>JBFWVL010000001.1:0-1913265 GCA_050246755.1 Bacteriovoracia bacterium
TCCGTGCCATTCCCACTCCCCCCGCTCCCGGAAATTTTCGAAGCTGATCGTCCATACGCAAGCCATCATGAGAAGGATGGCGAGAAATTTGTAGCGGCTGAGGCCTTGGCCGAAAAAGAAAAAGCCCTCGAGGGTGAGGAATAAGGGAGAGAGGCTGAATACCATGATCGTGCGCGCGGATCCGAGGCGCTGGTAGCCGCGGAAAAGAAAGTAGTCCCCCACCGCCAAGCCCACGAGACCGCTCAGAAAGAAGAGACCCGCCGAGGCTCCCGAAAGATCGGAGAGTTTTTCTCCCAGCAAAAATACAGACACCACGGCCGCCACGAGAAAAGCCGAACCCGCCACGCAGTTCTTCACGAGGTTCATCCATAGCGCGGAATGGGAAACGCTGAAGCGGGCGAAGATCACGCTCGCGCCCGAAAAAAGGATCGCGGCCGCTAGGGCGAGAAAATAAGCGCCGTGGGCTTGAAGCATCGCGGCTAGTTCGTGACGGGCGGCGGAGCCGGCGTGAAAGCAATACGTTGAAGCACCAGCTTTAGGACCGATCCTTTGGGTGTGAACTCCCTCACCTCACCGTGGATCTCGTAGGCATACATACCGGTTTGATAAAGGCGAGCATTGGTGAATTTAGCCAAAAAGCCCGCGAGGCCGCTAGCGACCGGTGCGCCAGACACCATGCGGCTGCTTTGGTAGCGGCCGCGATAGCTTTGGATCAGGTAGGTGGTATCCACGCGCGATTTCACCCCCGCAGCGGAAATGGTCAGGAGACTCATCACGGGAAACCCGTACTCCGAGGATTCGGTACTATTGATGACCGTGGAACATACGGGCTGCAAAATGCCGGACTGATCGAAAAATATTTCCTGGTAATGCACTTGCTGCGAAAGGTTATTATCGCGGTCTTCCCGGGCGAAGTATTCCACGCCTCTATTTTGGTACGTGCCGGCGGGGAGGTTTTCGGCATCCGTTATAGGAAGGGCGCCCGGAACAAAAAGAGAAATGGGCGAATAGTTCCCTTGGCATGGTCCGCTAGGAGCGGGAGCCTGTTTTTTACCGCCGCCCTGGGTGAGCTCAGGGTCTTGCTTCGTGGAAGGCCCGCAGCCGGCCAATAGCAGAACACTCAGAATAAAAAATCTCGCCTGAAATACGCGCATCCTTGGCACCCCTTCCCGAAAATATATCCTATCTAATAGCGAAGTTTAAACAGAGAACTTCATCAGACGGGACATCCCCTCTTCTACCTCGTTTTCCCTGGAATACACGCCGGGGGAAAGGCGCACGAGGGGTTTATTCCCAACCTGTGGGAGCGCCAGCTGCACGTTACATTCGCGATAGATCCTGGTGGCCAGCTCGATCGCCGGGCCGTCTCCCCAGCCCACCGGCCGTGCAAAGCTGACCAGCGGCCCCATCCTGCCAGGTTCGCTGGGGCAAGCCCGCACCCAGCCCTGCGTCTCCGCCAGGCTCGCAGCTAGATCGCGCCACTTTCTTTGCTGCGCGCGGATTTTCTCCGCTCCCTTTTCCTGCCAAAAATCCAGCACGGTACCGAGCGCCAAAAAAGGAATTGGGTCGATCGTGCCCGGCATTAGCCGGAGTGCCGCCTCGGCATCTCCCTCACCGAACGTTCCGTAGGAAGGAGGGATGCCAAAGCTCCCCCATCCCCCAAATTTCCACTCCAGCTTCCCTCGCCAGCGCGGGTTCACCCAGCCAAATCCCGTTCCCGCCGGGCCAAGAAACCATTTATGAAAATTACCCCCGTAAAAATCAACGGCGCCTAGCTCACGGAGGGCCAGCGGCAAGGCCCCCACCGCATGCGCTCCGTCTACCAGCACCGCAATTCCGCGCTCGCGCAGCGACTCCGCTATCTTTGCGATCGGAAGCACGGCCCCGGTGCCGGTGGCCACATGGCTGATGAGAAATACCTTCGTCTCCGGCTTCAGGGCGGCTAGGCATGCGGCCACCACGGCGTCGTCGCCGGCGGGATGCATGGGTAGAGCAAAGGAACGGAAGCCCAGGCGCTCTTGCTGCGCGCGCCATCGCGCCAAATTCGAGATCGCCCCGTATTCGTGATCGTTCGTCAGAATTTCCGCGCCGGCTGCCATCGGCAGGGCAAACAGAAAATCGTTGAAGGCCGCCGTCACGTTCGCACGGAGAAATAAATCCGCCGGTTCGGCGCCCAAAAAAACCGCCAAGCGCTTCTGCACTTCCCAGAGCGCGGGAAAACTCTGCACCATCGCCTTGGTCGGGTTCATTTCCGAGCGATCACGGGCACTCCGCATCCAGTCGAGCACCGCCAAGGGCGTGCGCGACTGGGTTCCCGCATTCAGGAAGAAAATTTCCCGGTCCTGCGTGAAGAGAGAGGAAAAATCGCCCACTAGAGAGCCCTAGCGTGGGTGGAGGTCTTTAGCTTAGAAAAGTTTTTCCCTTTATTCTGGCCGAGCTCGCTGATGGTCAGCTCCATCTTCGTAAGGGACTCTTTGGATTTAGGCTCGAAGTAGAGCGTGCCCGCGCCTTCCGTCTCCACGTTTGCCGTGGCGCCCGAGGGAAGCTTCGAAACCTGCCGCGACTTGGCCAGCGTGATCCCGATGGACATCACCTTTACTCCCCCGGCTTCGGCCCACCCATCGAACTTACAGTCGAAAGAAAGCTTCATGCTCGCAGTATCGAGCTGGCCCTTCCATACCGCCCCGATCGCTTTATTCCCGGCGCCGGGAATACAAGTATAGTCCTGCAAGAGTCCCTTCATGCCGTCGAGCACCACTTCCTCGCGGAAGGTCATCAGCAGCGCCTGCCGCGCTGCGGGATCCTTCACCTCCGCGGCGAGCTGGGCCCGCACGGCTTCGAGGTTGTCGATTTTTTTCGGTTGTCCTCCGCTACCGCTGACGCTGAGCGGTTTGGCGCTGAGATATAGGGAAAGATCCTGCGCAGTAACGTGGGGATCCATTCCCGGCATCAATTCCATTTTGGAGCGCGTACGGTAGGCCTCGTAGACCATCTCGAAATGGTCCACGCCTTCTTCCGCCGGCATTTTTTTCCAGCGTATGCTTTGGTTGGTCTCGCTGGTGAATTTAGGCTTTTCGCTTCCATTCTCATAGGCGCTGAACGACATCGCGTATTCATAGCGGGCGTCCGCCAGCGTAACCGCGGCCGGTGAAACTTCTTTCCATTCCGCCTTCAGAGGGTAGGTGCCGAAGTCGGTAAAAATTGCCGCCGCTGCGTCTGGCGAAAAAAAGAGCAGGAAAAAAAGCATGGAAACCTCGTGAAATACCGCGTTGGGTTTTGAGCTTAGCAAGAATACTTTACGTTCGCGGCGATTTTGCGGGCAACCTAAAATTCCCGTTTTTGTGGAAAGAAGCCCCGGGTGGGTAGCCCAGGTGCCGTAAAACGCTAGGAATGGATCTTGCGTGATCGGGAATAGCTGGCCATTTTGGCCGCTACTGGAACCAAAACAGGAGAGCGTATGGACCAAAAGAAAAAATTCGACAATAAATCGGAAAAAGAAACCCTTCGCCATAAAGCCGGCGACAAAATCGAACGCTTAGGAGAGAAAATGTCTAATGCTGGTTTGCCTAAAACCGGTAAGGCCATTTATAACGCCGGAAACAAGCTCGAGCATTCTGATAAATAATTAATTCGTATCAGAATCAAAACCGCGGGTGGTTTTTCCACCTGCGGTTTTTTATTGTTCCACGGTTTCCACTTTTCTCAATTTGGAGCGGCACACGTACTGCAGCCCGCCTTTCACCTGGCTCACGACGGCCGTGAGCTTATCATCTTTCTGCACGATGGAGTAAAAGCAGCGCCCGGTTACGCTTCCGCCTACGCACGCATGAAATAAGATCAGATTTCCGTTGGCCGGATCGGAAGTACACTGCACTCCCATTTTTTTTGCGCTCGCGGCGTTCTGCACTTTTGGAAAATCGAGCGCAAGCGGCTGCACTTCCTGCCCGTCGCCGGTGAATTTTATTTCCACCCCGCCCTTTTGGGGATCCCGGTTGGTGCTGGGATCCGCTTCGTAAGAAAATATCGAGTAACGGGTTGGCACCAAAAAGTTATCCAACGCCGCCTTGTTTCCGTTCAGGGTGCATTCACTCGAACCGATTTTATAAGAACCGGCAAGCTCCTCGTAAGGGCAGGCATTTTGTGCCTCGGCCGCCGCAGAAACTCCGGTGATGCTCTTAAAATCACGATTCTGCACCACCACGGCAGCCGCTCCGGCTTCTCCGGCAGTTTTTTCTTCGTCTTTCCCGCACGCGCTGAGCACGCAGGCGAGGGCAACAAGCAGCAATATTTTAGCGTTCATGGTGAGCCTCAAATCGTAGTTATAATGCGCCGCGTTGAGATTTATCACCGCTCGTCTTCCGGTGCAAGCGCTAGCTGGTCTACTTGATTGTTGTTTTTCGGGCGATTCGCTCGTGAATTCGCAAACCTAGCTCCAACTGGTATAGATTAGAAACCATTTTAAAAAATTGTCGAAGGACTGCGCGTGGTTAGCCGCTTCCATCAACAATCAAGTAGACCAGGTTCAAATGCCACCGCTCGCAGCCCAATCACGCTGAAAGAGCGCCGAAAAATATTGGCATACCGAATCGCCGGTAATCAGCACGGCCGTCTCGCGGTTGCTCAGAACGGAATTTTCGTCCCAGTTGATGGAGCTCACTAAGGTCTTGGTCCCGTCCACGAGTAATCCCTTGTTGTGGATATAATCCACTCCCATCGCTTTTAAATTCGCGATCCTGGCCTCCACCCTATATCCCTGGCCGCCAAGCGCATTGAGCGCATCCACCGTGGGCTGATTTTTCGATTTCGTGGGTTCCTTGGAATGATTGAACACGCTCTCGTCGTTCAGTAATACCCGCACCTTCACGCCTCGCTTGGCGGCCGCTACCACGGCGTCGAAGAGCGAAGAACTGCGGTCGCCCCAATCCGAACTGAACATCATTTGCTCGATATCGATGGAAAGACGCGCCGAATTCAGCAGCGCCAGAAGAGCCGTTTCGCTATTTTCCGGAGCCGTAATTTTCTGCACGGCCGTAGCCACAAGGCCAGGCTCGGGCGAAAACGTTTTTTCTTCGGGAAGAAGCATCTTCATCGCGGCCGATTTTGCCTCCGCGAGGTCCATCACGTCCCCGTGGGCGAGGCTCGTGTCGGACGAAAATAGGCCTGAGAAATCCTGGGCCAGATTGCGGTCGCGCACGATCACTTCCCAGCCGCGATTTCCCTTGGTGCCGGGCGCAGGATGTCCCGAGGGAGAATAATTTTCCGAGCCGATGAGCACGGCTTCATTGTCGACCACGGCGTACTTGCCGTGGTCAAAACGGAAGCGGCGCTTTGCCAAAGTAGCGTGGGAGCTCATCACGTAAAAATGATCGTTGCCGCTGGCTTGTTTCATGGCGGCCACCAAGCGCGCCTGCACTGCCCTGCCCTCTTTCGAGAGGCCGCCTACTGGTTGATTCTCCGCGAGGATCTCTACGTTCACGCCGGCCTGAATCCTCTCCTCGATGGCATCGGCAATCGGATCCGAGGTGAATTCGTAGATATTGATGAAAAGATTTCTCTTGGCGCCGGAGATGGCTTTCAGCGTGAGCGCGAGGTCGTTTTCGGGCGCGTTGCCCACTTCCACCGGAATCGCCACGGCGGAAGCCGCGAACCAAAAACTTAGCAGTAGGCTTAGAACCGAGACCCCTAATAGTTTCCGTTTCATTTCCACCCCCTGATTGACTCCCTAAAAGGTAGAGAGGAAAAATGGAGCGGACAAGCGGATTTACGCAGCATCAGCCGATGACAGACGCTGTCTTTTCCTGTCAGGATTTGGAGTGGGCGACGGGTATATTTTTACCCAAAGCTTCGGCTATTGCTCGCTATCGCCGGCCAATAATTTTTCCGGTAAGTCTTGCAAAAGCGAGGGACCATGCTCTTGGGGCGTGATCAGCCAGGCGCGGTCGTAGGATTCCCCCGGCATTTTCGGCGCTTTTTTCACCCCGAACGCTTTGGCGATATCCTTCATGCTGTCGTGGTTCCAGCAAATCACCACGAATTTTCCATCGTAGGCGGCCGTCTCGTTCACGTGGCTCACCATTTCCGAAACGTCCTCGTCGGTATAAGCGGAATTCACGGCGAGATGCATCTCTTCCGACACGTATTTCAGGGTTTGGAGCGCGCGGATCGAACCCTTTTTCTTTTTCTTGGGAGCCATGCCCACCAACGCCACCGGTGCCCCGTGCTGGCTGAATTCCGCGCGCTGAAATAATTTCGGCAGGGCGCGGGCGCGCTCCCAGCCGCGCTCGGAAAGCTCGCGGCCCTCTTCCCCTTCCGGCTTCTCGCCGTGACGAATGAGCAGCACCTGCGCCGGCTTCGCCTGCGCGAGCTCGCTCAGCAGAAAAAGAGAACAAAGGGCGAGAAGGGAAATTCGGAGACGCATCATGATTACCTCTCCCTAATTTTACCCACGGAAATAGAAAGAGACCACTCCTTAAGAGCGGCCTCCCATAATCTAGGTCTTGGGAAACTAGATTACTTCGTTACCTTGCGCAGGATACTGCTTTTGATGGTATTGCCCGCAGAATCCGTGGATTCCGCCTGGAAGAAATATTGCGTGGCCCCTTGCAGGCTGCCCACGTGCACCTGGTGCACCGTATTCGTGCTTCCGCTTTCCACCACCACGTTATCGAGCTGGGCGCTGCTGAGTCCCCAATAGACCTTTCCGTCGGCCGGCACGCCCTCGGTTTGCCAGATGAGATCGGCGCTATCGGCCGAGGTCACTCCGTCGAACGCTGTGATCGCGAGCGTGGCCGTGCTGGTAGAGGTACTCGTAGAGGTGGTCGTGCTCGTGGAAGTGCTGGTGCTGGTATTGGTGGCCACGGGATCCGGGGGGCAAGGATTCACCGTGGTGCCATTCGTCAGGAAAAAGTTCGCGGCGGGAATGGGCTTCCATCCCCGGGCTAAAAGATTATTGTATGCGGATTTTGCCACCGAAGGGCTATGCGTGGAATCGAAGTACATATCATTGCCGGCTTGTCCGTCGGCCGGATCAAGCCACGCGCCGTGGGCCGTGGGCCAATCACGCCACATCAGCACGGCGGCGATGTGAAAGCGCGGGCCCTGGTAGTAGCGCAGACGTAAATTCAGCGCGCTCTGGGCGTTAAGGCTCACCGGCGCGCGGGCCACCACGAATTTCGTGCCGTGCGTTCCGTCGTTGTCTACCACCGTCTCCCAGTGGTCATTTACTTTTTGCTCGAGCACGGCGCCGTCGTCGGCAAGCAGGGCGAATTGTTTATCGCCCGCGGTATCGCCGGCGGCCAGCTTCAGGATCGTGTTGAAATCGATGGCGAACCACTCGTAGAGCGTATTGCCCTGGGGCGTGGTGATCACCGAGCCCTGCGTGGTGATGAATCCCGAATCGAAGGGACGCGTGGGCACGTTCACCTGATCGAAGAAGAGTGTGGCGTCGAGCTTGGTGCCGTTGGTTAGATAGTCGGTCACGTTGTCGTAATGAGGTAAACTGGAATCTAGATAGTATAAATCGGCCTTAAGGCCGTGCTGTCCGCCGATCGAAGTGGTGCCGCCGAGCGGGTTACAAACCGGGTTAGAAACCTGGGGATCCGTGGAGATACGGGCATTATCGACGGTAACCGTGGAATTTCCCGCTTCTACCGAGGTGGGCAGTTCGCACCCCGTGAGCAAGGGCGCGCATAAGCAGAGAACCAGCCAAAACCAGAATGATTTCCATGATTGAACCGACATAGCGCCTCCTGGCAACTGGGAACATCCTTGTTAATATAATTTAACAATATTTGACGCTACTTGTCAAGTACCGGAAAAGCGCTGGAGATGCAAGGAGATGGCAGCTGGGAGCCTCCCTGAATTCCACACTTTTTCCACCTCCTGGCTATATAATCGAAGAGTTAAGCAGGAGGATGTATGTTCGTCGTAACTTTATTGCTGATCACTCTCCCCGCCCAGGCACAGACGATCTCCTGGCAAGAAGCCGTGGCGCTGGCGCAAAAAAACAATCCCGAGCTTAGCGCCGCGGAGGCCACGCTGCGAGCCAATGCCGCCCAAGTGGGATCGGCACGGGCCGGGTTCTTGCCCAAAGTTACCGGAAGCCTTAGCGCCACTCGTGCCAATTCCGTCAGCGGCAATACTTCCCTTCCCCCCTCGAATTCGTATGCAGCCACCCTCACGGGTTCACAAAATTTGTTTGCCGGTTTTCAGGATGCCGCCCGGGTGAGGCAGGCCGAAGCCAATACCGCGGCGGCCGAGGCCGAAGCGCAAGCCGTGAAGGCCCGCCTAAGTTACGAGCTGAAAACTTCCTTCGAAGGCTTGCTCTACGCGCAGGAATACCGCGCCCTTACCCAGGAAATCATCAAGCGCCGCCGCGACAACCTGCGGCTCGTGCAGCTTCGCTTCGAAAGTGGCAGAGAAAATAAGGGCTCGGTACTGCTCTCGCAGTCTTATCTTTCCCAGGCGGAGTTCGACGGCCTGCAAGCGGAAAATACCAAACGCTCTACCGGCGCCGACTTCAGCCGCACCCTCGGAATGGAGCCGGACGATGCACTCATCATTACCGGCGCCGTGCCGGTGGCCGAGCCAGGGGAAATCTCAAACTTTCAGCCAATCGCATTGGCCTCCCCCACTTACCTGCAAGCACGCGCCCAGGAAGCGGCCGCGAACGCCGGCATCGGGATCGCAAAATCGGGCTTTTTCCCCAGTCTCGATCTCAGCGGAACCTTCGGCCGCAGCAGCAATACTTTCTTCCCGCAAGCTCCCAACCGCTGGCAAACCGGCCTGACCCTCACCTTTCCCTTCTTCAACGGGGGCCGTGATCTCTACGCCACCAAGGCCGCCGCCGCCACCTGGGAGGCCGCCTCCCTGCGCGCCGAGGATAGCGGCCGCTCCCAGACCGCGGAGCTCACGCAGGCCTTCACCGCCTATCAGGAAGCGGCGGCGAAACTGAAAGTGGACGAAGGCTTCCGCAACGCCGCCACGGTGAGAGCGGAGATTGCCCGCACGAAATACAATAACGGCCTCCTATCCTTCGAGGACTGGGACACGATCGAGAACGACCTCATCACCAGGCAAAAAACGCACCTTCAGAGCAAGCGCGCCCGCGTGGTGGCCGAGGCCGCCTGGGAACAGGCTCAGGGAAAAGGGGTACTGCAGTGAAAGCAAAATACTGGCTGGGAATTCTGGCCGTCCTGATTTTAATGGGTGGAGGTTTCTACTACTGGAAATCAAATCGCGTTCCCGCCGTCAGCTACCGCGAGGTAATCGTAGAGCGCGGCGATCTTTCTACTTCGATCTCCGCCACCGGCACCGTGCAGCCCGAGAACCGGCTGGAAATCAAGGCGCCCATCGCCGGCAGAATGGAAAGCGTGCTGGTGAAGGAAGGCGATAAAGTGCGTAAAGGCCAGATCCTCGCTTGGATGAGCTCCACCGAAAGAGCCGCGCTACTCGACGCCGCCCGCTCGCGCGGTGAAGAAGAAGTAGCGAAGTGGACCGAGATGTACCGCCCCACTCCGGTGATCGCCCCTATTTCCGGAACCTTGATCTTGCGCAGCGTGGAGCCCGGCCAAACCTTCACCGGCACCGACGCAATTCTCGTGATGTCGGACCGGCTCACCGTGAAAGCGCAGGTGGATGAAACCGATATCGCGCAAGTGCGCCTGAAGGAATCCGCCACCATCACCCTCGACGCGTATCCCGGAAAAGAAATGCCGGCGAAGGTGGACCAAATCGCGTTCGAAGCGAAAACGGTGAATAACGTGACCACCTACGTGGTGGACGTGCTCCCCGATTCCACTCCCGAATATATGCGCGCCGGGATGACGGCGAGCGTCTCCTTCGTGACGGAATCGAAAAACGGCGCCCTCGTGGTACCCAGCGAAGTGCTAAAATCCGCCGAGCGCGGATTCGCCGTGATGGTACCCTCGCCGAATGGCCCGGTAGAAAAGCCCGTGAAGATCGGCCTCACCGATGGAAAACGAACCGAAATTCTCGAAGGATTGGAAGAGGGCGATAAAGTTCTGGCCGCCCAGCTCGAGCTCGGAAAGAAATCATCCCAGGGAAGCAGCCCGTTCAGTCCCTTCAACAAGCGCCCCAGCGGCGGAAAAAATTCGGGAAGCAGGCGCTAGGGCATGATCGAAATCCGCGACATCAAAAAATCCTACCGCATGGGCGACAACGTGGTGCACGCCCTGCGCGGGATCAATTTGGTGATCGAAGACGGCGACTTCGTGGCGATCATGGGACCTTCCGGGAGCGGAAAATCCACCCTGACTCATATCCTCGGCCTGCTCGACGTGCCCGAATCGGGCTCCTACCTGCTCAATGGCCGCGAAGTTTCCCGGCTTTCGGAAGATGAGCTCGCCGTGCTCCGTCGCGATGAGATCGGCTTCATCTTCCAGCAATTTAATTTGCTTCCCCGCCTCAACGCGGTGGAAAACGTGGCGCTCCCCCTTCTCTATTCAAAAAAAGAGAATGGCGAGGAGCGCTCCAAAAAGCTCATGGCTCAAGTAGGGCTCGGCAGCCGCATGGATCACCGGCCCAACGAGCTCTCGGGCGGGCAGCAGCAGCGCGTGGCCATCGCGCGTGCGCTCATCAACCAGCCGCGCATGATCCTGGCCGACGAGCCCACGGGAAACCTGGATTCGGTGAGCCAAGAGGAGATCATGCGCGCGCTCCAGGAGCTGAACGACCAGGGAATCACGGTGATCGTGGTTACCCACGAGGAAGAAGTGGCGCAGAAAGCAAAGCGGCTGGTGCGGCTGCGCGACGGCGTGGTGCAGGTTGACGAGCGCCACGCTCCGCTGAAGAAAGCAGCGCCCGTGAAAGAAACGACCGCGGCGCCCGCGGCGAAGAATATTACGGGATTCGAAATCCTGGAATATTTCCGGCAGGGATACAAAACCCTCGCGGGCAATAAAGTGCGCACCGCGCTTTCCATGCTCGGCATCCTCATCGGCGTGGCGGCGGTGGTGGCCATGATGGCGATCGGCAAGGGCGCGCAAAAAGCCATCGAAAGCCAGCTCACTTCCCTCGGCTCGAATCTTCTCGTGGTGCGCGCGGGCGCGCAACGCGTGGGCGGGGTTTCCCAGGAAGCGGGCGCTACCACGCGGCTCAGCCCCGAGGATGCCGGCGCCATTGAAAAAATTCCTACGGTCCGCGCCGTATCTCCCACCGTTTCGGGCCGCATCCAGGTTACCCACCTCAATAAGAATTGGAGCTCCCAGGCGATCGGTGCCGGGCAAAACTACGCCACCATGAAATCCGCCCTGCCCACCGTGGGCAGATTTTTTACCGAGGAAGAAAATCGCCTGCGCGCCCGCGTGGCCGTGGTGGGCGCCACGGTGGTGCGCGAGCTATTCGGCAGCGCCAATCCCGTGGGCGAATTGATCCGCCTCAATAAAGTGAGCTTCCAGATTATCGGGGTTTTGCCGGAAAAAGGCGCCACCGGATTTCGCGACGAAGACGACGTGGTGGTGATCCCGCTTTATACGGCTATGCACCGCCTGCTCGGAAAAGACTACGTGGATTCCATCGACGTGGAGGTCAAAGAAGCCACGGAAATTGAAGATACCCAGGAAGCCGTGATGGACACCCTCTACTCCCGCCACCGCGTGCCGCCCTCGCAGCAGGACGCAGCTTTTCAGGTGAGAAATATGGCGGAGATTCAGGCCGCCCTCACCGAGAGCAGCAAAACCATGGGGCTACTGCTGGCTTCAATCGCCGCCATTTCGTTGCTAGTGGGCGGAATCGGGATCATGAATATCATGCTGGTTTCGGTTACGGAGCGAACCAAGGAAATCGGCCTGCGAAAGGCGATCGGGGCCCGGCGCCAAGATATTCTGCTGCAGTTTTTGGCCGAGTCGATCGTGATCAGCGTGATCGGCGGGCTCGCCGGAATTCTCTTAGGCTGGCTGATCACCATTCTGCTGGGGCAAGTGGCGGGATGGGCCACCTCGGTTTCGCCCCAATCGGTGGCGCTGGCCTTCACGTTTTCTTCCGCCATCGGCATCGTGTTCGGGATTTATCCCGCCCGCAAGGCCTCGCTCCTTCACCCGATCGAGGCCCTTCGCTACGAGTAGTTCGATACGATGATGATTCTTTCGCAGCTCCGACTGCAGTGCCGAGATCCGGTCATAGTCGTCGGAAAGGAGCTCTTAGTTTACCATGGAAACCAAGGGTCATTTTTTGGGGTTTTCTGGGCTCATTTTCACCCAAATCAAATATATCGGTAGCTTGAGGCAAAAAACCGCTTCCCAATACCCGAGTAATTTGATATGTTATGCGCCGAAATGAGGTCTGCATGAAACACGTTCTCTTGGTTTCCGCGATGATGCTTTCCCTTACCACCTTGGCCCAGGCCACCGAACTCCCGGCCGCCGTAGCCGCCGGCTCTCCCGCCGCGGAAGCAACCGCCGCCCCGGCCCCCGAAGCGGTACCGCTGCCCGCCCCACGCCCCGCTGTCTTAGCCAATCCAAACCAGGCCATTCTCGATCACTATCGCAATCTTGATCCCAAAAAAATAATTCCGGGCAAGCTGCTGGCAAAAGCCATCGTGGAATACCATACCCGCTTAAAAGATATTAAGAACCCCCGCTACCTGACCGTAATCGACTACAGCCAGCCCTCCACTCAGAAACGTTTTTATATCATCGACATGAAATCGGGCGCCGTATGGAGAACCTACGTGGCCAACGGCAAAGGCTCCGAAGCGAAAAAAAATGGCCAAGCCACCGCCTTCGGTAACGACAAACGATCGCACCGCTCTTCGGTGGGCGTATTCCTGACCCGCGAAACCTACCAAGGCAAGCACGGCCTCTCGCTGAAGCTTTCGGGCCTCTCCTCCACCAACTCGAATGCTCTCTCCCGCGCCATCGTGATCCACGGCGCGAACTACGTGCAAGATAAAGCCGTGGTGCAAGGCCGCAGCTACGGCTGCCCCGCTTTGCCCATGAAGTATCGCACCATGGTGATCGATATGATCAAGGGAGGAAGCTTGATCCTCGCCGCCAGCAGCGTGAAGTAACCTGACGGGAACAGGTAGCAGACGCAGTTCTCGGCCGGGAATGCGCATGCTACACTTTCCTGCATGAACCCCGATAAATCTTCCGCCCTTTTTCGCTTCCAGGAACGCCTTCGCGTGGCGCGCCAGGGCGGACGCAAAGTCGATATCTCCTTCCTGCTCGACGAAGCCAAAGAGGCCAGAATCCCCGAAGACTTCGTGCGCTGGCTCGAGCAGGTGCTCGTGTGGATCCGGATTTCGGGCGGAAGCGGCACCTCCTCCCAGACCAGCCTCAAATTTCTCCTCGCGAAAATCTGCCAAAATCCGGAATGGAAAGCCTCCACCTCGCACCTCCTGCAGCAGCTGCTGCTTCAGGGATCATTCGTGAAACTTTTTTCCGATACCGGCGTGCATAGCAACTACGCCTTTTTTCACGAAGCCCTCGACCGCCTGGTGCGCGGGCTTTTCCCCGCCTACGGCGATTTATCCAACATGGATACCGCGGTGGGGCGGATCTTCAGCCGGGAAGAAGATGCCGAGTGGATTGGGCACCTGCCCCCCGAGCAGCGCGCGCAAATCTTGGAATGCTTTTTTTCCGACGAGCCCATTCAGCAAAAAATAAAGAATCACCTGATGAGTGACGTGGCCGAGGCCTGCTCTTTCCTTTGCGTGCGCCTCTCGGCCGTAAGCATCCAGCGCGACATCACCGTGCGCGCGGGAAAAACCCGCGTAGCCGATATTCCGCCGCTCCGCCTGCGGGCGCACATTGAACGCTATTTTGCGGAACTGCTTTCGGGCCGCAACCGCACCGAGCTCCAGGAAAGCTACGACCATATCAAAACGGAGATCGCGCATTCGCGAAAATACCTTGAAGACGTACGTGCCCATCTAGAGCAATACGGAGTGAGCGTCGGGATCGTGTTCAGTCTCGAAACGGCCCATTCCATTCTCGATCGCATCCAGCTTCTGCTGCGCTTCTCGCGCTGGCTTTGTTTTTCCGAGGGGAACTTCGATCCTTGGCTGTTTTTCGCCGATTTTCTCCGCGCCACTCACGATGAAAACCGCATCACTCCCTTGATTAAGAGCAATTTTCACCTGCTTTCCCAAAAGATCGTGGAGAAATCCGGCGCCACCGGGGAAAACTATATCACCGGCAACCGCGAGGAATACCGCGCGATGTTTTTTGCCGCGGTGGGCGGGGGATTCATCACCGCCTTCACTGCGCTGTTCAAATATTTAGGACCGTCCTCGCTCGCCCCCTTCGTGCTCGGCCTCTACGCCGCCTTGAACTATTCCTCCTGCTTCATCCTCATGCACCACCTCCATTTCAAGCTCGCCACGAAACAGCCCGCAATGACGGCCGCCGCCCTGGCAGAACGCTTACGCCTTCAAGGTGAAGACCGCCACCTGACGGGTTTCATCGACCTCGTGGCCCGGATCAGCCGCTCCCAGTTCGCCGCGGTGGCGGGAAATATTTTGGCGGTGATTCCCACTGCCATCGCCATCGACTGGATCTCCCGCCTATGGCTCGGCCGGTCCGTGCTGGGCGGAGAATACGCCGAGCACGCGCTGGAATCGCTGCATCCGATCGCCACGTTCACGATCTTCTACGCGGCTCTTACCGGCGTGCTCCTTTGGATCTCGGGCCTATTCGCGGGTTGGGTGGAAAACGCGTTCATCTATTTCCGTATTCCGGTGGCACTCGAGGGCCATCAGTTTCTCGCCAATTTATTTGGTCCGGAGCGCCTGAACAAGATCGTGCACCGGATTTCCAAGAACCTGTCGGGCTGGACCTCTTCCATCGCGCTAGGATTTTCGCTGGCCTTCGTGCCGGTAGCCGGCTCCTTCTTCGGCCTTCCCCTCGATGTACGCCACGTCACCCTCAGCACCGGCTCCGCCAGTTTCGCGATCGCATCGTTGGGCTGGGCGCACGTTAGCGGGCTCATGCTTTTGTTCACCATTGTGGGAATTCTCTTTATTGGAGCCATGAATTTCGGCGTGAGCTTTTTTCTCGCTCTTTACATTGCGGTGCGCGCCAATAATATTCCGTCCAAGCGTATTCTCGCCATCTTGCGCGCCTGCGGTCGCGAGTTTTTGCGTCAGCCGCGGAAATTTTTTCTTCCCTAAAGACCTGGTCTACTTAATTGTTGATGGAAGCCGCTAACCATACGCAGTCATTCGACAAATTTTAAATTGGTTTCGAATTTATACCACCTAGCGGTAGGCCTTTAAATTCACGAATGAATCGCCGCAAAAACAACAATTAAGTAGGCCAGCTGGCTCTTCAATAGGACAATGAAAGCTCGGAGGGAACGTGAAATCTTTTGTTCAAATCGCGGCCATGGCTTTTCTACTCCTCTCCTCCGCCTCCCACGCCGCCCCTGGCCACCCCCGGGTTGGCATCGTAGTAATCGACGTGCAAAAATCTTTTTTCGCCGCCGCCGCCAATGAAAATATGGCCGAGGTAACGGCCAATACGAAAAAAGTATTCGAGCTCGCCAAAAAAAATAAGACGCCCTTCTTTATTACCTACGAGGGAAAGAAAACCGGCGACCACGATATTCCAGAAACCCTTAGGCGCGTACTGCCGAAGCACGGGAAGTCTTTTATCAAAACCACCTACGCCGCTACCGGCCTCAAGCCCTTCGTGAAGGCCATCAAGGATTCCGGCGTCACTCACCTTGTCGTGCTCGGCTCCGAAACCGACGTTTGCGTGATGCATACCGTGCTCGGGCTGCGGAAAATGGGCTACCAGGTCTCTTTGCAGAAAGACGCGGTATTTTCTTCCGAGCATAGTCCTGGCGCCGCTTACCGCCGCATGGAGATGGCCGGCGTGCATATGGCCGATATGCCGGAAGTTGCGAAAATGATGGAGAGCGATACCCCGCCCGCGCCCACCGTCCAAAACATCGATACTCTCCTGCAGCCCATGCGCGGCGGAAAACCCAATCTCGCCCTAGTCCTGAATCTATTCGACGAAGCCCATATCAAGGGCAGCGGCGATTCCTTCAAAGCCCCGAAGCTCGAGCGCATCCGCGAGCTGCTCCTGCTCGCCGAGTGGACCAAAATTCCGGTCTACGTGAAGGGCGTCAGTCCCCACGCCCCTCTGCCCGAATCCCTGAAAAAAATCATGCCCAAGGATGCGCTCCGTATTTTTGAGCAGAAAAAATGGCATTCCTTCGCGGATTTTCCGCCCGGTGGGTTCCAGCAGGTGCTGCTGGCGGGGAGTGAGCAGAATCTAAACGAAGTAGTTGGGGCACTCGGAAAAGAGCGCCAGCTGTTTCTCACCGAAGATTCCCTGCTTTCCTCGGCCAGGAAACCTATTTTGGAAACTGAGGAACTAGTTCCCCTCACCTATAAGTCTCTCTACTTTGGCCTGACCCAATCAATTTCCCAAAAAGAGTGGCCGGTGAAAGAGTGGATCGACCGCGACCCCACTTTTTATCCGCTGATGTCTCCGGCTGAGCAGTTGCTGCCGATGAAGCCCGCGAAACGCGCGGCTCCACCCCGTACTAGTTCCGGGGAACCCGCTCTTCTTCCCGCTACCAGCGCCCAATAAACAAATGATGCGCCGCCGCAGTAGTTTTTAGCGGGCGGCTGGAGCCATTTGGGCTCCATTTTTTTCGCCAGAAATACCCCTGCCCCCAAATTTCTGCCCAACCACCCTGGCACAAGCCTTGCCTTGCGGCCCTCGCAACGCTTTTTCCACCAGGAGTTTTATGAAAAAAATCTTTCTCGCCACTTTGTCGGCCCTCGCAGTAGCCGGAGCCGTAATCGCTGCCCCATCTGAACGCCCAAGCTCTGATCTCACGCGCACCAAAACCGCGTCGGATGGTTTGAACGCGAAACTTTCCAAAAACATTTATCGCACGGAAGAATACGAGGCCAACTATACGGTATCGGTTCCCTACGAAGCCGACGAAACCTACTACGTTAGCGTTCCCTACCAAGACACCGAAGATTATTGGGAGAATGTTCCCTACCAAACCAGCGAGCAGGTTTGCACCGATAATGTAAGCTACCGCCAAGAGTGCCGGACGGAGCGCGTTTGTAATAATATTATAGACGTGAGCGCGAAGCTCCTCGCCTTGATGCCGGATGGGCCGGGAGGTCCTGGTGGTCCTGGACGCGGCGGTCCCGGAGGTGGACCTGGTCGAGGCCCCGGAGGTCCTGGTGGCCCTGGTGGCGGCGGTTGGGGTGGAGGACATGGTCCCGGCGGACCTGGAGGTCCCGGTGGCGGCGGTCATGGCCCTGGTGGCCCCGGAGGCGGGCCTGGTCACGGTGGTGGCGGTGGTTGGGGCGGTGGCCCCGGTCATGGTGGTGGCGGAAATCCTCCCCCGCCCCCGCGTCCCGTTTGTCACAACGAGCAACGTTGCACGCAAGTTCCCGTGCATAATCGCGAGTGCCACATGCAATCCGTTACGCGCTATCGCCAAGAGCGCCGGACCCGTACGGTTACGAAATACCGCGACGAAGCGCGTACCCGCACCGTCACGAGATACCGCGATGAAGAGCGCTGCTGCGTAACGAAGACGCGCTCGGTATACGATCACCAGATCGCCGCCGACGTAACCTTCGTATTCCCCGCGGAAGCCACGCTCGAAGCGAACGAAAAGGAATCTTTCCGTGCCGTGCTCGAGAGTGATGGCGACCTGAAGGTGAAGGCCCTTAAGTCCATCTATAGCTATTCTCCGCTCGTGAGTGATCTTGGCGGCGGTAAGTATAGCGTGGAAATGAAGCTCGTGCCCACCTATGCGGAAGACCAGCTTGGCCTGAAAACGGTCGGTAACCTCCGCCTCACGGTGGTGGGAGCCCGCTCCCGACTCACGTTCGAAGATCTCGGCGCCGTGAACAAAACTAAGACCGTCTACGACCTGCAATTAGTCGACGCCGCTACCGGCGCCGTGCTGATCCAGGAGCTGAAGGAAAATCTCGCGAACAGCCAGCGGATCACTTGGGACCTCAACGCCACTACCGTGGCCGGAAAAATCGTGGCGGTTCGCCTGAACGTGGCGCGTGACGGTATCGTAGTCGCGGCCCCGGTGAGGTTCGAGCTCCAAGCGAGCCTAACGGTGAAAAAGGAAGCCTCGTACGACCCTAGCCCGTACACGAAGTCTTCCCGGATCCACCACTTCCGCATCGCCGGGAAGAACGACGCGATCGTGGTCAGCTTCCGCGACAATACGAAAGTGATCGATGAGGTTTCCACGGAATACCGCCTCGGCATCTTCGTGCAGGAAGGAAAAACGGGACGCTTGCTAGTGGAGAAAACCTTCAACCGCGCGCAAGTGAAAGTAGAAAAAGATGGCGATATCTTGTTCTCCCTCGCCAACGACTTCGGCCTCGCGGCCGAGGAACTGGCCAATCTCAATCCCGGCAAAGTGATCGCCCTCAGCGGCGAGGTACTGCGCTATGGATCCCGGTTCAAAGAGGGCAAGGCGGTGGTTGCCGCTAAGGCTAAGCTCACGGTGCCCAAAAAATAGTTTTCGGCTCCCTTAAGCAGAAAGCCCGGCCCAAAGCCGGGCTTTTTCTATTTCCCCTCGATAAAATGCCGCGAACAGGTAGGAACAAATTTCTTCAAACCTTCTCGGCTATTTGCCGAAAAGTGGTCATGAAAATACTATTTTTCGCTTCGATCCTCGCCCTCCTGCTTTTCTGCCTCCCTTTGTCTCCGGCCCAAGCTTGCTCCGCTTTCGGCAGCGGCGGCGGCGGCGCCATCTTGATGGGAAAAAGCTACGACTGGTCGATGCCTCAGGGATTGATCTATACGAACAAGCGAAACGTACAAAAGAAAGCGATGTCGCTCGATCCTTCGCGCCCTACCGATTTTTCCTGGATCTCCAAATACGGCAGCCTCACCTTCAACCAGTACGGCCGCGAGCTTCCCAACGGCGGCATGAACGAAAAAGGCCTCGCCATCGAGGTACTTTGGCTGAACTCCGCTGAATATCCGGCGGAAGATTCCCGCGTTGGCCTCAACGAAGGCCAGTGGATCCAGTATCACTTGGACACGTACGCGTCCGTAAAAGAGATGGCGGAGAATGCCGACAAGCTGCGCACCAATCCCGTTTTCGCCAAAGTGCACCACCTCGCCTGCGACGCGAGCGGAGAATGCGCCGTATTCGAGAATATCGCCGGCAAACTAGTGATCACCAGGGGCGAAGATGGCGCCTTAATCACCAATTCCACCTCCGCCTCTTCCCGTAAATACCGCAGAGGATTTTCTGGCTTCGGTGGCCGAAAAGAGATTCCGGAAGGCAGCTACCGCAGCGAAGACCGCTTCGTGACCCTTTCCCACCTGCGCAAGCAATTCTCTTCGATCGCGGCTCCCCGGGAACGCTTAATGCACGCCTTCCGGATGCTTTCCGCCGTACGCTCCCAAGAGACATCGGTCTGGAATATCGTCTACGATTTTTCGGGAAAATCCGTTTCCTTTAAATTCCTGCCCGCCGGGCAAGCCGTTCGTAGCCTGCCGCTAGCCGACGTCGATTTTTCCTGCCTCACGCCGGTGCGTTACGTGGATCTATCGGCGACCGATTCCCAATGGAAAAACTACGACGCCCAGAAAAATTTCGAGCTCGTAAAACGCGGCATGGAAGAAAATGGCTCCCATTTGCCTAATGCCGAACTCATTACTCTAAGCCTAGCGAAATACCCCGAAACCACAAAGTGCCAGGAGTAAATCCTCGCTGCGGCATTTAAGCGGGGTCAATGGCCGCCGTAAATACCCTTGATACCGCTCGTCATAAGTGCGAAATTCCCAAGTAAGAAATGGAAAAGCACGACGTAAAAGCTGGATTGAGCCACGCCCCTCAGCGGCAACAAAAAGATTTGGCCGAACCAAACGAAGTATTTCGTTTGCTCGTGGACGCCGTCGAAGACTACGCCATCTTTGCGCTCGATACCAAGGGCGTCATCCTTACTTGGAACCTCGGCGCCCAACGCTTAAAAGGCTACCTGCCGCACGAAGTGATCGGCCGTCATTTTTCCGTATTTTATCCAAAAGAAGATATCGATCGCCGTCACCCCGAGTTCGAGCTCAAAGAAGCCACTGAAAAGGGCAAGTACGAAGAAGAAGGCTGGCGCGTGCGCAAAGACGGCAAACTCTTCTGGGCCAACGTGGTGATCACCGCCCTAAAAAATGAAGCAGGAGTGCTGCTGGGATTCGGAAAAGTTACGCGAGATCTTACCGCCAAGAAAAATGCCGAGGCCAAGCTGCGGGAAAGCGAAGAACGTTTTCGCCTAATGGTGGAAGGCATTTCCGACTACGCGATCTTTATGCTCGACCCAAAGGGGAACGTAGCCACCTGGAATAAGGGCGCCGAACGAAATAAGGGTTACTCCGAGAGCGAGATCTTAGGAGAGCATTTTTCCAAATTTTATCCGCAGGAAGATCTCGACGTCGGCAAGCCCGGCTTCGAGCTCCGGGAAGCCATTAAATCCGGCCGCTTCGCGGATGAGGGCTGGCGGATAAAAAAAGATGGCTCTCGTTTTTGGGCCAACGTGATCATCACGCCCGTTTACGATAAAAATAATACTCTGCTGGGCTTCTCCAAGATCACCCGCGATCTCACGGAGCGAAAAAAAGCGGAGGATGCGCTTCGCAATGCCAATGCCCAGCTCGAAGTGCGCGTGGCCGAGCGCACCACCGAGCTTTCGGCCGCCATGCACCGGGCGGAAGAGGCCGTGAAGGCCCGCGACCAATTTTTCTCGATCGCTTCGCATGAGCTAAAGACTCCCCTCACTTCGCTGAAGCTCCAGGCACAGATGAGGAAGCGCCACCTTGCCAAAGGCGACTATTCCGATTTTGCGCCCGCAAAACTTCCTAAGCTTTGCGAAGACGACGAAAAGCAGGTGAACCGACTCGCCTTCCTCGTGGATAATATGCTCGATATCTCCCGCCTCACCTCCGACAATTTCCGTCTCACCTTCTCCGAGATTAATCTCGCCGAGTTCTTCGAAGAACTGGTGCGCCGCCTCGGCCCCAGCTTAAAAGAAACGGGCACCGAAGTTTTCGTCCATTCGGCCGCGAACCTGCATGGGGTATGGGACCGGCATCGTCTAGAGCAGGTTTTCACCAATCTCCTTTCCAACGCCGCCAAGTATGCTTCTGGGAAACCGGTAGACATTACCTTTTCCACCGAGGACAAAACGGCTACGATCTCGGTGCGCGATCACGGCGAAGGGATACCGGCCGCGGCGCAACTGCGTATTTTCGAGCCCTTTGAAAGGGTCAATGCCAAATCCGACATCGTTGGTCTCGGTCTCGGCCTCTATATCGTGAAACAGATCGTGGACGCCCATGGCGGAAGCATCACCGTAAAAAGCGCACCCGGCGAAGGCGCCGAATTCATCGTGATACTGCCGATCGATGCGGCTCGATCGGCTTCCAATAACTAATTAGTAGTTCGCCGAGGCTTCCGAACTTCCCGTGGCCTGGAAAGGGCAGCTGTTCGGGGGCAACTCCACCGAGAAGGTGGTCCCGTCTCCTAACTTACTATGAACCCGCACCGTCCCTCCCAGCGCGGCCGTTATACCTCGCACCAGCGTCAAGCCGATCCCCCAGCCAGTTTCCTGGCAAGAGCTGGCCGATTTTCCGCGGTGAAAGAGCTCGAACAAGTGCAATTGCTCCTCCATAGAAATTTCATTTCCCTCGTTATGCACCAGCAATTCAATTTTTTCTCTACTGCCATGGATGGTTATCGTGATGGGAGTGGCCTTGGATCCATACTTGAGCGCATTGCTGATTAAATTTTCTAAAATCCGCCGCAGCCCCTCTTCTGACCATATCCCGAACGCTTCCTTCGGCGCGTTGAAGGCAAATCTCGGCCCGTGGGTCACGACGAAATCGGCAATCACGTCTTGGGTAATCTGGCATAAATTTACCCGGCCGAGCCTCAGCGGCAAAGGCTGTCCGGCGCGGATGCGGTTGGCGTCGAGGAGATCTTTCACCATACGGTCTACTCGATCCATAATCTTAAGAATTCGGGCAGACCTCTCCTTTACGGTCGTATTTCCGTCGCGCATCAGCATCTGGGCGGTGAGGCGCACGCCCGCCAAGGGATTGCGGAGATCGTGCGTAAGCGCGTTCACGAATCGCTCGCGGATTTCGCGCTCTTCCCGCAACCGCTCTAAATCTACTTTCGAAAGAGCCAGCAGGCGCAGGTTTTCCGCCTCGGTATTTTTCCGTTTCGTAATATCGAAACATAGCCCCCGGAAACAAACCGCATTATTACACCCGTCCATTTCCGCCTGCACGCTGGTTTGGAACCACATGATATTTCCGTCGGCCGCGATCACCCGGTGCTCGGCAATTTGCTCTTTTCCCGTCTGGCGGGCTTTTTCGAAAACTTCGAACGTTAATGTGCGATCCTCCGGATGCAAATGCAGCTCGAGAAAATGCGGCTCGGCCAGCCATTTTTGCACGGGGTAGCCGAGGATCGCTTCCGCCTGCCGCGAAACGAAGATGAAGCGATGCTCCGCCGCGTCCGAGATCCAGGCGATAGCATGGCTCAGGTGATTCACCACGTCTTCATAGCGTTCCTTCAGGCTCTCGGCTTCGAGGCGGGACTGGTCGGTTTTTGCCTGCTCCAGCCGGCAGAACTCCGCATAAGTGGCGGAGAGGCTTCCCGATAGCGTATCGAGGATGCAGTCCCGGTCGGCAATACTCAGAGGCCGGATACCTTCCAAGATAGAAAAAAGAGTTTTGCGAAGAACGCGGTACTCGATGGAAATTTGTTCCACGGAGTAATGGGCCAGCCGCGCGCGGCACTTGGCGTGTTCTTGCGAAGGCAAGTTAAGACCATCTTCTTGGTATTCACAACCTTCCAGGGAAGCAGAAATGCGCTTAATCAGTTTCGGCAGCGCATTTACCAACGAAAAAGCTTCCACGTCCTGCAACGAGGGAATTTCCTGCCTTACCTGTTTTTCCCAGGCTTGTAATATTTGCTCCTGGGAAAAATTTAGTAGCTCGGCCGTTGATAATCCTGCGAGCTTTTCCTTATCTTGCGGCAGATTGAAAGCGCTTCCGCACCCTTGATCATTATCAGCTGACTTCTCCAAATATACTCCGGCCCATCACCCGCGGCTGCTAAATATTTTCCAGCCATTCGTTATGGCCGCCAATGCTTCCCACACCATTCGTAGAGGAAATGAAAAAGAAACTCAAGCGACAATTAAGTTTTGAATAAAGTATTTGTGATTTTGTTTTTAAATAATTTTGCTCGCTGCGTCTGAATATTCGTATCGCGAAATTTCGCCATATAGATAAAAGAATTTGGCTAAAACCAACGCACAAAAATACTTATTCCTTCGCATCATGGGCAAGAACCGAAGGTGCCCTTTGGTTACTGCGTGAACGCGCCACTAGCGCCGCTCCGCTGCATCATGCGTTCCAGGAGAAAATCACGGTTCCCGGTAAAAACGTGCCGATACTATTGGGACAGAAAACCCCAAAAATTATTTTCAAAGAGCTGGTGCGCATCGGCTTTCGGAACTTTCAGCAACGAGCCTTAAATCGCGACTCCGGTGATCACGATCGTTTGCCTAGAAAATAGTTTTAACTTTAGTTTGGTATGCATGGGCACCCTTGCTAGTTAGTGGATTGCTTGCTCGTGGAAAAGCAATGCACATGCCATAAGCCGCCGCCGAAACAAATTGTCCGCGGCCCGAGCGTGGATAACTATCCGATTTGTATGCGGCTATTTCCCTAACCAAACCCTAATTTGGCGCTCCGCGCTGGTCTTGATAAAAGCAGCGCGTGGAACGAAACAAAATAAATATTCTTTTCCTCTGCGTGGCCAATTCCGCGCGCTCGCAAATGGCGGAAGGTTTGGCCAAAAGTATTTTTGGTTCCTCCGCGGAAGTGCAAAGCATGGGCTCCAAACCCTGCGGCTACCTTCACCCCTGGGCACTCGAAGCCATGGTAGAGCTAGGGATCGATATCCGCGATCAATACTCAAAACCCATCAGCGATATTCCCGCCAGCTTTCTCTCGCAGCTCGACTACGCCATCACCCTCTGCGCCGACGAAGCCTGCCCCGCGGGCGTGAAGGCCCGGCACCACCTAACCTGGCCCTTTCCCGATCCTGCCGGTGACCCCGAAGAAAGTAAACCGGAAGCCTTTCGCCGGATCCGGGATAAAATGGAGACGAGAATCCGCGCGCTGGCGCAGGAGATACACGCCGCGCCCAGACTAAATTTAGCTACGCTAAAGCCCTGATTCCTTAGCGAAAACTGGCCTTGACTTCCCTTTCACCCAACGATATAACGCATCACGCAAAAACAGTTTTTATTGCGGCCATTGCCCCTTACGAGGAGATTTCATGAAAGCCTTCATCCTGCTTCTTTTGATCGCGCCCGCCTGCGCCCTGGCCGGCGGCGGCGGCGGACTACACTTCGACGATAAAGTAAAAGAAGTGAAAAAGGCCGAGTGCCGCTCCGGCGCGAGCCGCCTCACCTTCTCCGACATCACCTGGTACGATCCGGAAGAAGAAGAGTTTGATAGCACGAACCTCGTGATCGAAACTCCCGGGCAGCCATCGAAAACATATTTTGTTTGGGCGCACAGCGAGCTGCAAAATATTCGCAAAACCGGGGTGATCCAATGGAAAAAAGTCGCCATGCAGGAGCCCGGCAAAAATATCGAGATTTACTTCGACGTGAACGTGAACTTCTCCACCGGAGAGGGATATCTGGAAATGGCGTCCTACCTCGGCGGACGGGAGTTTTCGGCCCCCTTCGGCGCGATGCAGCTGAGCAACTGCGTATTGGCGCGGTAGGAAAGCTCTCTTTTCCTACTGCTTCAAGTGGCCATACATCGCGGCGCAGCCCGCTTTCGGCAACGCAAGCAGCGCTTTACAGTTTGGGTATTGCACGGAGGCATCATCCAGCACTTTCCGCATAAAATCCTGGATGGTGAACGTACGTCCGCGGCCGCCGAACGTATCGAGAATATCCGCAAATCTTCTTTGGCTTATACTGAGCAGAACATTTTCCTGAGAGATGGGCACCTTAACTTCGTCATAAACGTTTAGGGCCGGACGAAAGCCGGGGAACAAACGATCGTGACGTAAGGGCCCCTCGTATTCTTTTCGCATCCGCGCTTCGTAATTTTTATAGCGTAAATCCTGCCCCAGATTTTGTACCGCAATAAGCGTCACGGCGCTCTGGCCGATGAGGCAATTGCCGTCTGGGTGGCTGCCGGGGCATCTCACCTTGCCCTCTTCGTTATTGGCCCAATCTTTCACGATGGAAGGGGAAAGCGAATAGGAGTATAGCCCGCCCTCACTGTGGATATAATTACGGTCGTATTCGCCTTCGAATCTAGGCTTATAAGGCCGCGCAATATTACGGAACAAAATCATATTGCCTTTATCGTCGACGAGATCTTTCAGCTCGGTGCTAAACGAAAAATTCGCATACTGGTTTCCGTTACTGACGGGCCGGGAAAATCCGCGCCAAGAATAAGGCGTGGTGGGAAAGCGGTCGACGAACGCCTGCACCTGCGCACGCAACTCCGCTGAGTTCGGGCATTCGGTGGCACCCACATTTCCAGCCGTGAGCAAAAAAGCACCAAGAACGACCCTCATGAGCGGAAAGGCGTTCCTTAGACGGTTTTGCGGCGGAAAACTCATATTACTGCAACCTTTATGCTTTGGTATCGACGAAATGGGCGCGTACCTTGACGGTACTGGACAAACAAATCCTCAAAAAACCGGTTAAAGCCATATATTCTTATTTTGAATAATAATTTATTAATTATTCATTTATTGTTTCGTGCCGTCTGGTAGATATTCCGCCTCGGCTGAACACGAACCACCAACTACGAGGTATACGTGAAAAACCCAATTACCACTCTCGCGGCTCTCTGCTTGCTGGCCGCCTGGTGAGCCAGAAACGCGGCTCCTGCGATGGCGAGACCTGCAATCCCGATACGCTCACGCTTCAGGTGAAAGCCCAAACCCAGTTCGAGCGTTCCGTGCGCCTGATCGTTCAAGCCGAAGGGCCGACGCGCGGAGACGATTGGTGCCGGGTGCTCTCGCTAAGAGTAACTCGCTAGAGTAGCTTCGGAGATAAAAAGCACAATGCAGGCTACTTGCCAGGAAACCACTCCCGCTTGCATGGCCAGCGCGCTGCTTACCTTAAAAGCAGGAAGGTAGCCAATCAAGGTAGGAACTCGAGCCCGCCTATTCCAGCCGACAGGTAATCGGCAGCTCCGCGGGCTCGGTTTCTTTCGTAGACTTAAGGCTTCCGATACCTCGGTATACGCCTTGTTTTCTATCGTAAGTAGCCGTTACCAGCACCACGTCTTTCTCGTCTTCCTCGATATCGAGCTCGCCCGCAAGGCGCAAAGAGTGATTCTTTTTAACCTTAAACTCCGCGGGGGAAAACCGGGCCGACACGCTGAATCGATTTCCCGGATCAGTCCGCCGCAAGGTAAAATCTATATTCGAAATTTCTTTAAAGTCGCTGCTGAAGAAAGCCTCCACCACCACTTCGGCATCTTCGCCGTCTCTGCCCACACAGGTGAGCTGTTCGGCACTGGCTACGGAAGAAAGAAAAAATAATCCCAAGAAAAAATATTTCATACCATTCTCCCTATTTTTGACAAATCGTATAATCGGAACTCAAGCTGTCGTTCCTGGGATTAAATCTCTTAGTAGAAAACTCCGCGCCGAGAATAACCATTCTCCCACGGCCATTCATGCCGCGATAAGAGGCCGAGATAATGGCCTCCGGCCCGAGCGCTACCGCGATAGGGTTTCCGAACTGCCAGTACTTACTCCGAATCAAGCTGTCGTTCTTAAACTCCCCCACTTTGAGGCCGAGACTTCCGCAAACGGACTCCGCCCTTTCCGGCTGATCCACTCCGTCCAAATTATCGTCTACCTTCACGAATAACCATTTTTCCGGGTAGCTAAAGGTCCAGAAATTTTGCAATCCCGCCCTCCCCCGAAGCGCCGCATATTCGGGCTCCTTCAGCTGAAGCAGCGCCGCCGCGCTGAGGTAAGAATTAAAGTACCGGGCACGAATCGAATTCACCTGGCCGCGCTCCAGCGTGTCGGTATAAATGATCTCGTGGAGCATCAGCGAAGCCTGGTCGCGCACCGACATGCGATTCCAGATAGTGGCGTCGATCAGGTAGAATCTCTCCTCGGGAAATTGCGGTTTACGCTGGATCGCCACCTGCCGCAGCTCGCAGTTTCTCGGAATCACGATGTGATTAGAATCGGGCACGTCCACGAGATTCGCGTCGGGCACGAAACCGGCATTCTCCCGGAAGGCATCCACTTTCTTGCCATAATTTTTGGCGGACACAGGGTCGAATTTTGCCATGCGCGCCAAAATATTTTTCGCCGTCTCCTCGGCCGTGGCTCCGGTTAAAGACTGGTCGAACTCAAGCCCGCGCAGCACGCGCGCTTCGTAGAGATCGAGCATCTCCACGCTGCCATCGGCGCAGACCAGGGCGTCTCCGCCATTCCCGACTCCATCTCCTCCGGCCTGCAACGGCGCCAATCCCGCACGCGCCTCAAAGCTTGCTAGCAATAGTAAGCAAAAGAATAGTTTCATTTTTGCGCTCCTTTGGAATCTTTATTTTCTAAAATCACCGGGAACAACTGAATGCCGAGCGTATACACTTCGTCGGCGTCGCCGTTTTCGAGCAGGCCGATCAGCTCGTCCTGAAAGCGCCGGATCGCCGCCTTCGCCTTGGGCAAGTTCTTCGTGTTCACGGCCGCCGTCTTGGTAAAAAACTCCCGCCGCTCCACGGCCACATTTTCCAATGCCAGCTCCGCGCGCTTTAGGTTCTGCCGGTGGTGGTTACGGATCGCGTTCGAGGGAATATCGTTCGTGGTGCTCAAAGGCTTCGAAGTACGCCGTAAGCGCCCCCGAGACACTTCCAGCAACTCCATCCTTACCAGCCGCTCCAAGGCCGTAGCGGCCACGATCACCGGAATCCCTAGCCGCTTCGAGATCCAGGCCGGTTCGGCCTTATTGGAAATTTTCGCCAAATTTAGGATCGCGAAATAATACCAGTCGGCGATCAAGCGAAATTCATCTTCCCTAAGCAGCCGCGGGCGGGCCTGATCGTCGCTCACGCGGGGCGAATCCCAGCGGAGCTTCTCCACTTCCATCGGGGAAAGCCCGAGCTTTGCGGCCACCAGCTCGAGATTTTTGCGCGAGAGCTGGCGCTTGCCGGCAATCGTGAGGCTCAGCGAAGCGGGGCTCACGCTCAGATCCCGGGCCATGGCCCGCAAGGAATACCCGGGATTCGCCGCCTGGCAATCCGCCAGGTGCTGCCTCAAGATCTCGGTGATCGTTGTTTTCTCGCCCATGCAATAACTATCGGGAGCGGTAAGAAATAAGTCAATGCGCTCCGAAACAAAGTGTTTCGTTTGACGCGAAACGGGTGCGGGTGGGGAAATAAAAAAACTCCAAGCCTTTTGGCTTAGGTTTTTTAATTATAGCCTTACCGAAAAAGCCTTCTTAATCTGGTAACGTACTGACTCAAATGCCTAAGCACATCTGGCGGCAAGTGAGCCAGCCCCTTGCTTACATGCACCATAGCGGCCTCGAGTTGTTCAATTCTTGCCTCCAATTCGTTAATTTGACGCTTAAGCGCCCTAATTTCAGAATCGCTCACTCTAGACCCCCTTAAATTTACTAACAATGCCTAAGATCACAACCTTAGCGGGTGCGGAAAATTTTAAGTGAATGCGCGGTTTGATCCTGGACAAGGAAAGCCATTTGTTCGTTATTATTTGCGGCAGCGTCTATTAGTCTTCCAGATATCCCAAATTGATTGTCATAGGGTCCCTGAACCAATACCTTATCGACGGTGTCATAAACAAACAGTCCCTTGCCTCCACCCCCTGGGTTCGGACCGCTACCTTCGTAGGTGCCCAAAAAGTATATGTTGCCTGAATCACTTAGGCGGAAGCCTCTACAAAAATCTGCAGAAGCGCCAACGGTACTCCTGAGATCTTGCTCGACGCCGTCTTTGTCAATGAACCATGGGCGCGAGCCGTGGCAAATAGCCATCTCCCCTTTGGAGTTGAGTTCAAATTCCAGGCTGCCAATAAAGTGATTTTGGAGCCAGAGCCCATTAGTGAATTCTTTTGGAGCCCTGGCGAAAGCTTGACTGATTAAGAAAATTTGCGAGATTAGGCAAAACGATACCGTAAGCAGCTTTAGCTGTAATTTCATTGGTAGTTCCTTTTATCGTATAAATTGAATTGAGTTAATGATTGCAGCCGCTTCACTAGCCGTTTGCCCATCGTGTTTAGAAAGTACGCCAGGACTAGCTTTAACTACGTTAGTCGAAACCACCACCATTCGAAGTCCTCCGCTGATGGAAACAGCTTCATGCTGAAACATGCAAGTATCCGGAAAACTTTGAATAAGAGCGCGCACAGAAAACTGAATTCCGGACAGCATCGAATTTTCGCCAAAAGCAAATGGGATCCTTCGATAACGAACACCCAATTCAACATGGTCCACGTTAGGCTCTTTGCCGGTATATTTAGACCAATCGCCTTCTTTATTCGGTCTCACACGAATTATGATTTTACTGCACCATTCTCCACCCACCTCAGAGCCCGGTTTACCCGCAACTTTGCAAGCATCTGTAACTGGCATTAAATTTAAGGTGTTATCGGGATATTCTTCCTCTTCATCCGAAGGGACTACTTTCCACGATTTTGGAAATTTTACCTTGGCACCGTAGCTTGCACCCTTAGGTGACAGCGTCGCAGATTCGGTTAGAGCGCTATCTGGTGTAGGCTCTTTAACTTTCCAGAAGTAATTAGGAAATTTTCCAGACAGTGATTGTGTGTCCGGGCAAGCTGCGACAGGTAGCGATTCCTTTTTCTGCTTTGATGCAGAGAAAGCGGCATTGGGAGATGCCATGCCGACGCTCAGCGTCACGAGCGCTGGCAGCATTAGTAAAATATGCTTCTGCATCGAAGTCACAAACTTTACACTGGTGGAATTGGAGTAGAAATCGCAGCGAGAAAAACGCATCCGTGGTCCTCTAAGGGCCGAATCCAATCAGCCTTAAATATACAATACGAGAAGGCTAATGGCCGTCGTCCACTAGCTGCAAGTACTTTTCCGTTACACTAAAATTTATATCAACCACAGTCACGCTAAAACAGTAATCGCATTTTTTGCAAACTAAATTCTTACCTATTTGATTTTTTATTTGGGAGCTATGCTGACCAGCCGGGAGTTTTTGTACCACTCCTAGAGTTTAACTGCGGCCAAAACTCTTCGGAAATCTTGCTCGAAAGCTAAAGGGGCCGGTGGCCTGTAGCCAAGCGCGCTGTGCGGCCTCTTCGTATTGTAATGCCTTCTCCATTGTTCAATTATAACCTTCGCCTCCAGTAGCGAGAAGAAGATTTCTCCGTTCAAAAACTCATAGCGCATCTTCCCGTTAAATGACTCGCAATAACCATTCTCCCACGGGCTTCCCGGAAAAATAAATAGTGGCTTTACATCCAACGCCTTCAGCCACCAACGCAATTTCGTTGCCACAAATTCAGGGCCGTTATCAGAACGAATATGCTTTGGGACTCCTCGCTTTAGAAATAAATCGGCCAGCGCCTGAATCACATCTCCCGAACGAATTCTTCTCGCTACGATCGAGGCCAAACATTCTCGTGAGTATTCGTCGATGATATTTAAAATTCTGAATTTTCTTCCGTCATGCTGACCATCCTCCCAAAAACCTAGCCATTTGAAAGCTCTAAAAAACCGGGTATAACACGCCCGGCCGTAAGGCCGGGAGACCTGGGAGTAGAGCAAATGAAGAAGTCGAATTTCAAAGAAGAGGACATCGTAAGAATTCTTGGCCAAGCCGCAGCGGGAAAAGTACGGCCGAGATCTGCCGGGAAAATAAAATCTCAAGCTACACATTTTATTCGTGGCGCAGGAAATTTTCCGGCATGGATGTGAAGGAAGCCAAGCGCCTGCGTGATCTCGAAAGCGAGAACGCGCGTTTGAAGCGCCTGGTGGCCGATCAGGCCCTCGACATCACGGTTTTAAAGGACGCGCTTGGAAAAAAGTAAGAAGGCCTTCTGAAAGAAAAACCTTGGCCCGTGCCGCGATTGAGCGGTTCGGGCTGAAACATCGACGGGCCTGCCGGATTTTTGAGATCAATCGCTTCACCTGGCACTACACGCCGCAACCTGATCGCAACGTGAAGCTGCGCCAGCGAATGCGTGAGCTCGCGGCACAGAATCCGGTTTACGGCCACCCAATGCTTTTTTATCTCGTAAGGCGCGAGTGGCCGTACCCGATCAATCACAAGCGCACGGAGAAAATCTATAGGGAAGAAGGCCTTTCACTCAGGAGAAAGCGGAAGCGAAAAAAGTGGCGGCAATTGCGCCTGGCGCTTCCGCCCGCGATGGATCAAGAATACGTTTGGTCGATGGATTTTGTGCACGATCGCCTGGCCAATAATCAGCAGCTGAAGTTTCTCACGATGGTGGATCACGCTACGCGAACTGTGCCCGATCTTTACGCTGCCAAATCCATCAAAGGAACCGACGTAGTGGGAGTTCTCGAGCGGCTTAAGCTGCAAAACCGCAAGCCGAAAATCTTGGTCGTGGACAATGGGCCCGAGTTTCGCTCCAAAGCGCTTCAAGAATGGACTACGAGTAACCAGGTTCGCCTTCCCTTCATCGAACCGGGCAAGCCTTACCAAAACGGCTTCATCGAATCGTTCAACGGGAGATTTCGCGCCGAATGCCTCGATCGAAATGTATTCGTGAACGTGGATGCGGCAAGGATTTTTGCGCGAGGATGGAAGAATGAATACGAATCACAGCGGCCACACTCAAGTTTGCGAGGCCTTACGCCGAATGAATTTGCAGAACGAACAATGCGTGCTAAACACGCCAACCAAAGCCCCGGTCTAGAGCTAATAAGTGGCTAGGAACAAGGGGGATGGTCAGGACGAAAACAACAGAAGACCTAAAAGAACTGCCCTCATTTTTATCACTATGGCCGCTTCTTTTTCTTGGAGCATTGAGCAATCTCTAAAACCTCGTCCATGCTCTTTCCTTGAGAATATGCTTCGATTGCAGAAATTCTACAGCGAATATAAGACGACTCGCCTTTAATACGATCTGGATAAGGCAATATACCGAAAGATCCACTTTCAACGTTGGCCAAGTTTCCCGAAGAGTTCATGAGGAACATTATAAGAAACGAGCCTACATTTTCTATGCTCGAAGGTGCATCCTTTTTATTTCCATTACGCTTGCTATGAAAGTAGGCAAAGCGTTGATTGTTTTTTTCTCCCTTAAAACTTCTAACTACCTCAAACTCTACACGCGTATCTGCTCCATTCCCATTTACAGAAGGTAGCCTTTCTACTTGCTTTACCTTTCCAACAAAAATATTGTCGGATTTTTCGAGACTATCTTTAAGAGACATAACCGGTACTTCGCCCGTTGTGGCAAAAGCGAGACTGGAAACTATTAATAAAAGGCCTACGCCCACTTTAGTCACTACGGCCGCTTCTTCTTTTTGTAACAGTAGGAAATCTCTAAAACCTCATCCATGCTTTTTTTCTGTGAATACGCCTCTAATGCCGAGATGGCACATCGCAGAGAGCTACTAAATTCTCCAGCAGCATCAGGGAAAGGTGGAATAAGAGTTGAACCGCTCTCGGTATTTACACGCCCCCCTAAAGATCCATTAGTGAAAATAATAAAGAAAGATCCAACATTCTCAATTGAAACGGGAGCATCCTTTTCATTGCCACTACGGGTACTATAAAAATATACGACCTGTGGGTTTTTCTTTTTTCCCTTGAAGCTTTTAATCACTTCGATCTCGGCGCGCATATCCGAACCATCTGCTTTTAGCGAAGACAATTTCTCGACTTTCTTTACTTTGCCAATAAAGATGTCGTCGGACTTCTCAAGCCTGTCTTTAAGGGGCATCACCGGAATTTCTCCCGTTGTGGCAAGAGCCAAACCAGAGAAAATCAATGAAATGCAAAGAAATACCGTTATTCTACCCATACTGGAATCTCCATAAAGGTTCCTACTTCACGCTGCAACGAAACAAGCTTTTCATTCAGCAACTGAATTCTATTAATTGTATCCGCGATCAAAGCGTTAAGTCGCTCTATTTCTTCCGGATCAGTCTCTAATTTTAGCTGCCGTTCGTAAGCATTTTTCCTAGCTTCTTCTTCGTTAATGGCCGCCGTAAACCCACTTGCCGCACGTTTATTCCGAATATACGTGTGAGCACGCCAATTATGTATGCCCGGGCTTAAGCGTATAGAGTTTGCTCGCCACCGACTACCGGGTGCGTCTTCTAACGTCTTTTGCGACTGACCGTCAAGCTTAAGGGAAACAACGAATTCAAGCTCTTGGTTCTCAGGAAAATTAATTGCGTGCGCAACGAGTTGCGATCGTTCACCCGTTGCATAAGAATATTTATCCAGAGCGACTTCAATAAAAGCATTTCGCGGATTTGGAATTATTTCCATCAAGGCTTGCCGTTTCGCTAAAACAGAATCGATTACTTGAAGCACGGCTTCTCTAGTAAATTCCAGCGGCGTAGTCGGTTGATGTGGTGCTCACAATTTACTCTTCGGTGAATCTTTTGCGCTTCATATCTTGCCTTTCTTTTTTTCAAGAAAAGAAGACTTTGTCACGCCGCTTCGAACATTTACTTTGGTACAGTTTCACCCACCAACGTCAAATGGAGCTAAAAATTTCATTCATTATTCTTAAGTGACCGATAAACTAACGGCTATGGCTTAATGCTTTTCAGCTTTTTAAGTTCTTCCCCGACATCACTAAATTTAATATTCCCACCGCCCATCGCTTGAGAAGTATAATTCCTATTGTTCAATTTTTTTGCATAGAAAAGAATTTCAGACTTATTCTTTGCTGCTCCTCGCATGCTATTGCCAGTATCGGGATTACAAACATCAAAAGAATCTTTAGGCTTACGATAGAAAACATCAACCATACTGCCTGACTTGCCTTTGCCTTTTAAAATAATCGTGACTTTTACTTTAACTTTTCTACTAAACTCAGGGGTCTTATCTGTTGTGTCTACATCTTCGGTAGGAACGCCCACAAAAATAAAATCGGCGCTTTTAAAGCGCTCTTCAAGAGTGGGCATAGGAAATGTGCAAGTTAATCCAAATGCAGTGTTAGAAAAAACCAGCCAAATCGCACAAATTAGTGGAGCTAAAAATTTCATTCGTTGTTCCCTGCTAGTTTACGATTAAATCGACATTAATAAGACTACCAACAACAGTGCGATTTTGACCGGCTCCCCAAAACTCTACCAAAACCAATGTTAGTTTTCGGGCCTCAAACAGCCTTCTTCTGGGATATTTTTTCCAACCACTCCGCCGGCGCAAGATTTCCTAGCGAACGATGTGGCCTCCAATTATTGTATTCGATTCTCCAATTTTCGATAACCTCTTTTGCCTCGTCTAAACTTAAAAACGTATTTGCGTTTAAGCATTCATCCCGAAGCCTTCCGTTAAAGCTGTCGATAAATGCGTTTTCCGTCGGCTTACCAGGTCGGATGAAGTGGATTTTCACGCTATTTTCAAATGCCCAGCGGTCTAATTCCTTTGAGGCGAACTCCGTTCCGTTATCCACAATCAGCGTCGCGGGCTTCGATCCTAGCTTCGCCAGAGCCGACAACACTTCCGTTACTGCGCTCGAAGTCCACCCAGCCCTCGCCTCGAGCCGGGGGCTAACTCTGCTAAAGCTATCTACTATCGTTAAAATCCGAAATTTCTTTCCATCAATTGTCTGATCATGCACAAAGTCCATGCTCCAGCATTCGTTTGGAGCTGTTGGTTGTTCGGGTTTCACGCGCTTTGCTGCAGAGATTTTCTTGCGGCGCTTAGTCTTCACGCAGAGGCCTTCTTCTTTATATAGCCTTCGAAGTCTTTTTAAATTCATTTTGATGCCTTGCCTTGCCATCAGCACATGAATTCTCCGATATCCGTATCTTGGACGTGCTTCTGCTAAATCTCGTATCTTGATTTTTAGATCCGACTCATCTTTTCTTACCGACCGATAGCGGTGGCCTGAGCGATCTATTTGCGCGAGCCCGCAGGCGCGCCTTTGGCTCGTATTAAAGGCATGGAGAAGGAATTCAACTATCTTTCTCCTCTTAGCGGGCGTTAGAACTTTTTTCTCAAGACCTCTTGAAGCATCTGCTTGTCGAGCATTAGATCTGCCACGATCGCTTTTAATTTTCGGTTCTCTTCTTCCACCTGGCGCATGCGCCGAAGCTCGGAAACATCCATCCCATGAAATTTCTTCTTCCAGCGATGAAAAGTGACTTCCGTAATTCCTAGCTTGCGACAAACCTCTTTGATCGGAGTACCTGACTCCGCTTCGCGAAGCGTCCGCACGATCTGCTCTTCCGAAAAATTCTTTCTGGGCATTCATTCCTCCTCCTTTTTTCGTATCAGGAGAAGGCCGCTTGGAGCGCCGCTTCTTACATGAATTTTGGCTTAGTTTCTGGGGCTACCGTCAAAATTTGTTATACTCTCATCGGTTTAGTTATAGGCGAAGCAAACCGGGAATTGATTCTAGGCAAGCCCTTTTTTCGCTACTCTTCATTTTTTCGCATTCTTTTTTCCGCTCTTCCGCTTGGCGCTTTCTAACTTCTATAAACCGCCGACCAAGCTCCTCGTCCGTACCTGGCGTTTTTGTTACTTCATCAAAAATTTCAATATCTCTTACAGCATCAATAACGGGTAACGGGAAACTTTGTCGGTACGGTTCACTCTTCCCTCTAATGGAAAATAAGTAGTCTTTTCCTATCTCTGGAATAAACTTAGGACCTCGATTTCTCACATAAACCGTGAGTTGAATACCCGGCTCACCCCGATAGACTTTGCCTACCCTTACGGTGACCTTGTGATCCCTCTCATATGCATCAAATTTACTTAAATCTAAAGAATCAACTCGCCCCACAAAAACAAATGTACTCTTTAAAAAATCTTTCCCTGTTCCAGGAATCTCTTCAGCCTTCGCCCAAATTGGGCTAGAAGAACTCACGATAAGAAATATGAATAGGGAAAAAACCGACTTAGTTAACAAAAATTTGATTAATTGCTTCGACGGATACAAGAGTCCTCCCAGCATTCAGTTGAATTTTTAGATCTTGAATTCTATTTAAAAGCATTATGTTCCTATCAGTAATTATACCAATTTCTTGAGGATCTGTCTCGCGCTCCAGTCTCTTATTATTTGCCAGCACTTCGCCCTCAGATGCCACTATTCCTTGTTCTATACTTTTTGCCCATCTGGAATTTTGCACATAGGCGCGAACTTCCCAAATATGGCTTCCCAGCGAAAGTGGAATACTTTTAGCCCCATAAATCCCAGAACTAACCGCTTCAATTTTTAGGGGCGATCCATCAAAGTATGATTCCAAAAAATATTCTTGCTCCGGATTAGTCAAACTAGAAAGTACTCGCGCGCTTAAGTTTACCCTCTCTCCAACAGAAAAATTTTGCTTATTTGCAGAAAGACCGAATAATTTTTTTCTTTGATTTAGCAAAATTCCGGCAAGAACGGCCTTTATTTCACCGAGATTAAATTCAGATAAAACTTGTTCTTGCTCGTACTCTAAAGGCTCTATTTTAGAAGTTTGAACTGTATTATTCCGGATATATTTTTTGAGCTCATTTAGTTGCTTATAAGCAACGTCCCACTGATTCTTATCAAGATTTTGTTTGGCTAAATCAAGATTTGCGAGCATCGTCTCACGTCGCGCAGGTCCATTATTCGTAAACGCACGCTCAGGAAGATTTTTAATAGCAGTACGAAGAATCCGATAAATTACTGACTCTGAGTAAACTTTTATACCATTTTTAAATATCTGAAACCGTACAATGCTTGGATCGTCAATCACCTGAACGGCAAAAGGTATCTCTTCACTACTCGCTAAACGATCCTCAGATAGGAACACAAAATAAACTAATCCGGCAATATCTTTTTTGGAGGCTAAAAGAGATTTAATATTCGTCCGAACTGGCTGCATTGCAACTAATGCGGCGAGAAATATACCGAAAAAAATTTACTTTTTTTCCCGTGAGAAATGATGATTTCTCGCTAGGCAGAGTGGCTGGTGTTTTTTCTAAAGAAACGAAGAAAAGACCGCACGCATTAAACTCGATGCGGCGCAATTTTTCTTACACGGTGGAAGGCGGCGGTCTCCGGTCTTTTGCTCGCGTTCGAATTTCAGCGAACCGAGTCTCAGAAATCCCCAAATCTCCAAAGTTGAGGAGAGCGACGAAGGATTTGGGGATTTTCGGATTTCTGAGTGGTGCTCACAGAGGGACTCGCCCCACTACAGTCGAGTCTCCTGACTCTCCTTGCGTGGGCTCCCCTACGTCGCTAAGAAAAGCCTCCTGCTTTTCTTCCCCGCGCTAAATCGCCTTGCGATTCAGCGCAGGTCGCTCCTCCGCGTTCGAGTCCCGAAAATACCAAGTCTCAAACGAATAGAATTGCCCAAAGTCGAGGCGACGAGAGAGCGCAGCCGTGAGACGGGCTACTGCCCGTCGGAACGGGGCGCGAGCGAAGGCAACGATGGATTTGGGCAATTCTATTCGTTTGAGTGGTGCTCACAGAGGGACTCGAACCCCCACACCTTGCGGCACTAGCTCCTAAGGCTAGCGTGTCTACCAATTCCACCATGTGAGCAAACAGAAAATAGTTATAGCGTGCCGAGCTCTTTCGCCACCAAATGAGAATAGTGGCAAGCCGCGTAGTGGTTGCTTACTTTCTCCTCGAGGCGTGGAACGTCGGTTTTGCAATTTTCGCGGGCCATCGGGCAGCGCGGATGGAACGGGCATCCGGGCGGCACGTTGATGGGGCTCGGCACATCGCCCTGGAGCAGGATGCGCTGGGGGCGGCCCTTGGGATCCGGCATGGGGATCGCGGAAAAGAGCGCGCGGGTATAAGGATGCTTGGGATCTTTGTAAAGGTCCGCGGCGGTGGCGATCTCCACCACTTTGCCCAAATACATCACGGCCACCCGGGTAGAGATATGCTCCACCACTTTGAGGTCGTGGGCGATGAAGAGGTAGGTAAGCTTCAGCTCCTTCTGCAAATCCTGCAGGAGGTTGATGATCTGGGCCTGAATGGAAACGTCGAGCGCGGAAACGGGCTCGTCGCACACGATGAATTCGGGCTCCACGGCGAGGGCGCGCGCGATGCAGATGCGCTGGCGCTGGCCGCCGGAGAATTCATGGGGGTAGCGGTTCACGGCTTCGGCGCGGAGGCCGCAGAGCTCGAGGAGCTTCAGCACGCGCTTATTCACTTCGGCGCCTTTGGCGAGGCCGTGGATCTTGATGGGCTCGGCGATGATATTACCCACCGTCATGCGCGGGTTCAGCGAGGCGAAGGGATCCTGGAAAATGATCTGCATCTTGCGGCGGATGAGGCGGAGCTCTTCGGCGCCAAAACCGAGCACGTTTTGCCCGTTGAAGTAAACGTCGCCCGAGGTGGGCTCGATGAGGCGGAGGATGCAGCGGCCGAGGGTGGATTTCCCGCAGCCGGATTCGCCCACGAGGCCGAGGGTTTCCCCGCGCTTGATGGCGAAGCTCACGCCCTGGATGGCTTGCACGGCGGCCACTTCACGGCCGAGGAGCCCGCCCTTGATGGGGAACTTCTTGACCAAATTATTTACCACGAGGAGGCCGTCGTTTGGATTCACGATGGTTGGCTGCATTAGACGCTCCCCTTCTCTTCCGCGTACGGGAAATAGCAGGCGGCTTTATGCCCGGGGCCTACGGGATCGAGCGGAGGATCGGCGGTCACGCACTGGGCGGGATTGCCCATTTCCTGCCGGCGCTTGCAGCGGTCCTGAAAGCGGCAGCCCTTGGGAAGATAGAGTAAGTTCGGCACGAGGCCGGGAATGGTCTCGAGGCGCGTGCGCTTCACGGCTTCTTTGGCGTGGGACGGAATCGAGTTGAGCAGCCCCTTGGTATAGGGATGCGAAGGGCGGTAGAAAATATCTTCGGCGGTGCCCTGCTCCACCACGCGGCCGGCGTACATCACCACCACGTGATCGCAGGTTTCGGCCACGACGCCGAGGTCGTGGGTAATGAGCACCACGGCCATGTTTAATTTCTCGCGCAGGCTCTTAATCAATTCCAGGATCTGGGCCTGGATCGTAACGTCGAGCGCGGTGGTGGGCTCGTCGGCGATCAGAACTTCGGGATTGCAGCTGAGGGCCATGGCGATCATCACGCGCTGGCGCATGCCGCCCGAAAGCTGGTGAGGGTAATCGTCTACGCGGCTCTCGGGAGCGGGAATGCCCACGAGCTTGAGCATCTCGATGGCTTTGGCGCGGGCATCTTTTTTATTGAGCTTCTGGTGAAGCTGGATGGCCTCCATGATTTGATTGCCGATCGTGAACACGGGGTTCAGGCTCGTCATCGGTTCCTGGAAAATCATCGAAATATCGTTGCCGCGGATCTTGCGCATTTCCCCGGCCGGGAGCTTTACGAGATCTTTGCCCTTGAACAGGATTTGTCCGCCGGCGATGCGGCCGGGAGGGCTCGGGATAAGGCCCATGATGGAAAGCGAGGTCACGGATTTACCGCAACCCGATTCGCCCACGATGCCGACGGTCTGGCCGGGCTTAACCGAGAACGAAACGTCGTCGACGGCGATGAGCTCGCCGTTTTCCGTGCGAAACGCGGTGCGGAGATTTTTTACTTCGAGTACCGGTTGTTGTTCCATACGTCTATTTTCCTGGCCTACTTCAACTTTGGATCCAGGGCATCGCGGAGAGCATCGATGAGGATGTTCAGCGCCAATACCACGATCAGCATGGCGCCCGAGGCGGCGGCTAGCTGCCACCAAACGCCCCGCGCAAGCTCCAGCTTCGCTTCGTCAATCATCGTACCCCAGCTCGGCACGCCCTGCACGCCCATGCCCAAATACGAGAGAATTACTTCCGTTTTGATGGCGGCCACGAACAGGAAAGAGAAGTTGATGATGATCAAGTGGCTCACGTTGGGAAGGATATGGATGAAAATCCGGCGGGAATTGCCGGCGCCGAGGCTGCGCGCCGCCTGCACGTATTCCCGTTCTTTATGCTTCATGAACTCGCCCCGGATCAAGCGGCATACGCCCGGCCAGCTAGTGGTGCCGAGCACAAGGCAGATAATGGCGAGCCCCTTCCCCAATACGAAGGACATCGAGAGGATGAGGAGGATCGAAGGGATATTGGAAATCGTGGTGTAGAACCAGGTAATGAGCTCGTCCACCCATTTTCCAAAGTAGCCGGCCAGGGCGCCGAGACTGACCCCGATCGGAATCGAAATCAGGGCCGAAGCGAAACCTACCGTCATGGAAATATAGCAGCCGTATACGGTCTTGAGCAGAACGGAGCGGCCGAAGATATCGGCGCCGAACCAAAGCTCCCAGCGCTCGAGGCTCGGTGGCTGGTATTCTATGCCGACGGTCTGGCCCCACTTCGTGGCAATCAAATTCAACGCCACCAAAATAGCCACCACGGCGTAGAAGATAACGATCCCGAGGCAAACCATGGCGAGCCGGTCGCGGCGCATGCGCATCCAGGCGTCGGCCCATAGGGAACGTCCCTTCGCCACCTTCGGGCGCGGCATCTCCAGCGGGGTGCCGAGGGTATGAGTCTGAATAGAGGGTTCGATCTTGCTCATAGTAAGCGCCCTAGCCCAGCGAAACCCGTGGATCCACTAAGGAGTAGAGGATATCGGTCAGGAGGTTAAACACCATATACAACAAAGAGAAGATCACCACGTTGGCCTTGATCACCGGAAAATCGGCGTTGTTTAGGGCGTCGATGAGCTGGAAGCCCATGCCGGGGATCGCAAAAAAACTTTCGATGATCAGGGAGCCGACGATCAGGAAAGGAATCTCGATCACGATGTTCGTGATGATCGGGATCATGGCGTTCTTGAGCACGTGCTTGAACATCACCACGCGTTCGCTGAGTCCCTTGGCGCGGGCGGTGCGGATATAATCCTGGCTAATTTCGTCGAGCATCACGGTGCGGTAGAAGCGAAGCTCGTTCCCGATCGTGAGGAAGAGCAAAATAATCACGGGCAGCGCGATATAGGTGACCACTTCGGGGAAACCGAAAGAAAAGCCGGATATGGGAAATAATTCCCATTTATAGGCCAGGTAGTACTGGCCGAAAAGCACGTAGGCCAGCGAGGGCACCGAGATCAGCAGCACGCTCGCCACCACGAGGCCACGGTCCACCCAGGTGCCGCGCCAGAAGGCCACGAAGAGCGACATCGAGATCGCCAGGCAGATCGAGATCACGAACGCGGGCATGGCCACCACGAAGGACACCGGCGCGGCTTCGCGGATCATCTGAAATACTTCGCGCTTGGACGAATAAGAGCGGCCGAAATCGAAATGGATGATCTGGTTCACGAACTCGAGGTACTGGCGCCAGAGCGGCTGATCGAGGCCTAGCTCATGGCGGAGGCTTGCGATGGATTCCGGCGTGGCGTGCTTGCCCACCATCAGCAGCACGGGATCGCCCCCCGCCACGTTAAACAGCAGAAAGGTAACGAGCGTGATCCCGAAAAGAATCGGGATCATGTAGATCACACGGCGAACAATGTAGCTCAGCATAGAAGCTTACTTTCCGTATTTTTTCTTCGTCTCAAGATCCACGCGCAGGTACTTGGCGCGGTTATAGGCGAATTCGTCGTACTTGGAGTTCAGGATCCAAGGCTGGCGCAGCGAAACCACGAGGCGGTGCAAACCAAGGATCACCGGGCAATCTTCGGCTACCATGCGCCCTAGTTTTTTATAGAGCTCGGTGCGGGCCGGGCTGTCCTGCATGGCACGCGCCTTCACGAAGAGGGCGTCGAACTCTTTATTCTTATAGTAGGAGCTGTTCATGCCCCCGGGCTGGGCGTTCGGGCCGTAGAAAAGCTGGAGGAAGTTCTCGGCGTCGGGATAATCGGCACCCCACGCGATCCCCCAAAGCTGGGCCTGGCGGTTCTGGATGCGCTGGAGCATGGCGGGCCAAGTATTGGCCACGAGCTTGAGCTTGATGCCCAGGCGGCCCACCTGCTTGGAGAAATACTCGAACATCTGGCGGCTGGTAGCGTCGGCGATGGAATCGTAGGGAATCTCGGGGAAACCCTTCCCTTCCGGGTAACCGGCATCGGCCAATAGCTTCTTGGCCAATTCCAAATTGCCGGTGCGGTAAGGGTTCTTGAATCCGGGATCGTAGCCGTTCACGCCGGGAGGAACCGGGGTCTGGGATTCGGTGGCCATGCCGTTGAAGAAAGTTTGGATGGCTTCTTTTTCTTCGAGGGCGAGCGAGATCGCCTGGCGCACGCGCTTGTCCTTGAACTGGGGAATCTCGGTGGATTCCATATTGAACGCCGTATAGGTGAAATCCATCGCCACGGCCGTATTGAGCTCCGCTCCCTTGGCGGCGAGCTCGTCGGAAAGCTTCATATTATCGAGCGCGATCGGTTTGGACGGATCTTTCGGCAGAATGGCGGTCTTGAAATTATCTTTGGGCACGCCACCGATATCGATATCGCCCTTCATGAAATGCAGCCAGCGCGGCTGGTCTTCGGTGATCACGCGCACGTTGATCCCGTCGGCGAAGGGAATTTTTTTGCCGGCATCGGCAAGCAAGCCCGCCTCCTTGTCTCCCGCTTCCCCTTCGGAAGGATAGACGGCTTCCCAGTAGTTGGGGTTCTTTTTGTAGACGAGGATCTCATTGGGCTTATAGGTTTCGAGCACGAAGGGGCCGGTGCCCACGGCGTGGTTGATGATCTCGGCGCCGTATTTATCCACCGCTTCTTTGGCTACCACCACGGTATAGGGCATGGCGAGCGCGTAAAGCAGCTGCGGGTATGGGCCCTTGAGCTCGATCTGCAGGGTATAGTCGTCGAGGGCTTTCAGGCCTTCGATCGGATCGTCGTAGTTGGCGGCGGTTCCCGCTTTTGCGAGCTTATCGTGCCATTCGTCGAGGCCTTTGATGCGGTTCTCGAAGAGCCACCAGCCCGTGGACTGCACTTTTGGATCGGCGAGGCGCTTGAAGCTATAAACGAAATCACTGGCCTTTACTTCGCGGCCCTTGCCGTTGGGGAAAGCGGCATCATCGTGAAACAGCACGCCCTTTTTGATCTTGAAGGTATAGACGAGGCCGTTTTTCGCGATCACCGGCATCGACTCGGCCAGCAAAGGCTCGAGCACGTAGGGGCGCTTCAAGGGGTGATATTGAACCAGGCCTTCGAATACGCGCATGATCTCGAGCGAGGAATATTGGTCCTGGGCTCCGGCCGGATCCATGCCTTTGATTTTTTGCGGGTTCACGAGGTTAAGGAAATTAGGATTCTCCACGCCTTTTTTGGTGCAGGCAGTGAGAGCAACGGCAACGGTGAGCAGCAAAGGCAGCAACTTACGCACGGAGAACCCCTTCCGAAAACGAGATGGTAATGACACGCACGCTCAACGCGAACGCGCAAAAAACCTAACCGAACTCGAAAATCAGTGCAAGGCTTTTATCTTTCGCCCAAACAGCTGCTGTTGCGGGATTTGAAACAGTTTTTTCTCTTGCGGAACGAATGGTTGCCAATCTCTCCAGGCAAAGCTGGCGGTCTCCGAAAATCCTTCCGAATTGGCGTGCGTCAGAGATATTTTTTGCGGAAAAGATACTCCCGCGCGCGCTTGGTAGTCTTCATAACGGAAGGTGCTTACCGTTCCGTTGGCGTGGCCCGAAACCCATTCTTCCGGTTCCCGCAGCCGATCGCTCCAACGCACCTCAGCGGGCCTCACGGCCCCTAGATCGGGCGCCACCCGTGGCTTGGCGCTATGCCCCTCAATCACAGGATTCCTCCATTCCTCGAGCGGCGGGCGCGCCAAAAAGGCCCGCACAAACTCTTTGCCTTGGCTGATCAGGCCTAAGCCCGCGGGTAAGCGGGACAAAGGACCGGTTAGGATATCGGGCAAGGATTTTTGGTAGAGCCAAAACTGGGTTCCATTCACCACGAATAAAGCCAAGGTGGAGCCCACGGGGTCCTGGATCTCGAGCCTTACCTTATCCGGCCACTGCACCAGCATCACGGCCGGCGCCGTTACGTGCTCCCCTTTTATTTTAGCGGTAACGAAGAGCGTGCCCGAAATCTCTTGGCGGCTCTTTAGATGGGCGATCACCGAATCGAGCTCGGCCTGGGCGGCGGCGGGATCTTGTTTGACGGAAGTAGTGGCGCACCCCCAGGTAAGGAACGCGCCCAGGAAAACGCTAACGAGAAGCGGGCTTACGCAGCGAAGCGGCACCGCGGGCCGGACGTTTCTGTTCCAGGGTATTAACCGCGATGGCTTGAACCAAGTTCTTAAGCTTTTGCTCCACACGAGCCACGAACTCCTTCTCGCCTCCGGCCTTCAAGGCTTGCTGGTACACAGCCAAAGCTTTTTTCGGCATATTGAGCGCGGTGTAAACGTCGGCAAGGTGCTCGCCGATCACGCCCTCATCCATCCGCAGCGCGAAGGCTTTTTCGAGCTGTTTCATGGCCGCCTGAGACTTGCCCTGACGATAGAGCAGCCAGCCATAGCTGTCGAGCACAAAGGCGTCGCCCGGCTTGAGCGCAACGGCGCGCGAAAGGTAGTCCTCGGCCCGGTTCAGGTCTTTATTTTGTTCGAGCAGGGTATAGCCCACGAAGTTAAGGGCATTGGGATTATTCGGATTCTGCCCTAGGAGACGCTCCATCGTGGCCACGCCTTTATCCTTGTCGCCTAGGCGATCGTAGAGGAAGCCGAGGTAATAAAGGATCGCTTCGTCGTTGGGAAATAGGCGCTCGCCCCGCTCTAAGGCGAATCTGGCTTCGGTAAGCTTCAGCTGGTCTTCATAAACGGCGGCGAGGGCCGGATAGAACGCCACCAGGTCGGGGCGTTTCTTGATCGCGTTCTGCATGAAATCCACGGCCTGATCATATTGCTTGTTGGCGCGCTGGAGGGCCACTACGCGGAATACCATCTGGTCGTATTTGGCGTAGTCCGGGCTGATCTGGCTGTAATAATTTAGCGCGGAGGAAATATCGCCGGTCTCGAAGGCCAGCTCGCCGAGGTAATAGGTAATTTCGTTGGAAGCCGGGAAACGGTCGTGCAGGTCGGAAAGCAATAGGCGGGCTTTGCCGGTCCATTTCAGCTGCCAGTAAACCAGCGCAAGGCGCAGTTTTACGTTCTCGTTGGCGGGATCTTCTTCCACAAGGGTCTCGAGGAATACCACTGCCCCCTTGAAATCGGAGGAACCGAGGTAGATATCGGCCAGACGCTCGGCTAAATCCGCGCTGCGGCCTTCGGCAAACGCCTCTTCCAGCGAGGCTTTTGCCTTGGCGGGATTTTTCATCTCCACGTAGATGTCCGCGAGGGCGATCGCGGCTTTGGAGAAGGCGGGGCGGTGCTTCAGAGCGGACTCGAAAGCCTGGATCGCGTGGCTGCGCTGCCCGGCTTGGTCGTATACTTTGGCCAAGTAATAGTAGGCCACGGCACGGTCGATATTGCTTTCGGCGGAATCTTTCAGCTTCACGAGCTTCTCGAGGGCCACTACGCCCTCTTTTACTTTGCCTACTTCGGCGAGGGTTACCCCGAAATAAAGTAGCGCGTCGCGGTTCTGAGGATCGATCTTCAAAGCCTGGCGATACGTGGCAAGGGCCGCTTCGTATTCTTTCGCGGCCACCTGAATCCCGGCGAGCAGGAGGTAGCTATCCACGTATTTCGGATCGAGCTTAAGGGCTTCTTCGCAGAGGGTTTTGGCCTCGGCGAAGCTACCCAGCTTCACGAGTTCTGCAGCTAAACGGGCGCGCACCAAAGCCGACTTGGGGTCATGCACCAGCGTGGCCCGGTAGGCCTCGATCGAGCGCTGGGGATCGTTATCGAGGGAATAGGCTTGGCCCATGGAAAAATAGAAAACGGCGGCGTCTTCGGGATTCGTGGGCACGGCGAGCGCTCCCGAATCTTTTTGGCGCCCGAGAGGAGAATCTTCGGGAGAAAGCTGCAGCACGGTGGCTTCTTTTTGGCCTAGTTCCGACTGCAGGCGAACCACTTTTCCCTGGGGATGCGTGGTGGCGCAGCCCAGAAGACCGAGAGAAAAGAAGATTGAGAGTAGCAGCCGGAAGCTGAAGAGTCTTTCCATAGAGACTCTTCGGGACGGTGGGGGTCCGCCTTAAGGCGAAGGTGCAAAAAAGGTAGACATTTTAGAGAAAAGGCGAAAAAAACGGTCAATAATAACTAACTAAAATGGTCTTTATTGTAGAATCCACCCCATTTTTTTCCAATCCTTCCCGAGCAATCTTCTTTTTTTTGCAGAGTCCTATTTCGGCCTTGTCAGCCCACGCTCGCCGCATTATCTAACCTCCTTCGGACAATTCAAGATGACGCGACCGAATGAAGTTTAACTTGACAGTAATTCGACGCAGTTGGTAGTGGCTAGTACTGCTTAAAACGACTGCTAAACGCAACGGGAGTTAGCAACTCATAGCGGACCACGACGATAGGCTCCAACGGGCCTCGTCAAAGGGAAGCGTGAAGCAAATTACCGGATGCCAATTGAGGTGGGGAGATTCATGACCGAAGTAAAAGTAATCAAGCGCTATCAGAACCGTAAACTCTATGACACGCACCAGAGCTGCTATGTGACGCTGGAAGAAATCTCCCAGATGATCAAAAACGGCGATGACCTCCGTGTGATTGACAACAAAACCAAGAACGACATCACGCAAGCTACCTTGACGCAGCTCCTCTACGAGACCGAGCGCAAGACTTCTGCTCCCGTGCCGGTAGAACTTTTGAAAGAAATCATCCGCAAAGGCGATGGCTCTTTCTCTGGCTTCATCCGCAACAACATGAAGGGCGACCTCTCCCGTTTCGAAAGCGAAACGTCGAGCAGAAGCGTTCCTGCTTCCAGCGAACTCGCTGAAGCCATTACTCAGTAGTCTTTAGGCGCATAGAGCGTACACTCTGCCGTTTGCGGCGAACACGCTCTTGCTCTATCGCCGAACAAACCCGCCATGGTAAACTAAGGGCATGAAAGCTCTTATTCTCCTCGGGTTGTTCGGCTTTTTTATTTCTTTTTCCGCGCAGGCCGCCGATGGCGACCAAGCCGCCGGCTTAATTGTCGGCCAGGTTTGGACCTCCGGAGAAATCGGCAAAGACGTGGACGGTGCCGTAGCGCCGGGAATTTTCTACGAATACGGCGCGAGCGATATTTTTTCGCTCTATGTTTCCGCCGTCACCAGCAAACACAACGACGACAAGCTCAAACTCACCTCCACCAATTTAGGCATGAAGGCTAACTTGTTTTTCCTCGATAAGCTTTCTCCCTACGCACTCGTGGGCGCGGGACTTTACTTCGTGAAACGCCAAGTAGGCCCACCGAATTTAGAAATCGCGAAGAAAACTGTTTTTGGCCTCAACCTCGGGCTCGGCGCCGAGCTTGATCTTTCGCAACGATTCTTCGTGGCCCTCGAATTCGACATCCACAATCTCTTCTCGGGAAACGTGACCCTCCCCGCTCACGGCCGCACCGAAATTTCGGGCCGCTGGACTGGTTTCTTCCTCAAGGGCGGAGTACGCTTTTGAGCTATGAAAACTTCTTTACTGATCGTTCTAGCGGCCCTTACCTGCGCTCCCTTCGCTAAGGCTGAAGATTCAGATCTCCCTCCGCCGAATATTCCGGGCTATAAGCCCACGCCACGCTCCCAGCCCCAACAGCCGGCCGACAAGAAGACGCTCTGGTTCCGCGACGCCGGCGAATACCTGAGTTACCGTTCGGTGCGTATGGGAGTGCCTACCGAGCCCTCCACCAAACTGATCACCGACGGCAAAAGATTCGACGCCGCCATGGGCAAGAGAATCTCAGTCCATAACTGGAGCGAAAAAAGCGCCACCGAAACCTGGGCAGTGGGCATCGACGGCGGGATGCTCGCTTCTCTCACGCGCTACAAGAAAAATGGCCAGCTCACCTTCGCCACCAATACCTTCGACGGATTCTTCGGCGCCTACCTAGGCTATATCGGCGGCGGCTGGCTAGGCTTATTCCGCTATGGCCACCTATCGGCCCACCTCGTGGACTCTAATCCCGACATTCTTTCGCCCGTTATCTATAGCCAGTTCTGGAGCGAGTTCATCGTGGGGAAAACTTTCCCTGATCCCACCGAGCTGAGCGACTGGGAAGTTCATCTACAGGGCTCCGCCGGATTCAATAATACGAGCGCCCCTAAAGCCAAGCAGCCGCGCGCTTCCTTCGGCACCACCGTAAGCTGGTCTCCGGGCGGCCCAGATTCTATGGCCATCATCGCGAGCGCGGATGCGCTAAGAGCCGGCGTCACCGGCCAAAAAAATTCCTACGCTTTCTTTACGGGGATCGGCTCGCTCAACCGCCCGAACTCCACCCACCGTCCCTACCGCGTGGGCCTCGGCCATTACCTTGGGTCGGACTACCGCAATCAGTACTACGCGCAACGGCAGCGGTGGACGACGTTTGAAATCTCCACGGAATTCTAACAAACTGGCCTACTTGATTGTTGTTTTCAGGGCCGCTCGTTTAGGGATTTCCCTGCTCTCAAACCAAGTTTTCGTTATGAAAATGCGCGTAGAGCACGAGATGCGCATAAAGGCGGTCGGCTTGCTTCGTCGTGCACCAGGTTTTGCGGATTAAGCGATTCACATTGGCGCGAAACATCGCGCAGGTATGGTTAAGGCTAAAGAGGGGATCAAAGACGACCTTCTTTAATTCTCCCTGGCCAGTAATTGCCCCTCGTTTTCCCTTAAACGGCAGGTGCTGCGCATGGGGGAAGTATCTTTTTACATCCTTTGGGTAATGAGGATTACTGTCGGACTTGATAATTGCGTTCTCTTCAATGAAGGGAAGGATCTTTTGAAACAGCTTTCGTCTTCCTTCTCTCCGAAAATCTGGCCGGTAGCCATATTTTATATTCGCCTTCTTGGTCAATAAGCCCTTGGCCGGCATCACGCTGACTTCTAGCCCCAGAATCCTTCTCGTCCCAGTTTCCACCGCCAAAGTGATGGAGAGGGGTTTACATTTGCTGTGCTCAAAGGTTTCAAGATCATCGAACTCGATCGTAGTGGCTTTTTTCTTTTCGTAGTTATTGTGCACCAAAAGAAATTCAGACTTCAACGATAGGAAATAGAACTTCCGCGCGACCGTTAGCCTGGTTAAACACAGGATTTTAGCCGCTCTTCTTTGCGAGACGGCCGAAGAGAGAAGCTTTCTTAGGGTTTCATTCTTGTGGCGCTTCTTCTGGCGGTAACATTCCTGGTAAGTGGCCCTCGAGAAGGCTTTCTTGCAGCCTATACAGCGGAACCTTTGGATCCAAGTGGAGTCCGATGTTCGATAATAGACGCCGTAGCGTACGATTCCACTACGGGGAAGCCTCTCTATCTCACATTTAGGGCACTCTGGGCGATGCATGCACCCGGCAAAAGCAAGTTCCTGGCCAATGAAAAATCAACAATCAAGTGGGCCAGTTTGCTAATCGTTCATCGAGCGATAATTCAACAAGCTAATATCCCCCACCCGCCTCACTTCCACCTCGCCCAGATCCTTCTCGGCCTCTTCCACGCCCTGTGTATTCTCCAGCCTCAGCGTGGCGTGGTATTTCCCCGGCTTCACCTGCACACGGGCCACCTGAAAGTTTTTGGGCAGGGTAAGCCAGGAGCGAAGGTCGGGTTGGCTCGCTACCATCATCCCGATCTTAAACAGCGTGCCAAGCCCTGCCTGTTTTTCGTCGATTTTATTTCCGATCACTTCGCGGGCCACTACCCCGCCAAGGCGTTTGGCGATAATCGCGGCATATTTCTGCCTTAAGTTTTCAAAGGCGGCGGCTTCCACGTCGTAGAGAATTTCGGTGCGGGCCACCTTCTTACCATCGAGATAAAGGTGCGCGGCTTGGTGGCGATTGAAGCGGCTACGGTATTCGGGGATTTCGTGCCAATGCGGAGAAACGATTTTTTCCGGCGCGAAACCGTTTTGGTAGAGCAGCACCACCGCGCCGGTTTGGCGCAGGGAAGTTGCGGCTTCTTTTACCTCGGCGTCGGTGACGCCTAAAGTTTTTTTCCACTTATGGAGATCCGAGCTGGAATCCATCTTCAGGGCACCGCGCACCAGGTCCATCTTCAGGGGAGAGAATTCCGGGTTCAGCTCTTTGGTTTTTTTGTAATCCACGTAAGCGAAGTTCCAGTTGCGTTGGCGCTCGAAGAGAAGCCCCGCCAAGTACTGGGCGAAACCGTTGAGGCGATAATCACGCTTGCCTTCGTCGCGGAGCAATTCCAGTTTCCTATTCACGCGGCGACAAGCCACGATCGCGTCCTCGTCGCGCTGGAGGGCGGCGAAATCCAGAGCTAAATAAACCGAGATCAAAACGGTTTCGAATTCTTCTCCCTTATATTGGATGATCCGATCGTTGGTGAATACCGAGGCCACTTCGGTGCCAATAGCCGTATAGTCCTTGATCTCGGCGAGCTTATCGGCCGCCAGGAAATCCTTTAGGCTCTGCTCGTACTGCCCGGCGAGGTTGCGCACGGTTCCGCGATCAAAAAGATAGACGAGCTGATCCACGCCCTCTTTTTCGGCGCCCTCGTGGTAGACGTCTTCGGCTTTGGTGAAATCGCGGCGCTCGAAGGCCTCGAGCCCGCCGCGGGTATTGGAGGTATAGCTGGCGCAGCCGGAGAGAACCACTCCGAGCGCCAGCACTAGAGACCAAGGTCTCATACGAACCTCTTAGAAGAGACCCACGGATTTCTTCTTATACTTTTTGCGCACTTCTTTTTCTTCGGTGCAGTCGATGGTGGAAGTCTCGGTATTGGTGAGGTTCATCGTGAGCTTGTAGTAGATGAGCTTATCGCTACCCACTTGCTGCACGTTGGTCGCCAGCGCGCCGGTGAGGAGATAGTCCACGCCCACTTGCTTGCCCTTCTTGATCGCCGAATCTTTGGCCACGCGGCCGGATTCTCCGTAGGCGGTTTCGTCGTCGATTTCCGCGCGCGACCCGCGGTCCACGAATTTCACCTTGCGGCTCTTCGTGAGCTGAGTGCGGATCATCTCGGTGAGGGAATCTAGGTCGGGGTATTCTTCCGTGCGGTTAGCTACCTTCGAAACCGCAATCTTGGGGCGTCCCTTTGATTCCATGATCTCGGGGCACTCGAGAATGGCTTTCACCACCGTCTCGGCCATTTGCTGCATGTCGGCCTCGTTGAATTTGTCATCGAGGAGCTCTACGCGATTAGGATCATCATAGTCACCTTTAGTGAAGGCTTTGGGGCCGCAGCCCTGCAACGCAAATGCCGCCAACGCAGACGAGACAATCAAAAAACGCTTCATAAGAAATCTCCTTGGATATGTCTCTATGGTACGGCGACTTAGCCGCCTTGCTCAAGCGGGAGCAACGAGATGGGAGGAAATTCCAACGACTTACCGCACAAGGCGTGCGATGCCCGGCACAGGACGTATCCCGTACCGGTTAGGGATTAGGTACGGTCGCCTTTATGCTTGAAAGTCCAGCGGATCGGATTGCCGCGGAAACCGTATTTTTCCCGGACTACGCGCTTCAGGTAACGACGCAGGGCTTCGGGTACCTTATTCGCATCACGCACGAAGGCGAGAAACTGCGGTGGACGGTTCCCCACTTGGTGCACTTGGCGGAATTCACCGATGCTATTGCTCCATTTGGGGCCCACATCCAAGGCCTCACTCACGAGCTCCTTTAAATCCTTGGCGTCCACTTTCAGCTCGCGCTGCTCCACGAGTTCGATGCCGAAACTCCAGAGGCCGTCGATCGTGCGAGGAAGATTCCAGCTAATTTCGGAGTCGGCCGCATCGGTGCCGGCGGCGGCCCCGTAGAGCTTGCCCTTTTCGGCGGAGATCGCCACGAGCGGAGCGAAATCCAGGAAGGGCCAGTCTTTCTCGATGAGCTCCCGGAATTTTTTTACGCCCTCTTCTGAATCGGATTTGATTGCGTGGGGCGCCATATCCCACTTGTTCGCGATCACGATCACGGTGCAGCCCGACTCTTCCACGAGCGCGGCGATGCGGGAATCCTGGCTGGTGATGCCGTCGCTGGCATCGATCATCAGGAAGCAAAGATCGGCCTGATTGAGCACCCGCTGCGCATACATCACGGCGAGGTCTTCCACGTCGTCTTTGCGCTTGGCTCCGCGGCGGATCCCGGCGGTATCCACCAAAACGATTTTTTTGCCTTCGCGCTCCACCACTACGTCCACGGGATCCGTGGTGGTTCCCGGCATGGCGCTCGCCACCGAACGCTCTTCGCCCACCAGGTGATTGAGGAAGGTGCTTTTGCCCGCGTTGGGCCGGCCCACGATGCACACGCGGAGCATGCCTTCGGTGGACTCGGCCGCGGCGTCTTCCTCGGGCAAGAAGCGATTGATCTTCATCCAGAAATCGTGGATGCCCCATTTATGCTCGGCACTCACGGCCAACACGTCGTCGGCGCCAAGCTCGTAGAAATCGCCGATCATGTAGGTATTTTTGTCTTCGTCGGATTTATTAGCGGCGATCACAAAGGGCACGCCGAGCTTGCGGATATAGTTCACGAGGTCGCGATCAAGGTCCGTGAGGCCGATCCGTACGTCCATCACGAGCACGATCACGGCACTTTCTTCGAGCGCCTTCAGCACTTGTTTCTCGATATTGCCGAGGAGCTCTTGGTCTTCGCGGCCTTTGCGCCAGTTGGCGGGCATCCAGCCGCCGGTATCGCAAATACGCACGTTACGATTATTGAGAATATCTACGGTCACGTTGCCGAACCGGCGGTCACGAGTAACGCCCTCGAAATCCATTACGATGGCTTGCTTGCGGCCGAGAAGCGCGTTGAAGAGCGTGCTCTTGCCCACGTTCGGGCGGCCCACCAGCGAGATCATGGTTTTCTTCTTCGTTTCCATCATTGCCCTTCGGGAAGAATATAGCCCAGGCGTTTCAGCTCGGCGGCGTTCTTCGTCCACTTTGGAGTAACCTTCACGAAAAGGCGAAGTACCACTTTTTGTCCCAGAAATTTTTCAATCGTGCCGCGGGCGCTCTGGCCGATCTCTTTGATCTTGGCCCCGCCTTTACCGATCACCATCGGCTTTTGCGAATCGCGCTCCACGTGGATCGAAGCGGAAATTTCCGGATACTTGCGCGATTCCGTGGGTTCGTCGTATTTTTCGATCTCGACCGCGCAGGAGTACGGAAGCTCTTCGCCGAGCAGGTAAAAAATAGATTCCTGGATCAGCTCGCCCACGATCGAGCGCATGCTCTGGTCGGTGATCTCGTCTTCGGGAAAAAGCGCGGGGCCTTTGGGAATTTTTTCCTTCAGCGCCGCCACGAAAACTTCGAGGCCCTCGCCGTTTTTGGCCGATACGGGAAAAATTCCGGTCACGGGCAAACCCTGGAGACTCTCGGTGAGCTGGGACTGCCCGCCGAAATTCGCCTTGCCGGTTTCCCAGATATCCATTTTGTTGAGCAGCACGAAGAGCGGACGCGGCTTACGCACCAATGCCTCTTTTAGGCTCTGGAGCAGGAAGTATTCGTCGCTCTCGGGATTCTCGGGCTGGAACGGGCGCGCGCCGTCGATGATGTAGACGGCCACGTCCACGCCCTGAAGGGAATCGAGCGCTTCCGACACGCAGAACTCGTTCAGCTTTTTACCTTCGGGGGCACGGTGCAGCCCGGGGGTGTCCACCAGGATGATCTGGGAGTCTTCGTCGGTGCGGATGCCGCGGAAGCGCTTCCGGGTGGTCTGGGCTTTGGGAGAAACGGCGGCGATCTTTTCGCCGATCAGGGAATTGAGTAACGTGCTCTTGCCCACGTTGGGCCGGCCAATCAGGGCCACGAAGCCGCAGCGGAAATCGTTAAGTAAGCTCATGGCGGCTCGCTTCTTCGCTGGCGCCGCGCAAAGCCTCGAGTAAAAATCTCGCGGCGTTCTGTTCGGCTTCTTTTTTATTGCGGCCTTTTCCGTAGCGCTGCAAATCCTCGATGCTCACCATCACCTCGAACATTTTTTCGTGGTCGGGGCCGAGCTCGGAAACTACTTGGTAGGTAGGCGAGCGGCGGAAACGGGCCTGGCAAAGCTCCTGTAGCTGAGTTTTCGTGTCGCTAAGGCGGCTGAGCATCGCCACTTCCTCGAGGAGCGTGGCAAAATGCAGGCGCACGGTTTGGAATACGGCGGCGAGCCCGCCGTCGAGGTAAATCGCGCCGAGCACGGCTTCGTAGCCCGAGGAAAGAATCGAGTCTTTCGCGCGGCCCTGAGTGCTTTCTTCCCCTTTGCCGAGCATAATATATTCGCCGAGACCGATCTCGCGGGCCACCTGGGCGAGCGTTTCTTCCTTTACGAGGAGGGAGCGCATTTTTGAGAGGCGGCCTTCATCTACCTGAGGAAATTTTTCCGAAAGAAAATCCGACATCACGAGCCCGAGCACGGCGTCGCCCAGAAATTCTAAACGTTCGTTATGGAGAGAGACGAAATCCTCTTTGGAAATGCCCTGGCGGCGGGCTTCATTGGCGTGCGACTTATGGCGCAAAGCGAGGCCCAAGATCTCCGGATCTTTGAATTGGTAGGCGAGTTTTGTTTCGAGCTCGGCGGACAAATATACCTCGGTGCGTTACTGCTAAAGGCTTGTACTATAGGGGAATTTTTTAATCAACTAATGAATTCAACTACTTCCGCTAGGCCTGTCTCGGCAGGGAAACAGGGTATCGAAGAGGGTCACCTGAAATCAGGGCTTTAGCGCCCCTCATTAGGAACAACTTAAAAATAGCCCGTAGTATTAGCGACTTAGGAATTGGGCCCTACCCTGCAATTACCCCTGCAGGAGATACGATATGAAACTCTACTTTTTGATGATCCTTACGCTGCTAGTGATCGGACTGAAAATCGGTTCCGATGCCACCGCGAAAGTGGAAAAAATCCAGGCGCATCGCCAGGCGGTGTTTGCGCAAGTGTTTATGGGCGACTAAAGCTGGTCTACTTAATTGTTGTTAGAGGCCTCTAACGATAGGTAGATATTCAAGAATTTCCAAAAACGGTTTCGGATTTATACCACGCCGTGAGAAGTGGGCGGATCCACGTGGAAATCTCCCCAAAAACAACAATTAAGTAGGCCAGCTAGAGATCGGCCAGAATTCCCATGCGCTTCACTTCCCGCTCCATGCGCCCCGCACACATGAGGGCAAACATCTGAAGATCGGCGAGTAAGCTCCACACGGGATAACGAAACGTGGCGGGATGATTTTTCTCCACGTAGAAATGCCCAAGCCAGGCCAGGCCGTAGCCCGTGACCGGAGCGGCCACCAGGAACCACGGGGAAGCCGTCGCGGCGAGGAACAGCCAAAGAAACGTTAAGCTGGTGCCGAGGAAATGCAGGCGGCGATTCAGGCGGCTGCGGTGCTCATTCACGTAGTAATGCCAGAACGCCTTGTACGTGGAGATGTCCCGATTCGTCATGTTCCCTCCCTCCGCGATAGATGCGCGCTGCCCTTCCGGTAAAAACGCAAAGGCCAACCCGCCGCCTCTCCCGCATAGTCTACACCAATACGCGGGCCGGCCCCAATCTCTTCCGCCGCGGGAGCCTGGCCGGCATCTTCAATAAAGATTGTTTCACCGCGAAGGCTTTCCCCGTCGAGCGCCTTGGTGATGCGGAGGGCTTGGCAGAGCTTGGCCGGACCGTTCGTTTTCTCCAGGATATTTTCGGGCTCGAGGGCCCGGATCAGCACGGCCTCCGGCTCATCCACTCCTTTGGCCACCACGTTAAAACAGTAGTGCATGCCGTACACGAAGTAGACATAGGCGTGGCCGCCCTCGAGGTACATCGACTGATTGCGCGCAGTGCGGCGCCCACCGAAGGTATGGGCCGCTTGGTCTTTGGCGCCGAGGTAGGCCTCGGTTTCCACGATGATGCCGGAGCGCCGTTTGCCCCGCCAAACGCGCACGAGTCGCATGCCGATCAGCGCTTTCGCCAGCGGAACGGTCTCCTGGAGGTAGAATTTTTGGGGAAGCTTTTTTGCCACCGCGCTAGAGGTTCGGGCAGTTTACGCGCTGGCACCAGCCGTAGAGCTCGAGCTTATGGTCTTTCAGAGCGAAGCCGAGGCTTTCCGCCACGCGATTCTGCTGCTCTTCGATGGCTTCGTTTTCAAATTCAAAAATCTTGCGGCAGCGCATGCAGATCAGGTGATCGTGGTGATGCCCGGCCTGGTGCAATTCGTATACGGAAGTGCGGTCGAGAAAGCGACGCTCCACGGCCAGGCCCGCCTCCACCAAGCTCGAAATAGTGCGGTACACGGAGGCCAAGCCCACGCCGGTGGCCTTCTTCTTCACGATCCGGAAAAGCTCTTCGGCCGAAAGGTGGCCACCCGCCCGCACGAACTCCGAAATGATCACTTTACGCTGGTTGGTGAACTTAAGGCTGTGCTGGGCCAAATAAGCCCGGTACGTCTCCATCAGGACGTCGAGGTCGGGAGAATTTCCCTTCAGCTTGGCACGTTTGCTCATGGGCCAGGCATACCAGAATTTGCCGATTTTTGATATGATCGCGCCATGCAAAAGGCCAATGAAAGATTCTTTCCCGAGTTCGGCACCGACTATCGCTTCCCCGCCTTCGAGGAGGCGGTACTGGCCTACTGGAAAAACCAGAAGATTTTCGACCGTGTGCTAAGCACCAAGGACAAAAGAAAATGGTTCGGTTTCTACGACGGACCTCCTTTTGCCACCGGCTTGCCGCACTACGGGCACTTACTCGCCGGCACGATCAAAGACATGGTGCCTCGCTATTGGACGATGCGGGGCTACCACGTGGAACGCCGCTTCGGCTGGGATTGCCATGGCCTGCCGGTGGAATTCGAGATGGAAAAAACGCTGAACCTCAGCGGCTCCCTCGCGATCCGTGCCTACGGCGTAGATAAATTCAACGAAGCCTGCCGCGGAATCGTTCTGCGCTATACCGCCGACTGGCGCAAAACCGTGGAACGCATGGGCCGCTGGGCCGACATGGACAATGACTATAAAACCATGAGCCCGGAATTCATGGAGAGCGTCTGGTGGGTATTCCAGGAGCTCTGGAAAAAAGGATTAATCTATCAGGGAAAAAAAGTGGTGCCTTATTCCTGGCGCCTCACCGCCCCCCTTTCCAATTTCGAGGCCTCGCAAAATTACAAGAGCGTGCAGGATCCCGCGATCACCGTGCTCTTTCCGCTCGACGAAAATCCCGAAGAGGCACTCGTGGCGTGGACCACCACTCCCTGGACCTTACCGGCGAACCTGGCGCTCGCCGTGCACAATGATTTTACGTACGTAAAATTCCCCCTGCTCCAGCCCCAGGGCAAAGTGAAATACGCGTGGGTATTGCGCGAGCGCGCCGGCGATTTCGCCAAAGAACTCGACGTGACCAAGGAAGAGGACGAAAAGCGGGGCCACGATCTTCTAGGAAAAACCTACCAGCCCTTATTTCCTTTTTATGCCGACCATAAAAAAGCCGGCGCATTCCGCGTGATCCAGGGCGATTTCGTTTCCTCCACCGACGGTACCGGCGTGGTGCACATGGCGCCCGCATTCGGCGAGGACGACTTCTACGCTTGCCAGCGCGAGAAGATCGAGCTCGTGGATCCCACGAACCTCGAGGGAAATTATACCCGCGAGGTGAACGCGGGCACCATCCACCTCGAAGGCAAGCACGTGAAGGATCCGGCCACCGATAAAGAAATCATCAAGCTGCTTAAGGACGCCGGCCGCCTGCTCAAGCAAGACACGCTCCAGCACAATTATCCTTTCTGCGAGCGCTCCGATACTCCCCTCATCTACAAGGCGATCTCTTCCTGGTTCGTGGCGGTGGAAAAAGTAAAGGACCGGATGCAGGAGCATAACCGCGACATCCATTGGGTGCCCGGGCATATCCGCGACGGACGCTTCGGCAAATGGCTCGAAAACGCGCGCGACTGGTGCATCTCCCGCAACCGATTTTGGGGAACGCCGATCCCCGTGTGGACCTGCGGGCACTGCCATCATCAGCACGTGGTGGGATCGCGCAAGGAATTAGACGCCCTGGCCGGAAAAGAAATGCCCGACCTCCACTCCCACTTCGTGGATAAGGTTGTGGCCGACTGCCCGAAATGCAAAACCAAAGACGGGCTGAAACGCACGCCGGAAGTTTTGGACTGCTGGTTCGAGTCGGGCTCGATGCCCTACGCGCAAGTGCATTACCCTTTCGAGAACGAAGCGAGCTTCAAGCAGCAGTTTCCCGCCGATTTCATCGCCGAAGGCCTCGACCAGACTCGGGGCTGGTTCTATACCCTTACGGTTCTCTCCACCGCGCTCTTCGATAAGCCCGCGTTCAAAAACTGCGTGGTGAACGGAATGGTTCTGGCCGAAGACGGAAAGAAAATGTCGAAGCGCCTGAAGAATTATCCGGATCCGATGGATATTCTCCACAAATACGGCGCAGACGCGCTCCGCCTCTACCTCATGCAGTCGCCCGCGGTACACGGCGAGGAGCTCCGGTTTTCGGAGCGCTTCCTCGTGGAAAACATGCGCGCCGTTCTGCTTCCTCTCTGGAACGCCTACCAATTCTTCGCGGGCTACGCCAATATCGACGGTTTCAATCCCGGGCACTGGAAAAGTGCTCCGCCCGTGAGTGAGCGCCCGCGCATCGACCAATGGATCTTGGCCCTCCTAAAAGAAACCGAGATCGCGGTCCACAAAGAGATGGAAGCCTACCAGCTGGCCAACGTCTTCCCCCATATCTCGCGCTTCCTCGATAATCTCACGAACTGGTATATCCGACTCAACCGCGCGCGCTACTGGGAAGCCAAGGGCGAGAGCTTTTCGGCCGACAAGCTCTCGGCGTATAGCACCGTGTTCGAAATTCTCGACCGCTTCGGGCTTCTGCTCGCACCGTACCTACCCTACTTCGCCGAGTACCTGCACGCGTCCATTCACTACGGCGTATCGCCGGATAAACTCGTGGGACATAAAGACCTGCCGAGCGTGCACGAGCGCATCTATACTCTTCCGGCGGCCCTCAGCGCCGAAGACCGCGCCCTGATCGCCGAGATGGCGGTGGCGCAGCGAACGATTCTGCTGGGCCGCTCGCTGCGCGCCGAGGCCAAAATCGGATTGCGACAGCCGTTGCAGAAGATGAGCCTCGCCGGCTTGAGCACGGAAGAAATAAAGCACCTGCGCAGCCAGCAAGACCGCGTGCTCTCGGAGCTGAACTTAAAAGAATTGGCTTTCCTCGTTGATGGCACCGCGCTGGTGGTGGAGAGCGTGAAGCCGAACCTGAAGCGCCTCGGAGCAAAACTCGGCAAGAGAATGCCCGAAGTGACAAATGCCCTAAAAAGCTGGGGCAGCCGGGAAATCCGGGAATTCGAAAAAACCGGATCCGTCACGATCGCCGGCGCCGAACTCACGCAGGAAGATTTACTGATCGAGCGTAAAGCCGCGGCCGGAAAATGCGCGGGCGCGCTGGAAGGCCTAGTGGCCGAGCTGGACACCGCGCTTACGCCCGAGCTGAAGCGAGAGGGCTTGGGGCGCGAGCTGATCAACCGCGTGCAGCAGCGGCGTAAAGAAATGAAATTCAGCCTCACGGACCGTATCCACGTGCAGTACGCCGCGGGCGGGCTCTGCGCCGAGATTTTGTCGGCGGAGGAGAAGAAAGCCACGGCCCTCAGCCAGGAAACCCTCGCCACGAAATGGCAGGCCGTAGCGGCGGGCGATCTCGGGGCACAGGAAAAATTCGAAGACCACGGCGATTCCTGGGTGGCGTTTCGGCTCGAGAAGCAATGATCTGGCTATTTCTATTCTTGCTCGGCACGGATCCCGCGCAAGCTCGCGTGGAAGCCATCCTCTCGGGCTCCGAGCTCGAAGTGAGCGGGCTCCCGAACGGCTGCGTGCTCCTCGACCGCCTAGCGATTTACGCCCAGGATGGCGAGCAGGAAACCCTCGGCTACGCGGAGATCACGGGCGAGAGCGGAAAAAAAGGTTTCTGCCGCGCTACCGTAAGAACGCATTCGCGCTCCGCCCTAGTGCGCGTAGGCGATCGCACCGAGCTGCTGAACTTGCAAAAACGGGACGCCGCCTTGCCCGGCCGCTACGATCTCGTGCTGGAAGATAAGAAAAAAATTGCCGCCCGCTACAAACCTCTCGTCTACGGGGGATACCTGTTCGGGGAAACCGCTTCCACCCTCGCCGAAGGAGAATTTCTCGTGGGGGCCTCTCCGCTCTTCTACGGAATCACCCATCGCCTGCAGATCGAGACCAAGCCTTTCCTCGCCTTCGCCAAAATCGCCACGCTGAGCGGAAAATATAAATTCTACGACACGGAAGACCTTACCTTCTCGATCCTCGGCACTGGTAACCAGCACTTCGACGTGGGAAAGCGCTCGTGGAGCGCCACGCTTTTCTACGATTCCACCTCAAACTCGAGGTCGATGTCACATACCACGATCACCTTCAACTCGAAGCTGCCGACTGAAAAGCCGCTCGAGGAGAAAGATAAGCAGAAACGCTTCTCGGCGGAGATCACCTCCACGTATGAATTCGTGTTCAAGCGCTGGCAACGTTTATTGGTGGGTCCAAAATTTACGGCGGGCGAGAAAAAAGACCTGGGCTTCGTGGCCACCGCCGTATTTCCTTACGAATATTTTCACTGGGCCGTGAACATGGAACTGAACTCCATCACGCGCTTCCAATTCCGCGAAGGAAAGCAGCTCTTCTCTTTCGATTTTTTCTGGCGCCTCTAGGAAATCCTAAACGCACGCACGGCCAGGGGCCACGTCACTTTCTTCGGGTCGTTGCCCCACGCTCCGCGCAGCTCCTCCTCAATCAGTTCCCGCGGGTCACGGCCCTGTTCTTTTTTGTATTTTGCCAGCGCCGACCAGGTGCCCAGGTAGCCGAGCATTTCGTCTGCCGACCATTCCGCCTGCATCGCAAACGAGGGCGGCGGCAGCTCGGCGAATGGAAATTTCTCGTGGCGGTAGCCCTCCTCCACTAATTTCCGGCCTTTGTCCCAATAGGAACCAAGAATTTTCTCGTAGAGGTTTTCTACTATCCTGTTTACCACGGCATTCACGCTCGCGTTGCCGTAGCTCCAGACGACGAGCGCAGCGCCGGGCTTCGCCACGCGCTTTACCTCGGCATAAAATTTGGGCTGATCAAACCAGTGGAAGGCTTGGGCCACGGTGATGAGAGCCACGGAACCAGCGCTCAGCCCGCTGTCTTCGGCGGTGGCGCAACGATACTCCACCCTCGCGCTCACGGTAGCCTCTTTCAGCTGTTTCTCGGAGGGATCGGTGGCAACGACGGCATCGAAGAAACGCGCGAGCTCGACGGCGGCTTGGCCATTACCGGTGCCAGCGTCCCACGCCAAGGTACGATCCGCCGATAAAGACGCTACGTATTCGTATAGGGCCTCGGGATACGTGGGGCGGTACTTGGCGTAGTCGTTAGCCTGGGAAGAAAACAAATCCTTAAACTTCACCTATTTTCTCTCTCTATCCAGAAAAAGAAAAAAAGCATAACTCAGAGCCGTATTCTTGATCGCCTCAAAGCGCCCCGAGGCTCCGCTATGTCCCGCGTCCATTTCGGTATGGAGCAGAACCAACGCGTGGTTGGTTTTCATTTTGCGCAGCTTGGCCGCCCACTTGGTGGGTTCCCAGTATTGCACTTGGGAATCGTGGAGGCCGGAGGTGATCAGGATATTGGGATAGGCCTTCGCCTTCACGTTATCGTAGGGCGAATAGGTTTTCATGTAGTTATAGTACTCGGATTTACGCGGATCGCCCCACTCGTCGTATTCGCCGGTGGTAAGCGGGATCGTATCGTCGAGCATCGTGGTGAGCACGTCCACGAAGGGAACCGCCGCATGGATCCCGCGGTAAAGATCGGGGCGCAGGTTCGCCACGGCTCCCATTAGCAAACCGCCGGCCGAGCCTCCTTCAGCGTAGATCCTCTTTGGATCACAATATTTTTCCTTGATGAGGAACTCCGTAACGTCGATGAAATCCGTAAAAGTATTCATCTTCTTGAGGAGCTTTCCGTTCTCGTACCAGTGCCTTCCCATTTCCGATCCGCCGCGGATATGCGCCACCGCGAACACGAAGCCGCGATCGAGCAGGCTGAACACGCTCACGCTGAAATCGGGTTCCATCGAGATCCCGTAGGAACCGTAACCGTACTGGTACAAGGGCGCCGTGCCGTCTTTTTTTAATCCCTTTTTATATACGATCGATACCGGGACCTTCGTGCCGTCGCGCGCGGTGGCCCAGGCTCGCTCGGAAGCGTAGAGCGTTGGATCGAGCGTAGGAGTTTCCCGAACTTTCTTCACCGCGCTCGTTTTCTGGGCGAAGTCGTAGTCGAAAACGGTATCGGGCTGGTTCGGGGATTCGTAGTTATAGCGGAGGTAGCCGATATCGTACATCATGTTGCGGCCCGCGCTCACCACGAAGGCCGGGTCCGGAAACGTGATCTCGTGGCTGACATTTGTTTTGCGGTCCACCACGCGCAAGCGGCGGAGCCCATCGCGGCGCTCCTCCACGGCGTAGTGCGAGCGGAAAAAGGAAACGTCTTCGAGCAGCACGTCTTTATTATGGGCAATAACCTCCGTCCACTTTTCTTTCGGCGTGGGTGCATGGGGCGCCTTCATGAGGCGGAAGTTCCTGGCCTTATAGTTAGTCACGATATAGAAAGCGTCGCCGCCGTCTTCGAGAGCGTATTCGTGATCGCGTTCGCGGGGAAGAAATACTTCGAATTTTCCTCGCGGATTTTTCGCGTCGAGGTAGCGCCACTCGGTGGAGAGCGTGGAACCCGAAACGATGAAGAGGAAGTGATCGTTCCGTGATTTCCCGATTCCTACGTTATAGGTTTCGTCTTTCTCCTCAAAGATCAAATCGTCTTTCGCGTTGCCGAGCTCGTGCCGGTAGATCCACTGGCTGCGCAGGGTCTCGGGATGCTGCTTTCCGTAAAAAATCGTCTTATTGTCTTCGGCCCATTCGTAGCCGCCGGTAGTATTTCTAATTCCTTCGCCGATCAGCTTCCCGGTTTTTAAATCCTTTACGAACAAAGTATAAAAGCGGCGGCCCTGATCATCGGCGGCGTAGACCAGCTTGGTATGGTCGGGGCTGGGGCTCGGAAAAGGCACCGAGAAATAGGAATGGCCCTTGGCGAGCTCGTTCACGTCGATCAGGATTTCTTCCTTCGCGCTCAGGCTCCCCTCTTTGCGCGCGTAGATCGGGTATTCTTTCCCCTGCTCGTAGCGGGAATAATAGAAAAACTTGCCCATCTGGAAGGGAACGGTGGAATCGTCTTCCTTGATGCGCCCGCGGATCTCGGCGTAGAGCTTTTCCCGCAGGGGCTTTACCGATTTCAGCTGCTCTTCCACGTAAGCGTTTTCTTCGTTGAGGTATTTAATCACTTCCGGGTTTTCCCGGTCCTTCATCCAGAAATAAGGGTCGATCCGCACTTCCCCGGTGGATTTGAGCTCGGCGGGCCTTTCGGCGGCCACGGGAGGCAGGGGTGCGTGGGCACAAGCGGTCATAAATACTCCTAAAACGAAAAGGTATTTCATGGCCTTAGCATAGCATTCCCTTGGCGGGAGGGCAGCGCAGCAAAACGGCTTTCTTTTGACAAGTTTCCCCGTCCGCGATCATATTAGGTATGCAGTCTTACCAAGATTTATTGCGCCTCCTGCTCGAAAAAGGCGTGCGTAAGGAAGACCGCACCGGCACCGGCACCCTCAGCCTCTTCGGCCACCAAACCCGCTACGATTTATCCGCCGGCTTTCCCGCCCTCACCACCAAAAAGCTGCACATGCGCTCGATCATCCATGAGCTGCTCTGGTTCCTCAGCGGAGAAACAAATATTAAATATTTACGCGACCACGGCGTGACCATCTGGGACGAATGGGCCGACCAAGACGGGAACCTCGGCCCCGTATACGGCTCGCAGTGGCGCCACTGGAAAAGACCGGACGGCTCCGAAGTGGACCAGATCAAGAATCTCGTGGAGGCCATCAAGAAGAATCCCGATTCCCGCCGCCTCGTGGTGAGCGCCTGGAACCCGGGCGAGATCGAAAAAATGGCGCTTCCCCCCTGCCACGCGTTTTTCCAATTCTACGTGGCCAACGGAAAACTTTCCTGCCAGCTCTACCAGCGCAGCGCCGACGTTTTCCTCGGCGTGCCCTTCAATATCGTAAGTTACTCCCTGCTCACGATGATGATGGCGCAGGTAACGGGCCTGGGCGTGGGAGACTTCGTGCACACGCTCGGGGATGCGCATCTCTATTTGAATCACGTGGACCAAGCGCGCTTGCAGCTATCCCGCGAGCCCCGTGCTTTGCCAAAGATGAAGATCAATCCGGACGTGAAGGATATTTTTTCGTTCAAGTTCGAAGATTTTCAGCTCGAGAACTATGATCCTCACCCGGCGATCAAGGCGCCGATCGCCGTTTAATGAAACTCTCGATCGTGGTGGCCATGGCCGAGAATCACGTGATCGGCGTGGACAATCGCCTGCCCTGGAATATTCCCGAAGACCTGAAGCGCTTCAAAAAAATCACCTCGGGCCACCCCATCATCATGGGCAGGAAAACCTATGAATCCATCGGCCGCGTTCTGCCGGGCCGCACGAACTTGATCGTAACCAGGAATCGCGACTATCGCGTGGAGGGTGCCGTGACCTGCGGCTCTTTCGCGGAAGCTTTGGAGTGGGCCGAGCGTTCGCCGGGGTCCGACGAGGTATTCGTGATCGGCGGCGGCGAGATCTTCAAGGAAGTATTGCCGCGCGTGGATAGGATTTACCTCACGGTGGTGCACTGGCCCTTCGAGGGGGATGTGTATTTTCAGTTTGCCGAAGATCAGTTTGCGGAAGTCAGTTCGGAGAAGATTTCCGAGAAGCCCGCTAGCACTTTACGGGTGCTCGAGCGGAAGAAACCTACCCTCGGCTGGGCTACTTAGCGCGCCCTAAGTGGATTTTTACACGGTTCCGTCGAAACTCACATCTCGGTCAATTTCCGCTATAATAGAAAAATGAAAGCCTATCGCCTCCTCGTAGTAGCGCATCCCGACGACGAAACGATTTTTTTCGGCGGCCTACTCATGAATCTACGTTCGCTTCCTTGGCTCGTGATCTGCGTGACGGACGGAAACGCCGACGGGCGCGGCGCCGAGCGCCACCAGGAATTCCTCAACGCCACGAAACTGCTCGGGGTGAAAAAAACCGAGCACTGGGATTTCGTAGACAAGTACCCGGATCGTTTGCCCATAGACCAGCTCGTGGCGCGGCTGCAGAAATTACCCAAACCCAAAGAAATCTATACGCATGGGCCGGTGGGCGAATACGGACACCCCCACCACCAGGACGTTTGCCTCGCCGTGCACCGAGCTTTTTCGGGCAAGGCGAAAATCCATTCTCCGGCCTGGAACAGCAATATCGAAAAAGTGGTGAAGCTCTCACCGGCCCAGTTTAAGAAAAAGACCCAGGCCTACTCGAAAATCTACGGGCAAGAAACCACTCGCTTCGTGAATATTTTGCCGAATATGGCGATCGAAACTTTCCGGCAATTCACCACCACCGAAGTGGAAGCCATCGTAGGCTTTTTCCGCCGCGAGAAGGCGCTGGACATCAAGGCGCTCAAAGAAGAAGCCTGGTTAGCGGACCTGCTACCAGGCTTACGGGATAGATTAGAAACTAGATTATTTTAGCCGGCGCAGCGCCCTACTTCTCGCCCACCATATTCTCGGGGCGCACCCATTGGTCGAACTGCTCGCTCGTCAGATGCCCGAGCGCAAGCGCCGCCTCTTTCAACGTCGTCCCCTCTTTATGGGCCTTCTTGGCGATCTGGGCGGATTTATCGTAACCGATATGCGGATTCAGCGCCGTCACCAGCATCAAGCTTTTCTTTAAGTTCTCGTCGATGCGCGCGTGATTGGGCTCGATTCCTACCACGCAGTGTTCACGGAAAGAATCGCACCCCTGAGAGATCAGGCGGCAGCTCTGGAGAAAATTATGGATGAGCAAGGGCTTATACACGTTGAGCTCGAAATTGCCGGAGGCGCCGCCGATGGAGATCGCCACGTCGTTGCCCATCACTTGGGCGGCGAGCATCGTCACCGCTTCGCACTGGGTGGGATTTACCTTGCCCGGCATGATAGAGGAACCCGGTTCGTTTTCGGGAATCACGAGCTCGGATAGGCCGGCGCGGGGGCCGGAAGCGAGCCAGCGGATATCGTTGGCGATCTTGAAGAGCGAAGCCGCGATACCCTTGAGGGCGCCGTGGGCCTGCACGATGGCGTCGTTGGCGGCGAGGGCTTCGAATTTATTGGGGGCCGTTACGAAAGGGAGCGAAGTGAGCTTCGCGATTTCTTTGGCGGAGGCTTCGGCGTAGCCCTTCGGCGCATTGAGGCCGGTGCCCACCGCGGTGCCGCCAAGAGCAAGCTCATAGAGGTGGGGAAGCGCGAGCTCAAGGTGCTTCCTGCCATGCGCGAGCTGGGCCACGTAGCCGGAAAATTCCTGGCCGAGGGTCATGGGAGTGGCGTCCTGGAGGTGGGTACGTCCGATCTTGATGATGTCCTTGAACGCGCTCACCTTCGCGGCGAAGGCTTTTTCCAATTTCTCGAGGGCGGGAATCACGTCGTTCTTCACGGCCATCGCCGCGGCCACGCTCATGGCGGTGGGGAAAACGTCGTTGGAGCTCTGGGATTTATTCACGTCATCATTAGGATGAACCAGACGCTTCTCGCCCCTTTCGCCGCCCAGGATCTCAGAAGCGCGGTTGGCGATCACTTCGTTGGCGTTCATATTGGACTGGGTACCGGAACCGGTTTGCCAAACGGAGAGCGGGAATTCTTTATTGTGTTTGCCGTCGATCACTTCGTCGGCGGCTTTAAGGATTGCTTCACCTTTTTCTTTTTTCAGGCTGCCATTGGCCATGTTTACCGAGGCGGCGGCGCGCTTCACCACCGCGATGGCCACGATCACTTCTTCGGGAATTTTTTCCGAGGAAATGGCGAAAAATTTCAGCGAGCGCGCGGTTTGGGCTCCCCACAAACTGGCGGAGGGAACTTCGATGGGCCCAAAAGTATCTTTCTCAATTCGTACGCTCATAAGATCTCCTTAAAATAGGTGCCTAGAAACGCTACCAATTTTGACCGGGAAATCCAGAGCAAAATGCTCTTTTGCCTATCGCGTTAGAAGATCCCTACCTGGACAATTTGTTTCTCGTGCACATCTTTTCTTTGCCATAGACTGGAGAGGTATGGGGCGAAAGACCAACGAACAAGATCAAAATCAGCAGGGTTCCACGGCCGAAAAACAAAAGGTGAAGCGGCCTCCGCTCTACGCGGTATTGCTCGTGAACGATGATTATACGCCCATGGATTTCGTGATTCACGTGATTCAGAAATTCTTCGATAAAACGGAGGAAGAAGCGTCACGGTTAATGCTTCAGGTACACGAAAAAGGCCACGCCGTCTGTGGCATATTCACGCGGGAAATCGCCGAAACGAAAGCGGCCCGCGTGGTACAATATGCACAGGAGCAACAACATCCGCTCCAGACAAGGATTGCCCCAGCATGATTACTCCATCGCTAGAAGCCAGTCTGAATCAAGCGTTCCAAATCGCGCAGAAGCACAAACACGAGTTTGTGACCCTGGAGCATTTGCTCTACTCCCTGCTCTCCGACCCCGATGCGCTGAATGCCATCAAGGGCTGCAGCGGCGACACGAAAGAAATTCAAAACGAGATTGAAGAGCTTTTCAATCAGCTGCCCAAGATGAAGGACCCAGGACGCCCTGAGCCCACGCTCGCCTTCAATCGCACCCTGCAGCGCTCCATCCTGCACGCGCAAGGCTCCTCCCGCTCCCAGGTTACGGGCTGCGATATTCTGATTCACATGTATTCGGAGCCCGATTCCCAGGCGGTTTTCCTGCTCGAAAAACAGGGCATCGAAAAACTGGACCTCCTCAATTACGTCTCGCACGGAATTGAAAAAGAAGACGACGGCGCGCCGATGGACGACGAAGAAGACGACGGCGAAGAGACCGGGCCTAACTCCGTGCAGAAGCGCAAAGGCGCCTTGGATGCATTCGCCGTGAACCTGGTGGAAAAAGCGAAGCTCGGCAAGATCGATCCCCTCATCGGGCGCGACAACGAGCTCGAGCGCACCATGCAGATCCTCTGCCGCCGCAAAAAGAATAATCCCATCTACGTGGGCGAAGCGGGCGTGGGGAAAACCGCGATCGCCGAAGGCCTCGCGTTGCGCATCGCGAACGGCGAAGTGCCGGAGCCGCTGAAAAACAGCGTCGTCTACTCGCTCGACCTCACCTCCCTGCTCGCAGGCACTAAGTACCGTGGGGATTTCGAGCAGCGCATGAAGGCCGTGCTCAAAGAATTGAAATCCGTTCCGCACGCGATTCTTTTCATCGACGAGATCCACACCATCATCGGGGCGGGCGCCACCGAAGGCGCCATGGATGCCTCGAACATGCTCAAACCCATGCTCTCCTCGGGGGAAATGCGCTGCATCGGCGCCACCACCTACCAGGAATTCCGCCAGATTTTCGAGAAGAACCGGGCCCTCGCCCGCCGCTTCCAGAAGATCGACGTCACCGAGCCGAGCGTGAAGGATACGATCAAGATCCTGCAAGGCCTCAAGGAGACCCTCGAGGTCCACCACGGCGTGAAGTATACCCAGAGCGCCATCGTGGCCTCCGCCGAGCTTTCCAAAAAATACCTCCACGAGAGATTCCTTCCGGACAAGGCGATCGACTTGCTCGACGAAGCCGGGGCCGCAAACAAATTATTGCCCAAGAGCAAACAGAAGAGCTCGATCACCGACCGCGATATCGAGAACCTGATCGCCAAACAGGTGCAGATCCCCTCGAAGACCGTTTCTTCGAACGATAAGTCGCGCCTCAAAAATCTTTCCCGCGATTTGAAAATGCTGATCTACGGCCAAGACGAAGCCGTGGAACAAGTGTCTTCGGCGATCAAGCTCAACCAATCGGGCCTCACCACCGGCGAGAAACCCATCGGCTCCTTCCTCTTCTCCGGGCCCACCGGCGTGGGGAAAACCGAGCTGGCTAAACAGCTCGCGCACGCGATGGGCGTAAAATTCCTGCGCTACGACATGAGCGAGTACATGGAGAAGCACGCGGTATCGCGCCTGATCGGCGCGCCTCCGGGCTACGTGGGCTTCGACCAGGGCGGATTGCTCACTGAAGACATCAATAAGCACCCCTACTCGATCATTCTCTTCGACGAAATCGAGAAGGCGCACCCCGACCTGATGAATATCTTGCTGCAGGTGCTCGACTACGGCTTCCTGACCGACAATAACGGCCGCCGTTCCGACTTCCGCAATACGATCATCATCCTCACCACCAACGCGGGCGCGCACGACGGCCTGGTCTCGGCTCCGCTCGGCTTCGGCCAAGTAGACTCGACGGCCGGCATCGGCGCGGGAAATAAAAAGGCGATTCAGAAAACCTTCAGCCCGGAATTCCTGAACCGCCTCGACGCCACCGTGCACTTCAAGGGACTCGACCGCCCGATCATCCTGCACGTGGTAGATAAATTCCTCGTGGAGCTCGAACGGCAGCTGGCCGAAAAAGGCATTTCCGTGTTCGTGGCCAACGAGGTTCGCACTTGGCTCGCCAAGAACGGCTACGACGCCAAATACGGCGCCCGCCCGATCGCGCGCCTCATCCAGGAAAAAATCAAGCGCCCCCTCGTGGACGAAGTTCTCTTCGGCAAGCTCGAGCGCGGCGGCCACGTGGACATCAAGCTCGACGCCAAGGACCAGCTCGAGTTCCAGTACGAAGAGAAGCGCCACGATAAACCGAAAGACGAAGAAGCCAAGGGCGAAAAAGCGGCGGCTAAGGAATCAAAGCGCTCTTAGTTTTTGCAGGAACCTTAGGCTCCTTACGCCAAACCAAGAATAGGCTTCCCCATCGACGATGGCGGAAGGAAAAGCGAGAGCCTGGAGCTCTCGCTTTTTTTTGGCGAAGGGATACGGCTCGGAAGCGAAGAGCAGTAGTGTTTTTTGGGGGTCGTAGTTTTCCAAATCAATTTTTGGGTATTTTTCTTCCTGGACTTGGAGTTTCGCCCCATAGCCGAGATGGGTGAGCATCGAGCCCACGAACGCATGGGGAGCTACAGCCATCCAAGGACCACGCCAAATCATATAGAGAATTTGCTCGGGCTCCTGCTCCGGGCGTTTGATCCATGCCGTTATGCCGGGGATTTTTGCGGCGGGCTGCGGGAAGTAAGGATGCGCCAGCTCCTCTGTCCACTCTTGTGCAAGGCGGGCGAGTTTTGGATTTTGGAGAATTTCCGCGAGCCTCTCGAGTTCGGCAGGCACGTCGTCGGCTTTCTCCACGTGCGTGACGTGGTTTTTCCGGTTAGCCATCTCCGGGAGGTTTTCTTCCTTATCGAGGATAAGGAGATCGGGGTTGAGTTCTTCGAGGAGAATTTTGTCGAGGTCTTTCGTTCCGCCGACTATTTTTATGTAGTTGGGCGGATGCACGCAAAACCGCGTGCGGCCCACCACGTCCACTCCGCATTCGATCAGGGTTTCCGTCCACGAAGGGACGAGAGAAACTACGCGCATGATTTATTGTAATTTTATTTATTGACAGGCACCAGGTTTTTGGGCGAAAAGGTGCGACCTCCGAAATTTCTTTAAGGAGGGTTACGTGAAAAAATCAGACAAAGAACTATTGAGCAATCTCAAGGCAATCGTTGCGCGTGAACGGCTGATAGTGATTGAACTACTGAGACACCTGCGAGAGGTGGAAGCCCGCTCGTTACATTTATCTTACGGCTATTCTTCGCTCTTCGCTTTTTGCGTAGGCGAGCTGAACTTCTCCGAGCAGGAAACTCACCTTCGAATACAAGGAATGCGGCTGGTTCGTGACGTTCCGGAAGCGGAGGAAAAGATCAATTCAGGTGAGCTCAGCCTAACCGTGGCGGCAAGAGTGCAAGGGGTTTCTCGTAAAGAAAACTTATCTCCCGACGAGAAATGGTCGGTGCTGGAGGCTGTCGCAGGCTTAAGCGTGCGTGAGGCCGAGAGAAAGATATTGGAATTTTTCCCCTCTCCGGAGAAACCGGAAAAGAAAAAGATGATTTCTGGCGGAAAAACCAGAATTGAATTCAATGCGGATACCGAACTGATGACTAAGCTGGAGCGCCTAAAAGAACTGCTTGCCCATAAAAACTATGATGGACGATTTGATTTACTCTTTGAGGAACTCGCGGACATTGCCTTAGAAAAACTGGAGAAAAATGACGCTCCATTACTTAGTGCGCACAAAGTAAAACATTCCCGTTATATCCCCGCCGCCGTAAAACGCGCTCTTCCCTGGAAAGAAGGCTGCAACTATACCGGCGCGGGCAGACGCTGCGGATCCCGGTATGGCCTACAAGTAGATCATATCCACGACTACGCCGGCGGCGGAACCAACGCCCCCGAAAACCTGCAACTCCTCTGCGGGGCGCATAATCGGTTTAAGTCTCGAAAAAATCCATCGCGAACGAATACAGCACCTCTTCCTTCGAGGGCTGTACTTTCTTCTGCAACTTCTCCACGAAATCCACGCAGAGCACCCGGAGATCCTGCGCATCAGCCTCCGAAAGACTAACCACCACCGAGTAATGCAGGTCCGCCGCCGCATCCCGCTCCAGCGATTTCATCGCCTGTAGCCGTGCGTTCGTGTGGTGCTTCGCGATCAGTGAGGAATCGTTGCCGAGGTGCAGGTGCAGCGCCGTGGGATGGTATTCGTCCCCGCGCAGCTCGAGCAGCCCCGCGCCCACGAGAAAATCCAAGATCTCTCCTATCTTCCGCGCGGAAAGCCCGAGCCGCTTCGCCAATGCTCCCCGCGTGCGCAGAGAAGGAATCGTAACCGCCACGCGAACCGCGCCGTAGTACCAGGCACTGTAGTAACGGGATTTGTCCTCCGGAGACAATTCACGCTCGGAGCGAATACGATTCTTCAAAACCAAACGCGCCGCCCTCAGCGCCTCGAGCTGCTGCAAAAAATAACGCCGCAGATTTTCCGTGCCCGCACGCTCGTACTGGATGAGCAGCAGGAAGTAATGCAGCTCCTCTTCTCCGAGCTCCAAAAATCTCCCCAGCCTCTCGCCGTGTTCCAAATTGAAGTGGGCCTCGCCCTGCAGAACCTGGGAGATAAAGGCCCTCTGGCAGCCAATAGCCTCGGCCATTTGCGAGCGAAAGCCCCGCCCGGAGCGTTTTTCGAGAAATTCCTTGTAGGATAGGAAGTCGAATATCTTTTGTTCCATGATTCTAGTATCTTATATGTTTCATAAAATAGTAATTAATTGCTTCATATTTAAGAACTTCACCCTATAACCGATAAGTTGAGTACGGTATTCTTGTTTTACCGGAGCTTATTCCGGCTAAAACTGGAGAGAATATGAAAGCCCTGAACCTGAAAACCCTAGTACTCGTGAGCTTGCTCACTCTACCGAGCCTCAACGCCCTCGCCTGCCAAGGCGGAAGCTGCGGCGGCGGCGGTAGCGTGATCAAGGGCATGACCCTCGATACTTATCTGCAAAAGAATACGGCTGCCGAGCCGAGCTTGAAGCCAGCGTGGGCAAGGAACTAAGCGCGGTAGAGCAAAAACTCCCCGAATTTGCCCGCGAATTGAAGCGCGGCTTCAAAGAGCTCGATTGGTATATGGTGGACGTTCCCCTAAAAGAACTCCCCTTCGAACGCACGAAAACGCCCTTTGCGATCAAACAGGCTTCGATTCAAATCGAAGACAATGTGTTTACCGACAAAGCGGCCTACGCGGAACTTTCGAAAGAAGAGCAACGCAAACACATCGTGCATGAACTGGTGCGCCGGATTTTCCTGGCCGCCGAGGGCACGAATACTTCCGTGACCGAAGGAAGCGTGGCGAAGGCAACGAATCTTCTGATGGAATCGGGAAATATTTCCAAAGCGGAACTCCAAGCGCGCCTCGAAAGCCTGGGATACCAAACCAAGAATATCGTCCACGCCGATAAACCGGAAGCGAAGAGAAAGTTAGCAAGCATGGCCGACCCTGTGGCCACCTCGGTTAAAATCGTAGCGCCGATCACTCTGCTCGATGCGCGCGAAGTGACTGTAGCTTGCACTAACGGCGGCCCCATGAACGGTCCCAGTGAGATTGTAGGTCCTTCCAACAAGTACTCGTTGATGCTGGACATGTTGCAAGGAATGAAACGCGAAGACTATCCCGATACTTATAAGTCGAGTTACGAAGGTTACGGCGAAGCGTACGAGTCTGCAGAAATTGAGCCAGAGCTGTCTCCTAAACGCTTAAGCTTGTCCTATGGAAAAACCTGGATTTGGGCCAGAAATGAAGTGGGCGTTTACAGCCTCATGGAGGGGACTTCCCGGGAAGCCGTGTTAGTCCTAGAAGGCGGGCTGCCCAAAGTGGTCACGCAAGGCGCAGAGAATGAACCCGCCTTCACTCCTTACGGGCTAACGAACCAGGAAAGGCATATTACGGAGGTCTCCATCGTTGCCAATAGCAACTGGCTGGTAGATGGACGTAACGTTTCTATGCGAAACGCAAAGAATGGAGTGACCACTCCGATCAAGATCGACGGCAAGAAATACATCAATTGCCTCAAAGAGGGTTTCGAAAAGAAATCCCGCGAAGCCGCCAAGCTCTCCGACCAAGCGGCTAACCCCGCGATGGTAAGCGAACGAGTGAGCCAGAAAAAAGCCGCCGGCGGAAACGCCGAAGAGAAATCGGAAGTAAAAAACTCCCGAGACGCCGAGTAAACCCCAGCCCCGCCTAACCGCGGGGCTTTTTTTTCGTCAAACTCCGCAAATACGGAAAATACAAAACCACGATCCCCGCCGCCACGAAGAAAAACCCAATGATCGCGCCGCGCGAAAGCGGCTCACCAAAGAAAATATATGCCGACAGCGCCGTGAACATCGGCTCGGCCAAGGTAGAAATACTCATGAGATTCACATTGAAGAACTGCAGGCAATAGGAAAACAGCGAATGCCCCAGCAACGTGGAGCCAAACGCCAGCCCCGTGAACCCGATCCAGGTATGCAGGGAATAGCCGAAAAAAGGCACACCGAGGACTACCATCGCCAGAGAAAAATAAACCGTCACGAAAGAGTACGTAGAAAAAGCAAATGGCAGATTATGAATCTTCTGCCGTAACCCCTTTCCCACCAAAATATAGGCCGAGAAAAGAATCGCGCAGATAAAGCCCCAAACATCCCCGATAAAATGCTCATGGCTCAGCGAAAGCGAATCCCGCATCATGAAATAAACGCCTACGAAGCACAGAAGTAAGGCGAGGCCATGCCGCTTCTCCATCTTCTCCCCGAAAAATACCCAGGCCCCGATCGCGGTGAAGAGAGGGTTCACGGCAAAAAGAATCATCGAGTTCGCTACGCTCGTCATCTGCACGGAGAGGAACCAGGTATAGAAATGGGTAAAAAGAAAGAACCCGCAAATGGCCACTCCGCCCCACTGCCGGAGAGAAAATCTGCGGAAATCCCCCAAGCGCTTATGCCAGTAAAGAAATCCTACTAAAACCGGCAGCGCAATAATCATGCGCCAAAACCCGATGGCGGGAGCCGGCGCCGCGGCTAAGCGAATAAAGATCGCGGACTGCGAAAGTACAAAGAGAGAGGTGAGAAGAAGAGTAATCGGCATAAATCACTTAGTGCGCACTAAGTGCTACCCGACCGTGCCCTCTAATTTCATATCCAGCAACCGGTTCGCCTCAATCGCGAACTCCATCGGCAGCTGCTTGAACACTTCCTCGCAGTAGCCGTTGATGATGAGTTTTACCGCATTCTCCTGCGTGAAACCGCGCGCCTGGAGGTAAAATAGCTGGTCCTCGGAAACCCTCGAGGCCGTGGCCTCATGCTCCACCACCGCGGAGGGATTTTTCACCGTGATATAGGGAAAAGTATTCGCCTCGCACTGGTCGCCGATGAGCAGGGAATCGCACTGGGTATGATTCCTCGCGCCCTCCGCGCCCGGCAGGATCGTAACGGCGCCGCGGTAGGTATTCATACCGTGCCCAGCAGAGATGCCTTTGGAAAGAATGCGGGAGCGCGTGTTCTTGCCGATATGGATCATCTTGGTACCGGTATCGGCCTGCATATAATTATTCGTGATGGCCACGGAGAAGAACTCACCGGTGGAGCCATCGCCCTGGAGAATGCAGGAGGGATATTTCCAGGTGATCGCCGAGCCGGTTTCTACTTGGGTCCAGGAGATATAGGAATTCTCGCCCTTGCAGAGGCCGCGTTTGGTTACAAAATTATAGATTCCGCCCTTGCCTTCCGCGTCGCCGGCGTACCAGTTCTGCACGGTGGTATATTTAATTTTGGCGTCTTTCAGCGCGATTAGTTCCACGATCGCGGCGTGGAGCTGGTTCTCGTCGCGCTGGGGAGCCGTGCAGCCTTCCATATAGGAAACTTCGGCGCCTTCGTCGGCGATGATGAGCGTGCGCTCGAACTGGCCGGTGCCGGAGGCGTTGATGCGGAAGTAAGTGGAGAGATCCATCGGGCACTTTACGCCCTTGGGGATATACACGAAGGAACCGTCGGTGAAGACCGCGGAGTTCAGGGCCGCGAAGAAGTTGTCGGACACTGGGACCACGGTGCCGAGGTATTGGCGCACCAGTTCCGGACACTCGTGCATGGCTTCCGAGATGGAGCAGAAAATAATCCCGAGTTTCTTCAAAGCTTCGCGATGGGTGGTCACTACCGATACGGAATCGAATACGGCATCCACGGCCACGCCGGCCAGGCGCTTTTGCTCGTGGAGAGGGATGCCGAGTTTTTCGTAAGCTTCGAGGAGCTGAGGGTCCACCTCGTCGAGGGATTTGAGATTCGGTTTCTTCTTGGGCGCCGAATAGTAAATGATCGACTGGTAATCCACGGGCGTATACTTCAGGTAAGCCCACTGGGGCTCGCTCATCTTTTGCCACTTGGCAAAAGCGGCGAGGCGCCAGTCCGTCATCCAGGAAGGCTCGTTCTTCTTCGCGGAGATGAAACGGATGATATCTTCGTTCACGCCGGCGGGCGCCTGGTCGGACTCAATATCGGTGGTGAAACCGTATTTGTATTCCTCGTTCAGTCTTTTATCTAATTCGCTCATCACCAGATTCCTAATTTATCTTTTACTTCGTCCGAAGCCATCACGCGGGGATCCCACTTGGGATCGAACACGATCTGCACGTCGGCTTCCGTCACGCCCGGATATTCCTTTAGGCGATTCTTGATTTGATCCACGAGGTAGCCCGCCGAAGGGCAACCAGGAGAGGTAAGGGTCATTTTCACGTGGGCAGTAGAGCCCTCGACAGAAACAGTATAGATGAGGCCCAAATCCACGAGGCTCAGGAATAATTCAGGATCCTGCACGGGACGCAGCCATTCGAGTAAAATAGTGGAATCGGCCGAGGGAAGGGTCTCGCTCACTGAGCACCTCCGATTTGATTGATGGCGTCGTTCAGGGTGGTCCAGGGCAAGAGCGCGCATTTGATACGCACGGGGAAATTGCGGACACCCACGAGGCTCTCGAGGTCGCCTTCTACGGCGAGAGGGCACTCCTCCCCTTTCATCAGGGCGCGGAATCCCGCGATGGTTTTGGAAACCTCGGCCACGGGCTTGCCGATGAGCTCTTCGGTCATCATCGAGGCCGAAGCCATGCAAATGGAGCAACCTTCGCCGCGAAAACGACAATCAGCCATTACTTTTCCGTCATTAATCAAAACGTCGATTTCCACGCGGTCTCCGCAGAGGGGATTATACCCTTCCGAATGCGAGGTGGGACCTTCCAGTTTGCCCTGGTTGCGGGGATGTCGGTGGTGATCGAGGATCACTTCACGGTAGAGGGCGTCGATGCCGCCGGCGCTTCGGTCCATACTCATCCGAAGTACTCCATAGCGGATTGCACCACTTCTGCGAGGCGATTCACTTCTTCCTTCGTATTGTAAAAATAGAAACTGGCGCGGTTGGTAGCGATCACGCCGAGCTTGCGCATGAGGGGCTGGGCGCAGTGGTGTCCGGCGCGGATCGCGATCCCTTCCGCGTCGAGGAAGGTGGCGAGATCGTGGGGATGCACAGTGCCGGTGGTGAAGCTCACGGCGCCGCCGTGGAGGCGAGCGTCGGCGGGGGCGAGCACCGAAATACCTTTGATCGCGAGCAGCTTTTCTTTGCAGTGGGCCACGAGGGAAGCTTCGTACTCGTGGATCCGGTCCATGCCGATCGCGGCCAAATAATCGAGTGCGGTGCCGAAGGCGATGCTGTCGCCGTAGTTGGGCGTGCCGGCTTCGAACTTCCAGGGAAGCTCGTTCCAGGTAGTGGCCTCATCTCCCACGCGCAGAATCATATCGCCGCCGAACTGGTAAGGGGGCATCGCCTCGAGAATTTTTCGTTTCCCCCAGAGCACGCCGATCCCCGTGGGGCCGCACATTTTATGGGACGAGAAGGCCACGAAATCCACGTTGGGCCAATTCTTCAAATTGATATCCGAATGAGCCATCGCCTGGGCGGCGTCTACGAGCACGGTGACGTCGTATTTTTTGGCGAGCGCGGAAATCTCGGTCACGGGATTGATGGTGCCGAGCACGTTACTCATGCCGGTGAAAGCGAGGAGTTTTACTTTTCCTTGGCTAAGGATTTTTTCCAGCTCCTCGAGGTGGAGGACGAAATCGCCCGCCACTTCCCAGATCACGAACTCGGCGCCCTTCTCTTTGCACAGGGATTGCCAGGGCACGAAGTTCGAATGGTGCTCCATGCGCGTGACCACCACGCGATCGCCGGCCTGGATATTAGCGCGCCCCCAGGTGGCGGCCACGAGGTTGATCGCCTCGGTGGTGCCGCGGGTAAAAATAATCTCGCCCTCGTCTTTGGTGCCGAGGTGGCGCGCGATCTTGCGGCGGGATTTCTCGTAGGCGTCGGTGGATTCCTGGCTGAGGAAATGCACTCCACGGTGCACGTTCGCATTCAATTCTTTATAAACACGCGATTGCTCTTCGATCACGGCGAGCGGCTTCTGGGTGGTGGCCGCCGAATCCAGGTAAATGAGCGGCTTGCCCCGCACCTGGCGGGAGAGAATGGGGAAATCGGCGCGAAGTTTCAGCACTTCGGCGGGAGTCAGAGTCATTGCAGTAGTCCCCTCTCTTTGGCGTCGAGCTCGGCGGAGGCGCGGGAATGGAAGCTCTCTCCCGGAATGCGGTCCAGCACGTGTTCGGCAAAACCACGGATGATCATGCGCTCGGCTTCCCGCTTCGAAATGCCGCGGCTCTGGAGGTAGTGCACCTGCTCAGGGTTCACGCTCGAGATGCTCGCGCCGTGGCTGCATTTTACGGCGTCGTTTTGGATGATCAGTTTCGGAATACTATTCACGGTGGCTTTATTGCCGATCAAGAGGCTCTTCGACTTCTGGTTAGCCACGCAGTCGGTGGATTTGGGCGCGATCTGGATCAGGCCATTGAAGACGGCACGGGCCCGCTCGTTCATCACGAACCAGTAATTCATTTCGCTCAGCGTCTTGGGCGCTTTATGGTTCATATCGAGCCAAAAATCGAAATGCTGATCACGCATTCCGTAGGAAGCGGCTTCGATATGGCATAGCGATCCCTCGCCGAGCAGATCCACTTGCTGGCGCAGCTGAGCTTTACGCCCGCCGAAATGCAGGGAAGTGATTTTCAGCTCGGCCCCCTCGCCGAGCTCGGCACGCTGGCGCAGCATCGCCTGGGTAGCCGAGCCGAAGCGCTGCAGGGTAACCAAGTGCAGCTTGGCATCCTTCGCCAAGCGCAGCTCGAGCATCTCGCCCACGAATATATCTTTTTCCCCGCTCCAGCTCTCGAGAAAGAGCACCGCTTCGGCGCCCTCTTCGAGCAGCACGAGGTGGCGGGAATGAAACTCGTTTTCGCTGGGAGAAGAAGCGATCCGCACCGGCTGCGTGAGCTTTACCCCCGCCGAAACGTGGAGGAAAGCGCCATTTTTCCAGCGCGCCGCCGTGAGCTGGGCGAACTTATCGTCGCGAAAAGAAGTGGAATCGCGAAAGGCCTGGCGCACGGCTTGGTTTCCGCCCACTGCGAGGTGTTCGAGATCGTCGAATACCACGCCCGTAACTTTCCCTGAAAGCGTGGCTTCCTCGCCGATGAAACTCAGGAGCGCGGATTCATCGGCCTGCAGCTGGCTTAGCTCCACCGGCACGGCAATATCGCTGAGGGCTTCGGCCTTTCCGCCAAAATTCATCTCGCTCAGCGAAGTATTCCGAAAATTTTCATCCTTCAAGCTAGGCGTGGGTAGCGAGCGAAAACGCTCTTCGGCCTGATTGCGGGATATTTCTAGCCAGTCGCTCACAATTCTCCCTGGGCCACGGCGGCCTTGTCGCCCTCGAGCCATTCGTAGCCTTTTTCCTCGAGCTCCAGCGCCAACGAAGCTCCGCCGCTTTTTACGATCCGCCCCTGCAGGAACACATGCACCTGATCGGGTTTTACGTAGGTGAGCATGCGCTGGTAGTGCGTGATCAGCAGAATGCCCTTTTCTCCTCCGCGGAGCGAATCGATGCTTTCGGAAACGCGGCGGAGCGAATCGATGTCCAGGCCCGAATCGGTTTCGTCGAGCACCATTAATTTCGGATCAAGCAGGCGAAGCTGAAGGGTTTCGAGACGTTTCTTCTCGCCGCCCGAAAAACCTTCGTTGAGGAATCTCACCATGAAGGAATCGGGAATATCGAGCTTCGCCATTTCTTCCTTGATCAGCTTGCGCACATTGCGCGGCTCGATCTCGCCTTCGCGCACCGAAAGAATCGCCGAGCGCAGGAACTGCGCCACCGTAACGCCGGGCACGGCCACGGGATACTGGAACGCGAGGAAGATGCGCTTACGGGCGCGCTCGTCGGGCGAAAGGCCGAGAATACTCTCGCCGTGAAGCAAGATATCGCCCTTGGTTACTTTATATTTCGGGTGGCCCATCAAGGTATTCGAGAGAGTGGTTTTTCCTGAGCCGTTCTTGCCCATGATGGCGTGCACTTCGCCGTCGTTGATCTTGAGGGAAACGCCTTTGAGCACTTCCTTGCCTTCCACTTCCACGTGGAGATCGCGAATTTCTAAAAGTGTTTTCATTCCATTCTCCCGATCAAATCGCCAACTTTGGGCTGCCTTACTAATCTATTGCTGATGCGCTCGGCTTCGGAGCGCGCAAATTCGTCCACGCGGCGGCGCGATTCTTCCTCGGTTCGAGTAAGATCGGCGAGCGTGAGTTTTTCCAAAACGGTATCGAAATAAGAAAAGAGCACGTCCCACACCGGGCGCACGCTACAAGCCTTCAAGTGCACGCATTCCAGCTGCAGACCCTTATGCTGATTGCAAAAATCGCTGCGCTCTTCGCGGAGCGCGCTGAACACCAGCTTCACGCTGATCTCCCCGGCGGGTTTTACCAGGCGAAATCCCCCCTGCATTCCGCGGGAAGCCTGTACCAGGCCGGCGCGGCGGAACAAATGCATGATCTTGCTCGCGTACTGAACGGAGATCCCTTCCCGCTCGGCAATATGGGACGCTGCTAAGAGAGCGCCCTCCGGTAAGGAGGCCAATTGAAGGGCGCAGCGAAGCCCGTATTCTTCCACGGCGGAGATGTGCATGAAATTCTTGTACTCTTCGCTAAGGCCAAAATCAATACAAAGATGTATTAATTGCGCTTGCGGCCAAAGGTGTATAGTGGATATAAATGATCGTAATCTTTGAAGAATAGGAAAAACATGGAAGTCTCCGATCTAGGAAACGATCCCTTTATCGCTTTCGCGCAATGGATGAAGGACGCCCGCACCAAAGGCCAACTGGAAAATCCCAACGCCATGGCTTTATCCACGGTGAATGCCGAGGGCAAGCCCTCGGTGCGCATGGTATTGCTAAAAGATTTTTCGGCCCAAGGATTCGTATTCTTCACCAACTTCGATAGCCGTAAAGGACAGGAGCTAGCCCAAAATGCGAACGTGGCTCTTTGCTTCTACTGGGACAAACTCCGCCGCCAAGTGCGTATCGAAGGCCGCGCCGAGAAGCTCCCCCGCAATCAATCGGAAGTGTATTTCCACTCCCGCCCCCGCGAGAGCCAGTGCGGGGCCTGGGCTTCGCCCCAAAGCGAAGTGATTCAGTCCCGTGCGCAGCTCGAAGAAGCGGCCCGGCTTATTTCCGAAAAATACGACGAGGAAATCCCCATGCCTCCGAATTGGGGCGGTTTTTGCGTAAAAGCCGAAGTAATGGAATTCTGGCAGCAAAATTCGGGAAGGCTTCACGATCGAATTCGCTTTAAGCGAGCGCAAACCGCCTGGCAAATAGACCGCCTCGCGCCCTAATTGCTAGAATTTCCCCGGAAAATTTGCGACTATTCGGCGCATGGTGGCAAAACTATTAGTACTAGCGGCTTGCCTCGCGTTTTCTCCCGCGCAAGCTCAGGCGAAAAAATTAGCTCCGGCCACTTGGCTCGAAAGCGAAGTGCCGTTTGCGATCAGCAAAATTTTTTTCCATAGCGCGCAGCCCGGAATGCCGGTGGGGTCCGTGATCGCCTCCCCTTCTCGCTCCGATCCCGACTATTATTTCCACTGGGTACGCGATGCCGCGCTCACGATGGAAACCTTCGTTACGCTCTATATCCAGGAAAAAAGCCCATCGCAAAGAGCCGCTTACCTTAACCGTCTCCTCGCCTACGCCGATTTTTCCGTGGCTAACCAAAAAGCCCATACGCTCACTGGCCTCGGGGAACCAAAATTCCACGTAGAAGGAACGCCCTTCACCGGCCCCTGGGGGCGCCCGCAAAACGACGGCCCCGCCCTGCGCGCGATCGTGTTCGTTCGCCTCGCGGAACAGTTGCTGGCCGAGGGCCGTGGCGAGCTCGTGAAGCGTGCCTTCTATGACGGAACACCCAGCTCTCTCGTGAAAACCGACCTCGAATACGTTTCGCACCATTGGCGCGATGCCAGCTTCGATCTCTGGGAAGAAGTGCTTGGCGACCATTTCTACACGCGCATGGTGCAGCGGCGCGCCCTCCTGCTCGGCGCTCGCCTCGCCCATACGTTGAACGACGAAGGCGCCGCCAGCTGGTATTTGCTGCAAGCGAGAGCGATCGAAAAGGAAATGGAAAAATTTTGGGACCCCTCGCGCGGCTACGTAAAGGCCACGCTTACCCAGCGCGCCGGGCTCTCCTACAAAAACTCCAATCTCGACGCGGCGGTGGTCCTCGCCGCACTTCACGGCGGAATGAACGACGGCTTTTTCGATCTGCAAGACGAGCGAATCCAGAAAACGATCTCGCACCTCGTGGAAGCCTTTCGCGGCATCTACCCCATCAATAACCGCGGCCTTCCCGGAGTGGCCATCGGGCGCTACCCGGAAGACCTTTACGGCGGATCTCATTTTAACGGCGGAAATCCCTGGGTGCTTACCACCCTCGCCGTGGCGGAAGCCATCTACCGCACGGCAAAGTCGCCGGCCGAGATGGAGGTGGGCGATTCTTTCGTGGCGCGGGTGGCGTACCACGCCAACGGCGATGGCACTCTCTCCGAGCAAATGCACAAAGATTCAGGGTATATGTGCTCGGCGGAAAATCTTACGTGGAACTATAGCGCCGTGCTGAGCGTCTGGCAGGCCCGCAGAGCCGCCATCCAGAAAAAATCAACGCGCTAAGCGCAGCACGTTTTTCCCGAGCTCGAGCAAAAGAATAGAACAGTCCTGGGGCGGCATTGGTAGATCGCCATCGTCGTCGGCTTCCCCCTGCTCTTTGGCCACGTTTCGGCGCAGCCGAAAAGACAACTCGTTGATAAGGTCATGGGCCTCACGATCCTCGCCCAGAATTCCCTCGAGCAAATTCGGCTGCTGCTCTCCCACGGCTTCACTCCAGCCGTCCGATGCGATTAAGAGACGGTCTCCCGGCTCGAGCATCAGCTCGCGCGTTGCCGGAACCTCGCCCTTATCCTTGGTGAGCGGAGCCCGATCGCCCTTGGTTCCCCAGGCGAGAGCGCCGGTTGCTTTTTTCTGGAGCGCGAATACGCTGCCGCAGTCGACATAGCGCAGGCGATAGGTTTTGCGGTCGAGGATTCCGTAGAAAATCGAGAGGCGGTCTTTTTCCTTCATTCCATCGCGCAGCTTGGTGAGCAGGCTGCGCACGATCAGTGAGGGATCCTCGAGCTCGGCGGCGGCGAAGTTCACCGAGAACTGCATGAGAGCGCCGAGCAGGCTCGAGGATAGGGAATAGCTCGAGCAATCCGTGAGCAGAATTCCCACGTGCAGGCCGTCGGGAAACTCGAAAACGTCGAAATAATCGCCCCCTGATTTCAGCCCGCAGAGGTACTTGCTTTTGATGGAGAGGCCGCCGATGGGCGGAAACTTATCGCGGATCAGGCGCCGCTGGATTTTTTCGGCGAGGGTGATGTCTTCCTGGAGCTGCTTCACTAATTTCGGAATAGCTTGGCTGGACTCTTCCGCGTCGCGCAGGGCTTGCAGCAGCTCGTGCATGCGCACGATGCGCCCGAGGTCGAGAGGACGAAGCGGCAGTAGAAGCAGATCGTCGGCAATTCCCTCTTCGTAGCTCATCGGGAGGGCGTCTTTTTCCGCGCAGAAAGTCACGAAGGTGGCGTGCGCGGATGAATCGCGCTTGTCGCCGAGAGCGCGCATGGATGCATCGTCGAGAATGAAAATATCGGCTTCACCGAGGTGACGGGGCAAATCGGCGGATTTTACGTGAACGCATTTCACGTCGGGCAGGCTGGCCTTCAGCTCTTGGAGCAGGCTTTCGTTGGTGGTGCAGATACGCATTGGCTTCTCCATTAAAACTTCACGGCGAACCGCATGGAAATCCGCCGGTCTTGGATTTCCTGAAAGTTGCGTGCATCTAATTCTTCCCCATAAGTACCAAGATCGAAAGTGCCGAATTTCGACGCTAAGCCCAATCCCGCCGTGAGGTAGCCCTGGCTGAAACCGAAGCGGAAGAAAAAAGATTTCCCGTACCCGATTTCGGTACCTAGATTCAGGTGCCGCAGGGAATTCACCTTAGAAACATTGAGCAGATCGCGGTAGTCGGCGGCGATCGTGAGCGAATTGCGCTGCCCCAATTTCGGGAAGAACGCGATCCCACCGTCGTATTTCATTTTTATTTTTTCGTGCGCCGTAGCGGTTCCTTCGCCGCGCGGGTAAGGCGCCGAGCCGGTGAAAGAAGTATCTCCCAAGTTACGCGCCACGAATCCTAAGGTGGGCAAGCCGGCCCACGGCAGGCTCAGCATGGCGCCCGCGTCGAGCCCGAGGCCGAACCCCTCCTGCGGATCTTTTTTGTAACCGAGATCAGGAGCATCGGCATCGGTCACTTTATCATTGGAGGTGATCTGAATCGCCCGCGCGGCGGCGCCGATGCGCAAGCGGTTTCCGAGAAGGTTCATCGAAATTCCCATGGAAGGAATCATCAAGTAGCGGGAATGATACTCGAGCTTATCCTGGGAATTGATATACGAAACCGCCTGCTCCTTCCACGCGATACCGAAGCCGAAATTCTGCGCCGAAAGATTGGGATAGAGGGAGTAGCCGGCATAGGAAGCCTTATGCGGATGCTCGCGCAGCACCGGCTGAATCGAGGAGAGCGCCAAATTCTTCGAATATCCGCCGGCATTTCCTCCCAGCGAGAAAAAACCGGTGCCGAACTCGATCTGGGGGTTGAAAATCTCGAGGGATGCTTTTTTATTCCGGGAGAGCGCCGCCGGATTATAGAACATGGTGGTGATGCTGTCTTCGGCGCTGGCGATGCCTACGTTTCCCATCGATAGGGCACGGGTGCTGGATAACCATTCATTATTTACTTGGTCCGCCAGCGCGAAGGGCGCCTGCAAAAGCAGCAGCCCCCAGATCAGGCGAAAAAGACATCCATCCATGGCTATCTCTCCTCTTATTAATTGTCGCGCATTTCTCCGCGTTTGAATAGCGCCGGACTCTCTCCTCCGAGCGAATCGCTTTATTTTTATTCCAGTAATTTCAAGCACTTATATCGATGCGCCGAATCCATTTAAATCTATAGGCCCCTCCTCCTTACGCCGATAAAGATCCAGGAGACACGATTGAAAAAAATGGCCAAAAAGCGCAAACAAAAACAAGCAGATAACCTGCTCGTGCTGCCCACTTCCCGCTTCGCGGAAGAAGTGTATCCCGACGTTTTGATCGAAGCACTTCGCTCGATCGTCTCCTCCCTCGAAGAAAAGGACTCCTACACGCACGGCCATTCGTTCCGCGTGGCCGAATACGCCGTGCTCCTCGGTGAAGAAATCGGCCTCACTGAAGTTCAGCTCCGGGAAGCCGAGCTCTCGGCCCTGCTCCACGACGTGGGAAAGATCGGGATTCCCGACAGTATTCTCCTGAAGCCAGGGCGCCTCACCCCCGCTGAATTCGAAATCATGAAGAGCCACCCCGTGCGCAGCGGGAAGATCCTCGAGAAAATTAGCGCCCTGAGCAACCTGATTCCGGGTATCGTGCACCACCATGAGCGCTTCGACGGCCTTGGGTACCCTAGCGGACTCAAGGGAGACGATATCCCGCTCTACGGGCGAATCATCCTCATCGCCGATACCTACGATGCCATGACGTCTACGCGCCCTTACCGTTTGGCGTTAAATAAGGAAATTGCGTTCGAGGAATTGGTACGTTGCTCCGGCAGCCAGTTCGATCCTTACCTCGTGGAATGTTTTATTCGCGTGATCCGCCGCCTCGACCAAGGCGACGCGCGCCGGGAACGCGACAGTATCGTGAAAAAAATCGCCTGAATTCAAGCGCATGCTTGAAGCCAGCCCCGCTTCGCTTCTATAATCTAAATAAGAAAAATGGCGTCCGTAAAAGCAAAAATCCTCGTCATTGAGGACAACGAAGACACGCGGAGATTCCTGCAGCAAGTGCTGAGCAAGGAATACGACGTTATCCTCGCGGACAACGCGGTGCTGGGAATAGATTTCGCCCGCAACCAAAATCCGAATCTGATCCTGCTCGACATCATGCTCCCTCATCTTTCCGGCCTCGACGCCTGCCAGATCTTAAAAAAAGACGAACGCACCGCTCGCATCCCGATTATTTTTCTCTCCGCCAAATCTAAAGTGAGCGATATCACCAGCGGCCTTCATCTCGGGGCCGACGACTATATTCCCAAGCCCTTCGACTATAAAGAGCTGCTGGCGCGTGTGGAAGCCAGGCTTCGCGCTTCCGCCGCCCGCGCTTCGGGTGGAGATCCGATCGTGGTAGGAGACCTTACCATCGATCCCGCTAACCGCACCGTGCGCTACCGCACGAAGGCGGTGGAGCTCACCCTCACGGAGTTCGACATTCTCCGCCGCCTCGCTACGGTGCCGGGAGAAACCGTTTCGCGCAAAGAGATCATCGACGCCGTTCGCCACCACACGAAAAAAGCCATCAACGACCGCACCATCGACGTGCATATCCGCGCCATCCGGAAAAAAATTCCGGAAATGCAAAAGCACCTCAGCTCAATCTACGGGATTGGGTATCGGTACGATAAATAAATCAGTTGGCGGCGGTTTGCCGTGGGCAGTGAATGCTACTTCAGCACGCGCTCTAGCTGCGTGATCTTATTCGTTTCCACCACTACGTCGAGCTCGCCCTTGTAGTTCAGGATATTATTTTCCAGCACCACGCGGTAGCGCCCGGCCGGCAAGCGCTCGCGCATGGGGGTACGCCCCTTATAGATCACTTCTTCGCCGCTAAAGATCGTAACCTGCGCGTCGGGCGAAGTGGTGAGATTCAAATTTCCGCTCGGCAACTCGAGCATTTCCACGCGGTACGAAACCGGCGCGCGGTCTTTCACTAGAGCCTGGAACTGAACTGTTTGGTATCCGCGGCGCATTACGTCGATGAGGAGCGGTTGGTTAAGGGGAACTGAAAACTGATTATTGTTCACGGCCACCGCCTGGCCGTTTAGCAACACGCGCAGATCCGTAAACTTCGACTGCAGCACGATCACGCCGGCATTCGTGTCCACCACGGGCAATGAACTGGGCTTGGGCTGTTCGGCCGGGCGGCGATCTACCGGTGCGTGCTCTGTCACGTGCACGGGGGCTGGCTCGGTGTTCACGGCCACGCGCTTTTCCGGTGCTAAAAATCCAAGCGGCGTTCCGTCGAGCATTCCGTACTGGCGCGCGCCCACTAGGAGGCCTACCAACAGAAGCGAAAGCAGCACCATCACGTTTCTTGTACCGGAACTTTGCTCGTCGAGCTCTTTCCGCAACGAAACGGAGTGCGTGCCCTTCTTTACCTGATTCGTGCCGGCCGTCGTTTTGCTCCAGGGCGGGATTACCATATTTTCCGTGCGCTGCACTCCGCCCGGCAGAGGCAAGGGACGCCCGGAAATCCCAGTAGCCTGGGCCGGCGGTTTCGCTTTGCTGATATCTACTTCGTGCGGATCGGCCGCGGGGGCGCCGGAAGCTCTCAGCTCCTCGGGAGAAGGACGGCGGATCTTGCCCGTGTTCTGGGAGGTCACGAGGTCCATCATCTCGCGGTTAAAGTCGGTAGTGGAAATCAGGCCGTCGGCCAGCTTATTGGAAAGAGGCGGGGGCGCTTTCTTGCCCGGGTCGTTCTTCTCGGGAGTGCCAAATCCTTCGCCAGTACCCACGGGCTCGATCGCGAGGTATTTCGCGAGGCGCTCGCGGTCGTCGCGGATCTCGCTCTTGAATAATTCCTGCGCGTAGTAGGAAAGGTCCGAAGGATTGAAGCTCGGGTTGAACGAGTAGAGAAACTTGTGTAGGTCGCGCTGGAACTCTTCGGCATTCTGGTAGCGCTTGTGCTTATCGCGCTGGAGGGACTTTAAAATGATGGCGTCCAGCGACTGCGGCACGGCGGGATTGAAGGTGGAAGGCGGTTCGATCTTCGCGCTTTGGATCAAGCGCAGCACGCCCATATCGGTATCGGCCACGAACAAGCGCTTGGCGGTGAGCAATTCCCAGAGGCAAATGCCGAGCGCGAAAATATCCGATCTTCCGTCTAGCTCCTCGCCGTTGATTTGTTCGGGTGAAAGATAGGACGGCTTGCCCTTGATCACTCCGGCCCGGGTGGCTTCGTTGGCACTCTTGGCCTTGGCAATACCGAAATCGAAAAGCTTCACGGCGCCGTCGTAGGAAATCATTACGTTCTGAGGTGAGATATCCCGGTGCACGATCCCGAGCGTTTTGCCGGTGAGGCGGTCTTTATAGGAATGCGCATAGCCGAGGGCGTGGCAAACCTGGCTGATGATGTAGCAGCTCATGTCGATCGAGAACATGGATTTCATGTCTGCCAGGCGCTTCACGAATTGGCGGAGGTTTTTTCCCTCCACGTACTCCATGGCCATGAAATATTGCTCGTCTACTTTTCCGTAGTCGTAGATCTGGATGATATTCGGGTGCGTGAGACCCACGGTGATCTTGATCTCTTCCTCGAACATCTGGAGGAATTCAGGGTTTGCCTGCAGATTCGCGATCACTTTTTTGATCACGATCACGCGGTCGGGGCCTTCTTTCGCGGCGGCTAACCGCGCGCGATAAATCTCGGCCATTCCGCCTACGGCGATTGGATCGACGATGATATACCGCCCGAATTTGTGAGGACGAAAAGCCATTAAATGAATTCCTTCACCCGTACTAATCGGTAGAAGTACGCAATTTCATTAGCTTGTTTGCGAAATTTGCCGGCCCTAGAAAAGATAGTAAAAATAGGGAGATAAGCCCCCTACCGGATCACTTTGAGCCCGGGAGCCGCCGGAGCGCCAGACTGGGCACCCGGTATCACGTATTCCAGGCAAAGCTCTTTTTTGATTCTTTTAGGATTGGCGGAAATTTTCCGGGTAATGCCTTCCCGCATATCATTCATCGCGCAATCGGTAAGCTGCTTACTAACCTTAGCCGCCATCTCTTTTCCGGAAATATAGGCGGGTAACGCATCGTACATCCGCTCACCGCAAGCCTGAATGGCCGGGGTAAAGAACACGGCGCACTCTTCCCGTTTCAGATTCGTACAGCGCAATATATTCCCTTCGCACATCGCTTCCGCCACCGCCGGCGCATGTTTTTTGAGCCAGTAATCCTTCGCGATCATGGGCGCCGCGAAAACCGGGGTGGAGCATGCGAAAACGATCAGGGAGAAAATTTTGTTCATGCGAAATTATGGCACTAAAAAAAAGAAAAGCCCAGCCGCCCTCGGGCAACTGGGCTCTCAATCCGCATCAAACAGCTATTTCGGAGGATGCTCCGTAATTTTACCGGTGGCCTTCAGCTCAGCCACCTGATCATAGAATTCCTTTTGGCCGGTACGGATGCGATCCGGATTGAAGCCGTAGTTGCGGCGGCCGAAGTCGATTCCGAAAAAAGCGTAACTTTGGCCCATATGGTAGCCGGCCACGCGATAGTCGGTACGGCCATCAGCCGTGGGACGCAGGGTGATAATCGTCATGAACGAGATCGTCTGCGAAGCGGCTTTGCCGTCGCGGCCCGCAAAACTACCCACCAGCACGTACCCTTCGCGGGCATCGCCTCGGACCATAAGGGAGTAAACGTCGTTCATATCCTTGGCCACGCCCCCGCCCGTTTTGCGGGTGATGGTGCGATAAGTGCCGGGTCCCCATTGCTGGTTGAGGCGCTCTTCGCGGTAGCTATAAACAGTATCTGTTGGGTAAGTCACGCCCTCGGCGGCGCCCACCGGTTTTCCCCAGCGAAAAAGAATAGTCTCGAGCGCGGTAGCGATATCGGCATCTAGGGAACCATAGGTTTCCAGGCCATAGGTAACGGCCTTGGGAATATCTCCGGAATCTTCCAGCTCGATGGTATTGGCCAATGGCGCGGCCACGGAAACGAAGAGACGCTCAGGATCCTGCGCCACTTCCACGGGAAGCGGGAGGTTCCGCTGCGCTTCGTACCAAGTAAAAAGCTTTTGCTCGAATGGGCTCGGCTCGGAGCCGATCGTTTTCAGCCAGCGCAAGTACGTGGTACGCTCCACGGATGCGGGCGGCGTGGTATCCCCGGCGAATACGGGAAGCGCGGCGAAGAGACAGAAAATTCCGAATAGTTTTTTCATTAGAAGACCCCCATTTTTCTCAGGGATAGTCTTCCCGTAGGAAACCTAAAAAGACAATAGGCAGATTTTTCCTTTTTGAATCCTAAAAATCCTTGCCGTACTCAATGTCGGTCTTGTGATCGGCAATTTTTCCGGTGTCGCGGAGCTCCTTGAGCATATTCATGGTCTCTTCCTGAATGGCCCGCACTTTAGCCACGTTAAAACCGATTTGGGCTCGGCCAATTCTTACATTGCCTAACACTTTATAACTTTGTCCCTGAAATCGGGTGCTGAGTTTGTAAGAAGTTTTTCCATTCGAGAGCGGGCGAATGATCGCGATGGCGAAACATTGTTTGGTCAAAGTAGTGCCGCCCGGTCTCACAAACTGCATAAACACATCATAGCCCTGCGCATCATTTCCCCGGATCAAAACGAAGTAACGATCGGCGATATCTTTTACAATTCCTCCGTCCCGGCGCAGCGTGAGGCTCGCGTAGGCTTGCTCGCCCCAATTCGCGTTGGGCGCCCAGTAGTCCACCCGTTTCGCGAACTGCCCGCCGAGCGGATAGGTTTTTCCTTCGCGTTCGCCCGTGGGTTTTCCCCAGCGGTAGAGCATGGTTTCCAAAACTTCGTGCACGCTGCCGCTCATCTCGGCATACACTTCGGCGCCCACCGTATTTCCCTCGGTAATTTCCCCCGCTTCTTCGAGATCGATCGTTTCCCGCAACGGGCGATCCACGTTCACGAAAATCTTGCCCGGATCGCGGCTTACTTCCACCGGCAGATCGCGGTTTTTTTCATTCTCGTACCAGGAAAAAACGTTGGCGGTGAAAGCGCTCGCGTAGGTAGGTTGCAGTAAAGGAGCCGCCCACTTTACGTAGGACTCCAGGGAAAGCGAAGTGGGAGCCGGGCTGCCCGCCGGAAGATCGAGCAGGGCCGGGTTAGGCGTACCGGCCGAAGCGGAGTTCACGAACGCGCAAGCGAGCAATGCATAAATGAATTTCATTTTATCTCCCATTCTGGCTAAAATTTAAAACTGGCGCCCAAGCCGTAGACGAAAATCTTTCCGCCGGTCACGTAGCCGGGGGCGCCCACGTTGGTCGAAGATTCTTTCCGTACTTGGCGCCGAACGAGCCAGTTGTACTGGAAGAAAAGATCGAGGTCGATGAAATCGTGCTCCCGTAAGAAATTTTCAAATGCTGTGCCGAGCCCCGCGGTGAAAGAATGACGATTATTGTCTACGAAATTTGAGTCCTGCGTCTGGTCCGGCACCGGGGAGGGATGATAGGAATATCCCGCCCGGTAGGAAAGCTTGCGCAACCAGCCGTTCTGCGGAGTGGAATAGTCCACCCCGAAACGCCCGACCGGAATATCCTTAAAATTCGCCTCGCGCCGCAAATCGCCCACGAGGTAGGTATTTATATTTCCGCTGCCATAGGGAGACACGTATTTACTCCATTTGGCCCAAGCAAAATCCGCGGCGAGGGTAAAATGCTCCCCCACTCTTCCCGAATAAAGAAGGGCCCACTCGGCCGGAGTATAGACCGGCATACTCGTGATGGAACCTTCGATCGGCACGAAGGTGGTCACGTCGGCGATGAGCTTGGTTTCGAGGCCAGCCTGCGCGCGGTACATGAGCCCGAGCGTATAGGGTGTGCCTTCCCCCTTCGTGGCGCGCTCGTGATCGTAGAGCAGAGAAAAAGATGGGCGGCTCTCGCTCTTTCCTTCCACCACGCTCGCCGAATAATTCACGGAGTTGCTCGTGCGCAGCGTGTAGTTGGCCACTGATTTGGTGGTGGAGCGAAGGTTAACGCCGAATGCCCAGCCGTCTACGAACTCGTAGCCCGCACCCACGGAGAAAAAGAAATTCCGCGCCACGTCGGTATAGAGGGGATAAAAAGGATGGTCCACCGGCTGGCCGGAAATCCGGATCAAGGTGGAGAAAGGCATATAAATGACCGCCCCCACCGTGAGCGGGCGCTCGCGGCCGAAAGGAATCGCCACCCCGATGAGGCTTCCGCCTCCCGATAAAACTCCAGAGGTATCGAAGGTGCCCAAGGTGCCACTGGAATTCAGCGTCACGGTGCCGAAGGGCAGGAGCTTGGGATCAAAGTACTGCGCGCTCAGATCTACCTGCACCTGGTGAATCAATCCGAGCGAGGCTGGCGCGTTCAGCGTCTGGTACGGGCTCTGGCGCCCTTGAAAGAGCGAAGTTCCGCCGAGACCGCCCGAGAGCGGGCCCATGCCGAATAGCGAACCTAGCTCCGCACGGGCGTTCACGGAGAAAAAGCAAACCGCGGCCAATAAAAAAATCTTCGCGCGCATGCTTAACCCCGGAACCCGAGCACGCGGCGCAAGAAGAGGAGCACGCTCTTGAGCGTACCATCGTCGATCTTCTCCGCCAGGTAATTCAGGGCGGGCCGGATCGCGTTATCCTGGAAGAAAGAATTCATCTGCCGCACCATGGTGGGCAACTTGTCTTTTCTCATCACGTCGCTCACCGAGCGCAAGGTTTCGCGGCGCGAACCTAGATTGGCGTTCGTGGGCTTGGCGTTCTTGCCGAAGTCGCGAAAAAAATCGTTTATCTTTTCTTCCGGAGTGGCGAGTACTTCGCTGGCGGAGGTGAGCAGGAAACGCTCCGTTTCGACGCGCTTCGCCTCCGAGACCAGGCTCGAAAGCGGAACGAGGAGCCGGCCGAGCGTGGACGTCTCATAGTTTTTCGTGGATTCCGGGCGGAACAACGAGCGCAGCACGCGCTTCAGGGCATCGGCCCCGAGCGATACCTTGCGGCGGTCTTCGAGCTCATCCGACACGTTCGCATTGTCGAACGCGCCCGAGAACGAATTCTGGTACGCGGAGAGAAGGTCCACCGCCTTTTCGGCGAAGCCGGTCTGGTAGGCACTTACGAGGATCGCCACGTAGTTCTTGATCAGGTAGCCTTTGTCTTTCGAAGCCATCGCGCGGGTGAGATCGTTCCCCGAGCGCGACATTCCGCTTCTCCAGTAAAGCCAGATATTAGGAACTTGGGCAACGAGGGCGCGGTAGGCGCGCTTATTGTTCGCGTCTTCTTGCGCGCTGATGAATCCGCCCTTGAAAATTTCTTCGGCGAGATCGTTGATCAGATAATCGCGGTGCTTATGATATTTCTCCATCATGCCCAGATCGCGGAACGCGTAGGAAGAAATCATTTCCACCGTGCTGGGATCTACGTAGGGAGAGGAGAAGTACCATTCCGAAATCGTTTTCCCGTTGTTCTTGAAATCGGTGGTGATTTTCGTCACGAGCGATTGCACGAGGGGGAACGCGAAATCCACGATCACGCTTTCTCCCAGCGCCTCACTGGCGGCCTCCCACCAAGCGTCGAGCAAATGATCCTGCACCCGAACCGTTTTTCCGTTGAGGGCTACCGAATACTCCAATTGCGAGTTCGAGAAGCGTCGGATGGCCACGTTCAGGGATTTAGGCGCGCCGTTCGCGTAAACCGCGCGGCCCGCTTCGCTCACGGCCGAGGCTCCGTAAATTCCCTTTACCTTCGTGAGCAAACTGGAACCCGCGAGAATTTTTGCGTTCTTCTTGCCGATCTGCGCCTCGTTGATCTCCACTAGGATAGGATCCATCCAGTCGGAGAACTTCGCGTCGCCGAGGGCGGTTTTGAGAAAAGTTACGAACTCTTCTTCCGTCATTGGCTCGTCGGTATCAATCTCTTTTTCGTCGGCATAGTCGCCGAGGTACGAGGAGAGATTAAAATGCTCGGGCAGGCCCGAGGCGATTTGCCCGCGCACTACGTACTGGGTGAGGCTATCGGTGAGCTTGGAGCGGGTTCCATTCGCCGCGAACCAACGGCCGAGGGCGGGGATGAAATCAGGGTGGGCTTTCTGGAACTCGTCTACCAGGCCGATTAATTCCATGATCGGCGGAACTTCCCCATTGGGGCCACGGGCAAATAGCTTCTTATAGTTGCGGACGCGGCGCTGCTCGGGAGTGAGCACGAGGCCGTCCTCATCGTCGCCCGGCTCTTTTTCGGCGTTAAGCTTCGGATCGATCTGCTCGCCGCGCACGGCGCCGCTTTCGAGGAAGAGGGAAACAAACACGCCCTTCTCGTTCATCTGATCGAGGTATTCCTGGATCGAGGTATTCTTCATCTTCAGTTTACGAAGATCGTCGGCGAGCTCGAGGGTGCGAAGCGCCACGGACTCCCCGTTTATTTTCTTCTGCAGGAAGCGCGCGGCTTCCTTTACCGTCTTGGAGTAATTTTTCTCGGCCGAAACGCCGTCGTCGGTGCTATCGAAAAGCGTGAAGATATCGTCGAAATTATCGGGAAATCGCTCCTGGTAGAGCACATCGGCGAGGCTGGGCAAAAGAGATTCCCAGATGCCCTGGCCGGCGCTGAGGATCGAGCTGAGGAGCGGGAGCGCGTCCTGGAAAGATGGGTTTTTGATCACGCTAGCCAGCACCGGCAAGAGACGTTCGCCGCGGCTCGAGCCCGCCTCGTCGATTTCCAGCCAGTCGCGGAGGGTTTCTTTGATGTCTCTATTCGTATTATTGGAATCAATGATCACGTTGATGTTTTTCAGGAAGGCCGGAAATTGCTCGTTTGTGAACAAAGGCTCGAGCGGCGAAAGGGTACGGTCGTAGTTGGCGCAGGCGAATACCGCGCGGAAATTTTCGCTGGTGAGGAGCTCGTCGGTTTCACCGCTGAGATTTACGTTTCTTCCGTGGCAATTTTCTAGGCGCTGCTTTTCCAGGTCGACGCCGTCGGCGCTAACTTGTCTGGGTAAAAATACGACGGGATCAGCCGACTGCCCTTTCGAGCATCCGGTGAGTACAATTCCCGCTAAGATCAAGGCTCGCCACTTGGCCATTTTTCTCTCTCCATACATCAAAGATCCGTGCGCTAACTCGCGGAACCTAACAAATGACGCATCGTTCCACAAGACATAAAACACAATTAGTCAACTTTTCTAAGGCTTTGCCTTCGGTCTGCATTCTTGGAGAGTTAGGCACATAAGTCAAGTTGGGTAAGGGATTATTAGTTCAATAAAATTAAATACTTATAAAGATGGGCCTTTATGGAAGCATTATGCCGGTGCCCAGCCATAAGGGCTTCGATCACCCTTGCCCGGCAGAACTAAACGCCCGACACCTGCTAATAACTTCGACAATCAGGACGGGCAATTCGCGGAAAAATCTCCGTGAATATAAGGATTTACCCCTGGCACGCGGGATGCATCTACGAAGACAGCAGAGAGGTTAGCCAAACTTCCCTCCCCATCCCCCCCTCCCGAGATTTGGCTAGCTTCTCTGTTTTCTTTTATTCTGAATATAAATAAATAACTATATATCTTGGTCGCGCGGAAAGCACTGCCACTGCGGGGACCGATCCACGCGGATCGAAAGTAGGTTTTCCGATCCGTCCAGCGACGAAAGCATAAAAATAGCAATGGGAACTTAGAAGCCTAATAGCCACCTCCGGGTGGCGAAAAACATTAATGAGCCCCGCCTCCTCACTGTTCTCTATGGAGAACAGTGATGTTCACCATTTTCTGTACAACCCGCCCTCCGCGCTATATTAAGAGCGCATGATTTTCGAGCAAACAAACTATCGTGTCTTGCTGAAGGCGGCCTGGTCCGAAAAAGCAGCTAAGGGGAAAGGCTATTCCCTGCGTAGCCTAGCCAGGAAGGTGGGCGTGTCCCCTTCTTTTTTATCCGAAATGCTGAACGGCAAAAAATCTTTGTCGATGGATCTTGCCTTCAAGATCGCCGTGAAGCTGGGCCTCACCGAAACTGAAACCCAGAATCTCTGCTTATTGGCCCAGCTCGAAAACGAGCAGGATCCTGATTTCCGCTCCGAGATCCTAAAGCGCATCAACCATCTGCACCCTCGGAAGAAGACTCACGACCTTTCAACCGACCTCTTCAAGGTAATCGCCGATTGGTATCATTTTGCCATCCTGGAGATGACGCATTTGCCGGGTTTCCGCTTGCGTGCCGAAAGCATCAGCAAGAGCCTAAACATCTCCAAGATAGAAGCCGAAGTGGCCATCGAACGGCTGCTGCGGTTGGAGCTCCTAGAAAAAACGGCCAAAGGATCCTACCGAAAAACTCACGACTATGTTCTGGCGCAATCCCAAATTTCCGCCGGAGCCCTCAGGCAATTCCACCGTCAGTACCTCGAAAAAGCGCAGCTGGCCCTCGAGGCGCAGTCTCCCCGGGAACGCGTGAGTGCCACCGACGTTCTGCCGCTAAATTCCAAGTATCTGCCCGAGGTGGATCGGCTATCGCGGGAATTTTCTTCCGCCGTGCTTCGGCTTTCAGAAAAAACCGGCACCAAAGATGCCGTCTACGCCCTCGGAGTGCATTGTTTTCGCTTAACCACCGCCTATTCTGGAGAAAAATCATGAAAGCATTAATCCTTGCCGTTACCCTCGTCTTCACTTTCACCGGCCCCTGCTTCGCCTCCGGCTCCAGCGTGCGCGGCGGCGGCGACGAAGTGGCTCTGGAATTCCATAAAAGCTTGTCCCGTGCCATTTCGGAACTCAAGGAACGAGACCAGGAAATATACCGTCGCATCTCGGCGGATCGCTTGCTTGATCTTTCCCGGGAGGCCAAAATCGTGGTGGTCGATAATGCTCTGGAAGTGAAGATTAAAGACCTGATCCAGAATTCCGTGGCGGTGAATGTGCCGGCGAAAAATTTGATTTTGATCAATCGATCTCGCTGGCAAGCTATCGCAGACGATCGGGTAAAAGAAGCTATTTCCCTGCACGAAATCCTCAGCCTGCAAAAGTTGGAGCAAACCGGACTCTACGAGATTTCCGCGAAATACCTCGCCCTACAAGGATTGCCGCAAGAACTCTTGTCCTCCAGCCTAGCCGTCAATCGCCTCCAGCAAATCCTGGCGCTAGAGCCTGCAGACTCTCCGTATGCGGTGCTCGAGAAGCTTTTCCAGGAGGCTCGCGAGCCCTTGACGCTCCGTGATCTGGCAGTCTTGCACTCCGACCCGGCCTTTCGCTGCCAATCCACCTACTCTTTTAAAATGCGGAGCGACTCGGATCAATGGTCCGATCCCAGCGAACTCCGCGCCGTTTTGGCTGGGCAATTAGTGGTAGAAACCAAAGCCCCCGTCCCGGGACGCGTAAGCCGTGGGCCGCTCTTTCCCGGCAGCGATCCCTCTCCCGCCGCCGAGGATACCCGGATTTTCGTCGGAACGACGGGCAATTTTGGAATGAATTCTAATCCCACTTGGAAAAACTGGCAGGACTCTTCGCTAAAGAGCGACGGCAGGAAGATCCGGCAGTCCCTGGTGGATCCCGACCAAAGAAAAAAACGCACGGACGAGGTGCGGAAAAATAATGGCCTGCTCGTGATCAAGACGATCGAAGACACGAATAACCGCAACTGGTTCAGTATGCCCTTTATCGCCTATACCTATTGCTATAGAGAATAGGAAACTAGTCGTCCGTCGTCATCCCATCAAACTTCGCCGGACGATTGGTGAGCTCTAGGTCCTCTTTACTGAGGGGGGCCACGCTAGAACCGGTCATCATTTTCATGCCATCCGAGGAAACCGAAGCGGGCTTGCGCCAATCGCGGGGATGCCACATCGTGCCGGTATTGAGGTACTTGCGGCTCGTGGAATAAATCAGCCCGCAGTCCCGGTGGTAAGAGATCGTGGGACAACCGCTCTTGGCGAAGAAGGCGTAGCGGTAGTCGAATCCTCCCTGCCCGCGCGCTTCTTTCCCCTGCGCCGAGAAGTACTTGAAGCCCGCCACTTTGGCGGCGTCGTACTTGGGCAGCTCGTTGGCTTTGATGTCGATATAGGAGATGAAAACTACCGCGTGGCCGGTGCCGTTTTCGCGGTTGATATTCACGAAGGATCCGGGCTGAAGCTCCGAGAAAGGCACGAGCTCTCCCATCCCGAACTGGTTCAGCGCGTCAGCGGTTCCGTAAGCATCGAGCTTAGGGTCTACCCATATCCGGGATTTAATCCCCGTGGTCGCGAGCGAGCTCCAGCTCTTGAAGGGCAAGTACTCGTATACCGAGCGGTCGCCGGTCTCTTCCGCGTAGATATCGTAGGCGGTGAGAATTACCTCGAGGGCCGCGGCCACGCACATGGTGAGGTTGCCGTAGGTGGCCTTCAGCGTGCCGAGACCACCGTAGTCGAGGTCGTGGGTATAAACAGCTTTAATATTATAACCCAGCAGCCCATGCTCGGCGCGGATCTTGTCCACGGCTTTCAGGATATACCCGTTGAAATTCTTGGCCGCCGGCGGAGGAGCGGCTTTCGGCCACACGTTCACATTGTAGGTTTTGGTCACCACTTCGCTGCCCGCCGTCTTGCCCGTGAACCTCAGCTCGAAGGCGCCGTGGCCGGTAAGAATGGTATTGAAGCGGAATTTTTTCTGGTCGCTCACGTATTCGGCGGCGCCCAGGAGCGTGCCGTTCTTGGAAACTTCTACCGCGTCGATGCCCGCACTCGCCACGATGTAGAAAAGCGCGTTATCACCGTCGGTGAAATTCTGCTGGTCCTTCAGGTTTTCCACGGTGAGCATAGGGGCCACGGCTTTTACCTCCACCTTATAGTCCACGCGCGCGAGCACCTTGGCCTTCGCGTCGTAGCCCACCACGGAGAGCGTATGCTTGCCGATCTGGGCGGCGGTGAATACCGTAGCCAGACTGAAGCTGGATGAAGCGCTCGAGGCGAGCACGGCGTTATCGAGAACTAAACTAATTTTACTGATAGCGGTGGCCTTGCCGGTAACCGTCACGTTTTTGCCCACCGTATACACGGCCGCGGGCGTATCCACCTTCAGGCTGGGCTTGGGCGCGGTGGGCGGAGGCGATGGTGGGGTTTCCGGCTTCTTCCCGAAGGCGAAGACCGGCTCGGCGGTAACGAGCAGAAGGGTGAGGGTGAGAAATAAAGTGGCGACGCCTTGGCTGAAACGTGTAGTACCTGTTTTCATATCCAAGCCATCGGGAAAATGACCGGGAATACTTAGCGAGATTAGCTAATGTTAGCCGATGACAGGTTATGCCTACACGGCGGCGTTTACTTTACGTTGAAATAATAGAATTTGCCGCCGCTAGGATCATCGGAGAAAAAGCCTTCTTTCAGGCTGTCCCCTATCTTCTTTTGGAGACTCCCGAACACCGGACGCGCGAGCACGAAAATCATTCCCACCACCACGGCGAGCACGAGGATATACTCGAGAATGGATTGCCCACGCTCGTTGCGGAGCATTCCCCTAGAGAGGATAGCGCCGAAAAACTTCCTTATACGTATGCTCCACATATTCGAGCCCTCTTCCTTCCTGGAATACGGATTCGATCTCCCGCTTCTTCACATATTGTAGAACATCGGGATCGGCGAGCAAACGTTCTTTGAGCGCATCTCCGCCCTTCCAGGCCTCGAGCGCATGCTTCTGCACCAAACGATAAGCGGCATCGCGGGCAAGGCCGGCCTCCACGAGGGCCAGCAACACGGCACCGGAATAAACGAGGCCGCGGGTATGCTGAAGATTCTCTTTCACCCGCTTCTCCTTCACGCGCAATCCTTCGATCAATTTACGCGAGCGCACGAGCATATAGTGCATGAGGATGGTGGCGTCGGGACCGATCACGCGTTCCACGGAAGAATGCGAGATGTCGCGCTCGTGCCAGAGCGGAATATTCTCGAGGGCCGACTGCGCGTAGCCGCGGAGGAGGCGCGCGCAGCCCGTGAGATTTTCGGCGGAGATCGGATTTTTTTTATGGGGCATCGCGGAGCTGCCTTTTTGCCCGGCGCTGAACCCCTCCTCCACCTCGCCCACTTCGGTGCGCTGCAGGTGGCGCAGCTCCACCGCCATGCGCTCGATGCCGCTGGCGAGCAGAGCCAGGGCGGCGAAAAATTCGGCGTGGCGATCACGGGGAATTACCTGCGTGGAAACGGGCTCGGGCGTGAGTCCTAAGTAAGCGCAGGCCTTTTTTTCCACCGTGGGCGGCAAGGTTCCGTAGGAGCCCACGGCTCCCGAGAACATTCCCACCGAGATCGCTTCCACCGCGCGCGCAAAACGCTCCCGGTTACGCTGAAGTTCCGCGTAGTGCGAGAGAAAACGCAGGCCGAAAGAAAGCGGCTCGGCGTGAATGCCGTGGGAGCGGCCAATCGCGGGCAGGCGCTTGGTATCGAGCGCAAGCTTCTTCAGGGCTTTCGCCAGGAGCTTCGCCTCCGCTTCGATCAGCGCGGCCGATTCCTTCAGCTGCAGAGCGAAGGCGGTATCGACCACATCGCTCGAAGTGAGGCCATAGTGAAAATACTGGGCATCCTCGCCCACCAGCTTCTCGATCTGCATCGTGAACGCGATGATATCGTGCTTCACTATTTCTTCGTTGGCCTGGATTTGTTTTACGTTAACGCGGGCCTTGCTCGCGAGGCGCTTATAGGCCGCCGCCGGCATGATTTTCAGGTCGGCCATCGCCCGGCAGGCGGCGAGTTCCACGCGCAGCCAAGTTTTGTATTTCGCTTCTTCCGTCCAAAGGGCGGCGGCGGCCGGCAGGGTATAGCGCTCGATCATGATTTCTCCTCGTGGCCTCGGTAATAAATTTTTTCCTGCGGGTCGGCATCGGCGGGCGCCTGGGGAAAACCTTCCCGCAGCTTGCCGTCGCGGATCACCTTCGCGTAGTAACTCTCGTATTTTTCGGCCATATGCCGGTGCGTGAACGCGGCCTCCACGCGGGCGCGGCAGGCCTCACCCGGAATTTTAATATTCTTGGCGGCGGCCACGAGCTCGGGGAAAGAATCAGCCAGGATCCCGCAGCTAGGATCCACGATTTCGGGCAAGGCTCCGCGAGGGGTGGCCACCACGGGCGTGCCGCAGGCGAGCGCCTCCACCACCGCGATGCCGAATGGCTCTTCCCAAATCACGGGGAAAAGCAGCGCTGAGGCGCTCTGGAGCAACGCTAATTTCTGGGGGCCGTCCACCGTCCCGAAAGACTTCACGCCCAAATGCCAGCAGCCCGCCCGCCCGCCCGCCACGTGCAGGGGCTTGCCGGCCGCCTTGGCGATCTGGATCGCGCCCTTGAGATTCTTCACGCGCCAGGAAGCCTTGGCGAGAAAGAGCAGGTAATTTTCTTTGCGGCGCTCGAGGGGATACTCCGAAAGGTCGAGGCCGTTATGCACGAACTCCGTCCAGCCATGGCGGCTCGCGTGGTTTTTGCTCACGAAAACGGTATTGGGGTGGAAACGCTCGCCCGCCTGGCCATTACCGCCGATATTTACCAGCAGCGGCGCCTCGACGGCAAAATTGGGAGTGCTGTAAAGCTGTACCACCTCGGTGCCGGCGGGAAGAAGCGGATCCAGGCGCTCGATCTTTTCGGGCAGAGGAAGCGTGCGGGCGAAGGGCAGCTTGCTCCCCGGCCGGCAAAGAATCGTGACTTCATGGCCGCGCTCCGCCTGCGCTTTCGCGAGCCAGTAACAGACGCGCTCGGTGCCGCCGTAGCCCGCCACCGGAAACGAAGTGGAAATCACGTGGGTGATTTTCAATCGCGCCTCCTATCCTCTCCCTTTATCCGCTCGAGCAGATCCATGGCGGTGGCAATCTCGCCCACGAGCCCATGAAAAGGCCGGATATCGCGCGAGCAAAGCGCCAGGCCATCCAGACCGAACTCTTTCCAGTCGATGCTGCCGGGCAAATCGGGCGAAGCGGATAAACCATTTTCATATACCCGGAGCATATCCGGAATATCCGCCAGCGATTCGAAGCGATAGTAGCGCTGGAACACGGGATCCTGCTCGAGCTTATCGGCGTCGGGCGAAAGCGCGAACGGGCGTTCCCGGAGGAAGGGCATCAGCTCGCCGAGCCGTTCCAGTGAGCGCTTAAGCACGCGGGTGATATAGCGCGCGTGGATCGTTTCCTCGGCGAAGGGCATGAGCATGCGGGCGATCACGGCCACGTGCCCGGCGGGAATCCCCCCGTAGACATCTTTGCGGAAAATTTGCAGCTGCAGGAAATTCTCCTGCTCGAGGCCTTCAGCCGGACTCACCAGGGCCACGTGGGAGCCGAGTCCTTCCGGAACCAACGCCTCCGGCATGAGCAGGGTGAAGCTCAGGCGCCAGTAGCGCGGGCGCATCGCCCTCACTCTTTCCAGCAATCGTTTCGGGCGGCGCGCGAGCGGAATCAAGTGGAGAAACTTCTCGGCATCGAGCGAACCCACCACGCGGGGGCTGCGCACGAAGCCTTCGTAGGAAGAAAGGAGAACCCCGGTGAGCCGGCCCCGCTCGAACACGATCTCTTCCACTTCGGTGGCGCGCTTCACGGTGCCGCCCGATACCATGATACGGGAAAGCAAGCGCTCTTTGAGGCCGCTGCGCCCGCCGATCGGAAAACGTACCCCGCGGGCACCGAGTTCCATGAGATCGCGGTACGCCGGAGCGCTGATCCGTGGGGGAGCCATCGAGCCGTAGAGCATCGCCTGCATCGGCCCATAAGCTTCGTAGCTCACCGGCAGCTGGAGCCTGGCAATGAGGTCGGAAAAAGATCCCCGGCTCACTTCTTGGCCAGACAAAGCGCGCGCCAAGCCTTCCAGCTGCCCCTTAGGCAGAGGCAGCTCGCGACGCAGCTGCTGGAGCAGGGAGTCGGCGCGGTAAGAAAAATCCAGACGCAAACGCGGTGCTACGACCTGCAGGCCCGGCTCGTGAAAAGGAAATACCTCGTCGATATTCTGGTAAAGTCCGAGGCTTTGGAGAAAACGATCCAGCGGCGTATCGGCCGCGAGGCCGATCACGGGTTCGGCCGCAAAATCCCCGAGTAGTTTACCCGAAGGCACTTCGTAGAGCACGGTGGGAACCGAAGACTCCTCGAGCACCAGCACGCGAAGCCCCGTTTGGGCGGCACCCGCGGCGAGGAATAGCCCGCCGAGCTGGTTGCCGATCACGATTAGGTCGTAGCTATCGCGTAGCTGCATCTCACTTCTTTCTTTGGTTCTCTACCGGAGTTACGCAGGTGCCCTTAGCCTTACAAACAATGATGGGTTGATCGAGAATATCGGCGGCGGTGGCGGAAATTTCCGGCCTCGCCTGAATTACTTTGCGTGCCTCGAACTCCATCGTGCGCGAGCTCTTGCCCTCTTTCACGATACGTCCCACGGCCTCGATATAATCGCCGGCGTATACGGGCGCGAGGAACTCCACCGATTCGTAGGCGCGGAACAGGCCTTCATCGCCGTCGCGGTGGATGAGCAATTCGGTGGCTACGTCGCCAAAAAGGTGGAGCATCTTCGCGCCGTCGACCAATCCCCCGCCGTAATGGGCGTCTTCGGCTCCCATGCGTAAACGGATCACTACTTCTTTTGCCATTTGCTCTCCCTTATTTGGTGCAGCTTACCCTAAAAATCCGTTTGGCACGGAGGCCCGAAGCCAGGAAATACCCGCGATTTTAGCCCTTCGGCAGGCAATCTTCCACGAAACGGGCCACCCGCTCCCCCGCCCCCCGGTGCACTTGCAGAAAAACATGGAGCGAATCTACGGCCCGCTGCCGCGCCCGCCCCTCGGCGTGCACCTCCAGCATCCAATCGGCCAAAATCCGCGCGCCCCCGCCTTCGGGCAAAGCCAGCGCCGCCCCCACCGTGCTGAGAGTAACGGCTTCGGGGCTCCGGCCGTAATGCGGGCCGAAAGCCACCGGCAACCCGTGCGCGGCAGGCTCCACGATGCTGTGAATTTGGCGGCCGAATCCCCCGCCCACGTAAGCCAGGCGGCCGAGCCCGTAAATCTCGGCGAGAAAACCCCTCTGATCCACGAGCATCACCTCCGCCTTGGATCCCTGCGTGATTTGCGAAAAGCGCTGGTGCGTGAGCCCTTGGGCGTCCAAGGCTTTCTCGAGGTGGCTCAAGTGTTCCGGCGTGGGCTCGTGGGGCACGATCACGAGGGAACGAGGAAATTTCAGGCGCCGCCAGGCTTCGAGCAAAATCGTTTCATCTTTGGGCCAAGTGGATCCCGCCACGAGACAGAACTTCTGCCGCGACCATAGCTTCAATCTTTCGCCCGCACGGCTTTCGGTGAGCGCTTTATCCACCCGCGCCAGCGCGCGATCCACCCGGGGGTCTCCGGCCACGAGGCCCCGTGCTCGGGCGTGCACGAAAGGCTCCCAGGCATTAGCGGCGATCGCGTCCACGAAAGTCCAGGCGGTAACCGAGGAAAAAAGCACGTGGCGCGCGTGCAAGCTGAGCCAGCCGAACCAGCCGAGCGGCGGCGTGGAGGCATTGATGAGCAGCACGGGCACCCCAGCTTTCTTGGCGGCGAGAACGTGGTTGGGCCAGATATCGTAGCGATTGAGCACCAGGAGCCGCGGCCGCACCAGCGCCATCAGCTCTTCCATGTCGTCGGGCCGATCTAGCGGAAGAAAATCCGCGTAGCGCACGAAGCTCCAGTCCTTCACGAGCCGAGGAACCGAAGGCGAAAAATAACTCAGCACCACCGAATAATTTCCTCTGAGGCCTTCGATCACGGGGCGCGCTTGCTCGAGCTCGCCCACGCTCGAAACGTGGAACCAAATCCGGTTTTCACCGAGATCAGCGCGGCGCCAGCGCTCAAGGAGCCCTTCCCGAGCCTGGAGAAACTCCCTCAAGCCGGGAGAAAAACGGGAGAGAAAATCCAGGAGCGAGATTAGGCGCGGCAGCAAAAATTGGTAGAGCTTTAGCAAGGATAACCCCGGGCACGCAGCTTCCCGATCACCAGCTCCGGGCTGAGATCATATAGGCACTTTCTCGTGCCGAATCTCCAGCAAATTTTCCCGGTCTTCGAGCAAGGCCGGCAGATTAAATTGAGCCCCAGCAACAAAGATCCTTCCCGGTAAGGCGAAAATCCCATGCTCTCGTGAGTGGGGCCTTCGATCATGGCCACGTCTTTTCCCAACGCTTCGGCGATATGTACCATGCCCGTGTCGTTACCGATCACCCAGCGAGCCTGAGCCAGCACCGCCATGCTTTCCCGCAGGTTCGTTACCCCACGCAGCGATCGGCTTTCCGGATTCACTTCTTTGGCGCCCGCGGCCACGAGATCGCACGCCACGTCTTTTTCTCCGCCCAGCACCACCACCGGAACTTTCTGTGCCAGCGCCTGCGCCAGTTCGGCGAAATAGGGCCATTCCTTGCCTTTCCAAGCACTCACCGGCAATAACGCCACGAAATCTCCGGCCGGCAAGATATCTTTCACCCTGGCTTTTTCTTCCGCGGAAACCACCAGCTTCGTGGCGAACCCAGGTGAGGGGGCCACGTGGTTTTCCCTCGCGAGCGAAGCCAATGCCACGCGCCAAAACTTTCGCGCCCTGCCTCCGCGTCCGAACCCAACCCAGGCCCCCAGGCGGCCCAACAGGATAAGCCACTCTCTCAGCCTCTCTTTTTTGGCTACGTATACCGGAGCGCTTTTTCGCAGGCGGCGGCGCCAGTTCCAGGTGCGCCAGGAATCTTGCAGGTCGAGCACGAAATCAAATTGCTGGCTCTCAAACCAGGCGAAGAATTTTTCACGCGCTGCGCCCTCACCCTCGGCACGAGGATCGAAAACATGAACGGCGGCGATATCGGGCTGCCCCGTGATAATCGGAGCGAAGCTATTTTTCGTCACAAAAGAAAGCTCGCAGCCCGCCTGGCGAAGAGGCGCAAGCACCGAGGTAGCGAGCACTAAGTCTCCGAGGGAACTTAAACGAATCACTAAGATTTTTTTGCGCTCGCTCTGCAACCATTCACTCCTGAGCCAGACGCCAAACGGCTCCGATCCCAATTTTCGGCCCCGAAAAACCTATACATTTTACACGTGACGCTACTGCTTTGATTTCCTTTTCGTAACCAAGTGTTTCCCACTAATCGTTTGCTTTCAAGGGCTTTCCTGCTAAAAACTTTGTGGTCAAGTGCGTGGCACGCTGATTGCTCAGGGAGCGACTGGAGAGCTGGGGAAAACGGGTTTCAGTAAATCCGAAACTACGGCCGCAAACTTAGTGACCTAAAATTTTGGGGGAATATGAAACAAGTGAAACTATTGATGGGAATTTCTTTCGCGGCGATTTTCGCGGCTCAACCAGTTCTCGCGGATTCTTCCGCGGCCGTTTCCACGAGTTCCAGCCCTTCGAATGCGTTCCTCGCCAACGTGGCTAAGAATTTAAAAGCCAGCTATCTCTTCGAATTGATCGGTCCCACCACTCAATCCCTCTCCGGAAATACCGACGGCAACGGAACTAAATTAAATATCAACCACTATGCCGGCCTCGGGTATCGCCTCGGCGGCAAGTGGAGCATCGGTTTCACCCAGCCCTTCTCGCAGAATATCGACGAGTACGAGCAAAATGGCCTCACCGCCGATGGCAGGCCGGCTCCCGACGCCTTCGAAGCCGGCGATCCCTACGTTTCGATCAATAATTCCCGCATCATGGGTAGCAACTTTCTCAACGCCACTGTATCCGGCCAGCTTCGCTACTACGCTCCTCTTTCCAAGGCGACGATCAACGCCGCGAACGACGCGAAGTCGACCGAATCGGGTAACGGAAGATTCCGCGCGCTCCTGAATCCCGCCATTTCCGTAATGGATGGAGCCATCGAAATCTCGGCTCCCACTTTCTTCTACTACCAGCTTGCCCGCCGCAGCGATGCGGAGCGAGCCGCCGCCAATAAAGGCAATCCTTCCCGCCGCGACTATCGCATCCTTCCCTCGCTTATCGTAGGCTACCAAGCCACCAAAGACGTGCAGCCCTATATCGAACAAGGCGTGCTCTTGAACCACTTCACCCACAATAATAACCGATTCTCCAAGTTCGATGATGCGAGCGACGGTTACTACGTGTCTCCCGGAGCCAATATTAACGTGGGTAAAAAACTCAGCTTAAACGTGGCGGCCTACCTTGGCCCCTACGCTTTCAACGTGAAGAAGTCTTCGCTCTACTTCGCCGCCACCTACGTTTTCCTCTAAGCCGTTAAAAGCTAGTCCTACCAACGAATTAGGCTCCGCCCCCCGCGGAGCCTTTTTTTTCGCCTCAGGATGGGTATCATAGGGAAATGAACGCCAAAGAGCCTACCTGGTTCGTGAGAATTCAGGGCCATACCCTTGGCCCTCTCACTACCGACGAGCTAAAAGCCAGCGTAAGGGAAGGCGAGATCGGCCCAAGCGACAAGCTCACTATTTCGGGCGCAAACGAATGGCAAACGCTCGAAGACCACGACGACCTTTTGGCTTACTGGAAAAGCTTTCATAAACCCGCGCTTTCTTTCAGTCTGCCTTCGCCAAAAATTCTTTGGAAAAAAAAGGCCGCGCCGCCGGAACCGCCTCCCGTGATGGAGCCCGCGCCGAAGATAGAAGCAAAAAAAGCAGAGCAGGAAGCACCCCCACCGGCCAAAGCAGTCTCGGCCCCTAAGCCAAAAGCCGCGAAGCCGAAAAAATCCAAGCCGACTAAGAAAACGAAGGCCCCGCTAAAGGCCAAAAAAAAACCGGTTCCTCAGCCGGCCAAGGAAGAGATCCGGGAAGCCGAGCCCGTGGAAGTTCCGGAGAAAATAGTAGACGCCGTTTTTCCCGATCGCCCGCCCGTTCCCGATCTGGTGGTCCATATCCCGGAGGTACCGAGATTCTCCGCCCAGCCGGAATCGCGAAAGAAAAAATTTCGCATCGCAGCTATCGCGGCGGCCGTTTTCGTTGTGATTTTAGGTGTGGCGGGAATAAGCTATTGGGCCGGAAAAAAAACGAGGGACCTGAAAGAGTTTCCCCTTCCAGATCCCTCTAGCCCCACTTCACAACCCTCAACGGCGGGTGACCCTGTCCTGCCGTTAAGAGCGCCTACTCGTCCCCAGAGAGATTAACCATCCTGGTTTCCCCACGCCGGCTTCCTTGCTGACGCCCAAATTCTTCTCCCCCGATCGGAATTTGGTTCTAAGTATTCATAGGCTTTTTCGGAGAAATCCTTTTCCCAACTCCGCCCCATCCTAGAGCGGTTTATCCTGCCCGGCTCACGCCACGAGCAGTAAAGAACCTAAAGTGACCCCAAAGAAAACAAAGATCCAAGCCGCCGCGAGCACGAGTGCCGGACTCCAGTTCGTATTTTTCGTACTCTTCATCTAAGCTCCCTGCCCTCATCTTGAAGGCTTCTTACCCTAACCATAGCAGCGGTTGTGCCAGGCCAAGGCCTTACGTAAGTACGCAGATTTCCGTGGCGCTCCGGCTCTAATCTGCTAAAAACGGGGCAAGGTTTTTACTAGGTGGGGCCACGAGGCCAAATTGACACCGCCGGCGTGCGCAAAGTGCTCCCGGCTATGCCAAAATCTCGGGGCTAAAAAATATAGGTTGTGGAGATCTATGGGGCTGCAAGGCGCGCTTCGCTTAAATGGGGTATCTAAGCTTTTCGGCGGCGATGCAAATGGCGCCGGCGTTCGCGATCTGAATATCGAAATTCAGCCGGGCGAGGGCTTTTCCTTGCTCGGCCCCTCGGGCTGCGGAAAATCCACCACGCTGCGCCTGATCGGCGGATTCGAAAGCCCCGATCAAGGCCGCATCCTCCACGGCAATACCGACATCACCGATCTTCCGCCGCAGAAGCGCGAGATCCGCACCGTGTTCCAGCGCTACGCGCTTTTTCCCCACCTCGATGTGCGCGCGAATATTTCCTTCGGCCTGCGCATGCAGAAAAAAACCGATACGGAAATTTCCAAAAAAGTAGACTGGGCCATCCAGCTCCTGCAAATTTCCCACCTCGAGCAGCGCGCCGTTTCGCAGCTCTCGGGCGGCGAACAGCAGCGCGTGGCGCTCGCGCGCGCGCTCGTGACGGAGCCTTCGGTTCTGTTACTGGATGAGCCGCTTTCGGCGCTCGATCTGAAACTGCGCGAGCGCATGCAGCTCGAGCTCCTCGCCCTTCGCCATAAACTAGGTTCGAGCTTCTTATTCGTGACCCACGATCAGGGCGAAGCCATGACCCTCTCCGATCGCATCGCCGTGATGAAGAGTGGGCGCATCGTGCAGGTGGGTACGCCCTACGATATCTACCACCGCCCGAGCTCGCGCTTCGTGGCGGAGTTCATCGGCCAGGCGAATTTTCTTCCGCAGAGCAAAACCGCGTTGCTCACCGGCGACCTCGCCCGCCTGCCGAAAATCGCTGGCGGCCAGGATTGGATGGTGCGTCCTGAGCATTTCACCCCCCGCGCGCTCGGCTGGCAGCCGCCCGGAGGATTCGTGGCGGTGCAGGCGCGCGTGAACGAAACGGCCTTCCTCGGCCCCGAGTGGATCATTAAGTGCACCGATAAAGATGGTTTCACCTACTTGCTCAAAACTCCGGGCTTCGAGCCTCTGCCCGCCAAAGTAGGAGAGGAGTTCGTTCTTTCCTGGGAAACGGAGGACACGTGGACCGTAGGCTCCTCCTGATCTCTCCCTACATCGTTTGGCTCGTGGGTCTCGTGCTCGGTCCCTTCTTGCTCATCCTCGCCACGAGCTTCGCCCTCCGCGACGAATCCGGCGCCCTGCAATTCGGCTTTCACCTCGACGCCTACCAGCAGCTGGCCGATCCGCTCTACCTCGAAGTATTGGGACGTACCGCATTGCTCGCGCTCGCCCACTCCTTACTCACGATTGCGGCCGCCTACCCGATGGCTTTCTTCCTCTCGCGCCTCGATCGCAGCCGCGCCGGCACCTACCTCACTTTGCTCCTGGTTCCTTTCTGGACCAACTACCTCATCCGCCTCCTCGGCTTCATGGAAGTGCTGCGCTGGCGCGCCTTCGGCCTCGAGTGGACCTTCACCTCCAAGGGAATGCTCGCGGCGCTTCTCTACAACTACCTGCCCTTCGCCGTGCTGCCGCTCTATTCGGCGCTCGAAAAAATCCCCACCTCGCTCATCGAGGCCGCGCAGGATCTCGGGGCTTCCAAGCGTCGCGTGCTCACGCAAGTGCTTTGGCCCCTCACCCGCCGCCCGCTCATCATCGTTTTTCTTCTGGTATTCATTCCCGCGCTCGGCGAATTCCTGATCCCCGCCATCGTGGGCGGCGGACGCTCCTTCTACCTCGGCACCTTCCTCGAGCAGCAATTCCTCGTTTCCCGCAACTGGCCGCTCGGCGCCGCGGCCATCGCCGTGCTGCTAGTTCTCTCGGCCACGATCCTCGTGTTCGCGGGTAAATCTTTGGCCGAGGAGGAAGCCGCATGAAAATCCTCCGCGCCTATACCATTGCGATCCTGATTTTCCTCTGGATGCCGCTCTCGGTCCTGCTCTTCAAGGGTATGTCATTGGTGGCCTTCGAGAAGCTCCTCAATAGCTCCGACGTGCTTTCCTCGTTCCGCAATTCGCTTTTGCTGGCCGCCGCCACCGCGATCCTCACCACCGGCCTCGGCCTCACCACCGCCTTCGCCTTGCCCCTCCTCTCCACACGCCTGCGCGGTTGGGTGATTGGCTCCCTCTTGCTTCCGCTCGTACTGCCCGAGATTGCCTTCGGGATAGCCTACCTCGTATGGTTCCGCCTCCTCGGCATTCCGCTCGGCTGGACCACCCTCCTCTCCGCCCATTTCGCTTTCTGCTTCTGCTACGTGGTGCTCGTGCTGAAATCCAGCGTGGCCCAGCTCGACCCATCCCTCAGCGATGCGGCGCGCGATCTCGGAGCCAATAGCCTGATGGTTTTTCGTCACGCGATTCTTCCCCAGCTCTGGCCGGGACTCATCGCCGGCGCGATGATGGCTTTCAGCCTCTCGCTCGATGATTTCCTCATCACCTTCTTCGTAAAGGGCATCGATCAGCTCACGCTGCCGATTAAGCTCTACTCCATGATGCGGCTTCGCCTAGGAGTGGAAGTGTATGCGCTCTCGGTCATACTCTTTGGAATTTCGGTGATTTCTGTAGTAATCACTCAGCTATGGTTCATCCAATCGCAAAAGCAAAAACGTTAGCCCTTTGCCTCCTGCTCGCCGCAATGCCGGCTTGCACGAAAAAAGATTCCGCTCCCCAGAATGAGCTCCGCCTCTTCACCTGGAGTGAATATTTCCCCGATGAAGTGATCCGTGAATTCGAGAAAGAAAATAACGCCAAAGTTCGCGTGGATTATTTCTCCTCGAACGAGCAATTACTCACCAAGCTCCAACTCTCTTCCGGCAACGCCGAGGAAGCCTACGATTTGATTTTGCCCTCGGATTTCATCGTGAAAACGATGGCCGAAATGAAACTCCTGAAAGAGCTAGATCACGCTTCGATGCCCTTCCTCGCCGACTTCGACCCCAAGGCCAAGCCCGACTACGACCCCGCCATGAAATACTCGGTGCCCATGGCCATCGGCACCACCGGCGTGGCGATCAATACGAAGCTGCTTCCCCGCTTCCTAAAAGACGCAAAGAACGGCATCACCTGGAAAGAGATCCTCGAGAGCCCCGAATTTAAGGGCAAAGTAACCCTGCTCGACGACACAAAAGAAGTGCTCCAGCTTGGCCTCCTGATGAACGGCAAGAACATCATCAACGCCACCGAGGCCGACGTGAAAACCGCCTTCGCCTACCTGAAAGCCCACAAGGCCCAGCTCAAGGGCTTCACCACCGAAACCCGGCCCGTGATCGAAGCCGATGAATGCGCCATCTGTATGGTGTATTCCGGCGATGCTCTCTCGGTGGGTAAGACCAAACCCGAGATTATTTTTCTTATGCCTAAAGACGGCGCCACCATCTGGGCCGATAACTTCGCCATCCCCGCCAACGCCCGCAATCCGGCCCTGGCCTATAAGTTCATGGCCAAGGTGCTCTCGCCCGAAGGCGGCCAGCGCTTCACCGAACGCACCGGCTACCGCACCCCCAATACCAAAGCCCGCGCCTTGCTGTCCAAAGAAGTGGCCGCGAACGCTTCGATCTTTCCGGCTTTGAATCCTAAGCAGTTCCACTATCTGGTGGAGCGCAAGGATTTGGCCCTGCTTTCCGATAAGGAATGGGCATTGCTGAAATCGTTATAATTTTAGTAAGTTAGGCTATTAAGCTAAATCAGAACGCGAAAAGTACGCCGCGGATTTTCCCTTAGCGCCAGTCGCCCTTAGCCGCCATGTCCGCGAACATCCCCTCGAGGATCTCGCAGCCGGCGTCCACCGTATCGGCGTCGATATTCAACGAAGGCTGCAAACGGATCGTAGGCTTATAGCTCATCGCCAAGATCCCGCGCGAAACACCCTCTTTGTAGAATTCCTTCATGCGGGCCTCAGAAACGGGCTCCTTCGTCTGGCGATCCTTCACGAGCTCTAGCCCCAGAAACAAACCTTTGCCGCGCACTTCGCCCACAAATTCAAACTTCTCTTTGAAACGCTGCAGGTGGCCCAAGAGCCTCTCCCCCATCCGCGCCGAGTTCTCACAAAGCTTTTCTTCCTCAATTACTTTGATGGTGGTGAGCGCGGCGGTGGCCGCTAAAGGATTGCCGCCGTAAGAAGAAGAAGAGCCGGATGGATTCGACCAAGGCTTCGCCTGCGCGATCTCCGAGGTGGTGAGCACTCCGCTCACGGGGAATCCGCCGCCGAAGCTCTTGCCCACGGTGATGATATCGGGCTCCACGCCGAAATCGTCGGACACAAAGAAGGAACCCGTGCGGCCAAAGCCCGTGATCATCTCATCGCAGATGAGGAGCGCGCCGAGTCGTTTGGTGGCTTCCTGCATGGCTTTCAGCCAGCCTTTCGGCGGCACGATATTGCCAGCCGTGCCTTGGCAGGGCTCCACGATCACGGCGGCGATCGCGCCGGTGGTCTGGGTGCGCGCGGATTTTTCGAACATGTCCACGCAGGCCATGGCGCAGGAATCGGGCTGCTTGCCCAAAGGGCAGCGGTAGCAATCCGGAAAAGCGGGCAAGGTATGGCAGCCAGGCGCGAAGGGGCCGTATTTGGCCTTTTGTCCGTCGCCAAGCAGGCCCATCACGCCGAGGGTTTTGCCGTGAAAACCTCCCCAGAGAGAAAGGAATTCCCATTTACCGGTATAGCATTTCGCCAGGCGCATCGCGGATTCCACGGCTTCGGCGCCGCCGGAATAGAGCTGGAGCTGGTCGATCTTGCCGGGCGCATGCTCGGCCACTTTGGCCACAAGCTCGGCGCGGGAGCGCGAAGTGAAGGTGCCCACGGAGATCTTTGCCAATTGTTCTTGCAGGGCTTTTACGTATTTCGGGTGGGAATGGCCGAGTCCGTTCACGCCGATGCCGCCGATGAAATCGATGTACTCGTTGCCATCCACATCGGTGAGCCAGGAGCCCTCACCCTTCTCCATCGCCACGCCGGCCATGAGGGCGAAGCCCTGCAAACCAGGCGCGAGATTTTTTTGCTCGGCAGAAAAAATGGCGGAGGACTTGGGGCCGGGGACAACGGTGGTTCGTTTCGGTTTGCGCATAAAATCTCAAAAAAAACGCCCGTTTTCACGGGCGCCCTTTTCTTAATTGCCGATCTGGGCCGCGTCGGCTTCGTCCACGCCGTAGTACGTGAGGCCGAGGTGATTGATGAGCTCTTCTTTGCCGATAAAGCGCAGAGTATTCTCGAGCTTCAGCTTCTGCACTTGCAGGTCGTGTTCAGGCTTCAATCCCGGCTTCACGAGAGGATTCTTCAGGTAGAACGAAAGCCATTCCTGAATTCCTTTGAAACCGGAACGAGCCGAGAGGTCCAGGAACTGCGCGAGGTCGAGCACCAGCGGAGCAGCCAGGATGGAATCGCGGCAGAGGAAGTTGATCTTGATCTGCATGGGGTAACCCATCCAGCCGAAGATATCGATATTGTCCCAACCTTCTTTATTGTCGCCGCGGGGCTTGTAGTAATTGATCTTCACCAGGTGGTGGAGATCGCCGTAGAGGTGCGGGTAGCGCTCGGGCTCGAGCACGGAATCGAGCACGCTGAGCTTCGATACTTCTTTCGATTTGAAGGAATCGGGATCCTGCAAAACTTCGCCGTCGCGGTTGCCGAGGATATTCGTGGAATACCAGCCGGCGATGCCGAGCAAGCGGGCCTTAAGGCCGGGAGCCACGATGGTTTTCATCAGGGTTTGTCCGGTCTTGAAATCGGAACCCGCGATCGGCACGCCGCGGTCTTCAGCGAGCTTGATCAAGCAAGGAAGTTCTACGGAAAGGTTCGGGGCGCCCATCGCCATGGGAGCGCCTTCCATGATGGCCGCGTAGGTATACATCATCGAGGGCGAGATATTGGGCGAGTTCTCTTTCATCGCCGTCTCGAAAGACTGGATGGTTTGGTGCTCGGGGCCCACGGTGAGGTAAGCCTCGGTGGATCCGCACCATACGAGCACCACGCGCTCGCAGTTATTGTTCTTCTTGAAATTGCGGATGTCTTCGCGGAGCTGTTCGGCTAAATCAAATTTATTTTTGCCTTTTTTTACATTGGGGCCCGAGATCAGCTTCACGAACGCGGGATCGAAAACCGCGCTCATCGGCTTGATTTGCGAAAGCTCTTCCTTCACTTGCTCGAGGTGCTCTTTCTCGAGAACTTTGGCGTTCTTCGCGGCTTCGTAGGCGGTATCGTTATAGATATCCCAGCCGCCAAGCACGATGTCGTCTAGGCGTGCGAGCGGAAGGAATTCGCGGATGAGAGATTGGCGCTTTTCGGTGCGCTTCCCGAGACGGATATAGCCGCCTTCCGATAGAGAACCGATCGGCTTGGTGAAGCCTTTGCGTGCGGAGATCACACCGGCCATGAAGGTGGTGGATACGGCGCCCATTCCGGGGGTGAGAATACCTAAACGGCCAGTGGCCGGTTTAACGTTGGGGCTTTGCATAGCGTAAATCCTCTTTCTGTGGAGGAATCCTAGTATCGCAAAGCACTAATTTCGTAAAGCGCTAGAGGGAAGCAATCGCCGGGTCCACTTCCGCCCCGACTACTTTGGACAAATTGGCCCAAGCCAGATGGTGATGATAAACTGCGTCAAAATAGTTTTTTGCCGTTTCCGCTCTAGCACCGTAAGCCTCAACTAATCCTTTGGCATCCCCAAGACCCGACCCATAGCCGATCGCTTCGCCGGTGAGCCACTGCTTACCCACTTTATAGCCCTCCGTAGCGGCCTGGAGGCGCTTCTCAGCTTCTTCGAGCTCGAGGTAGGCCTTGCGTACCTCCGTGGCGATTCCCTGCCGTGCGTAGATCTCCTTGGCCTCCAGCTCATCGGCCTCGGCCTGAAATTTACTGGCCTTGGCTTCCTGGAGCCCCCACTGGAAATCGAGCTTAAATCCCACCCCGATGGTGAAGGTGGATTTATTGTAGGGATCGTAGGCGAATGCCCCCGTCTGCACGGTGCGCACGTTGGTATCGGCCAAATCGTAGGAAGTGAGCCCGGCCAAAATCGGCCACCGCCCTTTTTTCTCGGCAATCGCCAAATTGCGTTTCGCGCTCTTTCCTTGGTCCAGCTGTTGGAACTCGGGCCGCTCTTTGGCCGCCATCTCGATATAATATTCCACGCTCTTTTTCTCGCGCTTCACCGGAATCAGCCATTTTTCTTTGGGAATCGCGGCGCCGCGCTCGGCCCCTACCCGCAAAGCGAACCCTTCCTGGGCCAGCTGGAAGTACTTCGAAATTTCGGCTTCGCGCCCTTCCACGTCGTGCAAAAAAATCTGCAGGCGGTACTTCTCTTTCGCGGCCGCCTGCTTTTTCTGTTTCCGCTCGGCCAGCGCCTTGGTGAGCTCGCCCTTGCCACCGCCGATAAAATCGAGCAGCGAATTGGCGAACTGGTAGCCGAAATAGGCTTCCTTCACTTCGTAGCGAAGCTGGAGCTCCTTTTGGCGCGATTCCGCTTCCTTTACTTTCACGCCGGCCTCGGCGGCCTTTTCGTAATTGCCTTTGCGCCCCCAGGTATAGATGGGCTGAGTAAGAGTGATTTTCCCGATGAAGATGCGGCCGATCACGTGCTTGTCTTCTTTGGACAAGCTCGCGTTTCCGGTGGCTTTGGTGATGGGCGCTCCGCCCAAGAGCATCTCGATATGCGGGCCGAACTCGCCGTCGACCCGCTTGATATCCGCGGCCGACTGCAGTTCCTGAAACCGCTGCGCGCGCAGATCGGAATTATCGCGCGCGGCGCGATCCAGGGCTTCCGCCAAACCGAGATCCTGGGCAAAAGCCGAAACACTAAGCCAGAGAGCGCAGAAAAAAAGAAGAATCGCTTTCAATCGTTATGCCTTTCCCGCCTTGAGGTCGGCGAGCCGGCGCGACATCGCGTCCTTGAGGCCCTGCCATTTTTTCTTTTTCAGCACGTCGCTCACTTGATCGCGAATCGAATCCACCCAGGAGATCCCGGAGATCGATACGTCCACCACGCGCCAAGATCCGTCGCTGCCTTTTTGCAAGCGGTATTCTACGTCGGTAAGGTCGGCCTTATTCTGCACCGTGCTCTTCACGGTAGCGCCGTTCCCATTTTCTTTCACGGCCTCGTAATTGATCTTCACGCCGTTAAGAAATTCGGGCGCCTTAGGATAAACCGTGCGGGCGATGATCTCTTGCAGCGTGGCGCGGAACCATTCGAAATCTTTCGCCGGCGTGGTTTTGAAATTCTTGCCGAGCGCGCCCTTGGCGAGAGCCGAAAAATCAACGGCCCCGTTCACTTCGGATTGCTTGGCCGCGCTGTTGGCGATTTCGGGCGCGCTGGCTTTCGCGAAGATATCCTGCACCACTTCCTGGGGTTTCTGGATCGCGGCCAAGGCGGAGAAAGGCAGTAAGAGGCAGAGGATGGCGATTTTCATAACAGTTCTCCTTTTAGATAATCTTTTTCGCCCACGCCCACGATGCGCGCACGCACCAGTTCGTTCGGCTTGCAATCGGCGGGAATCAGCACGCGATGATAATTCCGGGCGTGGCCCTGAGAGCAAAGCCGCGTGCCCACGCGCACTTTCTTTTCTTCGATCAAAACTTCCATCACCGACCCCACTTTGGATTGCAGGGCGCCGGCGAGCTTTTTCTCCCCAAGCGCACGGAGACGGGCGGCGCGCTCCTGAATGATGGCACGGGGCACCTCCTGCCCTCCGGCCACGATCCTGGCGGCGGTAGTATTCCGCCGCACGGAAAAAGGAAACACGTGTGCGCGCGTCCAGGGGAGACGCTCGAGCCGCGCGAAAGAATCCTCGAATTCTTCGTCGGTCTCGGTGGGAAAACCCGCGATCACGTCCATGCCCACGTAGGCGTGGGGAAGCTTTTGGGCGATCGCGCTCAGGCGCTCTTCCACTTCGCCGGCGCCGTAGCCGCGCTTCATCGCCTTAAGCACCGAAGAGTTCGCCGACTGCAGCGACACATGAAAGTGCGGGCAGAGCCGCGGCTCAAACGCCATCAGGTTCAGCAAGCGATCGGGAATTTCCGCGGGATCGAGCGAAGTGAGGCGCACACGGCGAATCGTGGTTTCGGCCAGAACTTTTTCCACGAGGGCGGTGAAATCCATCCCGCCGGATTCATAATCCGCGGCGTGGATTGCGGTGAGCACCACTTCTTTCACGCCGGCCTGCACGAGCGCATTCACTTCGGCCACGATCTCGGCGGCCGGGATGCTGCGGCTGCGGCCGCGCGCCATGGGAATCACGCAGTAAGAACAGAAAGCGTTGCAGCCGTCCTGCACTTTAAGGAAGGCCCGGGTGCGTGGCGCGCCCGAAGAATAGTCCGGGCCGATCTGCGGCGGGCGATTCTCCAGAATCCGGCTATGCCACGCGGCCCGATCGCCCGATACCACTGCGCCCGCGGATTTTTCCCCGGCGAGCCAGGAACTCACCACGTTAGCTAATTCAAACTTTCCACTATTGCGAACCACACGCACATCTTTTCCGGCGGGAGCGGCGCCCGTGAGAACGTCGGGATCCACCTCGGCCAGGCAACCCGTGGCGATCGTGAGTCCCGCTTGCGTGGCGCGGAGGAAGTGTTTCGCTTCCTTATCCGCTTGGTCCGTAACCGTGCAGGTATTGAGCAAGTATAAATCGGGAGTTTGATCATCGGGGGCCGAACGCCCCCCCAGATTTTGCAGCGTTGCTTCAAGCGCGTGCGAGTCGGTCAGGTTCGCCTTGCAGCCCATCGTAGAAATACTATAGGTGAAAGCGCTTTTCCCCGGCTCAGTCAAGCGTGGCTCCCGCGGGGGAAACCGACTCGATCCAGCCTCCGCCAAGCACGGTTTCGCCCTCGTAGAGCACCACGGCTTGCCCCGGCGTGATCGCGCGCTGCGGTTCCACGAATTCGATCTCGGCGCGGTTGCCGGCAAATAAGCGCACTTTGGCGGGCGAGCCTTCATGGCGCGAGCGAATCCGCGCGGTCACCAAGCGATCCTGGGTGAAATCGCCGCCGGCCATCCAATTGAAATCCTGCGCAATGAAAGTGCTACGGAATAAATTCTTTTCCGGTTCGAGGCGCACGTTCCCGCTATCGGGATCGATGGCGGAGATAAATAGGTCGCTGCCGTAGTTGAGTTTCTGCGCCATTTGGAGCACTTCCGGCGGGATGCCTTTTCGCTGGCCCACCGTAAAGTGATGCACGCCGAGGTGAGCCCCCGCGATTTCGCCGGAGGGAAGCACGAAATTTCCGGGCACGAATACTCCGGGGCCCACTTTTCCCTCGATGAATTTCGCGTAGCCTTCCGAGCCCACGAAGCAAATTTCCTGGGAGTCCGGCTTTTTTGAAACGCGCAGCAGGCCGAGCTCTTCGGCGAGCTTTCTCACCTGAATTTTGCGCAAGTCGCCCAGCGGCATGAGCGTGCGCTTGAGCTGCTCCTGCGAAAGCCCGAACAAGTAATAGCTCTGGTCTTTCAGCTCATCCACCGCGCGCAGGATCGAATAGCGGCCGCTTTGATCATCGTGGTGCACTTTCGCATAGTGGCCCGTGGCCACGAAATCGGCGCCCATTTCGAGGGCGCGCTCCATCAAATAATCAAATTTTATGTAGTTATTGCAGAGCACGCAGGGGTTGGGGGTGCGGGCCTGCAGGTACTCGGCCACGAAGTAATCGATCACGCGGGACTCGAAGGCATCCACGGCGTTCACCACGAAAAAAGGAACGCCTAGGGTATCGCAAACACGGCGGGCGTCATTCATGTCCGAGATCGAGCAGCAGGAATCGAATCGATCCTTCTCGTCTTTCTTGGCATCGAAGGTCTGGATCGACATTCCGATCACGTCGTAGCCCTGCAATTGCAGGAGCGCGGCCGTAACGGAAGAGTCTACTCCTCCGCTCATGGCTACCACCACTTTGCCTTTGGATTTCGATACTTGTGTGGGCATTTGGGGCCGAGATTACAGGCTTCGACGCCGAACGTCAACCGCGAGCGAGCATCGTTTAATGGGCCGGAATTCCCGTGCGGAGCGATGCGCGCTGGGGCTGGGCGCGGATTCTTTCGACCACTCGCATCAAAACCAGCACAAATCCCCTAATTTCTTCCTCGGTATTTCCGCTACCTAGGGAAACCCGCAATGCCGATTGCGCCGCCAACTTATCGAATCCCATTGCCAAAAGAACGTGAGACGGCAAAATCGTGCCCGAGTTACAGGCGGATCCCGAGGAGAGCGCGTAGCCCTCGAGATCGAGGCCCATCAGGAGCGATTCCCCCCTCACATCGGCGAAGAGAAAGTTGCTGGTGTTCACCAAGCGCTTTGCCTTGGAACCCTGAATCTGGGCTCCGGGCACCCCGGCCACTACTAACTCTTCCAATAATTTCCGGAGGCGATCCGTCTCATTTAAATCTTTTTTGGCCAAGGCCGCGGCGGCGGCGCCAAAAGCCGCGATTCCGGCCACGTTCATCGTGCCTGCCCGGCGGCTGCGCTCATGGGCTCCGCCGTGGAGGAGAGGAATCAGCTTCACGCCCCGGCGAATCAGCAGCGCCCCCACCCCTTTGGCTCCCCCAATTTTGTGCGCGGAGAAGCTCGCCAGGTCTACCGGCGCTCCCGCCAGCGTAAAACCAGGAAGCTTTCCCGGCGCCTGCACGGCATCAAGGTGAAATAAGGCGCCGTATTTTTTGGCGATCGCGGCCGCTTCGGCCCAAGGAAAGATCACGCCGGTTTCGTTGTTGGCGGCCATCATCGAAACCAGCGTGGGTTCGCCCTTCACTTCCTTGAGCAGGCCTTCCAAAATTCCGAGGTCTAATTCCCCCTGGGAATTCACCGGCATGATGGCCACGGCGGCCCCAAGCTCGGCGAGGAAGCGTAAGGTATCGAGGGTGGCTTCGTGCTCCACTTCGGTGGTGATGAAATGGGCGCGCAGCCCCAACTTCTGCTGCTGAAAGAAAAAACCCTTGAGCGCGGTATTGATGGATTCGGTGGCCGAAGCCGTGAAACAGATATCTTCCGGTTCCTCGATCCCGAAGGCGGCGGCGATCAGCTCACGTGCGTCTTCAATCGCGGCCTTGCCCTTACGGCCGGCGGCGTGGATGCTAGAGGCATTACCAAAATTAGAATGGGAATCAGAAAGGGTGGAAGAATAAAGGAGCAGAGCACCTTGGGCGCCCTGCTCCATTATGGTCGTGGCATTATGATCAAGATAGATCGGTTTCAATGCGCTTGTTATTGGTCTGTTCATTCTGGATTCCAACGTTCGTGTTCGTTGCGTTGGTGCCAGCCTGAGCAGCGGTTTTGGTATCGCCACGGGCCTTGCGAATCAAATCGCCGAGGGTGGTGGTTTCCAAATACTCTTGCATCAGCACTGCGAGGTTTTCGAAGTAGCTCTTGGTAAGAACGAATTCTACCGTGGAGTCCTTCACGTCAACCGGACCAACGATATCGCGGGCGGGGTTGATGTTCTCGCCTACCGAGAGGAGTACATCTTTCACTGCGATGTCGTCCATGGAGCGGGCTAGCAAGTAGCCGCCACCAGGGCCGCGTACGCTTTTTACTACGTTGCCTTTACGAAGGCGACGGAACAATTGCTCCAAGTAGTGTAGCGAAATCTTTTGGCGCTCGCTGATTTCCTGCAACCGAACCGGCTTTCCGCTCGAATTGAACGTAAGATCCAGAATCGCCCGCACTGCGTATCTACCTTTAGAAGTAAGTCTCATATTCGTAACCCCCTAGGCTCTCGCCCATTCCATACTATCCATCTGATTTTTTACCATCGCGCTGATCGGGCATCAACTAATCGGGTCAACTAGTCACGCATCGATGCAACGCATCATATGAATGTTTTCTCCTATTGGAATAATAAAGTCAACAACCAAAAATGTTTTAGTCGACAATTTTTAGTGAGGCAGAAAAAGTTATCGATCGACCAGTCGCGTCAGTCTCGAGATGCACGTCAATCGAGCGTCTCGAGATAGGCAAGTTCGGCAGTCGGATTTGATCCGGCCACTCAATAAAATAGATTTTCTCCTCTTCGAAGAACTCGGCGCCGCCAAACTCTTCCAATCCCGAGTTACTCGATAACCTATAGAAATCACAGTGGATTATGGGGGCAACCAAGCTTTCATACTCGTGAACAAGGGAAAAGGTAGGACTATGAACTTCTGCGGCATCTCCCCCCAGCCCACCCACAAGTCCGCGAACCAAAGTAGTTTTTCCCGCCCCCAGCGACCCTGTAATTTTTACAATATCACCTGGCTTCAAGATCCTGGAAAACTTCTCCCCAAAACGTTCGGTGGCTTCCGAATCGGGTAAAAAAACTTTCTTCACGATAAAAGTTCGCGCTGCTTTCGGAGGTCGAGGAAAGAATCTCCGAGGTGAGAAATGATATCGGAGGCCGTCATGGAGCGGTGACCAAGACGCTGAGAAGCAAAATCCCCCGCCATGCTGTGGAGAAACACGCCAAGGCAGACCGCATCTTTAGGATCCATCTTCTGCTGGCCCACAATCCCGCCAATCATTCCGGCCAGCACGTCGCCCGAGCCCGCGGTGGCCATCCCATCGTTAGGATAATGGTTCAGGTAGATATGCCCGTCGCCCGCGCAGATAAAGGTGGTGGCGCCCTTCAGCAGCACGATCGAATTAGTTTCCTCGGCGGCGCGTTCCACCATTTCCTTGGGATGATCCACTACCTCGGCCTTGGGCACGCTCAGCAGGCGCGAGAGCTCGCCGGGGTGCGGGGTGAGGATCGTAGGGCCTTTGCGGCGGTGTAATTTTTCCCGCAGCTCGGGTTTGGCGAGGAGGGTAATGCCGTCGGCGTCGATCACGAGCGGACCGCGGAAATAGTCGATAAAATCGCCCAAAACTTTTTGGGCGCGCTCATCGGTGCCCATGCCGGGCCCTACCACCACCGAGGAATAATGATTCACGGCCTCGCGGCTTTTTAGGTAGCTCTCCTCTTCCATCCAGAGGGGATGCACCATCAATTCATCTTCCACGCGCGTGAGCAATTGCTCGTAGGAATCGTCCCAGGTGAGCACGCTCACCAGGCCGGATCCCACCCGCAAGCAGGCCCGGGCCGCCATCGAGATCGCGCCGAGCGTTCCCTTGGATCCGCCGAACAATAAAGTGTGGCCGAAAGAATTTTTATGACCATAGCGATCGCGGCGGCGCAAGAGCGGAGCCACATTGGATTTCGCGAGCGCGTGGATGCCGCCTTCGTTGCGGAAGGAAACCGGCAAGGCGATGTCCACGATGCGCAGCTCCCCGCGGTGCACGGCGCCCGGCGCGATATAGTGGCCGATTTTGGCGAAGCCGAACGCGATGGTGAGGTCAGCGTAGATGGCCTGGCCGATCACGGCGCCGGTGGTGGCGTCCACGCCGGTAGGAATATCGAGGGAGATCACGAAATCGGTTTTGGCGTTGATGATATCCACCACGTCGGCAAAAAGGCCGGCGAGCGGCCCCTTGAATCCGATGCCGAGCAAACCGTCCACGCAGAGGAAAGGCCCCGTGGCGCTCTCGAAAAATTCCTCGAGGGGGCCCACGTTATCGAGCACGACCGGGCGGATTTTTTGCTCGAGCAGAATTTCCAGATTCTGCTTCGACTCGTCTTTGTAGGCATCGAAGCTATGAAGGAGAAATAGCTTTACGCGTTTGCCCATGGCCACGAGCTGACGCGCCACCACGAGGGCATCTCCGCCGTTCTTCCCTTTGCCGGCGAAGACCAAGATATCGGAGCCGTAATTGAGCTCTGCTTGTTTGGCGGCCACGATCTCGGCGGCGCGGAGACCTGCGTTTTCCATCAGCACGATGGAAGGAATTTTAAATTTACGAATGGCGAGCTCGTCGATGTCTCGCATTTCCCGGGATGTCACTACGCGCATGGAAGCCTCCGGAAAGGAGCTTAGCATAAGGAAGCGGAGGCGAATAATGGGTTTCCGATGCTGCAGAGTGCCGCCCTAGGCGCACAGGGATTTCCTTGCTAGATTCTCCCCATGAAATACTTATTTGCCCTTTTCCTTCTCTCGGCTTGCGCCACTGCCGCTCCCAAATCTTCGGTTCACTCCGCCACGGAAAAAAAAGAAGAGGATGCGCCCGCTCTCTCTCACCGCGGCGGCTCTCCGCTCAAGGAGTTCACCTTCAGTAAGGAAAACGCGGAGAAGCTCTATGGTGCGCTGAAAGAAATTGGCGTGCGCCCCATTCGCGATGGCTCCGTTACCTACCTCACCGCCCACGATCTTTCCTGCACGCTCGTGCCCACCCAAAACGACGCCGCCACGGAATGCGAATATTGGGACGGTGCCCCTGGCGCGAAAAGCCGCAAGCAGCATTTGGTAAAAAACAAAAAAGGCCTCGAAAACCTGCGCCTCTTCCTCAGCGAGTACCCCGTGGAGCAAGGCGATACCGGCGCCGTGGTGCGCTTCGCCCAATGCCGGGTATACCGAGAGAGCCTGGACTGCTTTCTAGCGATTCATATGAACTATGAGGGGCCGTAAGAATTCCCCTCAAATCCCATCACGGCCTCCAGGGCGTTCGGCATATCATTCCTCAGTAAACGGCAGAAAAAACAAAAGCCAGAACCTCTCGGTTCCGGCTTTCCTATTTGGCCGGTGTTTTAACGAAATAGCCGAAGAGCCTATTTTTTCTTTACGCTTTTTACCACGCAGGTATCTTCCGTGCCTTTTGCGGTAACGGTAAAAAACTCCGCCGGATACTCTTGGGAACTGGCTCCGTCACTATATTGGGCAAATACTTCTACTTCGTAGCGAAGAGTATTTCCGCGAGCGCTAACCAAAACGGCATTGACCATTTCCAAGCTGCTGGTATCGACCGTTACGAACTCAAACGCCGCTTTGCTCACCGTTTCTTCACAAGTAGCCGCAGCTGCAGTTTGCGCTGCAAAGCCAGAAGCAATAAATAAGGTTAGTACGATTAAATTTTTCATATTTGTCTCCAAAAAAATTATAGAAATCGCTTATATTGCATTGCGCCAAAATAACAAAGAATATTTTTATTAGGATTCGATGAAGGTTTAGCGCCTAGCTCACAATCGTCAGGGCCTTAGCGCAAGATTCCGGCGAGGGTTTTCTTAAAACTCGCCGTCCAGTAATTCCCGCAGTGGCCACCGGCCTCGAACACGTGCAGGCGGGAGCCGAGCGTCTCTTCCAGGCTCGCCAGATCGCGGGGGCGCAAAAGAAAATCATCCACGCTGGTGATCACGTGGATCTTGGAATTGCGCGTATTCTTCAAGGCGCGATTCAGGCCGGCCCCCTGAATAAGCGCGGAGAAATTCGTGGAGGTTCTGCCGCGCCCGTCTAACGCAGCTCCCGCGTAGACTATATATTTTTCAAACGTGACGGAACGGAGAGAAGCTTCCACTCTCCCCCGCCGCTCTCCGCTGAAAAAATCCGGATAAGCCGCAAATAGCCCTCTGGTAATTGCCTTCAGCGACTGCTGAAAACTTTCGCCAATTACCTTTTGCCCCTTTTCCTCTTCAGCGGGCAAAAACATGCGGATCGCCTCCACGCCTTCGCGCGAAATCCCTTCCTGCGCCTGCAGGTAAGCCCAGATCAATTCGAAGTGAAGGTCCGGTACCGAATCGGCGTTCCGCAGAGAAAGCCGGATCATGTCGTCGAGCCGGTCCATCGCGTAGTTCAAGCTCACGGGAGGATTCAAGGCGATCAACTTATCGAAGGGCAATGCGGGAGATTGGCCATTTTCGAGAATCGCATACAGCCCGCCGAGCGAAGAGCCCATCAAGAAGAGTTTTCGTGGCTGACCGCGGTTGTGCCGATACAATTCCACGGCGGCTTCGAACATGCGATGGGCATCCACCGCATCTTTTTGCGGCAAGCCGACCAAACCGTCGGCGGAAAAGGATTTTTGGAATTCGGGGCTGAAAGGATTGGCCAGAACCAGAGAATCGTAACCGAGGCTGGCCACCAATTCGGCGAGCACGTTCGAAATTCCCGACGAAGCCCCGCCGCCCGTGCCCGGCAAAATCAGGAATAGGCCCTTCGTGTTTGGCTGCGCAGATTTCCAAAAACGGATCGGCAGCTCTTTCCGGGAATTTGGCACAGGCAGCAAGAGATCGACGCCGAGGTCCTTACTGGGCTGGCCGATTCCCGCGAGCACGGTGGACTGGAACCAGCTCCAGCCCTTCATCTCGGAGGGCAGAAGGGTATAGGCACGCGCCGAGGGAGAGAGGACGCAAAGCAGGAGGACGATCCGTCCCCAGCCCTTCAGCCACTTACCCTTCCTATTTCGCATGGGGCTCGAAGTATCGAATGGGGAGGAGAAGGTCAAGGGAAAATTGACTCAACGCATTATCCTGAAGGAAGCCTAATAAAAAAGGGCCAGCGCGGAAGCGCCAGCCCTTTGCAGTCTCCGCAAAAACTATTCTGCGGTGGTAGAAGAACCCTCTTCCTTTGCGGAAGAATCGGATTCGATTTGCTTGTGCCTGGCACGCGCCTTCACGAAGTCCATGGATTCATCGTCTTTGCCGATTTTAATGCAGCGGCCATAGACCACTTCCTTATTCAGCTTTTTCTCTTCGCCGGCCGGAGTTACTTCCACCTGCATCCACTTTTCGTCGTCGGAGATAGTGTCCTTGTTGAAAGGACCATACTCGGCAGGAGCCGTTTTGAACTTCCAGCTGCGGCCATCGAACTTCTGGGTGATCTCTCCGCGAACCGGAATCGTTCCGTCTTTGTATTCGTTCAGGGTCAGGCCCGGCACGAACATCGTGGTCCGGCTAGCCAGCTCTTCGCCGCCGATGCGGTTGAAGTTAAACAGCAAACCTTTTACGCCGTTTTGCGAGGATTCCGAAACATACCAGCCCGTGCTCTTACGCTGCTGGGTGCTGTATCCGGCGGCAGGAACCGCCACCTGGTACTTCGACCAGCACTGCTGGTAAACCGGCGCTTCCCAAATATCTTTCAGGAGAGGCTCGCTGCCCTCGAAGAACAGGCTCACCACGTTTTTGCGGGTATCGTCGGAGGTAATCGCGTCTCCGCCGGAGCGGCGAAGGGCGTAAACCAATTCGTGGACGATCAGGGCGGCCCGATCCCTGGGGCTGAGCATTTTAAAATATTTTTTATTTATCTTAATCTTGAGTTTCTTGAAGTACATGGAGCTGAATACGCTCTGGTCTCCGGTCTGCTGGGCGATCTGCACCGCTTTGCAACCCGGCTTCAAGTCCGGCAAGGTAGCGTCGGAGCTGTACGCCAGATTTTCGTCCACGTACTGCACCTTCTCTTTCAGGAGCGTGCGCAAGGAGTCCATCATGGGCTTGCCGCCGGCGGGCGTCGGGGCGGCGGCTCTAGATTTCTGCGCGAAAATATCGAGGTAGAATTTTAGGTTTCTCTGAAGCGTGCCTTGGTCCGGCAAGGGCTTCAAGTTATGCACGTGCTCGCCTTCGTAGAGGTCGAGGGTTTGCAGTTTCCCGTTACAGAGGATGCCTATGCCTCCGCCGGTGCCTACTCCACCTTCAGCGAAGCAGGAAGTGCTTGCTCCCAATAGGGAGGCAGCCAAGAGCGCTAATTTCATTTTAGGTACGTGCTTCATTTGCAGGTCTCCATTAAATTGTACTTCTAGATCTAATTTAACGCATGGCAGCAACATCCTCCTTAGCAATTTAGTCTAAAGATCGCGAAAAAAGTGACCGATAGTCATATAATGGAGCATATGGTGAATATCTATGCCTTTTCTGACTACCGCGCTTTCCTGAAAGCCTGGCTCCAGGAGGCTAAAACCACGAAGACTTCGAACCTCTCGCGGCTCGCGGAGGTGGCTAAGGTGCACGCCACCTTTCTCTCCCACGTGCTCACCGGCGACAAACACCTCAGCCTCGAACAGGCCGCCTTCCTCAGCGAGTACTTTGGACATACCAGGCTCGAGCGCGACTACTTCTTCGTGCTCATCCACCTCGACCGCGCGGGCACCCCTATCCTCCGCGAATACTGGGAGGAGAAAAAGCTGCAGCTCGAGAAAGAAAAAAACAAGCTCAGCGCCCGCTTCGATCCTCACCACGAGCTCACGCCGGAACAAAGGGCCACCTTCTATTCTTCCTGGCTCTACGTGGCCATCTGGGTGAGCACCGATATCGCCGGCGGCCAAACCCTCCCCCAGATCGCCGCGCGCTTTCGCCTGAAACCCACGAAGGCCGAGGAGATCATGACCTTCCTCGTGCAAACGGGGATTTGCGTGGAAGAAAAAGGGAAGTTCCACATGGGAAAAACGCACGTGCATGTGCCCAACGAATCCCCGCTCGTGGTGAAGCACCATTCGAACTGGCGGATGAAGGCGATGCAGAGAATGGACTTTCGCGAGGAGGCCGAATTATTTTTCACCGCGCCGATGTCGATCTCGAAAAAAGATTTCGCCGCGATCCGGGAAAAGCTCAACGTGGTGATCAAAGAAGCCGTGGAAGTGGCGAAGGCCTCACGCTCCGAAGATCTCTTCTGCCTGAATATCGATTTCTTCCAATCGGAAGCGTAGCGTTGGACAGGCTGAGGCTCCTAAACCCGGAAAAAATCCAAGTTGAACGAATAAAGCTCCTCCTCGCGCGACTCCTTAACGATCGGTTTCACGGTTTCAATCGACTGGATGAGGATTTCGCGGATGCGGACAACGTCGGAGGCGGCGATCGTTACCACGGAGGAATAATGAAGATCCGTTTCTTCCTCCTTCTCGAGAGCGAGGATGGAGCGTAACCTCCAGTTCGTATGGTGGCGCAGCGACATCACCGCGTCGTTGCCAAGGTGGATGCGCGTATTTCCCGCGAAAAAAAGATCGCCCTCCTGCCGCAGGAGACCCGCCTGCAGCAGGAAATCGATCGCTTCGTTGAATAGCTTCTGCGAAAGCCCGAGACGACGGCGCATACGGTCTTTGGTGCGGAATTCTGGGATCGTGGCCAGCACGTGCACGGCCGCGAAATGCCAGGAACTGAAATATTTCGTCTGCAAAGATTCCGAGAGAGGCTGTGCAACCCCTAGCCGTTCTTTCAGCATGAGGCGTTTGCGGCGCAGCTCCTGAATTTTTTCGTCGAAATAAGAGCGGAGGCGACCGCTGCCCGCCCTTTCGAATTGCACAAGGAGGAAGAAAAAATCCCTCTCCTCTTTTCCCTGCTCGAGTAGCGCAGCCAGGGCATCGGCTTGCTCCAAACTGAAATGGGCTACCCCCTTCAGGACCTGCGATACGTAGGCCGTTTGACAGCCCATGGCTTTCGCCATCAAAGAGCGTTGCCCTCTTCCAGCCTGAGGAAGGGATTCCAGCCAGTCACTGAGGTAGGCTTTATAGCTGTCATATTCGAAGATGGCTTTTTTCATGAATATTCTTCTTAGCTTACGGCTTAATTAAGTAAAACTTTATAAATAAGGTGAAATTTAATTAGAATCAACTATCAACCGAGTGTATTACTAGGTTATTCTCGTTTTCGTCAAAGTGACGAACGAAGGAGACCCTATGGAAACCCGAATGAAGAATCTAAAAACTGCCTGCCTAACCCTCCTAGCCCTCTCCCTAGCCTCCACTGCGCATGCGGTGAAAGAAGGCGGAGATATCAGCGGCGGCGGTAGCGAAGTGGGAGGTATGAGTTACGAAAATTTCCTGCTCAAAAATAAATTCGATCCCAAGGCCCAAAGCCTCGGCGGCGAGCAAGAGCTGACGAAAATAAAATCCTTGCTCCCGTCCCTCGGCGAACGCATGGAAGGAATCTATAAAAAAAGATGGATCCTCGTGGGCGGCGACGATATCGCCCAGCTCTCGAACGTAGCTACCGGCATCCCGCTCAATAAAAAAGAAGTGATGCTGCAAAATGAGCGCTTCGTGTACGTGAACCGCGACTGGCTGAAGAACGCCACCGCCGAAGAAAAGTCCGTTATGCTCACCCACGAGTATTGGCAGTATATCCGCGTATCGAACAATAACGCCCTAGCCAATTCCAAAGATAAATCCGCGCTCGGCGTGGAAGGAGGAATGGTAGCTCCCGGCGCCGTGCCCGAAATTAATTTCGAAATGCTCGATAATACCGAGATCACCGCTAAAGAACTCCAGGCCCTGGCAAAGAAATTTAATTTCGGCACCTACGGCACCAAAGAAGAAACGGAGAAAGCCACCGCCGAAATCGAGAAAACGAAAAAAAAGGTGCTCGCGGCCTGCGCAAAAGCCACTGCCAACGATTTAATGGATTTGCTGGAAGACGCGAAGGCACCCTTGAAACAACTCATAGAGCGCACCAGCGCAAGTTCCGGGCTCGGAGCAGAGCTGCGCCGCCAGCAGAAGAAATCCCTGCCCAAAGAGCTGGAAGATTTCGGCGACCACGAAGTGCGTGACGACAACGCCAGATGGGGAACTCCCGGAGGAAGCTCACTGGGGGCCATGAGCATGAGGCTCGAAAAATACCTCGATAATTCCGAGGCCGCCTGCAAAGCGCTCGGCGTGCGCAAGGCCGAGAAGCCAAAGATCGCCAAGCCCAAGACCAAAAAAGCCGCCGCTCCCTCCGGATCTTCCGACGAAGAATTTGGCAGCGGCTCAGCTCAATGATCTAAACAAGCATTCGCTATCCACGACTAAACCCTAACCGACCGGCGCGGACTCGCTCGCGCTCGCAAAAAAACACTAGGAGACCTATATGAAAATCGCCCTTATCGCTCTCGCCCTTGCCGCCTACCCCACCGCCTTCGCCAATTCCGTGGACGACGCCTTTAACTCCGCGGTGAAAAAACAATCGTCGCAGAAAGAGCAGAAAAAAAACCAAGAAGAAGCCAGTAAGAAATCCCTGCGCCAGAACCAGCTCATCAAGGCGGCCACTATGATCACCGCGAAAATGGGAACTTCGGTGGCCGAGCTCGGCTCCGTAAGCGTCCGCAATGATCCCTCGAATCCCAGTACCGAAACCGTGAAACTGAAAACAAAAAGTGGCCTGGTTTGCCAAGTGGAGTTCGATATGTTCCGCGAAGACAACTATCTCGCGAGAAATATCGAGCGGCAGCTTCCCACCCTAGAGGCTCTCTGCGGAAGGAAAGCTCCCAATGAACTGGCGGAGGTTCAGGCCAATAGCAGCACCGCTTCGAGGTTCTTCAGCTCGAACGGCGAAAGCGATTTGAACGATGCCTACGCCTCGCTCCGCTACTCCTGCAACTTAAACCAATGGGAAGCACGCGGCGACTGCTACGATTCCCGCGGGAACCAAAGCTATATGGGCGTGAATGAAGTGATGGCGAACGAGCTCGGAGTTCGGATCTACGATTCCAACTAAGAGAAAAAACGCGCTCAGCCCAAGATCACGCTAGCCATCGCCATATCGCCTTCGTGGGAAAGCGAGAGAAAGATCTTGGTGGCGTCGAAATCGTGGAAGATCTCGGCGGCGCGGCCACTTAACTTAATAATGGGCGCCCCGCCCTCTTCATGCGCCACTTCGATTTCGGCGAAATCGCCGCTGGGGCCTAGGCCGAGCTTCAGCGCCTTGCCGTAGGCTTCCTTGGCCGCGAAACGGGCGGCGAAATAGGGATAAGGGTCTTTTTTCGAGCGGCAATAAGCGATCTCGGCCGCAGAGAAAACGCGGGTCTCGAAGTGGCTGCCCTCTTTTTCCAGAATTTTACGAATGCGATCAATCGAAACCAGATCGATGCCGTGGCCCTTGATGCTCATTTATGGCGGGTTCCCGGAACGTCGGGGGCGCCCACGGCTTTGGCGAAAGCGGCGGCGATTTTTTTCGCGTGGGCCCGGATCATCTTTAGGTCTTCGCCCTCGATCATCACGCGCACGAGTGGCTCGGTACCCGAATAGCGCACGAACACGCGGCCCCGCCCCGCAAGCTCTTTCTCGGCGGCGGCGATGAGCTTCTTCACTTCGGGAATGGATTCAGCCGGTTTTTTTTCCGTCACGCGCACGTCTTCCCGCACCTGCGGCATGAGCGGGATTTCTTTCTTCAGCTCCGAGAGGGATTTTCCGGTGCGGATCATGATCTCGAGAACTTTCAGGGCCGCGAGCAGGCCGTCACCGGTGGAACCGTGCTGACTGAAAATCAAATGCCCGCTTTGTTCGCCGCCGAACGTATGGCCACCTTTTTTCATTTCTTCCAAAACGTAACGGTCGCCCACGTTGGCGCGGAGTAATTTGATGCCGAGAGATTTCAAATAAAGCTCGAGGCCCATGTTCGACATGGGCGTGGCCACCACCGTATTGTTCGCGAGCTTGCCCTGGGCCTGGAGCTCGAGGGCGCAGATGCCCATGATCTGGTCGCCGTTCACGATGGCGCCGGTTTCGTCGGAAAGAATCAGGCGGTCGGCGTCGCCGTCGAGGGAGATCCCGATCTTCGCGCCGAATTCCACCACGGCGCCGGCCGCCACTTCGGGATAGAGCGCGCCGGCCCCCTGATTGATATTGGTGCCGTTGGGCTCGCAGCCCCGGGTGATCACGCGGGCGCCTAATTCCTGGAAAAGCATCGGCGCCACTTTATAGGCAGCGCCGTGCGCGCAGTCCACCACCACGGGAATATCCTGGAGGTGAAAATCTTTGGGCAGGGAATTTTTTAGCGCCACGATGTAGCGGCCGCCGGCGTCCTCGATGCGGCGGGTGCGCCCGATTTTCTCGTTGAGCGGGCGGAACGCGGAGCCTTCGTCGGTGATCGTGCCTTTGCCTTCGATGGCCTCCCACACGAGCTTCTCGATCTCGTGCTCGATATCGTCGGGGAGCTTGAAGCCGAGGTGGTCGAAGATCTTGATCCCGTTATCGTGGTAGGGATTATGCGAAGCGCTCACCACGATGCCCGCGTCTGCGCGCATATTCTGCACCAGAAAGGCGATGGCGGGCGTGGGCAGAGGGCCGGTAAGGAGCACGTCGGCGCCCATGGAACAGATCCCGCTCGCGAGGGCCTGCTCGATCATGTAGCAGGAAAGGCGCGTGTCTTTGCCGATCAGGATGCGGGGCTTGGGGTAATGCGAGCGTTTGGTGCCGCCAGCGCGGGCGAGCAGAACGCGGGCGGTGGCGGCCCCCACCTGGAGGGCCACTTCGGCGTTCATGGGGAAGCGATTCGCCAGTCCCCTAATGCCATCGGTGCCGAAGAGTCTTTGTCTTTTCACCACGAACGAAATCTCCTAATCGATGCGAACCTGAATGCGGTCCGGCACCACACGCACCAGCTTCACGCCGGCCGGTAATTCAGCCTTCACTTCGCGCACGTAAATTCCGGCCTTGGTCTCGGGAACTTCCACATACGCCTGCACCCGTTCCGGGGTCAAGGAGCGGATTAAATTTGGCGGGCAGTTCACGAAGAGCGCTACTTTTTCGGGCTTGGCGCTGAATGCGCGCGAGGCCTTAACCTTCACGGGCACGCCGGCCACGCGAAAGTTAGATCCCGTGGGCTCCACTTCCACCATCACGCGGGGATCATTTTCCTCTTCGAAGCGCACGGCGGGGTGCACGAGCACGAGCGGCACCTCCCATTTCAAGCCGGCGGGAACGTCGGCGAGATCCACGGGTTGGGAGCGCACTTCGGAAATCTTCTCGATGATATTGCGCGGGCCCTTCACGCGCACATTCTTAGGCATGGCCTGTAAACGCACCAGGCGGTAGCCATTCGGCACTTCGTTCTTTTTCACGATCTCCACCGGCACGGTGCGAACGTCCATATGCTCGAGGATGGGATTGATCGTAGACGGACTGATCGAAAGCACGCGCACGCCGATCGGCAAATGCAGCGAATCTTTTTGGATATTGTAGAAAGCGGGGCCGGTTTTCGCCTTCGTGAGATCCACGCGGATCGTATCGAGGGAATTGGCCAGGGTGCGCAGGAAAAACTTGGAGCCCGAGAGGCGGAAACTCACGCGGTCGGGCACTTCGTTGGCCACCACCAGGCCGGAGGGCAAGTCCATCTCGAGGTTCACTTCTTTGGTGATCTCGATGGAATTGGCGCTCATCACCACGAACCAGATGCCGAAGGCCACGAAGATGGAGAGAAATTTCCAGGCGAGATTATGGAATAAAAAGTTCATGCCTCGCCTCCAGCGTCGGCACCCTGTGGGCTCTCGCTTGCACTCGAGTGCAAAAATCCCCTCCTGGGATTTTTGTCATGCCTCTCATTTAAGCTCCGCAAAAGCATCACTCCACTCCCTTCACGGAACTTCCGCGGCCGAAATCGGTGAGCTCGAGGATCACGGCGAGGCTATTGGCGAGCTCTTCCTCGGAAAGCTTGGAAGAAATGCGGCCGGCCTTCACGAGGTAGGCGGCTCCGGCTTCTTCGCTCACGAGCACCACCACGGCGTCGGTATCTTCGGTGAGCCCGATGGCGGCGCGGTGGCGCGTGCCGAAGGCCTTATCTACGTTGGGATTCTTGGTGAGCGGCAGGAAACAGCCCGCGGCGGCGATCTTGCCGTCCTTCACGATCACGGCTCCGTCGTGAATGGGAGACGAAGGGATGAAAATCGAATAGAGCAGCTCGGAACGCACGGACGCGTCCAATTTTGCGCCGGTATCGATGAAATTCTTGAGGCCGGTTTCGCGCTCGATCACGATCAAGGCGCCCATGCGGTCGCGGGCCATCTGCAGCGCGGCCTTGGCCACCTCTTCCACCACCATGCGATCGAGCTGTTCCGCCTTCGAGGAGACGAAGGGATTTTTGCCCACGAACGCGAGCGCGCGGCGCAGGTCGTCCTGGAAGAGCACGATGATGATGATGAAAAGGTAGTCGAAGAAGTGCTGGAGGATCCAGTGCACGGTAAAGAGCTCGAAGTAGCTCGAGAGGAAATAGAAAACCCCGAGGAACAGGAGCCCCGTGATCATCTGGATCGCGTGCGTGCCCCTCAGGATCATGAATACCCGATAGACCACGAACGCGACCAGGATGATGTCCACCAGGTCGTGCATGCGGAATCCGTTCAGGATATTCGCGAGCAGTACGTTCATACCGGCGCGGGAGTAGAGGAAGAACCGGGAATCACTCCGCCCACGGCGCCTTCATTGGTGGCGGGCGCAGAGCCGGAACCGCCGGAGCTGCTTTCTTTTTTGGCCGCCTTGGAGGGCAGCTTCACGCGCTTCATCAAGAGATCGATCTCGTCCTTATCGAGGGTTTCGTGATCGAGCAATGCCGCCGCCATCGTGTGAAGAATATCGATATTGGAGCTGAGGAGCTCGCGGGCACGGCGGTAATTCCGCTCCACGATCTCACGCACTTCGTTATCGATCATCTGCGCGGTGGCTTCCGAGAACTCGCGCACGTGGCCCATTTCGCGGCCGAGGAATACCTGTTCTTCCTTTTTGCCGAAGGTAACGGGTCCAAGGCGATCGCTCATCCCCCACTCGCAAATCATTTTGCGGGCGAGATCGGTGGCACGCTCGATATCGTTTCCGGCGCCGGTGGTCTTATGGCCGAACACGATCTCTTCGGCGATCCTTCCGCCCATGAGGAAGCCGATCATGTTCTCGGCTCGCTCCTTGGTATAGGAGAGACGGTCCTCGGTAGGCATGGTTTGCGTGAGGCCGAGCGCGAAGCCCCGGGGAATGATCGTCACCTTATGGATGGGGTCGTTGCCGGGCATCAAGTGGCCCACGATGGTATGGCCCGACTCGTGGTAGGCCGTATTCTTTTTCTCGTCGTCGCTGATCACGAGGCTCTTACGCTCGGATCCCATCAGCACTTTATCTTTGGCCATTTCAAAATCGACCATCTCGAGGAATTTCTTGCCCGTGCGGGCCGCGAAGAGCGCCGCTTCGTTCACGAGATTTTCGAGATCCGCGCCCGACATTCCGGGAGTCTGGCGGGCGATGAAATTGAGGTTCACGCCGGGGCCAAGCGGGGTTTTGCGCGCGTGCACAGTGAGGATCTGCTCGCGTCCGCGCACGTCGGGCTTGCCAACTACCACGCGGCGGTCGAAGCGTCCCGGACGCAGGAGCGCGGGATCTAGCACATCAGGACGGTTCGTGGCGGCCACGAGGATCACGCCTTCGTTGCCTTCGAATCCATCCATCTCCACGAGGAGCTGGTTCAGGGTTTGCTCCCGTTCATCGTGGCCTCCGCCCAGGCCCGCGCCACGCTGGCGGCCTACGGCGTCGATCTCGTCGATGAAGATAATGCAGGGAGCTTGCTTCTTGCCTTGCTCGAAAAGATCGCGAACCCTAGAGGCGCCCACGCCCACGAACATTTCCACGAAATCGGATCCCGAGATCGAGAAGAAAGGCACGCCTGCTTCGCCCGCGATGGCTTTGGCGAGCAAGGTCTTCCCGGTGCCGGGAGGGCCCATCAAGAGAACGCCCTTAGGGATGCGTCCGCCGAGACGGGTAAATTTTTTCGGGTCCTTCAGGAAGGCAATGATCTCTTGCAGCTCCTCCTTGGCTTCGTCTACGCCCGCCACGTCCTTGAACGTAACGCGGTTATTGCTCTCGTTCATGAGACGCGCCTTGGATTTGCCAAAGCTCATCGCCTTGCCGCCGCCGATTTGGATCTGGCGCATGAACACGAAGAAAATCCCTACGAGGAAAAGGATCGGCAGCCAGGAGAGCAGCGCTTGCTGCCAGAAAGGGGCTTTCTCCACCTGTTTCACGTTGAACTTCACCTTGTTCTGCTCGAGCATGCCGATGAGGCTATCGTCTTTGGCGTAGGAGAGAGACTTGAAGGCCGTCTTGCCCTGCACGGCCGTTTTGAATTTTCCCAAAATCACGTCGTCGGAGCGAAGGGTAACTTCTTCCACGTTCCCGGAGCGCACGTTGGCTTTGAATTCGGAATAGTCCACGTCCACGGCGGGATCTTTTAATCCCTGCTCCAGCGCCTTGAATACGAACAAAGAACCAACGAGGATGATGGTCCAAAGCGCCATGGATTTGCTGAACTGTCGCATATTGAAGTTTTTCTTTTTCATTTCTGTCCTTTAAACCCTGGGTGGCGCAACGTTTTTGCGCTCCGAAGATCATCGTAAAAGTATCGCCCATCTGAGGCCCGGTGGCAAAAAAAAGGAGCATTCCGAAGGGAGTGCGTCATGGCGTTTCTAAGAAAAAATGGTTACTGTTAGGGCAATGTCAACATCGGGCGTCACCAATAAGCTCAGCTTTCCGCTATACTTGGATTGTCATTCAACTACTCCGCTCGATCCGAAAGCGCTCGAAGCGATGATGCCGTATTTAACCACCGATTTCGGCAACGCGAGCTCGAAAAGCCACTGCTTTGGCTGGAAAGCCGAATGCGCGGTGGAAAAATCCCGGGACCGGGTGGCAAAAGTGCTCGCCGCCTCGAGCCGCGAGATCGTTTTTACCAGCAGCGCCACCGAGAGCAATAATTTCGTGCTTACCGGCGTGGTGGAAAAATACGGCCATCTGGGCAAACACATCATTACCACCGAGATCGAGCATAAGTGCATCCTCTCCACGGCGAAATACCTCGAAGGCAAAGGCGTGGAAGTTACTTACCTGCCCGTGGACAATACGGGGAAAATCCGTCTCGCCGATCTCGAAAAGGCCATTCGCCCCAGCACGATTCTAATTTCCGTGATGATGGCCAATAACGAGACCGGCACGATTCAGCCCGTGGCGGAAATCGGTGCGCTCGCCCGTGCGCACAACGTGCTTTTTCACACCGACGCGGCCCAGGCCGTAGGAAAAATTCCGATTGACGTGAACAAAATGAACATCGATTTGCTCTCGCTTTCGGCCCATAAATTCTACGGCCCCAAAGGGGTGGGCGCGGTGTATATCCGCCGCAAAAATCCCCGCGTGGAGATCGAGCCCTTGCTGCACGGGGGTGGGCAAGAAAATGGTTTCCGCTCGGGAACGCTGAACGTGCCCGGGATCGTGGGCATGGGCATGGCCGCCGAAATCGCCGGCGCTCACCTCGACCAAGAAGTGGCCCGCCTTTCTTACCTCCGCGACAAACTGCACAATGGCCTGAAGGAGCAACTGGGAGAGGTTTTTCTCAACGGCCACCCCAGCGATCGCCTCCCCGGTTCGCTGAATATTTCTTTCCCCTTTATCGAGAGCGACTCGCTCGTGGCGAATCTAAAAACCATAGCCATTTCCAGCACTTCGGCCTGCATGAGCGCGGCCGCGATCCCCTCCTACGTGCTGGCCGCCATGGGGGTTCCCGCCGAGCAAATCCATAGCTCGGTGCGCTTTGGGCTCGGCCGATTTACCACTGAGGAGGAAATCGTGTATACTATAGACACGGTGTCCCAGTGCGTGAAGCAGCTGCAAAAAGCTTCTCCGCTCTACCAACTGAGCGAAAAAGGGGCCCAAGGATAGATTATGGTGAACCTTACTCCCGGCGCGGTTTCGAAAATCAAAGAAGTGCAGATCGCGGAACAGAAGCCCGGCTTCGTGCTGCGCGTGAGCGTGGCCGGCGGCGGCTGCAGCGGGCTCAGCTATAAATTGGATTTCGTGGACGCCCCCACCGAGAAGGACCGCGTGTTCGAAAAAGACGGCGTGAAAGTGGCCGTGGACCCCAAGAGCTACCTTTTCCTCGAGGGCATGGAGCTCGATTACTCGGGCGGCCTCAATGGTAAAGGATTCGTGTTTAACAATCCCAACGCCAAGAAGAGCTGCGGCTGCGGGAATTCATTCTCGGCATAGCCGAGACAAACAATCAGCCGGCATAGCCGAGACAATAAACGGCCCACCCAAGCTAATCCAAAAACCGCGCCCGTTCGGCGGGCGTGGGCAAGCGGCAGGTTTCCCGCTTACCAAATAAAAAATATCGATAGCGCGCCACCAGCCCGTAGAGAAAATCGCGGATCGGCCGCGGCACCACCCAAAAAATTCGAAACGCTCCCCACAGCCCACCCAGCTGCTGCAGCACCATCAGCGCGGCGTCGGATCTCTCGAAATGCTGGCCCTGCGTCCACAAAACCACCGAGCGCAGGCTCAAGCGCGCCTCCGCGGGCAAGGTGCGCTTGCCGGTTTCTCCCTGGATGGAGGCGAACTGGAATTTCTGGTCGAGGTCGCGCTTCACCACGAAATCCACGAAGAAATTACAGAGATTGCACACGCCGTCGAAAAAAATAATCTGTTTATCCAAGGCCGGCCTCTTTCAGGAAACGCTCTTTGGCGTCACGGAACTTGAAGCAGAGAATTAGCTCCAAGGCATCGGGGATCCCCTGCTCCACCCTCACGCTCGATTCTAACCAAGCTCCCGCCGCGAGGCGATGAAAGAAAAAGCCGGCGGCCTCTACCCGCTCGAAAAAATCGGGGCCGTAGAGCCATTCGTCGCCGTTTTGGTCCAGGAAAGCGCGGGGGTAGGCTTTCGGATCTTCGCCGTGGAGCTCGGAGGCGCGGCGCGATTTAGGGAGGAGCATTTTCACCGTCATGAGCGCCAAACCTTCGCCTTTGAGCGCCCGGTGCGCTTCGGAGATCGCCAGATAATCGCTGCGGATAAAGGGCAGCACGCCACCACAAAGAATGAGGTCGAAGCAGTGGTCGGAGAAAGCGAGGTGGGTCACGTCCATCTGCATGGCGCGGTGGGGAAGTTTGAGTATGGAATGAAACGTGCGGTCGCGAAGATCGATGGCGGTCACTTTCGCGGGCGTGGAGTGCTGGGCGATATAGCGGAGCTCCGGCTCGCTCGCGCCCACGGAAAGGATTTTATCGGTGGCCTTCAGCTTCACCGTACGCGCTAGCAGCAGGAACTGCAGGCGGTGCTCGGGTTTGGAGCCGCAATGAGGGCATAGGCCGGCGGGCGCAAATTCGGGAAAGGATTCTTTGCAGAGAAAACACTGCATGCTGCCATTTTAGCACAGGCGCCGCGGGCGCGAGAAATCCCTTGCCTTTGTTGAGAATGATTCTCACAATCGAAGTAGGGAGAATTCATTGCGCATGCCGGGCTGCCTTTCGCTGGAACTGCTGCTGATTTATGCGGGGTCAGATGCAGCGGACGCGCCTTCTGCCCAGGATGAAGAAAAAGAAGAATAGCGCAGCGCTTCTTCGGCGCCGGCTAAGCGGTGCGTTATTTTAGCTGGTCTACTTGATTGTTGTTTGCGATTGGCGCGTGAATCCGCGGGACGCACAGGGAGACTGCCCCGTCGCCATAAATGTGCGGCGGAACCAATCCTGGATATCAACGGCTTCCGACTCCAGCGATTCATCGCCTACCGTGAAATCGGCGTGCTGGTAAGCATACTGGATAAAATGAGCCAATTCGTGGGCCAGGGAATCATCCATGAATCGTCCGTGCCGGGCGTAGTAGGCGCCGTCGTCGATTAAATAGATCTCGTTTCGCGCATAAGCGAAAGCGTTGGAAAAGGAGTCTGGCCGGATTCCCCACTGGGGCTCGATGGCATCCTGAAATTGAGAGAGCGGAGTTTTGCTCTCCACGTAGATGGAAGGAATCGCGATGCCGGCATCCAGCGCAATATTTTTCTTCCTTGCCACCGACTCCAGAATGCACTCGGGCGAATAAGCGAGCGAAACAGGTTCCGCTCCGCCTAACGGCGAAAACAGGCTAGAGAGCAGAAACACCGACAGGAAACGGCCGATCGAAGGAAATTTCATCCGGCCAAGCTATCCCAGGTGCTTTCTTCGATCAAATAATTACTAATCCCCGCCGGAATTCGCCATCTTCTCGCGGGCCATCGCCTTCGCGCGCGCGAACTCTAAGTTCAGCGTGCGGATATTTTCGATCTTAATTTCTTTCGGGCAAGTAGCCTCACAGGCGCGGGTATTGGAGCAATTGCCAAAGCCCTCTTCATCCATGCGCGCCACCATATTCATCACGCGGTCTTCGCGTTCGGGTGCGCCCTGGGGCAAGCGGGCCAGGTGCCCTACTTTGGCCGAGACGAAGAGCATCGCCGAAGCGTTCTTGCACACGGCCACGCAGGCTCCGCAGCCGATGCAGGTGGCGGCGTCGAAGGCCCGATCGGCGTTTTCTTTTTTCACGAGGATGGCGTTCGCATCCACCGCGTTACCCACGCGCACGGAGTTATATCCCCCAGCGGCCTGAATACGGTCGAAGGCGGAGCGATCCACCACGAGGTCTTTGATCAGCGGGAAAGCTTTGGCGCGGAAAGGCTCCACCACGAGCTCGTCGCCGTCGTGGTAGTGGCGCATGAATAATTGGCAAGCCGTGGTTCCCTTCTCGGGGCCATGGGGCTGGCCATCGATCACCATATTGCAGGAACCGCAGATTCCCTCGCGGCAATCACTCTCGAAGGCAATCGGCTCTTGGCCCTGCTTCACCAGCTTCACGTTCAACTCGTCGAGCATCTCGAGGAAGCTCATGTCGGCGGTTACGTGGTCCACTTCGTAGCGCTCGAATTTTCCCGGGCTATTGCAGCCCTTTTGGCGCCAGATCTTCAGCTTAATTTTCATGCTTTTTTCCATGATCGCCTCTATTTGTAGCTACGAACGGCCAGGTGAACGTTGTCGAACTTCAATTCTTCCTTATGGCGCGCCGGCTCTTTGCCTTCGCCCATGAATTCCCAAACGCCCACGTGCGCGAAGTTTACGTCGTCGCGCTTGCACTCCCCGTCCACTTGGTATTCTTCGCGGAAATGCCCGCCGCAGCTTTCACGGCGCTCGAGGGCATCGCGGCACATCAGCTCGCCGAGCTCGAGATAATCCGCCACGCGGGTGGCGTTCTCGAGCTCCTGGTTGAGATCCTTGGAATCCCCGGGGACGCTCACGTTCTTCCAGAATTCTTTGCGCAGCTCCTGGATCAAACCGATCGCTTTCTTAAGGCCGGCTTCGTTGCGGCTCATCCCGCAGTATTCCCACATGATCTTTCCGAGGTCGCGGTGGAACTCGAGGGCGGTTTTATTGCCCTTCACGTTCAGTAATTTCTGGATGATCGCTTCTTGCTCGCCCTTCGCCTTCTTGAACGCTTCGTGCTCGGTCGTAATTTTCTCGAGCTTATTCGTGGCGAAGTAATTCCCGAGGGTGGAAGGAATCACGAAGTACCCATCGGCCAATCCTTGCATCAGCGCCGAGGCGCCGAGGCGGTTCGCGCCGTGGTCGGAGAAATTCGCTTCGCCGAGCACGTGCAATCCGGGAATCGTGCTCTGGAGATTATAATCCACCCAGAGACCCCCCATCGTATAGTGCACGGCCGGGTAGATCCGCATCGGTACTTTATAGGGATTTTCCCCCGTGATCTTTTCGTACATCTGGAAAAGGTTCCCATACTTCTCGCGCACCTTATCTTCGCCGTCGCGCTGGATCACATCGCGGAAATCCAAATACACCGCCAGCTTCGAGGGCCCTACTCCGCGGCCTTCGTCGCAGGCAAACTTCGCTTGGCGGGAAGCCACGTCGCGCGGCGCGAGGTTCCCGAAGGATGGATAAATGCGCTCGAGGTAATAATCGCGCTCGGCATCGGGAATTTCGTTCGGCGGGCGGTTATCGCCAACTTTCTTGGGCACCCAAACGCGCCCATCGTTCCGCAGCGATTCGCTCATCAAAGTTAGTTTACTCTGGTGCGTGCCCGACACGGGGATACAGGTCGGGTGGATCTGCGTGAAGCAGGGATTCGCAAACCCCGCCCCGCGCTTATGCGCGCGCCAGATCGCCGTCGCGTTGGAGTTCATCGCGTTCGTGGAAAGGTAATACACATGGCCGTAACCGCCGGTGGCCAGGATCACCGCATCCGCCGCGTGAGATTCCAGTTCTCCGGTCACGAGATTGCGCGCGATCACGCCGCGGGCCTTGCCGTCCACCATCACCAAATCGAGCATCTCGCGGCGGGAGAGCAATTCCACTCCGCCGGCGTTCACCTGCTTCATCATCGCCGAATAAGCGCCGAGCAAAAGCTGCTGCCCGGTTTGTCCGCGGGCGTAGAAAGTCCGGGAAACCTGGGCGCCGCCGAAAGAGCGATTCGCCAGGGTGCCGCCGTATTCACGGGCGAAGGGCACGCCGAGGGCCACCGAATGGTCGATGATCTGGTTGGAAACTTCGGCCAGGCGATACACGTTCGATTCGCGGGCGCGGAAATCCCCGCCCTTCACCGTATCGTAGAAAAGCCGGTACACCGAATCGCCGTCGTTCTGGTAATTCTTCGCGGCGTTGATCCCGCCCTGGGCGGCGATCGAGTGCGCGCGGCGGGGAGAATCGTGGATGCAAAGCGCCTTCACTTTATAACCAAGCTCCGAGAGTGAAGCCGCCGCCGAAGCCCCGGCGAGGCCCGTGCCCACCACGATCACGGAAAGTTTTCTTTTGTTCGCGGGGTTCACGAGCTTTACGTCGAACTTATGGTTCTTCCACTGCTCTTCGATCGGGCCTTCGGGACATTTCGAATCTAAATTGAAAGGCATCTTACCCTCTCCAGAAAATATAAATGGGGTTCAAGGCAAATCCGATCGCTACGGCCCAGCCGAATACTTGGCTCACGCAAAGCAAGGCCTTCTCTTTTCCGTTCGGCACCAGCCCCAGCGTCTGAATCGAGCTCCACAGGGCATGGCTTAAGTGCAGGCCCAGCACGAACAAGCAAACCAGGTACCAAGCCACGTAGCCGCCGCTGGCGAAGATTTCCGTCATCAAGCGATGCAGATCGCGGATTTCTTTTCCGTCGTGCTGGAAGGGATACTCCACCCCGAAGCGGAATTTAATTAGGTGCAAAATAATGAATACGAAAATCAGCAGCCCCGAGTACGCCATCGTCTTCGAACCGAGCGAAGCCTGGCCCTTCGTGCCCATTCCGGGATTCACCGCGTACCCCACCGGGCGCGCCTTTCTATTTTCTAGGGAAACCAAAATTCCCAAGATGGCGTGGGCCAATAAAGAAACCGCGAGCGCTACTTCCAGGGGATAATACAGGGCCTTATTCGCGGTGATATTATGCCCGTATGCGTTATACGCATCGGCGCTCACTAGATAGAGAAGGTTGCCGGCCATATGGGTGAAGACGAAGCCGCACCAAAATAAACCAGCAATGCCCATCAGCTGCTTCTTGCCGATGGATGAACAAAGATAGGCGCCCTTCATATATTCCCCTTATGCGGTTGTGTGCGCTTTCTAAGATAGCATAAAGCCGGTTCATTTTGGACGGGTTCGCAAGATTGACGCGACTGGGCAACCCCAAAATATCCTGCACAGTGTGGATTTGTTTGGGATCATAAACCCATGAAGGGTGAAAAGTTTTTCGACGTGAAAATGATCGCGCTGCTCATCGGCCTCGTTTTTCTGCTCGCCGCCATGGCCGCCCTCGGCGCGCCCTCCCTCGACAAACGCCTCTACTATACCGGCCTCGAAGCCCGCGAGTTCTTCTCCCGCCTTTCCGCGCAGGATGCCGCCAACTACCGCCTCAACGAAATCATCGATCTCGGCTTCATCCTTCTCTATACCTTCACACTCGTGCTCACCTTCGTGCGCCTTTATCCCCGCTCCAAGCTCCTCTACTGGATCGCCTTCGCGCCGGCGGTTTTCGATCTCATCGAAACCGGTTCGATCCTTCACGTACTGAATTTCGGTGAGACATTTCCCGTGCTGAGCTGGCTGGGCGCGGCTACTTTTTTAAAGTGGGCCAGCACGGTGGTCGCGCTGGGACTGATTTTACGAGGTGGGTTGAGGAGGGTTAGTTTGGGGTGAGGGTTAGCTGGGATATTACCTGGCGCACGCAAACACATTGGCAAAGAGAGGTTGCGCGGCATTCTTCGTTTTGGTGCTATTGTCTCATGCGGTAGATCCTTCGGGTTTAGTGAGCGTAGCCAATAGCCAGCTAGACCAATTGAGGTAACGCACTTTTATTCACCAAATATTTTTATGCTTTCACCAATTTTAGCTAGAGCCCTACCACGGTTAACGGCCGATTGCCCACGCGCGTGATAAACTCCATCTTCTCTGTTTCAATTTGCCACTCTTTATCTACAAGGCGCAGTTGAAGTTCATATCCTGCCGTAGCACCATCCGAAGCCGTTTTTCGCAATCTGACAAAAAGTAGATCTCTTTTCTGCCAACAGAGAGACGAGATAGTTAAACGATTGTGCTTATTTTTATCCCCAAAACCGCTCCTCAAAGATTGTCCCTTAAAAAGGGCAAATTCCTTATCTTTATAGAACCCTCTCAATGCTAAAAGAGTCGCCTCCATCTCTTCAGAAGAACTGTTATCGCTCAATAAAAATTCTTTCACCCCAGAATCTTTTGTTTTTTCTACAAAAAATTTATATGAGGCAATTTTTGCTTCTGCCGTCAAGCGCGCCTGTTCTTTCGAATCGCTATAAACGGAAGACTGGCATTTACGAGATGCGCCCTCTGCATCAAATCTCAAAAATATTGATGCCATCAAAACTACGAAGCATACATTTAATCGCATTCTCATCTGGCACGAATAATTAGGGCGTTAATTCTTCGTTTGTTCGTTTTTCTTTGGAACTAAAGCCTTTGCGACTAGCTTATTCTTTTCCCGAAGCTCCACAATGAATGCATTGGGAGTTGCCAAAAAATTAACTCTGGCCGAATCGAACATGTGAGGTAAAGATCGGCTATTCTCATTATTCTGCTTAGACCGCTTAGCAAAAGACATATTTCCAGTTTGCTTCAAAAGCAGGAAGGCCGATTCAATTTCTTTTCCATTTTTATCTTTTAATACTGCGCGCAGGTCTGTTGCAGCCGCGGACCTATGGTCTTCATCTGTTCTTTCGCGAGAATATGAAACTCTAGATAAATTTAAAGAAAATTTACCGTGGTCCTTGATCACAAGTCCCAGGATTGCGTCTTGCCCAGGCTCAATACCATGACTATTGAATGGAAAAAATAATAGACAAAAAATAATGAACTTCATTCTACCTCAAAGTTTAAATCTGCTGCGCCAGCCAATTTCAATCTAGACCATTCTCTAACTTTGATTGTTGACCAGCCGGAAGTTTTAGCTCCACTCCTAGAGCTTAGTTCCAGCCGTTTGACGTTCCTGAGAAAACCGGCCCACGCCAAATCCGTAAAAAGCCGCTTATACGCCCCTACCGACCAAATTATTCTTTATCAAAAATCAAAATACCGAAGGCCCTGATCGTAGTAATGTCTTTTTTTACTCCAGAGAACGTGGCCTCATACTTTGTGCGCTTTAAAATCTCTCCAAGCTTAAAATCCGCCTGATTCTTCTTATTGTCATACAAATAGAGGTCGTTGTCGGCCAAGCCACTTTCAAGAAAAAGCGGCCGTGAACCTCCCGCTGACTGAGCTAGCTGGGCACTACATTTAATTGTATCCGAGACGCCGCCCGCCCTAGAAACGATAACGCAATCTGGGGCCCGATAGAGCGCCGTAATCAGCTTGTTTCCCAAGCCGTCCAATGCCTTTCTCGAAAAGAAAGCCGGAAAAGGCAGGATATATGAAACCTTCCGGCGCTGAACATACGCTTGAACCTCACCTTCTCCGCCATCGCCGGGGATATTTTCAAGAGACTCGAACTCCAGCGGAAAAAGCATTATGAGCAAATAAAACACACTAAATGTAATAAAAAAAATCGGAAGAGCACTTCCCCGCACTTCGCGGAAAGCAGAAAACCTATAACGCCGCAGGCAAATCTGAAAAAATTTTACAAAGAAAAAAGCAAAGCTCGCCAGAACGCAGAGAAAAGAAATACCTTTAAAAAGGCTCGAAATAGGTACGGCAACCCAAAAATAATTGAAAAATACGAGAACTCCAAAAAATAAAATAGCCGGAATTTCAAAAACAAATAGAACCCAAAAAATAGCGGTACTTAACAATAGAAAACTGACGTAATCCGAGCTTGGGTCTTTTAAAAATTTTCGAATTCTATTCATACCGCAATTATCTCTACGGCCCGACCACGCATGCCGGAGGCATTTATCTTTTTAAGACTCAGTCGTCTTGTCACCAACTTAAAAGACAAATATTTAGAATCCACAAAATTCCCTTATCGACCATCTATTCGGCCCCGTACACTTCGATTTCACGCGTCCTGCCTTGCCCGAACCATTGAATTTTTCGAACGAGCTTTAATCCTAGCCGCGACGGCTGGTTTTTACTTAAAATTTCAACCATTGCCCTATTCGGAAAGGGGAGAACTCCCGGAAGAATCTCCCTAGAATAGACCACTGCGTCCACATGAAAATCTTTCAGGGCTAACCGTGGCTCATTCTGACGATAAAAAAACAAAAAATATGAGGGCAGAAGAAGTAATGCTTCAAATGGTCGTATAAGAAACGCCAAAAAATAAAATACCGTATAGCCCCACGCCTTCCCGGAGCAAAGGCAAGCTAGGGCAGATAGAGCAAAGGCGCAGAATGGCAGCTCAGACATGAATGCGCGGCTCATCCCCACGAAAAATGGATACGTGCAGACGGTGGCTGCGCCCAGAGCGGCCGCGGCTTGGCTCAAACCCAAACCTCTTAAGACGGCCCTGCTACTGAACGTCGCTAACGCAAGTAAGGAGATGCCGAATAAAATAACCGCCGTTTCGATTGTTCCCGTTAGACAAAGAAACAAAGACCCTAGTATTGGGTGGTATGTTGAATATTGAATTTTTGAAGTAAGTAATTCATACAGCGCGGCGCCCAGTGGTCGAGTGGAAAATGTCTCCCTCCACCGGACGGCGTAGTTCCAATGGAGAAAATCATCGGATTGAAAGTCGAATGGGTTAAAATAAAAATATAGGCCAAGAAGGACACAAGGAAGAACGAGAAATATATTAGAGACCATGCACCTAAAAGAAGACTTCAGTAACGCAAATCCATTTGGGGGAAAATATGACTCCATTTATCTCTTTATCCTTAAGAAAGAAAAATAAAAGACTAGGCCTACTGAAAATTCGGAATTATAAAAAATGACAAAGAGTTCGCCCAACTAAGAACCTCCATGGCGACTCTTTTAAATTAAGAGGTCTTTATTAATCTGCTATTCCTTGAGCGACTGCCTCTGAAATTAAAATTTCTCCCTTCGCCTCACTTAATACAAACCCATAAATATACCCCTCATCACGATATTTTTTGGCCCCCAAGAATACTATAATTTTCTCGCCCACAGCCTGGTCGGAAAATCGAGAGAAGGTCAAAACCGAGTACCTTACAGCCGCCTAGCGTACAAATATTCTATCCCTGTAAAGAATACAGGCCCATCCTTCAGGAGGCTATTTTGCAGATTTCCCGAAGCAAGTTATGGGGGCTAAATCATTCCCATCAGGATCCAATTTAAAATCACAAGTCTGCGTTAGAAATAGCGAGTTGGTCGTAACGGCGCGGACATCCCATTTTCCGCCATTCCACTTTGGGAAAACCTCCCACATAAGATGCTTGGGATCGAAACCCCAAAGCATCGCCGCAAATCTCGAATCAGAATAATACTTTGAAACCGCTAGTCTTGCTATCGCCTGCCTCTCGAGAGGTCTCATGCCTATTAAAGCCTGCGGCTCGCCAACATCTTCCCCATAAAACTCGTAGGACATGGGGCGCTTAACAATAAATAGCATGACGCAAAATAGCGCTATCGAGCCTAACAAAAAATATACATTTTTAATTCCACGGAAACTCGAGTCTCCATCGCGTGCAAAAAATAAAATAATAAATGCAGCACTCGCGGGAAGTGCAAATCCAGGAATCAAAAAAAGACTTGAGCTGGGCGAACCGTTAAAGTTTGAAATTAATTCAAATGAAAATATTAACAATGCATAAAACACCAATAAGATTCCAAAGAATGACGTTAAGGTATTCTTACTTGAGGAAAGTGAAATTTCTCTGCCGCTAAACGAAGATCGACTGAGTTTCTTCGATAAAAAGAGGGCAGCTATCACAAAAATGCTCGTGACCAATGAAAATACTAAACAGTATAGAAGTAGCCGAAACTCCTGTGATAAAAATGCCCTCATGGTATTATGGTAATCAACCTTTCTACACTTGCCCCGAACGACTTCCGCTCTTCTTGGATTTTCATCTCAAGTAAGTAAATTCTGGATTCCAAAACCAAGAGCCTCGCTTGTATGCGACTAATTTTATCTGAGTTAGTTTTTGTGACATTGGCGGGAGAAACAAGACCAGCTTGCCGAGTCAGAAAATTTTTCAAAAAAATTCACCGATTTTTAAATTTATTCCCAACATCTATTTAGATGAAGCACTTTGCCGTGCGATTATTGCAGAAGATAACTCTTATGCTGAAATCCTCGTAAAACAGGGGGCAACGTCACCATGTGTCTCTAACCCCTAAGAGGCAAAATCCAAAAGCTATAATTTTCCCGAAAACTCTGCGCCCACTGACGACGGCAAAGCTTCAGCCAAATGAACTACTACTCTATGATATTCGCTAATCCCCGATCCCCTGAGCAACTGCTTCTGACACCAAAAGCTCTCCCTTTACCTCACTCAACACAAATCGATAAAAATAGCCGCCGCCACTACGATACTTCTTCGATCCACCCACCAATATGTTTTTCTCAGCCTGCCAACATAGAAAATCAATCCCAATTACAATGACGCCCTTACCAGCATCAGGAATTGACGAATATCCACCTGCATAAAAAGTCTGGCCTTTAAACTTCTTAGATAACCTAGAAACGTAGAGATGCTCATCTGCATTTTTCTCTAGAGTACGATCAACAAGACCTATTTTTTTTATTTCAGTGGGCAAATTTTCAGCCAACCAAAAAAAAACTTTCTCTTTCGCCTGGCTTTCAAGCCGAAATCTAACCGACGGCTTAACCTTTAAATCATTGACCTTTAAACACCCAGCATGGCCAGTAACACTGCATAAAAACAAAAGAAAAATAGCAAAATATTTTTTATACCAATTAACCATAAATGACATATTACCCTCAATGACAACATCACGGTAATAAATTAAGTATGGATCACCAACTATGGAACGGAAAAATTAATTTCTGCGCTTCGCCCTACTTCTTTTTCCAGCTCAGCCCCCTGAGACCTCGCGTTAGCAATTCGCCTAGATAAAATTAGAATCTGGCTCTCTATTTCCAACCGCCTATCAGGATCATTTTCATCTCTTAATCTCGACCGAAGATCAAATATATCTTGCCGCCAAGAAGCAATCGCAGACCTTAGTGCAAACCAAGGACGCTTAGGCACAAGACTCACATTCACCTGCCATCTATGACTTCCCGACACAAGCCTGAATGACTCTGCCTCTAGATATCGCTCATGATGCTTAGGTTCGACCCTAGTCCCGTCATAAAATACATTATAAACAAACATATATTCGGGATTTTCGGGAGACTTGACGAAATCCGCCCTCAGCCTATTTCGTCCTCCTACAATATTACCTCCATCAGTATCGAGAACCACGAAAGGGCTCGGATCCTCCAATACTGGCGGCTCTAAAGCACTTAGCCTAACAAAGGCACCAGCAATTTGTTTTCCAATTTCATGCTTACCAGCATCCAAATAGGAGTCAGCCAGAAATGAATCTACAAGCAGGCTCGACGCAAGTGGTGCCAATTGTTTACTTAGTATCTGTTTAGCTAATGAAATTTTCCGCGCCAAAACAGCAGCCCGCAATCTAGATATCTCCGCTGACAACTTTGCTCGTCCAGAGATTGCATTAACAATAAAAGCTCGATCTGGAATGTATTTAACCTCTTCATCTATTAAATCAGCTGGTATAACCACCGAGCCTAATTTAACTTTTCCATTTAAGTTATCTCGAAAAATATCTACGAATACGCCATTCGCAGTGACAGGAACAGTAAATTCCAACTCAGGCGAACCCCCAGGGAGGTTGATATCCTCCTTTGCCGCAAATCTCGAAGATGAAATTAATTCATTGGAAATAGTCTTTAACTCAACGAGGTATTCCCCGTCGGAGTTGCTAGGAACTTCGCGATTTGAATATAAAACATACGTGCTAAACCTATTAAATACGTTTTGACTAATATTTCCTGAAATCAGAATTTGGCTCCCAGGAAAGTTCATGGTCACTTTTTGCGGACCTGGTATATTTCTTCTAAAGACCTGCACATAATCATTATAAGAAAACCAAAAAGGATTGGGGTCTATATATGGCTGAGCTGGGTCAATGCTATATTCATTCGACTGCCCTTGCATCATTACATCAATTTGGGCAAGCCTTTTTCCGCGACCTATCTCAATTGGTATAGAAAAATCATAGTTAGAATACCCCTCAAATCTAGCTTGGGGATTAAGTGGATCAATAATTCGAGGAGCATGCCATCCCTCTTCGCCGGAGGGTGGCGAGCAGCCGGTTCTACTATCGAATCTAATACAAAAAGTGTGCCCCAGCTCATGCGCCAAACTTTTAATCAAACCACTCTGCACATGAAAAGCAGGCTCATCAAAGTTGGCCAGTCCAACCGAGTCATGAAGTTCGTGCGGCGAAGGAAACTTCTGATGAAAGTAGTTATTGGAAACAATCCCAACAAGATGAGTGATCGTCGTATCATTATAAAATTCAGTGGAATTTTCTTTATCTACTAGCGCTTTAAGAATATTTCGATCATTTTGAATATCTAACACATCTCCCGTACCCCATACTTTTCCAATTAAAAAATCTCTAGTGAAATCTGTGTCCGCAGCCGGATAAAGTTGCTTCAAATATGGAAATCCGCCAAAAATGGAAGTCTCATAGGAAAATTCATCTGGCACCTTTGGCTCCGGACCCTTCTCAAAGCCAGTTCTAACAAAGCCGAGATGAAGGGGCTTTGTTTTTCTAACTCTGACAATAATTTTTCTTTCGGAAATAATTCCGTTTTCTGAATTCCTTAAAACGACGTGCATTGTCTTGTTAAGACCGAGAAATGCGCTAGTGGCTGGAACAGGATTTATCTCAAATGTGACGGTTGAACTCCCGCTTTCATCTGTGATTACTGGATTTGGATGTAAAGTGATCCCATTCCATTCCATGGTCGATTTTGCAATATCGACAGCGGCATTTATTCCCGAAACCACTACATCAGCATTCTTTCCTGCCACCAGATCTACCTCTTGACCATTACAGAAAGATGTATACTGGCCGGAGCAAAGATTTGGATTTTCAACCACTTGAAACACCGAATACTCACCGGGATAAGGCTTCACATAATAGGCCGAGTAACCAGAATGGTTTGGATTTGAAGAATGGAGTCGAAATGCGGCTTCACCTTTATTATTGAAAGCACCGGCGTAGAAGGCAATGCTTAGAAAAGCTTCTGTATTTTCTGATATTGCTTTTGGATTAGCCAACATTATCGGATCTCTACCGAGCGCAAAATTGTAGAGTGCGGGTCCGTTGAAAGCACTAGCAGAAGTCGCTACTTCGTCGTTATCGTTGATTGAAAAATCATGAAGATCACACGGGAAATCGGGGTTGAGATAGCCAAATCCGGTAAAAGGAGAACTTAGGCTATCTACGTCTTCCCTCGCGTATGTTCTAGCAAGTTCTTCCACAAATCTATTTCCGGCTGAATACCTGGAAAGCAAAAGAAACTGCTGTCTTGTTGCTCCAATCATCCTAGTGCCAGAAAAAACAACAGATCCCTTGGAATTAATATCAGCACCTCCAAGGCAAATATTATCAAAATGAATTGAACCCAAATTGGTAGGAATGGCCTCAAGAAAATTCGCCGAATTCCTAACTACTATCTCGTCAGTATTTCCCGTTCTTCTCTTATACATGAGCCAGCCATTGTCTTTCACAATAGGTTCGCCGACTATAGTCGCTGGGCGTGCGCCTTGATCCACAAACTCTAGACCGTTACCAGACGAAAAATAGATAGCGGTGGTTCGATAGCCTGCATCACTAGGATGTAAATCAACTAAAAAAGCCTGCGCAGAACCGGAGGGAGACACACTATGACCGCGAATTGCTTGAACTCTCAAATTATTTCCAGCAGCACCAGCGTCAACCAAGGTCTCATAATAGAGCTGTGCACTAGGCGAACTACCATTGTTTGTGAACGAGTAGACACCCCTTCCCCATCCATCTGGTGCGGTCGGAATTCCTACGGTAGGTGTAGTTATTCCATAAAATGTTCCATTGTCATCAAATGAAAGGCTCGGCAAAAAACTATTACTAAATCCAATTATCGGAACGGGCGTCGTAAGAGGAAATTCACTCCCAATATAAAGGAGTTCATTGGCAGAATTTACGGCAACTTGACCACCATTATTTAAAGCAGGCGTTCCGTCTCTATTCTGAAATGCCGAAATCTCTTTTCCATTATATTCTAACCGAGTTCCGGGAAGCACGAGTTCAGTTTTATAGGCGTAGAATGGAGCTGCTGTCGCGCATAGAGGAAGAAGCGCTACAAGAAAGAATACTCCTCTCATTTTCCCCTCCCAGCCGCACCGCAAGCATCAGCGAAATCAAGCGTACATGCCCGTTGCCACAATCTCGTCTTCGTGAAATCGTCGCCGTCTTCGGAATACATATTTCCTAGCTCGTAACAAGCACCGCCGTCGCCGGGAGGCGCCCAGCAGGCGTTGGTCAGCAGCTGCCTCTTAGCTTCACGCTCGCCGTCATACGGAAGATCGAGCTTCTTTTTTGCCAGCGGTGGCGCTCCGCTAACATTCACCGTCACGAAGGTGAATACGAGGTTGCCATCGTTATCCACCACGGCGAGGTTAACTCCGTAAGTACCCGGTGTTTCGTACACGTGAGAAGCCACGGCCGTCGTCGTCTCCTCCGATCCATCGCCCCAGTTCCAGCTGTAGCTGGCAATGGTTCCATCATAGTCATAAGATTCCAAGCCGTTCACATTGAGCGTGAAGGGAGCAACGCCCGAGAGCGCGCCATTACGAATGATCGCTCTAGGGGCATGGCCCGCATTCACGTTGAATACTTCCATAAAAGCCCTCTGCGGCGGCGTGAAGCCAACACCCGAGGTCACCCCCATGCTCACAAAATAATTGCGCGCGAGCGGATAGGTATAGTTCACGAACTGCCCGTTCGCGATGCCTTGCCCGTCGGGATTTAGGAAATCCGAGAAGCGCCAGTTCCAGTTAATGATGGTCCCGCCGACATTGGGATTCACGGCGTAGCTTCCGTTGAAGCTCAAGGGTGTGCCAAGGAGGACTTCGCGAGGCGGCCCGACCACAAACTGATTCACGGGCGCCATGCTGCCGCTGATTCCCGGCTGCACAAGGATAATAGCCTCTCCTTCAGCTCCATAAGCATCTCTCGTGCGGAGACGGACATTGTAGTTTCCGGAAGCATTGTAAGCGTGAGTGACTACTGGGTCGGTAGTCACGGTCTCGCCAAACGCATCGCCGAAATTCCAGCGGTACTGCACGATTCCGTCCGAGTCGCTCGCCTCCGACGCGTCGAACGTTACGGTGCGGGGAAAAGATCCGAGCAGGCCACTCACCCGAAATTTTGCGGTAGGCATATCGGTATCCGTAATCACCACCGTGATATTGGCCGACGTGGTGGCGCCGAGGTTATCGGTGGCCGTGAAAGTGGCGTTATAAGTGCCGGTAGCTGGGTAGTTGTGCAGAATAAAGGCAGCGGCGGTATCAAACGTGCGTTCACGGGTTCCGTCGCCAAAATCCCACCACATGGATTCGATCGTTCCGTCGGGGTCGGTTACGCCGCCGACCGCCAATGCAAGAGCTAGCCTTACCTGGAAAGGTGCGCCAGGCGTTTTCTGGTTAACGAAGGGAGCAGCGCCCAGCACGGGAGGAAAGTTCGCCACTACCGACACGGGAATGGAAACAACGGTGCTAAGTGGAGGGGTGCCGTTATCAACAATGGTTACTTCGAGAGTGTCGGTACCTTCGTTCTCACCAGCCTGGAAACTAACAAGGCCAGCGGAAGAAACGGAGGCGGTTCCGTATGCGCTTTGCTTCGTCACGAAGAAAGAGCGCACCTGCCAGAAATCCGCGTCGGCCGAAGTGATTTGGCTGGTTCTCGTCGCATTGATCCCGGCGGTGATCGAAGGAGCGGATCCCGTGGGCGCGCGGTTAGCGGGGGCGCTCACTTCAACGACGGCAAGCGAAATATTGCCGGTCATGAAGGGAGTGGTGGTTTCCGCGATACGCATTTCCATCACGTAGTAGCCAGGAACGTCCGGCGTGAAACTGTAATTTACGTCCGTGCTCACGGGATCGGTATTGATCGCGAGCGCGGAACCGGTTGGTTTCGAGATCAAGCGCCACTCGAAGGCAAGGGGCTGGTCATTCACGTCGTGGGAATTAACCGCGGTTACTTGCGCCCCTTCTCCGAGAGCGATCGGGCTGGCCACGGCTTCGGCAATTCCGATCGGCGCGGTGGGTGGAATATAGGGCTCGGGAACGATTACGGTGTCGTTCGTGGCAAAAAACGCATTTTTACGAATTGCATTCTTCACGACTCCGCCCGAGGTAAAGCGAATCTCCACGTCTTTGCTGCCTTCGGTGGAAAACACGGGAGTATTGAGCGTGATGCTCGTGGAGCCAGAGCTCGTAACGGCCGTCGTAATGCCGCCAAGTTTTACTTCGGGGCTAGAACCAAAATTGGCGCCAGAGATCGTGATCGTGGTACCACCCGCGGCGGCCACGAGGTGGGGCGTTACGTCGGAAATTCTCGGGAAATCCGTTCCGGTCGTTTGCTCCACCACGTTGAACGAAATGCTTTCTTCGCCCACGGGGGATTTTAGGGAGGCGAGAGCGGCCACGAGCTGGTTCTTGAGCGAAACCTTCTCGTCGCGCTGGGCCGTAAGCTGGGCGATCTCGGTGGGGTCGGTCGCGGCCGCGATGGCGGCGTTTAGAGAAACAATATCGGCCTCGAGCGAAACGATCGCGTCGCGGATTTGCACGGCCTGGGCTTTGTCCTGGATAAACATCGAGGCCAGGAAGGTATGCGATTTGATTTCGGTTAAGGCGCCGGCATCATAGATCCACATCTCTTGGGAAGGATGCTCGAGAGCAACGGTGGCGCCATCGAATTTACCTTCGAGCAGCACTTCACTATCCGTAAATCCCGTATTGGGAATGAGGTAGAGGCTCACGTGATCGCCCTGGGCGGGAGTATTCGAAGGAGACACGAATATTCGCACCAGGGGATCACTCAGCTTCTTGATCTTGAGAGTCCGGTCTCTCTTGGCTTTCTCCATCTTGGCGATGAGAGTTTTTACCTTAATATTCGTTACCGAACCCTTTGCCGCAAAGGCGGCATCGGCGAAGTTTGCAACGCAGAGAGAGAGCACTAATAAAATGATTTTTTTCATGTCCGGGGTTCCTTAGTTCAAATTGGTAAAAGAAGAGAAATTGTAGGTCTCGCGGCCGATTCTATTTTTGAGGCCTTCTAGCTCCGCCTGGAGCCGCGTTTGGAGTTGGAGATTTTTATTGAGCTCGGCCTCAAGGGCGGCGAGGTCATCTGGGTCAGAGGTTTCGGCGATCTCGGCGCGGAGGCTTGCAATCGTTTGCTCTGTTACTTTTAGAGATTCAGAGAGGCGATCGGTTTGCCGGGCGTCGGCCAAGGAGATCAGAAAAGAAATCGCGTGGGCGCCGTTTCCTGGAACTTTAAATACCCAGAGGTCTTTGGCGGGATGCTCGAGGGTCGCAGGGTAGCCATCAAAGTTGGCGTCGAGCACCACGTAGGACTTTTCAAAATTCGTGTTGGCGCGGATGAAGAGATTCACCTGCCCGTTCGCGGCCCGATTTTCCGAAATACTAAGAAAAGAACTGGTTTTTGGGCCGGCCAAGGCCGCAAAAGGCAAAAAGAGGCAAAGCAGTGCAATAAATTTCATATTTTCCTCTTACTGGGCCGTGAGGGTGATGGATACGGGCTGGCCCACGGGGGTGCGAACCTCGGCGAGGTGCGCGCGCGTGGAATTGAGCAAAGCTTGATTGCGGTCGATCTCGGCCTGGATGGCGGCGATCTCGGTAGGGTTCGTGGTATTGCCAAGAGCGGTGGTCAGGCGAGTGATCTCGGCCACGTAGAAATTAATGGCGTCGTTGAGGGATTTGGCCTCTTTCTTGTTTTGTAGAAACAAGCTGGCCACGAACTCTTGGTCGCCCGCTACGAGGGGAGAAGTGGTCCCGTAGCTCTGGCTATCGGTGATGCGCGTGAGGGGGAGATCGGATCCGGCAAAAGAGGCCGAAACGTAGAATTCGAAATTAGAATTCGTGGGTCCGTTTCTCGTGGTGAGAAGCACGGTGGCCTTTGCGCCAACGGCGTAGCTCGGCTGGTCGGCGCTCAGAATAAGATTATAGGTGGGAGTTGGTACGGGGTGCGGCTGGTAGCCCGGAAGGATTTCGATTCCGTTCACGAGGGCGTCCCCCACTACGCTCGCGAAATTGAGGTTGATCACGCCGGATGGATTGGCGTTTACGGTAAACTCCCTCACGGTGGCGATCCCGATGCCCCCGGTCGCGCCCACGATATCGAAGTTGGTTAAAACCTGGGAGCCATTGATACCGATGTTGAAAATACGGGAGCCGCCCGTGGTGTGATAGAGCTCCGCGAAATGAAGGCGAACGAGGTGGGCTGCGCCGGCCTCGAGGCCAGGGATCGCGTAGGAGAAGTTTCCGTAGCGGCAGGTTTGGTAAACGGCGAGCGGCGCGGGGTTCGTTACTTGGCTTGCGTTGATCGGGATGCCGGTGGTGTAAGGGGTTCCGCCGCTAAAGTACTGGTCGGCGGTATAGTTTCCATTCGCCACCACCGTGCCGGCACCGATTGCGATCGGAGAGTCGGCGTGAGCAAAAGTGCTGCAGAAGAAAAGAGCGAGCGCCAAGCAGGAACGGAACATGAGCAACCCTCCATAGGTAGCAAAAATCACCAACCACCATGTTGGCGCACTCGACTTTCAGGCGAGATTTAAATTCGAAGGAGATAGGAACACGAAATAAACTAATCCGGCAATATCTTTTTTTTAGGCTAAAAGAGATTTAATATTCGTCCGAACTGGCTGCATTGCAACTAATGCGGCGAGAAATATACCGAAAAAAATTTACTTTTTTTCCCGTGAGAAATGATGATTTCTCGCTAGGCAGAGTGGCTGGTGTTTTTTCTAAAGAAACGAAGAAAAGACCGCACGCATTAAACTCGATGCGGCAGAATTCTTCCTACACGGTGAGAGGCGCGCGATAGCCGGAAAATAGAAAGGGCGGAGCAACTAGTGCCCCGCCCCCGCTAAGTACAATCTCTAATTTTTCTGCAGATACTCTTCGAGCTTGTCGAACGATCCGGTCCAGCCCTGGGTCATTCCCGCTTTGGCTTGGTGGAAGGTTTCGCGCTCGGCCGCAGAGGCCTCGCCGTAGACTTCCCACTGGATCGTCACGCGGGTTTTGTTCTCGGATTCCGCCGTGAAGCAAACCGTAGTGAGCATGGTCTCCGGCCAAGTGGGCGCCGCGGGATGGCGGGAGACATTTCCTTCTTTGTCACAGAAAATCTGCGTATAAACGAGCTTGCTGGGCTTCGTGATTTCCTTGTAGTGGATCTTCCCGTACATCGTGATCTGGCCGTTGCTCATAGAATAGAAATTCGTCCCTCCGGCCTTGATATCGGCCTCGATGCTTTTCATGGTGAAACCAGTAGGCGCCAGCCACTGGGAGAAATGCTTGGGATTGGTCCACATCTCGAACATTTTCTCGATGGGCGCCTCGAAGCTGCGGTTGATCACGAAGCGGTCCACGGGAGAGAGGAACTCGGCGAGTCGGTCCCAGGTGGAATCGCCTCCAGCCTTCTTGATGAATTTCTTGGTTTCCTTGGCGGCTTCTTCGGTGGGCAGCGCCATGGTCATTTCCATCTTGGTCTTGCCGGCTTTTTCGGAGAACTCCACCGTCACCCGGAATAGCGGGGCCTGTTCATCGTTGCCGCCGTGGTCGTAGACCATGCGGGAATATTTTTCCACCTCGAGGTATTTGGTTTTGTTCACGTAGTCGGTGCCGTCGGGCCCGTGCATGGTGTAGTGCCAGGTGCCGCCGGTGCGGATATCGGAATTGTGCGTGGTGATGGTGAAACCACGGGGCCCCCACCAATGCGCTTTTTGCTTGGGATCGGTCCACGCGTCCCAGACCATCTTCACGGGGGCATCGTAGACGCGGCTGATATAGAGTTCGTTGGGTTTATTTTTTACGGGCATGCTTCTTTTCCTTCTTATTGATCGTTTTCAAATAGGCATCCAGCCGATCGAAACTTTCTTCCCAGAATACCCGGTAGTGCTCCAGCCATTCCGATACTTCCTTGAAAGATTCTCCATTCAATTTGCAGGGGCGCCACTGCGCTTCGCGCCCCTTCGAGATCAGGCCCGCGCGCTCGAGCACCTTGAGGTGCTTGGTGATGGCCGGGGCGCTCATGGTTTTGAGGAAGGGCTTCGACAGCTCCGAGACGCTCGCCTCCCCTTTTGAAAGGCGCACCAAGATGGCCCGGCGAGTGGGATCGCCGAGGGCCGAGAACGCGAGGCTGAGTTTATCTTGGTTCATAATTAGCTATTTAGTTAATTAACTACTAGGTTAATTATAAAGCGGGTTTCGGCGAAAATCAAGGAGGGGAAGTGCTGGGAATTGTGGGAGAAAATCTGAATTTTACTTTGGACGTTCAAAGCAGAACCGCGCTTTTATCTATTCCATAAGGGAATGTTTTACATGAATTTTATCTGCTTTTTCGATGGATACGCGCGGGGTATAACCACCCTCGTTCAAGCAACCTCACCGCTTAAGGAGATCTTATGAAACCCGTATTTTTCCTAACCGCCCTCGCTTCCGTATTCCTTGCCCACGCCGCCCATGCCACCGGCGGAGTTCAGGTGAGCTGCAATACCCCCTCCGGATCCCTCGTGGTTTACTCCAAGCTGGAATGGTCGTCGGATGGCGATACTAAGGAAGATATCCAGCTGGTGCTCGCCAATGGCCAAGCGGTGAAAGCGGAGGAATTTTTCCTCGATTTGAATAAAAAGAAAAAGAAAACCCAGATCCTCGAGCTGAACGGAAAACCCGCCTTCAAGGTGGAGCTCATGAAATCCTCGCCTCAGCAAAAGCTAAAGCGCCCAGATTTCGGCGGCGACTGCTACGAAAGATTCCACAATACTCACTGGCTGAAATTCACTCCCGCCGGCAGCGCGGACTACGAGAACGTGAACTGCGACGTGATCGAGACGAAATCGACTTGCGGATAGTTACTGATCGCCGCGTTTGCGCGTGGAGGAAGTGATCACGGCTTCCACGCGCGCGGGCGTGTGCACCTGGCGCGACATGTCCTGGCGGAGCAGGCGCTTCTCGGCGAACTCCACGTGGCTATAACCAAATTTTACGTACTCCACGATCTGGCTCACGAGATCGAACTTCGTGAAAGGGCAGATGATATAGTAGTTGTTCGTGCCGTCCTTGGAAAAGTGCATGGCCAATTCCAGCGATTGCTCGTAGGCGATCTTTTCCCGGTCTTCGCGGGTGCTCACGCCGTCGAACTCTTTCATCACTTCCTCGGGCACGTGGATGCCGGAGAAGTTCGCGTTGAGGAATTCCCCGTTCTTGCGGCTCATGATCGGCATGAGGCCGAAGATCACCGGAAAACGCTCCTGGGGAATATTGTACTTGGCGAGCGCGTCCACGCAGCGGTTGAACGCGTCTTTGGAGTGCACGGGCTGGGTTTCGGCGAAATCCGCACCGGCTTCGATCTTGCGGAGCAAACGCTCGGTCTCATTATTGATGTCGGTGGCGTTCGGGTTATAGGCCACGCCCACGAGCATATCCACGGGCTCTTCGAGGTCCTGCCCGCTCATGAGTTTTCCCTGGCGCATCTTCTGCACCACTTCGAGGAGCTTCATGGAATTGCCTTCGAACACGCTCTTGGCGGGTTCGGGGCCTTTGCGAACGGCATCCCCGGTTACGGCGAGGATCGCGGCGATATTCAGGGCGGCGGCGCCGAGGATCTCGGTCTGCAGCGCGATCAAATTCTTGTCGCGGCAAGTGATATGGTAAATCGTGTCCATGAAGGCCGGGCCGGCCTGCTGCATGCGGGCCTGGAAGGCGAGCGGATGCATTTTCACCGAAGCATTCGGATTATCGGCGAGGTTGAGGGCGTCGCAGCCTTTTTGCCCGAGCTGAAAGCAGCCTTCCCGCATCTTGAGAGTCTTATGGCCCTGGGGCATCCCTACTTCCACGGTCACGAAGCGGTATTGGGGGGCGTAGAGTTTTTCGAGGAGACGCTGGCGGAAATGCGCCGTGGGCTTATGCATAGGGGATAAATCGCTTGAAACGCCCCGTGATTCAAGGATTTCCTGAGGCGCCGGCAAGAAATAACGCAGCGCCTAGCCGGCGAAGGCGAAGCGGCGCGCTAAACCTACTTCGAAACCTTGGTTCCTTGAGGCGTATCGTTCACGCGGTAGCCCTTGGCCTGGAGCTCGGCTTTGAGCCGGTCGCTCTCGGCAAAGTTCTTGGCGGCACGGGCCTGGTCGCGGGCGCTGACTAAGGCCTGCACCTCGGAGGGAATTTCCTCCGCTTTCCCGAGCAGCTCTTCAATCCTGAGGCCGAATACTCCATCGAAATCGATCGCGAGCTTCACCTTATCGGCCGACGAGAGCGCAGTGTCTTTGGCCGCCTGGAAAAATACCGCGAGGGCTTCGGGCATATTCAAATCGTCGAAGACGGCTTTATCGAAGGCGGCGGTATATTTGGAAAGATCGCCCGTGGAGCTTCCGCCCTTCGCGTGCCAGTCCCGTAATCTTTCCATGAGCCCGCGGCGCCCGGCTTGCGCGGCCCTCAGGGCATCGTAGGAAAACAATAATTGCGTGCGGTAATGGGCCTGCAAAAGCAGGAACCTGTAATCCATAGGATCAAAACCATCGCGCTCGAGCACGCTCAGGGTAAGCGTCTCCCCCTTGGACTTGCTCATCTTGCCCGAATCCTCGTTGAGGAATTCGCCGTGGAGCCAGAAATTCGCGAAGCGCTTTCCGGTGGACGCCTCACTCTGCGCCACTTCGTTGGTATGGTGCACGCGCACGTGGTCGATGCCGCCGCAGTGGAGGTCGAAGGTGGCGCCCAAATATTTCATCGCCATCGCCGAGCACTCGATATGCCAGCCAGGGAATCCCTTACCCCAGGGAGAATCCCATTCCTGCTGGCGCTTTTTGTCTTTGGGCAAAAATTTCCAGAGCGCAAAATCCGTGGGCGCTTTCTTCTCGCCGAGAGCCACGCGCTTGCCGGCCTCCTGGTTTTCCACGTCGAGGTGGGCAAAGTTCGGGTAGGCGGGAAACTTTTCGGTATTGAAGTAGACGCCGTCGCTCGTGACGTAGGTGAAGCCCTTTTTTTCCAGGTCGGCGATCAGCGCGATCATCTCGGGAACGTGGTCGGTGGCTTTCGGAATCGTTTGCGGCTTCACCACGTTTAGCTTGGCCAGATCATCGAAAAAAACCTTGGAGTAATAGTCCGCGATCTCCCAGATCGTTTTACCGGCCTTGCGCGCCCCAACTTCCATTTTGTCTTCGCCATCGTCGCCATCTGAGACAAGATGTCCCACGTCGGTAATATTCATCACATGGTTCACGGCGTAGCCCGCGCGCTTCAAAACCCGCACCAAAAAATCCTCGAAAACGTAGGTGCGCAAATTGCCAATATGCGCGTAATGATAGACAGTTGGCCCGCAAGTATAGAGCCCCGCTTTGCCGGCCTGGAGGGGCTGGAATCTTTCCTTTTGGCGGGCCGGAGTATTGAACAAAAACAGGTCTTTAGGCATTTTCAAATGCTACCAGAAGGCTAGCCCAAAAGCAGTTGCTATGTTAGAAGTGGCGGGATGCAGAACGGCGCCGTATCGCTCGCGGAATATAAAAAGCTTCTCCAGGAATACTTCCCGGCAAACCCTTGGATTTATTGGTCGGATCTTTTGTGCACGGCGATCGTGGGCTACGGATCCTTCGTGGTGACGGAACGCTTCCCGGCGTTTTCCGCGCCTTACCTGCTTTTTTTCACGATCTCGGTTTTCGCGCTTTACCGCGGAATGCTCTTCATCCATGAGCTCACGCACCGCGAGCGCTCCGACCTTCCCGGATTTTCCATCGCGTGGAACCTGATCTTCGGCGTGCCGTTTTTGTTTCCCTCGTTCATGTACCGCGGCGTGCACATCGATCACCATAAGAAAAATTCCTACGGCACCGACGAAGACGGCGAATACCTTCCGCTCGGCGCGCATCCCTTCTGGAAAACAGTGCTCTACTTAGCGCAGTCGGTATATTTGCCGGTACTCATCGTGCTCCGCTTCGGCTTGCTCACGCCCCTATCGCTTTTGCATCCGAAACTCCGGCACCTCGTGGTCACCCGCACCTCCGCGCTCGCCATCCGCGCCGACGTGCCCCGCAAAGCACCCCAAGGCGTGGACCTCCGTAACTGGCACGTGCTCGAGGCCCTCTGCTTCGTATACGTCTGGGGCATGGTCTACCTCTTCGCCTCTGGCATCCTTGGCCTCTCCACCTTGGAGCACATGTACGCGGCGATGCTCTGCATGTTCCTCGTGAATTCCTTACGCACGATCGTGGCCCACCGCTACCTGAACCGCTCGGCCGCCGAGCTCAGCTTCCAGGACCAGCTCCTCGACTCCGTGAATATCGAAGGCAATCCCATCATCGCCGAACTCGTGGCGCCCGTGGGCCTGCGCTACCACGCGCTTCACCACTTGTTCGCTACGCTGCCTTACCATAACCTCGGCCACGCCCACCGCCGCCTGCGTGCGCATTTGCCCGCCGATTCCTTTTATCACCTCACCAGCGAGCCCAGCTTCTTCCACGCCCTCGCCACCCACTGGCGCAATACGAAGAAGCATTCGGCGGTCCAGTCCGATCTGAATCCCACCCGCATCGCCTAAACAAAAATAGCCATGTCTCCGCGCCGCCATACAGGTGCCTAAACCCTAGACACCCAGCTCGCGTTAAACCCCTCGCCGGGGCGGCATGCTAGTTGCTTTGACAGGCCTGTCGCTTACCAAACCCGCAGGAGATTTTCGTTGATGTTCAAGTCCAACCCAGTTGTTGCCCAAATTCTCGCCCTCGCCCTGATCACCGGCTTTAGCGCCCAGGCCCTCGCCGCACCCGCCGCCGCCCCGGCCGCACCCGCGAAGGCCACTCCCGCTGCCCCTGCCGCCGCCGCTCCCGTAGCCGTTCTCTCCCCCCTCGTTCCCCTGCAACAGGACTACGATAAAACCGCCAAGATCATCGAGGACAACCTGAAAGTATTCCTCAAGCACGGCGAAAGCTGCGGCATGATCGGCACCAAGATCGTGGAAGGCATGAAAGAGCAAAAAGCCCTCGCCAACCAGGAAAGATCCCATAAAGAAGTAGTGGCCGCGTTCGCCACCGCCGCCACCGAAGCCGACGCGAAGAAATTGGCCGCCGCCAAGAAACGCATCGAAAAAGAAATCGGCACCATCCTGGAAGTGTATAAACAAATCGACGACAATATGGACGCCATCAAGATGGGCCTCGATACCCCCGAAGTGAAAACCTGCGTAACCGCCGGTAAATCCTTCTACTTGGTGCGCGGCACCGCCGACAAAATGCTCTCGAGCCTCGAGAAAGCCAATAAGCTCCTCGGCGCCAAGCCCAAAAAGAAACAAGCCAATCTGCTCACCGACGGCCTCCCGGCCTATGGCTCGCATGAAGCGGCCTACGATACCGCCGCCGCCCAGGTGGAATTCGAACGCGCCCAAGCCGAAGAACGCGTAGAAACTTCCGAACTCACTTTCTAAATCTCCTCCCTCCTCTCTCTCTTATCTAGGCAAAGGCGGATCCATGTTGGGATCCGCCTTTTCTTTTTTTCCCGAGAGCCTTATCGTGAGCGCATGCTCTCCCTCATTTTTTATGTCCCCGACTCCCACCTCGAATCCGTGAAAGCCGCCATCTTCCAGGCCGGCGCCGGCAAGCTCGGCCACTACGACCAATGCTGCTGGCAAACCAAGGGCGTGGGCCAGTTCCGCCCGCTGCCGGGAAGTGATCCGCATTTAGGTTCGGTGGGCGCGCTGGAAAAGGTGGAGGAGTGGAAGGTGGAAGTGGTTTGCGCGGAAGCGTGCATCGGCGCAGTGGTGGAAGCACTCAAAGCCGCACACCCCTACGAGACCGCCGCGTTTTTGGTGCTGAAGCCGCATTCACTATAGCGCCTTGGTTTAGGTTTTAGCCGGGCGCGCTCGGCGCACCATTATTCCGCGCTACCCCGAGGGCCAGCCGCGCTGGCGGTCATGCGCGCGGGCAATGATAAACCCGGCGTCGAAACGGCTATACCCAGCGCCCTCGAGCTTATTGATTTCGATATAGTCGGTGAGCCGCAGGTAACCGGACTTGCTGAGCACCAGGCGCGTGAAGGGGCGGTAGTCCCAAAATTTTTCCTTCACCTTATTCCAGCGGCTCTTCCCCGCAACGGCCATCGCGATCGCGGCGGTAACAGCGCGGATAAATGGCTTATAGCCATGGAGCTTGGCTAGCTTTAGGTGAAAGTGCAGGTGATTGCCCACGTTCGCCAAGGAGATAATTTCCACACGGTACTTGGCCGCGAAACGCTTCACGATCGCTTGGATTTTTTGGGCATTGCGGGGCTGCTTGAAACTTAACGGGCCTTTGGCTCGGGAGGCCCGCAGCACCACATGCATGCTATTTCCGGTAGCGATCGGCCTAGGCCCTGCCCGCTCTACGCGTAGGCTGCGCAGCTGCCCTCCGTAGGCCAACGGGTTTCGCTTTTTATATAGCTGGCGGTTTTTTAGGGTGGTGGTGGCCGGCAATGTTCTCGTCCTTTTTAACCTATACGGAAAACTCTTATACCTTCGGTCACAAAAATAGGCAAATAAACAAACAAAAATGAGCAAGCAAGCTCAACCCACGCACCCTAACCCCCCACCGCCACGCACCAACCCCAATTGAGCTCGATAACCGCTGCGCTAACTGCTTCGGCTCCTAAGGCCGGCACCATAGGCCCGCATGACCGGAGCCCACCGCACCGGAGCCCACCGCTTAAGAAATTCGCCGCTCCGCCCCATCCGCGATGCCATGGTAGAAACTACGCAGGAGAAAACATGTTTAACTACAGCAAAATTCAGGAATCCCTCGGCAAAGACGCAGCGAACCTTCTGGGCTTCAAAAATCCCAAGGTTTCCAAAGATGTACTCACGCTGCCCGGCCCAGATTTTGTGGAACGCGTATTTCTGCAGTCGGACCGCAACCCCCAAGTGCTCCGCTCCCTGCAAGCCATGTACGGCCACGGCCGCCTAGCAAATACGGGTTATTTATCGATCCTTCCCGTAGACCAAGGGATCGAGCACTCGGCCGGCGCCTCTTTCGCCCCGAACCCCGCTTACTTTGATCCCGAAAATATCATTCAGCTCGCCATCGAAGGCGGCTGCAACGCCGTGGCCACCACGCTCGGCACGCTCGGGCTCATGTCGCGCAAATACGCGCACAGAATTCCCTTCATCCTGAAGATCAACCACAACGAGCTCATGACCTACCCAAACAAGTTCGACCAAATCATGTTCGCGCAGGTGAAGCAGGCCTGGGACATGGGTTGCACCGCCATTGGCGCCACGATTTATTTCGGCTCCGAAGAATCCGGCCGCCAGATCGTGGAAGTATCCAAGGCTTTTAAGCAAGCGCATAGCTTGGGAATGGCCACGATCCTCTGGTGCTATACGCGCAATAACGCCTTCAAAGTAGACGGCAAAGATTATCACACCGCCGCCGATCTCTCGGGCCAGGCCAACCATATCGGCGCCACGATCGAAGCCGATATCGTGAAGCAGAAAATGCCCACCATCAACGGCGGCTTTAAGGCGCTGAACATGGGCAAGAGTTCTTATGGAAAACTTGACGAGAAGATGTATACCCAGCTTTCGAGCGATCACCCGATCGACATGACCCGCTACCAAGTGATCAACGGCTATATGGGCAAGATCGGCCTGATCAACTCGGGGGGCGCGGCCGGCGCGAACGACCTCGAAGAAGCGCTCTCCACCGCCGTGATCAATAAGCGCGCGGGCGGAATGGGATTGATCTCGGGACGCAAAGCGTTCCAGAAGCCGATGAAAGACGGCGTGGCTCTCCTGCAGGCCATCCAAGACGTTTACCTCTGCAAAGAAGTTACGATCGCGTAAGCGCGGTGGTGAACCCTAAAAAAATCGTGGTGATCGGCGACAGTTGCGCCGGGAAAACTACGTTGGCAAAAACGCTCGCTTCCGCCTTAAACGTAAAACACGTGGAACTCGACGCGCTTCACTGGGAACCGGGCTGGAAAGAAGCCGATAAAAAAGCATTTCAGGAACGATTGACGGCGGCGCTAACGGATGAGAGCTGGGTGGTAGACGGAAACTATACCAGTAAAACGGAAGAACTCGTTTGGACACGCGCCGAGATGGTGATCTGGCTGGATCCTCCGCTCGCGACGATTCTTTACCGCTTCGTATTGCGGTCCTTCACCCGCGCTTTTACCCGTGAAGTTCTATGGGATGGATGCCGCGAGAGCCTGCGCAATAGTATTTTCAAAAAAGATTCCCTGCTGGTTTGGATTCTCACCACGCACCAACGCCGAAAGAAACAATTCTCCGCGCTGATGACTGCCGGACAATATCCTAATATCGAGTTTTTCCACGTAAAGACGGCCGCAGAACGCCGAGCACTGTTAAAAAGATTTATTTAGCTCCAAGAGTTTAACTTGTCTCTTGCCGAAAGCCCCTCCTTACGCTATTTCTTAGCCGCCATTTTCAAACCTGGGGAATTCCATGAAAAAATTCGCACTCGCCACTTCTTTGATCCTAGCCCTCACCGCGTGCGGCGGCAACGATAGCGGCACCGCTTCTTCCACCCTGGGCTCCGACGGCAGCCCCCAAGTAGCCATTCCCGCCGATGCCACCACCCAGGATTATACCTGCCGGGTAACGCATGTTTTCAGTGATAACGGCGCCCCCGAAGAGACCTCCACCTTTGATTACTCCGGGGTAATTCACGACTGGCAAGAAGGAGACCTCTTCGTTTCCTTCGATTGGGATTCCAGTGGCAACGAAGCCTACCTCACGAAGGTGCGTTCGGAGAAAATCACCGAGATCCAGAAACGATCCTTCATCCAGCAAACCCACTGGGAACGCGAAAACGGCGCGTGGATCCAGACCGTAAAAAATATTGAGAGAGTTTCGGAGCGCGAAAACGGCCAGTTCCGCGTGATCTCCAATAAGGTAAACGGCGTGGAAACGCCCTATGACTGGAACGCGGAATTCACTCCCGTGAACGATAACCAGTTCAAGGAAATCCGCCGTCACAAAGATCCCAGCTCGAGGAATAAAGATGGGATCCGCTACTCGAAAATCGAGGATGTCTGCAGCTATACCAACCGCTAGAAATCACCAATAAGCAAAAAGCTGGCGCCAATCGCGCCGGCTTTTTTTATGCCTGAAAAAGGTGAAGCCCCACTCCCTGAGGAAGAGTGAGGCTTCGGTGTGGCCAGCTGGCTCACACGATCGATGGATCGCGCCCGCTAGGTGGATGGAGACACCTAACGGAAAGTACTAATCTCTCGGATAACTGAGGGGGCCGAGAAACTAGGCGATTTGTCTGGGGGAAAAAATTCTAAAGAGCCGGGATCGTGGAGACTCTGGTTGTGAAGGAGCAGCGGGCGAGGAGAGTTATACGTCCGGAGCCGCTAAAATACAAGTAAAATAGTCAGGAATTTACTGGTTTAAAATCAACAACTTAGGGACTTGCCTGGAGCATCAGGCCCTCGATCGCGATCGCGCCCACGGCATTCTTCACTCCGTAGTAGCTCTGGAGAAGCACGGAGCCGTCCGGCTGGGGGTGGAGCTTGAGATTATAGGCGTAAGAAACACCGCCGCTCCGGGAAACGGTGATGAGGGTAGTGTCGGTGATAGTGCCCACCTGCTCTTCGTCTTCCCCCTCACCCTCGAATACTTTTCCGTCCCGGATCGTCTGCGCTACCGGCCCCCAATTGGAATCATAGGTTCCGCAATTGGCGCGGTACTGCTTGGTGAGAAGGAGCCCCTCTTTTTGCTCGATCACGATTTCGATCTTCGAGCAATCACCCTTGATGCCCACGGTGCTATTGATCTTTCCGGTGGTGGTGAGCCAGTGGCCGGAGAAATTTCCCACGGCGAAGGCGGGGGTGGAAACTAGAGCGGCGAGTAAGAATAGAGTTTTCATAAGTAGACGCTACCGCAGCCCTGCGGAGAGAGCAAATGACGCGCATCTTAACCAAAGGTGCCTGACACCATCAGCGGCGAAATACCAAATCCCAGCAGATTTCCCCGCGCGCCAAATATTTCTTCTCAAAATGCGTGCGCGGCTCGGCGTGAGCGGGAACGATACCTTCAGTTACAAGTTCGAGGCCCCACTCTCCCGTAATTTTCTCCTTCGCCCCCGCCCGATAAAAATCCATATTCGTAGCGAGAGTCAATAAACCACCCACCCGCATGGTCTCCACGATCACCGAGAAAAACGGCATCTCGTGGAAACGCAAATTCCGCTGGCTCTCTTTTGGATAGGGGTTGGGATACAGCAAAAAATATCGGTCCACCGAACCGGGCGAAACCCCGTGCGTGATCCAGGGAATCGCGTCGCCGTGAATCGCCCGCAAATTCGGCAAGGCCGGGTGGTGCGCCAGTCTTCCTTGAAACCGCGCGAATTTCTCCGCCGTGCGCTCGAAGGCCACTAATTGCCGCCCGGGATTCTCGCGGGCGTATTTCAAAGGATGAAATCCCACGCCGCAGCCTATTTCAATATCCAAAGGCATGCCCGTACGCAAAGCCAAGGGAGAAAAATCCGGAGGCAGCGGAATTTTCTCCCGCGGAAAAACGCGCACGATCAACCCATTTTCTTGGATTGGGGATCGAGGGCATCGCGGAGACCATCGCCCAAAAAGTTAAACGCCAGGATCGTGAGGAAGAGCGCGATGCCGGGGAAAAAAATCAAATAGGGATAGGTGCGGTAGGCGCGCCAGCCTTCGTTGGCGAGGGTGCCCCAGCTCGCGAAGGGCGGCTCGAGCCCGAGGCCCACGAAGCTCAGAAAACTTTCCGCCAAAATATTCTGGGGAATCCCGAACGTGAGGCTCACGATCACCGGCCCGAGAATATTGGGCAGGATATGCTGGAACAAAATCCTCGTGCTGCGCATGCCAAGCGAGCGCGCCGCTTCCACGTAGAGCATTTCTTTGGCCTGCAGCACTTGCCCGCGCACAAGCCGCGCTTCCCCTACCCAGCCCACGATCCCGAGCGCCAGGAAAATCCCCAAAGGCCCCCGGCCCACCACGAGCATGAGCATCACCGTCACGAGCAGCGAGGGCAGCGCCAATAAAATATCCGCGGCCCGCATCATCACGGTATCGATCTTGCCGCCCGCATAGCCCGAGATGGCGCCATAGACGGTGCCGATGACCAGGGAAAAAATCGCGGTGAAAAATCCCACCGCCAGCGAAATGCGTGCGCCGTAGAGGATGCGGGAAAAAAGATCGCGGCCCAGGGAATCGGTGCCGAACCAGAAAGTGGAATTAGGAAACTGCAGGGCCTGATCAGCATCCTGGGCGAAATAGGAAAATTTCGTGAGCCAGGGCGCGAGGATCGCCACTAGCGAGAGCAGAAGCAGAAAGCCGAGGCTCACCATGGCTAGGCGATGACGCTTCAATCTTTTCCAGGCTTCGCCGTACATCTAGCGCACCCGGATCCTGGGATCGATCACCACGTAGGCGATGTCCACGAGCAAATTGGCCATCACGAGCGTAAAGCCATAGACCATCGTTACGCCCATGATCAGCGGATAATCGCGGTTCGTGACCGCATCGATGAAGTATTTTCCCATACCGGGAATCGCGAACACGTATTCGATCACGAAGGTGCCGGTGAGCACGTAGGCCGCCAAGGGGCCAATCAGCGTGACCACGGGAATCAGCGAGTTCCGCAGAGCGTGCTTGAGCACCACCATCGATTCGCTCACGCCCTTGGCGCGGGCGGTGCGCACGTAGTCGGAACGGATGCTCTCGAGCAGGGCCGCGCGCGTGAGCCGCGCAATTAAGGCTGCCGGGCGCGTTCCTAAAGTAATGGTGGGCAAAATTTTATGCACCCACTCTTCCCAGAGCGCGGGCGGGAGCCAATTCAGCTGGAGTGAAAACACGTAGATCAAAATCGCGGCCACGAAATAAGAAGGCAGGCTGATCCCCGCCACCGCCATGAACATCGCGGAAAAATCTACCCAGGTATTTTGCTTATAGGCTGAAAGAATCCCGAGCGGGATGCCGAGCGCGATCGCCAGCACCAGCGAATAGATCCCGAGCTCCATCGAGGTGGGCAAGGTATCGAGAATGATCTCGCTCACGGTGCGGCCAATATACTTGAAGCTCGGGCCGAAATCGAAACGGGTCATGCCGCTGAGGTAATTGAAATACTGCACGGCCAGCGGCTTATCGAGGCCGAATTTGGCTTCCACGTTGGCCTTGATGTCGGGAGGCAAGGCTTTATCGGAATCGAAGGGCCCGCCCGGCACGATGCGAAGCAGAAAAAACGTGATCGTGGCGAGCACGAAGAGCGTCGCGAAAATGGTGAGAATTCGTCTCAGGAGAAAAGCGGCCATCTATTATTTCTTATCTCTCGACCCGGCCTCAACCGCAATCTAAGACTTACCGCCACTAGTTCTCATGCGGCGCCAAAGCGATCTACCTACGGATTTCCAAGAATCTTCCTCGAAATAGAAGTTCTGGAAGTACCATTTATCCAAAATATTCAAATTGACGCCCCGCAATTGAGCCCGCGCCAGGGCTTGATGGCTAGTAAAAAAGAGCGGCATGATCACGGCTTGGTCTTCCAGTAAAAGCTTCTGGGCTTCGCGATATAAGCCCGCACGCACGCCCTCGTCGGCCGTAGAAACGGCGCGCTCGATCAGCTTATCGTAAGCGGCATTACTCCAGCCCGTATAATTGCTTTCGCTCGTGGAAGTGAACACGTTCATGAAGCTATGGGGATCGGGATAATCAGCCACCCACCCGAGGTAGACGATATTGGGCATTTTTTCCCTCTTGCCCCCCGTGAGCGAAGATAAAAACTTTCCGTACTCCCGCGAATCCATCTGCTCGAGCTTGGTGCGCGCGCCCAAGTTCTCGGCTACCAAGCGCTGTAGAGTTTGGAATAATAAATTCCAGGTATCGTTTCCACTGAAGCGAACGTCTAAGGTTTGCCCAGCCAGGAGGCGGCTTTTTTGCGAATCGGTGGCAATGCCGATTTCGGGGCGGTAGCCGATCAGCCCAGGAGGAATCCAGGAAGACGTGGGATTCTGGGAACCCTGAAAAAAAGAGGCCAGGAGCGGACGGTCCAGCGCGCGGATAAAGGCGCGGCGGTTTTCTACCTTATCGAAGGGAGGTTTGCGCGTATTGAAAAGCAAATAACTCACCGACAGCTTGGGGCCCGAGCGATAGTCGGGATGCGCCTGTAGCTTACGCGCGAACGAGGGCGGTAGATCGCGGGGGATGATATCTAGCTCCCCGTTCTCGTACATCGCGAAGGCCGTGAGCGGCTCGGCGATCATGCGGCAAATCACGGTGTCGATGGCGGGCGGTTCGCCGTGGTACCCGCGGAATCCTTTCAACACGATGCGATCGCCCTGGGTCCACTCGGCCACGCGGTAGGGCCCGAGGGTGACCAGCTTCTCGGGATCGGTCCACTGCTCCCCGTATTTTTCGATGAGATCTTTGCGGATGGGAAACGTGGAGGGCGAAGCCACGAGGTGCAAAAAATACGGCACCGGGCGCCGGAGCTTTACCTCGAGCGTGAGATCGTCGATCGCCTTCACGCCCACCCTCGAGAAATCCTTGATTGCGCCATCGGCGAAGGCTTTCGCGTTTTCAATATCGAAAAGATGGTAGGCATTCGAACTATGCGTGGCGGGAGAGAGCAGCCGCTCCCAGGAGTCCACGAACTGCTGAGCCGTGAGCGGCGCGCCGTCCGTCCACGCCGTTCCCGCGCGCAGGCGAAACCGGTATACCTTCCCCTGCTCCGCCACGGTCCAATATTCGGTGAGCGCAGGCAGCGGGCGAATTAGTTCCAGGCGTGCGCTTTTGACGGGATCGGAATAGGTGGTGAGGCCTTCCATTACATTATCGAGAATCGTGACGGAGGTGGTATCGATGGCGCGGTTCCAATCGAGCTGCAGCGCTTCGATGCCGAGATTAAACTGCAGGGGGCGATCGCCGCCGCTGCAGCCCACGAGCAACAGTAAAAGTGCTAAGGCTCTTGCCACTGCAGCTTCCTCGGGCCGCCCAGGAGCTTGCGGGGCTTGGCGATATTTCCCCAGCGGGGGTCGAACTCGGGCTCTTCGAGCAAACCCAACCCTTCGTAGGCCGCCATCCAGGCGCAGAGAAGCGCATCGAACGCCGTGAGCTCCTGGGATAGCTGGGAAATCTCGCTATTGTATAAAAATAAATGCGGGATCTCGGGATGCCGCGGAGGCGAACTTAGTTTATCGAGCAAGGTGAAGCGATTCTCGAGCCCGTCCTCCACGTCGCGGGCCCGGCGCAGCTCGCGGGAATTAAAATCGTACTGCTCCGCGATCCCGCTCAGCGCCAGGCGCGGATTCACTTCGAGCAAGGTTTCCGCCTCGAGATGGCGGCGCAGGTACTGCATGCGCACGGCTAGCGGGGCGCGCGAAGAGCCGAACGATTCGTCCACCGGAAAAGGCACGATCGCATCGTCTTGCCATTTTCCCCGCATTAAATAGTCCACGGGCCGCTGAGTATACGGCGAAGGGAATCGTACTTTCCCCCAGCGCTTGCCCTCTTCGCGCATCCAGCGCACGGCCCCTACTTCGCAGCGGGAAAACGTGGGGCAAATATCGAGGGTGCAAGCCACGCAGGGCGGCAGCGAGAGCGGAGCATCGATGCCGATGATCTCGGGCTCGAGCTCGTTCAGGTAGGCGATGAGCTGATCGTCGGAAGATTGCTCCTCGGTGGACTGAAAATTCGTGCGCAGCTCAGCAAGGAAAACTTTTTTCTGCTCCGGAAAATAATCGAGCGCCACCACCGCCGTGCGGCGGCCGCTGCCCAGTTCCAGCCCAACGTATCGAGTCTTAGTACTCATAGTCACCTATCGTACCAGAAAAGAGAGGCGCTCTTAGTAAGAGTTGATGCTCAGGCCTTCGGAGTCCACGTGGAAATCGATGATCTTCGCGTCTTTTTCGCGGAGTTTTTTGATCAAGGGATATTTATCCGTGGGATTCGTCCAGAACATCACGCAGCCACCCCCGCCGGCGCCGCAAATTTTGGCGGCCTTCGCGCCGTTCTCTTTGGCGAAGGTGATCAGCTCTTCGATTTCCGGGGTGGAAATCTCGGGAGCCAGCTTCCGGCGATGTTCCATCTCGAACTCGATCGCTTTCGCGGCCTCTTCGTAACGGCCGGTTTTGAGCGCCACTTCGAGCTCGAGGGTAGCTTCCTGGATCGCGTGCATATGGCCTTGCACTTCTTTGTTGCCATCGAGGAAATCGCGCATCACTTGCCAGTTATTGATCCCGGAATTGCGGGTTTTGCCGCTATAGATCAGCACGATCCGCGATTCGATCTGGTGGGCGAGAATATGCGAATGGCGCAGCAATCCATCGCCGGTGACTTCGAGGAGAACCGAATTCAAGCCGCCGTACATGGCCGGATAATAATCCTGCACGCCCGCGGGCTTACGCAGCACCTGGGTTTCCACGTTTTTGGCGATCGTGATGAGCTCTTCGCGGGAATGGCGGCCGCCGATCAGGCTATTCATCGCTCCGCAGAGCGCGATATTGAGCGCCGAGGATCCGCCGAGGCCGGCGCCGGCGGGGCTCATGCAGGAAGTGGAAATTTTCAATCCGCCCTCGGGGCGGAAGAAGGCGAGCAGCCGCAATACCAGCTCTAGGGGATGGCCCGGCTCCACTTCGTCGACGTAATCGATCGACGGTAGGCGGTGATTCAGTTCCTGGTCTTCCGAGCGGATCTCGATGGCGTTGCCGCCCACTTGCTCGATCTTCGCTTTAGCGCGCTGATCGATCGCCACGTTCAAGGTGCGGGATCCGGGGTGAAAAAGGTAGAGCGGCCAGATATCGGTGGTGCCACCGGCGAGGTCGATGCGAGTGGGTGCGCTGCTGTTAACGATCATTTTGTCTCCTTAGCAACCGGAAAATTCCGCTTAGAGCGGGCGTTCCACGGCGCCGATATAGGAGAGACCTCGATACCGTTCTTGGTGATCGATCCCGTAGCCGACAACGTATTCGTCCCCGATCTGGAAGCCCACGAAATCGATTTCGAATGGGCTGCGCAGGGTATGAGGTTTCAGGAATAGCGTACAAACACGCAGGCTCGCGGGTTTGCGGGCCTCCAGCGTTTGCATGAGGAATTGCAAAGTAGTTCCCGAATCAATCACGTCTTCCACGAGCAAAACGTGTTTTCCGGCCACGGAGCTCGCGAGGTCGAGAGTAACTCTCACCTCACCCGATTGTTTCGGGCGGCTTCCATAACTGGTGATACCGAGAAAATCACAATTCATCGGCAGATCGATGCCGCGGATCAAATCGGAGAAAAACACAAAGGAACCCTTCAGCACGCAAATTGCGACGAACGGTTCTTTCCCTTGGTAATGCTCCTCAATCTCTTTTGCCAGTTCCCTTACGCGCGAACGGAGGCGTTCCTCCGGAATCAGGCAGCGGGGATTGTCTGGCCTTTCGATCGCCATCGATCTTCCTTACTACGAATGGGCAGAGTCTCACGACTCGGCTTTCGGCTTTGGTCCGGTCTCTCCGGATATTTAATAAACCTTTGCGTTCTAGCACTTGCCATCAATTCTGAAAGCTTCGCGCTAACGCTACTAAGAATTTAAATTAACTTAGATTGCCGTAAAGCGGAATGCTAACGGCGTAGATTCTTCTTTTTCACGAGGAGAAAACGCGGTGCGCAACCCTACTTCGAGGGTTTCGCCACCTTGGGCTTAGACACCGACGCGGGTTTCGGTGAAGGTTTGGGTTTTCCCACTACCTTCACCTTGGCCGGTTTACTTTTCGGCTTATCGGCAGGAATCACCCCATTCGCCGGCACCGGCGCAAGCGGGAGATCAGCCACCGTTTCCACGCCGCAAAAAGTTTTCCATTCCGGCACCTGCTTGAGTGCGGGCCTCATCTCGGCAACGCACTGCGGAGCGTAAGAATAGAGCAGCCCGCCCCCGGCCAGCTTCGCCAACAAAGGCTTTCCGCGGCCCGGAACAAAACCGAGGCAAGCATTCGTGCGGCCCATCGGCATCCGGGTTCCGTCGAAATTATATTTCGCCTCGTGGGCCACTACGCCGTCGTTCTCCGCCATCCAGTTTACTTCGGGCGTGAGCCCCACCAGCTTCACCCCATTTTTTCCGGCCGCGAGCAAAGGCCAGCCATTTCCGCGGCCGTGGTCCGAATAGTAATAATCGCCGAACTTAAAAAATCCCGGTCGCTGCAAACCATTCCCGCCTTTGGTACCACATTTTTTCAGCATCCCGCGGTGCTGAGGATCGCCGGGGTACCCCGCGCCCGCCATTCCACCGCCATGGGAAACCTTTTCCTGCAGGAGCTTCCCGTTCGCGAGATCGAGGAGGTAAAAGCGCTTATTGCGCGAGTTCTGCGAATAGTCGGCGATGCCGATCACCGGCTTGGTAACCTTCCGCGGGCCGGCCTTTTCCTTTTGCTGGCGGGAATAAAACAATAAAGCTTGTTTAAGTGGGGCGGACGGCACGCCCATCGCGTGAAATTTATTATAAAGCTCGCAGAGAGGTTCCTTCTTCGCTTCGGGCGGAGTGGTGGCGGGTGTTGCTTTAGGAGCCGCCTCGGGGCGCGGCTTCGGGAGCGGCACCGGCTCGGCTTTCGGGCGCTCGAGCGCCGGGCGGCGGTCCGAGAAAGGATCGAGTTTGTCGGCGGTGGCGTCCATCGTCTGGCAGGTGGCGCATTTTTCTTTCTCCGCCCCGTTCTCCGTGGCCTTAAGGCCCGCCGAGATCTTACGGCTAAGAATCTGCCTCAGCTCTTCGGCCGTGATTTCATAGTAACCATCGAGGGCTTTACCGTCGGGACTAAACACGCGGATCACGGCGATGTCGGTGAGCTGCTCGGAAACCTCGTAGCTATAGCCCTGGCTCGCGGGCAGCACGAGCGGCGTTTTCGAATCGTGATCCTGCAGCTTCAGCTCGAGCTCTACATTGTAGCGCGTGGCCGCGCGCACGTGAGCGCCAGCGCAAAGCGCCATGAGCGAAACGATCGTAAAGAAAACAAAGTTCCTCATCCCTTTCTTTATCGGTAAAAAGGGAGAAAAACTTAATGAAACTAAGTACTTTGCCGGCTTTTGCCCTAGGAGAAAACCCTAGGCATTTTACATACTTACGGTAGAAGCCGCGGGGCTATGGGTTATGCCTCGCCGAGCCCCCCTCCCAACCCGGATTTCGGGTTCGGGATGGTGATGCGCCCGGCAGCGTGCTTCGTAGGAATCTTGGGCGCCCACGAGCACCGTTTCGTCGGAGCTGGAAACGCGCTGGGAGCGAGTGGCGGGAGCCGAGCAAACCACGCAGATCGCGCTCAGCTTGGTCACTTGCTCCGCCGTGGCGAGCAAACCGGGCATCGGACCAAAAGGCTTGCCGCGGAAATCCATATCGAGGCCAGCCACCACCACGCGGATCCCCCGCATCGCTAGACGCTCCACCACTTCGAGCAAACCATCGTCGAAAAACTGGGCTTCATCCACGCCCACTACGCGCGTAGAATCATCCACCTTCATCAAGATTTCGTGGGCGCTTTGCACGGGAACGGAATCAATGCGATTCGCATTGTGAGAAGCTACGTACTCGACTCCATAGCGATCGTCGATGGCGGGCTTGAATACCTGCAGCTTCTGGCGTGCAATCTGCGCGCGCTTCATCCGGCGGATCAACTCCTCGGTTTTTCCGCTGAACATGCAGCCACAGATAACTTCCACCCAGCCGTACGCGCTTACGCCTTCTCTCATCCGAATATTCCCCCATTTCGGCCTGCACGGCCGACCCGGCGAGAATCCTAAAAGGATTGAAAAATGAATGCAACAATGTTGCGCCGCGCCCACTCCAAATACTTCCGGTCACTTCTGGCAAAAAGAAAGGGCTCCGCAAGGAGCCCTTTGTGTTTAACCACTTAGGTTAATTTCCGCCGGGCGGTGCGCCCTGCGCGTGCAGACTAGACAGGCGATGCCTCGTTTGGTTCGTCGGTTTTTTCCATGTGCCTATTTTCATACGCACCCCCCCTCATCATTAAAGAGCGAGAAGACTAGATCGCGCCGCGGCGGCCGATTTCTTTAATGCGTGAACGCACCATCGTGAAGATCGAGCCGCTGTCTTCGGTATGAATACCGGCGTTCTGATCCGTGGTGGCGAGATCGCGCGTGGGCTCGGCACCACCGAGGGTGGAATCGAGCGGGGCGCCGGCATCGAGGCCGAGATCGGCGAGGCTATCGTTGCCCTTGGACTTCATTCCGAGGAAGGAAGGACGCGAACTGCCGTTGCTATAGCCTTCGAGATCTTCGGACGCTTTGGCGAGCGCGGGAGCCAAGGCCGCAGGACCAGCTGCACCCCCTTCTCCGCCGCCACCGGCGCCGAGACTGCCCATGCTGCTGGAGCCAGACGAATTTCTGCCTTCACTGCCGCTACCCGCGGGCGCGCCGGTGAACATCTCGGGCTTCGCGCTGGAAATGCCGGAGTCAAAGCTCGCGCCGTTGCCGGGATTGAACACGCCGGTTTTCGACTCGGCGGTTTTATCGTCGGTGCCGCCGATGCCCACTTTATTGCCGGCGAGCTGGTTGCCGCTCAAGCTGGAGCCGGCCACTTTCTCGGGAGTGGTCACGTCGGATTTAGGAGCTTCGGCCTTAGGCTTCTCTTCTTGCTTGGGCATCTCGGGCATTTTCGGAGGCTCCATGCCTTTGCCGTTTTCGTCGCCCTTTTTTTCGTTCTCCGCCATTTTAGCGGCTTCCGCGTCTTTTCCGGCGGCAGCTTGCTCGGCGGCGCCGGCAGCTTGCTTACATTTATCCGCAACTTTTTTCGCTTCCGCGGCAGGACCCGAGCCCACGTCGGATTCGCTACACTTGCTCTCAATTTCGGACGAGCAAGTATTGAGCGGTTCCACTAGTTCGCGAGCGTTGCCCGCCTGAGCCTTGCTTGCATCACTTCCGGCAGAGCTTACGCCCGCACCTTTATTCATGCTATTGCGAGCGCTGGCAGCCTTGGCTAAGGCGGCCGCATTGTCTTTAGCGGCCGAAGTACCTTTCGCCACGATGCCGGCGTCTTTGGCTTTCGCCTTGGCAATAGCTTTTTCTACGGCCTGCTTCTGCTTTTGTACTTCAGTAGAACAGGCACTCATGCATTTCTGCTTCTGTTCGTCTTTTTCCGCAGCACTGCAATTGGGCTCGCTACCGCCGCCGCCATAAGCGGAGACGATGCTGTCGAGGTAAGGCGAAGCGGAAGCCTGCGCGCTTGCGAGAGAAACTCCCATAATTGCCATCAAACTAATTTTCGAAATGCTAGAAACCATCCGCATTTGCTACCCCTTTTCCCCCAATGGAACGGCCACGAGAGTCGAAACCATAAATCATACGAAACTTTTCCTGGTACTTACGGTGCACCACCTGAAAGATCGAGGAAGCGGCCCGCATCTGCGCGGTATCGCGATCGGCCAGGGCGGCCTGAATCTCGGGACTCAGCTGATCGCGATCGCCGGCCAAGCTGGTGGCGGCGTCGGGAGCTTTATCTCCGCCGAGGAGATCGGACATATCGTCGAGCTCTTTCGAAGAGCTGGAGCGCGAAGCGCTTTTGCCGGCGGTGGAGATAGGATCCACGGGAACCGTGCTCGCGAGATCGCGGCTGAGCTCATTCATGCCCGCCATCGCCGCATCTTTTTGTTCCTGCGACATATTCTTAGCCGCCGAGAAGGCCATATTCATTTCGTCGGCGGTGAACGCGTTCTTCGGCGCGTTCATCAGCAACGAACGAGGATCAGCGCCATTCAGCAGCGCATTCGCGAAATCTTCGCGCGGGATTCCGAAGTTTTTCTCGAATTCGTTAAATACGGAGGCCGCTTTGCCTTCCCGCAGCAACGAAGGGTCGATTTTAATCGGCGTCGTATTGCCGGTTCCGTTTCCGATATTGGATCCCGCCACTTGCACCGGAGCGGCTTCGGTCAAATTGCCTAAATTAGAGCCGTTGGTGGCGGCTTGCTTGCCGCTTTCTTTACCGGCCATCAGCCCCATTAGGCCTTGAAGCATCTGCATCGCCCCTTGGGCCATCGACATCATGGCATCGTTACAGCCGGCCACGGCTTCGGCGCGGGTTGGGCGAAAAAGATCGAAAAGCATTTTGGCTTTGGAGCCATTCCCCATGCAGAGGAAAGCATTCTCCGCGGGTTTGGAATAACGATTCCATCCCGTGGGCGACATTTGCGCAGGCCCACTCTCTTGCATGCGGGGTGCGCTCGGAGCTTGCGGAGCAGAACCGCCGGGCGACATGTTCTGAATGGCTTTCCCGGCGCCTTGCGCGGCACCATCCTGCGCGGCTTTATTCGCGGTAGCTTCTTTACCGGCGCCATCGCAGCCTTCTTTGCAGCAAGCCATCTGCTGCTTGCCCTTCGCCATGGAGTTAGCACCCTGAGCGGCAGTGGTGGCACCGATCGCAGAACTTAAAGGACCGGCCATACCTTGCAGACCTTTGGCCGCGGTAAAGGCAGCGCTAGGATCGAGGCCAGCGGCATTCACCGTAGTAGGAGCCATACAAATCGCCGTGCTCAGCACGCAAACAGAAGCCGTGCGCGTAAGCGAACGCAGCGAACTAACTATTTGATAACGAAAAGACCCCATACAGATTCCCCCAAGGAGGATTGCCCCTCCTTTAATCTTACCTCTTAATCGACTCTTTTATTCAGGAACTTGAATGGGTAATGGAATAGCCAAAGCTTTCGAGTAGTTAAAAGCTGCGGAGGAAATAGCGGCAGGGAACTTATGAGGAGAAAATTTTTCGAAGCCGTCTCCGCGAAGAGACGGTAGGTGCCGTGAAGCGCACTAGTCGGTTCGCGCGCCCTAAGTGACCAGCAAAAACAACAATCAAGTAGACCAGCTCTTAAACGTCATCCGTATCCGCGCCGGTTTTACGCTCTATCATGCCCTTATCGAAGAGCAGGAAAGTTTTGATGAAGGGATCGATGGCGCCGTCCAGCACCTCTTCGGCGGAAGAGGTCACTTCGCCGGTGCGGTGATCTTTCACCATCTTATAGGGGTGCAGCACGTAGGAGCGGATCTGGGACCCCCACTCCACGGCTTTTTTTCCGGCTTCCACGGCGGCCTGCTTGGCGCGCTCTTCCTCTAAATGTTTTTCATAGAGACGGGCTTTCAGCACCTTCATGGCGGTGGAACGGTTCTTGATCTGCGATCTCTCGTTTTGGCAAACCACCACGAGGCCGGAGGGAAAGTGGGTGATCCGCACCGCGGAGTCGGTGGTATTCACGCCCTGGCCCCCGGAGCCGCCGGAACGGAATACGTCCACGCGGATATCGGTTTCCTTCACTTCGATTTCTACGTCGTCGTCTACCTCGGGATACACGTAGGCCGAGGCGAAGCTGGTATGGCGGCGCTTATTGGAATCGAAGGGAGAAATTCTCACGAGGCGGTGCACGCCGGCTTCGGCGCGCAAGAGCCCGTAGGCATTCAGGCCGGAAACGAGCACGGTGGCGCTCTTGATGCCGGCCTCTTCGCCCTCCGAAACCTCCACGATTTCTTTCTTAAAACCTTTTTTCTCGCACCAGCGCAGGTACATGCGGAGAAGCATCTTGGCCCAGTCCTGGGATTCGGTGCCGCCGGCGCCGGAATTGATATTAAGGAAGGCGTTGCGCCCGTCGTTCTCGCCGCTCAGTAGGGTACGGCCCTCCATCTCGTCCACTTTTCCGCGGATCACGTCGATGGAGGAAGAAAGCTCCTGGAGAAGGGAGGCATCTTTAGGATCTTCTTCGGCAAGTTCCACGAGGGCGAGAGCATCGTCCACGAGGGAGCGGAGGGAACCGTATTCTTTTAAGGTGTCGGAGATCTGCGCTTTCTCGCGCTGGATCGCCTGGGCTTTGCGGTTATCGTTCCAAAAAGTGGGATCGGCTTCGCGGGCCTGGATATCGCCTAGGCGGCGTTCTTTGGTCTCGACGTCAAAGCGACCTCCCGAGAGCCTCTAATTTGCTCTTCTGGGATTCGATCGTTGATTTACAGTCTTTTAAGCTGATCTCTTGCATCGGGGGAATATACTCCCTTTTGCCCTTCCTGCACTAGCCACTTTCCACAAAGGCGGGCCTGGATTAAGGTAGAGCCCATGATCATCCTCACCGGAGCAGCGGGTTTCATCGGCAGCCATGTGGCAGGGCAGCTAGAGCGCGACCACCGGATGCTGCTCGTAGACAAACCGGAGCATTTTCGCGAGCGGCCTTACCTGCACCTCGACGAAGCCGACCTTTCCGACTGGATGCGCGGAAACCATTCCCGTCCTAGCCGCTTCAAGATCGTGGACCGCGCTTATTTTCCCAAAATTCTCGATACGATCGCCCCCGCGGCTCCGGCCGGAAATCCTCAAGCGAAGGAACACGTGCTGCTTCCTCCCGGCGAAAAAATCGAATGGGTGATCCACCTCGGGGCCTGCACGAACACGGGCGAAACCCGCAAAGATTTCCTCGACGAATGGAACGTGGAATACACGAAAAAAATCTGGAACTGGTGCACCGAGCATAAAGTTCCCCTCATCTACGCGAGCAGTGGTGCCACCTACGGCAACGGCGAAGCGGGATTTTCAGATTCTTGGGAAACGGCCGAGAAATTAAAGCCCATGAATCCCTACGGGCAATCGAAGCAAGACTTCGACCTCTGGGCCCACGGCGAAGTGAAGGCCGGGCGTACCCCGCCCCACTGGTACGGCCTGAAGTTTTTCAACGTTTACGGCCCCCAAGAAGGCCACAAAGGACGCATGGCCTCGGCGGTGCTGCACTCCTTCCGCCAAATCCAGCGCACCGGCGCCTGCAAGCTTTTCAGATCGCATAACGAAGCGGTGAAAGACGGTGAGCAAAGCCGTGATTTCATCCACGTGCACGATATCGTGAACCTGATCCGTTTCTTTATGCAAAAACTTCCACCCTCGGCCCTCTATAACTGTGGCACCGGCAAAGCCCGCACCTTCCGCGATCTCGTGGAAGCGATTTTCGTTTCCCTGGATAAGCCCGTGCAGATCGAGTGGACCGAAACCCCGCCCCAGTTCCGCAAGGCCTACCAGTATTTCACCGAGGCCGACATGAGCCGCGTGCGAGAGGCGGGCTATAGGTCCAGTTTCATCGCACTCGAAGACGGCGTGGACCAATACGTGGAGTGGCTGAAAGAAAACGACACCACTGAAGCCGTGCTGCCTAAGAACTTTCAGTGAGCCTTTACTCGGCGCGTTGGATTTATACCATTTAGTGGGCCGCGAGAATTCCTTGAACTCAGGCCCGATTTCGCATAAGTTTTCCGAAGTTTCAGGGGGCGCTTAGCTCAGTTGGTAGAGCACCTGCTTTGCAAGCAGGGGGCCATCGGTTCGATCCCGTTAGCGTCCACCATTAAAAAATCCGACCTAGCTTTTGGCTGAGTCGGATTTTTTATTTTTGTCCCTAGAGAATCAAGCATGGTAGGGAAATCCCATGACGCAAAATCTTCCAATCCTAGAGTTTCTCTTAAAAAATTATAAAAATTTCAATTCGCGGGCCACGCGCGACGCCACCCTCGCTTACTGGAAACATATCGAAGGCGGCGGGAAGATGTATTGGTCGGTAGCGGGCGCCATGTCTTCGGCCCAGCTGGGGATCACCCTCGCTCCTGCCATCCGCGCCGGATTGATCCACGGCCTCTCCGTTACGGGCGCCAACTTAGAAGAGTCGCTTTTCCGCCTGGTGGCGCACCATAGCTATAAAGACTTCCCCGAATACCGCTACATGACCAAAGAGGACGATACCAAAATCCTCGAGCAGCGCATGCGCCGGGTAACCGACACGAGCATTCCCGAAGACGAAGCGTTCCGCGCCGTGGAAAAATATATCGTGCCGATGTGGACCGAAGCCTCCACGAAGGGCACGCGCCGCTTCTGGCACGAGTATTTTTACGAGGTGATCCAGAAAATCGATTCCAAGATCTTCGAAGGCAATCCGGATGAATGCTGGCTGCTCGCCGCGGCCAAGGCCAAACTCCCCCTCGTGGTGCCCGGCTATGAAGATTCCACCTTCGGCAATATTTTTGCGTCGTACGTGAAAACGGGCGAATGCCAAGCCTCGGTGGCCAAATCCGGCATCGAGTACATGGGCCAGCTCTACGACGATTATCGCGAGATGAGCTCCGGCAAGGGCGTTGGATTCTTCCAAATCGGGGGCGGCATCGCGGGCGACTTCCCCATCTGCGTGGTGCCCTCGATCAAATACGATCTCAGCCAACCCGTGAAGCCTTGGGCTTACTTCTGCCAGATTTCGGATTCCACCACTTCGTATGGTTCCTACTCCGGCGCCACGCCGAATGAAAAAATAACCTGGGATAAACTCACCCAGAACACCCCCATGTTCGTGGTGGAATCGGATGCCACCATTGTGGTGCCCTTGATGCTGAGCGCATTGCTGGAAGCCAAACAGAATCCGCAAGGAGCTAACGCGCTGATCGCGAAATTGAAGTAATTCTAGCTAGCCAGACCTAATCGCATTTATAGCTGGCGTCACCCGGAATCTTCGCTTCGTAGGCCTTTAGCTGGGGCTGAAACCCTTCGAGCTGCTGCACGCATTCCTTCATCTCGAGCAGTCGCGCCCCGGGCAGGGCTTTTTCCACGTCGGCCTTCGTGGCTTTGATTTTTTCGCGGAAGTCTTTGGCGAGCGTAGCTAAGCCCACCTGCGAGGAACGCATATTGGTGATCGCCGCGGGATTCTCTTTGTGGGTTTGGTAATAGATGCAGGCACTGCGGAAATCTACCTCCCCTTTATTCACCTTCGCGGCCAAACCGGGAAGATCCGCGTGGTTTCGCGCGATCTTGGTCACGATCGGCGAAACTCCCACGAGTTTGGAGCAAGGCCGTCCGTCGACGCCCGCAAAGCAAAACGTGGGGATAAGAATTAGAAAAGAGAGTACGAAAGACTTTGCCGTTGGGATCATGGGCCACCTCCGAGGAATTGTACCCTAATCCACCGAAAAAATAACCCGCACTCCGGGATCGCGAACGGCCCCGCTCACGTAACCGATCCCGCCCTTATTTTCGCGCACGTACTGCAAGATTTCCTTCTCGCTACTTAGGGCGCGGGGAGGAGTTCCGGCACCGGTAAAGATCGTAGTGGACCAGTAGAGCTTCATATCCATGTCGGATTTTTCGAAAAATTTCTTATAAAAAAGGTTCCGCACGGCATCGCCTTCGGGCAGATCCACCGGCTTGGCGGTAAGCCCTTCCGCGAATTGGCGGATTTTTCCCAGAAAAATATTCTTCACCCGCTCCTGATCGAGCGAGACGGAATTTTCGGCATTCACGATCACGTCGATCCGCGCGTGGGCCTGAGCCGCAGCCAGAAAAATTCCCGCCAGCAACAGAGAGAAAAAACTTCTTTTAATGATAGGCAAGCTTCCCTCTTTTCCCTAAAAAACGAAATCCGCCGAAGCGGTTACGGTGTTTACGCGATAGTTGAGGCTATTATCCACGAAGCGGAAGCCGGTGCGCATGAATTCGGCTTTCAATACGGTGGAGAGGCCGAGACGGAAGTTCAAGCCCCCGCTGTAGGCATACGTGCTCGTCAAATAGGTTCTGGGCGTAGGTACGGCCACGCTCGGATGCCCACTCATGGTGGCAGAGATGGAATCGCGCCAGGCGCCGGAAATATAGGGCGTGAATACCGGAGTTACGTGATAACCAAATGTTGTGTATCCAGCGGTGGTGGAATCCAGGATCCCGCTGTTACCGAGCGCGCGGATGCCCTCGGCGATCACCAAAAATTTACTGGAATCGTAGCTCGCCCCGGCGGTGAATACCTGCAAAAACTTCAAATCGGAGGACGGAAGCGAGGGGCTGAAATAAACTTTCGAATGGTTGGAAGAATTATAGTGAAGGTGGAATTTAAAATCATTTACCGTGAGGGTGGCCGCCGCCCCCTTCAGGGCGTTGGCCGAGGTGGTGATATCGCTCGGCGCTCCCCCCGCGCTGAGGCCGGGGAGCACTAGCTCGCCGCCGCCGGCGAATGCCTGAACCACGAGCTGGGCCTTGCCGAAAAATACGGTATAAAGAGCCGAAACCCCGTTCACCGATTTTACCGGAAACGTTCCGTAAACCTGGTGCGGGAGGCGGGCCCAGATATAGGTATAGCCGACATCTGTTTGCTCGGAAAAAATAAACGCGGGAATAATTTGCCGCCCCATCCGGAAAGACCAATGCTCGGTGGCCCGGTAAGTAAGGAATAGCCAGTCGGCCCGGAGGTTATAATATCCGCCGCCGGCGCCGCGGGCCACGATCTGGCTGGCGAAGCTCAGCTTTTCGCCCAGCTCTGAGCTTAGGTTGAGCCCGAGCCGGCTTTCTTCGTCGAAGCCTATCGTTTTCCCCCGGTTGCCAATGCTATTTACGGCGTAATCGCTATTGCTCTGGGAGGTTACTAAGTCCCCGAACCCGTGAATATTGATTTCCGCCTTGGCGGGAGAGGCGAAGAAAATTAAAGCCAAAAAAACGAATAGATTGGATTTCATAAAGGCGGCTCTCCATTTAGCCATTTCAACCAGGCCTTTAGCATCTCAATGAGCACGGCATTATGTAAATGATCAATTGTGGGCAACTACCATTCAAGAAGGTAAGCCTCCTTTCCGAAACGCCAGTATGCGACAGCTGAGATCCTTCATCACGAATACCGCCCTACGTACTTGGTCTACCGGCGTAATGCGTTACATTCACTATCTTGGACTAGCTTTTGCCGTGTTTATGCTGGTGAGCGCGCGCCGTTCTTCGCAGGAAACAGACCAGACGCTGAGCCACTCCGCCTACAAGCAGCAAAACTTACGCAGCATCCTCTGGGTAAATTTACTTATTCAGCGCTCTACGAGCTTGGCGCTTACCGCTAACCAGGTAAAGGATCCCTCCTACCTCGACCGGGCAAAGACCATCGCCGACTCGCTCGAGCGTCCGATCTCCAATATCGGCGCCAACGCCAAGTTCGAGCCCCTCACCGACATGCGGGCAGTGGTTCAGCAGAATGGAATCGAGTTTAGGGAATCCCTCGCGAAATACCTCGCGCGCCAGGCGGACTCCTCCCAACTCTCCGCCGACGTGGACCGTATCGGCGCCCAGCTCAACCAGCTCGAAAGCGAGGAGTGGTATAAGCTGAATGAACAAAATACCCTCCTGCTCAGCAATATTCACCACGATCACGTGAAGCTCATGATCATGCTCGGGATCTTCGTGGCCTACCTTGCCCTCCTAGGCTGGATCCTTAAGCAAAAAGAAAAAGCCGAGTCCGCCCTCCACGATGCGGAAGCCAAGATGCTGAATTCGGCTAAAATCTCCGCCCTCGGGGAAATGGCCGGCGGCGTGGCACACGAAATCAACAACCCCCTCGCCACCATCAGCCTCCTCAATGAGCAGGTAATCGAGGTGCTCCAGGAGAAAGCAGCCGATAATTCTTTGGCCCTCGAGATGCTGCAAAAAGTGACCAAAACTGTGGCGCGGATCAGCGCCATCGTGCAGGGCCTACGCACTTTCTCCCGCGACGGCAGCCAGGATCCTTTCGTGGCCACCCGGGTGATCGAGATCGTGGAGTCCACGCTATCTCTCTGCCAAGAAAAATTTAAGAACAACGGCATTCAAGTGACCGTAACCATCGAGCCCGAAAACCTATCCATCAAATGCCGCCGGGTGCAGCTCTCGCAAGTGCTGCTGAACCTCTTCAATAACTCCTGCGACGCGATCAGTAACCTGCCGGAAAAATGGATTAAGATTTCCGCCACCGCGCACGCAGGAACATTGCAGCTCGCGGTAACAGATAGCGGCGCCGGGATTCCCGAGGCGGTTAGCCAAAAGATCTTCAATCCCTTCTTCACCACCAAAGAGATCGGCAAGGGCACCGGCTTGGGGCTAAGCATTTCCAAGGGAATCGTGGATGCCCACCAAGGTAAGATCTTCGTGGACCGCACCTGCCCTAATACCCGGCTCGTGCTCGAGCTGCCGCTGCTAGACCCCCAGGGCGAAAAAAGCGTAGCCTAAGGCTAGGCAGCTCTTCATTCGCTGGGAAATATGGGCGAAAAATGCGAAAATCGCTAGAACCTCCCCCTGAAAACGAGACCGGATCGGGGCCTAAATTGCTTTCGAAATATAAAATTCTCGGGTTCGTGATCGCCTCGTTGCTTTCCGCAAATGCGGGGGCCCTCGAGATCTCCAAGAACAAAGCCGGGCACATTATCCTCAGCGGTATTTCCTGCGAAGACATTCCCGCGCAGAGTAAAGCGCTGAGGCAATGGACCGAAAGCACGGATGCCACCTGCCGTTTCGGGCGCGTGCGTAAGAAGGGAGCGCTCTGCGAAATGGATTTGCAGAACTGCTTGCCCGCGCACGTAAAAAAATACCAAGGCGCCAATCCCGCGAAGGATGGGCCTAATTGCTGGAATCTCGCCCTCGTTACCAAAAATCTTCTGCCCTATCTGCGCATGTCTTCCAATGAAGAGATGAGCTTCTTCATGAATTCCGGCATGTGCCAGCAAATCGGCAATGGAGCAAAGCCCGCCCCCGGCGATATCGGCGCGATCCGGAAAAAAGATACCAACTGCCAGCCCGGAGAAGCCGCCTGCGAGGTGCACGGTTTCATCTACGTTTCAGAGCAGCTGGCTTACTCAAAAAACAGCCAGGACGCCCTCGACTCCTACGCCCTCCAGGACATTAATCACGTATACTCCATGTACGACGCCGGCCCATTCACGTGCAGCGAAGAAGGCAATTCCAGCGCCTGCCCCGCTCACCAAATCGATTTTTTCCGCTGCCAATCGTTCCCGGATTTTCTCGCCAAGGCTAAAGCAGCCGCGGAATACCGGAAGGCTTTCGAAGTCCTCGACTTTGCGGAGTGTAAAGTCTCGGGTGCGTCGATGCGCCCCGTGGTCTTCGACCAAAAAGAAAAAACGAATATCGCCGCCGCCATCGGAGCGGTCACCGGATTTCTGAACCGGGCCGAGGCGGCCACGAAATCCCCGGACGAAATTTTCCTCTATGAAGCGCTGGGCGTTCGTTTGCGCTCGATGGCCGAACAAGTAAATTTATTTCCCTACGCCCCGGTGAACCCCGGCTTTCCCAGCGGCAAGCGGCAGCTGGACGAGAAATGGTGGAAAGCGGTGGATCCCGATCCGGCCCAGCGGTCCACCCAGGAATGGCCCTTTCCCTAAATTTAAAGCAAACCGGCCACTTACCCGATAAGCCGTAGATGCCCTATTTCGTAACCTTACTCCTATTTTTCGCGGCGCTTTCCGGCCCACCTGCGCACGCAAAAACTTCTTCCGCCGATTGCGTGGATTGCGGCACGAAAAAGAGCAAGGCCGGGTCGTTTAAAACAAGTTCTATAGAAACGATGATCGACCATCTCAGCGGCATTCCCCCTGCCCTTCCCCAGAAAGTGCAAACCGCCGCGCTCTATGGCGGGCATAAGATCGAAGAGATGAAAGCGGGCTACCCCTGGAACGGCATCGGCCGCCTATTTCCCAACGCGAAATCCGGCACGGACTTTTGCACCGCCGTGCGGGTCAGCGCCTGCCACATCATGAGCGCCGGTCACTGCGCCCGCGACGCGAACGGAAGCTACGAAAAACAGATCACCTACGTTCCGCCCTTCGAAAAGAAGGCGTACTTCGTGGATAAAGTTCTGGCCGGCGAGGGAAATTTCCTCAAAGACCGTTCGCTGGACTGGGCCGTGATGCGGCTCGAGGATTCGGCGTCGGGGAACCGCGACGGCTGGATGGGAATTGCCGACACCAAGGGCGGCGAGCTCGTGGGCAAGACCTTCGTGCATTCCGGCTACCATCTGGATCTTTCTCCCAACGCGAAATTCGCCTACGTAGACGATCAGGCGAAGGTGATCAAGACCAATAAGGGAATCTTTTCCGGCAACGCCAACCACGTTTTCCTGCGCGCCAACGCCGGCCGCGGCGGATCGGGCGGGCCGGTATTTCGGCTCGACGATAGCGGCCAGGCCTGGCTCGTTTGCTTGGCGAATGCGGGAGTATCGGTAGAGGGTCAGGGCACCACCGCCGTGCTCGGCGCCGACGAAACCGAGCACCTCACCCAGTGCGCGGCCAGCAACGCTTTCTTCGCCAAGGTCCAGCAATTCATGGCAGAAAATCCCTGTAAGCCCTAAACCTGGGGGCAGGCCTGGGCGGCAATAACTAAATTTAGCCACTCCTCCGTTCGCGCATTCCTATTTCTTTTAGAAAATCTGAAAATCGGTCGATTGATTATATAGTATTTATATATACTTAATAAATCAGGCGATTTAGGGGGGATGGCTAAGTGGGCAGCCCGAGAAACTTCATGATAGCCGAGGCGGACGCCAAGCACTTGCAGCAGGTGCTCGGCATCTTGCGTGCGGCATTTCCCGATGCGATTCTCTCTCACGCGTCTGATGCTCGCTCCGCGCTTTTTAAAATGCAGAACGTTCCTCACCAAGTTTTGGTAACCACGGCGGGAGAGCTGGAAAAAAATGGCACCGGCCTCCAGCTCATCGATGCCGTCTCGCAGGATCCCGGCATCCAAGTGGGAATCGTGGTACTGGCAACGGCGTCGATTCCCGAAAACTATACCCCGGAAATCCTCAGCGGGCGCCTCCACATCTGCGCCCGCCCGGTGCAGCAGGCTTCTTTCCTGCGTGCGATGGGCCACGCGCTCCATTATCGCCCCAACCAGTTCAGCGGAAGCTTTCAAATCCATTCGCTGCAGCCCGGAGAAATTTTGTTCCTCGAAGGCGATAGAGCGGAATTGGCCTTCCTCGTAAAGTCAGGAAAGCTCCGCGCCTCCAGATCCCGAGACGGAAAAGTTAGCGTGCTCGGTGAGATCTTACCGGGAGAATTCGTGGGGGAAATGGCGTATATCAACGGCGATCCCCGCTCCGCCGATGTGGAAGCCCTCGAAGGCTGCGAACTCATCCAAATTCCCCTGAGCGTATTCGATAGCCTGCTCTTCACGAAACCAGCCTGGTCGATGGCGATGATGAAAACCCTCTCTAAGCGCCTAAAAACCGCCAACGATTAAAGATATTATCAATTAAAATCAGCAACTTATATTACTTAATTTAAATGGTCAGCCATAGAGAAATTGCTTATACTAGAGAGTAGGATATCCGGGGGGATTTCATGCGCTCTATCGTTTCCATCGCTCTCGCCGCTTCGCTGCTTGCCGCCGCCGCTCAGGCGCAGAGCATTCCTAATAGCCCCGGCTGGAAGCTCGATCGAATGGAGAAAGACGCAGAAGAAACCGCGGAAGGCGTGGTTTTTGAATACGCCGACTATTTCGCGCTCTACCCGAACGATACCCGGCCCGCGATCACCATCGACGGCGGAACCGCCACGCGGATCCTGAGCGGCCAAGCTACCGCCGAATCCATCTACTATGCTCGCACTAACGGCGCGGCCCTCGAGGCCGGCAAGCAGGCCGAAAGCACCTCGGGCAGCGGCGCTGTGGGCTGGCAGATCGCCGAATCCACCTACGTGCCCGCGGGGCAGGAGACCAATCCGGCCCGGGCACCCGCTTCGGCGCAAATAAATTATAATAATTTACAAGAAAGATCCGGTGCCTCGGCGAGCCCCGTGGCGGCTTTTGGTGGCGGAGCCGCTATGCCGGTAGGCGGGGCAACCGGCGTGGCCTCCAGCGTCGCGGGCGGAAATGGGGTTACGATCTATAACCCGGGAGGCGGCGGAGCCATGGCGGCAGCTAGGCCAGTATACCCATCTTCCGCGCCCGACAAGACTGAACCCGCCGGGCCCCTTACCTACTCCCAGATGATCGATAAGGCCATGAGCTCGGCTAGCAGCAGCCTCTGCGGCCGCATGGGCGCCTATGCCGGCGCCGGGCAATGTAAATAGACGCCAGCTGGTCTGCCTATTTGTCGAACTTGCATTCGTCATTATAGTAATTCATCGACATTTCCTGCACCGGAGGACTACCCGCGATATTCAGGGAAAGCACCACGCGCGTGAAGCTAAACTTCATGTCGAAAATCTGGCGGGTATTCCTTTCCGTCACGAGATTGAGCGCTTCCACGTCGAGCCCGCCGATAGTACGGCGCTCTCCGCCCGCGCAGCTGATCAACCCTTCGCCGAAAGTTTTGCAGCGGCTGCGTGGAAAACGGAACTCGGTTTCCGTCCCAAGAAGCGGCAGCGTTTTAGCCTTGCGCTCGAGGTACGCCATATCGTTGGGAACGATGATGCCTTCGTGGATCGGCATATAAGCCGTGCCGTTATGGTGAAGAACCTTTAGCACCATTTCCTCGCCGCGGTCTTCCAGCATAAAGCTGGTAGTGGGCATAGCGGCTTTGCACGCGAAGCCGAATTTTTCGGCCGGTGCCTCACCCGCAACGGCGTGAACGCTAAGAAGAGAGAGAAGTAAGGAAAAAAGTTTCATGGAGCCTCCGTAAAAAAACCACCTGCTACTAGGCTAAATCTTTCCGCGAAGGCTGGCCAGAGCTCTTCTGACACAGTAGAGGGTAAGGCCCCCAGAAATCCCATGACTTTCGGCCGGAGAGAAATAAAATAGAGGCCGGGGGGAATTATAGATTCCCCGTTGGGGGAATTCATGCGGCACATTGCTCTTTCGTTATTTTCATTACTCGTTCTATCGCAATGCAGCTGGCAAAATAATCTGAGCCGCCTACCCGCTTCCGGTAAGAACATCCTCGATAAGAGCGGCTACCTCTACGACCCCAAAGACAAATCCTGCGACGGGTTTCCCCGCCTGCAGGTGGAAACGATGCCCGGCACTTGCCTCGGGCTCGTGCTTCCGCGCGACCGCGCCGTGAACCCGGGCACGAAGAAACCCCTCGTGATGCCGCGTACGCTGCAGGAAATCCCCGGAACCAAGGAATTCCTCCTCGTGGATATGGGCGGCTGGAAGGAAAACAACGGCGCACTCTACTGGCTGAAGCCAGACGCAGCCGGGCAGTATGGCCTCACCCCGCTAAAAATGGGACTAAATAAGCCGCATGGACTCGTGTTTCACTCCGACGGCTTCGTTTATCTCGGGGAAACGAATCGCATCTCCCGCTTCCGCTTCACGGCCGGAAAAATGGGCGCCTGGGAACTAGTGATCGATCACCTTCCCCGCCCCAAGGGAGACATGCACCCGCTCACCCAGTTCACTTTCGACGCCCGCAATAACGATCTTTTTTTGAATACCGGCGCCCCCACCGATCACTGCTACGTGAAGGAAAACGAAGGAAACTACGCAAACTGCCCCGAAGACACCGAGCAGGGCATGGGCGCCATCTATCGGATTCCCGGTGCCAAGCTGAAAACCATTCCCACGGGCGGGATCACCGTCATGGAGCTCACGGCCGCGGGCCTGCGCAATTCCATGGCGATGGCCGTGCATTCCTCGGGCACCCTGGTGCAGGGAGAAAATGGCCGCGACTTTCCGGAGCTCGAAGAGCCCTACGAAGAAATCAACGTAATCGAACCACGCAATCCCGGCTTCCACTACGGCTGGCCTTACTGTTTCGATTTTCACGGCGTCTCTCCCGAATGGCGTTTCGGCGAAAATGCCACCGATCCACTGCGTAAGCGCTTCGATAAGCCCGTGGACTGCAGCCTCAAGGCGCCCAAAGAGCCCGGCCAATACCAGCCCCCCCACGCGCTCATGCCGCCCCACGTGGCCCCGCTTCACGCTGGCTACTACCAAGGCGCGATGTTCGATAAATCGTTGAGCGGAAAACTACTCATGACCTGGCACGGCTACCAGCCCACCGGGCACCGCCTGGTGGCCTACGACGTAGACGAAAAAGGACGCCCGCGCACTACTTCCACCTCCGCCGGGCTTAACTATGCCTTCGATACCAAAGGCGGCTGCCCGGTGTCCCGCGCCTTCAACCCAATCGGCGGGGCCGACCGTTTCGCTCCCTATACCGAGGTGATCAGCCGCTGGGACGCTCAGCCCGGCCTGCGCCCCCGCGGCGCTCCCGTGGGATTCACGGTGGCTGCCGATGGATCTATTTGGATCGCCGAAGACAAAGAGAATCGTACCGTCGTGCGCTTGGCCCGCTCCGATGAGCCGCAAAAAACGGCGGACTGCGATCCCGCCAATTCTACGCAGAAGGACCCGCGGATCGAGTTGCTCGCGTGGAGAAATTATTTGGCCGGCAATGCCCAGGCCAGCGGCGAATACGTGAAAATTCAGCAGAATCTCACCCAAAAATACTGCGCGGGTTGCCACGGAAATTTTGAGGAAAAAGATATTACCCTCGATAAATACTCGAATCTCGATTTTTTCGTCAAGAACGAGTGGATCAATCCCGGAAAACCGGAGCTAAGCAAACTCTACGCGGCCATTTCCCAGAGCGGCGAAACGCCGCCTATGCCGCCGGGAGGCTCGGCCCAATTTTTCGGCACCGCCGAGGGCGCCGCTATTCTCAAGCTCACGGCGAACTGGATCGCCTCGTTACCGCCCAACATCGGCAGCACCATCAAGCGCGTCAAGCTCACGGAAATGCGCCGGGTCCGGAATCTCCCTACGAAGAAAAACTCTGTGGAGTGCGGGCAATTCGATGCCGGGGGCATCGTTTATTTGGAAAGCAATCCGAAACTAGAAATTCGCGCCGATGGGTTCGTGTGGGCAAAAACCTACGTATTGCCCGGCGATTCGCGCTTGTTCAAGCGAGCCTGCGCCTACCCCGCCGATGGGGTTTTCTATACGGCCCTACGCAGAAGTAAATAATTTATGGCTGCGCCAAAATTCCGTCTGGTGATTTTTCGCTAACCTCACGCAATGCGCCATCACAAAACCAACAACTCCTCGTCGATAAATAGTGCTCAAAGCCCAATTTTATTGAACACAAAACATTTTCCCATATACTTTTCAGGTGCAATATAAAGTCTTGATCGTCGACGACGAAGATGATCACCAAAAAGTGGTCCGTAAGGTTCTAGACCGCAGTTGCCGTGTCGTGCAAGCGCTTACCCTCGCCGATGCCGATCGCGAATTGCTGAAGCAAAACTTCGATCTCATTTTGCTCGACGTCACACTGCCCGACGGGGACGGCTTCTCCTTCTACGCCAAATTGCGAACCCAAGAGCATACCGCCGACACGCCGGTGATGTTCGTGACTTCCCGATCCGACACCCCGAATGAAGTCATGGGATTTTCCCTCGGCGCGGAAGACTATATCGCCAAGCCCATCGACCCGCCGCGCCTTAAGGCAAGAGTAGAATCGCGCCTCAAGCTCATCAGCGAGCGTCGGCAGAAAGAAATGACCCTCTGTAAAGGAAACCTAAAGCTCAGTGTTTCTCTGCAAAAAGTTTCGGTGGTGAACGAGGGCCAGGAAATTCCGATCGACCTAACCCCCGTAGAGTTTAAGCTTCTGTTCCACCTCTTACGCCACGAAGACCAGGTTTTTTCCCGGGAGCAATTGCTGATCGCCGTCTGGGACAATGCTTCCGAGGTTTTCGATCGCACGGTGGACATGCACGTGAGCAAGCTCCGAAAAAAAATCAATCTTAGCGACTTCCAGATAAAGGCCGTGCACGGGCTAGGCTACCGTCTCTCCAAGGCCCCCATCCCTCCGGTGACGTTCCCCGCTAGCTAAGCCGCTTTAGGGATATAAGAAACTGGTCGTTTCACGTTCAGCCAGGCGCCGTAAAGTAATTTACTCTCCGGAGCCAGGTAAATGATCTCCACCCCCGCAAAAATTTGGCCGCTATGCCCACGCCTCACCCAGCGCACCACGCCTCTTCCCTCGAGTTTCAGGCATTGCTCGCCAAAGTCCACTCCCAACTGGAAGTCCACATCGGCCCCGATGCGGAGAGCGGGGCCAAATTCCACCTGAAAGCCTCCGCGGCCGATGGAATTTTCCGGCAGATTGGCGTGGATCTCTACCATGCCGTCGCCATTGCTCTCTATTTTGTTACTGAATCCCACGTCTAAGGAACGCTCCACTACGCGTAGCAGGTCTTGCCGCTCAAATGGCTTGGAAAGGATCGCGGTAGCCCCGAGGTCGTATACCTCTTCCAGCGAGAGATCGGCGAATCCGCTCATGAAGATGATTACCGGCAAAAAAGGATCCCGACGTTTGGTACATTTAATGAGATCGATCCCGTCACCGTCGCGCATCCTCACATCAGTCAATACTATGTCCACTGCTTCCACCTCGAGAATCGCGAGCGCTTCGTTACCGCTAGCGGCCGAAAGCACGTCGTACCCGGCTTTCGTGAAAAGCGTGCATAGCCCTTTGCGCAGGATGTCTTCGTCGTCTACCACCAGTATTCTTTTACTCGCCATCTGCGGTTTCCCCTCTCACCTTCCGTTGCCCATATAACCATCATCGGCCATAGCTGTGACGGGGATTTCTCGCAAATATTACCAATCCGTTACCTACGATCCCGAGTGATCCTCGAAGAAACGCGGAGCCCATTTGTAAACAAAACGAAATATTTCCATAGGAACTCCTATATATACGCCCCCGATACCAGCCCACGGCAACCGGTATTGGCGAAGAAATGGTTAAAACCTAAGTAAAAGCAGGCTTTTCTCCGATATATACCAGGATGGAAAACAGTCGCCGGCGCCTTCAATTTCTATTCTGCTCGCTCGCGGCGGCGCTTGCGATAGCCGTGCTGGCCGGGTGGGCGCTGGAAATTGAGATCCTAAAAACCGTGCTGCCGGGCTATATCACCATGAAAGCCAATACGGCCCTCGGCTTCCTGCTTTTTTCTTCGGCGATCTTTCTCTTCGGCCGCAACCCTGGCCCAAAATCTTACTATACTGCCTGCGCCTTTTCGTTTCTCGGTGCGGCGATCGGCGCCATTACTCTCTGCGAATACTACGCTCACTGGAATCTCGGGATCGATGAACTGCTCTTTCTCGATCCTGCGGGAATCAGCGGCCGTTTTCCGCCCGGGCGTTTAGCCCCCATCACCGCGATAAATTTCGTTCTATTAGCCACGGCGATTTTTCTCGCCGAAAAGCCCGGAAAAAAATATTTCACCTTCGCTCAAGCCATCGATTCGATCGTATTCATCATTTCTTTCCAGGCTTTCGTTTCTTATATCTGCGGGATTAATACGACGTTCGGCCTGGCGGCTTATACGCAGATGGCTCTGCATACTACCATTAGCTTCGGGCTCCTCTCCCTTGCCCACTTTAGCCACAATTCCTCGGAGGGGATCGCCAAGGTTCTCTGGAACGATCGCCCGAGCGGGATGACCGCCCGGCGCCTACTCGCCATCGTGATCGTGATGCCGCCCGTACTGAATTGGATCGTGATCAGCGGGGAAAAGATGGGCTGGTTCGACGCCGATTCCGGCACCCTGATTCGCACTACCGGCGGCGCCATTCTCCTCGCAATCACCGTGATTAAGGTTGCCAGGCGCCTCCATGATTCCGAAACCGGGCAGCGTGCGCTCGATCAGCAAACCCGTCAGCTGCAGGATCGGGTGCAGCGCATGGTAAACTTTGCGCCAATGATTCTCTGGTGCACCGATGAAAACGGAATTTTTACGCTGCAGGAGGGCAACGGGCTGGCGGCGATGGGCCTGAAACCCGGGCAATTTGTGGGCAAATCGATTTTTGATTTGATGAAAAATGATCCCGCCACTCTCGAAAGCGTGCGCACCGCCCAAAACGGAAACGACTGCGGCTACGCCAGCTACTTCAGCGGCCGCTACCTGGAAACCGTGCTCACCCCCGTAAAAAACGAAAACGGAAAAGTGATTGAGCTCGTGGGCATGACCCTCGACGTAACCGCCCGCAAGATGGCCATCGAAGAACAAGCCAAGCAGCTGGAATTGACCCGCGCCAAGGAAGAGGCCGAAGCCAGCACCAAAGCGAAATCCATGTTTTTAGCAAATATGTCGCATGAGATCCGCACCCCGATCAATGGGATCATGGGAATGTCGTGGATGCTGCTGGAAACCAGCCTCGACGAAGAGCAGCGCGACAACGCCCTTCGGATTAAGAATTCCGCCGATTCACTTTTGCGCATTTTGAACGATATCCTCGATTTTTCCAAAGTGGAGGCCGGTAAGCTCGAAATAGAAAACACCGTTTTTTCCCTAGAGGAATGCATTCAAAGTTCGGTTTCGATCCTCGATTTTTCCGCGAAGAAGCGCGGCTTGAAATTATCCGTCTCCATCCCGGAAAATCTCCCCAAAGAGTACCTCGGCGACCCCGGCCGCATCCGCCAAATACTTACCAACCTCATCGGCAACGCCATCAAGTTCACCGGCGAAGGCGGTATTTCCGTTGGCGTGCTGGAACACGAGCGCGGGCTTCGCTTCGAAGTGAGCGACACCGGCATCGGCGTTCCCCAAGAGGTCCGCGAAAAAATATTTCAGGCTTTCCAGCAAGCCGATTCTTCCACCACTCGCCAGTACGGCGGCACCGGACTCGGTCTCTCCATCAGCAAGCGGCTCGTGGAGCTAATGGGCGGGCAGATCGGTTTCACTTCCATGGAGGGGAAGGGCTCGAAATTTTGGTTCACTCTGCCGCTCCTATCCCCCGCTATGCCCTTAGCCAAACTAGCAACCTACGTGCGCAAGGTGCCCGTGCAAGGCGAACCTCTGCGCGTGCTGGTGGTGGAGGACAATGAAACCAATCTCCTCGTGGTGCGCCGGATGCTTGATCATTTAGGCCACCCCTCGCGGGAGGCACCCAACGGAAAAGTGGCGATGGATATTCTTCTCGCGGGAGAGGAATTCGACCTGATCCTGACCGATGGGCATATGCCGGAAATGGACGGCATCGAGCTGGCGAAAAAGATTCGCGAGAGCAAAGGCCTCTCCTTTTCGTCCTTACCAATCGTGGGTGTCTCGGCCGATGCGGTTTCCGGAAGCCGGGAAAAATACCTTGCCGCGGGCATGGATGATTATATCTCAAAGCCCGTCACGCTCTCCGCACTTCGCCAGGCAATTGAGCGCAATGTAACCAAGAAAAAAACCGCCTAAAATTTCGCCACGAGCGCGGTGGTATACGTCGTATCGGTGTTTTTCGCATTCACCGGCTCATTGTCGTAACGAACCAAGTACGCTAGCTTCACCGCGAACACCGCGTTCAGCGCGAAGCTACTCGAGAATTCCCCATTGAGCAGCCAGTCCCGCGTGCGCGATAAGTTGGGTAAATACTCCAACCAAAGCTTAGAGCTGGCCGTTTCGCTCCAGCTGCGGCTCGCTTCCGTATAGGTACGCACCAGACTGTCACGGGCGCGCGAGCCATTCGTGCGATTCTCCATTTGGTAACGGTAGCCAAGCTCGGCAAACCACTCCCACTCCTTCTCCACGCGGTAGAGCCAGTGCTTCGCGCCCAAGTCGGAGGCGTATCTTTGCTGGTAGCCGGCGAAGCGGTCCGATTCGAGACTTTGCCCCAGGAAAACTCGCCACATTCTGCTCAGCTCTCGCTCGTAGCGGATCCCGAAATCCCAGCGCCGAGCGCTAAGCTGGCCCTGATTTTTCGCCTGGAGAAAGCTGCCCTTCACATGCGCCGAGTTGGCCGACCATTCGTAGTCGCTCGCCTGCTTGGCGCTTAGGCTTTGGGCTCGCGAATTCCCGGTAGAAATAATCACCCCGGCTTCACCCTCATTTTTCCATTCCGCCGCGAAGGTGGGAACGGCTAATAAAAGCAGAAAGAAGAATTTCATCTTAGCTCAGTAACTTGGCCAAGGCGGAAACGTCAATATACGGCAACGCCGCCCCGCAGTACCCCTTCCCTTACTCGCCGAACTGCGTTAATCCCTTATCCATGAGCCAACAAGCCTTTACCTACGACGACGTGCTTCTCGTTCCTAACTATAATAGCCATGAGTCCCGGCGCGCGGTGGATATTTCGATGAGCGATCGCTCGGGCAAGCTACGCCTCGATCTCCCCGTTTTCACCGCCAATATGGACTCGGTTACCGAGAGCGGAATGGCAAACTTCATCGGGGAGAAAGGCGGAATGGGCGTGCTCCACCGCTTTCTCTCGATTGAACAAAACGTGGAAGAATTCAAGAAGTGCTCCCATAAAACCTTCGTATCGATCGGCTGCTCCGAAGCGGATCTCGAACGAGCCGACGCCCTGCGCGCGGCGGGCGCAAATTATTTTTGCGTAGACGTGGCCCATGCCCACGGAAAATACGTGGGGAAAACCCTGAAGCGCCTCCGCGAATTCCTGCCCGACGCCTGCCTCATGGCCGGCAACGTGGCCACCTACGCCGGGGCCGACTACCTCGCCTCCTGCGGAGCCGATATCATCAAAGTGGGAATCGGCGGCGGCTCCGTTTGTACCACGCGAATCAAAACCGGTTTCGGCGTTCCTAATCTCACGGCGATCAAAGAATGCGCAAAGGCCGACCGCTCCATTATCGCCGACGGCGGAATCCGCACTCCCGGCGACGTGGTGAAAGCTCTCGCCTTCGGTGCCGACTTCGTGATGATCGGCGGAATGCTCGCCGGCACTCGCCCCACTCCAGGAAAGGTAATCGAGGCGAACGGCAAGAAAGCGAAGCAGTACCGCGGAATGGCGAGCTTCGAAGCGCAGCAGGATTTTTTAGGCGGAGTTCCCGAATGGAAAACCGCGGAGGGTGTGGCCGTTACCGTTCCCTACCGGGAAGACGAAGAGGCCATCATCGCGGACATCGTGGGTGGCTTACGCTCGGGCTTAACCTACGGCGGAGCGGCCACCATTAAGGAACTGCAGCGTAAGATGAATTACGTGATCGTGACGCAGGCGGGACGGATTGAAAGCATGGCGCATAAGGCGCTTTAATCCATTGTCGGTTGGCCGTTTGCGGTTATCGGTTAGCAGTGGGCGGCTAAAACAAAGCGGATGCGGATCTGATTCCGCCTTCTGTTCTCGGAAAAGAATTCTGATTGCCGAATCGGATCCGAAATCCAGCCCGATTCCGATTTCCGCGTTCCCACCGCCAACCGCAAACAGCCAATCGCCAACTGACCTACCCCTGCATCACCCCGATATACGGCAATTCACGGTAGGCCTGGGCGTAATCGAGGCCGAATCCGATCACGAACTCATTGCCGATGGAAAACCCTACGTATTCCACCTTCACGTCCACCTTGAGGGCCGCGGGCTTTTGCAAAAGCGAGCAGCAGGCGATCGACGCGGGATTTCTCACCTGAAAAAGATCGCGGATATATTTCAGGGTCAGGCCCGTGTCCACGATATCCTCCACGATCAAAACGTCGCGGCCATCGAGCGGTGCCGTTACGTCGAGGGCTAATTTCACTTCACCCGAAGAAGTTTTTTCGTTGCCGTAACTCGAGCAAGAAATGAACTCCACTTTCACGGGAACCTTCACCGCTCTCACGAGATCCGCGAAAAACAGGAAGCTGCCCTTCAGCACGCAGATCATGGTGAGCTCGCGCCCTTGATAATGGGCATTGATCTCCGCGGCCAATTCTGCCACGCGCTTAGCGATTTGTTCTTCGGAAATAAGTACGCGAATATTGGGTTTCATGGGCCCTTTCATATGCCAAATAACCCTATAATTCCAGCGAACAAATCACCCTTCCCACTCAGGCGGGATTGCGGTATCCCTTTTGGATGACTGCGCTTCGTAGCCGCTCCGAGCTTTTGGCCTGGATCCAGCAGAATCCGAAACTCAAGCCCTTGCTCGACCACATTTCCCAGCAAAACAGCGATGATTCCGCTCACGACCTCGCCCATTTGCTCCGGGTCGGTCTTTGGACCATGGAATTAGCGGGCTCCGCCGTGGAGCGCGAAGAGGCCGCCGCCGCCGCCCTCCTTCACGATCTGGTAAATATTCCCAAAGATCATCCCGATCGCGCGAAAGCCAGCGAGTTTTCGGCTAAAGCCGCGGTTCCCCTCCTGGAAAAATCGGGCTTCTCTTCCGAAGCCATTACTCGCGTCACGGAAGCCATCCGGGATCATTCCTTCAGCCGGGGAGCTATTCCCGCCTCTCCACTGGGTAAAGCCCTGCAGGACGCTGATCGCCTCGAGGCCGTGGGCGCGATCGGCTTGATGCGGGTTTTCTCTACCGGCGTTCGCATGGGCGCCCGTTATTTCAATCCCGAAGACCCTTGGGCGAAAAATCGCCCCCTCGACGATAAAGCTTTTTCGGTAGACCATTTTTTCACGAAACTGCTTCGCCTCACTCCCTCGTTTCATACCGAGCTCGGGAAAAAAGAAGCCGCCCGCCGCACCGCCGTGCTGGAGAAATTTCTGGTGGATCTAGGAACCGAGATTGGGGAGCCCCAGCCATGAGACTGCTCGTAGTGGAAGACGAAAAGAAAATGGCCGGCTTTCTAAAAAAGGGCCTGATGGAAGCGGGCTATTCCGTGGACCACGCCGCCACGGGTACCTCCGCCGAGGCCCTCGCCAGCGAAAACATCTACGACTGCATCGTGCTCGACGTAATGCTTCCCGACCAAACCGGCTTCGATACCGCCACCAATCTCCGCCGCGAGGGTTATGCCGGCCCGATTCTTTTCCTGAGCGCGCTTTCCGGCACCCGCGATAAGGTACGCGGACTCGACGCCGGCGCCGACGACTATTTGACCAAGCCCTTCTCCTTCGACGAACTGCTCGCCCGGGTGCGCGCCCTGCTCCGCCGGCAGAGCGACACGAAGAGCACCGTGATCCGTTTTGCCGAGATCGAGCTCGATCTCGTGAAGCGGAAAGTGCAGCGCGCCGGGCGGGAGCTCGATCTCACCGCCAAGGAGTTCGCGCTGCTCGAATATTTCATGCGCAATCCTAATAAGCCGCTTTCCCGCACCTCCATCGCAGAACACGTCTGGGACGTGCACTTCGATTCCGACTCCAACGTGATCGACGTGTACGTGAATATGCTGCGGAAAAAACTGGGGCAAAAAGAGGAGAAACGCCTGATCCATACGATCGTGGGCGTCGGCTATGTACTTCGCGAAGATTAAGCCCTTCGTCTATAGCTTGCGCATGCGCCTCACGGCCCTTTATCTCGGCCTGCTCGCCGTCACGCTCGCGGTATTCTGCAGCGTGCTCTACCAAGTTTTCGTGCGTAATCACCAGCAAGAATTCGACTTTGCGCTCTATAACCACGCGGTAGACGTTTCCCGCTCCATTACCGTCGATTTTTTCGGCGATCTCGTTTTCACGCCGAACGCTCTTTACTCGAAAGAAAAAGTTTTTCCTTTTTCCCTAGGAAAATCCTTCGCCCAGGTGGTTTCCCTCGAAGGCCAGGTAATCAATCCTTCTGAAAACCTCGGCAATGCCTACCTCCCGCTTTACACCGAGGATTGGCAGGAAGTATTCCGCCGCGGCCATACTTACCGCACGCTCGGCCCCAGCGAACTGAAGAACATCAAGGAAGCCCTGCCCAAGGAGAGCTATCGCCTCATCACCTACATGATTCGGCGGGGAAAACCCGTGTTCATCCTACAGATCGCCGTGCCTCTCACCCTGCTCGAGCGTGAGGCGGCCAGCCTGATCCTCTTCTTCGTGATCGGCGTTCCGATGGCGCTGATCTTGTTCGCCGTCTGCGGCCTTTACGTGGCCAATAAAGCGCTTGAGCCCGTGCGGGGGATCATCAAGAAAGCCTCGCAGCTGAATCCTTCCAATCTTTCGCAGCGCCTGCCCGAGCCCAATACGGAAGACGAAATTCGCCGCCTCACCGTTACGCTCAACGGATTGCTCGGCCGGATTGAGCGCGCCTTCGAGAGCCACGAGAATTTTATCGCCGATGCCTCCCACCAGCTGAAAACCCCCCTCGCCATTCTCCGCGGCGAGCTCGACGTCTTCCGCTCCAAGCCCCGCTCTCCGGAGGAGGTAGCGGCGCTGGTGAATTCCGCCTCTCAGGAACTGCATCATATGTCTCGCCTCCTCGATGATCTCCTGCTGCTGGCGAAGATCGATGCCGGCGCCGGCTCCCTCACCATGCGTAAGCTGCGCGTGGATGAACTAGTCGTAGAATGCGTGGCACGATTCGAAGTGCTCGCCAATAAAAAAAATATCTCCATTCGCTTCGATCTCGACGACCGCACCGAAGGCACCTCCGCCGACGATTTCCTCGTGGACGGCGACTCCGACCTTCTACAATCCATGTTTAGGAATCTCGTAGACAACGCGATCAAATATTCCCCCGAAGGCACTCCCATCGAAGTGCGCGTGATCAACGAGGCCACCCGCGTGGTCACCCAGATCCGCGATTTCGGCGACGCCATCGACCCGGAAACCGCCGAACGTCTTTTCCGACGCTACGAAAGAGGGAACTTGCTTGTGAGCACCGTGTCAGGAACGGGTTTAGGGCTTACTATCGCCCAGCGCATTGCCGAGCTTCATGGCGGTAACATATCGATTATTCAGGACAATTCTCCCGGAAAAGCCTTCCAAGTAGAGATGAAAAAGAATTAATACGCTTTTCATCTCGTTTTAACCTCCCCCCGATATTGTCGTTCACATGGAAGCTTAATCGCTTCCCTTCCTGGAAACAGGACAACGGAAACGTTGAAACGAATGGAATGAAAAGGCGTGGCGATGAGTACAGGAAGGAAATTTAAGAAAGAGATTTACGTCGGGTTTCTCCTCTTTCTTTTATCCTTCCTGTACTTGTCGCATTTAAACCAGGAATTCCAGCCAATTCACGCAGACGTAACTGCTCCCCCGTCCGCAAACACGGAGAAGCAGCCTAGTTAGGTACTACGGCCATACAAATAGTTTTCATGCTCCCTCAGGGCTCAAGCGTCCAACCCTCCATCAACCACCAAACGCTTGGGCCCCCTTTATTTTCGCGGTTTGGGTCCTGAACTCGGTACCTGTTTCTGTGATTCCCTCTCTCAGTTAGCGGAGGCAGAATCGAAGGCGGGACTCAAACTGATTTTCTGCTCGCTTGCGCCCAAACTAAAAAAAGATAACACTGAACCTCGAATGCGAATCCGCCAGGTCTTTTTTATCCTTTCTCTGACTCTATTTTCCATTCTTGCGTTGGAAGCCGCGGCGTTCCTCCTCGCGCTCGTTCTCCAGTTCGCTTTCTACGAAGACTGGGTCCCCATGGAAAAAAGGCCTCCCGTGGGCGTGCTGGCCAAACGGCTCGGCTTTCTCTACCAGGACCAAACCAAGAAATCGGATTTCGTGCTTTCTCCTTTTTTTGGGTTCAAGAATGCGGCCGGATCCATCAGAAGCTCCTTCGACGTGCTCGACCCTAAGGGCGAAAAAAGGCTGCTGGTAGGTCCGGAAGGCTTCGTAAAAAACAATTCGGACCCCGCCGATCCCGAGCTCGTGCCCAAAGACACTCCCCTCATCTTTATTTCGGGCGGCTCCCCCGTGGTCGGCTGGGGCGTGGATAAAAATGAAGATACCATTCCCGCCCTGCTGGCCGCCCGTTTAGCCCGCCGCTGCGAAAGCAGCTCCACCACTCCCCATTTTCGCGTCGTAAACGCCGGCGTGGCCGGCCACAACTCCTACATGGAACTGAATTATTTCAGCAGCGAACTCTCTTGGTATAAGCCGGTGGCCTGGATTCAGCTGAGCGGCATCAATGAAGCCTGGGTGATCGGCAAGCCATCCGGCTCTTTCGAAATCGACTACCACCGCAGCTGGATGAACTCTCCCATCGCCGACAAAGTTTTATTTTCCTCCTGGATGCCCGCCACCCAAAAGTTAGTTTCGATCTGGCTGCCCCTTTTATTTAAGAAACAAAATCCGACTTCGCTTGCGCCGAAATTCAGCGCCGGACTGAACCCCCGCTGGACGGAACGGACTTCTGCCCATTTTTTGCGAAATATCGCCCTAGCCGACGGTATCGCCAGCTCGCTAGGGGTAAAGCATTATTTCTTTTTCCAGCCCACCCAGGCCACCGACCAACGCGTGGCACCAAGGGCTGAGCTAGAAAGAAGATCCGTTACCATCCGGGAAAGTGCCTGGCCGCTTTTCCAAAGCCGTGCCCAGGCTTTCTACGACGAAGTGAGAACGGAATTGGCGTTCACGCATCAAAAAAATAATAACTGGCACGACCTCTCGAAAATCTTCGATGGCGATGGCCACGAAATCTACTCCGATCCGCGCCACTACCTGCGCTACGGCAACGAAAAAATCGCGGCCGAAATGGAAAAGAAAATCTGGCCCAGCCTTCGCCAAATAATCTGTCACTAAACATTTTTGTAATCATAAATAAGCAGCAAAAATAAGCTTATTCCGTTCCGGACTTCATGGTAAATCCAAGCCCTATGGTAATGGAAATCCGCTACGATCCCGCCCTCGTAACCCTCTCGGTACTAGTGGCTATCCTCGCCTCCTATGTAGCGCTTGGTTTAGCGAACCGCATCACCCAGGCGCGCGGCCACGCGAGAACGGTTTGGCTTTCCTTTGGCGCGCTCGCCATGGGGATCGGTATCTGGAGCATGCATTTTGTGGGAATGCTGGCCTCCGAAATGCCCGGCATGGCCATGGCCTACGATATTCCCTTGATGATTTTGTCCATCTTGATTGCCATCGGCGCCTCCGCGGTGGCGCTTTACGTGGTGAGCCGCCCGAAAGTTTTCGTTATTTCCGTCGTAATCGGAGGCACTTTCATGGCCGGCGCGATCGCGGGAATGCATTATGTGGGCATGTTCTCCATGCGCATGGCGGCCACGATTCAGTGGAACGCGCTGCTCGTGACTCTCTCCATTCTCATCGCCCTCGTGGCTTCCTTCGTGGCCCTGCTGGTTTCCATCCGCTTGCGAGACGATTCCGAAGGGCATTGGCGCCAGTTGATAGCTAGCGCAATCATGGGAGTGGCCATTGCCGGAATGCACTATACGGGGATGGCAGCCGCCACTTTCATCCATTCGGACACCACGTATTCTCTTGGCTCGGAGCCCCTGGCAAATTCATCCGGCCTCACCGTCGCGGTTCTTTCCACCACCTTGGCCATCCTAGGCCTGGCCCTCGGAAGCTCGATCATGGATCGGGCCCTTTCCCGGCGAACGAAAGTGGCCAACGAAAATGCACAACTCTACCGCGAAGCCAAAGAAGCCGTGCACAGTCTTCACGAGGAAAGAGAGCTGCGCCAGCGCTTCGTGTCCGCGATGGCCCACGATCTGCGTAACCCCTTAGCCGCCGCCACCATGAGTATGCAATTATGCGTGCGGCAACCAACCAATCCCGAAGGCGTAGAGAAACTGGGACGCAAAGCGATCGATAGCCTCCAGCGTATGGAACAAATGATCGAGGATTTGCTCGATGCCCATCGCATCAGCGCCGGCCAATCGCTACCCCTCCAGCGAGAGGCTTGTAGGCTGAAAGAATTTCTCCAGAGTACCATCGAAGACCTGATCACCGTGCACGGAAATCGCTTCGTTCTGCGGACCAATCTCGAAATTCAGGGAAATTGGGACTGCAAGTACTTGCGGAGAGCCGTAGAAAACCTCTGCACCAACGCGGTAAAATACGGAAAAGAAGATAAGCCAATTTTCATCGGAGCCAAGCTCAGCCCGGACGGAAAAATTGCCACCGTTTCGGTGACCAACGAGGGTGAACCCCTAAGCGTGGACGAAAAAAATAAGCTCTTTAGTTTATTCAGCCGCGGGAAAAAAGCCGAAAAAAGCGGAAAACAAGGATGGGGATTAGGCCTGACCATCGTGCGCGGAATCGTAGAGGCCCACGGCGGAAGCGTCACCGTGGAAAGCGCCGCGGGAGCCGGCACAACTTTTTTCATGCACCTACCGATTGCAAAGGCCTAAATATCAGGCTTTTGCTCGCAGCGCCGCAATCCGCTGGGTCACCGGCGGGTGACTATAATCCAAAAATACTTTCCAGGGATGCGGATTCAGATTAGATAAGCTCTCCACGCTCAGGCGTTTCAGCGCCTCGATCAAGGCCGAGCCGTCCCCGGTAGTTTCTCGCGCAAACTCGTCGGCCTCGAATTCATATTTCCGGGAGAGAATCTGGAATGCCAAAGAAACTAGGAGGCCAAGGGGAGCGTAGAGGAGAAAAGCCACCGTGAGGCTCGCGTGCAGGGAGGGCTCGGCGAACCCCAGGAGATGCGCCATCGTTACCTGATTATTGATCACCAGGGAAAGAAGCCAGAACAACCCCAAAAAAACCGCGAAGGAAAGCGCGATCTGCTTCAGAATATGCCCGCGCTTGAAATGCCCTACTTCGTGGGCCAATACCGCCACCAACTCATTCGTGGGATGGCGGCTCACCAAGGTGTCGAACAATACGATCCGGCGAAAACGGCCAAAGCCGGTGAAAAAGGCATTGGCCTTCGAAGAGCGCTTCGAGCCATCCATCGTGAAAATTCCCTGCAATTTAAAGTTAACCCCTCTAGCGTAGGCCTCAATCGCTAACCGCAGGTCACCCGCCGCTAGCGGCTCAAACTTATTAAAAAGCGGCATGATCACGATGGGCGCCAAGAATCCCACCACGATTTGGAAAAAGCACATAAATGCCCATGCCCAAATCCAAGCACTTTCTCCGGCCGAAAGCAGGAACCAGAAAAGCGTGGCCATCAATGCGCCACCGATAATCAATCCCAAAACCCACCCCTTCAGCGTGTCTTTCACGAAGGTGCCGAAGGTGGCGCGATTGAAGCCGAATTTTTCTTCCAGCACGAAGGTGTGATACCAACCGAGCGGCAAGCCGAGCAGCTCCGAGAGCGCGCCCAGGCCTAGAAAATAAATCAGCGCGGTGGCAATGGGGCCGAAGCCAAAATGACGGGCCCAAGTATCGACCCAGGAAAATCCACCGAACCAGAGAAATACGAGGGTAGCCACCAGCGAAATCACGCGGCTAAAAATTTGGTAGCGGGTTTGATCGGCCAAGTAGGCCTGGGCGTCCGCATATTTTTTTTCGTCCACCATCGCCCGAAAATCTACCGGCAGCACGGCCGTGCGCGCATGGCGCCAATTGAGAAAATCCACCGCCGTTCTTAGCAGAAAGGGGAGAACGAGGAGGGCCGTGAGTAGAAAAAAGAAGTCTGTCATGGGGGAATTATACTATACTCGCTGATTATGGACCGCTTTTTACTCCAGAACGAAAACCCCCTCTCCTTCTTCGAGCACCTAAGAAAACGTGGGCTCATCCAAGACCATACCCCCGGCCTCGAGGCCTACCTGAAATCTTGCCACAGCTCTGGCACGGTACCCCGCGCCTATATCGGTTTCGATCCCTCGGCCGAAAGCCTCCAGGTAGGAAATTTGATGCAGGCCCTGATTCTGCGCCGGGCACAACTGCACGGCGTGCAGCCGGTGGTTTTATTGGGCGGAGCCACGGGGCTCGTAGGCGATCCCTCCGGAAAAAAAGAAGAGCGCACTCTATTGGATAAGGAAGTAGCCACCGCGAATTTGGAAAAATTTAAAGTTCAGCTATCCAAGCTAGTGGACACCGACGCGGGAAAGTACCAGGCCAAGATCGTAAACAACTACGACTGGTTCAAGGATTTCAAATTCCTCGATTTTCTCCGCGACGTAGGAAAATTCATCACCGTAAATTACATGACCGCCAAGGACTCGGTGAAGATCCGCATGGAGACCGGCATCTCTTATACCGAGTTCGCCTACATGCTGATCCAGGGCTACGATTTTCTTCACCTCTTCGAGAAAGAAAACTGTGCGATCCAGATGGGCGGCTCCGACCAGTGGGGAAACATGACCACCGGCCTCGAGCTCATCCGCCGCAAACACGGCAAAGAAGCCCACGCACTCTCCACTCCCTTACTCACCGACGCCGCCGGCAATAAACTGGGTAAATCCGAGAAGGGCACCATTTTTCTCGATCCCAAACTCACCTCCCCCTACCGTTTCTACCAGTATTGGCTAGGCCAGGCCGACACCGACGTGGAAAAGCTGCTTAGCTTCCTTACCCTCTTCGAAGACTCCTATATCGCAGAAGTGGTGGCCCAATCGCAGAAGCAACCCGAAGCGCGTACCGGTCAGAAAATCTTGGCCCACGAGCTCGTGCGCATGGTGCACGGAGAAGAGGCGGCCCTCGGTTCCGAGAACGCCACCCGCGTGCTCTTCTCCAAAGACCCGAAAGTGCTCGAATCGCTGAGCCCCACCGGGCTAGAGATGCTCGCGCAGGAAGTGCCGAGCTCGAAATTTTCCGGCACCGAAACGGGAATTTTAGATCTGATGGTTCAGTGCGGGCTCTGCGCCTCGAAGGGCGAAGCCAAGCGGCATATGAAGGGCAATGCGGTAACGATGAACCGCGAGAAAATCACCGACGAAGGCCTCAAGGTGAATACCGAAACCTTCGCCGGTAGAAAGATGCTCTTGCTTGGTATCGGCAAGAGCAATCTGCATTTATTGCTGCGTTAGGACGCGCTAGTAGCGGCGATAGATCGGGTTAGTGCACTTTACCGAACGAAGCTCTGCTTTTGCCTGGGCCTCTAACTCTTCCGTCTCATGCCTTGCATCTATTTCCGAGAATTCGTTAAAGAACTCGATACGCTTATCTAGCGCCCGGCTGGCCATTTCGTTATTGATCCGCGAGGGAAGGCATTCCGCCTTCTGGTATATACGCTCCTGAGCGAGATACCTCGCGCGTTCGGCCGCCGTGAAATATAAACCAAAACCTGAATTCACGGCAGCCTTCTGGATCTCTGCGTAATCCGGATTCGCGGCCCGCAATAAACGGCTTAGTTCCCGCACGGCTTCGTCCGAAACCTTGGCCTTTCCTTTATACAACTGCAAGCTTACCAGGAGCTCGTGAATCACCAGGGGAGCACGCAATTCCGGATGTGCCGTAAAAAATGCTTTGTCCGCACGTACGGCCAACGAGGACTGGCAGGCCCTTATCTCTAGCTGCACCGACAAAACGCTCTGGTTGCGGCAGTTACCGTCTTGCCTCAAGGGCTTGGACTCGAGGTACCATTTCTTGGATTGGATTCCTCTTTCCAGAGCGGCGGCCATCGCGGGAAGATTCTTGCGCAAACCAGAGAGGTAGGGTTCAGCGAGCGTGCGTAATTCCGCCTGCGAAATAACTTCCGAGCCTTTGTTCTCATAGTCGTCGAAGAGTTCGGTGCCGTGGAAGTTTCCGCCGCCGGCGTCGGCGCCGCCCTCGGACTTCTGCAGTTCCGCGCTGGGCGCTTCCGCCATCTCGGCATAGGCCACCAAACCCGACTCATCGCTAGACGACTGCGCATTTGCTAGACAAACAAGCGGGGAGGCAGCGATAAAACCTATATAAAACAAGGTGCTTAGCTTAAAAATTCTCATACTTCTTACCTTTCAATTTTTGGTCCAACTTTGGGGGCAAAAAGAAGATAAACGCGCTGCGCAAAAATCTCTATAGCAATATTGCAATTTATCTATTAAAATTATTACAAATTGTAATAATAAAATCCGAAACCTATTGAACTTATGAGTATTTTCTCGCATCAAAATTACCGGGATTTTCTTAAATCTTACGTAAATAATTTGCCCAAAAATGGCCGCGGGGAAATTGGAAAAATGGCCAAGGCCACCTCCATCCACCCCACCCTCCTCAGCCTGATTTTTTCGGGAAAGCGCGATCTCTCCCCCGAGCAGACCCATGACCTCGCCGCTTATTTAAAACTTACCGAGCTCGAGGCCGACTACTTTTCCCTGCTCGTGCAGCACGCCCGCGCCGGAAATCACCGCCTCAAATCCCACCTCAAGAAAAAAATTCTGACCCTGCAAGCAGAGAGCTCCAAACTCTCCCAGCGTTTCGAACACGAAAAGACACTCTCGGAAGTGGAGCGCTCAATTTTCTATTCGAGCTGGCTTTACTCCGCCGTTCGCCTCTTTGCCTCCACCAGCGAAAATGGCAAAACGGTGGACGAAATCACCTCCCGCTTTCTTCAGCCGCGCCAGCGCGTCGTGGGAATCTTAAATTTCCTTGTTTCCACTGGCCTCGTAGTAGCAGAGCGCGATCGCTATAAAATCGGCCCGCTGCGCACCTTTCTCGAACAAGGCTCCCCGCACCTCGTGCGCCACCACACGAACTGGCGCAATAAAGCCGTGCAGAAGGCCGATCAAGTTTCCGAGGAAGAACTGATGTTCACGTCACCCATTTCGCTCTCGCGCGAGGATTTCGCCAAGATCCGCGAACAGATGGCCGAGCTCCTCAAGTCCGTTTCGGTCACGGTGAAAGAGTCCCCCGCCGAGGAAATTGCCTGCCTGAATATTGATTTGTTTTGGATTGAACGCTAAGCCTTCCCACAAGCGCCTTCTCGGGCGCGGCATTACGTCCTTTACTCTCTGCCTTCTTTGGCGCGTAATTCGCAAAACTGAACCCGGAGTCCTTTATGGCCCCACCATCAATCGGAGAATTTTATGCTCTATAAATCGCTCTTTGCCACCATCCTCTTCGCCAGCCTCTTTTCGGCTCTGGCCCAAGCCGAGCCACGCACCGTGCCCTTCGTAGACGTGAACCGTTATATTGCCGGCCCTTGGTACGAGATCTCCGCCAACCCAATGCCCTTCGAAAAAGACTGCACCTGCTCGCGGCAAGTGCTTGGCCTAGAATCCGACGGGCGCCTGAACGTGCGCAATACCTGTAATGATAAGACCCAGCGCGGCCCTGTGCGGGAGGTAAAAGGTTTCGCCACTAACGACGACACCGCCTCCAACGCGAAATTCACTGTAGATTTTGGTTTTCCCATCAAAGGAAAGTACTGGATCATCGCCCTCGATCCGGCCTACCAGTGGGCGGTGGTTTCCGATCCCACCGAGCTTTCTTTGTTCGTGCTTTCGAAGACGCCCACCCTCGACCCCGCCCTCTACGACGCCGCGATCGCCGAAGCCTCTAGCGCGGGCCAGGTGGACACTTCCAAGCTAGTAAGCATGCAGCAAACCGGCTGCAGCTACCCGGCTCAATAATTAGAAGCTTCGAATTCCGCGCTCGGTAACGATTATTTCCAATGGCTGGTCGTGAGGCTCCACCGGAATATGCCCGGCGGCTTCCTGCCAGCTAAAACCCACGCCCACTTTTTTGCCGTGGAACTTTTCGAGAAACCTATCGTAGTAGCCCTTCCCCTGCCCCAGGCGAAAGCCGCCGGCATCGAAGGCCACCATCGGCACGAAACAGAGCGCGATCTCTCCCGGAGCAACCAGCGTTGCCTCTGGTCCGGGCTCCCTAAGACCGAATCGGCCCGTCACAAACTCGTCTGGATCGTTCGCGTCCTTCACCGCAAAAAATTCCATCTGCCCGTTTTCATAGGAGCGCGGGAAGCAGAAGCGGTGGTCACTACCAAAGATCGTCGCCAAATTGGCCTCATGCGGCATAGCTTGGTAGGCGGCAACTAGAGAATTTTGCGGAATAGTGGCGAGTACTTCCTCGAGGTAAGGCTTCAGTCCAAGATTCCAGGCGAGGTAATTTTCGGGAAGAAAAGTAGACTGGAGCCGACGGAAAAACAGGCGTACTTCCTGTTTGCTTTGTCCCAAAGTCGGCTCCTAGCGGTGACTAAACGGGGAATTCTCTTTCGAGCTGCGTCAAAAGCGACTGGGACCGGGCCTTCACGTCGCTCTTGAATACATTGGTTTCTTCCTGCTTTTTCAAGAGATCTTCTGCCAGAGTCATCGCCAGCAGGAGGAGAACTTGGTGAGACAGGGGCTGCGTCGGGGGCAAAATGGCCGCCAGGCGTTTATTCACCAGATCTGCCACTTCTTGAACCCGGGCCGGATCTTCATTGGTTCTCAGCATCAATCGCTGTTGGCCAACCACCACTTCTACGGATTTTTTCTGCGTCATACCAAAACGATACGAGGGGCAAGAAACCGTGTCAAGCCGCGAAATTATTTACAAAAGTAATCCAATCTAGTAACTTTCGGGACTGGTGTTCAGGATTAGCTCAGTTGGTAGAGCAAATGACTGTTAATCATTGGGTCCCCGGTTCGAGTCCGGGATCCTGAGCCAACTAAAAAAACTCATCGCGCAAGCGGTGGGTTTTTTTAGTTTGGGCTTAGAATTCCGAGGAGACGAGAACGCAGGACCACCGGTTCGACAAAATCCGCAGGAAGCGGATTTTGCACGCGCAGCCGAAGGCGAGCGCGCGCAAGCGGCAAGGGCGGGACGCCCGAGCTGAGTCCGGGATCCTGAGCCAACTAAAAAAACTCATCGCGCAAGCGGTGGGTTTTTTTAGTTTGGGCTTAGAATTCCGAGGAGACGAGAACGCAGGACCACCGGTTCGACAAAATCCGCAGGAAGCGGATTTTGCACGCGCAGCCGAAGGCGAGCGCGCGCAAGCGGCAAGGGCGGGACGCCCGAGCTGAGTCCGGGATCCTGAGCCAACTAAAAAAACTCATCGCGCAAGCGGTGGGTTTTTTTAGTTTGGGCCATCTATAAAAAAAGTTTACAAAACCTCCAGCCAGAATTTTCCGCATCCCAAGCGCTAAAACAGTCACGCCCTCACGCCGCCGTGTACGCGCCTCCGTTCAATTCGCATATATCTCAATTGAAGCTCGGGCGGGCGGGCCTCCACTTACTTTCAAGGCCAAGCTTTTTTACGTCGATAAGTTATCGGAAAGAAAGATTAAATGCGGGCCACTAACCACATTCAGCTACCCCTCACAAAAGCGATCACGCTTGCGCTCACGCTCAGCTTTTTTGCACCCGCGATCGCCCGCGCGGAATTTCCCGAAAATCCCTGCCCGGGATTTTTTACCAGGCTCCTACCGCCGAAAACAAAACCGAATCCGGACCTATACTTCGCCCTCCGCGACGCAAAAATTTCTGACTACTTTCCCGAAACCGTCATGCTCAAGCCCCAGCCGCAAATCGCGGTGGTCGGCGCGAAGATCACCGACGAAACCTTGATGAAGTTCGAGAAAGATTTCGACTCTCTTCTAAACCAGCGCGCCGCTACCTTCGGCTTTCCCGCCGAAGATTTCCGCACTTACCTCCGCTCCAAGCACCCGCAGGCCCAGCCTTACCCCGTTTTTGAGCCGCTCTATTTGGAGCAAGCATTCAAGGCAATGGGGGTAACCCTCGAAGACGTACAGAACGTTTACTTCCTCGAATTCCTCAATGCCTCCAAGAAAAGCACCGTGGCGGAAGTTTTAGATAGAATGCGCATCGCCGACATCAGCCGTATCGCCCTCACGATGTCGAAAAAGCTCGGCAAAAGAGGCTGGGCGGTTCTCGGCGGCGCCATGGTGGCCGGGCCGGTGGCGGGAATCGTGAACTCTTTTTTCAGCGCCCCGATGAAACCGATTCTCGAATCTTCCGAGCAGGCCAGCAATATCTTATTCAGCAGCGTAGCGCAGATGGTGCAGCACTTTACGGGAGAGCGAATCTCCGATCTGCGCTCCCACATGAGCGAAATGAAATCGATCACGGACACGCTGGATAAGTATGATTTCAACGGCATGGACCGGGAAGAGGCAAAGAAAATCATGGGGCAGCTCGAGGCCCGCTATAATAAAGTTTTCCTGCGCTTCAAGAGCTTCATGCCCCAGTACCAGCAAATCGGCCGGGAAATCGTGCGCGACTGGCTCATCATGCAGCCCTTGCAGCTCGCCAACCACGCCTCCACCTTTAATTCCGAATACACCATAAACGAAGCCCTCTTGAGCGCCCTCGAAGAGAAAATCGCGGTGCGTGGCACGCCGGCCACCGCCAAAGAAAAAGAAACCATGGAGCAGTTCCGCGAAAATATGGAGAGCGCCGAGAACCGGCTGGCCGTGACCCTCGCATCCTGGAAGCTCTACACTTTCGCATTCGCCGAAGTTTCCCGCCGCCCCACGAATAAAGACGCGAACGCCATGCTGATGGGCACGCTCACGCGTTACCAAAAATTCATGAACATGGATAAATACCGCAAAGAGCTTTCCGCCAAGATCAAAGAAGCGTTCGAGAATCTCGACCCTTCGTTCTCCGACTTGCAGAAGCTGGAAAAGCGCCGGGAGAAAAACCCCGCCCCCGCCGAAGAGTAAATATTTTTTAGTTAAGACACCGCTCTCATGGACAAATTAGCCGAAGCATTTTTGGCAAGCTTTTCAAGGGATATTTTTACACGGCTCTTACCTGGTAAGTTATCCAGCTCATTGCACCGAGCCGAACGCGTTTTTGTGCGTGAGTTGTGTATTGCTTGTGGGTAAGTGCTTGAAAATACTTACTGCGGCCCTATTGACTAAGAATTTTTTTTTGTCGAATTGACAGTACCCACCACAACCGATAGCGTTTTTATATAGGCACAACCACCAGCGGTTGGCTCTTCCTAGGGAAACCTAGAAAAGCCTCCCAAAGTAGAAGTCGAGTACGCAGGATGCGAATGACCCAAGGACGCGGAAGAATTACTCGACTAAGTGACAGCAGAATTGCAATGTCCAAGCTCCTCGCCGCTACACGGTTTTGTCTACGCGCTCTTCGATCCACTGAGATTTAACGAAGCATTCGCCGCAAAGCGAAGGAGTTTTTTAGTCTCTAAAATCGCAGGGCCACGAGGGGAATTTTTTACTTATTTTAAAGGCTTCAATGGCCCAAGCATGGGCTTGCGGTAGCTTTTTTGTCAAAAGGGGCATTCACATGATGGAAGTGATCAAGCGCGACGGAACCAGGGAAACGGTCCGCATGGAAAAAATTCTCGATGCCGTGAACCGCGCCTGCCGCGGTCTCGACAACGTAGAACCAATCGAAATAGCCAAGCGCACGATCGCCGGCCTCCACAACAGAAGCACCACCGAAGAGCTAGATCAGCTCTCCATTTCCAACGCCGTGATGCTCATGGCAGACGAGCCCAACTATTCCAAGGTGGCTTCACGCATGCTCGCCGAAGGCATCTGCAAAGAAGTGGGCCGCAATAATGTGTTTTCCGACTACGTAGAAACCGCCTTCGAGCAAGGCCTTCTCAGCGGACACGTAATGGAGCTCGTGCAGGCGAATTCTCAGGCGATCGATTTCGCCATCCGCAATGAGCGCGACGATCTCTTCGAATACTTCGGCCTCAAAACCGTAAAAGACCGTTACTTACTGCGTCACCCGAAAACACGCAAGATCATCGAGCGCCCCCAGTGGCTCTTCATGCGCGTGGCCCTTGGCCTTTCGCAAAATATCTCCGAGGCGATCGAGTTCTACGACATCATCAGCCAATTTCTTTACATGCCTTCCACGCCCACTCTCTTCAACTCGGGCACGCGCCATCCACAGATGAGCTCTTGTTACCTGCTCACCGTGGCCGATGATTCGCTCGATGGTATTTATAAATCCATCACCGACTGCGCGCGCCTCTCGAAATTCTCGGGCGGTATCGGCATCGACTGGACCCCCGTGCGCGCTTCCGGATCTTTGATCCGCGGCACCAACGGCCTCTCGAACGGAATCGTCCCCTTTATGAAGGTGTTCGATTCTTCCGTCCATGCCGTGAACCAAGGCGGAAAGCGTAAAGGTGCCGCCGCCGTTTACCTCGAGCCCTGGCATGCCGATATCGAAACTTTCCTCGAGCTCCGCAACAACACGGGCTCCGAGGAGCGCCGCACCCATAACTTGAACTTAGCTCTCTGGGTTCCGGATCTGTTCATGAAGCGGGTGGAAACCGACCAGCCCTGGAGCCTTTTCTCTCCTAGCGACTGCCCGGAGCTCCTCGATTGCTTCGGCCCCGAATTCGATAAGCGCTACGAGGCCGCGGAAGCCGCCGGCAAGGCGATGAAGTCGATCTCGGCCCGCGCGCTCTACGCCCGCATGATCCAAACCTTGGCCGAAACTGGCAACGGCTGGATGTGCTTTAAGGACAAGGCCAACCTTCGTTCCGCCCAAACGGCGAAAGCCGGAAACGTGATCCACTCTTCCAACCTCTGCACGGAGATCCTCGAAGTCACGAACGCCGGCGAGACGGCCGTATGTAACCTCGGCTCCGTGAACCTTGCGGCCTACGTGAAAAATGGAAGCTTCGACTACGACCTCCTCCGTAAGGTAGTGAACGTGGCCACGAAATTCCTCGATCGCGTGGTAGACATCAATTTCTATCCCACGGTGGAATCCAAAACTTCCAATAACAAATGGCGTCCCGTGGGCCTGGGCATCATGGGCCTGCAGGATGCGTTCTTCCGCATGAAGCTCCCCTTCACCTCGGAAAAGGCCCGCGATATGTCGGCCCGCATCCAGGAAACCATATACTACCAAGCCCTCACCACCAGCATGCGCCTGGCGAAAGAGCATGGCGCCTTCGAAGAGTTCGCGAACTCCCGCTACGCGCAGGGAAAACTGCAAGTACAACTGGCTGAAGAGCTTCAGGCCGAAATGCCCGAGCTTCACTTCGACTGGGACACGCTTGCCAAAGAAGTGCAGAAGAACGGCCTGCGCAACTCGCTCTTGATCGCGATCGCGCCTACCGCCACGATTGCTTCCTTGGTGGGTTCATTTGAAAGCATCGAGCCGCAGATCTCCAACTTCTTCAAGCGCGAAACCCTGAGTGGCGAATTTCTGCAGGTAAATAAATACCTCATTCTCGACCTCAAGGCCCGCGGCCTCTGGAACGACAATATCCGTGGAAAAATCATCACCGCCGATGGCTCCATCCAGAACATCGACGAAATTCCCCAGGATGTGAAAGATCTCTATCGCACGGTTTGGGAAACGCCGCAGAAAGACCTCATCGACATGGCCGTGGAGCGCTCTGCCTTCGTTTGCCAGTCCCAGAGTCTCAATCTTTTCATGGAAAACCCGAATATCGGCAAGCTCTCTTCCATGTACATGTACGCCTGGAAGCAAGGGGTGAAAACCACCTATTACCTGCGCTCCCGCGCCAAAACGGCGATCCAGAAAACGACCGTTACCGAGAGCGAAGAAGCCGTAGTCTGCTCGCTCGAAAACCCGGAAAGCTGCGAAGCCTGCACCTAATAAAACTTTAACGACTTGCTCTCAGGAGATAAAGAATGATCCTTAATCCAGACCTCGACCTCACGTTACGCCCGATGAAGTATCCCCAGTTTTTTCAGCTCTATAAGGACTCGCTGAAAAATATCTGGACCACCGATGAGCTCGACTTCTCGATCGACTTCGAGCACCTCCGCGATAAAGTTACGCCCCAGGAAGCGCACCTCATCAAGCGCCTCGTGGCCTTCTTCGCCACTGCCGATAATATCGTGGCGCATAACCTCGTGCTTAACTTCTACAAGCATATCAACTCACCCGAGTTCCGCATGTTCCTCGGCAAGCAGCTCTTCGACGAAATGCTCCACGTAGAAACCTACCTCCTACTCGTGGACAACTATATCCCCGACATGGAAGAACGCCGCCAGGCCTTCGATGCCTTCAAGAATATCCCCTCGGTAAAAAAGAAGGCCGACTTCTGCTTCAAATACATGGACTCAATCGACAAGATCGACCGCCTCGATACCGACGAGAAGCGCCGCCAGTTCATCGAGAACCTCGTTTGCTTCGCGGCTTGCGTGGAAGGGCTCTTCTTCTTCGGCTCCTTCGCCTACGTTTACTACCTGCGCAACCGCGGCATCCTTCCCGGCCTGGCCACCGCCACGAACTGGGTATTCCGCGATGAAACCATGCATATTGAAGCCGCGATGGGCGCCCTGGCCACCATCAAGCAAGAGTACCCTCACCTCTTCGACGCCGCCCTCGAGAAAAAAATCCATCTCATGATCGAGGAAGCCCTCGAGGTAGAAATGAACTTCTGCACCGACGCTCTTTCCCATGGCGTTACGGGCCTTTCGCCGGCTTTGATGTATGAATACCTGCAGTACGTGGCCGATCAGCGGCTCGTGCAGCTCGGCTTCAAAAAGCGTTACCTGGCGAAGAACCCATTCAGTTTCATGGTGCTGCAAGACGTGCAGCCCCTCACGAATTTCTTCGAGAAGAAAGTTACCGAATACCAAAAAGGCTTCGAGGCAAAATCGAGCTCCGTGGTTTTCGACGCTTCTTTCTAAAGAACCAGCTTAAAAACAAAAGGGGCGCCGGTTCACCGGCGCCCCTTTTGTTTTGGCTTCAGTAAAACTACTTCACCTTTTTTGCTTTGCCTTTTTTGCCCTTGTGGTGCTCGGGGTGGCCGCAACCGCAATCTTTTCCTGGCGCCATCGCATCGGCCTTCTGCTCACTGCAAGATCCGTTTTCCATCCCGCAAGAATGCTCCGCTCCGCCGCAGCCGCAGCCCTCGCTGATTTTCTGGGCCTGCATATTGGAATCCGTTAAGCCATTGCTCACTACGTCGCCGCCTTTTTGCGCGCAGCCAGTTAACGCCAAGCAAACCAGCGCCGCTAATAAAAACTTCATTTTATCTCCTCTGCAGTATGAAAAAAGAACTGCATATTTAATTGGCAAACATCTTTACTATCGTCGTCACAGAAATCCTTATCGAATTTATCACGGAACTCGCGAATGGCTTTCTTAATTTCGGGCAATTTTTTACGGCTCACTCGTAACGTCAGGCAGGTAAATTCCCGGTCCGTCATCGGCTGACGCTGCAGAGCCTCCTTAGCCTGGTCCATCTGCTCGCTATGATGTTTCCTCACCGCGGCGGAAGGAATATCGGCCATGGTAATCAATGATTCTGATCCATTCGCCAACCTTAGTTTTCCGCCGGCATCGCGTTCAATTAATTTGAGGCGCTCGAGCAATTCCAAGGAAGTCACTACCTCCTCTACGCTCACCTTGTTTCCCAGCTTCGCAGCAATCCATTCAGGCGAGTCCTTAAAGCCTGGCGCCGAAAATAACTGGCGGATCACGTAGTGGTGCCAACCCGACACGTAACTAAATACTTCGGTATCAATCGCCTTTCGACGAATCAATTTAGGATTCAGCTTCAGCAACTCATCCGCAATCGCCTTGGGCACGTTACCCTTGTGTTTTTCTTTTCTAACCAGCAGTTCGAAATAGCGGCGCTCGGCTTCCGAATGATCTAAATCCATGGAAAAAGCCAAAATCAAATCTTCCGAAGGCAGTCTTTGCCCTTTGAGCACCATCGCGATGCTGCGGGGAGAACGATAATTCAATTTTTTCGCCCAGCGCTCCAGCGTAATTGGGCGCTTCAGGCCGGGATAGTTACAGCGAACGTGATTGAGGTAATTGCGAAAGTCGTCGAATTCAAACACGGTCATAGCTTCAGGCGTCTCGAGTGCGGGGTAAGAGTTTCCGCGCTGGTTCCAGGTCGGTTGAAGGTCGGTGTCAGTAAATAGTTTTATTGCTTCCATGCCCCTAGAATCAGCCAGGCAGCCCAAATCCTCTAGCAACATAGCGCCTTCGGCGGAGCGGGAAGCGTAAATGGCGCACATCCTGTGCGCCGATCTCAGGATGGCCGATTTTGGCGGATTGCACAATAGCCCCACTAGAAAACATTGCTCCGGCTTAGAAAATTGAATTTCTCCCCCGAAAATGCCATAGCTGAAACATGCCCTCTAAATACGAAAGTGCCATGACTATGGCCATTAATGCGGCCGAAAAATTCCATGGTGCCACCACTCCACTTCCTCCCGCGGGCGCCATCGCGCTCGACAAAGGCGGCAAAGTTCTCCTCGGAGCGGCACTCCAGTCGGCCGAAAGCCCTTCCGCCGAAGCAAAACTTTTAGATTTAGCGCAAAAGCTCGGCAAATTGGCCACGATCGAAACCCTGGTCTGCACTCTCGAGCCCGAAGCCGAGCTCATTTTGAAGCATAAGAATATTCGCCGCGTGGTGCTCGGCGCGAAGAATCCAAAAGGCGGGACCGCGATCGAAAAACTGCGCAAGGCCGGAGTGGAAATCCTGGAAGGAACGGTTCAACAAGAATGTGAATTCCTCATCCGGGCCTTCACAAAATTCCAGCGCACCGGAAAGCCCTACGTCACGCTCAAGGGTGCATTCACCACCGAGGGCGCACAAAAAGCACTCAGTTCCAAACCCTCGCTTATTTTTTCCCACGAGCTCCGCCGGCGCTGCGATGCCATCTGGACCTCCAGCGGCACCGTGCTCGCGGAGAAACCCGATCTATCTGTGTCCTGGGTTCCTGACCATCCGCAAAAAAAGCGCCAGCTCGTTTTATCCGACCGCCGACGACGAATACCCCCTGAGTGGATAGCCCGCACTAAAGCCAGCGGCTTTACTGCTCCCCACTTTGCCGAAAGCCTAGAGCAAGGGCTAGAATTCCTCGGCAAAAAAAATGTTTTAGAAGTGCTCGTAGAAGCAGGCCCTACGCTGCGCGACGCATGGCTAGAAAGCGGTCTTTGGGACGAATCTGTGGTATTTCTACAAGGCGAAGGCGACGCTGACGACGAGATCGATATTCAGTTTCGCCATGAAACAGGAGAAGACTGATGTTCACTGGCACGATTGAGCAAACCGGAAAAATTATCAGCATCGACGACCGCCGCGGCCAGCGCCGCATCGTAGTACAGACCCGATGGGAAGATTTAGCCTTAGGTGAGAGCATATCTCTAAACGGGGTGAGTCTCACAGTGGCCGAAGTTACCTCCCAGCATCAGGCTCAATTTTTACTCAGCGAGGAAATCCTCGAGCGCACCACGCTGAATAAGCTAGAACCGGAAATGAAAGTAAATCTCGAGCGCGCCCCCACTCCCTCCACTCGCCTCAGCGGCCACTTCGTTCAAGGCAGCATCGACGCCAAGGGCCTCATCCTCAATTTGGTGGAATCCGAAGGCGCGCACAAATTGACCGTGGCGCTCGACGCCAAGTATGGCCGCTACTGCGTGGAAAGAGGCTCGATCGCAATTGAAGGCGTAAGCCTAACGATCCATTCGCTCACCGAAACCAAGCTCAACGAATTCATGATCACCTGCGCGATCGCTCCCCAAGTTTGGAAAAATACGAATTTCTCGAACTTGAAAATTGCCGATGCCGTGAACGTAGAAGTGGATGTGCTCGCCAAGTACATCGAAAAACTGAATCCCCAACTCGCTTTGACGCCCGCGAACTAGCGTATGCCGGGCACTACCTTCGTTCCCTGCTCCAACTGCAATAAGCTCAATCGCGTGAACCTCACGCAGGCGAATGAGAAGGAACCGGTTTGCGGGCATTGCCGCACCACGCTTCCGCTTCACTTCGGGGTGGTAGAGGTAAATGAACGTGGGCTAAAGGTACTCACCGAGAAAAGCTCACTGCCCGTGTTTTGCGACTTCTGGGCCCCCTGGTGCGGCCCCTGCAAAGCCTTTGCGCCAACCTTCCAGCAACTCGCGCTGCAATACGGTGGCCGCATTGTGTTCGCGAAACTAAATACGGAAGCCTATCCTATCGGTGGGCAGGCCCATCAAGTGCGCAGCATTCCCACTTTGATTTATTTTCAAGGCGGAATAGAGAAGGAGCGGCTCTCGGGGGCACTCCCCGCTTCCCACCTCACTCAGTGGCTCGACGCTAAATTATCTTCGTAGAAATAAAAAAGCCTCTCGGTTTCCCGAGAGGCCCTTTTACTTTTTCGGCTGCCGTTAGAGCCTGCCGCCGGTGAGCGCAGGTACGCTCATCGTGGTTCCGAACTGAACGGGATTGGTGAAACCGGCGCCGCCGTATCCAATCGATCCGCCGGTATAGTACGAACCCTGCATTTGTCCCATTACTTGTCCGTAACGATTCTGGGCCTCGCTCAGAGCTTGGGCCGCCACTTGTGCATCTTGGGCTAGCACTGCTTGCTGCTGAGCCTGGCGCATCTGCGCCTGGGCCTGCAACTGCTGCTGTTGGTAGAATGCGCCCAGGCCGCCGCTATTGTACTGGCTGTTGATATTCGACATCCACGGATTATAGCCGCTTAGGCCTCCGTAGTTGTTCGTGTTGAAACCGTAGCCAGGGTTGGCGTAGGGATTCTGTACTCCTGGGTAACCGAAAGGCGATCCAGGAATTTGTCCCATGCCGGGGTAGCCGATTCCGGGGCTAGGGTAACCGCCGACTCCGGGATATCCTCCCGGAAAGCCGCCTCCCACGTAACCACCGCCGTAGCCGCCACCGGCGTAAGGCATCCCAATTCCAAACGGCGAGAAAGATCCACCCCCGTAAGGAACGCCGTAAGCTCCGCCACCTATCGGGCTAAATACGGAGCCAATACCAGCGCCCATGGCGTACGGCATTCCGCCCATTGCGTAGGGAGCATAACCGCCGCCGCCCATCGCGAACGGACTAAATACGGAACCGATCCCCGCGCCCATCGCGTAGGGCATTCCCATGCCCATGGCATAAGGCATTCCGCCCATTGCGTAGGGAGCATAACCACCACCGCCCATCGCGAACGGACTAAATACGGAACCGATCCCCGCGCCCATCGCGTAGGGCATTCCACCCATCGCGTACGGCATCCCCATCATCCCGCCCATGGCATAGGGCATTCCAAATCCACCGCCGAAGCCACCACCGCCCATCGCGAACGGGCTAAATACGGAGCCAATACCAGCGCCCATGGCGTACGGCATCCCCATGCCGAACGGCATTCCAAATCCACCACCAAAGCCACCGAAACCGCCGCCGATTCCCACGCCGAAACCGCCGCCGCCGAAACCGCCATTGCCGCTTCCGTTCATGAACATAGAAGACATCATGGCCGGGCCAAGGAAGGAGCCCATCAAGCCCCCGTAGCCTTGCGGAGGAGCCGAGGGCAAGCCAAGCAAGGTATTGTTGGCGTTATAATAGCGATAATCGTTGCTCTGGAACTGCGCGCCTTTGTAGGCACCGTAGAGCCCCATGGCTCCAAGACCAAGCGGAGTGGCCGCTCTCAGCACGTCGGCGAAACCTTCCCAGCCGGATTTACCTTGCTGAGGAGGGCCTTTACGGCCGGAGCAATTTCCATCCGGGCAATCATCCGACTTTTTTTCGGGAGTGCTGCTGAGCCGTTCAATGGCGTCTTCGGCTTTCTCTATTTTTTCGCCGTACGTTTCGCGATCTTCTTTTGCCTCATTCAGGCGCCTCTTCAAAGCATCGCGCGTGTCTTTCGCCGAGTTATAGCGGCCTTCCCATTCGTCCAATTCGTATTTTTGCTTGGGATCAAAGCGTCCTTTCGTGCCGGGCTTAACCGCCGGGCGGGTCGCTTCGATTTGTTTTAATTCTTTTTCGGCTTTCGCGAGTTCACGCGCGGTTTCTCTCTCGTCTTTTTCTGCTTCTGCCTGCTTCTTCTCGAGCTTTTCCTTCTCTCGTTCTTTTCGAGAGATAGCAGCCTCGCGATCGGCAAACGCCAGCGTAGGAGTCATGGCTGGTGCCATAACCAAAGAGAGGATCAATGCATAAATGAGTCGCTTCATAGTACGCTCCCGTGTCTCTGAAATGAGAGACTAACGATGGCTTAACGGAACTTTTTAAAGGGAAGTTTAGAGAAAGAGAGCGAAATTCGGATACCTAAGTCTCTTCCAATGAGACTTCCCACCTCCTTTAATTGTAGGGAGAAGATCCAAAACCGACAAGGGCGCTTATGGATAAAAAGAAGATTTTGCGCGCCGCAACGTACCTTTTTTCCGGTAAGGAACTCTCAGTCTGTGAGTTTTTACACGTTACCAGATGCAGCATAGATTTTGATGAAAATATTCATTCGTTATACTCACTACTTATCGCCATGGCATAAAAACTGCTCTCAGGGCGCGTTGGGTGAATTTGCGCCGCGTTAGTTCAAAGCCTAGGGGGAGTAGATGAAAATAAAAATCGCACTATTCTGTTTGAGCCTATTTGGCCTCCCATCCTACGCGGCCTCTTTCGGGGCTTCGGTAGAAACCGGTAAAATTTACATTAACGGCCAATGGCTTGTCGCACAAAGCGCTGCCCTTTCTCCTAACGCTGGCCAAAGCAATGCGATTATGTCTGGTATGGGCGCGGGCGTCGGCACCGACCTTCGTAAAAGTGCCCTAAATTTCCTGAATGGGAACGCCGCTCTACTCCACTTGAATGCAGCTTCTTCCTGGGGCACCTCGGCGATTCAAAAAGGGAACGAGATCGAAACTCATCGCATCGGAAAAATTTGGCGCGGCCTTCCCGTGGTGGGCGGAGAAGCCCTCGTGCACTTTGCCCAGGGAAAAGTTCTCTTCGCAAACGCGGATGCCACGGAACTCGACCACCTTAGCAATCTTCCTCGCCTCAGCTCGATCGAAGCGCGCAATCTGGCTTTTGCCTCTTATTCCGGCTCGGCGGTGGCCACCGATCTCCCGAAGCTGGAAGTACTGATCTTAGAAAACGCTTCGTCGACCCGCGAAGCGCGCCTGGTATACGAGGTAACCGTGCACGACCGGGATGCTTTCGGCAGCGACGTTCACTTCATCGATGCGAATCGCGGCGATGAAGTGAAGGTGCGCTCGAATGTTCACACCCTTGCCCCACGTATTGTGCTGGGTGGCGCGGGTAACGAAACGGATTTCGACTTCGATGCCTCACGCTGGAAGCCCATCTACGCGGAACAAGGAGCCTGCAATCAGCCGGTCGCCAGCTGGTGGAATAGCGCCAATGCCATTCTCACCAGCGACGGCTCTCCGGTTGCCTGCGAGAACGTCGATTCTCGCAAACTCGCTTCAGCCAAGGCAGCATGGAACAACGCCGGCCAAGTTTACGAGTACTATCGTAGCGCCCATAACCGGAACTCGATCGACGATCACGGGATGCAGATCGTATCTATCGCAAATTTCGGTGGCGAAAAATTCGCCAATGCCGCCTGGTACGTGGACAAGAAAGTTATGCTCTACGGCTATGGCGACGGCGTTAATTACTACGATTTTGCGGCCCCTCTCGACGTAGCCGGACACGAAATCACTCATGGCATTACCTCGGCCACCGCCGCCCTGGAGTACTCCGATGAGCCGGGGGCGCTAAACGAAAGTTACTCCGACGTATTCGGCAAGCTAATCGCCTTTAAAAATGGGAAGCCCAGCGATTGGACCATTGGGCGCGAGCTCTACCGCGACGGGGTGAGCTTCGTGCGGGATATGGACCATCCGGAGATCGGCCACTATCGCGACTACCAATTTCGGGGGGAGCTCTGCAATCGCCTCAACGATTTCTGCGGAGTGCATTCCAACTCCGGCATCCCCAGCAAGGCCGCGGTATTGCTCGCCCGGAAAATCGGGCTAGAAAAGCTAGGCAAAATCTACTACCTCACGCTCACGCAGCTCCTGCGCTCGAATTCGAATTTTCGTGATGCAAAGGCCCAAACGGAAGCCGCCTGCTCCTCGCTCTATGGCGCAAATTCTCCCGATTGCCGGGCGGTGCGCACGGCCTTTGAATCCGTAGGAATTTAGATTTACGGCACAAATAGAAAGAGCCGATTGCGGAACGCATCGGCTCTTTCTATTTTAAGGATTTCTTCTAGTGGAGTTTTGCGCGGCGGAAACCGGCAATGGTGCCCACGATCGTGCGCTCCAATACCAGGTCTTCGGCGAAAACTTCTTCTACGAACTTCGACTTCATGAAGTACTGGATCAAACGATCGGCAGTATACTTCACGGGCTCCTGGAAATAGAGACCATCTACTTCATTCTCGCCGTAACGGGAGAGCCAAGACTGCTTCAAGGTGCGGTACGCCTCGCCACCGGAAAGACGAAGCTCGTCGAGCATTTCGTTTTTCTCGCCGATCGAGCCCAAAACATTCTTTTCCATGTCTTCTTGGGTAAGAACGTGGGGGGCAAGAAAGCGAGCGAGGTCTTCGCAGAGCTCGGCTCTTTGCTCGCGGGAAATGGCGATCATCTTTTGCGATTCAAGCCGACGCACTACGCTCTGCGCGAGCAGCTTGATTGTTTCAAAATTGGTGCCCTTGCTTGGTGTCTTCATGAACTGGCCTTGCGGTGTATTAATCGTTTCCATATATACTCTTGAATTCGCTCCAGTTCGCGCAACCCCAGTAGCCTGCCCGCCAAACCATAACTAAGTACGCCAATGGCGAGTGCTAGGAGCAGAAAAAGGAGATGCGCAAGAAAGTTAGCTTTAACCCACGCCCCCGTCAAGGGAATTGGTCCCAGCGGCGTCAACCCAACCAAATGCATGATAATATAGACAAATATAGCCATAAAGAGCGAAGCGCCTAGTGCGGCAAACAAGCAGCGCAGCAGATCTCTAAATTGGATTTGTTTTAAATGCCGGCTAAGCACCCATAGCAGAGTGAGCGCGTTAAAAATCGCCGCAAACGACATTGCCAATGCGAGCCCCTGAAACCCCATCGGACCGATCAAAGCGTACGAGAGAGAAACGTTCGCCACCACGCTCACCCCGCTGGAAAAAATCGCCGAGCGAGAACGCCCCAAACTGTAAAGAATCGGCACCATTACCCGCACCGCCGAATAAGCCGTAAGGCCTAGCGCATAGGCCGCCAGGGCCTGCGCGGTAGCGATCGTATCTTCGGCCCCAAAGCGGCCATGCTGATAAATTACCGAAATAATGGGAGTGCCAAGCACAGCTAAACCAACGGCGCTGGGCACCGTCAGCACAATCACCATCCGCAGAGCATCCCGCAGAGACTTCTCTACCGATTCGAAATCGCTTTTGGCCACCTCGAAGGAAACCCTGGTAAGTGTCGCGGTCGAAATCGCCACGCCAAAGACACCTATCGGAAATTGCATCAGGCGAAAAGCGTAGTACAGCCAAGAAACGGGGCCATTTCCCAGGCTAGCTGCGAGCACGGAATTCACCAGAATATTAATTTGCGTGGCCGCCAAGCCGAAGGTTCCGGCCCCCATCAATAGCACCATCCGCTTAAGGGCAGGATCTTTCAGATCGAGCAACGGACGGTAGCGAAATCCTTCCCGGCGTAAAGCCGGCACTTGCACGATCCACTGGGCTAGCCCGCCCAAAGTGGCGCCAATAGCCCATCCGTAAATGGCCGGCCAACCCATGAAATACGCCACCAGCGGACAAATCGTGAAAGCCGAAAGTGTGCTTACCACATTGAACAGCGTGGGGGCCAAAGCAGGCGTTCCATAGCGATCGCGTGCATTAAGAATTCCCATCCAAACTGCGGCCAGCACCACTAGGGGAAGAAAAGGCCAAAGAATCCGGGTCATCGTAACGGCCATTTCGTGCTTGCCCGGCACCTCATGGAAAGCAGGCGCATAGAGCGAAACCAAGGGGCCTGCAAAAATAATCCCGAGGACGGCTACGGCAGTGAGCACGATGGCCAGGGTGGTGACCACATTGGAAACGAGCCGCCAGGCCCTTTCTTCTCCGTTCTCGTGCTTAAGTCGCGCATACACCGGCACCAAAGCCGAGCTCATTGCGCCTTCGGCAAAGAGGTCTCGCAGCAAGTTGGGGATGCGGAAGGCGATCTGAAAAGCGTCGGTGGCGGCATTGGCTCCGAAATAGAAGGCAAAAACCTGCTCGCGCACTAAACCCAAAATCCGCGAAAGAAAGGTGGCGGACGCGATCAGGCTGGTAGCCCCATAAAATCCGGCCTTTTTTTGCTCTTTTTGCGGCTTCATGCCCCAAAGTTTATAGTAAATGATCGAATTTAAACACCTTTTGCCCCAACTATAATAATTGACTACTTTACTGTACTACGTTAAAATTGTTAATAATGATTAACTCTTTTTCTCGCAAGCAGCTAAGCCGGGGCCGGATCGTGAGTGCGATTCTTGCCCTCCTGCTTTGCCCATTTTTCGCCGCCACCGCGAATGCCGAGAAAGCTCCCCGCTATAAGAAAAATACGGTGGTGGATTTCGAGGGCGCCCTGGTGGAAGGGAAAAGCCGTAAACCCTATTCGGCCTATCTCACCCAGCAAAAAGAGAGTGCCTTCTCCGACCTAAACCAATGGCAGCCCGACATCGGCAAAAGCCTAAAAGACTCCCGCGAAAGACTAGATAAATCCTTATGAGCAAAGCCATGGCCATAAACGAAAAAGAAAAATCGAGGGCATTGCGCCTTCAGGCCGAGCTGTTCGAAGAAAACGGGCAAAGCTTAGGCTCCTACGTAACCGAGGGCCAGGATAAACTCATCGTCGGCAGCTCGAAGCGCGCCGATCTCGTGGTCCCCCACGCCGCCGTTTCGCAAATTCACGCCATGCTGCGGATCATGAACGACGACCATATCGTGCTTTACGATTTAGGCTCCGAGCGCGGGACTTTTGTTTCCGGCCAGAAAATCATCGAGCGCAAGCTTCAGCAAGGTGAATTCTTCGAAATCGGCAGCCACCGCGTAAAAGTAAATATTCTCGATTTAGATAGCGAGAAGTTCGGCACCGAGCGCAGCCTGTTCTGGCAGGCCGACTGCGGCGGCACTCCCGACTTCCTGGAAACCGTGCACATCCAAAGCGGCATCGTGCAGGACGAGCGCACCCTCGCGAAGAACGGCCGCATTCACTTCGGCCGCCGGAAATCGGAAATCATCTTCGACGGCGTGAAGCCCGGAGACCGTTTCGTAAATCGCAAAGACAACGGCGGCAGCGGCACCGTGGAGTGCTTCCTTCCTCCAGGCTATAAAGCCGAAGTATACGACGGCGAAAACGAACTGGTGCGCGTGATCGAGCAAGAAAGTTCGCTTTTTACCTTCAACGCCAAAGAAAAGGCTCGCCTATTCTCCGCAAACGACGCGGAAGTATTGCTCTTTTGGCGCCAGCAAGGCCTCCGCGGAAAACGCCTCTCCGCCGACGCGGAAAGTCCTGCCCTCCAGCGCGCCTACCTTGTCTGCTTCACGCTCGCCGCACTCGTGCTCGCCTTCATCAGCTACGTGCCGCTGAAGAAAGAAGTAGTGGAAGAAGCCGTGACGCCGAAAACCTCTTACTTCCGCATGTCGATGGAATCGGCTCCTAGCCAGCAGGCCGCGGAAAGCCAGGCTTCGGAATCGCAGGCCCCCCAACAAAGCCAGCCCGCCTCGAAGGCCGCGAGCATCAGCAATTCTCTCAGCAAGCTCCTAAACAAGAAAAGTGCGGTTTCGGCCGAATCCATCCAGCAGGCGATCAGCCAGAACGGCCATCAGACCGTTCGCTCCAATGTTCAGAATTCCAATCTTAAGAGCCAGGAGATCGCCAGTGGATCGATCGGCGGCAGCGGCGCGAATATGAACGCCATCAGCGCGGGCCTAAGCTCCGGCGCCGGAGCGAAAGCCGGATCCCTAAACGGTTTCGCTAGTGGAAAAGGCGCTACCGTGGGCGGATCGGGAGGCTTCGGCGGCAAAGGCTTCAGCATGAACCTAGGCGGCGATGAAGCGGAAGCCATCGGTGGCCTCGATAAATCCCTCATCGCGGCGGTGGTGCAGGCGAACATCGGCCAGATCAAGCACTGCTACGAGCGTCAGCTCATCGTGGACCCGAATATCTTCGGTAAGATCGTGGCCCAATGGACCATTAATAAAGACGGACTGGTTAGCACCACTGGCGTAAAAAAGACTACAATGAATAACGCTTCCGTAGAAAACTGCATTCTAGGTAAAATTAAAAACTGGGAGTTCCCGAAACCGAAGGGTGGCGGACAGGTAGTAGTAAGCTACCCGTTCCTCTTCAAGTCGCTGAACTGAGAATTTTATGAAAACCTTGGCATTAATAACCATGTTTGCGCTTTCGGCCAGCGGCCTCTCGCTCGCCGCCGAAGTACCGCAGCCTAAAGCCGACGATGCCAAAAAAGCAGAACCCGAAAAGAAAACGGAAGCCGTAGACATTTCCGACCTCGAAGAAAACTACTGGCGCCCCAATCAAGACGAGCTGGAAGTTCTGCAGAACCGCCGTTACGAAAAAGCCGGCCGCTTCGAACTCGGCGTGCACTACGGAATTTACCAGGGCAAAGATTACGTGAACTCGAAGTCCACGGGCGCATCCCTAACGTACAACCTCAGCAACGAATTTTTCTTGGAAGTCTCGCAGCACAAAACCTCCAACGAAGATAATGAGTTCCTGAACGCAGTCCGCAATCGCTACGGCTTCACCCCGGATTTCAATCGCGAATCGCAACAGACGGTACTTGCGGCCGGATGGACGCCGATTTACGCAAAGTTCAGCCTGCTCGGCAAAAAAATTAGCCACTTTGAAATGTACTTTGCGCCAGGAATCGGACGCACCAAAACCCTCGAAAATCACCTGAGCGGCCACTTCACGATCGGCCAGAAATTCTATATCACCGACCATATTCTGTTCCGCTTGGAATGGCGCATGAGCCGCTACACCGACCGCATCATCACTACCCAAGGGGCCACTTCCACGGCCAACGGGGGCCCCGGCTACGTGGACCAGGCCGACACCACCCACAATATTATTTTTGGCCTAGGCTGGATGTTCTAAATGCGCATACTTATTTTATCACTGCCAATCGCGATCTTCGGGCTGCAAATGGCCTGGGCCGGCTTTCGTCACCCGATCGAGCAAACCGGTGAACAAGCCGCGGCCGTGCAGAATACGGTGATTCAGCGCCCCGCCTACTCGCCATCCGTAAAATCCTCTCCCGTTGCGGCTCCCGTGGCTGCACAAAATAGTCCCGCCGACCGCCGTACCGCCGGCGTCGTATCGGCCACCACCGCTCCGAGAAATTTTGGGCCGGTGCCGAAATCTCCCGGCCTTCCCGATGCCCAGCAAATGAAGACCGGCAGCGTGAATTTGCCCAAGGGCAACGGAATCACGGTTTTTCGCGATTCCTTGCCCGCCATCGAATTCAAGGGCAGAGACCGCGCCCAGCGCATTCACAGCTACTCTCGCCAGGCCCGCATGCTCCCGCTTCCCAAAGAGGACCATGCCGCGCAAGTTCGCAGCCGCGCTATCGTGGAAAAATACCGATCTGCGCTCTCGCCGGTTCGCCACACGCCCATTCGCACCCCGCTCAATTTACACATCGATAGCCTCGCTAAGATTACTCTTCCGTCCAAACCCGCAGCGTTCCGTCACATGGTAAAAAGAATCGACGCTCTCTTCGATGGGCTCGAAGGCAGCCACGCTCGCGGCGTGGTGGCCCTCTGGGAACTATCCCGATCCCGCCTCAATCCTCCCGAGCTCCGCGCGCGCGATTCGCTCTTTTCTGGGATCCTAAGCTTGCGGGCGCAATGGGAATCGGTAGCCGCTAACCAGTTCGAGACGAGCGCGGCCCAGGATATTCAGGAGCAGGAGCGCTACCTCAAGATTCTTTGGAGCCAACTAGACCACTTCGAGAATCCGCTGAACGTAGATAGAGTGGTAAATCACTTCGGCCTCGAAGCGATCAAAGAACTTCAGCCCGAGGGCAACAAAGCGAATTTCTCCGTGGCCAAAAAAGCCCTGCGTGAAAAAGACGGCGAATCGGCCGCCCACTTCTCCGCGCAAATCACCAGCGGCACCCTCCATGACCGCTTCGATCTGCTGAAAGCCATTTCTTCCCTCCAGCCTCGCGAAAAGGCTAGCGCCGAAACCCGCGCCTCTCTTGAAAGGCTGGCCACCCAGGGAGACGTGAGCGTAAGAGACGAAGCACGCCTGGCCCTCGCCCGCGCCCTTCTCCGCGAAGGCTCTACGCAGGACTCGCTCGCTCAGTACAATGCTATTCAAAAAAATGGTGTAAACCGGCTCGAGGTGATGGCGGAGCAATCCTACGTGGAATTCCTTACCGGTAACCACCCCGAAGCCCTCGGTAAAGCGATCGGCGTGGAAAGTAAATTTTTTCAGTACGGCTTCTCTCCCGACATCCATCTGGTGGAAACGCTGAGCCGGAAAGCCAATTGCGATTTCGGCGGAGCCGAAGCGGCCTTACAGCGCTTTGCCGACCGCTACGCTCCCGAGTTCGGCGCCCTCGACGCTCTCCTGCGCGAGAAAAAAGATCCCGCCGCCTACTACGAAGAACTGATCGCCTACCACGAGCAAAAAGCTGCGCCGATGCGCCACCAACGCTATCTCTTGCGCCTGCCGGTGGTTATGGAGAATCAGAAGCTCTTGAACCAGGCCGAAAGAGACCTGCATAAAATCGAAATGCTGGGAGTAGAACGCCGGATCCCGGGCCGCCCGGAAGGCTGGGATGCTTTCGCCCAAAGCATGCGCGCCAGCTGGCAAAAACGCATCCCGGCGATTAAGCAGGAGTCCGGCGCTGCCGCCCTCGCGGAAGCAAGCTATATGGCCACGCGCCTACGTCAAAATTTCGGTCAAGCCGAGCTAATGGGCCTCGATTTATCCACTTCGGCCGCCAAAGATTTCAATCTGCAAAATGCGCTAAACTTCCCCGTTCGTAAGCTAGCGGCCACCGAGCCCAAGAAGAACCAAGTTCTCTGGCCGTTCGAACAGGAAATTTGGGAAGACGAGCTGGACTCGCTGCGGATGAAAAATCCTTCGAAATGCGCACTGGCAAATAAGCCGACTCTCTAGAAACCTTTGAATCCAAATGAGCTGCCGACCGAGAGCAGGTAGCGGCGATCGCGGCGTTGTCCGCCGTAGCTGCCCAGCTCTTCGCCGTAAGTGGCGGCGTTGATCTTCAGCGCCCAGAGATCAAATCCCACGCCGGCGGTGAAGGAAGTTTGGTTCAGGCCCAGTTGCAGGGAAAGGACCGGTAAATCCAGGTTCACGCCCAAATGGATATGCTTGGGAAAATGCTCTTGGGCGAGGCTATAGTTTAGGTGGGAATAATCGAAAGCAAAGCTGAGGTGACTCGTGGACCGGTCGGGTCCGTAACGCCGCTCCAGCCGGCGATTTTTTCTTCCGCCGATCGGCACTCTGATCCCGAGCCCCATCACCATATTGTCGTCGGTCCGTGTCGGCCGATTCTGATCCATCGAAGCGCCATAAGAGGTCTTTCCTATGTCATGCCACACGAAGGAAGAAGTCACTTCCGTTCTTCCTTGAAAAGGGAGACGATACTGCATGCCGACCGTGCCCGCCATCCCGCTGCCGCTTTCGGAGAATTTTTCTTTCAGTGTGGATTTGCTGCCGGCGAACTCATCGATGCCCATGTAACGCATTCCACCCACGCGACTGATGAATCTTAAGCTGGCCCCTACGCGAAAAGCCTTTTTCGGGCCCGCGCTCGCGGCCGCGCCTAGGTTGAGCGCCAGATCTTTCGTGTAGCGAGTGAAGGTGGTGGGATACGCGGTATTCTGTAGATCCACATCTGCGTGCACATCGTAACCAAGCCCCACGGCAAAATTAGGCACCGTGATCTGGCTCTGGTTCGTCACGTCGGCCATGATATGCTTGCCCACAAACGAATTCATCGTGCTGGCCAAGCTATTCGATTCTTTTCCCATATTGGAAATATTTTTGTAGCTGCCAAGCACATCACGATTCGACGCAAGCCTTACGTCGAAGAGCTGAATATCCACCTTTTTCACCAGCGCCAATCCGGCCGGGTTGTAGTGCAGAGCCAGCCAATCGTCGGCGATCGCGGAATAAGCGCGGCCCATTCCAAAAGGCACCACCCCCACGTCGGGCCCATAAAGCTCCGCCGCCCTCGCCGGGAGAACCCCGGCCCAGAGCACGAAGCCGATTAGGAGTAGGCTTCTACCAGCTCGCATTCACCCCGCCCACCACGGCTTCGGCGGTCACGCTGCTGGCATTCGTGCCGTCGCAAAGAGACCGGTCCTTATTGAGAACAGCGCAGGAAGATAATCCCGCGCCCGTACAAATACTATTTAGGCTATTCTTCAGTGCGGTGCTATCGTCGTCGTTTAGCGAAGAATGATTGAAGCTATCGGAGAGAATTCCAAGCGCGGCGGTGAGCGCGCAGGCATCCACGTTCTCCATTTCCCCCGCGGGGTTCGAGCCGGTGGCATACGATAGCGCGACCGTTTTCGCCCCGCTGGGATCAGGAGACCCATACGCCTTGAGAATCGAGCCGATCACGCCCATCTGCAAAAATACCATATAGGTATTTTCCCGACTCGTACGCTGATCGGCCGCGAGGCGCGCGCCGTTCTGGGTGATCACGTCGGTGGCGCTATAGAAATTTCCCTGCCCGCCCCCATCTATGACGGCCTTCACCATGCCGGTAAAAAAATTGCTGGTCCCGGAAATACTAGATGCCATGGTGAGTAGGCGGAATTTTCCGTAGCAGGCATAGGCGGAAGATTTGATGACTCTCACTTCATCGTCCACGTGGGGCGAGCTGAAGAGCGGATCGATGGCTTCCATCGCGGCTCCGCAATTTTCCTGGCTTAAAAAGAAGTTAGCTTCGTCGATTCGTGCGCGCCGGCCTCGCTCTTTCGCCAGATCGAACCGATCACCGCAGGCCACGAGCCCAATGAGGAAAAATAAGGGAACAAGAAAAACGATGCGACGCACGGAGAGGGAAACATCCATGTCAGCCTCCTAGTAAATAGGATACGTTAGGCGTCGATTTTTTGCAAAGCGGCTTGAATTCGCTTTAAGCCTTTTTCTAAGGTTTTCACGTCTTTAGCGAACGAGATGCGAATATATTTATCATCACCAAATGGCCGGCCCGGCACCACGGCCACTCCGGCCTCATTCAGCAGGTATTCGGCGACCAAATCACTTCCGCCGCCTAATTTTTTTGCGTAATAGGACACGTCCGGAAACAGGTAAAATGCTCCTTTTGGTTTCTCGACCAAAAGATGCGGAATCTCACGCAGGAGTGCAAAACTAAGATCCCGGCGCTTTTGCATATCCGCTAAGCGCACCGTGAAATCGCACTCTTCTTTCTTTAGCGCCTCCACGGCTCCCAGTTGCACGAAGCTGGTGATATGCGTAGCGCTCTGCGCTTGTAGAATTCCCATGGCCTCAATGAGGGTTTGTTCTCCGGCCGCAAATCCAACCCTCCACCCCGTCATCGCGTGCGATTTCGAAAGGCCATTGAACGTGATCGTGCGTCGATAAGCGTCGGAGGAAAGAGAAGCGAAGGGAACAAACTCTTCGCCATCATAAACAAGAGAGCTATAAATTTCGTCGGACGCCACGAGCACGTCCGTGCCTTCTAGGGCCTTCGCCAGGTCTTCCATTTCTTTCCGGGAATACATCCCTCCACATGGATTATTCGGTGAATTTAAAATCACCAGGCGGGTTTTGGGGTTCAGCGTTTTTTTAATTTCAGAAATAGGAAGACGGAACTCTCCCGAGCCCGGTAATACCACGGGCGTGCCTCCCGCGAGCCGCACCATTTCCGGATAAGAAACCCAAAAAGGCGCGGGAATAATCACTTCGTCGCCCGCCCCCACGGCGGCCAGCATCAGGTGAAAGAGACCCTGTTTTACCCCGGCGGTAACGGTGATCTGCTTTGCTTCGTACTTCAGATGAAATTCCCGCTGAAACCAATCAGCGGCGGCACTGCGCAATTCGGGAATTCCGTGCGGAGCCGTATAGCGCGTCTGACCCTGCTGGATAGCGCGAATCGTAACGGCCTTGATGGCATCTGGGGTCTCGAAATCCGTCTCGCCAGCCGTTAAATTCACCACGTCTTTACCGGCGCGGATCATCTCCTGCGCCATCGCATTCAAGCGCACGGTCGGAGAGCTTTCTACGCCCGTCATCCGCTTTGCTAAACGAAAAAGTCCGCTCATCGAATGTCACCACCTTTAAGCTTTTGCTTTATCGATTGCCAAACGGGGGCGGGCACGTAGGGCCGGATATTTCCTCCGAACGCCGCTACTTCTTTGAGCACGGTGGAGCTTACGAAAAACAGATTTTTACCGGTAACCATGAAAACAGTTTCCACTTTTTCGTTCAGTTCGCGGTTAATTGCGGCCATCATGAATTCACTTTCGAAGTCGCTGGCCGCCCTAAGGCCTCGCAGCACCGCGCTCACTTTATTTTTTCTCGCGTAGTCCATGATGAGGCCCTCGCAAAGATCTACCTTCACCCGCTTCTCGTTGGCGAAAACTTTACGGATTAAATCGATTCGCTCATCCGGGGAAAACCACCAGCCCTTTTGCGAGGATTTACGGAGGTTCATCGCTACCACCACGATGATTTCATCAAAAACATTGAGCCCACGGCGGATAATATCAATATGGCCATTGGTGATGGGATCGAAGGAGCCGGGATAAATTGCACGCCGCTTCATGGGAGCAGCATACCAATCTTAGACGCGCTTTCGAAACATATAATAGGCCTACGCATCGCGCAGAAACACACTAATCCCCGCCGGGCCTAACGTGCGTGTGGAATGAAGCCTTAAATTAGGCAGGCCAGCATAGCTCACTTTCGGATCATGCTCGAAAACTACGATAGCTCCCGGATTCAAAAGCGAACCTTCCGCGAACGAGGCGAGTAATTCTGGGAGATAAGAATCCGCGTAAGGGGGATCGAGCAGAACGAGATCGAAAGGGCCTTCGCCGCGCCATTTTCCTTTTGTCACATCATCGTTCTTCACCTGGCATTGCGCCGAGCAGCCCAAGATTTTAATATTTTCGAGCAAGACCTGGCTAGTCTTTCGGTCTTTCTCCACGAAAACGCAGTGTTCTGCTCCGCGGCTTAATATTTCCAGCCCCAGACCGCCTACCCCGGCGTATAGATCTACGCAGCGCCACCCCGAATACGTTGGTGGCTCACCGCGCCTTTTCCATTCGATTGCTTCGATGATGCTGAATAAGCCTGCTTTGACGCGCCCCGAAGAGGGACGCAAGCCCTCTCGCTCTAAGGCTTTTAAGCGCCGGCCGCTCCATTCTCCACCTAAAATCGAAAGCATGGGCCGACACTATCTCAGAAAAGAAGGTTTGCTAAGCCGCGTGACGCTTCTTTTCCATACCCGTGGGAATGCGGAATTCGGTTCCATCGGCCATACGGCAGACTAGAGCGTCTTCGTTACAAAGGATTTCAATGCTCCGCTCCCCATTGGAAAAACAAAGCTTTAAGTTAATCACACCCGTGAGCTCTAAATTAAGGGCCTGGTCAACGCGCAGTCCTGGAGCCTTCTTTGGAGTGTTTAGGGCAGGCGCAACAGCGGCCTTACTCTTCAATTCTTCTTCTTTAGAAATGCCTTGGATGATTTGGTCCAGGTCGTCATCGGACATTTCTTCTTCTTTAGTACTATTTACATCCGCCATGATTTGCCTCGGTTAAATGCTGCTTTCCTATCGTCAATTTCCTCAAATCCTTAAAGGCAAAATAGCCTAAAAATCTTCTGTAATTTCGTAGATTTAGTTGACAGACTTTCTGATATTTTTGCTAGTGATCTCATCCCCCGCTTTGGTATAAAAGACGGCTCTCGGGGGATACTAGGTGGGGAACGATTCCAGTAAAAATCAGCTGCAGAATTTGCACGGCTTATTATGCCCGCAAACGCTGAAAGGGGCCTTTCGCCATGCTCACGCGGCGAACCTACCCGCACGCGAAGGATTGAAAGAGCTTCTCTCTTCCGGACAAATGGCGGCTAACCCCGCCAATGGCTCCCGCTCCTCCCCCGACTTTGCTCGCTGGGACCACTGCCTCGAACTTTTGGTGGAAGAATTTCTTCTCCGCAAAGAAGAACTGAAGCGGCTCAACAAAGCCCGCCGCCTGCAAATCGAGCAATTTCTCGCCGCCAAAGCGGGAACCGAAGTTTCGCTGGAATCCGCCGTCCAAAGCCGAATTGGCAGCAACGAACATGAGGCCTTGCGCCTCTTCTCTTACCAAGTTTCCGTTTTCCACCTCCTGCAGATCCTTTTGCTGAAGCGCTGGACCGATACCGGGCTGATCACCGAGAAAAATTCTAACGGCCCCGAGCAAACCATTAATTGGCAGATCACTTCCTTCCTGAAGCGAAATGTGGCCAAGAAGATGCTCGGCCGGCATGACTGGTCTTTCTTAAAACAAAATATTTACAGCTGGTTTGCCCCTTCGCAGGAAACCCGTGAGCGGCTGCGGCTAATGCTTGAGCCCGTGAATCTCGCAAAATTCGACGGTGATTTTCCCGCCCATTTCCTCCAGGAAATGGGCCTGCGCACGCGGCTTTCCCTACTAGGATTCACGCCCTCCTCGATCGACTCCGCCTCGCTTTGGCGCCTTTTGCTGGAACAAAAAGTTCACGATCAGCGTCTTCCCTCCCTGGAGCAGCTGAATTTTGCTTCGCCCACGAGCGGGGCATTGCTGGTGAGCGGCCTCCGCAATGGAGAGAGCCTAAACTCCCTGCGCTCCCTGGCTAGCTCGAAAGAACTTCACGATGTTTGGGCATTTACCGATAGCGAGTTCGAGCGTTACCTTTCCGAAATATTCATTCTTTGGGATTCTGCGAGCGAAGTTCCCCGCATCAATATTCATCCCCGCTCGATCTTGCGCGAATCCACCCGTGGCGCAAAATCGGCTTCCTTATTCCAGGAAGGCGTGGTTGTTCCTTATCACGCCCAAATGGCGGCCTGCTTTCATGCGGGCGCAGGCCCCGAGCTCGACGATTGTACGGCCATGCTGGAGCAACTCCGGGAAGGTGGGCTTTTGCTGATCGTCTCCGATCAGTTCTGGCCAACCGATGCCCAAGATATTTCCGACAAAATGCGTGATACCACCCTCCGCAAGTCATGCCTGCGCTTGATTATCGATTTACGCCAGCTCTCGGCCAGTGAGGGCGAAACCCTGCCCAAGGGAATTTTCATTTTAGAAAAATGCACCAGCAAAGAAGTGCGCGACTCCAACCGCCCCCAAGTACTGCGGGCTCGCGGAACGCTGTACCCGCAGCTTGCATCCCAGTTTTGGGATATGATCCTGGATTGCGTGCGCCAGGATTCTCCTCCGGGAGAAGTAAACCTACGCACGATCGGCAGCGGCGGTGATGGAATTAAAATTGAATCCATGGCCGCCGCCGCTCAGCAGCTGCAGCTCCGCAATACGCCGTGGAATACCTTATCGGACCCTCAGTTCTACGAAGCGAGCGGCCGCCTAAGACGTAGTCCCAGTAAAGCCTTCACACTGGGTACGATCTTGCGCTGGAAGCCGGAGATGCAGTCTCCCTCGCCTCGTGCCGTATTATTGCAAGAAGAGGCCAATTGCCTGCGCGTTGCCTTGCCGGCCCAGGCTAACCAGCTCTCCCCGGAACTCCCCCAATTTCTTTTCCTTCCTGATCAAACAATGGTGGAGCATCCGAACTTTTTAACCGCTCAGCTTTATTCCGCCCCAATCCAATTTTGGTACCATCTTGAGTCAGAGCAAAATGCCGGGAAAAAAGCCAAAACGGTGGAACGCCAATCCGAGCAGCGCTTAAAGCTAATGCCACTGATCCGGCTATTCGAGCCGGGCACCCTCCTGCCGGTATCTAGCTCCGGCAAGATTTTTGGCTCGCTCGACGAAGCTCGCTCCGCTCTGCAGGGAATTTTCCGGCAGCCCTTGCTCGGCGCGTCCGAACGCTCGCGGCTGCATGAGATAATTATTTCCCTGGAACGTTCGATCACGGCGAACTTAGAGAACTGCGCCGAGCTTTCCCGCCATTTATTCCCCGAGCTGGCCATCCTGCGCTGGAATATGCCCTCCACTCTTCCGCAGCCGGCCGCGAACTTTGTCTTCGAAATTTTCCGGCATCTCGACCACAGCCCCCTCCTGCACCATCCGGCGGTGCACATCACACGTTTGCGTAACGTGCAGGACTTCAAGGTAACCAATGTGGCCTGCGAAGAACTGCCCATGGGAGGCTTAGCCGAGCTGCAGCTTTTTCATGGTACCGATGCGGTACTGCGCCTTAATGGCCCCTCACTTATCCTGCAGGCGACGCTCGGGCACATTCAATCGCGCATTGGCCGTCCATGGAGAGAAATTTCCGATCAGCTCAAGTTCCCTACCGACTTCACCTTAGTGCGCAATCAGCTGCAAGAAGTAATGAAGAGCATCGATAGCCAGCTGCAGTTCACGCGTGAACATGTAGCCCTGCTCGATCAGATTTTTTGCTGCTTATTCGGATTAAGTAAATCCTTCGTGGATGAAAGTGCGCGGCAAACCATGCGCCGTCATCTATCGCCTGAGGAAACCAAGATCACGGTTCAATTTCAGAAAGAATCGCCCTTCAGACTAGCAGATTCTGAAATTCCCAGAGGCTTCCTACAATAATAAAAATCCAAGAAACCCTGTCCATGCGCTGCAAACTCCCGCGGATCGGATGAATGCGCTCTAAATTCTTCGCCACCTCGGGCATTTGCAGGGATAGCTGCAAAAATACTCCGCAAAAAAGAACGATTATTGGGAACCATAAGTCCATAGAACGATATCGGCAATTGACCACCGGAAGTAAAGCGACATAAAATCTAGCGATGATTCGCAAGATATCTCCTGAAATTGAAAGGGTATATTCTCAGCTGCGCTGGGTTCACCTGCGCACCTTTCGCATTATCGAATCGGTTAAAGCACATTTCGGGCGCGAACAGGTAAGCAAAATAATAGAAAAGTCCGGTATTGGAAACTCGCCCCTCGCCAATGAGCCCGATTTTTTCAGCCTTCTCAACGAGAAAAGTGCTGAAGTCTTTTTATCCGAATTGGCCTGTTCGGTAGAAAAATACGAGGCCGGCATCGTAACGGCTCTGCGCCGCCACGTATCCATTTACCGTGAGCATGTGGATGAGCAAATTTTATTTGGGTCCCGCACCGCCGGCCAAGAAGCCGGCAGGCTTTTTCTCTCCCATTCCAAGCCTGCCATCCGCCAGCGCACTCATCTCGATGTTCCGGAAACGGTGCAGGCCGTTTTTGAGCTGACCTATAGCGGGCTGCCCGGCGATAAGAATTATTTCCTCAGCCTGCGCCCGATGGGCGGCTGTAGCGTGCACTTCAATCGGTCCCCTCATTTAGCGCCGTGGGCGGCGGTGGAAGCCGAACCGAAATTTCTCTACGGGATCAAGTCGGAATGGATTTGCGGGATCCTTGATATTCTTTCACCAGATACTATTTTCTCCACCACCTCTTCGCTGGAGCATGGAAACAAATACGGCCTCGCGCATTTCCACCTGCGTGGCCAGCACGCCGGCCCCTAGTTTCCCTTATCCAGCTCGGGAAGCTTGCGGTAGATCGTCCGCTGGTTGATTCCCAGAAGCTCGGCCGCCCTAACTTTGTCTCCGCCCGTAAATTCAAGCGTGCGCCTAATCGCCTCAAGCTCCATCACGTGGAGCGGGGTGCCAAGCGGGAACTGTAAAAATAAATCCGATGCCGCCGGAGCGCCGGGAACCAGCTCGGGCTGCCCTCCCAAAAGCCCTAAATTATGCGGGCCAATTTGATCACCGCCCTCGAGCATCACCACGGTGCGCTCGATCACGTTTTTTAGCTCACGCACATTCCCCGGCCATTGGCCCCGTTGGATGGCGGTCAACGCCTCCGCCGAAAAAGAAATATCTTTCCGCCCGTATGTGTCTTTAGCCTGGTCGAGGAAATATTGTGCCAGTAAGCCGATATCCTCTCCACGTTCCCGCAGCGGAGGCAACGCGAGGGAAACCACGTTGAGGCGATAGTAAAGATCTTCGCGAAAACTGCCTTCCGCGATTTTCTTTTTTAAATCGGAGTTGGTGGCCGCCACGATTCTTACCTCAACCTTACGCACCTCGGTTCCACCGAGGCGGAAAAACACTCCGTCTTGCAGAACGCGCAGTAATTTTACCTGCAGCGTAAGGCTCATTTCCCCGATCTCATCTAGGAAAATAGTTCCCTTGTGCGCAAGCTCGAACATCCCGGGCTTCGCGATCACGGCGCCGGTAAATGCCCCTTTTTCAAATCCAAATAATTCGCTTTCCAGCAAAGACTCCGGGATCGCCCCACAATTTACGGTGATAAGCGCCCCTTCCCGCCCGCTTTCCGCGTGAATCGATTTGGCGACAATCTCTTTCCCCGTGCCGCTTTCGCCCTCGATTAAAACCGAGGCCGAGGTGCGCGCCAGCATTTTCACCGTGCGCTTGATCTGGGATATGCTGGCGGAGCTTCCAATAAAAGCCGCCTTGCCATTAGATTCGACACCGACCTTTCTCTTGGCCAGCGTATCCTGCACGCAGCGGAGCAGGGTTTCCCGCCGGATCGGCTTGGAAAGAAAATCAACCGCGCCGAGCTTCATCACCTCTACCGCATCGGTTACGGTGCCGTAGGCCGTTAATACCACCACCGGCACGCTCAGGCCTTCTTTGCGGAGCGCGCGCAAGAGCTCCAGGCCCGAAACACCGGGCATCCGTAAATCGGTAAGCACCAAATCGAAGGACTGGCGCTTAAAGAGCGTGAGCGCCACGGCGGCCTGCTTCGCCGTCACCACTTGGTAGGCCTCCTGCTCCAGAATTCGCTGCATGGCCAGCAAATTACTTTCCTCGTCGTCTACCACTAAAATTTTCGCCCTAAACCCTTCCATGAGCCTCTCCATTCTGTTCCGTCCAGTCGGCTACTGGCAGCCGCAAAGTGAACTTGGTCCCCTGCCGATAAGAACTATCAAAAGTAATATCTCCGCCGTGCGCCTCCAGCACCTGGCGGGAATACGTGAGCCCCAGCCCCGTGCCTTGCGCTTTCGTGGTGTGAAACGGAGAAAAAATATTTTTTTGCTGCTCGGCCGACATTCCACCACCATTATCGAAAATCGTCAGTTGAAGCTCGCGCTTAGCGGCATTAGCTTGCGTGATCACGCGGATATAAGAGGCTCCCGCGCGTTCCACGCCCTCGAATGCCTCGGATGCATTTTTCAGCAAATTACCCACCACTTGCACGAGTTGCCCTCGGTCTACTTCCACCGGCGGTAGCTCTCCGAGATCACAAGTGAAATAAATGCCTTTTTCCTTCAGCACCGGCTCGTAAAGATCGTGCAGCTCTTCCACAATCTCATTCAGTTGCACCGCCGAGCGCTGAAGGCGCGGTGCGCGGGCAAGATCGAGATAACTCTCGGTTACCGCAATCAGCCGATTGATCTCTTTCCGGATCGGTGCCATCGACTCTTTCGCGCGCGGGTTATCAGTAATCTGATCTTCGAGTAATTCCGCATGAAGATTAAGCGCATTCAGCGGATTACGAATTTCGTGCGCCATTTGCGCCGCCATTCGCCCCACCACGCCCAACTTCTCTGAATGAATCAGCTTCGCCTGCGCGGTCCGCAGCTCTTCATTTTGCCTTCCCAGTTCCACGTGCGCCCGTTCTAGATTTTGCTTCTGGTCCTTAAGCAATTTCGTGTTGTCGAGTAGTGAGGAGGCCATTTTCAAGCTCTCGCGAGCCAGGGTGCCGATTTCGTCGAAATCCTGGGGAATTTCCGCCAGGTTTTTCACCGCGTTCTCGTCGAGGCCACGAGCGGAAATCCCGCGCATCACCTGGGCCAAGCTCTCCAGCGGGCGCAGCGATTTAGCTAGCCAGAGAGAAAAGAGAAAGGTCGCTAGGCCGCAGGTGGCCAGGAAAATCGCGAGCACGATGGCCAGCCGGCTTAACTGCTTTTGCACGTTGGTAGAAACCGAACGCATTTCCTGATCGAGATCCCTCACCAAGGTTTTTAGCTTCAGGCGAAAATCCGCGCGCTTAACAGAAAGCTCTTCGGCGTAGGTAGCGCGGCCTTCCCAATCGTTGTAGATCTTAGCCAATACGTCTGCGCAGGCCTGGTAGGAAACCCGCAAGCCGGAAATACCTCCGCTAAGCACCGGATCAGACGCGCCCTCGGCGGCGGCGAGCCTTCGCAAAAAATCTAGGCGCGAACTAATCACGGATTCTAGGGTATCGATCGGCCGGAAAATCCCTTCGTTGAGCGACTTATCCAAATCAGACTCGAGCAAAAAGAACGAGCTTTCCATCTGATTGAGTGCCTTGAGCGCGGGAACCTGCGAATCATTTACGGCTTCCATCCGCTTTTCGAGCTGGCGGAAGGTCCAGCTTCCGTAGCCGAAAGCGAGCACGACCAGCACGGCGAGTAAGCCGAATCCAAGCAGGGTTTTCGCTTTTAGCCCGTAACGCAATGCCACCTCAATTCAAATAAGTCACCGGCAACGAAAGCAAATAGCCGCGTAAGTAAAGCTCTAGAATCGCCAGGTCCGCCTCGTTATTCGTTTTATCGCGATTCAAATCGAAGGCCGGAATGCAATTTTTCCCTTTGCACTGGCTCGCGCTGGAGGCCTCGGCACAACTGCCGTTCTTCACTTCATTTGCCGGCCGGCCTACTTCCACAAGGTACGTAGTTTCGCCCACGTCGGCCCCGCCAGTTTCAAGGTAGCGCCGCGCCCAGCGAAGATCGTCCGTATTGATCACGGTGCTCAAAGCTCCAGAGCCTTCCGTGAGGCTTCCGTAGTAACGAGACGGCAGGTAGGCGCAGGAAGAAGTAGAGGCAGAGCCGCCCGGCACCGCTACCGTCACTCCGGTGAAGCTATCGCCAACGCAGGAGCTGAGCGTGCATACGTTGATCAACGTGGACCATTGACTGAACACGCTTCCATTGATCGCCACGCTCACCCGCACGTTCGCGTCTTGCGGGCAATCGTTAGACTGAGTCAAGTCGGTTCCCACCACCTGACCCACCGTAACCACGTATACTAAATTTTCTAAACTCACGGCAAGCTGTCGGCAGCCGGTACTACCAACCGGGGTGCAAAGATTAAATCTCTCGGTGGAGGATAACTGCGCGCCATGCTCCTTTGTTTGAGCAACCGCGTAGGACAAATTGCTCCCAAGTCCCGCGCTATTAGGATCGGCGGGAAGTTTTTCCAAACGCGAAAGCCGGCTATTCAAAACTTTAGGGTCGCAGCTCGACTCGTTCGCGTAAATCGTCTGCACTCTTTTAGTGGCGGCGGAAAGAACTTCGTATGCCGTTTGGCTGGCATCGAGACGGCTCACCAGCGTGGCCACGTTCTCCTGGCGCCGCGCCGCGAATAGGATGGTAAAGGCCATCAAAATTCCCATCAGCAAAACGGTCATCAAGATGCCTTGGCCCTTTTGGTTTTTTAAAGACATACGCCACTCGCTTCTTGCTCGGAGCAACATTCCTCACCAGAGGAAGCGGCGGCCCCACTTGCCTTGCAGGCAATGCAGCTATGGGCAGAAGAGATCGCTAGGGAACAACAGTCACTCTTATTGCCCGCACTCTCGCCATTTACTATGCACTTTCTCTTTCCCTGTGCGCGCCACTGATACACTCCTCGCGTAGCGATATTCCGAAAAGAGTATTTTAGGCGCACCTCGCGTATCGTTCCGCGGAGATAATTTTTTCCGTCGGGGTGCCAGCTTTCATAGAGAAAACTCGAAGGTTTATTCTCCGTAGTGGCGCGGGTCTTTAGCTTCAGGTTGAGGGCAAAAAGCATTCCGGAAGATTGGGCCGTGGTACCCGATTGCACAAAACCACAGCTAAGCTGAGAGATTCCGAGCGCCGTGGATCCTCGGGAATCTGACTTTCCTATCCATAATCCGCCGGTTGAAGGATCTTGGTCCCCGATAACAATCTTAAGCTGCCCAGGCGTAGAGGCGTCAGCTCCCGCTTCTTTTACTGGGGCTTTGTACAGCAAACGAACCTGCAGCTTGCATCCTTTGGCGCTAACACCACTAAGCCCTGCTAAAGTCTCACAGTTTCCCGTTCCGCCGACCATGCTTCCCGATGTTTGCAGACCCAGAAGGCCAGCTGCTCCCGTAAGCGGAGCATTTCCGCCAAAAGACTCAAAATCACCTTTAAAAATCTCGAGCCCGGGATCCGCATTAGATCCCGCGTAGGTCGGCCCCAAAATCGGATCTTTCCCGATACTGGGATCTCCGGAAACCGGTTCTACCCAGGTACAACCCGACATAGCTGTACTAACGGTACCGTGACAGCCACAGCTCTGGATCCTCACGATTTGGGGCATGATCGCATTGAGCTGAGAAATCGCGTCGGAAGAGCCTTCGATAGAATTCGCCGAACTATGAAAATAAGCCGCGAAATTAGTGGTTTGCCCAAGCAGGCTCATCAGCGCAAAAAACAAGAAACTGCCGAGCCCAGCGGCAATCAGGACTTCGATTAGCGTGTAACCGCCTTCTCGTGGCGATTTAGTCGGAATTGAGCAGTTTGGCATTCTGGCAAAAAGCTTAACAAGACCAAGAGACAGTGAGCAATGTCTTTGTTTTTTCAAGAAAAAGCGCTTCTTTGTCGATAGTTAAGCGATGGACCAGGCGAAGGAAAAACTCAAAATCCTGCTTATTCATCGCCCCCAAACGGAGGATGGCGATGTCTCGTGGACTCGCTTCGCTAAAGCGTTGGCTAGTTTCACGAACCTCGAACTCGTGGAGTCGGATTCCTTTCTTCACGGCGATTTACCCGAGCATCCCCTCGCTTCGTTTCAACATATTTTTCTCGACTACTCACTCTGCGACTGGGCATTTCTCGATTCGTTTAGCGCAGCCCCACTCTCTCTGGTGACGAAAAACAACTTTAGCTTGGAATCCGAGGGGAACCGCGAGCTTATCGGCACGAAACTCAAGGGGCGCAGCTGCCTAAATATTTCGGACCTTAGCGCCACCGATATGGCGCGCATCCTCCACCTTTACTTAATTCCCAAACGGGTAGCCGGCGTGATTCCGCTTCTGGAAAAAAATGCCGTGATCCTCGGAGAGAAAATCCAGGGGCCCGAGTCCATCGGCTCCTCGCTGGATCGTTTGGCCACGTACCTGGAACAGATGGAAAGTTTCGAGCTGAAGCTGCGCATTCCCGATCTGCGCCAGGTGCTCTCCGCCGTATTGCTGGAAAGCTACCGCTTAGCGAAAGCCTCAAATACCTTCTATCCCACCATCGACTTTCAAGTCGGGATTTCGGCGAAGAAACTTGTCATTAACCTACGCTTTCAAAACAACAGCCTCTCTCTTTCCAACTTAGCCTCGGGCGCCCTCAATGGTACCGATCTTTTCTGGCAGCAGGCTTGGCTTTGCAGCGATCTCTCTCTCTTCACCGAGCACACGGCCCACCAAGAGCTTGAAGTTATGTTCATGCTATTTAAGCCGCAACGCGACTCCTCTGCCGTGTTTCACTCCCTGCTGCTGAAGACGCTGGAGAAAAGCGGTAAGCGCGAAAACTTACTTTCCAAGCCCCAGGATTTTACTTTTCAGTTTTTGTCCGACGTGCGCCTGAAAAAAGTAGACGTCGGCTCCGTGCAGATGGACGCGAACGAAATCTCCTCCGACATCGATCTCGGCACCCTTCCCGAGCCGGTGCAAGCCAAGCTTAAGGAATTGACCGAGAGCCTAGCTTTTAGCCAGGATCAGCTCGCGAGCCGGGAAAACGAGGTTCGCGAAATCATCGCCCGGCTTTCCGCCGTGGAGCTAGAAATGCAGCAAAAGCGCGGTGAGGTTCTCCGTTTAGGAAAAATCAACCAGGCTCAGTCCGGCACGGCCGCCAAACGCATTCGCGACCTAGAGCGCCGCCTCCAAAACCTACAGGCCCAGCAGCAGGCGGAGCAACGTGCGGTAAAAGAAACCAAATCCGACGCCGGCACGGCGGAAATATTGCCAAAGCTCGAGGCCAATATTCGGGTGCTCGAGGGAGAAAAACTACAGCTGCAGGAAAAGTTCACTTCCGAGCAAAGACGCTATGCGGCCCTCGAACAAAAGTACAATGCGCTCTACAAAGAGCTTTCCGCCAAAGATAAGGACATCAACGAATTAAAGTCCGGCATGCTTAAGCTCAGGAAAGAAAACGACAAGAACGAGAATGCCGCCGCGGCCGCCAAGTCCGCCACCGCCGTGTCCTCTAACGACTCCGCGAAAGTAAAAGAGCTTGAACTGCGTGAAACCGCGCTTAAGCAAGAGCTTAAAAAAATGGTATTCAAAGTAGAGAATAATGAAAAGAATGTGAAGGCGATCCAAAACGAATCAGCCGAGAAAATGAAGCTTTTCGAGCAAAAACTTCAGGCAGCGAAAGCTAAGGAATTAGAGCTGCTGAAAAAAATCGACGATCTGGCGGCCTTGGTGAAAAAAGCCAGTAAGGCGGCGTGATGAGCGATAAATTCCTTAAAATCCCCATCTCCCGCTTCGAAGCTTCGAAAGTATTTTCTTGCGACGTCTTCCTACATCTCGTGCTGAACGGGCGTTACGTACGCCTGGCAAGCGCTGGCGACGAAATGTCTCCGGCCATGCTCGCCCGAATGATCGAGAAGGGCGTGGCGTCGCTTTGCGTGCCCACTAACGGACAAGAAGGGCTCGATCCCAATACGATCTCCCTTTACGCGGCTCCGCCCGTTCCGGTAGAGACCATCGCTAGCATACCCACCGGAAGCAATGCGGTTGTGGAGCCCGTCCCCGTCGAAGCTTCTTTTGCGCCGAACCCTTCCACGCCGGAAGAAGCAATCACCGTTGCCAGCACTCCCGAAGAAAATATTCCCGAGCAAACATTCAGCGCGGATAGCCCCGTGGAATTAACGTCCCAGTCCTTTTCCGCCTCCTCTCCGGAAAAGCCCGAGGAGATACACATTGCGGGCTCGCCGCCAGCCGAAAAATTGGAAGAGATTCACATCGCCGGAGCTCCGTCGCCGGAAGAGCCGGAACAGGTGTTCACCAACACGGCCGAGATTGAAGGCGAAGGAAACGATCTCCTTGCACGGCTAAAAAGCATCCTCCTGGGCGAAAAGCTCGCGAAAGAAACAGAGGAGTTTCACGAGAAGCTTTCCGCCTTGCCCGTGAAAGAGCGAAAAAAGCTTCGCCGTGAATTCACGGCCCTGAGCGAGGCCTCGGATCGCGTGAATTCAAATCGGGTGGATGCCTCCCTCGAAAGAAAATATTCCGTCGTTTCCGAGATCGCGGAATTTCAAGCCCTCGGCACCCCCGCCGCCACGCCAGATCTTTTAGTCCGCGCTTCCGAGCGGATTGTGACGGCGCTAAAGGTGCTCGACATAGGCCGGGCGCAGCTAATCGTGTGCGGGCGCCTCATCACTGAATCGGAAGAATTTCGGGAGAGCGTAGCGCTCAGTCGCTTAGGAAAAATCTCGGGCGGACCGCCAAAAACCGAAAAAGAGAAAACCACGCTGGCCGAAGACGTTAAAAACTCCATCATGGTAAACAGAATCTCAGAAGAGATCTTAAAATTCTCCGCTTCCCACGAGGAGGAAGAAGAGCAGAGATTTTCTCCGGAGCTCGCTTCGCTGGAACGCGCCCTGGAAACGGTTTCCGCTGGAGGAGCTCTTCCCGAAGAAATGGAGAATAGATTCTCGGCCGACGAAGAAGCAAAAGAGCTGATTACCGTTTTCTCCAGCTCGGGGGATGATGCCGCGAAAAAAATCGCCGAGCACGTGAAGATCACATCCGACCGCCGCGACCAAGCCATGGAAGAGCTCCACAGCCAACGGAACGACGGCAGCTTGGTAAGGGCCAAAAGCCACCGCGATTTGCCGGCAACCGTCAGCCGCCTGGCGGCCTACCTAGGCTACTCGTTGGGGTATACCAACCTAAATTTACTTTCCGATCTGGCTCTCACCGCGGTACTTCATTTTGCCCAAAAAGAAGAAGAGGTACGCTTTAGCAAAGAAGCAATTCCCCCTTTCGTCCAGGCAGTGATGGAAAAAAATGCTAGCACTGATTTTGTGGCGGGAGATGCCCAGGAAATCATTCAGGTGATCGACGCCTACATCAGTAATCCGGAATGCGACCGTCAGCAGAAGGATTTCGTAAAAAGGGTTTTCGACCAGACGCTAGAGATGCTCGCGGAAGAGTCAAAGCCTCTGGACGCGATTAATCTCGCAAAGTGGTCGAAATTTGTGGAAAGGGGCGCCGATCTTACGGGGCACAGTATTTGTGTAAAGGCCTCGGCTAGCGCCATTAAGCTATCTAAGTCGGTGATAATCTAGCGACTAAGCGCCGTCGTCGCCGATGGCTTCAACCGGACATGCTGCTTTAGCTGCCTTACAGGCTTCTTCTTCCTCAGGACTCTGCGGCTGTTTCGCTACCGCAGAATGACCGTCGGCATCATTCATCTTGAAGTTCTTGGGAGCCTCATTCACGCATGCATCACAGGCAATACACTGCTCATCCACGTAGTATTTTCCGGGGGTATTATCAGGGTATTTGTGAGCTTTATCGGCCATGGCGGCTATCCTCAAGTGCTTGCTATCTATATATTACGTTAAACCAGAAAAAGGAAAAGCCCCGAAGGATTACTCCTCCGAGGCTTTATAAATGGGCGTCGTGCTATCTTTGCACAGGGCTTCCCCTGCACTAGTTTTGCCGCAGACCTGCTTAACTGCCGTGTTCGGAATGGGAACGGGTGGGACCAGGTCGCTATAAACACCCAAAGTGTTAGTAGCTAATTCTGTTCTTGATATCAAGGTGAAATCTGTAGAAGTGCGCTCTAGAAGAAGCGAATCAACAGTTGAAGATTAAACGTTTTATAGTTTCAGAAGATCAATATAGGTACAAATTCAATTTCTTGGATTTGTGTATTTCTTAGAGTCTTGCGACCTAAGAAAAAAATAATCAAGCCTCACGGGTTATTAGTATCAGTCAGCTCCGGACATTACTGCCCTTCCACCCCTGACCTATCAACGTAGTAGTCTACTACGACCCTTTAGGGGATTGCTCCCAGAGAGAAATAATCTTAAGAAAAGTTTCACGCTTAGATGCATTCAGCGTTTATCTCGTCCGAACGTAGCTACCCGGCTATGCCACTGGCGTGACAACCGATGCACCAGAGGTTCGTCCATCCCGGTCCTCTCGTACTAGGGACAGCTTCTTTCAATTCTCTTACGCCCACGGCAGATAGGGACCGAACTGTCTCACGACGTTCTGAACCCAGCTCGCGTACCACTTTAATTGGCGAACAGCCAAACCCTTGGGACCTGCTCCAGCCCCAGGATGTGATGAGCCGACATCGAGGTGCCAAACCTCTCCGTCGATGTGGACTCTTGGGAGAGATAAGCCTGTTATCCCCGGAGTACCTTTTATCCGTTGAGCGATGGCCCTTCCATTCGGAACCACCGGATCACTAGGACCTGCTTTCGCACCTGTTCGACTTGTAGAGTCTCACAGTTAAGCACACTTATGCCCTTACGCTCTACGATAGGTTTCCATGCTATCTGAGTGTACCTTCGCGCGCCTCCGTTACTCTTTGGGAGGCGACCGCCCCAGTCAAACTGCCCACCAGACATTGTCTCTGCGCCGGATTTACGACGCTAGGTGAGACGATCAAATCAATCAGGGTGGTATTTCAAGGTTGCCTCCATCTGAGCTAGCGCCCAAACTTCAAAGGCTCCCACCTATCCTACACAGGCCGATTCAATCGTCAGTGTCAAGTTACAGTAAAGGTTCACGGGGTCTTTCCGTCTTGCCGCGGGTTGAGGGTATCTGCACCCACACTCCAATTTCACTGAGCATCTTGTTGAGACAGTGGGGCACTCGTTACGCCATTCGTGCAGGTCGGAACTTACCCGACAAGGAATTTCGCTACCTTAGGACCGTTATAGTTACGGCCGCCGTTTACTGGGGCTTCGGTTTGATGCTTCTGGTTTAACCCATGACATCTCCCCTTAACCTTCCAGCACCGGGCAGGCGTCAGACCCTATACGTCGTCTTATGACTTTGCAGAGCCCTGTGTTTTTGATAAACAGTCGGTACCCCCTGGTTTCTGCGCCTCTCTCATGCTTGGCCCGCGAGGGATTTCACACGAGAAAGGATACTTTCTCCCGAAGTTACAGTATTAATTTGCAGAGTTCCTTAACAAGACCTCACTCAAGCACCTTAGTATACTCTACTATCTCACCTGTGTCGGTTTACGGTACGAATCTGTAGTGGACTCACGTCGCGGATTTTCTGGGAAGCATGGACTCTACGTCTTCCGGAATCTTACGATTCCTCCGCATAAACTCTCAGCGTAATCCTCAGAGGGATTTACCTCCCCAAGGCGCCTACGGTCTTGCACCACCATCCGATAGGTGGCACGCATATCCTTCTCCGTCCTCACGACGTTGATAACGCACACTACAAAGTACAGGAATATTAACCTGTCATCCATCGACTACGCCTCTCGGCCTCGCCTTAGGTTTCGACTAACCCTGAGCGGATGAACCTTGCTCAGGAACCCTTGAGATTTCGGTGAACGGGATTCTCGCCCGTTTTATCGTTACTCATTTCAGCAGCAGCTCTTGTGTAACCTCCAGCAGTGCTCTCGCTCTACCTTCGTCGGCAAACACAATGCTCTCCTACCGCGTTATCCTAAAAGGATAACACCCGTAGCTTCGGTCAATGACTTTAGCCCCGTTACATTTTCGGCGCAGGAACTCTCGACCAGTGAGCTGTTACGCTTTCTTTAAATGATGGCTGCTTCTAAGCCAACATCCTGGTTGTCTAAGAATTCCCACTACCTTCTCCACTTAGTCATTAGTTTGGGACCTTAGCTGACGATCTGGGCTCTTTCCCTCTCGACGACGGAACTTATCTCTCGCCGTCTGTGTCCTGGATAGTTCTTATAGGCATTCGGAGTTTGATAAGGTTTGGTAACCCGGTAAGGCCCCTTACCCATTCAGTGCTCTACCTCCCATAGAATTCATCCAAGCCGCTACCTAAATAGCTTTCGGAGAGAACCAGCTATCAGGTGGTTTGGTTGGCCTTTCACCCCTAGACACAGGTCATCCGAGAGCTTTGCAACGCCCACCGGTTCGGTCCTCCACACCCTGTTACGGATGCTTCAACCTGCCCATATCTAGCTCACCACCTTTCGGGTCTACTGCTAGCGACTAAACGCCCTTTTAAGACTCGCTTTCGCTACGGCTCCACCATCTTATACGGCTTAACCTCGCCACTAACAGTAACTCGCTGAATCATAATGCAAAAGGTACGCTGTCAGGCGCGATCTTGCGACCATCACCCTCCAACTGTATGTGAGTAATTGAATTCAGGTTCTATTTCACTCCCCTTGTCGGGGTTCTTTTCGCCTTTCCCTCACGGTACTATACGCTATCGGTGACAGACATGTATTTAGCTTTGGATAATGGTCTACCCAGTTTCCAACGGGGTTTCACGAGCCCCGTTGTACTCAGGAAATCCACTAGAGTCCTACGCATTTCGCCGACAGGGCTTTCACCTTCTCTGGCTGGCCTTCCCAGGCCATTTGGCTATACGTAAGTTTGGTAACTCTATTCTGCTTTTAACGAAGCAAATGTGGCTCCTACAACACCATTAAAAAAACGCCGTTAAGCTTACAGGTTAATGGTTTGAGCTAGATCCCTTTTCGCTCGCCACTACTGGGGGAATCTCTATTGATTTATTTTCCTAAGGGTACTTAGATGTTTCAGTTCCCCTCGTATGCTTCTCATGGCTACTTTACTCACCATGAGATACTGCCGAAGCAGTGGGTTTACCCATTCGGACACGTTCGGATCAAAGGGTGTTTGGCACCTCCCCGAACAGTTTCGTCGCCTACGCCGTCCTTCATCGCCAGTCTGTCCCAAGGCATCCTTCAATTACTCGTACTATGCTTGAGATCTTTGGAACTATTTAACGAGTTCTCGCAAATACATGCGAGAACATACAACAATGAAATTGTGTTTATAATCTTCTACTATTGACGTGCTCCCGCTTGAGCGCACATCAACAGACTTCACCTTGTCAAAGAACAGAGAGAGAATTGCTTCTCACTACAACATGCGAAAGAGAGTCAAATTGGTGGGCCCGAGTAGACTCGAACTACTGACCTCACCCTTATCAGGGGTGTGCTCTAACCAACTGAGCTACGAGCCCCTGCTCTGCTCTTTCACAGCTAGGTAGGAAATTTCACGGTGCAAACATTAAAACTGTTTCCTTAGAAAGGAGGTGATCCAGCCGCAGGTTCCCCTACGGCTACCTTGTTACGACTTCACCCCAGTCATTAACCCCACCTTCGGCGCCTACCCCCTTGCGGTTGGTGACAGCGACTTCTGGTTGAATCAACTCCCATGGTGTGACGGGCGGTGTGTACAAGGCCCGGGAACGTATTCACCGTGGCGTTCTGATCCACGATTACTAGCGATTCCGCCTTCATGGGGGCGAATTGCAGCCCCCAATCCGAACTGAGGATGGGTTTTTGAGATTAGCTCCCTCTTGCGAGTTGGCGACCCTTTGTCCCATCCATTGTATTACGTGTGTAGCCCTAGGCGTAAGGGCCATGAGGACTTGACGTCATCCCCACCTTCCTCCAGCTTAACGCTGGCAGTTAATTTAGAGTGCCCAACTTAATGCTGGCAACTAAATCCAGGGGTTGCGCTCGTTGCGGGACTTAACCCAACATTTCACAACACGAGCTGACGACAGCCATGCAGCACCTGTCTCCTTGTGTATTGCTACAAAGACGTATTTCTACGTTTGTCAAGGGATGTCAAGCCTAGGTAAGGTTCTGCGCGTTGCTTCGAATTAAACCACATAATCCACCGCTTGTGCGGGCCCCCGTCAATTCCTTTGAGTTTTAGTCTTGCGACCGTACTCCCCAGGCGGCATACTAATTGCGTTAGCTTCGCCACAGCAGAAGTAAAATTCCACTACAGCTTGTATGCATAGTTTACGGCGTGGACTACCAGGGTATCTAATCCTGTTTGCTCCCCACGCTTTCGTGCCTGATCGTCAGTTGTGAGCCAGATAGCCGCCTTCGCCACCGGTGTTCCACCAAATCTCTACGCATTTCACCGCTACACTTGGTATTCCACTATCCCCTCTCACACTCTAGTACTGAGGTCTCGCAGGCAGTTCCAGGGTTAAGCCCTGGGATTTCACCCGCGACTCTCAATACCGACTACGCACGCTTTACGCCCAGTAATTCCGAACAACGCTTGCACCCTCTGTATTACCGCGGCTGCTGGCACAGAGTTTGCCGGTGCTTCCTCCACTGGTACCATCACGCTACTCGAACTTTCCCCGAATAGCCGTTTTTCCCAGTTGACAGAGCTTTACAACCCGAAGGCCTTCCTCACTCACGCGGCGTGGCTGCGTCAGACTTTCGTCCATTGCGCAATATTCCCTACTGCTGCCTCCCGTAGGAGTCTGGACCGTGTTTCAGTTCCAGTGTGCCTGGTCATCCTCTCAGACCAGGTACCCATCATTGTCTTGGTAAGCCATTACCCCACCAACTAACTAATGGGACGCAGGCTCATCTCTCGGCGATAGCTTGCGCCATCTTTCTTCGCAAGGACTCCACGTCCCCGCGAACTTACTTGGCATTAGCCCGTCTTTCGACAGGTTATTCCAATCCAAGAGGTAGATTACCCACGTGTTACTCACCCGTGCGCCGCTTTACTCATCCTTGCGGACTTTCGCGCTCGACTTGCATGTATGAGGCCCGCCGCCAGCGTTCGTTCTGAGCCAGGATCAAACTCTCAAGTTAAACTTAGAGATCCGATTTCTCGGATTAATCCTCGTGACGTCCCACTGCTGGGACAATCAAATTTTGCGTCCGTATCCCGTTACAGAGATACGTGCGACTTTATATTTTCAGAATTGACGTTTGCATGTGTTGGTTTCTTTAGCCTTGAACCAGCGTTTAACGGCTGATTTAGGGCAAAAGAAACCCAAATTTCCTACCTAGTTGTCAAAGAACAGAATTTCGAAGGAATCTCAATTCGTGTGTTTTGGAGTTATAGAGAAAAAGGTCCGCAGGCGCAAGGCCCTTTTCATGGATTTTGCGAATTTTTTTCGATTCTTTGCGGCAATTAAAATTTTGACCAAAAGCTTCTGTAGAGCCACTAAAATTGGCCTTTAGAGCCTGTTTTTAATACCAGAGGCCCGTTTTTCGACGAAAAAAACAAGCCCAAAAAGAGGTGTTTTTTATGACGCATTGCGCTTGGTGCGACGCGTTTATCAAAAATTTTGTCAAATTAACCACTTAGATGCCGGCAAATTGCCCCTCCGCGGATTTTACACGGTATTAATTAAATTTAATTTATTTAGTTGCGAGAAATCTTACGCACCAAAAGCGTCGTGCCGTCGGCGGCGTCTAGCAGAATCTCCACGTCGCCTAGAGGCGACCTAGGTATAGAGATAGTAAATTTATAAACAAGGGCTATGGCGCTGCCCGTTAGACGATAACCGAGTAAAGCATGAATCAAAATATCGCTCGCGCTCACCGCCTCCCCCTCGTCTCCCTGAGAACGCCGGAAAATGGCGAGCGCCGCCTGAGCAGCCTGGGCCGCGAGCTCGGGAGTAACCACCGGGCCGCGAGCGGGCGTGGGGCCAGAATAAGAATTATTTGATAAATAAATTAAGTTTCCAGCGGAATCGAAGATGGTATTGATGCGGGAATCAAATACAGGAAGGCCGTTGATCGTTTGCGCCGAAATCACTTGCTGGCTCTGATCCATGCTTCGCCGGCTTTGCACGCGAAGCTCGCCCGCCGCAATCCCGAGGAGGCCAGCATAGTCGCGCAGGAATTTTTTTGCCGCTTCGCCAGAATCAGTTTCTCCGAGCGATAAGCGCGCGCCCGACATCTCAGTTAGTACGCCTTCGACCCACGCCATACGCCAAGGCCCACTCGAATGACGCCGCAGGTTCTCCAGCAGCTCAGGCCGCGATTGCCCGACGGTGGCCGCCGGGGGAACACTAGAAACAAGCGGGCGAAGAGCCGCCGCCGGCGAAGCCGGGCTTGCCGGCACCCGCGGAGAAGGCGAAGCGGGCGCTTCCGGCTGAGAATTATTCCGCAGGAAAAATAGCCCAAAACTAAAAAGGAAGGCCGTGGTGGCAAATAGTAAGTAACGCATTTTTCCTTCCTAATTGGGCCAAAGGGCGGAGTTACTGCAACTCGAGCTCGTGGCGGCGGATCCCACCGTCAGAGAAAAACTCACGGCCACATCAGCGTTCGCGGCCAGCGCCCCGGTGGGATCCGAGTACATCGGCCTAAACGAGAGAGAGAAATTCTTTGCCCCCGCGCTGGTTGCCCTGATGAGGAATGCGGCCATGATGGTGGCGTCGCCGGTGGATCCGCCCGACATTGAAGTCACGAAGTCGCTATTGGCGTCGAGACGGTAGAACTCTCCCACCTGCCCGCCACTAGGTATACTCGTGCCGGCCGGCGCCGCACCTAAGGTGGCCACGCCCATGCCCATCGCGGTACCACTGGGATTTTCCAGATTCACCAGCACCAGGGCGGTTTCGCCCACGTCGAGCTGGCCATTGCAGTTTCCGCCCGACTGGGCGCTGATGGAATGGTCGTCTATTATATAGACTTGCTTCACGGCGCCGCCCGCCGTGGAAAGACGAAGGCCGGTGGCGTCGTCGGCGCGGTGAAATCCTTTGGCCGTGAATTTTGCGACTATTAGATTTCTCTCGGCGACCGAGAGATTTACGAAGGCCGGGCCAGAGGCGTCGTAGAAGGCCTGGTAGAAATCTTTGAACCGGGTGGTGCCGGGCAGAAGCTCAAGTGCGGTTTTCACCAGGCGATCCATCTTCGCTTTCCCTAAGTTCGCCGGATCGCGCAGATCCCAAAGAATCTCGGTGATGGGCCGGGCGTCGTCATGTACCTCGTACACCATGCTGGCGGGATAGGCATGATTTTGGGTGGCGTCGCGCACATAGCCCGCGCCGAGCGCCCCGAGAAACCATTCGGCAAGCTGCCCATCATTTAAAATGGAAAGAGCCCAGTAGTCGGCCAAGGCTTCGTCCAGGGCGCCCGCCTCCCCGCTCGAGTTCATGATCGCCGTGCTGGCAAGGGTGTGGTTGATCGAGTGGCCCGATTCGTGGATCACTACGTCGGCATCATCGGCGGCCCAGACTTTTTTCCCTCCGCCTTGGTCGATGTAACCGAGACAGACTGCTTTTGCGCTAGGAGAGTAGAAGGCATTATTCGAATAATTGCAGTGGGCGTCAATTTGCACCTTCCCGAGCGCGCCAAGATCGGCGTTAAGGGAGCTCATTAAATCACGAAGCTTGGTTGCATAATAAAAACTATTTAGCTGTTGGAATTCGGGGCTGCCCGGTCCGTAGGCTTGATTGGCCCTGTCCATCGAAGCCAGGCTATAAGGAAAGAGCGAGTCTCCCACCACAGAGAAACGATCACTCTCAAGAAAGCAGTTCCCGGCGAGGCCAGAAAGGGTGCCGCTGGTGGTATAGGCCGTCGAAAGCACGGAATTGAAGGCTAGGACACTGTTGCCGGAGCCGGTACGGGGATTCTCGCTAAAGTAATTGATAAGCACAGAGGTAGGTCCATTTACGCAAGAACCCACTAGGGGCGGGGTGCCGCTCGTCTCTACCGTAGTCTTATTACTAGGGCCGCAGGCGGCTAGAACTAGCCACAGACCGTAGATAAGGAAGCTCTTTTTCCATGAGTCCTGCAAAATCAAAGGGTTCCCTCCCTTAAGTTAATTTTACCACATGCGTCATAGGCTATGGAACCGCCTTATTCTTAAGATTATCCCTCAATAGTTGACTTCATTGCTCCGATAACTTACAATAATAATTAACAATATGAACTTTTCTAAGCAAAACAAAATTGGCCTGAAATTACTGGGGGTTGCAGCCCTATCGGCCAGCACGCTCGTGGCCTGTGGCCCTAAAGCGCCTAGTTTTGCCATCTTGGCCGCAGGCCAAAGCACCTTCCAGGGCAGTACCGCAAACAATAAAGTGGATGTGCTTTGGGTAATCGATAATACGGGCTCCATGTATACCAAGCAGCAGAAGCTTGGCGATGGATTCAGCTCCTTTATTGACACCTTCACCACCAAGAGCTTCGACTTCCATATGGGAGTGACCACCACGGATATACTTGGGGGCACCGGGCAGGGCGGAGAACTGCAAGGACTCCCGTATCCTTATACCCATCCTACCGACATCACTAAATCCATTCCGGTGAACTATAACGGCGCCAACGGATCGATCATAAAACTCCTAGACAACAATACCCCCGACCTCGCCGGCCACTTTGCCGCAAACGCCCGGGTGGGAATTTTGGGTAACCCTAACGGAACCGGACTCGACGCGATCGAACTAGCCCTCAGCCCAAGCGTGCTCGCCGGCGCAAACGCCGGATTCCTCCGCAGCGAAGCCCACCTGGCCGTGATCGTGGTAAGCGATGCCGACGACAACGACTCTAACCCGGCCACCGTGGCGAGCGTGACCAGCACCCTGCAGGCCCTGAAGCCCGACCGTTTCGACGTTATTTCCCGAACTTATAAGAAGAATTTCACCGTATCGGCCGTGGTGGTAAGCGATCCGACCGACACGAACTGCGTGGCCCCTTTCGAGGAAGGCTTGAAATTCAAAGCCCTCGCTAGCGCCACCAACGGATCCATCGCCAATATCTGCGACGCGAACTTTGCCACCGGTCTGACCAGCATCAGCCAAAAAATCGCCGAGGCGATCACGGAGATCCCGCTTTCGCGCGTACCAGACACCTCGACCATCTCGATCACGTTTAACGGAGTGGTCGTACCCAACGACGCCACTAATGGCTGGACCTATGTGAGCTCCGGCAACAAAATCGTTTTCCACGGCACGGCCATCCCTACGGACAATACTTCGATCGCCATTAACTATATTCCCGCAGACATCATTAGGTAAGGAAAGAGGAGAAGCAAAATGTTAACGCACTTATTACCCATCATCGTAGTCGGAGCTTTCACGCTGGCCATCATTATCGAGCGCTCTTACGCCCTCTACTGGAAGTTCTCCATCGACAACCATAGCTTCCTCAATGAGGTAAAACAAAAAATCCTCAGCAATGATATGGCCGGAGCGATTCAAATTTGCTCTAACCAGGGCCACGCGCTAGCACCGAAAGTGGTGAAGGCCGGCTTGCTCCGCGCTTCCCGCGATAACCGCCAGATCCAAGCAGCGATCGAGATCGTAACCCACGAGGCCGTAGGTAACGTGCGCAAGCGCATCGCTTACCTCGCCATGTTCGCCAATATCGCCACCCTATTCGGGTTGCTCGGTACCATCATGGGATTGATCAAGGCCTTCGGCGCCGTAGCGAACGTAGATGCCGCCACCAAATCCGTGATGCTCGCCGATGGTATCTCCACCTCCATGAACGCGACGGCCACCGGCCTTGCCGTGGCGATACCCGCCATGATCGCCTTCAGCGTGCTCCAGGCTAAAGCAAACCGCTTAACCGAGAACCTCGAAAGCGCCGCCATGATCGGACTCGACCTGCTCGCCGCCCGTGCTTACCGCGACGAATGGGACGATCTCGGAAATCCTAAAGACAAACCGGCCGCTCCCGTAATGAGTTCGGACAGCAATAAGCAAGCTAAGGCTTCTTAGAAAAAACGGAAAGAGCAGGAACTTTTATGAAGCGCTTCGGACACAACGAACACCTCGACACGGAACTGAACATCGTTCCGATCATCGACTGCTTCGTAATGCTCATATGCTTCCTGCTCTTTACCGCCGCCTTCACGCAGCTCGTATTCCTCGAAGCTAAGCTCACGAGCAATACCGCCGCCGCGGCCAATAAAAGCCGCTCCGAACTCGACCAGTTCCGCCTCGTGATCAGCTTCGAAGATCAGGGCATGCGCCTGACCACTACCGGCAGCTCGGCCCGCAAGCTAAACGTAGCGTTGCCTAAACAGGGCGGTGAATACGATTTCAAAACCTTGCATTCGCACCTCATCGGCCTCAAGACCGAATATCCGGAACGCTTCTCCGCCGACGTGGAGTTCAAGCAGAAACGCGAATCCGTGGACTACGAGAGCATCATGAAGACGATCGATTCCGTACGCCATCTAAGCGACGACGAATACTCCACCATGCGCATCGCCCAGAAAAAAGCGAGCAAACTGGAGCTTAACGACACGGAAAAGGAAAAAATCGTCTCAGAAGAAATCGATAAACTCGCCCGTAGCCTCGCCTCAAACGACGTGGCCAAGAATACTGACCCCAAACTACTTTTCCCGGACATCGCCCTCGTTGGATTGGAATAGATATGGAAAGCACTTTCAAAAAACGCCACCACGAAGACGGAGCCTTCGAGCTCCAGATCACCGCACTAATTGACACGCTCGTGATCATCCTGATCTTCTTGCTGAAAAGCATTGCCACCGATACTCTTGATCTAGAGCAAAGTAAGGGCATCACGATGCCGATGGTAGTGAACGGCATGACCACCGGTGCCGGCAGCAGACTGGACATCTCAGCCGAGGCCGTGAGCTGGAATGGCCAGAAGTTCTTGGAAATGAAAGCCTTTGATGTGAAGAAGCCGCTAAACGGCGCCGAGGGCTGGAAGGGCCTGGAAATGGCAATGAGCGCGACCGTGGAGAAGGAAAAAACCGAAAAAACCTTCGACGGGAAGCTGCTTCTTCAAGCCGACAAAAAAACCCCCTTCCCCGTTTTGCAGGAAGTTTTGAAAGTAGCGAAGAGCCACGGCTATAAAGACATTCGCTTCGTGGGCGCGAAGTACAACTGAGGCTGAGATGAAACGAATTCTATTCCTACTTTTTCCCCTGAGCGCAATGGCCACCGAGGCTCCCCTACAGCCGCCGAAACCGGCGCAGTTCACGGCGTCGGAGCGGAACGATCTCTACGGTGAAAATGGAATGGATTACGCCAAAGATCTATACCTCAAGCTCGACGGCACTCCGGAAGACGATTTGCGCAACCGGAAGTCGGAGGCCCTCAACTCACGCGTACGCGAGCGCGGGATCGAGAAGCTCGAAAAGCATTTGGCCAAGAATAAAGACCTGCGAATCCGCCGCGAGCTCTTGCATCGCTTATCCCAGATGCACGAGCAGCAGGCCGAGATCACCTCTCGCCGCGCCGACGTAAAAAATAAAGAAATGGTCATCCAGGCTTCTCTGCGCAATTCGAATAAATATCTCGAGCTTTTGCGCAAAGAATTTCCTGCGTTTTCTCCCGACGCCGTTTTATTCAACCTCGCCGAGAACCACAGTAAGCTTAAAGAGAATGAACGGGCCGAGCGCTACTACCGCGAAGTTATTTCCCGTTTCCCCAAGAGCTCCGTGGTGGCCGACTCACTGCTGTCCCTCGGCAATCTCTACTTTGAGCGCCAAGGCTTCCAGGTGGCTCGCTCTTTCTTTCAGCGCATCTTAGAAACCACGGAAGTAAACCTTTACCCTTACGCGCACTACAAAATGGCGTGGTGTTATTTCAACGAGAGCAATTTCCCTTCCGCCGTGGCCCGCCTGGAGCAATCGATCTACGACAGCCGCAAGCTGCAGGCGAACGGAGAGAAAAAGCTCGGTGTGGAAGAAGAAGCCCTCAGCGACTTGGTGCTCTTCTTCGCCGAATACGGCAACCCCGACGAAGCCAAAGCTTATTTCGAAAAACTGGTAACCAAGCAAAAGGCGAACGAGCTCCGCTACAATCTTTCGCAACGCCTATTTGATCACGGCAAGCACCTCCTGGCCCGCAACGTGGCCAAGCAGCTGCTCGCCGAAGAACCCCAGAAAGAATACGTGAACCGCCTCTACCTGATCTTGATCAGCGTAGCGGAACGCCTTAAGGACCGGGATTCCGGGCTCGAAACTGAACAAAAACTTTCCACCTGGATCAAAGGCGAAAAACTCGCCAAGGAAGATACTTCGCGCCTAGAGACCGAAGAATATATGCGCCAGTATACCCAGAAGCTACACTACGAAGCCGAAACAATGAAGCAAACGGAAGTCTGGGCCCAGGCGAAGAAATCTTACGAGATTTACCTCGAAACCTTTCCGGATGAAGCCGATACGGCCGACGTGAAGTTCCGTTACGCCGTGCTTCTGATGAACCGTAAAGAGCAGCTGAAGGCCTACCAATCCGTGAGCGAAGCGCTCGCGAAGATGGATAATAAGCACGCCCGCTATAAGGAAGCCCTGCGCCTCAAGATCCAGAGCGTAGAACTGGCGAAGGCGGATGAGCGCAAGAAAATGCCTGATGCCGACCTCATGGCCACCTACGATGCGTACGCCACGAACTTCAGCAGCGAAGATCTGGGCGTAGAGGCCGCCTATAAAGCCGCCGGCTTAGCGAAAAACTTGGAAACGCCCGAGCTCGTGGCGGCCCGCTTCCGCGCGATCGCCCAAAACTTTCCTAAGCACGCCCTCGCGAAATCGGCCCTCACCGAGGCCCTGGCCGTGCTCGTGAAAGCCGAAAAATGGGAAGCCCTCCGCAGCGAATCGAAGATGATGGCCGAAAAATCGGAAATTCAGTCCGGCCTGCTCGATAAAGACGACGATCTGAAAAAGAAGATAGCCGAAGCCAGCGAGCTCTCCCAGGTGAAGATCGCCGAAGGCCTCGAGGCCCAGGGAAAGCCGGAAGAAGCCAAAGCCCATTACGAGCGTATTCTTTCCGAGAAACCTTCCCAAACCCTCGGCGTCTATTCGTTGGTGCGCCTCGCGGCCCTCGACGAGCAGAAATTTCACCAAAATCGCGACGCCATCAAGCACTACGAAGAGCTGCGTGAGCGCTACCCTTCCGCGAAGGAATCCCGCCAGGCCGCGCTCGAGCTAGCGCGCCTCTACGATAAAGTGAACGAGCCACTCGAGGCCGTGGCGCGCTACCAGGCTTTCGCCGGCACGGGCACTGGCAAAACCGAGCTGCAGGCGCTCACGAACGTGGCCGTAATCCTCGAAAGCCTGGGCGAGCGCGAACAGGCCGCCGAAGCTTTTTACCGCCTGCATGAAACCATGCGCGCCGCTAAGGCCCCAGAAAAAGATCAGCTCTCCGCTCTCGAGGCTGGTTGCAATAATTCCTTGCTCGCTTCTCACCAGAATCGTGAACGTAAAACGATGCAGAGAATCCTTGATTGCGCGAAAAAATTGACCGCCGCGAATAGTCAGGCCCTAGTTTGGCAGGCCCGCGCCGCGTGGGCTCTCGACCAAATGGCCGATGGCCTTCAAGCTGAAGAGAGCTGGAAAAAACTGGCTGCGCGGAATCTAAAGGCCACCCCGGAAGCCGAACGCGCCTATGTGGCCATGGGTAAAGTAAAGCTCCTTGGTCACTCCCTCGAAGACTTCAAAAAACTGAAGTTCTCCAAAACCAATGAGCGCCCGGAAGCCAATATCGGCAATAAAACGAAGGCTCTCGAAGAATTCGAAAAGCTCGCCGAGAACGTGATTAAGGTGGGAACGCCCAAGCAAATCGGCCAAGCCCGCAATATGCTGCGCCTGGCTTACCTCGATTTCGCGGAAACGATGGAAACCGCCGCCGTTCCCTCGAAGCTGAGCGACGCGGAAAAAGAAGAGCTGAAGAAAAGCTTCGTGACCTTCGCCAAGGATTTCCACGATCGCGCGAACGCGCTGGAAGGAACTCCGGAATCCCGCAATCTTGCATCGGCGGCACCGGCTCCCGAGCTAAAGATCGGTTCGCTGTCGAGTTCCGACGAACGCCTGCTAAAAAGCGGGGAAGTTCCCAGCGACCGTGCCGTAGAAATCTTCGCGAAGAAGGCTTACGACTCGTATAAAAACGGCCGATTCGGCGAAGCTCGTTACTTTGGCGAGAAGTGGAAGCGTCAATTGGCCAGTAGCTCAGCTCCTGCCGAGTACGGTAGCCCGGAACTGGATCGCTTTCAGGCCGTACTGGCCGAGAAGCTTCCCGAAGTGGATCCGCTTACGCGGGATCTGTTCTAATATATTCTGCTAGCGGTGGTAGCGGGAGAGATCCCCACCTGCCGGATGGCGCTCGGCGAAAATACCGATTGGTTTCCGTTCGGCAGAAGCGTCTGCATCGGCGTGGCGACTACCGCCGCGGGGGCCGCTTGCATTCCCGTGAAAGGCTGCAAGCTGGGCTTAGCGGAAAATCCCCAGAGATTCGTGAGCTGTGGGCCGGGATTGAAGGTCAGCAGAGAGGGAGCCTTGCTAAAATCGAAGATCGGCGTAACTCCTTGGTTCCAGATATTTTGAACTTGGGACTGGTATTGCGCCCAGGGGAGCGGAGAAAAATTGGCGAATACGGGAGACTTCACTCCGTAGCCGTTTAGGGCCGCCTGAGTGTCCAAGTAATACTTAAGTTCGTTTTGGCTGAGGAAATTATAGTATTCCAGCGCGCCTTTTTTAATGACCGCTTCTTCGGCCTCGCTTCTTACGGCCGCAAATAAATCGCCCTGCAAAGGAAGCTGGGTCACCTGAAGGGCCGGGGAACTGCCGTCTACGCAGGCAATCTTGCGCCAAGGACTCTCCGCGCCTCCGCTTAAAAAGCTAAGAGAGAGAACGGCGATTAGGATCGGGCCTACTTTGGTGCTTGGAATCTTCATAGCGAAGGAATCGCAAGGGCCATACCAAGTTAATTTGCTGAAATTAAAAGACTTTTATCTGTTTTCCCGGCCCGGAAGTCGTTTTCCTTGGACAAGCGTTTAAAGCTTAAACACCTAGGGAAGGATCTCGATGGGAATCTCTTTCGCAAGGCGATCTACCATTGCCCGAACTTCATCGAGTAAATCAGGAGACTGGTGAAGAAGAATATCCCGGTAAGGAAGCTGCTTTTCTCCGGGCAAGGTGGAGTAATTCGTAAGCCCGTCGGAAGCTTCGAGGATTTGATAGAGAAAGGCGGAATCTTCTTTACGGACTCTGAGTATCATTTGACCCCTAAAATAGCCTCTTACCTTGACCATGGAACGCGAGCTTTCTATCATAAGAGCAACAAGGGGACATTATGAAAAAAGCCATTATTTTCGGAGCTCTGGGCACTCTTTTGCTAGGCTCCTGTTCACTGCTTCAGCGCCACGACGATGGCGAAGACCTCACGCGTGAATCCGAAAATATCGAAGCCCCCGAAAGTGGCAGCCCTACCGTGGAGTCAGAAGTATCACGGCTAAATACCAAAATTTCCGCGCTGGAGACCAAGCTCGACGTTTTAACGTCCAATATGGAACGTATGGAAATGCAGCGCTCCCAACCGGTGATCGAGGCGCAAGGTATCCCCCAGCCCACCATGGCGGCACCAGTGGAAGTTCCGGAAAGCAGCCAAGTAAGCGCCGCTCCCGTGCAGCCTTCGGCGATTCTGCCCACCAGCGTGAAATCACCCGGCGCCATCGCGGCCGATTCCGCGGCGGAAAAAGAATTTCGGGCGTCGATGGTGCTTTTCCAGAACGGCAAGAATATGGAAGCGGCCGCTAGCTTCGCGCTCGTCGCCAAAAAATTTCCCCAGCACCTCTTGGCGTCCCATTCCCTCTACTGGGCCGGCGAAGCGAGTGCGCGAGGCCAGCAATGGTCTTTAGCCACCGAAAACTGGGAAGAATTGGAAAGGCGCTACCCAAGAAGCGCCTACGTTCCGGAGGCTCTGGCCGGTCTCGCCCGTGCCTACGAAAATCAGGGCGATGCTGGAAAAGCCAAAACCTACCGCGACAATCTTCTGCGTGCATTTCCGAAGTCTCCCGTGGCCCTCAGCTTCCATTCTTCGGGAACACAATCCGCCAGCCCGACAAAACGCGTAAGCACCCTCAAAGCAGAAGTTTCTGAAGACATTGAGGCCCCCGCCTACCAAGAGGAGACCTCTGAGACGGAGGGCGAATGAGAACTTTCGTCCTCAGCTTTTTGCTGCTTTCGCTTTCTTCCCCGGCGCATAGCTTCGTGCAAGATTTCACGGAGAACGGCAATCAACACCGCGAAGGAATCGACAAACAGGAATACGATAATTTCAAATCCAAATCATCGGATCAGGACAAATACTACGGCGGCTTCCGCGATCTTTACCGCAAGTTTAACGAAAAAGTGGTGGTGCCCGGATTCATCTCCTCCGCCCCGCAAAACGAAATCGCGAAGATCGTAGGCCCCGACGTGCTCGGCACCAGTTTCAGGGTGGGCGATACCATTTATTTGCGATGGGGAGGCGGAGCGAGCCCCGCTGTGGGCGCGATTTATTCCACTTATACTCCGGCCATCGTTAGCCAAAATATGGCTAATCCTACCGATTTCATGGTGGGCCTAGCCCCCACCGACCCAAGTGATACTCTCCCTAAGGAGAACCGCCTGGCTGGATACTTTTTTGAAGGCACGGGCCGGGTGCGGATCACCAAAGTGGGTCAAAGCTTAGTGGAAGCAGTGATCGAGAGACAGATGGGACAAATAAAAATGGGCGATAAGTTAATGCCCCCCCTTCCCATCCACGAAGCTTTGCGGCCATCTTACGGCAGCATCCCCTTATCGGCCGCCATCGTCTGCGGCTCGCCCCCCGATCGTATTTCTACCACGCGAAATTCGTTTATTTACATCAACCGCGGGTCGCGTGACGGGATCAAAGTGGGCCAAATGTTTGAAGCCGTAGAGCGAGTGCAGCTGGACGGCGGCGAAACGGCCGCCGGCCCAGAAGTTTCGGCCGGAGAAGCGATCGTAGTGTACGTGTCTGACTCCTACTCTACCGCGATGATCACGAAACAGTTCGACGTAATCCGCATGGGTTCACTCCTGCGCACGATGAATCCGCTTAACCCTACCGTATCAAAATCTCCTTTTTCGGGAATGGCGAGCCGATCGGCCGCGAAAGGCCCGAAGACCGACGAACTTCCCGAGCTGCCTTCGCTCGATGACGAGCATAATAATGCACCTAATTTGCCCGACCCCATGAGAAAAATGCCGGAACCTAATTCGAGCTTAGATTCTAGTTTGAATCCTAAAAAATCGGCGCTCTCCGAACTTGATGCCCTGGAACGATCCCATAATTTTCAGAATCTGAGCGCCGAAGAAAAATCCCGGCTCAGTAAACTTAGCCGCCAGGAGCGCGTGGGCGAAACGGGGCCCAAAGTGGAAGGATCAGAAGACGCCGCCGATCCATCCGCCCCCGGGCTAGAAAGCTCTTTTGCGAAAAGCAAAAAGCCCACGAAGAAACCCGCGAAAAAAACCAAACATTCAAACGACGAAGAAGAGCTGAATATGCTCATGATGCAGAATTAGGACGGCCTTTCGTCCTAATTTCGGACTCCGAAAGAAATTCTTTTTCCTGTTCCATGCCTTCTCGCATCTGTGACTGGCGCGGCGATTGATAGCGCGCCGCCATGGAAATCTTACGCTTTATTCATCAATTTTTTCATCTTACCGTGGCCGACTACCAAAAGCGTTGGCCGCAAGGCGAACCGAAATGGGAGGATCTGCACGCCCTCTTTGCGGAACCGGTTCTCCCGCGGCGAAGCCTATCGGTGGGAGACGTTCCTAACCTCACGGCAGCTCGCTACCTCTACGAGTCCATCCTGCGCGAACAGGAAGAGCTCGGCATTCGCACCCTGGCCTACCCGGAAAATGGCTTCCCCAGCGCTTTGGCCGCGCATATTGCGCCCGAGCGCCGGCCCGCCCTTCTCTACCTTCGCGGCCACGATATTCCCCGCGAAGAAAACTGCGTAGGGGTCGTGGGCACGCGCAGGCCGAGTCCCTTGGGCGCAGATGCGGCCAGCAACTTCGCCACTTATTTTTCTGGCATGCAGCTGCACGTGATAAGTGGCCTCGCCCGCGGGATCGACTCGATCGCCCATCGCGAGAATCTGGATATCGGCACGGTGGCGGTGCTCGGAAGCGGAGTGGGTACGGTGTATCCAAGAGAAAATCAGGCGCTCGCGGAAGATATTCTCGCTGAAGGGGGCAGCCTGCTCTCACCCTTTCCGCTCTACCAGGTTCCACTTCCGCAAAATTTTCCGGCACGTAACGAGGTCATCGCCGCTCTTGCCTGCGGGACGGTAGTAGTGGAAGGCGCCGAACAGAGCGGGGCCGCGATCACGGGCAAACAAGCCCTGGCGATGGGCAAAACGGTGGTGGTGCTCGGCCAAGATTTTCGCACCAGCTTCGGCCGGGGAGCCATACGCCTACAACAAGCGGGCGCGGTAATGGCGGCTAGCGAAGAGGAAGCGCTACAGGCCATTTTCGCGCCGCTGGGAGGTTTCTCTCGTCAGGAAGAACTAAAGGGCCGCTCCTCCCGCAAAATTTTCGGCATCGAGGAATTTCGGATGGCGAGCGGCAAAAGCTACGGCGAAGCGGTGGTGCTGCTGGAAGAGGCTATTTTGCGGGGACGCATAGAACGAGTAGGCTTGCGGCAATACCGATTCACCCGTAAACCGTCAATTGACGCCTAGCGCAGACAGCGCCAAACCCTGGGATTTTATGGTCCTTCTTGCTAGAGTGAAATTCTCATGGCCGTACTTCAATCTAAAGTAGACAAACAAAGCGCCGCTTACAAAAAAAACTACCTGTTTCACGCCCAACTCGCCGCCGAGCTGGCGGAAAAAAGCGGCCGCGTGGCCCAAGGCGGAGGCGAAGCCTCCCGGAAAAAGCACGAAGAACGGGGAAAGTTATTCGTCCGCGAAAGAATCACCAAGCTAATCGATCCCGGAACTCCTTTTTTAGAAATCGCCCCTCTCGCCGCCTACGGCCAATATGAAGATCAGGCGCCCGGCGCCGGGATCGTGACCGGTATTGGGCGTGTTTCCGGCCGCGAGGTAATGATCATCGCCAACGATGCCACCGTGAAGGGCGGGACCTATTTTCCCCTCACCGTAAAAAAGCACCTGCGCGCCCAGGAAATCGCCCGCGAAAATTTTCTTCCCTGCCTCTACCTCGTGGATTCGGGCGGCGCTTTCTTGCCGATGCAAAAAGAAGTATTCCCCGATCGTGATCATTTCGGCCGTATTTTTTTCAACCAAGCCCAGATGAGCGCGCTTGGTATTCCGCAAATCGCCGCCGTGATGGGATCCTGCACCGCGGGCGGCGCCTACGTGCCCGCCATGAGCGACGAAACCATCATGGTGAAAAACGTGGCCACGATTTTTCTCGCTGGCCCGCCGCTCGTGAAGGCCGCCACCGGTGAGGTAGTTACCGCGGAAGAACTCGGCGGCGCCGACACGCACTGCCGCAAAAGCGGAGTGGCCGACCACTACGCAGAAAACGACGAACATGCGATTGAGATCCTGCGCGAGATCGTGCTGCACCTCGGGAAAAGAAAGCGCGCGGCCTTCGAACGCCTGACTCCCGAGGCTCCGCTATTCGAGGCCGAGGAGATTCTCGGCGTGCTATCATCCGATCTCCGCACCCCCTACGATGCCCGTGAAGTGATCGCGCGGCTGGTGGACGGAAGCCGCCTACATGAGTTCAAGCCGCTCTACGGAACCACCATCGTTTGCGGTTTCGCCCACATCGAAGGGTACCCCGTGGGAATTCTCGCCAATAATGGGGTTCTGCTTTCGGAAAGCGCGCTCAAAGCCACGCACTTCATCGAGCTTTGCAACCAACGGAAAGTTCCGCTGCTCTTCTTGCAAAATATCACCGGCTTCATGGTGGGCAAAGATGCCGAACAACGCGGGATCGCCAAAGACGGCGCGAAGATGGTGCTAGCGGTGAGCAATGCCTCGGTGCCAAAATTCACCGTGATCACCGGCGGAAGCTTTGGCGCAGGAAACTACGGGATGTGTGGGCGCGCGTTTTCTCCCCGCTTCCTCTGGATGTGGCCTAATGCCCGCATCTCCGTGATGGGCGGTGAACAAGCCGCCGACGTGCTGACCGCGGTGAAGAGCGCCTCCGACAAAGAAAAGGCGGAATTCCGTAAACAGATCCTCGCCGAATACGAACAGGATGGCTCCGCTTACGCTTCTACCGGCCGCCTCTGGGACGATGGCATCATCGATCCGCGGCAAACCCGTAAAACCCTCGCGCTCGCGCTCGCCACCGCTCTGGAAAATAGCCCAGTGCCGGAAACGAAGTACGGCGTATTCCGGATGTGAGCATGAGCATAACCCCCAAGCACCTCAAACTAAGCTTCGAACAAGGCGGGAAAACTCTCCGGGTAACGATCAATCGCCCGGAGGTCCGGAATGCGTTTAACGCCGAGCTGATCGCCGATTTTCAGAGTGTATTTTCCGCCCTCACCGAAGAGGCGCAAGAATTCGCCGGCGTGAAAGCGGTTCTCCTCCACGGTGCCGGCCCGGCTTTCTGCGGAGGCGGCGATCTCAACTGGATGAAGAATAGCCTCGATCTTTCCCACGAAGAAAACTTGGCCGATTGCCTGCGCCTAACCCATATGTTCCACACCATGGACCGCTGTCCGGTGCCGGTGGTGGGACTAGTGCACGGGTTCGCGATCGGCGGCGGCGTTGGCCTCGTGTCGATTTGCGACCACGTGATCGCGGCCGAAGATACGGTGTTTTCTCTTTCGGAAGTGCGCCTCGGCTTGATCCCGGCCTGCATCGGCCCGTTCGTGATCGCCAAGATCGGCGTGAGCCAGGCTCGCTCCCTCTTCGTATCGGGAGAACGCTTTAAAGGCGAAAAAGCGGCAAGAATTAGCCTCGTGCACGAGGTTTGTGCCGCCGCCGACCTCGAAGCGCGCGGCCAAAAAGTGCTGGCCCAGATGCACGAGGGCGGCCCGGTGGCGATCAAGGCCGCAAAATTCCTGGTGCACACTCTTTCCCGCGATCTGGTGGGCGAAGATTTTTCCAAAGCACTCGATTTCGCCGCCGGCGAGCTCGCGCAGTTACGCGTGCTTCCCGAAGCCCAGGAGGGCGTGCGCGCTTTCCTCGATAAGCGCACGCCGAAGTGGAGAACCTGAGTTGGCCAAAATCACCAAAGTTTTGATCCTGAACCGCGGCGAGATCGCTTGCCGTCTGATTCAAGCTTGCCAGGAGCTCGGCCTAAAAACCGTAGCTCTCTATAGCGATCCCGATAAGAACTCGCGCCACGTGGAGCTCGCCGATGAATCCATTCCTCTGCCCGGCGCCTCGCCCCAAGAAACCTACCTTAATTTGGACAAAATCCTGCCCGCCGCCAAAGCGCTGAACTGCGATGCCGTGCACCCGGGCTACGGTTTTCTCTCTGAGCGAGCTCACGCCGCGGAAGCTTTTTTGAAAGCCGGCATCGAATGGATAGGCCCTCGCCCCGAAAGCATCCGCCTGCTCGGCGATAAGCTCGAGGCAAAAAAGTTATTGGATAAATACCAGGTGCCCACGGCGCCCTGGAGCGAAGTAAATATTTCCGATGGAACGGCCCTCGAGAAGGCCGCCGCAAAGGTGGGCTTTCCCCTTCTGCTGAAGGCCGCTTCGGGCGGCGGGGGAAAAGGCATGCGGCTGGTGCGCGAAAAAAGCGCTCTACTGGAGAGCGCCGAAAGCGCGGCCCGGGAGGCCAAGTCTAGCTTCGGCGACGCCACCCTGCTGATGGAAAAATACATCGAAGAACCGCGCCACGTGGAGATCCAGATCCTCGGCGACCTGCACGGCAACCTCATGCATTTTGGCGAAAGAGAATGCTCGCTCCAGCGCCGCCACCAGAAAGTGATTGAGGAAGCGCCGGCCCCGAATCTTTCCCAGGCCACGAAAGATAAGATCGCGGCCTCTGCGCTCGCGCTCGCCAAAGGCGTGGGCTACGCTAGCGCCGGCACCGTGGAATTTCTTGTGGACAATAAAGAGAATTTCTATTTCCTCGAAGTGAACTCCCGCCTCCAAGTAGAGCATTCCGTTACCGAAGCCGTTTGGGGCATCGACCTCGTGAAAAGCCAACTTTTGATCGCTCAGGGCGCAAAACTCACGGATCTTTTTTCGCGAAATGAAATGAAGCCGCGCGGGCATTCCATCCAGGCACGTATCTACGCCGAGGACGCCGCCCAGCAGTTCGCCCCCTGTCCCGGCACTCTGAACCTGGTAGAATGGCCACAAGCCGTGGGCCTACGCATCGATACCGGCGTGCGCACCGGCTCCGTGATCGGGCTCGACTACGACGCGATGATCGCAAAAATGACCGTGACCGCTGAGGACCGTGAACGCGCGATCGAGAGACTGCTCTGGTGCCTGCGGCATACGGTGATCTTCGGCACAGTAACGAACGTCAACTACCTGCAGGATATTTTGCTCCAACCCAAAGTGCGCGCGGGAAAGATGTACGTAAAATTTCTCGAGACCGAAATGAAGGATTGGTGCGACCAGCCTCCCGAAGAATTAGTGGCCATGCAGCCTTCGCTCGTTCGCTCGGCCTCTGCTTTGGGCGCACAGAGCATTTCCAGAAAATTGCCATCTCCCTGGGAGACCGCATGAAATCCCAGCGCGTAAAAGATAAAATTTGGGTGCAGTGGCGGGGCCGGCTTTATTCGCTGGCCGCAAATCCCGGGCGGGCTTCGCGCGCTTCCGCCGAAGAAGCCCAGCAATTGGTAGCCCCATTCTCATGCAAAGTACTCAAGCTTCACGTAAAGGACGGCCAAACCGTGAAAAAAGGCGACCTCGTCGTGGTAGTCGAGGCCATGAAAATGGAATATTCCTACGCCAGTCCACGGGATGGTAAGATAGCCAAGGTGCAAGCGAAAGAAGGCGAGATCGTTCCCGCCGGACTGCAGTTCGTGCTTTGGAGTACGCCATGAAAATTCGCGTAGTGGAAGTGGGCCCCAGGGACGGCCTGCAAAATGAAAATCCTATCCGTTCCCTGCCGGTGGCGGAGTTAGTGGATGCACGCGTCCGTTACGTTTCTCAATTAGCCCAATCCGGCCTGGAAGACGTGGAGGCCGGTGCCTTCGTACGCGCCGATCGTATCCCCGCCATGGCGGGTACGGACCAGGTTTTGAAACGGCTGCAGACGGAATTTCCGGAGCTATGGAAAACGAAAAAATTTTGGACCCTCGTCCCCAATCATAAGGGCCTGGAAATGGCCTTGGCCGCGGGCGCCAAGCATATCAGCGTATTTACCGCCACGAGCGATGCCTTCAATTTAAAAAATATCCAGATGACGGTGGAAGATTCTCTCAAGGGCCTGAAGCCAGTGGTGGAAGAAGCCAAGCGCGCTGGTCTCGCCGTGCGCGGTTATGTGTCTACCGTTTGGGGCTGCCCCTACTCCGGCTTCGTACCGCCCGAGCGTGCCCGCTTCGTAACCGATCAGCTGCTCACCATGGGCGTGGAAGAGGTTTCCCTCGGTGATACCATCGGCGTGGCCAGCCCAAAGCAAGTAGAAGAAGTGCTGAGAATTTTCCCCAAAGATATGCCGCTCGCCGCGCACTTCCACGATACCCGCGGCACCGCGATCGCGAATTGCCTGGAGGCAATTCAGCTCGGGATTAAAACCGTGGATTCTTCCGCCGGCGGCTTGGGTGGTTGCCCCTACGCAAAGGGGGCTTCGGGAAATCTCGCCACCGAAGATTTGCTCTATATGCTCCACGGGATGGGTTTCACCACCGGCGTGGATATCGAAAAGGTTTGTGAAGCTTCGGCCTACTTGGAAAAAGAGCTGCACTTGAATCTACCCTCCCGTTTTTTCAAAGCGTGGAAGGGCTCTACCGGCCGCGCGCAGTGCTAAAGAGCATTCACCACGTGGCGATCATTTGCTCCAATTATGAGCGCGCTAAGGATTTTTATACGCGGGTTCTGGGCCTGAGCGTGGTTCGCGAAACTTTCCGGGCGGAGCGGAACTCCTGGAAACTGGATCTCGCGATTGGAAATTCCACCCTTGAGCTATTTTCTTTTCCCAATCCTCCCGCGCGCGTTTCACGGCCGGAAGCCTGTGGACTCAGGCATTTGGCGTTTGCGGTGGAGGATTTGGCGGCGGCGGTGAAACGGTTGAGCGCGGAGGTGGAGGTAGAACCGATTCGGGTGGATGAGCTCACCGGCCGCCGTTTTACTTTTTTCACCGATCCCGACGGCTTGCCCTTGGAAATCTACGAGGTCTAACGCGGTAGTTCCGCGAGTTCGCAGTTTTGTTAAATGGTCTTAACGAATCCGTGATAGCAGCGGCTGAATTTTCTGCACTTCCGAGCCATTGGCATAGCCTTCCGTCGCTACGCAAGAACCAGATTTGCAGAAATTCCAGCGGCGGCAATCGGCGCGAATATCTTCAACGAAATCCGCGTCCGGAAAAGAACGAACCAATACGCCCGCCACTGCGCCCTTGGAATTCAGCACCGGGCTTCCGCTATTGCCGCTCGCCACGTCTAGGTCGGTGCGGAAAAAATCCTGACCGTACTCGAGCGTTTTGCCGGAACTCACCTTCGCGGGTAAGCCAAGAGGATAACCCACCATGGAAAGCTTTTCGCCAAGTGCGGGAACCTTACCCGACAGGACAAGCGGCTCACGATCCGTGACGGCGCGATCGAGCCGGATGAGGGCGATATCTTCGCCAAAAATACTTTTCCCCTTCACGTTCTGCAGAAAGAAATTCGCGTAGATCACCGATTTGCACTTCACGAGATTGGCCGAAGGAATCCCCGAAAGCGGCGGGCCTTTCCCTTCCGCATCCACTTGGTAGTCGAAAAGCCAGCCGAAGGCCTCGCACTGCGGAGTTACGGTATTTTCCACTTTGGTCCAGTTCACGGCGCAGTGACCGGCCGTAACGAGGAGATCGGGCGCCACGAGGAAACCGGTGCAGGCGATGGGAGAAACTTTTTCGCTCGCGAAAGACTCGTCGCTGCAGAAATTATAGTTGCTGCGATCGGACAGGGCGGAGAAATCCAAATCGAGTTTTCCGTTCCCTTCCGAGACGAAGTTCAGCGGCACCTGAAGGGCGGTGCTGCGAGCAACGGCACGGAAGGCACCGGAGGGCTGAACGCGGTCGTCGGTGCCAAAAATAGCGGCTATGGCCGGAAGAGAGAACAAAAGATAGAGGCCCAGGACGTTCATGCTCAGGGAATAGCCGAAATTAACGCGATGGTCAATTTCTCAATAACTCCGAGCGGCTAAGCCTTTGGTTTCACGTGGGCGCGAATATACTCGATGATGGAATCGATCGAAGTACCGGGGGTGAAAACCATGCTCACGCCGGCCTTCTTGAGGGCGGGGAAATCGCTATCGGGAATAATACCGCCGATGAGGATCAAAATATCCGACCCTACTTTTACGCCCTGAGCGCTGAGGCCTTTGATCACCGCGGGCACTAGGTGGTTATGGGCACCGGAAAGGATCGATAGCCCTACTACGTCCACATCCTCTTGGATCGCGGTATTCACGATCATTTCGGGAGTTTGGTGGAGGCCGGTATAGACCACCTCGAAACCGGCGTCGCGGCAGGCCCGGGCGATCACTTTAGCACCGCGGTCGTGGCCATCGAGACCGGCCTTGCCAATCAGCACACGAATATTTCCGCCTTCGCGTTCCACGATAGGAGAATCGGCGAAGATCTGGCGCACGTCGAATTTCATTTTTTTCGCGGGAGCCGCGGCCGGCTTCTTAGAAACTTTTTTCTTTGGCGCGGCTTTTTTCTTCGCTACCGGTTTCTTCTTCGCTACTGCTTTTTTCTTTTTCGCCATAGTCACTTCCAATTAGAAATTCGCGGGATCGCGGTAGATACCATACACTTCGCGGAAAATATCGCAGATCTCGCTTACCGAAGCGTAGGCCTTCACGGCTTCGAGAATGGAAGGCATTAGGTTCTTATTGGCCTTCGCGTCTTCCCGGACTTTTTTCAAAGCCGCGGCCAATTTGTCCTTATTGCGCTTTCCCTTAACTTTTTTCACGAAGGCGATCTGCTCGTCTTCCTTTTCCTGCTCGATCTTCAGCGTAGGAATATCGTGGTCGTCTTCGTCGGTATACTTGTTCACGCCCACGATCACTTTTTCTTTGCGGTCGAGCTGCTGTTGGTAGCGGTACGCGGCGGCCGCGATTTCCTTCTGCGGATAGCCTTCGTCGATCGCTTCCACCATACCGCCGAGCTCGTAGATTTTATTGATATAGCCGAGGGCCTCTTGCTCGATCTTCGTGGTGAGATGCTCCACGAAGTAGGATCCACCAAGCGGATCCACCGTATTCGCCACGCCACTCTCTTCGGCGATGATTTGCTGCGTACGAAGCGCCACTTTCACGGCTTGCTCGGTGGGCAACGCGAGGGTTTCGTCCATGGAGTTGGTATGGAGGGAATTCGTACCGCCCAATATGGCCGCGAGGGCCTGGAGGGTTACGCGGGCCACGTTGTTCATCGGCTGCTGCGCCGTGAGCGATACGCCGGCGGTTTGCGCGTGGGTGCGAAGCATCCAGGATTTCGGATTTTTCGCCTTAAAGCGATTTTTCAATTCGCGCGCCCAGATACGGCGGGCGGCTCGGAATTTGGCGATTTCTTCGAAGAAATCGTTATGCACGTCGAAGAAGAAGGAGAGGCGGGGCGCGAAATCATCCACGTCGAGTCCGCGCTTGATCGCTTCCTCCACGTAGGCGAGGCCGTCGGCCAAGGTGAATGCCAGCTCCTGGGCAGCCGTGGCCCCGGCTTCGCGGATATGGTAGCCGGAAATAGAAATCGAGTTCCAGCGAGGTAGCTCGTTGGTGCAGAACTCCACCATGTCGGTCACGAGCTTCACACTCGGGCGCGGCGGGCAAATCCATTCCTTCTGCGCGATGAATTCCTTGAGCATATCAGCCTGAATGGTGCCGCCTAATTTCGCGCGGGAGATACCGCGGTTATCGGCGAGCGCCACGTACATCGCGAGCAGCACGATGGCGGGCGCGTTGATCGTCATCGAAGTGGTCACTTCATCGAGGGGAATACCGTCGAAGAGAATTTCCATGTCGGCGAGCGTGGTCACGTTCACGCCCTCCCGCCCTACTTCGCCCTGACTCATTTTATGATCGGCGTCGTAGCCCATGAGGGTGGGCATATCGAAGGCGGTGGAGAGGCCCATCATTCCCTGTGAGAGCAAATACTTGAAACGGGCATTCGTATCTTTGGGAGTTCCGAAGCCCGCGAATTGGCGCATGGTCCATTGGCGCCCGCGGTACATATCGGGCTGCACGCCGCGCGTGAAAGGAAATTGACCAGGAAAGCCGATATCTTCCAGGGGATCGATGCCCTCGAGGTGGGAAGGGCCGGCCACCAGCGGAACTTCCATATCGGAAATCGTGGTGAAGGAGCGGCCTTCGTAGGCTTTTTTATTTTTCTCCAAGTGAGGATCGAGAACGGTTTTCCGCCACTCGGCCTCTGCCGCCAGCATTCGTTTCTGTTCGTCGCTTAGATCGCGTTTCTTCATCGCGCGTGCTCCGCTAGTTCGGCGCTCGCGATCACCAGGCGCTGGATCTCGCTCGTGCCTTCGTAAATCTCCGTGATGCGCTGATCGCGGAAATGGCGCTCGGCCGGATACTCATTCACGTAACCGTAGCCGCCGTGGATTTGCAGTGCTTTGTCCACGATGAAGTTCGCGGCTTCGGAAGCGTAGAGCTTACCCATCGCGGCTTCACGGGTAAATTTCATACCTTTGTCCTGCATGATGGCGGCCCGCCACACGAGCAAGCGCGCGGCGTCGAGGCGCATGGCCATATCGGCGAACATGAACTGGATCCCTTGGTGCTTGGCGATCGGTTTGCCGAAAGTTTCGCGCTCATGGGCGAAACGCTTCGCCGCTTCGATGGCCGCGCGAGCGATCCCGATGGCTTGCGAAGCGATCCCGATGCGGCCGCCATCGAGGGTGGCCATGGCGATCTTGAAGCCGTCGCCTTCTTTACCGAGCATCTGGTCCACGGGAATTTTTACGTTCTCGAAAATCAGCTGCGAAGTGCCGGAGCCGCGGATGCCTAATTTGTGCTCCACTTTACCCACGGTGAGGCCGGGAGTATTCTTATCCACCACGAAGGCGCAAACCCCTTTATGCCTTAGGTCGGTGCCGAGGGTAGCGAAGAGAATGATGGTATCGCTCTCGGGTCCGTTGGTGATCCAATTTTTGGTGCCGTTCACGAGGTAGTGGTCACCCTCTTTCTTGCAGATGGTGATCAGGGCTCCAGCATCGGAGCCCGAGCCCGGCTCGGAAAGCGCGAAGGCGCCGATTTTTTCTCCGCGCGCCATCGGGGCTAACCATTTTTTATTTTGCTCGGGCGTGGCCCATTTTTTCATGGGGCCGCAAGCAAGGGAATTGTGGGCCGAAAAAATCACGCCGGTGGAGGCGCAGGCGGCATTGATCTCTTCGCCCACGAGCGCGTAAGTGAGATAGTCGAGGCCGGCGCCGTCGAACTCGGTGGGCACGTTAATGCCCATCAGGCCCATGGCGCCCATCTGCTTCACGATATCCATGGGAAATTTTCCGGTCTGGTCGATCTCGGCGGCTTTCGGAACGATCTCCTTCTGAGCGAACTGCTTCACCTGCTCCACGATCATTTTCTGTTCTTCATTGAGATCGATGATACCTAAATCCATTATTCTCCCTTGAAGGCCGCTTTGCGTTTTTCCGCGAATGCCCCCATGCCTTCCCGCTGGTCGTGACTGCCGAAGATGCTGCCGAAGAGAAGGGCTTCTTCCCGGAGGGCAGTATCGAGCGGTAGATGATAAATTTGGTTCATCAGGCGCTTGGAGCGCGAAACCGCCAGCGGCGAGTTACGGCGTATCTCCTGCGCGATTTCCATCGCCCGGGGCAGCAGCGCGGCCAGGGGAAGAACCTCGTTCGCGAGGCCGATGCGCAGGGCTTCCGCCGCCTTGATCTTACGCCCGGTATAGATCAATTCGCGGGCGCGGGGCAATCCCACGAATCGCGCCAGACGAATCGAGCCACCGAAGCCCGGAATAATTCCGAGCGCCACTTCGGGCTGGCCGAACACGGCATTCTCCGAAGCTAAGATAAAATCACAGGCGATCGCGAACTCACAGCCGCCGCCCAAAGCAAAACCATTTACGGCCGCAATCACGGGCTGGGGAAGCAATTCGATCGCGCGGGTCACGGACTGACCGAAACGCGCGAAGGCCTCCCCTTCTTCGTGGGACTTATCCTTCATCTCGAGGATGTCCGCGCCGGCCACGAAGCTTTTTTCGCCGGTGCCGGTGAGAATTACCACGTCTACGCGCTGCTCTCCCGCCAACGCGGCCCCTTCGCGGCCCGCACCGTGGTGCTCGATCCACACGAGGGCGGAGCGCAGCTCCTGCAAAGTAGCCTGATTCAGCGCGTTCAGCGCTTTGGGGCGGTTGAAAGAAAGCGTGGCCACGCCATCTTTCACTTCCAGCAATAGGTTTTCAAATTTGGGAGCCGCCACTAGAAAGCACCCGGCTTAGTGGGCTTAGCTTCGCCCGAACGATAATCGTAGAAACCGATGCCGGATTTTTTCCCGAAGAGTCCGGCATCCACGTACTGCTTCAATAGTGGGCAAGGGCGATACTTGGAATCACCGAGGCCGTCGTGAAGCACGTTCATGATGGCCAAGCAGGTATCAAGGCCGATGAAATCCGCCAGCGTGAAGGGGCCCATGGGCTGGTTCGTGCCAAGCTTCATCGAAGTATCGATGTCTTCGATGGAAGCCACGCCTTCGTAGAGCGCATAAACCGCCTCGTTGATCATAGGCATAAGGATGCGGTTCACGGCGAAACCCGGATAATCTCGAGCTTCCACCACCGTTTTGCCCATTTGTTCGGCGAGAGAACGCATCTCGGCGAAAGTTTTATCGGAAGTGCGCAAACCGCGGATGCCCTCCACGAGCTTCATTAGAGGCACGGGATTCATGAAGTGCATGCCCACCACTTCGGAAGGTCGTTTCGTTTGGGCGGCGATCGCAGTGATCGAGATCGAGGAAGTATTCGTGGCGAGGATTACTCCGGGTTTAGCCACTTCGTCTAATTTTCGGAAAATCTGGTATTTCAGTTCCACTTTTTCGGTGGCGGCTTCCACGATGAAATCGGCGGCTTGGAGATCGGCCATATCGCCGATGGGTTGAATGAGGCCGAGGATCTCTTTCACCTTGCCGGCATCCATCTTTCCTTTTTCCACCAGGCGGTTGAGGCTCTTTTCGATACCGGCTTTACCGGCCTGCGCGCGGTCTAGGCCTACGTCGTTCAATAGAACCTTCATTCCGCTTTGGGCCGCTACTTGAGCAATGCCCGCGCCCATCTGCCCTGCGCCCACAACGGCGAATACTTTAACCATGATTCTCCCGATATTTTATTGATGCCTGGATCGTGGGGCAGTCTACCAAAAGGACTAGAAAGCTCAATACTTTATGCCACCCGCGGCACGGCGCATTACTTGGAATTTCCGGCCTTGGGATGGGCGTCCTGGTACTCACGTAGGAGCTGCTCCATCTCGATATGCGTATATTTTTGCGTGGTGGAGAGGGAAGAGTGGCCGAGCAGCTCCTGAATCACCCGTAAATCAGCGCCGCGCGCAAGCAGGTGGCTGGCGAAACTATGACGTAGGGTATGGGGGCTCACGTCGGAAGGAAGCCCGGCAAGTAGAGCCGAATCATGCACGATCCTTTCGATTCCCCGCACGGATAGCCTACCTCCCCGCGAATTTAAAAAGAGCGCGGCCTCTCCTTCCGCGGAGAGAAAATCGCCCCGCTTCACGAGATATTTTTGGATCGCCGTTTGCGCAAAAGCGCCAAACACCACGAGCCGCTCTTTACGGCCCTTGCCGACCACGCGAATCGTTCCGCCCTCTTTTCCCGCCGCGGAGATATCTTCCAAATCGAGACCCGCTAGCTCGCTCACGCGCAGCCCGGTGGAATAGAGAAGCTCGAGAATGGCGCGGTTGCGCAGCCCTTCGCGGCTTTCCGCCTCGGGTGCGTCGAGCAGCTTTTCGGTTTCGCTCACGCTAAGATACACGGGCAGCTTCTTTTCCGCTTTCGGAAGAGGGATTCTCGCGGCCACGTTGCTCCCGATCAGGTTTTTCTTATAGAGAAATCGGTAAAAAGAGCGGATGGCCGCCATGTGCCGGGCGATGCTCGAACGCGCCTGCTTTCCATATAGACTAGAAAGGTAGGTGCGAATATCCAGCTCACTCACGGAGCGTAAATCGCAGCCAGTCCCGCGCAGGGAGCGTTGATGGCGCCGAAAAGATTCCAAATCGAGGCCGTAATTGCGCAAGGTATGATCCGAAGCCCGCTGCTCCGAACGAAGGTACTCGAAGTAGCGCTCGATCCAGGGGTCGCCTTTTGACGCGGGTTTCTTCATCCCCTTGAGTATAGCGCTTCTCCCTATTTCGCTCGGAGAAAAATTGACTTCCATTCGGGCAAACTGAACAATATCCCCATGGAAAAGACCGACGCCCCCGCTTCGCCCGCCGCCCAAGCCGCGCAAACCACGCTGATTGCGGGCTGTCTTTTCGTGATCGCCGCCATCATGCTTGGCGTGGCCCTTTCCTATACCCGTTCGGTGATGATTCCTTTCGCTTTCGCGCTCTTCCTCTCTTATTTCATCGTGCCCTGGGTAACTTTTTTCCAAAAAAACCTGCGCTTTCCCCGCTGGCTGGCCATCACCTTTTCCCTGCTCGGATTCTTGCTCATCATGGTGGGAGTGGTGCTGATACTGCGGGGCTCGATCATCCGCCTGATCGACAGCTTCTACCTTTACGAGGAGCGCCTCACGCACCTTGCCCAGGTGATTTCCGAATTCGCCCAGCGTTTCGCCGTGAACCTCGATCAGGCCTACGTGCTTGCGCGCATCAAAGAGCTTCCTCTCTTTTCCTTCGTGCAAAGCGCGGCCGGCACCGTTATGACGTTCGTAGCGGATTTCCTGCTCGTCATGATTTTCTTAATCTTCCTCGTGGGCGGTAAAGGCGCCGGAGACGAAAAGTCCGGGCTGCAGCTGGAGATCAACCAGAAAATCCGCGGCTACGTTTTAACCAAGCTTTTCACCAACTCGATCACCGCAATCTTGATCTGGATCGTGCTTTCGCTTTTCGGCCTCGACCTCGCGTTCATGTTTTCCATGCTCGCCTTTTTCCTCTGCTTCATTCCTACCCTGGGATCCATCGTGGCCACCCTCCTACCCCTGCCCATCGCGCTCATCCAGTACAACGAAGCCTGGCCCATCTGGGGCGTAATTCTTTTCCCGGCCCTGATCCAGATCCTGATCGGCAATTTCGTGGAGCCGAAAATGCTGGAAAAAGGCCTTGATCTGCATCCCGTCACGATTCTGCTCTCCTTGATGTTTTGGGGACTGATCTGGGGCCTCGCCGGCATGTTCCTCGCCGTGCCGATCACCGCCGTAATGAAAATCCTTCTCTCGAAGATGCCCTTTACCCGCCGGCTTTCCCTTATGCTCGCGGGAAGATCTCCTTTACGGGACATGATTTGACGCATTGCTCCCTCCTGGTAGTTCGCACTGCTCCGTGCTAAATCCACCCTATGTTTTCCCCCAAAGTTCAGGTGATCGGTGCCGGCCTCGCCGGTTGTGAAGCAGCATTCTGGCTCGCCAAGCGCGGGATCCAAGTAGACCTCTACGAAATGCGCCCGAAAAAAATGACGGAAGCCCATAAGACCGAGGGCCTCGCCGAGCTTGTTTGCTCGAATTCCTTCAAGAGCCTGAGCCCCGTGAGTGCGCCCGGCATGCTCAAGCGCGAGATGGAAATGCTCGGCTCGCTCGCGATCACCTCCGCGAAAAAAGCGGCCGTGGGAGCCGGCGAAGCCCTCGCCGTGGACAGAGATATTTTCTCCGCCGAAATGACGGCCGCGATCGCCGCCCAGCCGAATATTCGTTTACGCCGCGAAGAAGTGCTCACCCTTCCTGATGATCCGTCCATCCTCACGATTCTCGCCACCGGCCCCCTCACCTCGAGCTCCCTCGCCGAAAGCCTGCAAAAACGCACCGGCACCGAACATTTTTATTTCTACGATGCGATCAGCCCGGTGGTGGACACGGCTTCGCTGAACATGGACATCATCTTCGCGGCCAACCGCTACGACAAAAAAACCCGCTCCCTCGATGGCACCGAGGTGAATACCGAAGACAGCTCCGACTACCTCAATTGCCCGATGACGATGGAACAATACGACGCCTTCATCGACCTTCTCCTGCGCGGCGAACGCGTGGAAGGCAAACCGTTTGAGAAAGTGAAGCACTTCGAGGGCTGCATGCCGATCGAAGAGATGGCCGACCGCGGGCGCAATACTCCCCGCTTCGGCCCGATGAAGCCCGTGGGCCTCGTGGATCCCAAAACCGGACGCGAAGCCTTCGCCGCCGTGCAGTTGCGCCCGGAAAATCAGAGCAAGAGCGCCTACAACTTGGTTGGCTTCCAAACCAAGCTAAAATACGGCGAGCAAACGAAAGTATTCCGCTCCATCCCCGGCCTCGAGAACGCCGAATTCCACCGCTTGGGATCCATGCACCGCAATTCTTTCGTGGATGCTCCCCGCGTGATGAATTTGGACCTTTCGCTCAAGGAAGCGCGCCACGTGATGCTGGCCGGACAGATCACCGGCGTGGAAGGCTATATGGAGAGCGCCGCGATCGGCATAATCGCCGGGATTTTCGCGGAAGCGCGCCTGGCCGAAAGGCCCATCCCGAATCCTCCCGAAGAATCCGCGTTCGGAGCCCTGCTGAGCCATCTCCGCAATACGGCGAACACGAACTACCAGCCGATGGGAATTAATTTTTCCCTCTTCGATGATATCGTGTTCACGCAGGCGCTGGCACCGCTGCGCGAGAAATTCAAAAAGAAATTACCCAAAGACGAAAAGCGTAAAGCCCTCGGCGAGGCCTGTGCCAAAAACGGCGCGGAGTACGCGGCGCGGTTTGGATTGTAGTGAAGTTTTTAGCCGCGATTTTTCTGGTTTTTACTTTTTGCGGCTGCACTTCGGTCCGCATCCTCTCCGACCAAGAACGCGACCAGCATGGCCTCAACGGAATCATCTACGACGCCCGCCTCTGCCCAGGAAAATTCGATCCCCAGGGCAAAGAGCTCGAGTTCAATCGCCCCTGTGAGATCGTGAACTGCGGGCCGAAGAAGAATAAAATTATTTGTGAGGCGAGACCGGAAGAAAAATAACGCGCCGCTTCTCCGCTATGGAGTTTCCTCGATTTTACTCTCCGCAACGCCCCCCTTTTCCTGCTAAACTCCCAGCAAAACGAGGTTTTAGATGGCAAAGATCAAATCGGTTCACGCGCGCGAAATTCTGGATTCCCGGGGCAACCCCACTCTCGAATGCGATATCACCCTAGACGACGGCTCCTTCGGCCGCGCCTCCGTTCCGAGTGGCGCTTCCACTGGATCCCGCGAGGCCCTCGAGCTCCGCGACGGAGTGAAAGCCCGCTACCTCGGCAAGGGCGTGCAGAAAGCCGTGGAAAACGTGAATAAGGTTCTCGGCCCCGCTATTTTAAACAAAGAAGCCGATTTCCGCGCCCTGGATAAAATCATGATCGAGCTCGACGGCACCGACATGAAGAAAAAATACGGCGCTAATGCCCTGCTCGGCGTCTCGATGGCGGTATGCCGGGCCGCGGCCGTGAGCAAAAAAATCACTCTGCATAAATTTTTGGAAAACGCCTACTACGATAATTTCCTCGGCAGCAAGGAGCCAGCGCCTTACCGCGGCGTTACGCTCCCCACTCCGATGATGAATATCATCAACGGCGGCAAGCACGCCGACAACAACCTTTCCATCCAGGAGTTCATGATCCTCCCCTCGGTAGGACGCACCTTCAAGGATTCGCTCCGCGCGGGCGTTGAGATTTTCCATAACCTGAAAAACGTGCTCCACGAGAAAAAGCTTTCCACCAACGTGGGCGATGAGGGCGGATTCGCGCCCATGCTCGAATCCAACGATCAGGCCTTCGAAGTGATCCTCGACGCCATCGGACGCGCGGGCTACCGGCCCGGCCAAGACGTGTACCTCGCCCTCGACTGCGCTGCTTCAGAATTCCGTCTGGAGAACGGCACCTACGATATGAAAGGTTCCGGCCAACCCCCGATGAACTCGGCGGCCCTCGTGAAGTACTATGCGGACCTATGCATGAAGTACCCGATCGTGAGCATTGAGGACGGCCTCGACGAAAGCGACTGGGACGGATGGAAATTACTCACCCAAGAGCTTGGCAAAAAAATCATGCTCGTGGGCGACGATCTCTTCGTGACGAACGAGAAAATCCTGCAAAAAGGCATAGACCAAAAGACCGCCAACTCCATCCTGATCAAGATCAATCAGATCGGAACGATCTCGGAAACCCTGCAGACGATCGCCCTCGCCCGCAGCGCCCACTACAATACCGTGATCTCCCACCGCAGCGGCGAAACCGAGGACACCTTCCTCGCGGATTTGGCCGTGGCCACCGATTCCGGGCTCGTAAAAACGGGCTCGGCTTCCCGGGGCGAGCGGATGGCGAAGTATAACCAGCTCCTCCGCGTGGAAGAAGAACTGGGCGATAAGGCCCGTTTCAATGGGCTGCAGTCCCTGGGAATGAAGTTTTGAAACTAGGTTATTTCTTTCTCGCCGCCTTCGCGGTATCGGTGGGCATCGTGATTTTCGGGGAAGCGGGCCTGCTTTCCGCCTACCGGGCAAGCCAGAACAACGCTCGCCTCGAAGCCCGAGTGGATAGCCTGCAAAGCGAAAATGCGCAGCTCCTGCACGATATCGAATCGGTGCAGAAGAACTCCCGGAAGCTCGAGCATACGATTCGCTCCAGCCTCTCGCTGGTGGGTCCCGACGAAATGGTTTTTGAGTTTCAGTGAGGTTTGATTGAAAACATTGATCGTAACCGGCGCAGCAGGCTTCATCGGCTGCAATTTCGTGCGCCTCGCCCTGAGCCGCGGCTACCGCGTGGTGGGTTTCGACGCGCTCACCTACGCTGGCCACCGCGAAAATCTAGAAGGCGTTACCGGTGAGTTCGAGCTCGTGGTGGGCGATATCCGTGATGCTTCCGCGGTGAAAGATTTATTCGCGAAATATAAGCCCAGCGCCTTCCTGAACTTCGCGGCGGAATCCCACGTGGACCGCTCGATCGCGGAACCCTTGGTGTTCGTGGAGACGAACGTGATGGGCACCGCGAACCTGCTCGTGCACAGCGTGGACTACTGGAAGAAGAATCCCGATTTCCGTTACCTTCAGGTTTCCACCGACGAAGTATACGGCGCCCTCGGCGAAACCGGAAAATTCTCGGAAAAAACTCCGGTAAATCCTCACTCGCCTTATTCCGCCTCGAAAACCGGCGCCGACCATTTAGTGCATGCCTGGCAAAACACCTACGGCCTGCCCACGATCACCACGCGCTGCTCGAATAACTACGGCCCGTTCCAGTATCCCGAGAAACTTATTCCTCACCTCGTCAATTGCGCGCTCGCGGGCAAGCCTTTGCCGGTATACGGCGATGGGAAAAACGTGCGCGACTGGATCCACGTGGAAGACCATTGCGCCGGCATTCTCGCTGCCTTGGAAAAAGGCAAAACCGGCGAAACCTATTGCCTCGGGGGAAATGCCGAACGCCGCAATATCGATCTCGTGAAACAAATGTGCGCCGAGCTAGACCAGCTACGCCCGAGGAAAGACGGAAAATCCTATGGCGAACAAATCACCTTCGTGAAGGATAGGGCCGGTCACGATTTCCGTTACGCCATCGACGATTCCTACGCGGCCAAAGAAATCGGCTTTACGCGTAAGCATTCCTTCGATTCCGGCCTACGCTCCACGATTCAATGGTACCTCGCTCACGAAAGCTGGAGCGCCCAGGTACTGAAAGGAAAAAAATGAAGGGCATCATCCTCGCGGGAGGAAGCGGCACTCGTCTCTATCCCGTAACGAACGCGATCTCCAAGCAGCTCCTGCCGATCTACAATAAGCCCACGATCTATTATCCGCTCTCGGTGCTGATGCTCGCCGGTATCCAAGAAATCCTGGTGATCTCCACGCCCCGCGATCTGCCGCTCATTAAAAACCTGCTCGGCAGCGGTTCCGCATTCGGCGTGAAATTTTCCTACGCCGAGCAACCCAAACCCGCCGGAATCGCGCAGGCCTTCGTAATCGGGGCGGATTTCATCGGCCAAGATTCAGTCTGCCTCATCCTCGGCGATAATATCTTCCACGGCATGGAGCTCACCCAGCTCCTCGAGGAAAGCGCCGGCCTAAAGAAAGGCGGTGAGGTATACGCCTACCGCGTGCAGGATCCGGAACGTTACGGCGTGGTGGAATTCGGCAAGAATGGCCAGGCCGTGAGCATCGAAGAAAAACCCAAAACCCCGAAATCCCACTGGGCGGTTACGGGCCTCTATTTCTACGACAACGGGGTGGTATCGATCGCCAAGAACCTCCAACCCTCGGCGCGAGGCGAGCTCGAAATCACCGATATCAATAAAATCTACCTGGAAAAAAACCAGCTGAAGGTAAGGCCCTTCGGCCGCGGCGTGGCCTGGCTCGATACCGGCACCTTTGATTCACTCATCTCCTCTTCGCTCTTCGTGCAAACCATCGAGCAGAGAACCGGCTTGATGGTGGGCTGCCCGGAAGAGATCGCTTTCCATAAAGGCTTCATCGATCGCGCGGGCCTCCAAGCCGCGGCCGACAAACATTCCAAGAGCGAGTACGGAAAGTATCTGCTGAATCTTCTCCAGGACACCGAGGCCCAGCCATGAACGCAAAAACTACTCCCATCGAGGGTTTGCTGCTCGTAGAGCCCCGCGTTTTCCGCGATGACCGCGGTTTTTTCTCCGAGCGTTTCCGCGAAGATAAGCTCGCCGAGATCGGCATCCACGAAAAATTCGTGCAGGACAATCATTCCCGCTCGGCGCCGCGCGTGCTGCGTGGGCTGCACTTCCAAACGAACCCCAAGCAGGGAAAACTCGTGAGCGTGGTGCGCGGAAGAATCTGGGATGTGGCCGTGGATTTACGCAAAGGCTCTTCCACCTACGGAAAATATTTCGGCGTGGAACTGAACGATACCCTCTGCAATTCCCTCTGGGTGCCCTATGGCTTCGCCCATGGCTTCTGCGTGCTGGGCGATGAACCGGCCGACGTATTCTATAAAGTAACCGGCGTGTATAACGCGCTCGCCGAGGGCGGCTTGCGCTGGGACGATCCCCAGGTGGCCGTTCAGTGGCCGATAGAAAATCCGCTGATCTCTCCCCGCGATTCCGCCCTGCCCGGCTTTCGCCAAACCGCTCCGCTCACCTAAGCATGCCGCAAATCGGAACTTACCCAGGCAGCCACGAATACTATTCGGTGATTCGGAAAGAGATCATGGATCTTCTGCCCCAGCACGCCGGCCGCATGCTGGATGTGGGCTGCGCCTATGGAGCCACCGGCGCCTTCCTCAAGCAGAAAGGCATCGTGGATCAAGTGTACGGAGTGGAGTTTGAGCCCAGCGCGGCGGCCGAGGCGCGGAAACACCTCGATAAAGTGTGGCAACACGACCTCAACGCCAACCGCACCCTGCCTGAAGATCTCGCGCGCGAGAAATTCGACCTCATTCTCTGCTCGCACGTGCTGGAGCATTTGATTGATCCTTGGTCTCTACTGCGCCAGCTGAACGCGATCACCGTGCCCGGCGGCCGGATCGTGGCGGCGGTGCCCAATATCCGGCATTTTCGCGCCCTGTTCCCGCTTTTTTTTCGCGGTGATTTTACCTATACCGATGCGGGCACGATGGACGAAGGGCATTTGCGCTTCTTCACCAAAAAAACCTTCTGCACGCTCCTCGAGAGCTCGGGATATAAAATCGTGCGCGTGGCCGATCAGGGTCGGGATCCGGGCACCAAGGCGAAGCTGCTCGATCAGCTCACGCTCGGACTATTCAGCGAGTTCCTCGACTACCAATACATGATCTGGGCGGAAAAAGTTTAGCGCCCCAGCTTGAGCCCGCAGGCCGAGCAAAGAAAACGAAATAGACCATTCAGAATCACCCGACCCGATTCGTCGCTGCCGCGGTAGGAACCCGAAAGCAACGGCAAGATATCACGGTCGTGGCGCTTACGATTCTTCTGGATCGCTTGGCGGCAGTTCCAGATATGTCCAGGATCCACCACCAGCCAAGCCCAGGCGTGGAGCTTCGCGCCCCGCTGCTTCCCGAACGCGAGCTTAAAAAGATTATCGAGAAATAGCGCCGGCAGGGCGCAGAGCAAATTCGGGATGGAAAGATAGCAAAGGTAGTTGATCCAGCGGTTTCTCTCGGTGAAATAGGCCGTTTTATAAGCGATGCGCCGGGTGGACCCCCCATCGAAGGAAACCCCCCGGGATTTCTCCGCGAGCAAAACCCGGTGTCCTTCCAACCAGGCGCGCCAGCCGAGCGCCACGTCTTCCTGGTACACGAAATAGTCTTCGTCGTAGGGCACGGGAAAAACGCGTTTGTCGAAAAGAAAGGCACTGCCATCGGGGTGAAAGAGATTTCTGTTCCTGCGCCAGCCCGGAACGCGCACGATCCGCGCCCAAAAATTTAGATTACACCCGAGCGGATCAGAAAAACCGGGGCGTTCAATCAGCGACCCAACGATCACAGAGGAGCGTTCGGTGGCCTCGGCCTCGAAGACCGATAGAAGCTCCACGAGCCAGCGCGCTTCGGGAATATTGTCGTTGTTCATTACGGCCACGAGGGGATACTGGGCGGCGGCCGCTCCCGCGTTCACCGCGCCGGCGTAACCCAGCTGCCGTTCAAATTTTAGGTAGCGGAGATTGGGAAAATACTCCCGGTGCCGGTTCGCCACCGCTTCAGTATCGGCGTTTACCACGCCGTTATCGACCACCAGGATTTCGTATTCCACGCCCTGCTGCTTGGTGAGCGCTTCGAGCACACGGTCCACGAAGGCGGCCGCGTTCCAGGTGGGGATTACCACGCTTACCGGCTGCTGGCCCTTGCTCATGTCTTTACCCATATACGCTTGCCATGATACATGAAATGTATGGGGAAATCCGCTTTATATCTGTGGTGCGCCGGCCTCGCCATCGTCACGTTCGACCTCATCCTCACCTTCGAATTCGGCGGATTCACGATCAAGAGTTATTACTTTTTATTTTTGGCGGCGGCTTCGCTTTTCGCGCTCGAAGAAATCCGCGGCGGACGCGTCTGGGATCGCGCACGAGAGCTTTTTCGCCGGCCCTGGGTCTTTGCCTTTCTTCTGTTCGCCTATGAGCTCGGAATGAGCCCATTTTCCTATGTTCCGAAAAAATCATTCGCCTACTCCGTTTGGCTGCTCTTCGATTTGGTGGTGGTGGCTCTTCCCGGCTATTTTCTCCTGAGCCGCGAAATTTTTACTTCGCGCAGGGTGGTGACCTTCGCCCTGATGGCCGCCGCCTATTTTCTCGTGGGCATACTGATCGTGGACCTCATCGCCTTTCAATACGGATTTCTTGGTGGATTCATCGGGTATAACCAAGAGCCGAGCTTGGGTTGGGGAATGTCCCGCGCGCACGCTTTCTCTTTTGAGCCCTCTTATCTTTCGATGTATTTCAATTTTTCCATGCTGTTTTTGGTGGGAGAGGTCATTTCCCCTAAGCCAAATATTCCTCGGATACCACTCTTCGGTTCCGTGATTCTCCTGCTCGTCGGAATTTTTTTATTGGCTTCCCGTACCGGCTGGCTGCTCGTGGGAACCGGTTTAGCGGTACTGCTCTTTCATTCCCGCCATCTGCTCAGACGTAAAGACTTGAAAAAAGCGGCCCTTGGGATAGCGGCCTTCGTCGTCCTTTTTCTTTTACTCCTTCCCAGTAAACACTATTCCCTCATGGGTAAACATTTAATCTCCACGATTTTATCGGGAACTGATGGCTCCGGGAATACGCGCCTCAAAGCGATGAATGAGGCCGCACAAATAAGCCTCGAGACGAAAGGACTCGGCGTGGGCGTGGGGGCATCCTTTTTTTATTACCTCGCGAAGAATCCGGCGCTGATAACGCCTCACCTGCACGTAACTATGGGAGGCGAAAGCATCATGAGTACCTGGGGACAAATCGTGGCGGAATCCGGGCTGCCAGGGACCTTGCTCTACTTCGCTTTCGGCCTCAGTATTATTTTGGCGCTGGTACGAGCCGCCCGCTCCAGCGGCGATGCCACCGTTACGGCTTCGGCCGTGTCGGCCGTGCTCTTCTTCGGGCTCGCCGCCCATTTGGTGGGAAATTTGGCGCGCACCGACGTTTGGGTCTGGTTCGCGCTGTGGATGAGCCTTACCGTTAAAACCGAAAGCGCTCATGTCTAGGGTGATCGGCAAAGCCATCTGGAATTCCGCGCTGCTCACGGCGAGTGCGCTGCTCACTTCGGCCATGAACTTTCTCACCATCTTCGTGTTCACCCGCTATTTCTCGCAAGAAGATTTCGGCGCCTACGTGAGCTCCCAGGCGAAGGTGGCGCTTTGGTTATTGCTCGTGGACCTCGGCCTCTACAACGGCGTGATCAGCAGCCTCACCCTCGCCCGTAACGAGCATGGAGAAAATTCTGGCGTCGTTTCCGCCATCCTGCGCCGGAGCTTCTCGATTCGCATACTCGGCGCTTTCCTTGGGTTCGTGGTGGTATTGGTATTAGCCAAATCGCACGCAACGGCGAACGGAACCTTCGATGCCACGCTATTCTGGCGCGATATCGCTTTTTCTCCCGTGCTTTTCGGCTACGCCTGCCAGCAGAATATTACGCCTTACCTCGCCTATCGCGGCCAGCAGGGACTCAGCGTGGTTACCCAGCTCGCCACGGTGGCGATCACCGCTATTCTCGGGATAATACTCGCGATGCGTGGAGCTTCGGTAACGGCCGTATTGTTCACGCTGAGCCTCAGCGGCCTAATCGCTTCCGCCTGGCTCTACGGCGCGGTATTTCTCGGTAAACCGCGCGGCACGAAGCCGGAACATATCTCTCCCTGGAAAATGCTCTTCCTCAACTCTTGGCCCTACGCGCTGATCTTCGCCACCACCACGATCTGGCAACGCCTAGACCAGATTCGCGCGGCAGATCTCTTCGGCCTGACTTTGGGCGGGGAATACGGGCTCGCCGCGAGACTCGTGGGAATTCCTATTCTGATGGTTTCGGCGGTGTCCATGGCACTCTTTCCCGATTTTCAACGCACCGGCGTGGACGCTCCGGAAAAATTACGACTCTATATTTCGGTGATGCTCAAGCTTCTGTGGCGTTACGGGCTTTTTCTGGCACTTTTCATCCTGGGCGGAGTTTCGCTCGTGATGGTCGCGCTCTTCCCTAAGTACGACGCCGCCCTTCATCTCCTGCCCTGGTTCGTGCCGGGAATTTGGGCGTATGGCCTATTCAATTTTGCCAATAACGGCTTGCTCGGCACGCGCGGGTTTACCGGGGCGGTGCTCTCCCACCTCGGCGGTCTCGCCGTTTATCTCTTGAGCCTCTACTTTTTTCCTTTTTGGATCGGGCTCGAGGGCGTGGTGCTGGCCTATGATTTTTTCTGCTTCTCGCTTTTCTTCTTTTCTTACCTCGCGTTGAAAAAAGACGTGCGCTGGAAAGGAATTTCTCTATTCGGCAGATTCAACGCGGAGGAAAAACTCGTGGTGACCCAAATCCGCGAAAAAATCCTGGGGCGTTTCCGATGAAGTTTTCCGTAGCCCTCACCACCTTCCGGAGCGAGGCCTTTCTCGGCGTGCAGCTGGATTCCTTGCTTGGGCAAACCAGAAAGCCCGATGAGCTCGTGGTTTGCGACGATGGTTCCACGGATTCGACCATGGCTATTCTGGAAAAATTCCGCGCCAGCGCCCCTTTTCCCGTGCGGATTTTCCGAAATGAAAAAAATTTAGGCTACGCCCAGAACTTTGCCAAAGCGATCTCGCTCGCCGAAGGGGACTGGATCTTTCTCGCCGACCACGACGATCGCTGGCACGCCGAAAAGCTCGCCCGCTTTGCCGAAGAGATCCAGCGCCAACCCGGGCTGGCCGCCGTTTTCAGCGATAGCGCATTGGTAGACAGCGCATTGCGCCCCATGGGTTGTAGTCTCTTTTCCGCCAATCGCTTTCACGATTTCGAGCGGGAATATATTCATCGGGGAGAAGCCTGGCGTACGTTTTTGCGGCACAACGTGGCCGCGGGTCACGCCTTGGCGATAAGGGCCGATCAGCGTAAGGCTTTTCTGCCTATCCCTCCCGGCTGGGTGCACGACGCTTGGATAGCCACGGTGCTGGCTGCCGCAGGAAAAATGGCGTTCCTGGAGGATCGCCTGGTGGACTACCGCCAGCACGGCCACCAACATATCGGCGTGATCGCCGGCGGAATATGGCAGCGGCTTCAGGCTCGCTGGAATAGAATCGGCAGCCGCGCGGCGCTCGCCCAGGAAGCGAAAAACTGGAAAGCGCTCGCCGAAAATCCTTATTGGCAGGAGAAACCCAGCGCGATGCTGGAATTAAGGAAAAAAATTTCCTGGCTCGAAGGCCGCTCGCGCTTACCGCGCTTTTTTCTCTTCCGCGCGCCTTTCTTGTTTCTTAAGGCGCCGCTCTATTTTCGTTTCGACAACGGATGGCAAACCATCCTGAAAGATTTTTTTATTCGCTAGCGAGCAAACGCTCGTATTCGTCCGTCAGCTCGGCGGCCAGCCTCACGATATCGTAGCGCTCCACCGCTAGCTCCCGAGCCCCGCTGGCGCATTTGCGCCAGGTTTCCGCGTCTTCGAGATCGTGAATGCGCTCGACCCAATCGGGATTCTCCGCGGCAAGGTAGCCGTTCTCGCCATCGGTAACCATCTCGGCGATTCCGCCCACCGGCGAAGCCACCACGGGCACGCCCGAAAGGCCGGCCTCCACGATCACGGTGGGTAAAGGATCCTGGCGACTGGGTACGAGCAATACGTCCACTCCCTGCAGGATCTCCTTCACGTCGTTGCGCCGGCCGAGAAACTCAACTTTCTTCCCAAAGCCCTCAAAGGCCTTCCGGATAGTTTTACCAAAAACCGGATCTGAAACCGCATCGCCCACCAGCAATAGGCGGCAATTCATCCGCTGGTTGCAAGCCCGTAATATCTCGGGCAAGCGATCCACGCCCTTTCTTTCCGAAAGCTCCCCCACGAATCCCAATGTTAGTTCCCCGCCTTTGCGCTCGGGCCGGGCCTGCCACTCATCCACCTTGAATCCGTTATTGAGCACTTTTACTTTCACTGGGCTCACTCCCGATTGCACCAGTGCCAATCGCGTAGCGGCCGAAGGGGCCAGGATCAGCCGCGCGCCTTTCGCCAGCAAGTTTGCCCACTGATCATTCCAGAATCCCGCCGGCAAGATATCGTGGTGGTGCCATACGACCGGCAATTTCCGGCGCAGACTCCAGGCGTAGACCATCGCTTTCAAGCTGGTAGCGTGAAGCACTTCGATTTGCTCTCGCCGGATGATTTTCCCCAGCTTGCTCTCGGTGCTCTTCCAGGAAACCGCGAGGCTCGGCAGCAGAGAAAAATTGCGGCTGAACTGAATGCTCGGGATCTCGTGGCAGGCGGCAAAGGCGGCCGCGCGCTCCGCATAAGCGCCGGGCGGAGAGGCGAAATGAACTTCCACGCCCTGCCGGCTAAGCTCCTCCATGAAGGAAAGCGTGCAAATCTCCCCGCCGTAGATGAAGTCTGCCTGATGGGAAAGAAAAAGTACCTTCATGGGTTTACCTGTTTTTTCTTGGCGGCCGAAGCGAAGAAAGTCCAGATCGCGTACCAGACCCAGACGTAGGCGCCGTAGGGATTTTCCACGTAGTGGCTAACGAAGAACAAAAAAACCGCCACCGAAATCAGGCTTACGTTAGAAACGATCACCCGCGGCGCACGGCGCACGCGATAAAGACTGAGCCCCAACGATAAAAAGAAGGCGCCATATAGAACTAGCCCTACTACTCCCGCCTCGGCCAGCACGCGCGGCCAAACTCCGCGGATGCTCGTGAGCCCCAAACCCTCTCCGAGAAATTTGGAACGCACTAAGATCTCCACCGCCGGCGCCACCGAAGTTTTCATCCGCGATTCCATCAGCTGTTGCGCATACCGCAGGCCAAGCAGCCAAAGCCCGTTCGACTTCAGAAAGGCCATGATCGCGACCATCAGCGCGGCGGCCAACGCGGCCAACGGCGCGGCGAGAAAGAGCACGCGGCGCCAAGGCATTTGCTTGTACACGAAGAGCGCCACCACGCTCGCCAGCGCGAAGGCCAGCGATGCCTGATAGAAGTGCCGGGCGATCAACAGCGTGGAAGCCGCGCCGAGCATCATCGTCAGGCCCGTAAGCCAAGGAGGAAGCAGGCGCCGGCCTCGCTTAAGAAAATCCCAGATCAGGAAGGGAAAGCCGATGGTAAAAAATAAGAAGAGATTGGCCTGTTCATCGATAAGCAGGCCGAAGGGAAGTTGAGGGAAAAATAAGTGCGCGAGGGTGCTTAGGAGCAGCAGACCCACGGTTACGCTATAAAAGAAAAAAGCCAGACGCAGGCGGGCGGGCAGTAAAATCACGCCCTGGGTACCGCGCTCGCAGAAAATAAACTGCGCGGCCACTCCTACGGTGAAAAGTGAAAGCCAGCCATTCGTGGCGTAAAGCAGCGAAGCCATGGGATCGGCGGTGAAGGGCGAAAATACGCTGATCCAGAGAAAATAAAGCAGCAGGAATTTCCAGGGGCTGTAGATGATACTGTCGTGCAAGCGGTAGAGAAAAATCCGGCTGCCGAATTCGCGCTTTTCCGCCCAGAAGGCGGCGGCCGTGGCCGCGGCGAAAAATAAGTAGCTCAGCGAAACGCGTTTGCCGTCGACCTGCACGGCTAAAAAATCGAGCGCGATCACGACGAGCCCGAAGCACCAGCTCCAGCAGGCCACGTCGCGCAGAAATTTCGTGAATCGCAACGAGTTCACGTGCGCCTCCAAGGGAGAAAGGCGGTTACCGAGCGAAACCCGGCGTGGCGCCAAAGCGTCGTTTCTTCTTCGGTAAAGGGAGAGAACGGTGTGAATCCCCGGTAGAAGAGCCCCGCCCGATATGCGGCGAGCAAGCAGAAGAGGCACATAGATAAACAAAATACATTAAATGACCACACCACGCCCTGAAGCCCAAACCAGCGCGGAAGTAGCAGCACCGTGGGTACGTAGACGGCGAGCGAGCACAGATGAGCCGCCACCACCCGGGCATATTCGCGCATGCCGAAAAGCGCGTTCACCAGCGAAGTTTGGAGCCAGAAGGCCCAGACGCCCGGCACAAAATAAGGCAGCAGCTGGAGGGCGGGCCTAAACTTAGGCACCACCGGCGAAAGCGCGAAGGTGAGCGTGAAAAGAAGGAGCGCCACGAGAATCACTCCATAACGGTAAATACCTTTGCTGACGGCGCCGAGGATCAAACGAAGGCGTTGCGGGCTATCACGGCCGATACGCTGGAGATCCGGAAAAAGCGCGAAGGAAATTGCCGACGCAAACACAATCGGGACGGCGGTGAGGCGCACCGCGAGCGCATACTGGCCCCCCTGTTCATAGCCGAGCACGGAGGAAACCACGATCTGATCAAGGCGCTGCCAGATCACGATCGTCCCGAACGTGATGCAATAAGGCCAGGCGTCGGCGGCAAGCGCGATCCAGGCTTCGTCGCCCCACGGGCCGCGGCGCAAAGTGCGATCGAGCCGGCGCGTGGTGCCGAGCCGGTGCCGGCGCGCGGATTCAAAAAGAAAAAATCCGTAGATCACGGAGCCCGAAAGAAAACCGCCCACGGACTGCGAAAGCAAAACCCAGCCCAGCTCCGCTCCCCGCGAAGCCAGCCAAAGTGGCAGCACCACGGTGATCAAAACTCCGCCGATTTGCGCCAACACGGCGAGGGTTTGCTGGCGCAGAAAGCTCGCGTAGGCGATTGCCGTCTGCAAAAAAGCGGCGGCAAAAAGAAAGGGGCAAAAGGCTACGCGCTGCCAGAGCTCTTGCTCGCTCCAGTGATTATTCAGCATCCCGATCGAAAGAATCACCACGCAGCCGATGCAGGCGCCCGTTAGCCGCAGCGTCAGTACACGGAAAAGCAAATCGCGCGCACGGAAACGTTGGCGCACCTGCTCTGACTTGGTTCCCTCCGCGCGCGTCAGCGCACTGATTAAGCTCTGCGATAAGCCCAAATCCACGAGCCAACCCCACACGAGAACTTGTGCCTGGATGGTCATCAGAGAACCGAAATTTTCCGGTCCGTAGATGCGCGCGTACCCCAGCATCAAAACGAGATTTAACCCGGTAAGAGTAAGGGCGCCGAAGGATTGGAAAAAAGAATTTTTGATCACTCTTTTCACCGATTTTGACATAAAATTACCCTAACACGATTGACCATTCCCCAGACCGAAGAAAAAGGAGTTTCTATGTCTAAGAAGTTTTCTCAGCTGCGATGGATTGCAGCATTGGCCCTCGCGATCACCCCCGGAATCGCCTCCGCGGATACCTTCAACCTGAACAACCTCACCGCGGGCGATTTCGATAAAATCGTGAAAGAGTTTTCCTCGAACTTTTCTTACTCCTCCCTCACTCCCGCCTCTAGCCTCGGCGGCTTGGGCGGCTTTGAAGTGGGCGTGATCGGCGGGAAAACTAAATCTCCTGAGCTCCTGAATCTCGTGAAAACGGCCAGCACCAGCGCTAGCTTTAAAGGAGATCTCTACCACGGAGGAATCCTCGGCCGCGTGGGACTGCCATTCAATCTAACCGCCGAGCTTCTTCTGTTCCCCAAGAAAAAATTCAAAGATGCTTCGTTCCAGGAAGCCGGCGGAGCCGTGATGTGGACCCCTACCGACGAATTGCTCAGCTACCTTCCGGTGAATCTTTCGGCTAAAGCTCACTTGCTGAAGACCAAAGTTTCCTACAGCCAGAGCGTGACCATTACCGCTCCGACTCCCGGCACGGGCACCGCGAAAGTAAATTTCGACGATACCCTCTACGGGCTTCAGGCCCTCGTTTCCAAGAAGTTCTTGGTATTCGAGCCATACGCGGGAATTGGTTATATCAAGTCCAAGGGGGAGCTCTCCGTGGATGCGAACGGAACCACCACTCTCTTCTCGGGAAACTTCGCCTCGAACAACCGCGCCGAGAGCACTCCCACCACCATCCAACTCCTAGCCGGCCTAGATGTTCGCTTAGCGTTTCTTTCGCTAGGTGCCGAATATCAAAAGGCTTTTGGAACTAGCAGCGTATCGGGACGCCTCTCGTTCCGCTTCTAAGCTTCCTTTTTTAACGCATATAGTCTATATCAGCGCTCGGGGAGATTTCTCATGAAATACCGAGCGCTTTTTTTATTCCTTGTTGCGGCACTAGTTTCCAGCCAGGCCCACGCGGCGAGCGGCGAGTTCTGCGTGCAAACCTTCAACGTGTACGCCACCGCCTACGCCGGCGGAAAAGCAGCCCGCCTCTCCAAGATCGCCGATTCCCTCACCAACGAACCCTGCGATTCCATTCAATTCCAAGAGCTCTGGCAAGCCGGGGATTACCGCCGCTTTTCCACAGATTTCTCCCGCGCGCAAATGAGCCTCGTGCAAGCTGATTCGCTTCGCACCGACAAGGCGATGATCGGCCTGGTCTCGGCATTTCGCGGCACTACTGCCCGCTCCTATTCGGAAATCTATCTCATCAATAACGAAGATGGAGTGCTCGACTGGTTCCGCGGCCTCACGGGCGTGCAAAAAGGCCTGAGCGCGATTGAAGCTAAGCTCACGCAAGGACCTACCCTCCTTTTCTTAAATACGCACACGCATCCCACTAACGAAGCCATCCGCGCGGCCCAGATGATCCAGCTCATCACCCATAACTTAATCCAGTCCCCAAACGCCGCTAATCTTCCCGTGGTCTTCACCGCCGACCTCAACGCCACTCCAGACAGCCTGGAAATCAGCCTTCTCAAGAACGTGCTGTTGCTCCGCGATGCCTACCTCGACACTCACGAAAACTACGGAGATCTCTGCACCTACTGCGAATCCAACCCGCTTTCCTGGGGCGGCGGCGACCGCGTGATCGACTTCACCCTCTTCCGCTCTTCACCCACCGTGACTCTGCGTGCGCTGAAATCCGAAATTAATTTGAAGGGCAGCGCCGAAGCGCCGCTCAGCGACCACTACGGAGTGCGCAGCCAATTGGCATTCAGCGAGCATGACTCCATTTTGCTGCCGGCCGATTCGGCGCTCGTGCTCGATCGTAAAGCGGCCGCGATTAAAGCGCTCGTGGCGGCCCGTGAGGTGCTCGTGAAGGCGCAGAAACCAGTCTTCGAGACTGCGATCACTCAGGTAGATTCTTTGCTCGAAAAATTCCGCACGCGCTTGCCGGAAAGCGCGGAAATGATTTTCCGCACCCCTTAGGGCAGATTCACGATGCGCCGTTTATCGCCTACCACCCAGAGAAGGTCTCCGGCCTCGAGCACCAAAGAAGAATCCGGATTAAGAATGCGCTTTCCTCCGCGCTCGATTCCCACGATCAGCCCCTGAATCTTTTCCCGCAGCCCACAATCGCGGATGGTCTTATTGGTGAAGGGTGAAGTGGCCGGCAGAATCATTTTCTCCAGCCCGTAAGGGCCCACCTTTTCGGACTCATCGGGGCTCGTCTCCACTACCGCCCGGAGATTGGCCAGCTGCTCATCGGTGCCGATCACGAAAATGCGGTCGTGAGGCAGTAAGATATCGTTACGCCCCGGGGCCAGGATCGAACGATTGCCCCGTTGGATCATGCCGAGGGTCACGCCAAAAGTTTCGCGCATTTTAACGTGTTCGAGGGTTTTCGCTACGAGCTCGGAATTGGGCGCCACCACGAATTCGGCGAGCACTGCGTCCCAGGGCGCCAACACGGGCCGTTCGGGTTCATCGCTTTGCCGCAAGTTCGCCATGAAGCGGTCTTCCACGGCACCATAGAGCCCCTTGGCGAACCTTCGCCATAGTAAAAGCGCCACGAAGGACACGACCGTAATACCCGCCACCTGCGCCGGGCGATGAACGAAGCGGCTCACGCTGAACACGATCAACCCGAGGCCGATCAGCACGCGCAGCACATAAAGCCCACCGCCAATGCCCTTGAGCCTCTCCGAATCGCTCGCTCGCGCTGGCCGCCCCAAGATAACCGCCCAGAGGAAGGGGGCCGACACTAAGAGGACGATGAAGGCCACCAAAACCGGAACCCAGGCGCGCGCGTCGGCCGCGGCCTCCCGCGAGAATAACTCCGATGCGCCGAGCGCGATCGCCAGCACCACCACGGAATTAAGGAATAATTTTATGCCGTAATTTTTCCAGAGCAGGCCGAAGAGGCTTTCGCTATCGCGGGCCATCGAGCTTTGGTAGCGTAATAATCCCAATTTAAATCTCTCCGGAAGCCAGGCGGTGATACGCTCGGCGGCGGGCCCGGAAAACTTAATCAAGTAAGGCGTGGTAAATGTAGTAAGCGCCGAAACGGAAACGGCGATGGGATAAAGAAAATCCCCCGTTACTTTTAGGGAAAGCCCAAGAGTGGCGATGATGAACGAAAACTCCCCGATTTGCGCCAAGCTCATGCCCGCCTGCACCGAGGTTTTCAGCGGCTCTCCCGAGAGCAGCGCCCCGGCGGCCGTGCTGAATAGCTTGCCGACAATCGTAACGAAGGAAAGCAAAAGAATGGTGCCGAAATACTCGGACAGGACCGCGGGATCGATCAGCATCCCCACCGAAACGAAAAAAACCGCGCCGAATAAATCCCGCACGGGGGAAAGCAGGTGCTCGATTCTCTTCACCTCGGAAGTCTCCGCCAGGATCGAACCCATTACGAAAGCACCGAGCGCGGGAGAGAAACCCGCCTCGGTAGCGAGCAGTACCATGGAAAGACAAAGGCCGAGCGAAACGATGAGCGTGGTTTCATCGGAGAGATGACGCCGGATTTTGGTGATGAAGATCGGCACGGCGTAGATTCCCACCACGAACCAAACGGCGAGGAAAAACCCTAACCTCAACCCAGAAAGCGCGAGGGCCGTTCCGGAAAGAGATTTCGTGACCGCGATGGTGGAGAGCAACACGAGCAAGAGGATGGCCACGAGATCTTCCACGATGAGCACGCCGAACACGAGCGAAACGAAACGCCGCCCCCGCAACCCCAGCTCGCTAAACGCCCGCACGATGATGGTGGTGGAAGATACGGAAAGGATTCCCCCGAGAAAGAGGCTGTCCATTTCGGAAAAACCCAAGGCCCGCCCGGTAGCGAAGCCGAGCGCGAGCATGAATACCACCTCGAACACGGCGGTAATCGAGGCGCTGCGGCCCACTTGCGCGAGCTTCTTGAAGCTGAATTCCAATCCGAGGCCGAAGAGCAGAAAGATCACGCCGATTTCCGCCCATACCTTCACGCTCTCCGTATCGCTCACGGTGGGCAGGAACGGAACGTGAGGGCTCACCAAAAAACCGGCAATGAGGTAGCCAAGCACGACTGGCTGCCGCAGGAATTTGCATACCAACGTGACCAACCCAGCTACGGCCAGGATGAAGCAAAGGTCCTTGATAATCTCCGGGAGATGAATCACGTTTTACTCATCTTTTTCCTTGCGTCGGCGAAGGCTTCCCGCAGCGAATAGATTTTCACTCCGTGGGAGCGCGCCACTTCGGGAGTGAGCCCCGCCGTGAGTGGACGCCGCGCCACTTGCCCCAGCTCTTTTGTCTTCAGAAACTGGAATCCTACCAGGCTCTTTTCCCGGTCGAAGCCGAACTCTTCGATCACGCGCTCCACTAGCTCACGCCGCGAAACCGAATCCGAACCCACGATATTGATCACGCCACTCACGTCTTTTTCCCGCAGGAGCAGGCAGCCCTCGCCTAGCGAACTCGCGTAGGTGGGGGTGGAAATTTGGTCTTCGGGAATCTTGAAAACATTCGTTTTCCCTTCGCGAATTCCCTCGAGGTGCCGGATATACTGCATGAGGAAATTCATCCCGGCGGGGTCCCAGCAGAATACCATGGTGGTGCGCACCACGAGGGCTTTCGGCAGCGCTTGCAGCACCTTCCGCTCGGCTTCGAGCTTGCACTGGCCGTACCAGGAGGTGGGAAATGGCTGATCCAGCTCGGAGAAAGGCCCGACCTCGCCTCCCTCGTACTCGGCGCCGCCGAAAACATACTCGGTGGAGAAAAAGGTAAGACCATAACCTCGCTTCGCGCATTCCTCCGCCACGATGGCGGGGCCGTCACGGTTGATGCGCGCGCAGAGATCACGTTCGGCCTCGCAGCGGTCCACGTGGGTCATCGCGCCCGGAAGAAACACTTCTACCTTCCCGTCGGGAAATTTCTTTTCCAGCTCCGCAAAAAAATTCCGTATGCTCGCGGCGTCGGCGAGATCAAGCGGGACGGAGCCGGGCTTACCACTCGAGCTCGATAGTACCGGAGAAATACCCCGTGCTTTTAGTGCTTCCAAAATGCAGCGGGCCACTTGCCCGCTCGCGCCGATCACGGCCGTATTTTTCAATTTCATTTTTTGTTTACCAGCGAAACCGCCGTCCATAGATTAAACATATTCACCTTTTGCACGCGCTTAACTTTGAGTCCCACGGAATCCAGGAGGGGCTTCATTTCCAAATTGGATTTGAATCCCAAAAATCCCTGCGCGAGGGGGTTGAACGCGGTCTCGAAAGCGGCGAGCACGGGATTCTCGCTCTTAAAATGGTTCATGAGCACGAGCGTTCCGTGCGGCTTGCACACGCGCTTCATCTCGAGCAAAGCTTCTCGCGGAAACGAGGTCGCGCTAATGAATAAATTACCGAGCACGGAGTCAAAAGAATTATCGGGAAACTCCAGATTGGTCGCGTCCATTTCTTTCACTGTGGCGTTCCGGAGCTTTTTCTTCGCGATCAGTTCTTTGGCCTCTTTTAGCATGGAAGAAGAAAGATCTACCCCCACCACCTTGCAGTGATGCGGATAAATGGGAAGGGTCAGGCCCGTGCCTACTCCTACCTCCAGCACCTTTGCTCCAGGCTTGATCTCCAGAAAATCCACGGCCGCCTCGCGGCCTTCCTGAAAAAGCAGTTTTCCGAAAATATAATTATAGAAAGGCCCGAATTTCTCGTAAGCCCGCTCCACAATTCTTTGCTGTTTGGCCATAAAACCGCCCTTTAGTAGTCGGGAAACTTTATTGCCCACATCCACGGTGATCAAGTGGAAAGATCTCGCCTTTTGGGGCAGACTCTTTCCATGCTTTTGGCACTCTTTTTTCTTCTAACACAGAGCGCAGTTGCCGCAGAATGCCAGCCACTCTCCGCCACTGCCGACGCGCGCCTCTACCAATGCGAAAGCCTGCACGTTCTCTACCTGAAGGGTAATCCTCTCACGCGGGCCGCCGCACTTGGCACGTTGGTGAAATCGGGCGCTCTTTCTCCCGACGTACTAAATTATTTTTCCGGAAAAGTAACCGATACGCTGCGCCACCAGAGTGGTTTTCTCGCGGCCGTGGCGGAGCCTTTTTATAATCAAATTGTGCGCCTCCTTCACCGGGAAACGCCTCCCGGAATTTCCGAGGAAATCGACAGCATGGCTCAGGGAATGGGCATCGAGCCCATCGACCTGAAGCGCGCGATCAGCTTGCCCGACGTGGCCGCCCTTACCAACGTGGTGGGCAGTATTCCTCTCTTCCGTCCTTTACCCGCCGCGGGCTGCACCAGCGTGGCCTGGAAAAGCGCCGAGGGTGGCCTCTTCTACGGGCGCAATTTGGATTTCGCGAGCACCGGCGTTTGGGATCGCCACCCCATGCTCACGGTGATTCTCCCCGAAAGCGATGCCGAGCAAAAGCATATCGTGTTTGGGGCCGATGGCCTGATTTACGGGGGAATCACGGGCGTGAACGAATCCGGCATTGGATTCGCCGTTCACCAGAATTATACGAGTGCCGGCGGCCTGCGGGGCGTGCCCATGGTTTTCATCGGGGAGCTCGTGCTGCGGCAAGCGAAAAGCATCGAGCAAGCACTAAACATCCTGAAGGCGAACCGCCCCCCCGTGCTTTGGACCTTCGTGCTCACCAACTTCGCTACCGGCGAAGCCGTTGCCGTAGAATCCTCTCCCACCCGCTTCGCCGTGCGCGGCATGGAAGCCAATTCGCTGGTGCAGACCAACCACGTGATGGACGCAGAGGCGAAGACCGACGAGTTTATTTCGCTGGGCATTAAAATGAATTCTATTTATCGAATGAAGCGCGCTTTCGAGCTGCTCGAGGCCAAACCTCGGAACGAAAGCCCCGCCGTCACGATCGCCGGCATCCTCGCCTACCAGGAAAATCCCGAGGGAAGGATCACCGCCTACCACGATGTGCTCAAGGCCCATACCATCCAAACCATTCTCCTCGAATCGGTTCCGGGCCAGGCGCGCCGCGCCTACGTGAGCATCGACCCCGCGCCCACCGCCGGCGGCCGGATGGCGGCGTTCACCCTCGAAAATTTATGGAACGAGCAGATCCCTCCGGCGTTCGAGCTCGTGGATTTCGTAAAAACCCCGCCCGAAAAACGTGCCCGCCAGCGGCAGATCTCGGACGCCTTCGCCCTTTATTTCGATAAGCTCGCGCTCAGCGAAGCATCGGCCCTGCTCACCGGCCACGATACCCTCGACTCGGCCTACTTCACCGCCGTCACGCTCACGCAGCGCGGCCTCTGGCAGGAAAGCCTTCTCACTGCCGAACAGGCCTTGCAGAATCCCCGCTTCCTCGGAGAGCCCGCCTATATCCGCCAGAACCTCGCCTGGATTCGCGCCGCCGCGCTCTTGGAGCTAGGCCGAAAAAAGGAAGCGGTGGCCGCCGCCGAATCCATCCTGGCCGAGAAACCGGAAAACGTGCGGCTCCGCGATTTTTCTGATCAACTCAGCCGAGGGCAAACTCCGCCAAAATACATGCGTCGTTTTTCCTTCGACTTTTTCTCGGGAGACCTACATGGAAGGGCAAATTAGTTCTGGCAGTGGAAAAGTCTCCACCGCAAATTTCCAGCTCAAGCACCTCAGCACTACCGAGAAAAGGCGTCTTGCCTTTAAAGCTCTCGGCTTCTTCTGGATTCTTTCTCTCGCCTCGGCGCCCCTTCCGCCCATCCACTGGGTGACGGTCCCCTTTTTCTTTTTCTTCGGCATTTACCAATTTTTCAAAAAAATGCGGGAGCCTACCCACCTCGAAGCCTTTACCGCCAAGTGCCCCGAATGCCTCCAGGAAGTTGCGATTAAGTCGCAAGTAGCCGAAAACCCTCTGTCTTTTGCCTGCCCCCATTGCCGCTACGGTTTACGCCTGGAATGGGACGAGCCAAAGGCCATTTAAATTTTCGGCACGTAGATTACCGCACCCCGCCGTGATAGGGTGCGCGCACAATGCCGCCAATACTCGCCGCCTTAGCCCACTTTCTCGTCGTATTCGCCGTAGGCCTTTTCCCTCTCACCTGGAAGCTCCAAGGTGATATCTACGACCTCTTCCTCTCGTTCGGTGCCGGCGTGCTTCTCTCGGCCGCTTTCCTGCACATGCTTCCCGAAGCCACCCTCGAGATCGGCCCCTCCGTGGGCGTATTCATGCTTGCCGGCTACGTGCTCATGACCGTGCTCGAGCGCTTCACCATGGCCCACCCCTGCATGGAGGACGACCACTGCCACAATCCCGATCACCGCCTCGGCCTCGTGGCTTTCTTTGGCCTCTCGGTTCACAGCGTGATCTCCGGAATGGCCCTCGGCGTGGGCTTGATGGGCGCCGCCGATATCTCTGTTTCGATCGCCCTCTTGGCCGCCATCCTCGTGCACAAAGTTCCCGAAACCCTCGCCCTCATGGCGCTGCTCGCGGCCTCGGGTTGGAGTCGGAAAAAAATGGCCTTCACCCTCGTCTGCTTTTCCGCGATGGGCCCCTCCGGCATCCTGACCGGCGCCTTCCTGAATTTTCAGTCGCCTCGTTTCATGGGCGCCGCCCTCGCCATTTCCGCGGGAACCTTTCTTTATATTGCCTCCGGCGATCTCCTCCCCCATTTACACACGAAGATGAAGCAAAAGTGGGTGAACTTCGTGGCCTTCCTCGTGGGCCTGCTCGCGCTTTCCTTCGAGGCCTGGCATCACCTGATGGGCTAAGGCGAAAGCCCGGACCCATTTCGCGCCCGCCTTCCTCAATACGTAGCCCGAAAGATCCAGCGTGGTTCCGCTCGTAAGCACGTCGTCCAGCACCAAAATTTTTTTGCCCCGGATTTTCTCCGGCTTTCCCGCGATCGAAACAAAGCAGTGCGTGTCCACGCGACGGGAAAAATTTCGGCCGTGCTGGGCGCGGCCTTTTTCTTTCGCTAAGAAACCGGGTAAAAATTCAGCTCCCAGCAACTGCGCAGTTCCTTCACCGACCAATGCCAAACCAGAAGGCCCGTCCTGCGCCCTCTGCGGGGCCGTGATTACCATCTCGATGCCCTCCTTTCGCCAGTCCTTCAACTGCGGAGCTCTCTCCAGAAAGCTCAATAAAAACCTACTGGCGTAGTGCGGAGCGGCCTTCCTCAATCCATGAAAAAGCGGCGGCACGGAGTCACTAAAATTCAGAAGGTACTCCTCTTCTGCCGTTAAAGCCCTCCGCACGCCTTTTCGGCAGGCGAAACAGAAATTTTGCCCCTCGCGCAATGTCTTACCGCAGCCCAAGCAAAGCGGGGAAAAAAGCAGTTTCTGGACGATAGGAAAGACGTTATAGTTCGTGGACATGCCGAAGACTTCTTTGCCAAATGAAAGCCAGTTTCCCGTTCTGGAAACCAGCGAAACTCCTCAGGAGACGGTAAGCCAAGTCTCGTTTCTGGCCAGGCTAGCGCCGAAATTCGTACGCGAAGTGCGGGATGTTTTTAAGCGCGAGGGCATGCGTGGGGCCGTAAAACGCTATGGCTGGAAACTCTTCGCGGCCTTCTTCGTGTACTATCTCATTCGCGATTCGATCATCTATCTCTTGATCCCCTACTTGATCGCGCAAAGGATGATGTAGGGAAATCGGTTGGCGGTGGGCCGTTTGCGGTTGGCTGTTAGGGTGCATGAAAGAATACGTTCTCATTACCGGGGCCTCCTCCGGCATCGGCAAAGATGCTACCGAGTTTCTTTTGTCTCAGGGATTTTCCGTCGCCCCCTGCGTACGCAAAGAATCCGATCTAGCGAAATGGAAAGCCACTAAGGCGCAGCCTATTTTCCTCGATGTAACCGACCCCGAGTCGATTCAGCGCGGGGTGAAAGAATTTTCCCGCATCGCCGCCGGCGCCGATAAAGTTCACCTGATCAATAACGCCGGCATCGCCGTGGGCGGCCCGGTGGAAGCGATCCCCGCCGAGAAATGGCGCGCGCAGTTCGACGTGAATGTTTTCGGGCTGATCTCCGTCACCCAGGCGCTTCTACCCTTGGTGCGTGCGACCCAAGGCAGGATTATTAATATCTCCAGCATCAGTGGTTTATTCGCGAGCCCCTACATGGGCGCCTATGCTTCTTCGAAATTTGCGGTGGAGGCGATCTCGGATGCTTTGCGGAGAGAGCTTCTCCGTTCGGGCGTGGAAGTGATTTTGATCGAGCCCGGGCCGATTGCCACGCCGATCTGGGAAAAAAGCCTGGGCCGCCGCAAAGACGAATACGCGCAGTACTCGGGCGCAATGCGCACTTTGTACGGCGAAGACCTCGAGCGCTTTGCCGGAATGGTAGAGCTCACGGCGAAGGACGCGCTGCCGGTGGCGTTCGTTTCGCGGACGATTTTGCGGGCGCTGCGTTCAGCAAAGCCTAAAGCACGATATTTGGTAGTGAAAAAATCCGTGCCCTGGCAATTGCGCTTGATGAAGCTACTGCCGAGCCGGATGGCCGATCGCATGATCATGAAGGGTTTTGGGCGGAAGTAGATCCGGCCGCCGGCTAATTGGTAAGCGCGCAGAACTCACAAGCACTAGGTAGCCAGAACCTTCGCCATCTCGATCAAATCTTTCCGCAATTTCGCGGAGCGCTTCACGGTTTGCGCGAACGGCACGAGCACTTCGCTGTCGCCCTCTACGCCTACCATCACGTCGGTATACCCGGCGAGCAAGGCCTCCACCGCGCGAAAACCCATGATGCTGCCGAGACGGCGGTCCCGGCCCGTGGGCGAGCCGCCGCGCTGGATATGGCCGAGGATGCAAACTTTGGACTCGATGCCATATTTTTTCTCAAGCTCTTCCGCTAAGCGCATCGAAGCGCCGCTTTTTTGCCCTTCGGCCATCACCACGATCGAGCTCATCTTCCCGCGCTCGAGGCCCTGCTGGATCCGGCGCGCCACTTCCTTGGTGGTAGTTTTTTCTTCGGGCAAGAGAATCGCTTCGGCCCCGGCGCCGATGCCCACGTCGAGGGCGATATAGCCGGAGTTACGGCCCATTACTTCCACGAGAAAGGTACGCTCATGGGCGGAGGCGGTATCGCGGATCTTATCGATCGCCTCGAGGGCGTTGTTCACGGCGGTATCGAAGCCGAGGGTGGCCTCGGTGCCGGCGATATCGTTGTCGATGGTGCCGGGAATTCCCACCACGGGAAATTGGTCTTCGGCCCAGAGGGCGTGGGCGCCGCGGAAAGATCCGTCGCCACCGATCACCACGAGGCCTTCGATGCCATGGGCCCGCATCATTTCCACGCACTTTTTGCGCACGGGGCGTTTGTGAAATTCAGGGCAGCGATCGGTCTTGAGCGCGGTGCCGCCGCGGAGAATGATATTCGCCACGCTCTTTTTATCCATGGTTTCCCAGTTGCCGGCGATGAGGCCCGCGTAGCCTTTCATCACCCCGTAAACGGTGATGCCGGAAGCGATTCCGGTCCTCACCACCGCGCGAAGGGCGGCATTCATTCCGGGAGCGTCGCCACCGCTGCAGAGAACGGCGATGGCGCGGATATCTTTTTTATGGCGTGGCAGCTTCATTACTCATGATGATACTTCCCCCCGGCCAGGATGTGAAGGGTGCGGTAGATCTGTTCGGCAAGGATGAGCCGCACCAGATCGTGGGGAAAGGTCATTTGGGAGAGGGAAAACTGGGGAAAGCGCCCGCGAAAGGCATCGGTGAAGCCATAGGCGCCGCCGATGAGCAGCACGAATTGCTGCACCCCTTGATCGCGCAGGGCCCCAAATTGCTCAGCCCAGGCGCGGGAACTGAACTGTTTGCCGCGCTCATCGAGCAGGAAGATCCGTGCCTTGCCTTCTTCGAGCAGCTTGCGTTTTTTTAAGGCCGCCAGAAAAAGTTCGGCTTCTTTGTCTTTATCACTCGCGGCATCTTTGAGCTCCACGAGCTCGATCTCTGCCATATGACCAATATTTTTGAAGTAGTGCACGAGCCCCTGCTCCACGAAGGGAAACTTCGCTTTGCCCACGGCAAAGATCACGAATTTCATTTACTGGCCCAAGAGGACTTCGGCCAAGGCCGGCAGGGTAGCACCGGCGGGCATGGCCCAGTCGGAGCCGAGGCGGAGATTGGCAAGCGGAGGATTCCACTCGCCTTTCTTGCGGCCGAGTGGCGCCACGGTAGAGTCGAGCACGAGCACGCGCTCGAACTGGATCGTCTGCTCGAAATTCGGGAAGGCCTTATCGATGAGGCGGCGGCCGGCGCGGATTTTTTTCATGGTCTCGTGGTTATCCCCCCACTCTTCTTCGCTAAGCGGAAGGATCCAGGAAGAAAGCGAAGCGCCGGCAGGCGCAAGGCTTGGATCACGGTTCGAGACGATGGCACCCACGATGAAGCGGCGGTCGTCTTTTTTCTCAGCGGTAAACGGCACGAGCAAGGTTTCAGTAAAATCTCCAAGCTTGCCCTTGTGGGCGAACTCGAGCACCACGCCCGGCTGGGGGTGGGTCTTCACGAACTTCTTCATCCAGGAAACGCGTTCGGGGCCGGGAGGCGGAGCGGAGCCAGTGAGGGAATCAAGGAGGCTCTTATAGTCGCCACACCAGAAAATTTCTTTGGGCTGGAGCTCTAGGCCATTGCCGAGAGTAACACTGGCCACCAAGGCGCCTTCTACCCGAAGGGCGGTAACGGGAGCTTCGGGGGAAAAGCTGAAATTCGGGAAACCCGCGCAAAAATTCATCAAGGTTTCGGTGATGCCGTAGAGGCCACGGTCGGGGAATTCCGTATTGGGCTCACTGAGGTGAGCTTCCCAGCTCGGCAGGTCTTCGGCCTTAGACCAGCCCTTAGGACCGTGCACGAGAGCGCCTGCTTCAGCGATCGGCAAGGTGGTGGCTGGAAGCCCCAGGCGGTCGGCAGTAGCGCGCCACCAGGCGGAATCGCCGAAGGCGAAGCCTGATCCCAATAGGTAGCCATCGCGAAGCTCGGGGGAAAAGCGGCCGCCTGCGTGGGGGGCCCTTTCGGTAAGGTGAACGGATTTTCCGGCCTTGAGTTCGAGGGCCGCGGCGAGCAAGCCGGCCACGCCGGCACCCACCACAAGAACGTCAACGGAACCTGTGGGAGCCTTAGAGATCTTAGGAGCGGTCATTCCTAACGTATAACTTAATCCGGCTGCCGGGACGTAGGTTTTTTGAACGACGCAGGGAGTTCCAGCGACGAATTTCGTCTATGCGCACGGCATAACGACGGGAGATTCCGTAGAGGGTATCCCCTCGCACTACCACGTGGGTTACGGAGGAAGAATTCTTCGGCTCGGCCACCGATGGCCTTACTCGCTCGCCGCTCGTAGCGCTAGCTAATCCGCGGCCGCCGCGAGACACGCGGGGCCGGCTGGAAGCTACGGCACGGCCGCGATCCGGAATCACAAGCTCGGTGCCTGGCTTGAGTGCGCGCACACTGCGGATATCGTTCATCGAAAGAATGGCTTCCGTGGGAACTCCGGTTTTGGAGGCGATGCGAGAAAGCGTATCGCCGCGGCGAACTACGTGGCGCTGAAAATTCGCGAAGCGCCCGATCTCTCCGCTCTCCACGGCCGCAGCTACAAGCTGGGCACCTGGCCCCTTAGGAACACGCACGGTATAGGAACCGCGCTGGGGCGGAGTGCAGCAACGGCTGAGCTCGGGATTTAACGCAGCGATCTCTTCGCGGTCCACTCCGGCCACTTTGGCAATCGTGCGTAAGTTCTCGGCGCGCGGGATGCGAACCTCTTCGAATTGCATGAGCACGTCGTCGGCCGGGTACGTTTTGAAGCCGAACTGCTCGGCGTTTTTGCCGATGATTGCGGCGGCCATCATTTTCGGCACGTAATCCTTAGTTTCCCGGCGAAGGGCGCGGCGGTTGCGGGCGATGGTCCAGAAATCACGAGTGCCGAGGCGAGAAATTCCATTACGGATTTTTTGCTCGCCCGAATTGTAGGCAGCACAGGCCAAGGCCCAGTCGCCGAACTCGGCATGGAGGCGGCTAAGGTAGGCCACGGCGGCGTCGGTGCTCTTGAGCGGATCACGGCGTTCGTCCATCCACCAATCCTGTTTCAGACCGAAAATTCGGCCAGTGGAACGAATAAATTGCCAAGGGCCAACGGCACCGGCATGCGAGGCAGCCTGCGTGGAAAATCCGCTTTCGATCATGGCGAGGTAAATCAAATCCTGGGGAAGACCAGCCGCCTTGAGCTTGGGCAAGATCACGGGCTCCATGCGAGCCTTGCGTTCCATATAAACCGCGAAGTGCTTACGGCCGGGGCCGGTAAAGTAGCCTACCCAGTTCTTTACTTCTTCGTTGTAGACCACGGGCAGATCAAAATTGGTATTTTTGAGCTGGATACCCTCTAGATTGGGAACCAAAACCCCGTCCGTAAGGGGGGGTTCATTCGACGGAGTGCGGCCCGATGCGTTTAACAGGCCTCCTTCACTCCTGGCGTCGAGTAGGCCTTTGGAGCCTAGGCGAAAGTGTCCACAAGAAGTGAGAAGCAGGGCGCAAAACACCAGGCCGACGCGGCGATCCAATTTCATGAGGTCCCTTTCCAAATAGCGGTTCTGTAATCTTATCGGTCGCTTTGGAAAGGAGTCAAGGCTGGGATTTGGAGTGAGCGTCGTCCACGATCGGATTAATCTGGAAGCCAAACGTATTCTGAAGAATCGTAGTAGTTTCCTGTAGTTGCTGGATGAGCGCCTCCGTGTAGCGCACTTGCCGCACAGTTCCAGCTTCATCCACCACAAATTGTTCACCCATGAGGTCCCCACTCGTACCCTCTAGCGTGAGATGGAAGGTTTTACGGTCGGCACCCAGGTCTACGGGATGCACGCGAATATTCTTAACGGCCCGCATGCGGTCGGAAAAATGAAAGTCCGATACGGCATCGAGGTCTTCCCAGCGCCGGGCGAACTCCCCCTTCTCACGGCGGTGAACTAGCTGCGCGAAACGGCCGGCCTCCAGCCATTCCTTCACCTCCTGAACCCCGAGATTTTCCTTATATGGGCTATTGGGCAGCAGGCCCTCATTACGTGCCAGAGACGCCAAGCCGCGATCGGTGGCCTGGGTCATACGCTGTTTCACTTGCTCGCTAACGGCGGCAAAGATCGAATTGGATTCGCCGGCCGCCTGCCATTCCCGCCTTTCCCCCAAGATCGGCGATTTTATGCCCACAGCGGTGAAGAGCCCGGGGCGATCGTCTCCCGCTTTCGCAATTTGCCAGTAGCGGGAATATAAGCCGATTTCCGGCTCGAGCCCCTGCGCGCGCAAACGCAAAATGCGATCTGCTTCTTCCAATAAGTAAACGCGAGTGGGAGGGGGAAGAACGAAATTGGCGCTTAGGCGATAGCTCTCGTCGATGGTGAGGCGATCCGAGTTGTCGATTCCCGTTGCAAGAATCAGAAAACGATTGGGATAGGATTCGAGCACCGAAATCTCGTAGCTCTGCTGGATCTCTTCCCGGGTGCCGGAGACGTAGCGGGCCGGGAGGAGGAGCCGCGAAAGATCGCGGGTGAAACGCCCGTGGGTATCGCCGTAATATTTTTGGTAGCGCACGGTTTTATCGAGGACTTCCACGAGCAGCTGGCGGCGCATCTCGCGCTGCTTTAAATCTTCGGAAACCTGGAGGAGAGATTTTTCGGCGAAGCGCGGGAGGGTCCAGAGCAGGGAAAGCACGAGCGCCGCTACCGAAAGCAGATGAAAAATTCCCGATAGGGACTTCCATCGCCGGATCTTATCGCGCGCGGAAAAAAGCGTTGGTTCCTCGTTACCCATAGTAGTAACTAAACCAATGCAAACGCTGTACCGTGTATCTACTTACTGTGAGGATTTTTTAGCTTTTATATCTATTTGATTTTATTTACAAAAATTAATTAAAAACATCGACTCTTAAGAGAAACTACGATTTTGGCACGAAAAAATCTGACGATTTTTTAGTCGCTGCCCAAATCTTAAGCACAGAAAATCGATCATTTCGCCGGCGAACTAAAGCCGGGAAAACGCGTCTTGGCAGCCAATCGAAGTCCGCTCCCTGACCCAGGGAGAAATTTGCAGAAGGTCTTCGTACTCCTTCGGCAGGGCAATATTCTTTTTGCCCTTTCCGCGCTCACGGAAAAATTTCGGTAACGGCTCGGACCTCACGTCATCCGGCAATAAATTTTCATAGTCCTTAAACTTTAGGCCCGACTCTTCCACGTACACCAAGTAACGCGCCTTGAGCTCATCCAAAAAAAACTCGTCGCGGGCCCCCTTGAGATAAACAATGCGCCCCTTCTGCGTGCGCAAAAAATTAATTCTCGCCTTCACGAGCCGCCCCAGCTGCAATAAATTTTCCGCGGAATCCTGGGCCCAAATCGAGCGAAGCTCGAAACGTGCGGCTTCAGGATTCTCGAAACCTTTCAGCCCCATCGCCTGATTGTGGTAGTTAAGCCATCCAGGCTCAAGCGTATGTGTATACACTTTTTTATTAATTTCCTTCGCGATGTCCTCTACCGTTTTGAGCTTTCCGGAATAGAAATCTTCAACCACCTGCTGTAGAGCATCCCGCTGCTCCGGCCTCAAGAGCGCGAGCGGGGGGCCATTGGAAGTATCATGCCCTAGGCTTCCGAGTGCCAGATCGTAGTGATTCGCGTAGTCCACGAAGTAGCGCAAAAAAAGCTCGGCATCATCGCCGAAAGCAGATTTGAGGCCCACATTGAAATGCGCGCTATCCAATTTATCGGCGCCGATTCCTACGGCCTTCCCCACCGCAAAGATATCTTTATCGATGCGTTCCCGCACCGCCTCTAGATCCGCAAGGGTGGACGGTTTGAAGAGAATTTCTACGCAACCGGGATCAAAGCTCACTTGGAACCACCAGCCGTCGGGATAGGTGACGCGAAACTCCTGAATCTGCTTTCCGGCTACTTCCTTGATGGCACACTTTGAAAGCACGCACCGCTTGCGCAGCTCTTCCACGAATTTCAGCTGAGATTTCTTTTCGGGGATTTCGCTGGTATTTCCTTTGCCCGAAAAGCCCGAGCTCTGCATGGCCTCGTTAGTTAGCTCAATCTCGCCACCAATCGTGGGATCGAACTTTTCTGCGGCGAAAGAGAAAATAGACGCCGGCAAGGCCAGCGCCGAAAAAAATAAAACCGCCTTTAGCCTAAATCCCCTCACCCCAAAATTGTAAACCGCCGCGCGGTCCCCACAAAAGAAAAAGCCCGGCATTTTCATGCCAGGCCCTCATTCCTGAATACCGGAGATTTACTTTCTCTTCGCGGTCTTCTTCGTGGTCGTTTTTTTCTTGGTTCCGCCCGAAGCCTTGCGGGGAGCCGCTTTCTTCGTGGTGGCTTTGCGGATCGCGGTGCGGAGGGTTTCGGCGTTGATCTTGCCTTCGCGGGCCTTCTTCACCAATTCGTTACCGAGCTTCTCGAGCTCTTTGCGCTGCGCTTGCACGTACGTGCGAACGGCTTTTACTTCGCGGGGCAGATCGGCGGCAATTTTTTCCACTTGCTTGCGGCGCTGCTGAACGAAGGCGAGAACTTTTTTGGTATCTTTGGAAGACTTCACGCGCTGGCTGAATTTCTTCGCTTGGCCATCGGCAAAACGTTTCACTTCATTGTAGAGAGCACCCGATTCAATCTTGTTCTTCAGATTAGCTTCAAGTTTTCCCAATTTTTTTACTACGGACTTCACATCTAATTTCATTACCTGCTCCTTCATTAAGATCACGCCTCCACAGGGTCAATTAACACGCCACATTATACGCCTCAAGAAAAAACCGAGCGTTTTTCGCGGACTAACTTTTTTTCTCCACACCGACCAGCGTAAGTTAGCTATATCTAACGCATTTACCCTACTTTACAATCCCCAGCACCCTTGCCAGTATTTACCCATGAGAAATATTCAGCTGTTCCCTAAGCTGGGCCGCGTGCGCATTTACCAGTTACGCTGCGCCCTCCTCCTCTCTTTTGTGCCAGTGGTTTGCACCGCCGCACTCATGGGACTGCTCTCTTTCTTCGCGCAGATGAACCTGTATTTTTTGGAAAATGGCGGACTCATCGTGAGCGAGGTGATTCGCAATGCCTACCAAGTACAAGTGCAAATGGCGCTCGCCGACGTCGCCTGGTACCTCGTGGCCCTCTTCGGACTCACCTTCCTCATTTCTTTTTTGCTGATGGGCTGGGCCGTTTCCCCCTTCGTAAACGCGGAAAAATTATTGCGCCAAAAACTAAAGAACAAAGAGCTGGACGCAAAGAAAAACGACTGGCTTTCCGAGAGCCCCGACTTCCACAGGGTAATCTGGGGGCTCGCGCACCAACTGAAGGAAAAGAATTTTGCTTTCGATAAAATCAAAAAACCGCGCTACCGCTTCAACTACCGTTTCTACCTAAAATTCGTTTTGAGTTTTTACCTCGTAAGCCTCGCCACCAGCCATATCGTGGGGATCGCGCTCAATACCGTTTACGTGAAGGTGGTCAGCCTCGCGATCAGCCTCACCCGCATGAATCAAAAAGGGCACTACTATATTTCGCAGGACGACCTCATGCACCTTGGGGCGAATTGGATGTTCGGGCTTTCCTGCGTGATCTACGCGATCATCGGCTATTATATCACCCGCTATATGTCGAATATGCTCTTCGTGTTCAACCGCGCGGTAGCGGAACGCCACTTTCCGCTCAAGCTCCGCGATTCCGATATTTATCACGATCTCGCCGAGGCTATCAGTGAAGTGGCCGAAGAAGGCGGACTTTCGCGCCGCTAAAAATGACAGGACAAAGGGTACGGACGCCCGGGTCCAAAGGCCCGGCCGGATACGCGCAGGATCACCGGGGCCTGTCGGCGCTTGTGCTCGTTGAGACGCACGGACTTTTTAATCCGTTCGAGCAAGGCTAGATCGGCTTTAGGAAAGTTTTTTCGTAATTCGGGCAGCGCCTCGGCCGGATCCAACTCCTCTTCCACTAGAATCTTCAGCGCTGCATCCAGGAGATCATAGGGAGGCAGGCTGTCCTGATCCGTTTGGTTCGGGCGCAGCTCGGCGGAAGGCGCTTTGGTAAAAGTATTCTCCGGAATCCACTGGCGGCCTTCGTTGAGGTAGCGAGCCAGCTCATATACTTCGGTCTTATAGAGATCGCCGATCGGCGCGATCGCTCCGCACATATCGCCGTAGAGCGTGGAGTACCCCATCGCGAATTCGCTCTTATTGCCGGTGGCAAGGGCGAGTGCCTGAAATTTATTGGCGAAGGCCATTACCGCCACGCCGCGGAGCCGCGACTGGAGGTTTTCTTCGGTGGTATCGTCGGCCATGCCCGAAAAAAAAGGCCTGAGCGCCATCGACATCGTGGAATGCGGCATCTTGATGGGAAAATGGTGGAGCTTGATACCAGCCGCATGCGCCAGCGCCTCCGCGTCTTCGATACTGTGCACGGAAGAAAACTTACTCGGCATCGCGAGCGCGATCACGTTCGCCGCTCCCACGGCCTCGCAGGCCAGAGCCGCCACGAGGGCGGAATCGATGCCGCCGGAAAGGCCGAGCACCACGCGCTGAAAACCGTTCTTGCTTAAATAATCGCGGATCCCTAGCACCAGCATATTGCGCAGAGTTTCGAGCTCAAGATTGGCAGGCCGGGTGCCGGAGGGTTTCTTCCCATCGTCCCGCAGCCAGAGCAATTCGGCGTCGGCGCTTTGTTTTTCGGCGAGGAGCGCGCCGTCCGGTCCGAACTGAAAGGCATCGCCGTCGAAAATAATTTCGTCCTGCGCACCGAACAGATTCACGTAGGCGATGGGCAAAGAGAATTCTTTGGCCTCTTTAGCGATGGTCTCGCGCCGGCGGTTTTTCTTCGTGCGCTCGTAGGGCGAGGCGGAGATATTGACGAGAAAATCGCAGCCCTGTTCTTTTAGGTAGCGAGTGGGATTACCACGGTAGAGATTACGCCCGCGGATGGTCATTTCATCCCAGGAATCCTCGCAGATCAAAAGCCCCAGCTTTTTTCCGCCGAACTCGATGGGCGCGCGGAAAGACTCCGGTAGATTTTCGGCCGAATCGAAATAGCGGTTCTCGGTGAATACGTCGTAGTAAGGCAGCAGGGTTTTTGCGCGCACTTCCCGGGTTTCACCCTGAAGAAAAACCGCGCAGTTGGCAAGGCCTTTGGGATTGGAGCCGGTGGCATCCACGCCGAGTGAGGTGCCCACGATCACCGCGAGCTTGGGATATTCTTTTTTCAGCCAAGAATGGAATTCGGAAAGCTGTTTCTCGCATTTAGCGGCCCAGGAAGGACGCACGAGGAGATCGCGGGGAAAATATCCCACGAGCGAGAGCTCAGGAAAAACTACGAGATCAGCGCCTTCGGTAGCGGCGGCTTTTATGCGGGCGCGGTGGATTTCGAGGTTATGCTCGAAATCCCCCACTTTCCCGTTGATCGGTTGGAGGGCCAGCTTCATAGCGGCTCCTGGCGATTACTCGCGGTGGCAAACTTCGTTTTTGTCGAAGAAGTAAGCGAGCTCGCGCTGAGCGGATGCGGCCGAATCGCTGCCGTGAACGGCGTTGGCTTCGATCGAATCGGCGAAGTCTTTGCGGAGCGTGCCGGGAGCGGCCTTGCCCGGATCGGTAGCGCCCATGATCTCGCGGTTGCGGAGAACGGCGTTCTCGCCTTTAAGGGCCATCAACAGAATCGGGCCGCTCGTCATGAAACGAATGAGGCTTTCGAAAAAGGGACGGTCTTTGTGTTCAATATAAAAGCCTTCGGCTTTTTCGCGGGGAAGCTTCGTCATCTTCGCGGCCACAACTTCGAGACCAGAGTCTTCGAAACGGGTGATGATTTTGCCGATCACGTTCTTCTTAACGGCATTGGGCTTCACGATAGAAAAAGTTGTCTCAACGGGCATGAAATTCTCCTTATGATTCAGAAACCTGGGAACTAAACGTTAGGCCTGAGGTGGGCTTAGTTATGGCAAAAGCTCCTGGGAATGACAAGCCCTTTGGCTATCTTGAAGAAACCCTAAATTGTCGCAGAGCAAGAAGAGCCGCTTATATTTTTTTGCTCAAATACAAAACTAAATCATCCCCGGCCTGCACCATCTCCCCATACTGAGCGGGCCTATTTCCCGAATACAGCCCGCGCCCATCGGGCATATAGCCCAAACGATGGTACAAACGCTGCGCACTTCCGTAGTCGGCGAGTAAACCTACTCCGAGACCAATTTCTTCGTGCCCGCGCGCACGCGCCAACGCCTCGCACTCTTGCATTAAACTTTTTCCAAGCCCGCGTTGGCGAAATGCCGGCATCACGTGGAGGTCCACGATCTCCGGGATATTTAAATGTTGGAAGCTCGGGTAACGGGAATCCCACACCACGGTCACGTAACCGGCGAAAGTTCCATTCTCGCGACCCACAAAAACGGAACGGTAGCCCGCGGACTGCTCGCGCAAATAAGTTTCGTACTGCAGGCGCGGCTTATCCCAGCCTAATGCGCGAAAAGAATCGGCGATCTCGCTGAGATCCGCTTCGCGTAGAGAATGGAAAGTTATGGCCATGATTTCCTAGCGTTGGTGGAGCGTGGTGCGCACTTGGCGCCAGTAGAGGCGGCGCCCCCACTGCGCCCAGTAAAGGTGAATGGCGATGAAGATCCAGAGGTATTCGAACATGAAAAAGCCACCCTTCTACCGCAAAGTAGAATCAGGTGGCTGCTTTCCACAAGCAAAATTTCAACGCTACTTAAACGCGTAGCCGCAGGCGTAGATCGAGGTGAGGCACGTGCACTCTTGGCCGGCCGGAGGCGTCGACCCAGCCGGACTGCCTTCGCTCTTCGCAATGCAGGTCACGTCGGCCTCGCCTTTTTTCTTGCCCATGAGGCAATCGCTCGCGGCTTTGCAGGATCCGCCAGTCTGGGTGCCACGCACCACCTTGGCCGGGGATGCGGCCATACGCTCAGTGGTTTTCTTTTTCACCGCCGCCGACATATCCGAAAACGCTTCGCCCTCGGCGAACGCATTTAGAGAGATCAGCGAGAACAGACAAAGGAGAACTAATTTCATCTTCAACCTCACTTTCCAATTCGTTTTGCGATCGTGGCGCCGAGATCTCCAGGGCTGCGGCAGATCATCACGCCCGCGGCCTCGAGCGCCTCGAACTTGGCTTTGGCCGTACCCTTACCGCCCGAGATAATCGCTCCGGCGTGGCCCATGCGGCGCCCGGGGGGAGCCGCCGAACCGGCGATGAAGGCCGCCACCGGCTTCTTCATATTCGCCTTGATCCAAGCGGCGGCATTCTCTTCGGCCGAGCCGCCGATTTCGCCGATCATGATCACGGCTTCGGTTTTCGGATCCTTATTGAAGAGATCGAGCACGTCGATAAAGTTGGTGCCATTCACAGGATCTCCACCAATGCCCACGGCCGTGCTCTGGCCGATGCCGAGCTGGGTGAGCTGGTGCACGGCTTCGTACGTGAGGGTACCGGAGCGGGAAAGCACGCCCACGGAGCCAGGCTTATGGATATGGCCGGGCATGATCCCGATTTTGCATTCGCCGGGAGTGATCACGCCGGGGCAATTTGGGCCGATGAGGCGGGTGCGCTTGCCCTTCATGAACTGCTTCACTTTGAGCATATCGTTCACGGGAATTCCTTCGGTGATCGCCACGATCAAATCGAGGTCGGCATCCACGCCCTCCGCGATGGCATCGGCCGCGAAAGCCGGCGGCACGAAGAGCATCGAAACGGTGGCACCGGTCTGTTTTTTGGCTTCGGCCACCGAATCAAAGATCGGCACCTTATCCATGAACTTGGTGCCGCCTTTTCCGGGAGTAACGCCGGCCACGATTTTAGAGCCGTAGGCCAGGCACTGCTCGGCGTGGAAGGATCCGTGCTTGCCGGTGATTCCCTGCACGAGGATCTTGGTATCTTTGTTAACGAAGATAGACATTAGAGTTTCCCTTTCGCGGCCAGCACGGCTTTCTTAGCGGCGTCGTTGAGATCGTCGGCGGCGGTGATCTTGAGGCCTGAGCCCGCGAGCAGCTCCTTGCCCTTCTCCACGTTCGTGCCCTGAAGGCGCACCACCAGCGGCACGGTTAGTTTCATGTTTCTCGCGGCGGCGATGATGCCTTCCGCGATGATGTCGCACTTCATGATGCCGCCGAAAATATTCACGAGAATCGCCTTCACCTTTGGATCGGAGAGGATAATCTTGAAGGCCGCTTCCACTTTTTCCTTATCCGCGCCGCCGCCCACGTCGAGGAAATTCGCGGGCGAGCCGCCGGCGAGCTGGATGATGTCGAGGGTGGCCATCGCGAGGCCGGCGCCGTTCACCATGCAGCCGATATCGCCGTCGAGGGAGATATAGGCCAATTCATATTCGGAAGCGGCGATCTCGCCGGCCGTTTCCTCGTCGAGGTCGCGCATGGCCACCACTTCGGGGTGGCGGAAGAGCGCGTTGTCTTCGAAGTTCAGCTTGCCATCGAGGGGCATGATCTTCTGCTCTTTCGTGACGATGAGGGGATTGATCTCCACCATCGAGCAATCGTATTTAAAATAAAACTTATAGAGTTTCTCGCCGATATCGGCCACTTGCTTGCGTAGCGCGGGATCTTTCAAGCCGAAGGCATCGCCGAGCTTGCGCCCGTGGAAGGGCATGAATCCCAGCGTAGGGTCTACGCTGATGGTATGAATTTTCTCGGGATGAGAGGCTGAAACCTCCTCGATATCCATACCGCCTTCAGTGGAAGCGATGAAGGCCACGGTGGAAGTATCCCGGTCCATGATGATCGATAGGTAAAACTCCTTCTCGATATTGGAGCCTTCTTCCACGAGAACTTTTTTTACTTTTTTGCCTTCGGGGCCCGTCTGGTGGGTCACGAGCTGCATGCCGAGAATTTTCTGCGCATTGGTTTTTACCTCATCGAGGGATTTACAAACTTTTACTCCCCCGCCCTTCCCGCGCCCGCCCGCGTGGATCTGGGCCTTCACCACCGTTACGGCGGTGCCCAGCTCTTTGGCGGCGGCTACGGCTTCGTCTACCGTGAAGGCCACTTTCCCTTTGGGGGTAGGAATGCCTTCTTTGCGAAATAATTCTTTGGCCTGGTACTCATGAACGTTCATTGAAAACCCTCTCTCTTAACTGCCAACGGAAAACAGCCCACCGCCAACTGCCGCTACTTATTCTTCGCCAGTACGTCCACGAGCTCCTGCACAGATTTCGCGGATTTTTGGAAGCCGGCCTTTTCTTCCTCGGTCATCTCGAGGGGCATGATCTGCTCAATCCCGTTGCTGCCGATTTTCGCGAGCACGCCCACGAAGAGGCCTTTCACGCCGAACTCGCCTTCGAGGTAGCAGGCGCAGGGAAGAACGCGTTTCTTGTCTTTGATGATCGCTTCGGCCATTTGCACGGCGGAAGAAGAAGGAGCGTAGAACGCGGAACCGGTCTTGAGGAGGCCCACGATCTCGGCGCCGCCCGAGGCCGTGCGCTTCACGAGAGCATCGATCTTATCTTTCGGAAGAAGCTGAGGGAGCGGAATACCACCCACGGTTACGTAACGGGGCATAGGCACCATAGTGTCGCCGTGGCCGCCGTATACGAAGGCATTCACGTCTTCCACGGAAACATTCAGTTCCCGCGCGATGAACGTGCGGAAGCGGGCGCCGTCGAGCACGCCGGCCATGCCGATCACGCGGCTCTTGGGGAAGCCCGAAGCTTCCATGGCCACGTGGCACATGGCATCGAGCGGGTTCGATACGATGATGAGCACGGCTTTGGGGGAAAATTTCGCGGCATTCGCGGCGCACTCTTTCACGATCTTGGCGTTCGTGAGGAGCAAATCATCGCGGCTCATGCCGGGTTTGCGGGGAAGGCCGGCGGTGATGATCACCACGTCGGAATCAGCGGAAGCGGCGTAGTCGGATCCACCGGTCACGTTGGCATCGAAGCCTTCTACGGGGCCGGACTGCGCGAGGTCGAGGGCTTTACCCGCGGCCATCTCGCCATTGATGTCGATCAGGCAAACATCGGCCAATTCTTTCGAAGCGATCCAGTGGGCCGCCGTGCTGCCAACGAACCCACCACCAACCACCGTAATTTTCGCGCGTTTCATCGATATCTCCTGCAAATGACTGAATTTTTTGGTTGATTCATCATACTGCTAGAGGAAATGTTCGCAATTGAATTCTCCTATGGCGGAATGCGCATCCGCTACCGTGGTGCGCAAAAGACGGAACTATCGCGCCATGACGGTTCCCTCTCCTGCACCGCCCCACAACTATGCTAAAATAAAAGCATGAAAATCGGTCCCTACACCCTCCATACCCTCGAACTCGGTTCCTTCGGCCTCGATGGCGGCGCCATGTTCGGCATCGTGCCCAAAGTTCTCTGGCAAAAAGAAAATCCCGCCGACGAGCAGAACCGCATCGATATGCGCACCCGCTGCCTCCTGATCCGGGGAGCGGGGAAAAATATCCTGGTGGACTGCGGCCTCGGCGACAAAGACGACGCGAAATTCAAGGAGCGCTACAAAGTGGCTCCTTACGCCCTCGACCGGGAGCTGGCGCGCCTGGGGCTCCGGGCCGAAGACATCACCGACGTGATCGCCACCCACTTCCATTTCGATCACATGGGCGGGCTCACGAAATTTGATTCGGCGGGGCAATTGACTTCCCGCTTTCCGAACGCCCGCGTTTGGGCGCAAAAGCGCAACTGGGCTCACGCCTGGAAACCGAACGAAAAAGACAAAGCCTCCTATCTTTTAGACAACTACTCCATCTACCAGGGCGATTCCCGCTTGCGTCTCGTGGACGGCCCGGAAGAGATCCTGCCCGGCATCCGCATGGTGATCTCCGAGGGCCACACCGTCGGCATGCAGCATCCGCTGATCTCCGACGGCACGAGCTCGCTGATCTACTGCGCCGACATCATCCCGATGAGCGCCCATGTGCGCACCGCCTGGGTGATGGGCTACGACTGCTTTCCCCTCACCACGATCGAAGAGAAGAAAAAAATCCTCGCCGAATGCGTGGCAAAGGAAACCGTGGTGTTCTTCGAGCACTGCCCGTATATGGACGGCGCCCGCATCCAATGGAACGGCAAGGATTTCGCGGTGAAGGAAAAGGTCATGCTCGGGTAGCCGCGCCTACTTTTTTTTGGTTCCGCCCTTGTTGCATGCGGGAGCGAGAGAGGCGTAGGGGGTTTCGCAGGGTTTTTTCACGGTGATATCCTGGCACACCAAATTGAGCTCGGCGCCATTGGCTCTGTCCCTCAGCTGAACCTCCAAGTCCGCGGGACCGGCTTCGAGAATGGAAATCGTTCGGCTGGAATAAGCCGAGCTTTTATTGGCGGTATTGGTAATTTCCCCGTGCAGCCTCATTTGGGTACCGTCGCATTCCTCGCCGCATACGATTCCCAGCTCGGCTCTCGCGCGAAAAGCTCCCGCCTCAAACTCAACCCATTCCTCGCCCTTCAGGCCATCTCGATCCCCGTTCATATTGTTGAGGGAAGAGATTTCTACGGACGCAGAGCTTTTGGCATCCGGCTCCACGCCGGCCACATACAGGCGGCACTTGGCCTGGAATACCGTTCGGTGCGCCATGGCCGGCCCGCTGGAAAAAAGAGAAAAAAGCACTAAGAGAGTGATTCGCTTCATGATGTTTACCTCGCTTGATTTCCTCCATAATAGGCCAAAAACAACGCATTGCATAAGGAATGGTTTTCATAGTATCATGCCTATAAGTGCTACTATTGAATCAAAACCTCCAAGCCTTCCTCGCCGTAGCCGAGCTTTCCTCGATCACGGCGGCGGCTAAGCGCCTGGGTTTGGGGCAAACCGGAGCCACGAAGCGCATCCGCCTATTGGAAACCGAGCTGGGAGTCTCGCTCTTCACCCGCTCCCGCAAAGGCATGAAGCTCACGGGCGAGGGCGGAGCCTTACTGCGCCACTGCCAAGATTCGCGGGCCCGCGAAGGACGGCTGTTGGCGGAGCTGAAGAAGGGCGGCGAGGAGCAGGAAGCCGATCTCACGCTCGTGGGCCCGGCCAGCCTGATCGCCGGCCGCTTCGCCCGCCAAAGCGGGCCAATCTTTAAGAAATGGCCCAAGCTGAATCTGCGCTTCGTGATCGACACCAATGCAAATCGTTTATCCCACCTCAAGCGCGGCACCGCCGATCTCGCTATCCTCCTGGCCCACGAAGTAACGAGCGAGCTCGATTCGAAACGCCTCCAGCCCCTCGAGTACCTCATGGTGGCCACCCCAAAATGGAAGAGCCGCCCTTTCCGGGAGATCCTCGAGCGCGAAAGGCTATTCGCTTACCACCCCGGAGATTCCACGGGCCTCGATTACCTGAAGAGCTTCGATTGCCTGGCGCACCTGAAGCGGCCACGACTCTACGTAAACGAAAACCAAGCCCTGCAAAACTTCCTTACGCTGGGGGTGGGCTTCGGGCTTTTACCGCGAGAGCTGGCCGCCGATCTGATCCATGAAGAAAAATTGGTGGCCTTAAACCAGGGACGCGCCTTCAAGATAGAGGTGGCGCTGGCTTGGTATCCCCGTGCGGAGCCTCCCGCCTATTTCCAGGCGTTGGTGAGCGCGATGCAATAGTCCACCACTAGCTGGCCTACTACCGTGTGCCTGGAATGAAAATCCCCTTGGGATTTCGGGCACATGAAAGATTTCAACGCCTGCGCCTCACGCAATCCCTAAAAGGTGAGTCTGATGCATGAGGTTAGCGTGACTCAGGCACACGGTAGTAGGCCAGATTACAGCGCCCACCTCGCGACATAGACCCATGGTGTCATAACCGTCTTTCCATTAGCCTTTCATCAAGACAGCAATCTTCATTTGCAGTTCCCTGGGCGAACCCATAGATTCCGCGCTCAAGGGGGATCTCATGAAAATCTTTTTCGCTCTTCTGGCCTTCGCTCTCAGCACCAATGCCTTCGCCGTGGACAGCACCATGCCGGCCTCCACCTCGCAGACCGAGGAATCGCGCTTCTGGCCCAAAGATCTCTACTCAGATTTATTCTCGAACTACCACGGCTCAAGCCTCAAGAAATTCGACACCAGCCGCTCCCTGGATAATAAAGGAAGGCTTGGGAAGCCCGCCACCACCAACTTCGACAGCGAGCTGGCCCTCGGCTACCACGTGGGCGAAGCCGTGCGCGTAGGCGCCGTGGTTCCCTTCCTCGCCTTTCCGGCTCCCGGCGCCACTGGCGACGCTTTCTCCCTGGGCGACGTGGGCGTGAAAGTTTCCCACTCCGACACGATCAACTGGCGCGGCGTTCACGTCTCCACCAACCTCATCCTGCAGGCGCCCTCCAGCGACTATTCCCGCAACCGCGGGCAAAAGCTCGGCATCAAAACCACGCCTTCCCTACGCTACGAATTCGCGAATTCCGATTTCTCTCTCGGCGCCTTCAACGAGCTGAAATCCTACGTGGGCGTGAACAGCGGCAAGGCTTTCAAGGTGTGGACGCTTCCTTATGTGAAGTACCGCCTGAATAAGCGTGTGGCGTTCCATCTAGCCTACGAAGTGGAAGTGGATCATATGGCGCACTCTTCGGCGCGCCTCTCGCACTACCAGCACGACCTTCAGCCCGCCGTGATCTGGAACGTGACCAAGCACTTCATGGTGCAGCCCTATATGCAATTTTTCAGCTTGAACTCGATCAGCACGGCGCATACCGGATTCGGTACCCTGATCAGCGCCGCGATTCTTTAGGCTAACGGACGATTTCCATCCGCGCGGTTTCCTGCCCAGGGCATTTAGGCCCGTCGGGGTATTCGGTTTTGTAGATCACGGCGGTGCGCTCTTCTTTAATAAAATCCTCTGGCGCTTCCACGCAATCTTTCAGGTCTTTCACGCCCAAAGAAATCTCCTCGATCCGGCTCTTGTCCATACGCTTCACCTTAATCAGCACGCGATTTCCGGGAAGCCGTTCGAGGCGCACGATGGATGGAGCGTCGCGCATGGTTTTGCATTCCGAATATTTTTCTTTGCCTTCTACCGTAACGCCTAAGCGAGCAGGGGTAGAATTCTTAAGATAAATCAGCACTTCTTCTTCGGGCAGCTTGAGCGAAGCCGGGCAATTCAATCCCTTATCGTCGGCCGGTTTTTTACTAGGATTGCCAAGAGTTTTGGGACCGCACGCACTAAGCAAGAGAGCGCCGGCGCCAAGAAGAAAAATATTTTTCATGCTTCATTCGAACATTTCGTTTTTGGAAAGTAAATGCGGCCGCGAAATACCTCTGCCCCAAAACGGAAAATCAGCCTGATTTCACGGGCCTAGCGGCGCTGAAACCATCTGAAATTACTATACTTTATTGCTTTCTTCATTGTTGCAACGCTCAGCGGACCTGTTGCAATCTTCCGCAATTTTTGACGTCGCTTTTGCCAAGGCCGTGAAATTCCTGCGTTCTTCTTCTGGCATCGCGCTTGCTCTTACTTACTGCAGAGAAACCGAAAACCTAAGGAGTCCAACATGAAAAATCAAATCTTTGCCGTACTAGTCCTCTCCCTTTCCGCCGCTTCGGCTTTTGCCGCCGGTGAAACCGCCCAAACCGCGGCGCCCGCTTCGCAAAACGAGAAAGTGGAGCTCAAAAAAACCGTGCATGCTGATAAAGCTGCCGTAGTGGCCGACCGGAAAAAAATCAGGGACGACGTGAAGCAATACGGAAAAGGCTCCGAGCAAGTGAAGGCCGACCGCAAACAAATCCGTGCCGACCGCATTAAGCTGAAAGAAGACCGCGCGAAGAAAAAAGCCGCGAAAAACGGTTAATTCTTACCCTACCAAAGGCCCGCACTCGCGGGCCTTTTCTTTTGTGCTAAGCTCCGAGCAAGATGAAACAGCTAACGGCCCTACTTTTTTGTCTGCTTTTCTCCGGCTGCGTGGGCGGCTCCTTCGGCAATCACCAGGATATCGAAGAGTACCCTCTGCGCGGAGCCACGGAAGCCGAGGGAAAACGCCTCAAGCGTTGCCTGCAGCGCGCGTATCGAGTGCAACAAGAGCATAAGAAAAAAACCGGAAAATTTTATCGCCATAGCTCGGAAATGCCCATAGACGACGCGTGCCAAGGATTCATCTTGGCGCAAAAGCGCACCGAAGAAGGCTACGAAATCATGGCGCAATTTCACGAGCAAGAATCCACGGTGCGGTGGACCATCAATGATCAGGGCGTGATCGAAGAACACCTCGATCCCAATGCCGACGCCGATATCGATTTCTAGGGATTGCCTTTTCCGAAAAACTCTTCTACCGATTATAGGAATAACCTTGGAGGGTTTATGAAAAATCTATTTCTAGCGTTCGCTTTGGCCCTAAGTTCCATCGGCACTGCCCGGGCCGAGGCAAATTTGCCCAGCTCGGTTACCAAGATCTACGAATACTCCTGCCAGAAAAGATTCCTCGAAGGGGAAGGCGTGGGACCACAAATGCTCAGCTGCGTTCCCTACCAGCACCTCGGTTTTTATCTGGTGAACCAAACGTTTTATCTTTATCAAAACTCCAGCGGCAGCAACTTTGGGAGCCAGGGACGCGTAGCTCTCTATAATGGAGACATCTGCGGCATCGGCCAGCTCGACAGCTATACTTGCGAAGCGAATCCCCACCTAGCGTTCGGCGTGTCCGAATTCAATGAAGGCCCTTTCGTGGCGAAGATACATTTGACGGCTTCGCCCCAAGGCATCTCCGGCCCCGTTGGTTTCGTGGCGCTTCCGGATCGCGTGACCGGCGAGTGCGCCGAAGGCCTGGAAAAATCTTTCGTCTACGGCGCCAAATTCGGACTGATCCAAACTCGCTTCCCCACCAACCTGCCCCGCGCTGATTTTTTGGATAACTATACGATCCGCTCGGCAGCCCAGGAAAATACGGAAATGCATGACCTCACCCGCATTCCCGCGCTCACTCCTTGTGCCTCCACCGGCTTTTGCCGCTGGCCCGACGGACGGCCCTATACCGCCGCTTCTACGAGTTACGTGCCCGAAAGCGGCGCCTTCTGCGTGATTCCCGTGGATCGCCTCGCCAAATAGGGAAAATCAGGCTGGCTTCGTTCTTCGGGGCCGGCCTAACGCTTTGCTTCCCTCTTCTTTACTAGCTCCATCTACTTTGGTAATTACTCTGTATGCAAAAATATTTCGCCTTAGCTTTCACGGCTCTATTGTCCATCAGCCTGCTCGCCTGCGGCCCTTCGAAAAAGAAGGATCCCCTAGCGGAAGATGAGCTTAGTTCCACGGGCAATAGGCAGAGAAACGGCAGGGGCGGAGGGGGTGCCGCTCCCCAGGAGCCGGAAACTTTCGAACAGTACTGCCAGCGCCTGGAAGGGCGGCTCGCCAACAATGTTTGCCAAATCAAAAAATTCGAATTCTCCGTGAGCGCGCCTAAACAAGAGGAGATGAAGGGCCCTTTTCAGAAGTTCATCGTCCAGGCCCACCGGGGAATGGTAATTAAAACTATCGGCGACCCTTCGGAAATCGCCTCTCTCTATTTCGCCGGCGGCAACAGCATGACCCACTTCATGTCCATCGGCGCCCATTTCCAATCGAAACTTCTGCCCCTCGACGTATCGCTCTTCGTGGTGGCGGATATTTGGTACGAAAAGCCCGCGCGCATCCTCGGCTACGAATGCGTCGATTCCTCGCACAATGTAACGGGCTGCCCGCAGATTTAATTATTTATTGGCGGTGAGGAGATTCTTCACGAGCCCGCTCGAAAAGAGCTTCTCTTCCGGCAGCTCCGTGGTGCCGTAGATCCTCGTGTATAGATAATCATTCCTCAGGATGGAAACTACGTAGTCGCGGGTTTCCATATAGGGAATCAGATCATTCCAGAGCAGAGGATTGGTGTCGCGATTGGGATTTCGCTTGAGCCACTCCACCACTTTCAACGGGCCGGCATTGTAGGCGGCAAGCACGAGCTCGGCCTGCCCGTCGAATTGGCCCCCTAGCTGCAGCAAGTACTTCACGCCCATCTTCATATTCTCTTTTTCGTTCAGCAATTTGCGGTGTCCCTGGCTGGCCAAGCGGCGCGCGGTCTGGGGAATGATCTGCATTAAGCCTTTTGCCTTGGCACGGGAAATGGCCTGGGAATCGAAACCGCTCTCCTGACGGATAAGCCCGAGCACGAGGAAGGCGTCGATCTTCCCCCGGCTCGCCTCCTGCACCATAGTGTAGTACGGGCGAGGATAAAGCAGGCGCAGGCCTTCTTCATTGAGGGCGGTGGGATTTTTCCGGAAATAGGAAAAGAGCATCGAGATATTGCTGCGGTACATTCCCGAAGCGATTTTCAGCGTGGAAAGGTAGTGGAGCACGTCCACATCGAGATTATCATTGGCGCGCACGATCCAGCTCGCCCACTTCGCCACGGCCGTGGGTTTTTTATGCACGTAGAGCGCCTCGAGCCAGCGGATCATGCGGCTGAGCTCTTTATCCTCGGCCACGTCGCGCTTAAGGGCACCTACTTTGCGCTCGGTGATCATCTTCAGCGGATCCTGCTTTAGCTTCACGGCCGCATCGATGCTGTAGAAGGACAGCGGATACTCGGTCATCAAGTCGGACCATTCTTTATTGTCGCCAGCCTTCACGCCCTCTTCGTTGTTGAGGGCCCCAAGCCAATAAAGAACGCGGTAGCGCTCGGTGGAGTTTTTGGATTTGAGGGCAGTCTTGAGAAACTCGCGGGCCTTCACCTTGTCGCCGTCGTAATACGCGTAGAGGCCTTGGCGCAGGAAGAGGCGCTCGTACACCACGTCGTCTTCGCTGAGGCACTGGCGGGCATGCTCGAAAAGCTCCCGCGAAAGGGCACGGGCCTTAGGAAAAGGAAAGTATTCTTCCGCCTTGATCGCGAGGGCGGCCGATAGATTGCGTGGGCAGTCCGCCGTCTTGAGGCTCTTCTCCGCGAGGCTGAAAAGCCGGTACTCGTTCTCCACCTTGAGGCTGCCCACCAATACGGGAAACGCGAAATGCTGGGCCTGGGGAATATTGGCGTCGGTGATGCGGAAGCGCTTCACTTTCGGCTTGCGGTGCATGCGCTCACGTTTCGCATCGGAGGCTTGGTCGTGAAAATCGGTTACTAAGCGGCAACTCTCTTCGTCGCGGGCGCAAAGGCGCCGGAAAGCTTGGCCACGCGAGCCTTGGGAAAGTGAGGTGGCAAAATCTTCCACGGCCTGCTTGAATTCGGCAGGTTTATAGCCAAGATCCGCGGCCAAAGCCTCAGCGGGCGGAATATTTAAATCGGAAGGGGCAGGTAGTTCGGCGGAGTGCGCAACCAGTCCATGACCGAAAGCGCCCGCAAACGCGAGTGTTACAAAACCCAAAAAACTTGGTACGATGATTCGCTGCAAAGCGACAGCCTCCTGCTGCAAATAGCCAAGCCCCCTTCAACCAAGGGGACTTAATAAAGTTTACGGTTTTGGAACAGAAATGACAACGCAAAGAGCGGTGATTACATTGGGAAACGGCCAACTGGGCCTAATGCTTGGCAAAGCTGCCAAAAAACTTGGCATTCCTTTCTCTGCCCTCTCTTTAACCGACGCGTGGACCTGGTTAAACGATACCGTGCCCGGCGGGGACCTCGTCACCTTTGAACAGGAATTCGTAGACGAAACCCTGCTCGCGGCCGTGCAGGCTAAGGGCGTGGCGTCCTTTCCTTCCTGGAAAAACTTCCTGCTCCTGAAAAGCAAACGCGCACAAAAAAAGTTCCTCAGCGAGAGCAAGATCCCCACCGCTCCCTTCCTCCTCCTGGACGTCTGGACTCCCGAAGCCGACAAAATGGCCGCTAAAGGAGCCGTGCTGAAGGCGGGCCAAGGCGGATACGACGGAAAAGGCGTATGGGTACTCGATGCGCAAGGACGCACGAAGAGCGGAGAGCATGCCCGTGACCTACTGGCTAAGATTCGCGAGCCCTACCTCGAGGAACGTATCGCATTCACCTGCGAGGCCGCTGCCGTGGTGTGCCGATCGACCACCGGCGAGATCGAGCTTTACCCCACGGTGCGCTCGATCCAGCAGGACGGAATCTGCTATCAGGTGGAATATACCCGGGAATTCGCCGCTTCTGCGGTAGGGCTCAAAGCCGGGGCAGTGGCCCGCAAAATCGCCGAAGAGCTCAATTACGTGGGCGTGCTCGCGGTGGAATGCTTCGTGAGAGGGGAAGAAGTTTTGGTGAACGAGATCGCGCCTCGGGTGCATAATTCCGGGCACTTCACCATCGACGTGTGCGCAGGATCGCAATTTGAAAACCACCTGCGCGCGGGGCTTGGCCTCAAACTCGAAGCCACGAAACCCACGCATCCGGCGGCGCTAATGGTGAACTTGCTCTGGCCGGCTGCCGAAAAAGAGTTCGCCCCACTTTTCACCCGCCTCACCTGCGGGCCAGACTGGCCGGAAAATGCCAAGCTGCATTGGTACGGAAAATTAGAGGCCCGCCCTAACCGTAAAATGGGCCATTTCACGGTATACGGAAACACGCTTAGCGAATGCCAAATTACGGCGGAGCAACTACTTGCTTCTCGCTGGTCCAAAGGGTAAGCAGTAGAAATGAAACAGAATTTTCGCGTGGGCATCGCGATGGGCAGCGATTCCGACTGGCCAATTTTGAAGGCAGCCGCCGACCTACTAGAGGAATTCGGAGTAGGCTTCGAAAAGCGCGTGGTTTCCGCCCACCGCACCCCCGAAGATATGGCTGATTTCGGGCGCGAAGCCGCTTCTCGCGGGCTGAAAGTTTTGATCGCTGGCGCCGGTGGAGCGGCCCATCTTCCGGGAATGCTCGCCGCCTATACCTTGCTCCCCGTGATCGGCGTACCCGTTCCCAGCAAACACCTGCAGGGCCTCGATAGCTTACTCTCCATCGTGCAAATGCCCCCGGGTGTTCCCGTGGCCACGATGGCCATCGGCGGCGCGATGAACGCGGGGCTCCTCGCGGTGCAAATTCTCGCCCTGGAAGACGCGAGCCTCCGCAAAAAACTCGAAAGCTTTCGCACCAAACAAAGCAAAGCCAGCCGCGTGAAGAATAAAAATATATGAAGAGCTTCTTTCTTACCCTACTGCTGCTCGCGGGCGCTTCCGCCTTCGCCGAAGAACAATCCCTCTCCGATCTCTGCTTCGAGAGCATGAAGGCCCTTCCCGGCAAATCTAAGCTCGATGCGCTCAAAACCGCGTGCGCCTCCGTGGCCGTGCTTCCCGCTTGCCAGAGCGAAAAAGGCGTTAAAATATTTCATTACGATCGCGCGGCTAAAGCGGGCGAAAAATCCCCAAAAAAAATCCTCGTGTTCTCGCTCATCCACGGCGACGAATTTCCCTCCGGTTCGGTGGCCCGCTCCTGGATGGAGCGCATGACCACCGTGGAGCCCCGGAATATCTGGCGCGTGGTTCCGATCCTGAACCCCGACGGCGTGAAAAATAAAACCCGTTATAACGCCAACGGCGTGGACGTAAATCGGAATTTCCCCACCAAGGACTGGGACCCCGATGCGCTAAAATATTGGGAAAAGAATACGCATAAAGACAAACGCCGCTATCCCGGCCCTAAGCCCGCGAGCGAAAAAGAAACTCTCTGCGCGATCGCCCACATCGATGATTTCAATCCCGACCTGATCCTCTCGATCCACACTCCCTACGGAGTGCTTGATTTCGACGGGCCGAAAATTCCTCCTCCTTCTTTTCCCACCATCCCCTGGAGAAATTTGGGCAACTACCCGGGCAGCCTCGGCCGCTATATGTGGGTAGATCGCTCTAAGCCCATTCTCACGGTGGAACTGCACGGCAAAGGCGTGGTGGAAAAGTTAGATCGCTTCGACCGCCTACAGGACATTGGCGGCGACATCGCCATCAAAGCGGAAAAAACTCTCAAGGATAAAGAGCCGCCTAAACCGAAGAGCCAAAAATGAGCCGAGAGCCCGATCCGATTCCGGCCCCCTCCGCCGGGGCCGAGCTCGCCAAAAAAATTTCGCTCACTCTCGAGACCAAACGCCTCATCGGGGAGATCGAGAAAGAAGTGGAGGGCCTGAACTGGCAGGTGACCGATCGCTTCGGCGCCGCTCCCACCCTCGCGGCGCCCGCGCACCATTTGCTCTCGGCCGGCGGCAAACGCGTACGCCCTCTCCTCATCGCCCTCCTCACCCGCGCCCTCGACCAGGCCTTTGAACGCGTTGCCTCCTGCGCGGTGGCCGCCGAGCTCGTGCATACCGCCACCCTTCTCCACGACGATATCCTCGATGGCGCCACCACCCGTCGCAACCGCATCACGGCCCACCTGAAATACGGCGCGCATACCGCGATCCTTTCCGGCGATGCCCTGCTCGCGAAAGCCATCTCCGATATGGCCGAGCTCGGCGATCCTGAGATTCTCAAGCGCCTCGCCCAAACTGTGCGCGAGCTCGTGGAGGGCGAATGCCTCCAGGCCGACCTCATGGGAAAGGTGCATGGCGACGTGGATGCCGTGCTCGAAATCGCGCGCCGGAAAACCGCCTCGCTCTTCGCCTGGAGCGGATGGGTAACTGGGCACCGCGCCGGCCGTTTCGCCGATGATCTTTTCCGTTTCGGAACCCACCTTGGGCTCGCTTTCCAGCTCCTCGACGATATCCTCGACTGGGAATCCAACCAGGCCGGCAAACCGCGTTATGGTGACTTGCACGAGAGGAAACTCAACGCGCTCGGCGCCATGCTCGTGAAAAAATCCAAACGCGCGGGCAGCCTGATCGAAGGTTCGTTCTCGCAGGCCGATGCGCAAGGTTATATTCCGAATCCCGAAGCCCTCGGGACCGCCTTGCAGGCCTGTGAAGAGTATCCGGAGGTGCTCAAGTGGGCCCGCAAAGAAGCGGCCGACCATAGCGCCTTCGCGCTCGCCCACCTCGATAAGCTTCCCGAGTCCGTATGGCGCAGCCTCACACGCCAGCTCACCGCTTCTTTGCTGGAGCGCATGAAATGAGCGAGAGCCGCGTTCTTCCCGCCCGCGACAGCTTCGTGCGCCAGGTATTGCGGGATTTTCGCGTGGTGGAAAATGGGCGCCAGTGGATCGCGCGCCTCCGCGGCGAAGGCCGTTTCCCCTCGTCCGTTTTCCCCGAGCTCGCCAAGGACCGCCAAGTTTTAGTGGAGCTTATTCCGCTGGCGGAATGGGAAAGGCCGAATTTTTTCGCGCGCTGGACCCAGGCGCTCCGCCTCCCCTACCTACTCTTCAGCGTTCTTCCGCTCCTGCTCGTGCTGGCCGAGGCCGTTACGATTCAGCGAACTCCCTCCCTCCTTAATGCGGCCCTGCTTTCGGCCTCGCTGATCCTCATCCACCTCGGCTGCAACCTCTGGGGCGAGTATGAAGATCATCTCCGCGGCGTAGATTCTCCCGAACACCTCAGCGGCAGCGGCGTGATCCAAAAGCTCTGGATCCCGGCGATTCATTTGCGCAATGGCGGTGCCGCGCTGTTTCTGAGCGGCTGCCTGCTTGGAGTTTTTCTATTCCTGAACCTTCCCTGGTCTATCGTGGGCAGCCACCTAATCTGGATCGGGCTACTGGGCGCGCTGGGGGCCGCGAGCTATAGCGGCTGGCCATTCCACTATAAATATTTCGGTCTCGGGGAGCCGATCGTATTTTTTCTCAGCGGGCCGATCGTAACTTTAGGCGCCGCCCTGATCTGCACCTATGATACCAGCCGGATTCTTTGGTACGCTCTCACTTCGCTGCCCCTTTCTTTTCTAGCCGTGCTGCGCCTCCACGGCGGAAATATCCAGCGCGTGCCGGTAGACACTAGCGCCGGCGTGTTCACGATCGCCCGTTTTCTGGGATTCCGCTGGTCGAAATGGGCCTACGGCTTCCTCCTCCTCGCGCCCTTCGCCACGGTGGTATTGCTCGCCTTCTTCTGGCAGGCCCCGCGGGAATCTCTCCTGGTATTCGCCTCCTTTCCTCTCTCTGTGCTGGCCCTGCGGATTCTTCCCAAGGTAAAAGGCCCGCTCGATCCCGGCTTCCATGAGCTGCGCAACCTCGCCGTTCAGCTCCATTTTTCTTTTGGTCTCTTTTATAGCCTTGGTTTTTTGTTCCCCTTTTTTCTCGAATGAAAGGATTCTCCATGAAACTGCTCGCGCTCCTGATCATTTGCCTCACCCTACCGGCCTGCCAAAAAGGCAGCACCAAGCAAGCCACACCCGACGACGCCGCCAACGCCTCGGCTCCAGCTTCCGCTGTGCCCACTCCCGCGAACCTCCTCTATCCCGGCGAAGAGAAACATCTGAAAAACGTGAAGCAGCTCACCTTCGGTGGGCAAAATGCGGAAGCCTACTTCTCGGCCGACGGCAAATGGCTCATTTTCCAGAGTGAGCGCGACGGCTACCCTTGCGATCAAATGTACGTGATGCGCACCGACGGCTCCCAGCTCCGTCGCGTCTCGAACGGCCAAGGCCGCGTGACCTGCGGCTATATCATCGGCGACGACCCCATCTCTCCCAACCCCGACCAGGTGATCTTCTCCTCCACCCACGATCACGGCGCCGAATGCCCCGCCAAACCCGACTACTCCAAAGGCTACGTGTGGCCGATCTACGAAAGCTTCGAAATGTATACGGAGAAATTCGGTGGCGGAAAGCTCAACCGCCTCACCAATAATAAATTCTACGATGCCGAAGCCACCGTTTCCCCGGACCAAAAAGAAGTGGTGTTCACCAGCACCCGCGACGGCGACCTCGATCTCTACGTGATGAACGTGGACGGCTCGAAAGTACGCCGCGTGACCAAGGAACTCGGTTACGACGGCGGCGCCTTCTTCTCGCACGACGGCGAAAAATTAATCTACCGCGCCTACCATCCCCAAACGGCCGCGGAGAAAAAATCCTACAAGGAAGACCTGAAAAATAATCTCTACCGCCCCACCTGGCTCGAGCTCTTCATCATCGGCAAAGACGGCAAGAATAAGCGCCAGATCACCAACCTCAAGGGCGGCACTTTCGCGCCCTTTTTGTTCCCCAACGACAAGCGCGTGATCTTCGCCTCGAACTACAAAAATCCCCGCGGACGCCAGTTCAATATCTACGCGATCGATCTCGACGGGAAAAATCTCGAGCAGATCACCGATAGCGGCACCTTCGACTCCTTCCCCATGTTCTCGCCCGACGGCAAGAAGCTCGTGTGGGCTTCGAACCGGAACGGCAAAGAGAAGCACGAGACGAATATCTTCATCGCGGACTGGATCGAATAGAAATTTGCGGCGCCGCAAATTTCGTTCGGAATCCGGACATTCCCAAAATAAAAAAGCCGCTCCCGAAAAGGGGCGGCTTTTTTATTTTCACGGATTTAGGATCTTTTACATCTGACGAACGGGCTTCCATCCTGGACCGGAGGGCAAGCCGGGAGCGGCAGGTACCGGAGCGGAGGGAGAATTCGCAGAGGAGCCGGGACGACCACCGCCACCGCGGCGGTCGGGTTGTCCGTCGCCGTCACGGTCGCGTCCGCCACCGAAGTGGCCGCCGGGCGTGGACGCAGGGGCAGGAGCTACCACTACCGGGGCGGGAGAAGGAGCTACGTAAGGAGCGGGCGCAGCAGGAGCGGGACGGTTCCAGTTTCCGCGTCCACCGCCGATATTATTTCTGTCGTGACGGCCATCGCCATTGCGGTCGCGGCCGAAGCTAGGCACAGGAGACTGGTACGAAGGAGCGGAGGGAAAGTTTCGATCGTCGCGATTGAAACGGTTGTGATCGCGTCCGCCACTGCGGCGATCGTCTCTGCCTGGGCAGCTGGGAGTAGCATCGTAGGGAGAGCAGTCGTCGCTGTAGCTCGGAGAAGGAGTATAAGAAGGAGCGGGTTCTTCTTCCGTGTTACCGGAGGAACTGCCACTGAAAAAGTTATTGAGGAAACCGCGGAGGCCGGAGTTTTGCTGTTCATGGAGCTCGTCTAAGGCTTTCTGTAACTCAGCCTGATTTTCGATATCCGCGAGATCGAGGATTATGACGGAATCGGAGAGTTTTTTGTCTTTGGCGGAGCTTACTTTCAGAGAAAGAGATTCCTTCTTCGCTTCCACGCCGGGAAGCCAGTCCAAACCGCTGAACATCTCATCGGTGAGGTGAAGAACAACGCCGGTTTTGGTCACTTCGAGGCCGCTGCCTTTGCAGCTGGCCGCGCGAGCGGGATCGCAATCGCGGTCGGTATTGGTCAAGCGCCATACGAAATCCTGGGGACTGGCTTTTTGCGCCACGAGCTTGCCGTTTTCCTTTACGAAGAGATCAGCGGCGAAAGAGATCTTCTTACCGGGGTAGCGCTTGATTTCTTTTTTGTGATTGGGATTGGCCACGCCGTCAATCGCGGAGATGCGAAGAATGGGAGTGGCGGGAGCGACAGACTTAGCGGCTTCCACTGGCTTGGCGGCCGCGGGTTTCGCCGGGGTAACGGGAGTAGCCGCGAAGGCGCTCACGCCCTGGAGTAAACAAACGGTATAGATGATTGGCTTGGAAAATTTCACGGAGAACCTCCGCTGCTAAGCAGCTTGAACGTGGAGTCGCAGTCACTAATTGTTGAGCATATTAGTATGTTATTGAGGTGAGATCAAGAGGAAGCGCGAGCTACTTGTAACTATTTAAAATCAAAAGATAATATTATCAATAAGACGCGTATTACCCAGGAAACCCGCCACGAAAAAGGCCGCAGGGCGGTCCAATTCACTGAGTTCCCGGAGATTCTCAAGATCGCGGATCTCGGCGTACTGGATTTGAAACTCGGGCACCCGGGCGAGGGTTTCCTTGGCCGCGTGCACGAGCTTGTCGGGATGCTTCTCCCCTTTTTGCTTCCAGCTCTTCACGGTTTGCAAAGCACGGAAAATCCCGATCGCCTTTTTGCGCTCTTCCGGAGAAAGATAACGGTTTCGCGAACTCATGGCTAAGCCGTCCGCTTCCCGTACCGTGGGACCAATTTCGATCGTCACAGGTAAATCAAGATCGCTCACCATCTTCTGGATCACGAGGCACTGCTGCAGGTCTTTTTGTCCGAAATAGGCAACGGTAGGCTCTACGATTTTCAGCAAGCGATAGACCACGGTGGCTACGCCGCGGAAATGCCCGGGACGAAACTTGCCGCAGAGCACGTCGGTGAGGCCCTGTACTTCGATGAAAGTGCTCCAGCCTTCGGGGTAAATCACTTCCGACGTGGGCGCAAACACGAAGCCCACGCCCGATTTTTTTGCGAGCTCGAGGTCGGATTCGAAGGTGCGGGGATACTTCGCCAAATCTTCATTCGGGCCGAACTGGGTGGGATTCACGAAGATCGAAAGCACGGTATGGGAATTCTCCTGCACGGATTTTTTCAGCAGCGAAGCGTGTCCCTCGTGGAGCGCGCCCATGGTGGGCACGAAACCGATTTTCTCCCCGGTGGCCCGTAAGGAAGATAGCGCGGACTTCACTTCTTCGAGGGTGCGGAGAACCTGGGTCAAAGGTTAACTCCCGAAACCTGGAAAGCTGTGCGTACAAGGAAATCGGCGATCTCGGATTTTTTTGCCTTGGCGATGCGGTTAGGAGTTTTTCCGCCCTGGAATAAGAAAATCTCGTTATCTTCCGCATCGAAACCGATGTCTTTGCGGGAAATATTATTGAGGGCGAGGTAATCGAGCTTCTTCTTGAGGATTTTTTCGCGCGCCTTGGCGAATTCAGGCTCGCCCTCCCCCGCTTCGGCGGCAAACCCAAAGAATACCTGGCCGGCCCGTTTCTCTTTGCCGAGCTCCGCGAGCACGTCCACGGAAGGCTGCATCTCGAGCTTGAGGTTTCCTTCCCGGCGCAGTTTTCCGTCCACCACTTCGGGCATCTCGAAATCAGCCACGGCCGCCGTGGCGAAAACCGCGTGGGCCTTAGCCATCACCTTACGGCAAGCCGCGAGCATCTCGGCGCCCGTTTCCACTTCCACCACTTTTCCGCGCGCGAGGCGGGCAAAGCGCTCTTCCACCGGGCCGGTTACCAGCACCACGGTTGCGCCCAGCTTCTCGGCGGCTTCGGCGATCGCGTGGCCCATGCGCCCGCTGGAGCGGTTGGTAATAAAGCGCACGCGGTCGATATAGGCGCGGGTAGGGCCGCTCGTGACCAAAATCGTTTTGCCAAGCAGAGGCTGGGAGGCGCCCAGCAGCTTTTCCGCGGCCGTGAAAATTTCCTGGGGCTCACTCATCTTCCCGGTGCCCACTTCCCCGCAAGCGAGATCTCCGGCGGCAGGCCCAATAAACTTCACTCCACGTTTTTTCAGCGTGGCTAAATTTTCCTGGGTGGCGGGTGCATCCCACATTCTCGTATTCATCGCGGGCGCGAGTAGAACCGGCCCCTGGAAAGCGAGCGCTTCGGTGAGGAGGGCGTCGTCCGCAATTCCCTGGGCGTGCTTCGCCATGAAGTTCGCGGTGGCGGGTGCCACCACCAGGAGTTCGCCCCACTGCGCAAGATCGATATGGGAAGTAGCGCTGAGGTCGCTCACGCCTTGCTGGAGCGAACGCAAAACGGGCTCACCCGAAAGGGAATGAAACGTAAGCGCCGAAACGAAGCTCTCGGCCGAAGCCGTCATCACCACGCGCACTTCGTGGCCGGCTTTTTTGAATAAGCGCACGAGCTCGCAGGCTTTGTAGGCCGCGATTCCCCCCGTTACGCCAACGATGATTTTAGATTTTCCGGGCAAGGGCATAAAGGCCTTCCAAGGTTAATCGGGGCCGCTGCTGCGTGATCAGGCGCGACCTACCAGTTAAAAATTTCGCGTTGCCCCCGGTGGCAATCACCGCCGCCAGAGAAGGCAACCTACGCTCTTCCACCATCCGCATCACCATGCCGTCTGCCTGGGCGGCAAACCCGTGGAGTACCCCGCTGCGGATGGCAGTTTCTGTGTTGTAGCCTACCACGGGAGAAAACTTATCGAGCTCAATCTTGTTTAGCTGAGCGGCATTATTAAGTAAGGCCTCATAGGAAATGGCCATTCCGGGGGCAATGGCGCCGCCCGGAAAGGAACGCTTCTCAACGCCCTCCAGCAAATCGAATTTCGTGGCCGTGCCGGCATCGATCACGAGCACCGCACCGGGAATATCGGATACGGCCTCGAGGTTGGCGAGGCGATCGATGCCCACTTTCTCGGGGCTTTCCACCTCGATGGAAAAACTCCAGGGCGAAGCGTGGGAGGCGAAGTGGACGCTGGAAGCGCGCGCGGAGAAAAAAGCCTCCCAGGCCGCATTATGCGCGGGAACCACCGAGCCGATCACGGCCTTGGAAATTTTCTCTTCAAAGATGCCGGCGGCAGCGCCGGAGAAATCGTCGGCCGTGGAGAGCGTGCGCTCCGCCTTCAGCATTCCCTCATCGCCGTAGAGGGCGAGCTTGGTGCGGGTATTGCCGATGTCCACGATGGCGATCACTGCGAGAGCTCCGCTCCAGGGGAAGAAACCGTTTTGGTCTCGCGCACGAAATCCTCGGCGGCTTCCTTCACCAGGGCCTTCAGATCGAGGCGGGGCTTGGCGAACTTGGGGGCTTTACCCGGGCTGAATCCCAACACATCGTTGATCACGAGCACTTCTCCGTCGCAAACTTTACCGGAGCCGATGCCGATCGTGAGGCAGGAAACGGATTCGGTGATCACCCGCGCGAGCTGCTCGGTGATGCACTCGAGCACGATCGCAAAACATCCGGCGGCCTCGAGGGCTTTGGCTTCGCGCACGAGGCGCTCGGCGTCGGATTCGGTTTTGCCGTGAGTATAGTAGCCGCCCATCTGGTGCACAGATTGGGGCGTGAGGCCGATATGCCCCATCACCGGAATGCCCGCGTTCACGAGGCGGCGGATGGTTTCGCAAACTTCGGGGTAAGCGCCCTCGAGCTTCACGCCCTGGGCGCCGGCTTCGGCCAGGCAGCGCCCGGCGTTGCGGAGGGCTTCGTCGCCGTTCACTTGGTAGGTCATGAAGGGCAGATCTGCGATCACGAAGGCTTTCTTCGAGCCGCGCACCACGGCGCCGGTATGGGCGAGCATCATGTCCATCGTTACGGGCAAGGTGCTCTCATAGCCGTAGACTACGTTGCCGAAGGAATCTCCCACGAGCAGGATCTCCACGCCGGCCTCATCGAGGCACTGGGCGGTGACTACGTCGTAGGCCGTGAGCATGGCCACGCGCTCTTTATTTTTTTTCGCGCCGAGGGTGCGCAGGGTATGGCGGCGGATTTCGGTTTGTACGCTCATGGCTGCACCTCGGAGAGAGATTGCACGAGATCGCGCTTGGCGATATGCGCGCCCAGGCGCTCGGCGAAACCGCCGTTCTCGATCTCACGCCATAGCGCTTCGGTGCGCACTTCGAGCTCGGCGGTGGGAAGGATCACTTCAGCGGCCTGCTGGCCTCCGTAGTAGGCGGCGGAGGAAACTTTCTTCAGCATTCCTTCCACGCCGTGCTCCACCATCATATCGGTGATTAGCTTCAGCTCGTTCAGGCATTCGTAGGTGGCCAACTCTTTATTGATGCCTTTGCCCACCAGGAAATCGATGGTTTGCGTCACGAGCTTGGGCACCGCTCCGCAAAGGATCACTTGTTCGCTCAGTAAATCCGTTTTCGCTTCTTCCCCGAAGGTGGAGCGAATGAGCCCGATGCGGGAGAGGCCGAGCCCGTCGGCCACGTCTTTGGCGATTTCCCAGGCCTTGCCCGAGCCGTCTTGCTCCACTCCAAGCACGCCCATCACCCCGGAACCAGCCACATACGTTTCCCGTAATTTTTGACCAATCCCCTTGGGAGCCACGAGCACGAGATCGTCGGAAGCGCTCACCGGCAGCTTGCCAAAAGTAACGGCGAATCCATGAGCAAAGAGAAATTGTCTTCCACTCCCCCCCTCTAAATAACGGCGAAAAAAGCTGGGAATGGCTTCATCGGGGGTTAGGAGCGCAATTGGCCCCGAAATAGAACGTAGGTCTTCAGCGGAAACTACGTTGAATCCGTCTAACTTTGCTTGAGCGATTCCCTTACCTTCCAGCCTGCCGGAAACCACTACGTTCCACCCAGAATCCCGCAGGTTAGCCGCCCAGGCTCTGCCTTGATTTCCGTATCCCACTAGAGTAATTTGACGCTTGTTGGCCATAAATAGAGCTCCGCGTAAGGACTGCTTGTACCAGGGAAAGTTATGCTCCTCAACTTACTCAAAGCCAAGATCCATCGTGCCCAAATAACCGAGGCTAACCTCGCTTATGAGGGTAGCATCACCATCGATAAAACGATCATGGAAGCGGCCGGCATTTATGCCCATGAGCAGGTGCATATCGTGGACGTGGACAACGGATCCCGCTTCGTGACTTACGTGATCGAAGGCACCCCTGGCTCGGGCGTAATGTGCGTAAACGGTGCCGCGGCCCGTTTGGTGAGCCCTGGCGACAAAATCATCATCATTTCCTACGCCCAATTCACCAAAGAAGAGGCCCGCGAGCATCGCCCCCGGGTAGTTCTCATGGGCGAGAAAAACTCGGTAAAAGACGCCTACGACCTCCGCCCCGGCGTTCCCATCGATCCAGGACAGCCCCTGTCCCGTGTCTAAACCAATCCTTCCCTGGAATACGCTCCAGCTCGACGGGGAGCTTTCCCTCTTGGAGCAGGACCGCATATCCCATTCCGAAGACGCCTCCGTGCACCGCCTCGTGCCTGCCGCGGTAGCCTACCCCCGTACGAAACGAGATCTCGAGCGTATCCTCGCCTTCTGCCGCCTCCATTCTCTCCCCCTCCACGGCTGGGGTGCCGGAACCAGCCGTGGAGGCCAGCCCCTGGGAAACGGCCTCACGGTGGATTTCCGCAAATATTTCCACCATATCCTCGGCTTCGACGAAGCCTCGCAGGAGCTCACGGTGGAAAGCGGCGCCCTCTATTCCGAAGTGCAAAAATACCTGCGCGCCCGCGGCCGGTCTTTCCCGCCCGATCCCTCCTACCACCAGTGCACGATCGGCGGCATGGTGGCCAATAATGCCGCCGGCATTCACTCCGTAAAATACGGCGGCACCGCCTCCTATATCGCGGCGATGGAATTTCTCACCAGCGACGGCGCCTGGCACCAAAGCGACCAGCCCGATGCGCTCACGGAAAAAGTGCAGGTTTTTCTCAAGAAAAATTCTTTTTCGGATTATCCGGCCGTGGAAAAAAATTCCGCGGGCTATGCCCTGAACCGCGGCCTCTCGGCGCAAGGCTACCTTGATCTAGCCCAGCTTCTCACCGGCAGCGAGGGGACGCTTGGCCTCTTTACGGAAATCCGCCTGCGCACGGTACCGCTCCCGACCGCCTCCTCCTTGGGCATCCTCTATTTTGAAAGCCTGGAATCCGCGTGCCGGGCCGCTATGGATCTACGAAGTTATGAAATTTCGGCCTGTGAGCTCGTGGATAAAGTGCTTTTGGACCTGCACGCGGCCGCCACTTCGGAACCAAAGCACGCGAAGAAAATTTCCGGAAATACCTTCCTCGATCTGTTCTACGAGAAAAAAGCGGAAGCGATTCTGGTGGTGGAAATAGAGGGAGGCTCTACTTCCGCAGCGGAAAAAACACTGCGTCAAGCGCTGGGTTCCGTGACTTCCCTCGATTCCCGCATCGCCCAGTCCCCCAAAGAATCCGCCCTGATCTGGGACCTGCGCCGCCATACCTCCCCCATTTTGAACCGCCTCGAAAATGGAAAGATCACCATCAAGCCTCTTTGGGCGGTAGAAGACGTTTCCTTGCCCAAGGAAAACTTCCTCCCTTACCTCACCGCGCAAAAGGCCCTCTTCACCAAACATGGCCTAACCTGCTCCTTCTTCGGCCACGCCGCGAGCTGCAATCTGCATATCGATCCCATTGGGATCGATCCGCGTTTGGCACTCCAAAACGAAGAACTGGCGGCGCTATTTGATTTGGTGGCAGAGGAAAGCTACGAGCTCGTGGTGCGCTTCGGGGGCAGCATCAGCGGTGAGCACGGCGATGGTATTGCCCGCACCCCTTTCCTCAAACTCCAGTATCCAAGCAGCCACCGCTTATTCGGCCCCTTCAAGGCGCTCTTCGATCCATCTGGTATACTGAATCCAGGCAAGATCGTGGAGGTTCCGCATGCATGAGTATTTTCCCTACGTGGCACTCGCCGTGATCGTGGGCACTCTCTGGGCATTCCGCCGTGGAAACGGCGTGCAGGCCGAGCTCCATCACCTGCGCGAAGAAGTGAGCCGCGCCCTCGCCGAGAATTCCCGGCAGAACCTCGAGCAGGTGGCCCTGCTCGCCACTCAGCTCAACGATCGAATGAAGGAAGCCAACGCTACCTTGCAGCATACCCAGAGCAACGTGGGCCATCGCCTCGATACCACCGCCCAGGTAGTGGGCCAGCTCCACCAGAAGCTCGGGCAACTCGAGGAGTCTTCCAAACAGATTTTTCAGCTCGGCCAGGGCCTCCAGGACCTCAAAGATATTTTAAAAAACCCCAAGCTCCGCGGGAATATGGGCGAGTTCTTCCTCGAAGATTTGCTGCGTCAGATCCTCCCGCCCGACCACTATAAAATCCAGCATGCCTTCCGCAGCGGGGAGATCGTGGATGCCACCATTCGCCTGGGAGAAGCTTTTCTCTCCGTGGATTCCAAATTTCCCCTCGAAAGCTTCGTGCGCCTGGTGCAACTCCCCGACGGCGACGAAAATAAAAAACGCGAGCGCAAGGCCTTCGTGACCGCCATCAAGCGCCACGCCGACGCGATCGCCAAAAAATACATCCTGCCCGACGAGGGCACCTTCGATTTTGCCTTGATGTATATCCCGGCCGAAAATGTTTATTACGAAACCATCATCCGCGAGGAGCTGCTCGACGACGAAGGCTCGCTCTATTCTTATTTGCTCGGAAAAAAAGTGGTGCCGGTATCGCCCAATTCTCTCTACGCTTATTTACAAGTGATCGTGCTTGGGCTGCGCGGCCTGAAAGTGCAGGAACATGCCCAGCAAATGATGCTTGATCTGCAGCGCATCGAGGGAGACCTCGGACGTTTCCGCGAAGATTACTCGGTGCTCGGCAAACATCTCAAAAATGCTGGGGGCACCTACGACGAAGGCGCCAAACGCCTGGACCGTTTTCAGGGAAAACTCGGCATGCTCACCGAAGTGGGCGGAGTTCCCAAAAAGGAGGAAATTCATGGATCTCTATAGCCGCAACTGGTTCCGCGCCCTCTCCTGGCTCTTGGTGCTCGCCTATATGGGTCTCATCTTCTGGCTGAGCTCGCTCACGGTTCTTCCCGTGGCCATGCGTTTTCCCTACGAGGATAAATTCATCCACGCCGCCGCCTACGCGGTAATGGGTTTTCTCGCGGCCAACGCGTTCAGCGAGGGCCCGCATAAAAAGCGTTTCTGGCTGGCCTTCATGGTGGCGTCTCTGTACGGAATCAGCGATGAGATCCACCAGGCCTTCGTTCCCGGCCGCGACGCTTCCGTGTGGGACTGGTGCGCCGATACCACCGGCGCCTGGATGGGGGCCTACCTCTATTTAAAGAGCGAACCGGTATGGCGCAAAAGCAAGCGAAACCCGCTACCGCGTTAGGCGCGCTAATCCTGCCAATATCTCAAATTCATTAAGCTTCTTTAGCTTTTCACCGAAGAGAAAGCTGGAGGATTTTCCATGCGTGCTCTCATCCTATTTTTGTTTTTGGTGATCGCCCTGCCGCTTCACGCGGAAGCCAAAACCGAAAAGAAAATCAATCTCAAGCCTCAGCACGGTAAATCGGAAGATCCCGGATCCGCCACTCACCTGATCTACGAAAGCCCGAAGAATTCCGAAAAAGCCTCCGAAGTGGACGGAAAAGGAAAAATCGTGGCCGGCCAAAACTGCACGGACCAGCTCGGGATGATTTATAAAAAAGGCGATAACGGCTACGAAGGCTGCCTCCGCACCATGGACGCCGCGAGACCAGAATCCAGCGATCAGCGCCGCAAGAGCGTGGGCATCACCATCGGAAGATAAAATGAAACTCAAACCTCTCACCACCGCCGCGATCTCTTCCTTCTTGCTTTCGGCCTCTGCCGGCACGACCTCCGCCGCCCCCGAAGCCGCAAAAAAAGCGGAATTCAATATCTGCTATTTTTCGCTGAATAAATCCGACGAGTACGATCTCACCAAGAGCTTCATGAACAAGCTCAACGCCAACTCGGCGGTGAAGATCAACGTGATCGAGTTCCAGCCCGATAAAGACACCATCGCCAATAAAAAAGAAGCAATCCCCAATACCGCCTTCCGCAAGATGGTGGAGAGCGGAACGAAGTGCGAAGGCCTCGTGATCTCGGGCCACCATACCGGATCCTACGGAGGCAAGCGGGCCTACGATAAGCAGCGCCTCGAGATGGACGTGATGGAAGCTCTTTCCTGCGATCCCAAACACGCCGATTTTTTTCGCAATATCAACGCCGTTTGGCTCGAAGGCTGCCGCACCTTAGGCGTGGGCACGATCGTGGCCGGGCAAGAAGGCGATGAGCGGTTCAATCCCGACCACCACACGAACCGCGTGGGCGGAGTGCTCGACGACGATCAGCTCGGGCAAAACTACGCCCAGCTCAACAACGAATTCACCAATACCCTCGACCAGGATAATCCCCTCTCTTCGCGTTACCTTCGCCTCTTTCCCTCGGCCAAGCTTTTCGGCTGGACCCAGACCGCTCCCGGCGAAAAAGCCAATAGCCAGTACTCAATGCTTTTCCACATCGCGCACATGTCGCGGATCCTAGACGCGCAAAACGATTTTCCTAAGGAATCCCCTTTGTCTCCCACGATCACCGCCGATTCCGCCGCCCGCTATATGGATGGGGTGCTCCTCGCGCTCGCGCGCTTCGGCAAGGAAGAACAGAAATGCGAAGAGCTCTCCACCACCGCCTGGATCGCCCACGGCACTAAGGGAAAGCTCAACGACCGCTACGCCTTCGATAATCCAGACCTAACCGCCTTCACCCCTCTCAGCTCCTCGGGCAATGAGGCCGTGCAAACCATGAAGGGCCTCGACTGCCAGCTCAAAGCCGCCGGCCGCAGCGCGGACATGGGCAAGCTGAACGCCGTGCTCGACGTGCTCAATGCGCGCCCCGAGCTCTTGCCCTACGCGTTCAATTCCCTCGTGGACCTGCGCAATCAGGCCCTCAAGCAAGCCGCCGTGGACAAAAGCGAGGACGGCCGCAAGAAGAAGAGCCAATTCGCCCAGGCCATTCTCGACCGAATGAAAACCCACCCCACGGTGAAAACTTTCCTCGAGACCAAAATCGCTTCCAAGCAGCTGGGCGTGATGCGCAAGATCGACTACTACAAATTCTATAACAGCATGACCGGCAAAACCGTGCCGGCCGTGCAGACCGAAATCGAAGCCCGTATTCTCGACGAGCTCAAAAAGCCCCTGCCCCGCACTTCCCAGACCTCGCGCATGCTCGCGCGCAGCTACCGTAGGATGATGCTGGAATCGGGTTTAAAAAATAAATTGCTCAGCCCCGGGATCGCCGAATCGATTCTCGCCCTGAATCCCGAATACGACGTGCTCGAAGCTATGGCAAAATTGATCAACTTCATCCCATCCGACGATAAAGTGGCTCTCTTGGCCCGCCTGGCTTCTTTTCCCCAGGCCAATAAGATCGTGGCGGGAGAAGTGCTGACGGCCATTCATAATATTCTCGGCGACACTTCTCGCTACCAGAGTTATTACAATTCGCTTTGGGTGCCGCTGAAGAACGTCGACGACTACTGGCACGGGGAAATTCACGAAGATAATGGCACCGTAACCCCCGCCACTCCCCTCACCGCCATCCCGCCCGCGGGATCTATCGGGGGACCTCCCGGAGTATTGGGCGCCGCGCCGGTACCCGTGCCCCGTAAACCGGGCCAGCCGGCTCCTCCTCCCGCGCCGGTGGAAACTAATCCCGTGGAAGACTTCTTCCGCAATATCTTCGGCCGTTAACGCGGCCGTTTAACCTAGGCGCGTATTGATTTCATTTAGGCAGGCGCAGTATTGTCTCGGCCATGATTACCATTCGTAAATCCAATGAACGCGGCCACGCCAACCACGGCTGGCTGGACTCCCACCACACCTTTTCCTTCGCGGATTACTACGATCCCCAGCATATGGGCTATAGCGTGCTCCGCGTGATCAACGAGGATCATATCGCCGCCGGGCAAGGCTTCGGCACCCACGGCCACCGCGATATGGAAATCATCACCTACGTGATCGAAGGCTCGCTCAAGCACAAGGACAGCATGGGTAATTCTGAAGTGATCCGCCCCGGAGAAGTGCAGCGCATGAGCGCGGGCACCGGCGTGCAGCATTCCGAGCATAGCGACCCCAGCGTGAGCACCCACCTGCTCCAAATCTGGATCCTGCCCGAGAAACTCGGCGTGGCACCGAGCTACGAGCAAAAGCAATTCGCCAACGATTTTTCCTGCAGCGATATGATTCTCGTGGCTTCCCGTTCGGGCCGCGCCAATTCAGTTACGCTAAACCAAGACGTGGACCTATACGTGGCCAAGGCCCAGGCCGAAGGCGAGAAACATTTGAAAACCTTCCCCCACCGCCACTTGTGGATTCAAGTGGTGAGCGGAGAGGTGCGCGCGGAAGGCGCCACTCTGGGAAAAGGCGACGGCGCGGCGATCACGGGCGTGGAGATGCTCGTGATCCAGTGGACGAAGGGTTCCGAGTTTCTCGTGTTTGATATGCCGTAAATTTGCGGCGCCGCAAAACTTGTTCGTTTTCCGAACGCTACCTCCGACGTCGGAGGTAAAAACTACCCGGCTTTTTTCGCGGCCGCGGCTTTCGCGCGCTGCTGGGCCAGTAAATGCTGGTGGTACTGCGCGAGCGTCATCCCCGCTTTTACCGCCGCCGCCTGCAAAGCTTGCATCTGCGCCGGGGTTAAATGCGCGAGCCCAGGCGGAACGGCGGCCGGTGCCGGCTTCGCGGCATGCCCCTGATTCTGGGCCGCACTCAAGGCCAACGCATGGCCCGCGGCTTCCGGTGATCCCTTCAGGGGAATTTCTCCACGGAAAGGATTGTAACGCCCGCCGGGGAGGGCAAATTTTTCGATGGGGAAATTGAATCCGTTCACGGCGATTTCGTCGAAGAAGGTAGGAATATTTCCGCAGGGCTGCATCCCGCCGAGGATCTTATGGTCTTCGGCGATCCCGGTCTGCTCGAAACGGAAAATATCCTGGGTCGTATATTTTCCATGCTCGTCTACGCCAAGAACTTCGGAGATATGGGAAAGCTTACGGGAACCATCGTGGTAGCGCTTCGCCTGGATCACGATGTGCACGGCGCCGGCAATCTGCCGGCGAAGGGCGGCCAACGGAATCGTGGTATCGCCCATCATCGCGAGGGTTTCCAAGCGAACGAGGCAATCCATCGGGCTGTTACTGTGGGTGGTGCCCATCGAGCCGCCGTGGCCGGTATTCATTACGGTGATCAAATCGAGAGCCTCGGGCCCGCGCACTTCCCCCACGATGATGCGGTCGGGGCGGAGCCGCATCGCGGAGCGCACGAGATCGCGGATCGTGAGCGCTCCTTTTCCTTCGTGGTTGGCGGCCTTGGTTTCGAAACATACCACGTGCTCGGCGGTGATCTGCAATTCGGAGGCGTCTTCCACGATCATCAGGCGCTCGTCTTTGGGCATGAGGCCGCCGAGCAAGTTGAGGATGGTGGTCTTACCAGAGCCGGTACCGCCCGAGACGATGATATTCTTGGCCAGCGAAATGCAAAGCTTGAGGAAGTCGGCGCCGTCGGCGCTCATGGTGCCGAAGGAAATAAATTTGTCGAAAGTGATCTCGGCGGCTTTGGAGAACTTACGAATGGCCACCGTGGTGCCGGCACGGGCGGCGGGCGGCAATACCGCGTGAATACGCGAGCCATCGGGCAAGCGCGCGTCGAGGGTTGGATTTTCTGCGTCGATCTTCCGTTTCACGAACTGCGCGATATTGCGGACCGCGGCCTGCAGGGAAGTTTCGTCATGGAACTTGGCGCCTTCCATGAGCTCGAGCTTACCTTTACGCTCCACCCAGATTTCGGATGGGCCATTGATCAGCACCTCGCTCACCGTAGGGTCGGCGAGGAAGTCTTTAATCGGAGCGAGGAAGGTCGCTATACTCTGGTCGAAAACACTCAACGGTCACCTCTTTGGTCGCCTGGCGCTACGCTAATCGCGGACAATTACTTGCCCTTCGATTTCCTGCACGGGGCAGTAAAAACGGTATTGCCCCGGCTTGGTGGGCAGAAAGCTCATCTGCTCCACGGCCTGGTTGGAAATTCCTTTGCGGAGATTGAAATCGTCCATCATGAAGCAGAGCTTGCGCGCGGAAGCGCTGGTCACGAAAAGTTTCACGGGAATATTTCGGCGCACGAAAATTTTCGCGGGCAGGTAGCCGGTGTCGGTGGCGATGATGCCCACTTCTTGCACGCCGTGCTTATACACTTCCTCGGGCTTCACGCTTTCTTCGCGTACGGGCTGCACTTCTTGGGTGGAACCGAGGGCTTCGCGCTTTTGCGGAACGCCGGAATAATTGCTCTTCGTGGGCGCCGCGCCGGTAAGCGAAACAAATGCGAGTACGGCCAATAAAATTCTCATGCGTCCCTCCTAAGCTACTTATCGGGTTTTTCCTTAATCCTCTCGAGGGGTTTGACCGTTTTTCCCCTAGGGCGCAACTATTTGATATTATTGGCTAACGGCGCTCATAGCCGCTGGAGGGAGCCCCGCCATTGCCGATCTGCGACTGGCAGTCCGCCCCGGCCATCACGGCTTCCGTTTGGATCCACTGCCCTTCACTCTCGAATTGCGCGGGCTCCTTGCGGTTGCACTGAAAAATGAAGATGTCGTCGGCGGGGCAGCCATTCATCGCGGGCACCTTTACCTGGCCGCGGCCGGCCGAAATGAAATCCACCGGATAGTAATTTCCCTGCACCACGATCTGATTCGGGCAAATATACTGATCGGGTGAATCCGGCGTAATCGGCACGGGATTGGCGGCGGCCTCCGCCTGCGCGGTCGCAAAAGTGTCGGCGGCCACGCGAGGACTCCGCGAGGAAGCAATGCTCCGCGCCGAGGCTTGCTCGGGCGTGAGGCACTCGGTATTGGCCCAAACGCCGCCACCGCGCTCGCAGGTGACATTCTGCGAAAGCTGAATGGGCGGACTAAATAAACCTACTTTTTCCCATTCGAGCGGCGCCTTGGTGGCCCCGTCGTTGAACGTAACCCTCACCTTCACGTGCATGCTCTTGGTATTTTCGCAGCGCCCGCCGGCCGCGCAAACCGGCTCCCAGCTGGCTTCCACGCGCAGCGGACAAGCGGCGCTCGGAAATCCGCGGCAGCCGAATCCATCCGCGGTCAGCCCCGAATCCAGACCGATTTGGCTGAGCGGCTGGGCCGAAGCCTCGCCCGTTTCATAGAGTAAAAAGTTCGTTCCTTTGCCGGAACAATCGCCGAGCGCGGAGAAGAGACAAGAAAAAGAGTTTCCGTTGCGCGGCACGCTCACGCTCACTGCTTCCGGAGTGCTGAGCGCCTTCTCCGCCTGCTCACGCAGGCGATCAAACATTTCCTCCGGACGAACCGCCGCCACTTTGGGCCCCGAAGCACTCGAAGCAATATAATAGAGCCCGCCTATCAGGGCGCAGGCGCCTAAAGCCAGTACGGCCAGAATCGCAAAACTGCCGTTTTCACGACGAGAAGTCATGCCTAACTCATCGGAAGCGTTTAAGGGAAAATTTAGGGTTGTTGCACTGGGAAGACGGTCTCGAAAATCCCGAACGGGCCGGGAGGCGGCTTATCGCCCGACTCTACGGGCAACGGGATAGGAGGAATGGGGGCAATAGGACCGATAGACTCGGGATTTGCGGGAACAGCGGTATCAGGCGCTTCCACCGGAGCATCCTCATTATAGATCTTCGAAGCGTTTTGGTCGATGCAGGTGGCGAGCGAAACGAAATACTTATTGGAAACGTAGATACGGTATGGACTCAAAACATCCCGGAGGCGGCGTACCGGCGCAAAGGTGCAGGTAACCGGGTGGTGCTTGCCCGACTGCAGATCCGGGTGCCCGTTCGCGTCGTATTTAGTGTAGGTGAGCATGTCTAAATCGAGCGTGCAGGTTTTATTTTCGCAGTGAAATTTTTTGAAATCGTAGCCAATATCCCCTTCGCACCAAGTATTATTGCAAGCCTCTTGGATGCCTTCAAGCACGCGGCGCTCCTGGGCGGGCGTGAATAGAGAGCGAGTGCGGGCCGCGCCGGCTTCCGCCATCCCACCTACCGCGAGAGCAAAAAGGAAAATACTGATTCTCATTACCGTCCTATCGACACCTAAAGCCCCGAACTTTACAGAGAGGAAATAGGCGGTTTTTTAAACGGTAGAGGGTGGAGAATGACGCACCTCTTAACTAAAGGTGCCTGACACTATTTAGCGAGAAACTCCACCTTACCCAATTGATCGAACGTGGCACTCACCGTATCGCCCGCACGAAAAGCCACGGCCGCGGTGGCGCCGCCCGCGAGCACGATGGATCCGGCCGGCAAAGATTCGCCCATGGCGCCCAGTAGCTTCACGAGCTCCAGCAGCGAAAGCAGGGGATTCCCCAGAATGGCGGCCGAAGACCCCTTTTGCGCGGCCGCTCCATTTTTTTCGAGCGTGATACCGATATTTTTTAGTTCGAGTTCCCCCGGTTTTTTCCTTACCGTACCGAGCACGAAGGCCGAGGAGGAGCAGTTGTCGGCCACCACGTCGGGCAGGGCGAAATCAAAATTCTCGAAACGAGAATCAATCACTTCGATCGCCCCGCATACGCTCTCGATCGCCGCAATGGCTTCGGCTTCGGAAGGATTGCCATGCAGCTCTTTACCCATCACGAAGGCAATCTCGGGTTCGGCCTTAGGATGAATTCTTCTTCCGAGCGTGAGCGTCGCGCCGCTCGCTATTTGCATGCGGTCGGTGAGGAAGCCGTGGATAGGGCTATCAATTCCCATTTGCTCCATCTTGGGCTTGGAGGTCATTCCCATCTTGCGGCCAACGATCCGCGCGCCGCCTTTGAGGTGAAGGGCCATGAGCAAGCGCTGCACTTCGTAGCCCTGACCGAGCGAAAAACTCGGCTCTTCCACCGTAAACTTAATTACGGACTTTCCCGTTTGCTCCGCCGCGAACAATATTCCCGCGATTTCTTGCGCCTTCATTCTATTCTCCAAAAAAACAGTGCACGTTTCCGAGACCAGCGATTTCCACGTCTACCCTATCGCCCGCCTTCACCGGCATCACCGGCCCAAAGGCGCCGGAAAGAATCACTTCACCGGCTTTCAGTGCCACCCCGAATTTTCCGAGCGCATTCGCAAGCCAGGCCACCGCCAGGCAAGGGTGATCGAGGCAAGCCGCGCCGGTGCCGGTGGAAAGAATTTCCCCGTTAATTTTCAGGCTCATCTTGGCGAGGGTTAAATCCAGGGAGGAAAGCGAATGCTTTTCCGTGCCCAGCACAAAGTGCGAAGAAGAGGCGTTGTCGGCGATCGTGTCCTGGATCTTGATTTTCCAGTCGCGCACGCGGGAATCAATGATCTCGATCGAGGGAAGAATATAGTCCGTTGCGTGGATCACATCCTGCATCGTTATGCCGGGGCCTATCAAGTCGCTCTTGAGCACGAAGGCCACCTCGCCCTCCACCCGGGGCAAAAGGAGCTTGGCGCGGGAAAGGCTTCCGCCCGAGGAAATCTTCATGTCGGAAGTGAGGTAGCCGAAATCGGGCTCTTCCACGCCCAATTGTTTCTGCACTGCCCTAGAAGTAAGGCCGATTTTCTTCCCCACGAGGGTCAGGCCTTCTTGCTCGAGGCGGCGCTTGAGGTTAATCTCGGACACGGAGTAGGCGTTGCCGATCGTGATTCCGGGAAACTGGGCGGTGAGCGGTTCCACCGGCGAGGCCGAGAGGCGGGCCTGAAAAAGGGCGTCAGCTAAGGAAGTAAGATTCATCTTCCCCCACTCTAGTGTCAGGCCAGCGTGATTTCAAGAAGGGATACTCGATGTCGAAATACGACAACTTGGAGCTGAAAGAACTGAACTATAACTCCTACCTCAAGGTGCCCGAATTGCTCGGCCTCCAAAAAGAGCTTTCCGACCCCGCCCACCACGACGAAATGTTCTTCATCATCATCCACCAGGCCGCCGAGCTCTGGTTCAAGCAAATGCGCCACGAAACGGCTGGCCTCATCGAGGATTTCCGCGCCAATTCCGTTTCCCGGGCCTTGAAAAAATTCCGTCGCCTCGTGGGCATTATGGATCTGATGGTGAAGCAGATCAATTTGCTAAACACCCTCACACCCGTGGAGTTCGCGGGCTTCCGCGATAACCTCCGCCCCGCTTCCGGCTTCCAGTCCATCCAGTTCCGCGTGATCGAGTTCGCCTATGGCATCCGCGAAGCTTTTTTCCTGGAATTTTTCGCCAAAGAAAAATCCATGCAGAGCCAGCTGCAAGACCTACTCAAAGAACCGAGCGTGCACGATGAGTTCGTGCGCCTGCTAAGCCGCTCCGGCTTCAAGATTCCGGAGTCCCTACTGAATCGCGACGTGAGCCTGCCGTGGACCGAATCTCCCGAGCTCATCGCCACGATCAAGACGATCTACGAGAATCCCCAGGAAAATTACCATTGGGTTCTGCTCTTCGAGACCATGCTCGACTTCGACGAAAAATTCGCCGTCTGGCGCTCCGTGCATATGCTCATGGTGGCGCGCACGATCGGCATGAAGGCCGGCACCGGCGGCAGCTCGGGCCACGCCTTCCTCGCAGGCCGCGCTGGCCTGAGATTCTTCCCCGAGCTCTGGAGCGTGCGCACGGAAGTGGGCGGCGGATACGGGAATGCCGGGGCGGCCACTCCCGGGAAATGCCCGGTTTAATAGCATGCGCTTCGACGTTTTCTTCTCCATCTGCCAAACTCCCGTGAACGGCTATACGCCCTCGGAACGCGTGATGTTCGAGAATTTTTTCTCCCAGGCCGAGCTCGCCGATCAACTCGGCGTGGGCACCGCCTGGGTGGCCGAAACCCACCTCTCCTGCCAGACCCAAAAAGAAAATCCCGGCGCGGTGGTGCCCCACTTCGAGGGCGAGATCGGCCTCAATACCGACGTGCTCCAGGTGGCGCACCGCTTATTCGCGCGCACGAAAAAAATCCATATCGGCTCCGCCATCCGCAATATCCAGTGCAATGGCGGCCCTATCGCCCACGCCGAAGCGATCCGCATGTTTCTCTCGCTCCACGCGCTCAATCCCGGCGAGAAACGCCTTCTCGATATCGGCTTCGCTTCCGGCCGCTTTCCTTTTTCCAATACGCCCTACGGCATCCGCCCCCGCAATGAACTGGAGAAAGCCGCCTGGCCCGTGCTCAAGGGAAAGATCTTCCAGGAAGCCACCGAAATTTTCCTGCGTCTCCTCAAGGGAGAGAAGCTCGCCTCGAAGGATATTTCACCTAAAATCCTCGAGCGCAAAAATTTCCGCAGTGAGGAGGAATGGGAAAAAATCGCCAAGCTCGCCGGCGGTGCCGACAAAATCGAAGTCCCCGCTTTCTGGAATTTCGATAAAGTGGGCGTGATTCCCTTCGAAGCCCCCATGGATCTGCTGAAGCTCACCATCGGTTGCCACGATCTCGAAACCCAGATCTTCGCCAATAAATTCCTGCCCTGCGGAGTATTCAACCTCTCGATCACCCCCGCTCCCCAGATCGAAGCCACGCACCAGGCGATGCAAAAAAGCTTTCACCCCGCGGGTGGCCGTTGGACCCGCGCCCATATGCCCCGCACGGTGCTCGTATTCCTGGATAAAAATCGCGAGAAGGCCCGTGCACGTGCCCAGGGCGCGATGGAGAATTACTGGAAAGCCATCGAGGGAACCCTTGATCCCGAGAAGATTCGCAATGCCGTGGACAATGCCCTCGTGGGCGACGCGGCCGAAATCAAGGCGGAGCTGGAAACGCGCTTCCACCGCGACGATCGCCTCATGCTCTGGTTCGATTTCAATAACCACGACAACGAGGAAGTGCGCTCTTCCATGCGGGAATTCATGGAAAAAGTGGCGCCGAGCCTACAGTAATTTTTATTTATATCAAACAAGCATAACTCCTCTCACTCACCCTCAAAAAAATCGCTTTCATTGCCTGACATTTCCTGAAATTTAAATGGGAACTTTTTCTCATGCGGCGCGGCAGTGTTGATTTTATAGAGAAATTTTCCACGCACTTCGAAGGAGATCCCGCTCTAAATTCATTTTATGAATAGTAACTTTCATCCAGCGCGTCACATCTAAATGGAATCCTAACCGAATTTTTCTTCACAAAAAGATCGCGCTCGCAGAGGATTACTTCATTCCAGGGGGGAATATTCATGACGAAAAATTGGATCTACTCGCTAAGTCTAGTTCTAGCTCTCACCGCAAACCTTGCTCTAGCCGGCGGCGCTGCCGTATCGGACCGCCTCAAATGCAATAAGGCGACCGAACTTCCCGTCAACGCAAGCGTAGACCGCGTGGTAGACGGCGACACCGTGATCATCCGCGTCCCCACCGGCACCTACTCGGTGCGCATGATGGGCATCGATACCCCCGAAACTCACTTCATGGGCAAGAGCCAGGGCGAATGGGGCGATAAAGCCGCCGAACTCCTCTCCGACCTACTCCCCGTAGGCACCAAGGTTCGCCTCGAGTACACCGCGGAATCCTGCGATGCGCACGGGCGCCTGCTCGCCCACGTATTCAAAGGCAAGCTGCACACGAATGCCGAAATGGTGAAGCAAGGCCTCGCCGCCAACTATTGCGTAGCCCCCAGCTTCGAGTATTGCCGCGAAATCGGAAACCACGTGGCCAACGCCATTAAATACCGCCTGGGTATGTTCGCCGACTCCAACGCCGAGCTTCCCTATGATTTCCGCCGCCGCATTGGTGGCAACGAGCAGCGCTCTTTCGTGGGCAATCTCTCCACGAAAGAAGTTCTTACTCCCGGCCACCAAGATGACGTTCCGGTTGCCGAACGCGTATTCTTCTATCGCCAGAGCGACGTGAAGGCCCCCTACTTCATCGCGAAATAAATCCTTGGGTTTCTTACGCCTCTGCCTTCACGGGCAGGGGCTTTTTCATTTTATGCATCTCGTCATGCCTCGCTCCATGGAATAGTGCCTCCATGAGCGACCACGCTTACTCGCAAAACCAATGGGTGCCTCTCGTGGACTACCGTCGCAATGGAGTGGCTGAATGCACCATCCACGGCTCCATTGCCTGGGTTTCGGGAACCAAGCTCGTGCACGCCTTTGGCGGGGAAGTGCTCTGCTATGGCCGCTCGATGATGAAGCCCTATATGGTGAAGGTTTTCGCCAAAGAGCTCGAGGATATGAGCTGGGAACAGAAAGCCATCTCGGTGGCCTCCCATAACGGCGACACCGAACATATCCGCGTAGTCAGCTCCGTACTTTCCGAAAGCGAGCTCGGCCTCGTGCAAACCCCGCTCGCGCTGCCGCTGATGCAATTCGGCCAGCAGCGCCGCCGCCCGCGCCGCCTCTATCATTCCTGCTCCGGCGAACACGCCGCCATCCTCCGTGGCTGCCGCGTGAAGGGCTGGAGCCGCGTTGGCTATGTGTGGCCTCACCACGAATTTTTCCTCGCCTACCTCGCCCAGGTTCGCACCGTGCTCGGCGCCGATTGGGAACCCAAAGTGATCGCCAAAGACGGTTGCGGATTACCCACGATTTCCATGACTACCGTGGAGATGGCGCGACTTATGGCCGATCTCGTAACGAAGAGAAACGACGATTGGGTTTGGGACGCGATGGTGAAGCACCCGGATCTCGTGGGCGGCTTCAACCGCCTCGATTCCACGATCATGAAATCCTGCGAAGGCCGCGTGATTGCCAAAGAAGGCGCCGACGGCTTGCTCGGGCTCGCAATCGAGCACCCGGACTATCCTGATGGCCTCGGGGTAGTGATCAAGATCGCCCACGGCTGGGACATGCGCGCCACCTGGTACGTAGCCCGCTACGTGCTCGGCGTTTTGGGTTTTGATTTCCGCAATCCCTACCCGCTCGAGCGGCAAAAAGCTTTTCTGGTAGAGGATTGCATCCCGCCGGCGCTAAGGCCCAAGATGGATTCGATTCAGCCCTGGGACGACTGGGATCCGGATAGAGACCGCTGGAATTTTGATTACCGGGAGTTCACTTGAAATTAGCTAACTATATCGACGGCCACGAGCAGGCCCCGCTTTCGGGAAAGTATTTGCCCAACTACGCGCCCGCTACCGGCGAGATCTATTCCGAGATCCCCGATTCCAGCGCGGCAGACGTAGACCTCGCCGTGAAGGCCGCACAGAAAATTTTCCCTTGGTGGAGCCAACGCACCCCCGAGCAAAGATCCCAGGTTTTACTCTCGATTGCCGATCGAATGGAAAAATCCGTCGACGATCTCGTGAACGCCGAGAGCCGCGACCAGGGAAAACCCGTGCACCTCGCGCGCGAAATCGAAATCCCCCGCGCCATCCAAAATTTCCGCTACTTCGCCACCAAGATTTTGCACACCGAAGAAACCGCGAGGCCCTCGCAGGCCCTGAGCTCCCTCTCCTACACCTACCGCATGCCCGTGGGCGTGGCCGGATTGATCTCGCCATGGAATCTCCCGCTCTATTTGCTCACCTGGAAAATCGCGCCGGCCATCGCCGCCGGGAACACGGTGGTTTGCAAGCCCTCCGAGCTCACGCCGATGACGGCCTACCTCATGGGCGAAATCTTCAACGAGGCGGGCGTTCCCCACGGAGTGGTGAACATGGTATTCGGCCTCGGCGTCACCGCGGGCGCCGCACTCGCCGCTCACCCCGATGTGCCACTCATTTCTTTTACCGGCGGTACCGCCACCGGCCGCAAGATCCTCGAGGCCTCGATTCCGCGTTTCAAGAAAACCAGCCTCGAGCTCGGCGGAAAAAATGCGGCGCTGGTTTTTGCCGACTGCGATCTCGCCGAAGCTGTGATCACGAGCGTGCGCTCATCCTTCCAGAACCAAGGCGAAATCTGCCTCTGCAATTCCCGCATCCTGGTGGAAGAAGGCATCTACGAGAAATTCGTGGAAAAATTCGCGCGCACGGCGAGCCTCATCCGCGTGGGCGATCCCACCCTGAAAGAAACCCAGATGGGCCCGCTCGTGAGCAAGGAGCATAAAGAAAAAGTTCTCTCCTATATCAAGCTCGCCACCGAAGAAGGCGGCACTATTCTAGGCGGCGGCACCGTCCCCCACCTCGAAGCGCCCTTCGATCAAGGCTATTTCGTAAATCCCACGATCATCACGGGCCTCGGCCCCAACTGCCGTGTGAACCAGGAAGAGATTTTTGGCCCCGTGGCCAGTATCATTCCCTTCAAAACTGAGGAGGAAGCGATTGCGATCGCGAACGGCGTGGAATACGGACTATCCGCCTCCGTTTGGACCCGCGATATTTCTCGCGCCCACCGCGTAGCCCAGGCCCTGCACGTGGGCACCACCTGGGTAAACTCCTGGATGGTCCGCGATCTCGGCATGCCTTTCGGCGGCATGAAGCATTCCGGCCTCGGCCGCGAAGGCGGAGATCACTCGCTGAATTTTTTCAGCGAAACGAAAACCATCAGCGTGAAGATATGAAGCTCTTCCTGCTTTTCTTAATTCCTCTTTTTGCCTTCGCCAAGCCCGCGGCACGCAAATCCAAGGCGCCGCCCAAACGCGTAGCCACGAAGATCACTTCGGGCAAACAGGTTTGCGATATGGTGAAAAAATTCACCACCGCCGGGTTTCCCGCCCAGACCAATATCGATTTCGCCGTGGGGAAAAAGTTCGTGGCCGAAGGAAAGCTCGGCGCCATCGACAAAAATATCGGCACCTTCCATTTAGCCAATCTCTACCTGCGCGCCATCGCCAAGGGCGAGGAGGGCCTCACCTATAAAGAGGGCTGCCTAAAAATCAATTTCCCCGACCTCGATAAGGATGGGATTAAGGACCTCGAGCTCTCCGTGACGATGGAGCGACTCGACCCCAAAGCGAATCCTAAAGTGGTGAGCACCGTGAACTACGAACGCACGTTCATCTACCATCCGGAACAGAAAATCTACGAGCCCATGACCGGCTCCCCTCACCCCTTCGTGGAGCTCGTGATCAAGTGAAACAGGTGATCCTGATCCGCCGCGATCTCAATATGCGCCGGGGAAAAGAAATCGCGCAGGGGTCACACGCCTCGATGGGATTTCTGATCGAGCAATTGCGGGCGCAGATGCCTTCTTCGGAGGCTTCGGTCACTCTCGACGCGGCCACGCAGGAATGGATTCAGTTCGGCATGGGAAAGATTTGCCTGCAGGTTACGAGCGAAGCGGATTTGCTTAGCTTCCACGCGAAGGCGAAGGCCGCCGGAGTGTATAGTTTTTTGGTGAGGGATAGTGGCCGCACGGAATTTCACGGCGAACCTACCTATACCGCCTGCGCGATCGGGCCCGATACGGCCGAGAGAATCGATGCAATCACGGGTGAGCTGAACTTGTATTGAAGCGCGGTAAATCTCGCGCATGGAAAATTTTCTTCTGCGAACTCACTTACTTAGTATTTAACGCAAGGCTTCTACAGCGCTGCAAGTAATCTAGCGTCACTATTCCTTTTCCTCTCCTTCAGGTAAAGTGCTCTCCATGGCCGAAAAAGGAAAAATCGTCGCCGGGGTTTTAGCCCCCCACCCGCCCCACCTCGTGTACGGGGAAAATCCAAAACAGAACGAGCCGCGCTCGGAATGCGGCTGGGAAAATTTACGCTGGGCCTATGAGCGCTGCCGGAAGAATATCCTCGCGCTAAAACCCGACGTACTGCTCGTACATTCTCCTCACTGGATGACGATGGTGGGCCACCACGTGCTCGGCGTGGAAAAATTCAAGGGCCTCTCGGTGGATCCGATTTTCCCCCACCTCTTTCGCTATAACTACGACCTGAAAGTAGATGTGGAGCTTTCCCTCGAGATCGCCAAGCAAATCGAAGCCCAAGGCATGATCACGAAGGTGATGAAGAATCCTGATTTCCGCATCGACTACGGAACGATTTGCTCCCTCCATCTCATCAATCCGGCCTGGGATATTCCAATCGTCTCGATTTCTTCCAATAATTCTCCCTATTATTTCTCTAACGAAGTAGGCCAGGAGCAGATGATGAAGCTTGGCCAGGCCACGAAGCACGCGATCGAGAAAACCGGGCGCCGCGCGGTGCTGCTTGCGTCGAATTCCCTCTCGCACCGCCACTTTACGAGCGAGCCCGAAATTCCTGAAGACATGAGCTTTGAACACGTCTACCACCACGGGCAATACCTGTGGGACATGCAGATGATCAAGCTCATGCGCGAAGGCCGCGCCAAGGAATTGCTCGCCGTGCTCCCGGAGTTCATCGATATGGCCTCGGCCGAAGTGAAAGCCGGCGCGCTCGCCTGGATGCTCTCGGCGCTCGACGTGCCCACCTACCCCGGCATCGTGCACGGCTACGGTTCCGTGATCGGCACCGGCAACGCGGTGGTGGAATGGAACCAAGAAACGAGGGGCGCGCAATGATCGTAAAAGCCCTGGTGGTGCCCGGTCACCCGCAAATCCTTCTCAGTCCCGAGCAAAATCCCGGCTGGAAAAAACTCCACGCTGCCTACGCCGAGGCCAGGAAAGAAATCGAATCCACCGAGGCCGATTTGATTCTCTACTACTCCACCCAGTGGCTCTCGGTGCTCGGCTATACTTTCCAAACCGATCCCAATCCAGAATGGGTGCACGTGGACCAAAACTTCCACGATCTCGGCTCCATGCCCTACAAATTCAAATGCGACGTGGAATTCGCCAAAGCCTACGCTGCCGAGGTAAAAGCCGCCGGCCACCACACCATGCTGGCGAACTACCGCGGATTCCCGATCGATACGGGCACCATCGTGGCCCAGAAACTGCTGAACCCGAATAACCGCTTACCCGCCGCCATGGTGAGCTGCAATATGTACGCGGAAAAAAATGAGACGATCGAGCTAGGCCGCGCGGGCTTGCGTGCGCTCGAGAAATCGGGCAAACGCGCCGTGGTGGTTTTGGTCTCGGCGCTCTCGAATCGCTACTTCGTGAAAGAGATCGCGGCGAAAGACGATCGTATTTCTTCGGCCAAGGACGACGAGTGGAACCGCAAGATCGTGGAGCTCCTCGGCGAAGGCCGCCTCGAAGATACCGCGCAAGTAGCCCGCGATTTTGGCCGCGAAGCCAACGGCGATATGGGCTTCAAAGGAATCTGGTGGCTCGACGGGATCTGCGGCGAGACGAACGAGTTTTCGGGCAAAGTTTTCGGCTACGAACCCGTGTGGGGAACCGGCGCCACCCTCGTTTCCCTGAGCCCCAAGGGAAAAGTGAAATCCGTTCCCCTGGCACCCAAAGAAACGAAAAGCGAAAACCAAATCGTGGATGCCGCCAAAGCCCCCGAACCCGTGGGCGCCTATCCCCACGCGCGCCGCGAAGGAGAATTCCTGTTTCTCTCGGGCGTAGGGCCCCGCGAACGCGGAAAAAAAGAGATTCCCGGAGTGAAGCTCGATAGCAGTGGACAAATCCTTTCCTACGATGTGGAAATACAGACCCGCTCAGTGATCGCCAACGTGAAAACCATCCTCGAAGCTTCCGGATCTTCCCTCGATAAAATCGTGGACGTGCAGGTTTTTCTCACCGACATGAAGAAAGATTTCCCCACGTTCAATAAAATCTACGCGGAGCACTTCGCGAAAATCCAAGCCACCCGCACCACGATCGAAGTGGGATCCCTGCCCACGCCGATCGCCGTGGAATTCAAAGTGATTGCGCGCGTATGAAGATTTGGGACATCAGCCCGGTGATTTCCGAGAAGACGGCCGTATTTCCCGGCGACGTGCCTTTTTCCCGCGAAGTTTCGATGGACACGAAAAAAGGCCACCACCTCACCCTCTCGGCCATTCGTTCCACGCTGCATATCGGCGCGCACGCCGACGCCGGCAATCATTATCATAAAGAGGGAAAAGGCGTGGAGGCGCGGCCCCTCGAATCCTACCTGGGCGACTGTGAAGTGATCGCCGTAAAGCTTCCCCGTGGTGCCCGTATCGGAATCGAGCATTTGAACGGAAGAATCCCGCTCGCCCCCCGCGTGCTCTTCAAAACAAATTCTTTTCCCGATCCCGATCAATGGAACAATGATTTCAATTCTCTCTCGCCCGAGCTGATCGAGTTCCTCGCCGACCGCGGCGCTATGCTCGTGGGTATCGACACTCCGAGCGTAGATCCCGTGGATTCCAAAGCCCTCGAAAGCCACCAGGCGCTGCACCGCAGAAATCTCGCCGTGCTCGAGGGAATCACGCTGGAACAGGTAACGGAAGGCGTGTACACCCTGGTCGCTTTGCCGCTGCGAATGAAAGACGCTGACGCTTCGCCGGTTCGTGCTATCCTTATAAACAAAGAAACGTTGTTGTGAACTATCAGCCGGACCAAGGGGATCCCCATGCGCGCGCTATTGCTTCTTTCTCTTTTTTTTCTCACCGCCTGTGCCGGATCAAAATCAAGTAACGACGCCCAAGAGCCCAGCACCGACGAGTGCCTCTCCAATTCCGCCGCCGGCGACGCCTGGGGCGAGTGCAACGTGAAGAAAACCATTTACCAAAATATGGATAAGCTCGTGGCCTGCCAAGAAAAAAATCCCACCAAGGGCGGTACCATGATGCTGAAGATCAGCCTAAAGACGAACGGCGTGGTAAAAAAAGTGAGACCGGAAGCCGGCACGGTTCGTAATCGCCCGCTCGAGGCCTGCCTTTCAAAAGCATTCGCGCGCGTGAAATTCGCGGCTCCTCCCGAGGGAGTGAAGCCAGTTATCTATTTTCCCTTGTCGCTTTAGGGCACAATATTGGGGTAAGCAGCCGGTGAAACTTCCGGCACTTTACCCGGCGCCGGCAGTGGTTTCTCCACCGATGGCTTAGTCCCTTTTTCCCAGCTATCTAGTTTCGTTATCCAGGGTTCCATCGTAGCGGCCAGTTTTTTACGGAAATTTTCCATGTCCATGATGCGCACGTAATCGTCGTACATTCGGCCATATTCTTTTTCCATCACGGGATCGAGCTTTTCCTTGCCCACGTGCAGACGATAGAATTGCCATTGCACGAGCGCGTCCGAAATTTCGTTTTCCGACTCCGCGAGCTTCGCCGCCCAGAAAGCTATTTTGTCGAGGTCGTCACCAGTAGGCGGAGTTCCGCTTTTTTCCGTTAGGGCGGTAAGCACGTCGAGCGTTTGCCGTTTCGCATCGTAGCTGGAGCGCAGGGAAGGAATGGTCAGCACCTTCTCCTTCAGGGCGGCCACCCATTTTTCGTCGAAATTCTTTTCGATGCTGAGAACCACGTTATGGAAATCGGGAAGATTGGCGAGATAGCCTTTTTCGATGTCGTCCATTCTTTCGCGAACCTTTGCCCGCGAGAGGCCTTTCCATTTTTCATCCAATATTTCTTTCTGCAGCGCTTGCAGGGCGGCAATTTTTTCGGTGGCCTTTTCAGGGCGCGAGGTGGTCAACTTCGAAACTTGTTCCTGAACGAACTCGCCGGCCTCTTTGGTCTTATCGGTACCCACTTTTTTCACTGGATTAACCAGCGGCGCGATGAAAGAGGTACCCATTTCATAAAGGGGAACGGCGGTGCCGAACGCGATCACCGGCTTAGCCCAGCCATAGAGAAACTTGCCGATTTTTTCGCCCTTGGCGACGGCCAAGCTCTTGATCCGGCTATAAAGCCCTGGGTATTCCGAAGCAAGGTAGTGGGGAAGGTTGGAAATCGTGATCCCCTTTCCTTCCACTACATAGAGCCGCACGAACTGCTGGTCGAAGTATTCGGCGAGAAATTCATTTCCCCGGATTCCCTTAAGGATCTGATCGCTGTCGATCTTGGGATAGGCATTTCCGTTATACATTTCCCTTAGCCATTTGCGGTAGGCCACTAATTCTTGGCGAGGAAAAAGCCCGGCTGCCACCCGCCGCTCCATCAGCTCGTCGAAGGCTTCGCGGTATTTTTTCAAAATCACTTTATTGCTCTTGGGCATCGCTTTCATGGCCCGGAATCCATCGGGCACTTCGGTTTCGGCAGGAAAGATGTCTTTTACTTTTATCTGCTCGAGTTCCACTACCCGGGCGTTTGCCTTTTCCACAAATCCCGGAATGTATTTCCGCACCACGGAAAAATTCTGCTTATAGCTGATCCGGGAATACAAGCGACGGCAGCCGGCTTCCCCGGCGGCCGGGCTTTCCGCCGGAGCCGCGGCGTGCTCCACGGGGGCGACGGCGGCGCTAGGAGCTTCCTGCGCGTGCGCACTCACCGCGCTCAAGAGCAACGCTACGGCGCTAAATTTGGCAAAAAACTTCAGGGGCATTCGTTCTCCAGGGGGCCTAGCTATTTATCGGCGCTTCTCCGGTGAAACTTGAGCGGGCGCCCCTCGGGCATGACACGTAAATAATTGAATTTATTAACTTTATTTTACCTTATCGGACCTGCCCCACCTAGCCCGCCCTCGACGCGGTGCTCGCTTCCTTCCTACACTATTTCGCCTATCGTTATCGGCATGTCGAAAACCCAACAGCAGGCCTTCGCGGCCCTTGAAGCCAAACTTGCGCAGAGCGAATTTCCCGCCGGCAAAGAACGCGTGGAAAAACAGCATAAAGACGGAAAGCTTTCCGCCCGGGAACGCATCGAGCTGCTCCTCGACAAAAATTCTTTTCAGGAATTGGACCGCTTCGTTACCCACCGGTGCACGAATTTCGAGCTCGAAAAAAATACTCCGCTCGGCGACGGGGTGGTTACCGGATTCGGCAAGATCGATGGCCGTATCGTGTACGTTTATTCCCAGGATTTTTCGGTATTCGGCGGCTCGCTTTCGGGCGCGCATGCGGCCAAGATCTGCAAGCTCATGGACCTCGCCCTGAAAAACGGAGCCCCGGTGATCGGACTCAACGATTCGGGCGGCGCGCGGATTCAAGAAGGCGTGGAAGCCCTCGGCGGATATGCCGAGATTTTCTGGCGTAATGTGCAGGCATCCGGCGTGGTGCCGCAGATTTCCGTGGTGATGGGCCCCTGCGCGGGCGGCGCGGTCTATTCTCCGGCGATCACAGATTTTATTTATATGGTGGAACGCACGAGCTTCATGTTCGTGACCGGCCCCGACGTGATCAAGACCGTGACCCACGAAGAAGTGACGAAAGAAACCCTCGGCGGCGCGCACACCCACTCCGAAACCAGCGGCGTATCGCACTTCGTGGCCCCCGACGACGCCACCGCCCTCCGCCAGGTGAGAAAGCTCATTTCCTATTTACCCCTGAACAACGGCGATTTGCCGCCCGCGATCCCGAACGCGGAACCGAGCGACCGCGACACGAACCGCATCCTCGCCGCCCTCCCCGATACTTCGCAAAAACCCTACGACGTGAAGACGTTTATCGACGATATCGTGGACGAAGGGAGCTTCTACGAAGTGCACGCGGCCTACGCCCGCAATATCGTGGTAGGCTTTGCCCGCATCAACGGCCGCCCGCTCGGCGTGGTGGCCAACCAGCCCATGCACTTGGCTGGCTGCCTAAATATCGATGCTTCGCGGAAGGCCGCCCGTTTCGTCCGCTTCTGCGACTCCTTCAATATACCCCTCGTTTCCCTCGTGGATGTTCCCGGCTTTCTCCCCGGCACCGACCAGGAATACGGTGGAATCATTACCCACGGCGCGAAGCTCCTCTACGCCTACGCCGAAGCCACCGTGCCAAAAATCACGGTGATCACGCGCAAGGCCTACGGTGGCGCCTACGACGTGATGGCCTCCAAGCATATCCGCGCCGATTTTAATTTCTCTTTCCCCAATGCCGAGATCGCGGTGATGGGCCCCGAAGGCGCGATCTCCATCCTCCACCGCGAGAAGATCGCCAAGGATCCCGCCTCGGCGCCGAGATTGGTGGAAGAATACCGCGATACCTTCGCCAACCCCTACCGCGCCGCCGGCCTCGGGTACCTCGACGAAGTGATTCATCCCAAGGATACGCGCCGGAAAATCGCCGCCGCGCTGGAAGCTACCCGGGGAAAACGCGAAGCGCGGCCGGTTCGCAAACACGGAAATATTCCACTGTGAGTACAACCGTGAAGATGCCGTTCAAAAAAATTCTGATCGCGAACCGGGGCGAGATCGCCATCCGCGTGATCCGCGCCGCCAAAGAACTGGGATTGAAAACGGTGGCCGTTTATTCCGATGCCGACCGCGATTCGCCCCACGTGCTCCTCGCCCACGAGGCCGTGCCTATCGGTGCAAGCGAAGCGAAGCAAAGTTATCTCGTGCCCGAAAAAATTCTCGCCGCCGCCGCGGCCACTAAGGCCGATGCCCTGCATCCCGGATTCGGATTTCTCTCCGAAAACGCCGATTTCGCCCGCGCTTGCGCCAAGGCCGGAATTAAATTCATCGGCCCCAACCCCGACGCGATCGACCTCATGGGCGACAAGCTCCGCGCCCGCGCCGCGATGAAGGCCGCCGGCGTGCCCATCGTGCCCGGCAGCGACGGCGCGATCGAAACCCTGGCCGAGGCGAAAAAAATCGCCAAGACGATCGGCTTCCCCGTGATCCTCAAAGCCGCGGCCGGCGGGGGCGGCAAGGGCATGCGCGTGGCCAACTCCGACAAAGAGCTCGAGAATTTTTTCGAATCCGTGCGCAGCGAGGCCCTCAATTATTTCAACGACGGCTCGGTATTCCTCGAGCGCTACGCCAAGGATCCCCACCATATCGAAGTACAGATCATCGCCGACGAGCACGGCAACGTGGCTCACCTCTTCGAGCGCGAATGCTCCGTGCAGCGCCGCCACCAAAAAGTGATCGAGGAAGCGCCCTCTCCGTTCCTCGTGGGGCACGACGATATCCGCGAGAAATTATTTGCCGTGGCCGTTCAGGGTGCCCAGCGCATCGGCTATACCAATGCCGGCACCATGGAATTCGTGATGGACGGCGACCGGAACTTTTATTTCCTCGAGATGAATACGCGCATCCAAGTGGAGCATCCCGTAACGGAGATGATCACCGGCATTGACCTCGTAAAAGAACAGATCCTGGTGGCCGCGGGAAATAAGCTTTCCTTCGACCCCAAAGAGCTGAAGCTCAACGGCGCGGCCATCGAGTGCCGGCTCTACGCCGAAAATCCCTTCACTTTCCTCCCTTCGCCAGGCCCCGTGAAAGAGCTCGTGCTCCCGGGAGGCCCCTTCGTGCGCGTAGACGCGGCGATGCACGCCGGGCAAACCATTCCCCTCGAATACGATCCGATGATTGCGAAACTTTGCGCCTGGGGCCGCACCCGCGGGGAATCCGTGAGCCGCATGGCCCGCGTGCTCGGCGAAACGGGCGTGGCCGGCTGCTTAACCAACCTAGCTTTCCTTCGCCGCGTGATGGAAAATAAAATTTTCCGGAGCGGAATCTATACTACCGGCTTTATCGCCCAAGAAACCGAGCAGCTCGCGAATCCGAAAGAGCTTCCGCCCGGAATCGAATCGGAAGCCGAGCTCAGGGAACTATTGGCCTTGCTCGCGAGCACCGAAGAAAAAGTTCCCGCGCAACCCGAAGCTTCGGCCTGGTGGAGGATGACTCATGTCCGATAAAGCCTATACTCTTCCCGGCGGACAGCAGTTCGAGCTGAAGAACGGTCCGGGCGGTGAATATCTCGTAAAGCGCGAAGGCAGCGAGGAGACCGCTTCCCGCATCTCCGCCGACTCTCACGTAATCGATCACGAAACCAAACGTCTCTACCTCGGCTCCGCCAAAGCCCGGCAGCTCTTCTGGGTATACGCCGTTCGTAATAAACGCATTCTCTCCTGGCCGGGCGGCTCGATGGAGATCGACGCCGTGGATCTCTCGGAAGGCGCCGCCTCCGCCGGCGGCACGATCAAGCCGCTGCGCCTCACCATGCCGGGAAAAGTGCTCAGCATCAAAGTGAAGGAAGGCGATACCGTGGAGGCTGGCCAGGGTCTCGTGGTGGTAGAGGCCATGAAAATGGAAAATCTTTTGCTTGCGCCCGCCGCCGCGAAAGTGGCGAAAGTACACGTGCAAACGGGCGACCGCCTCGAATCCGGCACCACCCTCATCACCTTCGAGGCCCTTTCATGATTCGCTTGCTCGCCGCCCTCTTGCTGGCGTTCTCGCTCCTTTCGGCCAAGGCCGTAACCTATAAAGCGTATGTACTGATGCCGGTAGACGAGGCCGCGAAGGAAAAATCGTTCCTGGATTTCCGCACCAAGCTCCTGAAGGCCATCGAAGCCAAAGACGCGGCCTACCTTTCTTCGATCCTCGCGAAAAATATCGCCTTCAGCTTCGGCGGGGAAGGCGATGGTGATGGGCCAGCCGGCTTCCGCCGCATGTGGAATCTCAACAAGCACCCGGAAAGAAGCAAGGTTTGGGCGGAACTAAAAGCCGTCGTAGCCCGCGGCGGAAAATTCAATGAAGACCTCACTTCCTTCGACGCCCCTTACGTGTCCGCGGCTTGGCCCAGCGCCTACGATTCCTTCGACTACTCCGCCGTGGTGGAGAAAGACGCAATCGTGCGCGAACGGGCCCGGCTGGACGCGCCCGTTCTGCAAAAAGTTTCTTATGAGATCCTGCGCGTTACCAGCGACTGGTCCAATAAACCCAATGCCTGGAGCACCGTGATTCTTCCCAACGGAAAAAAAGGGCATATCCAGAATCGCTTCCTCCAGTCTCCGGTGGGCTACCGCGCCCGTTTCGAAAAAGTGGGCAAGGATTGGAAAATGGCCACATTCATTGCGGGAGACTGATGAAGGACCTCTCGAAATCCAATAATCGCACGCCTTCCGGCCTCGACCTCCGTACTTTCTACGGCGAACCTCCTCCAGGAGAGTTTCCCTTCACCCGCGGCGTGCACAAAGACATGTACCGTGGCCGCCTGTGGACCATGCGCCAGTACGCGGGATTCGGCACCGCCGAAGAGAGCAACAAGCGCTACCGTTACCTTCTCTCGAAGGGTACCACCGGCCTCAGCGTGGCCTTCGATCTTCCCACCCAGATGGGCTTCGACTCCGATCACCCCATGGCCATAGGAGAAGTGGGCCGCGTGGGCGTGGCCATCGATTCCATCGCCGATATGCGCACCCTCTTCCGCGGCATCGATCTGGCGCGCGTGACCACCTCGATGACGATCAACTCCACCGCCTCTATCCTGCTAGCGCTCTATATCGCGGTGGCCGAAGAGCAAGGCGCCGACCTCAGCAAAATTTCCGGCACCATCCAGAATGATCTCCTCAAGGAATATATCGCGCGCGGCACTTATATTTTCCCCCCCAAAGCCTCACTCCGGATCATCACCGATATTTTCGACTACTGCCGCAAGCAGGTGCCCAAATGGAATCCCATTTCGATCTCGGGCTACCATATCCGCGAAGCCGGCTCCACCGCCGCCCAGGAAATCGCTTTTACGCTGGCCAATGGATTTACCTACGTAGACGCAGCGCTGGCCGCCGGCCTCACCATCGACGAATTCGCGCCCCGGCTCAGTTTCTTCTTCAACGCTCACAACCATCTCTTCGAAGAGGTGGCCAAGTTCCGCATCGCTCGGAAAATCTGGGCTGAAACGCTCCGCGAGACCTACGGCGCCCGTGATCCTAATTCGCTTAAATTAAGGTTCCACGCCCAAACCGCGGGCTCCATGCTCACCGCGCAGCAGCCCCGCAATAACCTTATTCGCGTTACGGTGCAGGCCATGGCGGCCGTGCTCGGCGGCGCGCAGAGCTTGCACACCAACGGCTACGACGAAGCCCTCTCCCTCCCCACCGAAGAGAGCGCCTCGCTCGCCCTGCGCACCCAGCAGATCCTCGCCTTCGAATCCGGAGCCGCCGACGTGGCCGATCCTTTAGGCGGCTCTTACTTTGTGGAGGAGCTCGGGCGCGAGCTCGAAGAGAAGGCGCGCTGGTACCTAAAAGAAATTCATACCCGCGGCGGCATGATCGCCTGCATCGAGGCAGGCTACGTGCAGAGGGAAATCCAGGAAGCGGCCTATAAAACGCAATTGGCCACCGACCAGGCCGAGCAAGTGCAGGTGGGCGTGAATTCCTTCCAGGCCGACGAGCAGTCCGAGACGGATCTCCTGAAAATCGACCGCTCCTTGGAAGCCAAGCAGATCAAAAAAACCAAGAAATTTAAAAAGGACCGAGACCAAAAAAAGGTTCACGAGGCTCTGGCACGATTGCAAACCGCGGCTAAGGGAGCAGAAAACCTCATGCCTTTTATCCTGGCGGCCGTAAAGAACGAGGCCTCTCTCGGCGAAGTCAGCGACTCCCTCCGATCGGTATTCGGCGCTCACCGCGAGATATTGACGGTTTGAGGCCAGTTATTACCATTATATAACAGCTGGTTTATCGATTTTCGCGCTTGGCCGTCGATACTGGATACATGAGCAACCTCAAACCGGCCCGTATCCTCCTCCTCGACGACGAAAACGAAATCGTAGACCTCTGCGCCCGCGTGCTCCGCGCCAGCTACCTCGTGGTCAAAACCAGCTCCCCGTTCGAAGCCGTGTCTTTCATGGACTGCGGCCGCACCAAGATCGACCTCGTGGTCTGCGACTACAATATGCCAGGGATGAACGGGGCGGAATTCGTGAGCCAGATCCGCCGCCTGGGCATCAAGACCCCCGTGATGCTCTATACCGGAATGGTGCTGGAGCAAAAGGAACACCAACTAGAAAAGTTTACCCGGGTGCTCATGAAGCCTTTCGATGCCCACCAGCTGCGCGAGGAAGTGTCCGCCAGCCTAAGTTCCGCGGCCCACGAGGCCCAGGTGTACCACCAATATAGCGGAATCAAGCCTCACCTCGAGATGGCCACCGAGAACCTGATCAGCTTCCTGAAGAACCGGGGCATCTGCGATCCCTCCATGCTGGACCCCGAGAAAGCGCTGCAGATCCTTGGGCCTGGCCAGGAGTATAAGATTTTTCTATCTTGGTTTTATCTCAATGAGCTGAGCTCGCGGATCTAGTACTTACGCTTGCCCAAGCCGATTTCACGCAATCGCTGTTCGAGGTACTGCCCCGAGGTAATATGCGGGTAGAGCTCTTTGCCGCCGGTTTTGGCCACGCAGCCAGGGAGCGGAGAAAGGTCCACCTCGGAGCGAGGGTGCACGAAGTACGGCATCGAGAAGCGGCGCTCCCGCGAATTATCGGGGTTCACCACGCGATGAGTGGTGCTCTTCAGCAAGCCGTTCGTGAGATTCTGGAGCATATCGCCCGTGTCCACGATGATCTGGCCTTTGAGCGCGTGGATCGGGAGCCAAGAGCCATCGCGTTTCAAGAGCTCGAGGCCCCCGGCGGTGGCTTCGCAGAGTAAGGTAATAAAATTGATGTCCTCGTGAGCCCCCGCACGAATGCTGGCAGGATCACGGCTTTCCGGAACTTCGGGGTAATTGATGATGCGGAGGATGGTATTCCCGTCTTTCGCCATGTCGGAAAGCAGCGTGGGTTTTTCTCCGATATAGATCGAGCAGGCATCGAGCAAATGCATCGAACATACGTCGAGCTGGCGGTAGAGCTCGATCATCACTTCTTTGAATTCGGGGATCTCGGTGGGCCAGAGATTGCGGGGATACTCTTGGTTGAATTTAGAGCTCTCGGGAAGCTCGCGTCCCACGTGCCAAAACTCTTTTAGGTCGGCGGCGGTGCTGCCCTTGGCGTGCTCGCGGCCGAAGCTCGTGAATCCACGCTGCCCCTTGATCTCGAGGTCTTCGTAGCTACGCTTGGTATTTTCGGGAAGATCGAAGAAATCAGCCGAGATTTGGTAGGCTTTTTCGATGAGCCGGTAATCCACCCCGTGATTCTGGAGAGCCACGAAGCCCGTGTCTTTGAGCGAATCGCCAAGTGCGGAGATGAATCTTTCTTTGCCGCCTTGTGAGCCGCGAAGAAAATCCTGAAGGTCTACTACGGGTATTGTTTGCAACGGCATACGAAAAATCCCTTTCCCGTTTAAGAAAGTTACCCGAACGCGACACACCGGGCAAGAACGAACATTTAACGCATGATAAGCGCCTTTCGATGCATAACGAGATTAATGCGGCGCTTCTCCTTAGGGCCGAGAACTTCGCGTAGAATGCTTCCTATGAGCAAATCCCGCTGCCACTGGGCCGATACCCACGAACTCTTCCCCGCCTATCACGATGAGGAATGGGGGAAACCCGTCCATGACGACCGGCTCCTCTTCGAGATGATTAACCTTGAGGGCGCCCAGGCCGGCCTGAGCTGGCTCACGATCCTCAAAAAGCGCGCAAGCTACAAAAAGGCCTTCGATAATTTCGACGCCAAAAAAATCGCCAAGTATACCGCGGCCAGGCAGGCGGTTCTCCTGAAGAACGAAGGCATCGTGCGCAATCGCCTGAAGGTGAAAGCCACGATCGAAAACGCGAAGGCATTTTTAGCCGCGCAGAAAGAATTCGGCAGCTTCGACAAATATATCTGGAGCTTCGTGGAAGGAAAAACCATTCCCCACTCCCAGCGCAAAAAGGCCCTCGCGATCAGCGAGGTGATGAGCAAGGAACTGAAGAAGCGGGGTTTTCGTTTCGTGGGCGCCACGATCTGTTTCGCGTTCATGCAGGCCGTGGGCCTGGTAAACGATCATGCACCGGAATGTTTTTTACATAAGAAGAAATAGCTAATCGTCGTAACGAATGACTCTCTGGTTTTCTGATTTGCGCTGCTCCCGGAATTTTTTGTCCTGCTCCCGCGCATAGACGATCCCGTACCCCGCCGCTCCCACCGGCGCCGCGGCGGCACCCACTACGGCCGCGCCCTCCGCGTGCACCACCAGCCCTTGCCAGATTTTCTCTCCCTTTTTGTAGGAAAAATCTCCGGCACGGCTTAAACCGTTAACTCCTTCGATCCGGAACATTTCGGTTTTCATCCCGTGCACGGCGCTTTCCTTCTCGATAAAATCCGCGCCCTTGCGCTCGCCTTTATCGATAAGAGTCTTCCTGAGGGAGCTGAGAAAATAACCGTAGTTCCACGTGTCGGTGCCTACTTCATTGAGGCCGAGCCTCTTCACGGCCGAAGCATGGTGGAGGTTTAGATCGTCGATGATGGGTTTGATCAAGGCCTGCATTTTTTCTTTTCCGATCGCTTCCTTCAATCGCCAGAGCGTGCGCGAGAAAAGCATGGAATTATCGTGGTAACGCCCGCCAAAATTCTCCGGGCTTACCACCCACTTTCCGCCTCCGCTCACGCCCGTGGCGATGTCCCTAATCGGCAGGTCGGGGTGAAGCGCGCCCATCCCCATCGCGGGGTCATCGAGGTTCATGGCCGCCATAAAATCAGCGAGCGCTTCCTGGATGGTATTGTCCTTATTGATGAAGGCTTTTTTATCGTAGGTGGCGTGGAGAATGCCGTGGGTGCGCTCGTGGAGAAGCACCGACTTCGACGTGGCGGCGAGTCGGTTGGTGAGAAACGGATTCATCGCGATCGTATTTTCGGGGAGCCGAAAATCGCGAATATTCAGAATAGGAGCGCTCACTGAGAAGGGACCGATGGAGGAATGATAGGAATTTTCCGCCATCACGAGGCGGGTGCTGGCCGGAGTGCGGAATCCCAACTGCCCCATGGCGTGGTCGTAGGCCACTAGGTTCGCCAGCGCTTCCTCGGCCGCCGCTTTTCCGGAGCCTATCTTTCCCATCACCCGGATGGTGCCGGCCTTCGCCAGGGAACGATAAGGGTACGTCATCAGTCCGGCAGCCACCTTCGCCGCCGTTAGATTTTCGCGTAAATCGGATTTCCGCTCGAACCGGGAAAGCGCCGCGAAGCGCTCGCCGCACGAGGCTTCGGCGGCAAGTGCCGCGGGCGTCGTGAAGGCTAAAGTGAGAATAGCGAGCAGGGTATACATCCCAGCCGTATCGGTTTTTTCCGGGGAGCGGTAAAGAATTTCCGGTAGCAGGTAGCGTGGCGCTAAATAAAATCAGTTCGGGCTCGAGCCGGCCTGGTTTGCTAAATTAGAAGGATGAAATCTCTTCTCTGTTTGCTCATGGCTTTTTTTGCTGCCCTCTCACGCCTACGCGGCGGAATCTAAAGTAATGCTCACCCAATGCGATGAATACGCGAAAAAGTTCACGTCCGTGGCCGAAACCAAAAAACTCGCCGAAGGTTACGAGCAGTTCGTGACCAAGGCCATCGCCTCCGCCGATAACTTCAATCAGAAGTGCAAAGCCCTGGGCGCGAACGTAACCCAGAAAGCCGCGGCCCGTATCACCACCGACCGTGCCGATTATATGATCGCCGTTACCAAGCTGAAAAATTCCGCCTCGCGCGTGGCGCATTCCCTCGACGACCTCAACCGCTTGCTGGCCCAGCTCGGCGATAGCTCGGAATGCAAAAAGAATATCGATCAGTCGCTCCGGGTGATGACGAGCGGCTACCCCCGCAAAGAAGTGATCGTGGCGATCAACGATTGCAACAAGTAACGCACTCCACCTGTCGGCGCCGCAAGTTCGTTAAATCCTCTTAACACCCCCCGGATCCATCAACCGCCGTATGCCCATCCCTAGCTACGGCCTTTTAGCCGTTGCCCCCCTCCCAACCCCGGCCTATAAAAGCTTTCTCAAACTCAACCAGAGGAAACCCATGAAAAACTTTCTATTCGCCCTAGTCCTTTGCGCCGCCCCCGCCTTCGCTTCCACCCCCTCCGAAAACGTGGATAAAATTGATACCGCCCGCGAAGGCAATCTCAAGCAACTGACCGTGAAGTACTTTCAGGACAATCTGAAAATCGCCTGCGAAGAAGGACAAGTGGCGAAATTCGACGCTTTCAAAATCACCAGCGAGTCCGCGAACCAAGAAAAATCGCCCCATACCCCCTACGACTATTCGGCTACTTATCTCGTGGTGCAGAAATGTCTCTACGGCTCCACTTACGTGGGCGCCTATGCCGACACCATGAAATCGGTTCTCGTGAAAGGCAGTTTCCACTCCAAATACAATAGCAAGAATGGCCCCGCGAAAATGGAAGGCCTCGCCTTTGAATACATTAAAGACGTAGACGTTTCGGTTCCCGCGAACTAACCGTTTCTGAATAAAAGAAATGCCGGTGAAGCTTAGCTTTACTGGCATTTCTGTTTTTGTGATAGGTAGGAGCCCATGAGTTCCTTCAACGACTTCGACCTCCTAGAAACCCTACGGGAAACCCTCGCCGAAAAAGGCTTTACCGAGCCCACCGAGATCCAGTCCCTCACCATCCCCCGTCTCCTCAACGGCAAGTCCGTGGCCGGCGTGGCCGAAACCGGCAGCGGGAAAACCCTCGCCTACGCCCTTCCCCTCCTCCACCTAGTGAAAAGCCTGGAGCTAGGCGGAGACAAGATCGAAGACGATTCCCGCCCCCGCGCCCTCGTGCTGGTTCCCACCCGCGAGCTCGGCGAGCAAGTGGCCAAAGCCTTCAAACCTTTCACCCATACCACCCGCGTGCGCGTGCGCTCCCTGCTCGGCGGCACTTCTTCCGAAATGGGTCGCCGGAACGTGGGCGCGCCCTTTGAAATTCTCGTGGCCACCCCCGGCCGCCTCGTGCAATTCCTCCAGCGCCGCCTCATCGACCTCAGCGACGTGCGCTCCCTCGTATTCGATGAAGCCGACCAAATGCTCGACCAGGGCTTCCTCCCCGACGCGAATAAGATCGCCGCGGCCTGCCCCGAAGAACGCCAGATGGTTCTCTTCTCGGCCACCGTTTCTTCCCAGGTGCAGGAACTCATCAACCAGCTCTTCGGCGACACGAAAATAATCCGCTCCGAGGGCAGCGGCAATACCGTGGCCAGCCTCACCACCCAGAACCGTACGGTGGAAAACGGCAAGCGCTTTCCCCTGCTGAAGAGCGTGGTGGCGGAAGTGGTGAAGGGTGGCACTATCCTGTTCACGAATACCCGCGAGCAATGCGATATTCTCGCCGAAGAATTGCAAAGCCTCGGAGCCGAGTGCGTGATCTACCGCGGAGAGATGGACAAGCAGGACCGCCGGAAGAACCTCAAGGCCTTCCGCGAAGGCAAAGTGCAATTCCTCGTGTCTACCGACCTCGCCTCCCGCGGGCTCGACGTAGACCACGTGGGCCGCGTAGTGAACTACCACCTGCCCCAGCAACTAGAAAACTACCTCCACCGCGTGGGCCGCACCGCCCGCGCCGGACGCGCCGGTTTGGTAATCAACTTTGTTACCGAGCGGGACCTGCCGCTGCTCAGGCAGCTGGATAAGATGGAAAAGTAAAACCGCGGGATGGCGTCCGCGGTTTAGGCCTCGAACTAAGCCTCCGCCAGCTGCCCGGCCGGTGGACGTTTCTCCTGCACCATGCGCAGCACTTCCTGGTGGGCCTCGCAGCCGATGATCTTGGAAGTATCCTCGATGGGCGGAATCTTATAGGGCATCAGCATCCGGTCCTTCACTTCGTAGATACGCGCGTAGGCGGCTTCCACTTGCTCGGCGGTGATGCGGCCGGTTTCGAGGAACTTGAAGGCGATGTCCATGGCCTTGCGGCCCCGCTCTTCGTGGCGGTAGCAGAGCAGGTCGCAGCCGGCGTTGATGGCGAGGGCGATCATGTCCTCTTCGCCGAAGTGCTTCACCACCGCATCCATCTGCATATCGTCAGTGATCACCAGCTTATTGTAACGGAGCTCTTTACGGAGAAGGTTCGTGATCGTCGTATAGGAAAGCGTGGCGGGATAGATGGGATCGAGCGCCTTGTTCAGGATATGGGCGGTCATGATCATGTCCACGCGGCTGCGGATCACGCGGATGAAGGGCTTGAGTTCGCGCTTCATCAAATCTTCCCAAGAAACATCCACCATCGGCAAGTCGTAGTGGGAATCCACGGTGGTATCGCCGTGGCCGGGAAAGTGCTTCGCGCAGGCGATCACTTTGTTGGCCACGAAGCCGCGCACCATGGCGCTGGCGATGCGGGAAACCAATTCGTCATCCGAGCCGAAAGAGCGGCGGCCAATTACGGGATTCGAAGGACGGGTGTGGATATCGCAGAGCGGGTGAAAATCTAAGTTCACGCCCACCGACCGTAATTCCTTGGCCATCACTTCGGCCACGAGGAAGGCTAATTTCGGGGAGGCGATATCGCCGATCTCGGCGGGCTCGGGAAAATGCGTGAAAGGCTTGCGGAAGCGCTGCACGCGCCCGCCTTCGTGATCCACCGAAATAAAGAGCGGAAGGTTGCGGCCCTTATCGCGGGTGCTCTGGATATTTTCCGACATTTCGTGCAGGAGCGCGGGCGTTTCGTAGTTGGGCGCAAAATAAATGATGCCGCCCGGCTGGTAGTCTTCGAGGAACTCCTTCGAGGCGGGCGCGAGCTCGGTGCCCGGCACTCCCACGATGAACATCTGCGCCAGTTTGTATTCAATCTCAGATCGTTTCGCCATTAGCTTCCCTGCTTAATCCCTAGTTCCTTCATCTTCAGCTGCAAACCCTTGCGCGAAATACCGAGATGCTCGGCGGTGCGGGTAATATTGCCGTCCATTTCCTCAAGGGCCTTCTCAATCAGATCTTTCTCGAGATTCTGGGTTTGGCGGCGCACGATCTCGCGAAAGGAGGCGCCCTCGCTTCCCGCGGAAAGATCGATCTCCGAGCGAAGGTCGCCGGGAATCTCGGAGGCTTTTAGTTCCGCCCCGGTAGCCAGCAAGCACATTCTCTCGAGCACATGCTCGAGCTGGCGCAAATTACCCGGCCAGGAAACCGCGCGAAAAACTTCCATGCAGCCCGGCTCGACGCCGCGCACGTTGCGGTTCAGTTTTTTATTCAGGCGGCGGAGAAAAAACTCCGTGAGCTCGGGCAAGTCCTCCTTGCGCTCGCGGAGCGGCGGCAAGGTAATCGGCACCACGTTGAGCTTATAAAAAAGATCTTCCTGGAAACGCCCTTCCTTTACCTCGCGCTGCAAATCCTTGCGGCTGGCGGCGATCACGCGCACGTCGGCGGTATGCTTTTCGCCGGTGCGGGGATCCTCAAATTGGCCCGTTTCCAGGAATTGGAAAAACTGCTGCTGCACCTCGGAATTCATCTCGGAAATTTCGTCGATAAACAGGGTTCCCTTGTTAGCCAGCTCGAGCCGGCCGGGCTTCGAGCCTCCGCCGAAGAGCTCGGTCTCGAGCGTCATCGAAGAAACCGCCACGCAGTTCACCTTGATGAGGGGCTGAAAAGAGCGATCCGAAAGGCGGTGGATTTCCTCGGCCAGCAATTCTTTACCGCAACCCGTTTCGCCCAAGAGCAAAAGAGTGCTGGGGCTCGGGGCCACTTTGCGGATTACTTCTTTTACCGACTGAATCACCCGTGATTTTCCGCTGAGCACGGCGAATACGCTCATCTCTTCCGCGTTGGCGGTGCCCTCGGTATTCTCGAGGGAAAGCTGCTTAAGGCGCGCGGTGTTCACGGCTTTCTGCACCACCGAAACGATCTCGCTCTGTTCAAAGGGTTTCGTAATATAATCAAAGGCGCCCTTTTTAATCGCGTCCACGGCGGAATCCACCGTGCCGAACGCGGTGATCATCACTACCGGCATGCTGGGATAAAGGCGCTTGCTCTCCTCGAGGAAAGCCATGCCGTCGATATCGGGCATGTATAAATCAGTGATCGCGGCATCGAAATGCTGGGTGCGAAGGGCATTGAGCGCCTCGCGGGGATCGGTGAAGCCCTCCACGCGGAATTCTCGTTTTTCCAAAATGGCTTTCAGCACCGTCACGATATTGCGCTCGTCGTCGAGCACGAGCACCGAGGGTGCCTGGCCATCCGGGGTTTGCGAAGCGAACATACTCACTCCTTCTTCTCAGTGGTGAATCGCAGCGTCATCAGCGTGCCTTCTCCGGGCACGCTAGAGGCTTCCATTCTCCCGCCGTGAGCCTCGGCGATTTTCTGGCAAATCGAAAGTCCTAAGCCCGTGCCCTGCGGGCTTTGGGTAAAGAAGGGAATGAAAATTTTATCCAAAACCTCATTCGTCATCCCCGGCCCGTTGTCTTCCACGCCGAGACTGATTTCGATATTACCATCGCGTATTGTATGGGCCAACCGGAGGGAGATGGTAGGCCTTTTTTGACCTTTTTTCCCGTTTAACGCACGGTAAGAATTCTCTAAAAGATTCGCGAGCACGAGCCCGATCAACGCAGGCTGGCACTTCACCTGCGGCATCGCATCAGGAATCACCACAAAGAATTCGATGTTTTCTTCGGCAAAGCGGCGGCGAAAACGGCTCGCGGCTTTTTCCACCACTTCGCGCAAATCGGCGAAGGTAGGCTCGCCGCGAAACGGCTTGGCGTAGTTCAAGAACTGCGTCACCACTTCATTGAGGCGATTCACTTCCTCCACGATGATTTTTAAAAATGGTTCTTGCGGATCGCCGGGCTTGGGCTCCAGCACCTGCGCCGCCCCCTTGATAGCCCCGAGGGGATTGCGAATTTCGTGCGCGAGGCCGGCCGCCATTTCACCGATCGTGGCCAGGCGATCCCGCTCCCGCAAGCGGGCATAGATATCCAGCTCATGGAGTGCTTCCCCAGCCCGCTCGAAGTACGGGGCGAAGAGCGGCAAGGCTCCCCAGCTCTCATCCCAATGGACGGGCGGCTCGGGAAGATCCAAAGTGGCGAATCCCAGCACGATATGATTGTGCACGAGCGGGAACGCCAGGGTCGAACGCAGCGACTGCAAAGCCTGCAGCGCCAGCTGCACTTGAGCCAAGCGAGAGGGAATGGTCTCGCGCGCGCTCACCTGTTCGAGCTCCACACCGAGCACGGGCATCCAGGTCTTTCCCTTTTTCCACTGGTGAATCAGCGGAAAACTCGCGGGCAAAGATTCGGGAAGCGACTGGCCGGCGGTGGTATCGTGCAGCTTACGAAACTGTTTCCCCTCCGCGTCTAGCGCATAAAACGAAAGCATGGAAGTTCCCAATGCACGCGTAAGAAATTTATCGGTGGCCGCCGCGATGGCCTGGCCATGGAAAGCGCCCGCGATTTCTTTGCTCGCCTCCTGGATGAGGCGGTGGATGGCGGAAGCTTCTTTGAAAAAGAAGGATTGGAAGAGCACGGAGGCAATGCTGCGCACGGGGTCTAAGCTAACCACCGCGATGAAGGCGGCAAAGAAAGCATTGATCAGGTAGAGCGCGAGATTATTTTTCACCCAGGTGGTGATCAGAATAAAAAGCAGGAAGCAGCTCAGGCCACCCACGATATTCACGAGCAAGCGGCCGAGAATACGGCGGGAACTTACGAGTGACTGGTGGAGCACGGCGTCCTTGATGAAATAGAAATACAGCGCCAGCAGAAGGTTTCCCACCGCGGGCAATACCCTTCCCATCCAGGGCACTCGGTCCATCACGCAGAGGAGCGTTACGCATACGCCGCCTAGGTAGAGCCAAAAGTTCCGGCGGCGCAGAGCCGAGCGCATGTCGAGGGCCGCAAGCCGCGCAAAATCACCCCAGCCTCCCCGGGGCTTCACGGCACCAAAAGCCTCGGAGAGTAGGAGGTAGAGATTCGCGATCACGATGAGAGTAGGCCAGTAATAGCTCAAGGCCCGAATGGCGGGCGTGCGATCCAGGCCGAACACAACGGGGGGAATTAAAACGAAAGACCCCACCACCGAAAGCCGCAGGAGCCAGCGAAATACCCAGCCTTCAGGCCGAAGAAGGATATTCAGAAATACCAGGCTGAGCGGGGCGAGAAGTAAGGTGGTCAAGATATGGACTGTCTCAAAAAGGCGCCAGTCCAGCACATTGGCCACAAAAAAGGCAAAAGCCCAAGCGCTGATGCAAAGGGTAAGGGCTGAATATGCCAGGTTAAGCTTATTCCCGAGCCCCCTGGATAGAACGTAGATGCCTAGGCTGAAGCACACGGCAGCGAGTAGGAGCACCGACTCAAATAAAAGGTCTATTTTGGCCGCGTACATAAGAATCCTTCAGCAGTTCCTCATAAGTTCCGAGAAGTTAATCGGACAATATGAGCTCACCAATACGAAAAAAAGATACACAGTCAGCCTGGTTCGACATAGCTGTTTTTGCGGTGATCGCCGCCTTTTTCCTCTTCTCGGCCCGCAGCTTGACGCGTAGTCAGGCTCGACCGGCCTCCGCCGAGGCCGCAGCGCAGCTTCCGGAGCGCAGCCTGGCTTCTTCTCAGCAGGCCGCTCCCACCCCGGCCACCGCCGACCAATCCATCCAAGTTTTCCGCCTGGACTGCCTCTTTAACGCATCCCTGAAGCCCATCACCACCGAAGCCAGCATGGTGCGCATCATGGCGAATATCTGCAGCAGCAAAAAACCGCTCGCCAAAAATACTCTCTTCGTCGGGAAAAATTTAAGCTCCGGCGAAGACATCGTGCCCTTCGTGCAGGACGGGAAGTCCATGTCGACGAACTACTTTTCGCTCCGCGAGGGCTCCAATAAAATCTCTTTCCGGCTCAACCTCGCCAAGGGCCAGGAAATCCAGCAAGAGCTGGAATTCGTAAAGACCCCTAAGCCCGAATAAATTCAGGAGAAGCCATGAAAACCTCCATCTCCCTATTTCTCTTACTTGCCTTCTCGCTAGCCGGCTGTTCATCCGCTCCGCCCGCGAACGAAAGAAAGGTGGCATCGAAGAAAGAAGCGTCTCCGGTGGAACCCGCGGAAATCCGGGGCGTGATCCAGGCGCAAGGCGGAGAGTCCGATAATTATTTCATCAAGGATAAAAAACTCGGCAAGATCGAGCTCTACCACTACGGCAAAGAAGCCTACTGGGCGATCCGCAATAACGAAGGCAAGACGGCGGTGCTTTGGGGCAGCTGGGACGAATCGCAGGATCGCCAGCTCGTATTCGTGGTGTACAAAGTGACCGTACTAGACGCCGCTAAGTAAAGATTGATGGGCTAGAAGCCAACGGAATAGAGAAGCTTAGCGGTCTCGCTAGCCTTCTCGCCGGAATCGCCGCGTTTGGCGCCGGTGAACTGCATATGCTCCATATTGAGCGAGATCCGGTCGGTAATGCGCTTGTTCAGATTGAAGTTCATGAGCGAACGGTCCACTTCGTATTTCAAACGTGAGCTAAGCGTGAGCTGATGGAAATCCCGGTTCATCTCCACTACCATATTGTCATCGCGGTTTCCGGCCTTCAGGTTGATCGCGGTGTTCACCAAGGGATTGGTGAAAAGCAGGGTGCCGCTGCGACGCAAGATATTTAGCTTCGTCTTAAACTTAGTGGGAATTTTTTCTTCTTCCGCCCTGGTGATCTGGGGTAAATCTTTGCGGTGAGCGCGCGCGATTTTTTCTTCGGGCGTGAGTTTACGCTCGTCGGCATCTTCGGCTCCGCCGTTCGACAAATCTTTCAGCGTTCCCATTACTTGCATGGGAGCCGCGTTCTTATCGCCCTTGCGGAAAAAATCTTTGATCTGGTCGTTCAGCACTTCACGCGAGGCCCATTTGGCCATCTCGGCGCGCTTACTGTCGTAGTCCTTCATTTCCCAGCTGCGGGCCCGGCGGTAAGGATTGTTCGCGGTTTTTTCGAAAGGCTCCACTTCGGAGCGGTAATGGTCGCGAAAATTTTGCTCCATGTCTTTGTCGTATACTTCTTCGAGAAAGGATTTGCGGGAAAGCACGCGCTCGGCTTCGTCGAAATCCACTTCGTTCGAACGATCTACGGGCCGCAGGCTTTGAAAAGATTTCAGGGACTGTTCGCGGGTAGAGGCGGTATTGGTGGATACGACTTTCGCGGGAGAGGCGGGCACACGAAAAAAGGGCTCGGGAACCTGCCCGGACGCGTTCCAGCCATAGAGGAGACCTCCGGCTACGGAAAGCGATACTAGGGCAATAATAGGGCGCGACATCGAGGACCTCGCTTACTGCAGTGCAAGACTAGTACCCAATGTTTTTGTTTTATCTATTTTTAATAGTTTCAATAGGTTAGCCGAGGAAACCGGCCCTTTGCCTAAAGATAAAACAGCGCTTTAGTGTCAAATTTCCACACACCCTTGTAATTAATATACTGTTTTGATCGGATATGCCTTGGCCACTAGGCCACTTGGCTGTGCGCGAAGGCAGCCAACCATCTGATTTTACTTAACAATATTTGAAGGAAAGCCGCCACATTACGCCAACTTACTAGACCATCGAAGTCATAGGAGAATTTCACAAAAAACAACAATCAAGTAGGCCAGCTAAGGGGCCATCGGCACCTGGGCACACCAAAACGCCAGCGCCATCAAAGCCCCGCTAATCACAGGAATCGCGAAGTTATCGTCGATATTCAGCGGCAGAAGTTCCGCCAGACTCCCCGCAAACCCTCCCAAAAGTGAAAACACCACGAGCAGAGAACGTGGGCTGTCCTGCCATAGAAGATAAGCAAAGGTGGCGAACGCACAAACCGTGAACCCGCCGAGCGTCCCCTGCAGGCTCTTGTTGGGGAAAATTTTATTCCTGCCATAAAGCACACCGAAAAAGGAAGAAGAGGGATCACCGAGCGCGAGGTAAAGAATCGAGAGCACGGCGATATGCTGCGGGAAAATCAGGAACGCGAACAGGCAGGACGCCATATAAAAAGGGATCCCGCTCAATTGATTCACTTCTGTATCCCGCATCACCGGCCCCATCACTCGGAGCATAAGCCCGTTAACCCAGGGCCAACGCGCGCGCGAATACTCAATCGACATCACCGCGGCCAATAAAGTCCCGAGAACTGCGGCCATCATCTCTCTCGTGACTCCGAAGAATAGATAGGGCGTCAATAACCCGATGGCCCCGCTCATGTGAAAAAACTTCCGCGCGAGGTGGAGATCGGAACGATGACGCAATCCCGTCACCGAGGGTAGCGGAAGGGCAACGAGCTTATTCAGTAGGGAACTCATGGCTCTGATAGTGACATGAGTCCGGTGCGGCAGGCAAAATAACTAAATCTCTCCTACCCGCTTTACGGTTGACATTAGGTCCCACGCTTCCGATACTTATAGAGGAAGGTATTTGGCAACTGATGAATAATATTGCGGAAAAGGAAGTTCCTGCAGAAACCGTGGAAAATCTTGGCGCCCCCAAGATCACCGGCTCCAGCTCCTCTGCCTATAAACAAATTTGGGCGATTGGCGGCGGCAAAGGCGGCGTGGGGAAAACGCTAATCACGGCCAACTTCGCGATCGCCCTGGCGCGGGCGGGTGCGTCCGTGGTGCTCGTGGACCTCGACCTCGGTGGCGCGAACCTCCATACCTGCCTCGGGCTCGAGCAATCGAACAATAAAACCCTCACCGATCTATTCTCGCCCGACGTAAAAAACCTTAACGACCTGGCGGCCCCCACCAATATCCCGAACCTTTCGCTGATCAGCGGCGCCCACGACAGCCTGAACGTGGCCAACCTGCCCCACGCGCAAAAGCAAAAACTATTGAACAAGCTTCGCTTGCTCCCCTTCGACTACATCGTGCTCGATCTCGGGGCCGGCACTTCCTACAATACGCTCGACTTCTTCCTCGCGGCCGACGTGGGAATCCTGGTGGTACTGCCCGAGCCCACCAGCATCGAAAACGCCTACCGCTTCATCAAGAGTTCGTTCTACCGCAAGCTGAAGAACATCGAATATCTCTACGACGCCCGCACACTGGTGGATTCCACCATGAACCGCAAGAACGAGCTCGGCATCAAAACCCCGGCCGATCTCCTGCGCGCACTCGAAGATCAGTACCCCGAAGTGGGCTCCAAGGTACGCAACGCCATTAACCGCTTCGACATCAAGCTCGTGGTGAACCAAGCCCGTACGGAAGTGGACTCGGAAGTGGGCTACGGCGTGCGCAACGTTTGTAAAAAATATTTTGGCTTCAACCTCGATTTCCTCGGTGTGCTCGAATACGACAGCGCCGTTTGGCAGTCCGTGCGCAAGAAGCGCCCGCTCACGCTCGAGTTTCCTTCGAGCCCCCTGATCCCCGCCATGCAAAAAATGGTGGGCCACATCGTGGCGGAACAGGCCGAAAAACTAAAGCGAACCGAAGCGGGATTATAAGCAACTTAAGTTAGGCCCAAGCGCATGATTTCTAAAAATAAACAAAGTTACTACGAGATACTCGACGTTAGCCTGAATGCAAATCCCGAAATAATCCGTATGGCCTATATCCGGGCCAAGAACGCCTATAACCGGGACTCCCTCGCCGCCTACTCCCTCTTCGATCGCGAAGAATCAAAGAATATCCTGGCCGAGATCGAAGAAGCCTATACGATCCTCTCGGACTCCGAGAAACGCCGCAAATATGACGAGTCGCACGGCATCGTTTCTTCTGAAACCGTCTACGATGCCTACCACCGCGGAAATCACGCCGTAGCCGCCTTCTCCCGCGAATCCATGGCCAACCAGCTGGGCGGTGGCGACGGTTTTCAGTTCGAGGACGACCCCTTCCGCAAACCAATCGAGAAACAATTGGCGGAAGCAAGAGCCAACGAGACCCCCATGCGTGCCGGCGAGCCTTCGCCGATCGAAAGACTGCGGGCCGCCCAGGAAAATGCGGTAAACCCGAAAAACTTTCAGCTCACTCCGCGCCATCATGAAACCAATCCCGAGATGGAAGAGCGCATTGCGGGCCTGCAAAACGTGAACGGTGCCTTCCTCAAAGCCGTGCGGGAATATAAGCACGTCACGGTAGATGAAGTGATGAACATCATCAAGATCAGCAAAAATTATCTCAACGCCCTCGAAACCGACGACGTAACCAAGCTACCGGCCAGCGTATTCGTGCGCGGGTTCGTGATTCAGTACGCCAAGGCACTGAAGCTCGACCATGAAAAAGTAGCGAACGCCTACATGGAATTTTTCCGCGCCAAGCGGCCTAGCTGACCCGCATGCACAAGCTCGTTCCAGGCGATTGGACCCACCTCGCTAGCGATGCCGAGGGAACGCGCCTCGACGTATATCTCCCGCAAAAATTTCCCGAGCTCTCGCGCGCACGCGCACAAAAGCTGATCAGCGAAGGAAAGGTGCTGCGAAACGGCGCGCCGGTGAAGGCAAACCACAAGCTGGAAATCGGCGACGCGCTTTCCATTTTTTTGCCTGCCGCCAAGTCCAGCGTGCTACGCCCCCAGGACATCCCGCTCACGATCTACTTCCAGGATGAGCACCTGGCGGTGATCGAGAAACCCGCCGGGCTAGTAGTGCATCCCTCGGTCGGCCACGCCGAAGGCACGCTCGTCAACGCGCTTCTCCACCACTTCCCCGATCTCTCCTCGGGCAGCGGCATCGGCGGGGAGCAAAGGCCGGGAATCGTGCACCGAATCGACCGTAATACGTCTGGGATTTTGCTCATCACCAAAACTGACCTCGCTCATCGCGCCCTCGGCGAGCAGTTTAAGGAGCATTCGATCTCCCGGCGCTACTCCGGCCTCGCCTGGGGAAAATTGCCCGAAAAGGGCGAATGGAAAGGAAATATCGGCCGCGATCCCAAAGAGCGGAAAAGAATGGCGATCGTGCCCGAAGGCCAGGGTCGCACCGCGCTCACCCTTTACCGCGCCGTTGCCCATTTCGACGGGCTCACCCAATTCGAAGCCGAGCTAAAAACGGGAAGGACGCACCAGATTCGCGTTCATTTTTCCGCCCATGGCTTTCCCCTCGCAGGCGACTCCGTTTATGGAGCCGCCTCCCGCCTGGCTCGGCAGCAAAAAGAAAAAGGCCTGCGCTCCTTGCTCCGCTCCTGCCCGAAAGCACACGAACAAATCGGTATTCTTCAGGAAATTTCCCGGCAATTCCTTCATGCCTGTCATTTAGGATTCAGCCATCCGGTGAGCGGCGAACGCCTCGAGTTCGACAGCGCTCTGCCCAGCGATCTGGCCGAAATCATGCTAAGCTTGCGCGAATGCCGGAAGCCATAATTCAGTCAAAACTATTTGCGCAAATTCCGGGCATCGAGCATGGCTTCACCACGCGCGCGGCTTCCACCGAGCAAATCGCGCGCCTCGAAGCCCGGGTAAGCACCGCGAAGCAAGTGCATAAGGACCAGATTTTTTGGCCCGTGGCCTACGAGCGGCGCACCCATGAGGCCGATGCCGTGGGAACTTTGCGCGGGAATTTTTTCGTAGGCGCTTATTCGGCCGACTGCACGCCCCTGCTCCTCGCGGTAACCGAAAACGGCATGCCGATCGGCGTTATGGCCGTGCACGCGGGGTGGCGCGGCACCGCTCTCGAAATCGCCCGTAAATCGGTAGGAGCGCTTTTGGCGAAGTGCGGTAAGCCCGGAAAAGAGCGCCGTCTCTACGCCGTGATTGGGCCTTGCATCGGCTACGAAAATTTCGAGGTGGGCGATGACGTGATCGCCGCCTTTCCCCATGCCCTTGCAGACGGCCTCGCGCGCCCTTTACGGCTCGACGGAGATAAACAGAAATACCTCTTCCATTTGCCGGGTGAAAACCTGAGACAGCTTCGCCTCGCGGCGGCCGAGAGCGGGTTGCCCCTAGAAGCCGAAAATCTGGCCCTTTGCACGGTGGCCGATCCCGGGCTCTTTCCTTCCTTTCGACGCGACCATGAACATGCGGGGCGCATTCTTTCCTATATCGCTTTCGGTACTGACCGGCCCTAAGGGGACATGGTAGCATTCTTCAAAATCCGGAGGTTTTATGCGTACCGATACTAGATATTTAAAGATCATTCTGCTGCTCGCTTTGCTCGGAATGCTAGTGGCCGGGAAACTCCTCTCCGTGCACGTCCGTTTCACCTCCGGTCAGGCCACCCTCACTGAATCCTGCTCGGTGATTTCGGCCTCACAGGGCTGCGCATCCGTGGCCGTTTCCGATTATTCTTCGGTGGCTGGAGTTCCGGTGGCCGCATTTGCGTTGGGATTTTATTTCACTATTTTACTCCTCGTATTCTGGGCCATGCGTAACTATCAGGCCGCCTATGAACCGCTCTACGTCGGCTTTCTTTTTTCTACGGTTTCGATCGTGGTCACCGTGATCATGTTTTATATCTCGCGCTTCGTATTGCATGAGTTCTGCCAATTTTGCGCCATGCTCTGGCTCATCAACCTCGCCCTATGGCCGGCCTTCGTGAAGCAGCTGGGCCTCGGCTGGGGCAATGCGCTCGCCGGCAACTTGGAGCTCATCCGTCATAAAAACTTAAACCTGAGAAAAGAGCGTGTGCTCGGCTGCCTTGGCGTAGGCGTGGTTTGCGTATTAGCTTTTTCGATAATTGGGCTGGCCGCCAAAAGCCTGCAGGGACAGGAAAACAGCTACGGAGAACGGAGTTCTCTCGTAAAAGACTTTCAAAACGCCCCCCAAGTATTTTTGCCCGCCGAAGCCTACGGCGGCGCACAAGCCAAGGGCACCGCGGGTGCCACCCCCATTATGGAAATCGCAGAATTTGCTGATTTTCAGTGCCCCGCCTGCCGCATGGCCGCGCAGCTTTTTAAGCCTTTCTTGCTGAAACACAAAGATAAAGTACGACTCACCTTCCATCATTTCCCCCTCGACGGCACCTGCAATTCTTTCGTGCCGAATGGCATGCATGCTTTTGCTTGCGCCACCGCTCGAAACGCGATCTGCGCCGGCAAGCAGGGAAAATTTTGGGAATTTCACGATCAGATCTATGATCGCCAGGACGAGCTTTCCACCTCCCTGATTTCCGAAGTGGCGGAAAAAGTGAATCTCGATCAGGCCGCCCTCACCGCCTGCCTCGCGGATCCGGCCACCGAGGCCCAGCTGCAAAAAGACATTCAGTGGGGCGATATGATCGGCCTCTCTTCTACTCCCACGATCGTGATCAATGGCCACAAGCTCGAAGGCGGAAAAAGCCCCGCGGAGCTGGAAGCGCTAATGGACAGCCTCGAAGCCCAGCGCCGGGGAAAATAGCCCATGCTGATCGACAGCCACGCTCACCTCGACTACGAATACGCCGAGACCACGGAACAGCTCTTGGCGAATGCGGATCTAGCCGGGGTGAAGCGGGTGATCGCCATCGCCGCCGCCGCCGATTCATTAGAGCGCACACGTGATTTAGCCGAGCGCTTTTCCAATGTTTTTTTCACTTCCGGGATTCATCCCCACGATTCCAAAGATTTTACGCCCGAAATTTTTTCGCGGATCCGGGCGCTTGCCGCGCACCCTAAATGCGTGGCGGTGGGCGAGCTTGGCTTGGATTATTTTTACGAGCACTCCACCCACGAGACCCAATTTTCGGCGCTCGAGCAGCAGCTGCGATTCTCGGCTGAAATCGGCAAACCCGTGGTGGTACACACTCGCGAGGCCGACGCCGACACCGTTCGTTTCCTCACGGAACACTCCCGGGAATTCCTCAAAAATCATCCGGGGCGCTCCCCCGGGGTTATTCACTGCTTCACCGGGTCACGTGCCCTCGCCGAACAGACATTGGCGCTCGGCTACCATATTTCTTTTTCCGGGATTCTTACTTTCAAAACCGCCGAAGATTTGCGGATTACGGCGAAGGAAGTGGTTCCGCTGGATCGCCTGCTCGTGGAAACGGATTCCCCTTTTCTCGCTCCCATCCCTCATCGCGGAAAAAAGAATCAGCCCGCGTTCACCCGCGTGGTGGCTGAAAAGCTGGCCGAGTTAAAGGGAATTTCCCTCGAAGAGTTAGCCAAGCATACCACCGCCAATACCGAGCGGCTCTTCGCGTTGCCCGCTTAGGCCCTTATTTCCAGGCCGCGCGCAGGCTTCTCAGCAGCGCTCCCCAGGCAAGGGTCCAGAGAAACAGCACGGGTAGCACCGTCCACCACGCGCTCGCCATCCAGAAAAACTGCAAGGCGAGGATGCCTAGCAAAAGACTGAGTCCCCTCATTTCCTCCGCCCTGCGAGAAGGCAGGATGCGGTGTCCCGCCCAAAATGCCGCCGCCGCGTACGCGATGACCCCCGCAAAAAATAGTAAGAGAAAATACAGCGGCAAAAGCACGATCCCGAAAATGGATATCAATAGAAGGGTGAAGAGCATGGGCACCGCCAGCGCTCCCAATGCTCCCACCAACAGGTTTTGTGGCCATTCCGCCCACAAGCGGCCCGCCGTGGCCTTGCGCAATTTAGGAAAAGCGCGGAAAAGCACGTAGGCAAAGAGCCAGAGCAAAAAGCAATACACCGCCATCCCGGCCGCTAGGGCTATGCCGTTGAAATTATCGCGCCAGAGCGTGGCGCCCGATTGGAGGAGCCGCCACAGCGGGCCCGGCGCGTGAAAGATGACGTTCTCATTCTTGATCGTAGCGCCCGGCAAAGTTTCGTAGGAGCCGCCCATTACCACCAGAGATTTATTGAGCTTGGATCCTTCGTGAAAAACCACGTGGCCCGACAACACGAGCACTTCATCCGCGTTGCCGTAGATATCTAGGTGTCCCCAAAGCAGGAGCACCGTGCGGTAAACTTCGCCCGCTTCAATCACGGCATCTTCCGCCCCGAGCAGTACGTTCCCGGCTTTTTTATCTTCGAGCCGAAGCGCGGAGGGAGAAACGGTTAGGGCCTGCGCGCTAGCGCTGAAAAACAGTAAGCCGAGGAGGACTCCCCGGCTTATCGCTTTGTGCGCCCTACAAATTAGAGGCAGGATAGAGATCACCGAAATCCAGCCAGTCCGAGCGATCGTTCAGCGGGAAGGTAGGATAAGAAGGTTCCGATCCGGTGAGGTCCGGATCTCCGCCCTCGCCCATCGCGGAGTGGGTATTCCAGTCGCGGATGAAAAGCCGGATTCTCTGCCGGATATCGTAGGCTCCGTCTAAGCACTGGAAGTCGTAGGTGTCCTGCGGAAGATGCAGAGTATTGGGAGAGGTTAACCCGGAAGGCACCTGGAGCCCGATTGGCTTGCCGCCGGTATGGTCGAGCGGATTATAAAAATTGCCGGTCCATACGTTCGAAAACACCCGGGAACTAGCTCCAAACGTCGCGTCGATGGGGCCGTTATACGTCACCACTCTATTTAGCCCGGTGTTTTGCACCCATTCGATCGTGGCGAGAGGAAGGCCATCGGCGGATTTAGCCTGCTGGATTTCCATGGCCGGGCCGGCCGCGCAATTTGAAGCCTCGCCAGTCCATTCTTTGGAGTCCGTTTGCTTCGTGAAGGTTCCATCAGAAGCATAGGTAGTAACCGTATGGCTGTAGGTTCCAATGCAGCAGTTAGGCCCACCAGCCGTACTATAGTCATAGGAACACTGGGCGGTCCCATTGGAGGTATTCGTTACGTCGCGGATGGATTTATCCGCCAATATTTCGTGGGAGACGATCGTAGGCCCATTTCCGGGGCCGTAGGCCCAGAACCAATAGGGCATGGTGCGCACGTAGGTGCACATATCGCTAGGCACATGATACTGAATTTTTAGCTTATTGAAGTAGAGATCCAATTCCTCTACTTCGGCCACGCAGAGAACATCGTTTCCGTCGGCCGAGCCGTCGGCGATTTTGCATTCCGAGCTGAAATTCGTGGTGCCGATGGTAGCCCCATATGCCGCGTCGGCCTGGTGAAAATAAGGCGCCATGGCGGAGTTTGAGGATCCGGTTAGGGCCACGAAAAATCCCGCGGCATTTACCACCGGACCAGCGGGAACGGGAACGGTGGATCCACCGCTGCCGCCCGCACCGGCTTGGGTGCTGGGTCCATTTACGGTGGCCTTTTCGCTATTCACTTGCCCGCAAGCGGTGAAAATAACTAAAACTGCCGGCAAAATCGCACGCAAAGAAAATCGCAGTGGCATTCCGTCCATGGTACGCACCTTTCCTGGGCCAGAAAGGCCCTCCTCAAAAAATTCTAACATTCTGCCGGGATTCGTCAATCAAACGCCTTACGCGGGAGAGTGGGGACTACGGATTCAGTGTAGAAACATGAATTGGCTATGGTATGGATGACCACATGGGCCGGAAATCGCAAAAACCATTGCTGACGATTTTCCTCGTAGTTTTTTTCGACCTCCTCGCCTTTGGCATCGTAATTCCCATTCTCCCCTATTATTCCAAGACCTTCGGCGCCTCGGCCTTGGAGCTAGGTTGGCTGATGGCCGCCTATAGCATCGCCCAATTCGCTTTTTCACCGTTTTGGGGAGGCCTCTCGGACCGAATTGGTCGGCGCCCGGTTCTTCTCCTCACTATCCTCGCCGGCGCTTGCAGTATGGTGGCCACCGCCCTGGCCGGCAGCTACCTAATGCTTTTTTTCGCCCGCCTAGCAGCTGGTGCCTTCGCGGCGAATATTTCCACGGCCAGCGCCTACATCGCCGACATCACTCCGCCCGAAGACCGCGCCAAGGGCATGGGAATTATCGGCGCGAGCTTCGGCCTTGGCTTTATTTTTGGGCCGGCCATCGGCGGAATATTTTCTGTTTATGGCTACGCCACCCCCATCCTCATGGCGGCCGCCCTCGGGCTAGCTAATTTCTTTTTCGCCTATTTCGTGCTCGCCGAATCAGCCGAGCATCGGGAGCCAAGCGGGAAGAAACTCTCCTCCGCAAATATCGATGCCACCTTTTCAAGCGCCGCCACGGCGATTCCCGTGGGCTTATTTTTTCTCAACACTCTCGCTTTTACCCAGCTCGAGGTAGTTTTTGGGCTCTTCGTGCTCATGCGTTTCGGCTTCGACGCTCTTCACGCCGGCTGGCTCCTCGCCGGAATCGGCGTAGTCAGCGCGATTCTCCAGGGCGGACTCATCGGGCGGCTGGCCAAAAAATTCGGGGAAAGAAATTTACTAGTCGTGGGTTTTCTCCTGCTGGCCCTCTCCCTCGTGGGCGCAGCCTTCGCCCCCCGCCCCGAAATTTTTATGGTTTCGCTCTTCTTCCTTGCCGTTGGGAGCGGGCTCGTGAATCCCTCGCTTTCTAGCCTGGTATCGAAGGGCGCTCCCATTTCCCGCCGTGGAAGCGTGATGGGAGTTTATCAGAGCGCGGGATCTCTCTCCCGGGTCCTCGGCCCACCGGCGGCAGGCTTTCTTTTCGATCGCCTGGGGCCTAGCAGTCCGCTGCTTTTATCAGCCGCAATTATGGGAGCCGGGCTGATCGGCGCGCTCCTCGGCCGGAGAAAACTCGCTTGAGCTTTCCCGAGCTTATTTTTTTAGAGCAACTACTGGATAGCCTGAAAGATAGTGCGCGTATCCAGCAATGGGCTACCACGGCGCACGGTCGCGAAAGATTCCCTCTCTATTCCATCTGCATCGGCAGCCAGGCGCCGGAAGCGCCTACGCTCGCCCTGATTGGCGGAGTGCATGGCCAGGAAAAAATTGGCACCCAAGTGGTATTGTCTTACTTGGAGACACTCACTGAGCTCCTCGGGTGGGACGAAATCACGCACGATATCCTGCAAAAGGTGCGCGTTGCTTTTTATCCCATCGTTAACCCCGTGGGAATGTCTATGCTGCGGAGAGGAAATGGAAATCGCGTGGACCTCATGCGCAATGCTCCGTTCGATCGCCCCGGAACAACGCTCTTCGTGGGAGGCCAGCGGCTATCGCGCTTTCTACCCTGGTATCGCGGGAAAGCGGGAGCCCCGATGGAAGTGGAATCCAGTGCCCTCTGCGATTTCGTAAGGAAGGAAGTTTTCCCTTCCCGCAATGCGATCTCGCTCGATTGCCATTCTGGCTACGGCACCGTAGACCGGCTCTGGTTTCCCTATAGCCACACGAAAAAACCATTTCCCCAGCTGGCCGAAGTATTCGGCCTAAAAAATATGCTGGACCGCACTTACCCCAATCACGTGTACGTAGTGGAACCGGGCGCCGAGGCTTATACGATTCAGGGAGACATCTGGGACTACCTATACGAAGAACATCGCGCTAGTCTCTCGCCCGCGAAAAGTTTTTTGCCGCTCACCCTGGAAATGGGTTCCTGGCTCTGGCTGAAAAAAAATCCAATCCAGCTCTTTTCTCCGCTAGGCTTATTTCAACCCATGCAGATCCACCGCCACAAAAGGATTTTACGCCGTCACCTAGCCTTGCTCGATTTTCTTCAGCGCGCCGTCTTGGCTCCGACCCGCTGGGCCACCCTCGAAGCCGAGGAAAAAAATCTGCTTGAAGGCCAAGCAAAGGAATACTGGGGATTCGGGGACCGCGCATGAAAAGCCAAAGCTGGTTCTTTCTCCGCGGGTTAGTACGCGAATCGGCGCACTGGGGAGAATTTCTCGCGCGCTTCGCCGAAGCGTTCCCTCAAAAGAAAATAGTTCTGCTGGACTTGCCTGGCAGCGGCGCCCATTTTCGCCAGCGCAGCCCCACCGAGATGCGGTCGGTGGTGAGCGCGCTGCGGGAAGATTTTTTGCGGGAAAGAAACGAAGAGAATTATTTTTTCGCCGTTTCCCTCGGCGCAATGGTGGGGGTGGATTGGATGCAGCGGTATCCCGGCGATTTTGCGGGTGGTATTTTGGTAAATACCTCGCTTCGCGGCTTCAGCCCCTTTTACCGCCGTTTTCGCCCCGGAATCTACCCGGCCTGCCTGAGGATTCTCACCGCCCCTTCCCGGGTTGCCCAAGAGCGCGCCATCCTGGCAATGACCAGCACGCGTTTCGATCTTCACCTTAAACTCGCGCAGGACTGGGCCGAGATCTCCGCGGCGCGCCCGGTGAGCAGGATGAATGCCCTGCGGCAGCTGTGGGCGGCGGCGCGATTTCTGCCCGCCCCGGCGAGGCCGCCCATGAAGCTATTATTGCTGAATAGCCTGGGAGACAGGCTCTGTTCGCCTTCTTGTTCCGAAGAAATAGCAAAGCGATGGAATATAGAATTAAAATCACACCCTTCGGCGGGTCACGACCTCACGTTGGACGACCCAACCTGGGTGATAGAAAAAATTCGAGGCTGGTCTACTTAGGGAAAACGAGAACGTCGACGAAGAGCGCGATGAAGAGCAGAAACAAATAAAGTATGGAAGTCCAAAAAAGTTTCTTCGCATCGCTACGTTCATTCGTGCGCAAGAATTTTACGGTGCGCCACAGGTAGATGCCGCCCAATACTCCGGCCGAAATAAAATAGAAGCGCCCATTGGTTCCGAGGAAATACGGAATTACCGAAACCGGTAAAAGCAAAATCGTGTAGAGCATGATTTCAATCCGGGTGCGCTGATCGCCGTGCGTAACGGGCAGCATCGGCACCTTCGCCGCACGGTATTCATCCTGAATGGCGATGGCGAGCGCCCAGAAATGCGGGGGCGTCCAAAGAAATACCACGAGGAAAAGAACCCAAGCCAAGGCCGAAATATGGCCCGTAGCCGCCGCCCAGCCGATCAGGGGAGCAGTGGCGCCGGCCGCTCCGCCGATCACGATATTGTAGGGAGTACGGCGCTTGAGCCAGAGGGTATAAATTCCCACGTAGAAAGCGATGGTAAAAAAACTCCAGAAAGCGGCCACCCAATTGGCGGCGATCCAATAATAGCCGATGGCGAAAGTGCCGATCACGATCCCAAAAATAGCGGCGTGCTGCGGGCTAATTTTGTGCAAAGGAATCGGGCGGCGGCGCTTCGTGCGGTCCATCAGGGAATCGATATCGCGATCGAAATACATATTGAGGGCATTCGCGGAACCCGCCGTGCAACCCATGGCCAGCATCACGAGCAGGAGCTTCATCGGCTGCGCGAGGAGCGAGCCTTCCACCACGATGGCGGCAAAACCGGTCACTAAAAATAATAAAACGATCGTGGGTTTAGTGAGGCTTACGTAGGCGGAAATTCGGTTTGTCACTCCCCTATGGATACCGGAAAAGCGCAGGTGCATCCAGAGAAATCAAAGTTGCCGCGAGGCGGCCGAATAGACGAAACCAACGAAAGAAATCCACAATAGATTGGCGCAAAAGAGGTGGATGATTTGAAGCGGAATAGGCGCCAAAAACAAAATATTCGTCATGCCGATCCCGATATTCAGGAAAGCAAACGAGGCTACCGCGATGCCCAATTTTTTGAGCTCGGGGTATTGTTGCCACAATTTCACCACCCAGCTCCAGGCGAGAAACGTCCAGGACACGGCGATGAGCGGATGAATGATCCGGATTCTCTCGAGAAAATGCCGGCGGCCGTCGAAGTCGGCGGCAAAGCCCGCGCTCAGGCTCGTAGCGGGAAAGAGGGTATCGCCGAGCGCCGCCATGGCTCCCATGGCTCCCAGCAGAGCGAATCCCGCGAGCAATCCGTTGGCCCAGCGAAAATTGGATCTTTCTTTCCAGCGCCACCGGGGATTTTGGGCGGTGGCGCTAAGCACCGTCACGGTGAGAGCGCCCAAAAGCAATAAAGTATTTACTAAATGAAGCGAGATCGAGAACACGCGATCAATCGATTTATCGTGCTCCACGAGTCGTGCCAGCACCAATACCGCCCCAATCAGGGCCTCGAGTACAATGGCCAGGGCGCTCCAGCCGGCGGCTTTGCGCTGGAAGCTTCCGCGCGGAAATAGCCAAAGCGTCCAGAGGGCGAGACCAAGCACCAAGAGCAATGATATACCGGAGCTGAGGCGGTGGGAATATTCGATCATCGTTTGGATCCGCTGCTCGCGCGGAATCACCACACCGTTGCAAAGCGGCCAGTGCTGCCCGCAACCCGCGCCCGAGCCGGAAGCGCGGACGTAAGCGCCCCAGAGGATCACCCCCACGCAGTAGATAAGCGTGAACTTGGCGAACCTCAGGTAGTTTTGCATAAAGAATTTTTCTTACGCTTCCCGGCTAGTTTTGGTTCATGCGATCGATCGCAAAATCCAAGGGCAAGGCCACCTTGGGCGCCCCGCCCCCGCCTTCGCCGATACCATCTTCCTTCATGGCGGCGGCAAACTGCGCGTCGCCCTTGCTTGCGGATTGGATATCGGGAGTCATGGTATGGAGGAAGTGAATGAGCGCCACGCGATCCTGGGCGGGCAGTGCCTTATAGGACGCCATGCCGGATCCCGGGATTCCGTATAGCAACGTTACGTACATTGCCTTGGCGGAGGTTCCGTTTTTCCACTCGGCGGCACCGGCGTGGAAATTTCTCGGCTTCGGATTGAGAGCGGCACCGCCAGCGCCATCTCCCTTACCTTCGGCGCCGTGGCAAACGGCGCAGTTCACGTTAAAAAGCTCTTTTCCGTGCGCCACCAACTCAGGCGAGCTCACCAAAAGCTTATTGAGGTCTTCCACGCTCAGGGCCGCGGCCACGGACTTCACCGTCACGGGCGTATATTTTTCCCGCGTCCATAAATCCCCGGCGGTGATCGTGATCATGATCGTGAAGGCCACGAAGGAGCTGAGAATATACGCACGGTTTAGGTTCGTATCGTATTTGAGGCCCATGAAGAACATAAGAACGAGCGTGGCTTTCGCCAGGGCGATGCCCATGGAAACGAAAATATTAAACCTTCCCACGTCCACGTAGGAAGCGCCCACCGTGAGCACGGTGAGGATCAAGAGCGCGATGATGGTTTTCACGTACACCGAAAGCGGCACTAGGTGATGACCGTGGTGCCCGCCCGAATCGTGTTGATGACTATCGTTATGATTGTTTGCCATGCTTTATCCTCAAACCACTAAGTAAAGGAGCGGGAACAAGAAGATCCAAATTAAATCCACGATGTGCCAGTACAGGCCCACGAATTCCACGGGAGCGAACTGGCGCGAGTTGAATTCTCCCTTGCTCATGCGGGCCCAAACCCAGGCAATGGCGCCCATGCCGATCAAAACGTGAATCCCGTGCAATCCCGTCATCACGAAATAGAAAGAATAAAAAAGAGGAATATTGGCGGCCTTGAAGCCTTCCGCGTGGAAAAAATTCCCGGGCAGGATTCCGTGGTGGATCTTCTCGCTGTACTCGAAATATTTGATCACCAAGAAAGTACAGGCGCAGAGGAAGGTTATCACCAGCATCGCCTTGGACTTTCCGCGCTGATCACGCTGAATGAAAGCGATCGCGAGGGCCATGGTGAGAGAGCTCAGGAGCAGAACCACGGTATTGATCGCGCCCATTACCTTATTCAGGTGGTGATGCGCTTCCCGAAACATCTCGGGATAAAGGTAGTGGAAGAGACCATAGCCGGCGAAGAGCACGCCGAACAACATCACTTCGGTCACCAAGAAAAGCCACATTCCCAATTTCCCGGCCTCGAACTCATGCTCGATGCTTTGAAAATGGTGCGCGTGGTCTGCGTGTCCGTGATCGCTCATTTCTCTATCCTTTCTTTCCCCACCCGAAACTCAGGTGAGTGCGTTCATCCTAAAGTTAAACGCCGTATTCGTAGGGGCCCGCGCTTACGGTTGGGGTATGTGCGAAATTTTCCAGTACGGGCGGCGATTCCGCGGCCCATTCCAAAGTTTTGCCGTGCCAAGGGTTCATCGGCGCCTTTGCTCCACGCTTGATGCTAATGAGCACGTTCGCGATAATCAGCAGGATGCCGATAGCGATGCCCCAAGATCCCACCGTAGAGATCAAGTTCCAGATCGCATACATGGGATCATAGTCATGATAACGACGGGTCATGCCGTTGATACCAGCCACGAACTGGGCCAGGAAGGTTACGTTGAAGCCAATGATGAAAAACCAGAAGCTCACTTTTCCCCAGAACTCGTTGTACATTTTTCCGGTCATTTTCGGGAACCAATAGAAAATTCCCGAGAAGAGCGCGATCGCGGCGCCGCCCATCATCACGTAGTGGAAATGCGCCACCACGAAATAGGTATCGTGGAAGTGGATGTCGGCGGAGAGAGTGCCGAGAATAATACCGGTGATCCCGCCGATGCCGAAGGTGAAAAGAAATCCCAGGGCGTAGAGCATGGGCGTGGCGAGATTTACCGATCCTTTATATAGAGTGGCCAGCCAGTTGAACATCTTCACCGCGCTCGGTACGGCCGTAGCCATCGTGAGCAGAGAGAAAATAAAGTTGGAGAGCACGCTCTGTCCGCTGGTGAACATATGGTGCCCCCATACGAGGAAGCTCACGAGCGCGAGGCCAAGCGAAGAGTAAGCAACCGCGCGGTAGCCGAAGATCGTCTTCTGCGACATCGTGGCAATCACTTCCGAGATAATTCCCATGCCGGGAAGAATCATGATGTAAACGGCCGGGTGAGAATAGAACCAGAAGAAGTGCTGAAAAAGCACCGGATCTCCGCCAAACCGGGGATCAAAAAAACCGATTCCAGCCACTCGCTCCACGATGAGGAGCACAAGGGTAATCCCGATTACGGGAGTGGCCAATACTTGCAAAATACTGGTGCTATAAATAGCCCAAACGAAAAGGGGCAAGCGGAAGAAGGTCATGCCCGGGCAACGAAGCGTATGCACGGTTACGATGAAGTTCAGCCCCGTTAGAATGGACGCGAATCCCATGAAGAATACGCCGGTCACCATGCTGATCACGCTGGCGCCGGTACGAATGGAATAAGGAGTATAGAAGGTCCATCCAGTGTCCGCGCCGGGACCACTCAAGATCCCGTATAGGTTAATCGCCATCCCTAAAATGAGAAGGTAGTAGCTCAATAAGTTCAGCCGCGGAAAAGCCACGTCTTTTGCCCCGATCATGAGCGGCAGGAAAAAGTTCCCGAGGGCTCCGGGAATCGCCGGAATGATGAACCAGAACACCATCACCGCGCCGTGAAGCGTAAAGAGGCGATTATACGTATTGGCGTCGAAAAATTGCTGCCCGGGAAACATCAGCTCGAGCCGCACGAGCAGCGCGAACACCCCGCCCACGCAGAGGGAAAGCATGGTCGTATAGAAGTAAAGCAAACCGATACGCTTGTGATCGAGGGTGATCAACCAGCTCTTGATGCTATTGCCGCCGGCTTCGTAGAAATTAATATTTGGTAGAGCAGACATAAAATCCTCGCGATCTCACTTAAGCGTTTTCAGATACGCAATCAATTGGTTCACTTCTTCGTCCGAAAGCATGCCGCGGAACGTGGGCATGGCCGGCGCAAATCCTTTTACGATCTTCTTCATGGGGTCCATGATCGATTCGCGGATATAGTTTTCGTCCGCCTTCACTTTCGTGCCGCCGATTAGCTCCACTTCGCTGCCAAATACGCCCTTCAGGCTGGGGCCGATAAGCGGAGATCCATTGATGGTATGGCAGGTAACGCAGGTTTTCGATTTGAATACCAAGGCCCCTTGCTCGGCCATCGACAGCTGGGGAGAATCCTTGGCCACCTCGAGCATCGGCGCCGAAGCCAGGCGGGCCGGTGGGACGTAAAGACCTTCCAGCCAGTTCTTGAAATCTTCGGGCTCGAGCACGTAAACGCGGCCGATCATTTTTGAGTGGGCCGTGCCGCAATATTCGGCGCAGAAGATGTGGAACTCGCCGGTCTTGGTGGGCGTGAAGTAAAGCACCGTGAATTGGCCGGGCACCGTATCCTGCTTGGTGCGGAATTCGGGGATGAAGAAAGAGTGGAGCACGTCCTTGGAAGTCATTACCAACTTGATGGCGCGCCCGCGAGGTACATAAAGTTCGTTTGTGAGAGTTTTTCCGTTGGCGTACTGGATCTGCCAATTCCACTGCTGGCCGATCACGTTGATTTCGTACTGATCCATTTGCGGGCTAACCATGTAGGAATAGTCGCGCCAGCCCCAGATGAAAAACACTGCCACCCAAATCGAGATCGCGAAGATACCGAGAAATTCTACGAGATAGTTACCGGGAAGATAGGCAACTTTTCCGGGCAATTCACCTTTCGGGCGGCGATAGCGAAACGTAAAGTACAGCACGGTTCCCATGTAGCCCACGAAGAGCAACACACCGAAGCCGATCGCCACGCTGATGAATGCCTGGAAGTTATCTGCCGTAATAGCAGCTGCGGGCAGAAAGTTCAGGGCTAGAGAGAACATGGATTTCCTTTCCTTCGTTCGCGAAGAAACCACAGCAAGTAAGCCACCAGGAGAGCAAGTACCGTAACCACGCCGCCGATCGAAACCAAGCGCGAAGCCAAGAGCGCGTATTTGTTGTCCTTTGGATCGTAATGATAACAAAACAGAACCAGTTTTTCAGCAAAGGTTCCAACTTTTCCTGCGCCCGCCTCCAGAAGCCCGAGCTTAAGGTCACCGGGAGGGAAATCCAGTCCGAGCAGTACGCGGCTTAACTGGCCGGTGGGCGACGATAAAAATAATGCAGTGCCGTGTGCGTATTGCTTCTCTTCCTCGATCCATTTGTAACGAAAACCCAAGGCGGCGGCCAAACGCGCCTCGCTTCCGTTCTTGCCCACGAGGAAACTCCAGCCGTCTACCGCTGCCGCCTTAAAATCTTCCCGCTTTACGGATTCGATAATGGATTTTTTCTTTGCGGCCGCAAGCTCGCTCTTTTCCTTGGGATCGAAGCTAATCGTTACTATTTTGTATTGATGGCCGGGCAGCCAGTTCATCGCTTCGAAGGAAGCTTTCGCTGCATTTAGCAACATGCCACAGAGCATTGGGCAGCCGTAGTAGTTCAGGATAATCGCTACCGGTCGCTTTCCATCAAAGAACGAAGACAAGCGCACCGTCTCCCCTTTTTCGTTTAAAAACTCTTCCTCGAGCGGAAGCATGCTGCCGAGGGTGGGAGTTACGGCAATATCCTTCAAGATCTCCGGCTGGGGCTCGGCCGCGGGAAGATGGCAGGGAAAATAGAACGAAGCTAGTAAGACCAAAATCGGCAGAGCTCGAAAACGCATCGGATGATCTCCTTCTGACGCAAATCTGAAAATCCTTTGGTGCGGCGCCAATCTAACACAAAATTCCCGTCGAGAACTCAGTCATGTTAAGGAAAAGGAGAATGAAACCCACCATCACCTTTCAAGAAACAGGATTTCTACACAAAGATACGTACGGCAGAGAATTCGAATTCTCTTTCCGTCTTCCGCTCAAGGTAAGGTTTCTCCCCTACCGCAAAAAGATAGTCCTAAAGAGCAAAACGGCTCAGGTCTCTCTCGAAGGTCTCGATACCGGCGAGCAACGCGGTTTTCTCCTGGAACTCTTCCGCCGCTGGCAGGCGGCTGACGCCGAATCGGCGCGAAAAGCCGCTTTTGATTACGCCGAGGATCGTAAAGGATTGTGTGGGCTTATTCTCGCCGTTTGCCTTCTTTTCACCGGCCCTATGGCCGTTGCCCTACTGAATGATTCTTGGAAACATTCCAGTTGCACGCGAATGCTGGAACAGCCCGTGCAAAATGGGAATATTGAGGTTACGAAGGTGAAAAAAGAGAAGAAGGGGCAGTATATCCTGAAACTGGCCTTCACCGCTCCGAGCGGCACCGTGATCAAGGGCGAGGAGCGCTGGCTCACCGAAAACGAGAACGAAATTCCCAAAAGTTTGCCGATTGTCTATTCGGCAACGCAGCCTGAGTGCTGGGCAATGACCACCACCGGAAGTGAGATCAGCTGGGCCAAACGTCGCTATTTCTCCACCGTAGCCGGTATGTTCGGGGTCTTCTTTCTTGTGATCACGATTTACGGATTGCTCTGGAGCATCGCCCGGCTCATTTGGCTACCGCCCCACCGGGAAGAAATAAGGAAGCAGTTTCATTTCAGTTAGCGGTTTGCGGATCAGATACGGCATTCAGCATTCGGAACTGACTCCGGAAATCAGAATCTGATCCGACTCAGATTCCGGCCCGAACTCCGATCCGATTTCAGATATCTATTCCGACCGCGGAAGCCTGAATCCGATCGGCATCCGCTTTCCGGCTCCTACATCACGTGGTGATGCATCGTCTCGTGCAGGAACGGATCGTTCACCGGCACCGTATTGTGGCGCGAGAGAAAGCGGCGAACGGCGAAGCAGAAAAATCCGAGGAAGCCGAGGAATAAGCCGATATCCATCCAGGAGAAACTGAATCCCGTTTTGGAAAACGCCGGCATGATCAAATAGTTTAGATCGAGCCACTCACCGAAAATCACGATCAGCGCCACCTTCTCTAGGTAGGCCGGATTTCTTTTCGCCGCCCGGGGAAGCAGCATCAAGAACGGTAAAATGAAACGAACGAGGGGCAGAAGTAAGCTTACCCAGATCCATCCAGGATTCTCACGCACCAGATAGAACGTGGTCTCTTCGGGAAGGTTGGCGTACCAGATGAGCAAGTATTGGCTTACGCCGATATAAGCCCAGAACACGGTGAAGCCGAATAAATATTTCCCCATGTCGTGAAAGTGGTCATTCGTAACCACGCTCAGGTATCCCGCCTTCTGCAGGCGACGCACGGCAAGAATCGTGGCGGCCGCGGTGGCCTGCACGAAACCGATGAAAACGTAGACTCCAAACATCGTGGAGAACCATTTCGGATCCAGCGATTTCAAGAGATCCACGGAAAAAATCGTGAATAGAGGAGCGAAAAGCACGAGGCCCAAAGCGGCCAGCGGCTTCTGGCGGTTTAGCAGATCTACCCCGCCCTCTTCATCCTGCTTGGTGGAATTGCAAACCAAGCGGGTGGCGAAAAATACGGTGGCAGCGAAAAACGCGAGGGCGCGGGCGATATAAAACGGCGTGGCGAAGTACCCCACTTTTCCATGAAGAATATGATCGTGGGCCATGAGCTCGTGATTCATCCAGGGATAAATATGCTTCAAGCCGAAGAAGAGGATCAGATTGAACACGAGCGCGAAAACTAGGTAGGTGGCGAAGGATTCGGTTACCCGGCGAATGGCCACGTTCCAGCCCGCGAAGGCAAGGTAGTGGATGATCAGGAAAAAGAACGCGCCGATCCCAAGGCCCATGAACAGCGTATGATTCAAAAGGTACGCGTACCAGGCACGGGGGGCGTTCGTGAGCAATCCCACCACGAAGCTTAGGACCCCGATCCCCATGAGGGCGTAGACCAAGTTATTCGTGGAGGCGTTCAGTTCTAATTTTTTAGCGTCGAGTTTCATCGCGATAAACCCTTCTTATTTTTGAGCCGTGCGCTTCTTGAGCGCCTTCACGTCTTCATCCGTCGGATGTTCCGCCCGTTGCAAAGTTCTCACGTAGTGGATCACGGCCCAGCGGTCCATGGGCTGGATTTGCTGCGCATAGGAAGGCATCACGCCTTGTCCCTTGGTGATCACGTGAAATAGATGACCGTCTTTCCAGCGGAGCATATCCGGGCTCTGGAGAGATTTCGGGATCGGGAACGGATTCACGATAGGGCCGTCGCCGTAGCCGCGGGCGCCATGGCAAGTGATGCAATAGATATTATAAATTTTTTGACCGCGCTCCACGTTCAGGCGATTCATCGGCAAAGGATTCGTCAGCTTTGCTTCCGCTTCTTCCACCGTCTCGAGGCGATACGGTTTATGGCCGCGCGCGATCGCATTGTCGGGCGGCATCATCATGCCGGTGCCGTTTCCGTTCCCATCGTAGCCGCGCTGAGGCTTTAAGTTCGGCGTGGTGCTCATGTGAGGCATGTACTGAATGATCGTTTTTTCCGTATGGCGCGAGCAAGCGGTGAGCAGCGCGAGGGTGGCAAAACCCAGGGCTACCGAAGCGTGGCGCAGCGAAAAAAATGGAGTGGGATTCTTCATATCGGCTCCGTTACCAGGGTAACTTTTTCGGCGTGCAGGGTGTTCAGAAAGCTTTCCACTTCCCCGGCCGATCCTTTTTGCCCCTTGAAGGGGATGTATAAGGCAAAACGATCGTCGCTGGTGCGGGGATCGAAAGGATTATGGTGAAAGTTCGGTAATCCGTTCAGGAAAAACATAAAGCCAGCCGTGGAAAGGCCGCCGAGCAGAACCGTGAGCTCAAATAAAATTGGAATGAAGGCAGGCCCGGAAATCATGGGTTTACCACCCACGTTGATCGGCCAGTCCACCGCGGAGGTCCAGATTTGTAGGCCGAGGGCCGTTGCAAAACCGGTGAGTCCGCCAAAAAAGGTGGCCCAGGGAACGATCGATGGCTTGAGCCCCAAAGCTTCGTCCATGCCGTGCAAAGGAAACGGAGTGTAGGTTTCCACGTTGGCAAAACCTTTTTCACGGGCGGTTTTCGCCGCCGCGAGGATTTCGTGACCGCTGGTAAAATATGCTACCGCGCCGTGCGCAGATCTAGTGACCGCCATGTTGGCCTCCTTTCGCCGTTCGCATCACGCTTTTCACCTCGGCGATCGCCACTACCGGAAGGAAGCGGCAAAACAAAAGATAGAGCGTGAAGAACAAACCGAAGCTGCCGAGGGTAATGCACCAGTCCACTTTCGACGGCAGGTAATAGTCCCAGCTCGAGGGCAGGTAATCGCGGTGCAGCGAAGTGGCCACGATCACGAAACGCTCGAACCACATTCCGATATTTACGAACACGCTCACGATGAACATCATCGGCACGTTACGGCGGAACTGCTTGAACCAGAAAATTTGCGGGATGATCGAGTTACAGATAATCATCGTCCAGTAGGCCCAGGCGTAAGGCCCGAAAGCGCGGTTCAAGAACGCATACTGCTCGTACTGGCTTCCCGAATACCAAGCCACGAAAAATTCGGTGGCGTAGGCCAGGCCCACGAGCATTCCGGTACACATCGTGATCTTGTTCATCGCTTCGAGATGGTTAAGGGTGATGTAATTTTTCAGGCTAAATACTTCGCGGGAAATCACCATCAGCGTAACTACCATCGCGAAACCGGAGAAGATGGCGCCGATTACGAAATAAGGAGGGAAAATCGTGGTGTGCCAGCCAGGAAGGATGGACACGGCGAAGTCGAAAGATACGATCGTATGTACCGAAAGTACGAGCGGCGCCGAAAGGCCGGCGAGCAGCATATAGGCTTTTTCGTAATGGTGCCATTGGCGGCCCCCACCCTTCCAGCCAAGGGAAGCGGCACCATAGATCGCGCGGCGTATTGGGTGCACGGCGCGGTCGCGCACGGTGGCGAGATCGGGAATCATGCCGATGAACCAGAACACGGCCGAAATCGTGAAGTAGGTGGATACGGCGAAAACGTCCCAGAGGAGCGGGGAACGGAAGTTCACCCAGAGAGGCCCCATATTATTGGGGTAAGGAAGCAGCCAGTAGGCGGCGAGCCAGGGGCGGCCGGTGTGACCCAGCGGATACATGAGCGCGCAAATTACGGCGAAGATGGTCATGGCTTCGGCGGCACGGTTGATCCCGGTACGCCAATCTTGGCGGAATAGATAAAGAACGGCGGAGATGAGAGTACCGGCGTGTCCGATACCGATCCAGAATACGAAGTTAATGATGTCGGAACCCCAGGCGTTGGTATTAGTCAAACCCCATACCCCGAGACCATTCCAAAGCGTCCAGCCCCAGGCACTCAGACCGATCGTCAATAAGGTAAGAGCAATTCCGAAAGCGATGAACCACGATTTAGTGGGCATGCTTTCGAGCGGCTTGCATACATCGTCGGTTACTTGGGCGTAGGTTTTCGCCCCCGTAACGAGAAGTTCGCGTTCTAGATGGACTCCGTTCGTCATGCTCATAAACTCATACCCTCTTAAAGACTAGTGGTGTCCGCCGGACGTGGTTTCTTCGTGTCCGTGACTTTCGCCGCCAGCTTTACCGGGACGATTGCGCACTTTGCTTAAATACGTGATGGCGGGAGCGGCGTTCACTTCCTCGAGGGAAACGAATCCGCGGGGATTCCCCTTCTTCAGCTTCGCCACTTTGCTCTCCGGATTATTTACATCACCGAAAACGATCGCATCGGCCGGACAAGCTTCTTGGCAAGCCGTCTTGATGTCGTCGTCGTTGGCGCGGCGGCCGGCCATCTTCGCCTGGCTCTTGCCGGTCTCAATGCGCTGAACGCAGAAAGTGCATTTCTCCATTACCCCGCGAGAACGCAGCGTAACTTCCGGGTTTTTCATCAGCGGCAGCGGGTGCTCGATCGAGCCGTTCATATCGCCATTATTATTGAACCAGTTGAAGCGCCGTACTTTATAGGGACAGTTATTGGAGCAATACTTCGTGCCCACGCAGCGGTTATAGGTCATCTGATTGAGGCCGTCGTCGCTGTGGGTGGTAGCGAGCACCGGGCAAACGGTTTCGCAGGGAGCATTATCGCAATGCTGGCAAAGCATCGGCTGGAATACCACTTCGGGATCGGCCACGTCGCCCACGTAGTAGCGGTCGATACGGAGCCACTGCATTTCGCGGCCCTTCTGCACTTGATCTTTGCCCACGGCGGGAACGTTATTTTCCACCGAGCAGGCCACCACGCAGGCGGAGCATCCGGTGCAGGATGAAAGATCGATCGCCATTCCCCACTTGTAGCCCTTGTATTCGAAGCCCGACCAAAGAGAAGGGGGCTTTTCCCCGGCAAAATGCTTCGTGATACCGGCATTGGGTTTCTTGCGGTAGTCGTCGAGCGTGGTTTCGAACACGATGTCGCGGCCTTCGAGAGTATGGTGGCCCTGAGTGCAGGCCAGTTTTTCCGCGCGGCCGGTTTTTGCCACGGTCACGTTATTCACGGCGAACGTGGGCTGGGTGCCCATCGTGGAAGAAGCGGTGAAGTTAGCGAACGAAGCGCCCACGCCGTTACCGATACGGCCGTTAAATTTTCTTCCGTAACCCAGGTAAGAAACCACTACGCTGGGATGCAAGCCGGGCTGGAAGTAGAGCGGAAGCTCCGCCTTCGCGTTCGCCGTGCTCACCGAAACCACATCACCCTCAGCCCAGCCCATTTTTTTGGCCGTATCAGGAGCTACCGCGAGGTAGTTGCCCCAGGTATTTTTCGAGATTGGGTCAGGTAATTCTTGAAGGATGGCGTTGTTCGCCTGAAAGCCATCGCCGAGCGCGATGGAAGGAACCAATACCAGCGCCAGCTCGCCCGCCGCGGCACGAACGGACGCTTTGGCAGCAGCAATCGCCGTGCGCAGGCCTTCATTTTGGAATCCGCGCGAAGATCCGGAACCGTCGCGGGAGGAAGATCCGTTGAGCACTCCGCCCATGAGGGTATCGTCCCACCAATCCTGGAATGGACGCCCGCCCCCGTGCTTGCTATGTAAGCCTTTCCAAGTTTCTACCACTGCGCCGTAGGCACCTTCCGATTCTTTGCCTTCCGGGGTGGACCAGTCCACCAGCATCTCGAGCAAACTCTTGGTCTGCCAGAGAGGGCGGATCGTAGGCTGAGCAATACTGTAGAGGTCTTTCTGCGGATTAACGTCGCCCCAGGATTCGAACGAATGGCTTTCCGCCGCCACCATTTTCGCGATGGCTGCCGTCTCGTCACTATAAGAGCCCACGTAAATCAGGTTGGGAACTTTTTGCAGGGCCTCTTTCACTCCGGCAGAATCGGCGAATAGGTAGGCAGGATTCACGCCCTGAATGATCAGCGTTTTCACCGCGCCCGAACGAATGGCGGTCAGCAGTTTTTCGAATTCTTTATAGGAGCCCTGGAACTGGTAGGAGGGATAAGTGGATCCATCCACCGTTACCCCGTCGTTATCGAGGGCGGAGTTCAGGAAATTCACCACGTTTTGCAGGGCCACACCATTGGCGCCGCGCCCGGAGGCAACCACCAAGCTGCGCCCGCGGTTTTTTACGAGTTCCTTCGCGGTACTGGAAAGCACGGCGGCATCAATCCCGGTGCGTTGAGAAACCGCAGCCGGGGTGAAGGCGGAGAAATCATCCGAGGAGCGCCCCACCAAGCGCGCCACTTCGCTGGCGATGCCGAGGGCGATGAACAATTGATCGTTCGGATGAATGGCGTAGCGCTCATCGGCGTTCTGGCCCGTTACCTGGAAGGCACTTTCGAACGCGATGAGCTTGCTCATCGACGATTTTTCACCGGCGAGGCGGCGCTTATCGGCGAACTGCTTCGTGTACTCGGTGGTGGATCCCCAGTTTCCAAGGAAATCGGCATCGATCGAAACCACGCAATCGGCGCGATTGAAGCGGTAGCGAGGGAAAATGCGGGAGCCATAGCTCTGTGCTTGCCCGTCGAGCACGTCGTCCATCGAAACGGAATCGAGCATCACGTGACGGAAATTATTTTTCTCGATCACGCGCTTGAGCGTAGGGCTCATCACGGTGCCGGTCAAAATCCAGGTGGCCCCTTTGGAGGCTCCCAGGGCTGCCCGGGCCTGCTTGTCGAAATCGGCCCAGCTAACTTCCGCGCCGCCGATGCGAGGAGCGCGCAAGCGATCCGGATCATACAAATCATGGATCATCGCCTGGGCCCGCGTGTGGAGCGCGCCGCGGTTCATAGGGTGATCCGTGTTTCCATCCACTTTAATTGGGCGGCCTTCACGCGTTTTGATGAGCAAGCCGTAGCCGGTTTGCGGATCCGCGGAAGCGTAGAAATTGGGCTGGCCGGGAATGATTTCTTCCGGATTGGTAACGTAAGGAACGATCTTCTGAACCGGGCGGCGCGAACATCCGGCCAAGCTAGCCATCAGCGCCGAAGCGCCCATGATCTTCATGAAATCACGACGGTCGAGGCCATCGTTTTCATTTCCTTCGCGCACCGGCGTGGAAGTGAACTCACCCGGAACGGTTTTCGCAAATTCCGCGGGGTTCTCGGCTTGTTCCAGGGTCATCCAGAATTTATTCGACATACTTCAATTCTCCGGAAGCTAATCCCGCCTTAGCGGTGGCAAGTATTACAATTCAACGGCGCCTGGTTTTCAGGCTTCCGGTGGCAGTTCACGCACCAACCCATGGTAAGCGGGGCCACTTGCTCCACCTTCTCCATATTGGCCACGTTGCCGTGGCAAGTATCGCAACTTACACCGCGCTGAATGTGGCGCTGGTGATTGAAGTAAACGAAGTCGGGCAAAACGTGCACGTTAATCCATTGCACGGGCTCGTTCTTCTCGTACATTTCGGTGAGCTTCTGAATCCAGGGAGAATCGGTTTTCACTACCCGGTGGCAGTTCATGCACACGGCCGTCGAAGGCACGTTCGCATGCGGGCTTTTGTCTACGTTGGAGTGGCAGTAAAGGCATTGAATCTGGCGCTTGCCCGCGTGCAGCTGGTGGCTGAACGGGAAAGGCTGGGTTGGCTGGTAGCCAATCCCGCGGCCCGGCAGAAGAAAAATTCCGAACGCCACGATCGTGAGAATCGTGAGTACGAAACTGCCAATGATGACTCGTTTGTCGGTATGATGCCCGTGTGAATCGCGCTGCTCAGCCATCCGCTTTAAATCCTTAGCAATTAGAGAGGTTGTGCGGAATTACTATAACCAGGAAATTATGAATTTCCTACAGACTTTCTTCGGTTCTCTTCGCTAGCCTCTGCACGGAACTTTTGTTATTCGGAGAACAGCATGGAAGGTACCAAGCCCTACAGACGAAAAAATTCTCCGCCAGCAACCCAGGAAGTAAAAATTCCAGAAGCCCCGAAAGCCGCGCCAGTCGCGGATCTTCAGCCTGACGCTGTGAATCTAGAAAGAAGAGCCTGGTTCGGATCGCTCGTGCCGGCTTTTGGAAATGGGCTCGTGAAATTATTACGCGCAAGTAATAATTTAAAAGACGACCTTCGCGAGCTCCGCGGCGAATCCTCCACCGAAAAAAAATCTTAGACGCAACGCGTGGCATCTGCCGTGTATGCGCCCTCCCACTAAGAAGTTTTGCGTAGGCAAAAAAGATAAAATTTTCAGACGAAGAGCTTACGTAGTATCAGAATGGGCAAAGCAGCCGCCGTCAGCCCCAAAACCGGGCTCAGGAATAAATATGCCAGCGCCGGAAAAGCCCGGCCTTTGTCCATCATCACGAACGCCTGCAGTGCATAGGCGGAAAAAGTGGTGAAGCCCCCGCAGAAGCCCACTAGCAATCCCAGCTGCAGCGCCGAAGGGAATTCCCTTCGCTCCGCCAGCGCGAAAAAGAGGCCCGCCAAAAAAGAGCCCGCGATATTGATCAATAAAGTAGATTTAGGAAAGGGCTCGGTGGAGCCGCCAACTACCCTATCGACGCCGAAGCGGCAGAGAACCCCAGCAACACCAAACAAACCGATAAAAAAGTAAGCTTGCATATTTACTTCCCAAACACGGCCATTTCGGCCAAAAAAATTGCGACCACTTGCACGGGGAGGAACAGCAGGTAGATGAGCGCCACCCAATACTTGTTCCTGTCCCGCATCGACCAGCAGCTATAAAGCGAGAACGTGATACCGAGAAATACGGCTCCTTCGAGAACATAGGAAAGACCGTGCGCCACCGGCCACGCGGAACCAAGCGGGCTCAAAGGCCGGGGCAAAAATACGGCGAGCCCGCCGATCACCACCGGCATCCAGAGCAGCGGCAAGAAAATGGGGAGATAATTTCGCCAGCCGTTTTTCATGGCGCGTTCTTCTGCGCCTCCAACGAACGCTGTCGCATCAGGGCCCAGATGAAAAACAGTAACTGTACCGTACAGTAGGTGGCCATATAGCTCACGCCTCCGGAAGAAAAACCGTAGGTATGCTTGCCTTGGCCGAGCACGAAGTTCACGCCGTACCAGGCCATCACCACGCCGAGGAAAGCCACTACGCAGCCCGAGAGAAATCCGAACGGGCCCACCATCCCGCGAAAGCGGGCGTGGAGGAGCGCGAGGTAGCCAAGGAGCGCGATCAGGGCCCAAGTCTCCTTAGGATCCCAACCCCAGAAACGCCCCCAAGAATAATCAGCCCAGACTCCGCCGAGGATGGTACCCGCCGCCAGCAGAATCACGCCCACTTGCACCGCGCGGTAGGCGTAGAACGACAAAATGCGGAACGGAATTTCTTTGAAGTCGGTATCGAAGAAAATACGGCGGCCGAGGGCGAAGTTCCCGAGAATCATCGAGAGCGAAAAAGCAGCGTACCCGAGCGTAATGGTGAGCACATGGATGGTCAGCCACATATTATCGCGCAGCACGGCTTCGAGCGGATGGATCCCATCATCCACTACCCCGCCCACGTTATCCGCAATCACCAGCGCAATCGTGCAGAAGATGAGCGCGCAAAGCGCGATCACGCGCTTTTTATAGATCATCTCGAAGATGAGGCCGAAGAGCATGCAGCCGAAAGCGACCCAAATCACCGACTCGTACATATTGGAAACCGGCGGGCGGCCCGCGATCCAGCAACGCAGGCCGAATCCGTAGGCCTGGAACGCGAAACTGGCGAGAAAAAAACCCATCCCCGACCAGTACCAGATTTTTTTCGGGCTAAAGAACGCGAACGAAATCAGGACCGCAGCCACGAGGGAAAGAACCCAGGCCCACCGGAATGGGTGCAAGCGGTTGAAATGCACTTCGATCCCCATCATTTTTGCAGAGGGATACAGCGAAGGGTTCGTTTGCTGGGCCAGCTCATGAAATTTTCCGATATAGTCGGGAAGACGCGCCCGCACGTTCTCTTCCGGGCTGGTAAATCCCGCGGCCATCAGGGCAAAGCGGAGTTTCTGCTCGTCGGAAAACCGATCGAAACCGAGCCAGGCGTCGGAAGTTTTCCATTGCTCGGGAGTAGGCGGAATCAGCCGCAGCGCACGCCCGGTAACCACCTCTTGGAGAAAACTCATTTGATTCGCGAGGCGCTGCACGGCGGTGAAATAGGCATCCAGCTTTTCCTGGGCCTTCGATTTAGCGTCGAGTTCCTGGAAAAGGGGCATCAAGCGGGGGCTATGCATCAGCTCTTGAGGGCTGAAGCTCTTTTCGGTTTCTTTGAGGCCAAGATCCTTGCGGAGATTGAAATAGCTGATCTGAATGAAGGGAATTTCCTGCCAAACCTGGGGCTCGAATGCGAGAGAGAGGATGAACTCGATGGCCTCTTTTCCCTGGAACGAATGCGCGCCAACCAGGAGCTCGGCGCCCTCCCGGGCAAAAGTATCGAGGGGCTTTACTCGTCCGCCGCTTTGCACGGCCAGCGTACGGGCGGGCTTTTTCCAATCTTCGTTGGCCCAGGCGCGATCCAGCGGGCTGGCTTTCGCGAACGGCATGAGAAAACTCAGCATTAGCACCAACGCCGCTAGCCCCGCCTGCGTACTCTTCATGCTTCGCTCCCCTTATTGCTCATCAAAATTTTCCGCTTACCGCTATACATCGGCTTAAAATAAAACATGGAGATAATCCCGAGCACGATCATCAGCGAGCCCGCATACTTGGTATAGCGGCCGGGGTCGTAATTTACCGAGAGCACCGAGGTCCGAGGCGTTCCATCGGGATCGGTATCATAGCTGGCCTGGTAAAACGTGAAGCCGCCGTGGTGAAGCGGGGAATTCATGCTGATCTCGTGTTTTTGTCCGGCCACTTCCACTTCGCTCATGAAAGACTTGGGTTTCGTAGTCCCCTCATAAAAACCGATATTGAATTTATTCAATTTCAGGTCGAATCCGAGATCCGCTTGCTTTCGCGTATACTGCACGTAATAAACCGCGTCGCCCACCGAAATTTGCCCGTAAGCTCCCAGCTCCAACCAAATTTTCTCATTCCCCAGCCCTACCTCGATCGCCTGAAATGGCTCGAATCCGGGGATGGGCTTTTCCAGCGGGCGGTATTCGGCTTTGGGCACGGCCGAAGCGTGGTATTCCTCGAGAGTGAATTCGAAGTCCATCCAGCCAAGAGGAATCGCCTTTTGCAAAGTAGCGCGCCCTAGCTCGCGGAATTTTTCTCCGGCCTTGGCCACCGCCAAGCGCGGCGGCGCGAGCGTTTTGCCCTCGAGGTAGAGCATTAGCGTGGGCTTTTCCGGCACGGTATTCAGATCGGGGCGGCCGCGCACGAAACGTACCCGGGCCGGACCGAGATCTCGGGTAGTTCCCGTATCGGGCTGAAGGAACATCCATTCGCTGAAGTTCGCGCGGCTGCCCGAGAGCCGAAGCTTGAGCGCGGGATTCCCGTCCGGAGCCTTCACGTCCTGGGCCTGCACGTCGCGCGTGGCCTGGGGATAAAAGTTCAGGATTTTCAGTTCCTGCTCGGCGCCGGTGTTTTCCTGAAAACGGATGGTTTCCGGCTTCGCGAGGGGTTTGCGAAGATCGAAGTTCAGGGGACGATTCACCACGAGCTCGTAAGTTTTCCCCTGCACGGCCCGGAAAACGTAGAGCATATTTTCATCCATGCGCACGTGCCGGCCCGCCTCCCCTGGAGAGAGCGCAAGAATTCCATCGATACCGGCGCGCTGAGTAACCCAGGAGCCCAGCAACAGGGTGATGATGCCGAGGTGAGTGATCAAAAATCCGATATGGTGCCGGCGCCACGGCAACCGGCTGAGCGCCACGGCCGCAAGATTCATCATAAAAAGCCAGAGGATAATCTCCATCCACCACGACCGATAGACCATTTGCCCGGCCACGGCGGCGCTATAGCGAGATTCGTAGATCGTGCCGGCGGCGAGGGCTCCGGCCATGACGAGAATAAGAAAAACGGCCAGCTCGAGCGAAGCTAGGAATTCAAAAAATTTATTAAGTACGCGTAGTACCGGGCTCATTTAGGACGGATGCTACCACAGAGAATTCTCTGGGCCAGGCCGAAATATCGCTTTCTTCCGCGCAGGAAAAACTATTTTTTAGGAGCGGCAATGGGCGCTGCGCCAGGCGAGATGGCCTTATCGGCCGCTTCGGTGGCCGTGGCGGTAGCGGGCGTGGGCGCCGCAGAGCCAGGAGCCACCTGCGGTGCACCAGTGGAAGCGGCACCTTGGTCGAAAATAGAAGTCCGGAGGGATTTCGAGCGAATCACGGTGAGTCCGAGAGAAGTAAGCATGAACGCGGCGGCCAAGCACATCGTGAGCTTGGTGAAAAAATTGCTGCCGCCGGAAGATCCGAAAAGAGTATTTGCGCCGCCACCGCCGAAACCGGCGCCGAGCCCGCCGCCTTTACCTTGTTGCAAGAGAACCACCACTACGAGCACGAGGGCGATCACGATGTGAGCAACGAGGATGAAAGTGAACATGGGAACTCCTGAGGTCGGTTAGCAGTTGGCGGTTATCGGTTGGCAGCGTAATGGTGGGTTCCACCATGCCATTCTGCCTTTACGCCGTTTAGAATTATCACTCTTTACCGGCAGCGGCAATTGCCAAAAAAGAAGCGGGGTCCAGGCTCGCGCCCCCTACCAGCACTCCGTCCACGTCTGGCTGCCCCATTAGCTCTGCGCTATTTTCGGGCTTCACGCTTCCCCCGTAGAGAAGATGACAACGCTTTGCGAAATCCTGTCCCCAGGCCGCAGCGATCTCTTTGCGCAAAAAGGCATGTACTTCCTGCGCCTGAGCGCTCGTTGCGGTGCGGCCAGTGCCGATCGCCCATACCGGTTCATAGGCAAAAGAAAATCCTTCGGGGCCTTTGGGCGCGAGCGCAAAAAGAGCCTGACACTGGGTGCGAATCACTTCAAAAGTTTTGTTCGCGTCCCGGTCGGCGAGCTGCTCGCCCACGCAGAAAACCGCTTTCATACCGAAGCGGTGGGCGGCCAAGGCACGTTTCGCCGCGCTTTCATCGGTTTCACCGAAAAATTGCCGGCGCTCCGAGTGGCCGGCCAACGCGTAACCGCTATCGAAAGAGCGCGCCAGCGCAGGGGCCAGCTCTCCGGTAAACGCCCCCTTTTCTTCCCAGTGAATATTCTGCGGGCCCCAGCTCAGCCAATGCCCGCCGCCGAGGGCTTTCCACTCGGCTTGGACCAGCGGCAGAAATGGCGCCTGCACGAAAATCACCAACTCCGAGCTGGCAAACGAAACGGCGTTGGCGTGCACCGCGCTCAAAAAAGCCTTCACCTCTTCGGCGTTCTTGAACATCTTCCAGTTACCGGCGATTAATTTTTTCACTTATTTCTTTCGCAAAATTTCGATGCCCGGAAGCCCGCGGCCCTCGAGGTATTTCAGGCTCGCGCCCCCGCCCGTGCTGAGCAAATCGAAACGGCTTTCGAGCCCAAAACCTGCCACGGCCGAAAGCGTATCGCCACCGCCCGCTACTTTTACCGCGCCAGCCTCGGTGATGGCGCGCGCGATCGCCAGCGTGCCGCCGCTGAAATCAGGCTTTTCAAAAAAGCCCATCGGGCCGTTCCAGAAAATTGTTTTGGCTCCGGCAATCACTTGGGAGAATTTTTCCACCGTGTTCGGGCCGATATCGAGGGCCGCGGCCTCGCCAGGAATAACGTCCACGATCGTGGGCGAGGAGAAGTCGGGATCCTTCGAGGGAAATACGATCTTATGGTCGATGGGCAGAAAGATTTCCACTTTATGGGCGGCGGCTTTGTCGAGGATGGCCTTGGCGGCGGCGATCCCTTCCACCTCGCACTTGGATTTTCCGATCGGGAGATTTTTGGCGGCGAGGAAGGCATAGGCCATCGCGCCGCCGATCACCACTTGGTCCACGAAATTAAGGAGGTGATCGATCGCTTTCAGCTTGTCGGTCACTTTCGAGCCGCCCGCCACCAAAACGTAGGGATGGGCGGGGCCTTCGATGAGGCGATTGAGAAATTTCAATTCTTTATCGATCAAAAATCCGGCGGCGGCCTCGGTCATTACGGCGGGCAGGCCGTAAGTGGAAGCGTGTTTGCGATGAGCGGTACCGAACGCGTCGGTTACGTATACGTCGGCGAGCTTGGACAGCTCCCGGGCGAAGTTTGCGTCGTTCGCTTCCTCTTCGGGATAGAAACGAATATTTTCCAGCAGAATCACCTGGTGCTCTTTCGAGTGGTGAATCATCTGGTAGACGCCTTCGCCTACGCATTCTTCGGAGAGCAAAACATCTTTATCTAGAAGCTCGGCGAGCCTCTTGGCCACCGGCTCGAGAGAATACTTGGCCGAGCGCTTCCCGTCGGGGCGGCCGAGGTGAGAGCACACCACTACCTTCGCTCCCTGTTCAAGACAATACTGGATCGTGGGCAAAGCCTCGCGAATGCGGGTATCGTCGTCGATTACCTTATTTTCGCCCTCTCCCGAAATCGGCACGTTGAGGTCGAGGCGCAGGAAAACCTTACGCCCCGAAAGTTTCATTTGGGTAACGTTCCGGATGGAACCGACGCTCATAGTCCTTTTCCCACTAGAACGGCGAGATCCAGGAGGCGGGCGGAATAGCCGCTCTCGTTATCGTACCAGGTCATTACCTTCACCATGTTTCCGTTTGCCATCGTGAGCTCGGAATCAAAAATGGAGGAGTGAGTGTCGCCGTTGAAATCGGTGGAAACCAGCGGTTCGGCGCTATAGCGGAAAATTTTCTTCATCGCGCCATCAGCCGCGGCCTTCATCACCTTGTTCACTTCTTCTTTGCTGGCGGGCTTCGCCAATTCCACCGTGAGATCCACGAGGGAAACGTTCGGCGTGGGCACGCGAATGGCCAGGCCATCGAGCTTTCCTTTGAGCGTGGGCAGCACGAGGCCGATCGCCTTGGCGGCGCCAGTGGAGGTGGGAATCATATTGATCGCGGCGGCACGGGCGCGGCGGGGGTCTTTGTGGGGAAGGTCCAGCACGTTTTGATCGTTCGTGTAAGAGTGGATGGTGGTCATCACGCCCTTCACGATGCCGTAGGAATCGTTGAGTACTTTGGCCACGGGTGCGAGTGCGTTCGTGGTGCAGCTCGCATTCGAAATCACGTGGTGCTTGCTGCCGTCGTAGGCTTCTTCGTTGATACCGATGCAAATGTTCGCATCCGCGTCTTTGGAGGGAGCCGAGATAATAACTTTTTTGGCTCCGGCGGTCAGGTGAGCCGCCGCTTTTTCGCGGTCGGTGAAGGCCCCGGTGCACTCCAGCACTACGTCGATTCCCCATTCCTTCCAGGGAAGCTTGGCGGGATCACGCTCCTCGGCAATATGGATCTTTTTGCCCCGGATGAACATTTCGTGACCTTTTACTTCCACGGTTTCTTTCCAGGGGCCGTGCACGGAATCGTAGCGGAGGAGATGCGCATCGGTTTCGACGGGAGAAAGTGAATTGATCGCAACCACGTCCAAGCCACGTTCGATCGCCAAACGCATTGCTTTTCTGCCGATCCTGCCAAAACCATTAATCGCAATTCTCATAATCTCTCCCTATTTCGAATCCATCTCTTTACTGCCAACCGATAACCGCCCACAGCCAACAGTTCCTCTATATAATAGCCCCTTATTTCTTACATGCGGTAAACTACCCGTCAATCCGAATACGGCGCGTCAATGTGCGCTTCCACCGCGGAATCATAGCGGAAGCACCGTCCTATCGGGTAGAGTCTGCCCATGAGCACCGTCTACTCTCCCTTCATCAACGAACTAAAAGAAAAAACAGAATTCGAAGGCGCATTCCTGGTCAAGATCCTCCAGCTGCACCTGGATAAAAACGGCCGCCCCTACGCCAACATTATATTGATGGATAAGACCGGGGAAATCGAAGCCCGAGTTTGGGAAAATGCCGATAAGCTAGCGGAGACGTTGCGGGCCCAAGACGTGGTGCGGATTGCCGGGCGCGTGAACGTCTACCAGGGCCGCCGCCAGGTGGTGGTGGAAGCCGCTGCCAAAGTTCCCGACGGCTCGGTGCCGATGGACCGTTTCCTTCCCTCGTCGGCCTACGATCTCAATCGTTTATTTGCCGATATGACCACATTATTCGGCTCGCTCGAAGACGAATTTCTGCGCAAGCTCGCCCTCAATACTCTCGCGGATCCCGACGTAAAGCGCCGGATGATGCGCGCGCCTGCGGCCAAGTCCGTACATCACGCCTACGTGGGCGGCCTGCTCGAGCATTCGCTCAGCGTTTGCCGCGTACTGGATCTGTTGGCCGGCCATTACCGCAACTACTACGGAAAAGCCGTGAGCCGCGATCTTATGCTGATCGGCGGGCTCTTCCACGATATCGGAAAAATCTATGAGCTCTCGTTCGAACGAGCCACGGAATATACTAAGGAAGGCCAGCTCGTGGGCCACCACGTGCTCGGGTGCGAGCTCGTGGATCGCATCACCGCGCAGATCCCGGACTTCCCGCGGGATCTGAAAATCGAAGTGAAGCACCTCATCCTGGCGCACCACGGTAAATTGGAATACGGCAGCCCGAAGGTGCCCCATACAATCGAAGCCCTTTTGGTCCACTACATCGACGACCTGGATTCGAAAGTGAATACAATCATGGAATTCGTGGCCGACGATACGGGCACGGGGGAATGGACCGGGGTAAATCGCCTGTTTGAGCGCCCGTTCCTGAAATCAAAAGTGAAGCCGGAATTTCGCGGCCCAAGCCCCGGCCTGGAATCCTAATTCAAGCGATCCGGATCATGACCGCCGTCTTCATCGTCGTCTTCGTTCAGTAATTTTTCGAGCATTTCATCCACGTCGTCTTCGTCTTCTTCGAAACCGGCCTTCTTGAGAAAATCGTCCGCCGCCCGCTCGAGGGCGTAATTGTCTTTATTGATTTTCACGAAGAGGGCGTGCCCCTCCCACTCCAGTTCCTGCCAAGCGGGATCCAAATCGGTGATCTCTTCAATCACGCCTTCGAGGCCTTTTCCCGACTCCAGGCTCTGGGCAAACCAGCTGGCCGCCACGTCCACCATCAGCTTCAGGCGTTCCGTAACTTTTTCGGGCTTCTCGGCAGTGTCGGAAGAGAGCTCGGAGGAGATATGCATGCTGGCCGACTGCAAAGATTTGGGATGCCCCATCGATACGCAGAATATGGCCTCATCGCCGTATAAATCGCCATAAACGAGAAAAGTGGCGCCCTTAAGCTTGGTCTTGAATTGTTTTTTGAAGAGATCGCTGACCGTTTTTAGGAAATCTTTGGGTAGCGAAGTGGGATTTTTTTTCTGACGTTTACGTGTTGGAAGTCTCATGCTCCGGTATTACCCCACACAATATGTTATAGTCAAAATATGAGCTACGACGAAAGCCGCCGCTTTGAACGCACCGAATTCCGCCTCCTCCCCTGGGTATTTACCCTTACATTAGACGCCCCATTCGCGGGTGACCGCCCTTTACGGGTGGAAGCGCGTAATATCGGGATTGGCGGGATGAAATTTGTGAGCAACCAGCGAATCCCGATTTTTTCCGCCGTAGAAGTATCTTTTTTCGAAAACCAAACCGGCAAAGAACTCGCGAAGGTGACGGGGAAGGTAATTCGCGTGGAAGAGGTGGATACCGGCCTGGGCGAAAAAACTTTCGGAATGGCTCTCGAGTTTGCCGAATCCAGCCCGCTACGTTCGCTGCTCGCCGGAGTTCCAACCACTCATTCCAGCCAAGAATAGTGCCTTGCCTCCAGTAGATCCTGCTCCGACACATCGCTCCCGCCGCGCAGATCGCTGAGCGTCAGCGAGATCCGGGCCAATGCAGCCCGGCCCGGAGCCTTGTGAGCTGCCCCTAAGTTCAGCGAGCGTAAGCGCAATAGCGCCTTGGGTTCCCAGTTTTTTGCGTGCAAGGCATCTTCCGCCGAAAGCCTTCCGTTCAATATTCCTTTTCGCCCGCGCATAAGTGCACGGGCCTGCAATACTCTTTCCGCTAGCGCCGACAAATCAATTTCTTGCTTCTCCCCGGTTTGGGCGAGGCAGTAACGAAGGTCGAATGGACCCGCCGCCGCCCGTTCCAGGCGCCGCCGGTATTTCTGCAAATCGAGCGGACGGCAACTGCATTTGCCGAAATTTCGTTCTCCGCACTCGCAGGTGGCCGCGCCGGCAATCACGGTGGCCTCCAGGCTTTCCGTGAATCGGTGCCCTAGACGGCTCCATTCCACTTTCCCGCTTTCCATCCAGCTGAGTACTGGCGCAGTCGCCTTCGCCGGCCGTTCGGCAATGCGATCTAAATAAATCACGCCATTCCTGGCAAACAACAGCTCTTCCACCGGATGAACCGCATGACTGTGGCTTTCAGTTTTGCTTTCGAACGGAATTTGAATGCAAGCGGGCTCCCCAATGGACATATTTCCGCGTAAACGCGCGAAAAACTCTGATTCCAGGCGCTCGGCGCGCCCGAGTAAGGGCTGCGCCCGCGCGAGCGCCGAGGCCAAACTCTCCACTTCGGCGGAATCGGGCGCCAAAAGAAGCGCATGATGGCCGCCAGCGGCCGCAATTTCTAGTAATCGCGCGCCACTTTGGGTTCCGCGCCAAAATTTCGGCGCTTTTTTGCCCGCGGGGTCCGAAAAAATCCGGCAATTTCCTTTTTTTTCGCCGGTTAGGAACGCAATTACCTCCGCGAGCGTGCGAAAACCACCTCCATGCACCAAATTTGGCTCCGACAACCACGCACTTTCTTCAAATGGCACGATTGCACCCCGGAATTTTTTGCTGCTAAAGATTTTTTGGGCCGCAAACTCTGAACCGACCGCTTGGATATGCCCATTAAGCCCGAGAGAGCCGCACACGAGCACTTCTTCGAGCCGATTCGAAGGAATTTTCCCGCTCGCCGCGAGAATCGCCAGCGCCATCGCCAAATCGAGATTCTCGAGGGAAAATCCGTGAATCCCGGGCTGAAAGCGCACCGTAATTCTCCTCGCGGGGAGACGGCAACCCGCCGATTCGAGCGCCGCGAGCACTCGCTCGCGCATTTCGGCGGCGGAACCTGCGTTGGAGCCAAGAATTTGCAAATACGGGAGCCTTCGCGACTGCATGCACTCCACTTCAACGGGAATTCCCTGCAATCCGAGCATACCTACACCTTGAACGCGAAAATAATTCATGCGCGAGCACTCTCACGAGTGATTCCAGGGAAAATTTCCGCACTTATTGAGTGAAAAAAGATTTTTCCGCGCGAAGTTCGGCTTTCGCACGCGAGGTGGTCCGAACCTCGAACAAATTATTTTTGTGCAAATGATTTTTTTTATTTGCACAAAAAAGTGAAATGCTTATACTTTTACTTGAACGGTTGAATTGAGTTCTAGAACAGAGCTCAAAGCAGTAGTTAAAGTTGTTACAGTGGAAGCGGATCGCTGCAACCGATTCATAAGAAGGAGACCTCAGATGGCTGCTAAGAAAAAAGCTACGAAGAAAAAAGCTACCAAGAAAAAAGCTACCAAGAAAAAAGCCAAAAAGAAGTAGTTCTAGGCTTATTCTAAAGGGCCCGAAAACCAGCTACCAGCGATGTTACAGTAGGGGTTTTTGGGCCTTCGTTTTTAAGAGACACACTGATGTGTCTCTTTTTTTTTGGCATCCCCAGGCCTTTACAGCCTTCCACTCCGATTCTTTTCCGTACTTTTCGCAAACTTTCCCGCAACCCAAGAACAATTTTAGTGCTTCCTCTTCCCTCGCCTGAAGACGTGCCAAAGAAATGGCGGCCAGCCTAGCCCTCGCCCATTCGATTTTCTCCGCGTCGGAACCCAGCTGCTCGGGGTCTGCCGCGATAATTCCGGCGGTGATTTTTTGTGCTTCCCACGCATTGGCGTTGAGATAAGTGGCTTCGCCGGCGGCTAAACTAGCCGGCGAAAGCACGAACAAAAGAAGAAATGAGCCCAAAATCGGCATTGGTGCTCACTTTAAAGGAAGAAAAGCCCCCGGAGGGCGGAAGGAGAACGAATTTCATCGAGGTGAATATTATTCGAAATCCCCTGCATCAGGCTATCGGCCGCGCCCTGCCCCAGCATTTCCAAGATGGATTTTCGTTTCGGCTCTGGGTACACCAGATTTACCTTCGTCTTCGCATCGATATGGGCGAGCTCCTTTACTAGATCCACGGCCACATCGATGCCGCCGAGCTTATCCACGAGCCCGTTCTGCATGGCTTGTTCGCCCGAAAGCACGCGGCCATCGGCGATGGGGCGGATCTTATCTGCCGGCATGTGACGGCCATCGGCTACGGCCTTCAAAAACTGCTCGTACACATTGCTGATCAATGCCTGCATCAGCTCTTTTTCCTCAGCCGTCATGGGACGGGATTCCGATCCTACGTCCTTGAACTTTCCGCTTTTTAGGTTGAAGCGATCTACTTTGGCCCACTTGTAGAGCTCGGCGAGGTTCGCGAAATCCATGATCACCCCGATCGAACCAGTAAGGGTTCCAGGATTCGAAACAATTTTTTCGCAAGCTACCGCCACGTAGTATCCTCCGGATGCCGCTACGGACTCAAAACTCGCTACTACCGGCTTGGTCTTGCGTACCCGCAGAACGGCATCGTGGATTTCCTGGCTTGGTCCCACCGCCCCACCCGGGCTGTTGATCCGCATAATGATCGCCTTCACGCTGGCGTCTTCTTCGAGCTCCTTGAGGTCCTTAAGCGCCTTCTGGCTTTCCATGATCACCCCATTGAGCTTCACCACCCCGATATCCGTCCCGCCCCGCGCGAGCAGCGAACGGTCCTTCACGAGGTTACCCATCGTAAAAAATACGAAGAGGAGGAAAATGCCGAAAAACACGGCGGACACGGCCAACAATAGGAGGAGTGGATTCTTTTTCATGGGCTAAGTGTAACGTATGGCGGATAAAAGGAAAGCCGCGCAAGCCTAAAGCTTTTTGTCGACGCAGCTATACTTCGGGCAGCAGGCTCCAGGACTGGCTTTATTTACCGATTCCTGACCTTGCCGGCAGGAGGGCACGATCATGTCGCATACGGCGCCCCCGCAATTTTTCGGTGCGCGCGGTTTGTCGGCCCGGCATAGGAAATGCGGACAGCAGGAGTTCTCATCCTTCACTTCCACCGCGCTCTCATTTTTTCCGCACGGCGGCTTCACCATGGAGCAAGATTTGGGATCGCAGGTAGGCTTTAGGCTAGTTTCGGCCCATGCGCCCGATCCGCAAAGCAAAACCAGGCCGAGAAACAATGGTAGATACGTCATAGCCCCTCCCCTTTTAGCCTGCTCCGAAGAAAAGCATTTGGCCAGGTACAGAAAGCCACAGCGCCTAGCGGCCGATTTGCGAGAAATGGGCAGTGCAGCTTCCAGAGGAACCGGGAGGATGACCCACGGCCATTCTAACCGCTACTGCGGATTCCCTCCGGCCTTCCTTCTCGAGCCTGGACTCGAGCTTTTCGTAAGGGTAGGGAATCCCCTTTAGCGCGGAGGCATTCTCGCTGAGTGCGAGCTTAACCACCATTTCATCATTCAAAAGATTTTTCGTCTGCTCGGCCACTTTGTGGGCCGCGACTTCCCCATTTTCCGTAAAAACCAGGCTCAGCTGCCGGGAAAGTTCTTCCTCCAGGGGTTCGTGGTGGGTGCGCATCTCGATGCGATTCGTGCTGTGCAGCCGCATCAGGCCCTTACGGCGAAAATCCGAAAAGAAGCGAAAGGAGGCGTTTGGATTGAAATCGCTCGTTACGCCAAGCTTCATCCGGCGCACGAGCATATTCACATTCAAGGCGTCCGCGAAACCTTCCAGATTTTTATCTAGGCTATAGTGATAGTGAAAGCTTCCCCACTGCCTACCCTTTTTCACGAAATCTCCTCCCGCATCGCGGGCGAAAGACGCCATGCGTGCGCTTTCGGGATCGAAAATCTCCCGCTCTACTCCCGCTCGCTTGGCGAGGTAGCGCACGTCATCCAGAAATTCCTGCGGGGAAGACACCGGCTTTTTGTGCCGGAACTCCAGGGCGTCGCCGTCGGGCTCCCACTCCAGCCGCGAGAATAAAGCCCTGTCCTTTTCGGAAACGCCTTTCTTCAAGGGCAGCGGAACGTCCCTCGTTTTCAGCACGTGATACGAGAGATCGCTGGCCACGCGAAAGATCACGGCCTTCTCTTTCGGCGCCAGCAGCTCCAGGCGCACGGCGCTCGCCCGGCGCGCTTCGGGTAGCTTTTCCCAGCGGGCGTAGAGAACGTCCCAATCGAAGCGGCTTGGCACCTCGAGCGCGCCCTTCTTCTGCATCAGTTCATTTTTCGGCGGAGCGGGAGCGGCCTCCGTCTTAAAGACGTCGGAAGGCAATAATAATTTCGGCTTCTCCAAAGCGGGCTCCGCTGATTTCGGCTTGAATAGCGGCTCAGCCCCCCTCCCCAAGGCATTGCCATCAGCGCCCAAAAGCTGCGTTTTTTCGGTGATCACCCGGCGCTGAAGCGAAAGCCCTTCGGTGAGCTCGGCGCGCAGATCGGCCGGCAGAGAATCCAGCGCCTTAGGATTATCGCGGAGGTAGTTCTTGGTAAGGCCGCCCTCTCCCGGATAAAGGGCTTCGAAGAAAGTTTCAGTATGCTGGAGGAATTTGGCCGTGGCATCGGGAGTGATGGCCTGGATATGGTTCTGCAGAATATCGAAATCGAAAAGCGGCATGAAGTTGGCCACTTTCTCCGGCATCAGCTCCATTTCCATGCCCATGAGAAAGCCTGGCGGGGTTTGAGGAAGAGAAAGATCTTTCGCGCCCGCGGCGAACGAAATCAGCGCCGCTATCAGCACGCAAAAAAACCGAAATGTGGAACCGCGAACGATCATATCCACTGGATTTATCGGTTGTTTCGCTCTTAAGCTGAAGCGCCTACACGGAATCGGGGGCCACCGGCCCCGTTAAGGGGCGGCGGTAGAGGAAGGATCTTCTTTTTCCGTTTTGTCTTCGCTGGGGTTCCACGTCGCCTCTTTGGCCAAGCGTTCGCTATTATGGGCGGTAAGTTCCTTCATTCGTTTTCTTTTCTTAGGATCCGCGCAGTACGCGGTAAACGACGATGCCATTACCGCTTCTTTTCCGGCAAGCTTAGGATCTCCCAAAATTTTAAAGTCTTCGCTTAGCAAAGATTCGCGGCGATCTTTCGTACGGCCTTTTTTATCGAGATCCGTGACGACTAATTTGTGACCCTTTTCCGCCGGCTCCACCGTGAAAACCTGGCTTACTCCGTCCACCGAACGGCCGGTTACTTCAAGCTTACCGCCGTTTTCATCCGCGCACTTAAGGCCGGTGGGAATGAACCCCTTTTCGGGCCCCGTAAACCAGAACATAAAGCCGACGAAGGCATACACAGGTAGCAGAGGTGGGATAGCCACCGCTCCCGCAATACAGCCCGCCTGAACGGCCGCGCGCTTCAGCGTGGAGTCTCCCTTCTCGTAGGGCAACGCCTGATTGCAACCGTAGTAGATCACTCCGCTCGCGGCCACCCAGAGAGCGACGCCGATGACCACCGGAATAACGGCTTGGGCCGATGGGATAAATGAAAACGATTCTCGCGCGGTGGTGAGGCGGTTCAATTCCTTTACGTTATCCGCCAGCCCGAGCGAAGGAACGAAACGCCACTCTTTTCCATTCACCTTAAATAGGAAAGGATCCGTGGCCGAAGCGGGCTGCAGGGTAACCCGGCCCTGCTCCGTATTAAAAACCAGCGCGCCATTAATTAATTGCGCCTTCGGCAGCGGCTGCCGGGCGTAGTCTTTTCCCAGCTCCTTTTCCAAAAACTGAAAATCCGCCTTGGTGAGAAAATAAATCTTACTCAGCACTTCACCCAAGGTCTTATTGGTATTATATGCGCTGGCAACCTCATAGAGACCGGAAGATTCGGGCTTGGCCGCCGCCGCGATCGCGCCCGAGGCGGAAGATAGGAAGAGACTGAACGTTAAGAGCCAAGATAAAAACTTCATTCGTGAATACCCCCCTAAAATTCTACTTTGCTTCCGTATTTTCACAATAGGGATTATTTACCCCATGACGCCCCCCACAAATAAAAAGGGGCAGCCATTTTTGGCCACCCCTTCTGCACTAGAAATCCAAAGAGAATTTACTCTTTGTCTTCCTTGTTGCCTTTGAGCTTAGAACCCAAGAGATCGCCAAGGGTATTGCCACCCTTTTTGTTCCCCGAGTATTGCTCGATATTGGCGCGCTCTTCCGACTTGGCGAGAGCCTTGATCGAAAGACCGATTTTGCGCTCGCGCGCATCGATCGAGAGGATCTCGGCTTTTACCGAGTCGCCGATGTTCAATACATCGGTAACTTTACCCACTTGGTCGTTGGAGATTTCGGAGATATGGATCAAGCCCTCGAGGCCTTCTTCCAATTCTACGAATGCACCGAAGTCCGCGGTCTTGGTAACTTTACCTTCGATCGCCTGGCCGATTTTGTAACGAGCCTTGATGTTTTCCCAAGGATCGCGCTCGAGTTGCTTGATACCGAGAGAGAATTTTTCCGTCTCTTTATCGATCGAGAGAACGATCGCTCTCACCTTGTCGCCTTTGTTGAAGGCTTCCGAAGGATGAGCCACTTTCTTGGTCCAGCTCAAGTCAGAAACGTGGATCAAACCGTCGATGCCTTCGCCGATGTCAACGAATACGCCGAAGTCGGTAACGTTCTTGATCTCGCCCTCAACGGTGGAACCGATGGGGAATTTCTGTTCGAGGAGATCCCACGGATTGCTCTCGAGCTGCTTGAGGCCGAGACTGATGCGGCGGTTCTTGGTGTCAATGTCGAGGACTTGGCATTCCACTTCAGTGCCTGGCTCGAGAACTTTCGAGGGGTGCTTCACCTTGTTGGTCCAGCTCATCTCACTTACGTGAATGAGGCCTTCTACGCCGTCTTCGAGCTCAACGAAAGCTCCGTAGTCCTTAATGGAAACTACTTTGCCTTTTACCTTGTCGCCCACGTGGTATTTCTCGGGAACTTTGTCCCAAGGATTGTCTTGCACTTGTTTCAAGCCGAGAGAAACACGCTCTTTCTCTTTGTCGTACTTGAGAACTTTCACGGTCACTTCGTCGCCCACTTGGAACAATTCGCTTGGGTGCTTGATGCGTCCCCAGCTCATGTCCGTGATGTGGAGGAGTCCGTCCATACCGCCGAGATCGATGAAGGCTCCGTAGTCGGTGATGTTCTTCACCACGCCCTGAACTACCATTCCTTCTTGCAATTGCTCGAGGGTCTCTACGCGCATTTTCTCGCGCTCTTTGAGGAGCAGAGCTTTACGGGAGAGCACGATGTTTCCGCGGCGCTTGTTGAACTTGATCACTTTGAAGTTCAATTTCTTGCCGAGGTATTTATCGAGGTTGCGCACGGGACGGATATCGATTTGCGAGCCGGGCAAGAATGCCTTCACGCCGATGTCCACTTCGAGGCCGCCTTTAACTTTTTTGGTCACTACGCCGCTGATAACTTCATCGCGTTCGCAGGCTTCGGCGATCGAATCCCAGGCTTTGATGATCTCGGCTTTGTTGCGCGAGAGGATCATTACGCCGTGTTCGTTCTCCATTTTTTCGAGGTAAACTACCACGTGGTCGCCAGCTTTTACGTTCAGCTTGCCGTCCATATCGCGAAATTCGTCGAGGGGAACAAGCCCTTCCATTTTGTAACCGATATCCACGGTCACGTAGTCGCCAGCGAGAGCGATCACCGCTCCGTTCACTACTTCGCCTTCTTTAACGTTGGTAGTGGTCTGGGATTTTTCAAAGATTTCGCCGAAGGTAAAATCTTCGCCGTGTTTGTCTTGTACGTTCTCTTTGCTATCGAGACTCTTAAGTTCAGTTTCGTCTACGGTAATATCCGCGAACTCGCTGAGCCATTTGTCGTTTTTCGCAGGATTTCCCGCCTGCTTTTTCGGGCTATTGGTTTGGGTATTCATTCTGTTTGATTGCTTTCTTCTGCCGAAATGCCGGGCACATCTGAAACCCTACATTATATAGGAGAGGCCAGGATCAGAACGGTCCATAGTTTTAACCATGGAAGCGTAGGGAAATCAAAGGATTAGGCCCAAATGGGTAAGGATAAAAGAACCCAAATGCGATAAAGCCGGTTTCCAAGCCGAAAAATCCCTGAAATACCGCATTTACCCCCTGGCCATCCTCCATTCGCGCACGCAAGATTAATTCATTTAAAGAATAATAAACGAATAATTATGTGTTTGATGTTTTTTGGTCTCTGCCGTAATTTGCGCTCCGACTTACGAAACAACCCTTAACCAATCAGGAAAATAAATGAAAAATTTCAAAACTGCCCTTATCGCCCTCACCCTTGCCCTATCCACTTTCACCAACTTTGCCCAAGCCGCCAAGAACGCCAATTCTCGCGAGATCGAGCGCAAAGTGAATGTGCTCGCCAAAATCGCCTACGGAGCCCAGGCCCATAATCTCCGCGCCGCAAACGCCGAAGAAATGATCATTCAATTGGCCATGAAGGAGAACAGCGAGACCCGCGCCGACGTGATGGAAAGGTTCACGCGCAACATCGCCGTGAAAGAAGTGAGCATCGGCGAAATGCCGGGCTGGGGCACCATGAAAATTCCGGCCGCGATCAAATTATATGCCTCGATGGACCTACACCGCGACGAAGCTGGCGAAGACCAAGACAATTCCAAAGCGCTGGCCGTGGGCGAAAGCATTATCCGCGAGCTGGGCAAGATGGGTGCGACCTTCGGCTTCACCCAAAGCACCTCTTCTTATTGCGGCGTAAGCTTTGGCGGACTGCTGGTGGTGGACGAAGAAGCGGATACCGTCTACGAAATCGCGCTCACGGATTCTGGTAGCTGCTAGTTTTTTTTGAAACAAAGCGCCTACTTCAAATAAGGCGGAACATGCCCTAGGTGATGAGGATCCCCATAGATGCGCCGCCGGTAGCAGCGGGCGTACACTTCTAAAGTACGGTGTAAGCGCGTGGTTTTCGCATGGTTCTGGAGTACGTAGTCGCGGCCATTTTTCTTCATCTGCTCACGGGCTGAGGGGTTATTCCGTAGCGCGATGATTTTCCGGGCGAGATCGTAGGCATCCTGGGCCCTCACCAGTTCCGCTCCCGAATGCTGAGCCATCTCCTCGGCGCTGCCGCCGCGGCCGAGCACGCAGGGCAACCCCATCGCCATCGCCTCGATTGCCACGAGCCCGAAGGCCTCCGACCAGGAGGGCATCACGAATAAATCGAGGGCCGCCATCACCTGCGGAACTTCCTTCTTCGCGGGTTGCAACAGGATCGAATCCTCGAGATGGAGCTGGCGGATACTTTCGGCCAATTCCTGGAGGTAACGCCCTTCGAGGCCGGGGGTTTCGTTCCCAACCATCACTCCGTAGACATCGGGATAGGTTTTTCTCACCTGGGCGAGCGCCTTGATCATCAGATCCTGACCCTTCATGGGATCGATCCGGCCCACGAGGCCCACGAGAAAGGCGTCTTCCGGAATCCCCCAGGCCTGTCGCATCTCGGTGCGGTCTACCGTATTGGGATTGAAACGATCGAGGTCGATCGAGAGATTTACGATACGCAATTTTTTTTCCGGCAGAGGAAAAGTGGCGGCCATATTCCGCCGCATGGTTTGCGAAAGCACCAGCATATAATCCACGCGGCGATACAGAAGCGCGTGGAGCGGATCGCGCTTATTATGGGAGTTTAAAATATGCCGGCTAACCACGAGAGCCACGTGGCGGCGATTGAGGAGTGCGGGAACCACTGAGCCGAGAATGGTGGTTTGGTGGCAATGCACGAGGTTTACCGCGTCGTGGTCGATGAGGTGACGGAGTTGGCGCCAGAGGCCGCCGTCGAAATAGTTGCGCACATGATCGTCGGAATAGATCAAGCGGATCTGCGGCGATTCCATCTTCACCGCGTGATCAATCGGGCTATTTTCTTTTACCAGCAAGGTCACGCGCAACCCGTTTTGCATGAGCAAGCGGACATCGGCGAGGGCGGTTTGCTCGAGCCCTCCCCAGGCATTCGAGATCATCACCACGAGCACGTGCAGCTCGGCAGACAGCCGGTTGCGCAAATCCTCAATGGTTTCATCGATCACTGACATAAGATTTTTTCCGTAGCCGCGAGCACCGCTTCGGGCCTTAGCTCCAGCATGCAGCGGAAGTGTCCTTCAGGGCAAGTGCGATGGCCATGCAGGCCGCATGGGCGGCAACTTAGGCCAAAAACTTCGGCCACTGCGGCCTTACCTTTGGGAGCCAAGGGAAAAAAGCCCAGTTCCTTGGTGGTAGGGCCGAATACGCCCACTACCTTACGTCCCATGGCGATCGCGATATGGAGCGGGGAACTGTCGTTGGCAACCACGATTTCGGGCCTGGCCAAAATGGCCTTGAGGGAGCCGAGGCTAGTTTTTCCGCTGATGTCTAACGGGAGCGGCGCGCTCTGGCCGCTAATTTTTTGAAACTCTTCTACTAAGCGCCTACCCAATTCGATATCTTCGGCATCTTTTCCGCCTACGATCACGGATCTTAGGCCGCGGGTGCGCCAAAGATCGAGGGCGAGTTGCGCGAACTTTTCTATCGGCCATCGCTTAGTGGCCCAAACGGAACTCGGAGCGAGCGCCACGAACTTCTGGCCCATCACTTCTGCCAAAAGAGAATCCGCGGCGGCTTCATCCTGGGCAGAAGTGGCTAGCCGCGGAAAAGGCAGAAACGATCTCACGGCTTCGCCCCCCCAGGCGGCGAGCAGCGCTAAGTTCTTTTCCGCTTCGTACCCATGGCCGACGCGGCTCACGCGAACGTCGAACAGCACGGATCCGCTAGACTCGCGAAAACCGAAAATTTTCCCGCCGCTTACCTTAGCAAGCAAAGCGGACCGCAGGGAGCGGTGCAGGCAGAATACGAGCGGAGGCTTCAGCTCCCGAAGCCGGCGGGCTTTCCGCAAGAAGCCGAGCGCGCCCTTCTCGTTCCCGCGCTTATCATAGGAAATGAGCTCGACGCTCCAAGGATTTGGAGAAAGAAGCTGGACGCCCGCGGGCGTGGTTAGAAGAGAGATTTTCGCTTCCGGCGCCAGCGTGCGCAGCCCCGCCAAGAAAGAGCTCGTGAGCACGATATCGCCCACGAAGGCGGTCTGAATCACAAGAATGGATTTAGGGGGCGACGGCGGCGTCGGGTTTTCCGTCATAGCCGTGCTCTCTCAAGTAGGCGATCACGCTGCCCACTTTAATTTTTGCGTCGATTTTCAGCAGTATGCGGCGGTCGTCGTCGCTGATCCAAACAAAGCTATCGCCGTACGTGGAGAGCACTCCGTCGAGCACCACTTCCGGCTTCACCACGATCGTGGGAAGTTCGCCGATCTTTGTTTTCAGCATTTCCTTACGAACGGCCGTGACCCGTACGTTGCGCAATTTCCCGTTATTCACCACCGGGAAACTATAAGACTTCCCGATCTCTAGCGGCAAGGTGCGCAGGTAGTAGAAAGAAGAAATTCCGTCCTGGGTAAAAGGCTCCGTAGGGATCTCGAACTGATCCTGGATCTTGCCCTTCTTTTTATGGTCGAGCTTGCTCCAATAATAGGCTTTATGATTTTTTTGGTCGTAGAGCTCGAGTACTTCGCGCTGCTGCATGCTTTCATCCAGCTTGAGCGAAAACTTATGCGAGAAGAGCCCCGTAATGTCCACGAAGCTCTCGGCCACATCGTGCAAACGATAAAAGAGAGAGAATACCGGGCTCGTGGTGGCGATCGCACGGATATGAAACGTGGGGCGTGCGTCCACTACCTTCTCCGGCATCAGCTGCATTTCGAGATTTCCGGCCGTGGCGCCGAAATAGGTGATGTCGAATAGATAGCGCTCGCCCGTTTTAAAAAAAGGCGCCATGGTCCAGCGGTTGGGCCAAGCTTCCACCTTCTTGGGCTCCGCCTTTACTTCTTTGGTTTTCTTTTTCGATTTGCTCGGCTTAACCGCCGGTGCCGGGGGCGGGAGAGCTTTGATTTCCGGTAATCCCCCATTTTCTTTCACTTCAAACTTATTGGCGAGATCGGTTGGCACACCGAATTCCTGGGCGGTGGGCATCTTCACCGTGGAAGAGTGCGAGGAACAAGCCGCGAGTAGGAGCGCCGGTAAGAGGAGGACGAAGGTTCGCATAGCGAGAGTTTAACTGATAAATTTGCCGCTCGCGAGCGCGCGAGCGAGAAATTCGCCTAAAATAACAGCGCTTTTACCGTAGCAGTTCCCCTGCTTTACCTTCCGGCAAGGGGGAAAGATCCCCCTTCCAGCGGCGGTGAATCCAAAGCCACTGGGAAGGAAACTCCCGGATCCAAGCTTCCGTGTGACGCACGTACGCCGCAGTATTCAGTAAAATCGCCTGATCGGTATCTTCATGCGTGAGGGTGGGGAGAACTGGATCGAATCGAACTAAATAACGGCCGTTTTTTTGGCGGATCGCCAGCGCGGGAACTACGGGCACGCCCGTGCGAAGCGCCAATGCGGCCAGGGCGGTATGGCTTCCTACTGCCTTTCCGAAAAAAGGCACTCGCGCCCCTACCGGGGCACCCGCATACTGGTCCATTACGAAACCCACCATTTCTTTCCGGCGCAACGCCTTGAGAATGTCTTGCATCGTTTTCGGCTCCACCGCCATCCTCACTCCGAGCAATTGCCGCGTAACTTCGATGATCCGGTGTAGCCAGTCCGGCTTGAGCTTTTTGGTGACCATGGTCACGGAGCTAAAAAAGCGCCAGGGACCAGAAATGGTGAGGAGCTCCCAATTTCCGAGATGAGCCGACAGCACGAATACCCCCTTGCCTTCCGCCAACGCGTCCCGGAGGTGCTCTTCCCCGCAAAAATCCGTATGGCGGCGTAAAAGATCATCGAAGCGATAGAATGAACGGAAAATTTCCAAAAAAAGAGTTCCGAGCTCGCGGTAGATCTCCTGGGTTAGGCTCTGCATTTCGCCCCGGCCCTTTTCGGGAAAGGCCAGCGCCAGATTTTCCTCTACTACCCGCTTACGGAATCCGCAGAACGAAAGAATATTCCCCAGGCCGTGGCCGGCGGCCAAGAATAAAGAACGAGGAAAAAAAGATAGGAAGAAGCCTATCAGTTTGAAAAAAATCAGCCCGAAATAGAACAACGCCTTGCCTCCGCAAAAATTTCCGCCAGGAAACGCTGGATTTTCGCTTCGTCGGCTTCGCTGAAGCGAAGCCTCACTTTCAGGACCAGACCGCTCGTGCCGGCAAGATCCTCCTTCCAGCGAGCCGCATCCTTCTCGCTGAGAAGCAGGACCGCGCCGCTATTTTTCTGCAAGGCGATTTGAATTTTCTTAAGATCCGCGGCCTCCAGGCGATGGTGATCGGGAAATTGGATTTCTTCCTTTACCGCCAAGCCGAGCGAAAGTGCCATCGCGCGCAAGCCTGCCGGTTTGGCGATGCCGCTGACCAGCACGAAGGCTTTGCCCTCGGTGGAGAGAACGCCCTCGCCCGTGATAAAATCCGCGAATTCGCGAAACTCGTAGGCCGCCCATACCAAATCCGGCCGTTTAGCGCCGGAGCGCTTCCAGAGAGCCGGAAGCCGGTTTTCCATGTTCGCCGTAACGGCGGCGGCCAAAACTTTTCTTTCCTGGCTTACCAGCGCTTCGGAACGCGTGATCGCCACGAGATCGGCCCGGCCCAGCGCTTCGGCCGGCTCGCGCATTCTTCCGAACGGCAGGGTTCGCCCGAAAATAGATTCCTCGCCGTCGACCATCACTACGTCGCGATCGCGAGCGAGCTTCCAGTGCTGAAAGCCATCGTCGAGAATCACGAGCTCGGGCGCGCCGAGTTTCTGCCAATTCTTTTCCGCCATCCGGCCCCGATCGGGATGTACCAACAGAGAAATGCCCGGCAGCCGGTTCTTAATCATCCAAGGCTCGTCGCCCAAAAGGTCTACGCTCGGAAGCTTCTCTTGGGATCCTACGATCACCAGCTCGCCACTTTTCCTTTTATACCCGCGGGATAAAACGGCCGTACGCAGCCCGGCGGCCAAGGCCCGCTCGGCGAGCAACATCACGAACGGCGATTTCCCTGTTCCGCCGAGCGATATATTGCCCACACTCACTACAAATCCGGGTAAACGAACAGGCTTCACGAATTCATTTTGATAGAACCAGGAGCGAACTTTTCCGATCATTTACGTTCCCGCAAAAAACGAAGAATGGCTTGCGCCGCATTGGTGACGGGATGCCCCTGCCCCTGCAGCAGGGCCCGCGTACCGGCGAGTTTCTCTTTCTGCCGCGTCCAGGCGGGATCCGCCATTACTTCTCTTAAAGAAGAAGCCAGCTGAAACGGCTCCACATCATGTTGCAGTATTTCGGGTACCACCCGCTCCTCAGTGCCTAACCCTTCGTGAATGATATTCACGATGGCAATCGGCCCCCGGTAGCGCACGAAGTTCCGGAATAAAAACGCCGTAAATGAATTTACCTTATATACCACCACCATCGGCGTGCCCACCACGGCCGCCTCGAGCGTGGCGGTGCCGGAGGCGATCCAAGCCGCCCGTGATTTTCGCAGAATTTCATGGGCCGGCGCCTCCCAAACGCGAAAAGCCGCGCCGAGAGACCGTATGGAATCGCCGTAAGGGCCGTCGGGAGATAAAAATTCCCTCACCAGCGCGCTTTTCCGCAGAGGCTCGGCCACCGGTAAATGAAATTCCAGGCGGGAATCCGCCCGGCTCAGAAGCGCAGCGGCGGCCACCATCGGGCCGAAAAGATTGCGCCACTCACTCTCCCGGCTGCCGGGCATGAGGGCGATCTGATGCTCCACCGGGCTGTAGGGCAGCTTAGGAATTTCTTCGGTAACGGGATGGCCCACGTACTCCACCCGCAGATTTCCCGGAGCGTTTTGCCGGTACCAATCCGGCTCGAACGGCAGGATCAACAGGAGGAGATCAAGACATTCCGCCATCTGCTTTACGCGGCCCGAACGCCACGCCCAGACTTGCGGGGAAATATAATAGACCACCGGAATACCGAGCTTCTTCAAGCGCGGGGCCAGACGCAGGTTAAAGTCGGGTAAATCGAGGAGAAGCGCGAAGTCGGGTTTTTCCTTCGCGCCCAGCGCTTCCAGCTCCTTGAAGAGCTGCAGCGTTTGCGGGATTTTGCGCAAAGCTTCGGTAAGGCCCACCACCGCCATATCGCGGGCGTGCCGGATCGGTTTCAGCCCCTGCGCGATGAGCTGGTCGCCACCGATTCCGATAAGCTCTATTGGTTCCGACTTGGCGAGCTCGGCCACGAGATGCCCCGCATGGAGATCGGCCGACGCCTCACCTGCTACGACGAGAATTTTCATGGCGATAGAGAAGGACGGATTTCCAGCTTTTCCATGCGGCGATTGATGTCTGCCACCACCCGCTCCGCCACTTCGATGGCGGCGAGGCCTGCCTGGCCGGAAACCAACGGCGCCCGCTTTTCGCGAACCGCGGCCACGAAATCACGGATTTCCTCCGCGAGCGCGTCCTCCACCTTGAGAGATCCGCTCTGGTGGGAAATAGCTTTGGCCAAATCGGTTTCTCCCGGATTCTTAAGGTATTGCTCGAAAGTTCCGGCGGCCAAGTCGAGAGAGAGATAAGAGTCACTGCAGAAGATACGGAACTTGCGCGTGCGCCCGATCGAAATGCGGGACGAAGTAAGATTGGCCACGCAGCCGTTCTCGAACTCGAAGCGGCAGTTGGCAATATCAATCATCTTCGTGAGCACGGGAAAACCCGACGCATGGATTTCCTTCAGTGGGCTGTTCGCCATGGCCAGCATCAAATCGATGTCGTGGATCATCAGATCGAAGATCACGTCGATGTCCGTGGAGCGCGCCGGAAAAGGGCTGAGGCGGTGGCACTCGATGAAATAAGGCCGCCCGCGCAGGGACTGGTAAACTTCCACCGCGCGGTGCCGCTCTACCTGGCCGGTAGCTAAGATCAGACCCTTGCGCTCGGCCGCGTCTACGAGCTTTTTTCCCTCGGCCGAAGAGGAAGCGAGCGGCTTCTCCACCAGCAGGTGGACGCCCTGATCGATCAGGCGCAGGCCCGTGCTCACGTGTTCGTCGGTGATCGTCGCGATGCTCGCCAGGTCGGCCTTCGCGGCTTTTCCGGCGGCTACGGCGGTGAAGTATTCGTCGAGCGAGGAAAAGAGCGGCGCGCGCAGCCCGTACTTATCGGCTTTCGCCTTCAGCTCGGCGGCGCGGGGATCGATGAGGCCCACGAGCTCCACTCCCGCCAGGTGCGCGTACTTCTGCGCGTGAAAACCACCCAGGTGGCCGAAACCGACAACGATGGCGCGCAGAGTTTGCATCTAACGGCTGATTCCTTTTTCGCTTTTACGGATGAAATCGATGAAATACTGAGCATCCGGCTGGCCGGAGAGTTTCTTATCCAGCTCCACGAGCGCCTGCTCCCGCTCTAGCCCGCTTTCGAAATAAATCTTATAGGCTTCTTGAACAGCCTTCATGCGTTCCCCGTCGAAGCCGCGGCGGCGGAGTCCCACTAGATTCAGGCCGCGCACTTCGCTGGGATCGCCCACGAGGATCACGTAAGGAGCCACGTCTTTGCGTACGCCCGTCATCCCGCCGATGAACGCGTGTTTTCCCACGCGCAAAAACTGCGTCACCCCGCATACGCCGGAGAGAATTACCCAATCTTCTAAAACCACGTGGCCGGAAAGGCCGGAATAATTCGCCATCACCACGTTGTTGCCCACCAGGCAGTCGTGGGCCACGTGGCAGTAGGCCATGATCAGGCAATCATTGCCGATCTTGGTGAGGCCGCCACCCGTAACCGTACCGGTATTCACCGTTACGCATTCGCGGAAATGATTGCGATCACCAATCTCGAGGCGTGTGGGTTCGCCCTTATACTTCAAATCTTGGGGCTTTCCGCCGAGCACGGCGTAAGAGCCGATCTCGTTGTTCTCGCCGATGGTGGTATGCCCCTCCACGCACGCGTGGTGCATGATCTTCGTGCCCCGGCCGATCTTCGCGAATTCTCCCACGTACGCAAAAGCATCGACGGTAACGTCGGCGGCGAGTTCCGCCTTCGGATGCACGAACGCCATTGGATGGATATTGCTCATAACCCCTCCGCTACCACGCTGGCCATCAGATCGCATTCCACCACGAGCTGGCCGTCGATTTCACCGGTGCAGTGGAATCCCCAGATCGGGCCCCGCTGTTTTTTCACTTCGCATTTCACCGTAAGCGTATCTCCAGGAACGAAAGGGCGGCGAAAGCGGGTATTGTCTACTCCGGCCAAACGCAGCTCAAATCCCCCGATCACTTTCATGTTTTCGTCCGTCTTCACCCAGGGCATCACCCCGTAGCTGCACATTTGCGCCATGGTCTCGATCATGATCACGCCGGGAGTGATGGGCAATCCGGGAAAGTGGCCGGTAAAATACGGCTCATTGATCGTGCAGTTTTTTACGCCGACCACCTTGGTGCCCACGGGAATTTTCTTGCCCGTTTCGTCGAGGGGAACTTCCACGCTGAGGATTTTATCCACGAATAAAAATGGATACCGGTGCGGAAGATAGTTCTGGATCTTGATTTGGTCGAAGGGACCATACTTCTGTACTTCTTGGCTCATAGCTCTTTTTCCTGTTTTTTCCGCTCAGCAAACAATTCTGGTAACCGGGAAATATAGGCCTGCAGGCGGCGGTATTCTCGGCGCGGCATCGCGGGTACCCCGCCCCACATGATTCCCGGAGGGACGATACTCGAAACGGCCGAAAATGCGGAAATCTGTGCGCCGGTTCCCACGCGAACCTTATTCGCGATTCCCACGAAGCCCGCGATCACGGCGTAATTTTCCACCGTCACGGATCCCGCCAAGCCAGTGCAGCCGCAGATGATCACGCCTTCGCCGATTTGGCAGTTATGCCCGATCTGAACTTGGTTATCGATGATGCAACCATTGCCGATCACGGTATCCCCGAGGGTACCGCGATCGATCGTGGTGCTCGCGCCCACTTCCACATCGTTGCCGATCCGCACGCCACCAATATGGTGGATCTTCACGTGCTTCACGCCGGTAGCAGTACGCTCTTGCACGTAGCCAAAACCATCGGCGCCGATCACGGAATTGGCGTGGATACGCACGCGCTCGCCGAGGCGGCAGTCCTGGTAAATCACCGCGCCGGGAAAAAGCACGGAATCCTGGCCCACGTGCGCTCGTTCACCCACGTAAGTGTTCGCGTGCAAAATCACTCCCGATTCAATTTCCGCGGCGGCTTCCACCACGGCAAAAGCGCCGATCGTGACGTTCGCCCCGATGCGCGCGGACGGATGAACCTGCGCGGTGGCATGCACCGAAGGGGCCGGAGGCAGTTCCGTTTGGAAATAGCGGCTGGCCTTGGCGAAGGCGAGCATCGCATCGCGGCTGCGCAAGCGAGTCAGCTGCGGCGCGATCGTCTCCGCTTTTTCCCAGAGCGAATCGCTAATTACGAAAACCCCGGCCTGCGCGCTGGCCAGCAAGGGCAGAAGATTCTCTTGAGCGACAAAAACTAAATCGCCGGCTTCGGGCTTTTCGATGGGGACAATGCGCGCGAGCTCCAGCCCGCGCAGCGAAGAAAAATCTCCAACCAGACCCAGCTCAGGGAAAAGATCCCCGAGGAGGACCTTACTTTTTCGCGTCATAACGCTTGATCACTTCGTCGGTGATATCGTCTTGGTCTTGGGCGTAGATCACGTTGCCGCCATCGATCACGAGGGTATAGCCCTTTTCTTTGGAAACTTGGGCCACGATCGTGCGCAACTTCTCGATGATGGGCTTGGAAATATCTTGGTCGCGTTTCTGGAAGTCAGCCTGGCTCTTCGCTTCCTGCTCGCGGAGGCGCATGATTTGGCCCTGGATTGCTTCCTCTTTTTCGCGGCGGGTTTTTTCGTCCATGATGCTGGCTTGTTTACGCAGATCTTCCATCGAGTCCTGGATTTTTTTGCCATCGGCCTGAAGCTTCTTCTGGCGATCTTCCCATTCCTTGCGGAGAGTCTCTTCGGCCTTTTTGCCTTCTTTTACGCTCTTGATGGCTTCCTGCATATTGAGCATCGCCACTCGGGTGGTGGTAGCTGGGGCGGAGGCCGCGGGAGCGCTAGGAGCAGCTACGGCGGTGGCGGAAAGAGCGAAGAGGGCAATACATGCGAGCGAATGAGCGAATTTCATCTGAATTTTCTCCTTAAGGTAGAGCCGATGCGCAATGTGTCAGCGCTTAAATGGCAGCTCTAAGGCCTCCACTATAGTGGAGACACTTGCGGGAGCAAAGGCTTTCTTACATTCTAGTAGGATGAAAATCCTACGACTTTTACCCATCCTACTTTTCCTCGCACCGCACATTTCGCATAGCGCCGAAACCGTGGTCTTCCGCGAGGATCTTTTTAGTCCGTTCCCGGCCGGCTTCATGATTCCACCCGACCAGCCAGAAGGATTCGTGGCATTGCCACCGGGCCGGCCTTTTCCTACGCTGGCGTCGGACCCCCGCGATTTAAAGATCGGGCTCATAAAAAACAGTAAGGACGAAATTGAAGCGAACATCGGCGGCTACCGTTCGCTCGTGGGATGGAAAGGAAACATCAAAGACAGGTCTACCGTGATCCACGGGGGCATCGAGGGGAATGGCTATTTCCTCATGCGCCAAGAAGGCTCGAAATTTCCCCTCCATAGTTCCGATGGCTTGATCGGGCTTTACGCCGAGGCCATCCGCGGCCTCACGATGTATCAGCTTCGCTACACCCACGTTTCGGCGCACCTAAGCGACGGACTCTTCGGGGTGCGCCAAAGGATTTTCTATACACGCGAAACTCTTTCGCTGCGCTTGGCGCGGCAGCTGGATGTTTTCCGCGTGTATGGCGGGTATCACTACCTCGTGCATACCGAGCCGAAAATTCCTAAACACTCCCTGCAGGCGGGATTCTACTCGATCCTTCCTTGGCATTGGCAGAAGCTGCACCCCTACTTCGGCGCGGACTTAAAAGTGCGAAACAAAGAAGAAGGCACGACCTATACGATCGTCGGCGGCGGAGCTTTGGTTTCCAGCCTCGGCGCTCCTCCCGTGAGGCTCGCGGTCAATTACACGAAGGGCCACGATTTACGCGGGCAATTTTATAAAGAGAAATCGGAAAAATGGGGTTTTGGCCTCGAGATGGACTTTTAACCGGAATCAGAATCGGAAATCGGAAATCGGAAATCGGATCGGATTCGGAAATCTGGTCTGATTGAGATCTGATGCTGCTATCTGCCTTCGGAATAGATGGCGGATTACGGAATCAGATCTGATTCGGAAAATTGTTCCGGTGACTGATTTTAGGACTCTACCTCGTCCTATTTTTGGACAAGTTCGTATCCTCTATTTTGGATGGCATAGCCGATATAAATGCGCTCCTAGAATGTCCGCTTCTTTTACTAAATCCGGAAATTCCTGCGGCGATAAATCCAAAGCTGCCTGTGATTCGCGCAGAGAACCAAGTGCTTGAAAAAAGAATCGATTCTGATCTTTCCGAGTAGATCGGCCACATCCCTCAGCAATATTCAGGGCAATAGAACTCGAAGCCCGCAGAAGCTGATCCTTTAAATAATCTGGTAATTTTACGGAACGGCAATTGCGATGAAACGTAATCGCAATTTGATACGTACGAACATTTTTTAGCATGAATACTCCTTTAGTAAGCCCGGGCTTTCGCAAGAACGAAGCCAAAAACCACTAAAGGAAAGGGATTTCAGATCAGATTTCAGACAACGATTCAGAAGGCTGACGACAGAGTCCGATCAGCTTTCTGATCCTAGAAGGGGGGCCCAATCATAAAATTAAACTGCGCGTCTTTATTGTCGCCATTGAGAGGATAACCCCACTCAAAGCGCAGGGGACCAAGCGGCGAGAACCAGCGGATTCCCCAGCCGTAGTCACGCTTGAGGCTCATCTTAAACGTATCGTTGGCGTCGCCCGCATCGAAGAATGCTACCGCCTTGAGCCCGATTTCTCGAGCGATCGGGTATTCGAGCTCCGCCATATAAATCAGGTCGTACATCCCGCCGTCGGTGTAGCGGCGGCCGCGACGATCGGTTTTTTCCACGCCTACCGAATAGGGGCTATAGCCGCGCAAATTATTGGGTCCACCGAGGATAAATTTTTCCGTGGATTGCACGGGAAGCGTGGCGTAGTTCCAAATGGATCCCACCTCGGCCTTGGTGCGGAAGGTAAGCTCGCCGATCACTTTATGGTACCAGCGTGCGTCGCCGATCGAGCGGAGAAAATTCCGGTTTCCGCCAAGGCCCGCGAATTCTTCGCTGATCGATAAGTAGTGCCCCGCCGTGGTGATCAAACGGTCGTTCCGGCGATCGTTCACGAGCGTAGTAGAAACGGAGGAAATTGTGCCGTTCTCGCGCTCGATCGTTTCCGCGATTTCGGTGGAGGCATTCAGCAACATGATGCGTTCAATCCGGTAACCCACGTAGAGGCGGGTATATTCTTCCACCGGGTGGCCGAGATTCAGCTGAGCTCCGCGCCGGAACTCCACGTAACGCCCCGGGATATCCTGCAACTCATAGGAAACGGATCCACCCGCGCTCCAGAGAGAATCGAAAGCGTAAGGATCGGTGAAAGAAAGCCGGAACGAACGGTTGTACTTCTGCTTGGACAGCTGGGTCTGGAAGCGGAGGTCTTGTCCCTTACCCATGAAGTTCGATTCCGAAATCTGGGTGGTGAAGAAAAACTTCGTGGTGGTGGCGTAACCGGCACCGAGCTGGAATTGCCCCGTCGGGCGTTCCTTCACGTTCACTTCCACGTCCATGATATCCGGGCGGCCGGCAGGCGATTTGGTCTGGATCTGCACCGACTCCTGATCGAAGAAACCGAGGCGCTCCACGTTTTCTTTGGAGATCCTCATTCCGGATCCGGAATACAGCTCTCCCTCGCGGATCTTGAGCTCGCGCCGGATCACCTTATCGCGAGTTTTCGAGTTCCCCTTTACGGTGATGCGGCCGAAACGGACGAGCGTCCCTTTTTCGAATTCGTAACTAGTATTTACGGTGAGGGAATCATCGTGCACGTCGATATTGGGAACCACGTTCACGTTGGCGTAGCCGAGATCCTGGTATTTTTCGGTGAGCGCAAGAATATCGGCGTTGCGCTTGGAGATAGAAAAAGTATCGCCGGACTTCAGCGTAACCGTATTGAACAGCTCATCCTTGGGGAAAAGGAGGTCGCCGCCAAAATCCAAAGTCCCCATTTTATAGAGCTGGCCTTCTTGCACCTTGATGGTGATGTAAACCCACTTCTTATCTTCGCTCACCGTAACGATGGGCGGGTCATGGCGGAAGCGAACGTAGCCTTCGTTCAAGTACCAGTATTGGAGGTACTGAAGATCGTTCTTAAAATCGAGCTCCTTAAAATTACCGCTGCTGGTGGCCCAAGAAAAGAAGCCGCCTTCCGAAGTATTACGGAGCGTGCGCTTGAGCTGATCGTCGGTGAAAGCGGTATTGCCCAGAAACGTAATTTTACGGATCTTTACCTTATCGTATTCGCGCACGCGAAAAAGAAGCTCTACCATGTCTTTATCTTTTACGGGACGGATCGAGTAATCCACCTTCGCGAGATAGTAGCCCTTGTCTTCATAGTATTTGGTGAGCTTGCGCACGGATTCACGCACGAGATTCTCGTCGTAGATATCGTAGGTTTTTACGGTGAGCGTATTCTTCAAATCATCGGTGGAAACTGCGTCGTTGCCGAAGAATACGATGCGATAAATCGCCGGCCGCTCCTTCACGATATAGGTAAGAACGCCGGCCTCGAAGTCGACCTTGATTTCGTCGAAGTAACCCAGCTTGTGAATGGCGGCGATATCCTTGCGAACCTGTTCCTCGGAGAGATCTTTGCCCGTGGAGGAACCGATCTTCTCGAGGATGGCCTCCCGATCGATTTTTAGATTGCCCTTGATCTCGATTTTTTGAATCCGCTCGCCGCCCGAAGTAGAGCTCTCGGCGCTAGCGGTAACAGGTTTTTTGTCGGCATTTTTTTTTGCCTTAGGTGCGCCCCACGCAGCTTGGCTCGCGCAGATCAGCAAACATGCTAATCCCGCCCGCACTAACCACTGTCGCTGCACCGCTTGGTTCAAAACAAATCCTCAAAAAACGAAGGTATAGGAGAAGTACCTATTGGCGACGGAGCTTGTCAATTGAAAGAGATAACACCGCGCACAAGCAGCCAATCCGCGTTAATTTAACGCTGTCGGCCAAAGCGAATTACCGGGCGGCCTCCGCACTGAGCTTTAACTCAGCCGGCAATTCTCGCTTAGTGGGCACGTCACATAATTCGGCGAATAGTTTTTTGGCGCTTTCCTCTGCTTCCACAGAAGCCGCCCCCATGGAGATCATCACCCGGCCCTCCCGGATCGGAGTATTGATGCGAGGATTAAGGATCACCCGTTTTTTCACCGTCACGGCTAAAAATTTACCCACGTTTTTCTCCGTAAGCTGCGCTAACTTCGCCGCCCCGTTCGCGGTGAGCTCCAGGGAAATGGATCCCCCGTTCAAAATCGGTTCGAGCGGACGGTCTAATTTGATCCTCGCAATATCACGCTTAGAAAGACGCGGTTTTCTCTCCACAAACACCGCCTCCCGCAGAGAGTTCATGGAAACCGGATACTGGGAACTACGCACGTCGGAGGAAAGATAGAAGGATAAGCTCGGATTCACCTTCGCCCCCGTGCAATAAGGCTCCTGATAGTCAAAGACCGCGCCTTCGTAGCCCGCACGGCAACCTTTATCCATGGGATCCAGCTCCAGGCATATTTTGAATTCCCGGATCACGCCTTCCGGAGCCGCATTTTCTCGCGCGAGCTGCTGCGCGCGATAAAAATGAGCCCGGGGCTGCTGGGGATAGCGCGCCACTAGTTCGGGAATTCCCGCTTTTATTTTTCGGGCGAGGCGCAGGGCCACTACCGGATCCACGCTCTTAGCGGTTTCCTGAACCGCGCTCACGATTTGGTAGGCCGCGAAGGCGCGTGCGGGATCGAGAGAATCCTTTCGCTTGTCGAACCAGCGCTCTCCGGCCTCTACGAATTCTTTTCCCAGTTTTTCCATGTCGGCGCCCGATAACGCCTTTTCCTCCGTTTCGGCTCGCTGCCGGGCGCGGATCATCCTGCCCAGTACCTTCGCCATCGCGGCGTCCTCGGAATCGCAACGCTTCTCGCAATCTTCCAGTGAGGCCGGAGTGGCGGTGGTGATGTCTACGAGGCGGGGAGCAGCTTCGCCCTTAGTACTGGAGGCGCTGGAACAACCCACCAAAAAACCCAGCGACAAAAATACCGGCCCTAAGACGAGAAAACGCATTTGCTCTCCTGTTGAATCTATTTCTTCGAATCCTGCACAATTAAACCGTCGCGCATCACCACTTGGCGGGAAAAATTCTTCGCCATCACCTCGTCGTGGGTAACGAGCACGATGGTAACGCCACGGCTTTCGTTGAGTTTCACGAAGAGTTCCTTCACCATCTGCGCGTTTGCGCTGTCTAGATTTCCGGTGGGCTCATCGGCGAGCAGGAGCCGCGGATACATTACCATGGCCCGCGCCAGCGCCACGCGCTGCTGCTCTCCGCCCGAAAGCTCGGCGGGCCGGTGCGTGAGGCGATGGCCGAGGCCTACCTCCACGAGCAGTTCCTGGGCACGCTGCTCGTATTTTTTCCGGTCTTCCCCCGCAATGAGAGCCGGCATCAGCACATTCTCGAGGGCGGTGAATTCCTGGAGCAAGTAGTGAAACTGAAAAATAAAACCGATCTCGCGGTTACGGAACCTCGCGGTTTTTTCGGCAGAAAAAGCGCGGATATCCTGCCCGCCATAGAGAATTTTTCCGTCGGTGGGAGGCTCCAGCGCGCCGAGCACGTGCATGAGAGTGGATTTTCCCGCGCCCGACGCCCCGAGAATGGCGATGGTTTCTCCTTCATCGATGGCGAGATCCACTCCGCGTAAAACTTCTACCGGATTTCCATCGCGGTGATAGGTTTTGCGCAACCCTTCGCAACGAAGCAGTACTTCACTCATAGCGCAGCCCCTCCACGGGAGATTCATTGGCCACTTGGTAGGCCGGGTAGAGGGTGGCCAGCAGGGCTACCAGAACAGCGCAGCCCGCGATCACGAGTAAAGTGGCGGGTCGGAGATCCACCGGCAAATAAGAAATAAAGTAAACGTCGGGCGGCAACTGGATGAATTTCGTCTTTGCCAAAATCGTGGCCAATAATAAACCAAGAGACAAACCGGCAACCGCTCCCGACAGACCGATCCACAGCCCTACCCGCACGAAAACGCGGGAGCTCTGGCGCGGAGAAAGCCCCATTGCCTTGAGGATGGACATTTCCTTCTTTTTCTCGCTCATCATCATCATTAGCGTGCTCATGATATTAAAAGCCGCAACCACGATGATAGCCGTGAGGATCACGAAGATCACCGCTTTTTGCAAACGCACAGCGTAGAATAAATTCCGATTCAGCTCCGTCCAGTCGCGGGAACGGTAAGGATAGCCCATTTCTTTCTGTAGCCGCTCCGAAAGCTGGCGGGACTGTGCGGCCGATCTCGTTTTGATCCGCATCGCCGAAAAGCTGCCCGGCGGCAGCCGGAAAAAGTCCCGGGCCTCATCAATATGAATCATGCTGTACTTCGAATCGTACTCGTACATTCCCGTGCTCACGATCCCGGCCACGCGAAAGCGGCGCGAACGCGGCTGCAAGCTGTCCTTTTCGAAAAAGGGAGAGATCACCGAAATCACGTCGCCGCTTTTGGCATTCAGGCTTTCCGCTAAATTAGCGCCGATAAGGATGCTGGGCAGCTTCCCGTCTAAACCTAGCTCAGGCATCGCGCCATTCCCGATATGCTTGGCCAGCTCGGTAGTTTGGATCGTGGTGCGCTCTTCGATTCCTTCCACCAGAGACCCTACTACCCGCGCGCCTTTGGCAAGCATCACTTCGCTAAAGAGGAAAGGGCTCGTGGCGAGGATCTGGTCTCCCCCGATTCTTTCCACCCTTTCTTCGAAATCATGCTGGTCCGTGATGAGCTGGCGCGAAGAAAAGAGCACGATATGGGATTGGGTGTCGGTGATGATGCTCTGGAGCTGCGTTTCGAAGCCTTCCATCACACTCATCACCACGGTGAGGGCGGCCACGCCAAGGCAAACGCCGAAAAGCGATACGGAAGCGATAAAAGAGAGAAAGGTATTTCGCTTCTTTCCCGTAAGGAAGCGGCGAGCCACCACGGCCACAATCGACATGCAGGAAAGATAACATAGCCTAGACAGAAAGCAGATCCTGATTCGGGTCATCCGGGGTAAAGTATGGTTATGCGCATAGCTCTTGTTACCTGCGAGGAAAAGCCCGAAGGAACCGCGGACGACCGTATCCTGCAAGCGGCGCTGGGCGCAAAAGGACACGCGGGCGAATATAAAATCTGGTCCGACCCCGAGGCCGATTGGGAAAAATTCGACCTCGCCCTGCTTCGCTCTCCTTGGGATTATTACAAAAGGCTGCCGGAATTTTTGGCCTGGACCAGCCGCGTAAGCCGCTCCACCCGCTTGGCAAATCCCTTGGATACCGTGCGCGAGAATGCCACGAAAGATTACCTTCTGGATCTGGAGAAACGAGGGCTGGCCATTGTGCCGTCTTTTTTCGCCAAAGACCGCGCTACCGCCATCGATGCGGGCTACCAAATGCTGCGAAACGGGCCCATCGTGGTGAAGCCCGCCGTATCGGGCGGATCTTTTCTCACCTATTTGGTTCGCTCGGCCAAAGAACTCGAGACGCCGGTGCAGCAAGTGCTGGCCCATAGCGAAGCCCTGCTCCAGCCCTTTATGGACTCGGTACCTGCCGACGGCGAAATTTCCCTAATTTATTTTCGCGTGGGCGCTAGCTGGAAATATTCCCACTCCGTCTTGAAAACGGCCGCCCCTGAAGAATTTCGCGTACAAACCGACTTCGCCGGCAAGGTAGAGCGCTTTGAGCCAAGCCGGAAGCTATTCGCGTTCGCCGAACAAATCCTGCAGCGCCTGTCTCCCGGAGATCTCTACGTGAGGATCGATCTGGTGGACTGGAAAAAAAGCCCGAAGATCGGAGAGATTGAGCTGATCGAGCCGGCCCTATTCTTCGCATTTTCGGATCAAGCCGCCGCCCTGCAGATCGAGGCGATCGAAGCTATTCTGGCCTAGCCAAAACTTTCGCGGGCGCATCCCGGTTCTGGCAGTTCAGGAGAAAGTCGACGCTCAAAAATTTCTTCCCGGGAATCACCTTGATGCATTTCCCAGCGTAGGGCGTGAGCGAAAGCCCGAGCGCAATATGCTCGCCGGTAAGAATCACCTGCCGGTAATTTTCAAAATTGATCACCACCCGCTCGATGCCCGCCTCGTCGGATCCCAGCCCAATATCCTTCACCGTGAGCGCTTCGGTATGCTGATAACCCCAGCCCTCCCCTTCGAAACGGACGGCGGCGCGGGCTACAGGCATAGCCCCTAGAAATAGGGCGAACAAAAGTAATTTCATGGCGAATCCTCGAATTATCCCGAGAAAAATAGCAAAAAAGCTGGGCCCCGAACAGATGAATGGTTGCCGCAGGAAGGGAAGGCGGAGCAGGATCAAAAAGAGATACCGAAGTTACTCCGCACGCATATGCGGAAACAGGATCACGTCGCGGATGCTGGCTTGATTCGTCATCAGCATCACGAGGCGATCGATCCCGAGACCTTCGCCCGCGGCCGGCGGCATTCCGTATTCCAGCGCGCGCAGAAAATCCTCGTCCACTTCGCAGGCTTCATCGTCGCCCGCCGCCTTATTGGTGGCCTGCAACTCAAAGCGCTCACGTTGGTCGATGGGATCGTTGAGCTCGGAAAACGCGTTCCCGATCTCGCGGCCGTATACGAAAAACTCGAAGCGATCGGTCACTTCCGGATTTTGCTCATTCCGGCGCGCGAGGAAGGAAACTTCCGCCGGATACTGCGTGATGAACGTGGGCTGGATCAGCTTCTTCTCCACCGTTACTTCGAAAAGCTGCAAGAGGTAAGAGCCTTGTCCCCAATGCTTTTTCCAGGCGGCAGGAACGTCGCCAGCAGCCTGCAGGGCTTTTTTCAGGCTCTCCACGTCTTCGAGGGCTTGGTCCGTTACCATTGCGGCCGGAAGCCCGCTTAGTTTCTGGATGGCCTCCTTCATCGTGAAACGCTGCCAAGGACGCGCGAAAGAAATCTCCGCGTCTTGGTAGGTAAGCGATTTTTTACCGTGGATCTTCTCGCACATTCCCTCGAGCATTTCCTCGGTGAGGTCCATGAGCTCATTATAGGTGGCGTAGGCCCAGTAAAATTCCAGCATCGTGAATTCGGGATTATGGCGAACCGAGATTCCTTCGTTGCGGAAGTTGCGGTTGATCTCGAAAACTTTTTCCATGCCGCCCACGAGCAGGCGCTTCAGGTAAAGCTCGGGCGCGATTCGCAGGAAAAGCTTCATATCGAGGGCATTATGGTGGGTGGCGAAGGGACGCGCGGCGGCCCCCCCGGCGATCGGGTGCATCATCGGCGTTTCTACTTCGGAGAAACCGCGATCGGTGAGGAAGGTGCGGATATACTGCACCACTTTCGAGCGGGTCTCGAATACGGTGCGCACATCGTCGTTCATGATCAAATCCACATACCGCATCCGGTATTTCTGCTCCACGTCGGTAAGGCCATGAAACTTCTCGGGCAAGGGCTTCAAGGATTTCGAGAGCAATTCAATGCGCGAGGCATGCACGGAAAGTTCGTTGGTTTTCGTGCGGAACACGTGGCCTTCCACGTAAACGATATCCCCCACATCAAATGTCTTAAAACTCGCAAAAGACGCTTCACCGATATCCTGGATGGCCACGTAACTCTGGAGAGTGCCGGTACGATCTTTTAGCTGCACAAAGGCGGCCTTGCCAAAATGCCGGAAGGCCATGATGCGGCCCGCATAAGAAACCGTAATCTTCTCCGCCTCTAGCTGCTCTTTAGTGAGCTCGCCCCATTTCTGGCGCATTTCCTGAACGGAAAATTTTGGGGCTAAACCATTTCGATAGGGGTTCACGCCTTTTTCGCGGTAGGCCTTAAGCTTTTCGCGGCGGGTTTTTTCTTCGTCGGAGAGATCTAGATTTGCCATGGGCGGATACTAGCCAAGCGGAAGGCCTCCGACAAGGCCAAAGTGCCGCGGGAACCCACTTCGGTTTTCGGTCCCTACCGCTGCAAATCCGCGGGGGGTGCCGGGCGCTCCGCCGTTTTCACGGCATCGAGTTCCCGCAAATAGCGGTACGTATAAATTCCGGTGGCGTGCTTGTCATTCCAGATGAGGTTCACGCCGTAACGCCCTACGGGGAGCGCTTTCTCGAGCGAAATATCCTTCGGGATGGAAGTTTCGGTAATTTTTCTCTCCCCACTGAATTCATCCACGCACACGGCGCAAGGGCAATGGAAGCGGAGGGCTTTGGCCTCGTAGGTATATTTTTGGCCGTCGCTCCAGTAGATCGCGAGCTTATGATTTCCGCCTTCAATCTCGGCAGGCAGCGGTTCCACCGCGAGGGGCACGATATCTTTTTGGGTGGGATCGCTCGTCATGGCCTCGATGGTGGCGATCATACGCGTGGCGGCCTGCATATAAGCCTGGGCAGAAGGAGACCTCGGATCGCGGATCACGATGGGCTCGCCTTCGTCGCAGGCGCGCACGAGAGCGGCATCCACCGGAATCTGGCCGATGAGGGGAACGGAATCCTCCGCCGCTAATTTCTTCGCGCCACCTTCGCCGAAAATTGAAGTAGTGGCTCCGCAATCGGAGCAGGCAAATCCGCTCATGGTCTCAATTAGACCGAGAATGGGAACGCCCACATGGCGGAACATGAGGAGGCCTTTGCGCGCAATCTCGATGGCCACTTGCTGGGGGGTGGTGACCACGATAGCGCCGGTGAGATTGGACTGTTGCGAGAGAGAGAGCTGGATATCGCCAGTTCCGGGGGGAAGATCGATGAGGAGATAATCGAGTTCCCCCCATTTCACGCCGAGCAGGAACTGCTGGATCATCTTCGTGGCCATGGGCGCACGCCAGACGGTGGGCTGATCGCGCCCGATGAGCAAGCCGAGGGAAATCACTTTGATCCCGAGCATTTCGAAGGGAACGATGAGGTTATCGTCCATTTGTGGCTGCGTGCCTTCGGAACCGCGTGGGAAATGCTGGCCGAGCATCGTGGGCACCGAAGGGCCGTAGATATCGGCGTCGAGCAAACCTACTTTGTGACCAAGCTTTTTCAGCGCCATCGCGAGGTTCACGGCGGTGGTGCTTTTTCCCACGCCGCCTTTTCCCGATCCCACCACGATCACATGATTTACGCCGGGCACGGCTTGGGCGCCATGCACTACGCGAGGTTTCGGTTTTTGAAAGATATTGGGCATCACAGCCGAAACGCCGGGAATATTTTTTACCGCACTCACGCAAGCCGCACGGATTTGATCGCGCTGCTCGTTGGCCAGGGAAGGCAAATAGATATCGAAGCTTACCTTGCCATCTTGCACACGCACATTGGCCACCAGCCCGAGCGTGACGAGATCTTTTCCGGTTTCGGGATCGGTTACTTTGCGAAGGGCGTCGAGTACGGTTCCGCTAGTAACGGGGTGTGCATGGGCCATGGGTAATCCTCTTAGTTATGTGCCCCAGGCTTTACCAAAAATACGCGGATTGCACGACAGGAGAAACCGGGGCGTCGCGGTTTTGCTTTAATCAGGTATAGGATTCGCAATAATGCGCCGCATTGTCCCCAAAGCCAGGCTACAATATTCCTAGATGGCCGGAGTAAAATACTGCTTAGGACTGATGAGTGGCACCAGCGTGGATTCAATCGACGCTTCCCTTATTTCCGTGGGGCCTAAAGCGGACCAGCTGCTGCTGCATACGCAATACGAATATCCCAAAAAACTCCGGCAAGAAATCCTGGAGCTCATCCGCACTCCCTCCACCTCGCTCGAGGGCTTAACCCGGGTACACTATGAAATCGGCGCCGCCTTTGCCGAAGCCGCCTCCATCGCGATTGAAACGGCGAAAAAGAAAAAAATTTGCGTGAAAGGGCCCGACCTCATCGGCTCGCACGGGCAAACCGTGTTTCACGACCCGGCCGGTAAGAGAACCCTGCAAATTGGCGAAGCTTCCCTCATCTCCGCCCGAACGGGAATTACCACGGTGGCCGATTTTCGCTCCGCCGATACGGCCGCGGGCGGCGAGGGAGCTCCGCTCCTACCGCTTTATCACCATCGCCTTTTTCGCCAGGAAGAGAAGCACGGGATCGCCATTCATAATTTGGGCGGGATCTCGAACTATACCTATCTCGGACCGAAGGGAAAAATATTTGCCCTGGATACCGGGCCCGCCAATTGCCTGCTCGATGGAGCTATCCAAAAATTTACCAGTGGCGGGAAATCTTTCGATGAAAAAGGAAATATTGCCCGCTCTGGAAAACTCAGCGAAGAGCTGTTGCGTAGTTTGCTCGAGGAAGGGGAAGTAGCCGCGTTCCGGAAGCTTGGCGCCCCTAAGAGCACCGGCCGCGAGCTCTTTAGCCCCCGCTTGCTGGAAGCCAAGCTGACCCAATTCTCACGCCTGTCTCCCCCCGACGTTCTGCGCACCTTAGCCCAATTCACCGTGGAGCTCATTGCCGATAGCTATGAGTCTGAGATCGTGAAACGGAAACTGCCCTTGCGCACGGTGGTGATCGCGGGCGGCGGCGCCAAGAATTCTTTCCTGCTTTCGCTTCTCGAGCAGAGATTTCCCAAAGTAAAATTCCGGACCATGGAAGATTTCGGCCATAGCGCCCAGGCCCTCGAGTCGCAGGCATTCGCTTACTACGCCTACCTCACGCTTCAGGGCCGGCCGCTTACCTACCCCACCACTACCGGAGCGGAGGAAAGCGTCATTTGCGGAAAAATCAGCCCCGGGAAAAATTGGAAGAAAATTGGTAAATAGAAAGGGTCTTATGCGCAAAGTCTTTTGCCTTGCCGCCCTCGGTTTTTTCGCCTGCTTGCACGCCAGCGCGGAAGACCTTCGCTGCAATACCGATTTCGATATCCACCCTTGCGCCGATGGCAGCGGAGGCGCGAGCCAGGTACGTGAGGCCGCCCGCCAATACCGCAAAAACTGCCAGCTAGGGCAATCGAAAATTCAGGCGCAGCCAAAGCTTAAAGCCCAATGTGCCCGTCCCGGCAAGAAAACCCCGCTCACGGACTGCACCGACCAATGGGATAAGCAAAGCCGCGCGCTCGGCGATCTTCTCGATAGAGTGGGCGCCGAGAAAAAAGACCTCAACAAGATCTTCCTCTCCCTCCTGGCACCCGAGGGCTGCGAGGCTCTCGAAAAAAATAAAACCACGCTTCGCGAGCTGATCCAGCGTTACGATACCCTGGTGACCGCGGTAAATCCTCCGCGCCAAGAAGCACGGGAGGTTTCCGGTGCCTTCCAGAAGGAATTCATCAAAACGCTTATTCCTTTTAAAAACATTGATCCGGCCAAGCACTACGCCGGCACCGGCGACGAAGCACCGAGGGCCCCACCGGCCCCAGAGCAGGTGAGCAAGATGGGATGGGTGGATCGGGTGACCGCCTACCGTATCGCCCTCGAGGTGAATTATCCGGGTCCCAAGGACACCAATCTCCAGGTGGGAGACGTTACCGTGAAGGTAACCGCCGCTTTCGCAAGAGTACTACGGCTCGAAGGCTCCGGCGTTCTGAGCGACGGGCGCCTCGTGAATTCCGGCGGCGGAAAATATATTTTCGTGCCGGTGATCAAGGCTCCTTACGGACTGGGAAGCTATAAACGAACCCCCCTCGATCCTTTCCGTTCAATCGCGGTAGACCCTAAGGAGATTCCGCTGGGATCAACAGTATTTATTTATGAAGCGAGGGGTATGCCCCTGCCGCCGGCCCCGGATGGCACTCCCTTATTTCACGATGGGTATTTCCGCGCGATCGACGTGGGGCACGCCATTCTCGGAACCCATATCGACGTGTATACCGGGGATTCAGTGGAAGACTATCGCTTCGTGCAGAAGTTTTTCTATAATCGCACGGTGCATTATTTTGTTTTGAAATAGGCGTCGTTATCCCTGTCACTATTGACACTAGCTGTGTCCTAAACAACACAAGGAACAACGGAATCATCTCACTCCGAACACTCTCACTCCCCCAGGTGGAGCTCTGCGTTGCTCCATACCCATACACAACCCATTGAAAATACTGGTTAAATTTTCTGATTAATTTTAGGTAAATAGTCGGGTATTATGGCACGACCATTGCCCTATACCCCCTGAGTATGAGAAACCAAAAAACCATTCGCCAGCCTGTTTCGATTAGCGGTACGGGTCTGCATTCCGGGAAACGCGTGACCCTCACGCTCCACCCTGCCCGCGCGAATACCGGCATTCGTTTTCTGCGTACCGACCTTCCCGAATCCATCGAAATCCAAGCCAACGTAAGAAACGTTCACTCGACCACGCTCGCCACCACCCTCTCGGCTGGTGGAGTGAAGATTTCTACCGTGGAGCACTTGATGAGCGCACTCTGGGCTCTGGGCATCGATAATGTGCTTTGCTCGGTAGATGGCGAAGAAGTGCCCATTCTGGACGGTAGCGCCCTCCCCTTCGCCCAGCTGATCCGGAAGGCCGGAGTAAAGAGCCAACGCAGCGCCCGCCGCTTCCTCGTGGCGCTCAAGACCATCGAGCTGCGCTCCGGCGACAAATGGGCCATCCTCAAGCCCTCGCGCGAATTCAAAATCCGCTACACTATCGATTTTCCCCATCCCGTGATTGGCAAGCAGAGCTTTGAGTTCAATTCCAATACGGACTTCATCAAAGAGATCGCCCCCTGCCGCACCTTCGGTTTCCTCAAAGACGTAGAGCGCATGCAAGCCATGGGCTTGGCACTAGGCGGATCTCTGCAAAATGCCGTCGTGCTCGATGAGCAAAAGGCCCTCAATCCCGAAGGCCTGCGCTTTCAGGATGAGTTCGTGCGCCACAAGATTTTGGATGCGATCGGCGATTTCTCCCTAATCGGCTACCCCATCCTCGCGGACATCGAGTTGCACCGCGCCGGCCATGAGCTGCAAACCCGCCTGGTGCAAGAGCTTCTCGAGCAACCTGGCGCTTTCTCCATCTTCGTTCCCGATTCCAAAGAAGATTTCGAGAAGCCCTTCTGCCTAAGCCAAGCTGCTTACGCTTTCTAATTTTTAAAAATCAAAAAAATTGCGGCGAAAACCGGGCCGAAGCCCTAGTTCCCGCCGCAATGGCGATTCCTAGATTCCACGTAAGGAACTATTTGCGAACGAAACGTCCATTTTTGCAGGTATAAAGAACGCGCACGGTGCCGTTCTCACCGCCGTTACGGCTATCGCTCTCTTCGAAGTACATTTCCGAGCCGTTTTTGCAAACGTAGCGGCTGCCGCGGTCCGAGTGGCGGCCGTGTCTTTTTTTGCCGTACATTCTTTTGTATTTACCGTTGTGGCATACGAAGGGAACGTCGATGGTGCCGCTATCGCCGCCGTTACGGCTATCGGCCACCGGGAAATTCTGGATATCCCCCTCCACGCAGCCACGATACTCGGGAGCCGGAGCAACGTAATCTTCGGTGAAGCGGCCATCTACGCAAGTCCAAAGAACGTCTTGGCAAGCGCCACCTTCGGAATTTTGGCAAAGGGCCGGGTTATTGGAGGGCCAGTAGTGCTGTTCGCCTTCACGGCAAGAGCTGGCATTTGCGGCAATCGAGCTGAAGCCGAGTACCACTACGAGGGCAAATAAAGTTTTCATTCTATAACTCCTGAATATTTTTGTTTACGTTCCACTAATTTCCGGTGCGGAAGCGAGCGCCATTTCGCTTGCGGCGAAAATAGCTCCCGGCCCGAGCAGAGTTTTTAACTTAATTTCACGGAGGATGCGCGTGCAGGAATGCCGCAAAAATTGCCGCGGCACGCGTGGCCAGAATGTCGCAAATTCACTGTTTCTCTTTGGCTTGCGCGAAATCAATTTGCATCTGGGCCAGCAGCTCCTGCACCCCGGCGAATTTTTTCTCGGGACGTAGAAAGTCTAGGAAATCCACTTGGATCTCATCGCCGTACATGTCGGCATCGAAATCGAATAAATGGGTCTCGATCTTGAGCGGCAGATCATCGCCATCACCCTTAAAGGTGGGATTATAGCCGACGTTGGAAACGCTGGCGTACCATCTCCCATGCCAGAGGGTACGGGTGGCGTATACCCCTACTCGTGGGTACTTACGCTGCACCGTCTGCATATTAGCGGTGGGAACTCCGATCGTTCTACCTCGGCCTTCGCCCCGCCAAACGAGGCCGCGAAGGAAAAAATTTCTTCCCAGGCACTGGTTCACGAAAGCGATGTTTCCTTCCTCGAGGGATTTACGCACGAGCGAGCTCGAAACGGTGGCGTCGCCGATTTTCCTCGCGGGCACCACGTGGATCTCGATCCCGTTCTCTTCCGCCAACCGCTTCATGGTATCAACCGAACCGGCACGCGCCTTGCCAAACGCAAAATCATAGCCCAGATAAAGTACCTTTGCGCCCAGGCTTCCCACGAGGTGCTTGCGCACGAACTCCTCGGGAGTGATATTGCTGAACTCTCGGCTAAAAGGCTCTTCCATCACGCACTGAATGCCGTGTTGGCCCAAAAGCTCGATCTTTTCTTCGTAGGTATTGATCAGCTGAGGAGCATCGCTCGGGCGGAGCACGAAATAGGGATGAGGGCGGAAGGTAAAAGCCATAGGCAGGCCGCCGATGCGGGCGGCGTGGTCGCGGACATTCCGGAGAAGATCCTGATGCCCTAAATGGACGCCATCGAAGTTCCCGATCGTGAGCACGCTTTTCCCTGGCGGAGCTGAGAGCTCGGCCATTCCCTTGTAAACCCGCATAAGCCGTGGGATATCATACCGCATGCTGTCGAGGAAAGTCATTCTCCGCGCACTCGTGTGTGCGCTCCTAGCCATGGTGCCGTTTCCTGAGCAGGAAAACCAAATCTACGATCAGAAGATCAAGCTCCTCAGCAAAACGGAGTTCCAGCGCCCCAAATCGGTAGTGGTGGTGGAGGTTTCGAAAGACGACTTCGACGCTCTCCGGCAACGTTTCTCGGAAAATTCCAGTAGCGAAAAAAACGAAGAATTTGGTCCTTGGCGGGAGAAATTTGAATCGCTGCGGAAGCAATTTTTCTGGGATGATCAGGTATACCACGCCGTGCTAAGCCGCATTTTGGCGGAGAAACCTCATCGCTTGCTGATCACCTTTTTCTACAGCGAGAGCCTCGTGCTCCTGCAAAGCAATCCCGGCCTGCAAAAACTCGCCCGCGATCCAAATGTGTTGTGGGCCAGCCAATTCGATCTCGACCAGAAATTAATGAAGCCCGCACCGGAACTTACCGGAACGGAAAACTTCGGCTTCACTACGCTACATCCCGATGTGGATGGCGTGGTTCGGCGCGCTTATCTTATTTATAAAAATCATATTTCGCTTCCCTACCGCGCCCTCTTCGAGGGGCCGGAAGCGGCAAGGCGCAACGCCCTCACCGAATCTTTTCTCATTCGCTACAGCGGCCCCCCGGGATTTATTCCTACCTGCAGCGTGCAGGATCTTTTTTCGGAAAAGGAAAATCGCTGCGGCGGCCTAAAAGACAAGTTCGTGATCCTCTCGCCCGCCGGTAGTTTAGCCGCGGGCGCGAACCTCTATCGCACCCCCGTGGGCTACATGAGCCGCGGCGAAGCCCTCGCCAATATCCTGCTTACCGCCCAGAGCGCCGAGCCTTATCTGCCGGTGGGCAAGGAACTGCTTTTCATCTTCGTGCTCGCCCACTGCCTGCTGCTTTCCGTAATTGTTCTGCATTCCGGCGGGCGCCGCCAGCTCTCCGCCGCGGTCGGGCTGCTTCTCGGAGAATCTCTTCTCATCCTCTTCCTGATGCGATTCTTTGAATTACACGTGCCCTTCGTGCCTTTTATCATCGCCACCGCGGCCTCCTATTTCGCCTTTCTCTGGCTAAAATTCGCCCAGCAGGAGTCCAAGCGCTGGCAGGCTGAAAAGAAGGCTCAGTACCTCCGCGAGCTCGACGAACTAAAGTCCAATTTTATTTCTCTGATGAGCCACGACCTAAAAACGCCGATCGCAAAGGTGCAGGCGCTCACCGAACGGCTCACGCGCGAGGCGCGGAGCCTCACCGATGAACACCGCGGCATCCTGGACGCAATCCGGCGCTCCAACGATGAACTGGCCGAATATATCGTGAGCATCCTCAATTTCCAGAAAATCGAATCCCAGGAAGTTCGCCTTCACCATAAAAGCCACGATATTAATCTCCTGATCGAAGAGTCGGTGCAGCGTTTGAAGCCCCTGGCCCAGGACCGCGGCATCCGGCTCGAGCTGGAACTGGAGCCGATGTTCGCCCTCGAGCTGGATGAACAGCTCATTCGTCAAGTACTCAACAACTTGATTGATAATGCGGTGAAATATAATCAAAGCGGCACCGTGGTAAAGGTTCGCTCGGCAGATTTAGGGCAATTCGTAGAAGTAGCGGTGGAAGACAACGGCGTGGGAATCGAGCCGGGACAGATGGATCGGCTGTTTAAAAAATTTTCCCGCTCGGAAAAAGGCACTTCAGAAAGAGTGAAAGGAACGGGACTCGGGCTTTACCTGGCAAAGTACTTTATTGAACTTCACGGCGGAGACATCGAAGTGGAAAGCGCGTTAGGGCAAGGCACAAAATTCCGGTTCCGCTTGCCTGTGAGAAACTAACCCTACTAAAAATCGCTATCGTTGCCTCCTGCCGTAGCTACATTCGGGGATTGTCTTTTAGTCTTCGTTTCGATAAACAAAATAACCTATGCAAATTGCCGCCCTTCCGGAAGCACGAAGCTTCAATCACCTGCGTTTTCTGGAGCTCGCCCAGTACTATTGCGATCTTCTGAGCCGCGAGGGCATTCCTGCGTTGCCGTGGCAAGATTCGTCTCTTCCTCACTTCAATCGCCTTGAGGGAAATCGCCAGATTGCGCTGCTAAAATGCCTCGAGAGCCAAATCAACGTAGTAAGCGAAGCGCTGCAAAACCGCGGAAGCCTGCTGGATTCCTGGAGCCTGATTTGGTCCTTCTTAAAGGAAATGAATTTCGTGCCCTCCTCCGACCTGTTGAATCACATCACGCCCGATGACTATATCGCGGTCTATAACCTGCAGCACTCGATGCTCTTTCTCAGCCCGAACCACCTCAAGCTCATGTCGTACTCTCTCGAGGACCTCTACTGCCGTTCGTGGATGGAGATTTTCACCCGCGATGAACGCATCACTAAAGTGCTCATGGAAAGGGCCATTAGTTTCGGCCAAGGGAAACGGCGCCAAACCCTCTCAAACGAGGACGTGCCGCCGCATTTTCTCGCGGAGAATCAGTCTCCGGGCATGCGAATAGCCACCTGCCGCTCGAAAGCCTACTCCCCCATTTTTCAGAATGGGGTACCGGTGGGGTATATCTCGGTGAACCAGACCACCGCCTCGGTTAGCCGGGTTATGCCCCGCCCTTCGGTATAGGCCTTTTTTACCAAGGCTAATGATTCAAGGCGTTTAGCTGCCCCAGCTTTAATGCAACGCATAATAAACCCTTTGACTCATACCAAGTGTTTATTATAAAAGAGGTTTCCTGGAGGCCTTTTTGAAAATTCCCAAAGTTTTAATCGCGGACGATGAGAAAGAATTGCGCGAAAGCATCAGCGCAACCCTCGAACATATGGGCTTTCAAACCGTGCTCGCCGCCGACGGGGAGGAAGCCATCGCCAAAGCGCAGACCGAAGATTTTTCGATCGCCATCCTCGATGTGAACATGCCGAAACGCAACGGCTTCGAAGCCCTGCGTGCGATCCGCGAAAACGACCCTTCGATTTTAGTCCTGATGATCACCGCGCACGGGAACGTAACCGACGCCGTGGAAGCCCTCAAAGAAGGCGCCTTCAATTATATTGAGAAGCCGGTGAAGGAATCCCACCTCCGTGACCTCGTGGAAAAAGCGTCGAAGACCCACCAGGCCGTGCGCGAGGTAGCGCTCTCTTCTCCTACCATCAAGCTCGAGAACGGCCAGGAATTCGTGGGCCACTCCCGGCAAATGAAAAGTGTTTTCTCGCTCATCCAGCGCCTGGGGAATATGTCCACCTCCGTGCTGATCCGCGGGGAAAACGGCACGGGCAAAGAACTCGTGGCTTCTGCCATACATAGCTCCGGCGCACGCAAAGACAAGCGCTTCGTGGCCGTGAACTGCGGCGCCATCCCGGAAAATCTCATGGAGAGCGAGCTCTTCGGCCACGAAAAAGGAGCCTTCACCGGCGCCAACGCCCGGCATATCGGAAAATTCCAATACGCCGAGGGCGGAACGCTTTTTCTCGACGAGATCGGGGAGCTCTCCACGCAAATGCAGGTGAAGCTCCTGCGCGTGCTCCAGGAACGCACCTTTACTCCCGTGGGCTCCAATCGCGAGATCCGCTGCGATATCCGTGTGATCGCCGCCACGAACCGCGATCTGGAAAAAATGATCCGCGAAGGCGATTTCCGCCAAGATCTCTTTTATCGCCTCAACGTGATGCCGATTTTCCTGCCGCCGCTACGCGAACGCGTAGACGACGTACCGATCCTCGTAACGAACTTCATCCAGAAGTTCAATCGCCTGCATAACCGGAATATTTCCGGAATCAATCCCGATGCGCTCGAAAGCCTCAAACGTTACGACTGGCCGGGAAATATCCGCGAGCTCGAGAACGCCGTGGAACGCTCCTTTGTGATGGAGCTCGGCGAAACGATTTCTTTGCGCGCGCTACCGGAACAAATTTCAGGCCTCTCGGCCGAAGAAAATACGCAGCCCGAAGACACCGTGGCCACGCTCACCGTGAAGGCCTCCGGAGATTCCGAGATCCTCGTGGCGGGAATCGATTTTCAGCAAGAGAAGGAAGACTTCGAGCGCCAGTTCATCATCAACGCGCTAAAGCGCTTCAACGGTCGCATCAACCAAACCGTGGCGCACGCGAATATCCCGAAGAACACTTTGCTACGCAAGATCCGCAAATACGATATCAAGCCCTTTGAGTTCGGCGCGGAATCTCACGAAGACGAAATGGTTCCAGACGAAACCCTATAGGGTGCGTTATCCCGCTAACGGGTAGCCATTTCGATTTCATCTTCCCTTAAAATCGGCCTGAGCGGCAATTTGACTAATTGCGCGTTCCGCATTTAGCCTATTCCTACCCGACGCAATCCGGAAGCTCCCGACGCGCTTCCATTTTTGAAGGAGCCGCTATGCGACTCATGCGTCGGTGCTTGTTCTTACTCCCCATATTAATCCTATGGTCTTGCGGTAAAGCCGAAGATACGGCGCCAAGTAACTATCTCATGGGAGCGGGAGCAACCTCCCCCCATTCTCCCAATCAACCCCTGCTGCCTTCGGGCCCTCACGCGGCCGCTTTATGGAATGGCGTACGACAATCCAGTGCCTGGACTAATGCCGTGGTTTCCGTGGTGCGCGCACGCATGGGCCAGTTTGATCGCGCACGCGACGTGGAGGAGTTCTGCCCTGGCTATGGCAGCGCTTCGCTCACACAGCGAGAAGCTTGCTGGATTCGCCTAATCAGCGCGGTATCTAAATTTGAAAGCAGCTTTAACCCACGCGATACCTACCGCGAAGACAACGGCCGCATGAGCGTGGGCCTGCTCGCGCTCTCGAATGGAGAATGCCCGGAGGCGAAAGGCTCGGCTGGGCTGAAGAACCCCATCGGCAATCTACTTTGCGGCACGCGGATTATGGCGGAGCTGATCGCGCGCGACGGCAGCATCGAGAGCCCGGCCCCGCGGCGCGGAGCCTCCGCGTACTGGTCGGTTCTACGGCGGCCCTATAACCACAATGGCAATCGCCACGGCCGGCGCCACCAAATCATCCAGTTCACTCAGCAATACCGGACGTACGCCCCTATTTAATTTTTTAGCTTGGCCCAAATAGCCGTGTCGCGGCGGCGGTCAAACTCGATCCTGTGCTCTTGGAGGGTGCCCTCGAGTTTGTAGCCGCCGCGGCTAGGCACCGCCGCAGAACGGATATTATTCGCGTTGCAACGAATCTCGATACGGTGAAAACCCAGGCGAAATAGCTCTTGCTCCACCATACGAACGGCTTCGGAGATGAACCCTTTGCCTTCATTGGCGCCATTGATCCAATAACCGATCTCGGCGCATTCGTGCTCCCAGGAGATGGCGTGCACGCCGATATTCCCGATGTAAACGCGGTCGGGCTTGCGGAAAATTCCAAAATCGAAAATAAGCTGGTCTTGCCAATCTACGTGGGTACCGCGGATATATTCTTCAGAATCACGCACGGTTTTCGTGAAGGCCACCCACGGCAGAAACTCCTTCAGGCGATCCCGGTCTTCGTCAATGCAGGCGAACATCACGGGCGCCGTGGCCAGCTCGTGCTTACGGAGAAAAATTCTTTCTCCGTCGATGAACTCCTTTGGATAGCTCTTCTGCATTTCCGCTCAATAGCAGAAAAGCATTTCGCGGTATTTCGGCAGAGGCCAGTAGCCATTGCCGACCACGTTCTCGAGGCGGTCGCAAACGTCGCGGAGAGCGGCCATCGCCGGCAGAACTTTTTCGGCGAGAAATTTCGCTCTCGCTTCTTCTCCGCTGGCAGCGTTGGAACCCTGATAAGTCGTTTCTAGCGCCGATCTCTTCTCACCCATCTCCTTGGCCAGGTCGGCGGCTTTCTTGAGCGCATTTTCCTGGCTGGATTTATCCACGCCCGGAACTTTGCCCATCTTCGCGGCGGTTTCGGCCAGGCTCAAGAGATAAGCGTTTACCGCTGGGCTCACGAAAGAATCCACGAGCATGCGCATCGTTTCGATCTCGATGTCGATCTTCTTGAGATAGCGCTCCACGTTCACGTGATGGCGGCTCTGCAGCTCGGCCTCCGAAAGCACGCCCTGCTCGAGGAAAAGTTTCTTGGTGGAAGGATAGGTGAAAGCCTGGAGCGCTTCCGGGGTATTGCGCAGGTGCGCGAGGCCACGGCGTTCCGCTTCCACCACCCATTCCGCCGAATAGCCGTTGCCTTCGAAACGAATGGCTTCGGTGGCGATCACGGCTTCCCGGATCACTTCGAGGGCGGCCTTATCGCGATCGGCTCCGCCGTCTACGCGCTTCTTGATCTGCGCCGTTACTTCGGCGATGGCCTCGGCCACGGCCGAGTTCAGCACTGCCATCGGCAGAGAGCAGCTCGCGGAGGAACCCACCGCACGGAACTCAAACTTATTGCCGGTAAAGGCGAAGGGTGAAGTGCGGTTACGGTCGGTATTGTCTTTGGAAACGGCCGGAATTTTCGAAACGCCCAAGCTGATCATCGCGCGCTCGGCGTTTTCGATCGCCTCGCCGCTCTTGATCTTGTTGAGAATCATCGAGAGCTGCTCGCCGAGGAATACGCTCATGATAGCGGGAGGGGCTTCATTAGCGCCGAGGCGATGATCGTTCCCAGTGGACGCGATCGAGGCGCGAAGAAGCGCGTTATGCTTGTGCACGCCCTTGAGGATCGCGCAGAGCACGGTGAGGAAACGCAGGTTCTGGTGAGGGGTGGCGCCCGGCTCGAGCAGGTTCGCGCCGGTATCGGTGCCCATCGACCAGTTATTGTGTTTGCCCGAGCCGTTGATGCCGGCGAATGGTTTCTCGTGGAGGAGCAACGCGAAGTTATGGCGCTCGGCCACCTTCTTGAGAATCTCCATCGTGAGGTGGTTATGGTCCACGGATACGTTGGCCTCCTCAAAGATCGGCGCGAGCTCAAACTGGCCGGGAGCCACCTCGTTGTGACGCGTTTTCGCTGGCACGCCTAGGCGGTAGAGCTCGAACTCCACTTCCTGCATGAAGGCCTGCACGCGCGAAGGAATCGAGCCGAAGTAATGGTCTTCGAGCTCCTGGCCCTTCGCCGGGCGGGCGCCGAGAAGCGTACGGCCGGTCATCACGAGATCGGGACGCAGGCTAAAATAGGCGCGGTCGATCAGGAAATACTCCTGCTCGGCCCCGAGGGTGGTGATCACGCGCTTCACGTTCGTATCGCCCATGAGGTGGAGGAGATCCAAAGTTTTCGTTCCTAGGTTCTCGAGGGAGCGGAGGAGAGGGGTTTTCTCGTCGAGCGCATTGCCGGTATAGCTCACGAATACCGAGGGAATGCAGAGCGTTTTTCCGTTGATCGTGGTCATCAGGAACATCGGGCTGGTGGGATCCCAAGCCGTATACCCGCGGGCCTCGAAAGTGGTGCGAGTGCCGCCAGAAGGAAAGCTCGATGCATCGGGCTCGGACTGCACGAGCTGGGAACCGGAAAATTTTTCGATCGCGGTGCCATCGTCGGAAAAGGAAAGAAAGGCATCGTGCTTCTCGGCGGTGAGGCCGGTCATCGGCTGGAACCAGTGACAGAAGTGGGTAATGCCCATCTCCATCGCCCAGTTGCGCACGGCCTTGGCGATTTTATCCGCGAGGTCTTTCTCGAGCGCTTCGCCCGAGTGCGTGAGCTCCACGAAGCGCTCGTAGTCGGCCTTCGGGATCGCGCCCTTCAGCTCTTTTACGCCGAAAGTATGCTGGCCGAAATAATCCGAAACCGCGAGGGCGCGGCCGAGATCGTCTTTGGGTAAATCAAATTTTCGCGGGTGCCGGTTGGTGGCGGTCTCAACGGCGCGGAAACGAACGGAAACGTCTGGACTGGAAGCGGACATGGTGAATCCCCCGTGGTGATGAAATTGGTTGCGAGGAGATTATCATCAAAGTGGGAGCATTGATAAGGACCGTAAAATTACTTATCGAATTTTTTTGGGCGGAGTTTTTTTTGGGGAAGAGAATCTCCGACGATGCACGATCGCCAAAGAAATTTTGGATTTCTCTTACTTTGGCTCACGGAAGGAAAAAAATCCAGGAGGCGAAAAAATTCTCCTGTTAGCTGCGGCGCGGCTACAGCTTTTGGATAGGAAGCTGGGCGGCCTTCCACTCACAAAACCCGCCGAGATTCACCGTCTCGTAGCCGTCTTGCGCGAGAAATTCCGCCAGGCGTCCCGACCGATTTCCGGAGCGGCAGTAAAGAATCACGGGTTTGTCTTTTGGGAGCTTCGCCTTGAACTCTTGCCATTTCGGCGTATCTTCCGAGATTTCGGAAGTCGGCATCCAGAGCGCGCCCTGTGCATAACCCGATTCCTGGAGTTCGTTTTCTTCCCGCACGTCCACGAGCACGGCTTTTCCACTTTTCACTAGTTCTAAGGCTTCGGCTGGAGTCATAGGTAAAACTTGCCAGGGCGGAGGGCTAAGTTCAAGAGGCGGAACAAAAGAGTTGGCGGCGGCGAGGTAGAAGCTTCGCGTTAAAAGGTAAGTAAGGCTTATCGTTACGCTATTTTTTTAGCGCAAAAAAAAGGAGCCCGGAGGCTCCCCCTTCTCTGCGGTATCGCAAACCTATCCGCCGCCGCCCACCGAGGGCGTGAAGGAGAACGGATACGATACTTCCACGATCCCTCCGCCGAGCGGCTCGGGGAATACCATGCTCTTGATCACGCCCACCAGGCACTTCTCCACGCTGGAGTTGCCAATGCTGGAGGATTCCACGCCCGCCTGCGATACGCGGCCGGAGCCCGAAATCACCCAGCGAGTGAGGATACGCCCCTGGAGCGCGTTATTGCCGTTGAGCTCTTTTTTGTAGCAGTAGGAGATCTGCGAGTAGTGGCGTTTCACGATCTCGTCGATCACGCTCTTATCGAGACCGCCCATGATGATGGTATCGGCGCCGTTGCCTACTTCCACGTTCGGACGCCCGCGGCCATTACCAGTGCCGGAGAGATTTCCTCCCTTGCCGATATTGCCCATGCCGGTGCCGGTGAGGCCGTCGCCTTTGCCGTGGTCGGAGAGGCCTTGGCTGGTGGTGGACGTTCCGCCCCCGCCGCTGCCGCTGCCCACGAGGCCCGCGCCGTTATTTCCTTCGGTATCGAAGGCGCTGTGGCTGCGCAGGTTCTTCCCGGCATTTCCGGCACTTCCCGCCGCCATGTTTTTAGAGATGGACCCGGTGATATCGCTGAACAAGGCCTCCACGTTTCCTTTGCCCTGAACCTGGCTTTTGCTGGCCGTATTCTGGCTAGGAGCTCCGGCGCCCCTATTCGAAGGGTTCGGAGATTTGGGTTTATCCGGCGAACCGCGTTTCCCCTCGGGACCAGCGGCCTTCGCGCCGGCGCCGGCATTGCCGCCCGCGGGCTTCTGCGGCGCGGATTGGCCCTTCGTGGTATTCACGATGGGTTTTTCCTGAGGCTTTGTCTTCACCGGAGCCGGCTTCGGAGCGGGCTTCACCTCTTTGGGAAGCTGCTTGGGCGGAGGTGTGGGTTTCGGCTTCGGCTTAGGTGGCTCGGGTTTCTTTTCTTCCACTTTTTTCTCGGGCTCGGGTGGCTTTGGTTTTTCCACTACCGGCGGAGGAGGAGGAATTGGCTTGAAAATAATCGCGGCCACGCGGGGAGGAAGCTCTTCCGTCTCGAGAGATTTCTCGGGGCGTAAACCGATGAGCAATAAAATCAATGCCACCGTGAGCGCCAGCGAGCTGAACCAGATCCTGGTATAAACCGGATCGCGCTCCATCACGCGCTGGCGGCGCAGGTGCGGAGGCACCGGCGAATAGGACAAGAAGAAAGTGATGTCGCGGAACTGGATCTTCGCCTGGTCGGTTTGTTTGAGCAAAACCCGGGTAGCGCCAAGATCGGCGAGCGGAGTCACGTTGCGGCCTGAACGCACCACGCCGGTCATTTCGTTCGTAACTTGGAGAGTTACGCCGCCGTCGAAGGTAACGAAGGGGAAATCGGAAGTCATGCCGGGAACGCAGAAGGTAGCCTTGCGATTCTCGCCGAGGGTCACGGGATCATGATCCACGATGTGGCGCACGTCGAGGATTACCTCGCCCCAATACATCACCACTTGCAGGGCCTGCTCGTTAGCGGCCGGGTATTCGAAAATCTGGATTACGTTGCGCTCGTCCTCGAGGATGAGTGGGCGGTAGTCTTCCTGCGCGTCGTAGTACAGCTTGCGGGCCGGGCCTTTGGCCGCGGCACTCGGCAGCTGCGCGGGCGTGGAGGTTTCCTGCACCTGGGCGCGTTTGTAGGTAAGGGTTGCGAAACCAATCTTCACTTCGTCGCCGTCTTTGAGCTCGCCCGAGAGAGATTTTTTGTCATTCACGAATACGCCGGTTTCGCTGGCCATGTCGTAGATATGCGCGAGTCCTTGCTCGTCCATTTCCACCACGGCGTGCACGTTCGATACCGCGTTCTGCTGGATACGGATATCGCTAGAAAGCGCGGAGCCGATCACGAGGCGCTTTTTATTCACCTTATAGGTTTTCTTAACCTCGTCTTTGCCCTTGCCCGTGATGAGGTTGAACACCATCACCCACTGGGTTTCGCTTCGTTCCGGAATCGCGCTCGGCGCGTTGATTTCTTTATCGTTCATCTAGTTCCTCACTTCAGCAAAAGGGAATCGCGCATCAGTTCGCGGTGAAAGTTGGGACGTAACTTGAGCAGGCTGCCGAATTGCTTCTCGGGGGGAGTTACCACGTAGATCCCCTCGGGATTGTCGGCGGACCCTTCCACCACGGCATCATCAAAGCTCACGCTCGATTTTTTCTTATAAACGATATTAGGCTTCGGCTTGTCGCCATCGGCGGCGAAGGCCACGGTGGCGGCGATTAAAAAGAAAAAGCAGGCAGCTATACTTAGCTTCATTGGCTCTCCTTGGTATTCCACGTATCGAGAATGAGTTTAGCGTATTCGTTCGAATCCTTGAGGGACTCAAATATCTGGGCGGCCTTGGCACGATCCCCCTTGGCGAGCGCCAGGATTCCTTCGGCGTAACGGCCGTTATTCCCCTCGCCCTGCGCGATGAGGGAGGCATCGACCGAGGATTTTCCCGTGGCCAATGAGGCGAGCGCGAGGCCCCGCTTCACTTCCTTATCGCTCGGTGAGCGCACTTCGAGCTGGCGGTACTGGAGGCTCGCGTGGCGCCATAGACCGCTGGCCATATGGATGCGGGCCGAATTCTTTTTAGGCGCCACCGCGAACTCGTCGTGCCCGAGGGCCGCCTTGAAGCCCGCCATCGCTTTCGCCATATCGCCTTCGCGGCCGCGGAGGTAAGCCAAGTTGTTCAGGGCCGGAACATACTTGGAATTCTTCTGGAGAGCGTAGAGATAGAAAATCTCGCCGAGCTTCTCTTCGCCCTTAAGTAAATGGTAGTTTCCGATCGCTACCCAAGAAGCTACGTCTTCGATCCGGGTGCGCAGGTTCTTGCGCTTGGCTTCGAGCTCGCCTTCGCTGGAGGGAATATCACCCATGATCCATTCGCGAGGATTTTGCCAGCTCACGCTCTGGATAAGAGGAAGCTTGTCGGGGCGGGCGTTATTCGTAACGGCCAGTACGTAGGTCGTGGCCATTACCGGCCCCACCACCTGGAGCTGTTCGCCCTTTTGCACGGCCGTATCAAGCGTTTCGGCCGCTTTTTGGTAAACCGGCGCCGCCACCGCCTTCAGCTGCGCCTTAAACTTCGCTTTATCTTCGGGCGAAAGCTCATTCGGGATCGGCGCGCGCTCGAGCTTCTGGGCGAAGCTGCGATACGCGAGGGCCTGGCGGCGGAATGCTTCCACGCCCCAGTTTCCATCCCCGAAATCCATCACTTCCGCGTAGCCTTTTTTCAGGCGCTCGAGGGCGGCTAGCTTATCATTGATGTCTTTCTTAAGGCGAGCTTCGGGCAAATGGAGCCCGCCGTTCTCGAAAGAGGCTTCGAGGGGGCCAAGCAGTTCGAGTCGGGCTTGCGCGGCGTAGCCGAGTTCTTCCTGGGTGGCCTTGTTTCCTTTGGCCTTCACCTTGGAAATCGTAGCGCTTAAGTAGTTCTGAGCCTTCTCTTCTTCCTTCAGCTTAAAGTAAAGAATGGCGACTTCCATATTCGCGCCCGCCACATGCGGGCCGTTCGGGAACGCACTCGCGTACTTCTGGAAGCTCTTGATCGCTTCGGGCGCGTTGCCCTCATCGCGGAATCGCTTCGCCATATCGAAGAGGAACTCGCCGGCGGCTTCGCGCGCGGAGCCGATCCCTTTATTCGCGGCCTCCACGATCAGCTTGAAATCTTCGGCGGCTTTATCACCCTGACGGAGGGCGCGGCGCAGGAGGGCGGCCGAGCGCAGGGATTCTACCGATAGCTTCTGGGAACTGGCGTCGTTATTGGCGAGCTTAGGCTCGTTCAACTTGTAGAAACTTTCAAATACTTCCGCGGCATCGGAATAATTTCCCGAGAGGAAAAATTCGTTGGCGATCCCGATGATCGCCTTCTCGGCGGCATCGTTGCCCGGATAGCGCTGGAGAATTTTTTTATAGATGCGAAGCTCGTTCGCCTTGTCGCCCACTTGCGCGTAGCTGACGGCGGCGTTCGTGAGCGATTTACGGCGGACTTCGTCGTCTTTAGCGGCATCGGCGAGTTTTTCGTAACCGGCGGCGGCGCCCGCGAAATCCTTATTCTCTTCGGTTTTGCGCACGGCCTGAAACTGCGCGCGCGAAGCGATGGACTCGAGCTGCTTGCGGAACTCGCCCTTTTTATCCTGGGCCATCAACACGGGATTAGCGAGGAACTGCTTGGCCAGCTCTTCGGAGGCAGCATAGTCTTTCTTCTGTTCCGTTTCTTTCAGCAAGGAAGAGGCGGCATCCCAGGCTTCGGGAGATTTCGGATACTTCGCGATGATCTGATTCAAGCGCGGGCGTGCTTCGTCCATCCGTCCGCTCACCACGAGGATACCAGTGGCGCGGGCCAGGTACTCCGCGGCCTGTTTATCGTTCGGGTAGGCCTCGAGATAGGAGTCGATCGCGCCGATGATCTGGTCGGCATCGGATTTCGAGAGCGCTTTGCCTGCGCCTTTTTGCTGTTTAAAGTAAGCGTCGAGCGAGTAAATAATATTAATAGCGGAATCTTTTCCGTACTTCTTATACGCCGGATCCGACTGAGAGAGATCGAGGATGGCTTTGTATTCCGCGGCGGCTTCGCGGTGGCGGCCGAGCTGCGTGAGCACGTCGGTCAGGTAGAAGCGAACCTCGGCGGCGTCTTCGGGCTTGATCCAGCGTGCGAAGGCGGAGAGGTAGAGGCGATAGAGCTCTTCGGCGCGCCGAAATGCCACCTTCGCGTTGCCCGCTTGATTGCCTTCGCGGTGAGCGAAAGTAGCGGCCTTGCGGACCTGGGTCTTGAGGATCTCGAGGCGCTCCGCATCGGGTTCTTTGCTATTGGTGATGAACTCGCCCGTCATCGCGGTCAGGAGCGCGGCCTGCTTGCCGCGATCGCCTTTCGAAATGGCCACGTTGAGATTGTCGACCATGATGCTGAAGCGCTGTTCTTCGCCTTCTTTGGCCGCGGCTCCGCCCATATCGAGCAATTGCTTATTGATCGCGAGGGCCTTCGCGTATTTTCCCTGGCTCTGATAGTTCTGCCCAAGCTTGCGCAGCACGGACAAACTTTCGGCCTCACCGAAAAGATCACCGAAATAGGAAACGGCTTTGTCCACGTCGCCGCCTTCGGAATAAAAGAGCGCAAGCGACTCGGCGGCATCGCGCTGGAGCGCCACGCCGGCCTTGGCGGCTTCCGCATTATTGCGGCCGGTGGTGATCGCTTCGCGCATCGTATTCACGGCGCGTTTATAGTCGTGCAATTTAAACTGGCTCCAGCCGAGGCCGTAGAGAACGCGGGCACGGGCGGGTGTTTCGGTTTTAGCGGCGCGCTCGTAGTAGGCGCGGCTCTTCTTGAAATCGCGGCTCGCGAAGGCGAAATCGCCTAGATAGCGGTAGGCCTCCGGGGCGAAACGGCTCTTCGGGTGCTTCTCCACGATATTTTCGAAAGCCTCGGCCGCTTGTTTCTTTTTCCCGAGCTCCCACTGGTTGAAGCCGAGGAAATAGTACACTTCGTCGATGCGATCATAGGATTCTTTCTGGCGGGGAATACGGCCCAGCACTTCCACGGCCTTACCAAGCCACTGCTTAGACGTGCCGCTCTCGAGCACGGGCCGGCGGCGAGATTTTTGCTGATCGAGCGGAAGGGCCATATAGGCTTCCATCTGCTTGGACCACAGCTCATTTTCTTTCATGAAATAGAGGCGGTATTTTTCCGTATAGAGCTCCGCGAGCCGGAGCAAAAGATCCGGCTGTTTTTCACGGGCGCCGGAACGGGAAAGAACTACCTGCAGCTGCTGGATCTCGGCGTTGCGGTATTGGTCTACGCGCGCTTCCTGGGGAGTGATCACCTGATTCACTTCGGCCTGCGTATACGCAAAAGCATTGCCCGACAGCAACGCCGCCAATAGCAATACGTTCAGCGCGGACACCTTACGGCCTAGCACGCGGGTTACCGCCGAGTCTAAATTAGTAGCATTCCGGTCGTAACGCGAAAACATAGTCCCCCAGCTCATCTGCCCAGAATTCACCGTTGAATTGCCAGAAAAATTGATTGTCCTTGATGCTCGGGCGGCCGAGCGATCCGCGCTTCTTATGGCCCCAGATATCCTGGCCGCCGTTCACGTCGGCGCCCAGCTTCTCTACTTGGCTGCGCGAGCGGCGGAGCTGCTCGAGCTTGATGATATCGATGGTGCTCACGTTGGCGAGCAGGCCTTTATACTCGGTGGAAAGACGCTCGCGCACGAAAAGGCCGCCCACTTCCTGGGCCGTCTGCCAGCGCCACACGAGCACATCGCGCAAGAAGCCGCCGAGCCCACGCTTGCCGGCGTCGCCGAGATTTGCCAGCGAACCGTATTCACGGCGCACGCGATCGCCCGATTTCGCCAGCTGCACGAAGTACGGCGAGCGCACGAAGCGGTTCATCACCTGGTGCATCGGCACTTCGCTGTGCACCTTATTGTTCATGGCATCGAGGCCTTTTTGGAAGAGACGCACGAGGCTCGAAGTGGAACCGCCGGCACTTTCGTCGAGCAGGGCCTTAATTTCCTGGCCTACTTTAGTATAGCGCTCCATGAAATTAGCCGATTCTTTTTCCACATCGTCGTAGATGCACATCTGCAGGTAAGAAATCGAACGCAGCATCTCCACTTCGGAATCATGGAACCAGGAAAGGCCGGGGGCCTTATAGGAAACGAGGCGGCCCAGGGCACGGTTATAGTCCCCACGGGCGATCGCCGTCCAGGCACGCTCGTACTGCACTTGCGGCCACACCATGCTCTGGATTTCCACTTGGTCGTACCAAGCTTCGGCTTCAGCGTAATTCTTTCCCTGATAGTACCCACGGGCCACGCCGGCCACGCATCGGTTCTTCAGCTCGCGCGCTTCCTGCTTGGTCTGGCCTTTCATATAAGCCGATTTATCCGCGAACTTAGCGCAGGTTTTAAAGTCGTTGATTCCCTGCTCTATATTATTGAGAATCAGATTCGCCGTGCCCCGCAGAAAAAGCGCGGAAGGATACCGGGGAAAATTATTCGTCATATCGTTCACGGCGCGCAGTACGTCGTGGGGGCGCTGCGCGAAGAGATGATCCTGGGCGATAAAGTAGAGGAAATAATCCCGCTGGGTAGTGGGGTATTGGTCTTCCTTCGTGTACTTCAGAGCGTACTTCTTGAAGAGCACGCCACCCACGTTATCCACAAGCGCCTGGGTGCCGAGCAGCGCCATCCGGATGGCGCGGTCTTCCCCAACGGCGAGGGCCTTGAGGAAAAAGTAGGAAGCGGCCTGCGGCATCCCATGCGCGATCAATGAATTAGAGATCGCGGCGTAGGCCATGCCCCGCTGCGAATCGTTGGAGGCGCGCTGGAGCGACTGGAAATAGTAGCGCGCGGCCTGGAAATATTGCGCGCGCTTTTCGAGGCGCAATCCTTCCTGCATGAACTGATCGGCCGAATAATCTTCGGCCCTGGCCCGCGCCGAGAGCAGGCAACCCGCCAACAAAACAACTGCTAGAAATTTCTTCACGCGACCCTCCTTGGTCCAGCGAAATCTAGAATGTATAGCTCAATCCTAGGGTAAGAAAATGATTGTCGTAGGTGTCTTCCACCGCTCCGTTGGTGGAAGTAAGCGAGCCATCAAGGCCGGTAGGCGCCTTATAGTTCACGGCTAAATAGTCCAGGCGGGCGGCGAACTGGCGGCTGATAAAAAACTTCATTCCCGTTCCGTAGTGGAAAGAGGTGTAGTTCGCCACGTTGAGAATTGGATCTCCGGTACGCGAAGTTTGCAAATCGATCTCGCTAGACACTTGCCCCATGCCCACTTCGAAATGCCAATCCACGTAGAAGAGCTGGTTGAACATATTGAACTTGCCGTAGAAGGGCAGCCACACCACGGAGCCGCCGTAGAAGCTCTGGATATCGCGCACCGCGGGAACCACGGAACTCACCAGTTTTAACTGGCTCAAATTATTGTTCTCGGCATTCTTACCGAAGCCGGCGAGAAAGGAAGCGGCCCAATGCTCGTTGAAATAGTAGAACAACCGCGGCATCACGATGCGGCGCGTGCGATACGGCTCGCCGATTCCGATTCCGCCATTCACGGCAAGCTCGATCTTCTGCGCTTTCGTATACTTACGATTTTGAACTACGTAAATTTTCTTCTCGGGGTCGAGCCAAGAAAAATCGTATTCGTCTTTTTCTGCGTCGGCATTTTGCTCTTCGGCAAAGGCTTGCGCCGTTCCAAATAGGAAACCAACGAAAATCAGCAGGAAAATAGACAGCCGCAACGACATAACAGTCCCCCATCCATGGTGGTTCGCATCACTAGTTATATGAATTCTAGCACTATTTTTCTGCCAAGGTCACAATGCAAGGAGTACGGGCAAGAAAAACATTCGTCGCCTCCGCGGATACCGCGTAAAGCCGGGTCGGTTTTTCCATCCGCGAGCGTGTAATTTTCCCGGATTTTTTCGATCTCCGCGGCAAGAATTTCGGCCGCCTCATTCGCGTCGGCGATTACCTCCACGGATTCCGCTTCGTTTAAATCCACGAGAAACCCCGTAACCCGAGCGGCTTTTCCTTCTTTTGCCGAGGCATAGGCCGCGATCGCCGCCATGTAGGAAGCTACCTGGAAACGCTGGCGGCTGCCCCGCTCGTCCTCGAAAACCGAGGATTTATAATCCACCACCACCCAAGACCCATCTTTACGCTGGATCAGGCGATCGAGGACACCGTGTACGTACATTTGGCCTAGGCGCCACTCGAAAGGAATTTCCGGGTACGCTTTCACGCCGGGCCCGAACAAATCTTTTCCTACCGCGGAATCTAAAAATTTCCTCAACAGCGCAAGATCGATCTCCAGCAGTTCACGAAATGCCACGTTATCAGTCTTCGCGCCTTGGGCCTCGTAAGCTTCAACGAGCCACCCTTTCGCAAATTCCATTTCCTTATCCGGGTTCTGGATGCGTTCGAGTACGCGGTGGAGGGCGATTCCCCGCTCTTTCCTCTCGAGACCAAGCGCCTTGAGCAATTCGTCGGAGCGTATCCGCTTTTTCATGCCAGCCGAAACAGCCCGCTTTTTTTGCTGCTCCGGCGGCAGCGGCCAAAGATCTTTCACCTGATCATCCCAGCCCTGCACAAATTTCAGGCGGTGGAATTCAGCGCAATTTTTAAACGCGGAGATTTCCGAAATGCTGATATTGGCGCGGAAGGGAATCAATCTAGCCGAGATAGGTTGCCAATTCGTGGTTGGCGGTTTTTCTTTTGGAGAAACTTCCTTCACTTCTCCCGGCTTCCAGCTCTCCCAGCTCGCCGTATCGGCCAGCTTCGCGGCCCGGATCTGTTCGGCCCAGCTTTCTTTCTTGGGTTTGAAACTCTCCCCCATTTTCGGTAAAATCAGGATCGCTTCTTCTTTGGCCCGAGTGAGCGCCACGTAGAGCAGGCGCTTGGATTCCGCGAGCTCTCTTTCCTTATTTTTCTCGCCTAGAATTTTGTGGGCAGCGTACTCTTCATCGTCTTCCAGCTTCAGGGCCACGCCGAATCCCGGCAGGGTCCGCAAGGGAGAAGCGTCGGGCAGCAAGCCGGAACTGAGGTCGGGTAGAATCGTGAGATCGAACTCGAGGCCCTTCGCGGCGTGCACGGTCATGATCTGCACCGCCCCGCCCGCGCCAGGCTCGGGCATGGTGCTATCATCGAGGCTATCCTCTTCCCTCTCCCAGCCGCTCCAGTTCGAAAGCCGCTCGATGATTTCCACCCGCGGAACGGCGTCGGCTTCGAGTGCCTGAATGATCGCGAGCAGTTTCACGGTTTGCAAATGCTCCCGGCGATCGAGGGGATAGGTTTCAAGCGCGCGGGCCAGCAGCTCGGAGCAGGACAGAAAGCTGGCCAGACGACGCCAGAGGAATAGTTGGGGCGCATCTTCCTCACGGAGAGACTCCCACAATGGCGTGCTACGGGAGCCCCGGCGCTGGATTTCGTGGATTTTGAAATCCGGCATGCGGATCCAGGGAGAGCGCAGGCAGGCCAGCAGGGCTAAGTCATTATTGGCCCCATAAAAACTGCGAAGCAGCGCGATGCCGTCGAGGACCACTTGCTGGGAGTAGAAACCCCGACTCGAGCCCACCCGAAAAGGAATTCCCGCCCGCGTGAGCGCCTGCAAGTAGGCTTCGTTGCCAGATATCTTCCGGAGCAGGATCGCGATCCCGCTCGCGGCCGCTCCACCGGATATTTTTTCTTTCACCAGCTCCGCCACGATCTCGGCCTCTGTGGATCTACGAAGCTTGGCGCTAAGTTTCTCTTCGGGATCGCCGTATTCCACCACGCGCACGATGCCGCCCGTTTCCCGGTGCGCTTCCGCGACCGCCGCGACCGCCTCAAAGGAGGCCCCTTTCCCGGCGGCGGGAAAAATCGCCTCCGAAACCCGGTTTGCCATTTCCACTAGTTCTTTGCGGCTACGGTAATTTTTCGTGAGCGCAACGAGGCTCCCCGCGCTTTCGGCTTCGGCACGCAAGGTTTGGAATACGCTGACGTCGGCCGCGCGGAAGCGATAGATGGACTGCTTCGCATCTCCCACCACGAACAGGTTGGCCCAGCCCGGCCTCGCAATTTTTTCTAAAATCTGCCGCTGCACGGAATTCGTATCCTGGAATTCATCTACCAGCAGCAGCTCGAAGCGATCGCGGTAGTATTTCTGCACCTCGGGATTTCCCAATACCTTGAGCGACAAGGCCTCGAGGTCATTGAAATCCAGAAGATCGCGCGCTCGCTTGGCCGCGTCGAACACGCCGGCAAAAATCTCTCCGAGTTCGAGCAGCTCACGCAAACGCTCTTTCTCTAAGCCCGGCTCCACTCTTTCGCCGAGAGTTTCCCTTACCCCGCTCACCCATTCTTTATAGGCGCTCAAATCCTCCGCCAAGAGCAAACGGCTCTCGAGCAATCTACGCAGGCAATTTTCGATTTTTTGCCTGGAAAAAACGGCGAACAGCCCCGCCAGCGAAGCCCGGGCCGACTCCGGAGGGTTTAGGAAAAACTCCTCGAAAATTTCCTGGCGAAGCGCTTCGGCTTCCCGCTCGTCCATCAACGTAGCCATCGGGCCGATTCCGGCCTCCACGGGAAAATCGTTGAGCAAGCGGCGACAAAATCCATGGATCGTAGAAATCTGCTGAATAGCCTGGGCGGCTACTTTCACGCCCAGCCCCCCCTCGCCCACCAGCGCCTGGCTCACGCGGGCCGAGAGTTCCTTCGCGGACTTTTCGGTGAAAGAGATCGCCGCGAATTTTTCGGCGGCTTTATAAATTTTTTCTCCTGCGCCTAAGCGCTTCACGAGGAAAGAACGGATCTTCTCCACGATCACCGTGGTCTTGCCCGTACCGGCCGAAGCCTCGATGAAAACCAGCTGCCCTTCGCGCTCGATGGCCTCCTGCTGCTGGGGATTAAGGCCCTTCGCCCTCCTCGCTCCCGCTTCCGGCGCCACTAGGTTTGCAGAATACAATTCCGAAAAATCCGGCAAGCTCCGCTCCCAAGGCTGGCGCATCGGCGCCCGTAATTCTCGGATGCGGCAGGCGGGGCGCACTTCGCAACGTTTGCAGCTGGTTTCCTCATCGAGAGGGGTAACGTCGAATCTTCCGCTCCGGATTTCCAGCGCTAGGCGCTTTGCCTCGGCGAGACTATCTTCTTTTAGGATGGCAAATTCTTCATCGGTCTTCAGCGCCTTGCTGGTTCCGCCGAATTTAAAATATTTTACCTGACCGGGCTCAGCCGTCTTCTTGGTCTGATTGAACTCTTTACGTACCAAGCCCTGATTTCGCTTCCCCGTTTTTAGGCTCACGTAGAGGCCGCCCGCGGGCTCAAAGCCAGGGTACTGTTTTTCCATTGCGTCGAGATAAAGCTGGAGTTGGAAACGCTCGAGCGAATCCAGCTCGAGGGAGGTAGGCGTGGTGGCGCCGAGTTTATAGTCGGAAACGACGAAGCGGCGGTTGGTTTCGTCTACGTCCACGCGGTCTACTTTGCCTTCCCAGGGCAATCCTTCCCCCAAGGAACCACTTACTTTTTTTTCCACGTCGGGATCGCGGAAATAGGGAAACAGCTCGTAGTAGCGGGCATCCTCCTCGAGGAAGTTGGCCAGTAAACGACGCAGCCGCTCCACTTGATTGCGCTTCAGCTCCTCCCCGCCCTTGAAATAGTCTACTTTTTGCTCGCTCACCGCCTGGTTCAGGCAGCGCTGCAGGAGCTCGAGCCTCGCTTCCGGAGAAGGTAAATTTTTCCCTTTATGTTCCCCGTAAAAAAGCTCGAGCGCGCGGTGCACGATATTCCCCTCTTCCATGGGGCTGAGATCGAGGCTGAGCGGCTGAATCTTATCTTCGAGGCGCAGCACTTTTTCCGCGAAGGCGAGGAAAGGACATTCCTTGTATCGCTCCAGCAGGGACGCGGAAAATTTTGGCACATCGGGATTCGCCACCAAAACTTTCTCGTGGGCGCGAAAAGGCGGCACCGCTACCTTGCGGGCTAATTCAGGCCACGCTTTCGGCTGAAGCGGGAGCGCGGCCGAGATCCAGGAAGGCTGAAGCTCATTCCCTCTAGAATCATGGCGGCTCCAGGAAAAAATTGCCTGGCCGGAAAGAGAAATTCTCTCCATCTGATCGAGAAAGCTCAGCTCTTCCTGCGCCTGGGAAAGCAATAAAAGATCGCTGAGCTTACGCCGCGCGCTTTCTTCGAAATAGAAGCAGAAAGCCCGCCGGGGTTCGATCCCGCTATTCCAACCCAACGCGATCGTGACCGTTTTGTCATCGGCGGGAGGCAGCCACTCGCCGTACCGGTAAAATTGAAGCCGCGGAAAAAAACTCAAAATTTCTCCGGCCTGGCTTTCCTCCAGCAAGGATTTCAACTCGGCCAGCCAATCGCCGAAGCTAAGGGTGCCTTCCACAGAGGAGGCGAGCACCTTCGCGTTGCGCAGCCAGGAGGAAATAGCTGCATGCGCTTCCCGCTCAATTTCGAGCTCGGGCGCCAAGCGCGCGAACTCGCCCACCCCGCAGAGCTTGGCGAGCTTCAGCATGGACTCGGCGAATAACGTGGCCGTGCCCGACTCCGGTAAAAGATCGTGAATCGTGCCGAGAAATTGGGCAAACTCCGCGAGCAAAGGATCGTTTCGCTCCGCCGCTTTTTCTTTCCATTCGCGCAGGCCGCGGCGAATGCCGGCCCGGCTCGCCCGCTCGCCGATTTCCCCGAACTTTCCTAAGCTAAACTGCAGCAGCTGCGCTAGCTCCAGGCTCCTTGCCAGGGAATACTGGTGACGCTTGAGCTCGAGGGCATGGAGAAAAAGCAGCGCCACCGGGTGATCGAGGGTTTTCTTGGCCGCAAAATTTCTCGGCAGCGCCAGCTCTTCCGCGAACGCGGCGTGAATACCCTGATCGGCGAAGGCATCGCTCGCCGCGAGAAAGCGAACTTGCTTGCCTTCGGCGATGGCCTGGCTAGCCAGCGCGGCCGCGGCGCGGGCTTCTTCGGAGGGAACGTGGGCATCCAAAAGATAGCGGCACGGGATCGCAGCTTTCTCTTTGCTCCGCAAATGGGAAATTTTTCCCGGGAAATTAGTGACCAATCCGCGGAGCAAAGTGACCGAGGTTAGATCCGATTCGGGAGCCTGCCCCTTGAGAATCGATTCTATCGCCGCATCACCGAGTGCGAGCGGAACGTAAACGGCCTGATCCCGCGCGATATTCTGCACGAGGTCCACTTCGAGCAACGACCACTTATCGAAGCCTAGGAAGAAAGTCGACTGCTCGGTGCCGTTGAGCTCCGCAGCACTTTTCAGCGCGGCCGGAAAATCATAGTTCTCGGAGGCCGCGAGCGTGCGTTCGTAGAGTTTTAGCAAATGCCAGAAATCCTGGTAGGCTTCGCGGGTTACGTTGTCGCTACCCGTTACCAGTAGGGACTGCGCGCGCTCGATGGATGCATCGTCCATGAGGCCGGCCATTCTCGCTTCTTCCACGCAGCCGAGCAGTCCGTCAAAAAATCGCGGCTCTTCCCAAATATCCTGGAGGTGAAAAAATCCCTCCACCGTGACCAGCGTTTTCACCGCCGAGCGAAATAGGTTGCGCTTCTTGGCCGTATTGAGGAACCGAAACTGGCGGCCCTCGGAAAGTGCGGAGTTACGGGCCCGCCCTTCCACCCACTTCTGCCAGTCTTGCGTCCGCGCTCCGAGGCGGAGCGGCGGATTCTGCAGGCTTTCCTCCGCGAGCCACTCCTGGGCGCTGGCCCCGATGCGCGGGCCGAGCACGAGCAAACCATCGGTTTTCTGCAAAAAATCCAAAGCCGCGGTGAAAGCGCGCTCCCAGGAATTTCCCGCGGAAAAGAGATAGAGGCCGGGTGTTTGGGGCGCTTGGGACATGGAGCGACTATACCAGATCGAAAGAAAGGTTTTGGGTGCGCACGCGCACCTCGCCCTTACCTTTGGCCACGGTTCCGATACGCTGGGCCTTTTCGCCGCGTTTATTCAGGAATTTTACGAGGGCATCGGCTTTCTTCGCCTCGCAAACCATCACGAAGCCCACTCCCATATTGAAGGTGGAATACATTTCTTTTCCGTCGAGGCCCGCCCGCTCCTGCAACAAACGAAAAATTCCCGGCGCATCCGGAACCTGATCGATCACGTAGGAGAATTTCGCATTGATCCGTGGAATATTATAAAAGCCCGAGCCAGTGATATGGGCGAAGCCCTTGATCCCAAATTTTTTCGATTCCAGAACCGCCAATGCATTTTTCACGTAGATGCGCGTGGGGGTAAGCGCAGTTTTCAAAAAATCCGTTTCCTCTTCCTTTAGTAGTTTTCGCACCAAGGAGAAACCATTGGAATGCAAACCGCTCGAGGCGAGGCCGATGATCGCGTCGCCCGCTTTGGTTTTCTTGCCGTCCAGCAGAGCGCTTTTCTTTACCTCCCCCACGGCGAATCCTGCGAGGTCGTATTCGCCGTCGTCGTACATGCCGGGCATTTCGGCGGTCTCTCCGCCCACGAGCGCGGTGCCCGACTGGCGGCAGCCGTCTACGATGCCTTTTACGATCGCTTCGCTCACGGGCAGCTCGAGCTTTCCGCAGCCGATATAATCCAGAAAAAACATCGGGCGCGCGCCGGTACAGACCACGTCGTTCACGCACATCGCCACGAGATCGATGCCCACCGTATCGTGGATGCCGAGCTTATGGGCCACCATGAGCTTCGTTCCTACCCCGTCGGTGCCGGCAGCCAAATATTTTCCGCCGCCTACGTCGTAGAGCGAAGCGAAACCGCCCACTCCGCTTTTCACGGCCTTGGAATAAGTGGACTTCACCATTTTTTGGATTCTCTGCACGAAGAGATCACCCTTGTCGCGGTCTACTCCGGAATCTTTATAGGAAATGGCCACGTTTTCTCCTCAGTGGCGGAAATGCCGGCGTCCAGTAAACACCATGGCAATTCCCGCTTGGTCGGCCGCCGCGATCACTTCTTCATCACGAATGCTGCCGCCCGGTTGCACGATAAACTTCACGCCGATTTCGGCTGCGGCTTCGACGCCATCGGCGAATGGGAAAAAGGCGTCGGAAACCAAAATCAAATCTTCGATTTTTCCTTTCGCCAAAGCACGAGGGCCGGCGAGCGATTTAATGCTGTCGAGGCGGTTAGGCTGACCCATGCCAGCGCCTACGAGCTGGAAATTTCCTTTATGCTCTCTCACGAGCGCGATCGCATTGGAGCGAAGGTGCTTGGCGGCCATCACGCCGAACGAGGCGAGCGCTAATTTTTCCTGAGGAAAAGGAATCTTGGTCACGCTCTTGAATTCCTGATCGAGGCCTTCGTCTTCTTCCTGGATGAGCACGCCCCCGTAAACGGAACGCAGCATCCTCTCCTGCACCACCGCCGGGCGCGGAGGACAGAGCAAGACCCGTAAATTTTTCTTCTTGGCGAGCACGGCCAGGGCATCGGGCTCTACCGAAGGGGCCACGATCAGTTCCACGAATTTGTCCCCGAGCCACTCGGCGCAATCGCGCGTGAACGGTCCCGTGAAAGCGAGGATGCCGCCAAAAGCCGAAACGGGATCACCCGCCCAGGCCAGCTCGAGGGCTTCCACCATGCTGCGGCCGGTAGCTAGCCCGCAGGGATTCAAATGCTTCACCACCGCCACGGCCCCCCCCACCGCCAGCTGCGAACCGCCAACAGAATGCCAAGCTTCACTGGCCGAACGCAGGGCCGCATCGGCATCGAGGATATTATTATAGGAAAGCGCCTTGCCCTGGAGGATATCCGCCGAGGCGATCGAAGTTTCCGCTTTGAAATAGGGGTCACGGTAAAATGTGGCGGACTGGTGAGGATTCTCCCCGTAGCGCAATTTTTTTCCGCGGTCGAGGGCGAGATAATGCACTTCCTCCCCGAGGAAGCGACTGGATAACTCGGCGGCGATGGCGGAATCATAGGAAGCAAGCAGGCGAAATGCGGAGACGGCTAGCTTTTTCCGGGTATCGAGGCTAAGCGCGCCATTATTTTTTTCGATCTCGTCCATCAGATCCGCGTACTGGCCGGGATCGGTGGAAACCGCCACGTGCGCGTGGTTTTTGGCGGCGGCGCGGATCATGGTGGGACCACCCACGTCGATCTCCTCGATGAGCTCGGCTTCGGACGCATTTCTCTTCTGCGCTTCCTGGAAGGGATAGAGATTGCAAACCACGAGATCGATGGGTACCACACCCATCTTCTTGGCGGTGGCCACGTCGTCGGGATTATCGCGGCGGTAGAGCAAGGCACTGGCGAAGGGAAAACTGATCGTCTTCATGCGGCCGCCGAAGGCCTCAGGGTTCCCGGTTATTTTTTCCATCGGCGTAACGGCGATTCCCGCATCCCCGAGCTTTTTGGCGGTGCCGCCGCTCGCAAGGATCTCCACGCCCCTTTTTTCGAGGAATCGCGCAAAGCCGATGAGGCCTTCTTTATCGGAAACACTGAACAGCGCGCGCCGGATCTCCATTACTTCTCCTCGAGGTAGGTAACGCAATTACGGAAAAAACGTAGCCCAAGCCCTTCGCCGGTACGGTTTTCGAGGCGCGTGCTCTGGGGATAGAGCAGCCGCGAGGTAGCGGCTTCGGGATGAGGCATCAAGCCGAACACGAGGCCGGTAGGATCGCAAACGCCGGCGATCCGGGCGAAAGATCCGTTCACGTCTTCGCTGTAGCGAAGGGCGATTTGCCCATTCTGGCTGAGCTTACGGTGAATGCCCTCCTCTTCGCCGCGCGTGAATACCACGCGGCCCTCTCCGTGACGAATCGGCAAAGCAAACGCGCCTTCGCCCGCGAGGTTTTTGGTCCAAATACATACGGAGGCTTTCTCCGCCTCGAGATCCACCCAGCGATCCTGGAAATGCCCCTGGGCATTTCGAGCTAAGGCCATCGTGCGCACGCCGAAAGGTTCTGGCAAAAGCCCGAGCTTGGTGAGGGCCTGAAATCCGTTGCAGATCCCGATCACGGGCTTTTGGGCCGCCACGAATTTTTGCAATTCATCGCCGAGCACCAGCGATAATTTCAGCGCCAAAATTTGCCCGCTACCGAGATCGTCGCCGAAAGAAAATCCCCCCGGGAAAGCGGCGGCCTCGTAGCCATGTAGGCTCGCGGGGTTAGCGAGCAGATCATTTATATGTACGATGGTGGGCGCGGCACCCGCCAGGCTGAAAGCCCGTGCGGTTTCTCTTTCGCAGTTAATGCCATCTCCGGTGAGGACGAGAACTTTCTTCATCGCTGTTCTCCTTTCCAGGCCTTACGCGCATCGCGGACGGGCACGTCCAGGATCACGAGGCCGTAGCGCGTGAAGCGCAGGATATCGGGCGCCACTTCGCCCAGTTTCAGGCAGTGCTGACCCGCGAGCATTTTCCTAAACTCTTCGTCGTGTTCGGGTGGAACCGACACCACGAAGCGCCCCGCGCTCTCATTGAAGAAGAATTCGGCGAGCGATCCACCGAATTCTTTCAGCTCTACCGAGATATTTTCTACATCCACCCGCACGCCGAGCATCCCGCCAATCGCACTTTCGGCCAATGCCACGAGCATCCCGCCTTCGCTGCAATCGTGGCAGGAACGCAGAAGCCCGCGCCGCATCGCTTGGTGGATAGTACGGTAGAGCCGGAGGTTTTCCGCGGCGTTCACCTGGGGCGCACTCAGCACCAGACGATCCGCCGGAAGCGCGAAGGATTCCATCAGCTCGGATCCGCCCATCTCGCGGGAGCTGCGTCCCACGAGGTATACGGCGTCGCCGGCTTTCTGAAAATCACTGGTCACGGTGCGGGAAACGTCCGGTACTTTCGCCAGCGCGGTCACCAGCACCGTGGGCGGAACGCTGATCTTGATTTCCTTAAGGCGGGAGCGACCGAAGAAATCATTTTTCATGCTGTCCTTCCCGCTCACGAAGGGCGCACCGTAGGTTTTGGCCAGATCGTAGAGCCCGTGGTTGGCCCTTACGAGCTGCGCGAGCTTGTGGTGGGCATCCGGATTTTTTTCGGAAGGCAGAGGATCCGGCCAGCAGAAATTGTCGATAAGCGCCACCTGATCGGGATCGGCCCCCACGGCCACGCAGTTACGGAAAGCCTCATCGAGGGCATGCTGGGCCATCACGTAGGTGTCGAAGCGGGCCAGCTTAGGCTGGAGACCGCAGGAAATACTCACGCCGGTTTTTTCGTCGCCCCCGTGCGGCGCCAGCCAGATCACACCGGCATCGCCCGGGCCTTTGGACTCCACGCCCACGAACGGTTTTACCACCGTGGCGGCCTGCACTTCGTGATCATAGCGGCGCACCCATTCTTCCTTCGAACGGATATTCCAGCGCGCGAGCAAAGTATAGAGAGCGTTCTCGTGAAATGCGCGGGATTCGAGCTCGGTGTTTTCCACTGCGGGAAGAGCCGTGCGCTTGCTCCAGCTATCTTCGGGCAGAGGCCCTTCCCATTTTGCCTTAAGCACCATGGGCGGAAGCCCCTCGTGGAGAAAGCGTAGATCGATCGCGGCGATCGTTTTTCCTTGGTAATCCACCTGGAATAAACCGGAATCGTTAAATTCCCCGAGCACCGTGGACTCTACTCCCCGGCGTTTCGAAAGAGCCAGAAATCCTTCGAGCTGCTGAGGGGATACCGAGAACGTCATGCGCTCCTGGCTTTCGCTCACCACGAGCTCGTAGGGCAAAAGGCCGGGATACTTCACCGGGGCATGCGTCACATCGAGCCGCGCCCCGCCCGTGCCGAGCGCCATTTCGCCCACGCTGGAGCTGAGGCCGCCGGCACCGTTATCGGTCACGCTGGTATAGAGATTCAGATCGCGCGCCTCGAGCAGAAAATCCGCGAGGCGTTTCTGCGTGATCGGATCGCCGATTTGCACGGCCGTGGCGGGCGCACCGTCGGTGAGCTCCATCGAGCTGAACGTGGCGCCATGAATTCCGTCTTTCCCGATGCGTCCCCCAGATACCACGATGAAGTCTCCGGGCTTTTGATTTTTCGAGGCGCTGGCGCGCCCGTCTTTCGTTTGCGGAGGCAAGGCGCCCACGGTGCCACAAAACACGAGGGGCTTACCGGAAAAATCCCGGTGAAACGCGAAGGCGCCGTTCACGGTGGGGATCCCGCTCTTATTGCCGCCGTCTTCCACGCCTTGGTGCACGCCATCGAAGATCCGGCGCGGGTGCTTGAGGGAGTCAGGCAATTCCTTTTCTTCCCCTACTCCCGGCCAATCGGGCGGGCCGAAACAAAACACGTCAGTATTCGCGATCGGTCTCGCGCCGAGGCCACACCCGAGAATATCGCGGTTTACCCCTACGATGCCGGTGAGGGCGCCGCCGTACGGATCGAGGGCCGAAGGACTATTATGAGTTTCCACCTTGATGCAGAGATCGAGCTTCGGATCGAATCTCACGATCCCGGCATTATCGGAAAATACGGAAATCAGCCAATCGAGTTTTCTCTCTTTTTCCACTTCTTCCGTGGCGCGCTTGATATAGCTCTTGAAAAGACTTTTTACCGTGAACGCGCCGAGCAATTTATAGGGCTTGAGCTTGTCTTCGGTGGATTCGGTATAGTCGATCTCGGCGGCGAAGATCTTATGCTTGCAGTGCTCACTCCAGCTCTGAGCGAAAATCTCGATCTCGAGATCGGTGGGATGGTCGGGAAGATCCTTCGCCGCCCGCTTAGACTGGGTCTCGATTTTTTCGTAGTGATTGCGGATCGTGTGCAGCTCGGCCACGGTGAGCGCCCAGCATCGCTCCTTGCTCAGGCGATCGAGGGCGCGGTCTTCTATCTGAAGAGAGATAGTCTCCACCTGCCCATTTCCGCCCAGCGCTACTTCGGGAACCACTTGAGCGCTGAATCGTTCGGCCACATTGTAAGCATTCCAGTTCTGCACCTGAATCTCTTCGATAAGAGGATTGGCGATCGATTCGAAGGCCACGCGTTCCACTTCGCTCCGGGAAAGATCGCCGTAGAAATAGACCGCCTTGCCCGTATACACCTGCACGTTATGCTCGCGGGCGAATGCGCTGAGCAACGCGAGCGCTTCGGTGGCCGAGCGGCCCACGTTATCCGTCACTCCCGGAAGAAAACGAACCTGCGCCACGAACGAAGGCAGAATGGGGCCGGAAGCGGCAAAACGGAATTCCGGGTTATGCGCGAGGTGGAACTCCTGGAGCACCGGATCGCAAAAAACTTTTTCGGCCCAGCGCTTCGCCTCCTCGGCAGGAATCGGCGCGTCGTCGTCGGCTTTTAGCCAAAAGATCTGCACGGTTTCGGTGCCGTATACCGGAATACGCAAGTGCTGGCGCGCCGTTTTGGCAAAGCGCTGCTCCCGCGCGTTGCAGTCGAAATCCCTAACCTCGAGGCGGACTACGTTCATCTTTCACTCCCTAAACTTACCCAGCGAGAATTTTCTGTTTCCTGAATGCGCAAAGCGCCCGACGCGGCGAGATCGAGGACCCGGCAAAAAAGACGATGCTCGATTTTTTGGGCCCGCGCGGAAAAACTCTCGAGCGTGTCGGCCTCTTCCCGGGCGAAAGCTTCCTGCAAAATGGGCAAGCCGGCATCGAGCTCGCTATTCACGAAGTGTACCGTAACGCCCGCCACCTTCACGCCATCGCGAAACGCGCGCTCGTAGCCTCCAAGGCCGGGGTAGGCGGGCAGCAGTGATGGATGCACATTGATCACGCGGGCACCTAGATTTTCATCGGCAAAAAATTTCAGGAACGCATCGCTCACGATGCGCTTATAGCCGGCAAGCAACGCCCAGCTCGGTTTCAATTCTTTCAACAACCGAAGCAATGCGGCTTCGTCGTTATGGTTAATCACGTGAGTGGGAACACCCAGCTTTTCCGCCATTTCGAGCGCGGGCGCACCGGCGCGATCGCTAATCAAAGCTTTCACCGCGAGGCGATCCGGATTTTTCTGCGCGTGCTCGATTAGCGCGCGGGCATTGGTGCCGGCGCCGGAAGCAAGGATCACGATGGGGAGAGATTTAGGCGCCGACATCGGCCCTCCTCTGCGCGCCCGCGAACGTGATGGCGCTCACCAGGGCGTGGGCTTTCGCGCGCGCTTCGGCCCGCGTGGAAGCTAAAGCCGTGAGGCCAAGCACGCGTCCTCCGCTGGTAGTCATCTCCAGACTACGGGAACGGGCCACGCCCGCAAAAAATAATTTCGCCAAGCGCTCGCCCTCTTCCTCTTGCGGTAGTAGCTCGGGCGGAACGCGAATGATATCGCCTTTTTTTACATTTGCTCCGGGATACCCGGCGGCGGCCAGTACCACGTGCACCGAAGCGGTGAGTGGCTTCATCTTAGGCCCGGTAGCGGGAAGAGAATCCAATTTTCCGTTCCGGCAAGCCTCAAGCCAAGGCAGAAGGTTTTCGTCCAGGAGTGGGAGCAGCGCCTGGGTTTCGGGATCGCCAAACCGGGCATTGAACTCGATCACCTTCGGGCCGGCCGCCGTTACCATCAAGCCCACGAACAGTATTCCCTTAAAGGGGTGCCCCCGCTCCGCCATCGCCGCGAGTAGTGGTCTCACGATCTCGGCACTCACCCGTTCGGTAAAGCCCTCGTCTAGCCAATCGGCCGGAGAGTAGGCACCCATCCCGCCGGTATTAGCCCCCTTATCACCTTCAAGAATTCTTTTGTAATCGCAGGCCGAGCCCAGGATAGTGGCTTTACCGCCGTCGCAAAAAAAGAAAGAGGAAACTTCCTTGCCCTGCAAGCGCTCTTCGATCACGATTTGTTTCCCGGCCGGTCCCACCGCCGCGTGGAGCATGAATTCATTCACCACGCTCAGGGCTTCCTCGCGGCTCTCGCATACCACTACGCCTTTGCCGAGCGCGAGGCCGTCGGCCTTAACCACCCAGCCTTTTCCCCACTCCACGCGCGTGAGGAAATCCCGGGCCGGCGCGGCATCGGCGAATACCTCGAAGCGGGCGGTGGGAATTCCCGCGTGGCGCATGATCTCTTTCGCGAAGGCCTTGGAGCTCTCAATGCGAGCGGCGGACTGGGTGGGGCCGAAGGCAGGAATCCCTTCCTGCTCGAAAAAATCCACGGCGCCATCGGCCAGTGCTTGGTCGGGGCCTACCACCACGAAACCAATTTTATGGGAGCGGCAGAGCCTCAGCATTCCCGAAAAATCCGATGCCGCGAGGCCCGTGCACACAACCTTGGGCTCGAGCGCGATACCGGGGTTCCCGGGCGCTACAAATACCTCGAATATGCCCTTCTCGCGCGCGAGCTTCCAGGCCAGCGCGTGCTCTCTTCCGCCTCCACCCACGATTAGCACTCTCACGTGATGCCTTTCAGCCGGCGACATACTTCCGGCAAGCTGGGCATCCCTTCGAAAATGGCCTGTCCAAGCACCATTTCTCCCAGCGCGCCCGCCAGCGCCGGATAGAGGAGCTGCGCGCACTCGAGCGCCTCCCGGGGCATCGGGGCGGGCTGCTGCTTAAGCTCTTCCCGGCAAATTTTCTTCCAGTCTTTCTCCCCGCGATCGGCGGCCAGCTTCTTCGCCTTCTCCATGGCAAGGTACCAGGGCGTATCGCGGTAAATCCGGCGGAGAAACTCTTTGGAAAAATGCACTCCCTCAGGGCCGATCAAGCGCAATTCATCGGGGCCGATTGAATCCACCAGCAGGAATTTTCTTCGCGCCTTCTCGCCGGGCCGGAAAGCGAATTCGAACTTTCCGTCCCAGAGATCCAGGCCGAGCTGCAGAAATAAATCGCGGAGGCGCAGCGCGAGCAATAAATTTAGTGCCACCAGCTCGTCGAGCTCTTCCGCGGTAAGCGAGGCCACCCGGCAGGCTTCTTCGCGGGTAAGGAAGCGATCCGTAGGCTCCAGCTTGGTAAAAAATTCCACGATCGGATAAGGAAAAACTTCCCCGGCCCGGGGGCTCTCGGGAAAACCGAAACTCTGGGCGTAGCCGGGAATCTCGCGGGCGCGCTTGAGGAAGGAACTGCCCTCGGGAGCGCCAAAACGAAAAACCACTTCGAGCGGCACGAGCACATCGGCGGGCCGGCTCTCATAGGCCGAGTAATCCCATTCGAGCTTGCCCTCTTTCACTTCGGATCTCGCGGGCGGGCGCTCGAGAGCCTTCACCGCCAGGCGCTTGGCCCGCTTGCCGGGTTCCACGGCGAATCCCGCTTCGTCCACCAGGCCGAGGGAGTGGTGAGCTAAGCCGTGGCGGCGTAGATCCACCCAGAGCGGAGCACTCATGAGGCTATCGCGCCAGAGTTTGGGATAGGTATCGGGAATCTGCCAGCCGGACCAAATTTCCGGGCGCTCGAGCACGCGAAAAAACAAGTCCCCCATCACCGCGAGCGCTTCGCCCTTGCCGGTGAGCGCGTCGGGCATCTGGCCCCAGTCGAAAATAGAGTAACGGTCGGAAAAATCGAAAACGTAGGGATCGCGGCCGGCGATTCCATAAATATCTTTTACTGACCCTGAGTAGAGCAGCCGCCCTAGCGCATCCGGGCCGGCCAATCGCTCCCTCACCGAGCTCATGGGTTATACCCGCCGTGGTGATCAGCGCTAGCCATGGATATAGCCCTTTTTCGCGTTCGTAAGAAAAGCGCTGTGGGTGCCGCTGGCATTCGCCAATTCAAGGGCCGCCAGCATCGCGTTACCCACGTTATTGATTCCCGTCCAGATTCCGCCCGGAACCGAGTTCACCCGGCGGATCACCGAAATGCCGGAATACGGATTCCGGTAGGCAGCCTCATTGAGCACGGGCACCATCAGGCGCAGCTCGTCGGAAGTTTTGGCGGGCGCGGCGAAGGGCAAGGGAGCTTCGGGATCCGTTTCGCTGATATCCACGAGGCAGATATTGACGGCATTTTCCACGGGCTTATCCGTCACGTTGAGCTCGAGCTTGGTTTTGTCCACGATCTTCTGGGCGCGATCCAATAGCATCTGGAAGTGAGGCTGGGATTTCTTGTGCCGCTCGAATACCAAATTAAAACCTTCGAAACTGTATTGCAGATCGAGGCGGCTCCAGCGCCCTACCGCCTCTACCGCACTCTGGTAAGAGTCAGCCGCCGTAGTAAGCACGGGAATGCCGAAGGGCATCTGGGCCATCGCGAAGAAGGCGTCCACGCCGCCAATCGCCGCTCCGCAGGGAATGCCGAAAACCGGGATGAGGAGCTTCGACGCCAGGATACCAGGAAGATGTGCGGCCAGGCCGGCACCCGCGATCACGGCCTGAGCCTGAATGCCGCTGAGCTCACGGTCGAGAAGATCCGGGCTGCGGTGCACGGAGATCATGCGAAAATCCACTTCGTGGCCTTCGTGAAGGAGGCGCGCTTTGAGGGGCTCATAGATATTTGCGTCGGATTTGCTGCCGAAAATCACCAAGATCTTCATTTCTTCCTCTCCCCGGTTCTGCGCTCGCGGAACGCGATCCCCGCCGTTACGTCGGTGGGATATTTTCCGTCGAGGCAAGCCATGCACATGCTCTTGAGCCCAATGGCTTCGCGAATGCTCTCCTGATCGAGATAGATCACGCGATCCGCGTTGAGCGCTTCCGCAATCTGGGATTCAGTGCGGCCGGTGGCAATCAGTTCCTCGGTGCTCGGGAAATCGATCCCGTAGTAGCAGGGATGGCGGATCGGCGAGCAGGTGGAAACAAAATACACTTCCTTGGCGCCCGCCCGGCGCACCAGATCCACGAGCCTTTTCGAGGTGGTGCCGCGCACGATGCTATCGTCCACGAGGAGAACGTTCTTTCCCTTAATCTCGCTCTTCACCGGATTCAGCTTCAAGTCCACAGCCTTGGTGCGCTTCTCGGGAGTATTCAAAATAAAGCTGCGCTGGATATAGCGGTTCTTGATCAGCACTTCGCGGTAGGGCACGCCGATCTCTTCGGCCAGCGCGATCGCGGCGATGCGCGAAGTTTCGGGAACGGGCACCACGATATCAGGCTTCATTTCCCCGCGCGCGATCGATTCCTTGATCTTGTGGGCGAGGCCCTTCCCGAGTTCGAGGCGCGCGGTATAAACCGGCTTCTCCTCGAGAATGCTCTCGGCCCCCGCGAAATAAACCCACTCGAACATGCAGGGCGTGGGCGTCTGCGCGAGCGGTAAAATTTTTCTCTGCAGCTGGCCTTCGAGATTCACGAAAATCAATTCCCCGGCCTTTAGATCGCCCACTACTTCGTAGCCGAGGAAGGAGAGCAGGATCATTTCGGAAGCCACGCAATAGGCGTCTTTTTTTACGAGCGAGCCCGAAGCGTCCTTCACCATCGTCTCGCGCTTGCCCAGGATCAGCGGCCGGATGCCCTTAGGGTCCCGGAAGGCGAACATTCCCTGGCCGGCAATCATCGAAACCACCGAATACCCGCCCACCGCTTCCTTCATCACTTTGGTCACGGCCTTTTCCAGCAGCGCGAAGCTCAGCTTGGATTCGATATTGGCCCCTTCGTCGAGCAGGGCGTCGGCAAAAAGATTCTCGATTACTTCGATATCGTTGTTCGTAAGCGGCATGCGGTGGCGCTCTTTGCGGAGCTTTTCCACCAGCGGGTAATAATTCACGAGATTCCCGTTATGGGCCATCCCAATTCCATAAGGATAGTTTAGAACCAGGGGCTGGATATCGCTTTTGTTATCGCTCTTGCCCACCGTGGAATAGCGGGTATGGCCGAGCGCCATCCGCCCGGGAAGGCGATTGAGGATTTCCTCGTTGAAAACACTCTCCACGAGTCCGTTGTCTTTGAAGAGATGGAATCCCGGGCCTTCGCCTTCGCTGAAGGAGAGAATTCCGGCGGCATCCTGGCCGCGATGCTGGAGCGTAAATAGCCCGAGAAAAACTTCTTTGGCCGCCTCTTCCGGACCGATAATTCCCACAACTCCGCACATGCGCCCTACTATGGCAAAGCCACCCCCTCTAGTAAAGGAAAGTGCCTAAATTTAAGACGCTTTTTCAACTCTTGCGCAGGGCAAGTTCTGGTCTTTTAGCGGCACGCCGCCGCCCCTCCACAAGGGGTTGAAAGAAGACTCTTTTTCCCGGAAATTTCCGGGCTTACAATGGCACTGCCCTTGCGTTAGAAGGCCTGATGCGCACCCTTTTTCGCCCCGCCCTATTAGCCCTCTGTTTCGCCTTTTTGGCTCTTTCGGGTTGCGGGCGCGATAGCGAGAATAAGTCGTCGCAGAGCGCCACCTTTCGCTGGTCGGCTTTTCCGGTAGCCCTGCAGATGGAAAGCACCCTAGCCGCCAACCCCAATGCCCAAGCCGATCTCCGCGACGCCATCGCTTTCTGGGAAAATAAGGCCGGTAAACCCCTTTTTCAGCTAAATGCCGCGTATCCTTCCGGCCAAGCCGCCTTTACCGGCAACGCCGCCGACCCAGATCAGATCCTCGCCAACGTGATTCTGGAACAAAGCCCCTGGCCTTTCGCGTCCAACGTGGCGGGGCAGTCCATTGTTCACGCGGAGCAAAATATCACCCAGCATGCGCTCATGATGATCAATCCCAGCACCGTTTTTTGTACCGGCGACTGCAGCACCAGCCCAGGCGATACTAGCCGGCGCAAGCTCTTCGCCCATGAACTCGGGCACTTTCTCGGATTCAGCCACTCCACGGATCCCAACGATATTATGTTTCCGGAAATCCAGTCGGGTGGATCGCTCACGAACGTGACGGCCGATACCGGCACCCTCAGCCAGCTCGTAGACTGAACAAACTAACCCGCGATAATTGACCACAGGACTCCGCCCATAGTAGGTAGGAGTCATGAAAAACATTCTCGCCATCGGTTCCCTGGCCTTCGACTCGGTATCCACCCCTTCCGGCAAAGCCGAAAAAGTATTGGGCGGATCCCTGAACTACTTCTCCATTTCGGCCAGCTTTTTCACCGGCCTACAACTCGTGGGCGTGGTGGGCGAAGATTTCCCCAAAGAACACCTCGATTTCCTGAAAAAACGCGGGATCGATATCGGCGGCGTGAGCGTGGTTCCCGGCAAAACCTTCCACTGGACCGGCGAATACACCAGCGACCTCAACGAGGCCGTTACCCTTTCTACGCAGCTCAACGTGTTCGAGCACTTCAATCCCCAGCTGCCGGAAGCCTACCGCGACGCCGAGTACGTATTCCTCGGCAATATCGCCCCCGAGCTTCAGCTCTCCGTGCTGGAGCAAGTTCGTAAACCCAAACTCATCGCCCTCGACAGTATGAATTTCTGGATCACCGGCCGCCGCGATTCCCTCGTGAAAGTACTGCCGAAAATCGACCTCCTCACCATCAATGAAGGCGAAGCCAAGCTCCTCGCCGGCGAGAGCAACGTGGTAGTGGCCGCCGAGAAAATCCTGAAAATGGGCCCTAAAGCCGTGGTGATCAAACGCGGCGAATACGGCGCGTTCCTCTTTTTCGACGGCGAGATCTTCTCGGCTCCGGCCGTGCCCATTCGCAAAGTAGTGGACCCTACCGGTGCCGGCGACACCTTCGCGGGCGGCCTCATCGGCTACCTCGCCTCCCACGGCGCGGGCCTCGAGCAAAAAGCCCTGCGCAATGCCGTGCTCAACGGCGCGGTAATGGCCAGCTTCACTGTGGAGGATTTTTCCTTCCACCGCCTAAAAGTGCTTGAGCAAAACGAGATCGACACTCGTATGCAACAGCTACTGAAGACGATCCGCACCTAAGCTGCCTTTCCGGAGCTTGCGAAGCGCCTCGAAAAGGGTATGCTCTGATTTCATGGCCGACTTTAAAGATGACCTCGCGATCGTTCTGCGCTCTCAAGTATTTCAGGAGCGCGATCGCCTGGTAACCGTGCTCACCGAGCACCACGGAAAGATCGGCGGCATCGCCAAGGGCGCCGTGCACTCGCGCCGTTTCGGCGGCACCCTCGACCTCTTCGCCTGCAGCCAGCTCCGCTACAAAGAAACTCAGGGCGATCTCGTGCGCATCGACGAGGCCAACCTCCGCCGCGATTTCGTAAAACTGCGCGGCAAGCTCGAAAATATTTCCGCCGCCGGCTATTTCGCCGACCTCGTGCTCCGCCTCACCGAAGACCGTCACCCCGTGCGCGAAGTATTCCTGCTGCTCTGCCACTACCTCTACTTGCTCGAAGAGCATACCGCCACTTTCGAGGTGGTGCGCTCCTTCGAGATCAAGCTCCTCGAGCGCCTCGGCTGGGCCCCCGTGCTCGAAGAATGCGTTTCCTGCGAGGCTCCCTTTTTCGGCGAAGAGCTTTCGCCCGAAGAATCCTTCGTTTCGCTCACCGTGGAGCATGGCGGTTTTCTCTGTCCGCGCTGCTCCATCACCCAGGGCGGACGCAAGGTTCCCCTCGCTTCCCTCCTTTGGATGATCCAGGCCCGCGAAACCATGATCCAGCACACGCCTTCGCTTCGCTTTCCGCTCGAGATCATGCAGGAAGCCGCCTCTGCGCTTCAGCATTTCCTGCGCTGGCACTGCCCGGGTTTGGGCAACTACGAATTCCGCTCGCATACCATGCTCGAGCAATTCCTCGCCGAGGCCCGCGCCGAAATTGCGGCTCCCCTCGCCCCGATAATTCCCGCCGCGATCGACGAGCAAAGCGCGCCACCAACAATCAACTAAACAAAACTTGGGGCGATTTCGTACCCGAGCTAGGTAATTCACTCGAGTATCATTTCCTGGCATTGGATTGACCGCTGGCTCCGAGCTTCCTAAACTCGAATCACCCAAACATCTTTGCCTCGCTCAGGCGCCCCAATTCCAAGAAAGGAATTCCATGGCTAAAACCAGTAACTTTGCGTTTCTCATTCTTAGCTTCTCTCTGCTCCCGCTCCTGGCGGCCTGCGCTCCCGATAGCCAGGCCGATGCTTCGGGCGCGAGCCGCGGCGCCTACGAAAACCAAACCATTCCGCCCGATCTAGATCCTGCCGTCGCCGGCATGGTGAACGCCGCGCTCGTTCGCGCCAACGAAATCCGCCGCGAAAATAATCTTCCGGAGCTCTCCCTCGATCTCGCGATCACCCACGCAGCCCAGGGCCATGCCGCCGATATGCTCACGCGTAATTACTTCGAGCACGCCAGCCTCGACGGCCGCTCCCCTTTCGATCGGATGCGTAATTCGGGCGCGTCCTTCCGGGCCGCCGCCGAGAATATTGCTCACGGCCAGCGAAGCGCGGAGCAGGTATTTCATTCCTGGCTTAATTCCCCCCGGCATCGGCAAAACCTGCTGAATCCCCGCTACCGCCGTCAGGGCATCGGGTGGGCGAACGGCTATTGGGTGCACGACTTTGCGGACTAGATTTTTAGGCGCCGTCTAATTTTCAGCAATTTTGATGAGTTACGCACTACCGACGGCAGTTGACACTATGCGTTAATGGGAGTAGGATCCGGCCTGTTCCCTGGTTATTTCGAGCATAGGGCTCGAGTGGTCCCAGGGCACGAGGTTTCCCGATGCGTAAAATTCATTTCTCCCTGCTCTCCCTCTGCGCGCTCAGCTTACTCAGCGCCTGCGGAAAAGATTCCGACGATCGCCAAAACGTGGCGGTATCGCCAATTCAAAATAATGAGATCAACCTTCCCGGCGAGGACCCACAAAATATCCAGATGATCAGCGCCGGCCTCATCGAGGCGAATCAAATGCGCGCGCGCCGCGGCCTTCCGCAACTCGCCTACGACAATAACCTAACCGTAGAAGCCCAGAGCCGCGCCCGCGGGCTCAATCGCCCCGGCGATAATTTCCAGCGTGGAAACGATCAGGTTCCCGGAAACGACTTCAACTCCATTCAGCCGCCCCAGAGAATCCTGGATCCGCGGGCGAATAATTTCGGCAATAACGGCCAGAACCAGTTCAACCAGAACCAATTTGGCCAAAATCAGTGGCACCACAATTCTGGCCCGTACGTGGCCGAGAACGTGACCTACGGGCTCCGTTCGGCACGCCAGGCTTTCATCCAGTTCGCGCGCGAAGGACGCTTTAGTCAAAATCTATTTAGTTTGCAATTTCGCCGCCACGGCCTCGGTTATTTCCATGGCCGCTGGGTTCACCTCTTGGCGAACTAAGCCAATTTCCCCAAAGCCCAATCCACGGCCTGATCTAAGTCGTCCGCGACGTGATCGGGCCGTTCTGCTTTGGAGAGGCCGCTGCCCCCGAGCCTAGCCTCTTCCTCGGCACCCTTGCCGGTGCGCACGAGGATCGAGTAGCGGCAGCCGCCGTTGGCCCCCGCCGCCACGTCGGAAAACCGGTCGCCCACGAAAACCGAGCGTGATAAATCGATGGCTAATTCTTTTGCCGCCTCTTTCACGAGAAAGCCCTTGGGTTTGCGGCATTCGCAATTTTCTTCCGGGCGGTGCACGCAAATCCTATAGTCATCGATATGCGCCCCTTCCTGGGCAAGCAGCTCATCGAGCCGCGCATGGATATCGGGCAATTTATTCCCGTCGATAATCCCGCGCCCCACCCCGCTCTGGTTCGTCACCACCACCACGAGGTAACCCGCCTCCCGCACGCGGCGGATCGCATCGGCCGAGCCGGGGATCAGCTCGATGAGGGCCGGGTCCTTGATATACACGTGGTCTACGTTGATGGTGCCGTCGCGGTCGAGAAAGAAGGCGCCCTTCACTTGGCCCGCTTTTCTTGGGTCCAGCGCCAGGCCGTGCGCACGATGCTCTCGAGGTCGTGCATGGGCTTCCAGCCAAAAAGCTTCTCGGCCTTGCGGCTGCCGGCCACGAGGAAGGGAGGGTCACCGGGCCGGCGCGCACCAACCGTGACTGCCAGCTTCTTTCCCGTCACCTTTTCTACCATTTGCATAACCTGCTTCACCGAGCTGCCGGTTGTGGTACCCAGATTCACGATCTCGCTTTTTCCGCCCCCAAGAAGATAATCCATCGCCAGGATATGCGCCGAAGCCAGATCTTCCACGTGGATATAATCGCGCACGCAGGTGCCATCGGCCGTAGGATAATCAGTGCCGAAAACCTGCACGGGGTAGCCGGCCGGATTCATCGCATGCAGGAGAAGGCGCGGAATGAGATGAGCTTCGGGCTCATGCAATTCCCCCACCTCCCCTTCGGGATCGCAGCCGGCCGCATTGAAATAGCGGAGCGAGCAGAACTTCAGCCCGTAGGCGCGATCGTAATCCTCCAGCAGCTCCTCGATCATGCGCTTGGTGCGTGCGTAAACATTGATCGGCGCCAGCGTAAGCTCTTCGGTGATCGGCTTATCGGTGGGGCCGTAGAGGGAACAGGTAGACGAAAAAATGAAAATGGGCTTCTTCTTAAGGCCGCGAACGGCCTCGAGCAGCTCGAAGGTGCCGCGCACATTGCCCTCGTAGTAGATCGCGGGATTTTCCATGCTCTCGCCTACCAGCGATTTCGCGGCGAAATGCATTACCGCGTCGGGCTGGAATTTCGCGAAGCAGGCGCTGAGAGCGCTGCGATTCAAGATATCGCCTTCCACGAAAGCGCCAAAGCGCACCAGGGACTTGAATCCAGTGGATAGATTGTCGAAAACCAAAACTTCGTGGCCGGCCTTCGCGAGGCCTTTCGCGGCCTGAGAGCCCACGTAGCCTGCGCCACCGGTTACCATTACTTTAGCCATTAGAAACTTTTCCCGGGTCGTTCGGTTGCGGAGACTCTTCTTCGCTCACCGCGTGCTTGCGCAGGAGCTTTTTTACTTCTTCCGAACAGCCGGCGCAACCCGTGGAGGCATAGGTTTCGCGGCGAATGTCCATGAGGCTGGAACAGCCGTTCTGGATGGCCTCGATGATCACGGTGTCGGACACATTATAGCAAAAGCATACGATGCGGGGCTTAGTTCCTTTTGCTTTCCTGTTCATTTCTAAAAGGATAACTCGGGGATGGCGCGGGAAGCGAGAGATGACGCCAGGCAATATCGAAAACGGCCCCAGGAAACAGGGCCTTTCTGCGGCCCTTTACCCGGCAGAAGGTATCGCCGGGAATTTCCACAAAACCCATTTAGCCGGAACGGCCTTTTTCCGAAATGAAAAAGAGAGGGATCGGCCAATGAAGCCACTAAAAACATTATTCTTTTTCCTGACTCTAACCACCATTTCCCTTCCCGCTTTCGCGGCGGAATGGGAGTTTTTGGCGACGGACCTGTCGGACGCCGAAAATCATGACTACGCCATCACGGAGCTGAAAAAAACTCCCGACCTGGAGCAGTCCCTCAAGGCGGCGCTCCTCGATCCCGAGCGCCGCCAGCTTGCCGCCGACGTAATCGTAGCACTGCAGTTAAAAAGCCTGGCCCCGCATCTCGTGGTGTCCGCTTCGGTGGAGGCGAGCGGAACCCTGTTCGTTTCCCTGCTGGAGCTCGACCCCGAGGGGCGCGAGCCCGCGATTGCCCATGCCTATAAAAACGCAACCGCGCACTTAGGGCTGGCCCGCCAAGCTCCCGCCACCACGGTGGCATTACTGGATCGTCTGCCGGGAGTGGAAAAAGCGCTCAGTCCGAAAAAAATCTCGCGTCTGCTCCAGCACTCCAGCCACGAGGTGAGAATCGCGCTGGCCCGCCGTTTAACCAAACCGGAAAAAGTCAGCAGTAAAATCGTGGCTCAATTGCTCGCGAGCAAGCCCTACCAAGTGCGCTGGGAAACGATCTCCGCCCTGGCCAGCCGCCCCAACCTGGATAGCGCCACGCTGGCGGCCATGCGTAAGCAGTGCGCGCTGGAATCGCGGGCCGAGTTCAAGCAAATTTGCTCCCGGCTGGTGAGCGACGCGGGATTCCTGCGCCGTTTCTTATCGAGCGCGGTAAATGCGCTCGGCATTCCCGAAGCGATGGCCACCCCCCCGATGAAAAGCGCCGGCAAAAAGAAAACGGCCCCAAAGCGGAGAGCCGTGGCCGATGATGAGGACGGCATCGACGATACATCCACGCTGAAGGCCAACGAAGATAAAATACAGGCAAGGCAGCAGGTGGAATTTTTTTCCCGTCTGCAGACGGCCATCAAAGGCCCGCCGAAAACCCTGGGCGAAGTATGCTCCGAAGAAAACGGTGATCCGATCCTGCAAGAGTTCTGCTTGAAGCGTTACGCCAGCCTGGACGGGAAACCCGCCATTCGGTTCGATATTTTTTCCGGCTACCAGAACTTCGGCAATATCGTAAGGGATTCGATCGAGCGCACGGCCTGGATCGAATGGCTGCAGCTGCCCTGCAAAGCGGGCAATCGGGTTTGCGGCTTCCAGCGCGAGGCCGACGACGCCGATGTTTTGTACAAGGAAATCACGTGGTCGGATGGATCCACGAAGCGGATCGAGTTTCGCATCTACGATGCCTCCGTCAGCACCAACGATGCGTACAACGAGAAATCGGAAGCCCAGCGCGTGAAAACGGAGCAAGTGAAAAGCCAGTTCGCCGATTCCCTGCGCAATTCCGACCTGGTGTTCTACATGGGGCATTCGCGCTACGGCGGCGGCCCAGACTTTGGCCCCGAAAAGCGCAAACCGAACCGGAAATGGGATATCGGTTACTATAAAAAGAACCGGCCCGGGCTGAAATTAATGGCCGACGCCATGAAAGAACGCAAAGACGGCAGCCTATTCCTCCTGGGCCTGATGTCTTGCGATTCCCGCCATCATTTCGAAGCCAACGTGAAGAGTATCGGCGCCGCCGACCGGACCCTCCTCAGCAAGAACTTGGTGGGATCCGATGAAGGCTACGACAAGCTCATCGAAGTGGCCGAGGGCGTATTAGCCCAATCCTGCGAGCCGCTCGCGCGAGACGACAAACTATTCGAATTGAAAGTAAAGGCTTCGTTTATCGAGGTGGGAAAAAAAGCAACCGTAGCTAGCACAGAAGCGGATCGAAAACCCGCTCCCGCGGATACCGCGGTAGCGAGCGCTGCCGAGATCCCCATCTCCATGGTAGAAATACCCGTCCCGAAAGTGGCTAAGGCAGAAGAAGCAAGGCCGGTACCAGCCCCTGATCCCGCGGCAATCCCACCGACTCCCGCTAACGGGGAAAACTCCTTGGTGCGCTTAAAAATGGAGAAAAAGCCGGAGAGATTTTCTTGGCTGAATAATTCCCTGCCGAGAGAGCAAGCACCGCAAGAGGAAGTGCCCCTTTCCGTAACAGCCGCCGAACCCCCGGAAAAAGTGGTCGCCGTACCGACTGCCGAAGAAATTCAGCGCCTCATCGATAAAGCGGTGAAAGAGCAAGTGGCCGAAGCCCTGAAAAAAATCGAGGAGGAAAAAAGCGGCACCGCCAATCCTTCTCCCCCCGCCAAGGTGGCTAGGAAATCGGATAATTCCCCGCGCAAAGCGGGCTGCGTGCAGCGCTATGGAACCGGATTGTTCTACGGCATCCCATTGGGATGCGGAAAAGCCACGCGGGGAACCACCACGCGCCGGCCCAGCGCCCTTCATCGGAACGGCTGTGTACGAATGCTATCCGGCGCCGTTCTTTGCGCTTAGACACTAGATTCAGTCCCTTACTCCAGCGCGCGCGACGGAAAACCATGCCCTTTGGCCCTCGGAATTTCTTTACCGCGCCCCCGAAAAATCCGATACGCCTGTATGATCCGTCCTTTTCTACCATTTTTCCTAGCGCTTCTTTGGCTGGGTAACGCGCAGGCAGGCACCGAGCTGGCAACGGGAATCTCGGCTATCGATCGACTGAACCGGGCCATCGACGTGGTGAAAGAGGACTGCCCCGAAGTGGTGGGTCCGGCGGTCGAGCTGGAATGCGCGGAAGCACCCGGACCCGCAAGGGCCGAAGATTCCAAAAATAAAAAATATTTTGAAAGCCTGCTGAAACGCGGTCAGAAAGCGCCGCTCAGCGCATTTTTGAAACTATGGTATCCTGACGAGCCGGCCATTTCAGACTCCCCCTTTTTTGCTTGCGAGGAAGGCCCTTCAAATAGCCTCAAGCTAAAGGCGGGCGAGCTGCTTTCCGAAGACTGCAAGCCCGATACCCTTTACAGCTGGGGAACGCTGGCCAAGTTGCGCTCCATCGCCTCCCGGATTCCCGACGGCGGCCCCTGGGAAAAAAACGTGAACATCAAGCAACGGTTGATTTACGCCTCCAACTCGGCGGTTTCCACTTTCGGCTACGGCCCCTACCTCGTGCGCTTCAAGGTTCGCAAAGGGATTCCTTTCATTGGCAATAAGGTGGAAGAGGGAGCAAGCGTGGGAGTGTCGGACCCTTGGCGCGAGTACGACTTCCGGGAGTCGTCGGCGATTGAAAGCTGGTCTACGGGCACACCCGAAATGTACGACGAAGTGGTGCGTGATATCCTTCGCTACCAGTCCGGCGCGAGGGTGGAATCCTATACACCTCCCGAAGAATGGCCCAAGCGCATGAAAGGGACAGTTGAAGGGTTGAATCGATTGTATGCGCAGGGAGAAGATGGAAACATTCACGACGAAAAGCACTTGAAGGAAGCGCTGCTAACCTTACTGCGACAAATACTGAATAATGAAGGGCGTGTTTCCTACGCCCCGGGAGCCTGCCGCAATCGCGCCCGGCATTTTTCCACCGATAAGCCGTCCTACATCAATCCCCGCGCTTATAGGAACTAGCTAGAGCAGACCCTGCGCCTTCGCCCAGCGGTCGAAGTCCGATTCCAGCTGGTCGAAGCTGTCGATCACGAAAAGCTCTTCCTGCATATGCCAAATATCGTAGGGCTTCTGCGCGATCACTTCGATATCGAAGGGTATTTTTTTCGGCTGCCCCGAGAGGGAATAGAGAACTTCGTCGGGCGAGGAAACGATTCCGGACCCGTAGATACGCAGGCCCTCGGGATTCTCGATCAGGCCGAACTCCACCGTATACCAATAAATCCGCGGGAGCATTTTCGTGCCGGGATGCCCAAGCTGGAATGCCTTCACGCCGGCCTTGCCGAATTTTTCGAAAAAGGCGGTGAAGCGGGGATTGATGAGCAAGGGCACGTGCCCGAGCAGATCGTGGAACATGTCGGGCGCAGGCGTATAGCCAAGCTCTTGGCGGGTACGGATGAAATCGGTGGAAGGAAAGATCTTCTCGGAGAGGAGCTGAAAAAATTCTTTGTCTGGCACGAGGCCATCCACGCGCATGAGCTTCCAGCCAGTATGCTTTTCGATCGCATCGGATACGAAGGCGAGCGAAGGAATATGATCGTGGGGGAAAGGGATTTGCGCGAGCCCCTCCATAAATTCGTTGCAGGCGCGGCTGGGCAGAACTTTCTGCTGGTTCTCGATCAGCAGTGCCCAGGTGCCGTGCTCCTCGGCGGTATAATTAGGAACTTCCACGTCGTGGATATCGCGGTAATCGGGAATGCATTCGTGCATTCCTTGGGGAACTTCTTTACCGCTCGCTTTTACGTCGGCGTAGCTCATCAGCGAATCCATACCACGCTGTAGATACTCTTCAAGTCTTTCGCGCGCACCCAAACGCCGCCGCTCTCGTAGGTGCGGCGGAAGCGGGCCAAGTAATTCTCGGAGGAGTCGCCGAAGGAATTGCGGATGAAGTAGTAGCATTTCCCTTCCCGCATTTTCCGGGCGGCGATCACGGAGGCGTGGTCACCGGTGGGATAATCCTTATCGAGTTTCATGATGTCGTTGGTGGAGTAGCCGATCGAAACCACTTGGCCGCGATCGAGCTGCTGATCGATTTTTTCGAAGAGCTGGCCGTGCACGTCCACGGCGCTGAAGGTATTGAGAGAATTGAGCCGCTCGAATTCCTTTAAGGTTTTGGCGAAGCGGAGGGTATCGGGAAGGACCGGCTTGGCGGGCAGCCAATGGCGGCCGCAGCGGAGGTTTACCCAGTTCTGAAAGCTATGCGCAGCGATCCGGGCCTCTGGCTCCGCCACTTCGCCAATGGGATCGGTACGTTCCCTCTCGGAATACTCACGGCGGGCCAAGCGCCCCTGGTGGTACGCGTTGATCGAAGCCAGATATTCGGTATAGGTGGGATCACCCGCGGGAAGTTTGTCCTGATCACAGAGACCGAAAATATTGGCGAGAAAAATCGTCTGCATCTCTTCGCCGCCGGTCCAGTAGATGCCTTCGTCGCTGAGGATTTTCGCGGCGGTAAAATTTTCGGGCTCATCGTTGCGGTCTTTGCGCCATTCGGCGAGAAATTTGGGGCGTTCGCGCAAATAATCCAGGATCGCGGGGCTACGCGAATTTAGGATGGGCTCGGGATTCGAAAGAATATAGGAAGTGGCTAGATCCAAGGGAGATACGCGGCGGCCGGTGGCGGCGGCAATCAGATCCGCCGAGGAATGGGCGAAGCAATGTCCGGTGATGCCCTGGTCCAGCACTGGGCCTAGCGCCGGGCGAAGGTCTACTTCTCCACAAGCACCATCCGCCGCGTGGGCCGGTGCCTGAAATGCGAGAAGCGCGATCCCTAGAAAAAGCCGAAATTTCATCATCCCCCACAGACTACAGAAGGTTTACCAGATCGCCACGAGCATCGCCACTTAGTGCGAAAATCCTGCCTGCAGCGAAATGGCTTTTGCGTATGCGCCGCCCTGCGCCAAAAGCGTATCGTGAGTGCCTTCCTCCACGATTTCGCCCTTCTCCATCACCAGGATGCGATCGGCTTTGCGAATCGTAGAAAGACGGTGGGCTACCACGATTGCGGTCCGGCCCACCATGAGCCGATCTAAAGCCGCCTGAACGAGGCGCTCGTTCTCGCTATCGAGGGCCGAGGTGGCCTCGTCGAGCAAAAGAATGGGGGCATCTTTGAGGATGGCGCGGGCGATAGAAAGACGCTGGCGCTCGCCTCCGGAAAGCTTTTGGCCCCGGTCTCCGATCACCGTATCGAGGCCTTCGGGAAGGTGCTCGATATAATTCCAGGCCTGCGCGGCCTCGGCGGCGGCCCGAATCTGGGGATCCGAGATTTGGTGGCGGCCGGCCTTGATATTGGCGCGTACGGTATCGTGGAATAGGAAAACATCCTGGGTCACGAGGGCTATCTGGTCACGGAGGGATTCGAGCGTGGCGTCGCGTACGTCCATCCCGTCCACCAAAACCCCGCCGGAAAGAGGATCGAAGAAACGAGGAATCAAGCTGAGCACGGTGCTTTTCCCCGCGCCGCTCGCGCCCACGAGGGCCACGAGCTCGCCTTTTTTGATCTTTAGCGAAAAACTCTTCAGCACGGGCTGATGCGTGTGCTGGTAGGCGAAGGTAACATCGCGGAATTCGATTTCACGGCTGAAAGCCGGGATTTTTTTCGCGTTCGGGTGATTCTCCACTTCGGGCTTAAGATCCATGATCGCGAGCACGCTGTCCACCGCGGCCGAGCTTTGGCTCAGTGAAATATTCAGCTCGCTGATGCGCTTGAGCGGATTCAGCATCGCGCCCCAGCACACGAAGAAGGCCATCACTTCCCCGGGAGTCATGCGTCCGCGGATCGCCTCGTGGCCCGCGTAGTAAACCAGGAAGGTCATGGCGAGGCCGAATACGAATTCCACCGCCGGCCGGCTGAGCTCTTCCATCCGGATCGCCTTGAGTGAAGTGCGGGCGAAGTCGCGGTTGATCTTCATGAACTGCCCGCGCAAATATCCCTCGAGACGGAAGGCCTGCACCACGCGGATGCCGCCCACGCTCTCGGAGAGCAACGCGCTCATTTCGCCGAGGCTGTTCAGAATACGACTCGTATAGCGCTTCGAGTGCTTGCTGGCATTTCCGATCAGGAGCCCACAAGCGGGAACCATCACCATGGTGATCAAGGTTAGTTTCCAATTGAGGTGGAAGGCGTAGCCGATCAGGGCGAAAAACGTGAGGGGCTCTTTCACCACGTCGATGATTCCGCTCACGCAGCGGGAGATCACCTGCACGTCGTTCGTTACGCGCGAGAGCAGAACCCCGCTCTGGGCCGAGTTGAAATAGCCCATCGAGAGGCGCAGCAGGTGCTGGTAGAGATCGTTGCGCAGCTCCTGGGTCATGCGGTTGGCGGCGGCACGGATCAAATAGTTATTGAAAAAGCGGACCACGAAATTCAGGAGGAAGGCCAGGGGGATTCCCACCGCGAGCATATGCAACGCGTGCGGATCTTTCTTCACGAGCACTTCGTCGTTCAGGAATTGCACGATCAGGGCCGGGCTGAAATTAATCGCCGCCGCGGGAATAGAGAGCAGAGCCGAAAAAAGGATGGGCCAAAAATGCGGGCGCATATAGGGCCAGAGACGGGTAAATACCGAAAACTTTCTCATGAAGCCGCTCCGATGCCACGTTTCGCTTTCACCCGCTTCGACCGCTTCACTTCCTCGAGCAAATCTTCATTCACGGGCGTGAAAGCCCGCGGCTCGTGCCAGAGGTGAAACTGCAGGCAAAGATTTTTGGCGCTCTTGATCTTGAGCCCGAGATTCAGGAGACGAAGCTCCACGTCGGTATCTTCGCGGCCGTAACCCTCGTAGCTTTCGTCGAAGCCGTCGATCTGGAGCATATGTTCGCGGAGAACCGAGAAATTACAGCCCTTGAGGTCCACCACTTTCTCGAGGCCAAAGATTTTGCGGAAGATCGGGGCCTTCACCATATAGGAACGGTGAAAAGGCTTGGAACCTTTTTTGCGGAAGGAATCCAGGAAAAGGGCCAGGATTCCGCTAGCCACTCCGTTGAGCATCCCCTTTTCAATCCGGTGCGGGGTGAGCTTCGCGGTAAACTCCTTGGAAAGATCCACGCGGCGGCCGGCGATATAGTGCTTTCCGTCCTGGAGGGCCACGTGCTGGGCCACGAAATCTTTATGGGGCACGCAATCGCCGTCGAGAAAAATCAGGGTCTTGCCCTTGGCCGCCTGGATCGCCCGGTTCAGGATGCGGCTCTTGCGAAAACCTTTGTTCTCCTGCCAGAAATGCTGGATGGGAAACACGCCGCGCTTCTGGTACTCGGCCACGGTCTGCTTCGTGCGCTCGTCGGAGCCGTCATCCGCGAGCATCACTTCGAAATTTTTTTCGGTCTGGGTGAGCAGCCCGCTCAGCACGAGGGCGAGCGCTTCCGGCCATTGGTAGGTGGCGAGGATAATACTGGCGGCCGGGGCATTCATTCCCCTTTTCTTACCATAGGAGAGCCCTGCTCGGCAGCAAGCTTACGCACAGTAACGCGGCGCTTCTCCGCCGTGAAGTTCGTTACGTCAGTGCCCGAGATCGTCGAATTCAAGGTAGACGGACTTTTTGATTTTCAACGTTCCGTGAACCGACCTTAATACCTGGCCTTCCTCCAACGGTTCGTTGGGGGCTGAAAACGTCACCACCAAATTCACACCGGCACTATCTACTTCCACGAACTGATCGAAGTCGGGCTTGCCGTGGATCACATGCGCCAGCCAACCTTTGCCTCCGCTGCCAAAGAAAAAACCCGAGAAGGCTTTCGCCGGCAATGTTTCCGGCTTCAGCTTCTGCCGAAAAAGAACCTTCGGCGCGCTCACCTTTACGTTCTCGGCGATCAACGTTCCGCCCCTTTCAAAATGCCCCCGGTATAATTCTGCGCCAAACGAATGCGGCTTCGCGACCATCTCACCCAGGGCAAAAGGCTCGGGCACCAGCGTATAAACAGTTTCTCTGCTTGCCTCTTTACTGGCCTTCAGCTGCGCCATCGTGGCGGCATCGAATTCCGCTTCGAAGATCACTTGGCTGTCGTGGGGCGCGTGGAACATGGGCAAGTGAGAAAGATAGATTTTCTCCGTGCCGAGCACGAGCATCCCGTGCACTGCGGAGTGCTCCGCCCAGGCAAATCCGGGCAAGAGCATCAACAACAAATTAAAAATCTTCATGGCTGCACATCCTTCTGCCAACGCAAGGCCGCTCTTTCGCCGGCGGGGCGGTGTCTACGCATTCGAGCTGGTATTGCTTCGCTTGCTCTCCATTTTCTGAGGGAAGAGTGAATACCCAGTGGTCATAGGAAGAACCGCAGGACTCGCCCCATTGGTGAGAGATATGTGCTCCGTTCTTCAAGCTGGCGCTACTACTGCCCTGCTCGCCACACCGGGTTGCGCTGCTATGCTTAGTAAAAGCAACGGTTTGCGTATCGCTTTCCTTTCCGTCCAAGGCAACCTTCACCCAAGCTGATTGAAATTTCTCATTCCAAGAATCAGAGGAAAGGTTATTCCCCCAACCAATGGTTACCCCGTCATTCTCCGTTCCCGCCACTTTGCATTCCGTCAGCCAGCCCGCTGGAGCCGCCTGTGCCTGCATCGTTACCGCCATCGCCAAAATCCAGAATACGTTCTTCATAAAATCTCCAAAAAAAATTGGCCGGTTCATCCGGCGCAAAGAGAAGTACCCAAGCGGGCCAATTTCGTAAAATTAATAGATTTTATTATCCTATCGATATAATTAATAATAATGAGCCTCTCCTCCCTCCAACTCGACGCCTTCCAGGCCGTAGCCGCCGCCAAAACCTTCTCGGCCGCCGCGAAGGCCCTCCACCTCACCCAGAGCGCCCTCTCCCAGCGCGTGATGAACCTCGAGGAGGAGCTGGGCTCTACCCTATTCATCCGAGAAAGTTCGGGCCTGCGGCTCACAGATTTAGGCGAGAAGCTCCTGCGCTACTGCCGCTCCCGGTCTTTGCTGGAAGAGGAATTCCTGGGCGCAACGAAAAGCAAAGGCCTGTCGGGGGCCGTGAGGATCGCGGGATTTTCCACCGTGGTGCGCTCTCTCTTGGTTCCCATAACGGCTTCCCTGGTAAAAGATCATCCCGACTTGCAAATATCCCTGCAATCGGCCGAGTTGCGGGAATTGCCGGGACTGCTGGCTTCCGGCGCGGCGGACTACGTTCTGCTCACCCGCGTTCCCGAAAAAAGCGGGATCGAAAGCCAGCTGCTCGGCCACGAAGAAAATGTTTGGGTCACGGGAAAAGGCAAGCACGCGAGAACGGGCGTATTCCTTGATCACGATGCGGAAGACGCCACCACCGAAGAATTCTTCCGCCTGCAGGGAAAAAAATCCCCCAAATACAAACGCTCTTACCTGGGCGACATGTATACCATTCTCGAGGGAGTGCGCGCCGGCCTGGGCTCCGCGATCGCGCCTCTGCACATCGCCAAAGAAATTCCGGGGCTGGAAATCGAGAAGGGATACAAAAACCTGCGGGTTCCGGTCTACCTCGCCTACCACGCCTCGGGCTTTCCCACGAAACTGCAGAAAGAAGTGGTGACACGACTTCAGCGCGAAGTGCCATTATTGCTAGGCTAGTTTACGCAGCGCTTCTCCGCCGCGGAGTTCAGCTCACCCGGCGATAATTCTTATACTGCCCCGGCAACCAGCCCGTGAGGCGCTCGATCCAGCGCGAGATCACCTTGCGCACGTCTTCGGGGCGGAAAATCATGGGCTGGGCCATGAGATCCACCTTCCAGCGCTTCTGCTCAATCCGCTCCTTCATGGTGGCGGGATGAGAATCGGTGAAGCGCTCGAGGCCGTAAATACGCTTGTAGATATAATTGTCGCCGGTGCCGGCCGATCCTTCGGCGTGGTAGAGCTTGTCCATCGCCACGGTTTTTTCCTTCATCACCTCGGGCGGGCGTACCCAGCCATAGTGGAAAATTCTGGCGCCGCAATGGAGCACGCGCAGTTTTTCGAAGCGGCCGTTCACTTCGCGGCGAAACCCCTGGGCGTCCTTCCAGCTCACTACGCCGCGATCGAGGCGAACGGCCCGCACTTCGTGGCGATAGGCGGAAGGATTCCGGTTCACCACGAAGAAATCCCCGTAGAAGTGCACGTAATCGAACAGTAGGCCGTCGATATCCTCACGGTTTTTCGCTTCATCGAGAGCCGCGCGGATTTTCGGATAATCTTCCTCGTGCAGAACTTCGTCGGCCTGAAGGTAGATGCCCCATTTTCCGCGGCAGTAGCTCATCGCGAGGGTGGTCTGCTCGGAAAGAATCAATCCTTCCTTGCGCATCTTTTCGTCCCAGACGGATTCCTTCACCACGATCTTGGGATTCTCGGCGGCCAAGAATTTTATTTGCGTCAGCGTATCGTCGGTGCCTAAACCCACTACCACCACGAGCTCGTCCACGAGGGGCAGCAGGGAGCGGATGCTTTCGATAAAGGGATAGTCGTACTGCACGCCGTTGCGGAGCATGGTGAAGCCGCTCACCAAAACTTCAGACATGGAAACCTCCCACCTTGGTTTCGATCGCATGGTAGGCATCGAGCGGATCGAGATCCGCCATGCAGCGATGCTTTTCCTCCACGCATTCCGCGATCCCGCACCAGCGGCCATTGTCCTCGGCCCGGCAATGCAATTTCGGAATAAAAAATACGGGATGCTCCTCGGTGGAATAAGGGTGCCACTCCACCGGATCCTCGGGGCCAAAGAAAGTGAACGTGGGAGTGCCCACGGCCACCGCGATATGCTTAGGGCCGGAATCATTGCCCGCGTAGGCCCGCACGGCGGAGGAAGCCTTCGCGAGATCGCGCACGCTGAGCCCCACCGCGTGGATGAAATCGCCCTTGCCTCCTCCTTCGGGAATCGCGCGCAATCCTTTTGCCCGCAGCTCATCGAGTACTTTTCCCGCGAAAAGGGCTTCCTCTTCCCCGGGGCCGGTGATGAAGGCGGGATACAGATCGAGGCGGTCGCGCAGGAGCTCGGCGAGGCGGGCAAAATGCGCCGCGGGCCAGCGCTTGGTGGCGCGGCTCGCGCCGAGGCCGAAGAGAATCACCTGCTTGCCCTCGAGGCCCCACTTTTTCCAGAACCGCGCGCCCTCGGCGGCTTCGGCCACCGAAAGATAAATCCTCGGCGTATGGGCCGGAACGGAAATCTGCTCACCGAAAACCGAACGCAGAAAGCACGCGTCCCACTCGAGGGCATTCGGGTGCTTGCCGTAGGCCTTCTCGGTTTCGTTGTTCTGGTAATGAAACAGTACCTGTCCGGCGCCCGAAGCCCAGGCGAGCCAGCGGGTTTGCGGGGAAGCGTGGAGCTGAAAGAAATAGTCGAATTTTTCCGCGCGCAGCCTGCCCATATTGGAAAAGAATCCGTCTTCGAAACGATAGATCTTGGCAATTCCGGGATGCCCTTCGAGCACGGGCGCAAAGGCTGCCGGCACCAGCACCGAAACTTCCGCGGCCGGGAAAGACTTTTTCAGCAGCTCCACCGTGCTCCCGAGAAGAACCGTGTCGCCGAGGGCGCGGCGCTTAGCGAGGAGAATCTTCACTTATGCGCGCCTTCCGGCGGGCGCGCCTCGAGCTTGCGGTGGGAAGCGGCGGCGAGCTCCATCGTCTTGCGGGGATCGGGCAAAATCCCGAGCTTTCCTTCCGCATCGAGCTGCTGGATCTGCCAGAGCTTGATGTGGCGAACGGTGCGCGAAACGCCTTCCATGAGGCAAATCACGAAGCCGTGCGCCCCGTCGCGGTAGCCACCGTAGTAAAAATAATTTTTCCACCAAGTGGCGAAGAAGGCCACGCCGAGATGGAAGAGCGAAGTGCGCTGCCCGGACTGGTAGCGATCGAAGGCCTCGATCGTGGTATAGCGGTTCATCTTCTCGAAAAAACTCTCGGCCGTCACGTTGGGATTGTGCTCGAGCACCGCGGTTTCCGGCGCGTACACGAAGCCGCCTTCCACCAGGGGATACTCGTGGATATCGCCGATATAGTTCGCCTTCGCTCGGCGGAAGAAGCGGTCCTGGAAAGAAGGGTTCCAGCAGGCGCCGTAGATCCTTTGCCCGAGAAAAAATTCGGTGCGTTTGATTTTGTAGCCGTGGATATTTTCCTTATCTTTTCCCTCGCGGAAAAAGCTCTCCAGCCACTTCACTAATTCCGGGCTCACGGCCTCGTCGGCATCGAGCACCAGCACCCAGTCGCAACGTGCCTCGCGGAGAGAAAAATTTCTTTGGTCGCTGAAATTAGTCCAGGCACGCTGGATCACGCGGGCACCGGCGGCGCGGGCGATTTCGACGGTGCGATCGGTGGAGAATGCATCGATGATCACCACGTCTTCGGCAAACTGCACGCTGGCCATCGCGCGGCCGATATGGGCTTCTTCATTGCGCGCAATCATCACTACGGAAATGGGTAATTTCACTTTTTCAGCCTCATCCAGGTTCCCCATACTAATACAGCGACCCACAAATGAACACACGCCGCATCGAGCCTCGTGGAAAGGGGATGCCCCACGATATCGGGCGAAGAGAGCGTGACGATGGCCAGGCAGGCGGCACCGAACTGGACGGCCTGCCTTTTCGGCAAGCGTGCGAATATTTCCAGCAGCGGAAAGTAGAGCAGGAGCGAATAATCTTTCCATACGATATGAGAGAGAAAAAGCACCGAGAAGGCGGTGGCGCTCGTGGCCCAACCTTCTCCCTTGCGCAAAACTTTCCACCAGGAACAAACGGCGAGGGTGCCGCCGATCGCCAGCGCCAGGGCTCGCACGAAAACCGGATTCAACTGGAGCAGGGTCCACTTTTCGTCGCCTACGGCGTGAAGATAGAAATGATCGTCGGTGAGCGTGCGCAAAAGCAAGGCGGTGAAGCTTTGGTTATGGGAGTGCAGCGGCATTCCCTTCGCGCCGAGGGCCGCAAAAAATTGCCGGTAGAGATCCACCGCTAAAGTGGGACCGAACAATAATACCGGCAAGAGCAGGAGCAAGATCCCGGCGCCCATCCCCGCCCACAGCCCCCGTCTCTCCTTAGAAAGCAAAAATGCGGGAGCGAATACGGCCGGATATACCTTGATGCTGGTGGCGAACGCCCAGAAAACCCCGGCCACCTCCGCCCGCGTGCGCAGCCACATCCCGGCTCCCGCCAGTAAGGCCAGTACCGGTAAATTGATTTGCCCGTAAAAGAAACTGATCGTGAGGTAGCGCGTGAGCAGGGCCATGGCGAAAAAACTAGGCCAGGAAAGAGTACAGAATCCGAAAAGCAGGAGCCCCAAAATCCCGTGCCAAAGCCATTGCGCTACAGTGTAGGGAAGCAGCCCGAAGGGCGAGAGCAAGATCGCGGTCGAGGGCGGATACAAATAACGATCTGGGCTCACACGGTACATGTTCGTGGGTTCCGTGAGAGCGAAATGCGCCGCAGTGTAAAACACCTTAAAATCCGGGCTCCCCAGGCTGCGGGCCTTAGGGACGGTGGCCACGCTGATCACGAGCGCAAAGACGAAGGCCAAAATGACGAGACGGTGGCGGAGCATCCCACCAAGCTATCGCAATCCCACCGGTTTGACAAAACCGCCCACCTTTCTTAAGCTTAATAAGATGAAAAAAATCAAAGCCTTAGCCTTAGGTGCCCTGCTTTTTTCCGCAGTCCTCGCCAACGCGCACGCCGCCTTGCCGGGATTAAAAGAGACCGTAGTGGTGGTGGATAAAAAAACCCATCAGCTCCATCTCACCAACTACAACGACGGCAAGCTCGACATCGTGCAAACCTTCCGCGCCACGATGGGACAAAAAGTGGGCGATAAGCTTTTCGAGGGCGACCTAAAAACCCCGGAAGGCATATACGATTTTCTGTTTCTCAAACGCCCTCCCCAGCTGGGAAAAAAATTCGGCCCCCTCGCCATCTACGTGAACTACCCCAACTCGATGGATAAATCCGGCGCCAAAACCGGCTTCGACATCATGGTGCACGGTACGGACGACCCGGCCCGCCTCGAAAAGCAATATGATTCCCTCGGCTGCGTGGTGCTCGATAACGAGAACGTGAAGATCGTTTCCGAAAACGTGGAAATGAAACAGACCAAGATCGTGATCACGAAAGACTTCTCGAAGCTTCAAGGCACTCCCCGCATCGAGCGCGCCAAGGCGTTCTTCGATAAATGGCTCAAGGCTTGGAGCGGCAAGGACATCACCACCTACGTGGAATCCTACGCCGATGAATACCGCATGGACGGCATGAACCGCGTGGCCTTCATGAAATACAAGGACGCGCTCAATAAGAAATACGATACCATCAACGTGACGGCCGCCGACGTGCGCTTCTATTTTCACGAAAAGTACGATCTCGTGACCTTTACCCAGCACTATTCTTCTACGTTTGCCGGCGGGGTGCCCGCCTTCAATGGCACCTCGAAAAAGAACCTTTATTTACAAGAGCGGAACGGCGAATACCGTATCGTGATGGAAGAATCACCGAAGTAACTGCGGCTTTTCGCGATTTTGGCCGATAGAGTTAGGGCATCCGCAGGAGAATCTAACCCCATGAAGTTACTAATTTTTATTCTTTCCCTCGCCTCCGCCCAAGCCTTCGCGCAAAGCGCTCCCTCCCTCAAAACCTTAAAGGGCTGCGATGACCTAGCCTCCCTGAAATTGATCCAGGCGATCGATGCCAAGGAAGTGGAGATCTCGGAGATGGGCCCAAGGATCTCCCAGCAACTAAGCATCGCCGCCTCCCAAACGGGTGAGGCGAAAACACGCATGTGCACCGCCCTGCGCGCCAAGGCCGAGCAATACGGCAAGGCAAACCAAGAAGTTTCTCAGGCCCTCGCCACCGCGATTAGCGCCGCCAATGCCTTGGGCGTGAGTTCCTGCGTGAAAGAAATGCAGCAAGATATGGCTGATAGCCGAACCACGGCCCAGAACGTACAAACAAATTTTAATCATACCTGCTCCAACTAAGCCGGGAGATGCCCATGAAAGCCGTTCTCGCCCTCACGATTGCCCTTCTCTCCGCGCACTCTGCGCTAGCCTGCGGCCCGAACACGCGCTGTATCGGGCTGGCGGATCCCAACCGGCCGCTGGAGGACATGAAAAATTGCGAGCCCCTCGCCAAGGTGGAGAAAATCAAGAAGGCGGCCCGCGACAGCACCCGGGCCAAAGATTCCGTTAGACGCTCCGGCGAAGATATAGAATTTTTCGAGGACAGCTGCAAAAGCTACCTCGCCACTCCCCAAGATACTTTCGCTATTCGCGACGTGGCACAGAAAGGCAGCCGGGCCGGCGATACTAAAATCAGGGCTCGGGAAGACGTGCAGAATGCCCTCAAAGAGCTGAGCGAAATCGAAGGCCCGCTCGAAAAGCTGGGCGGCGGAGCTTGCCTCGAAGACGTAAAGAAGATGAAGCCCGAGCTGCAGAAAGCCTTAGCCGCCCTCGACGCGAAGGCCGCCGCCGTAACGGGCTGCGCCGACGTGAAAGCCCCGGATGACCGCCCTCAATGGGATAGGGCAGACCCCCGCGCCTGCGGAATTGCCGGCTGCGAGCAACTACCTAATGGGAAATGGACCCCCAAGCGGCTCGGCAACTAGGCCCTATTGCCCTCCCCCTAAATAAATGGCAAACCTGAGGGGATGGCGAAAGAATTCGATACCCTCATCATCGGCGCGGGCCTCATCGGCTCCAGCACCGCTTACCACCTAGCCCTCCTCGGCGCCAAAAACATCGCCGTGATCGACGCTGACCTCGCCGGCCGCCTCTCCTCCTCCGAGCTTAATGCCGGCGGAGCCCGCGTGACCTGGGACCAAAGCATCAACGTACAGCTTTCCAAAGACTCCATCGATTTCCTACGCGAGAACCGCGAGCTCACGGGCTACCGCGACTGCGGCTATTTTTGGATGTATAACGAGCAGCAGTGGCCGGGCGCTCAGCGGCGGGTGAAGTTCCTGAAAGAAAAGCACGGCATCGAAGTGGAGCTGCTCGATGTGCCGGGAATCCAAAAACGCGCCCCTTTCGTAGACAAAACCGAAGACCTCGTGGGCGCTACCTTTTCTCCCCACGACGGCCTCTTCAATCCCAACCTGCTCAAAACTTTCTACCGCGAAGAAGCCCGCAAGCGCGGCGTGGAGTTCCTCGAAGGCCACCGCGTGAAGGCCGTGGCGGTTTCTTCGGATCGCGTGGAGGTCACCTGCGAGCTGATTCCGCCCAAAAATGAAAACGAGCTCAAGGATTTCTACGAATCGGATCCCGCCATCCTGCAAAAGGCCCACGGTTCCACCGTGAAAGTTACCGGCCAGCGCCTCGCCAACTGCGCTGGCCCCTGGGCCTCACGGCTCGCGAGGCTCATCGGCTACGAAAGCCCAGCCTTCGCGATGCGTCGCCAGGTTTCGATCTTCGACGTGCGCGATTTCGATTTCTCCCATTTCGGGATGATGATCGATACGAGCGGCGTTTATTTTCACCCCGAAGCCACGAATATCTTAGGCGGCTACGCCGAGCCCACGGAAGCCAAGGGCTGGAACCTCAGCTACGACGGCGAAGATTTCTTCCAGGAAAAAATCTGGGGCGCGCTCTATAACCGCTCCACCAAGTTCGAGCAGATGAAACACCTCACCGGCTGGGGCGGGCTCTACGAATACACTCCCGACAAAACCGCCATCCTCGGGCAGGTTCCGGGAATGAAAAATATTTTTGAAAACCACGGCTATTCCGGCCGCGGCGCCATGCAGAGCTACGCTGGCGGGCGCGGCCTTGCCGAGCTCCTGCATAACGGGAAGTTTTCTTCTCTCAATCTTAGCGCGCTCACCGGTGACCGCTTCCGTACCGGCGCCCTCGTTTCGGAAGGATTGCTGATTTGATTTTCCGCCAGCTGGATTTTTCCAACCCTACCGAAGTGAGAGCCGTGGCGAAGATTCACGTGATCAGCCCAGGTGAATGGGACCCCGCTCATAAGTTTTCCGAAGAAGGAATTGCCAATTACGCGAAATGGCTCGGCGAGAAAAAGACGCAGCTATGGTGCGAGCTCGCGGTAGCTGGAGACGAGATCAAAGCCATGCACCTGCTGGTGCTCAACGATTCAAAAGCCGTGGCAACGATCCTATCACTTTGGGTAAGCGAGGATTGCCGGCGCCAGGGCGTGGCCTCCCGGATGAAACTAGCCGGGGAAGAATGGGTAAAGTCGCTCGGGCTCAACAAGCTCACTTCCAGCGTTTACGTTGCCAATAAAAAAATGCAGACGCTGAACGAGAAGCTGGGCTTTAAGCCCGTGAAGATCGAGTACGAAAAATTGTTAAGCTAATTAACCGAAAAACCGCGCGATTGCGTCCGCGGTTTCACTCCCCCTTATTCGGAGCGGGATAGTCCTTTAAAATATCCAGCGTGGCTCCGTAAGGCGATTCCCATAGCTGGTCGTGGAGCAGAACCAAACGCTGCGCCAACTTCTCATCGCGGACCACGATCTCTACGTTCCGTAATTTATCCAGATAGCCACCGGTCCAATTACTGGTGCCCACCCACGCAATCCGCTGATCGATCACCATGAATTTGGAATGGTTCACTCGGGCAAAAGGAATTTTTCCTTCCCGGGCCATGGGAATCGTAACGATCTCCACGGCCACGTTCGGAATCACCGCGAGCGATTTCAAATAATCGATCCCGGGCTTGCTCTGGTTCCAGTGGGAAACCATCAATTTGATTTTTACGCCGCGGGAAGCAGCGGCCCGCAGGGCATTATCGATCACGCCATAATAAGAATGATCATACTGGAGGGGATAATAATCGAGGAGCTGCACGCGGATCTCGGACTTGGCTTCGCCGAGCAAACGCACGAGCTCGGATTCTGAATCTACCACGCCCCTGGGATCCAAAGCATTCGGGCTCGCCACTAAGTACGCTCGCTCTTTGCCATCGGAAACAAGCGGCTTGGAGCGGAGAGCGGGCACCTTCATCCCCTTCTCCACCATTTCCCAGGCTCTCCAGTCGTGATGGAAAATTTCTTGGAGCTGGGCGGAAATTTTCGCGTCGGTGGTGCGTAGGCCCGTCTCATGGATATGGCGCAGCGAACGCCAATCGAAATTCTGGCTGCCCACGTAGGCGGTTTTTCCGTCCACCACGAAAAACTTGGCGTGAATAATTCCGCCGGTTCCCAATTTTCCAAAATTTAAAATACGGAGCTCGAGATTTTTAATCTTTTCTAAACGCGTGATCGTTTCGGCCGAAGAAGCCCGGAGCATTTTTTCCTCGAGGAGAAAACGGATCTTCACGCCGCGGTTAGCGGCCGCTTCCATCGCCTCGATCACCACCTCGAGCGCTTCGCCCGGCTTGCTGACCGCGTACATCTGCTCAAAGTCGATCGTCTTTTTGGCGCTCGAGATCATATCGACCCAAACTTCGGCGGGGCCGCGGAGGTCGGGATTCTGGAGAGAGGTCTCTGCGGGCGTGGTGTATACGAGTTCGAAACCAGGCAATTCGAAGGCGGCTTGCGCGGAGAGGCAGTACAAGAAGAGTAAGAAGGATTTCATAGGGGCATTCAAACATGGCTTTCCCGGTAAGGCCACCGACTACGCCAGCCAAACGGTGCGTCAATTTCCTTGCAAGCCCGAATATGGTATCCAGAGAACCATGAAACTCGCTTCCCTCAACCAAGGCCGCGACGGGGAACTCCTCGTCGTAGACACCCACCTCCAAAAAGCCGTAAAAGCCACCGGCATTGCTCGCACGCTCCAAGAAGCGCTCGATCGGTGGGCCGAGACCAAACCGAAACTCGAAGCCCTCGCCAAGGATCTCGCCAACGGAAAAGCAAACGACACCTTTCCCTTCGACGCGAACAAAGTTCACTCCCCCCTGCCCCGCGCCTACCAATGGGTAGACGGTTCCGCCTACCTCAACCACGTAGAGCTCGTGCGCAAAGCCCGCGGCGCCGAGATGCCCAAAGAATTCCTCACCGATCCCCTGATGTACCAAGGTTGCTCGGATTCTTTCTTGGCTCCCACCGAATCCATCAAGATGGCCTCCGAGGAATGGGGCATCGATTTCGAATCCGAAGTGGCCGTGATCACCGACGACGTGCCCATGGGCGTCACTCCAGCCCAAGCAGCCAAGCATATCCAGCTCATCTTACTCGTGAACGACGTGAGCCTGCGGGGCCTCATTCCCCAAGAACTCGGCAAGGGCTTTGGCTTTTTAGTGAGCAAACCCGCCTCGGCTTTTTCGCCCCTCGCCATCACGCCCGATGAACTCGGCGCATCCTGGAAAAACGGCAAAGTGGACCTAGCCCTGCGCACCTACCTCAACGGCAAGCTCTTCGGCCAGCCCAATTGCGCCCACGACATGCAATTCGATTTTCCCACCCTCATCGCGCATGCGGCCAAAACGCGGAACCTCTGCGCCGGCACCATCCTGGGGTCGGGTACTATTTCCAACCGCGACCCTAAAGTGGGCTTCTCCTGCCTCCAGGAAGTGCGGATGATTGAAACGATAGCACAGGGAAAACCCGTGACCCCCTTTATGAAGTTTGGGGACCGCGTGAAGATCGAGATGCTGGATGCGGCGGGTAAGTCGCTCTTTGGGGCGATCGATCAGGTAGTAGAGAAATATACGCAACCGGCTAAATAGGCAGAGCTTTGAAATCCACTCCTCCTCAACTATATTAGGTACATGCTTCCACTAATCACCTTGATCACCGGCCGCCAAAAAAATGGTTTACCTACTTGGGTGAACAAAGACTGCACCAACCTCGCGTGCACGAACCTCAGCCGCTATAACCTCAAGGGCATTAATCTTTCGCGCTCCGATATGTTCAAGGTCAATTTTAAGAAAGCTAATCTGGCGGAAGCCAATCTTTCTTATGCCTATCTCTGCAAAGCCGATCTCACGAATAGCAATCTGCAGAAGGCCAACCTCAAGGGCGCTAATCTGCGGGAAGCCGATCTCACGGGCGCTAAGGTGGACGGCGCGGTTTTCACCTTCGCCATCTTCAACGACGAAACGATCCTTCCCTTCTCGCGTGAAGAAGCGGACGCTAAGGGCATGATTTTCGAACCAGCCCCATCCCACAAAGTTTCTTACTAATTTCTACTTAGCTTAATTGCAGCTGCGCTCGCAGAACGCCGGCACTTTCTTCAAGCATTTCTGAAGAACGCGGTGATTCGTGGGGTCATGAAGCGCATTGCAGGTGGCGGTTTCTTCTTTTACGCAGTCCACTTGGCAAACTTCCACGGCTTCCATGGCGTCCATTTTGATCGTGGTGGCCTCGTCGTTGGATATTTCGGTCTCGCCCCCGGGAAAGTTTTCGGCCTCGGAATAGGCAAAAGCCGAAACGGTGGCGGCCGAGCCGCAGAGGAGAACCAGGAGAAAAAGCCACGCCTTGTTTTTCATGGCTCCTTATCGCCTTTCCTGAGTACTTTCTTGAATTTGGGGAGTTTGGCCGTCTCCAAAAAGAGACAGGTGGTAAACTTCGAAACTCCGCGTCAGAAGCGAAAAACAGGCGCTTCGGAAAATTTCTTTTGTGCGAAACCCGAACGTCCGTTTTGACCGAGCGTTTAAATTTCTCTTTGCAATCTCGGAAACTTATTTCATTGTAGGCTTAAACCCGAGTTATACGCGCCGTGAAACAGAATGCTTTAATCATCGTTGAGTCGCCTACGAAGGCCAAAACCATCAAGAAATTCTTGGGGCGCGACTATACGATTTTGGCCTGCAACGGCCATATCCGCGATCTCCCGAGCACGGCCGCGGAAATTCCGGCGGACGTGAAGAAGGAAAAATGGTCCCGCATCGGGATCAACGTGGCCGATAATTTTAAGCCCCTCTATATAATACCCGGCAAAAAGCACAAAACCTTGGGGGAGCTGCGCAAAGCCCTGAAGGAAGCCGATACCCTCTACCTCGCGACCGACGAAGACCGCGAAGGGGAAAGCATCAGCTGGCATTTGCTGGAAGTGCTGAAGCCAAAAATTCCCACGAAACGCATGGTATTCCACGAGATCACGCAAAAGGCGATCATGGATGCCCTCGCCAACCCCCGCGATCTCGACGAGAAACTCGTGCGCGCGCAGGAAACCCGCCGGATCTTGGATCGCTTGGTGGGCTATACCGTTTCGCCCCTGATCTGGAAAAAAATCGCCTTCGGCCTCAGCGCCGGACGCGTGCAGTCGGTAGCCTTGAAAGCCCTCGTGGATCTCGAGCGCGAACGCATGCGTTTCGTGAGCGCAAAATACTGGGGCGTGGCGGCAGATCTCGCCAAGGGCAATGATTCCTTCGAAGCCAAGCTCACCCACCTCGGACTCGCGAAAATTGCGGTGGGAAAAGATTTCGACGAAAAAACTGGTAAGCTCATCGAGAAAGACGGCGGAAACCCGGTGGTGATGCTGAACGCGGCGGCCGCGCAAACGCTGCTCGAGGAAGTACGCAAGAATTCCTGGAAGATTGCGGATCTCGAAGAGAAGCCGGTCTCGCGCAAACCCGCTCCTCCTTTTATTACGTCCACGCTCCAGCAGGAAGCCAACCGTAAGCTCGGCCTTTCGGCGCGGGAAACGATGCGCATCGCCCAAGGGCTCTACGAACGCGGTTTCATCACCTATATGCGTACCGATTCCGTAAACCTTTCTGAATCCGCGATCCAGAGTTCGCGCGCCCTGGTGAAAAAGCTCTACGGCCCCGACTACCTCAGCGACGGGCCGCGCCGTTATACTTCCAAAGCCAAAGGTGCCCAGGAAGCCCACGAAGCGATTCGTCCCTCTCTCGATTTCACCCCGCCCCAAGACATGGGCCTGCGTGGAAAAGAGCACGACGTATACCAGATGATCTGGATGCGCACGATCGCCACCCAGATGTCGGATTCGAAGCAGCTCCAGGTTTCGGCTTCGATCGAAGTGCCCACCTCTAAGGGCCAAGCCCGCTTCCATTCTTCGGGCATGAAAATTTTATTCCCCGGCTTCCTCCGCGCCTACGTGGAAGGCTACGACGATCCCGACCATGCCCTCCTCGAGCGCGAGCGCTTCCTCCCCGATCTCAAAGTGGGCGATACCGTGAAGCACGTGAAGAGCGAAGTAACGGAGCACGAAACCAAGCCGCCGGCCCGCTACTCCGAAGCCTCGCTGATTCAGTTCCTCGAAAAAGAAGGCATTGGCCGCCCCTCTACGTACGCTTCGATCGTGAGCACGATCCTCGACCGCAACTACGCCGTTCGGAACGGGAACATGCTCGTGCCCACTTTCACCGGGTTCGTGGTTACCGAATTGATGCGTAAGCATTTCGCCGAGCTCGTGGACACGAAATTCACCTCCAACATGGAAGAGAAGCTCGACGATATCGCCGAGGGCAAGCTCGCCTACCTTCCCTACCTCAAAGAATTCTACCTTGGAAAAAAAGGCCTGGAGCAGCGCGTGGCCGATGAAGACAAGGTCATCATCCCCGAGGAGGCCCGCTCCCTGCATTTCGACCACGTGAAAAATCTCAACGTGTTCGTGGGAAAATACGGCGCCTACTTCGAATATACGGATCCCAAGACCGGGGAAAAGGTGAAAGCCTCGCTTCCGGAATCCATGGCGCCGAGCGACCTCAACGAAGAATCAATTCACAGCTTAATCGAGCAAGTGAAAAAAGGCGCCGAGAGCCTAGGCACCGAGCCCGAAACCAAATTGCCGATGTACCTCAAAACCGGCACCTACGGTCCCTATATCCAGCTCGGCGAAACGCCCACGGATCCAAAACAAAAATTAAAGCGCGTGAGCGTGCCCAAGGGCATCGATCCTAATTCGGTAGACGAAGCCCTCGCGATCCGCATCCTCGGTCTGCCCCGCCTCGTGGGAATGCATCCCGCCACCGGCAAAGAGATCCGCGCCTCCGTGGGCCGCTTCGGCCCCTACGTGGTGCATGAAAAAGATTTCCGCTCCCTGAAAAAAGAAGATTCCGTGCTCGACGTAAACCTCGAGCGCGCCCTCGAATTATTCGCGCAGCCCAAAGGCAAAGGCCGCCGCTCGGCCGTGGTGCGCGCGATGGGCGAGCATCCCGTTACCAAAAGCCCGGTGGAAATCCTCGACGGCCCCTACGGCCTCTACGTGAAGCACGAGAAAACCAACGCCACGATTCCCAAAGACCGCAAGCCCGAAGAGCTCACGATGGAAGAAGCCGTGAAGCTGCTCGCCGAGCGTGAAGAGCAGAGCCCGAGCAAAAAGAGCAAAGGCAGAGCGGCCAAAGGCTTGACGCCCAAACCCGTGCACGTAAAAGAGAAGAAGGCTAAGAGCAAGGCGGCAAAAGGGCAGAAAGGCAAGAAGGCGGCGAAGACCGAGACTGCCGAATCTTCCGAGACCGCCATCGGTTCTCGCACGGCCGCTAAGCTGGCCCGTGAGATCGAGAAGCTCCGCAAAGAAAACGAGAAACTGCGCGAAGCCCAAGGGAAGCAAAGCACTTGAAAGCCGCGGTAGTGGCCGCCGTTCTCGCCGCCCTCCAAAAAGAACTAGCCCAGCTCAAAGTGGCCGCCGCTTCCGCGCAGGACGCCGCCACGAACGAAGAGAATAAGCCCGAAAACCAGTACGATACCCGCGCCCTCGAGGCCAGCTACCTCGCCGATGCCCAGAGCCAACGGGTGCAAGGGCTCGAAAGAGCCGTAAAAGCCCTGCGCGATGCGCCCCCTTTGGGTAAATTCACCTCCGTAACCACCGGCTCCCTCGTGGAAGTGAGCGCCGAGGGCCAGTCCCGCTGGTTTTTCCTGCTCCCCGCCGCGGCCGGCATGGTAGTGGAAGTGGCGGGCAAAAAGATATCGGTGCTCGGCCACGAATCCCCGGTGGGCCTCGCTTTGCTCGATAAATCCGCGGGCGATGCCGTGGAAGTGCGCGGCCCGGGCGGCCTGAAGGAATACGAGATTGTTAGCCTCGAGTGACAAATTTCAGCGCATCTACCTCGAGATCGGGAACGTCTGTAATTTGCAATGTAGCTTCTGCCCGGAAGTGGACCGCACCAAAACCCGCCTCGATAAAGAAAGTTTTTCGAATCTGCTCGCACAGGTGAAGCCCCACGCCGAGTTCGTATGCTTCCACGTGATGGGCGAACCCCTGGCCCACCCCGAGTTTTCTCTTTTTGTTTCTATTGCCGCCGCGCTCGGCGTGCCGGTGGAGATCACCACGAACGGAACTTTGCTCAGCGAGACGAACGTGGGAGCTTTGCTGAATCCGATCATTCGTCAGGTGAATTTTTCCCTGCAGAGTTATTTCGATAATTTTCCCAAGGCGAACCCGGAAGCCTACCTGGCGAAGATCTTTTCTTTTTGCCAGCGCGCTTTGGTGGAGAGACCCGAGCTTTATTTGAATTTCCGGCTCTGGAATTTAGCGCCCGGCGAAGTGCGCGACGAGCTGAACGAATTGCTATTGCTGCGCATCGAGAAAGAGTTTTCCGTGCAGATCAACCGTAACGTGGACGCCCGCCTGATCAAGAGCAAAAAACTCTTGGGCCGGCTTTACATGCACTACGATACCCGCTTTCGCTGGCCGGATCCCGCCGATCCAGTTTTACGTGAGCAAGGAACCTGCTGGGGCACCCGCGCGCATATCGCCGTGCACGCCGATGGCACCGTGGTGCCCTGCTGCCTGGACAAAGAAGCGCGGATCCCTCTAGGGAATTTGAAAAATCAAACTTTGGACGAAGTTTTGGCGAGTCCCCGCTATTTGGCGATGCGAAAAGGCTTCGAGAACGGGAAATTAGTAGAAGATCTCTGTCGCCGCTGCGACTACGCTTCGCGGTTTGCTTGAGATTATTTTACCAAGTCTTTTAATTTCACTATCTCTTGCAATCCGTCCCCGCTCTCCACGCTGGCGGTCCCATCAGCAAAGATAGTTAGAATTTTTACCTCTGCGCCATCCTTGGTATTGGCCAAGGAGCCGCTTCGGAAACCGTCCAGCCGCAGCACTTCCGGAAAAGTATCTTCGGCCTTGCGAATGATCGTGTTGACCGGGCCTTGTCGGGAAAAGCGAAAAAGTTTGCTGGCCCCTTTGCCCCATACTGGTCCATCTACATACCCCAGCCTCACGCTGCCGTCGGCAAATAGTTCTTTCACTTCCGTGATCAACTCACCCACCCTCACGAGACTTCCTTCTTTCAGAACCACGCTCTGCTTTCCCAAATTCTCAAAGGTTCCGGGCTTCAGTGTAATTCGGCTTACGGCAGGCACGAGGTCATCGGCAGATCTGTCGATGTATTTCTGCTTCTTAAACCCTCGGATCCGAGTCGGGCTCGTTTGCACCGATCCATCGCTGTATACTCCACTCACCGATTCCACCGACTTTCCATCTTCGGCCAATACCCTGGCGCCCTTTTCGTAGACCGCCGTTTTCTTCTGGGCGTGGGGCAGATGCTCGACATTCGCCTTAATTTCATCCACTCCCCTCGATACTTCTTCCGCGTGCGAAGTAAGAAAAATTCCGCGGGAAGATTCGCGCGGCCGCCGGAACAATCGTAAGGTACCGTCGGCAAACGCCTCATCTACCCAGTAGATTTTTCCGTCGGAAGCCTTAACGCCCAGGCCCTTCTTGATGGTTATTCCGCCCTTTGTCTCGAGCGCCTCTACCGTCGGCACCAGTTCCTTCGCGTTTACTACCTTTATGCCAAGGTCACGATTTTGGGTCTTTGGCCTAGGCAGCTCCGTATTGATTCGAACGCGCCCGTCGGCAAAAATATTTTTTATTTCCACGATTTTGCCGTTTTTATCCACGGCATAGTCGCCCGACCTCAACGCCAGTTCTTCTTTACCCGCGTACTTGAACTTTCCGCCCACCGCTCGCTCCCCTACCTCCTCGGAAAGAGTTTCGGGGCCTACCCTAACCCGAGTCTTGATCCAGCGATTTCCCTCGCGCTTGTATAACCTTACGGTCACCTTGTCGGACTTCGGGCCGATTAGCCGGGTACCGACTCGGCCATCCGGCAACATTACCTCTTGAGAATACGAGACGTCCTCTACGCCGGTTAGCGCTATGTTCCGGAACGATTCCGTGCAGTTGATCGCGTAAACTTGTTGCGTGGAAAAAAGAAAAAAGGACAGTAATAGCAACGAGCGGAACATAGAAGTCTCCTGGATAATCTTCGCCTAAGTAATCCAATTCAGTTTAATGGCTATCCACGAAAACTCATATTGCTTATATTTACCCAGCAGACCGTGTAATAAACGGTTTCCGTAGTCTCCCTAAAAATGAAGCTCACCAAAAATCCCAACGCGGCGCGAACTACGCTAAATTGTTTAGTTAAATGCCCATTCAAATAATTCAAACGTTCATTTGATTTTTTCAAATAAACGTTTTAAACTGAATTATGTCCCAGAAGCCCCAAGACCTCGACACCTCGGCCCGCCTCATGGCGGCGGCCACCGATGTTTTTTCGGAAAAGGGCTTCGGCGGAGCCACCGTGAAGGAAATCGCCGATCGGGCCGGCGTGAACATCAGCCTCATCAGCTACCACTTCAACGGCAAGGAAGGATTGTTCCGCGCCTGCCTGGAAAAATTCGGCCGCGAGCGCCTGCTGCACGCCGAGCGCATCCTCACTGCTCCCGAAAACGTGGAGGATCTTAAGGCCAAGCTCAAGCTCTGGATGATGGAATTCCTGCAATGCCACGTGGAAGAAAAAAGCGTCTGCGGGATCCTCCACCGCGAAAACGTGATCGAGCATAAGTTCATGTGGGAGGTGTTCCAAAATACCTTTCTCAAGGCTTTCGAGGCCAATGCGAAATTTTTCGAAGCGGGCAAGAAAAAGGGAATCGTAAAAAAAGAAATCGATCCCATGCTCATGGGCGCCATCGTGTTCGGCACCCTGATTCACCTCGGGCGCAGCCAGGAAATCCAGAAAGTGTGGATGGGCGTTTCGATCGAAAGTGAGAAATACCGCGCCCAGGTGACAGAACAATTTGTGATGATTTTATTGAACGGGATTACTTGAGGTTTGAGATGAAGAAGTTATTGATCGTTTCTTTTCTGCTGGGGCTAACGAGCGCGATTTCCACCTTTGCCGCCGAAATATCCGTGAATGATTATTTGGGGCAAGTGCAGAGCCAAAGCCCTAATTATAAGGCGTCCGAGCTAAGTGCCGAAGGGCAATCGCTGCAGAAATCGACGGCGACACTCATCACTGCGCCCTACCTATTTGCCGGCTACCAGAATCTCGATGACCGCCAAGAAATGATGACCCCCGCTTTCTCGGGAGACCGCACCCAAGGCAATACATACTCCGTGGGCCTCGGCATGAACACCATCGTGGGCCTCAACGCGAAGTATTCGTTCAACGTGGCACACGCCGAGATCAAGAACGCCACGCTCCTTCCCCTCCCCAACTACTATACTTCCTATAATAAGCTCGAGCTCACCCAGAGCTTGCTGCGCAACGGCTTCGGATCCGAGGTGCGGGCGCGGAGAGACGCGCAGCGCTGGCTCCACGAAGCCCGCAGCCTCGGCGATGAATTCCAGCTCCAGATGAAACTCGTGGAAGCCGAGAATACTTTCTATCGCCTTGCCTTCGCCCGCCGCGCCATTCAGGTGCAGCAGGCCGTGCTGGCCCGCGCCGAGCGCATCTTGAGCTGGGCAAAACGGCGGGTGAACAATCAGCTCGGTGATCGCGCCGATTTGCTGCAAGCCCAGTCGAGCTATGATATCCGCCGCTTAGAGCTCCAGAGCGCGCTTGAAGAGCAACGGGTGGCCGCGCGGGCGTTTAACCTCCTCCGCAATGCCCCGGGCGACACGGTGAATGAAGGCCTCCAATTGCCGACCATCGAGCAAACGATTCATCTCGTGGGCAGTGAGCGCAAAGCGGCGCGCCTCGATCTCGCCGCCGCCGAGGCCCAGACCCAAGCCACGATCGCGAGCGCCCAGCTGGAAAAAGAAGCGGTAAAGCCCACCCTCGACGTATTTGCGAATATCGCCTGGAACGGCCGCGACGCAAAGCGCTCCGAAGCCATCCGCGAAGCGCAGAAATCGAGCCACAGCACCACGGCGTTTGGCGTGAACTTGAATCTCCCGCTCGCGTTCGGCGCGATCGATAATTCCTGGAAGGGCTTGAACATGAGCCAAGAAGCGGCGCGCCTCGATCTCGAACATAAGCGCCTAGCCGAAGACCGGGACTGGCGCGATCTCAGCGCTCGCCTCGTAGATGCCCGCACCCGCCTTGAGCTCCTCCAGAAAATCGAGGACGTGCAACGCGATAAATTCGAGAATGAGCGCCAGCGTCTCTTGCGCGGCCGCACCACCACCTATCAGGCGCTGATGTTTGAGCAGGACTACGCGCAATCGCAGCTGCTCAGCCTGAGAACCCAGGCCGAAGTGCTCCAAGTGATTTCCCAATTAAAGCTTTTCCGAGGTGAACAGTGAATTTCGTTGAACTCTCGATCCGCCGCCCAATCTTCATCACTTGCTTAGTGCTCGTAATGCTCGCCGTGGGCTGGCGTTCGATGCAGAGCCTCGGGGTAGATCTTTTCCCGAACGTAACCTTTCCCGTGGTTACGGTTTCCACTCCCTACCCCGGCGCGAGCCCCAACGAGATCGAGACCCTGGTCTCCAAACCCATCGAAGACGAAGTAAGCACCATTTCCGGCCTCAAGCGCCTGAGCTCCATCAATAAAGAAGGCGTGAGCGTGGTGGTGGCCGAGTTCACCCTCGAAACCGACGTAAAATACGCCGAACAGCAGATCCGCGACCGCGTGTCCTCCGCCAAGACGAAATTGCCCAAAGACATTGAAGAGCCGATCATCCGCCGCATCGACCCCTCCGACCAGCCGGTGATTACGATTTCCCTCGAGGCCGACCTTAAGGACCAGGAGCTCTTCGAGCTCGCCGACAAGGTGATCCGTCCGAAAATCGAGCAGGTGAACCAAGTAGGCCTCGTGGAAATTATCGGGGGCCGTGAGCGCGAGATCCATGTGGAGCTCGACCGTCAGAAATTAAAATCTTTTGAGATATCCGCCAGCCAAGTGGCCACCCGCCTCTCTTCCGCGGGCGAGAACGTGCCCGTGGGTAAAGTTTCCGCCGGCGCTAGCGAAACGGTTTTCCGCGCCCTTGGCCAGTTCGCGCATATCGAAGATATCAAGAGTACAATCGTAAACTTCTTCGGCAGCGACGTGCCCGTGACCATCGCCGACGTCGGAACCGTAACTGATACCGTAAAAGACGAAACCTCCCGCGCCTTCGTGAACGGCAAGAAGTCCGTATTCATCAACGTATTCCGCCAAAGCGGATCCAATACCATCGCGGTGGTGAACAACGTGCTCAAGCGCATGGACAAGATCAACGTGGAGGTGAAAGACCAGCCCGGATCGCCGAAGCTGCGCACTATCCGCAACGCCGCCGTGTGGATCGAGAACAACGTGAAGGACGTGGAAGAGTCCATTATGTACGGGATCATCCTCGCCGTGCTCGTGGTGTATTTCTTCTTGGCCAATGGCCGCTCCACCATCATCACCGGCCTCGCCCTGCCCAATTCCCTGATCGGCGCCTTCGTGCTCATGGCGGCGGCGGGCTTCACGATTAATATCATGACCCTCCTCGCCCTCTCTCTCTCGGTGGGCTTGCTCATCGACGATGCCATCGTGGTGAGGGAAAATATATTCCGGCATATCGAGAACGGAGAAGAACCGATCACCGCCGCCCGCAATGGAACCAAGGAAGTGCAGCTGGCCGTAATCGCCACCACCTTCACCGTACTCGCGGTGTTCGGTCCGGTGGGCTTCCTAAAGGGCGTAGTGGGGCAATTCTTCAAAGAGTTCGGACTCACGATCTGCTTCGCGATGATGATCTCCCTCTTTGATGCCCTCACCGTTGCGCCCATGCTCTCGGCCTACTTCGCCAGCCACAAAACGAAGCGCACCGGCGGTCTCTGGTACAATACCGTGGGCCGGGCCGTAAGGGGTTTTGGCCGTTTCCAGGACTGGCTCGAAGCCAAGTACATGAACGTGCTGAAATTCACCCTGCGCCGCCCTCTCTTCGTGCTCGGAATGAGCTTCCTCGTTTTCCTCGGCTCTTGTTCCACCGTGATCTTCGTGCCGAAAACTTTCTTGCCCACCCAGGATGCCGGCGAGTTCCAGATCACCTTCGATCTTCCCCCGGGTTCTTCCCTCGATAATACCCACAAGGTAGGCATTGAGATCGACAGGATCATTCACGAGAACAAAGCCGTGGAGCTTTCCGCCATGACCATCGGCGACCGCGATGGCCAGGCCAACGTAGGCGATTTCTACATTAAGCTCGTACCGAGCCACCAGCGCCGTGGCATCAATACCAGCAAAGTGAAGCAGGATCTGCGCGATGCGCTCAAGCCGATGATGAAGTATACGCCGGTAGTGAAAGACTACGATGCCGTGGGCGGGGGCCAGCGCCCTTTCCAGATGAATATCATCGGCGACGACCAGAAACTCCTCGAAGAGTACGGCCTCAAGATGCTCGAGCGCGCCCGCGCCAATAAAGGCCTTAAAGACGTGGACGTGAATTTCCGCGTGGGCAAGCCCGAATTCCAGATCGCGATCGACAAGAACCGCGCCGACAAGCTCGGCGTGAGCACCGTGCAGGCGGGAATGGAATTGCGCACGCAGATCGAGGGCCTCACGCCCGCGAAATTCCGCGAGCACGGGGAAGAGTACGACGTGCGCGTGCGCCTCCGCGCCGACCAGCGCGACCTCAAGGGGAACTTCGAAAAAACCTATGTGCCCAATATCAATTTCAATCTGGTGCGCCTGCGCGACGTGGCCACGGCGATCGATACCCAGGGCCCTTCCCGCATCAACCGCCAGGACCGCTCCCGCTACGTGCAGATCCAGGCCGATATCGCCCCGGGCGCCGGCATGGGCGACGTGATGAACGAGCTCACCAAGGACATGACCACGCCGGGCGAATTCAAGCTGCCGGACGGAATGCGCTACGGTTTCGTAGGCCAAGCCGAAAACTTCCAGGAACTCAACGATTCGATGGGAACCGCCATGATGTTCGGCGTGCTCTTCATCTTCCTGGTTCTGGCTTCCCTCTACGAAAGCTTCGTGACCCCATTTACCATCATGCTCGCCCTTCCGCTCGCGATCTGCGGGTCCACCGTGGCCCTCGCCCTCACGGGAGAGAGCCTGAATATCTTCTCGATGATCGGAATGATCATGCTGCTCGGGGTGGCCACGAAGAACTCGATTCTTCTCGTGGACTATGCGCACCATCTCGTGAAGGACGGTTCTTCCCGTTACGATGCCATGATGGCCGCCGGAAAAACGCGGCTCCGCCCCATCCTCATGACCACGATGGCCCTCATCGCGGGAACCTTGCCCGTAGCCATCGGCCTGAATGAGGCTGCTAAGCAGCGTACCTCCATGGGAGTGGCCATCATCGGCGGATTGGTGAGCTCTACGCTCCTGACTTTGATCGTGGTGCCGGCGGCGTATTCTTACGTAGATAGATTCCGGGTATGGAGCAAAGGCCTACTCGGCCGCGTGGTGGGATCTCATCCTTCCGTTCCGCACGGGGATGCCTAAAAAACCCAGGGCTTTCCGTTCTTGTCGGTGAACTTCGTGGGATCGGTGGTCTGGCCGTCTTTCATCGGGCCATTATAATAAATGCCCTTCTCGGGATTGATGAGTCCCTTGAAGGTTCCGGTCATGAAACGGCCGGCCTTAAAAATTCCTTCGGCCACGCTGCCGTCGGGCTTCTTCATTTTTCCTTTTCCGTCCACCATGGAATTTTTGAATTCACCTTCGTATTCGGTGCCGTCGCTGAGCCGGCGTTTCATGGTTCCCTCCACGAAGTTGTCCCCGGAGAATTTACCGCTCAGGTAGGAGCCGTCTTTCCAGGTTTGCCGGCCCTCCACTAGCTTCCAGTCGGCGAATACGCCTTCGGATACCCTACCGGCCTCGCGCAAAATCCCTCTGCCGTTAGGGCCGCGTCTCAGCGTTTCGCCAAAATAGGCCATTCCCTTGGCATACTGGATATGGTTTTCTACGGGCCGCCCCTCTTTTCTTTCCACGATCGAGGTCATCTCATTGCCGTGAGAAATTTTCAGCATGGCCGTGAGCGGGATCGAGGCGTATCCGCCGGCCGTGGGTGTGGGCCAATTTTCTCCCCAAGAGTTTCTCACCTTCAACCGGCATTCTCCGTTCATGTTTTCCATGCCCACCACCGTGAGGTAATGCCCGCCGCAATTATTTTTTTCCGCCGGCGAAACGGGAACGAGGCCGTCGGCCAATCCGGGGATTTGCATCATCTGCAGCGCGCATACCGCCACCAGCGTGGGGCGATGATTCAGTAAGTTCTGCTGAATTTCTTCCGCGTACTGGTCTCCCGTGTTGGCGCGCACGAGCTGAATATTGAATCCCGGGTTTAAAGGCCGGCGCTCAGCGCCCGCGCGCGGCAAGGGATATAGGATCCGGCCTTGACCCACCTTCGCGAAAAAAGCCTCTTTGCTGAGGCTCTGGCTAAGCACCGTCACCAGTTCCGAAAATTCTTTTTCTAAGCCGATCGAAGCGGGGCTCTGATCCCGGCAGGCGAGCAATCCGGGATCTCCCACAAAATCTTTCTGGCGCTCATAGTAATCCGAAAGGCGGGCCAGCGTACCTTGGCTATCGAAATAGCTTTGGTCGAAGGGCAGATCGCTTTCCAGATAAATCTTTCCGGACCGCTGCACGCCCTCCAGTAGCCCGGAGGCGTTTGCCCCCGCGGCGTCGAGAAAGTCCGGCTCGAGCCCGCGCACGGCTTCGGGCCGGTCCGAGTTCCAAGAATTTAAATCGTTCGCGGAAATTCGGTCGCGGTAGGTGGTTTCATTTCTAACGGAATGATAAAAATGATCGATCACGGCCTTAGTCGCAAACGTAGCGCACCAGGGCGAGGGCCGCTGGTCGTCCACCGGAGGCATCTCGCTCGTAATATCCGGGAACTCTCCGCCGCAATCACGTGCATATTTGGTATTCGTCAGCTCCGCAGGGGGCGGCACAAAGGCGTCGCCGGCGTAGGTGAAGGCCGAAAAGAAAAGCAAGAAGGCGAGGATCACCGTTTGCCTCCCTTTACTCGTGCATGCTTCGCGTAGAGCGCGCGGGCCTCTATGAAGCTGAGATCCGAAAAAACGCAGAACTGGATTGCGGGCTCTTCAGCTTTCTTGGCTAATAGCTGGGTTCCGCCCAAAAGCTCGCAGTACGCACCGGGGGCGTTGCCGGCTTTGCTGCTTTTTAGCTGTTTCCACTTTGAAGGCCCTTTGAACACTTTCAGCGCCCGGCAACCGGCGTGATTCCGCAAACAAATATCATTCACCTTTAGGCCTTCTACTTCGCCCACGCGTGCTTGCACGGTTTTTCCGGCGTAGCGATAGGAATAGATTTCCGTAGCCGGGGCGGCAACGGCAAAAACGGCGGCAAGCAGCAGAAAATACGAGAAGATTCCCATGCTGGCTTTTCGGCTTTTTTGCTCTGCGAGCTTAGCCCTACACGCTAGCCGCATCTCATATTTTCGCTGGGAATTCCCGAGCGTAGCGTTTACACCTTAAGGATGCGCATCCGCGAGAAACATCCCCTCTGGATCCGGGCCATGCACTGGCTGAACGTGCCCCTGCTGGCGCTGATGGCCTGGAGCGGGCTGCTGATTTACTGGGCGAATGATGCGTACCCAGGCTTCTTCCCCGAATGGTTCTATCAGCTCTTCCGCATCGACCACCGCCTAGCGGAGGGCCTCGCGATTCACTTCACGGTGGCCTGGCCCTTCGTGATCAATGGGCTACTGTTCGTGCTCCTCACCTTCTCCTTGCGCCACTGGAAAGAGCTGTTGCCGAATGGAAATTCCGTACGTAATTTCCTGCCCACGGTCCTTCACGACCTCGGCCTTCGCAAAAATGCTCCTGCCCAGGGTAAATTCAACGCCGCTCAGCAGTTTGCTTATACCGGCGCGATCCTGCTCGCTATCCTACAAGTGCTCACGGGATTCGCGATCTATAAGCCCCTGCAGTTGCATTGGCTCGCCTGGTGCTTGGGCGGCTACGAGACCGCGCGGCTCCTGCACTTCGCCGCGATGATTTTGCTCTTCCTATTCTTTCTCGTGCACGTGGCGCAGGTGATTCGCGCCGGCTGGAATAATTTCCGCGCGATGGTGGCAGGCTTCGAGGTAGACGATGAACCCTAAAAACCGCACGCTCGTGAGCTTCACCGTTCTCGGCGCATTTTTTCTCTTGGTATGGGCTTCCTGGAGTTTCGCCTGGAGCCGTCCCCTGCGCGCTGGAGTGCCCGCGCCTTTCCGCGCCGTGCTCGAATGGAACGGAAAGATTTGGCAGAGCCTTTATAGCAATGCACGCGTGGCGCCGGCGAAGGCGCCCGCGGCGGGCACTGAGCCCCGGGTGAACGGCGAAATCGGCCTCGAAGAAGAGATCGACCTCGCCAAGTGGAAGCTCGAGGTGGTTTCCGTAGAAGGGAAAAGTAACTTCCTCACGATGGCGGACCTGCAAAAACTCCCCCGCACCGAGGCCACCTTCAATTTCAAGTGCATCGAGGGCTGGAGCGAAGTGATGAGTTTTGCGGGCGTGAAGTTTTCGGATTTTCTTTTTGCCTACGGCCTGAGCGAAAAAGTTCCTTACGTGGGTCTCGAAACTCCGGATGGGACGTACTACGTTTCGATCGACATGGCGAGCATGCTGCACCCCCAAACCCTGTTGGCCTTCGAAATGAATGGGAAAGCACTGGCCCAGGAAAACGGCGCCCCCCTGCGGCTCGCGATTCCCGTGAAATACGGAATCAAGAACCTAAAGCGCATCGGGAAGATCTTCTTCTCCCGCGAGCGGCCCCGGGATTATTGGGCCGAACAGGGCTACGACTGGTTCTCGGGGCTATAAAACCGCGGGATGGCGTCCGCGGCTTTGAGGGCTGCTTTTAAAGATATTCACCACTTAACCGATAAGCCTGCATGAAGACCCTGATTCTCTGCGGGCTTATTTTCGGCGCTACCCTCGCGCTCGCGAACGAAGCCCTGGAAAACGAAGTTCTGGCGGAACGGGAAGACGCCTACGAAGAGGCGCTCGACTGTGTTTCGAGCGCGATGGCGGAAACCAGTCACGCGCGCATGGTGACGGTAGTGCCCAATCCCGGGGCCGGTGGGGTGATGATTCATGGCCTGCGCTCTTGCTTTAAGTGCCAAGACGGCTGGGAGGCTGCCGTTAGCTACGAGCGCATCGCGCCTTACCTAACGGAACGCGGCCAAGAGATGGTGAGGCACCACTCGAAAGCCCAAAAGCCCGTAGAGTCTCCACTGGTGAAGAACTGTTTTTAGGTTTTGAACTGCCGAAAAAAAAGCGCCTCTCGCAAGAGAAGCGCTTTTTCTTTTCTAAAAATCCGGGATCTATTGCAGCAAGCTGCGAAGCATCCACGCGGTTTTTTCGTGGGTCTGCATGCGCTGGGTGAGCAGATCGGCAGTGGATTCGTCGGCCGCTTCGTCGGCCTCGGGGAACAGGGAACGGGCGGTGCGGATCACCGTCTCGTTGGCTTCCACCAGCTGCTTGATCATCTCTTTGGCTTCCGGCACGCCTTCGGCTTCAGGGATAGAGCTCAGCTTCGAGAACTCACGGTAGGAACCGGGAGCAAAGTGCCCGAGGGCGCGGATACGTTCGGCGATGGTATCGCTGGCGAGCGCGAGCTCGTTGTACTGGGTTTCGAACATGAGGTGCAAGGTTTGGAACATAGGACCCGTTACGTTCCAGTGAAAGTTATGGGTCTTGAGGTAGAGGGTATAGGTGTCGGCCAAGAGGCGCGACAAACCTTCCACGATCGCTTTGCGGTTTTTGTCTGAAATACCAATATCCATTTTTGTTTGCATAAATTCTCCCTTAAAAAAATCAGAAGGCCCTTACGGGCCCCCTGATCATAGCCCTTAAGCCGCCACTTCGCTGAGCGTCTTTAGTGCTTTTACCACTGACGCTATGCGCACCAGCTCATGTATCTTCTCGTGCGGCACTCCTGCCTCGCGGAGGACGTTTTCGTGGGAAACGACGCAGGTCTCACAGCCATTCACGATCGAAACCGCGAAGGCCAGCATCTCAAACTGCACTTTTCCCAATACCGGCCGGGCCAGGGAGGTCATCCGTAAACCCGCCTGCGCGTAGTCGGTTTGCTTCTCTTCTCCTACTTTGAAGATGAAGGAACGGAACTTATAGTAGGTATTGAGCATGCCCATGATCGCGGCACTTTCTTCCCCTTCCCGAATTTCTTCCGGCGCCACTTCCATGGCACGTAGGCGCTCGCGCGCCGCTTTGGCTAGTTCATCATAGCCCACGGAGCGGGCCGTGGCGAGTACCGCCAGGGCCGCTTCTTTGGGCTCGAGTTTCTCTCCCGCGAGCAAGCGCTCGAAGTTGAGGTTGAGGTCACGCGCGATGGTGGTATCACGATCGGCTAGAAGAGATTTTATTTGTTCCATGAAAATTTCCTTTCTTGCTTAGCCAGCGAGGGTAGCTTTGCCTTTTTCCCAGTTGCAGGGGCAGAGCTCGTCGGTTTGGAGCGCGTCGATGGTGCGCAGGATTTCTTTCACGTTGCGCCCCACGTTCAGATCATAAACACTCACGTGGCGGATGATGCCTTCGGGGTCCACGATGAAGGTAGCGCGGTAAGGCACTTTCTCCGTGGGGTGAAGTACGCCGAGCGCCTCCGAAAGATCCTTTTTATTGTCGGCCAGCATAGGGAAGTTCAGGCCCTTCAAATCCGGGTGCGCGTTTCTCCAGGCTAAGTGCACGTACTGGGAATCCGTGCTCACGCCGAACACTTGGGTTTCCCGCTGGCCAAAGCTCTTTAGCTCCTTGTTGAATTCTGCGATCTCGGTGGGGCACACGAAGGTAAAATCCAAGGGCCAGAAGAATACCACCGACCACTTCCCGTGCAGGTCTGCCGAGGTGAATTCCTTAAACTCCTTATTTTTCTCGAGCGACACCACGCCCTGGATTTTAAAGTCCGGAAATTTTTCGCCCACGTTCATTACCCGATTGCTCATACCTAGATACTCCTTATTTATTTTAGAACTAATCCGTACTTAGAACCATTCTAAATACGAAACCAAAAAAAACTTATCTCTTCACATTTCCGCGCAGCAGAACCTCTACCTGCTTCACCTCGAAACCACCCTTGAGCGTGGTCGCGATTTCTACTTCTTCGGGAGCGAGATCGAAAAGCTCCCCGCTTTTCTCGTCGAGGAAGTGGTGGTGAAAGGAAATATTATTGTCGTAGATCACCTTCTCGGAATGCGGGAAGCGAAGTTCCTTGAGGAGCCCGGCTTTCACGAGAATCCCGAGGGTATTGTAGACGGTGGCTAAACTCATCTTGGGAAAATTCTTATCGGCCCAGTCCTTCACTTGTTCGGCGGTGGGATGATCGGCCTGGCAAAGCACGTAGCGGCAGATCGCAATTCTTTGCGCCGTAGGCTGCACGCCCGCCTGGAGCAAACGGCCCTCCACTTCGGAAGGGCTCAGGCAGTGGTCTCGTTCTTTTAAGCCGAGGGCTTTCATTGGTTTAGAATAATTCTAAATCGAGACCGAGTCAATAACTATTATTAACAACTAGTAATAACAGCCACTTAGCTAGGGGCTTTCTTCCTCTTGGCTATGAGCAGCAGGGCACCTATCCTACTAGAGACCGGATTTTTGGAAACAAGGAGGCTTCCAGATGAAGAGTGTTTTATTTCTTACCCTGACCCTTGCCGCCCTCATTTCGAGCACGCCCGCCTGGGCTATGCGTTTTGCCCTCGTGGGCGCGGCCAATATGAGCGAACCCAAAGTGGCCGGCACGGAATATACTGCCAAGAACGGTTTCGGCTACGGCGCGCTCCTCGAATTCGGGATCGTCCCCTTCTTCACCATGGAAATGGGCGCGCTCAAGCTCGCACGAAACTACGAATACGGTGCGGTGGTTCCGACGATTTCCAGCACGGAAGCAAAAATGAAAATGATTGAGTTCCCCGTGGTATTCAAAGCGTACCTCGGCCACGCGCTCTCGCTGGGCATCGGAGGCTACTACGCCAAATACCAGGGTGATATCTCTTACGAAAAAACCGACGCGTTCGGGGTAAAGAGCATAACGTCGCAATCGCTTCGTGCGGCGAATCACAGCGAATCCGACTATGGCTTGGTGACCAGCCTAGGCCTCTATTTTCCTCTCGCCCCCCTCACCCGCATCATGGTGGACGGGCGTTATACTCTCGGCATCAAAGACAATAATATTGGCGCGGGCACCACCACCTATAATGACCTTCAGCTCCTAGCCGGAATCCGATTCTCGTTCTAATGCGTTAGGCGCATTGCGCCTAACCGCGAATGCCCTTCCCAAACCGTTTTTATCTTGGGATAAAAGACGGTGATGCCTACCGAAACCCTGATCAGCAGCCGGAGCCCGCTGCTCCTGCTCTCCGATCTCGACGATACGATCAAGATCTCCAATACCGCCTCGAAGCTGGTCACGGTGTATCGCGGCCTTTTTCGCTCTTCGGCTTTTACCGGCATGGCCCAGCTCTACGAAGAATTGCTCGCCGCGCATCCGGGCTCCGAATTCCATATCGTTTCCTCCTCGCCACCGGCGATCCGGAAAAAGATCGAAGCTTTTCTGAAAAAAAATAAATTTCCCGCCGCCAAGCTCACGCTCCGCGACTGGCTTCGCCAAACTTCCGTGGCAGGCTATAAAAAAGCCGCCATCCTCGAGCTGATCCAGGATTCCCAATGCCCAGTGATCCTGATTGGCGACGACACCGAGCATGATCCGGAAGTATTCGCCGCCGCCGCCGAAAAATTTCCGCGCAAAGTGGTGGCGCGCTACCTGCGGGCCGTGCGCGGGCGGAAGCTGCCCACCGGATCCACCGAATTTTTTACCGCTTTCGATATCGCCTGCGCGGAGCTCACCGCCGGCCGCCTGCTGAGCGCGCAGGCGCTGCGCATCGGCGAAGCAGTCTTGAAGGCCGATAAAAACTCGCGGCTGATCCCTTGGTTCTCGCTGAAACCGCCCGCCGGGTTCATGCCGCTGCTGAAGGATCCCGATGCCGACTTGCTCGACCTTTGGAAAAAAGTTCAAGAAAAAGTGCAAGCCATTCCCCGTAGAAAGACCAAGCCATGAACCGAACCCAGCAAGTAAAAATCAAAAAAGGCAGCGTGCTCGTTTACCGGATTTTCGACATCGCCGAGGAACTCCAGCTTTCGGTGGCCGAGTCGAAGCTGAAAGATTTGCGTGGCTCCGATCACTTCAAGCTGCCGAAATTCATCGATCGCGGCTTGATCATGAAAAGCAAACCGGTGGCCTTCGGGCGCGGCGAAGTAGACCTGAAACTGGAATGCGGCAATTATAAAATGGAGACGCTTGGCAAGCTCCGCGATTACGGCACGCTCTCGCTGATCTACCAAATTCAGCTCAAGCCCGGAACCACCTGGAGCGAACTCGTGGAGCTCGCCGCCGATCTCGAAGAGGGATCCGAGATCGATACCATTGCCCAGGCCGAAGCCCTGGAAGTGGCCAAGCTGATCGAGCCGGCGCTGAAGCGCCCTACCACTTGGAGCACCTTTGAAGACTACGTGATCTATTTCCTCGAGGAATTCGAGGACGACGTGAGCGCGCACAACCTCGTGGAGCGGGCCGACGTGGCCGCCCTCATGCTCGCCGAAGACGATACCGTCCTCGCCAAGGCCACCCGCGAGAGCATGGTGGAAAATATCTACCAGTACGGCGACAACGACCTCGCGCTCGTGGAATGGAACTCGGCGCTGGTGGTGGAGCCGAACGGCATCCGCGATATTCCCGACATCCTGGAATTCGCCCTCACTCACCTGCTCGAGATGCGCTTCTACGACGATCTCCTCGACAAGCGCCTGAACGCACTCTACGACGACGTGGAGCGAAGCAAGAAAGGCTTCCGCCTCCAAGCCCCTTTCGGCAAAGTGTACGAAGAGGCCAGCTCCCGCTATATCGAATTTTCGGAATTCATCGAAAAGGTGGAGAACTCCCTCAAAGTGGTGGGGGATTTCTACCTCGCCACCGTTTACCGCGCGGCGAACCGCCGTTTCCGCCTGAGCGATTGGCAGCAGAACATCACCCGGAAGATGAACCTGCTCGCGCAGGTATCCAGCCTCCTTCAGGGCGAAGTGAACATGCGCCGGAGCCACTTGATGGAGATCACCATCATCGTGCTGATCGCGTTCGAGATCCTTTCCACGGTTCTGAAAGTTTTCTAGCGGATGCGCCGCTGGCTCCGTCCGAAAAACTTTGCGCCGGCTATGCTCGCGGCCGCGCTCGGTATTTTTTTCGCGCTCACGCTGTTTCCCATTTCCTACCCCGGCCTTCACTACGACGAGCTTTTTTTCGTGAACGCCGCCCTAGGAGATCTCAACGGATTTTTCGTCTTCGCCAAGCTCGGCGCGCTGCCCCTCTACCTCATGCCTTATATCGGCGCCCTCAAGGCATGGATTTATTGGCCGATCTTTAAGGTCTTCGGCGTTTCTGTCTGGTCGGTTCGCCTCCCGGTTCTATTGCTTGCCGCGGGCGGGATCGCGCTCCTCTTTCGCCTGGCAAAGATTCTCGGTGGCGGCTGGGTGGCGGTGCTCACGGTTTTCTTACTCGTGGCGAATCCCACTTTCGTTTGGGGGATAAAATCAGAAGTAGGCCCGGTGGCGATCGAGTTTTTTCTCCAGGTGGCCGGCGCCTACGCGCTTTTCACGGGCGCCGGCGCCCCGGTGCTCACGGCATTATTTATTCTTGGGATGTTCAACAAAATCAGCTTTATCTGGTGGGTTGCCGGGGTGGTGGCCGCTGGAACGCTCTTTTTTCCGGCGCGCCGGCGCGCCCTCCTGATCGCGGGCGGCCTCAGCGCTCTTTTTATTCCGGCTTGGAATGCCTACTTTCATTTCGTGAGCCCCACCGGCGAATTCTCCTCATTTTCCGCCGCCGCCCGCTGGGAGTATATGAATCCCCTTTGGCAGTCCGTGCTCGAGGGCGTTAACTTCTATCGGCTGGTATTTGATCCCTACGCGGGAATCCATCCGAACGCAAAGCACTGGGCTGCTGGGATCTTTCTGGGTTGGATTTACTTTGGCTTCGTGTCGCACAATAAGGAGAACCGGAATGCCATCCGCTTCCTGGGCGCGCAAATTCTCGTCACGTTCACCTGCATTTTTTTCACCGCCCGCGCCACCGCCTATTGGCATTTCCTCCACCTAATCCCCTGGTTCGCCTTGCTGAGCGCTCTGGTGCTTCAGCGGCTTCGTTACGCCGGCGCGGCCATCGCGATCCTCCTTTTGTTCCAGCTCTCGGTGGTTTCTTCTGCCTACGTGCGAAAAAACGGCGGCGCGCCGATGAACCCATATTGGTCTACCGCCACCTATCCGCTGATCGACTGGTGCCGGGCCGAGAACCGGAAATGCGTGTCCCTCGAATGGGGCACCCAGAACCAGATCTTTTCCTTCGTGCGCGATCCGCAGCGCGCCTGGGAATTCCTGGCCTATCCGATACTGGATCCCGAGCTGCACTACGTGGCCTATAGTTACGGCGCAGTCCGCAGTCCGATGGACCGAAAAGCAGATTTTTTTAAAATGGTAGAAGAGGCGGGAAAAAAGACCGAGATTGAAACCCGTTTCGACGAAAAGGGTAAGGCGATTTTCGAAGTGTATCGAATAACAGAGAAGGGCATCCCTGCCCCTCCGCTGAAGTCGAAATAACTATTGGGCCAGCGTTAAGAAGCCGCCGAAGATGGACGCGTTATCATCGTCGTTATCTTGGTTTCTATTATTGTTACGGCCGCGGCCGCGAGAGTCGCCGTTGATGGCATCGCCTTCATCGCCGTACACTACGCCGTCGATGGCCACGAAACCGTGCGCATGCTTGCCCAAATTATTGCTCTGGTGCACCCAGTGAATGATCGCACCTACGGGCGAGGGCGGATAACGGCCGGCTTGAGCGAAGGAGTTAATGAAGTCACCACAGGCAACGACCACGGCTCCGTCGCGGATATTCGCGATATCGCCGAACTCACGGTTATAGACTACTTCTAAGTGGTTGGCGGTAGGATTGCGGGCGTCGGCGCGGGCGTCGAGCTCCATGTCGAAGTGCAGGTGACTGGTTTTGTTGTTGAGAAGTTTTACGAATTTACCGGTCACGAGAGCGCGATCCATGTACTGATTCTTTTGTTCGGTCTTCCAGCGAACTACCTGCTCATTATTATTATCGCGGATGGGCTGGCGGCTTCTGTCGAGGCATTCGGGGAGTTGCCCAGAGACCGGTTTCGAAGGCTGGGACCCCGGATTTGGATTCCAAGGATTCTTGCGCGCGAAAGCATCGTTGGTGAAAGTGAAAGCGACGAGCAGGGCCAGGAAGGCGAAATTCTTAAAAAGCATGTATCCCCCTTATGATTGACTTGCGGGGGTTATATGGACAGGTGCAACAAAAGACAAGCTTCATCTGGCTAGGCGCATATAAATACGGCTATTTTCGCCGCCGTGCCTGAGGAAATAGGTCCGCTGTGCTAGCCTAAAGCTCTAATGAGTAAGGCATTCGTTAAAGAAGATAGCGAACCGGAAGAAGAAGAAGGCGAAGAACAGGGCACTCCCCTGCCTTCCGGTAAAAATTACATTACCCCTCATGGGATCGCGCGCATGCGCGAAGAGCTGAAGCGCATCCTCGACGAAGAAAGGCCCGTGGTGGTGCGCACCGTGAGCTGGGCAGCTTCCAATGGCGATCGCTCCGAAAACGGAGACTATTTATACGGCAAAAAGAAACTCCGCGAGCTCGACCGCCGCATTCGCTTTCTCACCAAACGCCTCGAGATCGCCGAAGTGGTGAATCCCCTCGAGCAGAAAGGCGATACCGTGCTCTTCGGCGCTACCGTGGTGGTGGCCGATGAGGAAGGAAAAAAACGTACCTATTCCATCGTGGGCGTGGATGAAACCGATATCGGGAGAGGCCGCGTGAGCTGGATCTCTCCTATCGGGAAGGCCCTCCTGCAGGCCGAAAAAGGCGAAGTGGTCACCCTGCGCACCCCGAGAGGCGAGGAAGATCTTGAAATTGTGGACGTACGCTATGAAGAACTCCCTTAGCCAGCCGCGCGACCGCGCGGTGCTCGACTTCATGCTCCTCTACGCCAAACACTACCTGGCCAGCGGCGGCCCCACCTCGCGTCTCGAGGACAGCTTGCTCCGCATCGGTAGCTTCTATAATCGCCAGGCTGAAATCTTTGCCACGCCTACGGGCGTATTCGTTACGCTGAACGATCCCACCACGGAAGACGATCCCAAAACCGCGCTTTTGCGTATCCGCGAAACGGGAACCGACCTTGGCCAGCTCTGCAAACTGGAGCGGATCTTCGACGATCTGCTCGGCGGGCAAATCAGCCTGTTCAGCGCGAACGAATCCATTCGCAGCCCCGCCATGACGGCTCTGCCCTACCGTCCGCTCGTGACGGCGCTCGCCGCCTTTCTAGCGGGCATAGCCTCGAGCTTTCAAAACTACCAGCGCTGGACCGCCGCCCTCGTGAGCGGCCTGATCACGGTGATCATTTGGTTCCTGATGAAATCGGTGGTGAAGCGCCATATCTCCAATCCGATCTTTTCAGATTTCATGGGCGCTTTCCTCACCCTCACCTTCGCCGCCTGTGCCCATGCGCTTTTTTCCCCGATCTCGATCGAGGCCTACGCGATCGGCGGAATCGTGCTACTCGTGCCGGGGCTGGCGCTCACCACCGCGATCGCGGAACTAGCCGAACAAAATCTGGTTTCCGGCACCGCCAAATTCATGCAGGCCACCCTCGCCCTGCTCGCGCTGGGCCTGGCCTACGTTTTATTCCAGCAGCTCTCTTTCTCCCTCTCGCTGCGCTCGGTGCTGCGGCCGGTGGCGGGAGTGGAAAAAATGCACTGGGCTTCGCTGCTGGCGGCCGTGCTCGTAAGTATCAGCTGCTTCGGAGTGATCTTTAAAGTTCCTCCCCGCGCGCTAATCTGGAGCAGCTTCACGGGAGTGGCGGGCGCGGCTTGTTTCCATTTGCTGATCGGAACCCGCGGCGCCGCGGCGGCCCCTTACGTGGCGGCGGTGATGGTGGGCGTGGTGAGCCTGGGCCTCGGAAGGCTATCGCGGCTGCCCTCGCAGGTATATTCGGTGCCGGGGATCGTGGCCATGCTGCCCGGGATGCTGGCGCTGAATAGCTTCCGGTATTTCGCCACCGGAGATCAGGATACCGGGCTTTCCTTTATTTTTCAGGTGGCGATCACGGCGGTGAGCATCGTGTTCGGCCTGATGACGGCGCGGATTCCCTTTGCGATTTTGGGGGCGCGGCTGAGTAAGAGAAACGGCTGAGAAACTTTAGGCGCTCTCCCCCGCCGCATTTCCCGAAGCCCAGGCCCACTGGAAATTATAGCCTCCGAGCCAACCCGTAACGTCCACCACTTCGCCGATAAAAAACAATCCGGGAACTTTCTTGGCCTCCAGCGTGCGTGAGGAAAGCTCGTTCGTATTGAGTCCGCCGCGGGTAACTTCGGCTTTACCGTAGCCCCCGGTGCCCACGGGCACGAGCTTCCAAGCATGGAGCCCCGCTGCGAGCTCGCGCAGCTTCAAATCACTCACCTGCACGATCGGCGTGGAGGGAGCGGAAAATTCCTCCGCCAGTTTCTCGCCGATGCGGGCCGTGAAGCGCTCGGAGAGCAAAGTGCGTACCTCCTTCTGCGAGCCCGCTTTTTTTCGTTCCATAAAAAAATCGAGCAAGGAAGAATCGGGGCTGAGATTGATCACGATTTCATCTCCGGGAAACCAGTGCAGGGAAACCTGCAGGATCGCCGGGCCGGAGAAGCCGGTATGGGTGAAGAGAATATTTTCCCGGAATTTCTTCCCGTTACAGCTCACCTCTGCATCGAGGCTCGCTCCCGAAAGGCCGCCAAAACGGCCGAGAAAGGAATCGGCCATGGTGAGCGAGACGAGCGCGGGATCCCGGCGGGTGATTTCGAGACCGAACTGCTCGGCGATCTGGTAGCCGAAATCGGTGGCGCCTATTTTCGGGATCGAAAGGCCGCCCGTGGCGATCACCAGGGATTCGGTGAGCATCTCTCCACTAGAAGTATTTAGACGGAAACGGAAACCACCTTCCTCAATTTTCTCCACGCCGAGGATTTTCGTGTTCAGGCGGATTTCGGCGCCGGCCTCGTCGCATTCTTCGCGCAGCAAGCTCACGATGGACTGGGCCGAATCGTGGCAGAAGAGCTGGCCCAGCTTTTTTTCGTAGTAGGAAATCCCGTGCTTTTCCACGAGGGAGACGAAATTAGCCGGCGTGAAACGGGCCATCGCCGATTTGGCGAAATGGGAATTTTCGGAAAAGTAGGCATGGGGGCCGGCGCCAGTATTGGTGAAGTTACAGCGCCCCCCGCCCGAGATCAGGATTTTTTTGCCGAGCTTATCGGCATGGTCGAGCGCCAGCGTGCGGCGGCCGCGGCGGGCGGCCGTGGCGGCACACATCATTCCGGCGCCCCCGGCGCCCAGCACTATCACGTCCCATTGCTCCTGCATCCCCCCTCTATACCTGGCCAGCGGAGGCAAAAGAATAGGCCGGAAAAATACTATTAATTTTCAGCAATTACAGCCACTTAGCCATTCAAGTTACACGGTATTAGGTCCGATAAAGTATAGGACAGTAACATGGGGGGATTTCAGGGGACTTCCATGTGGGGCTCGGGGATACGGTCTGGGGTGACCGCTCCGAGCCTTCTTTATTTTAGAGGGCCTGACCCAGCGCCTTGGGCGGACGAGACCTTCCTAAGAAGCCGGCCATCACGATTACCGTGGTTAGGTAAGGCAAAGCCTGAATGAACTGACTCGGCAGAAAGAGATCCACGTTTTGTGCGCGGATTTGGATCGCTTCCATCAAACCGAAAAACACGCAGGCCAAAACGGCATAGAGCGGACGCCACTTCCCGATGATCAGCGCGGCCAGCGCCATGAAACCGCGACCGGCCGTCATATTCCGGGAATAGCCCGAAGCGAGGAATAGCGAAAGGCTCGCGCCTCCCCAAGCGGCCAGCATTCCGGAAAGCATCACGGCCCCGTAACGAATTTTCTTCACCGAAAAACCGGCGGCCTCGAGGGCCTCGGGCTTCTCCCCGGCGAAACTCATGCGCAGGCCGAAATGCGTATGCGTGGTTATACCCCAAACCACGAGCGCCATGATCCAGGCGAACCAGAGCGGGAAATCCTGGAAACGCGCTTCAAGGGGAAGCGAAGGACTGCCGCCGGTGGAATCGTAGAGCAGCTTGAGCACGAGCGGATTGAGACCCATCGCGAGAAGGTTCATCGCCGTGCCGGCCACTACTTGGTCGGCACGGCCGTGGATCACGGCCGCAGCGTAGACCATCGCGAACAGTGCCCCGGCAATCCCCGCCGCGAGAAACCCCAGTGGCGCCGAGCCGGTGGAGAGCGCCACCACCGCGCCGGCGAGGGCGCCTACGAGCATAAAACCTTCCAGCGCGATATTGATCACACCGGCACGCTCGCTGAAGAGACCACCGAGGGAAGCGAACACGAGCGGAGTGGCTAGGCGCAAAATGCTAAGAAGCAGGCCGGTCATGGTTTCTTCGTCCTTCCTATTCTCACCGAAGAAAGAATCGCCACCGCCAGAATCACCAAGGCTTGGATCACGAGGGAGAGATCGCGGGTAACATTCTCGGTTTCGATATCAAGATCAGCGGCCCCCTTATGAAGGGCAGCGAACAAAAAGGCGGTAAAAAGAACTCCCATGGGATTGCTGCGTGCAAGCAAAGCCACCGCGATCCCGATGAAGCCAAATTCGGGTGAGAAACCGAGCTTATATTTTCCCGCGGCACCGAATACTTCGCTGAGTGCCACTCCCGCGGCGAGTGCCCCCGCCAGAAACATCGCCATTTGGCGGGTACGGGCCACGTTGATGCCGGAGGCGGCGGCGGCCCTTTCGTTTTGCCCGCAGGCGCGCAGCTCGAAACCGTATGAAGTGCGGTAGAGAAAAACCCATACAATCGCCGCCACCAGCACCGCCACGGGGAAAGCCAAGCTCACCGGCGCATCGCCGAACCATTGCGCGAGCGGATCCACCGTGCGGAAAAAATAAGCGGCGGCTACGGAATGGGTTTCCGGATTCTGGCTCTCGGGATTCTGCAGGCGCGCGGTAACCGCCCAGCTGGTGAGGGCAGAAGCGATGAAGTTCATCATGATCGTGGTGATCACTTCGTGGCTACCGCGCACGGTGCGCAGCCAGCCAGCGATCCAAGCCCAGAGCCCTCCGGCCATCATCCCGCAGAAGACGGCGAAAAGAGGCGCGATTACCGGCGGTAAACCCGGTACGGCAAGCGCCGCCACGGTGGCCGCAAGCGTGCCCACGTTGAGCTGGCCTTCGGCGCCGATATTAAAAAGCCCCGCGTGAAAAGCCACCGCCACCGAAAGGCCGGTGAAAATGAGCGGCGTGCAATAGTAGAGCGTGACGCCGAGGTCGTAGCGGGAGCCGAATGCGCTCTTGCCGATGATCAGCAGAATATCGAGGGGCTTTTCGCCGGCGAGCCCGGCTACCACGAGCCCGAGCGCCAGGCCGATGGCCAAACCGCCGATGGCGAGCAAAAAATGCCGGAGCGAGCGACTCATTCCCGCGCTCCTCCCGCCATCAAAAGACCGATACGGTTCTCGTTAAAATCTCCTTTTAGGAAGGAGCCCACCACTTCTCCGCGGTAGAGCACGAGCAAGCGATCAGAAAGTTTCAGCACTTCATCGAGCTCGGAGGAAATAAGCAGAACGCCGGCGCCGGAATTTCGTAGATCGAGGAGCTTGCCGTGGATAAATTCGATGGCGCCGATATCCACCCCGCGGGTGGGCTGGGCGGCGAGCAAGAACCGCGGACGATCGCCAAGCTCCCGGGCCACCACTAATTTCTGCTGATTCCCGCCACTGAGGCCGCGCACGATCGCGCCGACATCGGCGGGCCGCACGTCGTATTCCCGGATCGCCGCCTGCGTGGCTGCGGCCACCGCGCCCCGGTTCAATAGCCCTGCCCGGCGAAATTCGGGCCGGCGGGATTTTCCGAGGAAGAAATTTTCGGTGAGCGGAGAATCCAGCAGAAGGCCCTCCGCCAGGCGGTCTTCGGGGAAAAAGCCCACGGCCTCGGCCCGCATGCGGCTGCCGTTGAATTTCTCCGCGCGTTTTCCCAGAAGGCTAAGCTCCCCCGAGCCCATTTCGCGGGCCGGATCACGCAGTAAACGAATCAATTCCGTCTGGCCGTTGCCTTCTACCCCGGCCACGCCGAGAATCTCACCGGCCCGCAGGCGAAAACTTATTTCTTTCAGACGGGAATGCTTATCGCGGGGCCTTGCGCCCTTGAGCTCGAGCACGAAGTCGGTGCCTGTCTCTTTTCTCAACGATTCCACCTTCGCGAGCTCGCGGCCAATCATCAAGCTGGCGATCTCGCCCACGCTCGTGCCCGCGATCTCCCGCTCGGCCACCACGCGGCCGGCACGGAATACGGTCACGCGATCGGCAACATTCATCACTTCCTTGAGCTTATGAGTAACAATCAGAATCGTTTTCCCTTCGGCGGCCATTTGCTTCAGCGTGCGGAACAGCGAAGCGATCTCCCCCGGCGCGAGCACGGCCGTGGGCTCATCGAGGATCAGGATCTCGGAGTTCTGGTAGAGCAGTTTGAGGATTTCGATCCTTTGCTGCATGCCCACGGGCAAATCTTCCACCGGGCTATCGAGCTCCACTTCCATGTGAAAATCGCCGAGCAGTTTTTCTAGCCGCGTCCGCGCGGTTTGGCGGTCTAGCGGCGCCAGCGAAAACGATTTGCTGGCAAGCAAGATATTTTCCACGGCGGTATGGTTCCCGGCGAGCATGAAGTGCTGGTGCACCATGCCGATGCCGGCGGCGATCGCGTCGGCCGGGGACCGCCAGCATTTCGCCTCGCCACGCAGAAAAATTTCTCCGGAATCCGGGATGAATTGCCCGAAGAGGATCTTCATCGCCGTGCTTTTACCGGCGCCATTCTCCCCCACGATCGCGTGGATCGAGCCCTTCTTAACCGATAAATTCACGAGCTCATTGGCCACGCAGGCCCCGAAGGCCTTCGCGATAGACCGCAGCTCGATCTCGAAATTACTTTTTGCCATTCTTGTAGAAGTCGGGAACCTGAGTTTTTCCGGCAATGATCTCCGCCTTGATGGCGTCCACTTTCTTCTTCACGTCGGCGCCGATCAACTTCTCGTTGTATTTATCAAGCGCATAATCCACGCCTTCGCCTTTGAGGCCGAAACGCTCGGTGCCGCCGGTAAATTTTCCTTCTTTGAGCTCTTTCACTACCCGGAACACGGCCACGTCCACGCGCTTGAGCATCGAGGTGAGCACGAAACCGGGCTTCACCCAGTTCTGGTTCGAATCCACGCCGATCGCGAAGAGCTTCTTTTCCTCGGCGGCGTCGAATAACCCATAGTTGGAAGCTCCGGCCGCGCCGAAGATAATATCCACGCCTTGGCTATACTGCGTAAGCGCGAGCTCCTTGGCCTTCGCCGGATTATTCCACGCCTCGGAAGAAACGCCGGTATAACTCGTTACGAGTTTTGCCTTAGGATTTACTTTTTTCAGCCCCGCCTCGAATCCCATCTGGAAACGGCGGATGAGGGGAACGTCCATGCCGCCGAGAAATCCCACTTGGTTGGTCTTGGTGGTTAAACCCGCGATGGCGCCCACGAGGTAGCTGCCTTGGTGCTCCTCGAACAGCAGGCTGCGCACGTTCGGCAATTTTACTTCTCCGTCTACGAGGGCGAAGTGGAGCTTGGGATACTGGGTAGCTACTTTTTTCGTGGCTTCGGCCATCGCGAATCCGATGCCGATGATGAGGTCGAAATTTTTCTGGGCGAAGGAGCGCATGGTGGTTTCGATCGCGCCGTCGTCGGTGGCTTCCACGTATTTCAGTTGAATGCCGAGCTCTTCTTTGGCCTTGGCGGCCCCGGCATAAGCGGCGGCGTTAAAGGATTTATCATCGCGCCCGCCTTTGTCTAAAATTAGGGCCACCTTTAGATCGGCGGCAAAAGAAGTGGAGGCCAGGAGGAAAAATAAGCAAAAGATTTTCATGCAGCAAAATTATCCAGATACTTGGGGAACGGCAAGAGAAATGCCGGGCGATTTCGCCAGGCTCAAAATAGCCATAAAAACCATAGGTATCAATCACTTAAGCCATATAGCTTTCCCGGGCTAAGGGCGCTATCCTAAAGGTAGAGGTACCTATGCGTAATTTTCTTTTAATGGCTCTTTCACTTATCGCCTTTCCCGCCTTCGCCGGAAATACGATCGACGACATGCTCACGGTGAAAAAGGTGGAAGGCCAGCAAGCCGTGCTCGAAGGAAAAACCGCAGGTCTGAAAGCCGGAGACAAGCTTTACTACTACCGCTCGCCCTTTCAATTCGCGGTAACGGCCGTGAATGGAAATCAGGTTACGGTGGCGCTTCCCGCCAATAGCGAAATCACCGCCGGGCAAAACATGGTGCGCCAGCCCACCGACTCCATGAAGAAAGCCATGGACACGGAAGAGAAGCTGAAAAAAGCTCTCGAAGAATAAATCTAGACGGCGCGATCCGCGCTGCGCACGCGTTCCCCGCGATATACGGGCCAAATCACCATGCACACGATATACATCGCGAGCTGGCCGAGCACGGAGATCCAGGCGATGCCTTTGAGCATTCCGGCCTCGGCGAAAAATAGCGAGCCAAAGCCGATGATCGTAGTGAGCGCCGAAAGCTGAACCGCCTGGGCCACGAAACGCGCCGAAGGCAGGGCCCCAAATCCTTCGCGTTCCCGGTGGCGTACGTGCACGCCCATATCGATGCCCGCGCCGAGCACGGCCGGTACCATCGCGATATTGAGGATCGAAAAACGCACGCCCACGAGCCCCATGAACGCCACGAGCAAGAAAATGCCCGTGATCAGTTGCAGCTCTAAGTCCAGCGCATCGAGGAGATTGCGGAAATCGAGGCCCATCACGAAGAATGCGCCCGCCAGGAAAACGAGCAGGATGATCACACCATCGTGGGTGATATGATCAAGAATTTCGGCAAAGATCCGCACGTCGCTGCCGATGCGTGCACCCGGAAACTTCGCCCGGGCCTCGGCGAGCAAAGAAGCAAAGCCGCGCAAATTCGCGGCCTGATCGAGATCCTTCGCCGCGTAGGCCAGCACGATGAATCCGCTCTTGCCGAAGGCATCGTTTAGCTGAGGAGGAAGATCGCGGCGGGTATAGGGCTTGGCGGCCAGAAGCTGGCGCACGTCGGCGGCGGCCATGCCGGATTTCTCGCTCAATTCCTGATCGGTAAGCCGCCCGAGCCGCGATTCCACGCGCTCGATTTCATCGAGCCGGTCGGCCATATCTCGCGGCAGCACGCGCTGGATGGAAATAGCGTCCTGAATGATCTCTTTGCGCAGTGGATCGCGCAGCCAGCTTTCTAGTTGGCGGGCTTGGGTGAGATCCTTGGCCAAAATAGCGGCGGGGGTGAAGGAACGCCCGAAGATATCATTCACGAACTGGTTTCGCTCCCGGGTTTCCTTCGAGAGGTTATGCATGCGCTTGAAATCATATTCAAACTCGGCATGCCATGCGCCCCAAAGGCAGAGCAGCAGGAAGGGCGGGATAACCCACCGCAGCTTGGGACCGATCGGATAGAAGGAGAAGATCTCCCGCACTTGGCCGAAGCGGGGTGCGGCGCCGATCACGAAAACCATCGCCGGGAATACCAATAGGTAAACAAGATAAATAGAGAGAACGCCCACGCCCGCGATTTTTCCTAACTCGGAAAATCCACGAAAATCGCTGAACGACAAAATAAGAAAAGCCGCCGCCGAGGTGATGGCCGCCGAGCCAAGCGCGCGGCCGGTTTGCAGGTAGGCATGCTCGAGCGCGCTTTCGCGGGAATGCCCGGAAGTCAGTTCCTGATAGTAGCGGCGGATCAGGTGAACTCCATATTCCACCCCCAGGCCACCGAGGATGGCGAGCAAGAAACCCGTGAGAATATTGATTTGCCCCACGAGCAGGCGCGCGGCACCGAGAGTCCAGGCCATCGCCACGCTCACGGCCAATACGGTGAGCACCGAGCCGCGCACCGAGCCGAGCCCGAAGATTAGGGCGAGGGCCACCCCCACCAGGGATATCCACGAGGTGAAACCGATATCGCGCTCGATTTGTTTGGTGTCGTTCACCTTATCGATATAGCGGCCCACGAGCTGGAGCGGCAGCCCGGGATCGCTGAGCTTTAGCTTGGCGCCCACCTCTTCCACCAGCTTGGTGGAGCGGCCTAAGTCTTCCGAATCGAAGGTGGGCTTGGCGAGCAGCATGGCGTAGCGCTTATCCGCCGAAAGAAAAAAGCGCTCGCCCTTTGCGTCGCCCAATTTCTTCAGGCGAGCCTTGGCGCGCCGTAAGTTCTGCTGGCGGTCTCTTTCGGTTTCGAGGCCGAGGTCGATGAGGCCGCGTTTGCCGTTATTGAGAATGATCTTTCCGGCATCGAGCACTTCTTCGAAATCTTTTTCGGGCAGCAGATAGAGCGCTCTATCCCGCAGGGAATATTCCTCGCGCTCGTAGAACGTATAGCGGATCTCGGGATTCTCTTTCAGCTGCGCCGCGATTTTCGGCAGGTCTTGCTCGGGGTGCTCTTTGGGTCCTACGAGCACGATCAGGTAGCCCACGCCCCCTACCTCTTTCGATACGGCGTTGAGGTCCACCACGCTTTCGCGGTTTTCGGGCAAAAGATCGGCGAGTGAAAGGCGGATCGGCAAGTCGAGCCCGTGGCTCATGCCGAGCGCGGCGAGAGCGAGAGCCAGGAGAAGGCCTACCCAGCGGTAGCGAATATTCAGGCGAAGGATTCGTTCAAACACGGCCCCAAGCTACCACCAAAGTTAGCGAAAGAGCAGAGGCAAAGTGATGGCCGTGCCGCTCCGCGCACGCGGAAAGCGGAGCGTAGAAAAGGATCTAAGCAGCTCTTTGCGTACGTGTTTCTCGCCCAGTGGATCCGCGTTCACGGGCACCAGGGTATCGGCCAGAATTTTTTCCAGCTTCGCGGCTCCACTGGAACTCACGCTCAGGCGCAAGCTGAGAATCCCATGCCACCGCCCGTACGGAGCGAGCGCGTGCACGAAGTTTCCGACCGCTTCGTCCAATACCGGCGCCACCTGCCGCGCCGTCAGCGCGCCCTCGAGGTAAGGCTTAGGATCCGTGAACCACCCGTGAATCACCAGCCTGGCTTCACGTGGATCCTGGGTGCCGGTTACCGGCGTTACCCCATGGGGAAAGCGCGGATCGAAAACCACGAGGCGATTAAATCGAGGCTGGATACGGTCCACAAAGCTTTTGATTTCCCTGTCCTGAGAATCCTGGAAGTTTTGCCAATAGTTTAGAGTTTCGGGCTTTAAGATCAGGGTTTCGCCCCCCCGGAATACCTGCTTTTGGGAGGAAAGAGAAAATACGTAAGCCCAGGGACCATGCGGCACATCCGAGTGCAGCTTTTGCTCGCAGCCTTCCACGTAGTAGCTCAGCCAGGGCGGCGTGAGCGCCGTGCAGCCCAGGGTTTCCCGGGCCCAACTCCCGAGGCGGCCAAGAAAGGAGCGAAAGATTTTCTGCGGGAAAAACGAAGCCGCGGGGGTGCGCACGAGGGTGTATTGATCGGGCACATGCCAATAGTCCCATACGAAGCGATCGCTGCGGGCCGCCCGGGGATTCTTAAAACGTTCCTCGAATACTCCGCGCATTGCTTTGGCTTCGGCGGCAAAACCGTCTTGTACCCAAAAGTGCTTTTTCATGGGCCTCTTCTACCATACTCCGTGTAAAGGCGCTTTCTGGTTTAATGCGCCAGGGGGGCCCGCCGATAAGATAAGATGGGAATTTTATTACTGCTATTACTGAGCCCAACGGTTTTCGCCCAGCCCGATTGCATAGACTGTGACCGCCGGCCGGCGCTGCAGGAACCGGTGGTAAGCCTCGGGCGAACGATCGCGGAAAAAGTGGACCCGGGCTTCTGCGAGGAACAGATCCGAATGGCGGCGCGGAACGATATCGAAGCCCTGCAGTCGGCCGTGAAAGAACTGAATACCACGCTGAAAGTATATGCCGAAGCCAGTCCGCTCCTCGAAGCCGCTTACAAAAAATTCGAAAACCTTCCCTCTTCCGGGAATCTCAACTGCGGCCAGGTGGAAGACGTGCGCTTCGCCGGCGATGCGCTTCGTTACCGCCATACGCAAGCGCAAAAATCGATCGATTTCTACGTGGACTACGCCAAGGCGGTAGCGGAAATTAAGGAGCCTTTTTCGATAAAAGAAATTACCGAGAAGGCTCTCTGCATCCAGGCCTGCGTGCAGAAAAACGGCGGGTCCGACTCTAAACTCACCGCCGAGCATCCCTGCGCCGTGAGCTGCCGGGCGGGCGCAGACCTGCTCGCCGAAACTGGGTCGGCGGCGGTGAGCCGCGTGCTGCTGCAGCCCGCTTGCCTCCAACCCGAATACGGCACGATCAAACCCGGGGAAGCGCTTGCGCTCGCGAAACGCCTCAAAGAAGAAGAAAAGAAAAGTGTGCAGGCGCTGATGGAGGCCTGGCAAGAAAACCAAAAAGCGGTCGAGCGAGCCCAGGCTTTAACGAAGAAAAGATCTGAGGCCGTGGAAGCAGCCTTGCAGAAAATCTCCGGGCGAGTATGCACTTTGGAAAAAATTCTGCCGGCGCTCCAAGAAGCCACTTCGCTGGCGCGGGCGCCCGATACTATGTACCAAGGTACCGGTTTCCATTTTTCGGCGCAGGGAAAGCATTTCTTTGCCTCCGCCCAGCACGTTACGGGCAGCGGTGAGGACAAATACGACGAGGAGCTGCATTCCCTCGTAATCGACTATAATCCGGAGCTTCACTTTTTTCCTCGCGCCGTGGAGCGCTTTGATTTCGCCGCGGATGCAGTAATTAAGGAAATCAAATCCACGAAGGCGCCCCTTCGCCTAGTGGACGCCAAAAAGAAGCCCGCGCCGGGCCAGAACTTCTATCTCGCGGGCTTCCCCGGAATCCGCGGCAGCAAGTTTTCCACTTTTCGCTGCCGCTTTTTAGGTTACGGGGAAAATGTCAGAGGGGGCAGCGCTTACCTCCTCCACTGCCCCGCGGATGGATTTCTCGACGGCCTCTCCGGGGGCCCAGCGGTGGATGAAGAGGGAAGGGTTTGGGGAATCGTTTCAAACCACGCGGAACGAGCCGACGTGGTTTCCGTGGCTCCCCTTGCGGAAGGGCCCGGCGGGAAGCCCGTGATTGGAATCCAGGGAACCTTTCTCTCGGATCTCTGCTACGGTTCCATCAAGGAGCTCGATCCGCCGCACCGCTGCCAGATCTTTCCCGGTTCCCGCGAGCAATATTAGCCGTCCGGAAACCGAACGAAATTTGCGGCGCCGCAAATTTCTGCTCTACTCGATCTCGTAGTCTACGGCTACGTTCGAGGTAACCGAAATCTCTCCCGCCGAAACCACCGTGGCGTCCGCCACCGAAGACCTTGCCATCTTCTGCATCTCCATCATCGGCCGGTAGGGCTGGTAGTTCACGGAGCTGTCCGAAATTCTTAGCACGCCCCGGATCGGCTTCTTGGCGAAGCGGGCGAGGGCTTCCCCGCGGGCCTGGGCATTCTTCATCGCGAGCTCGAGCGCCTGCACTTCCACTTCCTTGCGTTTTTCGGTATCGAACGTGAGGCCCTGGAGCTGCACCGAAACATCTTCCGTGCCCTTCCCCACTAGACCATCGAGCATATCGCCGAGCTTCTCAAGCTTGCGATAGGTGATGGCGAGGCCGTGGTCCACGGTATAGCCGAGAAAATTCTGCCTATTGTTCTCGTAGGAGTACTCGGGATTCACGCGAAAACCGGAGGTTTGAATGTCCTTGGCATCGATTTTCAGCTCGCTTTTCAGCAGCTCCATCACGCGCGCCATTTCCTTGGCGTTCTTCGCTTGCGCGGCCTTTGCGTCGCGGGCCTTGGTATGAACCTGCAGCTGAACGTTCACGAGGTCGGGTTTCACTTTGATTTCACCCTCCCCCCTCACCGAAACGTAGTGAAAGTTCTCGGCGGCAAAAGTGGTGGAAGAAAGAAGCACAAGAAATAGAAATTTGTTCATGCCTAAATAGCAACAGAGACGCGGCGCGATCGTCAAGAGAGCCGAGGAAAAGGGATCGCACAAGTGGTGCGGAAATTAATAGGAGGAGCGAAGGCGGGCGGGAGCACGGCGCTTCAACGCCCTACGGGCCATGTTGGCTCGGGCGATCATCACCAGGGCACAGGCAAAAGTTTCGACTACGATGGAAAATCCACGTTGCATGGGTGGGTTAATATCTCTAAACCCCATATACCGTCAACTGGCAATTGCGTCTTAGCGAAGCTTAGCTATCGCCCTGCTGAAGTTTCTCGCGGCGGGTATTGAGGTGTTCGTTGAGTTTCTTAGAAAGACCGTAGCAGCGCTCGAGCCGCTCGAGCATGGGGGAGTTTTCCTGCTCGCGGGCTTCTTCCACCAGGGAGTGAAGGGTGATGTAGAGCGCCCCCAGGGGGGAGGCGATATCGTGGAGGAATTTTCTTTCTTCGTTGATTTGCATGGGGCCTACTTCAATCCAGTTTGTCGGTAATTTCCAGCAAATTTTCACTTCCTAAAAGGCGTGGCCGAAATCCACAAATACGCCTTTTTGGTCCCGCGCCACGGCGTAATCTATGCGGATTTTCGAGATTTTATCGGGTGGCAGCCCAATGCGCAGGCCGGCTCCGTAGGTAACGTGGGCGCGGGAAAACCGCTTGTCGGTAACTTCGCCAAATTCGAGAAAGGAGGCGCCGCTCACGTAACTATAGATGGGAAAGCGCAGCTCACTTTGCTCCACGTAGTATTTCTTGCCCCGGAACCGATTGTAAAAGTGGCCGCGCAGGCGATCCGTTCCTCCCAGGCGAAACTCGTTGAGGTAGGTTGGCTCCCCGAGAATGAAGCCCCCCGAAAGCGCATGGGCCAGCACGAGGTCGCGGTCGATCACGTACTGAAAAATATCGAAATCCCAGTCGAAAGTGGTGGAACGCGCGTGAATCGGGCCCTTATAGGGAAAAGCATGGGTAATGCGGAAGCCTTGGTGCCAGCCCAGTGAAGGGTTGGAGGGAATATCCCGGTAATCCAGCTCCTGCTTAATCCCAGCCGCCACCACGAATTCTTCGGGTTCAATCGGATCTTTCTGAAGGCTTTCCTGGGAACGAAATTCCGCCTTATTGCGACGCGCCCGGTGCTCGAATCCTGGGCCGATGGAGAAACGGGAATTAAAGCTGTAAGGGAAATACACTTCCGTTTCGTCCTTCCAGAAAAGCACGTCCACGCGATCCTCTACTTTCGTTTCGTTGCCGCGGCCGTAGTTGGACTCGAAGCCGTTGGAAAGCTCATTTCGCAGGTCCATCCGCCACCAACGGGAAAAGTAGCTATGCCAATTGACCTCCAGTTTCGTGGCTTTTGCCTGGGCGAAAATTCCCACGATGCCGAACTCGTATTTCTTTTCCCCGTCGGTCACCTTGTTCTGAAAATAACCTCCGCCGAGAAAAACCTTATAGGTGGGATTATAGCCCCCGAGCGGAACGAGCGAGCGGAACTTCCCGCTTTCGGGCAACGGCCTAGATTCCGTGGCGGCCAGCACCGGATCTTGCAGCGCCTCCGTGCGGGTAGGCTCTTCTGCGAGTGCAAAAATGGGAAGGAGAAGGAAGAAAAATAGGGTCATGGAGCGTATGGTCACTTTCTGGGGAGGGAGACGAAAATATTTGAAATGAATAGCGATTTTCTAAAGAAAACGATAGCAACAAAGCTGCCGCACCCCTTCGCCAAAAAGCCGCATTACGGTTAAATTAAATCCCACTGCATGCAGAAAGTTAAACCCTTAAAGGATCATTTCCTGCCCGCAGGAGCTCATATCGTCGCCCTAACCGTTGGCCTGTGCTTAACGGCTTTAGCCAGCTTCTATATCCAGTCCGACGTGGCCAGCGAGGAAAGCCGCCGATTTAAGGAATTGACCTCCCAGATCGAAGAACAAATTCATCTTCGCCTGCAGCGCTACGAAGATGCCCTCCTTCATACCCGAGCCTTTTTTGCCGCCAGCGACGAAGTGAGCCGCGGAGAATTTCACGAATTTTTTTCCAACTCGAACCTTTTCGCGCGCTCGCCGGGGCTGCGTGGCGTGGGTTATTCGCTGTTGGTACCGAAGAATAAACTGGCGGAGCATACGCGCCGGGTAAGAGCGCAGGGATTTCCCGACTATGAAATTTGGCCCACTACCCCCCGCGAGGAGTACTTCGCCACGCTTTATTACGAGCCTTTTAACTGGAAGGACCAGAGGTCTTTCGGTTTCGATCCTTCTACCGATCCAGTCCGGCAAGCGGCGATGGCCCAGGCCAGAGATACAGGGGCGGCCACCATCAGTGGAAAAGTAGAATTGCTGCAAAGTAGCGGTGAAAAAAGCCAAACCGGTTTTTTGCTCTACCTCCCGCTTTTCCTCAATAAAGTAATTCCATCCACCGAAAGCGAGCGGAGGGAAAAACTGAAGGGCTACCTCTACAGCCCTTTCCGCAGCCAGGATCTCTTCGGAAATATTTTCAGCGAAGATTCGGCCCCCTACAAACAAGTGCAATTCGAGATCTACGACGGAAATGCGCCGAGCCCCGCCTCCCTTCTCTACGATAGCGACGACCAGATCGAATTCGGGCTCGGCAACCGCCCGCGCCTGCAGGAAACTTTTCCGATTTTCGTGAACGGGCATGCCTGGACTATCTACGTAAGCACCCTGCCCCCTTTCACCCCGCTCACTTCCCGCTATGCCACACTCTTCATCGCCGGCGTGGGAATCCTCTTCAGCTTTGCCGCTTTCTGGATCCTCCTCACGATCAAGCGGCGGATGGAATCCGAGCGCACCCGGCTAAACGAAGAAACCGCGGCGCGGCTGCAAGTGGAACTACTGGCCACTGAGTTGCGAGCCGCCGTGCGCGACCGAAACTTTTCCCTCACCACGCTCGAAACCATCAATAAAGTGGGCCGGATCATTTCGGCTGAGCTCGATCTAGAGCGCCTGATGCAGGCCGTGAACGACGCCGCCACCTCCATCACCCGCGCAAAGTTCGGCGCCTTCTTCGCCAATCAAGTTGGCCCGGCCGGCGATACCTACACGCTCTATACAATCTCGGGCGTGCCCCGGGAAAAGTTTTCCCATTTCCCCATGCCCCGGGCCACCGAGATTTTCGCGCCCACCTTTACCGGCGCCAGCGTGGTGCGCAGCCATGATATCACCCAGGATCCCCGCTACGGAAAAAATGCTCCCTTCAAGGGCATGCCCGAAGGGCACTTACCCGTTAAGTCCTATTTGGCCGTGCCGGTAATCTCGCGTTCCGGCGAAGTGCTCGGCGGCCTTTTTCTCGGGCATCCTAAACCAGGAGTGTTTACGGAGCGCGATGAGAAAGCTGTGCTGAGCCTAGCCGCTCAGGCCGCGGTGGCCGTGGATAACGCTCTCCTCTTCAAGAACGCGAGGGAGGCCGTAGCGGCCCGCGACGATTTCCTATCGATCTGCAGCCACGAGTTGCGTACCCCGCTAACCTCGCTCAAACTGCAAACCCAGCTCACCCGCCGGCTGCTCGACCGGGAACCCGCACAGGCTCCCGAATCCACGAAATTTCGCCGGTTCCTCGATAATAACAACGTGCAGATTGATCGCCTGGTTCGCCTCGTGGAAGACATGCTCGACATTTCCCGCATCCGCGCCGGCAAGCTCAGCTTGCAGGCGGAGCCGGTGAACCTGCGGGCGCTGGTGCAGGAAGTTACGGAGCGCTTCTCCCCGCAGCTGGCCAATTCGGGCAACAGCCTCTCTTTACACCTCGGGGAAGAAGTGAGCGGGAAATGGGACAAATTCCGCCTCGAGCAAGTTCTCGTAAATCTCCTTACCAACGCGATGAAATATGGCGCCGGCAGCCCGATCGAAATCTTCCTTTCGCAGGCAGACGGCATGGCCACGCTCGAAGTGGCCGACAAGGGCATTGGTATCGCGCAGGAAAGCCAGTCGAGAATCTTCGAGCGCTTCGAGCGCGCGGTTTCGAAGCATAATATCAGTGGCCTGGGCCTTGGGCTCTTCATCGTGCGCCAGATCGTGGAAGCGCACGGCGGCACGATCTCGGTGACGAGCGAGGTGGGCAAAGGCGCCCGCTTCACCGTAAAGCTGCCCCTGGAATCCAGGCCTCCCTCTCCGCTCCCCCCTTTTCTGGAGTCCCCCCTGTCTCCCTCCGGACACAGTCCCATTTGACACCAGGTCTCCCTCCCGCTGCTTTTTCTCCGCTCTAACCCCTTGATCTTCCAAGCCGGCACCGGGGCACGCGCGTTGCACTACTATCCTTGAGAGCCACACGGAGTGGTTCAACTAACGCCAGGAGTGCCCATCCATGAAAAAAGTAGCCCTTAGTTTTCTTCTTCTTTATACGGCCCCCGTTTGGGCGGCTTCCACGGACACCCTGCTCTTACAGGGCTCGGTAACGGCGGTGAACGATATCGCGGTTACTGCGGTGTCCGGAGTGAACAATTCACTAAACATCGTGGGCGGACAATCCAACGTGACGGTAGCCAACGTAGCGGAAACTTCCAATAATCTTCTCGGCTATAAGATCATGATGTCTTCGGCCAACGCCGGCGAGCTCAGGAATGCATCCGACGCCTCGAAGAAAACGACCTATACGGTGGTATACGGATCAGGATCGGCGATGACGCCCACCACCTCGGCCGCGCAGGTGAAAAGCGTGTCGTCGCTCACGGGCCTAACCACCAACTCGAGCGCCGTGAAGGTAAACGTAGTGGCCTATCCTTCGGCCCCCGCCGGAACCTATAGCGATACCGTTACCCTCTCGATCGTGGCCAACTAAGCCACGATCGCCTCGCCTCCATAAACATATTTAATAGATAGGAACTCATATGCGTTCTTCCGAACACAACTGGATTGTATTGCCCTTGCTCGCTCTTTTTCTCTCGACTTCGGCCGCCAACGCGGCCTCTTCGGGCACCCTGCTCCTCTCGGGCGTGGTTCCTCTCGTAAACGACATCGCCATCACGGCCAACGGCTCGAATAACTCGACCCTAAATATCTCGGGCGGAGAGACCGCGAAGCTGGTGGCGAGCGTGTCCGAAACCTCCAACAATAGCTCCGGTTATACGGTTACCCTTTCTTCGGCGAACGCCGGCCAGCTCAAGCTGGCCTCGGACGCCACGAAGAAAACCGCCTACCAAATCAGCTACAACGGCGGATCCTATGTCTCGCCCGCGGTGTCTCCCGCCACGGTGAAAACCGTGTCTTCGCTCGGAACGCTCACCACCAATAGCAGCCCTGTGCGCGTTAACGTTACGGCCTTCGCGAACGCTCCCGCCGGCACCTATAGCGACACGATCACCCTCGCTATCGTGGCGAATCCCTAATGCCCACACGGTATCCCGTTGGAAGGCTAGGTATGCAGACTCTTTATTTTCTTTTGCTCAGCATTCCCGCATTCGCCGACGGGCAGCTATTGGTCTCGGGAAACGTGGTTCCCGCCATCGACTTCGGATTCGAGCCCTTTAACGACGGTTACGCTATCCGGAACCTGGGAAACTCCGTGGCCCTCTTCCAGATCGGCGCGCGCGACAAGCAAGGGCGCCAAGTAGCCTGGCTCCGGCAGAGCGAGCAGCTCCTGCTGCGCACCGATTACCTGCAGAAAACAGGTGGGCCTATCGAAATTCGGATCCTTGCCCCGTAGGAGAAGGCCCCTTTACAATAGATGAATGAAAATCCTCCTCCTTTTCCTATTCTGCCTTCCCGCCCACGCGTTCCGTCTTTCTCCGATGGTGGTTGATTTCTCTCCTTCCGGAAAAAACGCCACCCAAACCTTGCTCCTGGATAATCCCGGCAAAGAGCGGGTGGCCGTGCAAATCGAGATCATGAAAAGAAAAATCGATATCGACGGCAAAGAGGACCGCACCGAAGTTGCCACGGACTTCGCCGTTTTTCCCGAACAGCTCACGCTGGAAGCCGGGCAAAAAAGAAACGTGCGGGTAACGTGGACCGGAGACCAAGCCCCCACCACGGAATTGCCTTTTCGCCTGGTAGCCTCCCAGCTGCCCGTGACGCTGAACCGGCCCACCAACCGCGCCGACGTGAACGTGAATTTGAAATTCGTGCTCCAGTACGTAGCCTCCCTTTACGTGATCCCCAACGACGCTAAATCCAGGGTGGTGGTGGCGGCAGCCGGCACGGGAAAAAACGGGAACGCGGAACTATTGCTGAAAAATGAAGGCAACGCGCGGAAGGTGCTCGAAAAACTGCAAATTAAATTCGTGGGGGAGAAAGGCAGCTACGATGTGCCCGAAAATTTAATGGCCGAGGTGCGCGCGCAAAATATCCTGGCCGGCGCCAGCCGCAGGTTCACCTTTCCCGTGCCCAAGGAATTTCGCGTGAAAAAAGCGGAGATCCGCTTCGAATAAAATGCACATTTTAATTTTTCTCCTGCTCTCTTTTTCCGCCTCCGCCGGCACGCGCCCCCCCATCCCGCGCGCGTCGCTGGTGGCCCCGATCATCGTGGACGGCCAGTCGCGAGAGCAAGCCTGGGTATTTCCCAGCACCGACGAAGAACAATTTTTGGTGGAAGCCTCTCCTCTCCTTCTTTCCCTTGGGCCCGAGCTAGTGCCGGCCCGTCTAGAATCAATCCGCGCAAAAATCGAATCGGCCGGAGTGATCCGGCTCAAGCGGCTGCGCGACGTGGGCCTTTCGCCCCGCTTCGATCCGCTAACCCTCGAGCTGGCGATTCAGGTTCCGCCCCAAGCCAAACGCATCCTTACCAAAAATATCGTGGCCCGCGAGGAATCGATTTCGGGAAATACCTATCGCTCCTCCCCCGCGAGCGCCTACGTGAATCTTCGCACCAGCCAGCCGTTTCAGTATCCGGCCACTGGCCGCAGCTCGCGCCTTCCTTTCGGCGCCACCTTCGATTTTGCGGGAAATATTCAGTCGTGGGTCCTGGATTCCGGCGCCACCTATACCGAACGTGATCCCGCACCCTGGAAGCGAAACGATACCGCCCTCATCAAAGACTCCGAAGAAAAAATGCTTCGCTTCACCGCAGGCGACCAGGTGACTCCGTCCGTAGCCTACCTATCGGGGAAAAATATCGGCGGGATCGGGATCACCCGGGTATTTGCGATTCAGCCCAATACCACCACGCAGCCGATTTCTCGTACGGAGCTTCTGCTGAAGCGCCCAAGCCAGGTGGAAGTGATCGTGAACGGCACCGTGCAAAATCAGCTTCGTTTGCCGGCCGGGCCCGTGAACGTACAAGACTTCCCCCTCGCCAGCGGGTTCAATAATGTGGCCCTTAAAATCACCGACGATCTCGGCAAAGTGGAAATCGTGAACCTCACTATTTTCTACGATTCCCAGGCCCTGGGAAAAGGCGTGCAATCTTTTTCCTATCACGTGGGGGCGCCCTCCACTCCGCTCGGCGCCGGCCGCCACTACGAAGGAAAAAACATAAATTTTTCATTTTTTCACCGGAAAGGCCTCTCCGACCGCTTCACCGGCGGCCTATTCGCCCAGGGCGATGAGCACCAAAATCTGGTAGGCCTGGAGGGCATCCTCATCGGAAAATTCGGCTCCCTCAGCCTCACTCCGGCCGCGAGCCGCATCGCCGGCCTACGGCCCGACCTCGCTGGCCGGCTCCGCTACCAAACGCTCGACGGGTACCGCGGCCAGCTTCACCCGCTGCGTTTCTCCCTCGAAAGCGAGTATAAGGGCTGGAGGTTCGCGCCGGTGGGCGTAACTGAGCCGAGCAATCCCTACGCCTGGTCGCTCGACGGCTATACTCTGTATCGATCCAATGCCGGCATCGATTTCGGCCTGGGAGGACTCTATCAATTCCAGCGAGCCTCGCCGGTGGATCGCTGGCAAGGACGCTCCGACTTCACGGCGCTCCTCTCCAACTCCCTGCGCGCCTCGGTGAACTATGCCTATACCCACGATGCCCACCGCGAACACCGCGTTTTTCTTTCCTTCACCTGGGTAGAACCGAGCGGCCGACAATACGTGAACGGCAGCTACGATTACCCCACAAAAACGGAGCGCCTAGATTTAGTGCGCACCGCTGGGCAGCCTTACGATGACGTTCAGCTCGCGGCCGGCCTGCAGCGATCTCCGGAACAAAACAGCGTGAGTGCCCAGGCCGACTACGTGGCCCAGCGGGCGAATTTCCGCCTAGACCACCAAAGCAATATGCCGCGCGAGCAAGGAAAAACGAACCATATCACCACCGCCGGGTTCAGCACGGCTCTGGTTTGGGCCGGCTCCTCCGTTTCTCTATCGCGGCCGATCTACGATAGCTTCGCTATCTTCCCCACGCGAGGCGCGGCGCGGGGCGAGGAAATCCCCATTAATCCGCAGGGTGATTCTGCCGAAGCCTACGCGGGCGGCTGGCTTCCCGCCGTGGTTCCCGGGGTCAACTCCTACTATCAAACTCCCGTCTCCCTTGATACCTCCCGCCTTCCGGCCGGCATAAGCGTGGCCGAAGAATATTTTCACGTGAAGCCCACCTACAAAAGCGGCGTCGAAGTAATGATCGGCGCCGAAGCCAGCGCCACGGCCATCGGAATTTTAACGGCCAAGGGAAAACCGCTCGCGCTAGCCTCGGGTGAAGTTTTCTCGTCGGAAGGAAAAGGCGGTTCGGTATTCTTCACGAATAAGCATGGCCAGTTCATCGCCGAGAATCTGCAGCCCGGCACCTACCGCCTGCATTTCTATGAGGGAAATTTCCGCGATCGCCAGTTTAGCGTTCCGGAAGGCGCCCGTGGTATCGTGCGCTTAGGCAAGCTTCCCGTGGAAGGTGGAGACGAATGATACTTTTACTGTTAATCCTGGCGAAACTCTCGTGGGCCGGCTGCAATAACTTACGCCTGACCCTGGCGAACTCCACCGTGGACCTAACGCCGAATACGGCCCCTTCGCTCAATCTCACTGTGAAGCGAAGCGGCAGCGGGGGCTGCGATTATTTCATCACCTTCGGCTACGGCAATGCGTCCACCTATGCCGACCGCAAGCTCTCTCAGGGAAGCTATTCCATTCCCGTGAATATCTACCGCGACAGCAACCATACCCAGATCCTGAAAAAACTTCCCGAAGCAGCGACCGTCACCGACGTGATCTACGGATCCTTTCCCAGCGGAACGAGCAATCCCAACTCTACCGTGCATACCTACTATCCCCAGCTCGGAACCGTCGCCTACAACCGCTTCGGCGAATATTCGGATACCTATACGGTGAGTGTGTACGAATATACGGGAGGCCTATCGGGATCCCTGGAAGACTCGGAGAATCTAAAACTTAAGTACACCATGACGAAAAAGATCGATCTTTCGCTGATGGCCACGGGCGCGCCCTTTAACGTGGCCGATACCACCGAAACGATGAACTTCGGGACCCTCACGGCGGGCGCGGTACGTACCTTCGATATCGGAGTGAAATATAATGCCGGTTACCGCGTGCGCCTCTCGTCGGCAAACCAAGGGCGGCTCAAGCATGCTTCCCTCACCGATACGGTTCCTTATACTCTGCAGGTAAATTCCTCGGCAGTGAACCTCAACGGCAGCAATACTACGCCCATACAAGTTTCCACGGGCACCGGCGTGAGCCCCCCGAATGGCTTGGTCCTTACGTCTTCTGTCACCATTGGCGCGCTCGGCTCGGCGAGAGCGGGCACCTATTCTGATACGGTAACCGTTACGGTCGTGACCACGGAATAATTTGTGGGGCGGCATTTCCCCGTGCTTTACTAGATAGATGAAAATCATTTTCTTGTGCTTGCTCCTCCCCCTCACTACCTTCGCCGAAACCAACCGTAACTACGCGGGCGTGAAAACTTTTTTGGCGCAGCTGGCTGCCAAATACCCCACCGCGGCTCTGCCCTTCGTTCTGGGCGACTCCGACTCCGGCGAAAAAATTCAGGGATTGAAAATCGGCAATGGCCCCGTGCGCACCTTAGTGGTGGGCACCCATCACGGCAACGAATACGGTTCCACGGAAGTGGCGCTCGCCTTCGCACAATCAATCGCTGCGAATCCCATCTCTGGCCAAACCACCTTCGTGATCCCCGTACTGAATATCGGTGGCTATAATAAGCGCGACCGTTACGAGGGGGCCTCCACCGGCCGCCGCATGGACCCGAACCGGGACTATCCCGGCCCGTGCGGTACTGAAGGACCCTTTTCGCTAAAATCCACCCGGGCCCTCGCCGATTTCGTGGCCAAAGAAAAAATCGTGAGCTCCGCTACTCTCCATACCCACTATCCCGCCGTGGTTTTCCCCTGGGGAATTTCCTCCCACGATCTTGCCACGCCCTATGGCGATATTTTCCAGCAGTTGGTGGAGGCCGCTACGCTCGAGAGCCGCTATCAAATCGGTAACTCCACGGAAGTGATGTATCCGGCCGACGGAACGTTCGAGGATTACGCTTACTGGAAACATGGAATTTGGTCGATTTTATTCGAGCTCGGCTTTTCCCATTCGCCTTCCGAGCAGGAAATTCAAAACATGATCAGCGTGAACGTGCCTGGCATCCGCCGCATGCTCGTGAAAGCTCCGACCACGCTAGCGCGGAATCATGCCTTTACGGGCGCGTGCGATAGTACGCTGCGTGGCCTAGATCGGCACGACGAGTAGTCCGGATTCCGGACTTCGATCCGGCTTCCCGGGGATCTTTGCTTAGTTAGCCTCCCACGCTGTGGCGTGCGCTTTGATTGCTGGCCGGGATGAAACTCACACAGCTATCCGATGAAAAACTTGCGCATGAAACGGAACGCCTCGCTCACCAAGAGCGCGAGCTCCTAGTTGAAATTCTTTGGCATCTGCAGGAAATAGACCGGCGACGCCTCTATTCCTCTTTAGGCTATAAATCCCTCTTCGACTACGCCGTTAAAAAGCTCCGCTACGCCCAAGATCAGGCTTACCGGAGAATATCCGCGGCGAGACTAATGAGGGAAATTCCCGAAATTGAGCCTAAGATTCATTCGGGCACTCTGACCTTAACCCATATCGGAATGGCCAAGATCGTGTTCAAAAGGGAAAAATTCTCTCTTGAGGAAAAAGCCGCTCTCCTTAAAAAACTAGAAAATACTTCTACGCGGGAAGCGGCAAAAATTCTTGCCGCTATTTCACCAGAAGCCCTAAAGCCCGACGCCATTCGCCCCTTGGCGGCCGACCGAGTGGAAATGCGTTTTGTCGCCAACGAGAGCCTTCTCGAGAAAATCGAAAAATTGAAAGGATTGTTCGCTCATCGCTACCCACACCTGAGCCTTGGCGAGCTATTTGAGGTTCTCTGCGATCAAGTGATCGAAAATCAGACGAAATTTGCGGCGCCGCAAATTTCAAAACGCCAAAGCGTGGCGGCGAGAAGAAGGGCGGTGCTTGCCCGCGGGCGTTGCGAAAAGTGCGATTCCCGCCACGCCCTCGAGGTGGATCACCGCGTGCCGAAAGCCTTAGGGGGTAAGGATACGATAGAAAATCTACGTCTCCTTTGCCGCTCCTGCAACCAACGTGCGGCGATAGAGATTTTCGGCATCGACAAGATGGAAAAATACCTAACTTAGCCGGCCCTTACGTCGATCACCTTAAACTGATTCACGTCCACCAAGCCTTTATCCGTGAGCTTTAAGGAAGGAATCACGGGTAAACTGAGGAAAGCCAGCTGCAGAAAGGGCTCGGGCAGCTCACAACCGATCGAGCGGCTCGCTGCCTGCAAATCGAGCAAAGATTTTTCTATTTTCTTCGGGCTCTCATTCGACATCAAACCGCCGAACGGTAGCGAAAGCTGCGACTGCACGGCTCCGTCTTTCACCACGCAAAAACCGCCGCCGCTCTCGATGAGCGCCTTCAGCGCAGCACGCATGTCGGAAGTTTTTTCGCCCACCACGATGAGGTTGTGGCTATCGTGGCCCACGCTCGAGGCGATGGCGCCCCGGAGTTTCCCAAAGCCCTTTACGTAACCGTTCGCGGGTTTCGATCCGTGGCCATACCGTTCGAGTACCGAGAGTCGCGACACACCAGAATCCGCGCTGTTCATAACGAGATGATCCGTAAGGATGCGGCCGTGCTTCACGCCGATCACGTGCACCGGGCCGCTAGGGCCTTCGAGGGAAGCCTCGGTGGGCGCGCCGGCGCGCACCGTGTTCTGGAATCCACGCGCTGGCGAAGAAGAAGCCGCCAAATCCTCCACCCGGATTCCAGACTTCCATACCTGCGCCACCGTGCACTTGCGCGCATCATCGAGCAGCACCAAATCCGCCCGGTACCCCGGGGCAATCGCGCCTAGCCGTCGGATTCCGTAGTGCCGGGCCACGCTCCAGGACGCCGCCCGGTAGGCGATCTCCGGCTGCACGCCGTATTTAATCGCGCCGCGAATCAGGTGATCGATGTGTCCCTCTTTGGCGATGTCGAGTGGATTTCGGTCATCCGTGCAAAACCCCATGCTCGTAGAGGTAGCCAAATTCAGTAAAGGCGAAAGCTCCTCGAGGTCTTTGGCCACGCTGCCCTCGCGAATCCAGCAGGCGATCCCCTTGCGCATTTTTTCCGCGGCCTCGCGGGCGCCCGAGCTCTCGTGGCAGCTGGAAATCCCTGCGGCGGCATACGCCGAAAGCTCCTTACCGGTAAGCAAAGGACAGTGCCCGTCGATATGATGGTCCTGAAACGCCTCGAGCTTGTCCCACACGATCGGATCCCCGTGCAAAACGCCGGGCACGTTCATCATCTCGGCGAGCCCGAGGGCCTTAGGGTGCCTCGCCAAACCCAATAGCTGACCGGCCAAAACCTCTCCGCCGCCATTCGTTTCCATATGCGTAGCCGGCACGCAGGAACTGAGCATCACGCGCATATCGAGCGCCATACCCTCGGCGGCTTCGAGAAAATATTTCAGGCCGTCCACGCCGATCACGTTCGTGATCTCGTGGGGATCGCAGACCGCGGTGGTAGTACCACGGGAGAGAACCACGTCCTGAAAATTCCCGGGAATCATCAAGGAACTTTCCACGTGCACGTGGGCATCGATGAAGCCGGGCACGAGCTTCCTACGCCGCCCCTGATACACCCGCCGCGCCTTCAACCCGGGTTCCACGCCCACGATCATGCCTTCGTGGATTGCAACGTCGCCGAAAACCCAACGGCAAGAGAAAACGTCGAAGTAGCGCACGTTCTTGATGAGAAGATCACAGGGAATTTTGCCGAGGGCGGCGTCTACGGTGGAGCGAGAGAGTTTCATCCGCTAAGCGTAACGTAGAAAAGAAAACCGGGCTAGCGCGTCTCGTAAGGACGGAGAATCTCCGATTGTCCCGCTTCGTTAAATACTTGTAACCGGGCCGGTTCGCCCGAAGATTTTTCGTCGGTGGCCGAAGACTCCGCGGCTGGCACTAAGCGCAAAGAGCGATACGTGCGGGGGCCTAGAATGCGGCAGTCCGATCCATCTACCAAACGGCCCTGGGTGTCGAGGCCAAGCAAATGGCCGAACCAAGGTTCGCGAACCGAATCCCGCAAACCACAAGCAGTGGCATCGCCCACCGGAAAAATATCGGTGCTTACCGAGTGCGTGCGGGAAATCGCGAAATCGACGATGCGACCGGTGCCCAGCGCCCAGGTAAATGGCCTGGAGCCGTCGAAGGACTCGAAGCGTAGCTGGCCGTTTTCAGAGAGCAGGCCTCTCAGGAACAGCCCTTCCTGAAATTTCTTGGCGCCGTCGGCTTGAAATCGGGAAGGATGCCAGCTTATTTTTTCCTCTTCGTAGTCGTCCCATTCGTTCAGCGGCACTAACTCCACCGTGGCCGATTGAAGAACGCGGGTATCATCGATCGCATAAAGCGAGTCCGCCATCACGCCGCCATTTCCGTATACCCACGCCCTCGTGGAAATATTCAGGTCCTGGCGAATCACGAACGGCTGTTCGTTGCCGAACCGCGCGCCCATCGAGAAAATCCCGCCTTTATCGAGAAAGATGCTCGCCCCCCCGAGGGCCATGAAGAATCGGGAAAGCTCGGGTGGGTTCGGTACCGCGCTCATCACCGACTGGCGCATCGGGTACGGCGTGAGGATATTTTTTCCTTCGTCCGCGCCGAACTGAACGTAGCGAAGGTCGTTGTCGGGAAGGAGAAAGTTAAAAAATGGATAATCGCCGAACGGCACGCGGATACGATTGGCGTCCAGCACCTTCGCCTCGGGGTTGAGTACATCTTTGTAGAGAGAACGGAACCCCTCTTGGGTGCTCCAAGTTACCAATCGCTGGGCCGAGGTGAAGAGCATCAGGCCGTTATTGCGCACGCTGAACTCCACACGCTCCACGGTTTCGCCTTCTCTCAGGAAAGAGAGCACGAGGGGAACCGGCTCTGGCGAAAACGGATGCAGGAAGGAAACATTATGCTGATCATCGAGGATCGCCACGAGATCGTGGGCCGCGGCGAGCGCGGGCGGCAGGCGGTTGAAGCGGGTTCCCACCGTGGCCAAAGCCTTGCTGAGCATATATTCGCGGTCCCCCGGGGAAAGATTTTCGCCGAAGAGGCCCACCGCCGCGTAAAAAGCTGCGCCGTAGGAATAGGCGCCGGCGTCGCTTTCCTTGAGGCTAAAGCGTTCGTCGCAACCGCCCGAGGTTTTGGGAATATCTCCGAGACTGCAGATAACGTGGCCGGGATCGGAATTGCTCGAGTGCCGCGCCTCGTGCACCAGCACCGATAATGCCTCCAGGGGATCCTGCGTGAAAAAGCTTCCCCCGAGGTAAATCTTCTTCTCGAATTTTTTGTTGAACGCGATGCTGGTTACTTGGCTGAAATCAAAATCCACTTTTTCCGACATCTTATCCAGGTAGCCGATCGGATCGTGGAGATCGGCCTGCAAGCTCGGAGCCCAGGTGGCAGGAAAATGAATCCGTAAATCGGAGGCCAGGCGAAATAACTTGGAGAGCGGGCCGTGGGTTTTGTCCTCGCAAATGGAAATGCCCGCGGGCACATCCATATTTAATTTCACGGCGGCCCCTCGGTATTCGGCGTCGCCGAGGCAGCGTAGTTTCTCGTAAGAATTCTGGGATTCTATAGCCGCCGAGGCCACGTGGCGATCCAAACTGCCGCGGGCGTGAAAAGTTTGCGCAAACCCGCCCAGACCAAGGCCCGCCAGCGCCACAACGAAAAGCAGTTCTGTTCGGGGACTCTTATTCCGCATCGGAAAAGATTCCTTCCACTAGCTCACGCTCCGAGAAAGGCGCGCTGGCCACGATCGAGGCGGGCAGCCGCGAGATTAGATCCCCGCGTTTTTTCTCGGGCAGAGTCTTGATCCAAGCCGTAAGGTTTTTCAGCGCTTGCCGCCGCACCAGCATATTTTCGCGAGGGCGCAGCGCGAGGCCGCGATAGAAGGCGAATAGTGCGGCACGTTCCGCTTCGCCCATTCGCTCCCCGTAAGCCGACGAAAGCGCCTTCAGAATTCCCATTCGGCTCACTAGTTCCAGTTGAAAGCCCCGCTCATCCCGCGGATAGGAGCGGCGGAACCGTGCGCTCAGGATGGGCTCGAGATCCGCGAAGCGCTGCGAGCCTAAAATTTGGGCATCGAAGAGAGCGGAAAATAATTCGGCGCCATGGCCGCGCAGAAGAACCTCGGCAGTTTTCCCCGGAGAAGGAGGAGGAACTGCAACGGGAGCGCTGGAATCCTGGAGCTGAGGAGAAAGAGGAGCGGAAACGGGCGGCGACTCGGTGGAAAGTATCCAGCCGAGGGCGAAGAAAGCGCAAAAAAAACCGAGACTCCAGCCGAGAAGTTTCATTTCTTTCTCTTCGGTAGATCCCGGCTTTTCTTGGAAGAATTCCCCCGCTACACGGAAAAATTAACGGTTATAAGTAAGCCCCCCGCAGCGCAGTGCGGTTTTCTTTCCGGTCTTCCAAAAGTTCTCCACGAGCGCGAAGGAAACGGGGCCTTCCCTACCTTCTTCGTGGCTCATTACGATTTCCAAAACTTGGGCGCCGGTATTCGTCGCGCGTACGCCCTGGAATAAATCGTGGTTGAAGGAAACGAGGTCTTTCGAAGTGTCGATCACCGCTGGGTGCCCTACCACGAATTCCGTGCCGTCCACCGTGATGCGGATGCGCTCGTTCAGGGGATGCGGTTTATCGTCTATAAAGTACTGCTCGCCGGCCAACATGGAGCAAACCGATTTGTCGGCGGTGATTCCAGTATAGGTGCCGGGTTCTACGTGAGCGAAAGCAGCGGTGGGAATGAGAGCCAAAGTAAGAAATAGAGTTTTCACCATTCATCTCCTGGTTACGTGTAGTAATAAAAATTTCTACGCCGGCTAACGAGGAAAGTCCATTCATTGATAACAATTCTCAAAAAGGACCATGAAAAATATGCCCGTGTAGAGATCTCAACCTTTGTTAGCTGTGCTCCTGTTTCAGGGTGCTACTCTTTTTAAAACGCTCTTTGTTGCTCCTCGCGCATCGTGCACAACGCAAATCCACCTTTGGAGGGAATCATGGGAAATTTGCAACGCCTCACTCTGGCCCTAGTGGCCGTTTTGTCCGTCAACGCTAACGCAGCGGTACTTAATACCAAAACCCTGGAGACGCAGCTCCAGCAGCAAAAAGCTACTTGGACTGCCCGCGATAACTGGGTGAACCAGCTTTCCGTGGACCAAGTGAAGCGCATGATGGGATTTCCCGGCAAAGTGCGGTTCGGCAAGGACGTTCTTTTCAAAGCCCAAGCGGGATTAAAGTTGAGCGCCGACGGAATCGACTGGCGCAGCAAAGACGGACAGAACTGGGTTACGCCCGTGCTCAATCAGGGCAATTGCGGAAGCTGCGTGGCCTTCGCCTCCGTGGCCACCCTGGAAACCCAAATGAATATCAGCCACCAATACCCCTGGCTAAATAAGCGCTTCTCCACCGAGGCGCTCTTCGCCTGCGGCGGCGGCGGCTGCGAAAGTGGCTGGTGGCCCTCGAGTGCCGCCAGCTTCCTGAAAAATCGCGGCGTGCCCGATGAAGCCTGCGCGCCCTACACGATGGGCGCCACCGGGGTGGATTCAGCGTGCTCGAGCATTTGCGCAGACTCCGCGCAGCGCTCGCAAAAAGTTTCGAACGTGAACGTGCCCCGTTCCGTTGAAGCCGTGAAGGCCGCCTTGAAGCACGGCCCGCTCATGACCACGCTCGACGTCTACGGTGATTTCGTGCTCTACGGCACCGGTATTTATAAACATACCACCGGCGAATACTTGGGCGGCCACGCGGTTTCCATCATCGGCTTCAACGACGAAGGCCGCTACTGGATCATCCGCAATAGCTGGGGACCCGACTGGGGCGAAAGCGGTTTCGGCCGCGTGAGCTACGACGACGAGTCCGGCGTGGGCGACAACACCTGGGGCTTCGAACTTCCCGCCGCGGAAGGCGACGTAGCGATCAAGAATCTCCGTGACCACGATTTCGTTTCGGGAAATTTTTCCTTCGACGCGATCTCCACCTTCCCCGACACCGCGGAAATTTCCCTGCAGCTGGCGGGTAAAACCGGCGAACAGAGCACGGTGAGCTGCCAGGCTTCGAGCTGTAATCTCCAGGTGGATACCACCAAGATGCCCGACGGCCGCTATGAAGCTACCGTGAGCGCTTCGCACGGCGGAAAAACCGCCAAATCCGAGCCCCGCTACTTTTACGTAGTGAATAAGCAGCCGGAAACGATCTCGGTGAGCTTTGCGCCCAAGAGCGGGCTCAACCTCGCGGCTCCTATCAAGGAGCGCGTGGAGTTCGACGTGAATGCCGTTTCTTCCTCGGTGCCCTTCACCGGCCTTCAGCTGATCGTAAAGAAAGACGGAAAAGTGGTTTATACTAAAGGCGCCGACATGGTGCTCCCGCAGATGACGATGGGCTGGAGAACCCCAACCGTGCCTAACGGAACCTACCAAATCTCAATCGCGGCCAGTATCCAATCGAATAGCCAAAAATATGAAGCCGTGAGCAACGAATTCACGGTTACCGTGCAGAACTAAATGCCTTCTTGGTGCCCGGGATGCCTAGAGCATTCCGGGCTTTTTCTTTTAGGCGGCGATGGATTTATCTACGAGCGCCGAAAGCACTTCGATGCGTTTACGCACTTCCGGAGTCTGCGTTTCGCCGTGTAGAACCAGAATCAATTCTTCCCCTAGGCCGCGCTCCCAGGCATAACGGTCGGCTTCGAGCTGCGCTTGCAGCGGGGACACTCTAATCTTGGCGTGGCGATGGAACACGTGACCCAGCTCGTGCGCGAGAATCGCATGGGCCTGATGGTATTGCGCCGAGTGCATCAAATCGTGGAGCTCGGGGAAAATCAGAATCAGGGACCGGCCTTCATACGGATAAACCGCGCAGCTCATACGCTGGTTACAGAAGAGGAGCAGGAGTTTTTCGCGGTGGATGAGATTTTGCAAATCGGAAAGGGGAAAGCCGCAAAGCAATTCAATCAGGCTGTTACGAAAAGGCTCATCGCGCAAAATCCATGCGTGCTCGGGTTGCCGCAAAAATGCGGCGATGCAGGCCGCGGCGTCGGAGCTGCGAGTCGGGAGCCAGTTGCGCAATGAGCGGAGGAGCGAAGTCATACCCCCTTTTCGGCGCAGAACGCGGAAACCTTAGCAGGTATTTCTATTTTAACAGCTTCGGCAGGATCGTCTTGAGTGATTCGCGTTCGGCCTCGGTGAGATGCGCTAGAAATTCCTTTTCCACCTTCTCGCGTAGACGCGATGCAGCCTTCCTTTTCGCCTGCCCCGATGCGGTAATATGAATCAGCTTCACGCGCCGGTCTCCGCCCGAGCCCTTGCGGAGCACCAAACCATCAGACTCAAGCCCGTCGAGCAGCTTCACCATGGTCGCCTTATCGATTCCCATGCTTCCGCCCAACTCCACTTGGCTCATGGGTCCATCGCCCTCTAAAATGCGCAGGATTCCTAACTGAGAAGTAACCATGCCTTCCCCGGTTAGGGCTTGGTCGAGCATCGCTTTCATCCTCGCGGCGGATTTATACAGGCAATACGCGAAGTAATTCTTAAGGTTAGGGTGCACCACCGTATCGGAAGAAAAGCCGAGGGAGCAGAATTCGCTCACACTCGCTACCGTCTTTTTGTGTTTCGGTTTAGCCATCGATAAAGAGCGTATCACAAATGGTTTGTGTTACGAACTATTTTAGCGTATAGTGAATTTAGACCAAACGCTTCCCGAGGCGATTATGACCTTCCTTCTTGCCCTTCTTTTTCTGCCCGTTACCACCCAAGCCGCGCCCCTAAGCCTCTCGGATGCGATTTCCGAAGCCCTGCAGGACTCGCCCCGTATCCAACGCAGCGAATCCGAGCGCGAACAGGCTCACTGGAAGAAAATTGAAAACACCGCGGGTTTTTTGCCCAGCGTTTCGGCCTCCGGCCAGCGCCTCCTCGAAAAAAAGTACGCCTTCACCGATATCAGCTTCAACGGGAGCCCTAGCTCGATTCCCCAGATTGTTCCCACCACCACCATCTCCCTGCTCGGGCAGATCCCTATTTTCGACGGTTTCGCCAACATAAACCGCTACCGCGCAGCCTCCGCTTCCGAGGATGCGGCTAACCAGGATCTGGACTGGTCTCGCTTTCAGCTGGAGCGTGAGGTTACCCTCCTCTACTTCAAGGCTCTTGGCGCGAAGGTACTCGAGCAAGTGGCGGAGCAGAATATTCGTACGCTCAATGATCACCTAAAAGACAGCCGTCTTTTCCGCAAGGCGGGAGTTTCCACGAACTACGATGTGCTCCGCGTAGAAGTGCAAGTAAGTGAGGCGAACTACGAGCTGATGAATGCCAAAGATAATAGCGCGATCGCTAAAAACGCCTTAGGGGAAAGCCTCGGGAAAGCCGCCGAAGACAGAGAAATTTCCGGAACCCTGCCGGTGCTGAGCCCCGATCTCGTGAAGAATCTCGACTACGCCGTAGCCTCAGAAAGAAACGATATCCGCGCCCTGGAAAACCGCAGCCGCAGTGCCGAACTCACTAGTTCCGCCGCGGCCGTGCATTTAGTGCCGAGGGTTTCGCTCTTCGGCCAGTACCAGTACTACAATAACCGCAACGACGAATGGCGTAACGGTTTCCGCGACGCCTACCAGGTGGGCATACAGCTGAACTGGAATATTTTCGACGGGTTCGCTTCCATCGCGCGCTCGAAACAGAGCGTGGAGGCCTTCGTGCAGAACGAAAAAAACCTGGCGATCGCCCAGCTTCGTTCGCACCAGGACCTAGATCTCTGGAAAAGAAAGTTTCTCTACTTCTGTTCCGTATATCAGTCGCGCCTAGAAGATATCCAGAAAACGAACGAAAACGTCCGTCTTGCACGCGAAGGGCGCAAAGTGGGCGCGCGCACCAATACGGACCTGCTCGATGCAGAAACCGATCTCCACCGTGCTCAGGCCGGCGCCGTGAATGCGCAGCTTGGCGCCATCGAAGCTTTACTCCGGCTGGAGCTCGCGGCCGGAAAAACAATTCACCGATTCTACTGAGGTTAAACCATGGATAAACGCAAAAAAATTCTTACCGGCATCGGGATCGCCACGGCGATCGCCGCCGTTATCTTTCTCTACGATCATGTGATGTACGTATCCACCGACGATGCCCAGGTAGAGGCCCATGCCGTGATGCTTGCATCGAAAGTGCCGGGATTCCTGGTAGCGGTGAACGTAAACGAAGGGCAAAGCGTGAAGAAAGGCGACGTGCTGATCGAGATCGACGCCCGCGACTACCAAAACACCTTAACCCAAATCAAAGGCGACCTCACCTCCGGCGAAGCCCGCCGCCGCGATGCCGAAAGAAATTTCCAGCGCATCTCCCAGCTATTTACCAGCGGCGCCGTTTCCCGCCAGCAATACGACACCGCCAGCGCCGCCTATTCCGAAGCCAAAGCAAAATTCGATGCGATCTCCGCCCAGGTGGCGCAGGCGCAGCTGAATCTCGATAATACCAAGATCCTCGCGCCCTCCGACGGCTTTATCGCCAAAAGATCGGCCGAGATCGGGCAACTCGCGGCCACTGGAGTGCCTCTGCTCGGCTTCGTGGACGCGGGCGAGCGTTGGGTGATCGCCAACTTCAAGGAAACGCAAATCGCCGACATTCGCGTGGGTGCTCCCGTGAAAATCGATATCGACGCTATTTCCGGCGGCTTTCATGGCAAGGTAGTCAGCGTGAGCTCCGCCACCGGCGCCACCTTCACCCTGCTGCCTCCCGATAACGCCACCGGAAACTTCACCAAGGTGGTTCAGCGCGTGCCGGTAAAAATCGAGATCCTCGATCTCTCGGCCCAGCAGGTGGAAGCCCTCCGCGCGGGACTCTCCGCCAATATTAAAGTGAGCAAGCACTAGGAGATTCCGGTGAAGGCAGGCGGCCCCCTCATTATCTTCGTCGCGGTGATGGCCTCGCTGCTCGAGATCATCGACACCTCCATCGTGAACGTGGCCTTGCCCACGATGATGGGAAATCTCGGCGCCACGCTTGAAGATATTTCCATGGTGGTTACTGGTTACGCGATCGCCAACGCCATCGTGCTTCCCGTTTCGGCCTGGCTCAGCGAACGCATCGGCCGCCGGAAATATTACCTTGGCTGCATCTTGGCGTTCACGCTGGTGTCGGTGGCCTGCGGCCTTGCCCCGAATCTTTTCACGCTGATTCTCTTCCGCATCGTGCAAGGGGCCGTGGGCGGCGCCCTCCTCCCCACTTCGCAAGCGATGATCTACGAGCAGTTTCCCCGGGAAAAAGCCGGGATCGCCGGCGCGATCTTCGGCATGAGCGTGATGATCGGCCCCACCCTCGGCCCCGTGCTCGGGGGCTACCTTACCGACGAGTTCGGCTGGCGCTCGATCTTCAATATCAACCTGCCGCTCGGCCTTCTCTGCTTCATGGTGGGCTTTGGCGTGATCTTCGACCGCAAGGATGAGGAAGAAACCGGGATTCCCGCCAATAAACCCAAACCGGAGCTGGATGCCATCGGCCTCGGCTTACTGATCGCGGGAATCGGCTGCCTGCAATACATGCTCGAGCGCGGCGAATCCGATGATTGGTTCTCTTCCACCGCGATCACCATCAACGCCATCGTGGCGGCCGTGTGCTTGCCCACCTTCGTATGGTGGGAGCTGCGCGTGAAAAACCCCATCATCAACGTGCGCCTCTTCAAAAATCAGATCATCGCCAACGGCGTTACGCTCATGGCGTTGCTAGGATTTTTTCTCTATTCGGTAGTTTTCATCTTGCCGGTATTCCTCACCCGCACTTACCACTATACCGCCACCCAAACGGGCGCCTTCTTCATTCCCGGCTCTCTGATCACCGCGCTCCTGATGCCCTTCATCGGACAGGCGATGAGCCGCGGGGTAAATCCCAAGATCCTCATCTTCCTCGGGCTAGCTTCCGTGGAGATCTGCCTATTCATGATGACCTTCTTTTCGCCCATGTCCCCTAAGGACGAAATTCTCCGCATGCTCTACGTGCGCGGGATTGCCATGGCCTTCCTCTTCGTGCCGATCAATTCTTCCATCCTGAGCCAATTCAAGGGAGCCACGCTTGGCCAGGTTTCCGGATTGATGAACTTATTCCGCCAGATCGGCGGTTCGGTGGGGATCGCGATGGTAGGCACTTTGCTCACCATGCGGGGGCAGCAGAATTTCCTGAATCTGGCTTCCCATGTTTCGCTGCTGAATCCCGCCACTCAGGCGGCCTACTACCAAGGCCTAGCCGGAATGGGCGCCAAGATGACGGAATCTCTTGGGATGGCCACCGCCCACGACGTGGTGATTAAATCCTTGTACGGACGCGTGCAGGCCCAGGCCTTCATGCTGAGCTTTATCCAGCTGGTTTGGATCGTGATGATCGTATTTGCTTTTTCCTTCGTGCCGCTCTATTTCCTGCGCCTAAAGGAAAAACCGACGGGCCCAATCGACGCGCACTAGAGGCTTACTGAATCTTTTTTTCTGCTTTCGCGAGCGCCGCGAACAGCTTCTTCGGATCGTGGCCCTTGGAAACTTTCGTATTCTTCTCTAGCGGCTCGGTATTAATGAAAGTGGCTTTCTCGTTCATCGGATTAACCAGCGCGAGCAACGGAATCCCCTTCCCCACTTTTTTCTGCTTGGCGAAAGCGAGCACGCGATCGAGCGCCTCTACGCCGGAAGGAAGCTTGTCTTCCCCCTTATAGAGCGCGATTTCCGCGATCGAATAGCCCGCGGCTTCGGCGAGCTCCGCATCCCGCAAAATTTTATGCAGACTCAGGCACCACGGGCACCAATCGGCGCCGAAAACCAGGAGCAAGGGTTTCTTGTCGGTTTTCGCCTTCGCGAGTGCATCCGCGAGCACGGTTTTTTGATCCGCGCATACGGGATATACCTTCCCCTGCGGATCGCAGTTCTCCGCCGCCGAAACGTTTGCCGATAAAAGAACCAGGGCCAATAAAAAACTAATTCGCATATTTTACTCCGAGCTCCCGCTCCAAAAGGTACATTACGTAAATGCCTGCTCCATAGCCTACCATGGGAATCGAGCCGGTGGGTGCGCCAATTTCCCCCAGAAACTGCTCGTTACGCTCGGAAATGTACATTTCCGGCACCAGGAAATTGTCGGCGGCGCTTTTATTCACCATTTTCTCGATCAGCGGGAAACCACGCTCTCCTTCGCCAAGACGCAGAAAATTTCTGGCCAAGCTGAAGTTAGAAAATAAAAACTCGTGCTTTTCGTATTGAGTATCTCCCCGCACGCGGCGGTAGCCGCCCGATTCTACCTTCAGCGCTTCCATTTGCTCGATGGTGCTGCGGATGATGGCCTGATCCTTCACAGCCCCTAGATTGATCGCTTCGAGGGCGGCGGCGTCCACCAGATTTTTGTAGTTTCCTTCCGCCGTTCCCGCCAGGAAACCATTTCCGGTAAATGCCTTGAGGATTCCCGTGCCTAGCTGGCCCACTGTTTTTTGCAGCTTCGCCGCCGCACGGCCGTCTTTCGTGCGCTTGGCCAGGCGGCTAAATCCATCCAGCCCCTGGAGCGCGGCGGCCGAAGAAAATACGAAGTGCTGCTTATCCCACTGGTGCTCTTCCCAAATGGAAGTATCGGCATCCACGATTTTGCCGTCTTCGAAGGGAACGAGATTGCCCACCAGAGGCCTGGCCACGAAATCTCTGGCCACACTGAATAACGGCCCGCGGTGGGTGCTGAGCTGCAGAAAAGAGTCGTCGCCGAACTTCTCCACGTATTCCGTGAGCGCCCATAGCACGAGGCCCCAATTATCGAATTCCACATTAGGGGATCCGGCCATGGTGAAAAAAGGCTCTTCGGCGCCGTTGCCGAAATAGCGCACTACCGAAATTTGATACGGATAATCTTTTACCCAGCTTTGCATTTTCCCGCTCGGGCGAGCGCGGAAATACGCGGCCATCCCGGCCCGGGCTTCCTCCTGATGGCCCATGCGAGTGAGCGCCACCACCGCGTAAGCCATATCGCGCACCCAGGACACGAACCACATCCCCTCGGGCAAGCTGGCCACGATCAAGCCATTATTGAAACGATCGCCGCGATTAGGCTCGCGGCTCTGCCCCATGCGCAATACCATTTCGCTTTGGCGCCACAGCCGGCGTTCGTTTTCCGAGAGAAATTTTACTTTTGGCACCACCCGCCAGGCTTCCACTTCGGCCAGCTCCCGCGCCACAAGTTTTTCGATGCTAAGGGTACCTGCCCAGCGAAGCGTGTCCCGCAGAACGTCGGCGGCTTGATCTCCTTCTTCCACCGAAACGAACGCCCACGCTGGCCCGCCCTCGAGGCAGGTGCCGGAAAAGCGCGCCTTGCCTGCCTTGCCCAACGGAACGGCCAAAAGATTTTCTTCCACCCCAGAAAAACTCAGGAGCAAAGCTTGGGTAGATCCCCGGGAAATTTTTCGCTTAACTTTGGCGGCCGCGCTCCATCCCGGGATCACGCAAGAATCGGCCCGCGTGGTGCCGGTGATCAGCGCATTCCGGCTCAGGCCATAGGGCAGAAAGTAGAAGTCGCTCGCGGGCCCGGCCTTGGCTTCGATCACCTGAGATTCGGCCACATAGCCCGAGCTCGTAGCGGTTTCTCCCGCCCAGGCTAGGGAGCGTAAAAAATTCGCGGTTTCTATTCCCTCTGCGTATTCGTTGGTGGGATCGGGGCGCACGAAGCGGTAGGGGTGGGCGTAAAATTTAGAAAGCGCGCCGGCGGACTGGGAAAAAACCGCGAAGCCGAATCCATTACCCGATACGAGCGGCGTATTGGCGGCGGCGGCATAGTCTCCTAGGCATAGAACGAACAAGAACAGAAATTTCATCAGGTTCCTTCCCAACCGACCTATTTCCTCATAAATGGGGTGAAAAGTCGCGCGTCAAAGCAGGGAAAATCGCGAAATGAAAAATAACTACGCCAGGCGGTGGCTCACTCTTTGCTCTCTGCTCTCTGCAGGTTTTCTGCAAGGGGGTTTTATGGTCACCGAAGCAAAACAAACCAAGCCGCTAATTCCGGAATTCGCCTACCGAGATATCGACTACTTCTTTCGCAAAAAAAAGTTCCTGGGACATTCCCACGAAAGGAACGTGACCAGCGTGTATTCCGATCGGGCCGCTCTGAATTTGGCCGTGAAGGAACTGCAGGCCAATGGTTTCCGGAACGACGATATTTTTATCACCACGAGCCATCACGGCACGGTGCTCGATACCCCGCTCCGGATTGTTTCGATCGCGCCATTTCTCACCCCCCTCGGTATTTTGGTGGGCCTTATCTTAGGTGGCCTCATGGGCTGGCTTACGCAAATGGGTACCCTGCAATTCTTTGGGATTCAGCCCTTCGTAATGGATTCCGGCCTCGTGGCCGCTTCCGCTAGCAGCACGGTCGGAGGGTTCGTCGGGGGGATTTTGGGCCTTATCTACGGAATGCGTATTCCTGAATACAACCCCTGGAAATATGAAACTTCGGCGCCGCAAGGAACTCTATTTCTCGTGGTGCGCACGGTGAATGAAGAAGAAACCGCGCTCGCCGCCGAAGTGCTGGACATGACCATGGAAGCGAATGCTCACCCCGTAGTGAGCGAAGAGCTAGCCGCCTAGCCCAGAAAGAGTGCAAATCACTTCGGCGCCGAAAGCCTCGAGCTTCCGATCGCCAATGCCGTGCACCTGGCTCAGCTCGTCCTGCGTAGCGGGATTGAGAGAAACGATCTCGCGCAGCGTACGATCACTGAATACCATGAAGGCCGCCACGTCGAGCTCTTTGGCTTTCTGTTTACGCCACTCCTTAAGAGCCGCGAATTTTTCCTTCTGAATCCCACTAAAGCCTTCGAGGGCGAGGTTGGTTTCCTTTTTGGCGGCCTTGCGCTTACGCGCGCGCGGCTCGCCGGTAATAGCCACTTCCTCGTAGACGGGCCGCTGCACTTTCCGATCGGAATCGGGCAGGCAGGAATCGCAGTGGCCGCAGCTCTCAATCCGCTGAGAATCTTGGTAGTAGGTAAGAATGCCGGCGTGGCGGCACTCGCCCCCTTCCGAATAGTTCACCAAAGCATCGAGGGTATTATAGCGGGATTTTTTTATCTCAGCCGGTGCATGGGACTGCTGAATGAAAAAAGACTGGAGGCCCTTATCTTTTTTCGAGTAGAGCATCAAGCACGTAGACGGCAATCCATCCCGCCCGGCCCGCCCCATCTCCTGATAAAGAGAGTCGATATTGGCCGGCATCTGGAAGTGCACCACGAGACGTACGTCCGGATGATCCACGCCCATGCCGAAAGCATTGGTAGCCACGAGGATCCGGATTTCTCCCGCGCCGTAGGCTTCCTGGGTTTTGTGGCGATCATCGGGGCTTAGGCCGGCATGGTAAAAGCCAACTTTTTTAAAGGAAGCACTCAAACGCTGGGCTACCTCTTCGGTAGACCTTCGCGTACCGCAATAAATAATCACTCTGCCCTTGGGCGCTTGCTTCAGCGCTTGCTCGAGCAGCTGGAACTTCGCCGTTTCATCCATGCAGGGTTCCACTTGGTAATAGAGGTTCGGGCGGTAAAACCCGTGCACGTGGCGTTCGGCGGCCTTCAATTCCAGCCGTTCTTCCACGTCTTTAAGTACTAACGGAGTGGCCGAAGCGGTGAGCGCGAGCGCGGGAATATCGGGGCGGATCTTTTTCAAAAATTTCAGTTGTCCATATTCTTCACGGAAATCGTGCCCCCACTGCGAGACGCAATGAGCCTCATCGATCGCAAAAAGCGCGATGTCCCGCTTCTCGATCCACTTATGAAAAGCTTCCTTCTGCGCTCGCTCCGGCGAAAGGTAGAGCACGAACGCGCCGCCGAGCGCCATGCGGCGGAAGACGTCTTTCTTTTCTTCCTCGGTCTGTCCCGAGTGCAGGCAACCGGCGGGAATTCCCGCTCTTTGCAGGGCCGACACTTGGTCCTTCATCAGCGCGATGAGCGGCGAGATCACGATCACCAACTTATTTTCGTATACGGCCGGGAATTGATAGCAGAGCGATTTTCCGCCGCCCGTAGGCAATACGGCCAGCACGTCTTTTTTCTCGAGAACGGCCTGAATGATTTCTTTTTGCCCAAGGCGAAACGAGGCGAGGTTGAATCGCTCGCGCAGCAGGGTTTCGTAAGATTTTTCGGTGGTTTTCATTTTTTGTATAAGACGCGAGTTTAGCATAGTCGCCCTTTCGCAAAACGGCCCAAATTACGAATTTGGTACTGCGACAATGGTACACAGCGCCATTTGCCGGACTTTTCTTCTAAACCATCCATGCTAGCCTCTTGAGAAATGGAGGTAACAATGAAAATTATTTCTTTGTTCGTTTTGGCTTTCGGCTTTAGTTCCCTTGCACACGCGGCTGGTTTTGAAAAAGCCGTTCTTTGGTCCGGTAAAGAGGCTGGCTCCGGCAGCGCGGGTATGTCACGTATTTCAAGCAGCGAGTCGCTCTATTTCAACCCGGCAGGTTTGGCCGGCGGCGGCACGGGCGGCGATTTCACCCTGAACGTGAGCCCTACCTCCATTAAGCTCCAAGGCTCCATCGCCTCCGCGGCGGTAAACGAAGAGACCGATAAGAACTATTCCACCATCGGCAGCGGCTTCGTGAAATACAAAGTGAACGAGCGGCTCGGCGTGGGCGTGGGCGCCTACGTGTCGGGTGGATCCAAGGCGATCTATGAGAACGTGAGCCTGGCCAGCGACCAGCCCACCATCACCGCCTTCACCCCCACCATCCGTACCGAACTGGCGATCATCGAGTATTCCGTAGGCGCGGCCTACGAGATCATTCCTGGCCTTCGCTTCGGCGCGGCTTGGCGTATCGCTAAAGTAGACGGCGGTTTCTCCACGGTGAAAAAAACCATCGCCAATACCGCCTATTCGTTCATTGATATCGCCGACGCGAAACAAACCCGCTACAACGGCTATCGTCTCGGCCTACAGTACGAAAATGACGCGAAAACTTGGGGCGTAGGCGCTACTTTCCGCAATTCCATGAACTTTAGCGCCGTGGGTAACGGTACGGGATCCACCACCGTGATTCCCACCACGATCACCACCGCCACCACCATCGGCAAAACCACCCTCGGTACCGGCCTTCCCTGGTCCGCTTCGCTGGGCGGAAACGTGCTCGTGAACGAAGACTTCCGCCTCCTCGCGGCGGTAGACATGATGAAGTACTCGGAAAACAAACAGCTCACGATCGTTGGCACCATCAACGGCACCACCGTGATCCCCAACCTTCCGCTCAACTGGAAGGATATGTATAACTACCGCTTGGGCGGAGAATACCTCGGCATCGAAACCGTGGTTCTCAAAGCGGGCTACGTGCTCACCACTCCCGTAACGCCCACCCACGATGCCCGTGCCACGCTGGCTCCTCCCGGAACTGGCCACACGGTAACCTTGGGGGCCGGTAAAACGTTCTTGCGCAACACCGTTAGCGTGGATGGCGCCTTCGAATACGCCTTCAACAATGCGGGCGGTTCGGCTAGCCCGACCTACGCTACTGATACCACCAAAGAGCTTTTGGCCACTTCCTCCTCGGAATACAAAGCCAAGGTAATGGCCTTGCACTTAGGCGCTTCTTACCGCTTCTAAGCTTAGCCCCTTGCCGGGCTGCCCCGAGCGGGCGGCCCGGTTTTTTTATGCACTCCGAGTCGGAACTTATCTCTTGCCATCGCCACGGGCCCAATAGAAAATTCTGCAAATGATTCTGTCGCAAGCGTTAAACCAGGCCGCCCTCAAGAACATGAATCACCCTGCCCTGATCGATCTGGGCAAATCACTTTCCTACGGCGAGCTCAAGCAGCGCATCTCGCAGCTCAGCTACCTCTACCAAACCGAAATTCCCGCGGGTGAACGCGTGGCCATTCTCGCCACCAACGGTTCCCAGGTGGCCCAAACTTTTTTCGCCCTCACGAATATCGGTAATCCGATTCTTTTCCTGGATCCCGCAGAATCCAACGAGAGCTTCGTGACCGACCTCCTGAAGCTCGAGATCAAATATCTGCTCATCACCGGCGATCAGCTCGCCCGGGCGCGCGATCTGCAGCGCTCCACCGGCATCCCGCTCTCCATCATCGAGCTCGAGAAGAAGCGTGGAGGCGAATACGATACTTCCTTCACTCCCGCCCCCGAGCGCCCGTTAAAAGACACCGACCCCGTGCTGATTCTACGGAAAGAAGAATTCGGCTCCGACCGGAAATATATTTTCTTCAATCACAAGAAAATCTATCACTCCGTAAATTCGGTGAAGCGATTCTACCGCCTGCTTCCCTCCGACCGCCTCATGACCAATATTAATTGGAGCCACCCCTTCAGCCTCACTCACGGCCTGCTGCTCCCGCTGTTTCTCGGCGCAACCTGCATGGTGGATCCACTTAGCCCGTCGGTGGAAGAATTCATCGAGTATATCGCCAAAGAGCGCGTTACCCGTTTCGCCGGCCCCCCTAAATTTTATTTTCAACTTCTCACCTTCTGCGCGTCACAAAAATATACCTTGCCCGGAGTAAAGAGCATTACCGTGGGCATGGGCTCCATCTCCCTCGCCCTCCGGAAAACCTACCGTTTGCTGAATATTCCCGTGCTCCGCTGCTTCGGCCGCCATGAGGCCGTTTGGTCGATCGCCATGGATTCCTTCGATGAGGCGCTCGATATCGAAGGCGCCAAGAGCCGCCCGGTAGCAGGACTCCGTTGCAAGGTGCTGGACGCGAATGGTGATGAAATACCCGGCCCCGGCCGTCGCGAAGGAGTGCTCGCGGTTATGTCGGAAGCCGTGATGGATGGATTTTTTCACCCCAACAAAGAGACCGCCGCCCTCGCCACCCGTCACGCTCTCCGTGGAACTTGGTTCTATACCCAGGAGATTGCCCGTCTCGAGGGCGAGAACGACGCCGTTACGATTGCCGTGCTGGGAAAAGCCGCCGATATGCTCCCGGCCACCACCGGCTTCGGCTTCGTTTCCCCCCGCACGATGGATGATTTGGCCCGCTCTATCGAAGGCGTGCAGGATGCGGCCGGATTCGTGCGCCAAAACGAAGAGGGCGAACGCTTCTTCGCCTGCGCCGTGGTGCCCGAACGCAAAAACCTTGGCACCAACGCGGTGCTCGCCGAGCTTCAGAAGAAACTCCCGCAAGATTACCCCCTCCGCAGCGTGCACTTCACCGACTCCATCCCGCTCGAAGCCTTCGGTTCGGTGAACCGGCAAGCGCTTACTCGGCAGTTTCCCTAAATTTTACCTGCGTCAGCCTGGCCGGCGCCTATTTTTTTGCCGCCACGGAAAAACCAGTTAGAATAGAGGCTCAACTGATTTTTCTATGGAGGAAAAATGAAAAAAATCCTGGTTATCCTCGCTCTCACCCTCGCCCCCTTAGCCCACGCCAACGATACCAGCTCCGGCTGCGGACTTGGCTACGAAATTGCCCCTAAGCAATCCCTGCTCTCTTCCTTCGCACGCTCCCTCACGAACGCCACCTTCCTCAACACGGTAGCCATGACGTTCGGTACCTCCGGTTGCGCCAAGCACAGCATCGTGCAGAAAAGCCAAGAAGCTCAATACTTCGCCGAAGCCAACTACCATACCCTGATGATGGAAATGGCGATGGGACAAGGCGAGAACCTGGAAAATTTCGCGGCCGTGCTCGGCTGTGACCGTGCTTCCTTCTCCGCCCGCATGCAAAGCCACTATGGCGATGTATTCTCCGGAAACGTCGCTCCCACCAATATGCTGCAGAACGTGAAAGCCGCCATCGCTACCGACAAAGAGCTGGCCGCCAGCTGCACTCCTCAAGGTTAGTCTTTTGTCTCGGCCGAAGAGGATAGCCTGGATACTTCTCCTCCTGGCGCCTCTCTCGGCCGCTGCTGCTCCCTTCGCCCAATCGCCCGAGTGGCTCAACCTCCTGCACTTCCGCCCTAGCTTCATCGGCCCCAAGAGCACCGCCGACGGCCGCGATTTTTTTCTTTCTCCCGAAGGCAAAGTTGATCCCGAAAAAGAATTGGCAGCCACGCTCGCGGCCTTCCGCGCCGGTGCATCCGCTCCCCGCGTGGGCGCCCTCAAGCAAATCCCCCTCTGCGCGTTTCCAGCCCGCCGGCATTTTCTCGAACGTGCCCTCGGCGAAAAGTTTCCCGGCGTTCCCTGCCCCGAATTCGAGGAGTGGCGGGCCGGTCTTTCCGCCGAGAAGGCCACCTACGTTTTCTCCAGCGCCTATCCCAACAATCCCGCGGCGATGTTCGGCCATACCCTCCTGCGCCTCGATCGCGCCGCCTCCGCCGCCCGCACCAACCTGCTGAACTACGGCGTAGCTTTCTCCGCTAATATTCCCACCGGCATCGATGATTTCCGCTACGGGCTCTATGGCCTGCTCGGTGGCTTTGCCGGCGTGTTCAGCCTCGCGCCCTACTACACTATGGTGAACGACTACACGAACGCCGAGATCCGCGACCTCTGGGAATATCCCTTGAAGCTGAATCCCGCACAGGTGGCCACGATCGTGGAGCACCTTTGGGAGCTCTATACTAATACCTACTTCGATTATTATTTCTTCACCGAGAACTGCACCACCCAGCTGCTGGCGCTATTGCAAGTGGCTTTGCCCGAGATCGATATCTTTCGCGGCCTGCCTATTTATATTCTTCCCATCGATTCCATCCACCAGCTAAAGAAGCTCGGCCTCATCGAAGATCCCCTGCACCGCCCTTCCGTGAAGAAAAAATTAACCGCGAGCTACGCCACCCTCTCGAAGGAAGAGAAGAAAGAGTTCGCTACGCTCGTAGCCGGAAAAATTCCGGTGGCCACCATCACCTCCTCCGCCATTCTCGATACCGCCGCCGCCTACTGGAACTACAAAAAATTTCTGAACAAAAATCTGGTGAACTCGGCGGAGCAGGCTGAGCTGACGAAAATCCTACTGAGACGAGCTACCCTCGGCAAACAAGAACCGCGTAAGCTGGAGTATTCCACCGATTCCCGCCCTGATCTCGGCCACTATTCCTCCGCCGCGAACTTCGGCTACGGCTACCGTGAGAAAGAAAATCGCGTGCGCCTCGGCTACCGCATCGGCGTGCACGATCTGCTGGATGGCCAGCTGGGCTTCGAGCCCAATGCCCAGATCGATATTTTCTCCGGCTCTCTCGCCTACTTGCCCGAGCGAAAAAAAATCCGCTTCGAGGAGCTGCGCCTCTTCGAGGTTACTTCGCTCTTCCCTTGGGATAACTACGACCGCAAGCTCTCCTGGAAAATTTCCGCCCGCGCCGAAGAAATCAAAAAAGTTCCCTGCGATAACTGCCACCGCGGGGTATTCGAAGGCGGAGCCGGCATTTCTTTTTACGGCTTTGGCGCAAAGGATCTTTGGTATTCTCTGCTAACCGCGCGCTCCGCCTACTCTTCTCGCGTTCAGTGGGATCTTGGTTTGGGCAGCGAATCAGGTCTGTTGTTTCGTTTTAGCCCTCGGCACTCGGCACGCTTCGAGGCGCGCGGCGAATGGGATTTCTTCCGCTCCTTTGGTCAGAGCTGGTCCTGGAATTTTTCTTTTACCGAGGCCTATACGTTCAATCAGCGCTGGGAGCTGCGGGCGGGTGTTGAGTATATTCCGCGTACCGTTCTCGATGAAAAATCCGCCTTCGCTAAAGCGATATACTTTTTCTGACGCACCCAGCACCGCGAAGGGCGATCGTCGGTTTCATTAAGAAATATTAAGGGCTCGGCTTAGTACGAATCTCCACCGAAGAAAGCATGGTCTTCCCCTCTGCGATCTGATCTGGCGATCCCCGCAAACGGTACTGAATCACGATCACGTTTTCTTTGATTCGCAGCAAATAGATGGCCCCCTTGGCCGCGGTCCCGGCCCGAAATCCCGGCAACCCGGAAATTTCTACCGCACGCGGGTGCTGGTCTTTCGCCTCACCCACCACGTACTTCTCGAGAGCTTCCACCGAATCCACTCGGCTCACCCAATCGGATCCCAAGAAAATTTCCGACTGTGCTTTGTCTGTTACGGGCCCATGCAGGACACTGCTGCGCCCGTTATGCTGCACGCTCCAGCCCTCGGGCCGGTAGATGCCAAAGCCGCCGTCTTCGTTGTAGTACCAAGAAGCCTGGACCGAGAGTGCCGCGAGCAATACGAAAAGTAGCTTCATGATTCAATGATACGCAGGAAGGAAGAAAATTCCTACTGCAGGCGGTACTCGATCGGCACGCTCACGCGCCAGCCCAGCGCCTTCTTTAGCTCGGCCGGCAGTGGCTTAAATTTTCCCACGGCTTCCACGAGCTGGAGCGCCGCTTTATTGAGTGAAGAGTGGCTAGAAGGTTTTACAATCCCCGTTTCGGCAATCTGCCCATCGGGACGCACCAGGAAGCCCACTTCCACCAAGCCCTCCTGCCGCAAAGTTTTCGCGAGCGAAGGGTATTGCTTCCGGGAATCGAGCAGGAGGCGTAGTTCATAGAGATAGCGCTCCTTTGCGGACGCTTCAAGGCCGCTTGCTGCGCCGGCCTCGACGCCCTCTTTTGCCCCTGCCTCCGTTTCGGTATTTCCCAGGCTATTCCCTCGAACTGAGGTCGCCGGGGCATTTTTTGTGATGGGCAGAGATTTGCGCGGAGCGATTTCTTGAGCAACCGATAGATGGGCCTGCGATAAAACTTGCACCGATACGCCGAGCGGTTCCGAATGCACCACGGCACGCGGGCAGCCGAATTGGTATAGCGCAAATAGCGCAAGGTGCAACGTGAAGCTCACCAGGAAAAATCTCTGAATGCGGATGCCCATCGCCTAGCAAAGTATCATAGCGGTGCAGCAAAAAATAGTCGGTTGACTTGAATGCCTTCCTTGTTAAAAAGGGATCCTGCCCAAAATAAACCAAGGAAATCCAATGATTCTCTCTCTCCTCCTCGCCCTCTCCGCCCAGGCCGAAACTCTGCCCGCCGGCTACGATCGCACGGCCCCCGTGGTGGTCCATTCCGACATCGAAAAATCGAGCGTTCCGCTGGTAAACGCGCCGGGAAATTTCGTGGAGAGAGACGCGGAGTCCATCCGGGAGAAAACTCCGGATAGCCTGAAGGCCGCGGTCGGCGCGGAACCCAATATTTTAATGGTGGGCAGCCCTCGCGCCACCGCCGAGCTTCCGCAAATCCGCGGGCTGGGCGCCGAGAGAATTCTCATTCTCGACGAGGGCGTGCGCCAGAATTACCAGAGCGGTCATAACGGCCGGATTTTTTCCGATTTCTCCCTCATGGAACGTATCGAGATCGTAAAGGGCCCGTGGTCTTCGCTTTACGGCAGCGGCGCGATGGGCGGCGTGATCAGCTTCCGGCGCTCGACCGCGGAAGACCTTGCGCGAAAATACGGCAAAAACACCGGCGGTGAGCTGGCGCTCGAGGGTGGATCCAATGCGGCGGCCTTCGGGCAGCGCGCGACCGGCTTCACCAAGGCTGGCCCGGTTACGCCACTTATTTCCTACCACCACCTCAAATCGGGGAATATCAAGCTCGGCGACGGCACCACGCTGCCGTTCTCCCGCCTTGAAACAAATGATGTTTATTCCTCCGTGGGCCTCCAGCTCAGCGAAAGCCAGCGTCTCCTGATCAAGCTGAACCGCTTCGAAAGCAAGTCGCGCGAGCCCCTCAACCCCGAGCGCGGCGATACCGCGCTGGCGCTGGTGGGCGACGCCGTTTCCCGCAAGCAAGACGTGGTGGCCGACTACCAGCTTCTCCGCGAGCATATCGACGTGCACGCGAAACCTTATTTCCGCAAAACCCAGGTGGCCCGCCGCCGCGTTAGCGATGGGCGCAACGATTTCCAAACGGTAGAGACCGCCGGCATCGATTCCTGGTTCAACCTACGCAATAAGCTCAGCGATTCCCTCGCCTCGGCCTTCACCGCCGGCGCGGAGTATTTCCACGACCGCAACATCGGCCGCCGCGGGAACGCATCCCTCGTAAGCTTCCCCGACGGAACCACCAACCAAATCGGCGTGTACGTACAGCCACAGTTCGTGGTGAAGGAAAAATGGAAATTCACTCCCGGCGTGCGCGTGGATAAGTTCCATTCCCAATCGGGCGGCAACGCCGACAGCGATGGAAAAAAAGCTTCGTTCAAATTTTACACTAGCTACGAGCCGCGCCCGCTCCACCTTTTCTTCGTGGGCTGGGGACAGGCGTTTAACATGCCAAGGCTGCAGGACCTCTACGCCAACGGCTTGCACTTCCCGGGGGGGGGCCCGGGCGTGCCCAATAACTTTTTCTTCCCTAATCCCTCGCTGCGCCCCGAGCGCGCCAATACCTTCGAGACCGGATTCAAAATCACCCACAATATCGGCGAGGATTCCGCTCTCTCCACGAATGCCACCGCGTTCCTCACGCAGGCAAAAGATCTCATCAACCGCGACGTGAACATTTCCGCCGGTACCACCTATTTTGCTAATATCGACCGTTCTCGCCTATACGGCGCCGAGGCTTCGGTATTTTTTCAGCGCTCGGCGTGGGGAAGCGGGCTGACGTACGGTAAGGTAAGGAGCCGAAATAAGGTTACGAACCAGCCACTCCAAGATACTCCCGCGGATCACTGGGCCCTGCGCGCCGAAGCCTACGCTACCACTCGCCTAACCGTGGGCACCGACCTTCGTTATACCCAGGCCCAGCGTAAGGTACCGCTTACGATTCAGCCCACCGGCGCTTACTACGTGCAAGATCTTTTCCTGAACTATAACCACCGCCCCTGGGCGCTCGGGATATTCGTAGACAACGTGTTCAACCGTTCGTACCGCCGCCATTTCTCGACCAATCTCGAAGAAGGCCGCGATATCCGCGGCACGCTCACCTGGGGATTTTAGTGATTGCTGCGAAATGGCCACGGCTATTTCTGGCCCTAGCGGTGGCAGCGGTGGCCGGCTATTTTCTTTTGGTGAAACCTATCCACGGGATCGCCGACAACGGGGATTTCTGGCGCGTGATGGCACCGGCCGGAATCGAATACCAGGAAGGAAAAATCCCTCCCCGCTATCGCTCCCTGGCGCGCGAGTTTTCGCTTTCCACGCCCCACCTCGGCGACAGCACCACGAGCGCCGTCCTTCCCGCCTACCTTGTGGCCAAAGCTTCCTCTTTTTCTACCGCGTTCGACCTGCGTTCCCTCGGGGCCTTCTACCTGGCGGTCTACGCCTGCGGGCTTGCCGCTCTCACCTTTTCTCTGGGCGGATTTATTTTTGCGTTAGGAATGGCTTGGCTGAGCCTCGAGCCCACGTTATTCCTGCACTTCAATAGCTTTTTCTCCCAGTCCCTTTCGCTGGCCCTCTGGCCGTGGCTGCTATGGTCGTTAGTGAAAACGTTCACGACCGGAAGAAGGAAATACTCTCTCATCCTAACCGCAACGGCATTTCTCATAGCCACCAGTAAACTGCAGTTGGCGCTCGTTCCGCTATTGCTGTTGCTAGCGCTGAGTATACCGCCCAAAAAAAATCTGCGCTTCGCCTCCGCTCTTTTATTGGGCGCCACGGTTTTCAGCCTGGCCTTCTCTTTTCTGCCCTCTAGTCCCCAGCGCCGCGGCCTCGCCATCATGAACCACTACCACGCCATATTTACCGGAATCGCCCAGGTGGCGAATAATCCCGTGGATCCGCTGCTTGCTCTGGGAATATCGGAAAACTACCACTACATGGCCGGAATCGGCATGATGGACCCTCCGGTAAATGGCAGGATTTCGGCGCAACTAGCCGGGCAGCTGGAGCACCTGAATTTATTTCACCTAGCCGGGCTCTACCTAGGCTCGTCGGGCGCGCTCGCGCATAGCTTGCCGAAATTTCAGGACGCTCTGGCCCGAACGCCTTTGCAATACCTGGGCAACTACGAAGCAAACCTTCCCGGAAAAACTCTGGACTTCCCTTGGCAATTCTCGAATTTTCGCGATCCCATTTTTCGTTTTGCTCCTTGGCTCCCTTGGATTTTTAGTTTCTTGCTCCTCGCGATGGGCGGGCGAATGGTAGGCAAGCAAGAAAAGTTCGAGGCCTGGCACTGCATAACGCTATTTCTCCTCCTCCATTTTCTTTCGCAGCTCCCCATCGCCGTTTTGGGTAACGGCTTCTATAGCCTCCACCGCCTCCTCATTCCGGCCCACTTTGCGCTCGATATTCTGCTCTGGCTAACGGTCGACCGGGCAGTATCCCTTCTGCTCCACCAGCGAACGGCCCACCAGTTGGCCTTTCGTCCATAGCCGCTTAATCCGATTATTCCGCCCGGTTTTTCGAAAAACTATCGCGATTCGCTACGCACCATGCTACATAAGATAATCTTTCAGCTACTTTACGAGATTGCGGGCAGTATTTGCTCATGGCCTCTGAAGCGGCACCAAGCCTCAGGAGGTTTTTTATGGGTAAGAAATTATACGTCGGTAATCTGTCGTACCAAATGACGGATTCTGGGCTACAGGATGCGTTTTCCGCTTTCGGAACCGTTGAATCCGCAAAAATAATCATGGACCGCGATTCCGGTCGCAGCAAAGGCTTCGGCTTTGTGGAGATGGGATCCGACTCTGAAGCACAAGCCGCAATTGAAAAATTGAATGGCCAGGTTTTAGACGGCCGTCCCCTCACCGTTAACGAAGCGAAACCTCAAGCTCCCCGCGAAGGCGGCGGACGTGGTTTTGGCGGCGGCAGCGGACGTGGTGGGTCTCGCTATTAATGTCTAGAGAAGACCTAATCAGCGCCGAAGGGAAAGTTACCGACATCACTGGCGGTAACTTTCAAATCCTGCTCGATAACGGGCAAACTGTTTCTGCTCGCCTCTCTGGGCGTATGAAGAAATTTAAAATTCGGGTGCTCGTGGGCGACCGGGTAACAGTGGGAGTTTCCCCCTACGACCCAACTCACGGCCTCATTACACACCGTCTCCGCGCTTAAGCGCTCCAGACGAACTTAGGAAAATTTAGTATGAACTTTAGAGAGCTCGGCTTGGCCGAGAAACTTTGTCTTGCGCTCGAGCATTCGGGCATCACCAATCCTACTCCCGTGCAGGAGAAGGCTATTCCTTCCGGGCTGGCCGGCCGCGATTTGATCGTGAGCGCCCAAACCGGAACGGGAAAAACCCTCGCCTATTCGTTGCCCATGGTAACTCGGCTCGAAGCCGACTCTTCGTCGACCGCGCTGGTACTGGTTCCCACGCGGGAATTGGCCACCCAGGTTCACCAAGTGCTGAGCCCCCTCCTCCGCACCATGGGCCTCTCCGCTCCCTGCGTGATCATCGGCGGAGTGGCCATGGGCCCTCAGTTCGCCGCCCTTCGCCGTGATCCCCGTGTGATCATCGCTACCCCCGGCCGCCTGATCGACCATATCCAGAACGGTAAGCTCCGCCTCGACGGCGTGAAGACGCTGGTGCTCGACGAAGCCGACCGCATGCTCGACATGGGCTTCCTCCCCCAGGTGCGTAACGTGCTGAAGGTAGTGGGTGCCAATCGCCAAACCATGCTTTTCACCGCCACCCTGCCCTCCGACCTGAAAAAAATGATCCAGGATTTGATGAAAAATCCGGAACAGATTTTCGTAGATCCGCCCTCTTCCACCAAGGCCAGCATCGAGCAGAGAATGCTCGAGGTGAACCAGGACCAGAAGAACAACGCGCTCCTCGAGGCCGTAGGTGACCAAGTGGAAAGCGTGCTGGTTTTCGCCCGCACTAAGCGCCGCACCGATAAGATTGCCCAGCTCCTTACGCAATACGGCGTGCGTAACGACCGCATCCACGGCGATCGCTCCCAGGCCCAGCGCCAGAAGGCGATCGACTCCTTCAAGGCCGGCCGAATTAAAGTGCTCGTAGCCACGGATATCGCCGCCCGCGGCCTCGACATTCCTCTCGTGGAGCTCGTGGTGAATTTCGATCTGCCGGAAACGAAAGACGATTACGTTCACCGCATCGGCCGCACCGGCCGCGCGGGCGCCGAAGGAATCGCTCTTTCGTTCGTAGCCAATGATGAGCACGGACAATGGGCCGAGATTAACGGCGCCGCCCGGCGTCCCGGCCAACCCAAACCCGCTCACCGCAACCGCCCCAGCGGCGGCCGCGGTGGTCCCCCAAAAAAACGTCACTTCGCTCCCTGGGGAAAACGCCCTTCTAGAGAAGTGGCTCAGTCGAGGGCCTAATGCAGGCCCCCGCTGATTCCGTTACGGCGCCAAAACCGGGACTCTTCGTCCTGGCTTTGGCGTACCTATTGTTGGGAGCGGTTTTGTTCCTCTCCTACCTTCTGCAATTTCTGGGGCTCACCTTGCTCGGCTTTTTCGGCGCGATTCTCGGTTACCTGCTGCTGGCCCTGGGATTCAGGAAAAAAATCGTGACGTCCAACCTTCAGCTCGCCCTAGGGAAAGAACTCTCCGCGAGTGAGCTGCGCAGCCTCCGGAAAAAAATATTCCGGAACGTAGGCATCACCTTTCTAGAAATCGCCCGCAACTTTTCGCTAAGCTCAAAAAAAATGGCGCAGGAGCTCATCCTCACTGAGGCCGACGCCACTACCATCCGCGCCGTGCTTGCGCGCGGAAAAGGCGCGGTATTCATCAGCGGGCATCTGGGCAACTGGGAGCTCCTCGGCATGGGAATGGCGAGCAAAGGGTTTCCCGTCGCGATCGTGGTGAAGAAAATGAATAACCCCTTCGCCCAGGTTCTCATCGAGCGGCAGAGAAAAAAAACCGGCATCGAGATCATCTATTCCGGGAACACGCTGGAGAAAATGAAGGCCACCCTGAAGCGCGGAGTGCCGATCGGTTTTATGGTGGACCAAAACATCACCGGCACCCGGGGAATACGCGCAAATTTTTTCGGCGTACCGGCGGCCTCGATTCGCGGCCTCGCGGGGCTCGTGAAAGAAACGGGCACCCCGGTTATTCCCTTCTGCGCGGTGCGCTTGCCCAACGGCACAAATAAGCTGCGCCTTTTGCCGGAGCTGGCCTACCTCGAAGCCACGCATTTACCCGCAGGTTCTGCGGAACGCACGGCCCGGGAAGAGTGGCTTAATACCCAGCAATACCAGCAATCCATTGAAACTCTGGTACGGGAAAATCTAGATCAGTGGCTATGGATCCACCGACGCTGGAAAACCAGCCGCGAGCCTCTCGTAGTCGAGACCGCACACTTAGAAAATTGTAAAAAAAACTAGCGGGCGCCGGGAGTGGGGCGTTTGTAAGTGCCCTTGGCTTTTTGCTCGCAGGATTTGCAAAGAAAAACTTGCTGGCCGGTAGACTCACTGGAAACAAACCAATCGCCGTTTTTTAAAGCGCAATTCTCACGACAAAGATTGCATTTCATCTGGCCCCGCGGCGGTTTTGGGGACTGCGTAAAACTCATGGTTTGCTCCGATCTGGTATCCTTTTAGGGTACCACAGGGGCCTTAGGAAGCGCTGGCTTTACGGGAAGAATCGGCTACGGAAGCAGTGTAAAAACACGAATAGCCGCCTTAAAGCTCAGCGCGCCAAAGGCAGCTGAACGATGAAATTAGCGCCCTGGCCCGGCATACTTTCCACGGTGATCCGGCCCCGATGGGCACGCACGATTTCTTTGGTGATAAATAAGCCCAGGCCTAGCCCGCTGATGTTCCGGCTCGATACCGCACGCTCAAAACGCTCGAATACTCTCGGCAAACGATCCACGGGAATTCCCGGCCCCGAATCCTGCACGGTCAGTTCGGCGTTCTTTCCTCTTTCTTGCAAGCTGATTTTCACCGGTTTCCCGGGCGCATATTTTATACTGTTGGAAATCAGATTTACCATCACTTGCTCGAAGCGCCCCTTGTCTACTTCCGCTACCACGCGGTCTTGAATATCGAGCGTGAGGTCGCAGCCGGCTTCGCGCAGGGGATCGGCGTAGCGGCTGATCACGTCGCGCATGAGCTCCGCCAAATCCACCCTCTCGAAGTCGAACGTGATTTTCCCCGCCTGAATGCGGGAAACATCGAGCAAATCTTCGATCAAACGCGTGAGGCGATCCACTTGGGTATTCGCGATATCGAGAAACTTCACCAGGCGCTCCGGCGTAGGCGCTTGCTTCAGCTCCGGCTTCACGTTCCGGCGCGTGAGCTGGATTTGGAGCTTAAGCGAGGTCACTGGCGTCTTCAGCTCGTGGCTCGCGATCGAGAGAAACTCGTCGCGGGCGAGAATTGCTTTCTGGGCCCGCTCGTAGAGAAAAGCATTGTCGATCGCGAGGCCCGCCCGCCGGCCGAGCTCCTCGGCGAAAAGACGGTCTTCGTAGTCGAAGCCTCTCTCTCCCGGGCCCTGGATAAAAGCGAGAATGCCCACGGTGCGCACGCGGTCGGTGATGGGTACCATCATGAAATGATGCAGGCCAATTTTCTTGGCGATCTCAAAATGATCTTCCGAAACCGATATCGTCCGCAGCTGTTCGTCGGTGATGGGAGAAAAATGCAGCGTTTGGCCTGCGTCCATCGCGGCCCGTAACCCGGCGGCGTGCATATGGTCGATGGGATTTATTTTTCCCAGCTCCGCTAATAAGGGCGTCTTGGTACGATCCCGGTGCATCGTCACTACCCGCTCGTAGGTATTCTCGTCACGCTGGATATTGACCGTGATCCAATCGCAGAATCCGGGCACCAGCAGCTTCGCGAGTTCGTGGAGGGCGTCGCGATAATTCAGCGAAGACACCAGCGCCGAGCTCGCTTCCGCAAGAATCGCCAGCCGCCGCGCGGATTTTTCTCTCTCCTGGCCCACCGTTTCTTCCCGCAGTACTTGTAAACGTCGGTCCTCGGCAATTTTCTTTTCCGTAATATCTTCGGAAATCCCCAGGAGAAAGGTGGGTTTTCCGTCTGGGCCGAAGAGGGGAATTTTTCTGGTATGGAGTATGCGATCGCCTTGGTGGGCCGTCCGGATCGATTCTTCCGGGATGTCCACAATCTCGCGCCCCCGCAGCACTGCACGATCTTTCTCCACAAAAAAATCGGCCTGTTCTTTGGGAAAAAAATCGTAGTCGTTCTTTCCAATCATTTCGTCGCGGGGAATGCCCAATAAGTCCTGACCAGCCTTATTAAAGCGTACGAAACGGAGGCCCTCCGCTTCCTTTACGAAAACCATAAGGGGCAGATTTTCGATCAGCGAATCTAGGAATGCGCTGGATTGGTTTAGATCCATACCCCTATTTTTACCCGCGAGATCTTCAATCCGGTAGCGCCTTTATGCCCTCTAGCCCGTTGACCAGAGGCGTTAGCTTGCCTTGGAGCCTAGCTCTTTTTTCCAGGCATCGAGGAAAGCCGTGGAGGCCCTTCCCAGCTCCTGCCCTTTTCTCCAAACGGCAAACACCGACGCGGGCAACCGCTGGCAGTCCACGCGAATCAGTTCCCCGCTTTTCACTTCTTTTTCTACAGTATGCTTGGTGAGCAGCGCATACCCGAAGCCCCCAAGCACTAACTTCTTTTTCACTTCGTGTTGATTCACTTCCAGCCACGGCCGTTCCGTAATACCAAGCTTTCTCGAATGAAAGTGGGCGGGAAATCCTCCCGAATAATCGCTGTGGCGGGATTCCATCCTCGGCACCTGCGCCCTACGAAGATCGGCCAGCTTTAAGCCGGATTTCTTCAGCCAACGATTATTTTTCGCTATCACCACCCAGAATTCCGTCTCGAAGATTTGCCGGGATTCGAATGGTTCGGATGATTTCAGCGGGGTAAAAAAGATCCCGAGACTGCAACGGTCGTATTTCAGCTCATCTTTGATTTGGGAGGAAGTGCCCGCGAAAAGCCCCACGCGCAAACCGGGATGCCTTTCCCGGAACTCGCCCAGAAGCTGCGGCACCAGATAGAGCGCGATATTATCGGAGGCCCCGAGCGTCCACTCCCCCTCCAACTCCCGAGCCGAAGATTTCAGCCTGGCGGTAGCATGCTCGGCTTCCATGAAAATGCGGCTCGCGGACTGGAATAATAATTCCCCGTCTTCCGTGAGCTTCATTCCCTGCCGCGTGCGGTTCAGCAGCGTCACGCCCAGATTTGCTTCGAGTAGTTTCACCATTTTACTGATGGCGGGCTGGCTCACCCGCAAGCTACGGGCGCTTTCCATAAAGCTTCCGGTGCGTGCCACTTCGTAAAAGTATTTGAGGTGAAGAAGGTTCATAACTTTAAGTTATTTTACTTTATATGATTATGTATTTTCTATCTACCATATAATCTGCGAACTTCCGTCTGCGCCGGCGCACCAACTAAAAAACTAGAGGTGCTTATGATTCGTGTATTTTTCTTTTTATTGCTTTCTTTAGCCACCCTTCGGGCCCAAGCCATGCCCTGCGAGCTGCAGTTGCTCGTAGATCGAGCCGCGGAGCTGAGCGAGGGAGGCGTTCGCCCCGTGGTGATTACCGATCTCGATGAAACTATTATCGACTCCACCTTGCGGCGCTACCAGGCCCTCCAGCAAGCGACCTTCTTCCATTGCGGAGGCTATCACCAACCCGACTGCCATCGCCTGAAGGGCCTGAACATCGAGGAGTTCCTCTCCTTGAAAAACCGTTACGATATTGAACCCCTCCTCGACGCCATTGAATTTCCAGCGGGCCCCCTGAGAGACCAGCTCCTCAAAAGCGTGTTCCGTAGCTACCTCTCCGGCAACTTTATGGAACTGGATCAGGCCATCCCGGGCGCATCTGAGCTCATTCACGCCCTCCAGAAAGCCGGTGCCGATATCTACTACGTTTCCTCGCGGTCAGAAAAAGATCAGCTGCCGGGCACCCTCCAATCCCTGCGCACTCTGGAGTTCCTCCAGAAGGGAGAAGAGCAGAATGTAATTTTGCGGCCCGAGCATATGAGCTCGATTGAATTCAAACGCCGTAGTTTTTTCCAAATCAACGAAAAAACCGAGCTCCTCGGCGGACAGGTGATTCTTGTTATGGAAAACGAACCCGAGAATATGAATGCCATGACCGAGATCTTCCCCGCGGCCCAAGCGATATTTGTGGACGGCGCGCACCTGAAAGACGAACCGATGCTCAAACCCGTGAAGCACCTCAAGAACTTCCGTTAGGAGAAACAATGAAACTTTTTTTAGTGCACTGTGGTTTTTACGATCCCTCCCTCTGCGATGGGCAGTATGAATCTCACGTGAATTTTTTCGTGGCGGCCACCGACGCGGAAGGTGCCAAGCGCGCCGCCAAGGCTCTCCCCGACTTCCAGATCCGCAAGATGCACATCGACGGCCTCCAAGAAGTGGAGGCCGTGGGGGGCCATACCGTGCGGCTCGCCGAAAACCCGGCTTTGGCCGGCCAAACCATTTTAAAAGGGGTGCACTTCCGGGAACTGGCATCACCAGCCAAAAACCACATTAAGTTCAATGGCATAGGAGATTCATAATTATTTTAATCCACTATTGAGTTTGGGGCACGGATAGATATAATGCAGCACGTTAATTTTTAAAGATAAATATCTTTTGTTTTCCCCGCAAGGAGTTTTCATGCTGCGTTTATTGGTCGCCTCATTTTGCCTAATCGGCGTTCCCGCCTTTGCCGCCAACCAATATTCGCTTCCCTCCCGGGTGCTTAGCCTTCCTAGTAATTCCGATTTTCCCGCTACCTACGAAATTTCCGCGGAACTAAAACGCCAGAAAGTGGTGCTCAGCGGAGACAACGCGCGGATCGCGCAAGTGGATCTTCGCGTACGCGGTGGAACCCGTGGATCCACCGTGGGCCTCTTCGTGGGACGCTCCGTGGTGGATACCGTGACCCTGAACGACTCGAGCGAGCGCACCATCACGCTGGTGAACCGCGAAGCGAAGTCACTCATTCCTTGGATCGTGATCGTTCGTAAGGGTGAATTACAAATCTTGGAAATGCGCGTGACCCTCGAGGGCGAACAATCGGCTCCCGTGGAAGCACCGAAACCAGCTCCGGCACCAGCACCAACACCCGCACCCACACCGGTTCCAGTTCCCGCAAAACCGGTGGAAGCTCCTAAGCCTGCTCCTACCCCAATTCCTGCAAAACCTGTAGAAGCGCCCAAGCCCGTGCCTGCACCAACTCCGGCTCCTAAACCCGCACCGGCCCCACAGCCAGTTCCTGCCCCTGCAAAACCCGTAGAAGCGCCCAAGCCCGTGCCTGCACCAACTCCGGCTCCTAAACCCGCACCGGCTCCACAGCCAGTTCCTGCCCCTGCAAAACCCGTAGAAGCGCCCAAGCCCGTGCCTGCACCAACTCCGGCTCCGAAGCCAGCACCCGCAAAAATCGAAGCACCGCAACGAAGCAGTAACGGAAAATGGAAAGTTGGCCAGTCCGCCTACCTCGTGGAGTCGAGCCAGCTTAGCCGCGCTTTCCTAGGCCGCATCGTACGTATCACGAAAAGCAGCGGCGTCGTAATCGAGCTCTCGGGAAGAAAGCAAATCACCGTGTCGCAAAATTCCGGCTCGCTGGTTAGCACCAAAAGCGGCTGTCAGCGCGCCATCTGCACCGGAGACAATGTCGTCTCCTACGATCGCTACCGTCGGATACAATTCCTTAGGGTAGTAGCCATTCAAAGCTCAAACTTGGTAGTCGTGAAATCGCTTTCCACCGGCTATACCATCGGAAACTGGCCCATCAACGCCCTACGCTTCGCTCGTTAAGCCAAGCCATAGCCCCACGGCCCCAGAGGCTCTTTGCTCGACAAAGGGCCTCTTTATTTTGAGTCTTCGGGAGTGCTTGAAAGAATAGCTTTTTTTCTGTCTAACTTTTAGACACCTGTCCACCGCCTACCACCAATACACCCTTGGAATCCAAGATAGCCAGTTCCCGCCATTCCCATTCCTGGCACCGCCCTTGCTCTATCATGGTTGGCGAACCCGCCTATTTCTGACCCTTTGGAGAAACGTGCGATGAAAAATTATCACCCAGCAATCTCGGCTCTGATGCTCCTAGCTTTCGCTACCTCGGCCTTTGCTGCTCCGCCCGCCGCCTCGGTAGACCCCGCTAAACTCGTGGCCGAACGGGAACAAACCGAGCTCGCGCATGACCAATACGGAAAAATTTTTGAATATTATATGGAAGTCTGCGGTGTAACCCGCTGGATGCCGAAAAAAGGCGAAGCCGGTGGTGAGTTTGGCCATACCGTAATGCACCTCAAAGGCGCTTGCCGCGACGAAAGCGTTTCCTACCCTAAATTAAAAATGTGCGGCCCTGAAGGCGGCGAAGTTTCCATCAGCATGGACTCCGATTACGGCAACGTTCAGTGGACGGCCGTATCCGATCGCAAATTCATGATGTACGGCAACCTCGCGGCTGATGCACCCCTTACCGATAAAGAACACGAAGAAGCGATCAACGAAGCCGTTCGCCAGCGCATCTTCAGAAACGTAAAGCTTCACGCTTACCACAATGCCCTCATTAAAAAGGGCGAAAGCTACGAACACATGGTGGCCCGTTGGTCGATCGGCACCAACTTCGCCGTGAACTTCGCCCGCTCCTCCTACTGCACACGCATTCCCCTCATCCCCAGCAAAGGCCCGAAAAATGCGATGGTGAAGAGCCTCGTGGATCATTTCAATGCGCTTAACCGCAAAGCCCTCGAAGATGGCTTCGGTTATAACGGCATTACGAATAACTGCACCCACCTCGCGCACAATGGTCTTTCTTCGGTTGGCTTCTGGCCGGCAAAAGATGTGGGATGGCAAGAACCCGCGGGCCTCGGCTGGCTCGGATCCCACGTGAAAGAGAACGTTTCGGTTCCCTTCAATACCATGCACGACGCCCTCATGCGTGGCCTGGGCGATGAGAACACCTTCAATCCTTCCCGCCTCTCGGATGCCGAAGCGGAACGTAAAGGTTTCTATAAATTCCGCTGGATCGGCGCCCAGCCCGGCGTGACCATGGAAGTAATCCCGGTGCATTCGTATAAAAACGAGAAGTACGCCACCAATACGACGCCGTACTTGCTCGATACCTCTACCGAGCTGAAAAATCGCCTCGGCATGGGCGACGGGAAAAACGAAGCCCAGGCAATGTGGGCGCGCAATATCAAAGATATCCGCGTGCTCGATCTGAAGGCGAACTTCAAGTACTGGCAGAAAAAATACGCGAACGATTCCCGCACTTCCTTCCCCGCCAGCAGCGGCTGGGGCGGTAACTCGTATCCCGACCTCGCTCCGGCCCTCTCTAGCTACCTGCGTAGCCAGCAGGCCGATCTCGCGAACCGCATGAAGCTTCTAGACCAAGTGCTCGCGGCCCCCGCCGAAGCGGCGCCCGACGCTAGCCCAGCGGCCGCTTCGGCCCGATGAACCGAACGGAAATTTACTGAGAATTTAGGAGAAAAATTCGATGAAAATGTTGATGTTGATCGCCCTGCTGATGATTCCGGGCAACTCGTTCGCCTTCAATGATGTAGCTCCTAAAACCTTCGACCAAGGCTGGTTCGGCAACACGCCGGAAATGAAATTCGAGCAGGCCCCCGTGCCGCTCGCTACCGCCGAGCAATTCCGCGCCGCCCTCGAAGCGGTCCGCGAAGTGAATGGTAAAGAAGGCATACGTCAATCCAAGGAGGCCAGCGAAGATGGCACCGTTTGGCGCGTGCTGGATCATGACCCCATGCAGTTCGACCTCTGGCAGAACTACCGCGTGATAGAAGTGCTAAAAACCCACAAGCGCAACTACAATACCTTCGTGGTGCGCACCCAGCTCAACGCCTACTCCGCCAAGGGTGGATGGGCCTGGAGCGCAGGGAAATTCCGCTACGTCGTGTACGTAAGAGACGACGGAAAAGTTCTCGCCGTGAAGCGAAACGAATTCAGCAACCTGATCGATTTCTACGATTGGAAGATGAATCTCCAAGAGGCCGACGCCAAAAAAGAAAAGCTGCGCCAGTCTACCGGCTACTCGCATGAAGAGTCGGATGCACAGGACCCTTCCGCAACTTCCGCCATGTAGTTTTGTGGTCCTTACTTCTGCTCAAACCCGGATTTTTTCGCCAAGATATAAATGGGCCGGCCCTTAACCTCATCATAGGCTTTTCCGAGATAGATCCCCAAAAGGCCGCTGCTCAAGAGCTGCAACCCTCCCATGAACAAAATCAGCAGGATCACCGAGGTCCAGCCGGGGACGGTTTGGACCGTGAAAAAATGAACATAGAAAATATAGGCGGCGTAAAAGCAGCCGATAAAAGTGACCATCATCCCGGCGTAGGCGGCGAGATAAAGAGGCTTGGAAGAAAAACTCGTGATTCCTCCGAGCGCCAAAGAAATCATTTTTCGTATCGAGTACTTTGTTTCTCCATGCTCCCGCTTGGCCGCCACGTAAGGAACTTCGATGGCATTAAATCCCACCCAGCCGGTGAGCCCGCGCAGGAAGCGCACGCGCTCGCGGAGGCCACAGAGCACCTTCACCACCTCACGGTCGAGTAGCCGGAAATCGGCGGCATTAGCGGTAAGGTTCACGTTGGCGAGCAAAGAAAAAAACTTATAGAAAAGCCCGCTGGTTAGTTTTTTATGCCAGGAAATTCCTTCGGTGCTTTCCCGCACGGCGATCACGATCTGGTAGCCGGCACGCCACTTCTCGATCAGCTTGGGCACAATCGCGGGGGGATGCTGAAGGTCCGCGTCCATGGTGATCACGGCCCGGCCGCTGGCGGCCTCGAGCCCTGCCGTAAGCGCGGCCTGGTGCCCGAAATTCCGGGAAAAACAGAGGAGCCGCACGCGGGGGTCGGACTGAATTAGGCGCTCCACTTCGAGGGCGGAGCGGTCGGTGCTGCCGTCGTCCACGAAAATAAGCTCAAAGGAAGGTCCGATTTTTTCAAATTCCGCGCAGAGCGCGGCGTAAATCCTGGGAACGTTTTTTTCTTCGTTCATCATCGGAATTACAACTGAGAAATCCATACTTTTTGTTATCATGCCGAGAAACACTAAGTAAACGGGAAAGCTCGCTTGAATCGCAACTCCTCAATTTATTTCTTCGCGGCCAACCTTCTGAAGAATCACGGAAAAAAAATGGCCCGCGTCACGTTCCTCGCGGCCCTGCTGGCCGGAGTACTCTTCACACCTAAATATCCTTTATTTAGGGCCGGCATCCGTGTTCCATGGAGCCTGGGTTACGCGAGTAATATCGCGCGCAAGATCGTTTACCGCGAGCCCACTTCGATGCCGGACTGGCAGTTCGACGATCCGGGCCTCCTGCTCTTCGCCGTCCCCTTCTACTTAGCTCAGCCCAGCTATCTTTTTTCCAACCCCAACAAAGAGATTCCACGCTCCTTCATTTGGGTAATGTGCGCGATATACGCCGTCATGATGGCCCTTCTCTATTGGCTTTGCGCACAATTCCTGGGAGAGTTAGTGACGCTTCTCCTTTGCTCGTTTTTGGCGCTTTCGCCGGTGTATAGGGCGGCGGCCATGAGCGTGGACGTGCACCTATTCCCGGTATATGCGGGAATCCTTTTCCTACTTTGCGCATTTCTGCTCGGCCGGAGGCCAACTACTCGGAAAAGCACGCTGGCTCTCTGCGCCGCCGGTATATTTGCCTGCGACCTATTCCGCAGCTCGGGAATATTCGTAACGGCCGGCTTCCTGCTTCTGCAGGCACGCCCCGAATCCCTGCAGGCTTTATTCCCGATTCGCTCCGGGGCCTTAGTAAAAAATGGCGCGCTCCTCTGCCTGGGACTACTGCTGGCGGCCAGCTTATGCTCGAGGGGAATCGGGCGGGCGGGCCACCCCGTATGGCATGCCCTGCACGCGGGGCTAATGGAGTTCGGCGGCCATATCGACGAACGGCAGCAGATTTACCCATTTTTTGTTCCGAAGGAGGAAATCCCCGCAACGGCAGCCTGGAATCCTACCTGGAACGATACGTTCGAGATAAACTTTGCGAAACAGAAGGCGCCAAGCGCCGCAGCCTACTCGCCCGAATATTCGGCCGTGCTGCGCGAGGATTTTTTTCGAATCGTTTTTTCCTATCCGACGGGATTCGCGAAACTGATCAGCTACCGGCTCTGGAATTTTTTCGATTTGAATTATTGGGGGAGAAAAGAAGGAACAGACTACCATTCACTTCCCGAAAGCTTCTTGTCGTTGCGAGGATTCTCTTCACTGCTCGTATTTCTACTAGCGGGGTACGGCGCCGTGCTCGCGCCGATCGTAGCGGTAACGCTGCTGCCTCTCGCTCTGCCCCCGCTGCTTGTGTCCACGACCTACTTTTACTATCTGCTGCCGGGCCAGTTCGCGCTGCTACTTCTGGCCGCCTGCGCAGTTGCCCGAATACGCCGCCGCTTTATCTAGCGGGCGCCATTCTCCATCACGGCGTGAATCCAACTTAGGTAGTTCACCACGATGATGGAAAAGGTATGATGGCCGCCACCGTCGCAACTCATATTGTCGGCATCGATATAGCTGCTTACGGCAGCGAGATAATATTGATTGGCGATCTTAATATATGCTGGACCGCCTGAATCACCCACGCAACCCGATTGCTTGCCTTCAACGTCGCCCATTTGCACGATGAAATTCTTCTCGTCCCGGGCCTGCACTTGGAGGTTTGCTGAGGTAAGGCCATTATGGAGGCCTACACCAGTTTTACCAAATCCCTGGAGCACTACCGTTCCGGCCAACTGGGTTACGTCCTTGAGCATTGGCACGGGCGTAAAAGGTGCGGGAGCCGCGCTTTCTAGGCGTAGGACGGCGATATCATTATTGTCCTCGAAACGCTGAGGCTCGGGCGTGTAGTTGGGGTGAATTTTCCAGGCGATCACTTTGCGCTTAGCCACTAACTTTTCGCCGTCGAAAAAGGCCACGAATTCGGGTGTCACGATCGCGCAATGAGCTGCGGTGAGCACGTAAGTGGGACTGATCAGGGTGCCAGTGCAAGTGCCGCCGCTGAGCTTTACGAATACCGTGGATCCCCAGCCCCAGGCATTCTTTGCCACCGGAGTGCCGGAAAATATGCCCGAGAAACTGGGAACGACCGACTTATCGAAGCCACGGCGCAGGCTATTTCCTTCTTCGGCGCGGGCCACGTTTAGAAAGAAAGCAATCAAAGCCAGGGTAAGAGCGAAACGCTGCATGAAGGGTCCTCAGGATATGGGGCTATGCGGCTTATACCCTTGCGTCATAAGAGGAACAAGGGGGAAAGATGAATTTTGCTGCCCCGGGTCAATATTTCTGAAAATTACTTAAACTCGCCTGCCGAACTAGCCGATTTTATGGAGTGAGATGGATAAAATACCTAGTTTTATTAAACACTTTTATCGCTCCCGCCTGGCCGGCAGAAGGCGATGATCTTTTCTGCCAAGAGCTGAAAATAGGCGCTTCGCGGCCCATCCAACTCGCAGACCGAAACCAAACCACGGGCCTCACGCATTGGCAGCGCGTGGAGCGTACGGGAATCTATTCTTATCGCCTCCATTTCCAGCTGCGATTCCTCCCTTTTCGTTCGGAAGAAAAAATCGATCCGGGATTCCGGGAACGGATGGCCTCCTGCCTGGAAGAATTCAATCCTAAGCTCCAAGCCAAAGACGAAGAGGGCCGCGTTTGGAAAGTAGAGCTGGTGATTGATCCGGCGGAATCCGAAGCGCTCACCATTTTCGTCGGCGGTAAGGGCACGAATCCTAAAGCGCGCTGGCGCACCAAAGATTTCCTCCGCCCATCTTATTTGCTCTATCCTTCCGACATCAGCTGCCAAAGCGTCGTGCACGAGATGCTTCATCTTGGCGGCCTCGTGGATGAGTACAGCGAGGGCAAGGAATTTCCCTGCCGCGCGGCCGGCCCCCTCAGCTCAGTGATGAGCAACGAGTACCTCGCCCTCGGCGAAACCACGAAATTCGCTTTGCAGCCGGCGCACGTGCGCGCCCTGGCTTACCCCGGCTGCCAGGAAAAAAACGCCAAGTACTACCACTGCGCGCAACGGTCCTACCTCACCGGGGGCTGCCATGCCCTGCCCGAGTGCGCCGTTGATTCCGGCTGGTTGCGCTAGTAGGCTGAAAGCGAAAATTTATTGCCCCTAACTCCGCGGCGCTATACGTTTTCCTCAGGGAGAACTCTATGAAGGCAATCGTTCTGGCGCTATTTCTACCCATCACCGCCCTCGCGACCTTCGATGGCCGTTATAGCGGCCCCGGCACCTCGCTCATGCACCAAAGCGGAAATCGCCGCGACTGCCGCGAAATCTTCCTCAAGCTCCAGGGCGGAGAAAAAGCACTGCGGATCCTCGAGGGCGGCTATATCTGCGGAGATATCCAGGCCAGCTTCGATCCCTTCACGCTGGAAATCCGCGAGGGAAAAATCTTCCTCGAAGGCCAGAGCGTGGGCACGATTTCCGAAAACGATCTGGACCTTCTCTATAAAAGCGAAGAAGAAAACTTTACCTACCATTGGCACCTGCAGCAGGCCGGCGACGAAATCAACTACCTGGAAGAATGGGCTTCGGGTGGCGCCCCCAGCCTCACCGTGCAGGGTAAGCTGAAAAAAATATCCCCATGAAGTTCGTTCGCCTCCTCATCGCATTTTGCACCTGCGTTCCCGCCCTCGCGATGCCCTACCGCCTTCGCCTAACGTACATGCATACGCTCGCCTACCTAGTGCATGCGCCCTACCGCTTATTCGGAATCCTGGCCCGCAGCTTTTTGGCCCAGCTCGAAGAAAAAAATCCCTATGAACGCCCCTAGCGCAAAGTGCGCCGTCCTTTTTTCCGGGGGCACGGATTCCACCTGCGTGGCGGCGCTCCTGGCGGCTAGCCACTCCGAGATTCACCTCCTCACCTTCTTTGAAGAAGGCACCAAAAATAGCCCCATCCCGAAAAATAATATCCTGCTCCTCGAAAAAAAATTTCCCGCGGTGAAATTCGTCCACCGCGTGCTCAGCACGGACTCGCTGGTAAAAAAAATTAGCTACGAAGGCTACTTAAAAAACCTCTGGCGCCATGGTTTCTTCCTGCTCGCCACGCCCGGATTTTCCACGCTGAGCTGGCACTCCACCATGATTGCGTATTGCCGCCGGGAAGGTATCAGCGCGGTGGCCGACGGACTCACCCGCGAGCTGATGCATTTTCCTGGTCACATGGACGCCATCATTGGCTTGTTCAGGAAGTTTTACGCCGGCTTCGGGATCGAATACAAAAATCCGGTGCGGGAATGGGACATCCCCCCCGACCAGCAATTCCTGGATCGCCTCATCGTGGATCACCACGCTTTCTTCAGCGACGCCTCCCTCCCCGAAAAGAAAGACGCCAAAACCACCGGCGCCTATTTGTTTTCCCTCGGGCTCACGCCCGCTCCCGACGTGAAAGGCACCGACTACGACCGGCGCATGCAGCACGATTGCTATCCCTTCGTGCTCTATAATATTTTTGCGTTCTGGATGTATCTCCCTTTTCGCCCCTACGCCCAATTTGAAAACCGCCTCGCGTCGCTGTTTCGCGAAAAAATAGCTCGCTGCGAAGCCTGGCTCCAAGACGGAAGTATTTCCTGCGAATGAAATTTCTTTTGGTAAATATTTTTCTTTTCCTTTCCCTGGCTGGCGCGGGCGAGCTCGGCTCCCGCCTCTGGACGAAAAATTTCGGCAATCCCGTGGACAAAACCCTCGCGATCCTCCGGCCTGACCCCTCGCTGGGCTGGCGCGGGCGCCCGCACTTGAAGGAATTTTTTTTTGGCGGCGGCCTGGAAACCGATGGCGAAGGCTTCCGCATCCCGAATGAGTCGTCCTCCGCCCAAAAACAGCTCTGGACCTTCGGCCCTTCCTCCGCGTTTGGCTGGGGCGTAGAAAACGAAGGTACCTACACCCAGCGCGCCGCCAAAGGCCTCGGGTGGACGGCACGCAACCTCAGCCAAATCGGGTACTCGTCGGCACAAGGATTAAGCCTCGTGGCGCAATACCCTCCGCCCGAAAACTCCTCGGTGCTATTTTCCTACGGGATTAACGACCTAGATCGTTTTCGTTTCTTTTTTCCCTCGTTCCAAAGCGACGCGGAATTTTTTGCCCACCCTCTGTCCCCCGGCGAAATATTCGTGGCTAATTTAGGCTCGCATTTTCACTTCCTGCGTTACCTCCTCCGCGGCGCGGGAAATATACGGGCAATGGTTCGCTGCCCCCTCCCCCCCACGCTTCCGCTCCGGGTGCCCATTCCCTCAACCATCGAAAATCTGGAAAAGTTTTCCGCGTCTCTCTCGGCTATCCACGCCACGCTCGTCGTAATCGATACCCCCTACCTTCCCGCTCGCATTCAGGATGGCCTGGCCAGCTCGGAGAAAATCTACCGCGCGGCCTACGAGGCTTCCGTGGCGGGCGCTTGTGGAAAATCCCACGCGCTATTGGAAAAATTTCTGGCCTTAGAACCCACGCGCATCCACCAAGACGTAAATCTTCTCAATGCGGCCCTCGCGCAGTGGGCGGCGCGTAGCGGCACCCTGATCGTAAAGGCTTCCCATTTACTTTCCGAACCCGCTGATTTTGTGGATCCAATCCACCCCTCCGCCCTCGGGCACGAAAAAATCGCGGCGGCCATTACGCAGCTGCTGCAAAGTAGGAAATCCGCGAAAAATGTGGGAAAGTGGAAACCATGAGCCCCGAAGAGAAAAAAACGGAAGCCCCGCGAACGATCGGTGATTTTTTAAAATTTACTTTTTGGAAAATGATCGAGAAAAAGAAGCTCTATCTTTTTCCCATGTGGATTCTTCTCGCGGCCATTGCCTTACTGCTCGTTCTCTCCGGAAACTCTCACCTGCTCCCCGCGATCTATATCGCATTCTAAGCCGCTACCCGCTCCCTCGATTCCGCCTCCAAGCAGGCCACAACCTGCGCAAGCAGTTCCCTGCACACGAACGGCTTGGGCAAAACTCCGTTTAAGCTCGGGTTATCCAGCGCGGCCCGTTGGGCCTCGGAACAGCCGGTCATGAGGATAAAGGGTAGAGAATATTCTTTCCGCAACCAGCGTAGAAAGTCGAATCCGCTCATGTCGGGCATATTGGCGTCGCAAAGCACCATATCTATTTCGCCGGATCGCACCAGCGCCTGGGCATGCGTAGCGTTCTCCGCGAGTACCGGCGCGTACTGATTGCGCAACAGAATGAGCTCAATTACCGCCCTTAATTCCGGCTCGTCGTCGATCACCAGGATTCTCTTTTTCGCGCCGGCCACTGAGTGCTTCATACTACTAAGTATCGCCTGTACTTAGCGGATTGGTTTGAAGCCCATATTATGGATTGTATATAATTCTCGGCTTAGCCAGCGAAAATGGGCTGTTGCCGTGGAGAGACGGCTTGGATACCGGTGGCCTGGCTAAAATCCTAAATTTAGGGATGCCTTGGGGGTTAACCCCGTGGCGGGCAAAGCTTCCACACCCAAGCGCATGTCACTATTTTCGCTCGTCTTCAATTTAATGCCGGCCTCGGAGTCCCAGTGCTTGCGAACATCGAAGGTCACGCATTTATTCCGAAGCCCTTCCACGTACACCGAGGCAACGGTCGTCACTTTTGCTTCTGCCAACACAAGGGCGTCTTCCTCTTGGTAAGGCATATTTTTCATGCAGCGAAACGTACGATCTTTGCTTTCGGGTTCCGCGGGCTTGTCGGCCGCCTCTTTGGATTGCAAGCGCAGGTAAAAGCTCTCTGTCCCGTACTCGATCTTTTTGTATTTTGTAGTACCAATCACCAAAACAGATTCCGTAACCTGAACCTTAGACGGAGCCTTGGCTTCGATCTTTGGGGGAGCGAGATTTTTCAAGGGAATATCTTTCGCCATCAAGCTGGGAGAGAGGAATAAAGCGAAAAGAGGAAGGAACATTCCCTGGTTATAGCAGAAAATGCCCTGTGCGCTTACCCGCAATAAAAAATTAGGACGCAGGGCATTCGCTATTGGCGCTCAAGGTACTTGATGTGCATGTGACGAATGCGCATGAAGAGAGAGGTATCGGGATCGGCGAGAAAGCTCACGGACCCCTGAAGAACGCCCGTGAAGCCGATGTATTCTGGAGCAGGCTGTGTGTCCACCAGTGCGGTGGCAAAGTAACCAGCCATACCGCCGGCGAGGCCATAAGCCGATCCCTGCGCCGCGTGCTCCTTCTCAAACTGCGCCAGCTGCTGACGGAGCTTCTCGCGGAGACTCATTTTAGCAATGGCGCCTTTAGAGGCCGTAGGCTTCGCGGTCGCAAGAGTGGCAGGCCCATTGGCTTTGCCTAGCGTGCCTGCCTTCGAAGCACCACTACTAGATAATAATTGTTTTTCAGAAACGGAACCAGCGCCCGTTTCGCCCGCTTTCATCGAGGCCAATTTCATCCCACCAGTATCGGCGGCGGAATTTCCCGGAGCGCCGGAAATGTCCGATTCTGGCTTGGAAGCGATACCTTCCTTTCCCGCTACGTTAAGCTCGGGCGCCGTACCCCCAAAACCGAAACTTCCGCCGCCCCCTTTGGCGGCCGGCCCACCAGATATGCCGCTTGGAATGCTTCCTGGCGCACTGCCATTACCCGCAGGGCCTTCATTACCACTGAGTACGCTGGAGGGCGCCCGGGAGGGCGTAAGGCTCGAGACAGGCGAAGAAGTTGGCGGCCCCGGGAAGCTGGGCGGAATGCTCGCCAGGGCAGAAGAATCCGGGCGTACTATGCTTCCGGCAAGGGGGTCGCTCTTGATCGCCGGAGATGCCGCGACAAATTCACTCAATGGACTAGGTAAAGCTGCCGCCACCACGTCCCGGACACGAATAATACTACTTGGAATCACTTCGTTGACCACTTTACCGACTCCCTTTATGGCCGCATTTATGCCATTGGAAGTGGTGCCAATGGCTCGCTGTATGAGAGACGGGGGCGCCTTTATTGGAGTACGCGTAATTGCTGCCTGGGCCCGTACGTTCGAGCTTCCGGCCGCCTCTAGCCGAGCTACGCTCGATTTACCTTCCTGTTTTAATCCTCGGCTATATTCTTTTTTTGCAAATTTCGCCGAGGCCGTTTCGGCTCTCTTCATGGCACTTTCAAAAATGCTCTCAGGGTTTGCCTTCACCAGAGATTTGCTAATCTTTTCCGAAATCGCGTTCGCTTCGCCTACGTCGCGAGCGATCGCCCCTCTCATTGATTCAATTTTCGCCATTACCTCGGTTCGTAAACCCTCCCTAGCGCCTAAACCGGTATCTGCCAGCATGGAAAGATCTTTTTCCGACCGAGAAACCACGATGGAAGCTTCGCCTATCTTGTTATTGTAGGCGTCCTTTGCGTCGAAGACCGCTTGTAGCTCCCCGTTCTCTCCCCTTCTCAGAGCGTAGGCTAATTCGCGTTCTTCCATTAGCCTATCTTGTATCGCGGCTAAGTGGGATTCGGCCGCTGCGCTATGATCGCGATACTGCTTGAGCGCATCGAAATCTTTGGTGAGATTACCGTGCGGGCCGACGGAGTCGGGGCTAATACCATAAAATTCTAATTTAGATTTTAATGCACTGGGAACCGGCGCGCCCGTTTTGCGCAATACCGCGAAATCGCGGGCCGCGGACAGGCCATCTTTGGCATTCATGCGGTAGGTTGGCAATTCCTGTAAGCTACTAAAATTTCGGTAGCCTTCCGGGCCAACTGGTAAAGCAGATGCTTCGGATTTAAAGTATCCGTCGTACGGCGAGCTTTTCCCCTTTTCAGCATTACTAACGGAACGGCCGTGAATTGCCTCGTGTAAAATAACCGGGTCGGCGCCGCGTTTAGAAAAATCGACGGACGCGCTTCGTACGCTTACCACTTTATCAAAAGTATCTTCGAATCCGTGAGTGCCATAAACGATATTACGAACCGGATCAAAATCCACGGAATAACCCGGGGTTTGCTTTAAAAAAGTATCGTGCTGGGCAAATCCCGAAGGACGAGAGCTCCTGCTCGGCTGGGCTTTCATGGAGTACACATACCGCTCGGGCACGGAAGCTTTGCCGTAGGCATTGATGGCGTCTAGTTTAATAACCTCGCCGCCTTCCCTGCCCGTGATCTTTGCGATTTTTTCTATTTCCTTGGCGTGCTGGCGAGAATAATTTAGAACGTCCCTCTTCACCTCTTTTGAGAGCGGAACATTGGAATTTACCGCCTCTTTCATTATTGCTTCGAGCTTAACCTCTTTGGAGGAGATGCTTTCTCTAAGGCTTTCTATCTGCGTTCTTTCGGCAGGAGAAAATTTAGCCAGGGCTGGCTCTTCACTGTACCCTTTCAGCACTTTCTGTTTTTGTGCTTCCAATTCAGCAGGATTCTCCCAGTAGGGCTCCGCTTTAATCGGAAGCTCGTCGTGATTGCGAAGCATGGCGCTTTCCACAGAATCTTCACCCGAGGTTTTTAGAGAAGCGACGGGCTCGGAGACATGGGGAGGTTGATGGCCATTTTGCGCGGGAATTTCTTCATGCCTGCGTACGGCGAGCGACTCCGCGGAATCGTCCGCTGAGCTTTTGAAGGCATTGATTTCTGGGCTAGTGGCTCGCTCCGCAGAAATGGTCGATTTTTCCGCTAGTGACTCCGACACGCGGGGAGCAGAAACTTCCGGGATATAGTGGGCGGATGACTCGGGAAAAACCCGGGATACCGAAACTACCTCATCCGCATACCGCGCGGATAGCTTCTCCATCGAATTCGACAAACTCTCCTTCGCGAAGCCTCTCATTCCAATTTTTTCCAAAGCGCCTCCGGTGAAAGTTCCCGCCACTCCACCGGTTAAACCCGTGGCCATCAGGTTCACGGCCACCATTTTTGTATCTTTGCTCGCCTTAGCGGCGGTGTCATTTTTGGCTGTTTCAGCTATCGCGCTCTCTGGAAGCAAGCCACTCTGAATCGCAGTTCTATCGGCGGCCTTGTACGATTCGCCCGCTCTGACCATTGCTCCTCCGGGAGCCCACTCAAGCGTATCCAATACTTCGTTTCTCTCTTCCACTCCCCTAAACGCCGCGCCCAACTCATCTTTGGTCTTCTGATCCGTAGTGGTGCCATTCAAAATTCCGGCGGCCACGCTATTGTCGGTAATAAGCCTCTGGCTTTCTACCCGGATAGCCTGTTCTCCTCCGGCGATTGGGTTAATCCCTCGTTCGGTGGTTTTTTGGTCCATGATGGTTTCATGCTCGCGTAAAGCCGCCATCCCTTCCGCCCGCCCTTGCTGCTCGACCGCGTCTTTCTCTAACCTCTCGATGTGGAGGTCTCTTCGCTTCGCGATTAAATCCGCTGCTTCAGAGCTATTTGCTTGGGCGAGCGCTTCATCGCTGCCGTCTTTCAATGAGTAACGCTCGCCGCGAAGAGCAGAGGCAATTGAAGCGTTGCGCTTATGTTCAAAATCTTCCGTGGATATTGTTCTTTTTTCGCCAAAATCCATCACGGCTTTACAAACGGCAGCGTTATCACAGGCCGCCTCTACGCTGGCGTTGCGTTCTTTGAGGGCCTCACTAAATATTTTTTCCTTTTCGGTCAGCGGACCGCTCTCATCCAGCTTCTTTAAGGTGCCGGTAGTTACGTCCTGGGCAAGCCCTTTTGAAAGCTCTTCAAGATTCTTCGATTTATCCTTTAAGTCTTGGGTAACCTCTTGAACTCTTTTTGCTACGCCCTCCGTACCGCCTAATTTTTCTTCATCTTCTTTCAGTTTAGCTACGGAGATTTGAGAAAGCTTATCGTTCACGTCGATAACTTGCTTTTCGGTATGTGCATCCGAATTGATATCTAACTCGCCCACTTTATCCGCGTGTAAAGCCCCCTCCTTTGCTAACTTACTTTCCACCGTATCGGATTGGTATACATCATCAAAGATGTCTTCGGTAAGCTTGGCGGCACCGGAGCTTTTTTTCACCTGTGAAAGATCATCTCGCTTTTCTTCCTCAGAAATAGGTGGCGGCGCTTTGGCCTCGGAAACGGCGGCCGCCTTCAACTCGGAAAGCGCTTTATCTTCCCGCTTCGCAATATTCTCCGGCACCGGATCCGAATGCGTGAGGCCGGTGAGTTTTTCCCATAGAGACTTTTTATCGGCTTCTACTTTCGGCGCCTTCTCACTAACAATCTTGGCGACTTCTTGATTAGCTTCCTCGCTGCCGCTATCGAGCTTAATCGCCGCAAGTTTGGATTTTTTGGACTCCATGTCGGCTTTCTTCGCAAGATTTTCTTTCTCCGCCTGCCGCATCAGCTTTTCCATCGCCCGGCCCGAAGTGATTGCCTTGCCCTGCTCTTCTATAGCGCGGGGGTAGAGCTCGTCTTTTAGAACTTTATCGATGGGCTCCTTCTCTTTTTCGATTTTAGCAATCTGCCCCTGAGCCTCCTCGGCTCTCTTCTTGATTTGAGGATCGGAGTCGCTTTCCGAGCGCCTCACCAGATTTTTCATCCGCTGGAGGTATACCCGGCGCTCACGCTCGGCCTCGGTAACTTCGGAGAGGCGCTTCTTCATCGTGCCGATCGCTTTTTCGTTCTTCGCGTATTTTTCTTTCAGCGTGTCGGCGGATTTTTTTGCCACGCCGGCAGCCTTTTCATATTCTTTCGCGGCCGAATCGCAGACTTCCATCACCGACGCAATCATGGATTTAGTGTCGTTGCCGCTCTTTACGGCTTTCGAAGCCACTTCCGCTTCCTTCTCGCCGGCCTTCTTCATCAGCTTGGAATACTCTTCGTGCGCTACCTTAATTCCCTCGCCGAGCTCCTTACAGGGCTGTTTCGAATCGGTGATTTTGTCGGTCCATTGCGAAGCGGGCACTTCGTGACGTGTGCAGGAAATCTTTACGCGTCCGATTTTAACGTCGGATTCCGCGGCGTGCGCCGGCAGCCAGAACAAGGCTGCGAAAATTATGAGTGCCGAATGAAACATGTAACCTTAGCAAATTTACTAAATTTAGATGCAGATAGCTATATTTCGGCATTCCGAGAAATCCCCCTTACCGCTAAGTTTACTTTTAAAGATTTTCCGGAGATCGACGGTAATTTGAGCCTTTAAACTACTTTAAGTAGGTCTATCGACGAGGAATGGGAATGGCGCTCCTGTTTCCGCGCGGATACGGGAGATCGTTACCAGGTAAAGCGGCCAAGGATCGACGACAAAAGCCGGGCCTGCTCAAAGATATCGTCGATCATTGCTTCTGCACGCAGCGAATGAGCCCCTTCACGCTGCGATAGTGATCGTGAATCTTTCCGTGCACGTCAAAAACGTAGAAGCTGTGAAGATTCGGGTCCTCTTCGAGATGGTGGCCCACTGCCTCCGACGAAGACCAATAGAACAAGAAGCCCTCTGGATCGACGCCGCTATCCACGACAGTAATTTTTGATTCCTCGCTATGCATGCCCACTAAATTAAATTTTCCGATCTGAAAATGTAGCGGCTCCCGGTAGCCGGAAGAATCGTAATAGAATTCGTCCACTCCGCCACCGGGCACTAAGGCTTTTACTTGTTCGTAGGCATCCGCATCCCGGCCCACCAGCTCGTGCGGTTCGACGATGCCTTTCGCTCCCCGCGTCTGCCCAAGAAGGGCGAGCTCCCGGATGGTCGGCAGCTGCATTCCTCGTTTAGCGCAGGCTTTAATCGCTTCGTCCTTACCCAAGAAGGGATAGTTGCCTTGTGAGTCTCGAAGCACCACGTCTTGGAGGGGTGGCGCCTTCGGTGCAATCTGGGCGGGACCGGCTGTCAGCGCGGGTGGTGTAACGTTCGGTACGGGAACGAAAGTATCCCGCCCAGATTTTTGGCTAGCGGCGATCGGGGCCGGGATGGATTTTTCTGCTGGCTCTAAAGTTCCGGGCTCTTTCAAAGAATTCTCTATAATAACCGGCGCGGGCATCTCTTGCGGCGCACCGCGAGGCAGAAAGAAAAGAAGTAAGATTCCTACCAATACCAAGGCGCCAATCCAGCCGAATATTTTCACGCTTTTCTCCTCTATTTCCGCTGAGGCAGAAATGCCGCCCGCCGCCAGGAACAAAACCTATTTTCGCTGATGCACCGGTATGTTACCAAAGTTAAGTGAATATCTCCCCTTTACCCGAGAAGCCCTACCGAGCCGGGCTCAGCGTGCTGATGGATTTGCCCATTTTAGTGGCCGTAATCCTCGGCCTCTATCTGGTGGCCCGCACCAATTATCTCCTTTTCCACTCGCTGGTGGAGGCCGCCATCATCGGCGTCACTTTTTGCACCTTTGCTTTTGCCTGGAACTCTCGTTACTTCGAGCAAGGGTACCTGCTCATCATCGGCCTTTGTTGCCTGCCCGTAGCGATCTGCGAAGTGCTGCATACCCTCGCCTACCAAGGCATGAGGGTTTTTGCGGATGAAGACGGCGCGAATCTCGCACCCCAGCTTTGGCTCGCAGGGCGATTTATTTTGGCCGGCACGCTCGTGATCGCGCCGGTCTTCTGGCAACGCAAAGTTTCGGTCCCGATCGCGAGCCTGGTATTCACGCTCATTTGCTCCGCGCTCCTTTTCTCGATTTTTACCGGACATTTTCCGAGGGCCTACGTGATGGGCGAGGGCCTCACCACCTTCAAGATCTATAGCGAGTATTGCTTCGTGGGCATGATGCTGGTGGCGCTAGGCACGATGCTCTACTACCGAAAGCGCTTCTCTCCGTCCACCGTGCGACTGCTCTGCGCTTACTATCTCTTCGAGTGCGCCACGAGCCTCACCTTCACCTCGTACTTCAAGATGTACGATTGGTCGAACATGATGGGACACTTCTTCCTCCTGATCGCCAGCTACTTTTTCTATAAAGCGGTGGTGGAGGCCGGGGTGAGCCGCCCCTTCGACTTTCTTTTCCGTGAGCTCACGCAATCCATCCGTGCGCGCGACGAATTTCTCTCGATCGCCTCCCACGAGCTAAAAACCCCGCTCACCCCGCTGAAGATCCAGTTGCAAACCCTGCAGCGCGATTTGGGAAAAGACGGCGCGATCAGCGCGGAACGTCTCCGGAAATCCTTGGACGTTTGCAATCGCCAGATCGGGCGCCTCACGAAACTCGTGGACAGCCTGCTCGATGTTTCTCGCATCTCCACGGGGCGCCTGGAACTGCATCCGGAATCATTCGACGTGGCCGAGCTCATCGCGGAAATCGTGGAGCGCCATGCAGACGAACAGAAGGCTTCGGGATCCAGCGTGCGCAGCGTGCTCAAGGAGGCACCGCTATTGATGCAAGCGGACCCCCTACGCGTAGACCAAGTGATCACGAATCTCTATACCAACGCCCTAAAATACGCTCCGCATAGTCAAGTAGAGCTGGGCGCGCGCCGCGATGCCAACGCCACCGTTATCTGGGTAAGCGATTCGGGCCCGGGCGTTCCCAAAAACCAGCACCACACGATCTTTGATCGCTATGAGCGGGTGGCAGGGAATAGCGTGAGCGGAATGGGCTTGGGTCTTTATATCAGCCGGCAGATTGCCGAAGCCCACGGCGGAAAGATCAGTGTGCACAGCGAGCCAGGCGCCGGCAGCCGCTTTGAAATTCGGCTGCCGGATTTAAAGATAATTTAATACTTTTCTCTACGAGAAATTATTTGCGGTAGTCCACGCACTGTACTTCGCCGACGTCGGCCCAGCTGTCATCCCCGTAGAGCGAGCCGACTTGGCCGAATTTGGGAACATAGCTTTTATCTTTATTTACGCAAAAAGCCTGTAACCAATACTGCGGAATACCGAGATCGGCGAAGCCAGGATGAGCCAGCTCCCCCTCCGGGCATTTCATGTTCATGCCAGGTTGAGGTCTTACCGTCATTTCCGCGCCGGCCGGGAAAGCACTCGCGCGAATACGCGTAAACACAAGCTTCGTGAGAGGCTCACCATTTTCTTTGAAGTCGAAGAGGAAAAAATCCAGCTTCGCGTTCGTGCAACGCCTTACTCCCAGTGCGGGCAAAACATCTTCCGCGCGCTGGATAGGTTGATTACCGAACAGCTTGCCTACGAGCTTTCTCGTGGCGATCGAATCCGTTTGCCCCGGGAGATCGCGCAAGGTTTTGTAGATCGCTTCGTGCATCATCGCCGCGGCTTTATCGGTGGGAGTGCTAAGACGTGAGTACACCGTGGCATCCACGTAGAGCTTATTCGTTCGATCATCGAACTGCATCATGCCTTCTAACGGACAGCCTGGCTTTTGGAATGCAGGCAAGGCATCGCGCGGCGGCGTGAGCGAGACTCCCGATTGGAGCGAGATCATATTCTGAAGCACGATCTCGAGATTTTTTTGCACTTGCTCCGCAAACGCGCCATGCACCATATGCAGGCGGCCCATGGCCTTCGTTATTTGCTCGAGGTAAGAGTCCTGCGAATACACCACTTGCTCGCCATACACATGATTCGCTTCCCAGAGGTCCACCAGCTCCGCGCTCTGGATTTCTCTTTGTCCATCCCGGCAGACAAAGGCTCCGCCTCCGCCGCTACCCGCAGTGCCTTCCGCGTTTGCGGACTGCGCGCCGAAAAGCGCTAAAACCAAAAGCAGTGCCATATTTCTTCTTAGGTTCGTCTTCATGATTGCCCCTCGTTATTGTTGGTATAGCAACCTTCCCCCTAAGTCGAGCAGGGACCAATATAAAATATCTTTACTTATTAAGTTTAAGTTAATAATTTTATTAACATAATGACGATCTATTCCCACCTAGACTACAAAGCCTTCCTCAAAGCCCATCTAGCCCGAGGCGAACAGAAACGTTTCGCGGATCACCTCCGCTGCCAGCCGGCTTTTCTATCCCAAGTACTGCGCGGTAAACCCAATCTTTCCCTCGAGCAAGGCATCTTAGCCACTGACTATTTTCGCCTGAACCGGGCCGAGACCGAATATTTCATGGCTAGCCTGCAATACGCCCGCGCCGGCTCCGAAAAGCTTCGGGATTTTTTCCGAAAAAAAATGGATTCGCTTGCCGGCGCGAGCAAAAAAGTGGAAGCGAAGATCGGCCCATTTTCGCAGGTAGGCTCCGAAGTCAAAGCCCAGTTCTATTCTTCGTGGAAATATACGTTGCTGCACGTTCTGCTCTCGCTTCCAGAGAAAGATCAGCTCCGTACCATCGAAAAATACACCGGCCTCTCTCGTTCGGAAATCCAGACCACGCTCACGGCCCTAGTGAAAAGCGGCGTGGCCGAAAAAAAGGGCGATTTCCTGCGCCCCACCGCCAACCGCATTCACCTCGATCGCGAAGATCCTCTGATTGGCCTGCACCACCGCAACTTTCGCTCGCTCGCCACGCACGAGCTGGAAGACATCAAATCGGAATCCCTGCACTACTCCGCCGCCATCGCCCTCTCGCGGGCCGATGCCGAACGCATCCGCGCCCTATTCCTGGAAGCCGTATCTCAGGCCGAAAGTATTTTACGCCCTTCGCCCGAAGAAACCGTGCGGGTACTTTGCGTGGATTTTTTCGAGCCGGGGCGCTAGGCGGCATCAACGCTTTCGGTATTTAATTCGGCCGCGAGAGCGGAAGCCGGAGCACAAAGCTGGTATGCCCCTGATCAAGCTCATAACTCAGCGAGCCGCCATGTGCCTCGGCGATGCCTCGGGAGATGCTAAGCCCTAGACCGGTGCCGCGGCCAACCGGCTTTGTGGTGAAAAAAGGCTGAAACATTTTTTCATTCACCAAACTAGATACCCCGGTTCCGCTATCGGTAACGCGAATGCGTATCGCTCCCCCATCGCGGTTTAATTCCACCCTCACCCACCGTTCCGGCAGTTCATGAATCACAAAGTAAATAGTGTGTGGATTTGGTGGCTACTCCATGAGCATCAACTAAGGAAGCGGTACCTTCTTGAGAAGGGGGATGATCGCACCGGCGTCGTGCCAGAGATCGGTCATGGTTTCGTCGTCGTAAGCATTTTGCTGTGCCCCGATAGTCGTTACCCCTCCCGCCACGTCGGTCACGAAAGCGCCGTAGTTCTGAAGCGCGCGAAACACCTTTTGCCCGAGTGGCGAAAGCCCGGAAGGCATCGTAGTCTCATAAGGAATAGCGTAGCGTTGGCCTTCCTGAAGTATGCCGCCAACGGCGCTGCCGTCGCTCGCGATAGCCTCACCCACGGCGCCTGCCGCCACGAGGGTGGAATCACCCCGGATATTGAGCGCGTGTTGGATTTCTCCAGCATTGGTCTCCTCCTCCACGAGAATTCCGGCTAGCTGATTAGATCCCGAGGCGGTGATACCCGCGCCCAAAAATGGCGAGGAGGTGCCCCATCCCGTGCCCGTAAATAGGTCCGAGCTTCCATACGATGAAGCGGTGGCCGTAGTCAGGCTCGTGCGCTCGAAGATCCAGAAATTGTGCACGGTGGTTCCATCGATCACCAATAATTCACCGTCGGTGCCTGGTGCTCCATCGGCTTCGGCGGGCATACGAACGTTCAGCGTGCCGCCCGGATATCCCCAGCCTGATGGATAAGTAACCGTCACGATAGGATCGGTGGGAGAGGAGACATAAATTGCCGCCGAATAGCTATCCCAGCTCACGCTGTAATTGTAGCCGGTGGAGGTTGGCCAGCTCACGTTCGTATAAGTGGTATTGGCCGCGATAGGCGTGTTCCATGAGGAAGAAACGGCGAACGGTTTCTGCCCCAGGGTGAACGCGGACGAAGGAGTGAGCGTTGCATAAAAAGACCAATGCGAAGCGGTGGTCGACGGAGAGGTAGAAAACGTGGCGGGCAAGGCCCCGAAACTTCGTGAGTAGTATACTCCGCTCGAAGAGCCTCCGGTGCCGCCCGCGGTATAGAAACTATCGCTGCTCGGTAAATAGGCGATCCAGTACGTTCCCGCCTGCAGAAGCACGGGACTGATCACATTCGCCATATTCCAGCCGGAAGTTGGCGCAAAGGAACTCGTAGTGGCCAATAATTGCCCAGGACCTCCGCTAGGCCCGGAAGCATCGTAAACTCCGAGGTAAACATTTCCGGCGGCCTGCATGGCGTAGATGGAAAGGCTGTCTAGCATAGCCGATTGCGAAAGCGTTACCGACTGGGCGATCAGTACGTTGGAGTTGTTGGTGTCTTCGTTCAGCAAAACATTCGTGTCGCCCATGGTGGCCGGCTGCGGAGTGAGAGTAGCGTAGAGCGACCAATGGTAACTAGAAGTGGATGGAGAATTAGAAAACGTACTTGGCAAAGTTCCGAAGGACCGCGAGTAATAAACACCGCTCGAGGATCCACCGATCGTGCCGGCCGAATAGAAACCATCGTTGCTCGGAAGATAGGCGAGCCAGTACGTTCCCGCCTGAAGTAGCGTGGGCGTGGATACGTTTGCGGTATTCCAGCCTGCCACGGGAGTAAAGGATGCCGTAGTGGCCAGCAAGGCGCCGGGGCCGCCACTAGGTCCAGTAGCGTCGTAGATTCCTAGGTAGAGATTTCCTGCAGCCTCCATAGAATAAATAGAAATACTGGTGATGGTACCCGCTTGCGATAAAACTGCAGATTGCGCGATCAGCACGTTTGAATTACCGGTGTCTTCCGAGGGAAGCACTTCGGCCTCCCCTAGGAGGAAGGGCGTAGCAAACGCTGGTTCAGACCAGCTCGTAAATGAGCCCAATATCGTGATGCCAAAAAAAAGCAGAGACAACAATTTTTGTTTCATCTTTCCTCGTTGATTAAATGCCAGTTTTCCAAATGAACAAAATACTACTCCGCAGAAACGCTGGAAAGGAACAGAAAACGAGAATGCCGGTTGTTTTGCGAACTCCACTCGCCATTAATGACTATAATTAGCCTGAGAAGAAATGCCGCCGTAGATCCCAAGTTGCTGGATTCGCTCGGCCACTTGGTAGCTGGCTACGCGGACCCGACGAGCACACGCCACCGGGTTTCGGGGTGCGGCGCGAAGCACCGACCCTATTTGCTACTCAGCTTCTCGATTACTTCCTGAATTCGAAGCTTCGCTACCGGCGTCAGTTGTTTAAAGGTGCCGCTATCCCCGATCGCGCTGGTCACCGAAATACGAATATCGTCGAGACGTTTGTCTTTCAGCGGAATCTCCATCTTATCGTTAACCCAGTCCTGAGGAGCACGATCCCAATTCTCAATGGGGCGGTCTCCCTGACTCAGCATAGCCTCCAAGCGCTTTTTGAGGTGATCGCTCGTGATGCGCGAACGAACTAAATATTTTCCATTCAGAAAATTAGCGTCGACAAACATCGCGATAAAAAATACCGCGAGGACAGCAATGGGAAGAATGATGAACCACATGCGGAGAGACTATCGTTTCACCCCGCGTATTGTCAAAACGCTCTGAATTAAGGAACGACCGCGCAGTTCTTGAAGGCCCCTTCTTCGGCGAACCCGGCGAAGCGAACCGGTTGCCGGACCTGGAAGCCCCTTAGGGGCTCAGAAAAAAATCTAGGCTTCGGCCTTTTCTGTCGCCGTTTCAACGAGAACTTTCTCCACTACCTGCAATAGGTCCGTCACGCCGAAAGGCTTGCGCAGAATCCCGCAGGCACCCTGCCTAGCGGCTTCGCTGGCGGAGAAATCGAAATAAGCCGAGATGAACAGCAAGGGTGGCGGATTGGGCAGAGCCAGCCTCATTTGCTTCAGCAGCGTGGGCCCATCGCCCCCGGGCATGCGGATATCGCTCACCACGAGATCAAACCGGCTCGCTAAAACCATTGCGAGGGCCTCTGTGCCGTTCTTCACGCCCACCACTTCAGCGCCTTCTTCCGAAAGTATCTCATAAACGGCCATGCGGATCTCGGGCTCGTCTTCCGCCACGAGCACGCGCTTGCCTAGCATTTTTTTCGCGGGCTTCATGACTTCTTCGGCTCCTTGGGCAGGGAAACTACGAACCTAGTATGCGGGGAATCCTCATCGAGGAATAATTTTCCGCCATGGGCTTCCACGATGCCCCGGCTGATACTCAAGCCAAGGCCCGTGCCTTTGCCGATTTCTTTGGTGGTAAAGAACGGATGCATGATCTTGGAGCGCAGACTTTTTTCCACGCCGGGGCCCGAGTCAGTGATGGAAATCTCAAAGCTCACTTTATCCTCGCGCGCCTCGATCCTCACCCAGGGCCGGGAGGATTCTTGCACGGCATCGAATGCGTTATTGAGGAGATTGAGAAAAACCTGCGCGAGCTGTACCGAGCGGCATTCAAGCTGAAGTGCCGTCTTAGGTACCTTCACGCTCAGATCGATATTGTGGCTCATGAAACGGGCGGAGCAGAGGGAGAGCGTGTCTTCGATCACGGCACGGAGATCGCAGGAATCCATGGGATCGAAGCGGGAATCCCGGGCGAAGCTCTTCAGGCCCTTAATGATTTTGGCGATACGGTCCACGGTTTGGTCTACTACTTTGATTTTTTCCATCAGCCAGGCGGGATCGATGCTCTTCTCGCGTTCGAGCTTGAGGGTGATTTGCTCGGCCTTGGTTTTGATGATGGTGAGCGGATTATTGATTTCGTGGGCAAGGCCGCCCGCCATCTCCCCTAAGCTTGCAAGCTTGGAGGACTGGGTGATACGGGCCTGAGATTCACGCTGCTCGGTAAGATCGTGCCAGGTCATCAGACTGAGATCATGGCCGTTGATGGTCACGCGGTTGAGCGTCACTTCCACCGGGAATTCGGTGCCATCGGTTTTTTTATACGTCCACTCGAAGCGGTGAAAGCCTTTCGCGCGCGCAATGGCCTCCATCTCCGGAAATTTCTCCTCGGATTTTCTTCCATCGGGCTGCAGCTCAGAAGAGTGGAAAAGGAGAGGCCGCCGCATCACCTCATCTTTCTGCCGGTACCCGAGCATATGCAGGGTGGCCGCATTGCAATCGATCATCTCGGTATCGTCGAAGAGGAGGTAGGCATCGGAGGAGCGCTCGAAGATCATCCGGAAATTATCTTCTTCAACGATCTTTTGCCGACGGATATTGGTCTGAGTTCCTACCACGCGGCGGGCCTGGCCGCTGGAATCACGTTCCACCACTTTGCCGCGCGTGGAGACCCAGATCCAGTCGCCGTTCTTATTTTTTACTCTCGTATCCGCGTGAAAATAAGGACTCTCCCCCCGGAGATGGCGGCGGAGCAGCTTAAGGGCCGTAGTTTTGTCGTCGGGATGAATGATGGATTCCCAGAAGAAAAGACCGCCGGGGATTTCATCCGGCTTTAGGCCGAGCTTTTGGCACCAGGGCGCGCTCACATAGAAAGTATCCCGCTGTAGATCCCAATCCCAGATGCCATCGCTGCTGCTTTCGAGCGCAAGCCGGAGCCGCTCAGGGCTCTCGAGTGAAGGATCCAGTCCGTTGCGGCTGGAAGAAGATATCGGCAAATCGGTGCTTTCGTGGGCGTTCATAGCAGTCAGATAGTAACAGCGAGTTCTCTATAGCAGGTACTTTTTCGCATTATGCCCATAGTCGAAAAAAACGAATTCTAGTTATTCCGCGAAGGTTGCTTTACCTTTGCGGAAACTTTTCTGACCATTCCCGGGCACTCTCGAGCATCGCCATACTAGCCTCGTACTCATTTTCCATGAATTGAAATAGGCGCTGCAGCAATTCCGGGGAAACGCGCCGCCGGCCATCGGCTGCGGTTTCCTCATCGTAGATCCGCTGAAGCGCTTCGGCCGGCGAAATTTCGGTGCCCGTTTCGGCCCCCGAAATCAAGCCCTCGAAATAATTGGCGAGAATGAGGAGCTGAGAAGTTTCATCGATCTCGTTGCCGCGCAGGCTATTGGGGAAACCGGAACCATCGTAGCATTCGTGATGCTGGGCGATCATCCGGTATACCCGCGGATGGAAGCCCAGGCCGCTCTCTTTGATCAATGCGAGGCTCTTGTCCACATGCCCGTGGAAGACCTCTAATTCTTCCGAGGTCCGGGCCGAGTTCGGCTTGGCGGCCACTTCGGCCATATCGATTTTTCCGACATCGTGGAAAACCGCGGCTACCACCATATCGGCAAGAATCACTTCGTCGGCGTGGCCCAGGCACATCGCGAACATCACGCTAAGCGTGCCCACGCCGGCGGTATGATAGATGGCCTCCTGAGACGCCCAAATCTTCAGCACCTCTGAATAGACGTCGCTCTCCTGCGAGGCCACCAGCAAGATTTTATCCACCACTTCTTTGCTGCGCTTAAAGCCCTCTTCGCGGGCCTTCTCTCCCCTAGCGGTGATCTGATTGATCACGCGCAGCGCATCTTGGCTCACTTCGGAAAGAATCTCGGCCTTTTCTTTCGCATCAAGCTGCTCGTCCTGCAGCACGTCCTCCACGAGCGAAGGATAGTCCTCGAGGTCTTTAGGCTGGAGCAGAGGCCCGGCGGCTGCGGCCTTCTTTGTTGTCTCGGCAGTATGCGTGGAAGCGGCTAGCTGATCGGTAACGGCGCCCGCTACTCCTTCACCTTTCTCGATGAATTCCTTCAGCTCCTTTTTTGTCCAAAGGCTAAAGTGCGCCTTCTCTTTCAAAAAAGAATATTTATTCAAACCGATCGGATCGCCCGCGTGCCGGAGCGGGATAAATTTCTCATTCCGAGGAAAGTGCAGAAAAATAGGGAATGGCAGCCCAACCAAAGGATCTATTTCGTTGATGGAAATAGAAATCATGTCTTCCAGTTTCGCTTTCATCCGTGAAAGCCCTCACATGCAACGATCATTACTAAGGAGCGCGTCCTACGCTCAATTGTTATGATATTGTTGTGAGGCTACTTAATCAAGTTGGCTATTTAAGGAAACTAAGCCGCTTGGTCTTTGGCCGAAGGATATACCCTTCTCCATACATGGAAAGGATCTCGTGGTCGCAATCCGCAATGCGCTTTCTAACCGATACCAGGTGGGCGTCTACGGTGCGGGTTGAGATTTCCTCTCCCTTCCAGACTTCCTCGACAATCTCCTCGCGCTTCACGATGCGGTTCGCGTTCTCGATGAAAAACTTTAGGAGCCGAAACTCCAGGGAGCTGAACTTTACCTCTTTGCGGTCGATCTCCACGGACATAGCCTTGTTCGAGAGCTGAAGATTGCCGCAGCGCACGAGTTCAGCGCCTTGGCTGGCCTTTTTCCGCAGCTTGGCCGCTACCCGGGCCTTAAGCTCCTCGATGCGGAACGGCTTTTCGATATAGTCGTCGGCGCCATACTCAAAGGCGCTCAGAATCGTGTCTAGCTCGGTGCGGGCGCTAAGGAACAATACCGGCACATCGCGGGTACGTACCGAGGATTTGATCTTCTTACAGAGATCGATCCCGCTCATGCCGGGCATGGAAACGTCCAGCAGCACTAGGTCCGGTAGGGCCTTTTCCATCGCGCTCCATGCCTTAGTGCCCGTAGAGGCCGAGCTCACGGAATAGCGCAGGGAAAATTCTTCCACCAAAAACTCTACGATCTGCTCCTCATCGTCGACAACGAGGAGGGATAAATTCTCGCCCATATGAAATATAGTTTATGATAGCTAAACAAAATAGCAACATTCACCCATTCTTTTTCCATTTTTATTTTCCAGGCAAGGCCATTTTCTCGTCGAGAGTCTCTTTTTTCCGATTTTCTCCCGCCATCCGCGGCATTTCACCCCGTATATTTTTATTTTTGTCAATACTCCGGGAAAACGGCCCTTCGCCAGCCTAACGTCAACAGGTAGGTTTGAGATTTTCCTGTGCCCCAGCCTTCGGTAGGGGCAAATTGCGCGACAAGCCCCGGGCGCATTTGTTACGATATTGTTGAGGTGAAGAAGATGCCTGATCGTATGAAAAATGGCCGCCCTCTCATGGACGAGAGACGGACCAAGCAGAAGCGTATTCGCGTGGCCCACCTGTGGTGGGACTATGTTCCCGAAAGCTTCGTCGAGCCCCACTCCTACTTTCGCTTCGACCCCCAATTCTCCTCCCGCAATCTGGTTTGCCAGCTCTGGGAGAACGGAAAGAAGGCCGATGCGGCTACCTCGTTTCTTTACCGCGCAGCCGCCCAAAAGCTCGTGAATCCGGGCGTGGTATTCCGTATATTCATGCGCCTAAGCCGGCCGTGGCGCTGGACGCGCTTCCGGAGATTCGTGCGGCGCAGCTTCCAGGCCAATTCTCCCGCCCTAGTCCATTCGCATTTCGGTACCACCGCCTGCGAGATGACTCATTTAGAAAAACCCCAAGTGGTCACCTTCTATGGTTACGACGGCAGCGCCGCCCTTTTCCAGCCCGCCACGGTGAAAAAATACCAAGAGATGTTTCCCCGCATAAATAAAATCATCGTGCTCTGCGAAGCGGTGAAACAGCGCTTAGTGGAGCTCGGTTGTGAGCGCAATAAAATCGCGGTCTGGAACATGCCGGCCGGGGTTGAGCGCTATCCTTATTTCAAGCGTAAGCCCGGCTCCATTTTTCGAATCGTGATGGCCGCTCGCTTTGCCGAAGCAAAAGGACATGAATACCTACTCGAAGCCGTGCACCGGCTCGTGCAGGACGGACGCTCCCTCCACCTCACGCTACTCGGTTATGGCAACCGAGCAGCGCAAATCAAAAACCGAATTGACGAGCTAGGCCTTAGCTCTCACGTGACCCTCACCGACAATCACCTAACCGGAGATTTTCACGCCGCCTATCGCTCCGTGCTTGAACAGAGCGACCTCTTCGTTCTTCCTTCGATTCGCGATAGCCGCGGCACCGATGAAGCTGGGCCGGCTCTCACCATGGTTTGCGCGCAGGCCTCCGGCATCCCCGTGGTGTGCACTCCTTTTCCGGGCGCAGAAATTTCATTGATCCCCGGGGAAACCGGTCTTTTTTGCGCCGAGAAAGATCCCACCTCTTTGGCCGATTGCATCGATTTCTTCCTCCAGAACCCCGAGCAGCGGGAAACCATGGGCCGACGGGCAAGCGAGCTCGCGAACCGGGAATTTTCCGAATGGACGCAGATGGATGAGCTGACACGCATCTACGAAGAAGTGCTGGGAATTTTTTCACCCCTGCCCAGTACCGGCACTTCCACCCTGGCGCAAAGCCCCGAAGGAAAAGAACCTCAACTGCAGCGCCCGCCAACGCCCTTACCGCCGCAAAGGCAACCGGAGTTTTTTTAAATGCAGGCCCTAATCCAGCAGCATCGGAAGCAATTTCCTTGCGACAGCATCGCTGGATTCACGCTGATCGACTGGCATTGCCCCACGTGCGGCCCCACCAGCCAAGAAAAAGTTTTAGGGTATCGATCCACGGGTCAGGAGCGTAATGTGCTTACCACTCGCTTGGTGCAATGCACGAACTGCACGCTGATCTACGCGAATCCCTTTCCCGTGGCTAATTATCCGGCCGGTCTCTATGAAAATCCGGAAAGTTACTTTGCCGGGCACGAGTCGGCGCAGAAGATCACGGCTAACCGCGAGATCCTGAAAAAAATGAAGACACTCATCGGCGCTACCCCCCGCGTGCTCGACGTGGGCAGCGGTTGCGGCGAGCTCTTAGTGGCCGCATTGCAGGAAAATATCGAAGCGGTGGGAATCGAGATTTCTGATGGCATGGTAACCGCGGCCGCCGCGCGCCACTCCGTGTCCGTGTTCAAACAAACGGTGGAAGAAAGCGCCGAAGCCTGGCCAAGCGCCTTCAATGGTATCGTCCTCAACGCCGTGCTCGAGCATGCCTACGATCCGGACCGAATGATCGCGTCCGCCAAAAAACTGCTTCTCCCCGGCGGCATACTGTATATCGACGTGCCCAATGAGCCCAATATTCTAACTAGGGCGGCGCACGTGGTGAACCGCCTCGTGGGCGGCAACAAAACGTTTTGCCTCTCTCCCACCTGGGAGCCTTACCATGTCTACGGATTCAACCCTCGCGCCCTGGAAGCTTTGCTCACCAAGCACGGCTTTCGCGTAGAGGAACTCAGCGTGTTCGCCAGCTGCGGAATGGCGGCCCAATCCGGCTTAAAACGTAAAGCCCAGGCATGGCTGGCCAACCACCTTAATACGATTGGAAATCTCACGGGCACCTCGGGAAATTTATCCCTCTGGGCGCGTTTGGAAAAATAAAGGAGGGCAACTTGGCAAATATCAGTTCCTTCCACGGAAAAAAAATCCTGATCACGGGTGGACTCGGCTTTGTGGGCAGTAATCTCGCCCTCGCCCTAGTGCGCGCGGGCGCCGAGGTAACGATCATCGATAACCTTTCTCCCGGCTGCGGCGGGAATATCTTCAACGTGCATCCGGTCCGCCGCTCGCTGAAAATCCACCAAATAGATCTTTGCGACCAGGAAAAACTGCTAGCTTCGGGAATTTTCAATCGCAATTTAGATTTTGTGTTCAGCCTGGCCGCCCGGGTGAGCCACATCGACAGCATGCAATTCCCTCTGGAAGACCTTCGCACGAATGCCACCGCCGAGCTTACCCTGCTCGAGTGCCTGCGTCATCACTCACCGCAAGCCCGAGTCGTGCACACCGGCACGCGCCAAGTATTCGGGCGCCCCGCGTATTTTCCGGTGAATGAGAATCACCCGATCCAGCCGGTAGACATCAACGGCATTCACAAATACTGCGCCGAGCAATATCATCGCACCTACCACGAAGCCTTCGGCCTTCGCACCACCGTGTTGCGCCTGACGAATACCTACGGGCCTCGACAGCTAATCCGGCCTTCTACGCAAGGAGTAGCGGGTAATTTCATCGGGCGCGCTTTACGCCGGGAGGAGATCGAGCTCTTCGGGGATGGCGAACAAACCCGTGACTTCAACTTCGTGTCTGACGTGGTGGAAGCCCTCCTCCTCGCGGTTACGACCGACGCATGCTCCGGTGGTACGTATAATCTCGCTGGCTTCAATCATTCGGTGGCCAGCTTCCTCCGGCTCCTCGCCCAGGAAGTGCCGATCTCGGTACGCAGCATAGAATTTCCTGCCGATCATAAAAAAATCGAGATCGGGAACTTCGCCGCCTCGGCCGAAAAATTCGCGCAAGCCACGGGATGGAAACCCGCCGTGGACCTCAGCCAAGGCATTGGTGAAACTCTTCGTTTTTTCCGGGACAATGCCGCATGTTACCTGTGAAAGTTCCCTTCCTTGATTTGAAGCGGGACACTCTGGCCGAGCAAACGGATATACGTGAAATTCTTGCCGCGGTGGCGGCGAGCGGGCAATATCTCTTTGGCCCGAGACTGGCGCAATTCGAATCCGATCTTGCCGAGCATCTCTCCCTAAGCCGAGAGCTCGTAAAAGTTTGCCACTCCGGCACCGATGCCCTGACTCTCGCCCTGCTCGCGGCCGGGGTGGGCACGGGGCACGAAGTGATTACGCCGGCCAATACCGCCGTGGCCACCGCGGCCGCCATCGTAGCCACCGGCGCCCGGCCGATTTTCTGCGATGTAAATCCTGCAAGCGGGCTTCTAAATATCGAAGACTGCCTAACCCGCATCACGAGAAAAACCCGCGCCATTATTCCGGTTCACCTTTATGGAAATGCTTTTGACCTGGAAGAGCTGCGTGACGCCCTCAACCGGGGCGGGCACGCTGATATCTGCCTGATCGAGGACGCGGCTCAAGCTCAAGGGGCCACGTTCAAGGGAAAAATGGTGGGTACCATGGGAGACTACGGGGCCTTTAGCTTTTTCCCCACCAAGAATCTCGGCGCCATGGGCGATGGGGGCGCGGTGGCTTGCAAGCGCGAAGAAAGCGCGCGCCGAATTGGCGCGTTACGGTTCTACGGGCAAACCGAGCGAAATCTGGCTTCCATTCCGTACGGGATCAATAGCCGAATGGACGAATTTCAAGCCGCCATTCTCTCGTACCGCCTCGGCAGATTTCACCTCGCACAGAAAAAAAAGATAGCGTTGATGGAAATCTACCGGGAAGGCCTGCGCTCGCTTCCCCTCCGGCTCCCGGCCGTCTCCCCGTATTGTGTTCCAGCATGGCACCTTTGCGTGGCCATTACCGATAGAGAGGAAGACCGGGATCCTCTCCGTAAATTCCTTGCGGAAAAGGGGGTGGAAACTTTGGTCCACTACCCCACTCCCCTGCACCAGCATCCAGCTTTTCTAACCGACGTATCCTTGCCGGGAGCGGAGAAATTGGCCAAACAAGTGCTTTCCCTGCCCTTCAGCGGATTTCATTCGCTCAAAGAAATCGAGACGGTGATCGAGGCGGTGCGGGGTTATTTTAGGTCTTGAACTTCTCGTGCCGGGAGCGAGACCTTACTCTTCACCAGTGGAACGGCGCTTCCCGCCTCTTCTTGCCGGCGCAGCCACGACTGAAACATGAGAATATTCCACAACAGGTACTGCGTGCGCTCTTTTCCCGCAACGTAGCGCTCCCAGGTGCGCCTCACCTCGGCGACATTAAAGTAACCTTGCCGCTTCATTTCAGCCGGATCCAGCAAATCTTCGGCCCACGGTCGCAAAGGACCCCTTAGCCATTCGTTGATCGGCACGGCAAAACCAGATTTCGGGCGGTCGAGCAGCTCCCGCGGCATATGATGTTCGGCCAACGCGCGAAGCATCCATTTGCCTTTGCCCTTGCGAACCCTCTGCTCGGGTGGAAGCGTCCAGGCAAACTCCACTAGGCGATGGTCCAGAAACGGCGCGCGCACCTCGAGGCCGACCGCCATGCTCGCGCGGTCTACTTTGGCGAGGATATCATCGGGGAGATAAAAAATTGAATCGAGGTATTGCATCACGTAAAGGGGAACCTCGCCGAGCGTGGGTACGCCGGTGAGGAAGTCGGCCGGGATTTCTGGCGCTAGGAGAAAGCGCTGGGGATTCTCTTCAAGCGTCAGCAAGCCCAGATACATCTCACGGTAGTCGGCGGCGGCCAGGCAAACCACTAGCTTATCGAGCTTATCGATGAAGTGTCCCTGCAGGCCAAATCTGCCGCCCAGAACGCCGAGAGTCCTTGCTAGCAGCTGTTTAACGGAAAGGGGACAACTGGCCCAGCCGGCGGCGAGTTTGCGCCGGATCGGCAGCGGTAGATCTTTGATCTTGGCCCAAAAAGTAGAACCGATGAAGTGCCGGTTATAGCCAGCAAATACTTCGTCGCCCCCGTCACCAGAAAGACAAACCGTTACCTGCTTGCGTGCCCACTCCGAAACTAAAAAAGTAGGAATCTGCGAGGAGTCCCCGAACGGTTCGTCATAAATCACAGGGAGCCGTTCCGCTACTCGCAGCGCCTCCGCCGGTCCCACGTAGAGCTCATGATGCTCGGTGCCCAGCTTCTCGGCCACCGCGCGCGCGAAGGGAGCTTCATCGAAAGCCGCCTGCTCGAATCCAATCGTGAACGTTTTTAATTTTTTCCCCTGGTCCGCCATTTCCAGTGCGGCCAAGGCGGTGACCAAGGAGGAATCGATTCCCCCGGAAAGGAAGGTACCTACCTCCACATCCGCCGAGCATTGCTCGGAGACTACGGTGCTAAGAATCCCTTCCAGTTCGGCGAGCGCACGGGCATCGCCGGCGGAATGCTGCGCCAGCGCGACGCCTTTTTCCGCCACTTCCGCCAGCCGCCAATAGGGAACGATGCGCTCACTTCCGCGCGCGGCAAGGGGCGTGAGCGAGAGTAAATGCCCCGGCTGAAGCTTATAGATATTCTCGTAGATCGACTGAGGTCCCGGTATGCAGCCATAACGGAGAAAATTTCCCAGCACCGCGCTTTGTACCGGATTGCGGAACCCGGGAAAAGCCGTCAGAGACTTTAGCTCCGAGCCGAATAGGAAGGTATCCTCGCTCCACCCATAAAAAAGCGGCTTTTCACCAAGACGATCGCGCGCCAGCCAAAGGCGCTGCTGATCGGAATCCACAAAAGCGATCGCGAACATTCCCGCCATGCGCAAAACGGCTTCTTTAAAACCCCATTGCTGAATCGCCTTAAATACCACTTCCGTATCGCCGCTGCCGCGAAACGAATGACCGTGCGCACCTAACTGTTTGGCCAAAGAACGGTAGTTATAAATTTCTCCGTTGAATACCAGCACCTGGCGGCCATCGGCCGAGCGAAAGGGTTGCGCGCCCATGGGCGACAAATCTAAAATCGAAAGCCGGCGATGGCCAAGGGCGAGTCCGTTTTCTCCCACCCAAATGCCGGCGGCATCGGGGCCTCGGTGGGTGAGAGAAGCGGTCATGCCCTCTATGGCCGCGGTTCTCGTTTCGAGGGAAAGACCCGGGGCGATAAATCCGGTGATCCCACACATGGCTAATGCGCTCCTCGCGCCGCTTTCCGGCGCTGGAGAATACGATTACCGATCGAAAGAACATATTTTAGCTCGCGGGGAGACCACCACAAACCAAGCAAAAGGTGGCGCAGGCTCGCGGAAAAATCACGCGACTGAAAAAAAGCGCCGCTGAGGGAAACGTGCGCGCGGCCTAAACACGCGGCACGGAGGGCAAGCAGTTCTGAAGCATCAGGATCACTGAACATTTTTTCGAGCGCGCGCAAGTAATCACGAGCGAACGCATCGGAGCGGCGGGAGGCGCTATTGGGATGCTGCCGATAGAACACCAGCGGCTCCGCCACGGCTTCCACCTCGAAATATTGGCAAATGCGGCGATAAAAATCGAAACCAGCGGAAATCGAAAGTTTTTCATCGAATCCCCCCACTTGCTCCAGCACCGCGCGACGAATCAGCACACTACTTTCGCCCGCCGGAATCACGGCCGCCGATCCCTCCGCGAAGAGCGGGAGCACCCGGCCACGGTTTTTCGCCTTCACCTGCCGCATGGGGCGCAGATCCTGGTCGCAGAGATAGTATCCCGTATAGACTAGCCCCACCGAAGGGCGATCGAAACGCGCGAGCTGTTCTTCCAGCTTAGTGGGTGACCAGCAGTCGTCGGCGTCACAGAACGCCACCCAGTCGCCGCGGCTCTCCGAGATCCCGCGGTTTCTTGCGCCGGCCTGGCCCCGGTTCTCTTGCGGAATAACGCGGATGCGATCGCCGAAGCGGCGAAGCCGCTGCAAAGAATCATCGGTGGATCCATTGTCGACGACGATAACCTCGATATTTTGGTGCGTTTGGCTGAGTACGCTATCCACTGCCGCGCAAACGTAGCGGCCATAATTATAATTGGGAATCACCACCGAAACGAGGCTCATACCGCCGACTCGCTAAAGTGCCGGAGCTGCTCGAAAGTATCGATGGATATCCATTTATCGGGGTACACGTCCGACACATGCAGCATCCCCTGAGAAATAAGCTGGGCCCAAACGGAATAGAAATCGTCGCAAGCCTCCGTAAGCTCCGCGATCCGGCGCGGATTCAAGATCTGCACGCCAGAACAGTAAATATCCGAGCGCAACTGACGATCGAGGCGGGTCACCTGCGAGCCGTTCCGAAAAATAAAGTCGCCTTCGAGGCCGGTCACGGGGCGCACCGGCACGAGCATGCATGGCGGAGCCCCGAGGGAAAAATAGTTTTTTTCGAGCAGATCGAAATCGAGGCTCACCACGTTGTCGCAGGTGAGAACGTAGATCGGCTCGTCGAGATTCGCCAGCAAGGTATGGTAGATCCACCAGGCATTGCCTTGCCCCTCGGTATTGAGCACCGTAGCCGCGCCGAGCTCGATCACGTGCTGGGCCAGCATTGCTTTCTTGTAACCGACGGTGATGTGCACGCGCGGTACCTGATCAAGCAAGCCGCCGATGCCGCGCGCGATCAGGGTTGACCCCTGGAACTGCACCATAGGTTTCGGCACGGTATCGGTAAGCGGCGCGAGACGCATGCCCCGCCCCGCCGCCATGATCAGCGCGTTGCGAATTTTCCTGCTCACAGAGCCTCGGGCGGAATCGCGCGCAGAAGCGCGGAAATCTCATTCTCGGTCAAACGCAAGGCTGAGTCGGAGGAGACTACGGCCGCGGGAGGATTCTTCGCCTTGTCGTTGAACGAAATGCTGTAGTGAACTACGCCGCCGAGCTCGAACTGTTCGGTATACTCGAGCTCCTGCTCGCCGATCAGGCATTCATACGTTCGGTCCCCGGGGCGGCCTTCCATCTTTTCCCAGCGCCCCCCTTTTTCGTTCACCCAGTTATTCAGAATACTCTCCACTTTGGCCGCTTTCATCTCACGGGAAAGCACGCGGCCACGAAAACGCTGGGCATTATCGAGCGCGGTGACCACGAGCTGCACCGCCTCTTCGATGGTAAAAAAGAATCTCGTCATTTCCGGGCCGGTGGAACGAAGCACGCCGTTTTCTTCGTGCATTTTTTTCCAGATCGGCAGCACGGAGCCCGTGCTCCAGGCCACGTTGCCGTAGCGCACACAGAGAAAGCGCGTGGCGCCCTTGCTGTCGAGCGCGCAGAACATTCGCTCCATGGTGGCCTTCGACATGCCATAAATATTGCGGATCGGGGGCGCAGCCTTATCCGTGGAGATCCCGATCACCGTTTCGATCCCATAGTCCATCGCGGCGCGGGCCACGTTCTGGGAGCCGAGCACGTTGATATCGACGCACTCCATGGGTTGCTTCTCGGATAAATCAACAAATTTTGTTGCAGCGGCGTGGATCACGGCCTGCGGGCGCGCCTCACGAAATGCATCTCGCACCGATTCGATGTTCGCCACGTCCATCGGGATGCAGCGGGCCCCGGTGGCTTTTTCGGCTAACTGTCCTAGTTTATTGTTGCGGCCACAAATGGTTACTTCCCAGTTCGGCGCCAGCACTTTGGCCAGCCGCTGCCCCAGAAACCCCGTGCCACCGGTAATCAGAATCCTTCTTTTCATCTTCACTCTCAATCCTTGGGAGGAAATGTTGCGCTATTGTTATAAAGGATAAGGCTTCGCGCCTAGACGGGTCAAACAAATTTGCGCTCGTTCAGCTGGCGTGGGGACGCTTGGCTACCAGCAAAAGCGCGGTGTCGAAAACACGGGGATTACGCTCGGAAGCGCCTCGCTCTAACAGGTAGATAACTCGCACGCAGAAAAACCAGGCCTTCCGCGCCAGCTGCCATATTCCGCGTTTTATCCCCTTACGGGGAAGCTCTACGCTGCCTAAATGCTCTATCTCAAATCCGGAGAGCCGGCATAAATCCCGGAGAGCCACGTCGGTGAAAAAGCTTTTCATGAAAGGGTCCTGCACGTAATCGGTGAGGCCGCAGAATCCCGCCGCGTTGGGAACCGTGAGCAGCAGAGTACCGCCGGGCTTCAGTGTTTTCCGTAAAGCGGAAAACCAATCGAGCATGCGCTCCCGTTCGAAATACACGGCCACGGTTAAGCAAGCAACAAAATCAAAACAATCGTGCTGCCGCGCCAAGAACAAAAAAGGGTCTTCGTCTCCACTCACCGGCGCGCCGGACTGCGCTTGGGCAAATGCCGCGCAACGTGAATCAGGATCGAATCCGCGACAATCCGAAAATTCACGTTTCCGCAGATAACGCAGGAAAGTCCCGTATCCACAGCCGAAATCCAGAATGCGGGCGCTATGCGTAGACGGCAACCACCGGGAAAAATTTTTTTGATAAACCGGAAACATCAAGGATTCGTCATGCGCGAGCAGAGCCGCGTCCGGAGGCTGACCCACGAAAAACAACGTTTCTTTTGCCATCGAGAAAGTCTAACGCCGCGAGAGCAAGGTTGTATAGAAGGGAGGCGGGGATTATTCTAACAAGAGTGAAACAAAAAATCCGGCCACTCCTGGTATTAGAGATCAACGAGCTTCCTTGGCGCATGATCGATCACTTCTGTGACCGGCCGGAATTTCCCCATCTGCGTAAGTTTTTTTCCGGGTCGAGATCCTTTACCACCATGGCCGAAGAAGAAGGCGAGCTCTCTCCGTGGATTACGTGGCCGAGCCTGCATCGCGGGATGAATGGCGGCGAGCACCAAGTGCGGTTTCTCGGGCAAGATCCCAAAACTTTCATGGGCACGCCGATTTGGGAAGAATACCGCCGTCGTGGAGAATCCATTGGCATTTGTGGTTCACTGCAGAGCTGGCCACCGCTCGATCCAGGCCCCGGAGGATTTTATATCCCCGACACTTTCGCCCGCGATCCGCGCTGCGTCCCGACCAGCGTCAGCGGATTTCAGGCCATCAATCTTCGGCTCACCGGAGAGAATGGCCGGGTGGTGCGCTCGTCCCTCCCTCTGCGGGAAATTTTTCGTGCGGCGCTCGCGGCGCCTTTATGGGGAATCCGCCCGGCCACCGTGCTGGCTGTGTTTCACCAGCTCATCCTGGAAAGATTGGATTCCGCGCGGATCGCCCGCCGCCCGGTATTTCAAGCGCGTCTCCAGTGGGATATCTTCAAAAAGCTCTACCGCGGAAAGAATCCTCCTCCTTACGCGGCCTTCTTCACCAACCACTCGGCCAATATCATGCATCGCTACTGGAGCCATGTTTTCCCTGAAGATTTTCCGGAAAATAACCGGCCCCAAGACCATGCGCACGCCGCCACGATGGACTACGCCATGGCCACCATCGACGGTATCCTGGCCGAGGCGATGGCACTGCAGGAAAAAAATCCTGAGTTGATTTTAGCTTTCGCCACCAGCATGGGCCAGCAGGCGGTGCTCTGGAAAGGTTACGAGGGAATTTCCACGATTGTAACCGATGCCGCCCGGCTAATCGGCGCGCTTTGCCCCGAAATCGCTCCCTCACTATTTTCCCAGTCCCTGGCGATGGTTCCCCAGATCACCGTGGATATTTCTGATTCGATTCAACGCGCGCGTTTGAAATCAGCCCTGGAAACCGCCCAAACCGCTTCGGGTGCGCGCCTGTTTTTCTTCGAGGAAAAAGGCACGCAACTCAGCATCTCCATCCGCACGCCGGCATCGCTCGACGTTCAGGCCGGTGGCTTTCATGCCGGGACGGAGAAAAAATTCTTAAGCTGGTCTCACGCGGGCATCGAGGTAGCTAGGCCCGGTCCCGCCTCGGCCTATCATATCCCGGAGGGAGTATTGGCCCTATATGGCGCCGGTATAACCAGTGACAATGACCGGGCCCGGCTGCCGCTGCGTCAGGTAAAAAGTTTGCTGCTGGAAATTTCGGGCTTAGGCACGCAGATCACATCGCAATGCAGCCCGGGAGAAATACAATCAGGCGTAAGCGCACGCCCGGTGGAAGCTTCCGTCACCTCGTAGTTCCACTCATGAAATAAATTAAGCAATGCCTGCGAAGAGCTGCCCTGCGCACGCAAGTTGGCCTCACTGAGCTCCACGAATAATCTCGGCCGCTGCCGCAGGATGAAAGCCTCGCCACCCCTTAAAACTTTTTCCTCAAAGCCTTCCACATCGATCTTCACCAGTTTCACGCCTTCGAGTCCCGTACGGCCTACGTATTCGTCCAATCGAAGGGCTTCCACTTCCACCGACGGAAAATCCAGCGCCGGCTCGGTCAGGATACGGTTCCCCGCGGGATTACGCTCGCTTACCCGGTGCAAAAGATATTTTCGGGACTCATCCGAGAGGGCATAGGGCTCTAAGTGCACATTGGCCGCGCCATTGAGCTCCACATTGCGGCGGCACTTTTCTCGCATGCGCGGATCCGGCTCAAAGGCCACCACGCGGCCGCCGCTTCCCACGCGCCTTGCTAGGTGGAGAGATGTCTCACCGATATTTGCGCCCACGTCGATCACGGCGTCGCCCCGTGCGGCCAAGCGATATAGCTGATTCTTAGCGCCTTCCATTTTTCCGTAGTATATGTGCCAGTCCAGAAAATCACCGAGGTCGAGTTCGTAGGAAAAGCCCTCGCGGCGTACCGAGCGGCGGCATAAGTTCGGGTATTGATAATGATTGGGCGCGGCCTTCACCACCCAGTTTGGCACCCAAGGGAGCGCGCAGAAACGAGCGAGCAGAGAATCCAACCCGGTGAGCAAAATTAGGGCGCGGCCGGCATTCAATATTTTCGTTTTTCGGCCCTCACCATAAGAGTATTTCCTATCGGAAGCCACTCCTTCGCTTGCCCGCGCGAAGAATAGCCACACGCCCACGCTTCCACAAACCACGCAGAGCAGGGCCTGGCTCCAGCCGTACGCCGGGGCCGATAAATAGAAGATCGCCGGCAGGAGCGCTAGCGCCGCGAAACAGGCCAGCAGTGGCCAAAAAAATTCCGGCAACGCTGGGCGCCGCACCACAAAAATTCCCAGCGAATAGACGGCTAAAAAAATACTGAGCGCGCAGTAGGTGACCGTAACCGCCACCGCACCGAGCACCGGAAACAGCAGAAGCGGCAGGACCACGGAAAGCCCGTAAAAAAAACACCAGGCCAGAGCGTAGGGCCTAAACCGCCCAGACCCCAACAGTACTGCGAGCCCCGGTTGCGCCAGGAGAAAGAAAAAATCTCCGAGCAGCTGCCAGCCTAGAAAACTTCCCGCATGCAAAAAATCGCGGCTGAAGAAAATCATCAGCACCAGAGAGGGCGCAAAAAGAATTCCCGCTTGAAATAGCACCGCCAACCCAGCAGTTACGGTAAGCGACTCCGCCCAGGCCGCATGGAGTTCTTTGGGTTCGGTGTCCTTTCCCGCTAAAGGATAAAGGCCGGCCCAAATGCCATTCATGATTAACTGAGAATAGAGGCCCGAGATCACGCACGCCGCTTGGTAGGCGCCATTCATATCGGCGCCGAAATGGGCCAGCAGCTTCATCCTAATCAGCATTCCCGCCAAATACGCGAATGTGCTGGTGGCGCTCGTGGCCACGCTGGAAGAGGCCAGCTCCCGGACTACCGCGTGCGACCAACCGAAGGAAAGCATGTTCCGCGCAGTTTCCACTTTCAGGCACTGCCGAAATACGCAAATCGCCCAGATAAAAGTAGCGAAACCCGTGGCCCAAAAGGCCCCGGCCACTCCCCAGAAATAAATTCCCGCCGCGAAGACCACCACTTCCACCAAGGCACCCGCGGCATTCGCACGCGACCAATCGTCGTAGTGTCCGTGCGCGAAGAGAATTCCTTGGAAGTAGGCTCCGATCATTACCTGAAAAGGTACGGCTAGCAGCGCGGCGATCACCAAGCGCGGCTCCGATTCACCAAAAATTTGGAACCCTAGCCAGTGCCGGAAAGCAATTACCACGACGGCCAATAGGAGATTGGCGCCACAAAGCAAAGTAAAAGAAGTGGCCAATACTTCCTTCCTTCTCGATGAGCCTAAGGCGAGGCCATAGCTTCGGATGAAACCGGCGCTGATGGACAAAGATCCCCAGGTGAGCCCGAGCAGCTGCAACTGGCCGCCTATACCGATAAGCCCTACGCCCGAGGCGCCCAAAAAAAGAGCGGCCATTTTTGTTTTGGCAAAACCAGAAAAAATCCTCGCCACCGTCCCGAATCCCATTACGAGATTGGCGCGCAGCGAAGGGAACGATCCTAAGAGTTTACGAAAATTCATCGGTAGAGCTCCCGCAATCCGTCCACCATTTTTTCCATGGAAAAAAGACTACGTGCCTCAACCGCGCCGGCAGCGGCTAAGCGCCTGGCCTCTTCTGGACTCCGCAGCAAGCGTAGTATCCCCGCCCCGATGGCCGCGGCATCGCGAAATGGAACGGTGAGCGTATTTTCCCGGTCGCGCAGAACCTCCGGCGCCACTCCCGAAAGCGTGGTCACCGAGGGTACCGAGCTGAGCAGAGCTTCGATGTATACCTGCCCGAATGCTTCGCTCACGCGATCGACCGGCACGTGCACGAAAACATCAAAGCTTCGCATCAGGGCCGGAGAGTCGCTTTCGAAGGCGATTTCACGGTAAGCATACGGCGGTAATTTCCGCAATGCGTGCTGGATCTCCGCGCGCCCAGCCCCCTGGCCGGCATTCGCCAGAACTAGGCAAGCTTCGGGGAATTCCCGCAATACTTCCGCAAAAGCCTCGATCACGTAGGGCACGCCTTTAATGGGAACATAGCGGGAGATCACCCCCACCACCGGGGCCTTCGCGGCGTAGCCATATTTATTTTTTACGGCCGAAATGCGCGCGGCGCTTACGCCGGCGAACTCGCTCGGCTCGAATCCTAAGTGCACAACCTTGATTTTCTGCTTCTCTACTTTTTCTTTCTGGATCAAATACTCTTCCACATTGCGGCACGTAGCCACGATCTTGGTGGAAAGGCCGTTGGCCAAAAAATCATATCCTTTGGCGTACCATGGTCCTAGCTCATGCGGATTGGAATGATGGCGGGTATAGATCCGGTTCGGCACCCGCATTACCCATGCAGCAACTAAACCCGCCAGATTCGCCGCCAGCAAATGCGTATGCACGGTGCCCGGCCGAAGCTGCCGAAATATTTTCAGCAGCGAAAAAAAAGCGGAAAAAATATCGGCACGTCCGGCATAGGGAACTATCCGCACTTCCGCCCCTAGGCCGCGCAGCTGCTCTTCGAGCTTGCCAGGACCGGAATTCATCAGCACGAACACGATTCGCCAGCTTTCCCCTGTGGCCTTGGCCGCCAGCCAGGCGAATCCCGGCGCGTCTTGCACTTCCGAAATAACGTAGACCACCGTAGTACTCACGGCCGCTCCTCCATCCGGAATACGCGCTCGAACACGGAAAGATAAATAGGCTGGTTCGCCTGCACCGAATAAAGCTGTTCCACCCGGCTCCTGGCTTCCTCCCCCAGGCGCTTCCGCAGGGGCGCGTTGCGCAGCAGTTCCCTAAGTGTCGCGAGCCATTCTTCCTCGGTCTTTACTAGAAAACCCGAGCGTCCGTTTTCGATCACCCGGAAATTGGCGCCGATCGCGGTAGCGACCGTGGGAATTCCGAGGGCCATGTATTGCAGAGCCTTGAGACCACTCTTTCCCAATACCCATTCTTCCTCGGGTAACGGATAGACTCCGATATCGATTTCCTGAAGCTCGCTCACCTCGGACGCTTCCGTCCACTTCCGGCACTTCACCTCTACTCCGGGAATCACGAACTCCTCGGTGCCGATCACCTTAACTACGAATCGGTCGGTCAAGGCCAGCTTCTGAAAAACTCCCTCGAGCAGCTTAAGGTAGGGAACCGTACTGTGGCTCCCGCTCCAGCCGATCACCAAGGGGTGATCGTTCAGATAGCGATTCACCGGACGATAGGCGTCGGTGCGGATGGTAGACGAAATATCCGTGGTGCGATCGTTGAACATCCGCACGTGGGCATCTAGGTAAGGGGTGCAGGTGATCACGTGATCAGCTTTTTCCATTAAGAAGGAATATTTGCGGGGATTTTTCCAGCGCGCGGCCACTCTATTCACCTGCGAGCTCGGGCCGAGGTATACTAGATCGTCGATATCATAGATCAAGCGCCGGGAAAGGCGGCGGAAAAGGCTTTCGAGCCCGGCGCCGCCAAACGGAGCGGCGTGCAGAAAAATATAAGTTCCGTCGAAAAATGGCGTGCGGAAAAGGTCAAAAATGCGGCGAAGGTAACCGCCGAGCACGCCAGCGGCCTTACGCACATAGTTCCCGCGCTGGTAGAGAATCTTCCAGGTGCCCTGCGAAAAAAATGGGGATACGGTGATCGAATATCCTTGTGCCCGCAGAAAATCGAAGTACTGCTCGTATTTCAGCCGCTGCCCCGGGGCTACGCCTTCGGGGTAAGGACAAAGCAATAGAATTTGTTTTTTCTTTCGCTTCAGGGAAAGCAAGCAAGGACCTCGGCTTTCAGTAAATTGGCATCGGGCAAAAATAGGTGCAACGGATCAAAAAGAAGAGGCTGGACTGTACCGCCACGCCCAAGCACGTTCCAAATCTCATCGTCCGTGAGGCCGACCTCTCGCGCCACGAAGCGCATTGCGGCCAGCAGGCTTTCGTGGCTTCCCTTCTCGTAAAGCGCCCTATGTTTCAGCGGCACCACCGCGCCGTTTTTTACGGTATAGTCGAAACCTTCTTGCTGGTTGAAACCAATTGCGCCCGATAAACGGAGCGCGCCGGCCGCTTTTCGGGCCGCGCCTTTCCAGGAAGGCGGCAATCGGCGTAAGCGGTTTAATCGGTAGGGCCGATCCTTGCTCCATAGCGCGTAAGTAACGGAAAGCGCCGAAGGATAGAAAACCAGATGCGGCACCTGCGAATCCACGAACTCGATTTTCCCTAACTCGTTCGTATAGATCTGGCTGATCTTCAGCCCCCGCTCCTCCCGATCAAAAAGAATCGACTCGTACCCCGGGCCATAAGCCGCCAGCGAGGTGAGCAGCAGGTTTCCATGGTGGTGGATGCTTTGATGAGAAATATCGGTGCGCCCATCGGGCCGGGGGATCCAAATATTCGCCACCAAGGTGAAAGCCGGATCCTCGATCATCGGAATCGCCACCACTGGGTTGATGCGTTCGCCCCGGCGAAATTCCGCCGAAAGCACGAACTTTTTCAGCAAGCCGCGTAATACGCTGGCGTCCGCGCCGAGCTGGGCTAATACCGGCCTCGCCAACACGTGCGCCCGTCGGTAGTCGGGTCCAGAAAATATTTTCCGCAGAGCGCTTCGTGCTTCATCTAATTTTTTTTCTAGGTCCGACCCGGCGGACCCGGAAAAAATCCGGGAGGTAAATTCGCCCAAGCGGTTCTCGTGGATCAAAATATAATTCCCGTCCCGGTAATCCGCGCCTCGCTGCTCCACCAAAAGTTTTTTGTCGGTATCGTAGGAGAAAGTACGGTAGCCCAGATCCGCGATCAGCCCGTGCAGGCTCTCGGGCGTGATTTTAAATCCCGCAAGAAAAAGCGGGCATATCTCCATCAGCACCACCGGCTGATCCCTGCCCAGCAAAGCTGCCATGCCCTTCAGCGCAAAATACTCGGCCCCTTCAATATCAATCTTTATGAAGGCCACGCGTGCGATCCGCTCACGCCATTCCGCGCTGTCCAGCGCCGCCACCTGACACCTCACCTTCACGCTTTTTTTGAAGCTGTAGTGAGAATCCATGCCCGAGTTATCGCGGCCGGAAATATGCGCCTGTCCCGCGCTCGGAGTGCCTACGTCTTGGAGGGGCAGCTCGAATTCCACGATTCCATTTCGCTCGCCTACTCCCACAGAGTGTAGCTCCACGTTCTTCAGCCGGAGCTTGTGCACGATCGCCGCCAAATCGGCGGCGGTGCTAGGAATCGGCTCAAAGGCATGCACTTTACCGGAACCACAAAGGGCCGATAAACGGCTGGTGTAGTATCCGAAATTTGCGCCGATATCGAGCACGTGATCTCCGCTGCGCACGAACCATGGCAAAATCGCCATCTCGGGCTCTTCCACTAGGCGGTACCTGATATCTCGTAGCTTGGCACGCCGGTGAAACCAACTGTAGCCGCGGCCGCCGAGCATTTTTTTTATGACCGGTTTCAGTACCCGGCGCGTAACAGAATTTACCGAGGCCATCGGCTTTCCCCTTTCTGGCCCTTACCGGGCGATAAAAAATCGTAGATTTCCGCATAGCCGGCCAAGGCGCGGCCCAGCGAGAATTCCTTTTCGGCCACCGCCCGTATCGCCGCACCGTCGATGGCTAGCAAATCCGGGATTCTTTCTGCGGCACGCTGAAGTTCCGAAGCGGAAAAATCTTTCACTAGGTGGCCTAAATCGTGATCAGCAAAAATGCGAGATTGGTCGCCGATTCCGTGATTCGCGATCACCGGAACTCCGGCCGCCATGAATTCCCCTAGCTTGGTGGCCGAAGAAGATATTTTCGAATAGCAGGGACGAATAAAAAATATTCCCACATCCACCATCGATAGCAGCCCGGGCACCTCCCGTCGGTCGGCCGCCACCACGACGATAGCGGAGGCCGCTACTTCGCACTTGGCCGCGGCCGCCAGGATCAGCTTGGGAGCATCCGGGGTAATAAGGAGAAATTTCGCCGTCGGAGTCCGAGCTTGAATTTTCTGGAAGAGGCTCATCATTTCTTCAATGCAATACCAGGTGCCCACGGAACCCAAGTACCCGCAAACTAAACCACTATCCTTCAATGCAACCTTTACCTGCGGCGCGCCGGAAGAATTTTCCGTTTTTGCAAACAACCCGATCTCCACGCAACAGGGAATCACCCAGAGGCGCTCTTCGAGACGGGATTCCCTAATTCCCCTCCAAGAAAGCATTTCTTCGCGCGCGGCCTCGGTGAGACAAACGACGGCGTCGGCCCGCAGGAGAAGATTTCTCTCTAGCCGCTTAAAGAGCCGAAAAATAAATCGGTAGGCGGGTTTCCGCATATTCCAGAGGCCCCCGTCTACGCGCTCGTCCGCCCAAAATCCGCGCATATCGAAAATCAACTTGGTGCGGCTGATTCGCTTCAAGGCCAGCCCTACCACGGCCGGCACATAGCTACGCACGTGCACGGCCTCAAAACTCCCGGCCCGCCATGCGCAAAAGGCCATCCGCCAGATATCCCATACGGTGGAGAGAACCGGCGGGCGCTTATGATACCAGAGACGCTGCCAAGCGATTCCCTTCGAGGCGAGCTCCGCGTTCACCGCTGCTCCTCGCTTCGAAAAATTTTCCCGCTTTTCGCAGCTCAATACGGTAATGCGATGCCCGGCCGCAGCCAACCCGTAGATATAGGGAAGAATCTGGGAAGCCCCTAGGTTATCCGTTAACCCATCGTAGGTAATATATAGGCATTTCATCGCGCTGTTTTTCTTGCGGTAAGCGTCCAGTGAGGCTGGGCGTCGGAAAATCTAACGTCTTCAAAGCCGGCGGCCTTCATCATGCGGATGATTTGTTGCCGGGAAAATCGCTGCTCGAGCTTCGTGCCGAAGCGATCAAGCGCGTCGGTACGCATTACGTAAAAAGATTTATCGCCGTAGTAGCGCAATGGCCAATGCGGGATGGCGCCGCCTTTTATTCTTTCCGCCAAGGCACCGCCGCGGGCCATAGGCCAGTAGACCACCGCCGCTAAAAACTCGCAGGCGGCGAATCTCGATCGGCGCGGCAGGCGGCAAATAAGCCGTCGCAAAAGATCCGTGATGCGCCAAACAGCGCGGAAATACCAAGGGCGATTTTCAAAGTTATAATAAAGGTAAAGCAGTACCGGTGCCCGGTCGCGCATTTTCCTCGCTAGCTCTACGAGCGCCGCCTGGGTATCAGGAACGTGATGCAGAACTCCCAGCGAATACGCAAAATCTAGCGACTCATCGGCAAGGGGCAGGCGCCCGGCATCTCCCTGAATAATTTGCACATTAGAATGCGCCCGCAAATTTCTCTCCGCTACTTGGAGGGCGCCGGCGCTCGCATCGATCGCCCACAGCGCGCCCACCTTCGGCGCCACGCAGGCCGCCCAGCGCCCGGATCCGCAGCCAATATCTGCCCCAATGGCTTCCTTATGCAGTACTTCGCTTGGCAGCAGAGAGAAATAGTCATGGAAAATCGCGCACCGTTCTTCCGGAACTAAATGCGATTGATTGAACCTAATCCACTCTTCCCCAAAGCCTTGTACGGTGCGTTCGTCGATATTGCTCATACTGTTCGCACCGCTTCCCGGCTTTCCGGACTAATTTTTACCAGTGCAGGATAGCCGTGGCGTCCGTAACCGCCGTAGCCGTAGTGCTGGCTGGGCGGAACTTTATTCAATACGGCATAGAGCTCGCGGCCGTGCGCAGTCCACAGACCTTCCACCGAATCGTGCAGTACGCGCAGCCGGGTTTCGTTCAGCGCCACGATCACGATCGGGATCTCCGCGGCTTTGGCGATCAGGCTTGAATCCCCCGAAACTCCGATTGGCGCCGAATCGATCACGATAAAATCGTAGAGCGCGCGGAAATCGTCGAGTAGCTGACTGAAGTCGCGCGAGGCCAAAATGGCGGTCGGATTAGATCGGCGGAGGCCCGCCGGTAAAAAATCCAGGCCTTCGGCGACTTTAGCGATACGGGCATTACCGAAATTTTCCCGGTGTCCCACCACTTCGCATAAGCCTTCTTTGCCTAGCGCATTCTGGTTCTGGCTCAGGGCCGGTGCCCGCAAGTCGGCATCCACCAATAGCACCCGGTTTTCGCAGCTGGCTAGGGCACGGGCGATCCGCTCGGAGGTAAACGTCTTGCCTTCGCTCGGTTCAGAGCTGGTTACCGCCACTACCTGGCCGCGACCAGCCCCGGTTCGATCGCGGATTTCCATGATACGCGCCGAAATCTGCATGGCCGAAGAATTGATCTTCTGCGCCATCGCCAGCGAAATGGGCCGACGGAGCTGACTCTCCCGCCGCGAGAAAAACCTCCAGAAACCTCCTTTAACGTGGCCGTAAGGCAAACTGCCAAGCAGCGAAAGGCCTGCTTCCTCGATATCGATCTTAGACGCCGCCAAGGGATTCACCGTCTCCACCGCGAAAGCCACGAAACTCGAGAGAATCATGGCCACCACAAAGCTCACCAGCAACTTGGAAGGCAGGCTCTCGCTCGGCTGCACTACTTCGGGACGTGAAGGCTCGAGAAGATGAAATTTGCTCCGCGCCGAGATCCGGCGCATTTCCATCTGAAAATCGTGCTTCTTTAATTCTTGGTGGAGCGAGGTTTCCAGCTCTAAGTTCTTTTTTAGCTCCATGAGCTGCTGCTCGGCGTGTTCATCGAAATTCGTCTGTAAGGATCTTAGCTGCCGCTGCAAGCTGGCGTTGCGCGCGCGCAGGGATTCATCGAACTTACGGAGCGAAGCGAGCTTACGGCGGACGCCGAACTTATAGTCAAAAGGCTCTGCACTGGAGGCGGGGCCCGCCTCGCCGATCCTATCGATCTCGTTTTTATTTTGGTCGATCTGTAACTGATTTTCCGCGAGGGCCCGTTTCAGCTCTACGGAGCGGATGGTGGCCTCATCGAAGTTTTGGCTCATCGTGAGCAAGCTCTTTCCTCTTTTGAAATCGGCGATGGCCTGCTCGGTCTTGCGGATAGCTTCCTGAGACTTATTCGCTTGAATCCGGAGATAGACTTCGGAGTCTTGCAGATCCTGCACCTCGAATTCGATCAGGGCATTCACCGCGGACCGGGCTAAAAGGTTCGTCAGCCGCGACACGATCTCGGCGGAACTCGACTGCACGTGAATTGAGAACGCATCGATACCGTCTTTTGAAAATGCGATCATGCTCTGCAGACTTTCCGCCAGCCGATCCACCGGAATATCCTTCACCACCCGGCCGAGGTCCGTCTCCGCGTGAGATTGCGAAAAAAAGCTCACCCGCTTCGACGGACCGAAATCCCCGAAGGGCAGCACGCTGAGCTCGGGATCGGCTTGCACGTCGCGCGCCGCCCGCTCGTAGAAAGCGTGGATCCGTAGCTGGTTGAGGTAACGGTCTACTTCGCGTCCGTCCACGTCGAATCCGGAAAATCCGCCGAGCCGGGCGGAGAGAGACTGGAGGGGATTATTGATGGCGGCCTGGAGCATCAGCGTTGCTTTGGTGCGATACGAAGGGCTGAGAAAATGCAGTACCGTGGAAGTACCGGCACAAAAGAAAATCACGACCAAGTAAAGACGAAGATGCCGGCTCACTAGCTGAAGAACTTTTTCGACCGGATTCTGAGCGAGCGAAGACGCCGACGATTTTGCCGTCCCGATCGTTCTTCCTGAATGATCCTGGCGCCGATTACTCACGGGTTGATTCTACTCCTTGAATCAATTTGCTAGCCCATATTCCAATAGGATAAATTGAATAGAAATGATTGTTAAGCAAAAGTTGCGTACACGCCCGCCCGGTGGGCCGGCCCAAACCATCATCCTCGCGGCGAATACCGCCTGGTACCTTGCGAATTTTCGCCTTAATCTCGCGCGTGCGCTCCGGGCCGCCGGTTACCGCGTATTGCTCATTGCCCCTCGCGATGAGTTCGCGGAAAAATTATCCGCCGAAGGCTTCGAGTACGTGGGCTGGAACCTATCCCGCACCGGTCTCGGAGTGCGTGAAACAGCACGCGCTTTCTGGAGCCTCTATATCGTGTACCGGCGGGAGCGCCCAATCGCGGTGCATCACTTCACGCTAAAATGTATTTTACTCGGGAGCGCGGCGGCGGCGCTGGCCCGGGTGCCAAATGTCTTCCATTCGGTCACGGGGCTTGGGCATCTTTTCATTCATAGATCTTTGCGCATTCGTTCTCTTCGCTCCATCACGGTTTTGCTCCTGCGTGTATTTTTTTTCTTCACGAAACCACGGATGATTTTTCAAAATCACCAAGACTGCGCCCGCTTCCGCTCCCTACGCCTCGCTCCTCCCGCACGCAGCCACCTTATTCCTACTTCCGGCATCGATGTCGCCTTCTACCGTCGCGAAGCGCCGCCCAGAATTCCCTCCGGCGAACGGCCGATCGTGCTCTACGCGGGCCGCATATTGGCGGAAAAAGGAGTGAGGGAATTCGTGGCCGCCGCCTCGCGGCTTCGCGCCGAAGGAATAGAGGCGCGCTTTCTGCTCGCAGGCGCGACGGACGCCGGCAACCCTTCTTCCATCGCCCCCTCGCAACTCGCCAGCTGGAAACGAGACGGAAACGTAGAATTGCTGGGCCATGTTTCCGATCTGCGCCCGCTCATGGCCGAGTCCGCCGTGTTCGTATTACCCTCCTATCGCGAGGGCGGATCCCGCGTAATCCTCGAGGCGGCCGCGATGGAACTGCCGATAATCACCACCGACGTGCCGGGTTGCGAGAATCTCGTCGATCACGGAAAAACCGGCTTAGTGGTACCCGTTCGCGATGCCGCCAGCCTCGCCGGAGCGATTCGCGATCTGATTGCCAACCGGGAAACTGCGGCTCGCATGGGCGCCGCCGGGCGGGCAAAGGTAATCCGCGAATTCTCCGATGAGATAGTCGTCCGCGCCACGCTCAGTGCCTATTCCTCGGCCGGCATCTCCGGCTCTTGCCTCTGAGCTAAGTAAGCCAGCAGCAGCAATAGCAGCGGAAGCACCTGCAGACGGAAACGAAAAGCCGAGCCGAGATTTTGGTAAGACACGTAGCTATAGATAAAGCTCCACGAAAAAAGCAGGCTAATCGCCCACACCGCCGCCGGGTCGAAAAGCCGTCGCCAGGTGAAACGGCGGATCGAAAGATAAATCAGGAATAGCAGGAATAAATTCTCGATTCCGGCCAGCGTCCCAAAGAGGTTGCGCACTTCTCCTGGTAAAGGACGCAGAAGCGCCGTGAACATTCCCGCCGGCGCAAACGCGATCATTTCCCCGATTGACTGGAACTCCGGAACCTCTTGCCGCGAGCCACCGACGCTCCAAGAGCGCGAGATAATATTAGTTTTCCGCACCAAATCATCCACGCTCTTAAAAGTGAAGTGCTCCACGAAAATCTGTGCTGAAAGAAATAGCAGCGCCACGGAAAATAGCGCGTACCCGACCCGGTAGAAGGCGCCGCGCACGTAAAAGAACCCGAGTGGCAGCATGGGCAGAGCGAGGATGAAGGCCGTCCAGGGGCGAATGCTCGAGGCTAACACCGCCCCCGCGAACGCGGGAAGAATCCAAATGAGGTTTCTGGTGGCCATCCAGTAGAGAACTCCCGCGGCGTAAACCGATATACCGAGCAGCATAATCGGATCTTTTCCTAAAATCGAAGACCAAAAGACGACCGAAGGGAACGCACCTAAAAAAAGCAATAACCGAGGATTCCTCCGCCCCGAATACCGAATCGCCGCCGAATAAATTAAATATATCGATAATAGACCGATCAACGAAAAAATAACTTTTAGCGCGTGGTAGGAATTCGAGCTCGGCAGCCACTTATTAATATACCAAATTAGCCAGCCGATATTGCCGGTGCCTTTTCCGAATCCCGTGAGGCTGGTATCGAAATTAATTTCTTTCGCTTCGAGGTAGTAGGTATAGGCATCGAGACCGTAGTTATTTTCGTATAGCAGCATGAAGCCCAAGGTAGTGAGGCAGCGGAGGATCCAGAGCACCGCCAAAATCCGACGGTCCTCTCGAGACAACGGCGAGATCCAGAGCGCCAGTCCGATGCCGAACGCCAGCACCAGCGCGGTGGCATAGTCTGTGGCTACGTTTGCCGAAGGAATGAAGTGCCCCCACTCCGTGACGCAGGCGAGAAACACGCAGGCCGCAATACCCCCCAATATTCCCATCACGGCGCCGGTACTTGTTTGTGAGAAAAACCTACTCATACCGCAGTTTGATTTGTATTCGCACCGTGGGCGTCGGCGTGGGCCAGCTGGAAGAGATAATTTGACTCCGTGCCAGCTTCTCCTTCCGCGAGCACTTCTTGCACTTCCCAATCTACATTGAGGTAGCTATTCGAATATTGAAGCGCAAATAAATTTTGAAAGTCCTGGAGTTTTCCCATGAGCAAAGCCTTCGTAGCGATGCGTTCTCTGGCATGCACTCGGCCCTCGAAAAAAATATGCATCTCGGAATTCTTTATGAAGTAGTTATCACCTTTCGTCAAAATCGATTCGACAACCAAGTTGAGACTGCGCATGATCTCAACGATCCTTCCCTTTTCCTCCCATAATCCGCACTGAAAGAGCGGCTCGAGGTTCACCTTCGCCACCAAGCAGGGTTGAAAGCCGAGCTTCAGGGATGCTGGTCGCGAGGAGTTGTCGCCAAAAGAAGCCGCCAAACTCCCAGTACGGCTCATCTCGAGCAGCTTCAAAAAATAAACCGGCACGCAGATTCCCGCCGCCACGATCACCAACAGCAGCGTCACGGCGATGGGAAGAGAGAAACCTACACGGAAGCTCTCGCTGCGCGCCAACTCGATCACGAGGAAAGCGCTCGTCTGCAGGTAGAGCGTAAGCCCTAAAATAAGCGTCACCACCCGCGCCGGGGGTAGATTCATCCGCAGCAAGCGGTGGTGCAAATGGCCACGGTCGGCTTTAAAGATTGGATTTCTCGAGCGCAGCCGCCGTAAAGTGCATAAGCCCATGTCGAGGATCGGGTAGCCAAGCATCATCAGAAGCCCAAAAACCTCCGAGAAAGAGGCCGTAGACACCGGCCCCGCCAATGAAGTAAGTCCGATGAGAAAGCCAATCGGCAAACTGCCGTTATCGCCAAAAAAGACGGAAGCCGGGCTCCAGTTCTTCGCGAGGAATGCTAATACCGCGGGCAGCAGCAGGGCGCTCACAAGCAGGCTCAAGATTCCCTGATTCGCCCCGACCGCCAAAATCGCAATACTCGCCAGAATGAAGGCCGAGATCCCGCCGGCCAGGCCGTCGAGCCCGTCCACCAGATTCATCGCGTTGCTTACGCCCACCAACCAGACACCCGCGAGAGGCCAGGCAAGCCAGCCAATTCTCGCCTGCCAGCCCAGACAGAATTCTCTTATTTCCGGCACCGCCGCGATCACCACCGCCGCCACGAGGAACTCTACCGGCAATTTCACTCGCGGCGAGAGGCCGCGCAAATCGTCGTAAAGGCCAAGCGCGCATAGCACGCCCGCGCCTCCCGCGATCCACGAAAAAGACCAAGCGAGGTTGGTCCACAGCTGAGGGTGTAGAGAAAAATAAATGGCGCAGGATAGATACCAGGCGGCCATCACCGAGATCCCGCCCACCATCGGCATCGGATGCAGGTGACGCCGGCGCGAGCTCGGGTGGTCCACCCAGCCCACCTTCTTAGCGAAGGGAATACTCGCTCGCAAAATGGCGTGCGCCAAAAGAAATGACAGAAAAGGAAACCACAAATCGCGAATGTTCATCCATGAACCTCGTTAAGCTTCATCCTGAAGCGAAAACATTTAAAAAACTTTAGAGCTCCTTCTTAATCAAAATTCCCGTTAGTGCCGCCGTCAGCAAGGTGGCCACCACGGTAATCGTAAGCATCGTATTATTGGAGACCGCCGGCTTTTCGGTGGGAATAAATACGGTATCTTCCCCTCTCAGAATCGGCGATTTCCCGCTGCTAGCTAGAAGATCGTGAAAATCTACCTTGTCAATCCTGCCCGCACGCTCGTTCTTGATCGTGATATCGTCCATCGCGGAGTTATCGCCGGTTCCGCCGGCGATCGAGAGCAAGGTAGTTAGGCTCGTATTCTGCGGCACGTGGTAGATTCCGGGGCGGTGCACATTCCCCAGCAAAAAAACCGGCATGAGCTTTTGCTCGAGCTCATCGCCATAAATATATTCGGAAAGCTGCTGAATATTCTGCTTTTCCCGCTCGAAGGTTCCGGCCCTTTCCGCCGCCACGGCGCTGCGAGAGAACGAAAGAATGAGGATCCACACGAACGCTTCTCTGCTTTGTTTCCACACAGTCATGCCTAAATAATACCAGCTATTGGCGAGGGGTCGAAAAAATAATTGTGCAATTGTTGCGATCGCTTGGCTCACGCCACCGGATGCGATGAGAATTCACAAATGATTTCGGTCTTGCAATCCGTCAACACGGTGCCCGCATGGATTGGCAACCCGGTATCCGCCAAATAAATCATTGCGCCCTTCGATTCCAAGTAACCCACTAAAGCTGCAGCCGAAGATCCATGTTCACGTAAATTCTGGTCGGAAAGCTCGAGGAAAATTTTGGGACGGAAACGATCGATCGTCTGTGCTGCCCCTTGGAGAACCTGTAGCTCGAAACCCTCCACGTCGATCTTGATCGCGTCCACATTTTCGATTTTCGATTCCTCTATGTAATCGTCCATACGCACCACCGGCACTTGGGTATAGTCTTTTCCGGCCGGACTTTCCGGCAGAATCCGGTTCATGCCTGGGTTGCGCTCACATACGCGATAAAGATTTAGCCGCGCGTTTCTGGCACCGAGGGCGCATGGTTCGAGCACCACATTCGCCAGACCGTTGATCTCTACGTTTTTCTTGCAACGGGCAAAGTTCATCCCGTCGGGCTCAAATCCAATCACCCGTCCTCCGCTCCCCACCGCCCGCGCGAAACGCATCACAGTAGATCCAATATTGGCCCCCACGTCGAGCACCGTGCCATCGCGCCTCACCATGGAGAAATATTTGTCCTGCTCTTTCTCTCGGAGCTCAAAGTACACCGCCCAATCCACGAGGTCGGAAATATCGAGCTCGAACTCCAGGCCAAATCGCGAAACCCGGCGCCAGCTCGGCTTAGGATATTGGTAATGATTCGGAATCACCTTCGTCCACCGCGATTCCAGCGGCGCGCCCTGCACGAAACGAAGTAATATCTTTTCGGTCGCGGGAAAAATAAATATCCGGCGCAACTGATTAAGAACGGTCGTTTTTATTTTCACTTTATTTCCACGCTAACGATTCCGGCCTTCGCCGCGAGTTTGATCGCCGCCAAAGCAACCGTCTCGCTCAGCGAGGATTCCTGCAGCTGAAACTCTACGGCGGCTCCGTCCTTATTCTCGTGCAGCCATGCTTCCCCGCTAAACGTTTGACCTAACGGCGATTTGGCCCTCACCTTCCATGGCCCAGCCGGCCGGCTCCGTCTTCCTCTCACCCATACCTCTACCGATTTTTCCTCCGGCAACAAGGCCGTGAGGAAACTGGATTTCGTGTCCAGGCGAAAATACACTTCATCCGCACCGGTACTTTTTTCCGTAATCTTAAAAAACTCTTCCAGCCTGGAAGACGATTTCCCCTTACCCACCGCTTGCGGGACTCCCGGGGTGAACAGCGCGGCCACGATCTCCGAAGGCGCGGCATAAACTTGACGCGACACTACGGGAACTTTCAGGTCGGCGGCGCCGGCCGGCCCAAACTTGAGCAGGAGAAAAATAAATGAAAAGGACCACGGAAGTCGCGTCGTAATGGTGATCATTACAATAGTTTAGCAATTGTTGTGCATGCAGCAGTAATAAAATAATGCGACGGCAGGATACTCTAGCTACACACGGCGGCAGGTAGCGCGAAGGCCGGACTTAGTCGTCGCAAAAATTATCTTTCGCTTTTAAACACTAAGGAACGATCGCGCAGTTCTTGAAAGCCCAAGGCCCCTTCTTCGGCGAACCCGGCGAAACGAGCTTGTTCAGGAAATCGACCGCGAGCTGCGCGGACCATCGGCCCTGGAACTGCTCGTAGTAGGGAAGCATCGCGGTGGCGGGAATCACCATCTCCGGCGAAAGTAGCGCGGCGGCCCCTACCTTCACCGTCATCTGCTTTTCGCCCTTCGCTTTCTGTACCATGATGCTGGTAATCTGCTGCTTGGCCGGCTTGCCGAGCTTATAGAAATCGCAGCTGATCTTGGCGTCGCGCAGCTGAATTTCCTGAGCCCAAGTGATCGCGGCGATATCGAGCTTGAAATTCACGTCCACCGGAAACTTCTGCAACGCTTCATCGTCGGAACCCGAGAAGCCTTGGAGCTTCAGCGTCACGTTCAGCGTGCCCTCGCTCGATTTCGCGAGCTTTCCGGCGCGCACGAGGAGCTGAAGAGCGAGCGGAGCAGTGCTGAGGGCAGGCACGGTGAGATCACGGATCTCCGCCGGCGAGGCGAGATTAAATACTCTTCCATCGGCAAGCTGCACGTATACCTCGGAGCCGGGAACGGTCTTCGAAGACCAGTCCAGCGCCACTTCGAAGCGCTGGGTGCCGCGGGGGCCTAGGTCCTGCCTGCCCGAGTTCTTCAGCGTGAAGCTCAGCTGCTGGGCCACCGAAAAATTCCCGCTCACCTTTTTTACGCTACCAGAGAGCGCGATCGGCCAACCGATGACTAAGCCGGATTCGAGCTCACCGCCGATGCGGATATTATTGATTCCGATTTGCAACCCCACGGCGGCGTTATCGCCGATCAGGGAATTACGGTTCGGAACCTGCATCATGAGCTGGCCCTTGCGGAAACGGAGCACATCGCTCTGGGTGCCGGCGGCAATCACCGGGAAGGAAGTCACCATTGGCCCAGGGGCAACAAGTGTGGAACTCGGAAACATCGAAACCTGAATAGTCTGCGCCGCGGGCGAAGGCATCGGGCCTGTATTTTTCAATTGCACGGCCACGAGGTGCGCCCGTTCGCCCGGCTCGAGGATTCCATCCTCATCGTCGTCGATGAAACTGGCGGAGGCCACTTCGAGGCGGAAGGGGGCGTCGAAGCTCTGGGTAGTGCCGTCCGCCGAAACTAATTGAAAGCTGCGGGTACCGGTGCGGCCATCGCTGCCGCCGTAACCACTCGAACCGCTACGGCCATTGCTGCCGCTGCGGCCGTCACTGCCATTACGACCGTCGCTGCCATTCCAGCCGGAGGAACCATCGGCGCCGCCAATAAATTCGCCTTTATCATTCTTGCAGGTATTTCTTCCGCCCGATCCGCCGCGGCCACCCGATCCGCCTCGACCACCGTAGCCACCTCGGCCGCCCGAGCCACCGTAGCCACCCGAACCGCCGGCCCCTCCTTCACCCCGGCGCACGTCCACTTGCACGAGCAGCATCAGCTCACTCTGGTCGGGAGCCGTCGAGACTACCACGGAGCCGCCGCTTCCGCCGTTCCCGCCATTTCCACCGTCGCCGCCGTCTTCGCCGTCCGTTCCGTTGGTGCCGTCACTGCCGTCGGTTCCGTTCGATCCGTTTCCGCCGCTGCCGGGAGGACAACCATCGGAACCGTTCGATCCGTCGGAACCATCGCGGCCGCTCCATCCGTCCGAGCCATTGCGCCCATCGCTGCCATTGGAACCCGAAGATCCGTTGGCGCCGTCGCCACCGCGCGCACGTGCCACGATGCCGCGCAAATCCTTGAGCGCAATTTGCTGCGAGATCTCGGTCGTCTTGCCGCCTCGCGTGCGGGTGCCGGTAAGGGAAACCACCGTCTTCGCGGCGTCGGCGTAAGCGAGGTGAAGAACAATACTGCCGCCCTTGGTGCCGTCATAGCCGCTGTAAGATCCGTCCGAGCCAGAGGCGTCGATAACAATGGTGTCACTGTCGGCGTGGGCAGAGGCGGCGAGCAGGCTCGCGAAGAGTACGAAAGCACCGAATACTTTTTTCATAGGATCTCCAAAGTTCAGGGCCATTACGGCTCCGCTTTTATTCCCGTTCCTCGCTTTTCACCAAGGAGAAAAAGCGCGTAGTGCCTGAAAACTTAATTTACAGGCGAATTTCACCGTGAAGGGGAATGCGATAGAGCAAGTTCGGGGCCAACGTAAAATTCAAAATTTAGAGCTGTGCACAATAGGAAATTTGTTTGCTTCAGCGATCTTTATCTTTTAGTTTCCCGGCGAACCGTTGGCCTTTTTCTACGAGATAGGAACTTTTATGCGAATGATCTCTCTTACGATTCTTGGTTTCTCCCTCCTCGCTTCGGCCGCATACGCCGAACCTTCCACCCTCGCCGTGAGCATCGGTTCGAGCGCTCCGAAGGAATCTGCCTTCAAGCTCAAAGCCGGCCCTAGCCGCAACGAAGGCGGAGAACATCTGGTGCTGCGCCTCAGCTCGGTGAAGACGGTTACCGGAATCAAAATTTCTGGTTTCTCGGCAGGCCGCAAAGGCAAGACGGTGATCCGCAATGCGGTGGCCTTCAACGGCACCACGCAGACCGTGCTCGAGGGACTCACCAAGTTCGCGAAAGTAACGGCGGGTAATCCCACCAACTACAAAAACTTAGTGCAGGTAGCGGACGGCCAGTTCGTGGAAGTGGCTCCGAACGCCGCGATGGGAAAACTTGACCTCACCGTGGAAGGCATGACCTCCTCCGACTCTTCCCTCCTCCTCGAAGTAACCTTCGCCGACTCGGTAACCGCCGATCACTTCCTGCTCACCCGCTCGGGCGACAAGGAAACGGCCGGCAATTACCTGAACGAATCCAGCTACGCTAAGTTCACGGCCGCCCAGCTCGCCACCGTGATGAAAGTAGCCGCCGAACCCACCGCCGCAGAACTGGCCGGGAATACCTTCCTCTGCACCAGCTACTCGAAGCTCGATCCCATTCGCCTGGATTTCAAAACCCGCACCTACTACAGCGGCCCCGCCGGCGAGCTCCTCTCCAAGAGCGACGCCGAAGGCCTCGATGATCGCTGGAACCACGCCGAGGACGGCCTCACGAAAGTGATCGAAAAGAAAAATGGCTGCGGCACTTTCAATACGCTGCACGTAGTTCGTCGCACCGGCGAAGGAAACCTCATCGCCGAAGTGGTGCTCGACCTCGATAACTACATCGATCTCTGCACCAAAGCCGGATACGATACTTCCGCCACGCGGGAACTTCAGATGTACTCTAACTTTGCCTCAGTGCTGAATGCGAAATACGTGGCTGGTAATTACGAGTTCTGCAAGCCGAAGCAGTAGACCTGATTTTTCCGAAAATGAGAAAGCCTTCCAGCGCGAGCTAGAAGGCTTTTTATTTGGTTGGGGGCGGATGATGCTCGAACTTTCGTTCAGCGTGGATGCCTTAGTTACAGCGCAGGTGGCTTGGAACAGGATACATGCAAGCGCTTGCATCTTCATCGTAGGGGCCAGGCAGGCAGGCCGCTATAATACAGAAGCCACCGTCGCTACTTCGAGCCGGGCCTGGATCGGCAGATATACACTCATAGGCGTGAGGATGTTTAGCGCAGTAACGCGCATTGGGATTCTGAGACTTCGATGAAGCTGTTGCTTGGGCTACCCCTGCAAATCCGAATACCAATAAACAATAAAATAACTTCGCCATAGAAGCCTCGTGGTGGTTTTAAAACATACCTAATCCGAACGGTTTAAGCGCAGAGATATATCGCTACGCGTCAAGACGGTCAATAGTAAACTTCACCAAGGTCTTTACGTTGCTGGCAGATCAATGCCTTCGTTTCAACAAGATCCTCTGCCCTAAGAAACCACCAAAAATAGCGTCATTGGGACAGCATGAGTGCCGCCGAACCATGAGCCACACACCCCCAAAAGAAACCCATTATGAAGAGCTGGACAATCGAAAAGGGAGTCAAAAATCTTATCCATTGCTTGAGAAAAGCCAACAGCGTGAATAAGACTCCGCCCAGTAGTCCCGAAAGCGGAATGAGGATCTGCAAGTACGAGAGCGTTGGCCCGACAGAAGTGCACGCTAGGAGCACTCCCAACAAAATCCCCAATACCGCAAGAATCGCAAAATGAAAGGGCTTCAATATTACTCATCTTTTAGTGGGCCTACATAGTAAAAGCAAATCAGATCTTAGATTCTAAACAGAATGTACTTAGTAATTCCCTGGCTTTTGGAACAGGCCTGTATTCCAAATACAGACTGAATCCAGCAAACGGTTAGCCGTCTTCAGTATTCCGAAAAAAAAGCTTTCGAACGGAGGTTCGAAAGCTTTTAAAAATGGTTGGGGTGCTAGGATTCGAACCTAGGAATGACGGAATCAAAATCCGTTAACTTACCACTTGTCGACACCCCAACTCTGCAGATTGGTTATGCCATAACCTCGCTTAGATGCAATAGTTCCGGTCAGGTACACGGGATTTCTGCTCTGAGTCATTTCGGGTTTTTCGCGTCAATCCCAGCTAATGGTACCGCTGGTGCCACCACTCGACTGTTTCTTCAGCCAAGCGTGCACCCGATGGGTGCGGCCCTCGAAGTACGTGTCTTCGGTGAACTCGAGGTCGTTGCCCACCTTCGTCCACGTCACGATCACTTTCCTCGCGGGGTACGGGAAGCGATTATCCAGGTAAGGATCATTGAGCTCGAAGCTAACGGAGCCTCTTTCGCTCGCGCGGCCCACCACGCGGTTGTCTTTCCAGAGCTGATCACCGTGTACGTCGAAGGAGACCGCATCCCAGGTGGTTACCACTTGGGCGCAGTTGCTCTCGATTTTGTGCACGGTCACGGTTTCTTCGTTATGGGTGAGATTCAGCTCTACGCTGCAGGAAGAATGACCATAGAGAGTGTCGGAAACGGTAGCGGTGCCGCGCCAGCTTCCGCTGTCGGGGGCGAGGTCGCAACCGGTGAGGCCGAGGACGAACGATCCGGGGATGAGGGCGATGAGGAATTTCTTGTAGGTTTTCATGCAGGCTCCTTCTTTTTCGTAGATTCGGCCAGAGGCGGAATTTTTGACACAGAAGAGCGGGCTTTCGAGGGTGAGGTGGCTCTTTGGCCGCACGTACCGTGCGGGATCTTGTTTGGCGATTGCGGGCGCGGATGCTATTTTTAGAGGGAATATTCGACTTTAAGGGAGACCTCCATGGCCGCCAATCGTTTCGTGAAATTCACGTTTTTCCTTTTCACCTTCACGGCGTTTTTGCTCACCGGATGCGGAAGCTCAAACGAGAATAATTCGTTGGGCCAAGCCCAGGCGGAAAGCTGCACGCTTTCCCGCGCCGCGAATGGAGTGACGGACCCCAGCCGATGCGTGACGGACCAGTTCCAGCAGCCCACGCCACCCGCCACGAAAAAAGTGGATGTGCTCTTCGTGATGGATAATTCGGAAAGCATGAACCGCCACTGGCAACTGATGGCGCAAAAAATCGATCGCCTCATCCGCGAATTGCCGGCCGGCCAGGATATCCGCTTCGCCGTGATCATGGGCACGATCCAGAAAAATACCGGCGTGCTTTTCTCGGCGCCCTCGGTGCCCAAAGTTTTGGACGGCACCAAGATGAGCTCGGCCCAGATTTCGGCTGCCCTCTCGAAAACCTTCGCCGAAGCACTCAAAGATAAAAACGTGGACTGGATCGGTGCGGGCGAAGCACTGATGTATAGCACCTACTACGCGGCCACCACGCACGCCAAAGAGATTCAGGCCCAAGGATTTTTCCGGGCCGATGCGGCCCTCGACGTGATTTTCATGAGCGACGATGCCGACGAAAGTTTCCCCTATCCCAGCAAGCAATTCTGGGATCTTCCGCCGAAATGCAACTGGTCGCACCACGAGAAGATGAGAAGGAGCTACCACCTCCCGCGCGGGATCAACGTGGATTCCACCTTCGCGGCCCTGCACAGCCTCAAGGGTGATCAGCCGGTGATCGCGAACGCCTTCGTGAACATCACCCGCGCCGATATCTTGGTAGACAATAAGCTTTCGGACAAATGCATCTTCGATTCCCCCGGCCTCGGCTATTTCCAGATGGTGCAAAAAACGAACGGGGTGCTCTACAGCATCCACGGTGATAAAGGTGCCGGCCTCTCCCTTTGTGGTAAGGCGCTTAATACTCGCCTGGCCTTGATCCACGATTTCACTCTTTCCAAACCTTCGGATCTGGTGGACCCCGCTTCCATCGAAGCCAGCGTGGACGGCGAGAAGGTGGCCCATACCTACAACGCCGCCTCCAACGTGGTTCACCTGGAAAATTCCGGCCGCGCCGGCAGCACCGTGGCGATCCATCACTGCGAACCCGCGCCGCAGAACGAGTGGGCAATCAGCGCTTTCACGGGCAGCGCGGCCCAAACCACCGCGGCCCTGAGTTGGGAAACCGGGGAAACCGAGTCCAACAGCAAAGTGCTCTACGGAACGGATCCGAACGCGCTGAACGATTCCGTGAGCGATGCCTCGATGAGCCGGTCCCATGCTCTGCAGGTTTCCGGCCTTAGCCCAAACACCGTTTACTATTTCCAAGCCGTTTCAAAAGATAAAGATGGGCTCGAAAGAACTAGTGACGTGATTTCTCTGCGCACGAAACCCGACTGGGCCATCTCCCAGGTTTCAGCCCAAGCCTCGAGAAATACCGCCAGCGTCTCGTGGAATACCGCCGCGTATCCCACCTTCGGCCGCATCGTGTGGGGAACCTCGGCAAATCAGTTGGTAAATGCCAGCGCCGAAACTGCGCAGACGAACGCGCATACTGTGATGGTTGCGGATCTTTCTCCGAATACCGTTTACTACTTCCAGGCGATTTCCCGGGATGAATTCGGCCTCGAGAAGAGAAGCGCCGTGGTGAGCGCACGCACGGTAACCGATTGGTCAATCGTGGGCTTCGGCGGCAGTGCTTCGCGCACCGGCGCCACGCTCAGCTGGCAAACTCCCGAGTACGCTACTTCCGGCGTTGTGAAATATGGGCTTTCTGCGAATGCGCTCACGAACTCAGTGAATGCCGAAGGCGAATCCACTTCTCACAGCGTTTCGCTAGCGAACCTGAATTCCGGCACTACTTACTACTTCCAGGCCTTCGCCGCCGACGATCTCGGCGCGGAGAAGAAGAGCGCGATCATTTCGCTCACCACCGTGGCCGACTGGGCGCTGGGAGACCTGACCCTAGGAGTTACGGAGAAGAGCTTCACCGCCAGCTTCTCCACGCCCGGCTATCCCACCACTGCCCGCATTCTCTGGGGCAGCTCGCCTTCGCTTGGTAACGAGGCCGACGCCGGCGACGGAATCGATCATCTCGCCACGGTAGAGGGCCTCAATCCCGATACCGATTACTATGTGCAAGCGGTAGCCAAGGATAACCTGGGCGTGGAACGCCAAGGCCTCGTGAAGGTGGTGCACACCAATCCGATTCCTCTTCCCCAATGGTCCATCACGGATATCGCGGGAACGGCCACGGTGAATTCCGTTTCGCTTTCGTGGAATACAAGCGAGTACGCCACGATCGGTACCGTGCGCTTTGGAAAATCTCCTGATGCCCTCTCGGGGTCGGTGGCCGAATGCGGATCGGGCATCACGCACTCCGTTACCGCGGCGGGCCTCGATCCGGATACCACCTACTACTTCCAGATCGTAGCCCGCGATGATCGCGGCCAGGAGCAAACCAGCACCACGATCGCGATCCGCACCCAGACCCTCCCGCTGCCGAACTGGGAGATCACGGATTTCAATGGAACTCCCAGCATCCACTCCGTGAGTCTCCTCTGGAACACGAGTGCCTATGCCACCAAGGGTAAAGTGCGCTGGGGCCTGAGCCGCTCCGCACTTGATCAAGAAACCGCCGCGGAAACCAATGCCGCTACGGTTCACGGCACCCAGGTTACCGGCCTCAACGCAAATACCACGTACTATTTCCAAGTAGTGGCTTCCGACGATCGCGGCCAGGAAAAATCGAGTGAGGTGATCAGCGTAAGAACCGCCGTCGGTGTTCCGAATTGGAAAATCACGGGCTTCGATGCCTCTACCAACGCGAATTCCGCCACCGTTATCTGGCAGACCGACGTTCCCACGAAAAGCACCCTGAGCGTGGGACTAAGCGAGACCGATCTCACCTTCAAAACGATCGAGCTAAACGCCTTCAACGAATCCCACCTGGTGACCGTTACCGGGCTGAGCCCGAATACGCGCTACTACTTCCGCGTATTGGCCACCGACGGGGACGGAGGATCCGTAACGAGCACGGTGCTCACGAAAACGACGAAGCCGGCGGGCAAATCGAAGTTGACCGAGCCCAGCTGGAAGATCACGGGATTCGACGGATCCACTAACTCCAATAGCGCCACGCTCATCTGGCAAACGGACGACGTGCCCACCAAGGCCGTAGTGCGGGTGGGACTGACGCCCACGAATCTCACTTACCGTGAAGTGGACGTTCCGGATTTCGATCCCGTCCACCTCGTGACGGTTTCGAATCTTCCACCGCGCACGAAGTTCTACTTCCGGGTTTGGGCCACGGACCAAAACGGTCTTGAGTCCACCAGCACGGTGCTCTCGAAAACCACTAAGCCCTAAAATAGAAAAGAGGCGGAGTCCGCTAGGACCTCCGCCTCCAGTGGAGGGAATCTAGGCCGGCAGGATCTTCAATCCGCCTTCGGCCTTCACTACCTTAAAGCTCGAGCCCGCTTTGTACGCACCCGCAAGCACGGTTTGCGCCAGCGGGTTCTGAAGCTCGCGCTGGATCGCGCGGCGCACGGGGCGCCCGCCGAACTCTGGATCCCAGCCGGCTTCGGCGAGGTAGTCGATCGCGGCGGGTTCTACGTCGAGGGTAATGCCCTTCGCGTTCACGAGTCGCTTCACTTCGCCGATCTGGATTTCCACGATGCGGTGGATCTGGTCTTTGCCGAGGTTCTCAAATACCACCACGTCGTCCACGCGGTTGAGGAATTCGGGCTTCACGGTTTGGCGCAAGGTTTCTTGCACGGCTTCTTTTCGTTTCTCACGCGAAAGCGAAGCATCGAGGAAAAAACGAGCGCCGATATTCGAGGTGAGGATGATCACGGTATTAGAGAAGTCCACCACGCGGCCCTGGCCGTCGGTGAGGCGGCCGTCGTCGAATACTTGTAGGAAAATATTCTGCACATCGGGATGGGCTTTCTCGAACTCGTCGAAGAGGAGCACGGAATATGGGCGGCGGCGCACGCTCTCGGTGAGCTGGCCACCCTCTTCGTAGCCCACGTAGCCCGGAGGGGCGCCGATGAGGCGGGCCACGGAGTGCTTCTCCATGTACTCACTCATATCGATGCGCACCATGGCGGCTTCGTCGTCGAAGAGGAACTGCGCGAGGGCTTTGGCGGTTTCGGTTTTTCCCACGCCGGTGGGGCCGAGGAAGATGAAGGAACCAATGGGACGATTCTCGCCCTGCAATCCGGCACGCGAGCGGCGGATGGCGTTGGCCACGGCCTCGAGGGCTTCGTCTTGCCCGACCACACGCTGGCGCAAACGCTCTTCCATCTTGAGTAATTTTTCCTGTTCACCCTCGAGCATTTTGCTCACGGGGATGCCGGTCCACTTGGAAACCACCTGGGCGATGTCTTCTTCGTCCACTTCTTGGCGCACGAGCTGAGCGCCCTCGGCGGAGAGATCAGCGCTCTGTTTAGCCAATTCTTTTTCGAGGTTGGGTAATTTTCCGTAGCGAAGCTCGGCGGCTTTTTCGAGATTGCCCTGGGCCTGGGCCACTTCGGCCTCCCCGCGCAGGCGCTCGATCTCTTCTTTGGTGCGGGTGATGCCGGTGATCACGTCTTTTTCTTTGCGCCAAATGGTCTTGAGCTTGGTGGTTTTTTCTTTAAGTCCAGAGATCTCGCCTTCGAGCACGCCGAGTCTATCTTTGGAAGCCCGGTCGGTTTCCTTTCTCAGCGCCTGGCGCTCAATTTCGAGCTGCAGCAGGCGGCGATCGAGTTGGTCGATCTCTTCGGGCATGGAATCGATTTCCATCCGCGTTTTGGCGGCGGCTTCGTCCATGAGGTCGATGGCCTTATCGGGCAGGAAGCGGTCGGTAATGTAGCGGTGGGAAAGCGTGGCCGCGGCTACCAACGCGGAATCCTTGATCGTTACCCCATGATGCACTTCGTATTTTTCTTTGAGGCCGCGCAAGATGGAAATCGTGTCTTGCACGCTGGGCTCAAGCACGAGGCACTGCTGGAAGCGGCGCTCGAGGGCCGGATCTTTCTCGATGTACTTTTTGTATTCGTTGAGGGTGGTGGCGCCCACGCAGCGAATCTCGCCGCGCGCGAGAGCGGGTTTGAGCAAGTTTGAGGCGTCCATCGCGCCTTCAGCGGCACCAGCGCCCACGAGGGTGTGGATCTCGTCGATGAAAAGCACGATCGCGCCTTCTTTTTTCTCCTGCGAATCCTGCACGCCCTTCAGCAAAGCTTTCAGGCGCTCTTCGAATTCCCCGCGGAACTTGGCGCCGGCGATGAGCGCGCCCATATCGAGAGATAGTAAGCGGTTATTTTTTAGGCTCTCCGGTACGTCACCGCTGGCGATGCGCTGGGCGAGGCCTTCCACCACGGCAGTTTTCCCCACTCCGGGCTCGCCGATGAGCACGGGATTATTTTTCGTGCGGCGGGAAAGGATCTGCATCACGCGGCGGATCTCATCGTCGCGGCCGATCACGGGGTCTAGTTTTCGCTCCTTGGCGAGTTTAGTAAGATCGCGGGTATAGGCGGTGAGCGGATCTTTTTCTTGCCCGTTCGGTACGTTGTATCCTTGGTTATTTGCCATAGAATTTCCTCCTGAGGTGGCCGGCGCAATGGCGCTCTCTTCCCTCAAAGAAAAGATGGTCATTATTTTACGTATGTCCAGATATCCATAAGTAACTGAAATTACTGTGCTTATACGACGCAATGCTTTGCCGGTGAAAGGCTTGAGTTCTCCGGGGGAGAAACTTAAGATCCATTGGCCGATGCCACAGACCACTCTCAGCTTAGCCACCGCCGCTCTCGGGGCCGGTTTTTACCCCATAGAAAAATCGGAACAGTCCGAATGGGTTTGGTCGCAAGCGGGCACAGCCTCGATTCGCGGCACTGCTCCTGGCCGGCTGGAATATAAGTTTACGGCTCCCTGCATGGGCACCGAGGTCCGCTTGGAGCTCAATGGCAACCTCGCCGGCGTCTATACCTCCAACCATGATTGGCAGGATTTTTCTGGCAGCCTTTCTCTTCCGGAGCAATGGTCGCTCACGTTTGTGACGAATCGCTGGAACGGCAATGGCGCGGCGTTCGCGAAAGATGATTCCCGGGAAATCGCGCTTTTATTTAGCACGCTGGCGGTAAACCAAAATCCGGCGAATGCAAAACACAAAAACCTGAAAGGTAGAATTTGCCCGCTTCCCTTCGCGCGCCAGGAATCTTTGCGTCCCTACACCCCTTGCTGCCGCTGGTTTCTCGAAGAGGAAATTCATTCGCAGGCTCACGAAGCGGATCCCTGGAATGGGGAAACCGCGCGGAAGCTGCGGGAAAGTATCTACGATGGATCCTACCGCTTCTGCAAAAGAGATCTCTGCCAAGTTCCCTTGCTGGGAATGGATGAGCTCGAGCAAGCGGAAATTCCCATCCACGCGGACAATATAAAGGCGATCCGCGCCGGCCAGGCTTATATGCCGAAAGGGCCCACCTCCCTCGCCATCTCCGCCGATCCGCGCTGCAATCTGGCTTGCTCTACCTGCCGCTCCCAACTGATCACCCAGCTCTCGAGCGAGGATCAAAAGGAAATGGATGCGCTCGATACGCTGCTGACCGAAAAACGCGACTCCCTGCAAACGATCACCTTCGCGGTGAATGGCGACGTATTTTTCAGCCCCTACCTCAGAGGCCATCTCCAAAAGACCACCCGTGAAAAATTTCCCTGCCTAAAATCCATCGAGATTCTCTCGAACGGATTATTGTTCGACCAAAAAGCCCTTGATCAACTTCGTCCCGGATCGGATTTTATCAAGCGCGTGTGCATCACCGTGGACGCCGGCGATGCGGAAACCTACCAAAGGGTCAGGGGCGGCAACTGGGAGCGGCTGGTGAAAAACCTCGAGTGGATGGCGGAACTGCGACGTTCCGGCCGGTTCGAGTGGCTCCGCCTTATTTTCGTGGTGCGGAAAGCTAATTACCGCTCCCTGCCCGATTTTTTTGCCCTGGCCGCGCGCCTGCAGGCCGACGACGTACTGCTTTCCAAGCTGCAAAACTGGACGGAGATGAAGGACGATTTTCTTACCGAAGCGGTATGCGATCCTAGGCATGAAGAGCACGCCGGCCTGAAGGGGATTCTGTCTTCCCTGGAATCGCGGCCACAAAGCTTTCGCATTCAATCAAATTTAGTTTAAGATCGGCATCATGTTAGGCTTGTTCAAAAAAATCGCCCCCTTTTTCACCGGCCCGGCGCCCTATTTATTTTTGAGCGCCTCCCGCAAAATCGGCCCGAATGATACCTGCCTCTTTTCTATCTATGATCCCTCCCTCGACGAAGTGAGCAACGTGGAAATACCCCTGCACCTCGCCCACTCCGTGGTAGGCAATGCCCAAAGCCGCCGCCGGGCGATCGCGGTCGAGCAATACGGCTCGAAAATGTGCGAGGTAGATCTAGTGGATAAGCGGGTTTCGCGCTTGATCGAGGCCGGAAAAGGCCGCGCTTTTTACGGACACGGAACTTTTTCCGCCGACGCCAAATTATTTTTCTCCACGGAAATTTCGACCGACGAAAAAGAAGAAGGCTTTCTCGTGGTGCGCGACGGCGCGACTCTCGCCGAGCTCGACATATTACCCACTTACGGCCGCCGCCCCCACGATATTGCGCTGGTGGAAAATGGCACCATGCTCTTCGTGGCCAATCAAGGGGCCGCCCATACCGAGCCGAACGGCGAGCTCACCAGCCTAGTATTCATCGATCTCGCTTCCGGAAAACTCGTGCGCAAGATGGAAGATTCCCGGGCCGGCTTTCTTTTCAGCCACCTCGCCACCAATAAGCTCGGCCATATGGCGGCCGCCCTTTTTCACCCTCAGCCCAAGCAGGATCCGGAATCGATAAAAATCCGCAAACTGCTGGATAATCCCGAAACCCGGGCGGAGGGCGTGAAACGAACCATAGAAACGATCGAATACCGTTCGGCTCCCCTATTCTTCGTGGGCGCTGATTTGCGGGAACACGCTCCCGAATCGGCCTACGCCGAAATGAGAATGACCCTGAGCCTCTGCATGCATTCCGAAAAACCCGTGCTCGGCGCCATTCACGTGATGAGCGGCTTGGTCACTTTTTCGGACGCGAGCACGAATACCTTGCTCCATGCTGAAAAAATCGACGAAGTCCCGCAAGGAATCGCCCTCACCGAAGACGGAAAGGCCTTCGTAGTTTCTACGATGAGCGATTCGCTTTTTTATTTCGACGCCGGGAACTTCCGGTTAATGAAAAGAATCCGGCCGCGGGGATTCCAGTTCGGACACCACCTACTCGCCTGGAAAACCGCTTAGGCCTTATTCTTCTTCGGGCGCCTTGCCGGCTTTTTTACTTAGGTCGAGCGAAGTAATCGCCAAGCCTTCGTCACGGCGGAAACGCAGCAGGTACACGCGCGGCTCCTTGAACAGGGCATAGAAGGATTTCAAGTTCGTCACCGGTTTTTGGTCCACTTCCACGATCAAGTCTTTTTGCTCGAGGCCGGCTTCGTCGGCTGGGCCGTCGGGGGTAACGCGCGAAACTACCACGCCTTTGGCGCTGGGGGGCAGGCCGAGCTCCCGGCGGGTTTCGGTATCGAGGTCTTCCACGTTCATCCCGAGATTGAGGGCGGGCTTGGCCGTCTTGGATTTGGGCGCGGTGCCTTGGCCAATGATATTCTCGCGGCTGGGCCGCTTGCCTACCATCACCTTGAAATCTTTTTCCTTCTCGGAGCGTAGCACGCGCACGTCGATAGCCTTGCCGGGCTCGAGGGAAGAAACCGTATTCACCAGCTGGCGGCCGTCGAGAATTCGTTTGCCGTTGATGCTGAGAATAACGTCGTAGGGCTGAATACCGGCCTTAGCGGCGGGCTCTCCGTCGTAAACTTCGCTCACGATCACGCCACGCGTATTTTTGGGAAGCTTCAAGTTCTTCGCGATCTGTGGGCTGATCTCGGTGATGTTCACGCCGATGAAGCCACGAGTTACGGTGCCTTTCGAACGAAGCTCCGGCAGGATGCGCTTCACGTAATTTATGGGAATGGCGAAGCCGATCCCCTGGGCCGCGGCATTGATCAAAGTATTGATCCCGATCACTTCGCCCGCGGTGTTGATGAGGGGGCCGCCGGAATTCCCCGGGTTAATCGGCGTGTCGGTTTGCAGGTAATTCGCGAACTGCGAAATCGGGAGCACCACGCGTTCCTTGGCCGAAATGATTCCCTTGGTGACGGTATGCCCGTGACCGAAAGGATTACCCACCGCCATCACCCACTCGCCTACCTGAAGGGCGTCGGAATCGCCGAGCGGAGCAGCCTTAAGCTTGCGCGATGTTTTGATTTTGAGCAGAGCCACGTCGGCGTCGGCGTCGCCGCCCACTACCTTCGCGTCGATGCCCTCGCGGTCGGCGTCTTCTTCGGTGAGGATGATCTTGATTTCGTCGGCATCGGCGATCACGTGGTAGTTCGTTACGATCAAGCCTTCTTTTTCGTCGATGATAAAACCCGAGCCGAGACTAGTGGATTTACGGGTCTGCGGATTCTGCTGTTGGGGCATGTTCGGCACGAACTCTTCGCCGAAAAACTGCTCGAAGAAACGCTTATACATTTCCGCCTGGGGCCCGCTGCCGTAAGGATTAGCCACGGTCTGGGTGGTATAGATATTCACCACGGAAGGCACCAGACGCTTCGAAAGATCCACGAAAAGATCTTTGAGGTTATCGGTTACGGCGGCGTGGGCCTGCTCGCCCCGCATTTCGGTACTGGCTAATTTGGAAATCCAGTTTCCGAGGCTGGTAGCACTGTAGCCGAAGCCTAAAACAACCACGGCGAGAACGAGAACGGAGTATTTGCTTAGTTTCATTTTTTACTCACTTCCAGGAACTTCATCTGCACTTCGTACAGCACCCGTTCCAGTAATTTGTCTTCGTCGGGGGTTAGGTTATTAAGAGTTTTTTGTTTAATCATTTGCAGCAGATCAATATTCTGCCGCGCCATTTCGAGGTCGAGCTCCTGCTTATTCGAATCAGGGCGTGGGGCTAGGCCGAGGCCCATCATTGCGGCCGAAGCCACGGAAAGTACGAAAGTCGGAAAATCGATAGCGCTCATAGGGGAATGTTATGGCAAAGACGCTCAGCTTTCGCAAGCGCCGGGGCCGAGAAGACTCGCCCGGCGATCCTGAACGGAGGGCTGCAAAAAATAGAAATGAAATGGTTGAGATTCTAGGGCCAGCGGAGAAACCAGGAAAAGCGAATCCATCGCAAGATTCCAGCGTTCGAGCGGAATCTTCCTCGCGAGCACGGAAACCTTTTGCAGCATCGCAGCAATTCTAAACCGGTCCACTTGCTGCGCTGCGAGTAAGTCCGCGTTCAATACTTTTTTCGGGCTAGCCGCCAATCGGAGGCAGAAAGTGAGAGGGGGGGAAAAAAGAAACTGAAAAACAAAGGGATAGGCTTGGAGAAACTGAGCAAAGGGAAAAAGCGCCAGAGCCACAATCGTGTGCCGAGAGCGCCCGCGGGCATACACGTGCGCCAAGCAAAGCGCCAAGGCGGCATCCAACTCTTCCCCCGAAAGGGTACGCACTAGGCCCTCGCTCAGCACCACATAGGCCGAACGCCCCCTCCTCACCAATAAGGCATTTGGAGAAAACTCGGGCAAAACGCGCAGCTCGGGAACTCGCACGCGGTAGGCCGCCGCCACCGCCTCTAGCCTCTCCTGTACCTGTAACCAGATAGGCTCTTGGCGCTGGGCCGGATTGGCTTCTAAGTGCCGCAAAAGACGGGGTAAAGCTAGCCAGCCCAAATACCAGGCATAGAGTAGACCCACAAATAGTAGAGCGCCAAAAACGGCGAAAAAGACATTCATCTCCTTTCTTTTATATCCGATAAGTTGGGGATGAGCGACGACGATCTAATCTGTATCTGCATGAGCGTATCGCGGGGCGAAATTAGGGCCGCGGTGAAGAGTGGTAACGATAGCCTAGAGGGGCTAAAGGCCTCACTATTTTGCTGCACTGGCTGCGGAACCTGTGAGGGCCGCGTGCGCAAGGTAATGGAAGAAACCCAGGCCGAAGCGCAAGCGCCTACTCTCGAAAAAACCGGAAGCTAATACGCCAATTTAAAAAATTTCGAATCCCAAAATCCGCCTAAGCGGATTTTTTGCCTTTGCCCTTGGTGCTTACGCCCTCGAGCTGAATGCCGGACTGAGGCGCACCGGGTATGAGGGTTCTCTCCGATTGCTCATCGTCGGAACCGCCGTCGCGCACGGCAAATTGGGAAGTATTGCTCGCTTGTTGTAGAAGCTCATTGGCCTCTACGCCGGCCTGGGTTCCGCCCACCATTCCCGAAAGCTTAAGCACGAGGTCTTCCTTCTTATCGCTGTTTAGGATCGCTTCTTCCTGCGTGATCAGCCCGTCGCGCACGAGCTGCTCGAGCGCCTGGTTCATGCTTTGCATTTTGTAATAAAGGTTCGAGCTTTCCATCACCACGTCGAGCTCGTTGATGCGGTTTTCCGCGATCAGCTTTTCCACCGTGGGGGACCGAGTGAGGATTTCGCAGGCCGCGATGCGCCCTTTGCCATCAGCCCGGCGCACGAGACGCTGCGTAACCACCCCGAGAATGCAACTAGCGAGCTGGATGCGGAGCTGATTCTGCGCATCGGCCGGAAAACTATCGAGGATACGATCGATGCTCTGGGCGGCATCGTTGGTGTGCAGAGTGCTCACCACGAGGTGCCCGGTTTCGGCGGCGGTGATGGCCGTTTGGATCGTGGCGAAATCACGCATCTCCCCGATCATGATCACATCGGGATCCTGGCGGAGGGCGGCCCGGAGCGCCAACGGCATGCTCACGGCATCTACCCCAACTTCTCTCTGAGAAATGGTGCCGATCTTATCTTCGAAAATATATTCGATCGGATCTTCGATCGTGACCACGTGCACCCGCGCATTGCGGTTGATGTGCTCGATCACTCCGGCGAGGGTGGTGGATTTTCCGGAACCGGTAGCGCCCGTGAGCAGCAGCAGGCCCCGCGGCTTGAGCGCGAGCTCGCCCACTACCGGCGGCAAGCCCAGTGAACCGAGCAGCGGAACTTCGAGGGGCACCACGCGGATCACGAAGGCGAGGGTGCCCTTCTGCATGAACACATTGGCGCGAAAGCGCGAAAGGCCCGGCACTAAATAACCAAAATCTATTTGAAGGCCTTCTTCGAATTCCTTGATCTGCTTCTGCGTCATGGTGCTATAGGCCAGGCGCTTCACTTCTTCGTGCGAAAGCGGGGGAAGCTTCGCGGGCAGCAGTTTTCCATTGATCCGGTAGAGAGGCGGCCGCCCGGCCTTCACGTGCAAGTCAGAAGCCTTATGTTTCACGAGGCCCTTGAGCAGGGAATAAATAGTGGTGGTCTTATCGCTGGATTCCGCGACCGGCTCGGTTAAAATCTGTTCGGCGGCTACTTCGTCCGGCATTTTAACCCGCCCTACGCGCCAACTCGGCGGTTAGAAAACGGACTTCGATGATTTTTACGGCCATGCGAATGGCTTGCTCGAGGAATTCTACGTCTCGTTCGTGGAAGCTGCCGCCAGCGTGCCGATTGAAAAGCTCGATCACCCCATAGAGTTGGTTCGTGATCACGATCGGCGCGGCGAGGCAGGTGCGCGTATCGAATCCCGTGCCCGCGCTGATGGCCCGCAGCTGCATCTCATCGCTGGCGAGATCTTTCAGCAGCACCGTCTGGCGGCTCTCCGCCACGTGGCCCACGATGCCCTTGTTGGCCGGCACGCGGAAAGACTTCAGCTGTTCGGCGTCGCCGCCGCCCACGCTGGCGCGAAAAAAGAATTCTTTGGATTCGGAGTCGAACTCGAGAATGGACCCCGCTTCGGCGTTCAATCCGTCCACGATCGCCTTCAGCACGCCTTCCATCATTTCAGAAAATGGGCGGTCACAAACCACGAGGTCAAAAAGCTTGGCGGCCATTTCCCAGCGGGCGTTCGCCTGCAAGCCGTCGAGGCTACCGTCTTCCACCGTTACCGGAACGTTCTCGGAGAGAGCCTGAAGCATGTCGAGATTTTCTTCGGGTACGCCAATCAGTTCGTGAATGGCGTCGGCCGCTTCGTTCAGCACGCTCGCGGGATTTCCGGGCTCGGAAAAATCCAATACGATGCCGTCGAGTCCGGGGTCCTCGAAATTCTGGGCGAGCCCTTCTTCACGATCTACCGGCAGATCCGGAATATCGCTGAATTCGGGTGGCTTTTTCTTAGCGGCGTTCGACAAAAGAATTCTCCCCTTCACGCAATGCGCTTAAGGACTAATCGGAACTCTAAGCCATTGACTTGAGGGAAGTTTCCCGCCACACGCTATAATTTAATTATTAATTTCAACCACTTGGAGATGAACGCGCGGCTATTTTTTCTTTGCCACGAGGCTGGCGGTCGCGCTTTTGCCGTCGTTCTCTTCGGAATAGTGCAGGATCTCGAAATCGCCGAAGGCTTTCTTCAGCTCGCCCGCTTCCAATAAATAATCTTTGTCCATCGAGGATCCGCCGGGATTCTTCAGGTGAGCCGTGGTGTAGGTCTGAAATACCACCACCCCGCCGGATTTCAGCCCCGCTTTGATTTCCGGGATGAGCGAGCGCTGCAGGTAGAAGAAATTGATGATCGCGGTGTAGGATGCCGGCTTAATATGATATTTGTTTAGGTCCGCGTTCACCGTTTGGATCTTCACGCCGTTTTCGGCCGCAAGCTTCTTGGCTTTGCGCAATCCCACCACGGAAATATCCACGCCTTCCACGAGGAAGCCTTTTTTGGCGAGGAAAACGGCATTACGACCCTCCCCCGTGGCGATGTCCAGCGCGCGGCCTTTAGGGAGGCTGTCCACGAAGCGCACGAGAAACTCGGCGGGGTCTTTTCCGAATACGTAGTCTTTACGGGCGTAGGTTTTATCCCAGGCGGTACGGTCGTCGCCGAAATCGCTGTCGCCGGTGATGGCCATGAGGCGGGTGGTGCGATTCTTTTTCGAATCAGAGACGGGCCCCTCGGGCTCTTCTTCCGCGCGGAGTGTGGAGGAGACTAAGAGGGAGAGCGAAAATACAAAAAAAATTGCCCTGCCGATACTTCCTCTCCGCGGGGTTTTGCTCTCTAGGGAGCTCGCACGGTTTACGAAAACACGGCGAAAACGGAAGGAAATAGGGTCAGGGCAAGTTGGGGTCATATTCCAATTAGAATATGCGCTTCATCTTCCTCTGCAAAGTGCGGCGGTCGATTCCAAGCAATAAAGCGGCTTTGCTTACGTTGCCTTTAGTGGCCTTGAGGGCCTTTTCGATTCCAACGCGCTCCAAGATATTGAGGTTGTAGGAACGGAACTCGGATTCGTCCATACCGGGAACGCGCTTTTTCTTCTTATCGATCAAGCGCTGGGCCTCGTTGAGGATCGCGTCCACGTCGCAGGGCTTCTGCAGCACGGAATCGGCGCCTTCCTTCATCGACTCCACGGCCATGGGGATACTGCCGTAGCCGGTGAGCAAAATATAAACGGGCTGAGGATTGAATACGTGCATCTCGCGAAGCACGGAAATTCCATCGAGGCCGGGCATGCGGTAGTCGAGGAGAACTAGATCCGGCGAATTCTCGCGGAAAATTCCCATGGCTTCTGGCTCGCTCTGGGCGGTCCAAGCGCGCATGCGGCGTTTTTCGAACGCGCCTTTTAGGCTATTACGGAAAGTCTCATCATCATCCACGATCAATACGCTAGAAACCATTTTAGACCCCTTTTTTGTACCATTTAGGCCGAGACAGCTTGGTCATCAAACGCCTCGAACCTAGGTAAAGTGACCCGTAGGATAGCACCGCGACCGGAATGATCGGCAACGACAATCCTGCCGCACACGTGTTCCAGCAGGTAGTAACTCATATACAGCCCTAAACCAGAGCTAAGTTCTTGAGTTTTCGTGGAAAAGAAGGCTTCAAATGCACGCTCTTTACCCTCTTCCGTGAAACCCGGACCATTATCGGCCACCTCAAAGACTAAGCTTCCTTCTATCAAATCCTGATAAGCTTGCACTACTATTCGGGCGTCGGGTTCATTTTTCACCGCATACAGCGCGTTTTTCAGCAAATTTTCAAAAACCTGCCGCAAAACTAGCTCGGGCACCCCAATTTTTTCGGGAAGATCGTGCACCCTCAGCTCGAACTCCACGCTTCTCTTTACTGGATGTTTTTTTGCGTCCTCCTGCCGAACTGATTCATAAATATCCCGCAGCCAATCGCGAATCTCCACGGCAGAGTAGCGAATATCGTCACTCGAGCGCACCAGAGTATGGGAGTAGCCCAGTAAAAGCGAAACGATGTCTCCGCATCGTTTGGCCTCGCCCGCGATCAAAGTGAGTTCCTTCTTTAGGGCCGCCGGAGCTTCCGCGATGCTTTCTCTCGCGAGCAGAAGGATGGAATTGAGCGGGGTTCCGATCTCGTGCGCTAGCCCCGCCACTAGGCGTCCCAGAGCCTCCATCTTCAGATGAAAGCGAGCTTCATCCTGCGCGCGGCCCAGGCGATGAAGAAAAATCAAAATGAAAGCGGTGGTAACCACTATCATCAGAATCATTCCCAAGGGAAAAGCGAGCCATACGGGGGAAGCACGAAGTGCAAACGCTTTTCCCTGCACCACCAGCGGAGGGGCGAAAGCCAATAGCGCTACGCAGGCCGAAGCCACCGCCGCGGTAGTGAGGGTGAACACCGGGCTCAGTAAAAGGCCGGCGACCATCACGTGGAAAAGAAAAAATTCCACGAAAGGGTTCATGAGACCGCCGCTTTCCCACAATAGGAAGGTAAGCGCGCAAAAATCCACTACCACCTGCAAACAAAGAAAAGCCTGTAAGCTCAATGGAATCACTTGCTCGATTTTTGGCAGTAGCCCGTTCCATAATGCCAACGCGGCCAGCAAGGCCATGATGGGAATGATTCTCAGTACGATACCAGCTGCGTCGCCAGCTAGAACGGCCAGGGACAAACCGAAAATAGTTACCCAGCGCAAATTGCGCAGCCAAGCGGGAGATTCGAGCTCGAAATGTATCGGTATCGCCATGCAGCCTCCTCGCGGCCGCTCCTGAGCTGGCGCGCCCCTCTAGTTTAACCCCGAGAGAACCAGATCGTGCACGCGCAAAACGCCCACACACCCGCCCTCGTCGTCTACCACGGGCAGGAAGCTAAGCTGCCCCGCCCGGTTCTCCATCACGTCGAGAGCGTCGGCGGCCTTGGTCTTGGGCCCAACCGATTTCGGCTTCTTCGTCATGATGTCGCCAGCCTTTAGGCCAAAAAACGTCTCCTTTTTCAAGAGAGCGCGGCGAATATCCCCTTCCACCACCACACCCGCAAGCTTAGGGAGGCCGCCGGAGGTCTTTCCGTCGGCAATGCAGATTCCGCTGTGGCGAAATTTCGTGAGGGCGATCACCACTTCATCGATCGAAGCGTCGGGCGCAAGCACCGCGAACTCACCCGCTCCGTGCATCAAATCTTCCACGAGCGTGAGCAAGCGGCGGCCAAGCTTTCCGCCCGGATGAAACTTCGCGAACTTATCGGGACCAAAACCCGCGCGCAGCTTGAGGGCCATCGCCACCGCATCGCCCACCGCCATCGCGAGCGTGGAGGAAGCCGTGGGCGCAAGATTATCGGGGCAAGCCTCGGAAGAGATGCTCGAGGAAATCACCGCATGCGCGTGCTTGGCGATGGACCCATTGGGATTTCCTAAAATCGCCACCACTCCCCGGCAAAGATCCTGGGCGGCCGCGAGCATCAACAAAACTTCTTGGGAGGATCCGCTATGCGAAAAAACCACTAAGGCATCGTTGGGCGCCAGAACTCCGAGGTCGCCGTGCAGCGCCTCGGTGGGATGCAAAAAAACCGCCACGCTGCCGGTGCTGGTGAGCGTGGCCGCAACTTTCTGGGCCACATTTCCGGATTTTCCCACTCCCGAAACCACCACTTTGCCGCCCTTCGCGAGCGTCTCGTGGAGAAAATCCACCGCCTGCACGAAAGATTCTCCGAGAGCGCCGGCGGCGCTAGCTAACGCTTCCGCCTCTACGCGTAATACGCGGCGGCCTTCTTCGAGGGTATTGTTTTGTTGCGGCACGGTGGATTTATACTATTTCAGAAAGGAATTGGCAGCAAATAGCGGAAAAAATCTGCGTTTACAGTTACGCTATTTGCTGTCAGCGAATTTAACGCAATCTCTAATGGAGGGAAAGTCATGCGCGTCATCAATCCATTCCTGGTAATTTCTCTGGCCCTGCTTTCCGGTTCCGCCTGGGCGGTTCCTTCGGACTCTTACCTTTTCAACGTAAAATCACAGACCGCGGCCGCGAAATCGCCGCCCGCCTTCTGGGACGTTCTTTTCGGCCGCGCAAAACTCGATGCCGATCTCACCGTGAAAGTTACCGATGCCGCCACCGGGCTGCCGATGGCCGGGGCCGCCGTGATGGTGGGAACGAAAAATGGCGATCCCTTCACCGAAAACGTGGTGCGCACCGATGAGGCCGGCCTCGCCGCCTTCACCCACGAAAGCCTGCGTTCCGGTACCCCGCGCCCCATCACGGTGGGCAAAGCGGGCTTCACGGTGGTATCGCTCTTACAGAACACCAACAACGTGGTGGACGTGGCTCTCCAGAAAATCCAGGGCGAGCGCGACTACGGCTTTATGCGCGGAAAATTGACGGGCTTTCCGCCCGGTTTCGACAGCGGAACGCTGGAGCTTGGCCTCTTCGTGCCGGCCACCCGCCCCGCCGATCTTCTGAGCTTCGATCTCGGCCTCTTCGTGTCGAGCTACAAAGTAAAGATCGACGTCTACGGCGAGCGCGAAGTGCCCGGCAATGCCGTGCTTCCGAACCAAAGCAAACGCTGGGGGCTCATCCCGCTCAGCTTCAATAAACCCGACTACATCATGCCGCTCCCGAACGGGCTCGAAACCCATATGGCGGGAATGGTGGGCTCAGTGGCGATCAGCCCGGCCGTGACCGCGATCCGCAATAAAGATTTTATCTCGGTGCTGAACATCACTTCCTTCAACCACGTGGGCTGGACCAGCCGCCGCGTGAAAGTGAACGGCGACGATAACTTCGACATCAACGCCCGCCACGAAGTTACTCCGGCAATGCTCACTTCGAAAGTAAGCGGCGTGCCCGAGAAGCTCGATGTGGTTTCGATCTCGCTGGTGGACCCCGAAGGCGATGGCGGCGATTTCGTGGCGATGGACATCAAGGCACAGAAAGCCGAAGAAGTGAAAAACGGGAATACCCAGTTCAAGCTCGGCCTGCTGAAGAATCGCGTGCAAGGCGCCGCTTACTATATCTTCACGGGAATCTTCGACCGCAAGCAACTCAGCTCGAGCCCGCTGAACATTGCTGCCACCCCAGACTACCGCTGGATCGTGGGCTCCACGAAACCCGTGGGCAGCGCCCGCGCGGCCGAAACCCGTTTCTCCTCATTCCTCAAGCAGATGAAGCCGCAGGGCGTGAGCCAGGGCAACCGAGAATACCGCTTCAGCACGGCCAGCAACTCGAAGGTGGAACCCGACTTCACGATGGTGAACATCGTTTCCGAAAAACAGAATCAGCGCACCCAAGGTATCACGCGCGCGATCCTTTGGTCGTCGATCGTGCAGGGCGGGATAACCCAGTTGAACCTTCCCGACCTCGGCCGCCCCGTGCTGCCGAATCCAGACAGCTCCAAAGGCGAGCGTTTCTTCTGGGAAGTGGTGGCGATAAAAACCCGTCAGCCGGCGAAATCCGAGCTCGACCTGCAGTCGGCCCTAAGGAATGTGGAGCATGTTTCGAGCTTTACGAAAGCGTTCTAAACACTGGCTAGCGCTGGGATGCATCGTGGGCGCCGGCCTCGGCTGCTCCAACCTGCCCTTCGTGCCGATCAACCACGCGCCGAGCCGTATCTTTCTCACGGATTTTTCCACCGCGTGGACCGCGGCCCTCGAGGCCGTTTCCGCTGGTCGCGATGTAGTGCGCGTGAACAACCGCGAGTCCGGAATCATCGAGACGAACTGGATCAATAATACCGAATCTCGCAACTTTCTCGACGTTTTCTCCAACGAAGATTTCTTCCTGCAGATGCGCTACAAGCTGCAAGTGCAGGTGCGTGAGGGCAAGAAAAACGACCAGCAAGCGGTGATGGTGCGCGTGCTAAAACAGCAGCAGCGGCAAAATACTTTCCTCGGCGGCTGGATGGACGTGGAATCCGACGGGCTGGAAGAATCCGTTTACCTCTACCGGATCGGGCGCCTGGTGGCTATCCAGCAGTTCACCGAAGACCAGCAAGAAAAGCAAAAAGAAATCGACGACGGCGATACGTTGTTCTAGCCGCTTCCTCCGCGGAACCCCCATAGAATCAGCTAATTTCAGCAGCCTCTTTTTTCAAAACTTTGCCTGCAAGGGGCGAGGATCGCCGGCGCCCCTATACCGCCGCCACAACTCGCGGACCAAAAAAAGAATAAATACGAAAAGACAAACGCGAAACGGCGTTTGGTAATATCCGTAGGAAGAAAATACGATCACTCCCGAAAGAGAAAGCGGCGCCACGAATCCAGCGGCAAACAAAGTTTGCCGCCATCCCACGAAAAACAGTGCCAGCAGGAATACGCCCAAGAAAATTGCCCGGGCGATTAAACCCAGCCAAAAATTCGGATTGACGTTATGGTCATAAAGACGCCAGCTCCAAATATCCCAGTCCACGATATTCCAAATTCGTTTTGCATGAAGTCTCAGCATATCCCAGGGATAATTTCTCCAAAATCGCAGGTAATCTTGGCGCAAAATCTTTCCGTATTCCGGGGAATAAAGGTTTACCTTCGGGGCCACCGCCCTGGCGAACCGATACTCGAAATAATCATTCCAGGTATTCTCGGCAACCGCTCCCGGCGGAATCTCGGCGGCCGGCACGAAACCAGGATAAATCCGCTGATCAGGCCCAATATGCCCACCGAACTCCAATAACCCGGCATGAATACTATGCCATATAGGGTGGCCCGTTCCCGGATGAAGGATCTTATCCTTCCACATCAGCGCCGTTAAAACCAGCATGCCCGTGAGAACCCTCCGGCGAAACTTTTCCGGAGAAACATCGCTCTTAAAGAACCGGGCCGAAAATACCGGGAATACCAAAACCGGAAGCAGCGAGACGACCACCAGCCAGGATGAGGAGCGCGTAAAATTACACAGGTAAATCCCAAACGCACCGGCAATGCCGACGGCCACCGCTCTCTTTCCCCGCAATTTGGCCGAAGCGAAAACAAGGATGCCCAAAAAGCATGCCGCATACAGGGGTATCGAATATACATCGAGGGAATACAAGTTCTGAGATACCTGCGGCGCGAGGTAAATCACTCCCTGAATGACTCCGCCCCATATATTTCCGAAAACTTTACTCAACAGGAAATAAAGGAGCATGGACATAAAAATAAAAATACCATTTACCAATAGTGGCAGCGCGGGCGGAATTTTTTCCCTGGGATGAATTCCGATGTACTTCGGTTGAAGTAGATAGGCAGCCTTCGCTAGATGAGCCAAGCCCAAATCGTCGAAATTTGCATCGAGATCAGGAAGATGCGGAATATCTTTTTTCACCCATCGGTTGGCGCGACGCTGCCCGGCCAAGCAGGAATTGCCCACGCGAGTGCCCTGCGAAAGCTCGGGGTATTTAGGATAGTAAAAATATCCCGCCGTCATCACGAGCAGAGGCAATAGAATTGGCCAGTTTTTAGGAAGTTTTTTCCAGCGCAGCATACCTAAATACCTACCAGCCGGGATAGACAGCAGGAAAGAAAAACGCTTAGGACGCGAGCATTTTCTCGAATTCGGAAAGAAGCTCGGCTTCTTTTTCTTTGGGAGATTTTTCGGCGGCAGGAGCTTCTGCGGTAGGAGTTACGGGCGCAAGCACGTTCGTATTCGTTTCGGCGGCTTTCACCGGTTCAGCGGCGGGAGCTGGAGCGGCGGCCACTACCGGTGCTGGTGCCGGCTCGGGAGCGGCGGGGGCAGGCTCCGCCGGAACCACTTTCAGTTCGGGCTGCTGAGGAGCCCCACCGGAAATCGTTACCTCAACGGGCGCAGCCGGAGCGGCCGCGGCTACCGTAGTAGCTCCGCCTTTCTCGTACTGCTCTACCTTAGTGCGGAGAACTTCGTTCTCCTTCTGGAATTTTTTCAGGTTGGCCAAGTCGTCTTCGATCACTTCGTATTCTTGGAGCTTGGCTTTAAGGTCTTCTAGTTCTTTCACGGCGGCCGGATTCGGCGCGGCGGCCCCACCAGCTGCAGGTGCGGCGGCGAGTTTTTGCTCCAACGCGGTTTTTTCGGCGCGGAGTCCGTTCAGCATGCGATCGAAATCTAGGGCGCGCTGGTCGGCGAGCGAAAGCTGGGCGCGGAGGGCTTCGAGCTCACGGCCGAGAGCAGGATCATTTCCTGCCACCACGGTCGTAACCGATCCGGTAACCGGGGGAGCCTCACCAAATAAACGATAACGAAGTTCGGCTTCGTCGGAACGGGCCTTGTCCAAATATGCACGCACTAGGGCGGCGGGAACCCATTCGGCGGTCTCCCGCTTCTTCTTGCGAATAAGCGTCCAGTAAACCGTAATGGCCGCTACCGCACAAATAAGTGCGATTTCAGCTCCTACGAGCTCCTCGGAAAACTTACTAAAGAATAGCGCTATGGCGTCCAAGAGAACCTCTTGCTACACTTCGGCTTATGCCTAGTGGGAAGACCTTCACTCCACTTTTCGGTACTTTCGTGATTCTCCTTAGCCCTTTTTTCCCTATTAGTGAAAATGCGGCATTGGCCGCGAAACCCCCTTATATCGTGGTCCTAGACCCGGGGCATGGCGGCGTGGATACAGGTACGCTCGCGGGAACCGGTAAAAAACGCATACTCGAAAAAGACATTACTCTCGCCATCACCATCCGCACCGAGAAGATCCTAAATGATCCTAAATACGCAAAAACCTTGGGCCGCAAGATCAAGGTACTCGTAACCCGCCGTTCCGATGTGGAGGTGCCCCTCGAAGCCCGCGCCGAGCTCGCCAAAAGCAACCACGCGGATCTCTTCGTGTCCATCCACGTGAACTCCGACACTACCCACACCGTGCAGGGCCTCGAGACGTATTTCCTGAACAATACCGACTCCGAGAGCAGCTCCAAGCTCGAGCAAATCGAGAACCGCACGAGCAAAAAATACGGGAGCGGAAAATCCCTCCTGATGCGTACCGTAGCCGCCGACGCCGTAACCGAAGTATCCCGGGAAGCCGCCAAAACCATCCATTCGAGCCTCGCCGACCACTTGCGCAGCGAAGACGTGCCTTTCCACGACCGGGGCGTGAAACAAGCCATGCTCTACGTATTATTGGACTCCCAGGTGCCCGCCGTTTTGATCGAGGCTTTTTACCTGAGCCATAAGAAGGACTTGATCCTGATCACGGACCCGGAGAACCGACAGAAAATTGCCGAGGGGATCGCCAAGGGCGTACTGAGATTTTTGGCCCTACAATAGCTTAGTCCACCGCTGATTACATTCCATACACCCCTGCCCAATGTGTAGACAGCTAACACCTGCCCAAAACATATACACAGATTATATGCGTTCCCATAATGGGGTTCTATAATCCTAGTTTATGCTTCCTCCGAAAAATCAGGGGCTTAGGTGTCCTGTCTCGCTCCCGACACCCCTTGGCACAACGCTTGCGATTACCTGATCAGAAGTAGATGTATCTGTTCTGAGACAGGCCCCGGCCCAACCAGTAACAAGTGCAATGCAGAATTAGTTAAACGCGATTTGTTGGAGGTCCCTATGAAAATCACTAAGCAAGCAAGAGCAGCTTTGTTTGTGATGCTGTTAGCAATCAGTATCCTGCCAGGCTGTGGTAAAAATAAAAACCAAGGCGACGTTGGAATCGGTGTAGCACCGATCGGACTGTTCCCGGGCGCACCCGCCGGAAGCACGTCTTTCGCATTCTACGGAAATGGCCAAGTAGGCGCCGGCAGCGGTCTCTACGGAAATTTCTCGGCAGGTGGTAGCGGCCAAGTTTTGGGCCCTCAATACCGCCGCACCAACGGCTCCGGCGACCAGATCCTAGTATCCGTAAGCGGAGCTACTGGTTACGGAACGAGCCAAGTAACCGTATCGGGCATCGTATCCCTCGCGCCCTCTACCGTAGCTTGGTACCAAGTTAACTGTGGTGGCATGCCCAACATGGTTGTCTTCCAAGGACAAGTTCTCAACGCAACCGGTGTGATCCAATCTTCGATCCCCGTAGGCTTGGGCTACTCCTGCGGACTCAGCCTCTAATCTTTCACGGTGTCCAAATCTCGTAGCTTCGAAACACCCACATCGCGTGTGTCAAAGCTAAAGTAGAAGTGAATAGTTAGAGTTCCCCGCTGTACGTATGCTCCTCGCTAAAGTTGAAGTTGTAGTTCATGTTGTAAAAAGTTTCTGAACTACGAGAAGAAACGATATTCCTGCTCTCTCGTTTCTAGGACATTGGGCCCCGCTTAATAGCGGGGCTTTTTTATTTGTATCAAGCGAAGCAGAAATCCTCGCCGCTACCTAAGAAAAGCCTCAAATCCTCCTAAAAGCCCTACTTAGAATGGGGCTTCTTCATTTACGCCTTGGCACTCCTCCTCCCCCAGGATAAATTTAGGGGAAGCGCCTCACCCCTTTTGGTGAAGCCGGAGGAATTTAGTCATGAAGACCCTTCTATTGATTGCCTTTTTTTTTACCGTAAGTTCCGCCAAAGCCGCGACCCTGATGGATCTCCGGTGCAGCGAAAAGGGCTTCGACAAAAACTTCTACGTCACCAATAAGAACGGCGAGAAACACCTCAAGGAAGATATCCGTTTCGAAAACAAGGCCAGCTGCGAAGCCGCCCTGGAAAAAGCCCGTAAAAATCCCGCCAATGTAAGCTGCGTTCCCGCCGAGCTTGGCCTCTCGCGCATGTTCACGCTGTATAGCTTCCAGAGCGGAAAACAAATCGGCCGCTCGGTTTTCGGCAAAGAACGCTGCGACCAGCAGGCCGACTCCGCTAAACCCGATTTCGTTTGCGCGCTCGAAGCCGGCATCGCCTCCGTGAAATTCCTGCGCTTCAATCAGTCCGGCGCCCCCTTGGACCAGCAGACTTATACCACCTTGGCTGATTGCACCAAAGAGAAGGCGAAGTCATCCCCTTCCGCCACCGAAGACGCCGCTCCCGCCGGCGACTCGAATACTTCCGCGAATTAATCCGCCGGTTTGTCTCCCGCGGGGGTTTACGCTATAGTTTTGCGATGTCCCTCGAGAATAAAACCCCTTTTCTCCTCCCGAAAAACGGCAAAAAAAATACCCTGAGCGGAGCCGCGCCCAGCGGAAATCTCACGCTCGGAAATTATATCGGGGCGATCACGAACTGGGGCGCTCTCCAGGAAGAATTCAATTGCTACTACATGGTGGTGGACCTGCACTCGATCACCACGAAGCAGGATCCGAAAATCCTGCGCGAGCGCAGCCTGAGCTTTTATGCCCAGTACCTCGCCTGCGGCCTGGACCCCGAAAAGAACGTGATCTTCCTGCAGAGCCACGTGAGCGAGCACGCGGAGCTCGCCTGGGCATTGAATTGCTTCACTCCCTTCGGCGATCTTTCGCGGATGACGCAGTTTAAGGACAAGAGCCTCAAGCACGCCAAGAATATCAACGCCGGGCTCTTCACCTACCCCGTGCTGATGGCCGCCGATATCCTTCTTTACGATGCGCACGTGGTGCCCGTGGGCGAAGACCAAAAGCAGCACCTCGAACTCACGCGCGACGTGGCAATGCGGTTCAATAATGAGTTCGGCGAAACCTTCGCGGTGCCCGATCCGATGATTCCCAAAGTAGGTGCACGCATCATGGCGCTGCTCGAGCCCACGAGAAAAATGGATAAGTCGGATCCGAATCCGAACAATACGGTTTTCCTGCTGGATGAACCGAAGGTGCTCGAGAAGAAGTTCAAGAGCGCCACCACGGATTCGGGCAGCGAGATCAAATTCGACGAAGAGAATAAACCCGGCGTCTCGAATCTAATGCAGATTCATTCCGTGCTGAGCGGAAAATCCATCCCTGAATTGGAACAGCATTTCACGGGTAAAATGTACGGCCACCTCAAGGTGGAAACCGCGGCGGTGGCGATCGAAAAATTCACCCCGGTGCAGGAGCGCTACAAACAGCTCATGGGCGATAAAGCTTACCTCGCCGAGGTGATGAAAAAGAACGCCCTCCGCGCCAAAGAGCACGCGGCCAAAACTCTGGCCCGGGCCTACGAAAAAATCGGATTTATTCCCAAAGGCTTCTAGGCATCGGCTCTCGCCTATCCGACTGGGCGAGTCCGCTATTATTCCCCTCCCTTCACCTGGGATTCGCCACCAGGAATCTGCGATACTAAGAAAATGAACGCCTCCTTCGGAGAATTCGCCGCCTACCTCCGGCTCGATAAAGGGCTCTCGGAAAAAACCGTGGCGAGCTACCTCTCCGACCTCCACCTTATCGGCAAGGAAACGGAATTGCTCGCCATGAGCGAGGCCCAGGTGGAAAGCCAGCTCAGTGCCTGGAGAAAAGCAGGCCTCGCGGCTTCTTCGGTACAAAGAAAAGTTGCGAGCCTGCGTGCGTTTTTCGCATTCCACCAACGCAATGATTCGGATCTCCAGGATCCCACGAGCAAAATCGAATTGAAGTGCGCGCGCAGGCCCTTGCCCAAAGCGCTTTCAGCCGAAAATATTCGAAAAATATTGAGTGCGCCCAACCTAGAGACCCCGGAAGGCTTTCGCGATCGTGCCTGGATCGAATTGCTCTACGCTTGCGGCCTGCGCGTTTCGGAACTCGTGGGCCTCAAACCGGGAAACTTGCAGTTAGGCTCTTCACAATTGCGCGTGATGGGCAAAGGCTCGAAGGAACGCATCATTCCCATAGGGAAATCCGCGATCGCCTGGCTGGAGCGCTACCTGAAAGAGGCGTATCCTAAGCTCAATCAGGGATTGGCCTGCGAGTTTCTTTTTATCGAGCCCAAGGGGCCGCGCCCTCTCACCCGCCAGGAAATTTGGCAGCTGCTGAAGAACTATGCAAAAAAAGGCGGCGTGAAAGAACACGTGAGCCCGCATCAGCTGCGCCATAGCTTTGCCACGCATTTGCTGGAAGGCGGGATGAACCTGCGCTCCGTGCAAACATTGCTGGGGCATAGCGATATCTCTACCACCCAAATCTATACCCAAGTGGAAGCGGCCCGCCTGGTGGATGCGCACCGGAAGTTTCACCCTCGAAAGTAGTGCAGGGACGAAGGTTAGTGATATAACCCTCCTATGAACTTCGACCCAGTAGAGATCTTCCGCAATATCCTGATCTTCATGCCGGCCTTTCTGTTCGCGCTCGTGGTGCACGAATATGCGCACGCCTGGATGGCAACCAAGTTCGGCGATAATACTTCCGAATGGAGCGGCCGTCTCACGATGAACCCCACGGCGCATATCGATCCCCTGGGCACCCTGATTTTTCCCATCGCCAGCATTGCCATGGGCTCGCATATCTTCTTCGGCTGGGCCAAGCCCGTGCCGATCAATCCCAGCCTCTTCTCCAGCTACCGAAAGGGCTTATTCTGGGTCGCCTTTGCGGGCCCTCTCTCGAATATCATCACCGGATTTCTATCGGCCTTTCTGCTCGTGGGTTTCCTTGCCTACGTTCCCCGCGATTTCGCCTTTTATGCCGGCGCTCAGGGAATTCTCGAGAGCTTCCTCATGCTGAACTTCTCTTTGGCGATTTTTAATCTGCTACCGGTGCCTCCGCTGGATGGGTCCAACATAGTTTTGAGCTTTCTTAGCTATAATGCGTCGCAAAAATTTATGGCCATCCAGCAGTATGCCAATATCTTATTGATATTCATGCTCTTTACCGGAGCCCTCTCCTTCATCCGCATCCCCATCATCCTGCTCGTAAACCTTTCGCTAAACCTCGCAACCAGTGTGTTTGGCTTTGCGTTACCTGGTTATTCTGGTTAAATTCTTCCGGTAATGAATACAGAACTCCGTGTAAAACTGGCCAGCTTTGAAGGGCCCTTGGATCTCCTTTTGTACCTTATCCAAAAGGACGAGATCGATATCCGTAATATCAAAATTGCGGAAATCACCCATCAGTACCTTCGCACCCTCGATTTGATGCGCGAGCATAACCTCGATATCGCCGGTGATTTCTTGCTGATGGCAAGTACTCTTATTTATATCAAGAGCCGCACCATGCTGCCCAACCAAGACGAAGCCACGGCCCTGGACGGCGACGAGATCCAGACACAGGAAGAGCTCATGCGCCGCCTGCTGGAACACCAGCGCTACCGCGCGATGGCCCTCGATTTCAAACAGATGCCCGTGCTCGGCGCGGACTTCTTCAAGCGCCCGCCGCCGAACGAAAAAGAGAAGAAAGAGCAGCTCCTGAAAGAAATGAATCTTTCGGATCTCACGCTCGCGTTCCAAGATTTGCTGATGCGCTCGCGCCGCCCAACGGCAAAGGTGAAAAAAGATAAGCTCTCGATCGCCGACGCCGCCAAGCGGATCGCCGATAAGCTGGGCTCCCAGGAAATCACCGACTTCCAAACCCTTTTCGCCGAAACCGCCGATCGCAACGAAGTGGTAGTTACCTTCCTCGCCATTCTCGAGCTCGGCCGCCTGCAGAAAATCCGCGTGCTCCAGCACAGCGTTTACGGAACCATTTATATCGTGCTCCGCGAGCGTCTCAACCTTGAGACGATGGAGAAACTTTTCGAATCAGGAGACTCGTATGCCTACCAACAACGACCAGCACCAGCTCCCGCCGCAACCCTCTGATATGCAGCCTGACGAAATCCACAATCTCGGCGCGGAATCCGAAGAGTCAGCGGCTCCGTTCGCTGGCTTTGAATCCGATCCCGGCCTGGAAAATCCCGCGGAAGCGGCTCCCACTGAAGGCGAAACCACGGCCGCTCCCGCCGAACCTATTTTCTACCGCGATCTCTCGAGCGCCGAACTGCAAAGTGCCGTGGAAACGATCCTTTTCCTCCAGCACAAACCGATTTCGATCAATAAGCTCCGCGAACTGATTCATCCCGAGATCGCCGAAGACGAATTCCGCACCGCCGTTTCCAATATTATGGCCTCCTATTTCGACGAGAGCCGTGGCATCGAGCTCGTGGAAGTAGCCGGCGGCTTCCAATTCCGCACTAAGGCTGAGAACAAAGAATTCGTGCGCCGCCTCTACCAAATCGCCCCGATGAAGCTCACTAATGCCATGCTCGAAGTATTGGCGATTGCGGCCTATAACCAGCCACTTACCCGGGAAACCATCGATAAAATCCGGGGCGTGGATTCCAGCCACCTCGTAAGGGCGCTCCTGGACAAAAAAATGCTGCGGATCGCCGGAAAGAGCGACGAACTTGGCCGCCCTATGATATATGCCACTACGAAAGAATTCCTCGAGCTCTTTGGTCTGCGCGATTTGAGCGCATTGCCCTCGCTCCGCGAACTGGAAGAAATGCTCCCCGCGAACGAAGTGGGTGGCGAAGTTTCCGAAGAAGAGCTGCTAGCCAAAGAAATGGAAGGCATCGTAGAGGAATCGCATCCGCTCGAGTTCAACGACCTCGAGCTCGAAGATTTGGAAGCCCATGAAACGCAGAAAATCGTATCGGCCGAACCAGCCGTTCAAGCACAAACGGACAGCGACGGACGCGCGACGCGCTACGGAAGCTCCACGGACCTCAACGAAGCCCAACCAGGAGATCTCGATCTCTCGCCAGAAGCTTCTCGACGTATCACGCCTGGACAAGAAGGCAACGCTTAGGGCGAAGAGCCCTTCGTTCAAAAAGCTCCCCAGGCTGCGCGAAGCCCCCGGAGAGAGCGCCGGCAAAAAATCTAAAACCGCCACCGATGGCAAAGAGCGCTTGCAAAAAATCATCGCCGAGGCCGGCATTTGCTCCCGCCGCAAAGCTGAAGAGCTTATTTTGCTCGGCGAAGTGAAGGTAAATGGCGTGGTGGTAAATACCCTCGGCGCCAAGGCCGACCCGCGGGAAGACGCCATATCCGTGGAAGGAAAAGTGATCGAGCCTGATCGCGAGGATCGCCAATACTACCTGCTCAATAAACCTCGCGGTTATATCACCTCCACCAGCGATCCCCAGGGCCGCCCCACCGTAATGGAACTCATGCGCGGAATCGCTTCCCGCATCTATCCCGTAGGCCGCCTGGATTTTGCGAGCGAAGGCCTGCTTCTCCTCACCAACGATGGCGACGTGGCCCATAAGCTCATGCACCCCTCTTCGGGAATCAAGCGCACTTACGCCGTGAAGGTAAAGGGCGAGGTTACGGACGAACAAATCAAGCTCCTGCGCAAAGGCATTCACCTTAGCGACGGCTTTGTGAAGCCCATTCGAGTGGCCCGCATCAAAGGCGAGCGCCTGATGAATAAAGAGTGGATCGAGATCGCGATCACCGAAGGCAAGAACCTGGAGATCCGCCGTCTTTTCGCGGTACTTGACCTCGAGGTGGAGCGCTTGCGCCGCATCGCGATCGGGCCGATCGAAATCGGGTCTATTCCGGTCGGGAAATTCGTGCGTTTGGCCAAATACCAGGTGGAAGAAATTTTCGCGGCGGCGCAAAAAGACCGCGAAGAGCGGGAAGAGTAAACTTTTCTACGCTGGGCATATAGTTTAAGATCCAAAGCAGAGGAAACCACGATGAATAAAAATCTAAAGAGCGATCGCAATACCTTGGCCGTAGTTTGGGTAATCTTCGGAACCCTGGCCCGCCTCATCCCCCATGCTCCTAATATGACACCCACCACTAGCATCGCGCTTTTCAGCGGATCTCAGCTCGGGCGTGTTCTTTCTTTCGTGGTGAGCTTTCTCACGCTGATCGCTTCCGATCTTTTGCTCGCTAAAATCACGGGCTACCCGGCCTTCGGCGTCTGGTCTTTCTTCACTTATTCCGGCTTTGCCGCGATCATCGTGGCCGGCTTCTGGTTAAAAGCAAATCCATCCGCGCTCCGCACTGGCTCTTACCTCGTGGCTTCTTCTTTGGGTTTCTGGCTCTGGACAAACTTCGGTATCTGGATCACCGGCGACCACGGACTGTACGCGCGCACCTTCGAAGGCCTAGTGGCGTGCTACGTAGCGGCGCTTCCCTTCCTCGGCAATGCCCTGGCTGGAGATTTAATTTGGGGAAGTGTATTCTTCTTGAGCTTCTACGGGGTGCGCCGCCTGGCTCCCCGTTTCGGTATTTCGGTTCAGAACACCTAAGGTTTCAGCTTAATCAGATAAAGCGCGGATTTTTCGTCTTTCATTTCCACTTTACCCGCGCTTTTGTCCCAACTTCCTTCTAGGCCAAAATCATTGTCCACAATGATGGCGATCGTATCGTTGTCCACCAAATCGATCCCTTCGGCCTTGGATTCTTTCACGCCGAGGGCGGCGAGATCGCAAACTTCCTCTTTTTCGAGAACGATCACGCCTTCTCCCAGGAGCGCCCCGGCCTTCGTGGTCTCGAGCGTTCCGCCCGGCCCCGCTAACTTCTCGGGAAGCAGCTGCAGGTTCGTGGCCTTGCCGATACGGAAGCGATAAATTTTCTTCACGCTTTTCTTACCCACTTTTCCGTTTTGCTCGATCACCAGAAACTGGCCAGGGGCTTCGTAGGCGATATCGCCGATTTTATCGGATTTTCCTGGGCCCTGAACATATCCGTACTGGGCCAAGGTTTTTCTACCGGCGGGATCTACTTCCACCATGCGCACGAATTTCGATTTGTCCGAATTCTTCTGCTTGGGGCTGCGAGGGTTATCTAGGGGACTCTGGAGCATTCCGTAAAGCTTGCCGTCTCCGAGAGTCACGCCTTCGAAACCACGGTTCAGGCGGATTTGTTCGAAAACTTTCGGTAGTCCTTGTCCCGGCTTCATCCTTTCGAGAAGTTTTCCTTCCGCCGAAAAAAGAGCGAGCGAGGGGCCGTATTCTTCTCCGATCCAAAAAGAACCATCGGGGTTAAGCGCGATTCCTTCGGGATCCATTCCGTAGGGATCGTAGGGCAGAGGAACGCCCTTGAGATCAACGGGCATTTCACCGCCTTCGCGATTCGGGAGTCCGCTCAAAGGCTTGCCATCGGGGCGCAACAGCGAAATAACTTTTTCCACCTCGAAGGTTCCCGCCGCTGGATCGGCCACCAGAAAAATGATCCTGGGCTGAAAGGCCGGCAATACGAAGGGCCGGGTGGTGATTCCATTTTTAACTTCCTCCGTGGCGTTGGGCCCACGATCAGAAAGCGAAAGAAAACGGAGCTTACCGTCGGGATTTTTTCCCAGAAATTTCAGGCCGGAGAATCCTCCCAGTTCGATGGCCTGGCCGGCTTCGGATACTCCTATCGAGCCGGACACTTTCAGCTCTAGCCGCTGCATCTGGTGTGGTTTCATGGCGGATGACTCCGATTTGCCCGCAGGTAACGGCCGAGGTGAAGTAACCTGATGAGCGCAGCCCGCCAGTAACACTCCAAGAATCGATAGGGGCAAATATTTCATTTTATTCCGTCCGGTTTCGCACGAGATCCTGCACCACCGAAGGATCGGCGAGCGTGGAGGTATCTCCTAAGTTTTCAAACTGATTTTCGGCAATCTTGCGCAGAATTCTCCGCATGATTTTTCCGGAACGGGTTTTTGGCAGCCCCGGCGCCCATTGAATTTTTTCCGGAGCGGCGATCGCGCCGATCTCTTTCCTCACCCACAGCCCCAGCTCCTTCTTCAGCTCTTCGCTGGGAGTGGCGTCCGCCTTGAGCGTAACGTAGGCGTAGATGCCTTGGCCTTTGATGTCGTGGGGGAAGCCCACCACGGCGGCTTCCGCCACCTTGGGATGCGCTACGAGGGCGCTCTCGATCTCGGCCGTACCGAGGCGATGGCCGGAAACGTTGAGCACGTCATCTACGCGGCCAGTGATCCAGTAGTAACCGTCGGCGTCCCGGCGGCATCCGTCGCCCGAGAAATACTTGCCAGGAAAGGCGGAGAAATAGGTTTGCACGAACCGGTCGTGATCCCCATGTACGGTGCGCATCTGCCCGGGCCAGGAATCAAGAATGCAAAGATTGCCCTCGGCCTCTCCCTCGAGAATTTTTCCCTTATCATCCACGAGGGCGGGTTTTACGCCGAAGAATGGTAAGGTAGCCGATCCGGGCTTGAGCGGCATCGCCCCGGGCAACGGGGAAATCATGATGCCGCCGGTTTCGGTTTGCCACCAAGTGTCCACTACGGGGCAGCGTTTCTCGCCTACCACGCGATGGTACCAAAGCCAGGCCTCGGGATTAATGGGCTCGCCCACCGATCCCAGCAGGCGGAGGCTCTTGCGGGAAGTTTTTTGCACTGGCGCATCGCCTTCGCGCATGAGCGCGCGGATCGCGGTGGGCGCCGTATAAAATATATTTACTTTATGCTTGTCGATCACCTCCCAGAAGCGGGAGGCGCTTGGGTAATTCGGCACCCCTTCGAACATCAGCGTGGTGGCGCCGTTGGCGAGTGGTCCGTAGACGATATAACTATGGCCGGTAACCCAGCCCACGTCGGCCGTGCACCAATAGACTTCCCCTTCGCGGTAGTCGAACACGTAGCGATGGGTGAGCGAGGTATAGAGCAGGTAGCCCGCGGTGGTATGAAGCACGCCCTTGGGCTTATTGGTGGAACCGGAAGTGTAGAGGATAAAGAGCGGGTCCTCGGCATCCATGATCTCCGCCGGGCAGTCTTTGCTCGCCTTCCTCATTTCATCGAGAAGCCAAACATCTCGGCCTTTTTCGAAAGGCACTTCGGATCCGGTATGCTTCACCAGAAAAACCTTTTCGATGAGCCCGCTCTTCTCAATGGCGGCGTCCACGTTCGTTTTCAGGGCGATTTTCTTGCCGGCGCGCAAGCCTTCGTCGGCGGTGATCACGAAACGGCTTTTGGAATCGGTAATCCGATCGGCCACCGATTCCGCGCTGAAACCACCAAATACCACGCAGTGAGGAGCACCGATCCGTGCGCACGCCAGCATAGCGAAGGCCGCCTCGGGAATCATCGGCAGGTAGATAGTAACGAAATCACCTTTTTTTACGCCGGAAGCCTTCAGCACGTTCGCCATGCGGCATACTTGCTCATGCAACTCTCCGTACGAAATCTTACGTACCGCAGCCGAAGGGGAATCCGGCTCCCACAGAATCGCCGTCTGGCCGGACCGCTTCGGCAGGTGGCGATCAATGCAATTGTAGGTAACGTTGAGCTTACCGCCCTCGAACCAACGGATTTTTACCGGGGGCTCGAAGCTCGTATTTTTCACCTTCGCCCACTTTTGGGCCCAATCGAGGGTGGAGGCCTGCTTGGCCCAAAAACCTTCGGGATCACGCATTGATTCGTCGTAGAGTTTTTTATAGTCGCCGGGGCCGCAAAGGGCTTCGAAGTTTTCCGGAATAGGTATGATTTCACTCATCCTTCCATCCAAACAGGCGGAGCGCTTTCCGTCAAATCCCCCGGCAATTATTGAGTCGCTCCGGCATTCACACTACACTGTCGGAATGCGCATCCTCGCCTTATGCCTATTGACCCTCTGCGTTGCCCCCTATGCAACTGGCAAGAAGCTTGCGCCGCGCCCCATTCCTGTTCCCGTTCCCGAAGACAAAATTCTAGGAAGAATTTTCGAAACTCCGGTCAAGGGAGCTATTCCCGCTTTTTTCTATGAAGCCAAACGGACTAAAGAAGGCGCCAAAACTCTCTCCACCACCACTTACCGCGATCCCACCGGCAAAGTTTTGGTGGAAGAAACCACCACCTACGAAAATGGAAAATTGCTTCGCTATACTTATCAGCAAAAGCAGGTGAACGAATCGGGCGAGATTGATTTCCGCGACGGAAAAGTATTTTACAAATTCCGCACTCCGCACCGGGAAGACACGGACTCCGAAAGCATCGAGCCGAATATGATCGTGCCCGATATGGTGGTGGGCGTGGTGCAGGATCACTGGCAAGAACTAATGAACGACGACACGGTGAAGACCCGCTTCCTCGTGCTCGAGCGACAGGACAGCTTCGGCTTCAAGTTCTACAAAGACCAAGAGCGAGTACTCGACGGAATACCGGTGGTAGACTTCATCCTCAAGCCGTCAAGCTTCCTGATCGCCGCCATCGCGCCCAAGATCCGGATCACGATGGAGAAGGCCGCCCCCCACCGCGCGGTGGAGATGGAAGGCGTATTGCCGATTCGCATTCCCGAGATTTCGCCGCCGCGGCAACGCTCCGACTACCGCGCCCTGGATGGCTTGCTGAAATTCGATCTGCCGAAAAAATAATTACGCGTCGGGATTGAGGTCCGGCGGAATCTGGGTACTATCGTCGTCGCCCGTTTCGCTATCCTCTACGGTTTCTTCTTCCACCACCGCCGAATCCGGCGCCGTTTCCGGGACCGCTTCAAAAGAAAATGGGGTAGCTACCAGCTGTTCGTAGTCCGCCTGGCTTACGCGTCCGGTGGCCACCAGCTTGCCGAGGATAGCCCGCACAGTGGAGCGCGCGTAAGGCGTGAGCGTTTGCTTACGAAAGGAAACGCTGTATTTCTTCGGGCTGGGAAGCAGCATCGCTAGAAAAGCTCCCTCTTTGGCGCTGAGCTCGGAAGGAGATTTATGAAAGTAATATTGGCTGGCGGGGCCGATGCCATATACGCCCGGCCCGAACTCCACCACGTTCAGGTAAATTTCAAGGATGCGTTTCTTCCCCACGTGGCGTTCCACGCGGATCGCGAGCACGGCCTCCTGAATTTTTCTCCATATCGTCTTTTCCCCGGTGAGGTACACGTTCTTCACCATTTGCTGCGTGATCGTGGAGCCTCCGCGCGCGAACTTTCCTTTTTTCAGATTCGTGGTGAAGGAATCCCAGATTTGCTGGAAGTCGAAACCGTTATGCTGGTAGAACGCCCAGTCCTCGCTAAGCACGATCGCAGAAACAGCGAGCGGACTGATGGCGCCGAGGCTAGTCCAGCCGGCGGGGCGGGCCTTTTGGATCTCCGCCGTGGCCGTCTTTTCCTTCGGATCGTAGTTTACGCGCACGAAGGAAGTGCGCAGCTCCCCCACGTCGGTGAGAACGCGGAACATATGAAAGGCCAACAAGTAAAAGCCGCCGAAGCAAATTAGGAGTAGCGCAAACCGCCGCATCTTAAACGGGTAACACGAATCTGGGCTTAGTCTCACGCGAAAAATCGAAGCGGCAATCCGGAATCAGCGGTATCCTGTAGCGATGGATAATATCACCCACTCCCTGATCGGTTTGGCGGCGGGCGAGGCCTGGAGCAGCGCACGCAAAAAGAAACAGGCGCCCCTCTGGATCGCCTCGATGCTGGCCAATAATATTCCGGACATCGACGTGCCACTCGGTTCCGTTTTCCTGCAGGACTCTCTCTCACGACTGCTCTCCCATCGCGGGTATTCCCATACGTTACTCTTGGCTCCCATTCAGGGACTTATCGTTTTTTTCCTGCTCTGGCTCTGCTACCGCAAACGCTCCGACTTTCCCGCGCGCGACGTGCTCGCCATTTCCCTGCTTGGGCCCTTCCTGCATATTTTCGCCGACTCCTGGAACTCCTACGGCGTCCACCCCTTCTGGCCCTTTCACAACGAATGGTTCTACGGCGATTTCGTGTTCATCCTCGAGCCTTGGGTGTGGGTGATCGTGCTGCCCGCGCTGTTCTTCGCCACCTCCTCAAAAATTCTACGCTCGGTATTTGCGGTGATCGGCGGAGGCATAGTGGCGGTCGCCTGGATCAATGATTTAGTGCCACCGCTGGTGGCGGGAATGCTTTCCATTTTCCTCGTGGGATTTTTGCTGCTTTTGCGGAAAGTGCCCTCTCCCGGAAAAAGAATCTCCTGCGCCATTTCCGCCATCGCAATTTTCCTCGGCACCTTTTCCTTCACGAGCCGGAGTCTAGCCCAACGATTCGCCCAACCGGGATTTGAACTCGCCCTCTCCCCTTACCCCGGCAATCCCTTCTGCTGGACGGCGCATTCCGCCGGCTTCATGGGCGACGAGTACCAGGCCACCGTGATGCGGTTGGCGCCCTGGCCGAAGCTCTTTCCGGTGCAGAAATGCCCACTGTTTTTCTCTTCGGGCACTTCCGCTCCTCTCGAAAAGGTGGACCAAACGCAGTCGCCCGAGCGGATCGTGCTGGGCTTATTCCGTGCGAAGAAATCGGAGCTTGAAGCCTTAGGTAAAGATTGCCAAGGCGATGCTTTCCTCCGCTTCGCGCGCATTCCCTTCTGGAAACCCGAGGGGAGTCACTTCGTGATGGGCGATTTACGCTTCGATCGCGGAGGAGGAAGAGGTTTTGCCACCGCGAAGGTGGACGGAGGGCCTTGCCCGGATTTCACCGGCCCGTGGATCGGGCGCTTCTCTCCCGAGCATTCGCACTAACGCACTTTTTTGGGCTGGCAGTTCAAGCAGAAATGCGTGGAGCGCCCGGCCAACTGGATTCTTTGGATCTTCTTCCCGCAAGTGGAGCAGGCTTCGCCGGTTTTTCCGTAGACCAATAGATTCTGGGCGTATGCGCCCTTTTCGCCTTCGGCATTCACGTAGTCATTGATCGTACTACCGCCAGCAGCGATGGATTTATGAAGAAGTGTAAGGATTGCGTCCCAGAGCGCTTTCGGATCTTTCACCTTCGGAGAAGATCTCGTCGGATGCACGCCCACGGCGTGGAGCGCCTCGTCGGCATAGATATTTCCCACGCCGGCGACCGCACTTTGGTCGAGAAGAAGAGCCTTAATGGGTTTTTTCTTGGTGCGCATTGCCTGCAGAAAAACATCCAGGGCACGCTCCGGATCGAGAATGGGATCCGGCGCGATTTTCTTTTTCGCAAAATAATTCTCTTCGCTTCTCACCGCCGTAAGCGTGCCGAAGCGGCGGGTATCGATGAAAAGTACGCGGTGATTTTCGAAAATGAAACGTGATCGCACCTGCAGGCCCTTGCCTTTTTTCTGGCCGATCACTTGGCGAACATGGGGAGCGATCGTGGGCGAGGACTGCTCGAGGAATTTCCCGGTCATTCGTAAATGCCCCACGAGAGAAAGGCCTTTTTCGAAACGGAAGATGAGGTATTTCCCTCTCCGGGCCGTCTCGGTGAGACGGAGGTTTCGAAAGGAGACGGGCTTTACTTCCGATTCAAACCAAACGCGGGCGTCGAAAATCTCGATTGTGGAGAGCTTCTGGCCGGCCAGATATTTCAAGCCTCGCACTACGGTTTCGACTTCGGGAAGCTCGGGCATGAGAAGAACCTACCTAAACGCAGATTCTCCCGCAAGGACGCATCCAGTCTCGCTGCGCGCCTCTTTTGTTAATGAAACGTAAGGAAAGAAACGCGTACCCTAACCGCTTTCGCCAGTACGATCGGGGAAAACATCTTCACGGCTTTTTGCCACTATAAAACGCGCTAAAAAGCATAACCTGACGGCTAGACCCCAAGCCCAACAGTAACCATTTAATTTTAATGATCTTTTCAGTGAACCTGGAAACGAGCCAGTACTTAAAAATGCTTCATATTGTGACAATTTGTGACGATATGTTATAAAATGCGACAGTGTGTTATACTATAATAAGCATCTAGGAGAGACCTATGCAGAAGCAAATCAGGTTCGACGACGAAGACTTTCTTCAATTAGCAGAGACGCGGGCAAATGGCGCCTACCGTAAGCCCAGTAAACAAATTCAATATTGGGCGGAGATCGGACGCAAGGTGGAAGAGAACCTTACTTTTCGCGACCTCCAGGCTCTTGCCAACGAGGAAGTAGAAGTTTTCGTGAGACCTAAACTATCCCCTCGAGTGGAACTTAATGAAGTAAGAGCCAACCTGGAAGCCGCCCGTGACTCAGGCACCCTATTAGAAAGTATCGGTATCGGCAAAGCATCCTTCGAAGCCAGCCCGGATCATCCGGATATGGTGATTCGGTTACAAAATGGGAAACGTGAGCTTGGCACCTTCGAGAACGGCGTCTTTAAGATCGCTCGTCCCTCTAAGAAAAGTAAATGAAGCAGCTCTGGATTTTAACCGGCGGAAATGGCTCGGGAAAATCCACCTTCTTCAAAATCATGCTTAAGCCTCTCGGCGTATCTTTCGTGAACGCCGATATGCTCGCCCTCACGCTAGGCGAGCCCATTACCGATGAGAAAAGCCGCCAGGCCCAAAAAATGGCGCTCGCGCTATTCCACGAGAAAATTTCCAAAGGCGACAACTTTTGCTTCGAAACCGTTTTCTCTCATCCCTCAAAGTTGGAGCTAATCCGGGAGGCACAGGAATCTGGATACGAAGTAACGCTCGTCTATATCCACCTCGCCAACGACTCCCTCAATCAAGCGCGGGTATACCAAAGGGTGGCCGAAGGCGGCCATAATGTGCCGGCCGACAAGATCAAATCTCGTATTCCCCGCACGATGGAAAACGTGCACCTCGCCTTGCCCATGGTTAGAGATGCCGTTCTCTACGACAATTCTTATTCGGAATCTAACGGCGGAGCTTTTCAGGAAATCGCGCAAGTCCACCAAGGCACGGTGGTCTCGAGCATAGATCCTCTACCCGCCTGGGCCACAGAAATGCTGGCCGGGCTTTCTCATTAAATAGTTTTATTTCGCGGGCTGCTTGGCGCGCTTCTGGGCGTCTTCTTTGATGCCGGTCACGTCGGAATCGCGGTTTCCGGGATTTCCCGTCTTAGGCATGGCAGGCGCGCCCTTAGGCGCCTGTTTCAGCGGCGGCGCGGTACCGGGAACTGACTTCGCGCCATCGAAGCCCACCGAGGCTTTATCGGTAGCGTCGCGTAGGGAGAGCGCCTGCTGGTAGACGGCTTTCGCCTGAATGATTTCTTTATCCAAGCCGTTCACGATCGGCTGCAGCTGAGGGAAATTTTCGGTGAAGCAATCGGCGCTAGGCTCTTCCTCATTCACCTCGGCAAAATCCATCATCGCTTCGCCGTAGCTGGCGATTAGCGCCGAGTTCTTCTGCATCTGGGTGATTTCCCGGTAAAGATCCTCGGCCACACTTTGGTAGGAGCTCTCGCTCGTGGACATCTGGTGCTGCTGGCGATCCTTCATGCCCTGCTGCAATTCAGCCAAGCGTTTCACGGTTTGCTCGCTCGCGCGTTTCCAGCTCTCGTGCACGGACTGGGCGCAGGCCTTGGCATGTACCACGGCCAAGGCATTTTGCGAGCATTGCCGGATTTGCGCGGATACCGCGGCTAAGGGCACGCAATCATCGGCGGCTAGGGCAGAGAAAGGAAGAATCAAGGCGGCGAAGGCAAGTTTCAACATACTCTATCCTATGAAGTTACGTTTTCGCTGTCGATAACTTTATGCTGGGCCGTGGCCTTCTCGCTCCTGCGCTTAGGCGTGGGCCGTACGAGAGGAACCATGGCATCGAGCAGGCGCTCGATCTTAAAACGCTTGTTCTTCACGGTTTGTACGCCCGAAACCACGAATACCTGTGCGTTCTGGAGATTATTGAAGAGCATGGCGTTCCTATAGGGAGGCTCATGCACCATGTCCATTTTGCCGAACTCCCCGGCCCAGTTAGAGCTCTTTGCGTAGTGGTCACCGGCGAAAAATAAAATACATTTACCTAAACCGGCGGCCTTCTCGATGGCGGGAACCCGCACCATGCTCTTAAAGAAGCGGCTGCGTTCGCCGCCATGCTTGGTTTTGATTTCCCCGCGCTGCGGAACGGCCACCATCACGAAATCACTCTTGCCGGCCTTAAAACTCTCGAAGGAATGCTTTGAGGCGTCCACTCCACTAGCGGATTTGCCCACGCCGCCGTTAATACCGCCGAGCTTTGGAATATAGCCGGTTATTCTTTTCAGCTTGAAGTTAGCGGGGTATTCCACCGGATTTTCGCCGGGGCGGCAGTCGTAGGCCAGGGCAGGAAAAGCGGCGAAAGACAAAAAAAGCAGGGTAATCAGGGGAGTGCGCATAGAGTATTCCTTTCGGAAAGAGTTCACTTACCCCTCTATCGTCGCATGAATCGAAAAAATTCAACTCAGGAAATTCCCTGTCTCTCGCCGGAGACATCCCCTAAATCGTGTACGGCCAGCAGCCATCCGAGGGCGAGAGGAGCGATATGTAGGGTGAAATTGCCGAAAGCATTTACGGAGAGAGCGGTAAATGCCAATAAAGCCGAAAGGCGCGCTGGATCCTTCCACGATCGCTGGATACCAGTGAACACCCGCGCCAGTAATGGGCTTAAAATGGCCAATCCGAAGAATCCCGTCTCGTATACCCACTGCAAAAGCTCATTATGTGCCTGGAGAAAACGTCCTCCCGCGAAGCCTTGGTGATAGCGTGAAAAAAGGGAGCTGAAGGAGAGCAGCCCATAGCCGAGGACGGGCCTTTCGCTGATGGCCGAAAGCGTTTGCCCCCAAATGAAAAATCGCCCGTTTTCGAAGAAAAAACTTTCGGGCGAGGCCGTGCTTACCGCAAATAGCAACGCGGCCGCACCCAGCGCATAGGCCAGAAAAAGCGAGCGCCGCCAAGATGTTTTAACGAACGCCCACACTGCCAACACGGCGCAGAGGGATGCGAAGGAAAAAGCGGAAGAGGAAATACATACACAAACTGCGGCCACGAAAAAAAGTTTCCACTCGCGGCGCCCGAGGTGCCAGGCCGCCATCATCGCCATCCAGGCGCCGAAAATCGTGTGGTGGCCGAGAAAACCAGACGGAGAGCCGATATAGGCTGGGTCTTTCAGGCCGAAGACGGGGTCGAGCTGGGCCACCTGCAGGAAGGCGAAGGCGGCGTTGAGGAGGGTGAGCGAAGCCCCCAGCCAAAGCAGGGATTGCTTCCCCTCCCCTCGCATCCAAGCCCGGAGGCTCCGCGTGGCGATCCAGAGAAGAAGAAAACCAAAAACAAAAGCCATCGCGGCCCATCCATTGGGGCGCAAACAGGCATGCAGGAAAATTCCGCAGAAAAAAATCAGGGCGAGATAATCGTGAGCGAGAGAGCGAACGCTTGCCGCAGCGAGGCGGAAATTGGCTAGTAATAGAACCGCGCTCGAGGCCAATAGCCAAATCCACTTGGGCTCACGGATCTCATCGCCCACGCCGGGAAAAACCGCAAAGCTAGCGCCCAACAGAAGGCCAATGGCGGCAATAGAAAAAAATGAAATTCTTTGGCTCAAAAGTTTTTAAATAATTTTAGGTAGGTTTTCGTGTCCGTACCGGGCGAGCTCACGTAAACATTGGAGGAGGTCGCCACGTTATAGTATTGGCTCAGCCCATCGGTGAGATCATATTGCGCCACCGGGGCGCCGCTGCAGGAGGGACTTCCATAGATAACGATTCCGATGGGAGGGCTCACTCCCAGGCCATTATTTGCGGGGCCCACGGGAATCCTAATCGAAGTATCCGCGCTGGCTCCGCTTAGGCTCGCGCAGCTGGTAGTGAGGGATTGGTTGGCGATGAACATGGGTAATCCAGGCTGCTTTTCGCCCGCGAATACCCGGATCTTCACGCCGTAGCTGCTGCTTGTGACGGGCGTGCAGGAGGAAGGATTATTCTCGCAGATCGAAACATGCAGCGTGTCGAAGTCGGTTGCGCTACCGGACTGGTAGCGCGAAGCCTCCACATTGGAGAACGCGCTGTCGTTACCGAAACTGCAATTCGCTTCGGTAAGGTCCAGCATCACGGTTACATTCGTTCCCGTTAAATTTACGTCGGCGCCGCCATTGCCAAAGGCGCATCTCGTTTGCCCATTCATCACTCCGCTCGAGCCATCGTTGCTGAACGCGTATACTTTGAAGCTACCGTTCGGCACCACAAGGGTCTGCCCCATCGCCTCCGCTTCGCTGGGAAAAGCGAAGGCATTGCCACCACTATTAGAGATACCGTTGCGGGCAAAATAAACCATCAATCCGCCATTTTGCGATGCGGACATCTGCATTCCAGGATGGCTGGATTTGAATTGTACGCGGGTATAGTCGTTTTTTAGGCGGCCGAACCTATCGTTCATGCGGCCGCAAGCCATCACCAGCAGAAATAGCGATAAAAAGACGGCGATCGAAGCGGCGCTTTGTTTCATAACCTCAATAGGCTAAACGAAATCGCCGTTTTTCGGTAACGGTTTTCCTGCCTCAGAAGCGATCTATAGCAGGCTAAGCGTATTGCTAAGCGGCAGATCCCGTGAGGAAGAGCCTACGCGCACTTCGAACTGGCCGGCATCCACGCGCCAGTCGTGCGTGCCTACGTCGTAGTACGCGAAGGAACGGGCCTCAAGCTTGAGCTTGATACGGCGGGTCTCCCCTGGCTGCAGCTCCACGCGCTCGAAGCCCTTCAGTTCCTGGAAGGGCCGATCGATACGGGGATTCAGCGCCCGCACGAAGAGCTGGGCCACTTCAGCGCCGGCCCGCTTACCACTATTGGTCAGATCGAATTCTACTTCCACTTGCGGGCTGGACGCCTTCGCGTCAAGCAGGTTCACGGAGAGGTTCGAGTAACTAAAAGTGGTATAGGAAAGACCGAACCCGAAGGGAAACAAGGGCTCCACTTTATGCGTATCGAAGTGGCGGTAGCCCACGTAAATGCCTTCCCCGTAGGTAACTTGGTCGGGGTTGCCGTGGTCTTCGGGATAGTGCCCGAACGCCGAAGCGTCTTCCCAACGCTTGGGAAAGGAAACGGGAAGCTTTCCGGAGAAATTTGTTTTGCCGCGGAGGGCGTCCACGATGGCTTGCGAACCTTCTTGGCCGGGGTACCAGGCATGCACCACGGCCTTTACTTCGCCAAGCCAAGGCATCAGCACGGGATTTCCGCCGGTGATTACCACGATGGTATTCGGATTAGCTTTAGCCACGGCGCGGATGAGATCATCCTGGCCTTCCGGCAGGCTCATGCTTTCCAGGTCGATAGTTTCACCTTCGTAGTGGCGCGAGAGGCCGGCGAAGAAAATGGCTACGTCGGAATCCTTGGCGAGACGCACGGCTTCGCGAGGCCCATCGTGATTTTCGGGAGCAAAACCCAACCCCACGATCGCGGAGTCACGGTTGTCGTAGTACTCAAGGCGGATTTTATAGCTTTTTCCCGCTTCGAGGCGGTAGGGCACGTAATCATTTTGGGCGCCGTGATCGGTCCAGTTATCGAGCACCAGCTTATCGTTGATGAAAAGGCGTACGCCGTCGTCGGAACGAACTACGAAGCGGAAGTTTCCGCTATCTTTGGCATTAAGGTAACCGGTCCATCGCACGGCGAATTTATCGAGCGGCATTCCGTTTCCGGCCGGGTTCCAGCCCCAGTCGAAATTGATGGTGGAATCAACGCGGGTGAAAACAGGTTTCCCCTTAAATTCCAAGTTGTCGAAATATTCGCCCTTCACGCCGCGCTGGCGCGAATGCGGAGCGAGGCTCCAGAGTTCGCGGGGAACAGCATCAAAATCTCCCCGCATGCTTACGCCGCTCTCTTGACGGATTTGCACGTCGGGCATGGCGGCCCGGAAAGCATCCAGCGGCGATAGCTCCTGCGTAGGATTCACCATCGAGGAACCGCCCCCGGCGATCCGCGAATGAATAGAACCGGGACCGAGCAAAGCGATTTTCTTCACGCGGCCGGGCTGAAGCGGAAGCACGGGAATACCGCGTGAACTGGGCTCGTTCTTCAGAAGGACTAAGCTCTGCGCGGCGGCTCTGCGCGCCACGGCCAGATGTTCGGCGCTGCCCACCATTTTGGGATCCGGGCGGCCGCGCGTGCCGTCGAATAAACCAGAGGCAAAGATCCCGCGCAAAATGCGGGCCACTTTATCGTTGATCAGCGTTTCGCTTACTTCCCCGTTCTGCACCGCCTCGAGCAATTTTCCGTCGAAGAAAAGCGCCGTAGGCATTTCGAGATCAAGGCCCGCATTGGCCGCTTTAGCGGTGCTATAAACGGATTCCCAGTCGGAAACCACGAAGCCCTTGAATCCCCATTTTTCTTTGAGAAGATCGGTGAGCAATTCCTTGTTCTCGGAAGCGTGATGGCCATTCACGAGGTTATACGAAGACATCACCGAATACGTGCCGGCATCCACCGCGGTCTGGAACGCGGGCAGATGGATCTCCTGCATGGTGCGCTCGTCGGCGATCACATTGATCGAATAACGCTTGTGCTCCTGATCGTTGAGCGCGAAGTGTTTGGTGCTAGCCATCACGCCTTCGGCTTGGAGACGGCGCACGTACGTATCCGCGAAACGGGAAGTTAAGTAAGGATCTTCGCCAAAACTTTCGAAATTGCGTCCGCCGAAAGGATTGCGGCTGATATTGATGCAGGGGCCGAGCAGCATGTCGCGGTTCAATGCCCTGGTCTCCACGCCCATAGCCTGCGCCATATCGCCCATCAACGTAGGATTAAAAGTAGCGGCGAGGGAAATAGCGGACGGGAACGCCGTGGCCTGCCCCATGCGCACCCCGAGCGGCCCGTCGGTCATCTGAATCGAAGGAATGCCGAGACGAGGAATCGGATGCGTTGCGAAGGCACTTTGGTCCCCACCCAGCATGGTTACTTTTTCTTCCAGCGTCATCCGGGCAATCAAATCTTGGATTCTGGACTCAATTGGAGCCTGCGTTCTCTTATATAGAGGCGACGAGTGCGCGGCGTTAGAGGCCGCAAAAAGCATGAAACAAGCGCAACCGATAGCGATCATAGTTCGCATTATAATTCCCCTCAGAATCTTAAGCGAACTGAGTAGACCGAATCTTATTCGCACTGACAAGGCAAAAGTGACACAAGGGGAATGCCATGGCGCGTTGCACGCGGTCGCAAGCCTTGACCCTCACTCTCTTCCTCGATAGATAGATGGCTACTATTGGGAGATCTCATATGAAAAATTTAGCCATCATTCTCGCTCTTTGCCTCCTTTCGGCACCGGCGCTCGCCGCGGATAAAATCAAGATAGGCTTCGTACTCTCCACGATGCAGGAAGAGCGCTACCAAAAAGACCAAAAGTTTTTCTCCGAAGAAGCGAAAAAACTGGGTTTCGAGCCCGTGATGGTTTCGGCCGACAATAATTCCCAGACCCAAACCGCCAAGGTGGAAAACCTTCTTTCGATGGGCGTAAAAGCACTCGTGATTCAGCCGGTGAATTCCCAGGCTGCCGCCAACCTCGTGAAGCTCGCGCATGAAGATAAAGTTCCGGTGGTGGCCTACGACCGTATGATCACGGATTCTCCGGTGGACTTCTACGTAACCCAGGATTCCTTCCAGGTGGGCGTACTGCAGGCCGAAGCCGCCGTGAAAGCCACGGGCGGAAAAGGAAATTACGTGATCCTCATGGGCCAGGCCGGGCATTCGGTGGCCAATGAAATCACCCGCGGGGTGAAATCGGTGCTCGCGAAATACCCGGGCATAAAAATCGTGGTGGAGCGCAGCCACGAAAATTGGAGTTCGGCCCTCGCGATGACCACCGTGGAAAACGCCCTCACCCAATATAAAAATAAAATCGACGCCGTAATCGCCAATAATTCGGGGATGGCACAAGGCGCGGTGCAGGCCGTGGCGGAGCAAGGCCTCTCCGGCAAAGTATTCATCGCCGGCGCCGACGCCGATCTCGTATCGATTAAGAATATCATCGCCGGCAAGCAGCAGTTCGAGGTGCTCAAAGATATCGCCCCCCTCGCGAAAACCTCCGCGCAGGTGGCCTTCGATCTCGCCACCGGCAAAAAGCCGAAAGCCACCACCACCACGAAGAGCGGAAAATACGAGGTGCCCACCGCGGCCACTCCCGTGTACGCGATCCAAAAAGATAATCTGGAAGAGCGTATTTTCAAGACGGGCTTCCATTCCAAAAAATCCGTAGCGAACTAGACGAACCGTGGAACTAATCCGGCTCGAAAAAATCACCAAGACATTCCCGGGCGTGCGTGCGCTCGAGGATGTTTCGCTTTCCATCAACGGCGGCGAAGTGCTGGCGCTCGTGGGGGAAAACGGAGCCGGTAAATCCACGCTGATGAAAGTGCTGAGCGGAAACTACCCGCAGGGAACCTTCACCGGAAAAATATTACTCGAAGGAAAGGAAGTTTCCTTCCACTCCCCCGCCGATGCCGAAAAATGCGGGATCGCCATCATTCATCAGGAACTTTCGTCCTTTCTTCACCTCACGGTGGCCGAAAATCTTTTCGTGGGACACTGGCCCAGCAAAATGGGCGTGGTCGATTGGGACTCGCTCCGGGAACAGGCGCAAAAATGGCTCGATCTCGTGGGCGTTCCCTGCCACGTAGACGACCGCATGTGGGATCTCAGCGTGGGCACCCAGCAGATGATCGAGATCGCCAAGGCCCTCGCCCGTAATTCCCGCGTGCTCATTCTCGACGAGCCCACTTCCGCGCTCAGCACCCAGGAAGTAGAAAGGCTCTTCAATCTACTCAAGCGCCTGCGCTCCGAAGGCAAAGGCCTCGTGTATATCAGCCATAAGATGGAAGAGATTTACCAGCTCTGTGACCGCATCACCGTTCTGCGCGACGGGCAAACCGTGCATACCGCCTCCACCAAAGAACTGCCCGAAGAACAGCTCGTTTCGAAAATGGTGGGCCGCCCCCTGAACCGGCTTTTCCCCGAGGCACCCGAGAGAACTTTGGGCGAGGAAGTGCTGAAGCTGGAAGATTTCTCCGGCTTCAATTCCATGGGAAAGCATTTATTCGGTCCTGTTTCGCTTTCCCTGCGCAAAGGCGAGATCGTGGGTTTTGCCGGCCTCCTCGGCGCGGGCCGCACCGAATTGCTTCAGGCCATCTACGGCGATTCCAATACTCATACCACCGGGAGCCTCACCGTCAACGGATCCGCCGTAGCCCTCGGCAGCCCCCGCGAAGCTCTTTGGCGCAAGCTCGCCTTCGTGGCCGAGGATCGCAAGCGCGACAGCATCTTGCCCGCCCGCTCCCTCGAAGAAAACGTTTCGCTGGCCCGCCTAGCTTCCGGATCGCTGGCTCGCTGGCTCGATAATTCCGCCGAAGAAAAACGCGCCGATGAATCCCTCAAGCGTTTTGCCACCAAAACCACCGACGCCCACCAGCTCATCCAGAATCTTTCGGGCGGGAATCAGCAAAAAGTGATCCTCGGCCGCGCCCTGCAAACCTCTCCGGGCATCATCCTGCTCGACGAGCCTACCCGCGGCGTAGACGTGGGCGCGAAATTTGAAATTTACGAAATTCTCTTCAAGCTCGCCGCCGCCGGCCACGCCCTACTCGTGGTGAGCTCCGATTTGCTGGAGCTTATGGCCCTCTCCGACCGCATCGTGGTGCTCAGCCAAGGCATCCCGACCGGTGAATTACCTAGAGCCGAATTTTCCCAGACCGAAATCATGAGACGCGCTATCCAAAAAGTGCCCGCGAAGGAAGTTTCCGCATGAAGATCAAAGATTTTTTCAGCCGCAACGGAGTATGGATCGGCTTCTTCCTGCTCGTGATCGTAATCTCCGCGCTTACCGGCGGCGGCTTTCTCCAGCCGCGTAACCTTACCAACCTTCTCCGCCAAACCTCCATCAACGGTATCCTCGCCGCGGGCATGACCCTCGTGATTCTGCTCGGCGGAATCGACCTCTCGATCGGCAGCCTCGTGGCCCTCGCCGGCGTGGCCGTGGGCGTTTCGCAAATCAACTGGGGCTGGAACGAAGGCCTGAACGGCGCGCTCTTTTCCTTTTTGCTTTCCCTCGGCGTGGGCCTTTCCGCCGGCGTGATCACCGGCGGCCTCGTTTCTATCCTCCGCATCGCCCCCTTCGTGATCACCCTCGGCATGATGGTGATCGCCCGTGGCCTCGCGCTCATCTTCTCCAACGGCGCCAGCATCTCGCCCATGGGGGAAAATCTCGCCCCCCTCGCCGATGCCTACCTCTCGATTCCGCTCACGGGAGCCGCCGTCGCTATTTTTATGGCCGTATTCCTCTACCGCCAGCGCCGCAATCTGGTGAACGCGATCTTCCCCATCCTCACCTTCTGCTTCCTCGCCTATTCTTTTATTTCCTACAAAGGCCTACCGATGCTCGTGGTTTTCCTCGGGCTCGTACTAGGCGCGATCTCCTTCGTACTCGGCCAGACCACCTTTGGCCGCTCCGTGTACGCCATTGGTTCCAGCGAGCGTGCCGCCTACTGGGCCGGCGTACCGGTGCGCCGGGTGATTTGGATCGTGTACGCGATCATGGGATTGCTCGCGGGCCTCGCGGGCATGCTGCTCACTGTGCGCCTGAACGGCGCAGATCCGAACGCGGGTCAGTTATTTGAGTTGGATGCGATTGCGGCCGTGGTGATCGGCGGCACCAGCCTCAAGGGCGGCGTGGGCACGATCATGGGTAGCTTCATCGGCGCCCTCACGATCGCGACTCTCAATAATGGAATGGATTTGCTCGGCGTGCCGAGCTTCTACCAGATGGTATTCAAGGGCTTGATCATCGTGATCGCCGTGGCGCTCGATCGCACGCAGCGCCAGACGGCGTAGTCTAAAACTTACTCGCTGATGGGAGGATGCACGCGAGATTTCTCGGCGTCGATCGCTTCGCGCTCTCGGGCGATTCTGCCCTCTTCGATCAGCGCGTCGCGTTTCACGGCGTATTCTTCTTCGTCGCGCTCCATCTTCTCGGGCAGGTTGGAAACCAATTCATCGGCCAAAGTTTCCCGAACGTCTTCGGCCACCACTTTTCCATCGCATACCACCTGGTAGAGGCCGCGGCCGGCATGGTAACCGGCGGCGTATTTAACGCAGTCGGCGGCGTGCGCCTGGGAAATAAATCCGGTGAGGAAGAGAGCGGAAAGCATGATTACATTTTTCATGGAGTACTCCGTTTTAAAAATTAGAGCGGGGAATCGATGGAATCGTCGTTAGCTGTATTTTCGGAAGGCGATACGTAACCGACTACGGGCTCTTTGGCGGTGGGCTTTTCCTCGGCATTGGCCGGAGCTTCTTTCTGCCACCAACTAAAATTATAGAGCTGAGGGGCGCTTGCGCTTTCGGTGCAGTAGACGCCGCTATAGCCGAATCCCGAGCCACCCGCGGAAACGCATTCGGCGTGGGCGCTGGTAACGAAAAAAAATGGGGCCAAAATCAACAGGGCGAAAATTGGAGTTTTCATGCCTAGACGGATGCTAGGCCTATGCCCGGGCTAAGTGCTTGATCGGATGAATGTCTTGGCGGAGACAGGGTGCCCAGGGTTTAGACGGAAAAGGTCAGAATCTACAGCTATCTCTTCCACACGAAAGTAACCGCAAATTTTCCCGGCAGCTCGTAGTCGAAATATTCTTTGCCGATCGCCACGCGGAACCTCTTCGCATCATCGGTGGAATTATGGGCCACGAAAGCGATCGTTCCATCTTTGTTGAGAAAGCCGGTGGCGATCAGGCCCTCGGGATCTCCTTCCACTTCTAGGCGGTAGGATTCGGGAGTGATGAAGCGGCTCACCTGCGCGAGAGCATAGAATTCACCGTTATAGGTTACCTCGGGCATTTCCCCAGAGAAATCCATCTTCACCATCCCGCGGCAGGTGGTGCAGCCCCCATTGGGAATCGTCGGATCATCCTTGATTCCATTCTGCGGGCCATTTTTTTCGTCGAGGCAGAGGTTCCAGCCGAGGGCGCCGGTGGTGCCGGTGGGGCCCATGCGTGCGGCGCCGAGGGACTGGTTATCCAGCCACCACCCGAAATCGTTGATGGGATGGGATTTAGTTCCATCGAGGTAGCTCTCGGTACCAGTACACTCGGTTTGCACAAGAGCCATCTCCGGATAGGCATTGAACGTATCGAACATATTATACTTCGAGCCCCAGTAGCAGTGGTAGGCCACGCCGGCGGTATACTTGCGGGCGGCGTCGTACTCAAGAATCTTGTTGGAGTCTTCGCTCAGGCTCCAGTTGTGATCGTGGGAAAAAATCCGCAGCGGAAGCTTCGCTTGCTCGAGGATGGGGCCGAGGTAATCGCCGATGAAGCGACTCTGGTCTTTGGGCGACATATACATCGAGGGATAGCCCTTGGTGGCGTAGAGCGGCTCGTTTTGAATGGTGAGGCTGTCTACCGGCATTCCCTTTTTTTGCAGCTCGCGGATCACGCGCACGAAATATTTGGCGTAATCCTCATACCTTTCGGGGTCCAGCCAGCCGTCGTGGAGGCTCTTGTTGGGCTTCATCCAGGCCGGCGCGGTCCAGGGAGAAATCATTAGGTGCAAATGGGGATTGATCCGGATGGCTTCCCGGAGCAGGGAAAAACTTTTATCGTCGCGCGAGAGATCGAGGTGCTTGAATTCAGGATCGGGCTCGGCGTTCGGGGAGTCGTTGTAAGTATAGCTGCCTTTTTTCCCATCGGCGAAATCGGAGGCCCCGAGCGGAAGACGCAGGTAATCGAAGCCCGCACCGTTTTTTTTGCTGAATATTTTCTCCATCACCTCACGGCGCTGCTTGCGGGGAAGCTTGAGGAGGTTGATCGCGCAGCTCTCGGTGAAGTTGGCGCCGTAGCCATCCATTTTCTGGTGGAGCATCTCGGGAATTAATTTGAAGGTGGCCGCGGCGCCACCTTCTTTGAGCCGAGAAAATTTCAGGGTTCTTTTTTCCACGAGCGGCACGAGCTTGCCGTCGATCACTTCCGTCTGAAAAACTTTGATTTTGGCACTCTTGGCGAGCGCGGGCGAGCCGAAGCAAAGAAGAGCCAAAAAAGTGAGAAAAGCCGCGTTACGCATGGAGCTAGTGAGGAAGGCCCAGCATCTTCTCTTTCGGAAGTATCACGCTGCAGGCGGCCTCCCCTTTAGGCAAGCCGATCGAGGCGAGAACCTCCTCGTTCCCGGCATTTTCTCCATCCACGGCTTTCACTTTCCCCGCCGCGCAACGCATCTTGCCTGTGGGTTGTTTCTCGTAAATATGCGCGTAAGGACCTTCGCATTTTTTTAGGTCAATTCCGGTCATCCGGGTGAAGGTGGCGCGATCGAGGCCCATCGCGGGCTTAGCAGACACGGCGAAAGTAAAGTTGATCGCGACTTCCCTGGTAATCTTTTCCGAAATCGGCGCTGCATCCGTGCCGAGATAGCCCTGGAAGATTTCGTGGCCGGTGGCATCTTTGCAAGTGAGGAGCGCATCGGCGCGGGCGCCGGCGGAAACTATGAACAGGAGAGCCGCTAATCCGGTGATCATTTTCATTTCTTTTCCTCTTTCGCCTTCTCTTGATTCTAGGTTTTCTTATTGCTTATCGGCTGGCTGCAATTCGGAGACTTCCGTCTCGTCCGACGAATCCTCGTCTGCGGCTTGGCCGGGCACGCCCCACACGAACGTGGTGGCGCCGCGAGCGGGTACCTCGTAAACAAGTGCACGGCAATCCGGCGTTTTCGCACGGAACTTTATAGGTTCCTTCTTGAGGTTTTCTACCACCATCACGATGCTGCCATCAGGACGCTGAAAGGCCGTGGATTGGATTTCGCCGTCCGTTTTTCCTGCCAGCTCGATGCGTTTGGTACCGGGCACGAGGAAACGGCTCACTTGCGCGAGCGCGTAGAATTCCGGATTGTATTTTACTTTGGCGTCTTTTTCCGAAAAATCCATTTCCACGAGGCCACGGCAATTGGTGCAGCCGGAATATCCTTTGCCCCAGTTCACCGGGCCATGCTTATCGTCGAGGCACAAATTCCAGGCAATAGAGCCGGTAGTTCCCATGTTCACGGCGCCCACCGATTGGGTATCAAGCCACCAGTGAAAATCCCCGGCCTTCGCGTAGCCAGCGTCGGATCCCGAGCACTCGGTTTGGAAAAGCTCGAGGTCGGGATGGTGGTTCACCGTATCCCACATGCCCCATTTTTCGCCCCCGTAGCAATGGTACGCGATTCCTTTTAGGTATTTCTTCACGCCCTTTACGGCGGCGATCGGATCCGCGTCGCGCTCGCTTTGGCTCCAGTTATGATCGTGGCCGAAGATGCGCTTGCTGATGCCGTGCTTCTCGAGCGTAGGCCCGAGAAAATCTCGAATAAACTCTCCCTGCTCTTCCGGCTTCATCCCCATTGAGGGCACGCCGTAGCTATCGTAGGCGGGCTCGTTCTGGATCGTGAGGCTGTCCACGGGTATCCCGCGCTTTTGGTATTCCTTAATCACCTTCACGAAATAGTTCGCGTAGGTCTGGCGGTACTGCGGCAGTAGTTTTCCGCCGTTGATCTGGCCGGAATCTTTCATCCAGGACGGTGCTGACCAAGGAGTGATCATCACCTTCAAGTTGGGATTAATCTTGCGGGCCTCGCGGATGAGCTCGAAAGATTTTTCGTCGCGGCTCATATCGAAATTCTTGAAGGTGGGATCCGGTTTATTATTCTTGGTTTCGTTATAGGTATAATTGCCCTTTTTTGCGTCGGCGAAATCGGTGCCGCCCATGGGCAAGCGAATGAGATTGAAATTGGCGCCGTTAGGCCCGAACGTTTTCTGCATGAAATCGTTCTTAAGCTTTTTCGGCAATCGCTTGATATGCATCGTGCAGGCTTCGGTGAGGGCGGCGCCGAACCCGTACATCGTTTGAAACTTTTTGTCGGGATTGATCTCCACGGTAGGGAAATCTCCCACGGCGGCGGCCTCGGGACCGAATTTCACGTGACCCTTGCTCACGAGCGGCTGCACTTCGTCGCCGTGAATTTCGGTTTCGAATACTTGCACGTTACTGCTGGCGGCTTTACTGAGCGTGGTGGAAATGATTTTTTCCATGGTGCTCAAATGCTTGCCGGCGAGCGTGACGCCGTGGCAGCCCGGACCGGGGCAGACCACCTGTTCTCCTGCATTTTTATTTTGCGAACAGGTATCGGCCGCCGCGATTTGGGCGCCGAGCGAAAGAAGAGTAAATAAAGGGAACGACAGAATTAGTGGCTTTGCTCTCATCATGAAAGTCCATCCGTGAGGCCTTCACTGGCCTAGGTTTCTACCAACTAAGATTGTAGGATTGGAGCGCCTACCCAGCAACGATTTTTCTCAGGGCAAACCTGTGAAATCTATCGGCTCTTTAGATTATACCGGACCGCCCTATTCCTGTTGGCGAGTGTCCATTCTTCCAATAGAATCTAGAAAGCGCGGAAACGTGTTTGAAATTGAGGTTTTCATGAGGAAAAACGCTGTGACCCTTCTTCCCTGGCTGCTCGGAACGGCCTTTCTCCTAGGCCCGTTTGGAGGGGCAAAAGCCGAAAGCACCCTGCCTATCTACAAAGACCGTAGCGCGGGAACCGAAGCGAGAATCGATGACTTGATCTCCCGCCTGACGCTCGACGAAAAGCTCGACCTCCTCGGCGGAACCGGATTCGGCTCTAAGGAAAACAAGCGCCTCGGTATCCCTTCTATTTTGATGATCGATGGTCCTCAAGGCATACGCGGGCCACGAGCCACCGCTTTTCCCTCTTCGATCACGATGGTATCTACCTGGAATCCAGAGCTGATGCGCAAGGTTTCCCGCGGAATCGGCCGCGAAGTGCGGGCCTACGGGAAAAACATGATTCTCGGCCCCTGCGTTACGCTCTACCGTGTGCCCCAAAGCGGAAGGAATTATGAGTGCTTCGGCGAAGATCCCTACCTCAACTCGCGTTTTTCCTCGGCCTATGTAAAAGGGACCGCCGATGTAAAAGTGCTGAGCTCCACGAAGCATTTTCTGCTCAATAATCAGGAAATAAACCGAAACTGGGTGGACATGCACGCCGACGAACGCTCGATCCACGAACTCGAGCTCCCGGCCTTTGAGGCCGCGGTGAAAGCGGGCACGGAGTCCATTATGTCTTCCTATAATTTGGTCGACGGAGTGCACGCCGCCGAAAATAAAGAATTGCTCACCGGCCTGATCAAAGAAGGCCTCGGCTTCAAGGGATTCATCGTTTCCGACTGGGAATCCACCTACGATGGGGTGAAATCCGCGAACGCGGGCCTCGACCTCGAGATGCCCTACGGACTGCACATGGGAGCTCCGATCAAAGAAGCCGTGGAAAAAGGCGCGGTGCCGATTTCACTCGTGAACGACAAGATCCGCCGAATGATGCGCGCGCTCTACAAAATCGGCGCGATGGACGAGAAGCCAGTCGCGAATAAAACCGACCTCAACAGCAAAGAGAATCAGCAGGTTGCGCTCGAGGGCGCCCGCGAAGCGATCGTGCTCTTGAAAAACGAAAAATCGGCGCTGCCGGTGCGGCCGGCGGAAATCAAGACCATCGCGGTGATCGGGCCGAACGCCGACACGATCCGCCACCATGCTGGCGGCAGCGGGCAAGTGAGTCCCTATAAAAACGTGAGCGTGCTCGACGGGATCAAAAAGCAATTCGGCCCGAACGTGAAGGTGGTGTACGCGCAAGGCGTGAAGGTTCCCGATCACTGGGAGCTGATCAACGAGAAACTCGTGAGCTCGCGCAACGCCAAGGGACAAACGGTGGGCGGATTTCAAGTAGAATACTTCGATAACGAAGAACTTAAAGGCAAGCCCATTATCAAACGCACCGAGCCCGATATCCAGATATGGAATACCGCCACCCCCGATCCGAAACTGCAGATGGGAAAATATTCCGCCCGCTGGACCGGAAGACTGCGAGTGGAAAAAGCCGGCCCGGTAACGTTCGACATGGGCGTAACCTGGCGGGCCTACCGCGTGATCGTGGATGGCAAAGTGGTGCAGGACTATTTCGATCTACGCGGCGATGGCGGCGATAACCGCGTGAAGATCGAGCACCTCGATGCCGGCCTGCACGATATCAAGATCGAGTACCGCAACGAAGCCGACAATTTTAAATTCTCTCTCGCCTGGGCCCAGCCTGAGGCCGACATCGCTGAAGCCGTGGCGCTTGCCAAAAAGGCCGATGCCGCCGTGGTGGTGGTGGGCACCTCCAATGATTCCGAAGGCGAGTCTATCGACCGCAAAAGTCTTTATCTTCCCGGCGATCAGGACCAGCTGATCCTCGAAGTAGCCAAAGCCAATCCTCGCACCACCGTGATCGTGAATACCGGCGGCCCCGTGTTGATGGATAAGTGGAAAGACAAAGTTCCCGCCATCCTGCAGGCCTGGTTTCCAGGCCAAGAAGGGGGAACGGCGCTGGCTGAAATCGTGAGCGGGAAGGTGAATCCTTCCGGAAAGCTTCCCGTAACGCTGCCGAAAAAACTCGAAGATTCGCCCTCCGCCACCTACTACCACGGCCAAAGCGACAAAATCGACTACGGCAAAGTAGGGGTACTCGAAGGTTATCGAGGTTACGACGCGAAAAATATCGAGCCCGAGTTCGCGTTCGGCCACGGTCTTTCCTATACCACTTTTCAGTATTCCGACCTGAAAGTAGATGCCGTGAGCGACAATCAAAAGGACCCTAAAGTAAAAGTGACGATGAAGCTCACCAATAGCGGAAAAGTAGCGGGGGCCGAGGCGGTGCAGCTCTACGTGGGCGAGCAAAGTCCGGAGGTGGAGCGCGCGCCCAAAGAGCTCAAGGGCTTCGAAAAAATCTCTCTGCGCCCCGGCGAATCGCGCATGGTCTCCTTCACGCTCGACGCGGAAGCCTTCCGCTATTGGAACGACAAAACCCACGCTTGGACCATCAAGCCCGGAAACTTCTCTATCTTGGTGGGCTCTTCCTCGCGCGATATCCGCCTGAAATCAGCGGTGACCATTAAACCTCCGCAGGCCGGGACGAAATCGGCCGAGCTGGGAAGCTGCAAAGAAGAACTACGCGCGTTGCTGAAGCAAAAAGAAAAGGTCACGCAGCGGCTACGGGATTTTTCCGATGCTTCCTGGTTCGCCGAGATCCGCTCCAAGCTTCACCTGGAAAGCGACTCGCTAGATCCCGCGGCTCCGCAAAGCCTAGCCGCCTGCAAAACGCAGCTAGCGCAGGCCGCCGACGCGCTGGCGAATATGCAGAATGTAACGAAAGAATTCGCGAAGAAATTCGACTCGCGCCTTTATAAAGTGAATGCCGAAGCCGGCGCCGGCCAATCCCAAAGCGCCAACTAGCGCTTCAAAGGCCTTTTTTGATTTCCTTTAGCTCCAACTGAAATTCTTCGTCGGCCAGCAAGTGCGCGCAAATACTTTTGCCGAGCGCTTTGCCCGCTTCTACGTCGCTCGGATGATGAACTCCCACGATCGCACGCAAATCGCCTAAATAATTTCCGTAATCCAGAATTTTTTTCGCGCGAAGGGGAAATAACTCCGCCAGCACACAGGCATCCGCCGCGGCGATCGCGGTATGCGAGCTGGGGTAAGACAGCGCGCCTTCCGGCTTATCGGCACAGGGAACGATCCGTCTATCCACGGCGAAGGGCCGCGGCCGTTCGAACTTGTGCTTGAAATAGTCGGTGATACGATCGGACAGTTTCGTTACTTTGGTGAAAAGCGGCGTGAGCGCGGTGATTTCCGGTTCAGAAAAAATTCCCGCCGATTCTCCGAATAGAGCGGCAAAGAATGGGAATCTTTGCTTCCTGGCCAAAGCGCAGTCCATTTCGCTTCGAGTACTCTGCAGCTGAAGGAGCGTGTCATAGTCTCGCTTATACGCCGCCGAGCCTTCCGCCGGGTAATCTGGAACGGAAAATTCCCGCGAAGGTAGTTTCGACCAATCCGCCAAAACTACGCCGGGAATAAAAAAAACGAGCAATACATAGGCACGATTGATTTTCATGGGGAAATCCTACCCTGGGCGGCAAATTTCCGCCATTCGTTTACCTGCGGCAGTCTGCTGTCCTGACAAGGCGCATAGAAACCGCTACATATACTAGAGGCTTTATATACCGTTTGTTTGAAAGGAAATATATGCGGATCGCTTTGGTATCGCCTCTCTTCGAAAGCGTGCCCCCCCAATTCTACGGCGGAACCGAAAGAGTCGTAGCCTACTTGTCGGACGCGCTGATGAACTTAGGACACGAGGTGACTTTATTCGCCAGCGGAGATTCTCGCACCGGGGCCCGGCTGCGTGCACCCTGCCGCCGCGCTCTACGCCTCGACAAAAGCTGCCGGGATCCAATTCCGCATCATGTGCTCGAGCTGGCCATGGTGGAAGCCGAAGCGGGCGATTTCGATATCATTCATTTTCATACCGATCTACTGCACCTGCCGCTAGCGCGGAGATTAAATATTCCTAGCGTAACCACACTGCACGGGCGACTCGACCTTCCCGACATTAAGAATCTTTACTACGAGTTCGACGACTTACCGCTGGTTTCTATCTCCGACCACCAGCGCTTGCCGCTGGCTTTCGCGAACTGGATAAGAACCGTTCATCACGGCTTGCCGCTGGAACTGCTGAATTTTCACCCCCGGGCGGGAAACTACCTCGCGTTTCTGGGCCGAATATCCAAGGAAAAGCGCGTAGACCGGGCCATCGAAATTGCCCGGATCGCCGGAAAGAAAATCAAGATCGCCGCTAAGATCGATAAGGCCGACGAATCCTACTACCAAGGCGTGGCGCACTTTCTCCGGCAACCCCACGTGGAATTTATCGGTGAAATCAACGAGGGCCAAAAAAGCGAATTCCTCGGCAATGCCGAAGCGCTACTTTTCCCGATTGACTGGCCGGAACCATTTGGGCTCGTGATGATCGAGGCCATGGCCACGGGCACGCCGGTGATCGCCTACGGAGAAGGCTCGGTTCCCGAGATCGTTCGCGAGAGGGAAAATGGATTTATCGTGCGCTCCGTGGAAGAGGCGGCGGCGGCGGTGCATACCTTAAAGGGAATCGATCGCGCCGGCTGCCGCGCTTCCTTCGAAAAACATTTTTCCGCCGAGAGAATGGCTCGCGATTATCTTTCGGTTTACGAAAGCCTCATCGAACAACGCGGCGGCCAGGTGATCCCGCTTACGGCCCCATCACAGCCAGCGGGCTGGAGAGCGGGATGAGCCAAGAGCAGAAAAACCCCGATCAATACTACGTTTCGGCCAGCGCCACCCTCGCGGAAACCGAAACACGCATCCTGAAGCAGGGGGAAACCTTCGGGATCTTCGATCGCCACGGAGATCTCTATCCGATCAGCAATGACGAGCTAGGCATATATCACCGCGGCACCCGATACTTATCAGAATTCGAATTTACCATCGGCAATAGTGCCCGGCCCCTGCTGCTAAACTCCACACTCCGCAACGACAATGGCCTCATGAAGGTGGAGATGACGAACCCCGACATGCATACCAAGGCGCAAAGAAAAATCGACAAGGGCAGCCTATACATCCAGCGGGATAAATTTATCCTCGGGGCTTGTAGCTACGAGCAGTTTACCATTTCCAACTACTGCGCGGAGGCGATCGAGCTCGAGGCCTGCGTCCGCTTCAACTCCGACTACCGCGACATCTTCGAAATCCGCGGAATGAAACGGCCGCGCCGGGGCGAGAAACTCGAGACCATCGTGACCGGAAATCAAATTCTACTTTCTTACCGCGGCCTCGACGGCGTGGTGCGGAGCACGAGGGTAGAGCTCAGCTTCACTCCTGGGCAAATCACGAGCGACCGCGTCCATTTTACTCTCCGCGTGCCCGCGCAGGGAGTTCATTCGTTCGAGATTTCCTGCCATTTTTTCTCCGCGGGAAAACCCGGCAAAGTAATGCCTTGTTCCGAGGGCCAGGGCGCCGTGCGCGATACCCACGCGGTGGGAAAAGCCCAGTATTGCCAGATATTAACCCAGAACGAGCCTTTCAATCTCTGGCTCGAACGATCCCGCGACGATCTCGTGATGATGACCACCGATACCGACTTCGGCGCTCCTTATCCCTATGCCGGGATTCCCTGGTACTGCTGCCCTTTCGGGCGCGACGGTATCATCACCGCCCTGCAGTGCCTCTGGGCGAACCCGGAGATGTCGCGCGGAGTGCTAGAGTTTCTCGCGCGCACCCAGGCTACCGAGAATATTCCCGAGGCCGACGCGAACCCGGGCAAAATCGTACACGAAGTGCGCGAGGGCGAAATGGCCGCTTTGAAAGAAATTCCCTTCGGCCGCTACTACGGAAGCGTGGACGCCACTCCGCTTTTTCTCGTGCTCGCCGGTGAATACTACGAGCGCACCGGCGACTTTGAGCTCATCCGGCGCCTCTGGCCAAGCCTCGAGCGCGCGCTGCACTGGATAGAAACCTACGGCGATCTCGATGGCGATGGATTCGTGGAATATAGTTCCAGTGCCGAATGCGGGCTTAAACACCAAGGCTGGAAAGATTCGCAGGATTGCGTGTTCCACGCCGACGGAACCGACGCCGAAGGGCCGATCGCGCTTTCCGAGGTGCAGGGCTATGTGTACAGCGCTAAATTGCACATGGCGAAACTTGCACGGAAAATGAATATGGTGGAACTCGGCGATCGCCTGGAAAAGGAATCGTTGCGCCTGCGCGAAAAATTCGATGCCGTCTTCTGGCTGCCGGAGCTCGGCACCTACGCGCTCGCCCTCGACGGCGCGAAAAAGCCTTGCCGGGTAGTGAGCTCGAACCCCGGCCACGGCCTGTTTTCCGGCATCGTGAAACCGGAACGCATGCGGCCACTCGTGGAAACTCTCATGAGCGAAAAAATGTATTCCGGCTGGGGGATCCGCACGCTGGCCACCGACGCTAGCCGCTATAATCCGATGTCGTACCACAACGGAACGGTGTGGCCCCACGATACCGCGCTGATCACCCTGGGCCTCGCGAGAGCCGGATTTAAGGCCGAAGTGGAAAAGATATTCAATGGTCTCTTCAGGGCGAGTACTTATATGGAGCTCGCACGGCTGCCAGAGGTTTACTGTGGATTTCCGGCCCGCGACGGTGATCCGCCCACGCTCTATCCCGTAGCCTGCTCGCCACAAGCCTGGGCTTCGGCGGGAATCTACGCGCTGGTGCAATCTCTGCTGGGAATTCGCATCAACGCGCAGGAAAACAAAATTACTTTTTTCAAACCGCGGCTCCCCGCCGAACTCCGTGAGCTCCGTCTCGTGGGGCTGCAGCTCGGAGACACCTGTGTGGATGTGATCGTAAAGCACTACGAAGAAGACGTAGGGGTGCGGATCGAGCGGCGCTCCGGCAACGCCGTGGTAACCATAGAAAAGTAAGCAATCTCAGCAAATTAGACTCGATTTTCCACCCTTCCGCCAAGCGCCTCACGGTTCCGCACATTTCCCAAATTCACCCCTGTTTTCGCGATTTTAGTAAGGAAATCACTTTCCTCAGCCGAATAGCAATTGAGGAAAACACGTGGAACGCTCCCAGGACCTCCGGAAAAAATATCCTCTCATCGCCGCGGGCGATCTACCGTTTCCCGCGCTCGAGGGAGAACAGAGCGCAAGCCTGCGGGCGTTGAACCCTGAAGACTGGCAGGGATATTTCGTTTGTCTCTCGGCTACCGAGACCAAGCTTCGCGAACTGATCGACGAAGCTCACGCCCTGGAAATTCCCTTCACGCACATCATTATCTACTGCGATTCGTTTCCTGCCTCTTTTCTACCACCGGCCGGCTGTGCGCTGCTCGAAGCGCATGCGGAGGAAAGCGTAGAGGATTTTCGCCATCGCCTTATGCTGAAGATCGAAGGGCAGCGCCAGCACATCATCAATCACGAACTCGAGCGCGCCGAAAAATTAGCCGCGCCGGAAGGCCTCTCCGAAGGTGAAAAAACCTGCGCGCAAGAACGGGCCCGCTTCGCTCACGCCCTCGCCTACCTCTACGATCTTCCCCCTTCCCGCCACGCGCTCTCGATCCGCTTAGCCTACTGTGTGGGTAAGCCAGCGCTCCGCGAGAGGGTGCTCGCGGGCTGCAAGTTTGCCGTGCATCAGTATCCTGAATCCGAGGAGACGGCTTGGTCTCCCACGCTGCCGTTCGAATTCATTCTCGCCCTGTGCGCGGCGCTCACCCTGAACAGCTGTGGAAATCCCGCGCAGTTCCGGGAAGCCTTCCGCAACGGTTCCGCGTCCCTCCCCTTCAAAGTACGCAATGAACTGAAAACCCAGGTAGAAAAAATCCTCGAACCCCTCTGGGGAGGTAAGCATGCGGCTTAGTCTGCTTTTGCTTCTTTTCCCTCTTCCGCTTTTTGCCAGCACGGTTTCCGACGTGCGTTGCCAGCAAACGGCGGAGCGGGCAAGCCTCTGCCAAATTCAGCTACAGGGCGAAGTGCAGGAAGGCGAGCGCCTCTTCATCACGAACGTTAGGGAGAGCGATCAGCTCTTCTGGGAAAACACGCGCCTCGGCGGTACCGGTGTGCTATTCGATCAGCATTTTTTTGCCGGCTTCCTGCCCCGCCTCTATTCTCTGCAGCCGATTCAGGGAAAAATTTCGCCCATCCTTTCTGTGCGCGCTACCGCCATTTTCGACCGAGAAGCCTCTATTCCCGTGGGCGCCAAGGTGCGGGTGGTGGACGCCCGTTATCCTGTTACGAAAGTGCTCGCGCCGCTATACTGGCCTCTAGCTTCCTTTCTTTTTCTCGTATTCGCCTGGGTCTACCTAGTTAGCTACCTACGCCAGCAGACCATCGACGGCTGGATCTACCCTCGCCAAGAACTGCGCTGGTTCTTCGGAGGGCTTTCCGCTTATCTCTTGCTCAGCCATGAAGTTTCCCGCCTATTCGTGCCCCTCACCTGGTCAGTAGACCTACACCTCTTTGCGCAACGCCTAGCCCTCTTCGTCTGCGCGTGGTCCCACGCGGCGCTCGTGATGGGTGGACGCTTCAGCGACCGCTCCTGCGTGGAACGCGGACTAACGCGCGCCGAAGCGCCCTGGCTCAATCGTATTTTCACCGGCTGCTTCCTGGTTTCGCTCGGCGCCCTCGCTTATGCCCCCGATATCCGCTATGCACACTTCTACTTCCTTCTCGCATTCCAGGCCTCGCTTCTGGCCTACAGCACTTTCGTGGCCATTGCCGGCACGGAATGGAAGCGGATCCTGAAACGCTCCGGCACCAGCCCCCTGCTCTTTCACTTTTCCCTTCTTCTATTTCCTTTCGCCCTGCTCGCCTTCTCCACCGGCCGCTACCTTTCTCTTTTCGACGGCCAGCGTATCTTCGTAGCGGCTGCCAGCTTCGTGCTCGCGGCGGGCGTTTGGCGCCTCCATCGTTTTCACTACGTGCGCCAGCGCAGCCTACAGCTCGCCGCGGAGTGCCGCGAGGTGCTGCAGGGATTCGTGCACGGGGAACGCCGTCTCCACGCGCTCTGCGAATTTATCGAATCGGAGTGGGGAGCGGCGCGGGTTAGCGTGATTTCGGTGGAGAACTCTCAGGGACTCGTGCTCGCCTCGGCTGGCCCCGACGCTATTTCTCCCGAAAATCGTGCCGAACCCCGCAAGCTTGGCCCTTTCCTTCGCCGCGTGTGCAAAGAAGGGCATATCCTCTACGCTCCCGTGGCGGAAGAGCTCGGTAAAGACCTGCAGGAAAAAGGGCTCCGCCACAGCAGCTTGGCTTTGCCGCTCACCCAGGAGGGCCGCGTGCGCGTGGTGCTTTGTATCATGGCCGACGAAGGAGAGCGGATTCACCCCCTCGATGCCACCCTCATGGAGCTGCTCACCGAATCTCTCGGCCTGGAAATCCTTTCGGCCGTGGGCCAGCATATCGCCGAGGAAAAAAACGAGCGCCTGATGGCGATCTCTCGCAATAGCGGCGGCCTCGCCGTAGAGCATATGGACGGATGGGGACATTTACATTTCAATAAATCGGAAGAGGTTCGTTACCTCGTGGGCGCCGAGGCCCTCGCTGAGCCGAAATTTTCGCGGCAGGTGCAGCGCTCTTCATCGCTGAATAAGCTACTGCGTGGATTCGAACTGGAGTTACGCTCCATCTGGACCGGACTCGCCGAATCCTGCGAATTTTTGCCCAAAGACGTGAACGGAGATTTTTGGGTGCTATCTCCGCGGGAATTCCGCCAGCCATTCCTGCAAAAATTGGGCGCCGAAAGGGTGGCGCTCCTGCTCGCCCACGCCCTCGAGCGCGCGGCGCGCACACTCGCCGCCAAGCCCGGCTATCTTCCGCTCGGAATCACTAGCCCCAAGGTGATCGTGGGCGGCACGAAGCTGCGATTCGTTTCCTACGGCACTGCCGAAACGGGCAACGTGGAAACCGACGCCGCCGACTTCTCGCTTCTCCAGCGGCTGCGGGAAGAGGCGCCTCGCGGCTCCCTGCTTTTCTGGGGAGATAACCCGGCCAAGCGCCTCACCGACGAGCGCTTCGACTGCAAAACTCAAATTACCCGCGCATTCGAGCTCGATCGCCTCTTCAGCGTGATCGGCGTTCACTCCGATAAAAAAGAACTGCGTAAGCTCGAGGCCAGGGCGCTGGAGCAGGCTCGACTCTATCTGAAACGCGCGGCATAGAATAATTTAGTTGGGCCTCATCTAAATCCAAAGCATACTATCTCCCAATACCCGGAGGTTGCCCATGCCCACCCGCCAGTTCCGCTACTATGATTTCGTGATGGCCGCGTTCGTTTGCGTGCTTCTCTGCTCGAATTTAATCGGCGCATCGAAAATAGCGACGGTGGGCGGATTTAGCTTCGGCGCCGGGGTGCTATTTTTCCCCATCTCCTATATTTTCGGCGACGTGCTCACCGAAGTATACGGTTACGCCCAGGCGAGGCGCGTCGTTTGGGCGGGGTTCGCCGCTATGATCTTCGCCTCCTTCATGACCTGGTTCGTGCTCGCGCTGCCGCCGGCTGAAGGTTGGGCCCACCAGGAGGCCTTCGTTACCGTATTCGCTTCCACGCCGAGAATCGTGATCGGCTCCCTCGTGGCTTTTTTCTGCGGGGAGTTTTGCAATTCCTTCGTGCTCGCGAAGATGAAGATCGCCACCAAGGGCAAGCTTCTTTGGCTGCGCACTATCGGTTCCACGATCGCCGGAGAAGCCGTGGATACCCTGATCTTCTACCCAATCGCCTTTTACGGAACTTGGCCCAATGATTTGCTCATCAAGGTGATGATCGGCAACTATTGCATTAAAGTGGGATGGGAAGCCTTGGTGACGCCGGTAACCTACCTGGTGGTGAATTTCCTCAAGCGCGCCGAGAGTGAAGACCACTTCGACTACCGCACCGACTTCAATCCATTTACGCTGAAAGTTTAGGAAGCAAAGCGCGCCGCGCCGGCGGAAGCGGGCCGTTTGCGCCGCTCGTTCTTATTCGCCTTGCGGGTTTGATCTTCCGCGGTAGTTTCATTTTCCGCGCAGAGCGCGTTTTTTCCGCTGGACTCAAAACAACGTTTTACCTGCACCTCGGTTACGGAAAACTTCTTTCCTTTACCTGGGGCGGAAAAAGCGAGCACGCCTTCCTCGTTCGCCACGAAGCTTCCATTCGCAGGTATCTCCGGGGTCTCGTTTAGGCCCACCAAAATCTTGGGGGAACCGCTCGAAGTAACGCTAACCGTATCGTTAGTGGTAACCTTCACGGGGCTGCTCCATAATTCGCGGTGGGGAGCCTTGCTAAAGCGGTAGCTCAATTGGGTAACGCACTGAGCTTGATCCGGGCTAAGGCGGCCTAGGCGCGCCTGGCACCAGTTGGCAAAAGCCAGCGAAGGATCCACGGCCTGGGCCGCCACGTTAGCGCCCAGCGCATTTACTAAACCAGAAGGCAGTAAGGGATCTTGCTGTTTTTTTCCACCCATCGCCATTGCGTTGGAGGCCATGGCTACGATGGTGATCAAATAGATAAATGGTTTCATATGGCTGAAAAAGCAGGTTCCATGCCACGAGGAACCGGCCTGAACTACCAGGGAATAGCCCTTAGGGCTTCCCGGAGTGCCTAACTTTTAGACACCCGACCAAGGCGAAAAAAAGGGCGCTACCGAGGTAGCGCCCTTCCCCACCTACGAAAGTCGAACTAAGCCGCCCGGCGGTAAGTTTCCGAATGCGTTTCACTCACCAGTATCTGCTGAGTGAGTTCTGGGGTTAAACCCAATACCGCTCCGTAAAGCAAGTGCGAGGTGAACCACCAGCCGCTGTAAAGGGCCACGCGATCACTCATCACGGGATCAAAAATAGGCAAAGCCACAAAGGTCATTACCAGCCATACTCCCACTCCATAGACTGCTCCCCACCCCGCAGCCGAGGAAGAAGAGGTAACCGGAGGAATCATCAGGCCGAAACCGGTGCCCCACGCCGCGGCCACCGCAAAGTGAATCGCCGCGCCGAGGAGAATCGTTCCCACCCCGCCGATCAAGGCTTCTACTCCCAGGAAAGTAGCGGCAATTTGCTGAAGGGGAAAAAAGAAACCCTCCCCAAGCGCGGCCGTATACACCATTAACGCTAGCATCATCACCAGCCCGCTGATCAGGCCGGCTTCAGCGCCGGCAATGGCCGAATCGCGTTTATAGTCGGAAACCGTTCCCCAGCTTCTCTCACTTTGATACATCATAAAATTTCTCCTCTATATAAAATATTTAACCAGACTGTTTCTCGAGCAAAATGGTGGCTAGCTTTTCGTGCTGGCTGATGATCGGCCTTACCTTCGCTAAATAAGAACGCGGAGCGCCGCTGGGCATTCCTTCGATGGCGCCGGAAAGCTCCTGCACCGCCTTGGCGTGCCCTTCCACCATTTTCGCGAGGAATAAGCGGTCAAAGTCTTCCAGCATCGCGCTCCGCAGGCTGTCGGAGCTAGCCCGCTCCTTGGCGGTTTCTTCCGCGCTGAGCACTGAACTGCGATCTACCGGAATATTTTTATCCTCCGCGAACGCCATGAGCTTGCGGTCGTTCACCTGGTGATCCCGCATCAGGCGTTCCCCGTAGTCCCTTACGATTTTACTTTGCCCTTTTTCCATGGCCAATTTGCCCATTTCGATTTCCATCATATTTACGTGATGAACCCTCGAGAAAGCGGCCGCCACCACGTTCGTAGCTTCCACGTTGGCGTGGAGATCTTCGGAGACGGGACTATTCGGTACGGGAATTACTCCATTATCCATCATCGCCGGCCCAGTAGCCGGACTCACCATCGCGGTGGCTTCCACCGCTGCGTGGCTTGCCATTGGTAGCAGACCCAATAACGCAGCCGATAAAAAATACTTTTTGCCTTTATTTTTCATTTCTCCCCCTAAAAATCAGCGGGCCGCCAGGGCCACGCGGGAGACAAATAGCAAAGCTCGTGCCGCTTGAAATAAACTCAACTAGTTTAGTATTGGGAGCCGCGGCAATTACGTGAGGAGCTTACCGAGCGTATTCCGTACCGCCGGATTGCGCATACGGTACATACGCGATTCGATATAGAAATGCAGCAGCGAAGTGGTCAGGGAAATGGCCACCACCACGTTCAAAAACAAGTTCACGCGGGCGGGCTCCCAATAGCCTGCGAGCGGCGCAAAATCCAGGCGCGAAGAATCACCGAATACCACCGGGATGCCCATGAGGCTCACCACGAGCACACCCAGCACCCAGGCCCAACCGCTTACCTTGGCTTCCGTTTTTTTCTGCAGGCGGCGAAAGAAAAAAATCGACTCCAATCCATGCGTGGCCTGCCCGGCGAAAACCGCGAGCGGAGTAATGATATAAAAAGGCAAAATAAACAGGCGCAGAAGAAAGAGACTCTTATTCCAGTTTTTCGTTTCGCCGCGGGAATTATTCCACACGATCACTCCCGCCATGCCGATCGCGGCGCCCACAAAGATCGCACGCACTTTTTCTTCAGCCGACTCCAGCAAAAACTCCCGGTTGGTAAGATGAAAGAAAGGCAACGCCGCGCCAAAGAGAACACAGCAAAATATCCCGAAGAACATTTTTCGATCCAAATCCGGCCGCCCCGTGTTCGCGCCCTGCCCGTAGACCAGCATAATCCCCCTTACCTGGAAGATCAGGTGCCAAGTGGCAAAAAGCTTCAGTAAAAAAATGGCCAGGGTCCCCGGCCCCACTCCACTAGCCCGCAGGCCCGCCAGGTTCTCCAGCGAGCCGGTGGCCAAAAATATTCCGAGCCCCCCTAGCCCGCACGTTAGCAAACCAGTCCATTCCTTCCAGGAGATTTGCCGTAAAAATTCCTGCCCTTCAGGGAAACGCAGCACATAAAAAGAAAGCACCGTGTGCCCGATATTCAGCAGTAAAATATTGGAGAGGAAAACGAAGTAAAAATAGTAACCACCCACCCAGCCATGGCCAAAAATCGCAGTCAAAGCCACGAGCGGAAGCAGGCAGATCGGAAAAAAGAGATTGAAGAGCTCTTCCGGCCAGGAAAACAATTTGTTCTGCTGCAGAGCCTGGAACATGAGCTCCATACTAATCGGAAAAACCTTTGGCGCGGCGAAAATTTAGGACTGAAAAATAGACTGAATTGGTTCAGGCACGCGGGATTGAACCGCGGACCCCTTCCATGTCAAGGAAGTGCTCTGCCACTGAGCTATGCCTGAACTGCAGCTTTGCTTATAGCGAATCTCGGCGGGAAGCTCAAGGCACGGCCACCGGGCAAAAAAAGGGGAGAAAGCGTTAGCCTTCTCCCCTTTCAACGTAGCTTGCGAGGGAAACCTAGAAACTAATAGCGCTATACAACTCGATCCGGCGCTGCTTCTGCAGGCGCTTCTCGTTCGGAGTGGCGAGGGCCACGCCTTCGCCGCCCACGCGGCCTTTCTCTTTGTGGTACTGCAACTTTCCGCCGAGCGCCAAGTTATCGGCCAGCATGTACTTGCCTTCGAACATGTGGGAGCGGTTATCGGCCGGCGCATCGCCGTTGGTGAAGGTATTGATCACCGAAGCGATTCCCCGGTCAGCGAAGGTATAGGTAACAGTCCACTCGTTGGCTTTCTTCGCCACGCCATAGATCAACGAAAGGCTATAACCATCGCGGCTAGCTTTTCTCGCCGTGATATTCACGGGAGCAATGCCGCCGTAGTAAACGGTCTTATTGCGGATATATTCGCCCACGAAGCGTAGCGAGTACGGAAGAGTCCAGTCGGTGAGCAGCTGCCATTGGCGGGTATTGTTCATGATTACGTTCACGTCAGTGGCCAACGCCGCGCCGGTAGAAGGAGCTGCCACACCGCCGTGCACTTGGTTGCTATACCAGTTACTGGTGGAGGATCCGCCGGTGCCAGACCAGTTATGGTAACCGAGCGCAAATACCGCTTTAACGTCGTCGCTCACTTTCCAGTCGAAGGTGGGCTGCAAGCTATAGAGCACGCCGAAGTGCGAGCGCGTATCGGCCACTGCCTGGGTGGCTTCGGTAGAAGTATAAGTAGAGGGTTGCGCGGGGGTTCCGCGATTAGTGGCACCGAGCACGTACTGGGCAGCGTTGAATCCGAAAGCACCGTGCTTCCAATTCCAGCCGAGGCCATCCCAGCGATTGTCGCGGTCGAGAAAACCCTGGCCCACGCTGTCGTAGAGGAAAGCGGCCTTCTGGCGTCCGATCACCACGGCCCATTCGCTCGCGAGCCACTCGTTGGTATGCAAACGCACGTTCGCCTGCTCGAGGCCGAAGGTTAGGTCTGCACTATTAGAAAATTGCACCCATTCGCTGATCTGACTGCTTTGGGTACGCATGCCCACAGTCCAGTCGAGGTGCTCGCTACCTTCGGACACGCCAAGCGCCGCACGAAGCTCGTAACGCTTATTGGTGGCCTTGGAGGTATCTTTTCCGGCGGCGTTCTTGGCCTCTAAACCGTCGTTCAGCTCGCGGTTCAGGTAGCGCAGGCCGGAGCCTCCGCTCCACTTCATTTCGGCTTGGGCATAGGGGGCGGCTAGGGACAAAAGTAAAAGAGCGGCAAAAATCTTTCGCATGCGTTTCTCCGGAGGTTGGTGTCTGGGATAACGATAGAGCAAAATATTGCGCGCGCAAAGAAGCTAAATAGATCCTAATGAAACCCTAAAAAAGAAAAACGGGAAGAATCCTTTCGGACTCTCCCCGTTCCTTTGTATTGGCTAAGAAGTTAAGTGCTTCTTACGTTTAGTTAGAACGAAACGCCAGCAGTCAACTCGAGGTAACGAGTCTTCTGAGCTTGGGCACTGTTCGCACCGGCATAGGCGGCACCAGTGGTGGTAACTTTCTTCTCGATCTCTTTCATGAGCATGGCAGCTGCGCCGAGAGTGAAGTTATCAGCAATGTTGTAGCCAACAGTGATGATGTGACCTTTGTTGTCCGGGAGGAAGGTCTCGTTGGAGTAAGCGCCGATTACGGAAGCAATGCCTTTGCGAGCAAAGGTATAGCTAGCCGAGAAATCGTGGGCTTTGCGGAGCTTGCCGTAGGTCAAACCGAGAGCATAAGCAGTTTTGCTCACGCCGGTTTTAGCCAAGGCTGCGCCGTAACCAGTAACGGTTCCAACGTCGTAGTTAGCTTTGTTCTTTGCGTTCATGATCAACTCGCCAGTGAAAGCCAAGTTGTAAGGCAAGGTCCAGCTGGTGAGGAACTGCCATTGACGGGGGTTGTGGATGTTGAACGCTGCAGGAGCTTGAACAGCAGGGGTACCAGTGTTCAATGCAGTGTTCGTGTTACCGCCACCAGAAAGGTTGTTGTTGGTAGCGTCATTCCAGAAGTAGTAACCAACGGCGAACATAGCTTCGATCTCGTCAGCGAACTTCCAGTTCATGGTAGGTTGAACGCCCATCATGGTGTTGAAGTGCGAGCGAGTGTTAGCTACAGCTTCCGTGGCTTCCGTCTTGATGTAAGCAGAAGAAGAGTTGATGGTTGCACGGTCTTTCGCGCCAGTGATGTACTGAGCGGCGTTGAGGCCGAACATACCGAATTTGAAATTCCAGCCGAAGCCGTCGAAACGAACGTCGTTATCGAACAAGGACTGTGCGCCCATGTCGTAAGCGAATACGTTCTTTTGGCGGCCGATGGTGAGAGCGGCGTTCACAGAACCGAAATCTTTGAGGTAACGGAACCAAGCTTGCTCGAGACCGAAGGTACGGTCGGTAGCGTTCTGAACGCCGATATAATCGTCGTTACGAGCGTTGGTGGTGCGAAGACCCATTCCCCACTCAACTTGCTCCCAACCACCGGTAACACCGAGGTTAGCGCGCACGTCGTAGGCTTTTCTGGTAATGGTCGAAGTGTCTTTGCCGGCAGTGGTGCCCGCAGCAACTTTCGAACCCAAGCTGTCATCATACTTGGTGTGGCTGAAGCGCCAACCAGCAGAACCGTTCCATTTCATTTCAGCTGCCGAGGCAGAGGTTGCAATCAAGCTTGCAACTGCCAATACAAATAGATTTCTCATCACTTAACTCCTGTTTTAGTTCGCTTCCTTCTAGCGGAAGCAGCTTTTCGCAAACGTACTACGTTAAACTTCTCAACCCGAGTTACCGATCTTGTCGCCTAATCTCACTGCGAAAAACTTTTCGCAGCTCTTATTTTGGCATCAGGATCTTCTCGGGGTGGAGGTCGCCGAATTTCCGAAAAATTAATTTTCCAGCGTTTTCAGCGAACTTCACCCAAAGATGTAACTTCACTAACAGATTTAAGCAGGGCGCTCTTTGTGTCAATACCAACAAAAAGAATTTTATCAATTTACCTGACACCAGGCACAAATTCTACACGGTAACGTGCTTCCGCCAGGTAGGCGGAAATTAGCATTGGGTTCGCGAATTTTTTTTCCTACCATATACATATGGCTTCCAGCGCGGGTTCTAAAAAGAGTTCTTCCACCTCCACGTCCACTTTACTGCAAGACCTTCTGGGCTTGTTCTTTCTCTTCTTAGCGGTGTTTACTCTGCTAGCGCTCTGCTCGTATTCGAATCATGATCCCTCTTTCTTTACCTCTTCGCGCGCGCCGGCAAAAAATCTCGCGGGTATCTTGGGCAGCCACTGGGCCTCGTTTCTCTGGCAGGCTTTGGGCGCCGCCGCATTTATGCAGGCCACCATTTTCTTTTTGGCCGGCATCGCGCTTTTTCGCCGCATCTCTCGCCAGACGTGGGCACTTGCCACAGCGAATTACCTTTTGCTCTTGGTGGCCACCGCCGCGAGCTTCGGCCTCGTGCGTAAGCCGCTCTTCGTGGGCGGCACGTATTTCTCGCTCGGCGGAATCGTGGGCGACCTTCTCGGCGGTTTCTTCCAATCGTACTTGAATACCGCGGGCGCCGCGCTTTTCACGGCCTGCGTGTTTCTGTTTGCGATCAGCCTTTCCACGAAAATTTCCGTGCGCGATCTTGGTCTGTACGTATGGCTAGGCTTTTCCAAAGCCGGTGTGGCGGTGGTAGGAATTCTTCTCTACTTGGGCATGCAGGTGTGGGCGATGATGGAAAAAGCCTACGGCGAAATCCGCCCGGCCTTGGTAAGGGCCTTCGGCAACGCGTTTCTAGCGGTGGGCGAAAAGATCCAGGCGTTCCGCGCCAGCCGCGCCGAAAAGAAAGCCGCGGCGGTACTGGCGAAATCTTTGGAACCTAAGATTGTGGTGGCCCCCGTTCTGGCCGAACCCATCGTGGAGCGCGCCGGGAACGTGATTCCGATCCGTGCCCAGCCCCTAGCGGTGGCTCCCTCCGCGGAAGTGATGAGCAGCGATCAGGCTCCCGCGGCGGAAGATGATGGTCCCGAAATTATTTTCGATCAGGCCGAAGGCACCCAGGAAATTTTCGACAATCCCGGCGAGATGGCCGGCTCGCAGGGAGAGAAATCCACGTTCTCGCCGTTGATGAATTTCGTGAAGAACAAGGTGAGCCAGAACGAGAAAGCGGTGAAAACGGCCCTCGGCAAGAAAGTCCGCTACGAGATGCCGCCCCTTTCCTTCCTGCACACTCCGATCGCCGAAGAAAATAAGCTCGACCGCGAAGAGCTGCTCCGCAATTCCAAGATGCTCGAAGAAAAGCTCGGCGACTTCAACGTGAAGGGCCAAGTTACGGCCGTGAAGCCCGGCCCCGTGGTCACGATGTACGAGTTCAAACCCGCCGCCGGCGTGAAAGTGAATTCGATCTCCAATTTGAGCGATGATTTGGCTCTGGCATTGTCCGCCAAGAGCATCCGCATCGTGGCACCCATTCCCGGCCGCGACGTGGTGGGCATCGAGGTTCCAAATAAACACCGCGAATCCGTGCTACTGAAGGAAATCATCGGTTCCGATACCTTCAACTCCAAGAACCACTCGATCCCGATCGCGATCGGCAAAGACATTCTCGGCGCGCCCGTGGTGGCCGATCTCAAAAAGATGCCCCACTTGCTCGTGGCCGGAACCACCGGCTCGGGTAAATCCGTTTTCATCAATACCTTGATCTGCTCGGCGCTCTATAAATTCAGCCCGCAGGACCTGCAGCTGATCCTCGTGGATCCTAAGCAGCTCGAGCTCGCCCCCTACAACGATATTCCCCACCTGCTCTTGCCGGTGGTTACCGAGCCCCGCAAGGCTTCGCTGGCGTTGAACTGGGCCGTGCAGGAAATGGAGCGCCGTTACCGGGTGATCGCCGCCTCCGTTACCCGCGACCAAGAAGGCTACAATAAAAAACTCGACGAAGTGGGCGAAGAGAAGATGGGCCAGCTCATCAATAAGAACAAAACCGACCTCGACGAAAAATTCTCCGCCGAGCGCATGCCCAAGCTCGTGATCGTGATCGACGAGCTCGCCGACCTCATGATGACCGCCAAGGCCGACGTGGAGAATAATATCTGCCGCCTCGCCCAGAAAGCCCGCGCCGCCGGCATTCACTTGGTGCTCGCCACGCAACGCCCTTCCACCGATGTGATCACCGGCTTGATCAAGGCCAACCTTCCTTCCCGCATCTGCTTCAAGGTGAGTTCCAAGATCGATTCCCGCGTGATGTTCGATGCGATGGGCGCCGAAAAGCTCATCGGCATGGGCGATATGCTCTTCATGCCTCCCGGCGATTCCGCGTTAGTGCGCATGCACGGGGCTTACCTTTCGGTGGAGGAAGTGGATCAGATCACGAATTTCTGGCGCGCCCAGGGCAAGCCCATTTACCGCACGGATATCTTGGTGGATCCGGAAGAGGAAGGCGACGGCGAAGGAGCCTTTTCTTCGGAAGATGCGAACGATCCCATTTACAAGCAGGCCCTGGAGATCGCCTACAGCTCCAACGGGATTAGCGCTTCTTACCTCCAGCGTCGCTTGCGCATCGGCTATAATAAGGCCGCGCGCTTCGTGGAGATGATGGAAGCGCAAGGCATCGTGGGCCCGGCTGATGGCTCGAAGCCTCGGCCGCTGATCGGCCCGCGGCCTTAAAATTCCGCAGCGGCAATCCAATCGGCTTAGGCAAGACCGCCACCGAATGCCGCGCGCAGGGCGGGCATTCGCTCTTCGCCCGCAACGTGAACCGCTGTTTTAGTTTTTAAGCTTTGCGAACGAAGGTTGCGCTGAAATTATCCTGCGGCAGCGCGCTTTTGCGGCTGCGCAAGCTCGAGAGCAGCAAAGAACCGCCGCTCACGTACACGAGGGTAAACCCAAGCAGGCGCCGCGCGAGCGCTTCCACCGAGGGCACTCGTCCTTCCCGGTCTACGATCTTCAAGCCAAACAGGCCCATCCCGAAAGTTCTGCCTAGCCAAGCCGGTAGCGCCACGAAATAAAGAATCGAGAAGAATCCGGCGCAGGCGCCAACGAGCTGGCCGTTCGCGTAGTCAAACGCCTCGAAAAAAACAGCCGCCGAGGAGGCCGTCTGAAATTCCGTTCTATAAATTGCCACGAAAACCACCGCGAAAAACTTCGCGGCGTAGGCACTCGCACCGAGCACGACCGCCAGGTCCAAGGCATGCGCCATCAGGCGCGCGGTGATATGCAAAGAAGCCCGTTCCGGCGCCGGCGCGGGAGGCGCCAGCAAGCGCAGGCCGGTCTCGGGGGCGGAGGCTTCCGGAATATAGTAAGGAATCGGCATCGTTTACTGATCGGGAAATTTGCCCTTCGCCTTGAATCTGGAAGGCGCAGGGCGGACAAAAATTCACCTATAATTTTCAGCACTTACAGATCATTCAGCGCTCCGCCCCATAACGCACCTAAGCTCCCGTAAAACTTAGCTTTTCCGCTTTGTGGGTCTAAAAGCCCGTGCTATCACTTCCCACACTACTCACGGCTCCCTTGCACCTACCCCCGTAGGTGCCTGCTGTTTAAGTGCTGGATATTAGCCAATATCCGGATTTGGGGCCGGCGGATGGAGAACGTAATCACTATCGATTGCATCTCCTAAACTTAAACCTGGAAAGGGGATCTATGCCTACTGTTGTCATGAAAGACCTGCTCGAAGCAGGCGTTCACTTCGGCCACCAAACCAAACGCTGGAATCCAAAAATGAAGCCTTACGTGTACGGCGCACGTAACGGGATCTACATCATCGATCTCCAAAAAACCCTCGGCCTCGCCCGCGATGCCGTTGAGTTCGCGAAGAAAACCACGAGCGAAGGAAAGAAAATTCTTTTCGTAGCCACCAAGAAACAAGCCCGCGACATCGTGGCCCAAGAAGCGAAACGCGCCGATCAATTCTGCGTGAACAACCGCTGGCTCGGTGGAACGCTCACCAACTACCAAACCGTAAAAGCTTCGATCGATCAACTGAAGAAGTACAACGCCATGGAAGAATCCGGTGAACTTCAGGCGATGAACAAAAAACACGTAGCCCGCATCAATAAGCACCGCGAGAAGCTGCATAAAAACCTCGGTGGCATCACCGAAATGCGCAAACTTCCCGGCGCTCTCTTCATCATCGACCCCTCCAAGGAACACACTGCCGTGCTCGAAGCGAACCGCCTCGGTATCCCCGTGATCTCCGTGGTGGACACGAACTGCGATCCTACCGGCATCGATTTCGTGATCCCCGGCAACGACGACGCGATCAAATCGATCCGTCTGTTTTGCTCGCTTGTTTCCGAAGCTTGCATCGAAGGAACCGCTAAGTTCCAAGAGAAACTCCGCGCGAACGAAATCCAAGAAGAGAAAGAGGACACGAACACCGCTCCTGTTTCCCGCTTCGAAGGACACGTGGATCTCGTGAGCCCCGATGAAGCCGAATTGGCCATGAAAGCCGCTGAAGAAGCAGCTAAGGCCAGCGAAGGAGAGAAGGCCTAGCGCCTTCTCTCTTCACTCATTCATTTAATTCTTTTAAGAGGAAATTATGGAAATTAGCGCAAACACAGTGAAAGAACTCCGCGAGCGCACCGGCGCCGGAATGATGGATTGCAAAAAGGCACTCCTCGAAGCCAAAGGCAACGTAGACGAAGCGATCGAGTACCTCCGTAAAAAGGGGCTTTCGGCCGCCGCGAAAAAAGCCGGCCGCGCCACTTCCGAAGGCGTGATCGGTTCCTATATCCACTCGAACGGTAAAGTGGCCGTGATGGTGGAAGTAAACTGCGAAACCGATTTCGTGGCCCGTAACGAGAACTTCCAGAACTTCGTGAAAGACATCGCCATGCATATTGCCGCCCTCTCGCCCGTGAGCGTTGGTCCGGAAGATATGCCCGCCGAGTACATCGCCAAAGAGCGCGAGATCGCGCTTGCCCAGATGAAAGAAGACCCCAAGATGGCGAATAAGCCCCAAGCGGTACTCGATAAAATCATCGAAGGCAAAGTGGCGAAAATCTACGAAGAGCAGTGTCTCTTGAACCAGAAGTTCGTGAAGAATCCCGATCAGACCATCGCGCAATACGTAAGCCAGACCGTGGCCACGATCGGCGAGAATATCTCGATCCCCCGCTTCACTCGCTACGTTCTTGGCGAGACCCAGAAAAAAGCCGCTGACGCTCAGGACATGAACTGATGGCTACGCCGGGCAAACCTGCTTACCAACGAGTGCTGCTGAAGCTTTCCGGTGAGGCTCTTGCCGGGAAGAAAGGCAGCGGCGTTGATTTAACGATCCTGCAGGATCTTGCCCAAGACATTAAAGAAATCTATTCCCTCGGCGTTCAGATCGCGATCGTGATCGGCGGGGGAAACATTTTTCGCGGCATGCAAGCCTCGGAAAGCGGCATGGACCGCGCCAGCGCCGACTATATGGGAATGCTGGCCACGGTGATGAATGCCCTTGCGCTCCAGGATGCCCTGGAGAAAGCCGGGGTCTTTACCCGTGTGCAGAGCGCGATCGAGATGCAAGAAATCGCCGAGCCCTATATCCGCCGCCGCGCCGAGCGCCACCTCGAAAAGAACCGCGTGGTGATTTTTGCCGCCGGAACCGGCAATCCCTTCTTCACCACCGATACCGCCGCGGCCCTCCGCGCCTGCGAGATTGGCGCAAACGTATTGCTCAAGGCCACGAAGGTAGACGGAATTTACGATTCTGATCCCGTGAAAAATTCCTCGGCGAAAAAATTCGAAGAACTCCGTTATATCGACGTGCTTAGCAAGGGCCTCGAGGTTATGGATTCCGCGGCGATTTCGCTATGCATGGATAACTCCATGCCGATTATCGTGTTCAATATGAACACGCGCGGCGCCATGCGAGACGTGATTATGGGCAAGAAAGTCGGAACCCTGATTTTGCCGAACCAGTAGTAGGAGAAACGATGAAAGAAGTAATCCAGAAATTCGAACAAGAAAATTCCGCTTCCATCAAATCGCTCAAAGAGCATTTGGGGAAAATCCGCACTGGCCGCGCCAACGTTTCGCTGCTCGACGGCGTGATGGTCGACTACTACGGAACTCCCACGCCCCTAAAGCAAGTGGCCAATCTTTCCACGCCAGATGCCCGCACCGTGCAAGTACAGGCCTGGGAGAGCTCGATCCTTGGCGCGATTGAAAAAGCCATCATCGGCGCAAACACGGGCCTCACCCCGATGAACGACGGCAAAATCATCCGCGTTCCCGTGCCCGCTCTCACTGAAGAGCGCCGCAAGGATCTCGTGAAGCAGGCAAAAAAAATCGGCGAAGACGCGAAAGTCGCGATCCGCAATAGCCGCCGCGAAGCCAACGAAACCTTGAAAAAGCAGGAAAAAGATAAAGCCATCTCGGAAGACGAAGCCAAGCGTGGCACCGAGGAAGTGCAGAAGAAGACCGACTCGGCAATCGTGGAAGTGGATAAGATCCTCGCCGATAAAGAGAAAGAAATTATTACGATCTGAGCCAGGCTCAGATCTCGGCCGATGTCGAAATTACCCCGACATATCGCGATCATCATGGACGGAAACGGCCGGTGGGCCGAAAAGCGTCGGCATAACCGCGTTTTCGGCCATGCAAAAGGCGTGGAAAGAGCGCGCGAGATCACCCGTGAGTGCGCCAAGCTGGGCGTGGAAGCGCTCACGCTTTATACCTTCTCTACCGAGAATTGGCAGCGCCCCGAGCGCGAAGTGAACTTCCTGATGAAGCTCTTGCTTCGTTACCTGAAGTTCGAAACCAAAGAATTGATCGAGAATAACCTTCGCTGCCGGGCGATCGGCTTCACGCATATGCTGCCCAAAAATATTCAGAATGAGCTGCAGCGACTGCAGGAAGCCACCAAGAACAATACCGGGATGTACCTGAACATCGCGCTTTCCTACGGCTCCCGCCAAGAGCTTACCGAGGCGGCGCGAGCGCTGGCCGTGGACGTGGCCGAAGGAAAAATTCGGCCTAGCGAAATCACCGAAGCCCATTTGGCGGCAAAGCTTTTCACCAAGGAGTCTCCCGACCCGGATCTGCTGATCCGCACCGGCGGAGACCAGCGGATTTCCAATTTCTTGCTCTGGCAGTCGGCCTACGCGGAACTTTATTTTGCCGAAAAGTGCTGGCCGGATTTCGGGGTGGAAGACCTGCACCTAGCGCTCGCCAGCTTCGCCCGCCGCGAGCGCCGTTTCGGAAAGGTATAAGCCTGCGATGAACCTAGAACATAAAAAACGCTGGATCGCCGCCGTAGTGGGCGTGGCCTTCTTGGCCTCGATCTATTTCTATTTCGGGCATTACGGGCTCGTGGGAATTACCGTGGCGATTGCGGGCGTGGCCTATTCCGAATTTCTAGATTTTTCCAAAAGTGTGGATGGGCTCGTTTCCCGCTGGGTCATTTCTACTCTCGGCGCCTTGCTTTGCTTATGGCTTAGCCTGAATTGGCCAGCCGCCCTGCCCGCCATCTACGTGATCGCGTTACTCATTTCCCTTCGTGGCCTGCTAATGGCCCACCGCTTAGCTCCAGGAGAGAGCTTACTGCCAGGATTTCTCGCGGTGCAGGCGCGTGTTTTCGGTCTCGTTTATTTCTGCGTATTTCTCTCCTTCGTTCCTAAGGTGCATTCGCTTCCCCATGGCCCCGCGCTTTTCGTATTTTTACTCGGTATCATCTGGCTCGGAGACACGGGCGCCTACTACGGCGGAAAAACCTTCGGGCGCAAGAAGCTTTCTCCTGTCGTGAGCCCCGGTAAAACGCTCGAAGGTTCCCTCTCGGCTTTGCTGGCGTGCACCATCTTCGCCATTGGCCTGCAGATCTACGCTCTGCCTCATATTTCGATGGAAAAAATGATTGCCATCGCGCTGCTTGGCTCCCTAGTAGCGCAAGCGGGCGATCTAATTGAGTCGCAAATGAAACGAGCCTACGGAGTGAAGGATAGCGGCACACTTTTACCTGGTCATGGTGGAGTATTCGACCGTTTCGATAGCCTTATCTTGGCCGCGCCGTTCTTCTATATTCTCGCGCGTCTTCTCACTTAAGACGAGCCGCGTAACACGCCCTAAGTTTAGAAATTTTTTAGGCACTGCTGTGCTAGAATTTTCCCATGCCGCAAATCATTTCGCACCTGCTTGGAACCCTAGAATATGTGTTCGCCATCGTAACTCTTCTGGGCGGCGTGATCGCCGTCCATGAGTTCGGACACTTCATCTTCGCCAAATGGGCGGGAATCCGCGTAGACACTTTTTCCATCGGCTTTGGTCCTAAGCTGTTTTCGAAAAAATGGCACGAAACGGAATATTGCCTCTCGCTGGTTCCATTGGGCGGCTTCGTAAAAATTTACGGCCAGGATCCCGAGGAGCTCGTGAACGATCCCACGCCTACTCCCGATCGCGCGTTCGTGAAAAAGTCCCTTCCGCGCAAGCTCAGCGTTCTCTTCGGCGGACCGCTCTTCAATTATTTTCTCGCCATCTTGATCTTCGCTTTTTTGGCGGTAGTAGGCGTGCAGAAGTTGCCGTCGATTGCTACCCGCGTGATCGCCGAAACTCCTGCCTACCAGGCCGGCTTACGCTCGGGCGATTTGATCCTCAGCATCGACAATCAATCCACCCGCACTTTCGATGACGTGCTCGACGTGATCGCAAAAAACCCGGAAAAGACCCTGCGCTTCTCCATCCTGCGCGAAGGCGTTCCCGCCGAGCTGAACATTAAGGTGCAAAAAGAACACGCCCTCACTCCCTATGGCGAAGAATCGATCGCGGGAAATCTCGAAGGCCTAGATCCCTTGGCGCGCGAGCCGGTAGTAGCCGTTTCGGCCCCCCAGCACCCCTGGGGATTCAAGTCGGGCGATCGCATGCTGGAAGTGGAAGGCGTGCCGGTAAAATCCTGGGAAGAGTTCGAGAAAAATATCGTGCGCTTACTCGCGGCTCCGCCCGAAAAAATGCACTTCAAAGTGCAGCGCGGAACGGAAACCCTGGCCCTTGAATCCTCCAGCCTGCGGCCCATTTTGCAGAAATTAACCCGCAAGCAAGACGCGAATGATTTCCTCGACGCGGCCGGCTTATTCAGCCCCGAGCTCTTCATCCAGGAAGTGGTGCGCGACGCTCCCGCTTACGATGCCGGCATCAAAGAAGGCGACCGTCTCGTTTCTGTGAATGGCCATCGCGTGTACAGTTTCGAGCACCTCCGGAATTTGATTCAGAATACCGGCGAAGAAGTGGCGAAGGCCGCCAAGGACGCCGGCAAAGAACCCGTATTCTCTCAGGCCGTACGCATCGCCGTAGACCGCGGCGGAAAACAGCAGGAGCTCATTAGCTCGATCCGCTCCACGAAGGGTAAAGATCCGCTGGGCCAAACCATCGTGACGTACACGATTGGCATCCTTTCGGCCGGCAAGCCGATGATGCCGCCGAATCTCTTGATCGAGCGCACACTGAATCCCGTGAAAGCCCTCTGGATCGGCGTCTCGGAAACCACCGAGAATACCGTGATGACGGTAGTGGGCCTCAAGAAACTTCTCACCGGCGAAGTAAGTGCCAAAACGATGGGGGGCCCCATCGCGATCGGCAAGATTGCGGGCGACACTTTCTCCACTCGCGGCTGGCGTGATTTCCTACGCGTGATGGCGATCATCTCGATCAGTCTCGGCGTGTTCAACTTGATCCCGGTTCCCATCCTCGACGGTGGGCACATCGTGTTTGCGATCATGGAGTCGATCCGCGGGCGTCCGCTTTCAAACGGCGTACAGCAAGCCTTCCTCAAGGTGGGTCTCTCGCTCATTCTTTTGCTGATGGTGTTTGCGCTTTACAACGATCTCTCGCGAGTGCTTCCTTTCTCTTTTTAGCATGGAGCTACTGCACCTCGCGATCGACACGTCCACCTCGAAGCCCGCCGCCGCCCTTCTCCGCGGCGAGCAGGTGCTGCACGAGTGGATCGGCCCCGAGGGCGTGCGCCACCACGAAACGCTGCTCGCCGGCGTGAACGAGTGCCTCGAAAAATCCGGCTTTCCGCTCAACGATCTTGCCTACCTCTCGGTGGGTGTAGGTCCCGGCATGTTCACCGGCTTAAGAATCGGCATCACCACCGCAAAATTTCTAGCCGATCCGCTGGGCATTCCCTGCGTGGCCGTTTCTTCCTTGCTCGCCCTCGCTTACCAGTCAAAACGGCTGGAAAAAGACGTGGTATGTGCGGTGAGCGACGCGAAAGCCAAGCGGGTATACGCGCTTCGCCTTGCTCCCGGGGAAGCGCCACCCGACTGGAGCGCGCCGGCCGGAGAGGAAATTGCTTCCACTCCCGAAGAGGCCGCCCGTTTAATGAAGCCCGGAGATTTTCTGATCGGTGAAGGTGCGCAAATTTATCGCGAACTATGGCCACTCGGGGTGCAATTGGCCGCCGCCCCCACTCTCTCCGCGGCGGCCGTAGGAATTTTGGGGGCGAAGCGCTACGCCCTCGGCTTCACCACGAGCGCCAATGATATTCAACCTACCTACCTAAAAACCGGGCAAGGCCACCTATGACCAAAACGAAACCTTCCTACAAAGTCCTAATCGATCTCACCGCACCGAAAACCCACCGCGCCCGGATCACGATCGAGAGCGCCGCCGAAAATATTCCCGGCCTCCTGCAGTTTCCCGTATGGACCCCGGGCTCCTACCTCGTGCGCGAATATTCGCGCCATATCACCCGCCTGGATCCGGCCGATAAGATCGCCAAAAACCGCTGGCAGCTTAGGGGAACTCCCTCAAAAGTAACCTACGAGGTATACGCATTTGAAAGAACCGTGCGCACCTCGTTCGTAGACGAAAATTATATCACGCTCGTAGGCGCTACCCTGCTCCCCCTACTGCACGCTCCTTTCGAAGTGGAAATTCGTCTACCCAAGCACTGGCAAATGCTTTCTTCCGCGCTCAAGTTCCGCAAACGTGGCCCCGGCCGCTGGACTGCGCTCGTGAACGACGACGACCAATGGATCGATTGCCCGATCGTGGCGGCCGCACCGGGATTCGGCAAGACCTCCTCTTTTCGCTGCAAAGGCATTACCCACCATATCGCGTGGGTGGGCCTCAATTGCGAAAGGGAAATGAAGGACTTCGAGAGCGCTTTCCGCAAAATCGCGGAAACCACCATCGATTTCTTCGGGGGCGCGCCGTTCAAGGAATATTGGTTCCTCCTTCATTTCGGCCATAAGATCTACGGCGGCCTCGAGCACCGTGATTCCCAGCTCTCGCAGTTCGACGGCGGCGTGCTCGGCGATAAAAAGAAATGGGAAGATTTCTTACGCTTGATCGCCCACGAATACCTCCACGCCTGGAACGTGAAGTCGCTGCGCCCTTTCGCGCTCGGCCCCTTTAACTACGAGGCGGAGAACTATACGCAAGACATCTGGTTCGCCGAGGGCCTCACCGATTATTTCGATGATATGCTCGTGTGGAAAGCCGGCCTGATCGATGACAAAGCCTATTGGACCGAGCGGCTGCAAGACAGCAATGAACTTCCCGACGGTAATCCGGGCCATCTCCGCCGCTCGATCGCGGAATCCAGCTTCGATGCATGGATCCGCTACTATCGCCCTGATGAGGATAGCGTGAACACCGACGTGAGCTACTACTCCAAGGGCGCGACTCTCGGCTGGTGCTGGGACGCCTACCTCACGAAACGATCCAAGGGAAAATGGACTTTGGCGAAGCTCATGCGCGCGTACTGGAAAGAATTCGGCATCGACGCCTACGAGCCGCTTAAACACGCCAAGCCGGGTTATACCCGCGACGATCTCTATCGCTTCGCCGAGGAAAAAACGAAGATTCCTCATCGCGCTTTGCTCGAAAACTGGATCACCGGCCGGCGCCCCTTGCCCTGGAAAGAGGCGGCAAAAACTTTTGGATTAAAAATCTCTCCCAAAACCAAAGATGCCTTTCTGCACTTTACCGGCATGCAGTTGCAATTCAAGCCTGGAGCTACCGCGCAAAAAGTACTTTCGGGTAGCGCCGCCGAGGCGGGAGGCCTCGCACCAAACGATGAGATTCTCGCGGTGGAAGGAATTCGCGTCAGCGATAGCGAAAAGTTCAATCTCGCGCTGGCGAAGCGCTTTACCCGCGGTGGATCGGTGAAGCTGTTGGTCTGCCGCCTGGATAAAATCCTGGAGAAAATAATTCGCCCGCGCTCCCACGCCGAAACCGGGATCGAATACGTGCTGGAGAAGTTTTGAGATCGGAAATTCTCTCACTGAACATCGGCCATCCCGCGCCCATGGAATGGCGGGGAAAATCTATCCTTTCTTCCATGCGTAAAATGCCGGTGCCCGGCCCGCTCTTAGTGCATCGGGACCGCATCGAAGGCAATTCCTTCGCGAATCCGACGGCCCATGGTACCCCAGATTTCCTGCTCTACGCCTACGGAATGCCCTCCGCGCTTAGCTTCGTGAAGAGAATCGGCTTAGATACCTACGAGCCCGGATCCTCCGGCGAAACCTTACTGCTCGATGACTTCGACGAAACGAAGATCAGCGTGGGCGATATATTTTCCTTCGGCGCGGTGATCGCGCAGGCCTGCTTTCCGCGGATTCCCTGCGGAAAAGTGAACTTTCGCATGCGGCACGAGGGCGGCCAGCGGGCGATGCAGGAATGCGGCCGCAGCGGCGTTTACCTGCGTGTTTTGCAGCCAGGAAAAATTCACTCTTCCGATACAGTGAAGAAAATAGAAAGCGCGGCCCACGTTTTTTCTATCTTTGAAGTGTACCAGCTGGTGTTGAGAGGGGAAAAGCCGACGGCCGAGCAAATGGAGCGAGCGCAGGCGAATGGAGCCTTTCCGCAAAAATTCTTAGACCGCTGGCTCAATTCTAACTAAAAGATCCCGATAAAATTTCGAAATGAGGCGCTGGCCTATCCGTAGGAGGCAGCGCCACGGTGCGCACGGTGGAGAGATCGTGCGGCGCCAGAAAATGCAGCTTATTGTGCGTCGTGGTGGCTAAGTAGAGATCCGAATTAGGGTCCAGCCCGACGCCCATCGGCTCCTCGTCGCCGAAGTCCCGCTGGCACAATAAGGCGCTCGAATCGATATTCCACTTCGACACCCTTCTCCCTTTCATGTGAGCCACCAACACCGCCCGGCGCCCCTCGTCGATCTTCACCGTTAAGCTCAGGCGCATTGCCTCCGCAAGCGCGGTGGGCCGCGCTTCATGCCAGTCTTTTTTAAAGGGTGAACCGAATACTACCGGGGTACTGAAATTATCATTCGCGATTTTGCCGTTTAGCGTTTTATTTATCCAAGCACGGGTAGAAATCACCAGCCGGTCATCGCTCGTCTTGTCTATATGGCAAAGAGAATGGAACTCATTTTTTGCAGAGATAGTATCCAGGATTCTACCGGAAGTGGCGTCGAGCAGGGTGAGCACTCCGTCTTTGTATGGCTTATCCAGCGCCACGACTCTTCCATAGTGTCCCACGGCCAGCACCGCTCCGCCCTTGAGGGGAATAATGTAATGGCTTTGCGCTCCGCCCGACGAAAAACTGCCGATCTGCTTCCAGGTTTTCGTCTCGAAGCGCCGAACGGACCCATGCGCGGTTTTCTCGGCAGGATACTCGGCAAGGTAGAGAATATTTCCGTCGGGAGAAAAACAGCCGTGGCCGGAAAATTCACCGCCCGCGTTTGCGCGAATCTTCGCTATGCTTTTTTTCTTTTCTAAATCTACCACGGAAACGAGGGGGCCGGCCTGGTCGATCAATACGGCAAATTTTTCTTTATGGCCAAGCACCGAGTGCCCAAACTCATTTTCTATATCCATCAAAAAATTTTTCTCGGTGGCCAGATCTAGAATAGCTAATTTCTTGGGTTGAAGCTGCAATAGGGAGCCATGGGCTTGGTTGGCGCGTTTTTTTGCGGAAAAGCGGGCGGCCTTTGCCAATACCTGCCCGGGAAATGGAAGCAATGCCAGCCCGCCGGCACATAAGGTGATTTGCTGCAAAAATCTTCGGCGATCGATTTGCATAGCGAAAGCTTACGCCAAATAAGCGGGATTTGACACTACGGTGAATCCCGACTTAAAACTCCTTCATGGCAAAAATCACTCTTCCGTCCCCCTCGCACATTCAGTCACTTTTACAGAAGAGCAAGGCGGGCACCCCGGTCGGCGCGGAAGAGCTGCGTTGGCTGGCTCCGCTCATCGACCATACCCTGCTAAAACCCGACGCCACCGAAGAGCAAGTGCGCCAGCTTTGCGCCGAGGCGCTACATTTCGGGTTTGCCACCGTATGCGTCTATCCAAAATTTCTTCCTCTTTGTGGGGAGCTGCTTGCTGGATCCGCCGTTCTGCCGATCGCGGTCATCGGATTTCCCACAGGGAAAGAGTCTACCGAGCAAAAAGTCTCGGAAGCCAAAGATGCCGTGGCTAAGGGGGCCAAGGAGATCGATATGGTGCTTAATACAGATTTACTAAAGGCGCGTTTCCTGCGCCCGGTATACGGCGACATCCGCAAAGTAGTCCAGGCCGCCGGGCAGGTGCCGGTGAAAGTAATTCTCGAAACCTGCCTCCTCAGCAATGAGGAAAAAATCCTGGCCTGCGCTTTAGCCAAAGCCTCCGGAGCGGCTTTCGTAAAAACCTCCACTGGCTTCGCGGCGAACGGCGCCACTGTTGCGGACATCGCCCTGATGCGAGCGGCCGTGGGCTCAGATATGGGAGTAAAAGCCAGCGGAGGGATCCGCTCCACCGAAAATGCCCTGGAAATGATATTAGCGGGGGCTGATCGCCTCGGCGCTTCGGCCAGCGTGGCCATCGTGGGCGGAAAAAGCGAAACCGGGGCCGGTTACTGACCCGGCTTTTCCTGAATTTCTTTATAAAGCCGGCCCTGCATCTGCGCGATATTCACGAGAAAGCCCAAACCTACCTTGCCTTCGGCTAAATCCTTCCGCAGCAAGGCATTGCGCAATTCCGTGTCTAGGCGGCCGTAAAGAATATCGGCGCGGGAACGGCTGTTTTTGGCGGCACCCACCGCCTGCTCGCGCTGGTGGTAAAATGCCAGCGGCTCCTCGAGAAACGGAACCTCGAACTTCTCGAAAAGACGCAGAGAAAAATCCCAGTCTTCGAGTGGGCCTAGGTGCGGGGAAAAAACTCCGGTCTCCGCGAGCACCGCACGGCGAAAGAGCAGCGCGATGGGGGGAAAAGTAAGGCTTTCGGCCAGGCGAAAGAGAGAGATAGCATCCTTCTGCCAGGCCTCGTAGGGAACACGGGAAATTTCTATGGCCTTTCCGTTCTCTTCCCTCTCGGTCACTAAAGTCGACTGGGTCACGATGGCGGCCGCGTTTTTTATTTCGGCGATCGTGCGCTCGAGGAACCGCGGATCCCAGGAATCGTCGTCGTCGTGAATCGCCACGAACTCCGAATCGGCGATTTCGAGCCCGGCGTTGAGGTGCTTGCCCGTCCCACGCCCCTCGGAAACCGAAAAATTCACCAGCTTCAGTCTATCGCCGAGCGCCGGCCGGTACTTTTTTAGTATGCCCTCGAGCACGTTGCTATCGCCGGCATCATTGATAATTACGAGCACCCAGTGCGGATCGGTCTGCGCGAGAACGCTCTGCAGCCCCCGCTCCAGGTAGAAGGGACGGTCCTTGGTGCGCATTAGGATCGCGGTTCGGGCTTTCATGAAATGGGAAACCTCGTCCAGGCCATATGCGCCGATAAGTGCCCGGGCATCGGCATGACTATTTCTTCCGCTACGTGGAGCGTTTTCGCATCGAAAAAAACGAGCTTCGATTTCACGCCGGTGGCGGAAAGGAAGAACTGGTCTTGCGTGGGCGTCACGTTGAAGCCGGTGAGCAAGTGGTCGGGGTAGTGCAGAATTTTTCGCAACCGCTTGGATTCCGTGTCCCAAAAGCTCACGCGCTTCGAATCGGGGTGCACCAATCCAAACGTTTTGTGCTTATCGCTCAGCGCATTGCTGAAATTAAACCGAAGGTGCTCGCGGTTGCCTTGGTCGTCGAACTCCTGGAGCTTCGTAGATTCGCGGTTCATGTAGAGAACGGGAGCCGGATAGTATTTATTCGTGGCCATCAGGCTGTCGAATTTTTCGGTGGGAGAAACTAGCGTGTGGTTGTCGGCGGAAATATAAATCTCACCAGGCTTGCGTGAGCTCGCGGCCACGTGGCAAAGGGCTAGGTTTAGGTACTGCGATTTCGCGCGGTGAACGATATTCTTCGATTTAAAATCTACGTAGGTGATTTCCGAATTCAGCTCTCTTTTTTCGCTGGTGGTAAGTTTTCCGTAGTGGGCGATCGCGAGCTCTTTCATTGCGGGATCGAGGCTCACTAACTGGTGCGGATGCGCCACGCCGGTATGGATTTCGTCCATGATGGCGCCGGTGGAAACGTCCCGTACGGAGATAAAGCCCTCGGCGGCATCTTCTTCTTTATACTCGCTGGACAATATCTTACTTCCGTCGAGGGTGAAGAGGCCGTGACCGCTAAAAAGATAGCCGGGCTTCGCTTGGATCTCGCGGGTCACTTTTCCCTCTTTGAGGGAAAGCAAAACCATCCGGTCGAGCCGGAACGGGTAGATGGCCAGCAGGGAAGGATCCTTCGGATGAACTTCGATCGAATGCGCGCCCAAGATTTTATTGGGCATGGGAAGATCGAATGCTTTCCACTTTTTGCCGTTACGGCTCATCGCCACGAGCTGGCCGTTGGGACGCCAGCTTTGGTTTAGCAGAATTAAAAGGGTTTCTTGCTCTTTGGACTGCTTCTGTAGCTTTCCGAATGCGATCCTCGGAGATAGAGCCGAAAGCCCCAATAACGCTAAAAATTTTCTTCGGTCCATGGAGAGCATTGGCGAAAACCTTAACATAAGGATTTAGGCGTCGGAATAACGAGTCCAGGCCGATTTCGCGGCGCGAAATATCGTGAGGCTTTACGAAGCGCAGCAAACGCATTACTACTCTTACATGGCTCATTCGCACTATAGCCGGGTTTTCCTCGTCGTGCTCGACAGCGTGGGCATTGGCGCGCTTCCCGACGCCAAAGATTTCGGTGACGAAGGCGCCCATACCCTGGCCCATATCGGCGAAGCCGTAGGCGGGCTCAAGCTACCCACCCTCACGCGCATGGGCCTGGGAAATATTTCCAAAATTCCCGGCCTTTCTCCTCCGCAAAAAACTTCCGCCTCCTACGGAAAATGCGCCGAGCTCGCCAAAGGTAAAGATACGACCACCGGCCACTGGGAAATGGCCGGCATCTCCGTGAAGAAACCTTTCCCCACCTACTACGAAGGATTTCCCCAAAGCTTCGTGGACGAATTCGTTTCGCTCGCCAAGGTTCCGGGCTACCTCGGAAATATCCCCGCCAGCGGAACCGAGATCATCCAAACTCTCGGCGGCGAGCATGTGCGCAGCGGAAAACCGATTGTCTATACCAGCGCCGATTCCGTTTTTCAGATCGCCTGCCACGAAGAATCGTTCGGGCTCGAGCGGCTCTATGAATGCTGCAAAATCGCCCGGAAGCTTTGCGATGAGCTCGGCGTGGCCCGCGTGATCGCGAGGCCCTTCCTCGGGGCCAACGGAAAATATACCCGCACTACGAACCGCAAAGATTATTCCGTAGCGCTGCCCGAAGAGACGATGATGGATTGCTTGCAGCGCATGCCCGGCCTGGAAACGGTGAGCATCGGAAAAGTAGCTAGTATTTATTCCGACCATGGATTCCACCGCCAAGTGAAGGCGGGCGATAACCGCGCCATCTTCGCGGCGCTGAAAGCGGAAACCGAGACCGCGAAATCCGGCCTAGTATTCGCCAACCTCGTGGATTTCGACATGCTCTACGGGCACCGCCGCGATTCGGCCGGCTACGCCCGCGAGCTGCAGTGGCTCGACGGCGAGCTGGAGAAACTTCTACCCACGCTGCGCGAGGGCGACTTAGTGCTGCTCACCGCCGACCACGGCAACGATCCGTCTTTTCCCGGAAGCGATCATACGCGCGAATATATTCCGGTGATCGCCTGGAGCCGGGAAACCGAAAAGCGCGGCGGCCACGATCTCGGCACCCGCAAGACCTTCGCCGATATTGGCCAAACCATTCTCGAGGCCCTGGGCTCCACCGAGAAACAAAAAATCGGCCAGAGTTTTCTCGCGCAGATTTAAGGGAGAATCCGTGAACGCAGCCAGCCTGATCAAAAAGAAACGTAATGGCGAACGCCTCGAAAGCGAGGAGATCGCCTTTCTGGTTAACGGTTTCACGAAGGGCACGATTCCTGATTACCAAATGAGCGCTTTCCTGATGGCCGTATATTTCCGCGGGATGGACGCCGAGGAAACCGCCCAGCTTGTTTCGATCATGGAACATTCCGGTTCGGTGGTGGATCTGTCCCGCCTGAAGCTGCCAAAAGTGGATAAGCATTCCACCGGCGGCATCGGCGACAAAACCACTTTTCTGCTCGGCCCCATGCTCGCGGCCTGTGGAATCGCCTACCCTACGATCGCCGGACGCGGCCTTGCCCATACTGGCGGCACGATCGACAAATTCGAAGCGATTCCCGGCTTCAATTGTTTCTTGCCCCTGAAGCGCTTCGAGGAATTAGTTTCCACCGTCGGCCTAGCGTTCATCGGCCAATCCGAAGAGGTTTGCCCCGCCGACCGTAAGATCTATGCCCTCCGCGATGTGACAGCCACCGTGGAAAGCACGCCCCTCATCGTGGCGAGCATCATGAGCAAAAAACTCGCGGAAGGAATCGACGGCATCGTGTTCGACGTGAAGTGTGGTTCCGGCGCTTTCATGAAAACCGAAAAAGAAGCCGCCGAGCTCGCCAAAGCCCTAGTGGCCACGGCGAAAGCCGCCAAGAAGCATGCGAGCGCCCTGGTGACCGCCATGGACGAGCCGCTCGGCCGGGCCGTAGGCAACGCGATTGAAGTGAATGAATGCGTCTCCTTCCTGCGGCAAGGGCCGCAGGATCCTCAGCCCGATCCTCTGCTGAAAGAAATTACCTTGGAGCTCGCCATCGAGCTTTACTCTTTGGCCGAGCTGCAAAAAGGCAAGAAGCGCCCTAACGCTTCGGCGGTGCGCGAAGTTCTTGAGGAAACTTTGAAGTCTGGCCAGGCCTATTCAAAATTTCTCGAAATCGTGAGCTTGCAGGGCGGCGATACCAGCGCCCTCGACGAAGGACTCCCCCTTGCCCCCAAAAAAATCCCCTTCGTGGCCGCCAAGCGCGGATTCCTGAATTCCATGAATGCAGAAGCCATCGGCTTGGCGCTTACCGAATTAGGCGGCGGCCGCAGGAAGACCAGCGATAAAATCGATCCTTCCGTGGGTTTTTGGTTCGAAAAGCATCTGGGAGATAGCGTCAAAAAAGACGAGACCATCGCGATGATCTACGCCCGCGACGCTAAGAGCGGTGAAATCGCTAGAAAAATGCTGGAAGAGGCGATTCAGATCGATTCGGAGTCCTCACCAAAAGCTAAATTGATCCGGCAGCGAATCTGAATTAGACCTTAGCTCGTGGTAACCCAATCTCAAGTAGTGCAGCAGATCCAAGACGTGGTCGAATTTTTCGAGCCCAGGATAAAAACGCGTCCGGAAGTAGCGATCATTCTCGGCAGCGGGCTTGGCGGTTTCGCTGATCATATTGAAGAAGCCGAAGAAATTGCCTACGCAGACATTCCTCACTTCCAGAATCCCTCCGTGGAAGGCCATAGCGGGAAAATGATCTTTGGCCGCGTGCGCGGAGTTCCGGTGGCCGTGCTCCAAGGACGCTGGCATTTCTACGAAGGCCATTCCATGAGTAGCATCGTGATTCCCACCCGTGCGCTCGCGGCGCTCGGCGCCCATACCATTCTCCTCACGAATGCGGCCGGCGGAGTGAACCTCAATTTTCAGGGCGGCGATCTCATGACGATCGTGGACCATATCAACCTAATGGGTGATAACCCGCTTACCGGAAAAGACTCCGTTATGTTCGGCCCCCGCTTTCCCGATATGAGCGAGCCCTATTCCCACGACTGTATCCGCGCGATCGAGGAAGCCGGTGCGCGGCTCAAAATCCCCCTAAAGCGCGGCACCTATATCGGCCTGCGCGGTCCCACCTACGAAACCCCCGCCGAGGTAAAAATGCTGCGCGTACTCGGCGGCGACGCCGTGGGCATGAGCACGGTGCCCGAAGCTATCGCCGCCCGCCACCTCGGCATGCGCGTGGCCGGGATTTCCTGCATCACCAATATGGCCGCTGGCATCGAGCAAAAAACCCTGAATCACGAAGAGGTTCAGGAAGTGGCAGCCCAGTCGATGGGCAAACTAGCGAAATTAATGATCGAGGCCATGCCGGAGCTGGCGCGCAAGGAAGGCCCCTCGAATGCCCAGGAAACGCGCGACAAATTCCAGCGATAACGCGGCTATTGGTATACTTTAACCAGCGATGTCTTCTTTCCTCATCCAAAATGGCTTTTTCCTTTTGAACGACGGCTCGGGCCGCCTCGTTCGGGGAGACCTGCGCGTAGAAAATGGGCGCATCGCCAAGCTCGCCAAAAAAATTTCCAAAAAGAAGGGGGAAAAGACCACCGACCTCAAAGGCCAGCTCGTGATCCCGGGTTTCGTGCAAACCCACGTGCACCTCTGCCAAACTCTTTTCCGTAACCTCGCCGACGACCTCGAGCTCCTCGACTGGCTCAGCCAGCGCATCTGGCCCATGGAGGCCGCGCATACCGAAAAAAGCCTCTACGCTTCCGCGCGGCTCGGAATCGCCGAACTCCTGGCGGGCGGCACCACCACGATCCTCGATATGGGCACCGTTCGCCATACCGACGCCATCTTCACGGCCGCCGAAGAAATGGGCATCCGCGCTCTCATCGGCAAATGCCTCATGGACAGCGACGCCTGCCCTCCCGGCCTCCACGAAACCACCGCCACCGCCTTAAAAGAAAACCGCGCGCTCTATTCCCGCTGGCACGGCAAAGCCAATGATCGCCTCCGTTATGCCTCAGCTCCCCGTTTTCTGATTTCTTGCACCGAGCGCTTGATGAAAGAAGTGCAGGAGTTTTCCGCCGCCAATAACCTGCACGTGCATTCTCACTCGAGCGAGAACCGCGCCGAAGTGGCGATGATCCGCAAACTATACGACTGCGAAAACATCGAAGCCTTTCATAAATTGAAATTAACCGGCCCCAATCTCGTGCTCGCCCATTGCATTTGGCTGAACAAAAATGAACAGAAGCTTTTGGCCGAAACCCAAACCCGCGTGAGCCATTGCCCGAGCTCCAACCTAAAATTAGCTTCCGGCCTCTGCGATGTTCCCGGCCTGAAAAAACAGGGCGTACACGTTTCTCTCGGAGCCGACGGTGCCCCCTGCAATAATAATTTGAATATGTTCCTCGAGATGCGCCTCGCCTCCCTCCTGCAGAAGCCCTCGCACGGCCCCACCGCCATGCCGGCCAGAGAAGTTTTCGAAATGGCCACCATCCGCGGCGCCGAAGCCCTCGGCCTCGAGAAAGACATCGGCTCCATCGAAGTAGGCAAGAAGGCCGATCTCGTGGCGATTGATTTGGCCAGGCCGGAACTTGCCACTGCCCTCGACGAGGAAAAACCGGCGCTGGCTTACTCCGCTTTGGTCTACGCTTGTTCGCCGATGGCCGTTTCCCATACCTGGGTGGATGGAAAAATCGTGTATCGCCAGGGCAGTTACCCTAAGGTGCGCCAGAGCGAGATCGTGAACGAAGCCCTAGCTCAGCAAAAAAAATTACTGGGACGTCTTACGCTTTGAACCAGTCCACACAGAAAGCATAAAGCTCTTCTTCTTTCGAGGGATCGATCTTCGCGCGGAAATCCTCAATCAAGCGCACGATCAGCTCCTTAATTTTTCCGATATCTCCTTTAGCTAGGCTCACCACCGAGGAATAGTGGAGGGAGTTCGGCTCTTCGTCTTCGCAAGCGATCGCCGCGCGGGTGCGCCAATTTGCGTGGTGCTTCATGATTTCGGGAGAATCGTTGCCGAGGTGGATCTTCATCTTAGTGGCCAGGAATCGATCGCCTTCCTGCACGGCGAGGCCGGCCTTCACCAAAAAATCCAAGGCATCTGAAACCTTCTTTTGACTGAGGTGCAACCGCTTCGCTATTTCCACTCTTCCCTGAAATTGCGGAATCGTGAGCAGGATATGAATGGCCGTATAATGCCAGGCACTATAGTAACGCGCGCGATCGAGCTCGCTCATCCCCTCGCCCACGCCGATCCGGTCCTTCAGCACTTTTCGTTTCGCCCGCTCCCTCTCGATCAGGGACTGAAAGATCTGCCGGAGGTTTTCGGTTCCGGCCCTTTCCTTCTGCACCAAGAACAGGAAGAACTCGGTCTCGTCGCGGGAGAAGGCGAGGTAGCGCGCCAAGGCCTCTCCCTGCTCTAGGCTCAGCTGCGCTTCCCCATTCAGCACTTGGGAGACGTACGCCAACTTGCAGCGCATGGCCTCCGCCAGCTCGGTGCGCTTCCCTCTGCCCTTCCCGGGCATGCTGAGGAGCCATTCGCTGAGGAATTCCTTGTAATGATCGAAATCATGAATACTTGTCTTCATAGCGATATCAATAGGTTATCGCCATTTATTAATTAAAACTTTATAAATACTGTCCTTGTTTAATTAATATAGCCTATTACCCGATAGGATCACTAGGCTACTCTTTTTCTAGAGCGGAATTAGTCCCTCTACGAAACGGAGAAAGTTTATGAAGACCCTGAAGAAACTCTTACCCACCCTCTTGATGATCAGCTTGGCGCACTCTGCTGCCTACGCCGGCGGCAACGCTTCGGGCGGCGGCACGGGCATTGTGACTCACAAAGGCAAAGTGGAACTGCTCGACCTTCTAGAAGAACGCGACAATCTCGAGAAGGATTTTAAAAAGTTCGACCCACGCCAAGATAAGGCATTCCGCGCCGAGATCGAAACTCGTTTTAATAAAATCGAAGAGCTAGTTCCCATTATGAAGGGCCAGACCCAAGCCGCGCTGGACGAAATTCTCGATAAAGCGAATTTTTACTTCACCGACAAAAAACTGAACGCGACCAACGATACCTGTCTTCTCACGAAGGAAAATACGGCCCAGCTAGCCGTACAAAAAGCGGGCAAGATCGTGGTGAACCAGGGCCTCTACCAAAAAGCCGACGCCAAAACTCAAGGCGCGCTCCTGGTGCACGAGATCGTGATGCAAGTCCTCCGCCGCCCTGCTTGCTCGGACGAGGTCCGCAAAGCCGTGCGCATGATCATGAGCCCAGAAAAATTCTCGGCCAAAGAATTGTCCACCGAATTTTTCGAAAAAATACTCGGACGTCGCGTACCCAAAGTTGCCTACGAACCAAATATGCCTTCCTCGGTGGAAAATCGCTTTGCGCGACCCTATATTTGGTCGCAGGTTACCGCGGCCACTATGAACGGCGACCCCGCTTATTCTTCCGAGCGCGCCTGCTTCGACCGCGCTCTCCAAGATCTAAGCGTTCTGGATAAAGATCCCGATGTGCTGAAAGCCATCGACCAAGTCCGCGTAGAAAAACGGGCCGACCAAGTTCAAATTAAGTTTTTCAGCGGCTACGACGGAAATGGCCTGGCAATGTTCGTAAAAACTGCGGACGAAAATGAAGATATGGCTCGCCGCAACGTTAACCTAAATGCGAACGAAGACGGTTCCACCGACGACTATTCCATTAGTCTCAGCCAATACCATCGTAGCGATGTGACGAAAATGGTGCAAAGAGGCAAATGCAACGTGAGCAAAACTTCTATGCTCGAGCTCCTCAACGGATATCGCCTGCCCGCAGCGAAAAGACCAAAGCCAGTAAAAGAAGAGCGCAACGTGGAAAATTGCATAAAAAAATCCGAAGAATTGATCAAGAATCTTTCCGACCGGCGCAAAGGAATCGTTTCCCAGTTCCCCGAATCTTGGATTCGTCAGCTGAACCTTAAACTAAACGAGCGCGAAACCATGGGCTTCTGGGATCGCCGGTCTCTTTCGAGCTGCGAAGGAAAACGGAACCAGCTTGAAGAGGAACTCGAGAACCTTGGTGACGTAGTGACCACGCTCCAACAAAAGCGCCAAGCGCCTTCCACCACTGAAATCGTTCCTTCCGTCGTAAACGGTATCGACGCGAAGTAAGATCGCGCCAAGAAAAAGCCCAGAAGCCTAGAGGCTTCTGGGCTTTTTCTTTTCCCCTCAATGCACCCCATGTCCTGTCGAACTTTTAGTCACCCCCGCTTTCCCTACACAGCCATTTTCCATCTTCCCCCTGTAAAATCACTCTCGCACCTAAAGCTAGCGGCACACCTATTGCTCTAGGGCGGGCAGTTCATTCCGTAATGCTGTTGTGGTGGTTGTTGATGTTGAAACGGAAAATTGTTGCAGTTCTTTTGCTATCCTTCGGTGTGCTCGCGCTCTCCGGCACCGATGCGTTTGCCCTCAAGCATCGCCCGAAGGCCAAGGCGATCCCCAAGGTAAATCCCGTGCTCACGCGCAACTGGGGCCTCGATAACCAGGAACGCGCCTCCCACATCAATGCGAAAAAAGCGTGGAAGATCGCTAAGGCGAATAAAGAAGTGATCGTGGCCGTGATCGACACCGGCATCGACGCCAATCATCCGCTCATTAAAGACCACCTCTGGCGCGAGAAGAAAACCGGCGCCTACGGCTTCGATTTCATCACCAATAAAATCAATCCCCAAGATCCTCACGGCCACGGCACCCACGTGGCGGGAATCGTGCTCGCTGCCGCGGGCGCCGAATCCAATAAAAAATCCAAAGTACGCCTGATGCCGATCCGGTACTACGCCGAGAGCGATTCGCGCACGAACCACCTCGATTTCACCGTGAAGGCGATTGAATACGCCGTGGATCACGGCGCCAAGATCATCAACTTCTCCGCTGAGGGCATAGGATTCAACCGCGCCGAATACCGCGCCATCCAACGCGCGCAAGCCAAGGGCGTGCTCTTCGTGACCGCCGCTGGAAACCAATCGCAGGACAACGACGCCAGCTCTTCGCCCTGTTACCCCGCGTCCTACGACCTGCCAAACATCATCACCGTGGCCGCCACCAATATCCGCAACGAACTCGTGCCGAGCTCGAACTGGGGTGCTAAGCACGTGCACGTAGCGGCTCCCGGCGAGAATATTTTCTCCACTCTGCCCAATAACGCCTACGGCTACCTCACGGGAACTAGCCAAGCCACGGCCTACGTGTCGGGCGTAGCGGCGATGCTGCTTTCGGAAAACCCCAAGCTCACGCCCAGCGACCTCAAATCGATTATCGAGAAGTCCTCGGACCCAATCCCCGCCCTAAAATCCAAGGTCGTAGCGGGTGGACGCATCAATGCCTATTCGGCTCTCTTAGAGGCCCGTGCAGAGCGTAAGGGCTCACCGGTGGCCAGCGTGGCGGTATCCGAAGCCCCAATCCCGTCCTTCCCGCTCAATCTCCTGCCAGAGGCTCGCGGACTCATGGGCGCACCCTAGCCGCCAAAAGCGCCCTATTTTCAGACCCTTACTTTCTTCATTTGTTGCTCCCTATCGGGCCCCAAACCTCTTACCCGCTAACGGCCAACCGCCCGCCGCCAACGGCGATCCCATTCCCCTTTCATTCTTGACACTTAGGATACCAGCCGCTAAAACAGCATTTCCCGCAAATCACGCGCAAAGTCGTTCGATTGCATTGCCTGCAAAGGCTTAGACCGAATTAGGAAGGTTTTTCGATGTACGCTGTAATTCAAACTGGTGGCAAACAATACCGAGTTAAAAAGGGCGATACCGTTCAGGTAGAATTGCTCCCGCTGGATCTTGGCGGCAAAACAAATTTTAGTGAGGTTCTCCTCGTGGGCGCCGGCGCAACCGTAAAAGTTGGCCAGCCTTTCGTAGCTTCCGCCTCGGTAGCCGCCGAAGTAGTGGCTCTCGAAAAAGGCCCGAAGGTCATTGTTTACCACAAAAAGCGCCGCAAACAGTCCGACAAGAAAAACGGACACCGCCAAGCGTATACCCGCCTCTTGATCACTGGCATCGATAACGGCGCCGGCGAAAAAGACACTCTCTCGGCTGAGGAACGCACCAAGGTTCTCGGCAATGTGGGCTTCGCCAATGAAGACGCTTGGGCCGTGGAAGAGGAAGATTTTTCCGAAGAAGGCGAAGGAAAAACCGCTGCGCGTAAAGCCGCTCCGAAGAAAGCTGCCGCCGCCAAAAAAGCTGCTCCGAAAAAAGCCGCTCCCAAGAAGGCTGCCGGCGCTTCCAAAGCGAAGAAAACCAAATAATTTAACGAAAACCCTTTAGCGAAGAAATTCAGGAAGAGAGGCAAAAGCCATGGCATCAAAAAAAGCTGGTGGTAGTACAAAAAACGGACGCGATAGTAACCCGAAGATGCGCGGAGTGAAGCGCTTTGGCGGAGAAAACGTTAAAGCCGGAAACATCCTCGTGCGCCAAGTGGGCACCGTGTTTCACCCTGGTAAAAACGTGGGCCTCGGCCGCGATTTCACCCTTTTCGCCCTCATTAACGGCGTAGTGAAATTCGAGAATAAAGATCGCAAGCGCCAAAAAGTTTCGGTCGTTCCCGTAGCAGTTTAAGCTTTTAGATCTAATCTAAGCTTTAGGAGGCATTCTTCGCGAGAAGAGTGCCTTTCTGCTTTTAGGCCTATTGCCTCCGACTAAGCTTTATACGGCCGTTGAACTGCCTATAAATGTCTCCGCCCGGAAACACCCCATAATTTGCTGATTTTACTAGTATTTTTTCTGGCACGGGCTCTGCTCTACTTCCGGCAAGACCTTTTAAAACCGAGAAATAGGGAGAATAGTTTATGAAACAAGTAAAAACCCCCAAGCTGCCGAAGGCCCCCAAAGCACCCAAGATGCCCGGCGTTAGCCGCAAGAAAAAGAAAAAGGCCGGCCACAATCATAAATATTTTTTATTTTTGATCGCCGCCTTCGTAGCCGTAGGCGTAGTAGGCTGGCAGTTTAAGGCCGACGCCAACCCCGAGTTTCAGGTGAGCCCCGTGATCGCCAAGAAAGTTCGCACCAATTACGTAGAGCTCAAGCACCGTTAAAATCACTTTAATAGCCCCCCTCCCCGCGGCGCAGGATCCCCCTCCTAGCGCCGCTTTTTTTTGTTATAATTACGCCTTGCGTTCCCCCCTCCCTCCAGGCTAGAAACTCAGACCAACCGCGTTATGAGATTCATCGACGAAGCACAAATTTATTTAAAAGCCGGCCACGGTGGCCCGGGCTCCGTTAGTTTCCGTCGGGAAACGATGGAACCTCGTGGCGGCCCCGACGGCGGCGACGGCGGCCGCGGTGGGCATATCTACCTCCAAGTAGACCCCAACCTTTCCACCCTTATGGATTTCCGTTTTCGTAAAAAGCATATTGCCCGCGCGGGCGATCAAGGCAGCGGCAAGAAAAAAGCCGGCCGCGACGGCGACGATATTATCCTTCCTATTCCCGTTGGCACCATCGTGCGCGACGCTGCCACCGACGAAGTTATTTTCGAAGCACTCTCGAAAACCGAGGAGCCTTTCCTGCTCTGCAAGGGTGGGCGCGGCGGCAAGGGCAATACGCACTTTGCCACCTCCACGCACCAAACTCCCCGCTTCGCCCAACCCGGCGAAGAAGGCCAAGAGCGCGAAATTAAGCTTGAGCTAAAACTCCTCGCCGATGTTGGCTTGGTAGGATTTCCCAACGTAGGAAAATCCAGCCTGATCGCCGCGATCTCCGCGGCGCGCCCGAAAATCGCCGACTACGCCTTTACCACCCTTACGCCGAATCTTGGCGTGGTCCGCATCGACGAAGAACGTACCTTCGTGGTGGCCGACGTTCCCGGCCTGGTAGAGGGCGCGCACGAGGGTATCGGCCTTGGTATCCGCTTCCTAAAACACCTCGAGCGCACGAAAATTTATATCCATATTCTCGACGCCGCCTCCCTCCGCGACATGGAGCACGACTACGAAGTGGTTCGCAAAGAACTGGCCGCATTCAATCCTGAGCTGCTTAATCACAAAGAGATCATCGTATTTAATAAGATCGACGCTGCCCAGGATACGGAATCGATGGATGCCTTCTGCGCCAAGCTCGACCAAGAGCACAAGCTCTACCGCAAAATCTCAGTGGCCACGCGTGAAGGCGTGCCCGAGCTCGTGTCGCTAATGGCCGATTGCCTCTTCACCGACAAATACGATTTCGCCTTGCCCGAGGCAAAATGATCGACTTCCGTCGGTCCACGGCTCTCTTCGGTGGCAGTTTCGACCCCGTTCACGACGGTCACCTCCATATAGCGAAATCTCTCCGCGAGCGCCGGCCCGATATCGAGCAGATCGTTTTCGTGCCCACCTCGCATAGCCCGGGCAAAGCTCCCGCGCTGGCTTCCGCCGAAGATCGTTTGCGCTGGCTAAAGCTCGTAACCGAGCCGCTGGGGTTTCTGGTTTGGGACGAAGAAATTCTCCGCGGCGGCGAGAGCTATACCGTGGATACCTTGAAGGCCGCTCATGCGCATGGCGCGGCTAAAGAGCGCTTATATTGGGTGGTTGGAGGTGATGCCTACGTGCATTTCACCCATTGGCGGGATCCCGGAACGATTCGGTCCTTGGCCCAACTGATCGTGGTAAACCGCCCGGGAATTTTATTGCCCGCCCAGAGCCCCGGGGATGTGATCCTCGAAATCGTTCCGCATACCGCTAGCTCCAGCGGCATACGCGCGGCTTTAGCCGCGGAAGAACAAACTATTCCGTATTTACCAGAACCCGTGCGACAGGATTTAACCGGCCTTTTTTTGCGGTCGGCCAGCCCCTATGTTAGAAAAAAGTGAATGATGGACGCTAAAAAACTCGCCGAACTATGTGCCCTTAAATGCCTCGATAAAAAGGCCGAAAACGTGGTGATTCTCGACCTCGAAAATCGCTCTTCGGTGGCCGACTATTTCGTGGTTTGCAGCGGTTTTTCCGACCGCCAAGTGGCCGCGGTGGCCGATTACGTATCCAGCGAATTGCGCCAGCAGGGAATCAAAGCGCTGAGTGAAGAAGGTCTAGTGGAAGGACGCTGGGCGCTCATCGATTTCGGCTCCGTGATCGTGCACGTTTTTCAGGATCAGCTGCGCGATTATTACAGCCTCGAAGCCCTCTGGATGGATGCTCCGCGGATCCGCGCCCAGGAAGACGGCAGCTTCACTAAAATGTCCGGCGTAAAACCCTCTTATAGCCCAGGCACCGCGAGCTTCTGACCGCGAATTCCCTCGATCACCGCCGAGAAACGGTGAAACTCGGGTAAAAGATCCGTCCTATCTTCAGAATCCATAAAGTCGATCAGTCCGCGAACCTCGCCCAGGAATTTTTCCGCGCCTCGATCGGGAGCCCGGCGCTCCCATTCGCCCCAGGCACTACGCCCGCTTTGGATGAATTCTTCTATGCGCCGGCGCGCTTCAGCCTTTACCGAGGAGGGCAATACCTTCACGCTTAGGCACTCCGGCACGTTCAGCGCCCCAAGAACCGGAAAGGGAAAGAAGGTGGGATAATTCTCCGCAAGATAATTAATCAAAGCGGGAATATGAAAAATATTGTGAATTTGAACAGTGATATTGAAGCATACGTAAGTGAGGTTCCATTCGTTTTGCTTTTCCCGGATACGCGAAAGATTTTTTTCGATCTCCCTAAATTTCGAGGGGAAGCGGATATAGTCGTTCACCTCACCCACCCCATCCACGCTCACCATTAAACGCACGGACTTAAACCGCGGAAATAACGCCAGCAGCTTCTCGGGCAGATACGTCGCGTTGGTATTGAAGCTCAGGGAAATCTCTTTTGCATCGTGCCTCTGAGCCAACCCCTCCACCACCGTTGCCACTTCCGGAATGAGAAACGGCTCCCCTCCGGCAAAATGGGCCTCGCGTAAAGCTTCGGCACTATTTAATAGCCCGGAAAGGAGGGAACTATTTTTATGCCAGTCGATGGCGGCTTGCTGCTGAAAATCCTCTTTGGCCTCTGGATAAAGCAAACGAAAGTCTGCGGCCAGCTTGCGGGAGGATACCGGGCTGCACATTTGGCAGCGCAAATTACAAAAATTTCCCAGCCTCAGGTCCACACTGAAAAGCTCCAGGGGAAGGCTGCCGTCGGGCTGCATTCGCGCCGCCGCCCGTGCGGCTTCCCGGCCGAAACTGCGGTTAGAAACTTCCCGCAGGCTCATCAGGCCGTGGCCCTCGAGCCCGAAACACCGCTTACAGGCCGCGGGCTTCTCGCCCGCCAAAAGGCTCTTTCTTACATTTCTCTGAGTAGGAGAATTCCATGCACGCGAGAGATCCTCTGGGTTCCTCACCGAAATGGCTTCTCCGCTTTCGTCGCGATTCACCGCGCCCGTTTCGAGCGTATAGCAGCAAGGAAATGATTTCCCCTCCTCGCTCAAGAAAAGGTGGCCGAAAGGAAGGGCGCAAAAGGTGGGAGAAGTTGTGCTCACTCGAGATTGGTTCTCCAGCGGAAAGACCGCGCCGGCGCGCGCTCGTTTTTCCAGAGCGCCAGGAATTCCGCGTATTCCGGATGCTCGGGAAGGTGAACCGCTTCCTTGGCGAAGGAGATTCCCATTCGCTCCCAAGGGAAAAGCTGGGAAACATAAACTTCATCGGCCCCAAGGCTTTCGGCCATGCTCAGGAAAGCCGGTAACGAACGGAAGTTTTCCGCACGCAAAACGTAGGTAAGCCCGAGAAAATCAAAGCGTCCTATTTTTCTCTGTTTAGCCATCCAAAGCAGATTTTGCAGCAGGCGCGCCCAGTCGCCGCCACGCACTTTCTGATAGGTTTCGGCGTCGCCCGCGTCGATGCTCACGTTCACGCTGCGAATAAAGTTGGAACCCGGCATCAGGGCGTGCAGGGTGTCCGCATCGAACAAAACTCCGTTGGTGAGAACGTCCACTTTTTCGAGCTTCGGAAATCTTTCCCGGCTGAAGGAGCGCAGGATCTCCCGGAGAGCAGGACTGAAAAATACCTCCCCATCGCCCGCGAGTTTCACGATCCGGAGGCTCTTCCCGTGAGTGGCCAGCAGACTCTGCGTCTTCTGCACGGAATCCTCGATGGCGGAGCTATTTTGTAAAATGGGCGAGGGCCGGCAGGAGCCACAGGCCAAATTGCAGCGGGGGTCCCCCATTACGGTCAAGGCGGCAGGCCCTTCGGGCAAAATCGTTTTCCCGGCCAATAAAGCATCCAAATTCCCGGCGCTGATCGGAAGCTCCCCCGGCTGGCTTTGCCGGGCACGAAGTTCCTTTTCCGTCAGGAGGGTGGTGGCACAACGCTCTAAATGGCAATAGCGGTAGCTGCCATCCAATACGGACGCCCGGAGGGCTTGAGCCGAAGGCCCGTTCCAAGGGTCAGCGCCGGAATCCAGACCTAAAAACTCCTTGGTTAACCAAGACTGGCAGCAAGGAATAAAGGGTTTTCCCGGGCTTTCCAGCCGGGAAAATGGATAAGGGCAGATGCGCCCGCTGACGCTAGTAGACATAGTGCTGAGACTAGCTCCAATACGAGAAGAATTCTACTCGTCCCTAGATTGCATTCAGCTGCGTCAAAGTGCTAAAAATCCGCCATGGCCGATCCCAAGAACGATGATCTCCCAGCGGACCCGAATAAACCCCTGAAAGACCTGAGCGATATGCAAACGCTCGTGTCGCTTTGTAAGCGTCGGGGCTTTATTTTTCCATCTTCCGAAATTTACGGCGGAATTAATTCCTGCTGGGACTATGGCCCGCTCGGCGTGGAGCTAAAGCTCGCGGTGAAGGACTCCTGGTGGAAATCCATGACCCGTGCGCAGGACGACGTGGAAGGCGTGGATGCTTCCATCCTCATGCACCCCAAAGTTTGGGAAGCATCCGGGCACGTGGAAAACTTCAACGATCCCCTCGTGGATTGCAAAAAATGCAAAGCGCGCCATCGTGCTGACCACTTGAAGCCCGTGAAGCAGCTAGAGGAAAAATTGGGCTTTCTTCCTTCGCTCGAGGAAATGACCAAAGCGCTCGAGGGCGCTACCTGCCCGAGCTGCGGAACCAAGGGCGAGCTCACCGCGCCCCGCATGTTCAATATGATGTTTTCCACCTACATGGGCCCCGTGGCCGATCCGGCGAACATCGTTTATCTGCGCCCCGAAACCGCGCAGGGAATTTTTGTGAATTTCCGTAACGTGCAGGAAACCATGCGCCGCAAGCTCCCTTTCGGGATCGCCCAAATCGGCAAAGCTTTCCGCAACGAGATCACCCCCGGAAACTTCATTTTTCGCACCCGGGAATTCGAGCAAATGGAAATGCAGTATTTCGTCGCTCCCGGCAGCGATACCGAGCATTTCGAAAAATGGCGCGCTACGCGCTGGGCTTGGCACGTGGCCAACGGGATCCGCGAAAATAAAATGCGCTTCCATCCCCATGGCCCCAACGAGCTCGCCCACTACGCGAAGCAGGCGGGAGACATTCAATACGAATTCCCGATCGGCTGGCAGGAAGTGGAAGGGATTCACAACCGCACCGATTTCGATTTGAGCCGCCATACCCAGTTCTCGGGAAAAAACCTCCAGTACGTGGACGAACAGGCCAATAAAATCATTCCCTACGTGATCGAAACCTCCGTGGGCTGCGATCGCTTCATCCTCACCGTTCTTTGCGACGCGTACCGCTTCAACGAAGATCGCGTGGTGATGAAGTTTCACCCGAATTTCGCGCCCTATAAGGCCGCGGTCTTCCCTCTCATGAAGAAAGACGAGCTCGTGGAGCCGGCACGAAAACTTCTCGGAGAACTGCGCAAGAACTACAAAGTGGACTACGACGCTACCGGCTCCATCGGCAAGCGCTACCGCCGCCACGAAGAAATTGGCACGCCGTTTTGCATCACCGTGGACTATGACAGCCTCGTGGATCACGCCGTAACCATTCGCCACCGCGATACGATGGCCCAGGAACGCATCGCGATCACGAAAGTAGAAGATTATATTGCCGACGCCTTCCGCAATTGGAAGATGTCTTAGTTTTGAAAATTAAATCGATCGGGAGAAGTTATGAGCAATAGCAAACAATACGTTTACTGCTTTGGTCCTACCGAATGCGCCGGCGACGGCTCCCAGAAATACCTCCTCGGCGGCAAGGGCGCTAACCTCGCCGACATGGTGAAACTGGGCCTGCCCGTTCCTCCCGGGTTCACGATCTCCACCGACGTTTGCTCCTACTTCTATAAAAATAATCGCTCCTACCCCGATTCTCTGAAAGCGGAAGTGGCCGCCGCCGTAAAGAATCTTGAGAAAGATCTCTCCGCCACCGGGATGAAATTCGGCGATAAGAGGAATCCCCTTCTGGTGAGCGTGCGCTCGGGAGCCCCGGTGTCCATGCCCGGCATGATGGACACCGTATTGAACCTCGGCCTCAATGACGAAACCGTGCAGGGCCTAATCGAGCAATCCAAGGACCAGCGCTTCGCCTACGATTCCTACCGCCGCTTCGTGATGATGTATTCCGACGTAGTGCTGAACGTGAACACCTCTTTCTTCGAAAGTGCGCTCGAGGAAAAGAAAGCCGATGCCGGGGTGGAGCTCGATACCGAGCTCAGCGCAGAGCAGCTGAAATCCCTCGTAAAAGAATTTAAAAGCATCGTGATCGAGCATTCCGGCAAAAAATTCCCGGAAGATCCCCTCGAGCAGCTCTGGGGCGCCGTGGGGGCCGTATTCGGCTCCTGGATGAACCCGCGCGCTTGCACCTACCGCCGCATCAATGCCATTCCGGAAAATATCGGTACCGCCGTAACCGTGCAGGCGATGGTGTACGGAAACATGGGCGACGACTGCGCCACCGGCGTAGCCTTCACCCGCGATCCCTCCACCGGCGAGAAAAAATTCTTCGGCGAATTTTTAATCAACGCCCAGGGGGAAGACGTAGTGGCGGGAATCCGCACCCCTCAGCCGATCAACGCCGAGAGCTTCAACGATCAAAATAAGCATTTGCCCACTCTCGATAAACTGCTGCCCACCGCTTTCAAAGAGCTCGTCACGCTCTACCAGAAGCTCGAGAAGCATTACCGCGACATGCAGGACATCGAATTCACCATCCAGAAGGGCAAGCTCTTCATGCTGCAAACCCGGAATGGCAAGCGCACCGCCGCCGCCGCCGTGGCGATCGCCGTGGATATGGTGAAGGAAAATCTCATTTCCAAAAAAGAAGCCGTGATGCGGGTTACGCCCGAGCAGCTCGATCATTTTCTACACCCCCGCCTCGATCCTAAAGCCCACCGCGATGTGATCGCGAAGGGCCTACCCGCGTCCCCCGGTGCCGTTTCCGGCCGTATCGTTTTTGATCCCGATACCGCCGAGCAGTGGGTAAAAGAAAAAGGCGAAAAAGTGATTCTCGTGCGCGTGGAAACTTCACCCGAAGATATTCACGGGATGCACGTAGCGCAGGGAATCCTCACCGCACGTGGCGGCATGACTTCCCACGCCGCCGTGGTGGCGCGTGGAATGGGAAAAACTTGCGTGGCCGGCTGCTCCGCCATCAAGATCCTCCATGAAATGAAAAAAATGGTGGCCGGCGGACGCGAATTCTCCGAAGGAGACTGGATCACGCTCGAAGGCACTACCGGCGAAGTGATTTCCGGAAAAGTGGCCACCGTAATTCCGGATCTCACCGGCTCTTTCCACGAGTTCATGGCCTGGGTAGATGAAGCCCGCCGCATGAAAGTGCGCACCAATGCGGACACGCCCGGCGATGCCCGGGTGGCCCGCCAGTTCGGCGCAGAAGGCATTGGCCTCTGCCGCACGGAGCATATGTTCTTCGATCCCGAGCGGATCGGCGCCGTACGCCAGATGATTCTTTCCGACAGCGAGATCGAGCGCAAACGCGCGCTCGATAAAATTCTTCCCATGCAGCGCCTGGATTTTCTCGGCCTCTTCCGCGAGATGAAGGATCTGCCGGTAACCATCCGCTTGCTCGATCCCCCGCTCCACGAGTTCCTTCCCCACGAAGAATCCGACGTGCGCAAACTCGCTAAGGAAATGGAAGTTTCCTACGAACAGCTCTACCGCCGTAAAGAGCTCCTGCACGAATTCAATCCCATGCTCGGCCATCGCGGCTGCCGCCTAGGGATCTCCTTTCCCGAGATCTACCGCATGCAAGTGCGCGCGATCATTGAGGCGGCCTGTGAGCTGAAGAAAAAAGAAGGCCAAACGGTGGAGCCGGAAATCATGATTCCGCTCGTGGCCGACTGGAAAGAGCTGCAGTTCGTGCGTGGCTACAGTGAAAAAGAAATCGAGATGGTTTTTGCCGAGCAAGGCATCAAGGTGCCCTACACGATTGGCACCATGATCGAGCTCCCCCGCGCGGCCCTCACCGCCGATAAAATCGCCATGGCCGATAAAGGCAATGCCGAATTCTTCAGCTTCGGCACCAACGATCTCACGCAAACCACCTATGGCCTCTCGCGCGACGATTCCGCCTCCTTTTTAGGTACCTACGTAGACCAAAAAATCTTCGCCCAGGATCCCTTCGTTTCCATCGATCACGACGGCGTAGGCGAGCTGATGAAACTCGCCGTGCAAAAAGGCAAAGCTGCCCGCGGCAAAGAGATGAAAATGGGCATTTGCGGAGAACAAGGCGGAGAACCTCGTTCTGTGCATTTTTGCCATTCCATCGGCCTCGACTACGTGAGCTGCAGCCCCTACCGGGTACCGATTGCCCGTCTTGCCGCAGCCCAAGCAAATATCGGCAAACTGGAATAAGCTAAAGAGTTCCCCCTACGGAACATGCAATGGGGATGGCCATGGGCTGGAAACGCGTCGATTTTTTAGAGACGGGCGATAGCTACTACAACGCCGTGGTAGCAGAGATCGCTAACGCCAAGAAGAGCGTCCTCCTCGAGAGCTATATTTTTCGTCTAGACCGCGTGGGCATCCGTATCCTCGATGCGCTCTGCGCCGCCGTGGGCCGGGGTGTAAAAATTTTCCTGCGCATCGACGGCGTGGGTTCGCGAATCGATTTAGCCGCCATCGCGGCCTATTGCGGAAACGCCAAGCTCGATCTCGAGGTATTTCATCCCCTTCCCTTCGCCGCCCCCGGAGCCTACCACCCTTCCGGCTTAGCGAAGGCCGACAGTTTCCTCGCTCGGTGGCGCATGATCAACCGCCGCTCTCACCGCAAACTCATCATCGTGGATGAAACCATCGCTTTTACCGGCGGCCGCAATATCGATGAAGTACAGTCCGAAGAATATTCTGGCGCAGCCGCCTGGCACGATCTTTCGCTCCGCCTCGAAGGCCCCGCGATGGAAGATCTGGTGAAAGCTTTTTGGTTCAAGCCCTTCCCTATTTTTCCTAAGAATCCCGTGCGCGACTTGCTGCCCAACTATAGCTGGCGCATGCGCCAGTCTCGCAATAAGTGGTTCGTCCGGCGTATGCGCCGGGCCCAGGAAAAAATCTGGATCGTAACGCCTTACTTCGCCCCTACCCCCTTGATGCTTTTTCATTTGCGGGCGGCCGCCCGCCGGGGCGTGGACGTGCGGATCATCCTCTCGCAGAAAACCGACGTGATGATCAGCCGCTGGGCAGCCGTGGGACTCTACCATCGCTTGCTGCAGTGGGGCGTGAGAATTTTTGAGTACAAGCCTTCCCTCCTCCACCGCAAGCTCTGGATCATAGACCAAACCGCCGTTGTGGGATCTGCGAACTTTAATCATCGCTCCTTCATGCACGACCTCGAGCTCGATATCGTGCTCCGCGAGCCCGCGCAGGTTGAAACAGCGCGCGAGCTATTTCGCAAAGACGAGAACGAAAGCCTGAGAATAGAAAAAGATCAAATGGAGAAACTGCCCTTCTGGACCAAGACCGTAACTTGGTTCGCGGGTTGGTTTAGTTATTGGCTATGAAACACTGGCGTCTCATCACCTATAATATTCACAAGGGCGTGACTCCCTTCCGTAATATGAGCGTGATCGATCGGGTGCGTATTAGCCTCGTGGAATCCAAGGCCGACTTCCTCCTGTTGCAAGAGGTAGTGGGAGAACGCCGGGAAAGCGCCAAAAAGGTGACCCGTCATCTTGAAGACCTGGCCGACGAAAGCTGGCCCCACCATGCTTACGGAAAAAATGCCGTCTTCCCCACGCGTAACCACGGCAATGCCATATTAAGCTCGATTCCCATCACGAAGTTTCACAATAAGGATCTGTCGATCTATTCGGTGGAGAAGCGTGGGCTGCTGCACGCCGAGCTGGAATGGGAAAAGCCCGGCCTGCATCTTTGCTCGGTGCACCTGGATCTTTTCGAGTTCACGCGAAAAAAGCAGGTGGAAAAATTAATTGATTATCTAAGGGCCTATGTGCCCAAAAATGCTCCGTTAATTTTGGGCGGAGACTTTAACGACTGGGCCGAGAAGGTGGGCCACCGTTTGGAAAAAGCGCTCGGGCTCGAGGAGCTTAGCCAGCCCAGCTTTCCGGCCTGGCACCCGATCCTGAGATTGGATCGGCTATACGTGCGGGGAATCAAGGTGACGAAGTTCCAAGCCCTGGAAAAAGCTCCGTGGAACCGGCTCTCGGATCACCTGCCCCTAATGGTGGAGTTTCAGGTGAAGAAGAAATAAATTATTTCTTCTTAGGTCGTTTCCGCGCCGGAATTTTTCCGATGCGCGGGTCGTTCTTAAGCGCAATCGCGCAGGCCTTGAAAGCGTCTTCCTCGAAACGCGAAGAGCTTTCGGGAAGATTCTGCCAGCCGGTGGGCCCTGGCCCGAACATTTCTATGGAACGCATCGAGGGTAAATCTTTTTTCAAGCTGGAGTGATGCTCGGCCGTGGTGGCGATCCAGATTCCGTTGTCCTTTTTCGAGTCTTCTCGCTTTCGCAGGATGAAGAGGATTTTATCGCCGCTATAGATTGAGGTACAGCCGAACATCGGTTTGGTATAGGGCTCTAGCGGCGCAAGCTCTTCGAGCATGAATAGGAAGGGAATCTCTTTTTTCGGCTTGGGCTTTTTCTTGGGCGGCATGGGAAGAATTTAGCAAATTGCGGCCATGGAAAGAACTAAGCCGGCAAGTGCCGGAAATTAGGCGAATTAATGCATCCGTACTAAGGGCGTCCAAAGTAAAAACTCATTTTCAAACCAACCCACACTATTGCGCTACGCACAAAATACCCCTTTCGCCCAAAATTTCCTGCAAATTTTCGCCACGCATTTATCCACATTTTCTCCACAAATTCCAATACTTAAACTCTCTAGCCCCTGGGGAAACTTTTCTTGCGTAAGCTACACCGTGTAAGTACACTAATTCCGGTTCACGCACATTTTGAGGGGAATTCAAAAATGCATATCCGGCGCTTAGAGCTGCAGGGCTTCAAATCTTTTAAAGACAAGACCGTAATTAACTTCGATGACGGCATCACCGGCATCGTTGGCCCTAACGGCTGCGGCAAATCGAACGTTGTGGATGCCTTCTTCTGGGTAATGGGCGAACAAAACGCGCGCCACCTGCGCGGACAAAACATGGACGATTTAATTTTCAGCGGCGCCGATAAAGCCCCGCCCGCGAGCTCCGCCGAAGTTACGCTCGTGCTCGACATGCCGGCTGAACTCTCCGGCCCCAACGTGGCCGCCGGCGCTTCTACCACCGATCTCGCCACTCACCTCACCCGCGAAGTGGCCATCACCCGCAAACTCTACCGTACCGGCGAGAGCGATTACTTCATCAACAAAACTCCTTGCCGCCTCCGCGATATCCAAGAGCTGTTCATGGACACGGGCGTGGGCGCCCGCGGTTACAGCATCATCCAGCAGGGCCAGATCGCCAAGATCGTGCAAGCCAAGCCCGAAGACCGCCGTACCATGATCGAAGAAGTGGCCGGGATCGTGAAGTATAAAGCGCGCCGCAAAGAATCCACGCGCAAGCTCGAGGCCACGAACCAAAATTTGCTCCGCGTAACCGACGTGATCAACGAGCTCGAGATCCAAAAGCGCCAAATGGAGCGCCAGGCCGACAAAGCCCGTAAATACAAAGAATGGAAAGAGAAGCTCCAGGGCATCGAGCTGCGCTTCAACGCCCTCAAATGGGAAGACCTCGCCAACCGCATCGGCGTTCTCGAGATGGACATCGAACGCCTCGGCCACGAAGACGCCTCTCTCTCTACCGCGCGTGAAACCGCCGAGACGCAAATCTCGCAGAAGCGCCTCGAGCTCGCCCAGGCCACCAAAGTTTCGGAAGAATTCCAGCAGAAGTGGCTGGAGACCGGCACTCGCCTGAACAATACCGAAAACGATTTGAAATATTCGCAAAAAACCCTGGATGACCTCCAGGCCGTTTTCGCCCAGCTCGAACAAGACACCGCCGAAGAGCGCATCCTGATCGAATCGTTGGCCGCGCAAAACCAAGAACTGCTCAACGAGAGTGCCAACGCCGAAACGCAGTACGCCGAAGCCGAAGAAATCCGTAAAACGCAGGAGACCCTGGCCCAAGAGCGACGCCGTGAATCCGAAGAAACCGAACGCGCCCTCGAAACCGCCAAGAAACGCCTCTACGAGCTAGGCTCCGAGCTGGAGCGTGCCCGCTCCACCGCCAACTTTGCCGAGCAGCGCATCGCCGAGCTTTCGGAAAGCCTTGCCCGTGTTTCGGGTGAACGTGCCGAGAAAGAAGAATTTCTCAGCACCGCTCGTGTGCAGCGTGAAGCCGCCGCCGAGCGTCTCGATATGGCTCGCCTCGAAGCGGAAACCATCCGCGCGGGGATCATTAAGGCGAATGAAGATCTCTCGTCTCAAAATAAAGACCTAAGCGAAGCGCGCCGGGAACTCTCTCGCTTGAGCTCCGAACAAGCCCGCACTCGCACCACTCTGCAAACTTTGGAAGAGCAGAAGAAGCGTCACGAAGATTCCTCCAAGGGCGTGAAGGCCGTTTTCCAGCAAATCATCCCTCAGCGCGCGGATCTCGCCGGCGCCGTTCGCGGAACCCTCGCCGATATGCTCCAAGTGGATGCCGGAATGGAAACCGCGGCGGAAACCGCCCTCGGCAAAGCCCTCGACTGGGTTCTCACCAATGATTCGAACCAGCACGCGGCCCTCAGCGCGGCCCTCAAAGAAGGCGCCCTTGGCCGTGCCGCATTTGCGGATCTCCGCAAGCTCGCAGCCCAGCATAATGCTCCCCTCGAATTCGCGGCTCCCGAAGAGTTCGCGGCTTACGTGGTAGGCCCTCTCACCAATTTCGTACGCCTCCAAAGCACCGTGAATGAAGAAGGCGCCGATGCGCTCCTGAAGCACTTGCTCGCAAATGTGATCGTACTGAACTCTTCGGCGAACGCCATGACGCTTTCGGAACGCTTCCCGAACGTGACTTTCGTAACCCTCGATGGGGAAAGCTTCCGTTCCGGCTGGTTCATGGAAGGCGGCGATAAGAGCTCCGTTTCCGGCCACTACGTGGGACGCAACCGCGAAATCGCCGAGCTCACCGAGAAGCTCGAAGAAATCACCGCGCAAATTGAAGCCCTTCACGGGCGCGTGCAGGAGATCGAAGCCGGCATCCACCAAGTAGAAGAAGCCAAGCGCGCCGCAGAAGAATCCGCCCGCGCCCAGCAGAGCGAAATCTCGGCGATCGGTTCCGAAGAGGCTTCCTTGGCCGCCCGCCTCAACGAGGCCGAGCGCACTCTCGCCAAGATGGTTCAGGACGAAGAACGCGCCCTCGCCGAAAAAGAGAAGCTAGCCGCTTCGGCAAAAGAAGCGCGCCAGAATATCTTCGCTTTCGAAACCGAGAAAGGCGCCCTCGATGTTGAGAATGCCCGCCTCGGAGAGATCCTCGTGGCCGCCCGTGCCGCCTGGGATGCTGCCCAGCAAACCCTGGTGGATGCGCGCGTGAAAGCCGCCAACTTGGCCGATCAGCGCAATTCCCTCGAAACGCGCAAGCGCCAGAACCAGAACGCCCTCGACCAGCACCGCAATCGCATCGACAGCATGATCGAGCAAACGAAGCGCCGCCACGCCGAGAGCGACGAAACCAAATCCCGCATCGAAACCCTCACCCTGCTCATCGACGAACAGCGCGTGGCGATGGTGGAAGCGGAACAAGACTACCGTTCGGCCCGCGACCGTTTCGACCTCCTCAACAACGAAGTGGAAGAGCAGCGCACGGCCGTGCAAGAGCATTCCACCAAAGAGCGCGCCATCAAGGACACCCTCCTCAACGCCCGCCTCGAGCACCAGAAGCTCACCAGCGACCGCGATGGGCTCTCGCAGAACACCTTCGAGCGCTATGGACTCATGCTCAGCGAATACAGCATGATGCCCGAGACCATGGAGCAAGTGCAGCTTCTCCGCGAAGCCGGCGAAGGCACCATCAACGAGATCCAGAACGAAGTTACTCTCCTCCGCGAGAAGATCCGCAAGCTCGGCGACATCAACCCTTCCGCCGTGGAAGAATACGATGCCATCGTGGAGCGCTTCACCCTGCTCTCCACGCAAAAGGCCGACCTCGAGAAGGCCATGGCCGATCTCCAGAGCACCGTGGACCGCATCAACCACGTTTCGAAGGAGCGCTTCGAGCGCGCGTTCAAGCAGACCAACGAGCACTTCATGCGCGTATTCCCGGTGATCTTCGGCGGTGGCCATGCCCACCTCACGCTCACTAACCCGGAAGACATGCTGGAGACCGGCGTGGACATCACCGCCCAGCCTCCCGGCAAGAAGGCGCAGAATATCAACCTGCTCAGCGGGGGAGAAAAAACCCTCACCGCGCTCAGCTTGCTGTTCTCGATCTTCCTCGTGAAGCCGACCCCCTTCTGCTTGCTGGATGAGGTGGACGCTCCACTCGACGACGCGAATATCGGACGCTTCAACGCTCTCCTCCGCGAGATGTCGAAGCGCTCGCAGTTCATCATCATTACCCACAACAAGCGCACCATGGAGCTCAACGACAAGCTCTACGGCGTGACGATGGAAGACGCGGGCGTCTCGAAGATGGTGAGCATCCAGCTCAGCGCTTCGGCCTGAGTTCGTCTTTTCGATTGGGAAAGGGCGGAGTGAAAACTCTGCCCTTTTTTATTTGTGCGGTGAAGCGCAAGAGTTGCCCAGAACGTCCAAAGTGAACTAAGTAGGAATCTCGCCCTCTAGATTGGGCTCGGTATCGCGATAGGCCGGATCCATCTTATAATCCTCTTCTTCGAGAGAATTATCTTTGGCGCGAGAGAGCTTGTTCATAAACCCGAACATATCCAGCTCCACTCTCTTCTCGTCCGTTTTCGTATTTTGTTTCAACTGCGCGATCCAAGGGCGATTGTCGAACCCGCGGCGAAAATAGAGTCGGTTATTATGCACCCTTCTCGCGATCGTGATTTCCACCGGCTTCTCGGCAGAAAAAAGAAAATGGAGAAATACCGGGCGCTCCTGGAGGCCTCGGAGAAGCGGGGCCAGGTCCTCTGTCAGAAGCCTGCGAAAAAGTCGGACTACCTCCACCCGCAAATAAGAAGATTCTGAACGGACTTGAATTTGAAATTTTCCGTCGGGCGGTCGGGAAAAAACGATGGCCACACGCACCTCACCTTCCACGCGCGACGCTTTCATCCACGTAGGGTAGTAGAGAGAGCCATCGATTTTGGCCCGCAGGCGAGAGTAATCGGAAATATGCCGGTCGCTCGCCGCATCGAACGCCACGGATCCCCGATCTTCTCCGCTTTGAAAATTCTTTCCCGCACCAGGCTGCCCAAGCGGGCCTTTGCTTTTCAGCCAGGAGAAGTCGGAAGCGATGGAAGATTCTCGACCACCTCCCAATTTCGATTTCGTGGAGGAAGCGGAAGGTTTCTTTAGCGAAGAAGAATCAGGTTCCGCAAATTCCACCATGATAGGTGTCATTTCCACGGGAATAGTTTTTTCACGCAAAAAGGAAAACGCACCTAAAAGCAAAGCGCAGTGGAGAAGAATCGAGAATAAGAGAAATCGTCTAGATCGCATTTTTCTTTCCGGACGAAAGAGCGTGAAACCAGCTTAGTACGCTTACTTGCTTTTTTCCACGTGAATCAAAATACCGGCATGATCAGAAACCCACTCGCCATTATAGGGCGTGTCGAGCACGATCTCGGCCGAACCTTCGATATTCCAGCCCAGGGCCCAGTCGATGGTTTGAGAAGGAATATTCTCGCCGTAGATGCGGCGGATCGGATTGAAGGCCCCGATCGAAGGCTTTAGAGCGCCGTACAAAGACTTCAGTCCGCCCTCGAAAAGGACCTGCATCTCGGCGGATTTCTCGTCGGCATTAAAATCCCCTACCACGAGCCACTGCCGGCACTCGGCCTCGTGGGCTTTCAGCCAATTCAGCAACCAGCGCGCTTCCACCTGGCGCACGGCGGTGGTTTGGTAGGAAAGGTGGAGGCTCAGCACCCCTAAACAATTCCCATCTAAAACAGAATCGAAAATCGCGCCCTGCACGCGGCGCTGCACTCCGCCGTCGAAGAAGAAGCCATCGTTGATCCATTTGCGGGGCGTAAGAGTTGAACCCATCCAATAGCCGTAAGCTTGGTTATCGGCGCCCATCATTTCGTATACGTAATCGCGATTCGTGTAGGCCGTGAGAAGGCTGGCGTCGGAGCTATCGTCGCCTAAGCGCTGCGCTTCTTGAAACGTCACGATCGAGGGATTCTTCGTGGAAAGATAGTCGGCCACGGCGGCCATGCGCCGGGCGCGGAAACCTTCGTCCCATTTGCCCTGCAGTTGATCAAAGACGTTTAAATTGAAAACGTCCACCGCCTGGGCATGCGCACATCCTGAACAGAGAACCACCAATAAGAGAGAGAGGAACTTCATGCCCGGGTTAATACACCGCGTTGCCGTGGGCACCAAGGGAAAATAGCGCTATAGTGGAGAGATGCAAAAAGCCCTTATCTTTCTCCTATTCCTCTCCGCGCTTCCCGCTCAGGCAATCGATCGCGCGAAGATTTCTCCCGTGAAGAAAATTTCGCTCGATAAATTGCAAGCCACCTACAAAAGCAAAGCTTCGCTCGAAGCGGATTTCATCCAGGAAGTGTACCAAGCCTCTCTGGCCAGAACGAAAACGAGCAAAGGAAATATCCGCCTTTCAAAGCCGAACTTCGTGCGTTGGGAAATTGCCGAACCCGAGGCCAGCATCATGGTTTCTAACGGCCGCAGGGTCTCCTACTTCACGCCGGACGCGCGCGGGAAGGGCAAAGGCCAGGTGATTGAAAGAGCCGCCTCCGAGCTCGAACGGCAACCGATGTTTCGCATCCTCACGGGCAGCGCACCGCTCACGAAGGAGTTCATCGTCACCAAAGAAGAGAAAATCGAGGGGGTGGCCAAGGGGGAGGCTTTCACCGAAATTTGGCTGAAGCCCAAAAAGCCTATGAGCGATATTAACGAGGTGCGTCTGCGTATTGACTCTAAGTACTTGATTCGCGAGCTGAATTTGGAAAATGAGAACGGGAATAAAACGAAAATCACCTTGCAAAATCAGAGCTTAGGCGATAAGTTGCCCACCGCATTATTCGATTTTAAAGCGCCCGAAGGAACCGAAGTAATTCGGAACTAAGCCCAGAATTTTTTTAGGAGTTAGCGATGCCATCGTTCGATGTTGTGTCTGAGGTAAACCTGCAAGAAGTTGATAACGCAGTTAATCAAACCGTGAAGGAAATTCAGCAGCGGTATGATTTCAAAGGCTCCAAAACCACGATCGAGTGGCGCGCCAAAGAAAAAGAAATCGTGATCGCCACCGACGATGATTACAAACTTTCCGCCGCCACCGACATCCTCCAGTCGAAATTCGTGAAGCGCTCGCTTCCGCTCAAGAACATGAAATACGAAACCATCGAGCAAGCCACCGGCGGACAAGTACGCCAGGTGATTAAGATCCAGCAAGGCCTCGATAAAGAGAACGCCAAGAAAATTAACGAAGTCATTAAGAACGCAAAAATTAAAGTTCAGTCCCAAATAATGGACGACCAAGTGCGCGTGACCTCCAAGAGCATCGACGATCTCCAGGATGCCATCCGCGCTCTCCGCGCGGCCCCTCTCGAAGTCGACGTACAATTCACGAACATGAGACAATAATGCAAACCACGAATTCCACCGCTACCGCCGATAAGAAACAAACGCGCACTTCCGAGATCGAGCAGAATACGGTTTATTTCGTATCGCTCGGTTGCCCAAAAAATCTCGTAGATAGCCAGGTGATGCTTGGTCTCCTGAAGTCGAATAAATTCAAGATCACCGAGGAGCCTTCCGAGGCCGATACCGTGATCGTGAACACTTGCTCCTTCATCGACGCGGCCAAACAAGAATCGATCAATACGATTCTCGAAATGGCCGATCTCAAAGAAGATGGCGGAAAGCTGAAGAATCTCGTGGTGAGCGGCTGCATGGCCCAGCGTTATGCCTCCGACCTCGAAAAAGAAATGCCCGAAGTGGATCTCTTTATCGGTACTGGCGAATACCACCGCATCGTGGAGCTCCTCCAGAAGCGCGCCCTCGGCAAACTCCGCCAGAAAACTTTCGTGGACATTCCCACCTTCATCCACACCGAAGAGCATCCCCGGATCAATACGGGCGCCCGCCATTCGGCCTTCCTGAAAATTTCCGAAGGCTGCGTGCGCAACTGCTCCTTCTGCATCATTCCCGAGCTCCGCGGCCACCAAGTACGCTCGCGTTCGATTCCCTCCCTCGTGGAAGAAGCTACGAACCTGGCGAAATCCGGCGTGACCGAACTCAACCTCGTGGCCCAGGATCTCACCCACTACGGCATCGAGAATGGCTACAAAGAAACCCTCGCCATGCTCCTCAAAGAGCTCGTGAAGGTGGACGGAATCAAGTGGATGCGCTTGCACTACGCGTATCCCGATAATTTTACCGACGAAGTGATCGATCTCATGGCAAACGAGCCGAAGATCCTGAAGTACGTGGACATGCCCCTCCAGCACGGCGACGACAAAGTGCTCAAGCTCATGAATCGCCGCGTGACCCGCGAACAAATTTATACCCTCGTGGAAAAAATGCGCGCCCGCATTCCCGGCCTCGTATTTCGCACCAATATTATCGTAGGCCATCCCGGTGAAGACGAGGCGTCTTATGAAAACGTAAAGCGCATGCTCCAGGAACTACGCCTTGAGCACGTGGGCGTATTTAAATACTCCCTCGAGGAAGGCACTCCGTCTTTCCGCCTTGCGCAAAAAATCGGACAAGTTCCGGAAGAAGTTATTCAGCATCGCTTCAATGAGCTGATGGAAATTCAGCAGCGCATCTCCCAAGAGAATAACCAGAAGCTCGTCGGAAAACGCATTCAGGTGCTGGTAGAAGGCGTATCGCGCGAAAGCGACCTTTTGCTGCAGGGCCGCTGGTATGGCCAGGCGCAAGAAATCGACGGCGTGGTGCTGATCAATGATGGCGATAGCGCCCCCGGCGAATACGTAGAAGTGGAAGTAACGGAAGCCTTGCCGTACGATCTGGTAGGCGGAATTGTTCCCCGCCTGAACTGATCTTTTAGGGAGAAGCATGAGCGTAAGCTCGTCTACCATCACCTTCCGGCTTTCGGATCCGGGCACTTCATTGGCCCAAGATCCGGCGATGATGGAATACCTCCGTTCCTACGATTTCCCCTGCCCCCCCGACGTTCGCTACGGCTATACCCGTATCGAAAGCAATCAGCAGAAAGACCGCGTAAATCTTTTCGGCCAAGCCTGGGTGCCCGCCCATCCCGTGGGCACCGTGGCCATCTTTCACGGCTACGGAGAACATAGCGGAAATTATTCCCGCCTCGCCCGAGATTTCATTGATAACCGCTATGCCGTGATCATGATGGATTTGCGCGGCCATGGCCTTTCCGAGGGCCCGCGCGGCCATGCCCCCACCCCGACGGCATACGCCGAGGACTGGGAGTGCTTTTTAAATCAGATCTTCCCGATGGTGCTTCCAAACCTTCCACTCTATTTCTGGGCGCATAGCCTAGGCGCCCTCACCGCCATGCAGGTGCTCCGCCGCCCTAATCTTCCGGTGCGTCCCAGGGGCGTGGTGCTCTCGAGCCCCTTCCTCGGATTCCCGGAAATCACCGGGGTAAAGAAGATCCTCACTAAGATGGCTCCGTTCCTGGCGAAGGTTCTGCCTTCATTGCCGGTAGCGCACGGAATCGGCCCGGAAATTCTTTCCCACGACGAAGAATACCTCGCGCGCCGCTTCGAAGATCCGCTTAATGGAAAAGTCTCCACGCCACTTTGGTACCTCTCAGCCAAAGCCGCCATTAAAGAGATCCAGGCCAATGCGGAAGAGTTTCAAACCATCGCGCCCACCCTGCTCATGCTGGCGGGCAGCGAAATGGTTACGAATTTAAATGAAGCCCGTAAGTTCGCCTTCCGCGCCTACGCCGGCATGACCCACAAGGTGATCGAATTCCCGAGCTACTACCATGAACTCGAAAAAGAAAAGGCGATCCGGCCCCGCGTGGTGGCCGAGTCCATCGCGTGGTTCAAGAGCCACGGTTAAAAATATTTATTATTTAGCCCGCTGATCCGCCGGCAAACTCCGCCAGCTACCGCGCTCGGACCGCACTTTTGGGTTCAGCTGGGTTTCCCTCACGGCCTTCGCGTGGGCCGCATAATCCTTCGAAAAGATATGGGTGCCGTTTCCTCTAGAAACAAAATAGAGGAAATCGGCCTGCGCGGGATTCAGCACAGCTTGGATCGCGCTCTTGGAGGGATTCGAGATCGGGCCCGGGGGCAAACCGTCCATCTGATAAGAATTGTATTCGTTCTTGGCGTCGAGATCGCGGCGCCGGATATTTCCGTCCCAGCTTCCGTGCGTCAGCCATAAACTATAAATAATCGTAGGATCTGTTTGCAGCCGCATATGCTTACGCAGGCGATTTAGAAAAACGCTCGCAATCAGCGGCCGCTCAGCCGCGGCACCCGTTTCTTTTTCCACAATGCTCGCGAGCGTTACCACTTGGTGGGGCGTGAAGTGAAACTCCTGCACCACCGCGCTGCGCTCCAATTCCGGTTTTAGCTCGGCATAAACTTCACGGAAGTGGTGCACCATCGACTGCACGATCTCGAGCGGGGTTTCCACTTTTTGTACGAGGTAGGTATTGGGATATAGATACCCCTCAAGGCTTTTCGGCTGCCTTTCGCCCTTAGCAAGAGTAGGAAGAGCGGCGATGAGCTCGAGGTCTTGCGCAGCTTCGACAAAATCTTTTTTCTTCGCGAAGCCTCCCTGCGCGAGAAGATCGGCGATCTGGTAGAGATTGAAGCCTTCGGGGATCGTCACCTTGTACTCGATGGGTTTTCCTTCGGTGAGCGCCTTCACGAGCGCGGGTACGGGCATATTTTTATAAAGGGAAAACTCTCCGCGCTTGAGTCCTTTGCCGGCGCCGAGAATATTCACGTACCAGCGCAAAGCCCGCTCGCGGCGTATAATTCCAGCGCCTTGGAGTTGGCGCGCGAGACTCGAAAAATTTTCACCTTTTTGTACCGTAAACGTCGTGGGATCGCCCGCTGGGGCAAAGTATCCGAGCTGCCAAGCCAAGCCTCCTAGAGCCGCTCCGGCCGCAACCGCTAAACCCACGAAAACAATGAGGAATTTCATGCACTTGCTCGTCGTTTTTATTCTTGTACGTAAATTAGGCTAGCTCGAGCGCACTGCATCTAGCAAGGTCGCGAAATGATTCTGAACTTGACTCAGCTAACGCATGGTGTTACTATGTGCGCGGTCCAAAGAAGCGCTTTCGAAAGAGGGTCCATCGAGAATGGAAAATTTCATGTTTAAAGTCGGCGATAACGCAGTTTACCCAGCCCACGGTGTGGGCGTGATTAAGCGCATCGAAGAAAAAATGATTTCTGGCAAGAAGAAGAGCTTCTACGTGCTGCAGGTAATCGAAAATGGCATGACCATAATGGTGCCAACCGATAATACCGCCGGCGTTGGCCTGCGCGCGCTCGTGAGCAAACAGGAAGTAGACGAAGTTTTCGGCATCCTGCGCGATAAAAAAGTGAAAATCGACCGTACCACCTGGAACCGTCGCTATCGCGAATATATGGAAAAAATTAAGACCGGCTCCGTGAAGGAAATCGGTGAAGTTCTCCGCAACCTCTATCTCCTCAAGAACTCCAAGGATCTTTCCTTCGGCGAGAAGAAGATGTTCGATACCGCTAAAAACTTGCTCGTAAAAGAGATCTCCATGTCGGGCGCGCTGAGCGAAGCCGAAGTGGAAGCCGAACTCACCAAAGCTCTCGGCACTATCTAAGAAATCCGCCACTAAGGCGCCGCGAAAGGCCGAAATCTCCCTGAGATTTCGGCCTCTTTCATTTTGGGGGAAGCTCTTATAGAGTGCCTCCATGACTCAAAATTTTGACCTCCAATCAACCCTGAAAAATGGCGGCGGCCCGATTCCCGGCGAAGTTCGAGTACGCTTTGCTCCCTCCCCCACGGGCTACCTTCACGTGGGAAGCGCGCGCACCCATTTATTTAACTGGCTCTACGCCAAACACTGCAAAGGTAAGCTAATCCTGCGCATCGAGGATACGGACACCGTTCGCTCTACCCGCGAATCCGAGCGCATGGTGATCCAAGATATTAAAGCCCTGTACCTTCATCCCGATGAAGGAACCGAAGAAGGAGGCCCTTACGCTCCCTATCGTCAGTCGGAACGCCAGGAGCTTTTTCGTCATCTCGCTTATCGATTAATGGACGAAGGCCAGGCCTATCGTTGTTTCTGCACCGACGCAGAAATTGAAAGGAAAGCGTTGGCCGCAAAAGCCGCCGGCAAAACCCCCCATTACGACGGCACCTGTACTTTTCTTAGTGCGGAAGAGAGCAAGAAGAAAGCCGACGCGGGAGAATCGTTCTCGATCCGCATGAAAGCTCCATTTAAGGACTACGTGGTTCACGACGAGCTTCGCGGCGACGTCAACTTCAAGGCCGGCATGGTAGGCGATTTCGTGGTACTTCGCTCGAGCGGAATGCCGGTCTACAACTTCTCCGTGGTCGTAGACGACCATTACATGCGCATCAGCCACATCATTCGCGGGGAGGATCATCTCTCCAATACGGTTAGGCAAGTGATGATTTTCCAGGCTTTTGGCTGGCAAATCCCGAAATTCGCCCATATCTCGATGATCCTAGGAACCGACAAGAAAAAACTTTCGAAACGCGAAGGCGCAACGTCGGTAAACGACTACATCAATGCCGGCTACCTTCCGGAAGCATTGGTGAACTTTCTTTCTTTACTCGGCTGGTCTCCTTCCGACGGGAAAGAAATTCGCCCGGTAAAAGAAATCATCGAAATGTTTGAGCTAGAGAAGCTTAGCAAATCGCCCGCGGTTTTCGACGATGAGAAACTCGCCTGGATGAATGGCGAATATATCCGCGCCATGGACATCAATGAGCTCGCCGAACGCATTAAGCCCTTCGTGAAACGCGCCGGCCTCGACCCCGAAGCCCTCGGCGGCGCCTGGTTCCTCAACGTTCTTTCCACCGTGCGTGGAAACTTGAAGCGCCTAGATGAGATCGGCCCGCACCTGGAAATCTATTATCCGGATCGTTTTGGCTTTGAAGCCGACGCCAAAGCCCTGCTCGCCACTCCCGAAAGCAAGCAGGTGGTAAAAGCGTTCCGCGAGGAAGTAGAAAAAAATCAGGGCGTGGCCTCGGAAGCCATTCTCACGGCGATCCAAAATACCGTAAAAGAGAAAACGGGCATAAAGGGCAAAGGCCTTTTCATGCCGATGCGGGCGTCGGTTACCGGAAAGCTTCACGGCCCCGAGCTCAAACTCGTTATGCCGCTTTTGGGCGCCGAAGAAACGCTGCGTCGAATTGATGCCTCCCTCGCTCTCTAGGTGAGGTGATTCGGCTCCTTGACGGGTGGTTGCAGACGGGATAACTCTCCTCCTCCAAACTAGCCTGAGGAGGCCCTATGATCCGCTCCCTATTCGTTCTTGGTTCCGCGCTCTTTGCTCTTTCCGCGTACGCCACCCCTAAAGTGGGCGACTATGCTTTCTACGAAGCCACGATTAGCGCCAACGGCCAATCGATCCCCGCCACCATCGAATTCGAAATTCTCCGCGAAGAAGGCGAAGGAAAATTCCTGCAACGCCAGACCAATAAGATTGGCGACCAAGACGCCCAGACTCAGGAAGAAGTGAAATCGGCCGATGATTTCCTCAACGACGAAACGATCGACGCCGTATTGGCCGATTGCGGCTCGCAAGGCGGCGCCCTCGAAACCGTAACCGTACCTGCCGGCGATTTTAGCGCCTGCAAAGTTCCTTACGACAACGCCGAGAGCAGCGGTACCGCCTGGATCGCTAAAGTGCCCTTTGGCCTCGCCCGCATCGATTCTAAAAGCAAAGAAAACGGTATTTTCGTGAGCTCGCAGCTCAAAGCTTTTCGCTAAGCATTAAGCCAATGAAACAAAAGGGCATGGTGGATTTCCACCTGCCCTTTTTCTTTGTGCCCATGCGCACACGGAGTGCGCCTATAGCGAACGTGTAGGGCAGCAAGGCCTTTTCCCACTCGCCCAAATCTAGGAGTCTGCCGTAAAGTTTAGGTACCAAGAAACAAACGAGGATTTATGAAACACTTAAAACACCTAGTACTCACCGGCCTAATGGTTGTTGCCGCTTCGAGCTGCTCATCCAAAAAACTCAAACCAGTAGACGAGAATATCGACGTAAAAGCGAAGATGGGCGACAAAGAAATCGGCATCAACGACGACGACGACGCCGTGATTCAAGAAAGCGTGGCCGTGGAAGACGAGCTCCGCAAGCTCACTTGGTATAACTATGAAACCGAGCGCAAGCTGAAATCGGCGCGTACCGAGCTGATCCGCTGCCGAACCGACCTCGCCGATCCCCGCCTCAGCGGCAATAAAACTCTGGAGCCGATCCCCGAGCTCGAGATCAGCCAGGACCTCAGCAAAATACAGCAGAAGCTGGGTATCACCCAGAGTGGCCGCATTAAGGTGGTAAAAAAGGAATTCCTCAATGATCGCTTTGAAAAAGAGCAGCGCTATAAGGAATCGCTCGAAAGCTTGCTAAAGGTGCTGGACGATCAAGGAAAGAATTGTGAGCGCGAGCTCGGCTATATTCGCGTGCAGCACGGCTTACCGTCGGAACGCTATACCGCTGAAGGCTACTACGGCCCCAAGGGAAATTTCGTGGTCACTCGCCCCGCCGAGCGCAGCCTAGACGACGCTTTCCGGATTCTGGCCGAGCAAACCCGCAAGGGAAAAGCGCAAGCGAAGAAACAGCAGAAAGCCTCGGAGCCGGCTTTGGTGGAAGAACCCGAAGAAGAAAACAACTAGTCGCGGAATCAAAACCATCGAAGCCTCCCTTTTTTCGGGGAGGCTTTTTTTGCTATTTTCAACACGATACCGGAGGATCTCGCCGCGGTAGGTTCGCCCAATTTTCCGTGGAAAAACAGTTTACCGGAACGTAACCTGATAGGGAGGTCCAGGATGGATATCGTTTCCCAAAATGTGCATTGGCTCATCCCCGAAGAGCCCGCTCCTTGCGATCTCTACCTGCATTTCCGCGGAAAATTTGCCCTAGGGTTAGCGGCTAAGCAGCTAGTTTCCCTTTCCTTTCTCGAAAAACTAGCCAAAACGAACAGCGAGATCATTTTCTTGAAGAAACAAGATCTTTTCGCCTGGGAAGAATGGAAAAAGAAAAGGCACCCAGAGCCGGAAGCGGAAAAAAAAGGCGAATCTACCGAACAGCAAGAAAAACTTTACGGAAATAAGCGCGCCGAGTTTCTCAGTTACGTGCAGAAGATTCTGCATAAGCGGGATGAAACGGACCGCTTCGTGAATAACGCGACCGATTCCGCGGCGGCGGTGCTGAAAAAAGTGATCGGCCACCCCATGCTGGATTGGTATTTTCAGCAGTTTCACGAGCCACCAGACTTATTTTTTCACGCGGCCCGGGTAGCCTATCCCTTTACCGCGTTCTGCCTGCTCCATGCACTTGGCACGGACAAAGAGATTGAAAGCGCCACCTTCGCCGCCGTCATCCATGAACTGAGCGGAGATCCCAAGGAAAGCCTCAAGACGGTGGTCTCACAGCAGACGCTTGCGCAACTCGAACGGGAAAAGCAGCCCGTGCCGGCCGACGTGATCGAACTGATCCGGATGCACGATGAACTTTTTTCCGGTAAAGGCTTTCCCGGAAATAAAAAGAAAAACGAGATTCCCACCCTTATCCGGGCGTTCGGCTTATTCAATCACTTTGATCACTACCGCCTGGCCGCCACGGGCACCCGCCGGGCAAGATTTGATCAAGCAAAACAAAAAATGAATTTACGCCGCTCCGACTACGATCCCGATCTTTGGGAGAACTTCTGGAAATTCTGGGAAAACTCCGTGGAGGCGATCACTTGAACAGCGATTTTCGCCCAGATTTTTTTGACCTTGCGCTCGCCCTGCCGCCGGAGCTCAGGTTAGCGCTGAGCGGCGTTCCGCATGTTTTGCAGGATCAATTCGGCAATATGATCTCCCAGTTCGCTCCGGAGCAGGCCACGGGCATCACTGAGCAGCTCAAGCTGGAGGGCAAGTTCGTGGCAACTTTGCGCTTAGGGGCCGCGGAGGCGAAAATCATCCTCGCGTTGTTACAGTCCTCCATGGATCTGGAATTTCGCGCCATGAACGCGCGCACCGAAGCCGAAACCCAAACCCTGCTTACGAACGATCTCAGTCACCTCTTGCGTCTTTCGGAACAAAATAATTTAGAATTTGAAAACCTGCTCAAGCATTTCTTAAAAATTCTGCGGGCGCACGTGTGGGTGGAGCGCGCTTCGATCTATGGAATCTACGACGGCTTCACGCTCGAAGGCCTCGCCGGAGTGGGCGGTGGCGACCAAGTGGACTGGAAGCTGGCTTTCTCGTCTATCGCCGGCTATGCCGCCACTTCTCGGCGCCCCTATCATTCTGAAAATCCGAAAGAGGATGAAAAGTTTCAGAAGAAAGAAGGCGCCTTCGTGCCACGTAATCTTCTTTGCTTCCCCCTGCTCCATGGCAATACCCTCGTGGGCGTAATGAACCTCTCGAACCGCGTGGGCGGCGCCTTTACCCCCTCTGACCTCGAGAAGGTGGGCCGTTTCGCGAGCATGGCATCCCACGTGCTCCAAAAGCATTACTTTAAAAAGCGTATGCAGAGCTTTGAGCGCACCTCGGACCATCTGGGAAAATACCTTTCCAGCAAAGTGGTGAAGAACGTGAAGAGCAAGGATCAGCTGGAGCTCGGCGGGATCGAAAAGAAGGTGGTCTGCCTTTTTTCCGATATCCGCGGCTATACCTCGATCACCGAAGGGATTTCGGCTCCTAACTTAGTGAAGCTATTGAATTTCTATTTCGAACGGATGCATTCCGTGATTGAAAAATATGAGGGCACTCTCGATAAGATCGTAGGCGATCTCATCATGGCGGTTTGGAATATTCCTAACGACCAACCCGACCCGGAGCTTTTGGCGATGAAGGCCGCGATCGAAATGCAGAAAGAGATGATCCGAACGGTAGTCCCCGAATGGAAGCGGCATGGGGTAAATAAGGTGGGAATGGGAATCGGCGTGAACGCTGGTTCCGCCGTGGTGGGCAATTTAGGTTCCTCCCATTTCATGAACTATACGGTGATCGGCGACACGATCAATACCGCGCAACGCCTTGAATCTAAGGCGGGATCCGGGGAAATCTGGATGGCCGAACACCTTTTCCCTTTCGTGAGCGGAAAGCTGGAAAAGCCCGTGCGGAAAGAATGTCAGATTCGCTTGAAGGGCAAAGAAGACTCGATCGATGCGTACGTGTACCGCCCCCTGAGCTACTGACTCCCGAAATTTTTTCAAAATACCTTTCCCTACTTAATAGAAATTGTTGACGACGCAATGCGTTAAGGCTACAAAGGCAAGGCTTTAAGCAACTTTTTTAGTCAAGTGGAGATTGAATGAAAAAATACTTAGTCATTTCAATAGCATATCTATGCTTGGCCGGAACTGCGATGGCAGCCCCTTTAAGCGTAGCGCAACTAAATTCTGAAATGAAAGGGCTCCTTGCCTCCCTCCAAAACAGCCGGACCCAAGCCTCCCTTACTTTTAAGGACGTCCGCACCTCCAGCAAACAAGCCTTGGGCCTGGCCATGAGCGCACTCTATAAAAAAGTAGGCGCAAAGAACGAGTTCGGCGTGCGGCTTACCAATCTCAGTTACCAATACGGCTCCCGCCCCACCACGAAGGGCGAAGGCACCGTAGAGCTGGATTTTACGAAGCTGATGGCCCAGGAAGACCTTAACCAGCTAATTCCCAGCATTCAGACCATGGTGGATGGAATTGCCAATAGCTACGCCGCTCAATATGGCCAAGCCGGAAACCTAGTGGCCAAGGTAAGCGATTTGAAAAAAGATGCGCAGGGAAACTACGTGAGCCTCAAGGCAAACGTAACCTTCCGCTTGGACTACGCTAAGCTGCCCGCCAATCTACGCCGCGAAGACGTGATGTTCGACAGCGGCCGCTTTAATTTCTCTCTAGACGTGAAACAAGGCATCACCTTCCACTTCGATCTGGCCAGCAATGGCGCCTACAAGGGCTTCGAAGCAAATGAGAAGGGCCTGAAGGAATATATTGAAGCCCTTCTCGCTAAAGATGCCTCCACGATGGACGAAATCAAAACGATGTTCCGTCAGCTGGATGAGGGCGCCGAGGGAATCGTGGAAGGAAAACTGCGCTGATTTATTTTCTGCCTAGTTGGTAAGCATCGCCCGCAAAATTTGCTTATGATTCTCGGGTAGGCTCGACTCTAAGAGACGGGTTAGAAATTCGCCCATTTTTTTTGCCGGCACGGCGTAGGAAAGCTCCTCCCAGACGGCGGCATCCTGCGTTTTATAAATATCGCTCAGGTAGGAGCTCGTGCGTGCTCTATCGCTCTTGGGAATACGTCCGGTCCAAATAATGCCCACCACGTTTCCGGTATCGCGATCCACGATGGCGGATCCCGAATCACCGTGAGAAACGTCGCACCCCAAAGCAAAACTCCAGGCGCGATAACTTCCCGGGTTCCACTGATCGGGATCGGCCATCAGGCGATACTCCCCGTTCTTAGAAAATACGTAGCAATCGGAATCTTGGTTCGCCATCAGTACGCCGTTGGGATTACCTGCCACGCCGAATCCCACGGTGAGAAGTTTTTCTCCCATGCGGATATCCTCGTTAAAACGGAAATTACCTGCCACGCCGAGGAGCTTGCCCTCATCGGCCGGGCCGCTCACGCGCACGGTGAACAGAGCCAAATCAATTTCGGGCCAGGTGCCGAGGAACTGGTCGCAAGCTACCGTTACGCCCAGGAGAGGGAAACGAATGCTGCGCGCACTTCCGCAGCTGCTCGAGGAGGGAAAAACGTGATGGTTGGTGGCCATCACAAATTGTCCATTGAACTTTCCAAGGTAGAAGCCCGTGGCGCCGCCCACTTTCGCGGTCGCGAGCGCCGCTCGCTGAAGGGCCGGAGAAGCCAAATTCAGGTCTTCGGCCCCAAGCGGACGTTTTCCCCATTCGTCTCCAAGGCGATAGTCGTCGGTCCCGAGGGCATCGATGATTCCTAACCCGGTTTTCGTTTGGGCATTAGGAGCAGGTAAAACAGCGTGAGCCGTGCCAGCCAGCAATAGGAAAAATAAAGCCGCGAAACCAGTGCACTTTTTCATGAAATCCCTCCGGCCATTAGTGTGCTACTGCGCCCGGATTTTATCTTCAGACATTCCCTGACAGTTCCGATAGGCAGAGTATGAAAGTATTTTGCCTAATGATTTTAACGGCCTTACTCGGATCAACCGTGGCCGCGAACGCCGCTAGTACCGTGCAGATCTACCGATGGAATCCAGGCTTTCGCGTGGAATCCGAACCAGTTTTCGAAATGGAATCGACGGAAGAGGATTTTTCTTCACTGCTCGCGAAACCGGAGGAAACACTACGTAAAAATTCCGCGCCCGTTTTCACCGGATGCTACGTCGTGAAAAAAAGTTTTGCGCGCTCTATCGCGTCCGCGGGAGAGAACCAGCCAGCGCTCTATCGAATCTGTCTGCACCAAGCCCAAAACTAAGCCGGCAAACGTCCTATTTCTTTCAGCCAAGTGATTGTGCCGGCGATCGCCGCGTCGATTCGATGAGATTTATAGCCGAGATTTTTTTCGGCCTTACTGGAATCCACGTAGAGATACCAGGAAGCCACCTGCCTCACGAGTTCAGGAGTCATGTGAATATCAATTCCCATGAGGTTGAGCACACGCAAGGCGCCCGCGAGAGTGCTCATCATCGTTTTAGGCACATATCGCTTGGGCGAAGGACGGCCGAGAATACTGTTCACGCGCACGATAAGCTCACCGTAGGAAAGATTTTCACCGCCGAGAATATAGCGCTCGCCGGTGGCGCCTTTTTTCAATGCGAGCATATGGCCGGCCACTACGTCGTTCACATCCACGAAGTTGATCCCTCCGTGAAAGAGAAACGGCGGCTTGAATTTGTAGATAAGGCCCGCGTACCCTTTTTCGAATCGCCGCGTATCGCCCGGCCCTAGCAGAGAACCGGGATTTACGATCACGGCATCCAGGCCCCGCTCCACTTCCTTTAAAACTTCGCACTCGGCATCGTATTTGGTGTCGAAATAGGCAAGCCCGAGCTTCCGGGCATTAAACGGCGTGGACTCATTCATCAAAATCAAGGGGTCTTCGTTCACCCCGATGGCCGCGGTGGAGCTGGTGTGCACGAAACGTTTCACGCCCTGCTTGCGGGCAGCCTGCGCTATGGCCTGAGTCCCGAGCACGTTCGTCTGGTACATTAGCTCCGCTTTTTTGGGATTATACGAAATGAGGCCGGCCGTATGGAATACCCAGTCCATTCCCTCGCAGGCGCGTTCCAGTGAGGCCGAATTGCCGAGATCTCCGACCGATACGGTCACCGTAGAGTCCTGGAAACGTGCCGTGGCTTTAGGATCGCGCACCAGCAACCGCACTTCGTGCCCTTCGTCTAAAAGAGCTTTGGTGAGCTTGGTTCCGAGAAACCCTGCGCCACCCGTTACGAGGGCCTTCATGTGGACTTCCTCTAGTTTGGGAGTTACTTTAGTGGCCTCAAGATATCATGACCGACGACATCAGCACCCTAGATTTTGTGGCCTTCGATACCGAGACTACCGGCCTGAGCCCCAGCTCGGAAGGCTTAGTAGAGCTCGCCGCCGTTCGTTTTGATTTGCGCACCGGTGCGAAGGAATATTTCCAGACTTTCGTGAACCCGCGTAAGCCGATTCCGCCCCAGGTTTCCCGCATCCACGGCATCACCGACGATATGGTTTTTTCCGCGCCCACCATCGATCAAGTGCTGCCGAGCTTTTTCCGCTTCATCGAGGGCGCCGTGCCGGTGGCCCACAATGCTCCCTTCGATATCGGGTTCATTTCCCTGCACGCGATGAGATCCGGGCTCACCGCCCCCGATATGCCGATCTTAGATTCCTGCATGTTCTCCCGCCGCGTTTTCTTAGAACAACCCTCGCACCGCCTCGGCGCGCTCGCGGAGGCCTTCGGCATTCCCACGGGAAACGCCCACCGCGCTCTCGACGATGCCAAAACCTGCATGGAAGTTTTTCGTTTGGCCGTGGGGAAAAGCTGCGGGGTGAATGCCGGCTGGCAGGAACTGGCGAATCGCCACGGAAAACTCCATTCGTTCACCGACGCTTCCAAGCCCGTGACCCAAACGAAAAAAATCGTCCCTCTCGAGCCCCTCTTCAAGGCCCTTGAGGAGAGAAAGTCTATTTGGATTAAATATGAAGGTGGCTATAGCGCGCGCGAAATCAGCCCGCTCCTGCTCTACGCCAAGGGGGCCCAGCAGTACATGGAAGCTACTTGCCACCTCGACGGGATCCGTAAAAGTTTTCGCCTAGACCGTATCAAACAGGTGCTCCATGGCCCTGGAGAGAGGAAAAAATGAAGGCCCTCATTCTGCCGGTAAACCGCGCCACGTGGTCTACCACCAAAGGCTACGAGCTCAGCAATGTTCCGGCGCCCGTGCTCGACGAAAAGCGCGATCCCGAAGACGCCCACCGTGTTTTGATCGAACCAATCTACGCCGGCGTTTGCGGCACCGATAAAGGGATCTGGTTTCGTAAGGCATTTCGCGATTCCATCCTGCATCATCTCGAGGCCGACAAGCGCGATTACTTCGTGATGGGCCACGAGCTTCTGGGGCGTATCGTGGAGCTCGGCTCCGAAGCGAAACGCCTCGGCCGGGTGCACGTAGGCCAAGTGGTGAGCGCCGAATCCCATATCTTCTGCGGGAAATGCCCGATGTGCCTCGCCGGCAACCAGCATGTTTGCGCCAACGAACGCATTATCGGCGTAACGTGGGATGGAGTTTTTGCCGAGCGCGTGAAATTGCCCGAGAACGTGCTGTGGCCCACCGTGCTCGAGAAAGTTAGGCCTGAAATCGCCGCCATTCAGGAACCGTTCGGAAATGCCGTGCATGTTTGCACCCCGAATATGACGAGCTCGGATCTGCGCCACGCGGAAATGCGCGGGAAAAGCGTGGCCGTATTCGGCTGCGGAACCATCGGCTTATTTTCCATCCTGATCGCCCGGGCCATGGGCGCGAAAAAAATTATTGGGATCGAACCGAATCCGGCAAACAAGGCGAAGGCCAAAGCGTGCGGCGCCGATGAAGTGATCGACCCCTCGGATCATTCGGCCGCGCATATCCGCGCTCTCACCGAGGGGTACGGCGCCGATTATACTCTGGAGATGAGCGGCTTTCCTTCTAGCCTGGTCCAGGCCATCCAAGGCGCCCGCCGCGGCGGAAATATCGTGCTGTTCGGGCTTTCTTCGGGCGATGTAACGGTTCCCCGATTCGAAGAATTAATCACCGCGGGAAAACGCATCCACGCCATCGTGGGCCGCCGCGTTTTTTCCACCTGGGAGCTCACTAAGCAACTTCTCGAAGACCGCGGAAATGGCATCCAGGATGCGGTATGGAAGCATGTTTTAGACGAGGGAAAAGGAACCATCCTTCCTCTGAGCGAGTTCACATCGGAGCGCTTCGAGCAAAATTTGCTGGAGCATCCCAAGACCCTGATCCAAATTTCTTCGCCTAACGCCTAGAGCCCTGGGGATATTTTCCCCATACGGCGGCCTCAAGCCCAATGGTTTCTATTTAATTGCACTTGGGCAACTGGCATCTCCCTTGCTCTGCATGGTTCGGTTGGATTCCCCAACCAAGGGGTGGTTAAAAATGAGATTTCGCGACGCGCACTTTATCGAAGCCTTGTACGTGGTCTTTCTCGCTTTCTGCTTAGTGGCCCTGAGCTCCTGCTCCTACCAGAAAAACTTGGAAAAAAAGGTGGAACAGGAAGCCGTGGCCGAGCCTGCCGTGGCGCCCGGCCCTGAACTTTCTGCCGCGAGCGAAGGCGTGATTTTCGACGCCCCCAACTTGAAGCCCGAGCAGAAAGAAAAGCTGAAGGCCCTTCATGCCCGGACCACTGAGAAAATGACCAAGATTCGCGAGGAAATCGGCCAGCACCAGATGGTGCTGGTAAAAAATCTGGTTAATCCAAAATCCGATGACAACAAGATTAAAGTTGTCCGAGAAAAGATCCTCGATTTGGAACGCGAGAGAACAAATCTTTGGCTGAATAGCCTGGATGAAGCCAAACGCATTCTGGGACGCCGCACAGAAGGAGACGAACGGCTCTATCGGGCCTTTATCCTTACCGAACCTGCCAGCACCCGCGCCATGCAGTAACTTGCCCTTAAGGCAAGGCCGCGCTAAAACGTGGGGATGTACGGAAAATTTCGCGCCCATATTGAGCAACAACTAACCGAAATCGAAGCCGCGGGCCTTTATAAGCGGGAACGAAAGATCGAAGGCCCTCAGGCCAGCCACATTAAGGTGGCGGGCAAGGAAGTACTGAATTTCTGCGCCAATAACTACCTCGGCCTCTCTTCCCATCCCGAACTCCTCCGCACGGCTCACGAAGGCTTGGATAAATTCGGCTACGGCCTCTCCTCGGTGCGCTTCATCTGCGGCACCCAAACCATTCATAAAGACTTAGAGCAATCCATCTCCTCCTTTCTCGGAACCGAAGATAGCATTCTCTTTTCCAGCTGCTTCGATGCGAACGGCGGGGTATTCGAGGCGCTGCTAGGCGAAGAAGACGCCATCATTTCCGACGAGCTCAACCACGCTTCGATCATCGATGGTATACGCCTCTGCAAAGCCGTGCGCTACCGCTATAAAAACCGCGACCTCGCCGATCTCGAAGCCAAGCTCATCGAAGCCAAATCCCAGCGCTTTCGCCTGATCGTTACCGATGGTGCTTTCTCGATGGACGGCTCGATTGCCCCGCTCAAAGAAATCTGCGACCTCGCGGAAAAATACGATGCCCTGCTGATGATCGACGACTCGCATGCCTCCGGTTTCATGGGCCCCAACGGCCGTGGTACACACGAACATTTCGGCGTGATGGGCAGAGTGGACATCATCACTTCCACGCTGGGAAAAGCCCTCGGCGGCTCGGCCGGAGGATTCGTGTCCGGGCACCAAGCGATCGTGGATTTACTGCGCCAGCGCGCCCGCCCTTATCTTTTTTCCAATACCCTCACTCCGCCCGTGGTGCGCGCTTCGATCCGCGCTCTCGAGCTCGTGAGCGATCCCAAGGTGGGCGGAGAAATGCGCAAGCGCCTCTGGGCGAATACCAAGCGCTTCCGCGAGGCTATGGTGGCGGCCGGCTTCACCATTAAACCCGGCGAACACCCCGTGGTGCCGGTGATGCTCGGCGACGCGAAGCTTTCCCAGGATTTTGCGAAGGAACTGATGAACGAGGGCGTATATGTGGCGGGCTTCTTCTTCCCCGTGGTGCCCAAGGGCCAGGCACGTATTCGCGTGCAGCTTTCCGCCGGCCATTCCCCCGAAGATGTGGAAAACGCGATCGCGGCTTTCGCTAAGGTGGGCAAGAAGCTCGGCGTGATTCAGTAAACGTGAAAGCCAAAAACGTACATAGAGAACTTCTCGCCTGGTACCGCGAGAACAAACGGGATCTTCCTTGGCGCAGAAGCAAAGATCCCTACCGCATCTGGATTTCCGAGATCATGCTCCAGCAGACGCGTGTGGAAACGGTAATTCCCTACTACGAGCGTTTTCTTTCCAATTTTCCCACCGTAGCCGCTCTCGCCGAAGCAGATACCGATACGCTTCTGAATCTCTGGGCTGGCCTCGGCTACTATTCCCGCGCACGGAATCTCAAGGCGGCGGCGCAAAAGGTGATGAGCGAATTCTCGGGAAAAATGCCCAAAGATTATGAATCCCTGCGCACGCTGAATGGAATCGGCCCGTATACTGCCTCCGCCATCGCCAGCATCGCCCACGACGAGCCCCACGCCGCCATCGATGGAAATCTCCAGCGAGTATTTTCTAGGCTGCTAGCACTACGAGAGGATCCCAAAACCACCGGAAAGCTTGCGGTAGAAAAACTCGGCCAGGAATTGGTGAATCTAGGTTCCCCGGGAGACTTGAACCAGGCCGTAATGGACCTGAGCTCGCGCATCTGCCTTCCTCGCGAACCTCTCTGCATGAGCTGCCCCCTCTTTTCGGAATGCGAAGCGCGTAAACAAGGCATCCAGCGCGAAATTCCGGTGAAGAAAGAAAAGAAGGCCGCCATCGAGCTCGAGGCTTCCGGCTTGATTCTCATTGCGCAGGAAGAACTGCTTTTGGCCAGGCGGCCGGTGGGCGAATGGCTCGCGGGAATGTGGGATTTACCCTGGTGGATAGGAACGGCGGAAATTCCGAAACTTCTGGGTGAAGAATTTGGCCAGTACTCCCAAAAGCGTACCATCACCAAGCATAAGATTGCTTTCACTGTTCGGGCCTTCAGGTTCGAGAAAAAACCACTGAAAAAAATACTGCAGAAAATTCCTGCGCCCGCCGCCGAATATAAATGGGTGAAACTAAGCGATTTGCATGGAGTGAACCTGCCGCGGCCTTCGGAACGATCGCTGACGAAAATTCTGGAAGAGATTTAAGCTACTGGTCAAATTGCGGGTGGCTAACACGCTAGAAGCCAACGATTTTGTTACCGCCCCTGGTTAAAAGCATTCCTTTTGGGAACAGTTACTGCATCCTTCGTTCTATCTATATGGAGCTCAAAATTAACCCATCTAAGCGGCTACGGCTACAGTGCGATCTGTCTAAGTATTTTGCACTTGTCTTCCTTTTTTGCGGTGCCCTTTTTGCGACTTCAGGATTTGCCGGAGAGCCCACATGCATGGAGAGCAATGGGAAGCCATTGCTCGGCCAAGAGACAGATTCAATTTTTCGGGCCATCGCCTCAGTTCCAAAAGGACAGTTTCAGTGGGTGGTAGAAAGTGGCTCGGCAATGGGCTGCGTTTTGAGCTTAGACCGGAATACTGGAGATAATACGGCCTGCAATAAGCTTCCTTTTTTGCCAATCCAATGCATCGGATCCGCGAATCGAGCCCAAATAAAAGCCTCACAATTCTGTGCCACCAAACTCCGTACGGTATTTCGCTGGCTTGATGACAAGGCAGAGAAATGCGGAGAGTTCGCAATTCTGGAAGAAGAAAAAGATAAACCATTATTTTATTTGAACGAGACCGAAAAATCTCTCTGCGGTTACACTTGGGTCACCAAAATAGAAAAAAATGAATTTATGTTCTATCGCGATGCGGGCAGGCACTTCTTTCATCCTCTTTCTCGCTTAAGTCTAAACAACCTTACTTCCTCTATTGCGAACCTTACCGAGCTTGATCCTATTCCGCTCGAATCTTATAGCCAGCCAAGCCGAGAGGTAGGGGCGGCTTTGGTATATAAAATCTATGAAGAGAAGGAAAAGGATTCCAAAGAGAAATTTGCAACTTTCAATCCGTTAGAAAATTCCGAAATTCAGATCGCCTTCAAGATCAAGCACCTAAGTAGTATTGTCCAAAACGGTTTTTTAAATCAGTTCCAAACCGGTACGACCGGCGGAAGTCAATGTCTCGACTGTCGAAAGAAAGAAGAAGACAGACTGATCGGCCGAAAAATCGAGCCAGAGAACGATGATGGATCCGGGCAAGAAACTGATGCCCAAACGACAGCTCGTATTAATGAAGTCCGGCCTAAGTACGCATTTCTTATGCCGGATGGGAGTGCTTCCGAGAGGGTTGAGTTGGGGCACCGTTACGGGGATTCATTTTACGGGGAAGTAATCGCTATATTGAAGCCACAAGTCAAGGATCGTGCAACTTTCACAACTAAGGATTCTCTGTTTACTGGTGGCGATAAAACGTTCGATCACTCTCTCCGCCGAACCTTTAAGTCGCCTATGAAGACTCCTGATTTCCCTGGAAACCAGTATTGGGAAGCTCAGATTTGGGGAAGTTTGCGGATTGACGAGGACGTCAATTACTTCCTCTGGAACTGTTTTTCGTACTTAGGCTCTGTCATGAAACAAGGGACCGAGACCGATCTTGAGAAATTGAAAGCGTTGGGTAAGCCAGTCTACGAATGTATCGCAGACGTCTCTCCCGGGTCTACGTCTCCGAACCGTTTCCGTAAAGGATCGCGTTTGTAACGTCTGTTGATGAGTGAACAAAAATACTAGTCATCCGACTGAATCCACGATCAGAAATATACTGATATTTATTCCCGGAATTTCCGAGCCTACTTATCGAGACTGCCCATATTCGACTGGAAGTGCTCAATCGCCATCGGCGAGCGGGAAACCGTCGAGTGAAGGTTGGAATACGTATTTTCGTAGCTCACCGTGCGGGAGCGAGAAGAAACGTCGGCTCCTTGCACCACCGTGAGGTAGGGCAAAATCTTCGTGGCCACTTCCTGCACGCTCTCCACGCGCACGCCCTCTTGCTCGAGGGTGGTAACGGCGCAGTTCTGGATCCCGCAGGGAACGATGGAACCGAAACCTTGTAGGCAGGAAGAGTTCACGTTCAGCGAAAACCCGTGGAACACGTAGCCGTCTTTCACGCTGATGCCGATCGAAGCCAATTTTCCGCGGCTCGTCCAGAGACCGGGATAGTCGGAACGCGTTTGCACGCTGCGCACCCCGAGCAGAGCGCAGGCATGGGCAAGGCCAAGCAGAAGCTCTTCGGTGAAGCGCTTCACGGCCTTGGGATCACCGTAGGTGCGTTTTAAATTTACGATTGGGAATCCCACGAGCTGGCCGGGGCCGTGGTAGGCGGCTTTGCCACCGCGGTCGGTGGAGAGAACGCGGATCCCGCGCTGCTGCAAAAATTGCGGAGAAACAAGTAGGTCTTCGTCTTCATCTCCGAGACGGCCCAGCGTGATGGTTTCCGGCGGTTCAAACGCGAGGAGACCGGTATAGTCTTCGGCATTAAGGATGCCTTGGAAACGCAAAGCTTCTTCGTAGGAATAATTAGGACGGAACGCAAAAAATAGTGAGCTCAAATCCAACCCTCTATAATCCTTCCGACAAGGCTTGCTTGTCGGCCACGGGAGGTTCTTCCTTGTAGTAGGAAGACTCAAAATACCTCTCCGTGAGATAACCACCTAAAACCTTGACCATCGCCATGATGGGGAGCGCCAAGAGAATTCCTAAAAAACCTAACAGCTCTCCGCCCGCCAATAAAGCCAAAATTATCGTTAATGGAGATATCCCCATTTGTTTTCCCACAATTCTGGGCGTGAGCACCGTGTTGTCTACGAGATTCGCCACGAGGTAAACGCCAAGAATGGCGATGCATTGCGTAAGCTGACCGCCACCGAGTACGGCGATGAAAAGCGCGAGACCGAGCGAGGTGAGCATTCCCACGAAAGGAATTAAATTTAAAAATCCGCTGATGATCCCTAAGAGCAGTGCCATGTCCATTCCCACGGCGCTTAGGGCCGCGCTGTAATAGGCCGCAAGCACGGCGCAAATTAAAAATTGGCCGCGGATCAAGCCACCGAGCACGATCGATAGCCGGCGCATCACTTCTTGCACGTCGGCCACGTAGCGCCGCGGAACGATCTGCAGGAGCTGCCGGTTGAGTACGTAGTAATCCTTCAGCATATAGAAGGTGAGGATGGGAATCATGAGCACGGTGAGCAAAGCACTGATGGCTTTAGCGGTGCCGCTGAGAAAATTCTCGATGAGCACTCCCATAGCGGGAATCGCCGTGCCCTCCGGGATAAGCGTGGGCAGGACTTCTTTCCACTGGGTAAATACGTCGTAGCCCAAGTAGCGCATGGAATAAGGGCCGAGCCGAAACGAAAGAAAATCCATTAACTGAGGCAAGCGCAGGAAGAGGGCCTGAAGCTGCACCACCACCTTGGGCACCATCACCACGGCGAAGGCGATGAGCAGAGCGAAGACGATGAGCAACATGAGAAAGATCGGACCCACGCGCCCAAATCCGCGCTTCTCCGCCGCGCGCACGACGGGATTCAGCAAGAACGCCAGGAAGTACGCGATGAAAATCGGAATATAGATGGTGCGAAGGAAATAAAAGCTAATGAGAATCAGCGCGATCACGCCGATAATAATTTTTTGCTGAAGCGGCGTAAGGCTGCCTCTAGGGTTATTCATCTGCATTGTTTTCCACCATCAGTAGAGCTGAATCATGTCGCCTTCGAGGAAGTTGCCGCCCGAATGCACGCGCGAGATTGCGCCATCTTCACCAAAAAATTCCGTGACCTCGAGCGTGCCCTTGAGGTCACCGCCGGTACGCCCAAGAAAGAGCCCGGAATCGGGATCGAAAATATCCTGGCCGGTGCTGGAAACTTTCAGGATGTCGCCCACCTGAATGCCCGTGGCGCGGCCGGCATTGATGTAGAGCTTGGCGCCGTTGATCTTGGCGATTTTTCCGCGCCACTGGATGCGCTCGATTTCCTTATTCAGCGCGGGCAATGCCTTGCGAACTGCATCCCCGATCGCCTGGGCCACGATCTCGTTACGATAGGCTTCGGTATCGTCATTGCTCTCGCCGAATAGATTCAGGCTCGAGCTTTCGCTGAGGCCAGCGCCTTGCCCTAAGGCGATCTCTTTTGCCTGAGCCACGTCCACTAATCGCAATTCAATAGAGGCGGCGGCTTTCGCGGCGCTGGGGCGAAGTAAGCCCACGTCGTCGTCTTTGCGGCGAAACGCGATTTTCGAAATACGCCCAAGGATTACGAGCGAAACGCCCCACTTCTTTCCGTTGTCAGAAACGTGGGCTACGTTGATTTTATCGGCGTCTAGGTAGAAATCCTGGCTGCGCAGACTCACATCGCGATCATCCACGATGTTCAGGCGATTTTGCTCGAGCAGCAAATCCCGGAGTGCATTGCGGGCTTGCACTTCGAACTTTCCCTTGATCGGAGTATCGTTCCAAAAAGGCAAGAGCACGGCGCGCTTGCGGAGAGGAGCAAATTTTTGCACGGCTTCAATGGTTTTTTCGCGCTCGCGATCGCCCTGAATCCGATCGGCCATATTAGCTTCTTTACGGTAGGCGGGAGACCGGGTGCAGCCGGCAGCGCAAACCAGAACCAGCGCGGCGAAACAAAGAGCACTACGGAACGCCATTTTTTTCTCCTTCGGGCACGGCCTGCCCCTCCGGCACCGGCGGCGCCTTCGGTGTAAGCCGTACGAACAAAGTGGGCAAAACTTCATCTTCTTCGGAGGGAGTTGCATTTGCTTCGGCGGCGGGCACCAGCGTGATCGCAAAATCTTCGAAGGTTTGGGCCTGCAGGCCTTTGCTCAGCTCAGTCTCCGAAAGGGCCGGCTTCACCGCGAGATCGAAACGTCCACGAGTGGCGCCTAACTCCAGCACCGACTTTACGCCCTTAACTCCTTCGAGCGCTGTGCGAAACCGGCTCACCAGCCAGCCGCTGATAGGAAACTGCACGCGCACGACCGAACGCTCTTCTTTGCCGCCATCTTTGGCCAGGCGCTTACCCGCCATCACGATCAGCTCTTGAAAAAGATCCTTGCTTTCTTCGGCCAGCACTTTCTGTAATTCGATGGCGTACTGATCGCGCTTCGTCTTTGGATTCGAAATATGAGCGGAAGAACGTGCAAGCGCGATACCGCTTTTCACGTCTACCAGAACGGCCGTAATTGCGAGGCGCTCGTCTTTACTATGAGAATTTTCATTCTCAAAAGTTTCGTAGCGAGAAGAAATTCCCATCGCCAGGCGGGCTTCCGCTTTCGCGCCGAGCCCGCGCAGTAACTCCGCGCTGGCCACGTCGTCGCCCGCGCCGCTGTCCACCAGGTCTTCCTGGCTGAGCATCACCGGGGTGAACTGGCGGCGAGACAATCTTTCCTTGGCCCCCAACTCAAGGGCCGCGTAGGGATTCAACGTAACGGCCGGCGTGGTAAGTGAATCAGGAATGCGGGCCCCCTTCACAATCAGAAGAACTTTTGCGCCGGTTTGCTCGCCCAGCTTATCGGCGCGCAGGCTAAAAAGCGCGCGCAGCACATCTAGGTCTACGTTCGCGGAAATACTCATGGCACCGCTTTTGCCGCCCTCGAGCACTTTATAGCTCTGCACGAAACTCGAAGCGTTCGGCAAAATTTCGTTCTGCAAAATATTGCGGGTTAGCGCGGACGGTTCGTCTTTGAAATATTTTGCTACGGTGATGCGCAGAAGGGAAAGTGTGGCCTCGGCGGCATCGCGCCCCGAGCCCACCGCCACCACCTCGCCCGATTCGGCACGAAGAACGAGCGGAAAAATCGCTAAAAAAAGTGCGATTGACGCTAACAGGTAGTGCTTACGCGAAGCCGAGAACATCGCGACCGAAGATCTCTTTGACCTCTTGGATAAAACCATAATCTGCTGAAAATGTTAAATCATCCGGGAATTGAAAGCGAGCGCGAACCCCATCCGGCGCCACGTATTCAATCACTCCTTTGCAGCCCCCCTTACTCTTCAGGCAAAGCTTCTTGAGATCCTCTAGTTGGCCGCGAGAAGTATTGTAGGGGTCCAAGCGGAAAATCACGGTTTTTAGGTTTCGGATCTTCTCCTGAGAAGCCACCTCGAGCGATTCGATCTGAGAGGCCAGTACCTTAGCGCCTTGTTCGTTACCTTCTACCTGTCCGCGTACTACCACTACGTTCCCGACGCGAATGGCGTCCTTGAATTTCTCGTAGCTCTTAGGAAAGCAAACCACTTCGATTTTTCCGGCGTAGTCCTCTAGGGTGAGGAAGGCCATGCGGTCACCTTTTTTCGTGGTGATCTCCTTGGCAGCGGTGATGATCCCGCCGAGCTGAGGCTCGTTCGCCTGTGCGGCCTTACGCGCCTTCCAGTCCATATTCTCTTCGCGCTTAGGCAGCTTCCCCTCTTTCGCCATTTCAAAAATTTTACCGATACTAGTGGAGGTTACCTGGCGTAGGAGCGAACGGTACGGATCCAAAGGATGGCCGCTCACGTAGAAACCAAGAAGCTCACGCTCTGCTTCGAGCCTCTCCATGTGGGGCCAGTCGGCGTGAAAAGTAAGTTCCGGCTCGGCCGAGCGAAGCTCGGGGCCAGATCCCGCTTTATTAAATACGGTATCGAATAAACCGCCCTGCCCTAATGCCGAGATTTCTTGCTCTTTGGCCGCCCATGAAACCACGCTCTCCATCGATTTCGCGAGAGTCTGGCGATTCACTTTTTTATCGTTCAGGTAGAGAGAATCGAAAGCCCCGGCCCGAATCAGCGCCTCGAGAGTTTTTTTGTTCACTTTTTTCTGCGCCATGCGCTTACAGAAATCCGGGAAAGAATGGAAAGGGCCATTCGCTTTTCGCTCTTCCACGATCACGTTCACGGCCGCGGCACCGCAGCCCTTGATAGCCTCCAGGCCGAAACGAATCGTTTCCGCGCCCGTGGAATCCACCACCACGTTGAACAGGCCTTCGGATTCGTTTACGTCGGGGCCGAGCACGCTGATGCCGTGATCCTTAGCGTCACCGATATACTTCGAAAGTTTGTCCGTATCGCTCAATTCCGTGGTGAGGAGCGCGGCGTAGAATTGCGGAGCATAGTGCGCCTTGAGATAAGCCGTCTGGAAGGAAATAAGGGCATACACCATCGCGTGGGATTTGTTGAAGCCGTAGCCCGCGAATTTTTCGATCAGATCGAAGATCTCAGTGGCCTTCAGGGGATCGATGCCATTCTTCGCGGAGCGCTCCACGAATCCAGCTTTCATCTTGGCCATTTCTTCCGGTTTCTTTTTTCCCATCGCGCGGCGAAGCAAATCGGCTTCCCCGAGAGAATAACCAGCCAGCTCGCGCGCCGCGCGCATCACCTGCTCCTGGTAGATGAATACGCCGAGCGATTCTTTCAGAACTACTTCTAGCTGCGGTACCGGGTACTCGATCTCGATCCGCCCGTGCTTTCGCTCGATGAAGTCGTCCACCATTCCGCTCTCGAGCGGGCCGGGACGATAGAGCGCGTTGATCCAGGTTAATTCCTCGAGATGGGCCGGCTTAATTTTTTTGCAGAGCTCGGCCATACCAGAGCTCTCCACCTGGAATACACCGTTATTATCGCCCTTCGAAATCAACGCGTAGGCGGGCGCATCTTCCACCCCGATATCTTCGATGCGGAAGTTGGCCGGCCTGCCCTCACGCAGGTTTTTAATATTTATCAGATCCACGGCACGCTGGATGTGAGTGAGCGTTTTGAGCCCGAGAAAGTCGAACTTCACGAGGCCCACTTTTTCGGAGGCGTCCTTATCGTACTGCACCACCACGGCGCCCTCTTCGTCCGTCATGAGAGGCGCGTAGTTGATGAGCGGTAAATCGGTGATGATCACGCCCCCGGCGTGCTTTCCGTAAGAACGGGTGAGGCCCTCGAGCTTTAGGGCGTGCACGAAGAGCTGGTCCACCGCCGGATTCGCTTCGCGAAGCTCGTCGAACTTAGGCTCCATCTCGAGCGCTTCATTAAGGGTAATTCCCAGTCTCTCGGGCACCAGCTTGGCGATGGCGTCCACTTCGCCGTAAGGCATTCCGAGCACGCGGCCTACGTCGCGAATGCAGGCCTTCGTTTGCATGCGGCCGAAAGTGATAATCTGCGATACCTGCTCCTTGCCGTACTTTTGGCGCACGTACTCGATCACTTCTCCGCGGCGGTCCATGCAAAAGTCCACGTCGAAGTCGGGCATGGAGATACGTTCGGGATTGATGAAGCGCTCGAAGAGCAAATTGTAGGGAAGCGGATCAATGTCGATAATGTCGAGCGCCCAAGCCACGCTGGAGCCCGCCCCGGATCCCCGGCCCGGCCCCACCGGAATATTTTGGGCTTTAGCCCAGCGGATAAAGTCCGACACGATCAGAAAGTAACCGGAGAATCCGGTTTTCTGAATCATGCCGATCTCGTCTTCCAGGCGCTTATGGTAAGCCTTTTCCAGTTCCGGCCAATCGGATCGCTTCAGGGTGCTTTGGAAGGCCGGGGCCCGAAAGCGCTTTTCTAGTCCGCGGCGCGATTCTACCGCCAGAAATTCTTCCGGAGTTTTCGCGCTCTCGCCCTCGGGAATTGTAAAGTTCGGCAAATAATAAATCGGCCGGCCCTTATCGTCGGTGAACTTGAATTTTACGTCGCAGCGATCGGCTATCTCGAGCGTGTTCGCAAGGGCTTCCGGGCAATAGGCGAATTGCTCCACCATCGTGGCTTCGTCTTTGAGCCAAAATTCCGTGCAGAGCGAGCGCTTCTGCTGGTCCGAGAGCGTGCGGCCGAGCTGGGTGAGGATGAATACCTCGTGCGACATCGCGTCTTCTTTTTCGAGGTAGTGCACGTCGGAGGTGGCCACGGGCTTCACGCCGGTCTTTTTGCAGCGCTCGAGCAGCCATTCGTTGATACGGGTTTGCTCGGCGAGGTTATTCTCCTGAAGCTCGGCGTAGAAGCGGTCACCGAAAGTTTTTCTCAGCCATTCGAATTCGGCTTCGGCGAGGTCGTCGCGGCCGTTCAGCAGATGAAATCCAATTTCACCCTTAAGGCCACCCGAAAGCGCGATTAGGCCCTCGCTCTTGGCTTCGATCCAGGCCTTCTTCAGTAGCGGCCGTTGTTCTCTGCCCTCGAGGTAAGACTGCGAAACGAGGTAAACGAGATTCTGGAATCCCTCTTTATTCATCGCGAGCAGCACTAGCCGCGAATAGGGGAACTTCATTTGCTCGGGAGCGCCTTCGAACTTTACGTATACGTCACAGCCGTAGATCGGCTTCACGCCAGCTTTTTTGGCTTCGTCCATGAAGTCGATCACGGCGCAGAGATTTCCATGATCCGTCATCGCCACGGCGGGCAGGCCGAATTCTTTCGCTTTCTTGAAGAGATCTTCAATATGCACCGTACTCGCCAAGGCGGAATACGAAGTATGAACGTGCAAATGAGCAAACTTAGCCGACATGTTTCAACTCACTCCCACTCGATGGTGGCCGGAGGTTTCGTCGAAATATCATACACTACCCGGTTCACGCCCCTCACCTCGTTCACGATGCGGTTCGAAACATGCCCGAGAAAATCCATCGGGAAGCGAAACCAATCGGCGGTCATGCCGTCTTGGCTGGTGACGGCGCGAAGTGCGATGGGGAAATCATAGGTGCGCCCGTCTCCCATCACGCCCACGGTTCCTACCGGGATGAGGATGGCACCGGCCTGCCAAATTTTATCGTAGAGGCCATGCGCACGGATTTCCTCGATGTAAATTTTATCGGCGGCCCGGAGCACGCGTAGTTTCTCTTCCGTTACCTCCCCGAGGCAACGCACGGCCAAGCCAGGCCCTGGGAACGGGTGGCGGCCAAGCAGCTTTTCCGCAATCCCAAGCTCACGCCCGAGCTTACGCACTTCATCTTTGAAAAGCTCACGCAGAGGCTCGATTAGTTTCAATTTCATGTTTTCGGGCAAACCGCCCACGTTGTGATGGCTCTTGATGGTGGAACTGAAGCCGCCACGGCCCGGCGGGGGCATGGATTCTATCACGTCGGGATAGAGCGTGCCCTGCACCAGCCAGTCCATTCCCACTTGCTTGAATTCGGAAGCGAGGCGTTTTTCTTCCCGCTGAAAAACTTCGATGAAAGCTTTACCGATGATTTTTCTTTTCTTCTCGGGATCATTTTCGCCCGCGAGGCCGCCCAAAAATTCCTTGCGTGCGTCTACCATGGTCACACGCAGGCCCGAATCTCGGAAATTTTCCATTACCTCTTCCGCTTCGCCTTCCCGCTGAAGGCCGGAGTCAATATAGAGGCAGTGCAATCTCCCGGGAATCGCCCGCTCCACGAGAGTGGCGGCCACGGTAGAATCTACGCCACCCGAAAGCGCGCAGATAGCGTGCGCCGAGGGACCCACTAGTTCCGCAATCTCATTTTTTTTGCTTTCGGCAAAATCACCCAAGTTCCACTCACGCTTTACGGCGCAAATTTCCACGAAGTTCTTAAATAGCTCTTGCCCGTGCTGGGTATGCGTCACTTCGGGGTGAAATTGAACCGCGTAGAAATTGCGCTCGGCATTTTCCATCGCCGCTAAAGAATTGGAGTGGCTGCGCGCGGTTTCTACGAATCCTTTTGGCAGCTCGCGCACCTCATCCCCGTGGCTCATCCACGTAATAAATTCCCCGCTCGGGATATTGGTAAAAAGCGGAGATTTAGGCCGACTGATGCGCACGGGCATAAAACCGTATTCACGGGTTTGCGCAGGTTCCACTTTGCCTTGGCAAGCTTGACCAAGCCACTGCATGCCGTAGCAGATTCCAAGCACGGGAACGCCAAGGTCCAAAATTGCCTTCTCGGCTTGCGGAGAACCAGGATCAAAAACGGAATGCGGGCCACCGGAAAGAATCAGGCCTTTCGGCGCGCGTGCCCTAATCTCGCCGATCGGGGTATTGGCGGGATAAATTTCGGTATAGACGCCGAGCTCTCGGATTCGCCTCGCGATGAGCTGTGTAAATTGACTTCCGAAATCAAGAATCAGGATATTTTGCACCCGGGATTCTTACCATAAAGAGAGGGTGAAAGGCTCATTTTGCGTCGGAAGAGCTAAGGCCAAAGTCGGAAGAATTTCCGGGATGCGTCAGATCTAAAGTAGATCCCTTTTGGTAGGGAACCCGGGCTTTAATATCATCGGAAGTTCCCCGTTTTCCGTCCGGACCAGCTGAAATCCAAAGGTATTCCTTATGACTCTCTCCGGCGAAGACCTCCATGTGAAATTCCTGGCCCCAGATATCGAGGATTGGCTCCGTGCGCCCGATCGCTTGCCAAAAAGCGGCGCCCTGCGGCGGATCTTGGCCGTGAAATGTTTCCATCGTTAGGGTAGCTAAACGCTTTACGCTTTCGCGCGTGGCCACCAGCTGCTCCTCCGCCCGGAAGCGGCGTACCAGCAAGATCACTTGGACTAGAGTGGCCAGCACCACGAAAATTAACAGGAACTTCCGCATCAGACGAAAAGCTCAGGCTTCTCCACCAGCTTTTCCCAGATGAGATTGTGAAATTCGGAACGCTTCACCGAAAGCAGGCCCGTGCCTTCTTGCGCAAAGTACCGCGCGTTAAGCCCATTGGCATAGCCGAAACAATCGTCGGCCTGCAGCATGGTATCGGCGGCATCGTCCCCGGTGTCTACGCGCACTTTTCCCGAATATAATACGCGGAAGGATTCGTCGTTTTCCGGAATCTCTTCACCGGCCGTGATCGTATCGAAGCGAAATGTATCGATGAGCTGCGCTTGGTCCTTTGCGTTAAGCTTAGAAAATAGCGGATGCCGGCGGAAAAAACTGGTGAGGCGAATCATGGCCTTTACGCGATCCGGCGAACCAAGAGTTTCAGCGAAGTGATCGAACCCGGCTTTGCTCAGCGAGAGCACGATACAGCCGCCGTCGGAAATAATGGAAGCCGTGCGCGGAACATCGTCGATCAGCGCAATCTCACCGAAAGCATCGCCTTCCTGCAAATCTGCCAGGTGATGGGTACGGCCCTGCACGTCGGTGAAGGTAGCGTTTGCCTGGCCTTTAACCAGCACGAAAAACTCATTGCCCACTTCACCCTGCCGAACCAAATAACTATTGTGCCCGAAGAAAGCCGGGTTCATCTCATTGATCAGCGCGAGACGCTCCGAATCTTTTAGGTAACTGAAGAGCGGGATCTTCTCCAGCGCCGCCATTCTTTCTTCGAAACTGAGGCTCTCCTTCACTTCATTGTTCTTAAGCACCACGCGTTTGCGGCGCCCGCTGAACCGGTCGCGGGCGAAAGCCCCCACGAAAATCACCACCGGCAGGAATAGCATCGAAATCAAGCCGGCCGTCACGAAGCTCGCGCCGATGCGATCGAACACCGCAATGGGAGTGAAAAGATCCGATACCACCTGCGACGCAATCACTTCCCAGAAAGAGCGGAGGCAATCGAGCCAAGCCAGCAGCCAAACGAATGTGGCGAGCAGGCCGTAGAGCATTTCCCGGCTCAGGCTTCCTTTCGCCTGAAAAATATGGCGGAGGCCAATGGCGATTCTCTCTTTCAGCTCATCGCGGAGAAAGAATACGTGGAGAATATCGGCCAAGTCGAAGGAGAAAAATGGGCAAGCCAGCAGCAGCGTGGCGAGCACGCAGCCCGAAAATCCCCAGAACGCGGCGGGAACGGAAATGAGCCCGGTGATCGCCCCGAGCGTAAAAATCGCCGAGAAAGCCAGCGGCGAGAACAATCCCAGAAAATCCATCTGGAGACGCGCTCGGAATCCTTCGAGATTTACCGCGCGGCGATCGAGCTCGAGGCCGATGAAAGGAAAATAGATGGAAAAATAAGGCCGCTGCGCTTCCTGCCCCAGACCGCGGACGAAGGCCCCCTGCGCGAGTGACCGGGCAATAAAACCGCCCGCCACTCCGACATAGCCGAGCCCCAGCCCCCGCCAGTAGGCCATGCCCTCAACCGAGAGCGCCGACTCTACCGCCGCGAAGGGAAAAAAAACAAAACTGAGCGTGGCGAGCAAGAAAAAGAAAAGCAGGACTCCCGGGCCGCCGAGCTTTCCGAACGTTTTCTCGCTGATCCCGAGCAATACGGCCGCCAGCGCACCAAGGCTCGGTACTTCTAATTTGCTTTTTTCCACCACGATCTCGAGGGTGGTGGTATCGGAAGTAGGAGCCTGGCCCGTAATCGCGAAATGATCGATGATCTGCATCCGCTTCAGCTTCGCGAGCACGCGCATGCAAATCAAGATGTGGTGCTTCTTCGCGATTCCGATATTGGGAAGCAGAAGCGCGAGCAAGGTTTCGTCTTCATTTTGCTTTAAGAATTTTACGATCTCGAATTGCTCTTCCGAGAAAAGCTCTTGCTTTCCGTTATCCGGATTGCAAATCACGATGGTTTCTTCGTCGTAACGACCAGCTTCAAAGGGCTTTAACTGCATGTTTCGCGCTTCCTTGCGTTCAACTTCTATTTTTAAATTCTACTAAGGTCCCATCCAATAATTTGGAGCTTCCTTGGTGATATCCACGTTATGGGGATGACTCTCCCGCAATCCCGCGGCGGAAATTTTCACGAACTTAGCTTTTTCTTTCAGCTCACTTAGGTCTGCGGCTCCCACGTAGCCCATTCCGCTGCGCAATCCGCCCATCAGCTGGTGAATCACGGCGGAAATCGTTCCGCGATAAGGTACCCGGCCTTCGATTCCCTCGGGCACGAGCTTGGAATCTTCCTGACCGGCCTGAGAGTAGCGGTCCTTTGATCCCTTACGCATGGCTTCGATCGAGCCCATTCCCCGATAAACCTTATACGAACGGCCCTGGTAGAGCGTTAGCTCACCCGGGGATTCGTCCGTGCCCGCGAACAAGCTGCCGATCATCACGCAGCCCGCGCCCGCCGCGAGCGCTTTCACCACATCGCCCGAAAATTTGATCCCGCCATCCGCGATCACGGGAATCCCGCGCTTCTGCGCTTCGGCCACCGCGTCCATTACGGCGGAAAGCTGGGCCACGCCCACTCCAGCGATCACGCGCGTGGTGCAAATAGAGCCGGGGCCGATTCCCACCTTCACCGCGTCCGCGCCGGCATCGATCAATGCCTTCGTGCCGTCGCCGGTGGCCACGTTGCCGGCCACCACGTCCACGTTGGGATACCTGGTTTTTAATTTCTTCACGAGATCGAGAATTCCCTGAGAATGTCCGTGCGCGGAATCCACGAACAGGGCATCCACTCCTGCTTCCACGAGCGCCGCCGCGCGCTCCATCACGTCGGGACTCACCCCGATCGCGGCGCCCACCACGAGGCGGCCGAATTTATCTTTATTGGCCTGCGGGAACTTCATCGATTTCTCGATGTCCTTGATGGTGATCAGGCCCTTGAGGCTATTTTTGCTATCCACCACCAGCAGTTTCTCGATGCGGTGCTTGTGCAGTAGCTTCTTCGCATTTTCGCGATCGGTGCCCACCGGGCAAGTCACGAGCTTATCGCTCGTCATGTAGCTCGAAACCGGAGCGCCGTCGTCCTCAAGGAAGCGCACGTCGCGGTTGGTGATGATGCCCACGAGGGTACCGTGCTGCTTGCCGTCCTTCGTAACGGGCACGCCAGAAATTTTATAGGTGGCCATCAAGCGCAGCGCCTCGCGTACTGGCTGCTCGGGAGAAACCGTGATCGGATCGAGGATCATCCCGCTCTCGCTTTTTTTCACGCGCGAGATCTCGAAGGCTTGGTCTTCGATCGACATATTTTTATGGACCACGCCGAGTCCGCCTTCTTGCGCCATCGAGATCGCGGTGTCGGATTCCGTAACCGTATCCATCGCGGCGGAAAGAATCGGAACATTCAACGTGAGTCTTTGGGTGAGTCGCGATTGTAGGCTTACTTGGTTCGGCAGCACCGTGCTGTGGCCGGGAAGCAGCAATACATCGTCGAAAGTTAATGTCTCACGGAAAGAGGTAGGATTTTGCGGCGAATTCATGCTTTACGGTAGCACAGTACCCCGTCTCGCGGAAGCTGGCTTTACCAGTAAAATCAATGACTCCGCTACCTGACGGCGGTATTCACAAAGCCCCGCTGCAGAGCCCTACGAGTGGGAATTGCTTACGTTTTTTTTGGAAAATCCGAAAAGAGTGGGTGAAGTATCTCTTTGTTATCGCAGCCTATTTTTTGAGTTTTCCGGCGCTTGCCGAAGATCACCCTTTTCTACAAACCTACCTCGAGCAGTTGAGCCGGATCGACGAGGCGCTGAAAGTTTATCCGCAGTGCAAAGACGACTTCGAAGACCAGCGCCCCCTCTGCAGCAACTTTTCCGACCAGCTTTGCAGCAATTTATGGAACGCGAAAAATAAGGGCAATATGCCGGTATTCGACGGGAAAATCGTGTCGGGAGAATCAACCGTAAGCGGCAAGCCGGAAACCGTTCTGGAGAACCACCGCGCGCTGTTGGCCGCCAAGCCCAGGCTTCCTGCCGATTTTGTAAAGCAAGCCGGGGATCTTTTTGAAAAATGGGGCCAAGCCCTCGCCGAGGAACGGAAATCGAAAGAATGGGATAAACGCCTCCTAAAACTCCAGGCCCAGTACCAAGAAACGTTCGAAAACACGGTCACTGAGCGCGTCCGTGAAAAATATCCCGACTTGGCGGATAAAAAATTTCAAGACTTTGAAATCGAAGAACAAATAAAATACTACGAGATTCAAAATCATCTTTCGGAAGAAATCATCGAAGCGAAATACAAAAATCACCCAAACTGGAAGAGAGTGGAGGGTATTTTTTCCGAAGCGAAGAACGACGTGATCGCCGCGGTGAAAGAAATGCCGCTTTCCGAAAAATCCCGTGAAGAAATGGTAGCAAAGCTTGAAAAAATCGAGCTTACCCTTCCCTACTGGAAAATAGGCGCTTCGGAAAAATGCTCAAACGCTTATGAGAATGCCACCTATTTCCCGGCGGTAAATAAATTTACATTTTGTGCAGGAATGTTTAATTCCATGCAATCCGCCAGCGCGCTCTACGGGATAGCAGCTCACGAAATCGGCCATTCCATCGATCCGAACAATCGGGCCCTGGAAGATTGGTCAAAGAAGCCGGCTACGGTAGCCCTCGCCCCCCTAACGGCGGCGGAAGGCGGCAGGCCGATGAATTGCCCCGATTGGCAAAAAACTAAAGCGGCGATTTTCGGCAGCGAAACGCTTAAGGACTATGGTCAGCAGCCAAGAGAACTTTCGGATTTCTACGGTTGCTTAAAAAGCACGAAGGATTTAGACCCCATAACGGCCAACGAGATCAGAAGAATCGCCAAAAAAAGGACCCGTCGTCAAATCGATGCTACCGCCACCAGGAATAATTTTTTAGATCTAGCCGTGGTGGAGTATGAGAAATTTGGGGAAAAGAAAATAAACGAAAAATTCCTACGGCCGGATCTGCTTTACGCAGAGAACGCATGGCAGAAAAAGACCAAGGTACTTTATCCCAATGTCGATATAACAGAAATATTCGCCCAGGATCTAGCTTGCCAAACTTTGATTTCCGGCGGCAAAGAAATCGGCTACCTGCAAGCCAGTGAAAAAGAAAAAGAGCAGCTATTCGCGGCGGCGATAGAGCAAACTGAAAAACTGTACCAGATCCAGGATGAAGAATACCTCTCCACCTGTGGCCGCAACTGCGACGCTTTAAGCGGCGAGAATTTGGGCATTGCCATAGGTGAAGAGTTCGCCGATTGGATTTCCTTCCGGGCCTTTAGCAAACGCCTGCGCCGCATTCCCACTTTAGCCCAGCGAAGCGAAGCTTCCGCCCTTTTCGGGGCCTTTTTATGCGAAAAGTCTTCCATTACCAACGCGATGCCCGGCCTTACCAAAATCGAAAAAGATAAGTCCACCGAAGAACACGGTGAAGGACGCATTCGAAGGACATCCGTATATAGCAAAGAGAACGCCGAAATCCTCGGCTGTCGCCTAGAGCCGGAGATGAAGGGATTTGGGCAATGCGAGCCATAATTTTATTCTTTCTACTGATAGCACCTGCTTCCACTCTCTGCGCCGAACCGGAAATTATCGTTTCAGAGAAAACGCGGTATTCCGAGATTTGGTCCAAACTGACGAAAGAAAATGGCAAATGGAATTGCGAAACAGAAATTCGCGGGAGCCTGCCATTGATTCGCACCTCAAAGTCTCCTGCGGCACTAGCCAAGCTGAAAGATTCTTCCGCTATAAATGCTCAAACCTGCGGCGGCAAAATCACGATCGTCCTTAAGGGCGGCAAAAAAAAATCCGGCTGTTCCTCCGACCCCGTTTGGCGGCGTACGATTGATATCTTAGACAATGAATGCGGCCGTAACTAGCCTACCAAACCGTGATGACTAGGCGCCTCTTCGCATTCTTCACTCCGCGTTTCTCCAGCTCCGTAAATACCTGCTCGAAGAACGCTCTCGTGGGGCGATAGTGCCCGCTCGTGGAATTGACCGAGATCAACCTTCCCTGCCGGAACTCGAGCATGCCGGCCGAGGCCACCGGTAACCCCGACAAGAAACTGGAATGGTGCACGGCTTGCTCCGCGTGCCGGTTCATCGGGCCGGAGTAGAAATAAATTCTTCCTTCGGCGTCCATTACGAAAATTCCGGGCTCGCAATTTTTGGGAGCGCCCAGAGTGCGCACGCAGCTGTCCAGCAAACTTCCATCGGCACTTCGAAATAGGCCCTGTTCGTCTACCTTGATTTCCAGCTTTGCTCTCTCCTCCGGGCTGAAATAGCGAACCTTCAGTCTCGGCCCATTCGCCGTTTTTCCCCAGTGCTCACCCAGGTATTTTTCCCGCATCGTAACGGTGGCGTATCCCTTTTTGAGCTGGGCTCGCTGATTCCATAATTTCGCGATTTGTTTTTGCACCGATGCCAGATCGTGGCCATAGGCTTCATCGATGAGGAAGGTTTCGTACTGCGACTCTAGTTCCGCGATCTTCGTCTCGAGCTGCGCAATCGGATTGCTTACGAAGTTGCGGTAAGCGGTCTGGCAACTTTCCAGCCATCCTGCATGCGCGGGGATACCTGGTAGCAGGATCGCGATTAGCAGAATTTGAAGAAAGTGCTTCACCCGAGGCGTATCGGTTTGGAGGAGGGTTTTCTAAAAATTTCTACGGATGCTCTTTATAGCTCTTCCGGTACTCGGCCACGTAGGAATGATAATTCCTCCAGCCCTTATCGATCATCTCGGCTTGCTCTTCTTTGGTGAGCGCGCGCACCGCTTTCGCGGGAGAACCGAGGATCAAGTGGCCGGGAGGATATTTTTTTCCGGGAGGAAGAAGTGCGCCGGCGGCCACCACGGATCCCGCGCCCACTTCGGCGTGATCCAGCAAAATCGCGCCCATGCCGATTAGGCAGTCGTCGCCCACGGTACAGCCGTGCAGCAGGGCTTTGTGGCCGATCGTGACGCGTTTGCCGATCGTGAGCGGAGCGTAGCCGTTCGAAACATGGAGAACGGAACCGTCTTGCACGTTGGTGTAGTCGCCGATCTTGATGAAGTGCACATCGCCGCGGACCACGGCCTGGAACCAGATGCTCACGTGCTCACCGAGCGTAACGTCGCCCATTACATCGGCGGAGGGTGCTACCCAGGCGGTAGCGGCAATTTTTGGAGTAAGGCCAAAGCAAGAGGCGATCATTGGAGTACGGGTTCCCCCATGAGAGAAAAAGAATTTGCCGATAGAATACGCACCGGCAGCACGCGGCCCACCAGCTGTTCAGGACTAGAAACGCCGCTGGGCAGAGTAAAATTCACTACGCGCGCGCCGGGCGTGCGCCCGAAGGCCACCTGCGGATCGGTTTTGGAAGGACCTTCGCACAGAATCTTTTCCACCCGGCCTACTTGCGCGAAGTTTTTCGCGCGTTGAATCGCCATTTGCGTGTCCATCAGGCGGGCGTGGCGTTCTTTCTTGAGTTCTTCGGGCACGGTGTCCCCGTATTTCAGCGCCGAGGTTCCCGGGCGGGGTGAATAGGTATAGCCGAACACATTGTCGTACTTAAGGCGGATCACGAGGTTCAGCGTGGCCTCGAAATCCTCGTCGGTTTCGCCAGGAAATCCCACGATCAAATCGGTAGTGATGGCGATGTCGGGAACGCGGCGGCGCAATTCCTCCAAACGCTCCACGTATTTCTCGATCGGCACGTAGCGCTTCATGCGCTTCAGCACGCGCCCCGAGCCGCTTTGCACGGGAAGATGGAGGTGCGGCGCTAAGCGAGAGAGCGTGGCATGGCACTCGATCATCTCTTCGTCGAAATCTTTAGGATGAGAGGTGGTGTAGCGGATGCTATGGAGGCCGGGAGGCAACCCAGGGCGACCGGTAACTCCGCGGGCGTCCATATCATCGGCCATCGCCTGCAAGGCCCGCAGGAGGATGGGAAAAGTCTGGCCCTTCTTTTTTCCGCCCAAGGATTTCCCGAAGGAATTTACGTTCTGCCCCAACAAAGTAACTTCGGCCACTCCGCCGAGCACGAGACGTTTTACATCCTGCACCACTTCTTCCACCGAACGGCTTTTCTCGCGGCCGCGCGTAAAGGGCACGATGCAATAGGAGCAAAAATTATCGCAGCCCTTCATGATATTCACGAGGGCGGTGGCCTTCCCTGGGAGAATTTTAGTCTCGAGGGAATAATCGTTGGCGGGATCAAAACCCACCTGCAAAATTTTCTCTTCGCCGCTTTCCGCGCGGAATAAAACTTCGGGCAGCTGATCGATCGAATCGGTGCCGATCACGAAATCGAGATGAGGGGCGCCCGTAAAAACTTCTTCTTTATCCTGCTGGGCCACGCAACCAGCGAACCCGATGCGAAGGTTAGGATTCGCTTTCTTGCCGTCTTTACGCAGAAGGCCCATCGCGGAATAGGCTTTTTGTTCCGCTTTATCGCGGATCGAACAGGAATTGAAAATCACGAGATCGGCTTGATTGATTTCCGGCGCGGCGGCGTACCCTTGGTCGGAGAGAATTGCCGACATCCTCTCAGTATCGTGCATGTTCATCTGGCAGCCGAAGGTCTTGATGAAATATTTGCCCTTGGGAGCAGTTTCGGGGCCTGTGTCGCGCATGGTCACCCTTATACAGGGAAAGGCCTAAGATGGAAACATTGACGCATTGCCCCGCAACTAGTTGCTGGAACGCCACTTGGAGCGAGCGTCTTCCAGTAATTCCTCGGCACTAGACCCGGAATCCGGGCCGGTGGTGAGGCTCCACAGGAAATTAAGGCTGGGCAGCGCGGTCCGCAGGGTAGCCAATAAACGAACCGCCACCCTTTCTCCCCCCTCGAGGTCACAATCGTCCATCAGCACCACGTACTCGCCGGTATCCTGAATCCAGAAAGCAGAATCGCTGGAACGAAAAAGGGCCTTCTGCAGTATCTGAAAGATTTCCAGCTGCTCATCCATTCCCGCGGAACTTCCCGGCTCTGGACGCAGCAAGAGAAGACTGAGCTTCGCCAGCGCGCCGATCGAAGTGGATAGGCGGTTATTGATCACGAGATCCAGCTCATCGAGGCGCGAAAGCAGCGGCAGCGCAAAATGGAAACGCCAGCCTTTAGTGGCCTCTTCGCCCTTATCTGCCCAAATAAAACCCTCGTGGGCGAGGAGGATTTCTTTGGCGATCGCGAGTTCCACGCCCAGGCCTTCGCGCACGCGCGTGTCGGCGTCGCGCCAGGGAGAGAAAGGCTCGAAAAGCTGTTCGAACGATTCGGGGCTTTCGCCGATCGAGGGAAGAGAGCTCTGCACCGTAACTACGAGGTACATTCCCGTTTTTTTATCGCGGGAAGAAAGCAGCCCGGGAGGAAGATCGCCCACACTCTCGAGGGAAAGGCGAACGTTCACTTCGCCGGACTGTCCCGGCGGCAAAACTCCGTTATTGGAAAATTTGGCGGCGTTCATTACCAGGCTGTCGAACACGTGCGCCAGCCGGCGAATATCCCCGCATACGTGAGGCACGTCTTCCTCGAGTTCGTACTGGAGCTTAAAGCCCACGCGCTCCAGTTGCGCCTGCAGAGAAGATTTGCGGGCGAAGAGAAAATTGCGCAGATCAAATTCACTGAGACGAACGCGCAGAGTGCCGGCGTCTACGCGAGAAATTTCCAGAAGGTTTTCCACGGTTTTTCGCAAGCGCTCGGCATTGCGACGGATCATGGGAATGAACTCGCTCTCCTTGGGATAACGTTCTTCTAGGATCGTTATGGCGTTGATGATGCCCGTGAGCGGAGTATTTAGTTCGTGCGAGACCACCGAGAGCAAATTACTGCGAAACTGTTCCTGATCATCGCCTCCCGACGGAGGACTCCCCTTAGTCTCCATTGATCCTTTCCACGCGCAGGATCCAGGCGTCGCCGGTAGGATCATCTTCGATGAGGCCGGGCTGCTCGCGAATCTCCCTATTGCTCTCCACGATACGAAGCGAAAAGGGAGCCGTGATCTCCACGAGGGAATTTTTCCCTTGGATCTCGCCGATCCAATCACCCTCTTCAAATTCATCGCCCACGTCGGAGAGATCGAGCGCTTGAATCGTACCGGCCGAATCCAGGGCCTCCTGGGTTACGCCCACCAGGAAAAGTGATTCGCCTTCTTCAATCCGCCAGAGTAAGCCTTCTTTGAATTCAGTCAGAGGTTTCACTTTTTACCCTTTTTCTTTCCGCTACGGCCTTTCGGCACTAAATCTACCTTCGCTTCGATACGTAAGGAATATCCCCTGAGCACGTGATCTACCAGCCGCTGAAAATCCACTTTCGAAAGCACCCGCGAAACTTCTTTGGCGAAAATCGCGAGCGCACCCTCGCGCAAATTCTCTACGTTGGTTACCACTCCGCCGAGCGGAACCTTCCGCAGCACATCGCCGATCATTTCCTGCGCGCTTCGGCGTTCTTTGCGGTTCATTTCTTTTTGCCGCCTTTCGCGGGCTTCTTCTTCGCGTTCTTTTTCGCTCTTTCTTCGAAAGCCTTCATCATCGCGGGTAACTGCGTGCTGGTGAGGCCGTTCACGATCGATTTTGGCACCAATAAGGGAAAGCCGACATCCACCGTATAAGTAGCCTTCACTTGGTCGTCGCCCTCGGCTTCGAGATCCCAACCGCCGTCGTTCGATTTAAAAAATTCTCCCTCGATCATGGTCCATTTCAGGCCTTTTTTCGGGTTCTCGGTATGCTTGAGGGTATAGCGCACTTTCTTGCCGAACATGCTCACCACGTATTCGGCCCAGGTATTCTTACCCTCTTTTTTGGTAACTTCGATCGATTCCAGCCCCTCCACGAAATCGGGATAGGATTCGTAGTCGGTGATTACCTCCCAGAGGGCATCCAGGGAAACGTCCATTACGAAAGTGTGTTTTGACATCGCTGTTCCTCAATACTTCGGTTTCTTATCAAAGCGGTGCGTGGTGCGCACTTCGCGCACGGTGCCGGTTTCAGAGCGCATCACGATCGAGTGCGTTTCCGCACCGCCGGGCATGAAGCGCACGCCGCTGAGAAAACTTCCCTGCGTAACTCCCGTGGCGGAGAACATCACGTTGCCTTTGGCCATTTCCTCGAGCTGCCATACTTTATTGAGATCGCCGATGCCCATCTTCGTGGCACGGGCCTTCTCGGCTTCATTCCGGAATTTCAGGCGGCCCTGCATATTACCGCCGATGCAGCGAATGGCTGCCGCGGCGATCACGCCCTCGGGTGCGCCACCGGTGCCCATCAGCACGTCCACGCCGGAGTTTGGCATACAGGCCGAAATGGCGGCCGAAACGTCACCGTCGCCGATCAACCAAATACGCGCGCCCGCCCGGCGCACTTCCGCGATCAGATCCGCGTGGCGCGGCCGGTCCAGAATCACCACCGTGAGATTCTCCACGAGGGTTTTCTTCGCCTTCGCGATCTCTTTCAGGTTCTGCGTGGGGGTATTCGAAAGATCGATCGCGTCGGCCGCCTCGGGGCCAACCGCGATTTTCTCCATGTAAGTATCCGGCGCGTGGAGGAAATGACCTTCGTCCGCGATGGCGATCACCGAAATGGAATTATTTCCGCCATTGGCGCAAATGGTGGTTCCCTCGAGCGGATCCAGCGCGAGATCCAGGCGCGCGCCCTTTCCATTGCCCACTTTCTCACCGATATAAAGCATGGGAGCTTCGTCGCGCTCCCCTTCCCCGATCACCACGCGCCCATCGAAATCGATGGAGTTGAACATTTTGCGCATCGCCGTAACGGCCGCTTGGTCGGCTTGCTTTTCATCGCCGCGCCCCATGAGACGGGCACTTTCGATGGCGGCCATTTCGGTTACTCGCACGAACTCTAGCGCGTAATTTCTATCCATTATTCTCTTCCTCGGGGCCTACGTTTTATCTTTTAGAAAACTGGCCAAACGGTAGTCCAACACTTCGGCGTGCTCAAGCACTTTCCGAACCATATCACGAGTCTTGGGATCGGGGGTAACATCGCGACTCAAAGTTACTTTGTCGCCTTCTTCGCGCTGCACCTCACCGGTGGAAACGCTCCCGCCCGCTTCCCATTCCCAAAACTTTCTTCCCAGGCAAAAGAGGGCGCGACTCAAGCCACCGCGCTGGTCGTTCCAAAGAAATAAATCGGTGGCGGAATCGCCGTGATACCAAGCCGACATTCCCTGCAAAAAGGCCTCGGGCGCGCCTAGCTTATCCACGATCTTCAGCGAGCGGCCGATATGCAGAGGATCTACGAAAGATTGAATCAGCTCTTGCTGCTCGGCTGAAAGCTCCTCGAACAAAAAGCCTACCGACCAAGCGCTCGTGCGTTTCACCCTCATCTTTACCTGCATCGACTCTTGGCCAAGCTTAAGCTCCGCTTGGCATTCCGCCCCCACGGGAAAGAGCAGCGATTCGCTGAACTCCAGCAGGCTGATGCCGAGCCCGCGCAGTGAAATATCACGGACGGCGAAGATCTTTTCGAGGTCTTCGAAGATGAATTTCATTTTCTCTTTTGGAAGAGGAAACCGGGGGACGATACGTTGCTCACTTGATTCGGGTGCCATGGTGAAAATTTTAACAGAAAGTAGTCAGCGATCGTAGTATTCTAGCCTTCGACCCACTGAGTTATGATTAGCGCACTTATTAGTCTGGCATTCTTACTTCTCTTTTCCGAACTTGCTTCGGCCAATTTCAAACGCCTTGCGCCAGTGCTCGAAGCTTGGGAACAAGCGCGCCGCAATCCCACGCTTAGCGGCACCGAAGCTAACCCTTTTCCGTGGCTGGGTGGCTGGGAAAAATTAGCCACGTTATTTTGGGCGGTGGGAGTCTCGATTCCTCTCCTGGCATTTGCGAGCGCTTGCCACCTGTTCCTGAACGATTCGGTGAAAGCCCAAAATCTTATTCTCGGCTCCACCATGGGCACCAATGTAATCGGGCTTAGTTTAGCCTTCGGATTCATCCTGCTCTCCGGCCCGCTTACTTTCTTCCGCCTCCGCACCGTAACCAGCCCGATCTTTCTCCTCCTGGCCACCGTGATCTTCGCCTACGTGTGCCTCAACCGCCGGGTCGGGATTTTTGAAGCCACCATCCTGCTTGCGCTCCTCACCGCCTACGCATTTTATTTCCGCCGCTTTTCGAGTGAGTGGAAGCACTACGAACGCGCCTTCTCCGGCCTTTCCCTGATCGAATCCGCCGAAGGACTCCTTCCCGTAGTGGCCATGCTCTGCATGGGCGTAGGTTTTTTTCTGCTGGCAATTTTAGTGGCTTACCCATTCGTGAGCGCACTCGATCGCTTTCCTTTTCCGGAAAGCAGTAATTGGTTCCGCGTGGGCGCCCACTTCGTGGCCTTCGCCCTTTCCCTCCCCTGGCTCGTACGCTGCCTATATTCCCTAAAGGGCGGGAGTACCTCGAAAGCGGTAACCACCACCAGTATTAGCCATGCCTGCCTCCTGAACGTGCTCCTCGTGCCCGCCGTGGCTTCTTTCCTGGGGATGCGTGATCTCTCGGAGCTTCTGCTCTCGTTTTATCTGCCCGTGCTGCTGATTTTTACCGGAATCTTTGTGTCCGCGCTGCTGATCGAAAAAGAAAAAGGCGGACGCCTCCCCTGGGTTCTGATCCTTGCCTATCTGGTGTACACTGCCTTAGGCATCTTTCATTAAAATCGGGGAAAAAATGGCGCAACAGCAGACCAGGCAACCCACCGACGCTCTCACCTTCGACACTCCTCCCAACCGACTAACGCTCCTACGAATGCTGGCCGTGCCCGCCGTAGTTTATTTCCTCTCCTGGCGCACCCCGAACGGCGATATCTACGCTTGCATCACGTTCGCCTTAGCGGCCATCACCGACTGGTTCGACGGCTACCTCGCCCGCGCTTATCAATCTGTGACCATCTTCGGAAAATTGATGGACCCCTTGGCCGATAAGTTCTTGGTGGTTTCCACCCTCATCATGCTCCAGCAGCTCGGGCGCATTCATCCCTACTTGGTAATGGTGCTAATCTGCCGGGAAATGGGAATCACCTCTTTAAGGGCCTTAGCTAGTGCCGAGGGCGTGATTATTCCGGCGGGCACCGGAGGCAAATGGAAGGCCGCGCTGCAAATGATCGCCATTCCCTTTTTGATCATTTACGTGCCCCTGTTCAATACGATTTCCACGGATCTCGTTGGGACGGTGCTCATGTACGTGTCGGTGGCCCTATCTTTGACCAGCGCGTCAACCTACGTGATCGATTTCTTCCGCGGACTCAAAGAAAAGCTGAAGGCAAAGCAGCAGAAGTCTTGACGAAATACCCCCCAAACCCGTAAAACGGTCACTCCTTCGTGGAGCCAAAGCGAGGGTTAGGAGTGCGGGATTAGCTCAGTTGGCTAGAGCGTCTCGTTGCCAACGAGAAGGTCGCCAGTTCGAATCTGGTATCCCGCTCCAAACAAACGATCCGGCGGACCCACAGGGTTCGGCGGATTTTTTGTTTTGGGGCTGTGCGCCCGCAGGGTGGGCGGATTTTTTATGATAACGATCCCGAACTCATCGACTTCCCGAGCCCCCCACCAAGACGCCATCACTTTACGCAAAACCACGTTTGCCGCCCCGAGCAGTTTCAATGCGATGGAAAAAAATCGCTCGACCACAAATCGATATCTACAAGTTTCTTTTTCAATGAATCTTTCAGAGAAATATTTAGATTCGGCGCCTTCACTCTAAATCCCCATTTCGGGCCGCTCTGTGCATTGATAGCTTTGTGCTCTCCAAAATTCGGAATAAATTGAATGTGGACAGCGCTAAAAGAGGCCTGCCAAAGAGGACCTACGTATACACAAGAAAAAATATAGAAAACATAAAGCAGGAAACCAATCCCAGAAGTAGCCAGCTTTTTCAGGTAAGCTCAGGGCCCCTATAGTTTGTTGAAGGGAGGCTTGTTCGGTACAATGCCACTATCCCAATGTCGCCCTTGCAACCATACCTCTCACAACCTAAATACCGCGCAGATATTGACGGGCTTAGGGCGATCGCCGTACTTTCTATCGTTATTTTCCACGCGTTCCCCTCCTTGGTAAAGGGGGGCTTCATCGGAGTGGACGTCTTTTTCGTCATCTCAGGCTTTCTCATTTCTACGATTATTTTTGAGAATCTGGACAGAGGCACGTTTAGCTTTGTTGAATTTTACGTGCGTCGGATCAAACGGATTTTTCCGGCCCTTCTCCTGGTCCTAGTCGCATGCTACGTATTTGGCTGGTTTGCCCTGCTGGCAGAAGAATACAAACAGCTAGGTAAACACATCGCCGCTGGTGCTGGCTTTTTTTCTAACTTTGGTTTTTGGAGCGAGGCGGGATATTTTGACAATTTAGCAGAAATTAAGCCGCTACTACACTTATGGAGCCTTGGGATTGAAGAGCAGTTCTATATAGTTTGGCCAGTATTGCTTTGGCTGGCTTGGAAAATGAAGCTTCATCTCTTAAAAATTACGATCTGTGTAGCGGCCCTATCTCTCTACCTTAATCTAACTGGCATAAAAACGGACCCCGTAGCCACATTCTATTCCCCCCAAACTCGTTTCTGGGAAATACTTTTCGGCTGCCTATTGGCCTGGGCCATGCTCTATAAAAGGGGGGCGCTTGATGCCGTTCACTCCAGGCTTACTCATCGGCTCACCCCTGATGCGCCTCGAGAAAAGCCAGGTGCTGATAGTAAAACGCTAACTAATACTTTCTCACTCCTTGGGCTTTTGCTCTTGTGTTACGGATTTGGGAGAATCAATAATGAGCTCGGCTTTCCTGGCATCTGGGCAGTCTTTCCCGTACTTGGCACTACGCTAATCATTCTTGCCGGCCCCAACGCGTGGCTTAATCATCATTTATTATCAAATAGGATTTTAGTCTGGTTTGGTTTGATAAGTTTTCCGCTCTACCTGTGGCATTGGCCCATGCTCTCATTTGCTCGCATTATCGAAGGCGATGCTTTGAATGACAACGTCCGTATAGCCATGGTTGCCCTATCTGTTCTACTTGCTTGGCTTACGTATCTGGTTGTAGAGCGCCCGGTACGGCTGGCAAAGCGTAGCGGGCGCAAGGCTATTGCCCTCGCTGTGCTGATGGCTGTCGTCGGTGTTGTGGGTCACTACACAGAAAGAAAGAATGGGCTGAGCTTTAGAAATAGAATTCTTGAAGATAATCTTAAGAAGTTTTCTTGGCCGGAATCCAAAAATAGAGACCCCGAGTGCATAAAAAAATTTGGCGGATTATTCACCGACTATTGCCTAATTAGTAATCCAAAAAAAGATCCAGAAATTATTTTATTGGGCGATTCTAACGCGAACCATTTCTATGAAGGCTTGAAAGCGGTATTTGGTGACAAAAATTTTCTTATGATCGGGCAAGGCGGCTGCTTACCGTTTGTTGGCCTAACGGTAAAAATGAATCAAATCGAGTTGGAATGTGACCGCGAACTGAATCCCGCATTGGAGCTAATTAAATCAAATCGGTCTGTGAAGACCGTAATTATTTCTATGCAAGGACAGACCTACGTTAACGGTCAGATAACCTGCAATGGCGACACAGGCTTCTTAGAGGTGCACGAGGTTGGTAAGAATGAGCCCAGAGATAGACTTACTTTATTTGAAGAGGGCATGCGAAGGACCTTAAAACTATTACTAGATGAAAGAAAAAAAGTGGTCTTCATCCTGAGTATTCCCCGGCTTAGCTATTCACTCTCCGAATGCATGGGCATTCGCCCTCTTTTGTTTTCGGCAAAGCCAAGCATGAGCCAATGCGCAATGCCTAAAGAGGAATATTTAAGCGATAGCAATGCGTATATAGGAATCGTAACCAAAGTTTTGAAGGACTTTCCTACCGTCAAAGTTTTTGATCCTAGCGCTGTATTGTGTGATGAGAAAAATTGCTATGCAGAGAAAGATGGCCAAGTGCTGTATCGAGATGACCGTCATCTATCCAGCTTTGGCTCTCTGTATATGGGAAGAGCCATTAAGCAGACAAGACTGGTCTCTGATTAAAACTAGATCGGCAACGATTTTTCAAGTGCATCTGAAAATTTCAAAAATGACACAATTACGCACCAGAAAATGATCAAAATTTCGATCCATGGATTTGTGCGAATTATTTATTTAATCAGGCACGGCGACGAGAAATCCAAAGATAGCGAATTTGCTGCCGAATCAAGCTTGTAATCGATAGCAACCTGACAAGCGCCACTGGCAGGAAGATTGATCTTAACTTCTTTTTCAAGTTTTATTTTGGGCCTATTCTTACCCATACCCTCTGGGTAATAGGCCCCTCTGGCAGTTACTGTGACAATTCTTATCTTCGGAGATTTTTGGCCAGCCTTTTGAAAGAAGAGCAATTCGTATTTACCAAACCTAGCATCTTCCAGATCAAATTTAGCGCTACTCAAAGAGGGCTCGCTTTCCCCCGTAATGCTCCCTAAATAGCTATTATCGTACCCGATCTTGCCCGGAAGCTCTTTCCTCGTTAAAGGATCGATTCCACCCTTTACGCCACCCGGCAAAGTAAATTGGAAATCAGCAAATTGGCCATCCGCCCAAATCGCGACTATGTTTTCCGACCCCTTGGCCCAGGAGCTATTTGCTCCGAGGAACAGCAGAGATACCAGCAGCAGGTTTTTGGCTAACTTCATTTGTTTCTCCGTTGATCCGTAGCACCACAGGGCCATCTAGGTCTATTCTGGCCTGATTGATCTGAAAATTCAAAGCCTCAACAAAACCCTCATTGCGCTCAATCTCTGCCTCAATTTGGGCCCGGCGGGCCTCCGTAAGCTCCTTAGAAAGAAGTTTCCGCAGCTTCTCATTCTCGCGACTATATTTGCTAATGCCACGCGAAAGCTCCGTCTTTATTTTGCGATCGACCATGTAGGAGTAAACCTCCCAATAACTAGGCCCCTGATTACTTACAGCCGCCTCAGCAGCAAAGAGCCGCTCGGTCTTGTTTCTGGTCGCAATCTGCCTACCATCGAGGTAAACGTCTACTCCGTATTCGTACTCGCCATTTAGGTCGTTCAAGAGCTCAACTGAGACAACCGAGCGAGCGCCAATATTTACCGTGGAATTTGTGGTGGCAATTTGAACGAGTTTATTCGTTTTTCGCTCACTCTTTGGCGCTACACCAGCAAATAAATCCCCCCCGACGAGAAAAGCCATTCCGAGGCTCCTCGTGTAAGGCACTGAGGGCGGAGTCTCAAAATTATGAATCTCAACGTGGATCAGCCCATTTTGATAAAGAACAATCCGAACAGGTTGATCTCCGTCCTCTTCATAAACGAAGTCGCTGCCACTATGCACGAAAGTTCCAGCAGGAATATTACGTTTCCATGCGCTTCCATTCACAAAAACCGAGATGTCCTGGGTATCTGGGTAGTAGACGCCGCCACCGCCAGTCAACATTCCCTCAATCAGGATTGAATCCGAGCCAACTTCAAATCTACTAAACTGCATCGTACCTTTTAGCACCTGCATATCCGAGTAGCTAAAAGTATAGGAAGAGGGCGCGCTAGGAGAGGAAGTAAATGGGATCTGCAGAAATTTATTCAGCACTCCGTTTGGCCCCATCATCGAAATTTCAATCACATCGCTAACGGTTTCGCTGCTCGTAATCTCTACGGTGAAGGCATCACCATTGTGGACGGGATGAACCCATACACTATTACTACCTTCCGAAATATCGTTCCCACCATCCGAGTCATCAAGACGCTCAGAAGTAAAGTTCGAGTTTGGAATATTCTCAAGAACTTGGCCGTTAGAATTGATCCCGGTCGTTCGGTTGCTCGAATCTTTGAGCCTAAAGGCCGTTGCTGCGCTCATACTCACGTAAACTGAGCTGCTATCACTAGCTATCTTTGCCTGCGGGGGCGCCGCATGAATGGTTCGGTAGTCCTTAAATTTATTTTCTGTGAACCAGAGATCATTTAACGTTTTGATTCCATTTTTCCCTGGATCGATGATCGCAAGAGTCTTTACAAAATTTCCATTTTTATCTTTCACCATGGCAATGCCGTTGGCCACGACGAAGTGCGAGGTGCCTTCTCGGCGCTTTTGTTTATCCCTCCGCCGGTTTTCGACAAATCCCTCTGGAAATCCTTCAATATGCAATATCACTGGCTCGCCAGAGAGAACTAATGTTTCTACTTCAGCAAACGAAGAACTATCCTTTTTATCATACACGAGCCCAAGTGACCTCATCGCATCTTTAATTTCGTCAGGCTGAGGATCATGCTTGGCATTAAAAAAATTCGGGATCGAAGAAAACCACGAATTAATACCACCAGGCGTGACCTCTTGAGATTTATCGGAAGTATCATCGAGCGGAATGGCGTCCACACCATTCGCCTTTATGAGCATCGCAATCGACGACAAAAAGCAGCCTTTTTTCCCTATGGTGTTCGTGCTCGAATCATAGATATCTTTTTTCCAGGGAGTGTTTTTGTATTTGGCATCAACAGCCTGCGCGAGCCGATCGACTTTCACCACATGCGCTATCGCTCCAACTTTCACCGAGGCCGTCGCGGTAGACGAAGCGCCAGATGAATCTCTAACGGTGAGTTTTATCGGGTAGGTATCAGGATCGTCTCCCGTAGGCACATCAACCTCAGCGCCGGAATATGTCCGCGCAGCGCCTTTTTTTGGCTTTACCGTCCACTCGTAAGTCAGGCCTCCCTGCGGCGTCGAGCTCGCGCCACTTAAATGGAATGAATCATGAATCAATGCATCGATAGGGGCAGTAATTTTTGCCGTAACGGCATTTGGATCGCCCTCTCGAGAAATCTGCACATTGACGGTGACCTGTCCCGATGCAGGAATGGAGTAATTATCTTGAACATTCACTACAAAACTATCGGAAGTAGCAGTTGTATTTGCATCCGCTGTGTAAGTTACGATCCCAGAATGAAGTCCGACGCTCGCCGTGCCATGACTTGACCCGCCGTTGACAACAGCGTAGGTCATGGTCTGCCCAGCATCAGGGTCATGTGGGCTTATCGTGATTGTCGCCGGCACGCCGGGCCTTACCGTCACGGGATTCGGAGAAGCAGTGGGCTGCGGTGGATGATTCTGAAAGGCCCCAACTCGCACTAAAAGTTCTGCGGTGTCTGTGGAATTCCCGCAATTGGCCACGCTTAATTGAATTCGATAATTTCCCGCTTCCGTTGGCGTGAACGCATTCGTCTTCTTATAAGTTGGCCCATCTAGTGGCGCGGGGCTCGAGTCGTCTTCCCGAAATGCCAACCACACGAAGGCCATGTCGTTATTTTGGTCTTCCGTAGAAGCTCGCCCATCTAGAAAAATGATATCGCCAAGCGTTGCGTCGATTACGGTCTGCAGGGGCCGTTCTCTATTTTTTAATTTTTTTGCCCCGGTAATATTCGCATTGATAACGGCATGCACGCTCCCGAAATTTTGCGTGCCCTCTTCCGCGCGATAAATGCCCCGGATTCCAGTATCGAGACCGGCATAAAACATCACCAAATTGTCTTGAACGATTTTGGGATGAAATTGGATGAAATCAACTGCGGCCCCAGCGATACAGGCGCTCGGAGCCACGATTTCGCGAATATCCCCGTCTGTGTAATTCATCGTTTTTAACGTAACGCCGGCGTTTAATTTATATAAAATGCGCCCGCCCTTGGCATCGAAGGTTTGGCTATTGGGATCGAGGAAGGAGGAGGCCTCGCCAATTATCCCGAGTGCCCCCGTTTCCGGGTCAAGCTGGTAGCGCCCTTCCCGCACAAAGAACTGATTTGAATAAATCGCCCCCTCAAAAATAATTTTCCCATTTTCGTCCAGCGCATACGTTCCAGTGCGCGGGCGAGCCTGAAAAATTAGATCCGATTGGGGATTCCCACCTTTAAAAAATCCCTGCTCCACCCAAGGAGTATTGGGATTAGACGGCGGATTTAGCCCAGCCAAGAAAACTACGTGGCCGCTTGGAGTAACTAGGGGCGGGCCAAGCGATTGGAAAGTGCCGGGAGCGCCGCCTTGAGTGGCGGTCGCGAGAAGCTGCCCGTCAAAAAAGATGCGTCCATCCAGCGTTTGAAAGGCAAGCTGCCCGCCTTCGTTAAGGCTCATGCTAAGAATCGGCGCCGAGAAAGTCCACGGCATCACCTCTTGGAAAGTGCCGGTAGGATTAGCCGCGTTGACTCTTGTAATCCCAACCGAGCTATCGGTAAAAGCGGTGTACATCGCGATCCAGCCGGAATGGTCAAAGGCAGCACTAAAGATCACCGAAACTTTTTTTCCCGTGTTTACGGTTTGCGAAACGCCGGCGGTGATAACTTTTGTGACAACGCCTTGCTCAGTTTTTCGGTAAACCGCCGCTCCATCGCGAAAGAGATAGGAGCCGTCGGCGAGTTGAGTAACCTCCTCGCCGAGAACACCGTATTCTTCCGTGGTAGCAATGGCACGCAGGCGAACTGCGTGCGCATTGCTGACCAGCAAAAACAGACCGAAAAGAACCAGGGCAAGGCGTTTCATTTTCGACTCCTAGTTATCTCGCACTGCAAGCCGGCGCGTAGCCTAAACCGCACGACTTCTCAAACAATTTGCTGGCACCAAAGGCATCGCCGTCTTCTTGGTACATTTTCCCAAGGAAGTAGCAAGCCGGGGCGTTCTTCGTGGCGCATGCGCCAGATAGCTGCTTGCGCTTGGCTTTGCGCGCAGGATCTTCCGAATCCTCTTCACGCTTAACTTTTATTTTGAATTCTTCATTCACGGTTACGGGAACGTAAGCAACATGGACGTTACCCTCATCGTCGTGCACTTCCAGGTTGGGAAAGTATACTCCCGGATTGGCGTACGTATGTGAAGCATACTCCGATTCATCCACGCATCCGTCGCTTGGACAAGCATCGTAGTCTTCGTAGCGCCATTTATAGCTGGTGATGGTTCCACCGGCCACGTCGTAGGAGGCTAGCGCATCTGCATTAAAGGCAAAGGGCACAACGCCGCTTACTTCTTGAACGGACGAGACGGCTCTCGGAGAATGACCAGTCGCCACCACGTAGATTTCCCATCCTAAGTATCCCTCTTCTCCGGCACTCGAAGTAACTAGAAGCGTCGGAAAGTGGTTGAAAGGATATGAATACGTATGCGTTCCAGTCACGCCGCTAAAATTGCAAGGACCGCCTGGATTCGTTAGGCAATCAAAAAAACCATCGTTGGTCTGCCATTCGTAGGAATCTATAGTTCCTCCCGGATTGGGATTAAAAGAGCCGTAAGCATCAAAGGTCATGGGGGTGCCTACTAAAATTTCTCGGCCAGGAAGCAGCGCCGCGCTGAAGGTACTTGCCGTACCGGCCGCGGGGGCATTTACGCCGACGTAAATTCTAACGGAAGCCTCTCCTTCACCACCGTTTGGATCCCGGACACGAAGTCGAACATTGAATTGCCCGGGAGTATTGAACGTATGCGAGCGAATAGGTGAGCTCGTTACTTCCTCCGCGTTTTCAAACAACCAACGATACTCGGGAGTACCGCCAAGCGAAGTGGTCTCGCTCGCGTCGAAGACAACGGTAAGCGGAAAAGTACCGGTGATCTTGTTCGGAGAAATTTTCGCTACCGGCACAGCTTTGTCCGTGACTACAACGGTGGTGGTGGTGGAAGTCGTTGCGCCCTTATTGTCTTTGGCCGTGATCGTGGCCGTATAGCTTCCGGGCAATTGATAATCATGCAGTGCACTGACAAACCAAGCGGTGCCTGGAGTGAAAACACTGCTTGGGAACGTTTCAACAGGTCTTCCATCTCCAAAGTCGATGGTCCACTGAACGATCGATCCATCCGAGTCGGTAGCCGGGACGTTGGCAATCCGCATCGTCGTTGGCGAACCTTGGCTGCGAACAAACGAGAAACTGGGACCAAGTACAGGCGGGCGATTGGGAATCGTGATTGCAATCGTCACTTCCCCACTCTTTGCGGGCGATCCATTGTCCGTGACACGAACTTTTAACGAATCGCTGCCTTCGTAGGTAGTGGCCGCATTAAAAGTAACCAGGCCGGAAGAATTCACCGAGGCCGTTCCATGCAAGGGATTAACCACGATGGCATAGGTATGAGTTTGCCCCACATCGAGGTCGTTTGCAGCGACCTGAGAAGTTCCAGTATTGCTCGAAACCGTGATGCTTGGTGCCGAGGGAACAGGTGCCTGATTTTCCGCCGAAACGGTAACTGGAATTATTACGTCGCCGGAAAGACTTGGCGCTCCGCTGTCCGTTACGCGAACGGTAATAGAATCCGATCCGGAGTATCCGGCGGTTGCATTGTAGTAAACGACGCCCATTAAAGAGACGGAAGCCGTTCCATGGGTAGGAGCAGAAACAACGCTGAAGGTCCAGCTCTGGTTTCCATCGGCGTCGTTCGGCGCAACCGTAGTGGTACCCTGAATATTCGAAACGGTGGTGACGGGTGGTGCCGAAGGGGCGGGCGCATGGTTAGTAGGACCCACTACTTCGATCGTGGTCAGCGAAGGCTCACTCACCAAGTGATCGCTAGTATTTATCTCCCTAACTTTAAGCTCAAAAATATAGTAGCCAGCGGCCGTAAGCGTTAGGTGCGGCTGAATCTCGGTGGAGATCACCTGGCCAACGGTTAATCCGGAACCCAGCGGAGCATCCACTACTTTCCATTCATAAGAAAGAGTCGTGCCCGGATTGGGATCATAGGAACCTGTGCCATCCATAGACATATCCGATCCAAGCAGGAACGAATGATGCGGGCCAGCCACCGCGACCGGTTGCACATTATTTTCAAGAGAAGAGTTTGTTACAAAATATGCGTTTCTGAGGAAGCTATTGCGCACTTCCGTAGAGCCGCTAAGCGGAGGAAAACGGACTTCGAGATCTTTAATTCCGGTTAAAGACCCAAAACTAGGGGCAACCGCCGTAATCGTAGTAGCATTTACAAGGGAAGCACTGGCACTAAGCCCGCCAATCCTGACCGTCATTCCGGGGACAAAATTTTCACCGCTGATGACGATCTGATTACCGCCGCTAGCGGATCCCACCTGCGGGGAAATCGCAGTCAGCCTAGGATAAGCTGCATTGCTGGCCGCAGGCACTACATTGAAAGTAAACGTCTGGTTTGCAACCGGAGTCTTTAGCTCAGCAAGCTGGCGGATAAGCTCGTTCTTGATCGCGATTTTTTCATCACGCTGGGAAGTAAAGGTCGCTTTCTTCACAGGATCAGTTTCAACATCTATTTTCTGCTGAAGCTCAAAAATTTCTTTGGAGAGCCTATCAACAGAGGTGCGAATCTGATTGGCAAGGTCTTTCCTTTCTATGGCAAGGCCAATGGTGAGATCGTGAGAGCGTTGTTCCGAAAAGCCACTAGAGTGATAAATCCATAAGTTTGGCGAGCTATGAATCAAGCCAACTGGCGCATTGTCGATTGTGGCGTTTAGCAAAATATTTGAGTCGGTATAGGAATTTAAGGGAGCAATGAAAATAGAAAATTCGGTGCCCTGCTCCACTGAGGCGGAAGGAGACGGCATGAATTTTACGATCGGCGCTTGCTCGAGTTTTCGAACCTTTCTTGTGTGCTTAAAGCTTTTAATGAGCTTATAGGCGGCATTATTCGTTTTATCTCCGCTAGCAAAGGCCGAAGTTGCAAAAAAAGACAAAGCAAGGGCAGCAAAAAGGTACTTTTTCATAATGGTTCCTTCAGTTAGAAAAACTTATAAAACGTTGATGGTTAAACTTTGCGGCGAACCGACTGGCCGCCGACCCGCGGTAAGCTCATTCTCTGCTCTCTCGATAAGGAGAAGATTGCGCGCTTTCTCTTGTTCGAGGGCCGCGATCGTATCGGGGTCTGTCGTCTCACTTAGAGCCTTTTCTATTCTTTCGTTTTCGCATTGCAGAAAATCAACGGTCTGATTAAGGCTCTCGGCGAGATGCCGGTCCTGCAAATACACGGAGACGGTCCAGGTTTTTTGCCCGACGGAGTCGAGTGGCGGGGTAACGGCGACAGCGAAATTTCTCGAAGCGTTTCTAACTGGCAGCGCTTCTCCTTCGAGAGTGGAGGTGGAAAAATATTCGAAGTCAGAGCTCTCAGGGGCGGCAAGGTAATGTACGACCAAGCTTGCGCTCTGCCCCAACTGATAATTCGCCTGATTTGAGCCGAGCTTAAACAGCGGATTTACCGGAACAGGCGGCGAAGGAGGATTACGAACGACTTCAATTCCGTTAATTTGCGCATGATCGACGACAGTCGCAAAATCAATCACGATATTGCCAAGGCCATTAGCCTGAGCGCTTACTTCCCGAACAACCGCAATATTTTTTCCGCCCGCCTCAGCGAAGATATCGAAATTCGTGAGGGAAGGTACGCTGCTCCCATTTACGAAGACATTGAATATGCGGGCTCCAGGAACGCTCCAATAAATTTCCGCCAGATGAAATCGGATCAAATATGACGCGCCCGCGCTAAGCCCGCCCACGACGTAGTTAAAATTTCCGTAACGAACCGACCTATATACTTCCTCTGGCGCAGGATTCACTACGTTCGCGCGATTAATCGGCAGCGTGCTCTCATAAGTAGCTCCCCCGCTGAAATCCATATCGGCCGAGAAATTCCCTATAGCCACGGCAGAACCACTATTGATCGCTACCTCGTCAACAGAAAAATTTCTTACTTTTGCTTCGGCGAACGCCGAGCCAGAGAGCACAGAGAAAAAACACAGAATAGAAAAATATGCCTTCAACACAATCATCCTTAATCACACCCGCAGCAGAAATTCTCATTCTTAAGAATCCCCCGACAACCACGTGCACGTTATAAAAAATATAAATCTAGTTTTAAATTTGTTTACTTGCTCCAACTACCGATGAATAAGCTAAGGCCTTGCACAAAATGCCGCAAGCAATATTTCTACTGGGCACGAAGCAAATCTTAAAAAGATATATATCGCCCCGCATTGTGCGTAACCAAAGCTAGCTAGATTGTCATTTGCGAAAACAATGGCAAAATAGACTCGATGCAGATTTATAAGAATATGTATTTTTGTTTATTTTATCTCTCGCACCGTGGAGATAGGGGCCAAAATCCCAGTCTCGGATCAAAATAAAAAACAAACGCGCCGAGATCAAAAAGGCTCAACCCGATAAAATGAAAAAGGCCGCCCCCAGGTAACAGCCAACCGGAGGGGAGTAGCCTAAAGGCACAGACATGACTTTTATCGATTATAAAAGACGCCTCAAACAAAGTGGGCTCCCTTAGACAGTCGCGCAGGAGAACGCTTAGAAGCCATGAGGCATATGGAATCGGGCAAAAACTACCTACTCTGCCCGCCTTACCTTCTGCGGACCATTTTTTTCGCCTAGCGCCGAAGCTAAAATCTCTCTTTCGGTAGCGTTAATAATGTCAATCAACTCGCTGGCAGGAATATCATATAGCCTAATCAGCACCTTTAGTTTCTTAACCGGTGGAAGCGCTATCCCTCTCTCGAAATTGGAAATAAATTGAGCCGAGGAATACCCTAACAGCCGAGCCACACGCCCTTGGGTAAGATTTTTAGCCGCACGGGCCGCCTGCAAATAAACACCCACTTCTTCATATTTCCTAGAAATCAAATATTGTTTCGTCATCGTCGTTCCAAGGTTAAGAATTTCTTCCCGTCACCCTCACTTAGTTACCGAAATGTGTACCGAATATATACTTAATATTAATCAGCCAAAAACTTTTTAAAATGGGCGTTTGCTTTTGCCATCAAATCACCTTTCTGCGCCGAATCAATGCGTTTCTATTTGACAGAACATCAATATATTAAAGTTATATATATTCTCCTTAAGAGAGCAACGGGCTTAACCGATAGATCGGAGGCCACGGCACAAACGAAAGCGACATGGGTACTCAATGCAAAAGGCCTCTTACTCTCGGATAACGCAACAACTCGACTTTTACCCCAACGCGGGCCCCCTGGTGGCTCACATTACTGGGGATGCATTTATTCTAACGGCATTTCTTTTTACCAATCACGGTAAACTCTATGCTGTATCGCAACTATTGCTTCCGCTTCTAATGTTTCGCGCCTTCGCCCTAATGCACGATTGCGTGCACGGAAGCGCGACAAAAATAAAGGCACTAGGAGATGGCATCGGCATTGTCACGGGAGCCCTTTGCCTTCTTCCCTATGAGCCTTGGAAAAAAATTCATCTGCTGCACCATAAGTGGACAGGCAATCTAGATCAAGACCCGTCCATGGGCCTTATTAAGCAGTTTCCGGCATTCAGTCGCGCGCGGGTGAGTATTCTAAATTTCTGCTGGCGGCATAGGCTTCCCGGCCTGGCGATTTCCCAGCATTTTGTCTTCTGGGCGAAGTCTTATAAATTCGTGCTCACTGCCGAAAGTCGGGCGGAAAAAGTGAAAAACGCGCTTTCGATTCTTGTTCCGATACTTCTGTACGCAGTGTTTAGTTGGACGAAAAACGTTCCGGGCCTACTGCTTTACCTGGCAATGGTCGAGATCATTAACTTTCCTCACCACCTGCAAATGCCCATGCTAGAAGGAAGAAATTCTTTTCCCGTATATGAGCAACATCAGACGGCGCGCTCATGCCATTATCCAAGATGGTTTTCCCGGAATGCACTTAATAATTTTAATCTCCACATCGAGCACCATCTCTTTCCGCGCCTGCCCTGGTACCGATTAGACACCGCTCGCGATCTCGTACGCGCCGAACTCCAGGGCGAATATACGGCAGGCAATGATTGGATGCGGGAGAATCGACAATGGCCCATCGAAAAAGTTCTCGCTAAGAATCTGACCCCACCAGCAGAAAAGGCGGCATAGGAAAATGGAAAAATTATCAAACGTCTCCGCTTACAAACTATTCATATTGCCGGGACGCTGTCCGGCGGGCTTTGAGCACATATCGTTCCACAACGAGGTTTATGCTTTTTGGAAGCAATTCTGGGCAAGCGTGTTTAAAGAGAACAATACCCCAAGCGCTCCCGACGCCAATATCTTCTACCGCCAGGATTTCGTGGGTGTAGTGACGAAAGAAGAAAAAATCGTTGGTACGGTGTTCTTCACCGAAAACAATTTAGCGAGCGATGTAGTGTCCGAGATCGGCTACTTTTCCCGCCCCTATGTGAATGAGTTCAGCCAAAGAATGCGACGAGATAAAATTCATACGTTGTCGACCTTAGAAATGCTGACGGTGGCGCCTGAATTTCGAAAAAAAGTAGCAGGCATCTCATTTGGTACTGTCCTAATCGGAATCGTAATGGAAGCCTTTAAGGCTAGCGGCGCCGAGATCATTTTTGGCCCTGTGCGTACGGACAATGGCGCGGACAAGCTCCTGATCGATTTTGGCTGGAAACTAATTTCCGACGTCTACTCCATGCACGGCACACCGGTGGCCCTCTCAGCCCTCTTTCGCGATGATCTCAAAGCAAGCGAAAGCTCTCTTCACCAAAAACTGGTCGAAGATCTCTGGCATAACCGCATGGATTTGCGCAAATCTGATCTAAGGATGCTGAAGGCAGCCTAGTTATTTTAGATAAAATGAATGCTCTCACCCGTCTGATCGCTGCTAGCAAGCACTTCTTTAGCAGTGGTGGAGGCTATCCAAGCAATCGCTTGGCCGTCCCGAAGTAGCGGAGCGATATGACCAAATGTTACTTTCACGATTTTTCGGTTTTCAGTCGCGCGCTCGCGCATATAGTGCTCTGGCCCCTCAAGAGGTAGGCACGTCTTCATTTTGGCAACCTTTTCCACATGATCAAGAATGATATTCGTAACGGATTTGGATCGCTCATAGAGGTAGTCCCAGCTACGTCCGAAAAAATCATCGATCGTATAGTCGGAAATATCAAAGAAGGTCAGATTACGAAAAAGCTGCGTTCCCTCGAAATCGAAAATTTCTACGATTTCCTCTCCCGTTAGCTGGTTAATGAACTCTTCTGGGATCGAGACGCGAAACCGGAAGGCAATCGACCGTAATGCCTGCCGGGGATTACGAAGGGCATCGATGCTTTCTTCTTCGAGGTCCTGGCAGATGAGAAAATAATCTCGAAGCTGCCTAAAATATTTTTCCTTGTCGGCAATGGGTAGGAGACGGAAATGCTCTAGGCCACCCGCCGAAAAGGTACGCCTGTTGATCCCGTTACGAAGGAGGAAATGCTGAAATTGATTCACAAGCGCCAGGTATTGTTGATCAATCTCCCCTGACTGGAGCTCGTGAGCTTTTTTTAGGGAAACCTGCATTCGATTCCTGTTTTCTTTCTACTAATATATTTATGCTGTTATTTACCCAGGCCTGACACATTAAGTCAACAATTTTCTAGGACCCCGTCCTTTCCTATTTTTTGCGGTGACCGTGGCGACAGAGAAAAAATTTAAACTATTGCTCGCACAAACTTAGCCGCCTCTTGGGCCGCCGTGAAGCAGCTCTCGAAAGCTGGGCTCATATAATTATCCTGATTCGCAAAAGCAATCCGGCCATGAGGCGCCGAAATAAACTCAAACGTGCTTCCCGTGAGCATTCCCGGTTGCGCGAGCGGAAGAGAATGTCCCCAGCGGGTTACGCGGATGCCCTCGATGGAATCGGCCGGAAGCCCGAGGCTCACGAGAGTTTTGGGAAATTCCTTTTCGATCTCATCTTTGATGCGCTTATGCGCCACCTCGCTCGAAACCAAGCTGCGCGCACCCTCGAAGGGGTACGGCTTGTACAAAGTAAGCACGGATTGCCCTTTGCCACGATCGGCCCAGCCGGCGAATACGAAATCGGCCCAAGGACGATCCGTGCGGGAGCCGAACGTAGGCGAGGCCGGAACTTTTCCTTCGAGGGAGAAAATATCGAAGGCCGGTGCGGAAACGTTCGTCTTCAGCAATACGTTGCAAACCGCGTAGGCGCGGTAGAGCAATTCTTTCCAAGTATCGTCGCGATCGGAATCGAGCCCTTTCACGATATAACGGGCCACGTACTTGGGAGCGGCCATCACCACGGCATTCGCCTTCAGTAAGCGGATTTTTCCCGTATTGTCTTCGTAGAGAATCTCTATCCCGTCGGCCACGTTCTTTACTTCGAGTACCATCGAGTGGGATTTGAGATTCTCGGCTGGAAGTTTTTCCATTAAAGACTGATGGAGCGCCACGCCGATGGCGGCATTTCCACCGGGAAATGCGATCACGCCTTGGGTTTCGGCGCAGATGAAATTCAGGAACTGCGCGGCGGAAAGCTCGTCGAGCGAGCCCCCAAAAGAAGACCAGCAGTAGATCTGGAAAAACTCCTCCACGTGCGGATGAAGATCGGGGAATTTTTTTCCTAACCAAGCTTTGGCCGTTTGGTTGTCGAGGGCACGGAATTCTTCCTGGGTGAGGTCACTGTTTTGGGTCCAGGGAATTTCCGGGTAGGCTTCGCGGTAGATGCGGGAGAGCTCGGCGGTAACTTTTGCGACAGCCTCGCGGCGGGCGGGATCGGTTTCGCCCCGCCAGATTTTCTTGAGGCCGGAGAAGCTTACTTGCACATCTTCGGGATTTTCCCTCCGATAGGATGGGGCGATGCCGATTTCCGCAAATAATTTCTCGATCTCTCCGCCCTCTTCCGGCACGCCGATATATGCGGCGCCGATGGAAAAAGCCGAGCCACGGTATTCCTCGCCCTTAGAATTTCCCCCAAAGGCCGGCGCCTGCTCGAAAAGAACCGGAGATTGATCGCGAAGGGCATAGGCACTTAGTAGCCCCGACATTCCTCCCCCCACCACCGCCACCTTCGTGAACTCCGCGGAGGTTGGCCGCCCGCCTTTTCCGCGCACGTAATTTTCCACGTTCCAGAGGAGATCGTGCGGGCGGGAAATATCGTCGCCATTGAAAGCTCCGCTCCCGAAGGGGCCGGATATTTTCTGTATCGGGGAGGCAGAAGGGATTTCGAAAGTTTCTCCGGCGTGCGCCAGCGGGAATCGGAGCAAAGGAAATCCGCGGCTGAAGCCGTAGAGGCCCAAGCCCGCGGTAGCGCATCTTTGGAGGAACTTTCTTCGGTCCATTAGATCGCCGTGCATTCCCAGACTACGGGATTTACCGATTCGTTCTCGCGGCAATCGTATTTGAGCTGGGTACGGTCTTTGAGAGAAATTTCCACGGCAAAACGCTCGTGGCCAGTCAGGGTTGCACTGATCGAATAGAATTGGCGGCGCACGTCTGGAGTTTGGCTGCGCTGAAACAATTCGGTGGCGGCGAGAACGGCATCGGACGATTGCTTGGCCACGGAGCCGTGCGCGTGGGCCAGCGTGGGGAGAACAGAGAGAGCGAGCACGAGGATAGCTTTCATGGGGATTTTCCTTATCGATAAAGATTTTTTGGGGTTGCGATCCGTTGTTATCCCGAAGGCCACCAGGAGTGCAATTTATTTGATAATGGTTATCAAAATCGCCAAATGGCCTTTCCGAAGAGACAGCGAAGGAAAGGCCTATTTCGATCCTGCCTTTGCCCCATTATATTGTCGTCACTTCCCCCTTCATCGCCCCATTGCTCAAAAAAATACCTATGTATTTCAAATATTTATAACCATAATCAATATCCGACTATTTTAGTTAACTATGGGCAGCATTTCCTGTATACTAATCAGCGAACCCCTCTTTGCGCCCACGCCTCTACCGCCGGACTCAAAGATTTTCGCTACCCAGAGGACGTTATGAAACCAAGCACCCTGTTTGCCCTAATCACCCTCGTTACCATCTTTGCCCATCCCGCCCACGCCGCAGTGCCCGCGGAACAAGAGCTTACCGAACAAGAGATTCCCGCCACCGACGATGACAGCGACGAAGTGGCCGCGAAAGCCAGTACCATCATTAAAGGCGCCATGCAAAACGTGGTGTGCGTGCAGTCCACCACCCTTAACGTCCGCAACAGCAATCTCCGCAAAGTTCTCTTCAACGTAAAGCGCTACGAAAAAGTAAAAATGTTTCAAGGCTGGGGTAAAAACTCCCAGGTAAAACGCCTAGGCGGCAAGCGCCATACGTTCGTAAAAGTTCAATTCCCCGACCGCGACGACAAAATGGGATGGATTGCCAAAGGATTCATTAAACCCGCGTCCCAATGTGGTGGCGCCGTGAAAGAAGAAAAGAAAATCGTGGAGCAAGCCGAGAGGGAAAATCCTCCTGCCCGCGTTAGCGTGGCCGGTCTTAACGACGAAAAATGCTGTGAGTTTCCGTTAGCCACCGCCCCGCTTAAACCCATTACCTCTCCCGGGATGTGGAATTTCGGCTGGAGACGCAACGGCGGAAAGCGCACGCACGCCGCATGCGACCTATACCACTCCAAAGGCGATGCCGTGGTGGCCGTTGCTCCCGGCGTGGTGGTACGTGATCGCTATTACTTTTACCAAAACACCTACGCCCTCGAAGTGCGCCACGCCGGCGGCTTCGTGGTTCGCTACGGTGAAATCCTCGGCAAGCAAGCCGCGGGAGTTTCTTCGGGCCGCCGTGTAGAATCTGGCCAAACCGTGGGTTACATGGGGAAAACCAGCCACCCCGTGCCGATGCTACACTTTGAATTGTATAAAGGCACCGCGCAAGGCTCGCTCAGCGGCCGCGGGAATAAATACCAGCGTCGATCTGACTTGCTCGACCCCACCCAGTATCTGGTAAAGTGGGAAAGCGCGAAATTCCGCGATCGTAAGTAAGCCGGCCATTGCCGCGCTCCTGCCGGTCGCCTGACCTGGGAGCCTAAGCAATGAATAAGAAAATAATCTATGTCGCAATCGCATTAGCCGTGGCCATCTCCGCCGCGGCTTTTGTTTTTAGCAAGAAGAGCTATTCTCCGGGCGAGTCTTCCGCGGTGATGAATTCCGAAACGGAAGGTGGCGCGGCGGGGTCGTCCGCGACCCCGGGCTCTTCCGCTCCTTCTGCTAGCAGCGAGGATGCTAACCAGGCTTCTTCCTCTTCCACGTCTTCCCCTCCCCCCTCCAGCGGACCCTCTTTGCCGGTCAACGACGCCGCGGGCTCCAAGGCCAGCAAGTGGGCGGAAGTCCCCCTCTCCGCGAAGGAAATAAAATCGGTACGCGTAATGAGCGCCACGCTCGTAAAATTTCTCGACCCTAAAATGGGAAATCCCGATCTCCTGGTGAAAGAATTCAATAAGGCTGGCATGCAAGCGGTGATGGCTAAAGACTTCAACCAGTACACCGGGAAAATGATAGTCGTGCGCTGTAATAACCCTCCGCCGGGAACGCGCTGCTGCCATGCTCAATACTTCGAGGACGAAAACAAAAAATCTTTCCTGCAGCATATGTCGTTCGAGGTAAGGCCGGGGAAAGGCGCGATGGAGCAAGTTATTAGCTCTCTAGAAGAAGCGCTGAAGCCTCTTAAGCTGGGAAAACTGGAAAAGCCCGTTTCGAAAACCGAAGACAAGGTTCACTGGGAACTGCAGGAAGATTATACCGCCACCATCAAAAAGCTTTCTACCGCGGACGACCTAAAGAACGATCCCTTCTGCGCTCACGATCCCGAAGAAGACAAGGATTCCTATAAAGTAATGGTGGAAATGGCGCCGGACGACGACCATGACTAGGCCCCGCTTAAGCCGTGAGTAAGAATAGCAGTAGCCCGATCATCAAATCGGCCACCACGTGGGCCAAGAACGGCGCGAGCATTCCTTCCGATCGTTCGCGCAAGTAGCCGAGCATCAATGCGTAAATAAAAGTCATGCAGTAGCCGAGCTTGCCGTTGGGAAAGCCCGCGCGGTAATGGGCAGCCGCAAAGGCCGAAGCTTGTAGCGTCAGCACCAAAGGTAAGTTTGCAGGAAAGCGTTTCTTCAGGGCCTCCTGCAAAAAACCCCGGTATACCGCCTCTTCGGCAAACGCATTCACCAAGGCGAAAACGGGGATGTATATCCCAAGCATGAGCCAAGCCGGCGTGGTCCGCATCCCCTTCATCATCGAGCTGCCAAGCCCAAGATAATCGGCCCACATCGCCCATAATCCCAAGGCAACCACGGAAACCAGGCTCGTGATCACCACCAGTGCCAAGGTGATTTGGCTAAGCGAGCCTTTCTTGGCCCACGACAATGCCGGCTTCAGCCAGGCGGTCGGAAGCAGGCAAAGATAGGTAAAAAGAAGCGCGGCCAGAAATCCACCGGCGGGCACCGACCATACAAAATTAGGGAATAGGAATAGCGGCCCTAGATAGAGCAGGAAAAAAAGTAGGGCCGCGGGTCCGATATCATCCGCTTTAGCGGCGATACTGCAAACAAGAAGAGCGGCGATTGCCAAACAAAGCGCGTAGGCGGCTCCGATCCCGCCGAAGAGCACGAAGGTTTCACCCGCGATCACCAGCAGGAAGAGCGTGCTTAAAAATGTCGGACGAACGCGAACCATGTCCTTCGATTGTTCCACTTCGTTGCTCCATTACTCAAGCCGGGGATCGCGAAAATCTCACTTTGCGCACGTGGCGTGCGCTGAGGTGTGCGGCGCAAGGCGGATATAGGCACTTCTCCATCGAAACGCGTTTTACCGGGAGCTACAAAGAAGGAGTACGGCTCTGGCCGAAGATTTTTAAGGAGATCCCATGAAAGTGCTTACCCAAATTTTCTTTGTCGCCCTCTTTCACTTCGTGCTTGTACTCGACGCCGAAGCCACTCCCCAGCATTCGGCTCCGCCCCAAATTTCCACCCGGGCACAGGTTCGCTAGTCTCTCCTTCACCAAGCCCGGGTGTCCCTTCTATCCTTCAATTCCCGAGCGGGCCGCTAGCCAAATCATTCTCTTGCAGCGCTCGACCCTCCTTGACCCTCCCCGGCGATGCACTACAATTTTCTAATCAACCACCATTAAGGAAATTCGATGAAATATTTGCTCGCGTTAGCCCTAGCCCTTTCTCTCCCCCCTCTCGCCCAAGCGGCCAAAACAGAAAAGTGGAGCGTGGATCCTTCTTCCTCGAGCGTGAACTGGGACGCCACGAAGATCGGCGGCAGCCATCAAGGCAGCGTGAAAATAAAATCGGGAGCTTTGACCACCGACAAGGCGGGACTTGCGGGCGGAGAATTCCTAGTGGACATGAACTCGCTCGCCATCACCGACGGCACCAGCGAAGAGATGAAGAAAAAACTCGATGCCCATTTGCGTAGCGATGATTTTTTCTCCGTAGAAAAAAATCCCACCGCCGCGATGAAAATTACCAAAGTGGGGCCGATGAAAGACGGCAAACAAGAAGTGAGCGGCAATCTCACCATCAAAGGCATCACCAAGCCGATTAGTTTTCCGGCTACCATCACGAATGATGGCAAAGGCCTAAACGCGAAGGCCGAGTTCCAAGTAGATCGTACGGCCTACGATATTAAGTATCGTTCGCTTAAATTCTTTTCTGACCTTGGCGATAAAGTAATTCACGACAAATTCACCCTGAAAGTGGACCTCAACGCCAAGAAGTAGCATTTTAAGCGACCTGAAGCCGCAAAGCGTTAGATTTCGCGGGTTTCTAGGTTCAAAGGATTGACCTCAGGCTAAGCCCATGATTATATGGAACTTGCTGCGGCGCACTAATCCGGAGTGGGTCTTTGATACTTCGAACTTTGACATCCCAAGCTATTTTTCTCGTGGGTGCTTGCCTCTTGATGGCGGCCGACCAAGTGCCGAGCTCCGCCCCGATGCCCACCGTCTCCTCCACCCTTCTCGAAAACCGCCTAAGCTGGTGCCACCGCAATTCTTCCCAGGAAAGAGGCTGCATGGCGGCGCTCCAGTACATGGAAGACGACCTCCCCGAAACCCTTCGTGCCGAAGCCAAAAAGCTCACCGGTGAAACCACCGAGGCTCGCTTCCAAGGCCTGCGTCGCCTGCTGCAAAGCACCGGCAAACCGGAAAGCGCTTGGGTAACTGGTGCGCTTAACGCCTGGATCGTAACCCTCGATCTCCACGCAAAAATTTTGGTGGTGAAAGAAAAAGAAAAGAGCCTCGCCGACGATCGCATCGTTGTTCAGGGCGCTGGCGCTAAGCTCAGGTTCATCGATGGCCGTGTGCTTGTGGGGTATATCATCGAAGGCTCCGGCGCCGCCAACGCGGGGCTTCGCGCGGGCGATGAACTGCTCACCGTGAACGGCCTCGCAATGAAGGGCCTCAGCACCACCGTAAAAAGAAATTTCTTTCGCGAGCTCAAAGCTCCCTACCGCCTCGAAGGGCGCCGCAATGACGTTCCCTTTTCAGTTACGGTGGAGGAGAAACGCTTCGTATTGCCGAACGTGGAGCGCCGCCTCGAGCTCGGGCTGGGCACGATCCGGATCCGTACTTTCGACAAAGACGATAGTTGCGAAGAAGCACGCAAAGCCATCGCCTTCCTGGAAAATGCCGGCGCCCAGCGCCTCGAATTGGATTTACGCGATAATCCCGGCGGGCTCGTGAGCGAGGCTCGCTGCGTGGCTGGCCTCCTCCTCGGCAAAGGCCAACCTTTCGCCAGCCTCAAGAAGCTCGAAAACCCCGAGCTCCAGGGATTTCTCCCCTCCACCATTTCCGGAAACGGAATCGGCGGGCAGAGCGACGTAACGCTGAAAACGGAAGAAGAAAAAATCACGAGCCTTCCGCTTAGTGTGCGCATCAACCAAAATACCGCGAGCGCCGCGGAGATGCTGGCCGCCGCGCTTCAAGACGAAAAGCGAGCGAAAGTACTAGGCTCTCGTTCCTTCGGAAAAGGATCGATGCAGTCGGCCTTTCATCCTTGGGACGACCGCGAGCTTTACCTCATGCGCACTACGCACTTAATCATTCGCCCCTCGGGCAAAAAAATTCAGTACGCCGGAATCACGCCGGATCTCATTCTGGAGAATGCCGAGGGGAAAAATTTCCCCCGCGAGCAAAATCTCACTCCTGACGCAATGAACTAAACTTGCCTTAGTGGCCCAATTCGGGGAAAGTGGAGCCTCTTTAGGGGGTTCTATGCTTAGTTTAAATCTTCAAGGCAAACTCGCACTCGTGGCCGGCGTGGCCGACGACCAAGGCTACGGCTGGGCAATGGCTAAGGCGCTGAAAAAAGCGGGGGCTAAAGTGATCATCACTACCTGGCCGCCAGCCCTGAATATTTTGCGCATGTCGCTCGAGCGCGGCAAGCTCGATACCGACCTTGGAGACGGCGACGGCCAGCTCACCTTCGAAAAAATTTATCCGCTCGATGCGATGTTCGACCAAATGGCCGACGTACCCGAAGATATCCGCACCAACAAACGCTACCAAGATCTTGGCGACTATACGATCCGCGGCCTCCGCGACCTCATCGAAAAAGATTTCGGCGTCGATCAACTCAACATCGTGATGCACTCTCTCGCCAACGGCCCCGAAGTGCAGAAGCCGCTCATCGATACCTCCCGGGCCGGCTATCTCGCCGCTAACTCCGCGAGCGCCTACTCCTTCGTGAGCATGGTCCGCCACCTCTCGCCCATCATGCAAAAGGGCGGAAGCTTCCTCGCGCTCTCCTATATGGCCGCCGAAAAAGTAATTCCGGGCTACGGCGGCGGCATGAGCTCCGCGAAAGCTGCCCTCGAAAGCGATACCCGCCTCCTGGCCTTCGAAGCCGGCCGCCGCCATGGCCACCGCGTGAACACGATCAGCGCCGGCGCCCTCGCTTCCCGCGCCGCCAAGGCCATTGGCATGATCCAGAACATGATCACCTATGCCGAGCACAACGCTCCTATTCAGTCTCCGCTCCAAGCAGAAGACGTGGGCAATACCGCGGCCTTCTTGGCTTCCGATCTCGCCAAGGGAATCACGGGCAGCGTGGTGTACGTGGACAAAGGAATGCACGCCATGGGTATGGCGGTTCCACCTTCGTATACCGAAACGGGAATGAATTAAATTTAGTTAGGCTTCGGCAAGCAAGCAGTAGCTTTGCAGCCGTTCGCATCGGTAAAAGAAGATTCGACCTGCTGGCTCGAGCAAAGACCTTGGTCCGGAGCCGGGCAATACTGATCGAAGGCTTCGTCTACTTTCGTCGAGGCCGTCTTCACGCACGTTGCAACATCGCAGCCGTTCTCGTCTTTTTCTATATCCAGGCGCTCTCCGCTTCCGCAGGCCTGGTGAGAATATGCCGGGCAAGAAGTTTCCTCCTCTTGCGCAAAGGCGGCTTGAGAAATCAGCACCGCAAAAATCGCGATCAGTACTTTCACGAAAATCTCCTCTTTAGCCTTTAGTATGGCTCGCCTCTATGGTTCGTCAAAATCACTCTTCCGCTAAAGCGCAAAGGGCGCTTACACGCTTCTATGTTTTTCCTAAATCACTGAAATTACGTGAGTTTTCTAAGAGACAGTTAAGCTTTCAGCTCAAAAAGCCGTTGGTAGTGGGTAACTGACGGAGGAATTTGAATGTCTAAAAAGAAAAACAAGTTCGACCTCACTCATCTTGTAAAGGACGGCTACGTGAAAGAAGGCGAGACCCTCTTTTTCGTGAGCGATCCCACAATGGCATGTGTGGTAAAAAAGATGCCAGACCACGAATACAAAGTGGATTGCAAAGGCGAAACGTTGACCGTTCACGCCGTTTGCGTAAAGTTTCTCGGAACCGAGCCGCCGGATCATGCCTGCCGCTGGTTAAGAACCGCTAACGGAAAGACACTCTACGAATTGTGGCAGAACAGCCTAGACGAACAACTAGCAGCGTAGAAGAGAAGCGATTCGGCTCCATGCATCGACCTTCGGTCTGGGCAGGAGCCGTTTCCATTTTTCTTCTGCTCTCAATCGTTGCGATTCGCCTTCTGGGAGAAAAGCTCTACGACTTCCCGGTAAATCCCGGGCCAACGGAGATCCCCAAGAACAGCGCCATCGTAGTGCTCGCCGGTGGAAAATTCCGGATCGAGGCCGGCTTGGCTCTTTTTGAGGCCGGAATCGGCGACGAGCTATTCATCATCGGTGCCGGCAAGAAGGCCACTTCCTATTCCCTCGTCCGAGTAAATGCCCCCGAGCTATTGGCGAAAATTCCCGAAGAACGCTTCGCGCGCATTCAGGTGGAAACCGAATCTCGCAATACGATCGAAAATGCGTTCGCGGTGAAAAAGCTCCTCCAGCAAAAGCCGGAATTGAAGAACTTGATTCTCATCACATCGAGCTATCATATGCGCCGGGCACAATTCATTCTGGAAAACCAAATCCACAGTGGTGTAAAAGTGATCCCCTTCACCTCTCCCAACGAGGCTATCGAGCGCAGCAATTGGTGGCACAGCTGGCTCGGAATTCAGCTCACCGTGCGGGAATACATAAAATTCCTGCTGGCCTCGTTCGTGCTGCCGAAGATTGGCGACGTCGATGTTTCTGCTCCTTAGCATTTTTCTGCTCACTGTCGACGGTACGGCCGAGGCCGCCGACTGCCACAAAGAATTCGCAATGCTACAGGAAAACGCTCCGACTGTTTTGGCATTCCCCTCGGACGAGGCCGGTATTCAAAAAAATTTCGCATTCTCCTTGGAGAGCTGGGAAAAATCATTCCGGCCAAAAGCATTGAAAAAAAAGTTCATTCGTCTAGAAAAAGACGCTTGGGCCGCTCAGGAATACGCCGAATCATTCCATGCTCTCGCCGAACGGACTCGTTTGCTCTGCATGGCCCACGAAGCTTTTTCCTCGAGCCATACCGTGCCGTCAGACCTGAAAATCTTTCTCAATTCGCTCGAGGACCTCAATCGGGCCATCAATGGCCACCAAAGGAAAGAAATCGCGGATTCTGCGCTCGCGACGGAAAAGGCTTTGGCTCAACTCGAAGAAAAAACCGAATTCAAGAAATTTGCGGCGGCCGAACCCGAATCAGTCCGGGCGCGCCTGCTGAAGAAGCAGCTCGATTTAAAAAAATTCCTGCGCACGGACCTACCGACGCCGAAGCATCTCGGCGAAGTTTCGCGCGAAGTTAGGGAGCTACTGTTGTTGAGCTTGAACGAACAAGCGATTAACCCCTCTCCCGCCTCACGCGGCAGGTATACTTATCTACACGCCCTGGATAGAGATCTCAGCCGCATTCACGACGATTTCTTGCAGCAGGCCAGAAATCACGAGATAGACTACGAGAACCAGCGATTGTTTTTAAACCCCATGGTTCGGGAACGTCTGGAAAAAATTGAGGAAGCGATCCGCAATACGCTCAGCTCTTCTGGCGCTCCACGGAAATAATCCCGTCCTTGGCTTCGAGTGAATTGATCACTTTATTGAGCTGCTCCACTCCGGTTACGAGGATCTCGAACACGCACACGGCGCGGCGATCCTTCATGGTGCGCACGCTGGCCTGGGAAATATTCACGCCCTGGGAGCTGATGGTCTGGGTCATCGAGGCGAGCATGCCCGGCTGATCCTCGCAGAACACGCGCACTTTCACCGAGCGGCGCGGGCTGGGCTTGGGCGCGCTTTCCTTGCCCTCTTTGTCCTTGGTGGGGGCGGCCACACCGGTCCAAGCCACGTCAATCCGGCGGGCATTATCGCTGTCGAGCGCTTTTTTACAGGAAGCATGGTGCACGGTCACCCCGCGCCCGCGAGTCACGAAACCGAGGATGGGATCGCCTGGAATAGGATGGCAGCACTTGGCGAAGCGGATGAGCACGTCGCCCAAGCCGGTTACCATCACGGCGTTACGGGCTTCGCTCTTCCGCATGGCGGTGGAAATGATTTTCTGGAGGAAGCCCTTCTGCTCTTTCTCTTCCCCTTGCTTCTCGAGCAACTCGGGGGCGATCACGGCTTTGGAAATTTCCCGCGCGGTGAGCTTTCCGTAGCCGAGAGCCACGAGAATTTCTTCGTGGTTACGGTAGCCGAGCCCGCGAATGGCCTGGGCCATTTCGGGGGATTTACTGACCTTTTCCCAATTCGTCTTGAAGCGGCGGAACTCGCGGGCGAGAATTTCTTCGCCCATCTGCTTAGCCTTAGTGCGCTCGATATGCTTGAGGAAGGCGCGGATCTTGGCGATCGCGCGGCTGGTCTTTACGAGCTTCAGCCAATCTTTGCCGGGATGCTGAGTCGCCGACGTAAGAATTTCCACTACGTCACCCGAACGCAGGCGGTAGCGCAATGGAACAATTTTCCCGTTGATCTTCGCCCCCACGCAGCGGTGGCCCACGTCGGTGTGCACGGCGTAGGCAAAGTCGAGCGGGGTAGAACCGTGGGGGAATTCTTTTACTTCTCCCTTGGGAGTGAAAACGAAAACGTCGCCGGGATATAGATCTAGTTTCACGCTCTCGAGGAACTCCGTGGGGTCCGTGAGCGTCTTCTGGGAATCGAGGAGGCGGGAAAGCCATTCCATCTTGTTCTGGTTGGAAACGTCGGCGCGGCCTTCTTTGTATTTCCAGTGGGCGGCGATCCCGCTCTGCGCGATCTGATGCATCTCTAGCGTACGGATCTGCACTTCCATGCGCTCGTTATACGGCCCGATCACCGTGGTATGCAGCGACTGGTAATTATTAGGCTTCGCCATCGCTATATAGTCTTTAAAGCGACCCGGGATTGGTTTGTACACGGAATGGATCACGCCGAGCGCCTTATAGCACTCCGTAATATTATCGAGCACGATCCGGAAAGCCACGATGTCGTGAATATCGTCGATATCGTTCGCGTTGCGCGACTCCATTTTTTTATAGATGGAGTAAAAATGCTTGGGCCGCCCGCTCACTTGCCCGCGAATCCCATACTCCTTGAGATGATCCTCTACGTTCTTTAGAACTTCCTCGATATACTTTTCGCGCTCGCTCTTCTTCTTGGCCACGAGCTGCGCGAGCTTGTAGTAAACCTCAGGCTTGAGGTGGCGAAGGCAAAGATCCTCGAGTTCGGCTTTCACCCAATGAATCCCGAGACGGCCCGCCAAGGGCGAATAAATATCTAGGGTTTCCTGGGCAATGAGCTTGCGCTTCTTCTCGGGGAGATAATCGAGAGTGCGCATATTGTGGGTGCGGTCGGCCAGCTTCACGAGGATCACGCGGAGATCCTTCGCCATGGCCACAACCATCTTGCGGAAGTTCTCCGCTTGCTTCTCTTCGCTGGTACGGAAAGTGATCCGGGAAATTTTCGTTACGCCGTCCACGAGCTCGGCCACCGAGCCGCCGAATTTTTGCCTGATCTCCTCGAGGGAGGTATCGGTATCTTCCACCGTATCGTGAAGAATGCCGGTGAGCACGGAGTCCAGATCTAGGTGCAGCTCGGCCAGCAAGGCGGCCACGCCGATCGGATGCACGATGTAGGGTTCGCCGGACGAGCGGCGCTGATCGCCGTGCTTGGCGGTGGCGAACTCCACCGCCTGGCGTACCAGGGGGAGATTCACGTCCGGATAATACTCAAGCAGTTTCGTCTCGAGGTTCTGGACGGCTTCTTTTACGGCGGGATCAACCGCTACCAAGACCCACTTCTCTTTCTACGAGCTCGCAGAGCTCGCCAAAACTTTTCTGCAAATCCTTATTCACGATCTGATGGTCAAATCGTTTCGCGTGCTCAATCTCATCGCGGGCTGCTTGAAGCCGGGCCTGAACTTTATCTTCCGATTCCGTGTTGCGCGACCGCAGCCTTTGCTCGAGCTCCTGCATGCTCGGCGGAAGAATAAATACGCTCAAACAGCGCTCACCAAAATACTTCTTGAGGCTGTCTACGCCTTGCACGTCCACATCAAGTAAAACCACCTTGCCCGCGCTCACCTGAGCCTCCAGGAATGCCTTACTGGTGCCGTAGCATTGCCCGTGCACCTCGGCCCACTCCACTAGTTCTTGCTTGCGCACGAGATCGTCGAAGCGAGCACGGTCCACGAAATGATATTCTATACCATTTTTTTCATTTCCGCGTGGAGCCCGGGTCGTGAAAGAGATCGAAAGCGCGGTCTCGGGGTACTTATCGAGAAGCATACGGCAAAGCGTGGTTTTTCCGCCCCCGCTCGGAGCCGCTAGCGCGATGAAATTTTTCTTAAAAGCCTTCAATTCACCTACTCCAAGTTCTGCACTTGCTCGCGTACCTTCTCGAGGGTTAGCTTCATTTCCACCACCCGGTTCGAAAGCTCGGCCTGATCGCTCTTAGCTCCGATGGTATTCACTTCGCGGCCGATTTCCTGCGACAAAAACTCTAAGCGCTTACCTACTGATTTAGAGCTCTTGCCCGCTAGGGCATCCTCACACTGCTTCAGATGGCTATGGAGACGATCCAGTTCCTCGGTAAGGTCGGAACGGTCCAAATAGAAAGCCACTTCCTGGTAGAGCCGGCTATCGTCTACTTTTCCTTCGATGCGCTTTAGCAGATCCTCGATTTTTCCTTGAAGCCGCTTGAAGTAACGCTCGTTCACGCCTTCTCGCTGCTTCTGGATCCAGGTCGTATGCGAAGCGATTTCGTCCAGCTCACGCTGTAAAACCAGCCCGAGCTTATTCCCTTCCGCCTCGCGCATCGCTAGCAAATTTTTGAGGGCTCCGTCGAGCGCTCGTAGGCCGAGCGTGGCCAGCTCTTCATCGGCCTCGTAACCGATCGCCTGTTCCCCGCTCACCACTCCGGGGAGCCGAAGGATGGCGGCGGCCGTTAAGCCCGCGCTGAGATTGAGCTGCTTCGCGAGCTTTTCGGTCTTGGCGGCATAGGCAGAGGCCAGGAGCTCGTCTACCACGGCCTCCACTTTTCCTTCGAGCGGCTGCACGGTGAGAGAAAGGTCCACTACGCCTCGTTGAAGTTTTTTCTCCACGGCCTCGCGAAGCTTGGGCTCAAGGAAGGCGAGGGAGCGAGGGACCTTGGGTCTTAAATCAAGAAAGCGTCCGTTCACCGAACGCAGCTCCACCGTTACGCGGAATCGCGCCCCGGCGGCGCTCTCGCGCCCGTAGCCGGTCATGGAATGCAGGCCCTGCTCTCTGTCTCGGGAACCCATTTGACTCCGTTCAGGACTGTACGGGGCTGGAGATAATATACTCGAGGCCCATTTTGCGGAATCTCTGTAATCTTCCCTGCATAAGCGCCTCGCCAGCCTGTGGCAGGAGCTCGCTCAATCGCTCTTCGATGGCATCGGCCAATAGCGTGGCCGCCGCTGCGTGGTCACGGTGCGCGCCGCCTTGGGGCTCGGGAATAATTCCGTCCACTACACCGAGATCTTTTACTTCCGGCGCGCTGAGCTTCAGAACTTTTGCGGCTTGCTCGCACATCGAGCTGTCGCTCCAGAGAATGGAAGCGCAGCTTTCGGGCGAAATCACCGAGTACGTGGAAAATTCCTGCATCAGCACTTGATCGGCCACCGCGATCGCGAGCGCGCCGCCAGAGCCGCCCTCGCCAATCACGGCCGTGATCACGGGTACCGGCAAATTAAACATGCGCATAATACTATCGGCGATCGCTTCACTCTGGCCACGTTCCTCGGCGTCGATGCCGGGATAAGCTCCGGGCGTATCTACCAGCGTGATAATCGGGAGCGAAAAACGCGCGGCCATTTCCATCAAACGGATCGCCTTACGGTAGCCTTCCGGCTTGGCCATCCCGAAATTACGGCGCATTTTTTCTTTGGTGCCCCGGCCCTTCTGCTGGCCAATCACCAACACGGGCTGCCCGCGGAAACGCGCGAGCCCACCGATGATCGCGGCATCGTCGCGGAATTTTCTGTCGCCGTGAAGCTCCTGAAAATCGGTAAAAATTAACTGAATATAGTCTTCGGCGTAAGGCCGCTGCGGGTGCCGCGAGAGCTGCACGCGCTGCCAGGGCGTGAGGTTAGTGTAAATTTCACCGATCAACTGCTCGAGCTTCTTTTCTAGGGCTTTGATCTCGGAGGAGAAATCCATCTTCTCTTGGATCGACATATCCTTAAGATCGGAGATCTTTTTCTCGAGGCTGGTAATCGGGCGTTCAAACTCGTAATAGGCGTCCATAAGGGTCCCTATCCTAGCAAATACACGGTAGCTGAGGGAAGTATTGCCAATCGAGAAAGGGCTATTTCGGAGGGTTTTCTAGCAGCTGGGAGATCAAAACACGCCCTTGGCGCTCCTTGATCTTAAAGAGCATGGCCCCAAACTCGTCCAGAAGTATTTTGCGTCGCGTAATATCTTGGGTTCCTAGACAAGAAGCCAGCTTGCGAAAGGAAAGTGCCCGAGGGCGCATGGCCCATTTACAGTCCGTGAGAAACTCGCAAGTTTCGCGAGCGCTGAGGGCTTGGCCTTCCGTAGTGGCAATGCTTTCCACCGACTTTTCTAGCGCACCGTCGATGGCCTTAAATTCTTCATTTGGCTTCAGGGAAACCACGAGACCCGCGGATTCGCTAGGTAGCTGGGCTTTGGGAAATACTGTATTTTCGCAGCGAAACTCTACGGGATATTTCAGGATCGCGCCAGGCGCAGCTAATACTTTATCGATAGAATGCACGAGCAAGGCTTTACAAACGCGGCGCCGCGCAGGCGTTGCGCCCTCACCGTTAAATTTTATACCGTAGCAAAGCTGCAGCGTAAGCAAACGGCGATCAAATTCTTCTTCCTGCTGGGACGCGAGCGTGCGACCGCCGAGGGAGTTTTTCCCTCCGCGAGGAGCCCGTGCCGGTTCGATCACCGCGAAAAAGAAGATCGTAACCAAGAAAATGGGCACGACCAGGCGCCATGCCCAATGAATCACTTTTTTTGCCATATTTTATCTTATCGTCGCCAGCCGGCCACGCGGCCGTTCTCAAAAATTACTACCCGAGAGCCATTCAAAGAATAACGAGAACCGTAGGTCCACTTTTCGTGACCAGTACGGGTGGTGCCCGCTACTTCACGCTGCTGTGGTTCACCCCAGGAAGACATCACCTGCTGGCGTGTCATACCGAGAACTACGTCGCGAGATTCGATAGCACGGGTAGCGCGGCGGTCTTCATGGCCGATCGGGCCATTCAATTCGCCGTCCATTGCGGGAGCACGCTTCGCTTCGCAATAAGGACCCACGCAGGGAGAATCGTCATCCTCGGCGGTAGAGCCATACCCGCGGTCGTAGGCTAAGGTATCGTCTTCGGTACCCTCTTCGAAAAGGGTGGCGCAGCCGGTAAGTTGGGAAAGTGCCAAACAGGCAGTTAGTAGACAGAACAATCTGAAAAATCCGTTTTTCATGGTCTCACCTCCGGGTGAAATTACTTGTATGTCTATCGTCAGAGATGGGCAGGGAGTTTACCGACTATTTCACTTCTTTGCAGGAACGCGGAAGACGTTTAAACTGGGGGCTAATGGCAAAACTAGACGCTTTAAAAGAGAAATTGGCCGGCCTGAAGCAAAAGCTTACGGAAAAGATCGATTCGATCCCTTTCCTGAAAAAATTCTTCGCTAAACCGGCACCCTCGACGAATACGGCAACCACTCCAAGCCGTTCCGGCGATGCTTCTCTCGGGAAAATATATCGGGGCGGTGGAACCTTCACGCGGCTGCAAGTATTAGGTTTTTTTCTCTTCCTATCGGGCGCGATGCTGGCTTCCGCCTTCGTGGCTAAACGGGTTTTTGTTAAGCTTCGCGATAGCGGCCACGGAGCTCCCGCCGAGGAAGTTACCCACGGCATCGGCGACATTAAACGCCGCATGGAAGAAAACGCGAGCGTGCTTTCACTCGGAAAATTCACCGTGAGCACCTTTGTGAGCGAAAAGCGCGAAACGGCCATGGGCATCGACATCTGGTTGCGAGTAAGTGGAGTGGACGCCGCGAACTTCGTTCAGAGCCACGAGGTGGTACTACACGATAAGACCATGGACGCCATGAACGAGCTCTATATGCAGCACGTAAATCTTCTTACCGAGCAAGGCAAAGAAAACGCAAAAAATAAAATCCGCGACTTCCTCAACCAAGTGATCCCGAAGGGCAAGGTGGAGGAAGTCTATTTCTACAATATGGTGGTGCAGTAAATCAGCGGTTTGCCAGCGGCCCGTCGCGCAGCCCATATTTACGCATTTTTTCGAACAAGGTGGAACGCGCTATCCCAAGCTCCTTCGAGGCGATACTGCGGGACCATCCGTTTCTCTCCAGCGAAGCCTTGATATAGTCCAGTTCCAGCTCTTTCAGCGTGAATGGCCTCCGCTGCGTTTTCGGCGGGGCAATATTTCCATTTCCCAGGCCCGCAAAATGCTCCGGTAAAACCCGTACGGCATTCTCGCTCCGGGCGGTGACGCTCGCTCGCTCCAAGCAAGAACGCAGCTCGCGCACATTTCCCGGCCAGCGGTAAGAGATCAGCTTACCTTCCGCTTCGTTATCGAGCTCGAGCCCGCGCTCGTCCAAATACTTTTTTGCGATCGCCAGGGTATCCTGCGGACGATCCCGCAACGGAGGAATCACCACGGTAAATCCCGCGAGCCGGTAGTAAAGATCCAGGCGGAAGCGCCCATCCGCAATTCTACCTTCCAGATCCTGGCTGGTGGCCGATACCAGCCGAAAATCTGCGCGCTCCGCCTGATCGGAACCAAGCGCCTTCACTTCTCCTGATTCGAGCGCGCGCAGTAGCTTCACTTGCGCCGCGCCCGGGATATCCGCCACCTCGTCGAGGAAAAGCGTTCCGCCATGAGCCGCCCGCAGCGCCCCGAGCCGTGGCGTCTCCGCGCCGGTAAAGGCTCCCTTTTTATGGCCGAAGAGCTCGCTCTCCGCTAACGTGCCCCCCGTCAACGCGCCATTCACCGTAATATACGGCCCCTTCAGCCGAGTGCTCCACTGGTGCAGCAGTCTCGCGAAAATTTCTTTACCCGTGCCGGTTTCTCCCAGCAAAAGCACGGAAGAAGGAGAATGGGCGATCTTACGCAAATTCTTCACGAGCTCCAGCATGAAGGGATCCGCCACGATCCAGCCGTTTTCGCAGGTCTCTTCCAGCTCGGAATCATCACTGGTCCAGCTTAAATTAGACCGCCCCAGCCGCAGAATGCCCTGCGCGGGAAGCGGCGCGCTCTGCACCCGGATGCCGTTGAGAAAAGTTCCGTTGGTAGAACTTAGATCCTCCACGATGTACCCGTCTCCCGCCGGCAGCAAGATGATGCGCGCGTGCTGGGGAGAAATATAAGGATCGTCGATGGTGATATCGCAATCCTGCGACCTTCCTATCGTGTATTGCGTGCGGAAAAGCCGCAGTCGTCTTTTTGAACCATAGTAAGGGCGCAGTACCAGCTCGTGCATGGGCTGCAATCGTTCCGTTTTCTCCGTGAGCGGGCTTTTTAAGCAGGGCGTGGAAATAGTTTCGAATGGTTGCGACATTTCATTTCTCCTGTTGGGATTTCCGGAGAGCAAGTTCCCTGCCACCTTGACTAAGCCTGGAAGCTGTTTCACTCTCTCTCTATGCCGAAGACCTTCTTCCTCATGACAGCGGTTCTTTATTGGGGCTGCTTTGTGTTACGCGCTTTTCTGCGCGGTAAGGAAAGCGGAAAATTAGATCGCCTTGCTTCGCTCGGTGAGCGCCTAAGCTTGCTGGTATTTACGGGCGCGCTCGTGGTTTATATCACCCAGCTGCAGATCATCGATGGCAAGGTACACTCCGAGGCCTACGACCGCCCCGTGAGCTTCCTGCTTTTCGCCTGGGCCATCTGCGCCGCCCACCTCGGCACCGAGATTCTTTATGGCAATCGCGCCACCGCCGTATTCGCGAATTTGTGGACGGCCCTGACCCTCACCATCTCTTCAGCCACCACGGAATTATTCAAAGGCATCTTTACCGACGATCTCGGCTGGCTGAGCTTTCACCGCCTCTGCTTTCTCGTGGGCTACGCATTTTGCATTCTCGCCTTCCCACTCGTATTTCATTTTATTTGGCTGCAGTTTCGCGCCCCCTCCCTTCCTGCGGAAAAAAAGGCGGAAACCGAACGCACTCTCTGGAAGCTCGACCGCATGGGCTACCGCATGGTGCTTTGGGCCCTACCCCTGCTCACGGCTGGCATCATCGCGGAGGGGCTAGTGCTCGCCGACAATCACCAGCTTCCCGGCCCCACCGAGCTTTGGACCCAACAGCGGGAAACCCTGCTCGCACTGGTTACCTGGTTCATCTGCGGGATCTATCTGCATACCCGGCTTTTCTTCGGCTGGCGTTACGCGCGTTCGGCGGCACTCTACCTCATTGGCCTCGGTCTCGTATTGATTGGCCACTTCAGCCCTAGTTTCCCCTTTTTCCTATGATCGCCAAAGCCCGCACTCCTCTGCTCTTTTTCCTCGCGCTCTTCGTGGGCGCCCTCGCCGACACTCTCTCCGGCCCTCCACAGCCCATAAGCGCCACCATCACCCCCAACCTTTGGGCCGCGCTCCTCTTTCAGTTTGTTCTCTGGATCGCTGCCACGCGTGGTTGGGGAGCGCAGATCGCCACCCTCTTAGGGTCAGATCTTCCCGAAGAAGGAAAGTGGCTGGGCCTCGGTGCCTTCTTTTACGCACTTATCGCCTTCACGCTAAGTGCCCTAGGCTTGTTGCGCCCCGAACTGCGTTGGGCTCTGATCCTCTTGAACGCCCTCGGAATCGCCCTGAGCCCCTCCATTAAAATCCCACGCCTCCATTTTATTCTCGCCATCGCCGGCGCGCCCATCGCCGTTTTATTGGCGCTCATCGCGATTGATTCTCTCGTGATCCATCCTTATTGGGATCCCCTGCATCACCATCTGCTCGGACCCCGCATTTGGTGGGAGCAAGGCAAAGTCTATTTCCCGCGCGAGCAGATCAGCGCCTATCAAGAAGGTGGATTCGAGCAATTATTCCTCTGGCCTCATTTTTTCTTCGCCGGCAAGGGTGGGCTCGGGCTTCTGCCCGTGCAAATTTTTGCCCAGCTCACCCACTTTCTGCTCGGCTTCGGCGGCTCCCTGATCCTAGCGTACTCATTCCTCCGGCGAGAAATCTCCACCCCAAGCGGAAGAATTTTTGCCCTCATGCTTTTCGCCATTCCCGCCTCGCTTCAGTTCGGGATTCCCACCGCGAAAAATGGCTGGGGCATGGTGCTCTGGATTCTCACCGCCTTTTCTCTCCTCGGTGAAAGATCCTTAAAGGCCACCTTCGTGGCGGCTTTTCTTTTCGGATTCACGCTCTTAGCGAAGATCAGCTCGGTGTACGCAATCTTGCCGATCCTTTTCCTAAGTCTCTGTTTTTTTTCCACTCTACGCCGCCCTAAGCCACTATTCCTACTCGCCGCCGGCATGCTCCTCGGCATGCTCCCTCTCGCGCTCCGGAATTTTATCGGCACCGGCGATCCTTTTTTTCCTCTATTCGCCAAATGGTTCCCCCATGCGGCGCTCGGTCCCACCTGGCTAGAAGCCATCGCCGCCTACCAAACCGGACACGTCTCGATTCTAACGAGGCTCTTTGAGTGGTCCCGCGAGTTTCTCTTCGCGCCCGCCCTAGTGGCCTTACCACTACTTTGGCGCAAACAAGAATCCGCCCTCGTACGCATATTGGCTTTCTCTTTTCCTTTAGGTTTCCTTCTTTTTTACTTCACCGCCGGCGAGCCCACCGAGCTCCGCCTCATCGGCGCTTGCCTTCCGATATCGGGCCTCCTCGCGGGAATCCTTCTCGATCGCCTGCTGCAACGCCTACCCTACCGCGAATCGATGCCACTCTTCCTGGTAGCGCTTTCGATTCCATTTCTTCCGTTTCGCTGGGATGCGCTTTCCCGGATTAAAAAAATTCCCCATCCCGAAGAGCAAGCGCGGGCTTATATAGGAAGCGAGGCGCAAGCTTGGTTTCGCAGCCAGTTCGTGGCGGGCCAAAAAGCGGCGCTGCTAGTGGACACGCGCCTCTACCACTCCATGCCTTATCCCATCGTGCGAATTTGGGATTCCCCTGCCTTGGACGCGAAGGTACGCGAAGCAAGGTCAGCCCCTGAGTTTTTGGCCATCCTAAAAAAAGAGGGATTTAGCCACCTGATACTCACCCAGGAAAAACTCGATCTTTTCTATCCGCGGGCTTTGGTTTCTGAGGTGGAAGGTTGGATTCTCGCCAACGACCAGCACGTTGTTTTTCGCACGCCGTATTCCCTAGTGGTGGAACTTAGCTCTTACTAAGCCCCGGGCCATCGAGTAAAAATAGATTTATTCGCCGCAGCAAAACGCGAATATTGATCGCCCGGGGCAAGGGTGCTAGAAAAGGTCCTTGTCGATTGGCCCTTTGGCGGAACTGGTAGACGCACAGGTTTCAAAAACCTGCGCCTTCACGGGCATCCGAGTTCGATTCTCGGAGGGGCCACCAACTAAAGCAATATTCTGAGCGCGGTTTGCCGCGCTTGTTTCTTGCTTCTTCTTCCCTAGCTTCACCAAAAAACTTTCGTTATAAAAAGTAAATGAAATCTATATTTTTCTTGGCACTGCTGGCGCTGGTACAAATCCCCTTGAATTCCTTTGCCGCAAAAATGTTCCCAAATTCATTGGGCGACAAAGATTTTTTCGTGACTCAGCTCAAGTTTCCCAAAGCGGCCAAAGCTTTAGCCGCCGAATCTTGCCGCGAAAATATCGCGAGAACTGTCTGTCTGGTGGATCCCATTCCGGACCACGAGAACCTGGGTGCACGAATCTGCCTCGAAGGCGGCCAAGCGTATGCGAAATATTTTGAAAATCTCTATGATCGCTATCCTCCTGCTCTTCAGAAAATGTTTTGCTCCCTCCGGCATATCTATATCGAAAAGAAAATGGCGGGCACGGCTTATGCCGGACTCAACCGGGACACAAATGGAAATCCGGATGGCGCGCTCATGGGCGTACGTAAATCAGTGCTCGACGAAGAGCTCGACCTAAATACCTGGGCCACCTGGAAAGAGCAGCTTTCCTTCGGGGGCGGCAATAGTTACCGTAATCCTTTGCCGACTCTGCCCACCATCACCTCGTTCAATTCCGCCGGCACGAGCGATTTTCTCTATTTCGTGATCACCCACGAGTTCGGGCATATTTTCGATTTCGCCAATAACCTTAACCAAACGCAGAACTGCACTACTCCCGTAGATAAAACGCAGCAGCCGGAATGCGAAATGGTTCCTGGAAGCTGGGGCAGCATTAGCTGGGCCACCAGCCAAAAAGCCAAGCCTGAGAATGAGTTTCCTCTGCGCAAGTATCTTTGTTTCTACTGGTGCAATGGCCAAACCATCGCGCACAACGATGTGCTGAACGTCTATTCCGGTCTTGCGGACACCGATTTCATCAGCCTCTACGCTACCAGCCAGGCCTGGGACGATTTCGCCGATAGTCTCGCCTACTACCTGTCCTACAAAAACCTCGGCGCATCGTATAGCATCGACACCAAACAGGGCCCATCCTACGACATCATGGAAAAACTGCATGCACCGATCTTTGCCAAGAAACGGGAATACATTGAGCGTTTTCTCGAGCGCAGCGATATCGTTTATCCCTAGATGCTCACCTTTCGGAGATTCCTTTTCGTCGTTGCCGCCGCCATTATTTTTGGGAGCGGGATAGCGTTCTACGCACGCACCATCGTGCCGAAAACTAGCGCGCCCCTTCAGGAATCAAACGAGAACGCAAAGCTAAGTATTTCACCGAGTCTTACATCGCAATCGCCGGAAGCAACTCCGGCCGAAGGGCAGAGGAATACTGGGAACTCCCCGCACTCTCTCCAAACTACCCCACCACCGACTCAAATTCCCGAAAAGCGCATGGAGCTTCCTCGCTTTAGCGGACGCTTCACCTTCCCGCTGCCGCAGGGGAAACAAGGCCACGCCCGCACGGTTTTTGATCTTCTCAAGCCCGTTCTCGCCCAATCCCGATTCTGGACGGGTAAGGCGGTCTTTCTTTCCCACGGCAAGCAAATTCCCGCCACTCTAATTGCCCGCTTTTACGATACCAACGACAATAGGTCCACCGACCTCCTGCGCAGCGTGACGAAGCCAGAACACCTAGGCTGGATGGCTCTTGGCTATTTCGAAGTGGACGGGGAGACCCATAAGTGGTCGACGTCATCGAGCCTCGAAACAGTTCCTAAAAAAGAAAGTAATTATTATTTATTTATTAAATTTGATGCGCATCCCATTCTCGGCAAAGACTTCGAATACTTGGCCTTGCCGATCCCCGGGCAATCGGGGTTGCCGCTGGAGCTTTTACCTTCCGGCCCCTCGGCCACGTGGCAAAACATTGCCGGATTCAGCTGGCAGCCAATATCCGAAGGCGGCTATCGGGAGTTCATCGGCGAAATGGATCATCGCACCCAGTCTGCGGCCAAATAACTCTTTTGCCGCGTCCCCGAACTTCCAATCCCGTGATAAGCTGATGCGATGAAATTATTTCAATTTTTCTCTCTTATTATCCTCCTCCTCGCAACCGGCTGCTCCTCCACTCCCAGCAAAGAACTCCCTTCGCAGGAAACGGTAGACCATGTGGACCTCCAGCGCTTCATGGGCAAATGGTACGTTATCGCCTCCATTCCAACTTCCGCTGAAAAGGATGCCGTGAACGCTACCGAAACCTATACCTGGAATGCCAAGGAAGAACGGGTGGACATTGATTTCCGCTTTCGCCAAGGAAGCGCGAGTGGGGAAGAGAAAATAATTCCGCAAAAAGGCTTCATCGAAAATAAAGAAACGAATGCAGAATGGCGCGTGCAACCCTTCTGGCCGCTGAAGTTCGCTTACCTCATCGTAGATCTTGCTCCAGACTATTCCGATACTATAATCGGACGCCCCGGCCGGGAAAACGTGTGGGTACTTGCACGCGAACCACGCATGAGCGACGTTCGTTACCGGCAGCTAATGCGAAAAATAGAAGCCTGGGGATATGAGGTGAAGGAGCTGAAAAAAGTTCCGCAAGATTGGTAAGGCTAAGCCGACTTCTTCTTATGCGGCTCGAAATGCCATTTTTCCCTTAAGGAATCCATGGCGTAAATTTCTACGAAGAAAGATTGTGAATTGCACGTGTAAGGAACCACGATCGCCTTCGCCTGCACTCCGGCCAACGCATCCTTCAATTTCTTTCCGGAATGCACGATCGGGAATGAACAGCGGAACGAATATCCTAGCTTGCGGAATTCCGGGTCCATCTGCCCGAACGCAATATTTAAAATTTCACCCGCGAGGTCCTGATTTTCTTTCGTGATCTCCGTTTCCGCGGATTGGAACATATTTTCATAGAGCTTCAAAAACAGTTCTTTGGAGAATCCGAGAAAAAGCTCGATCGAAAAATCCGCGGCCTCAAACCTGATCAAGCCGGCCACCGCCACCGATTCCGAATGCGCTTCCCCTTGAATATAGGGCTTACCCGCCACTACCGGCGTTTTAGTATAGGATTTGATCGTCGACGTTAGAGCGGAGGCAATGATTTTAAGCGCAGGTCCCTGCTTAAAAAGGCCCTCCAGAAAATCTTTCGTATTCTGTTCTTTACTCACACAAACTCCTGAAAAACTAGCTCCCAAAAACCACCCGAAGGCCTAAGCGGCTTTTTTTAAGGCACCGGCAACGGTACCCGCTTTTTTCATGGCTTTGTAAATCGTCTCCATTTGAAAAGGCTTCACTACGAAGCCATTTACCCCTTCTTTAATTGCCTCGGTAACTTCGGTGGCATTTTGCTCACCAGTTACCAGGATCACGGGCGAGCCCTTCAATTCCTTATCGCGGCGAATTTTTTTTAGTAACTCAATCCCAGACATGTTTGGCATATGCCAGTCAGCTACCAGCAACGCGATCTGCGGAGAAGAGCCCGCCATCTTTTTGAATGCCGCTTCACCGTCTTCGCACTCATCCACGTTAATGTATCCCGCCAAATTGAGCGCATGGCGGCTGAGTTTACGTGAAGTGGCCGAATCGTCCACCACCAGCATACGGCTGTTCGTGGCAAAGCCAAACGAATCCACCGATTTCTGCTCATAAAATTTCTTGTCGAAGAGAGGGAAAACGAAACTGATCTCCTTATCGTTCGCAGTAAAGGTAAGAGTAACCACCTTCTCCACCATCACGCTCGCCCAGCCAAACAGTGCTTTTTGTGGTACCGCTAACATCGAGTTCGGCTCGATCTTCACTTGTTTATCTGTGAGTTCTACTTCAGCCGCGTTATAAACGACTTTGCAGAATTCTTTTTCCGCGTCTTTCTGGATCTCGGCCATTTCGTCCGCGCTTTTTTCGGCGCCAGCTACCCACGCAAAGAATGCCTTTTCCTGCTCCGGGCTTCCGAAACCTACTGGAAACGCCGTGGTCGTTTTCATCGCGGTAAATCGCATCGCACAGAAGGGGCGCACTTCGGTAACTTGCTTGGCGGCCGTTTCAGTCGCGCCCGTGGGCTTAAGATCCAGCTTGTACTTAAATTTTACCCAATCAACGATGCCCTTCTGCAGATTAGCCATGGCACGTTTACTATTGGAAAAAACTTCAGCTGGAAACATGGAAACCCCCTACATTCACAATTACCGGCAACCCTGACCTATCGGTGCGTTTACTTATCGGCTTTATGCTGCTGGCCACTTTTTGAGGGAAGCTGCTGGAATGGCTTTTAATTAGAGAGGAAAAGCTCTTTTGAGGCAGCTCGCTACCAAAAGTTCAGAATTTTTACCGGAAACAGCCGGTAGCCTGGCACAAAAAATCACTGCCATGATTTTGGCGTGTAAAAACCCTCGGATATTGCCTCCTTTCCTAGAGGAACTTAGCCAAAAATTTTTACCTATGCTCTGACAGCATGTATCCTTAAAGAGGGGGGATTCATGCGCTTACTCACTAAAGTATTCTTATTGGCTCTGGTAGCAAATTCCGGCCTCGCTTTTTCCGCCGAAGTTACCTCCGAAACTTTTTCAAAAAGAATCGCCTCTACCGGCAAGTGGGACCAACTCCTTACCGGATTCCGTGATTCCCTGAATCCTCTCGTGCTTAAAGAGCTAACCGCCCTAACCCAAGACGCAGATTTTCCCAAAATGCGCGCGCAAAGGGGCCGCCTGCTGATCAGCAACGAAAATGGCGAGCACCTCACCGTGGTTTTTTTCCAGAAAGACGGCGCAGTTACTTTCAATGGCAAAGAGTGGAAGATCCAACCGCTCGCCACTCCCGAGGCCGAAGTGAAGCGCATTACCGAAATCCTCACCTCGCGTAATGCGTTGTTCGATTTCGTGGTGCCGTCTGCTTTCGCGGGCGGAATGAGTATGACCAAAGGCGTGGCCGCGGCGGCCTACGCTAGCGCCGCTGCGTGGAAGGGCTTGAACTGCGCGATGCCGCAGCTTTCGGATGAGGCGTTGCGGACTTGCCCTTTGATGGCGGTGGGGATGCAGGGTTTGACTCCTCTCGACCCCAAAGCTCCTATAAATTCGGATACCGTTTATCCAATAAAACTAAAGTGTCCAGCTGACAACAATGGAATATTGGAACTGACTCTCAAAAGACGTGACGGAAGCGCCGATAAATTAGAAATTGATTACTCTAACGGCAATACAAATTCAGTAAGTCTTTCAGTCGCCGAGAATTCAAATCCATATAAAGTATTTTTTAAAGTTAAAGCCTCAGAAGCAGCTCAATCAAAATTTGCAGAAGACGCGCTTTGGGTACTAAAGCAAGGCGACGCGTTTAATCAGCGCGTTTGTACTTCGAATGAAGTACGTAAGAGATTTAATGAACTAGCCAACGCGAATGCAATTGAATTACAAAAAAGCACTTCGCTGCAATATGACAACGAATATAAAAAATCGTCTTCAGGAATTTAAATTTTAAGAAATTACTTTTTGATAAAATCAGAGTTAAAAAATGAAAAAAAATAGTCTTAAACTTCTTTTTTTATTTAAGAAAAAATTTTTTCTATTTTTTTTGACTACCTTTATAGCTTCTCACTCTGCTTTTTTAATAGCAGCTCCCGGGGGCATTCCTTACTCCAGCCCAGATGGTCGCAGAAGGTCGAATATAGGAACCGGGATTATTAATAGTATCGAAAGCACTACTTCACCCGCTGGAACACCCAATACTAGCGATTCTAATGCTCCAGATCCAGCCTCACAAAACGGCGCGGTTGCAAAAGGCAAAGGTGAAGCCGACAAAGGCAAAGAGAAGTCAGAAGCCGAGCTTGCTCAGAAACGCGAACAAGACAGATTCAAGCAATTGCAGCAAGATAAAGATTTAGCCGCTGCCGCAAAAAGAGCTCGCGATTTAAATGCTCAAAAGTCTAAAACTCCGCAGCAACAGTCTCAAATCAAAGACGACATAGACCTGATTGAAAAGGCCAGAGAACAAAAAAAGAAAGATCAGCTCTTTGCCGAGAAAGAAGCAAGGAAAGCGCATGATGATGAAATAAGAAGACGCCTTCTCGCAATTTCTGATGCACAGGTAAAACATCAAGAGTTTAAGAAGGAAGAAGCGCGCCTGACAAATCAAATCGCGGAATTTTCAAATCTTGCTGCTCAGATGATGCAAGCAGGAACCGTAATGGGTTCCATAAAAAACCCAAACATAGCTCCCCTCCAAACCGCTCCCAAAAGTGGCGTCGACTCCTCTTCTGTCAGTCAACAGCCGGCCACAGATAAGGAAGATTCTAGGCTCACCGACGAAACACAAGCGAGGCTTGATGCGCTCGAAAAAAGTATCGCCCTCGATTCAAAAGTGGATTCAACAAAATCCGCCGCCTCTAAGCCTAAAGACTACTCCCTCAAGAAAGCTCTCCTCGCCAAACTAGCGGCGGGAGAAAAACTTTCTGCGAGCGAAATGAAGAGCCTCGGCAACGGTTCGCCCACGGAAGGCGACGCCAGCAATGTGAGCGCGAAACGAGAAGCTCCCGCCACGAATGTCACCGAAGATTTCTTGGAGTCTCCCGTTAACCAGAACTCCGGGGGCTCGCCGAAGTTCAGTATGCGCGGTTCGGAAACCGATGCGGAGGTGAAGCGTCTAGTCGACGGAGAAGCCAGCCGCGGCCTTGCCTCCGTCGATCCCATCCAAGCAGACGGCGTTCTCGAAACTGACTCCCCTTCTCTCTTTGATCGCGTGAAATCTCATATCTCCGCCTGCCTGCGCCAGCGTTGCGTGGCTTCCGCTTACATCGCGAAGTAACCTGCACGTCATCGTTTGCTAGTTTACCTGGAACCGGATTAGGGTCGAGCTTTAACCTCAACTCCCCGATCGAAAAATATCATAGCCCGGGTTTGCGAGCGTGCATGCGTTCTTAGCGTGCTTTTTCGGCTAGTGGAAGTGCTGGTGCGCTTCGTCCATGGCTTTGATGCCTGAAGCTTTCAAGCTAGCAGTTTTTCCGCATTTCTTGAGGAACTTTTGCCGAGGGGCATCGGCGCGGTAGAAGTCGGAAGCGCGGATATTTTTATGCCAGCGCTTGAGCACGTTGGCGGTGAGATCGCGCAAGATATAAGGAGCATCCCAGAAAACCTCTACGGCTTCCGGCGGAATTTTCACGGAGCGTACGCCGCTGCCGCCGCCGGCGAGAAAATCGCTGGTAGCAATCTTATACATTTTGTCTTTTTCGAGGGGGCGGCCGTTAAGGGTAATCTCTTTGATCTCGCAGCCGTCGCCGGTGAAGGTAAGGTTGGAAGACCAGGAAAATACTCCCGCGCCGCTGAAGGCCCCTACTTTCACGAGGTCGTATACTTTGCTGCCGGGAATGGTGATGGTTGCGAGCTGGTTATCGAAAGGCAGAACGTTGAACACGTCGCCGTAGGTTACGGGGCCGGCGGCAATATTAGCGCGGAGGCCGCCGCCATTGGTGAGGCCGATATCGGCTTCGGGAAGAGCATCGCGGGTGGCGTCGGCCACCAAATTGCCAAGGGCAGATTCCCTCGAATATTCGCGGGTGATTTCATCCAAAGCGGAGAACTCGAGCGGGGCTTCTTTCAAGGCGCGTACTTTTTCGAGGTCGGCGGCGAGGAGCTTGGTCACCGCGGCATCTGGTTTGATCTGTTCGCCGAAGAAAACGGCGGGCTCAGGAGCGCCGCGGGATTTTTTGATGTCGTAGGGATCGCAGGTTTTTCCCTTGGCGCCCTCCACTACTTGCTCACATACGGGCACTAGGCCGGAAACCTCGGAAGTGTGATTTGCCACGTTCACGGTGGCCCAACCTACGTATTTTCCGCCCGAGAAGGCTTGAAGCACGGCGATGCCATTTACTTTTTTCGCTACGCCGCGATGGGTGTGGCCGGTGAGCACGAGGTCCACGAGGCCGGGAGGCAGCGTTTTGGCGAAATCCAGGGATTCGGAGTCTTTGGCGTTGCAGGAGCTGAGGTCTTCCTGGCTGGTGAGAGAATTATCTTCGCAGATAGCGCCTACGTGCATCGTCACGATCACTACGTCTACGTTCTCTTCTTTTCTTAGGCGTTCGGCTTCGTTGCGCACGCTCGGCAGAAGAGGCTGAAACACGAGGCCGGTGAGATTGAGGGCGTTGGTAGAGCCGGGAGTTCCAGGGCTAGCCGCACCCACGATGCCCACGCGGAGGCCGCCTACTTCCACTACCATCGAGGCCTTCAGCCATTCGGGCATCGCGCCCGAGGTGGTGCGCATGTTCGCGGCCAAGAATGGAAACTTCGCTTCTTTGATTCTGGCTTTGAGGGCACCGCGGGGATCGTCGGAGGGAGAGCGAGGAACAGCTTTATCACCTTCGGGGCCGTAGTCGAACTCATGGTTACCAAGCGCAGAAGCGGTGAGGCCGAGATGATTATAGAGGCGCACTACCGGCGCACCTTCGAATCGGTTGGAAGCCATCGATCCCTGAAAAAGATCGCCACTATCGATCCAGAGCAGCGGGCCCTTGGTATTTTTCTTCAGCGTCTTGATATAGGTGGCGAAAACGGAAGCGCCGCCGATGGAGAGCTTCTGCCCGTCGCCGCTGATTCCCTCTTCAGCTTCAAGAGCGCCGTGAAAATCGGTGGTGGAGACTACGGTGAGCGTGGCAGGAGCTTTCGAACTGATTTGACGATCGACTGGTTGGGCAGAACAAGCCGTAAGAAATGCCAGCGCGATAAATGAAATTCTAGCTCTCATGAGAAATCCTCCAGCCGAAAAGGCTGAGAAAATTAGACCATAAAAAGCTCCCCTCTTCACTCGAGAAAAATGGATTCCGCGGCCGTGTTCGCGACGCCATATTTTTGACGGAAAAAAGAAAAGCGGGCTCATCTCCAAAGAGATGGCCCGCGGTAACTGGCTCTATTTCATTAGCGCTTTGCGGCCTGGGGAAGCTGCGCAGCGTATTCGCGGGAGATGTCCGCGAGCGTCTGTTTAGCGGCTTCGATGCGGTCGTCGGCCACTTTACGATCTGCGGTGTAAGGAACCAGCAAAGCGTTTACTTCGGCCAAGCGATTGGTTTTCTGGGTGATGGTCTCATTGGTAGCGATGATTCGCTTATCGAGACTATCACGCAAAGCGGTCTGATCTTTGATGAGCTGTTCGCGATTTTTCACGGAAGCTTTATAGGTCGCGATTTGTTGCTGAATCGAAGAAACCCGGCTGGCGGTTTTATTCACTTCGGCATCAAGCGCGTCGTAGTTTACCTTCGCCTTATACGCACGGTACGCATCGGTAGAGCGAGCCACGGCGCGAACCGCGGAGTTCAGCTCTTCGATGGTAGCGTAACGCTGCGACTGCAAATTGGAGAGTTCGTTCTGCAAGCTAGGAATCACGTACTGATTTAGATCGCGGATACGAGTGTCCATTTGATCGCGGCGGCTTTCGAGGCCGGCAACCCAGCGGCGGGCTTCGGCTTCGCGGCGCACGATTTCGTCGCGCTGGCGATACACGTCTTGCTCGATCTGGCGCTCGATGCCGTCTTTTTCGGCGGATCTGGCAGCCAAATTATTTTGGGTTTGGGCCAGCGATTGGTTCGCCGTGTTCAGACGAGCGATGGCGGCATTGAGTTCGTTCCGCTGGGCCGTGCAATCCGGCGCCGAAGGCACAGGTACGGGAGTAGGCACTGGTACCGGCGTGGGAACCGGAGTGGGCGTAGGAGTAGGATCAGGGGTTCCGGGGCCATTGCCTCCGCGGCCACCACGGCCTTGTCCGTCGCCACGGCCTTCGCCGCCCCTATCGCCACCACCAAAGCCGCCGCCGCGACCACCACGGCCTCCGCGGCCGTTAGCGTCGTCTTCGGCGCTAGCGATAGCGCGGTTTACCAATAATTCGAGGGCGCTAGCCGCACGTCCGCCTTCGCAGGCACGGAGAGCTTGCTCTCTGGCTAATTGATCAGCCTGAGCGGCAGTCACTTGCTGTTGGTAGGAGCGTACGTTCTGCGTAAGGGTGCGGATCTCGTTCTCGAGTCCACCCAACCGGCGGTCGCCATCCTTACGGCGACGGATCTCGAAGCTAGGGTCGAAGCTGCGTAATGCGCTTTCGGCCTCGGCCAAACGCATGCGGGCACGACGGGTTTCGTCTACATTGCGATCAAGCTCGCCACGTAGCTGCTCCGACTCGGCATTGCGATCCGCAAGGTCTTGCGTCTTGCCGGAAATATTTTGCTCGATATTCGAAAGGTTACTTTCGGCATTCGACTGGCGGTTCTGGTCGTTCTGCAGAAGCGAGCGCAAACGGTCGTGCTCGGGAACGAACGGTTTAAGGTTCGCGAAAGCGATTTCGTAGGCGGACTGTGCCGATACCAAGAGTGCTTCCTGAGAAGCGATCGAAGCTTTCAACGTAATGATATCGCCGTGGGCTTTATCGATCGCGGCTTGGGCGTTATTGCGGGCGGTGATCAAGGCCGGAAGATCGTGGTTCGAAAGCTGGTCGAGAGCGCCAGCGAGCGTTGCTTTCTCTTGGTTCAGCTTCGCGTAGCGCGCTTCGAGCGCGGCCAATTCGGCATTCATCTTGCCGATATTTTGCTGGGCCGCTACCGCTTTGGTCACGATATCGCGCAGAAGGCCGGCACGAACGGAATCTACTTTGGTCGCGTCGGTAGTATTTACTTCCGGTGGGAGAAAGTTCTTCTCGAACTGAACGGAGTTCAGGGCCGGAGAGGCCACGCAGCGTTTTTCGAGTTGCGTGAGCACGGCGGTAGCTCCGCTCATAGAGAAAGGCAGCTCGCCCATTCCGCCAGAGGCATCCACGTTCAACTGGGCGGAGGCTTTCATTTCCGCGATGAATTTATCGGTGCCACGAGGGAGATTCCAGAAGGTATCTTCGCCTTTAGCAGTGCGCGGAAGCTTTACGAAAGTATAAGTGCGCCCGGATTCGATGGTTACGCGGAAACTACTCACTTTTGAGGGAGACTTGAAGGGGCGGATCAAAAGCTCCATTGGGTGCGCGCCGCTTTTATCGATCACCACGTTGAGGGAGTAGGCGCCGTAGTTGCCGAGATAAGTGGCGGTGGCGGCAACGCAGTTGCCCTTGCCCTGCACTCCGGGTTGGGAATCGTCGAGCGACCAGTCTCCGGAAGAATAGATGGTTTTAGCGTGGGCTTGAGAAGAGAGGGCTAAGGTGATCGTGGTGAGAACGAGCAGGGCTGGTAGACGAGCGCGCATGAAAAAAACCTCCGGAACGAACAACTGGGAGCAACAAAGGAGCCCGTACTATATTATAGTTGATTGAATTAGTCAATTTATTGTGTGGCTACGTCCACCTGACCATAGCACCCTCACAAAGCATTGATTTTATTTAATAAAATGGAATAAAAAAGGCCCGAGCACCCGACGCAGGAGGGGTACCCAGGCCAATCTAAAAGAAGGAAGCGCCTTTAGTTAACGGCGTCTTTCACTTCGTCGCCCACGTTCTGGGCCTTATGCTTCAGTTTCTTTCCGGCGCATTCCATTTTGCCATTCACGAGCTCGCAGGTTTTATCCTTCATGTTTCTCGCGCCTTTACGCACGGTTTTTTTCGCGTCTTGAGCAGCCTCGGCCACATCTTCCTTCATTTCACTTTCGGCATGCGCCCGCGGAAGAACCGAGGGGAAAGTGGAAAATGCGAATATCGTTGCCATTAGAATTACTTTTTTCATTACTGCTCCTTTGTTTGTTGATGGAAATTTACGGCGTTACGCCTAATTTACGCCCGCGAGCACTCCTCTACTCTCTTCTAGAGCAGAGGTGCGAATCGGCAATTGAATGATCGGCGCAAGTTTTAGCTTCTCCCGGGCTTCCCAATAACGGTCCCCGAGCTCCACAAGCTCCTCGCGGCTGAGAACTTTCTCCGCCATAGGAAAAAAATCCTCCTCTTCTTCTTTGAGGTGGTGCTCAAGAAGCTCACATAATACCTTCGTGCGCGTCACCCATTGGTCGTCCGTGGCTGCTTGCTTCAGCTTCATCGCCTCGAATTCGGTAACGTCGTGCTCCTCAAGGCCCTCCATCGCGAAAGGACGCAATTTCTCCTCGGTGAGGGCACGCGTGATGAGCGTTTCCTCTTCGGCAAAGGTATGGCACTCGAGCAAAGGAAGAAGCACAGCATAAATTTTTCTTTTCTCTTCCACGCTTTCGGCCGCCTTAAGTGCCGCCATATTCTGGCGCAAGAGCTCATGATCCACGAGCAGCAGTTTTATAATGTCGGAGGAATCGTTGCGCATACTGTTCTCCAGAATCCTTTGTTGGAATACTCAAATAAATCCACTAGTGGCGGATATGAGGTCCGCGGCCCGAAACAATTCCGGCCACAAAACTAATTACGGCTAAGATCAAGAACACCACTAGTAACGCACGGCCGATTTCCATCGATACGCCGGCAATTCCTGTAGCGCCCAGCACTATGGCTATCAAAGCAACCACGAAAAATCCCAAAGCAGTTCTCAACATAAATTCCTCCCGATTGAGGGTTAAACGCCTTTTTTAGGCTTCACCCCACGTTTACCGGCTAAATTGCAACGTCGATGCCTACGCCGTTTGGAGCCGTACTGCCCTTTCTTGCATAGTAGGGAGATTCCGGTGGGGCATTGCGCCTCGGTCCATTGGGGACATTTGGTACCCGTGCTATCAATGAACTTATGGAAAAAATACCAATGATAGCCGTGGTTGAAGACGACGAAGACATTAAAGAACTGGTGACGGCATTCTTCCGTCCCAAAGGGTACCAAGTGACACCCTTCGCTGACGCGCGTTCTCTCCTAAAGGAAGCGGAAAAAGGAAACTTTCCCTACGACGTAATCCTAACGGACTTAATGCTTCCCCATATTTCGGGGATCGACCTTACAAAAAAATTGCGCGGAATGGGAAATGAAACGCCCATCATCCTGATCACGGCCCATAAGGGCTCCGAGAAGGCGATCGAAGCCATCGAAGCCGGCGCGTATGATTTCGTGGTTAAACCCCTACACTTTCCGCAACTTCAAGTTTCGGTAGAGCGGGCCCTACACTTCAACCGCATTCGCTCGGAGAATCAGGCACTGAAGACCGCGGTAGCCATGAAAGAAAGCGGAGGCGTAGATGGAATTATCGGGCGCAGTCCCGGGCTATTGCGGGCCGTAGATCTAGCCAAAAGAGTGGCCGATAGTGCCGCGAACGTTTTCGTAACCGGAGAAACCGGAACGGGCAAAGAAGTGATCGCCAAAGCGATTCACTATTTCGGCCAGCGTAAAAAGCACCCTTTCATCGCTATCAATTGCTCGGCCATTCCCGAGAATCTTCTCGAAAGCGAGTTATTCGGGCACGCGAAGGGCTCGTTCACCGGCGCCTCCGATAAAAAAATCGGGCTTTTCGAAGAGGCCGGCGAAGGCACGCTCTTTCTCGACGAAATCGGCGATCTGAGCCTTCCCTTGCAAGCGAAACTGCTGCGCACTCTTCAAGAACGCAGAATCAAGCGCATCGGCGAAAATCAGTTTCGTCCGGTGAATGCACGGATCATTTCGGCCACGCACAAAGATCTTCGCGCCGAAGTGAAGGAAAAAACCTTTCGTGAAGATCTTTTCTTCCGCCTCAACGTGATTCCAATTAACTTGCCGCCGCTGCGCACGCGCAAGGAAGATATTCTTCCTCTCGCGGAATTCTTCCTTAAGAAATTTTCGGCGATCAACGGTAAAAAAATCGAAGGCTTTAGCAAATCGGCCCTCGAGTACCTCTTGAAGAACCCATGGACTGGAAACGTGCGCGAGCTGGAGAACAGTATCGAGCGCGCCGTGGTTCTCTGCGATAGTAACCTGCTGAACAGCAGCGATCTCGTATTGGATCCGATGTCCAATATGGACAGCTCCGTTCCGGCCTTCGATGAGGCCAGCGCGGTGGCTAGCGCAGCCGCCACCCCTTCTTCGCCCCAGAGCAGCGGATCAAGTGCCTTCTACGGGCTCGCGGGAAGCTCCGACGAAAGCTTGGTAACCCTCGATGAGCTAACTAACCGTTACCTGCTCTTTGCCCTAAACAGAAATCATGGCGCTAAAGACAAAACGGCCCGTGACCTCGGGATCGACCGGAAGACCCTATACCGGCGCCTGCAGGATATGAATCGCGCCAAGCCAGATCAGCCACTCCCAATGGCGGAAGATCATTTTGGCGCGGCCACCGCGAACTCCAGCTTCACGCAGTAGCGTGGCGCGGAGAATTCTTGTAGATCATCTCGATTTGATCGATTACGCCTTCGGCGGATTGCCCTTTAGAGACGACGCCAAGAAATTGGAATCTCTTCTTTAAGCGGCGCTCCTTTTCCACCTCGGCGCCGTCGCAGGCCGTAACTACGATTACGGGAATTTTTTTCTGCTCGAACCAATCCTGGGGCGCCGCTGGGTCGAGCGCGAGACCGCTTTCCGCGCGCTCCAGCGAACGAAAACCGTTCATCTCGGGAAGCTGCCAGTCGGTCAAAATTAAATCGTAGCCATGGGCCGACATTAAATTTGCCGCTTCGAAGGCATCGTGCGCCAAGGAAACGTTACAGCCGAATTTACGCTCTAAATTAAGCGCCAGCAATTGCCCGTAGGTTTCGTCGTCTTCAACGAAAAGAATACGGCGGGAAGAAAGCGGATGTTCCAGCATAGAAGCTCCTGTTCATCGCACAGTATAGCTTTGCTGGCGCAAAGAAGAGGCGGCCAAAGTGCCGCGAGAATTACTTAGGGGCTTTTTGCTGCGCGATCCAAGACCGCAATGCGGATAAGCAGGCTTCGGCCTCCGCAGCATCATGGGATTCCGCCACCTGCTCTAATTTTTCTCCTAGAACCCCCAAGGAATCGTAGCCAAACGTGGCGGCATTCCCTCTAAGCTGGTGGCCCACTTTCGAAAAAACTTCGAAATCGCTTTTTTCCAATGCTCCCTGCAGAGAACCTAAATCTTGAGCACGACGATCTATGTACTTTTGGCGCATTTCATCCGGAATAGTTAATACGAAAGTCATGATGCCCTCCATCAGCTAGAGAATTAGCGAAAAAATAATTTCCAGTTTTATTTTCTATCACGATGAACTGGGCCCATAAAGGTAGTCTTGGAGGCTGACGCCTTTTGCCACATGAACGGGGCGAATCCGGCATGCGCCGGCTTGATTATACTTTTTAGCCCGCTTTTTCCGGTGTTTGAGAACTGGCATCGCACTTGCGTAGCCGTAAGAGCAGTTCGTTCTCACACCGTCAAAAAAGGGGCAAATAAATAATGATCAATGAAAATATCGCCAAAGGTAAGTGGAAAGAGTTCAAGGGACAAATCCAAAAAGCTTGGGGCAACCTTACCGACGATGAACTTGAAAGCAGCAAAGGCGACGTTAACTCGCTCTCCGGCATGATTCAGAAAAAATACGGAATCGCGCAGGAAGAAGCTCGCTCGAAACTGAACGACATGATGGCCGGCTTCGGAGATAAAGAAGACAAAGACGCATCAAAACGCCATTAATTGGCAACCCAAGGAGTTAACCGTGAAAAAAAGCTCACCGGATTTAAAAAATCAATCCATGAATGAAAAGCCTTCGGTGAGCTCGGGTCAGGCCGACGATGCATTCGGTGGGCGCCACGGTGGCCGCGAAGACATCCGCAGCAGAGCCGGAGAAGAAAATCTTCTAAAAAATGCTTCCAGTCCAGAACAGGAATTTAACCGTGGCAATCCGAAACGCGAGTCGCCGGAACAGAAAAATTCGGCGAGAGAATAGTAAGAGCGCCCAAAAGTAAAACAGGAGAATCTATGCAAAATGCAATGAATCAAGATAAAGCGGAACAAAAATGGAACTCGGCTAAAGGATCTATCGATCGCGCCGTAACGGAAGCCAAGAGCATCGATACCGACGACCTCCGGGCCGTAGCGACCGAGCTCACCGGCAAAGTACGCGATGTTTCCACGAATCTATACAACGATTCTGTAGGGTTCGTAAAACGCTACCCCGTTAGCTCGGCTCTTGGCCTAGCCGCCGTTGGTTTCTTCTTGGGTGCATTCACCGCAAAAAGAAAATAATTATCCCGCGCATCACGCATGCACACGGGAAACGCCGGCTTGGAGATCCAAGCCGGCGTTCTTTAATCACGGAGAGGAAATTTATGAGACAGATTCTTATGTTAGTGGGTCAGAGCCTGATGCAACAATTTCTTCGCTCTCCCGATCCGGGACATCACGCTGCGATCGGCCCCGCTCTATTTGAGCCCGCCAAGGAATTTGCCGCCGAAACCGCACGTGAGGCGATTCGTAAATATGCGCTAGTAGCCACCCTCAGCTTCTTCTTCTCCCTCTATTTCGTGGCCGGCACATTAATTATGATCACTGCCGCCGCTTCCAGCTTTGACGCCTTTGGCTTCTTCGCTCCCGGCTCGTTCTTTTATTCGGGAGTAGCCGTGACGGTTATCTCCCTAGGCGTTTTAGGCGGATGCTATGCATCGGTACGTAAAGGAAAGAAGAAAAAGACAAAAGCCGAAGTGGTAGAGGCCCAGGTTCCGGCAATTTCGGCTCCGGCTTTTCAATTCGGGCATGTGGCGGAAGCTATTGTTTCGGGAATCATATCCGGCATTGTTAGCCGAAGATTTTCCAAGCCTGCACCCGCGCCAACCACGTTACGCGAACGACTCCGCCAAGTAATATAATTTTAGGGAGAAAGCCTTATGGCCGTTACCAACCGAAAATCGGAAGGAACGAACTCGGGCCGCCACTGGCCTCTTCCTCCGGTGAACCGCAAGCTTCTTCTAATCTTGGGGCTCGCCCTGGTGGCGATTTCTTTAATCCCATTTTGGGGATCGGTAACGGTGGCGGCGGTATTCGCCTTCGGGCTATATCCCTTCGTAAAAAAAATAGCGCAGCGATTCGGGCATGGCCGGCCCCGGATCATCGTGGGCCTATGCGTGGCTGCGCTCGCGCTCACCATGATGATGCCCGTCACTTTCTTTAGCGTTCGCCTTTATAATCTCGCCACTACTCCCAAGGACGGAAATGCTTCCGGGATTTTTTCTTCGCAAACCCTCACCAAAATTGCCTCGGCCAAGGAAAAGATAGAGGCTAGCTTAATTTCTTACGGCGTGAAGGGAAAAGTTTTCCGTTCTGAGACGGAAGGCATGGAAGCTATCCGTGGCGGGTCCACGAAGGCGATGAACTTCTTCCTCGCCTTTTTTTCGGCAGTGCTTACCTCGCTTCCAGACGTTTTCCTCGAATTGCTGGTATTTTGCCTCTTCCTCTATCTTTTTCTTTCCCGGGGAAAGCAGATCCGGGATTCCGCGGTGAAATTCGGCATCGTGCCCGCCGGAGACGTGGATCGCGTCTCGCACGTAATGCAAACGAGCTGTTATAACTCCCTGATCTCGAATCTTCTCATCGGCCTCATTCAATCCTCGGTAGTGGCCGCCGGCGCACGGTTGGGAGGGTACAACGAAGTGGTATTGATTTTCTCGGTGGTTTTCCTGCTCTCTTTCATTCCGTTTATCGGCTCTTCCCCTCTGGCCTTCTTGTTGGCGGGACTCAGCTTACTGAACCAAAACAACGGAAGCGCCGTTATTTTGCTCGTTACGGGGATGATCTCGGGCACTATCGATAACGTGATCCGCCCCTACCTCGTAGCCAACGGAGAGAATGAAGTGCATCCGATCGTGAGCTTCGCCGTAATCATCGGCGCAATCGGGGTATTGGGAATAAAAGGCATATTCTTGGGGCCGGTGATCCTGACAGCCACGGTAGGACTGCTAAATATGCCGCCTCGCGGAGAAAAGGCGGCAGGTATTTCCAATATCCGCCACGTAAAAACGAAGCAGGCAAGCTAGCTACCGTAAACGAACCTGATCCTCGAGTTCGTTAGTGTCGTCGGCCTTCTTGGGAAAGTGCTCGGCGAGTTTTCCGCCCACTTCTTCCACCACCTCGACGAGCGCATCCCCGGCCGTTCCATTCCGGAGGCCGATAACGATCTTCTTCACTTCTTCGTCCCAATAGGTGGGAGAAACTTTTTCGTTGATGCCTTTATCGGCCAATATCACCACACGACGCTCGCGCAGAGAAATATAGATTAAAATCCCGGTGTGGTCGCGAGTATTAAATAACCCTTCTTTTACGAAGGCGAGCTGCGCGGCGGAGAAAACTTCCTGCTCCATCCAAAGGTCGCCGAGCAGTTTCCTCATTATCCAGGCCGAGCGGCCCAGCAGGGCGCCCAACGCCAAGCCACCGCCTTGCAGCGCGAAAATCGTAGAGAGCTCCGCGGCGAAGGGCCAATAGTGCGAAAGCCATAGTCCCGTGCAAGTCCCGGCGGCTAAACCGAGAACTCCGAGAAGAAATACCAGCCATGCGTAGTGAACGCTTTTGGCCGCTATCACGGGCACAATCTCGCCACTGGTTTTAGCTTCGGCCTTACCAACCGCTGCTTTGATCCGCTGGAGGTCTTGTTTAATAAAAAATCTGCTATTCATCGTGTTCACCAAGAGGAAGAGGAACCGCCGCCGCCAAAGCCGCCGCCTCCTCCACCCCAACTACCACCGCCGCCCCAGCCTCCTCCGCCGCCAAATCCTCCACCACCCCAGTGTCCCCGGCGAGAAGGGCCGAGCACCCCACGGCGACTTAGCCCGAATATGCTGAGGAATGCGGGAAACACAAAAAGAAGGAAAAAAATGAGCGCGAAAACCATGATGGGCATGGGAACTATCGGCCGTCTCTTATACGCCTGCGCATCCCCTTCCCCCTCTTTCAGGCCGAGGGGGATTTTCTCCTGCAGGCTAGCGATTCCGGCGGTGATTCCTCCGTAGTAATTTCCATCGCGAAAAAGCGGGCGCACCGTATTGTCGAGCACCCGGCGCGTGAAGGCATCCGTGAGCTCGCCTTCCAGCCCGTAGCCCACTTCGAAACGCATTTTGCGTTCTTTAGGGGCCACTACGAAGAGCAATCCTTTATCTTCTTTCTTCCGGCCGAGCTGCCATTTCTCGGCCACGGCAATAGAAAAATCCTCAATCGCGCGCCCTTGCAACGAAGAGGCAATGTATACCGCAATCTCTACGCCCGAATTTGCTTTGATATCCCTAAGCCAGGCCTCGAGCTGCTGCACTTCTCCGGGTTGCAAAATTCCCAGTTCGTCCACCACCGGAGCTGGCGCGCGAATCGCGATGCTGCTGTCCCAGGCCCAAGCTGGGAGAGAGAAAAACAGCAGCAGTGCCAAGCTCGCGAGACGCACTAGAATTTCACTTCGGGCGCTTTCTCGGCGCCGGCCGTGGTGGCCTTAAACGTTTCGCGCGGTTCTAGGTGCAGCAAAAATTTCGCGGTCAAGTTCGTGGGAAAGAAGCGAACCTGTTTATTGAAATCGGCTACGGTATCGATATAGCGCTTGCGGGCCACGGTGATCCGGTTCTCCGTGCCCTCGAGTTGCGACTGAAGATCGCGAAAATTTTCATTTGCTTTGAGATCAGGATATTTCTCGATCACCACCATCAAACGGCTAAGCGCGGAGGACAACTGCCCCTGAGATTGTTCGAACTTCTCGAAAGATTTGCTGTCCGACAACTTCGAAACATCTACCTTCGTCTGAGTGGCTTCGGCTCTCGCCTTAACCACCGCTTCGAGGGTTTCCTTTTCGTGCTTGGCATAGCCCTTCACGGTATTCACTAAGTTCGGAACAAGGTCCGAACGGCGCTGGTATTGATTTTCCACTTCCGACCAAGAAGCTTTCACGTCTTCGTCCAACCCTTGCAAGCTATTATAGCCGCAGGACATTAGGGTTAAACTCATCAATGCGATCCATATTTTCTTCATGAATTCCTCCGAATTCTTATTGCTCTACTATAGGCTCGATTCCCGACGACGCCAGTGGCAGCCTGTCCGATTTTTCCGTATTTGACTTTTACTACCCGCGGCAAGATAAAAGGCCATGGAAATTAGCCTGGAAATCACCGATCTCTCTCGCTCGGGAGCCGGAGTTGGACGCGACGCGTCTGGGCGGGTGATATTCGTTCCCTTTACCGCTCCTGGAGATCAGGTGCGCGTAGAGATCGACGCAGAAGAAAAAAACTACGCGGAAGCTTCCCTCCTGGAAATAGTACGGCCCTCGCTTCAGCGTGCAATTCCTCCCTGCCCGGTTTTTGGAAAATGCGGCGGCTGTGAATGGCAGCACCTTCCTTATGAACTCCAGTGGGCCACCAAGAAAAAAGGCGTGGAGCATTCGCTAGCCCGCGTGAGCGTGGACATAAAAAATATTCCCTGGGAAGAATTCCCGGCCGATAGAATTTGGGAATACCGTAACCGCATTCAGCTTCGTGGGCAGCAAAATGAAATCGGATTTTACGCCCGCAAGAGCAAACAGCTGGTGCCCATCGAAAAATGCTATATCGCAAGACCAGAGCTGAATGCTCTTATTCCTGAAGTTCGCGAAGAAGGAAAAAGCCGCGTACGAGAATATAAAGTGGAGCTGGAAACTTTTCCGGACGGAAAAACCACCAAGGCCTGGAACGCGGGCCATTCCGCGCAGGGTTTTCGGCAGGTGCATGACGAGCAAAATAATAAACTGAAAGCCTGGGTAAGCAGTCACCTCGAAGGGGGTGAAACCCTTCTGGATCTTTACGGCGGAAGCGGAAATCTCAGTCTCGAAATCGCCTCCCGGTTTCGAACCACGCTTTGCGTGGATGTTAGCAGCCCTATTCAGCGCCCCGAGGGTACTCCCGACAATTATTTTTTCCAGCGTTCCCCGGTTTTGCCTTGGCTCCGCCGCGAGGAAAAACGCCTTCGTGCCGAGTGCGGCGAAATCCAGGTGATCGTCGACCCTCCCCGCGAGGGATTCGGCACAGATCTGGCCGCCATCGTGGAACTCTTGAAATCTCTTGGCGTGAAAAAGATATTATCGGTGGGCTGCGATGCCGATTCCTGGGCGCGCTCCCTGCACCGTTTTCTGAAACATGGATGGGAGCTCGAATCGCTCGGCGCGCTCGACTTTTTCCCGCAAACCCACCACATTGAGGCATTGGCGGTACTGAAGCGCCTCTAGGCAATTGCCGCGCAGCAGGAAATGATTTCTCCTTGCCAATACCCCACGAACGTGAAAAATTTCCGACTCAATCCTGTAACTTTCCAAAGCTTAGCGAAGAGGCCGGAAGGTTCTGGAATTGCCCAGGTGGCGGAATTGGTAGACGCGCACGGTTCAGGGCCGTGTATTTAACGATGTGCAGGTTCGATTCCTGTCCTGGGCACCATCACTCAATTTTTCATTTCACTAAAAGTCGGGCTAAGGCTTCGGCCTCAAGGGCTTCAGTAGGTGCTCTAAGCCATTTAGTTTTATTTCGTAGAGCAGTCCGAGTAGTTCACCTAGCTCCCCGCGCGGAAATCCTTCGCGGGCAAACCAAACCAAGTAGGGCTCGGGCACGTCGGGAAGATAACAGTCCTTGTAGCGGCCAAAAGGCATCTTAGTCTGCGCCAATTTTACGAGGATGTCGCCCTTGAGTTCCATAAGCCTGGCTCATGGTATACCTGCGCTCCCTTATTTAACACCCATAGAATCGGTGGCGAGGGCATCTTTACAGCAACTCGCACCAGGTGGTTTAATCACGGCATGGCCCGCCCTTTAAAATACTTTTTGCTCTTTCTCTCGCTGGCCCTTCTTGCCGTGGTGCTGACGCCGCCGTTGATTCTCTTATACAAGGGAAGCGCGCAAATAAGCTTTTCGGGAGAGACCAGTAATTCCATTTGTGTTCGACCCTCGAGCACGATGATTTATGCTTTTAAGCCAAATTGCCGAGAATCCGCGCCGCGCACTGGGTCGGCTATCATAATGAAGTATAATAATCTCGGTTTGCGCGATCGTGATTTTCCCAAGAAGCGAAAACCCGGCGTGAAGCGCCTGCTATTCGTGGGCTCCTCGCTCCTGGTAAGCCCCGGCCTGGAAGATTCCGAAACCCTGCCGCGATTGCTGGAAAAAAAGCTCCGCAGGCAAGGCCTAAAGGTGGAAGTAATCAACGCGGGAGTTGCGGGGCACGTCGACATTCAGTCCTACATGCACCTACAAAGACTGCTCGACGCCTACCATCCAGATTATGTGGTCTTTATGCCCACTGTTTCCGGCAGCCTCATGCGGGCGCGCTTCATAGAAAAATTCGCCGTTCGTGACGAAACCGGTCGGCCGACCGCAATCAATATGAATTTCGTGAGAACTTATAACTGGATTCCCGGAATGGAAGAATCCGCGAAAACCAGCATTGGCTGGCAGTCCCTTTACCTCAGCCTGCAAGCCTGGAATCGCTTCACCCTTTCCTGGGGCTGTGTCCGCTTTCTCACCAACGAAGCACGGCTCACGCAGTGTTTATTAGGAGATGCACTCGCCTACGCCGAATGGATCGCGGAAAAAACAAAACAAGCCAAAGCCAAATTCTTAGTGGTGGCCTTTCCGGGCGCGGTGAATAACTCATTAGCCGTGTCAACGTATGTTCCCCATCGTTTCACGAAAGTCATCGGCTACCTCACTCCCGCGTTAACGGTATCCTCCGAAGCGTACCGGACGGAAATCGGGAGAAGAAATCTTCCCGTCTATTTCTTTACGACGGAAAATATTCCTAAAAAACACGGCTTCGTTGGAGACGACCTACATTTCGATCTGGAAGGAACAAAATTCCTCGTGGATAAAAACTGGAAAGCTTTTTATGATTTTCTGGCGAAAAAATAGAAGAATCCAATCGATCATCAATTCTTTTTCATTAGCTCCAAAAACGTGCGGGCATTCAGGGAAAGCGCGAAGCTCTTCCTCTTGGCCAAAAGCAGATTCAAAGTAAGCGGCTTTTCCGGCGCGATCTCCACTAGTTTCCCGCTATCGATCTCTTTTTCCACCATAAATCTCGCGAGAAACGCCACGCCGCCTTTCTCCAGGCAAAGCCTCTTCTGCGTCTCCTGGCTATTGGACTCGAAAGCGATGCGTGGGTCTTTCCCCATTAAGTCCATCAAGCTCTGAGAGGGATGATTCTGGTATTCGGCGCGGATCGAGCTGATCAAGCCCACTTCGCGGACGGCGCTCTTTAGCTTGGCCAACCCCGTTTCCCCCTTGGGAAGAAGTTGCGGATGGCAAACGATGGCCATCTCCACCGGAAATAGCGGTTCGTAGCTGATTTGCGGCACGTTCAAGGGAGTCACGAAGAGGCCGAACTCGATTTCATTGTTCAGCATTCCCGCCACGATCTCGTTCGGCGTGCCCGAGAAAGTACTGGTGATCACTTTCGGGTGTGCCGCGCGCAGCTGCTGCAGTTTCTTCACGAGCAAATAGTTCGTGACATGATCGGAAGCCCCGAAGCGTAGGTGCCCTTCGCATACGGGTTTAGTGCCCCGGCAGGTATTCTCGATATCGGAAACGGCTTGAAAGATCCCGGCGCTCTTTTGAAAAACCTCGTTGCCTACCGCCGTGAGCGAAACCCCCTTCTTAGACCGCTCTAGTAACCGCACGCCCTCGCCGTCCTCGAGCAAAGCCACCGCCTTACTGAGGGCCGACTGGCTGATGCGCAGTTTGCGGGCCGCTTCCGTAAAACTGCCAGCTTTCGCTACTTCGTAAAAATACCTAAGGTGATTTAATTCCATGTTTTTATTCTAGCGCAGGCATTCCTAAAAGAGATGCTGTTTATGAAAAACATCTGATTTTCAGATAAAGCGATGAAGGCCGAATGCTTCTTTTTCAGAAACATCCGGCCTATTTTTTAAGACGAGTTCCGAGAACTAGTTCTTGAGGTAACGGGCGCAGTTGAGAGCGGCATGGATGCGAGATCCGTTGCGCTTAACCAAAATCAGGCTACCTTCCAAATCAGCGCCAGCAGCCACAGGAGCAGCGTAGGAAAAGTCGATATCGGCGATCACCACGTCGAGCTCTCCAAGTTTGGTGCCGAGGATATTTTCACCCGCACGCTTGGTATCGCTGAAGCGAAGATCCACGTTGCCTTCGTAACGGGCCGAGCGACTGTCGAGAACTCCGTTTACATCTTGGAAGCGCGCGATCGTCTTACGTCCGTCTTGTACAGAAGGATCCGAGAGAACCATCACGGCGGCCACGCGGGTTCCGGCTTCCGCGCCGGTGTGATTGAAGATCTTTACGTTCAGGTCGCCACCGGTGGTTTGGCAAATGAAGCCGTCTGCCTTTGCGTTAGCGGCGAGCAGGGAAGCGGCGATGGTTACTACGGACAATACATTGAAAAGTTTCATGGTTAAATTCTCCTAGAGGTCGTTATAGTAAAAATCCTTCTTGTTAATCCTTGGCCAGAAGTCGCTTTTCATTTCTGTGTCGATCTCGTCGGCGATAGGGAAAATAAGCGCAGCCAACGATTTTGTAAAATGCATAATTACACGTTTAATATACTTATATAGAATATATAAAACGACGCAAAAAAGCGCCCAGGGTTTTGCCAAGGCGCTTTTTTGATTTTCGAAACTGGGTAACTGCGGAGCCGCGCTTAGCGCGGCAAATCTTTTTTGCCGAGATCGGTCACTTTACCATATTTGCGAAGCCCTCGGCTCCAAGTGTCCAAACCTGGAAGATAGCTAGTTTCACCGCTCTCCTCGTGAGTATAAATATCTTCCATATAAATCCACGCGCTTTTTCCATTGAGGCAGCGCACATTCAGCCAGCGGTCTTCACGGAACTGGGTTTCGTCGAAGGCCTCCACCACGCTGAAGAGGCCTTGGTCGGCGCTGTAGATTTTTCCATTGTAGCGAACCGAGAAAATCCCTTCGGATCCACCAATAAGATATTCGAGAGACTCTCCCCGCTTTACGAGGTCGTGCACCAGCTCGCCGTCGCCAAGGTAGAAATCGGAAGACGCCACCAGGCGAACAATGCGGGAAGCCGAATGGTAGCCGGCCTTACGCGCGCGGTTCCAAGGATGAAAAACCGCCCGGTAAGGAAGGGCACAGCTGATTTTTTTCTCGGCATCGAGGTCCATCGCGACACGGGCCGGAACAGAAACACCTCTCTTCACCACGGAAAATCCCGCGGGGTATTCGCCCGACCAGCCGGAGGCTTGGTACCAGCCGCTATCGTAGGCAGCAAAGCTCGAGAGCGAAGTGAGGCCAATAAGAATTAAAAACAAAGAGCGCATGAAAATTCCTCGGTATAGGAGCTTGATATCGCACTAGACGCATTGCGTCAATGCTTCTCGAGGCCTCTTTTGCTTCGAACCCCAAGCTGGCCCCTATTCTGCAAAGATGCTTTTTCTATGACTATGATTCCAAAATCGAAAACACGAAATAACGAAGTAAATTCAATTACTTCAACAAGGCGATTTTGGCCCTGGGAATATTGGCGCACCGAACTCGAGACATTTTTCCCCGCATTCGGCGGGAAATTTTCCCGCGATCGCACCACCACCTTGGCCGCTTCGTTGGCTTTTTACACCGTGCTCTCGCTCGCTCCGCTCTCGGTGGTGATTCTTTTCGCTTTTTCCCAGCTCGATCAGTCCCTCATCGATCGCTTTGCCAATGAAACCGCCCGCCTCGTAGGTACCTCGGGCGGCTCGGCTGTGCTAGCGGCCATAGAAAGCGCCAAGGCCCGACCTGCCACCGGCGGCCTCGCGAGCATCGTGAGCTTCCTGGTGGTTCTTGTTTCGTCGGGAGCCATGTTCGCGGAAGTACGCGATTCACTCTCCATCGTGTTTGAAAACGTGGAACCCACCGAAGTACCCTCTAGTTTTCTCGGTAAATCTTGGGGCCTGGTTCGTACGCGCCTGCTCTCGGCTGGGTTTGCGCTCACCGTAGTTCTAGTAATGGCGATCTCCCTGGTACTTTCGGCCTTCCTAACCGCCATGGCCGAACGAGCGGGCCTGGTCTCAATTGATTTAGTGATCAGTCTCAGCCTCTACGCTGCCATCTTCACCCTTCTATTCATGTACGGCACGAAACCCGGGCTCCGCTTTCGCGATGCTGTACGCGGCGGAGTCCTAACTGCCGTTCTCTTCATTGCCGGAAAAATCCTGATCGGCTTCTACGTGGGTAATAGCTCCATCGCTAATTCCTACGGAGCGGCGGGATCTCTCGTGGCGCTGCTCGTGTGGATTTACTGGGCCACCTTGATCGTTTTCTCCGGCGCCCAATGTGCCTGGCTGCTGGCCGAAAACCGCTACCGCACCTATGGCACCCCCGCCGATGTGCTGCATTTCAAGGGCAAAAAGCGATGAGAAGCTCTAATCGCTCTTGGTGGAGCCGGCCCCACTGGATCCTATTCTCGGTGATCGTGATTTTGGTGGCCATCCGCGTGGCGCTTCCGAGCATCATTCTCAGAAAGTTAAATAATTCTCTCGCGAACCTCGAGGGACCGCTCTGTGGCCATATCGCCGACGTGGACCTCGCCATCATTCGCGGCGCCTACGAGCTGCAGGACTTCACCCTCATGAGCCGCACCAAAAGTGGCGCGTGCCGCGAAAAGCTTCTTTCGGTGGAGCGCACCAAAATTTCCGCCGCCTGGGGCGAGCTCTTAAAGGGAAAAGCGCGGCTACGCGTGGACCTATTCGCTCCCCAGGTGGCCGTGGACCCTCTCATCACGGCCCTTGAGACCAGTGACAAACGGGCGGAAGCCGCCGTGGGGGCGCAGAAAACCTGGGACATTCTCGTTCCCTGGCGCATCGATGCGCTCGGAATCCGCGAAGGCAAAGCCTACTTCGTGCTTTTTGGCCAAGGCGGAATCAGCACGCCCCTAGAACAAGTGGAAGGAGAGGTGACCGGGATCGAATCCAGCATCGCCTCCGAGCTTCCGATTCTCTACCGCATTAAGGGTTCTATTTTTGGCGGATCTTCTTTAGTAGCCGCCGGCTCCATGGCCCTCGGCCCTGGTCCCACCCGCTGGGAAGTAGATTTCAATGCCGAGCAGGTAGACCTCACCAACGCCAATCCATTTCTCTACAACCGCGTTCCGCTCACATTCACTACCGGCAAACTGGATCTCTTTGGCGAAGCCGCCGGCAAAGGCGCCGACGTAGAGGGATACGTGCGAACGATTTTTACGAAAGTAGACGTGGTGGGGAATCGCGAGAAGTGGAAAAACTTTAGCCAAGGGCTCTACGAAATCGTGAGTGCGCTTTTCTTCGTGATTTCCAAAAATACGCGCGTGCACACCGTGGGTACGGAACTAGTATTCCATAAAAAAGGAACCGATACGGTAGTGGACTGGGCCGGCGCTGTAGCGCGAGCCCTTCAACATTCTGGCGGTAAACTCGTTCCTCGCGGCGTAGACAATAGTCTCGGGCTGCCAAAACCTTAAACTGACCAGCGAAAGGAACTCTCATGAAAAAACTTCTTCTAGCTCTCACGGCGATCGCGCATGCCTCCTTAGTCTCGGCTTGCTCTACTAGTCCCACTCCCCGCAATATGCCGGTCACGGAAAACAAGGACATCCGCACCGTGGAAGCCAAGTACGCCGCTAGCGAACTTGGCGCCCAGGAAGTAGCAGAGATCCGTTTTCCCAAAAATTCCACCCGCATCAGGAAAGCGGAGCTGAGAAAACTGAATGCGGCCCTCGTGAAGGCCCAGGCCGCAGGGAAGATAGAAGAAATTAAAGTGATCGCCTGGGCCGATCGGGAATTCCCTTCCTTCAATAGCGGCTCCCTTCCCAAAGCAGACCAAGCCTTGGCGGAACGTCGCACGGAAGAGATTGGCAAGGCTCTGGCCAACAAGGTGAAAGACGTAGACGTGGATAAATATAATATGGCCGTATACCCCACGGGCGTAGACCGCCTTTTTAAGACTTCCGACTTCCGGGTGAAACGCTCCCTAGAGCAAGCTGGGATCCCGAACTCCGATTCGGGAGTAAAAACACCTGCGATGTCGGGAAAGGCGCTCGTTATGATTTTGCTGGAGAAAAAACCGGCTCCCGCTTCGAACTAAAAACCAATTTTTCCTTTTGCGGACGCTTTGGGCTCCATTGCGGGGCATAAAATCGCTCTTGTTCTCTATGCTGCCTAGAAACTCTTGAGCAAATCACAATGAAAAGGTACGAAGAGAAGGTTCTTCTTTCCCTCCTGCACTCGTAGCTCAGTTGGATAGAGCGTTGCCCTCCGAAGGCAAAGGTCGTGAGTTCGACTCTCGCCGAGTGCACCATTTTCTGAAATCAAAACAAATATTTGTCGATAGCTTAGTCCATTAGCTCGAAGAGCAAGAACTTCAGAACCATGCCCGACCCTTGGGCCTTAGCATGGACAATTCCCATCTTTGTGGGCTCTCTTTGCTGATAGAGCGGCGGACCATCATTAAGCAGGAAAAATTGTTCAGCCGTTGGCGCATCTGCATTTTGCCGTCGCGCAAGGCCATCCCCAAAATGGCACCAGCAAATTTTTCAGCTTGCGGCGGTCATTTTTCCGCCAAGACATAACCATTCGCCGACCAAATCCTAAAATTCAACATTCCTTTTCAGTGGTAAGAATAATCACGATTGAGAAATTGGTTTCCCTCAACCGCTGCCGGGATTAGCCATCTTTCCCTCCGCAAATCCCGGCAGCACCTTAGGTAAAGTATGAAGACTATTTTCTTGGCCGCTTTCCTTGGTTTCTTGCAGCCCATTCTTTCTTTTGGTCAATCTAACCTCACTGCGATTGATCCAAACTGTGCTTGCGACTCCCTGGCAAAGGATAACTTTGAAGAGCCCCTTCGATTCGAGTTTGGCCCGTATAAAGGAACTTGCGTAAATTCCTGCGTTTTTCGCCGCTCCTACTTGGCTACAATGCCCGAAGGTGTGATTTCCGCAGATGGTACGAAGACGGGGCTCACCAATATTTTACATAACGGGCGCTATTGGATGGGCGCTATCGCTGATCAAAAAATAGAATATGCAGATATTCTCTTTGAGGATTTCTTTTTGGGTGTGGCCCACGTTTCGATTCGGCTTCACTTTTTCCGCCCTCTCGAACTAACGGCACAGACGCCAAAACTTACCGGGCCCGCAACCACTAAAATATCAGATTTAGTTTTTTCTTCTGAAGCGGCTTACGGCCCAGGCAAAAGAATCAATCTAGTGGAAGGGGCGATGGGAAATTACCTTCTCAGTCACCGCTTTCTCTCGCTAGAACAAGTTCACGCAACTTCCGTAGTTACCTTACGTCACTCTATCAAGCAGTTTCGGCTTCGCTTAAATCAAAGTCAGCTAAATGCCCTATTTCGAAGCGCCATCCTCAAAAGTCAGCGGGAAAGCTTTCGCACGGTTTACCAATTACTTTCTAATAACTGCGCTACGTCGGCCACTGGACTACTGCAAATAGTCTCTGGGTTCCCTCCTAAATTATTAGAAAATGGCCACCGGGCAGTTTCCGTCAGCGGAAATTACGGAACTTTACCTTGGCTCGAAATGGTGGGCCTTTTAGAGACGAGCATTCACTTACCCAATTTGGAACAAGAGTTCCGTTAGGAAATTCATCGATGAAATTTGTAAAAACTCGGGCGAGCAGCTTAGTAACTACCCAAAAAATTGTTGCCGGCGAACACCTCAATCCTAACGGGGTTCTCTTTGGTGGATATTTGATGTGCTGGGTAGATGAAATTGCCTTCATGTGCGCCAGGCGATTCACGGGTAAGCCTGGTTGCGTAACGGTGAACATCGACAATATCACGTTCAAAACCCCGATTAAGCTAGGCGAGCATGTGCTCTTGAGCGCCTGGGTGAATCATGTGGGAAAAACCTCTATGGAAATTGAGGTGAAAGTAGAGAAAGAAAATCCGAAAAAACTTCAATTAGTTACTACCAATACCGCGCACTTAACTTTCGTATGCCTCAATAGCAAGCTTAAGCCGGTAGCGGTACCGAGAATTTCGCTCGAAACGATTGAAGATCATCGCAAAAATCAAGAAGCCCAATTCCGGGCAAAGGTAAGAAAACGTCTCGGCAAACATATGGACCGAAAACTAGTCGAAGACTGGAACTCTCCCCGGTCGGGAACAAATGGGTTTGAGGGCGAGATCGGCGGAATGCTTCAGCGAAGGCTTTCTCCTGCGTTTCCTACTTATCCAATCAAAGAATGGATTAAATCAAAAATTTCAAATCGCATGCGCCAAAATTTTACGAAATAAAAAAGCCGCTTTTAGCGAGCAGCCAGCGGCTTTCCAAGTACAAATGTTTAGAAAATTACTGAAAGATCCAGCACTCTACGGCACCGCTAGAAAAGCTTTTCTGGCAGCCAATATTTTTTCCATACTTTGCCACAGCGAAATCTGGGCCGCCGTGTTCATCACGAACGCCAATCTCAGCGATATTTAACTTCTCGAACATTTCTGCCGCAGCACTGCCAGTGATTCTGAATTCGGCAGCCTGTGCCATAGAAGCCGCGGTGAGTAATGCGATTCCTAAGATGAGTGATTTCATATTTATCTCCAATGACTACAATTTTCTGCTTTTTAGCAGCAGCGTATAGCGATGAAAAGTCATGATTCGGTTAGGCAATCTCAATCATTTCCTAACGAGACTTTCGATCTCCTCTCTGCGAGTTTGAGCAGAATTCAAACTTCTAAGGCGCTCAATGTTCAGCATGCTACTGGAATTTGGATTCAGAACAACAATAACTAATTAGGAGTTTCTTATGAAAATCGTATTCGCAATGATGATGGCAATCGGACTCAACGCTTCCGCTCAAGCTTGCAGCGAAGGTCAGGCACAATATTGGCCCTCCAATAACCCTGCTCTTGTTAACAGCGAAGGCGGCGCTCAGGACGTGCTCTGGACCTGCGTAAACGGCAAGTACGTAGAAGAGTACGCTGCTCCTGCCCCCCAGTACCGCAGCTGCGTAGAAGGCGACATTCAAAATTTCCCCGTGGCTGATAGCCGCAATGGTGGTGAGTCTGGAACTATTGATGCTTCCTTTGTGTGCCACAATGGAAAATACAGCCCCGTAAATGCCGGTGCTAAACGCGCTCGTCGCGCGGGTCGTGGCTACGTTTGCAAAAATGGTTCTGAAATGTACTTCGAGGAAAACAGCAGCAATGCTGGTGGTGAATCCGGTACCGTTCAAGTTCTTTACACTTGCAAAAATGGCCGCTTCGTTAAGAAATACGCTCGCTAGTCGATAATTTAAGCGAAGCAATTTCCGCTTATTTTTGGGGTATAGCCTTTGGGCTATACCTTTTTAATTTGTGGTGGCAACCCGAATGCCTTGGCTAAGATCATGGGACACTCGAAAGCTTCCACGGCCGAACGCTATGGTCACATAACCCTCAGTCACGTGGCAAAGGAGTTAGAAAAAAATCGTTTTGGCGATAAACCACTAATTTTATCTGAGATTCAGGATAGTTAGAAGATACAGTGCCTTCTCTCGCCGAGTGCACCAACTTGAAACCCTTCAGCACAACTGAGAGACTATTCTCAGTGATGCGTTCCCCACCCAACCGAATCAGGAATAACCGATGACCTTCGCCGAAATCATCTTTTTGGTGAGGCCATATTTTTTTTGGTGTTTCCTCGCTTTTTTATTTTTATGGGAGCGCTGTTTCCCGGCCAATCAACCCGCTTCCCGGAATTTCTGGTGGACGCGAGCCCTGTTATTTTTCGGCGTGCGCATTTTCGGAGTTCTATGGGTGAGAAGTCTCATGAACACTCATCTCACCGGACTCCACCCGTTCTTTTCCCTAAAAAATATCCCCATTTTACCTGGGGCAATGATCAGTATTTTTGTCTTCACTTTTTTTCACTACTGGTGGCATCGCCTTCGTCACCGGAGCCATTTCGTTTGGCGTACTTTTCATCAGATTCATCACAGTCCCGCCAGAGTGGAACTATTGACGAACTACTACAGCCACCTAACGGACTTTCTCGCCAACTTCGCCCTGTTTAATTTCGTTTGCGTTTTTCTTCTCGAGCTATCTATTCCTCAATTAATCTGCGCCAATATTTTAGACGGCGCCATAAACGCCTTTGCTCACGCCAACGTGAACACGCCCCGGTGGCTAGGCTACTTCATAATACGGCCGGCCCAGCATCGCCTGCACCACCAGCAGAATCTCCATTACTATAACTTTGGGATGATTCCGATTTGGGACCTGCTGTTTGGCACGTTCAAAAATCCCTTGAAACACGAAGCCCCCTGCGGATTTTCGCTGACGCAGGAATTTCAGCTCAAAGAAATGCTGCTCTTCAAGGAAATTGGGGCACAGAGGAAAATCTAGTTCTCCCAGCTCCACACTGAAAAAGGAATTAACGGCCATCCTGAAGCCCCTCACCGCGATGGACGCGCTGCGGGAGAGGCACAAAAGCTGATTCCCAAGCACAATTACTCGACCCCGCCGCCAGAACAGCGCAACATCTAAGTGCAGCTCTTCCGAGAAATCTGCGCACGCCACCTTCGGCCTGTAAAATCGTTTTTCCAGATGGGAGATGCCGGGTGGCTTCTAGTTTCGTGATTCTCCAAAATGCCGACTTCGAAGAGCCGGGCTTATTACTCGAGTGGGCCGAAAAAAGGAAACTTTCCGTTACGGTGATAAAAGCCTTCGCCGGAGAAAGTTTTCCTCCCACCGACGATATCACCCACCTCGCGGTGCTTGGCGGCCTGGTCAGCGTGAAGGACATGAAAGGCACTCCTTGGATGGAGGCCGAGGCCCAGTACGTAGTCTCCTGCCTCCGGGCGGGGAAGAAAGTGCTCGGGATTTGCTTTGGTGCCCAGCTCCTCGCTCATTTACTCGGCGGCACCGTGAAAGCGGGAGCCCATTCCGAAGTGGGATGGCACCAGATGGAAATTGCCAAAGACAAAAGCCTCAGCGCACTCAGCCCCCTTGCCGGAAAATCCTTTCCCCTCTTCCAGTGGCACCGCGAGGTGTTTACTTTGCCAAATGGCGCCTCGGCTTTCGGAAAAAGCTCCGCCACGGCTTTGCAGGGATTCGAATGGAAAGATCACGTGCTAGCGCTATCGGGCCATCCGGAAATGACTTTGCCGCTCGTGAAAAAATTCATTGCGCGTTGTTGGAGCGAAGATTGGTTCCGCCAGCAGCCAAGCACGAAATTCATCCAGAGTCCCGAGCTCATGCTCGGCGATGCAGACCGCCATCTAAAGAATAGCAATAAGCTGATCCTCGAGCTCTTTGACCGCTGGTCGCGTCTCTAGTTTCCGGTAAACTGGCGGACCCAGGTGAGGCGGCTTGCCTGCTCACTGTGCCTGCTCTATGGTTGGACTCAATGCTAGCCTTCCGCATTCTTTACGAAGACGATTTCCTGATAGTGGTGGATAAGCCCACCGGCTTTCATACCCATCCCCCCGAAGATCAAGCCGTCCGGATTGCGCCGAAGTGGAACGGCCTGCGTATTCTCGAACGTCAGTTCCAGATGAAGTTATACCCGGTGCATCGCCTGGATCGCGCGAGCTCCGGCGTCTTAGTTCTTTCGAAGAAACGGGAACTTAATGGCCATCTACAATCCCAGTTCGCCGAGCGCACAGTGCATAAGCAATATGCTTTTCTGGCGAGGGGGGAGATTCGGGGAAGCCGCACTCTAAACGACCCGATCGCCACCGAAGCCGGCGCTATGCAAGAAGCATTTACCGGCGTGGCTCCCGTGCACACGTTTGCTTTAAGCATTCCCACAAAAACGGGGGAAGAAGCGCGGGCCTTCACGATCGCCTGGGCCTATCCCGAGACGGGGCGCTTTCATCAGATCCGCCGGCACCTCGCCCGGGCCGGCCATCCCCTCGTGAACGATTCCCGCCATGGCGATAAAAAACTAAACCGCGCCTTCGCCGAAAAGACCGGTCTTTCGCGGCTCCTCCTTCGCTGCATGGAAATGAGATTTCGCCACCCCGATTCCGGCGCGGAGATGAAAGTGCGCACCCGCTGGAGCCGCGACTGGCATAAGGTTTTTGAATTGTCGGGAATATGTCCGTTACCAAGAGAACGAGACTAGATTTTTACTTTTTCCAGGGCGGCCATCACCTTCTTGAAATTGCCCTGATTGAAAAACCTCTTCCGGTCTAATATGAAATTCGGTAGCGAAAATTTTTCCTGCTGCGCAAGAATTTCCTGCGTGAGCTCGTGCGAAACGATGAATAGCGCGCTTAGGGGGGCGATATAATTATGGGCCAGGCCGCGGGGAAAGCCGCCGCCAGTTGGGCGCTCATGATGCTGCAGCACGATCAAATCCACGTCCGGCGGAATTTCCTGGAAAGAGCGAATCACGTCGGCGGATTTCGCGGGATGCAGGTGGTAACTCTTCACCGCTTCTTCGGGAAATTGGGCCTTGCTTTGCTCCAGCTCCTGGAGGGAATTGATCTTCGCCAGCTCGGGATGGCTTAGGGAAATATCGTGCATAAACGAAGCGAGCACCAGCTTAGAAAAAGTGGCTTCCGAGCCCCAGTCCATTTCTTTGGCCAAGCAGCAGGCCATATGGGAAAGCAGGGTGCTGTGCTGGGATAGATAGTTTCCGCCCTTAGTCACTTTTCCGATCAAGGCCGACAGTTTCGGCTTATCGCCGATCGCTTTTAGCACCAGCTGAACGTTCTTCTTGGCCAGCGTTTGCACTTCGGGCGTAAATCCCACCCGGTGAACCAGCTCTTGCATCGCCTCTTGGGCCATCTCGGCCGTCGGCATAGCTTCTTCAGGCTTTAAATCCGTTCTCTTCAGTAGCTCATCTAACTCGTTCGTAAACTTTTGGATGAACTCGGAGGTCTCCTCCCGACGCAAGTACATATACTCCACGTGCTTTTCTTCGTAGTAGCGAGTGAGATCTTTCTCGTCGAATTCATCCCCGGTCTGAAAGAGCTTCACGAATTTCTCTCCCGAGAGCCGGATATAAATATCGCTCTTTAGCGGAGATACCCGGATCAAGAGGGAAGTGCGGATCGGGCAGTATTCCATGCCGCTCTCCGGCGGACTTTTCTCGGATAAAGGCTTTAAGAGCAAAGTGATGCCATCTACTAGCTTTACCAGCTCTACGGCGCCTAAAAGCTGTACTTCCGCTAACTTAGACTGGTCCGGCGCTTTTCCCTTAGGGTCGTAAAAAAGAACTAGGGGAGTAGTTAACTTCTGCTCTCGAATATAAGTAAGCAGAGGAGAATCCACGGACTTGAACTCTCCGATGATGGAGTCTACTTTTTCGCCCTTCGTGAGGGCGGCAACCGCCTCGGTTTCACTGGAACATTCCAAAACGGTGGAAGGGAGGCGCGAGCTCAGCTGAAAGCTGAGAAGCTCCTTCAAATCCTTATTCTCCGTAACTAGAAGTACCCTCATTTACCCATTCCCTACTCGGCCGGAAGCCAAAAATTGTGTCTATACTAAAGTTTACTCCCGGGATTTATAAACTGCCAAGAAAACCAAGCACTTACACGGAAGGTACCGGCCTAAGCGAAAAGGGTCTGAACGATTCTTAAAAAGAAACAATCGTTCGTAAGCAATTTCTGTTGCTGGCCGTGTAATTGATGCATAAAGTTGTGCACCGCTGCAGACCCCAGGTGGGTATGACTGCCGCGCACCGAGGGGCCCCATGAATATCCAAAAATTTGTTTTACTGCTTACGCTTTCCGCCACCGCCGTATTGGCTGGCTGCTCTAAGGAAAAACAAACCGCCTACGAGCCACTCGTAGTGGGCATGAAACAGGAATCGGCCGTGGCCACTTCCGTAGTGAAGCCGGAAGCTAGGCTCCAGAGCCTGATGCCCGTGAATTATAATTCGGTTATCACCGAGGTCACCCTCCGCCGATCTTCCCTTCTTGGCCGTACTTTCCTTTACGGAACCAGCCTCCAGTTTTCTTCCATCCCTGAAGAAGACATCAACGTAACCCTCATGGGCATTGCGCTCGGCCAAGTGCCCGCACAATTCCAGGTGATCGATAATTCCTTGCGCTTGATAACCGACGCCCGCCTGAATTTCGAATCGGACGTGAACCATCCCTCGCGCCTGATCCACGAATTTCCCATCCTTAAGCAGGATGCGGAAACGATCACCATCCGCGCGGAAAAAGCCTCTCCCATCTTAGGCTCCTTCATCTTCGGCCCTAAGAATGAAGTTCCCGAAATGGCCACCTTCATCCGTTCGCTGGAATATTCCGCCAGTGACGAACTCTTCCTGATCGAGAGCACCATCGAGCTCCGTAACGGATCTCTAGCGGAATTCATGGAAACCCTAACCCCCCGCGAACGCATCGTTACGGCCGACGTGAAGCCGATCTATAACGACGAAGACCTCAACGACAACGCCGCTCGCTTCCGTTTCCTCGATTCCGGAAAAGTTTTCATCGATCAGGATGCGAAACGCATTCCCACGAAAGTAGCTAACCGTTTCTTGCTCAAGAATGGCGAGCCGATCCGCTGGTACGTAACCCGTAACGTGAACACCAAATACCTCGGAGACATCAAAACCTCCGTGGAAGGATGGAACCGTTATAGCCGCGCGATGGGTAAAGCCGACATCATCCGCTTCGAAGGCCTCCTGCCCGAGGGCGTGAAAGTGGGAGACCCCCGCTACAACGTGATCATCTGGGATAATATCCAGGACGCCGGCGCGGCCTACGAGAGCCAGAACGCCGATCCCCTCAGCGGCATACAATCGAACTCCCTGATCTACGTTCCTTACGCTTGGATTAATATCGGGAAGCAATACTGGGCCGGAGCCAGCCATTCCGATAAGGAAAGTGCGCGCGCTGCAGCCGCCACGAAGATCCTCAAGAACCATAAGTTCATGGGCCGCGATCTTCCCGTAAATTGCATCGACAATGCCGAGCTCCACGTTTCCGAAGCCGCCAAGCAGAATCCCGAAGAGTTTGCCCGCGGCCTCCTCAAGGGCGTGATCTTTCACGAGATCGGGCACTCCCTCGGCTTAGCCCACAATTTCAAAGGTTCCCTTACCTTTGATCCGGACAATAAAGAGAAGCCGTTCTCCACTTCGATCATGGACTATAACCATTACAACGAAGAAGAGACCGCCTTCTACAATCTCGACACAGCCGATGGGCCTCTGCTCGAGTACGACCGCCAGATCATCTCCGTGCTCTACAACGAGGGCAAAGACGTGAAGGCAACCGACGCGAAGCTTCCCGCCTGTAACGACGAAGAAGCCGACTCCTTCACGGGGGGCGTGGATCCGCTCTGCGCGCGCTACGATATCGGCGCCGATCCTACCAAACAGGCCCTGCGCATCTTGGATGTGATGACGAAGGACGATGCCCAAAATGGACGCATGCGTTCCCTATCGGCTGCGATCAAAAGCACCGTGGACGAACTGGGCAGTCCGGCCGACGTGAAAACACTGGACGAAGCCAAGACCGCCATCACCAAGCTGGCGACCGTAGTGAAAGGCACCGTGAATATTTACGTGGGCGGCGGCGCGAATAGCTTCGCCTATATCGGCTCGCAGGCGATGAAATCGCTCTACGTATTCCGCGACGACGTTCTCCCCGAAGGTTACGACGCCAACGAAATGCGCGAGCGCGCCCTTTCGGTGCTAGAAACCGCGGCCGACAATAACTCTCTTTCGCCCGCCGCCAAGCAAGCTCTGGCCCAGGTGAGAGAAGCCGCGGGAGCTTTCCTCCTCCAGACCCAAGCCATCGCCAGCCTGGGCGCCCCGGAGAAAGAAGCCGCCTTGAATACCCTGCTCTCTACGCTGGATAAATCCTTCGTGGCCACGGAAGCTTCCTTGCTTTCGAAAGCCCGGGTAAGAATCCTCGAGGCCACTGCTTACCACGCCGAAGCTCCCGTGAGCTTCCTCACTCGTGGCGGCGCAGCGGTGGACGGCGAAGCGGCCGTGATCGGAATCCTCGAGCGCCTGGCTTCGGCAAAAGCGGGAGCAAACGATCGCCCGGTAGCGGAGCGTCTCTCGGCCATCAAAACCCTGGCCACCTACGCGAAGGCCGGCATCGGCAAAGACGCGGTTTCCCGCCTGCGTGAGTCCATCAACGTGGAAATCCGCGGCAGCACCGACGCCCGCAAGCGCGCCGACCTACGGAAACTATTGGCCACCCTGCCGTCGTGATCGCTCTTCCGTTCGTAGCCCTTAAATTATTCCTGAAAAGCCCGAGGCTCCTCGCCTTGGGCTTTTTTCCGGGTTTCTTTACGCTATTAGCCTCATCGGTGGCCGTTTATTTTCTATGGACGGTCTATCTCATTAGCTATGCCGCGTGGATCAGTTATCCGGTGGCCATTCTCACGTTCGTGCTAGCCTGGCTCGCCTTCGGAAAAGTTTCTATCTTGCCGGTGGAAGATTTCCTGATCGATGAGTGCCAGCGCCAGAGGTTCGGCTCCGTGATCCTTCCCGGCAGACCTTGGAGCCTCGTGCGCACTTTGCTGGAGGTTCTTTTTGGGCTGATGCTCGCCTTTTTCGGTTTCTTCGTATTTTTGTTAGGGCTGGTTCCAGTATTTTCGATCCTGGCCTTGGTTTTCGCCAGCTGGCTCACTGCCTACAGTTTTCTCACCCCGGTATACCAGCGGAAATCTCCTAAGATAAGCGGGCGCCTGGCGCTTTTTTTTCAGGATGCCGCGGCGAATTTCTTTCTCGGACTGCTTTTGAATTTTCTGCTCTTCGTGCCGGCGCTCAACGTGCTGCTATTGGGTTATGCGCAGATCCTCGCCACGCTCGTGGCCTTACGTAAGTTCCCAACGGCTAACAACCCACTGCTTTCTAGTACATATCGTAGGTAAGCAAGCGGCATTCGATCGGCCCATTCCAAAGAGGAATCCGGCGAGTGGCGCGCAGCCCGATCACCTTCGCAAGCTCGGAGCTGCCGGTGAACACGGCCGCCCTCCAGCCGGGACACTTCTTCTTAAAAGTATCTCCAAACTCTTTGTAGAGGGGCTTTAGGCTTTCCACGTCGTCGAGGCGTTCGCCGTAGGGAGGATTCATCACGATGAGCCCGGGCTTGAGGCCGGCAGGAATCTCAAAATCCTGAAAACTACGTAAGGCCACTTCCACCGTCTCGGCGAAGCCTAAGGTTTTCATTGCCGATTTCGACTGAGCCACCGCCTCGCGGTCTTGGTCAAATCCAAAGATCTGCCCGGCAACGGGATCTTTCGTGGCGTTCTCGGCATCGCCTAGGATTTTTTCCCAGCGGGGCTCGTGAAAATCGGGCCAGTTCATAAAAAGGAAACGCTCGCGCAAAAGCCCTGGCGCAATATTGCAAGCCTTCAGCATTCCTTCCGCAAGGAAAGTCCCGGAGCCGCACATAGGATCGATGAGCGGAGTAGAAGGATCCCAGCCGGCGAGCTCGAGGATGGCGGCCGCAAGGCTCTCTTTAAGCGGAGCCGCCGCCCCTGGATCGCGGTAGCCACGCTCGTGCAGAGAAGGACCGGTCGCGTCCATATTCAGGGTACAAACGCCGTCGCGCACGTAGAGCACTACGCTGATGTCCGGGTTCTCTACATCCACATTCGGGCGGTCGCCCGTTTTTTCCCGCAAGCGATCCACGATCGCATCTTTGGCTTTTAATTTCGCGTACTGGGAATGAGAAAGGGCCGGGGACTTCTGCCCGCTCAGGGTGCAGTCCACCGCGAAGGTGAGATTTCCCTTCAGAAAAGTTTCCCACTTAAATTTTTTCACGTTCTCGTAGAGCTCTTCGGGGTCACGGCAAGGAAAAGAACGGAGCGGCAGAAGGATTCGGTTACCAGTGCGGAGCTCGAGGTGAGCGCGGTATAGTGTGTCCTGATCGCCAGTGAAAAAAACTCCGCCCGGTTGCTCTTCCGTGGTGGCACCAATGCGTTTCAGCTCTTCGGCGGTAACCGCCTCTACGCCGCGGGCGCAGGTAACAAAATATTTCGACACGGGAACCTTCCTTACACTACTTTTCCGAAAGCGCGATCACTTCCGCCCGCAACTGATCGGCGATCTTGCGGTTGCTTTCCGGGCCGGGGGTGAGGTGGGCAAACGAAATGGGCTTGCCATAACGTACGCGCAGCTTTCCGGGCCTAGGGAAGTTCGATCCTTTTGGCATGATCCGGTAGGCGCCGTCAATAAAGACGGGTACCGCCATGGCATTTGGATGCCCAGCCAGGAGGCGCCCCACCCCTGTCTTAAAGTCCTGGATATTACCCGTGGGAGAGCGAGTGCCTTCCGGGAAAATCACCAGGGAACCACCTTCCTCGAGCGCGTAAAGACAAAGGCGCATGCTTTCGTCCACCCGGGCCTTTCGGTCGAAGGGCAAGGCATTCACCATGATCCGGGACCCAAGGGCGATCCACCAACTGCTGAAGAAATAATCTTTGGCAGCCACGGCATAGGTGCGGTGGAGCATGGAGAGGGGCGAGGAAGTCGCGATCGCGATCATGTCGGCGTGGCTCGAATGATTTGGCGTAAAAACAAAAGGCCCGCCGCTTTTGAGGTGCTCCAGGCCTTCCACTTCCAAGCCGTGACGGATCCGGAACATCGCGCGGAAAAGAAAATTGATGATCCGGCGAGGGATGCGCCACGAAAGCTTTCCGTTCTCGGAGGGCACGAACTCCGAAAAGAGCACGCTTTTGCGTTTGCCGCTTTTCTTCTTGAGGGCTTCAGCCTCCTCGATCACCTGCACGAGATCCTGCACCACGTGGATGGTGGCGAAATCGACGCCCTCGAGCTGAATGTCGAACTTGCGCTCGAGCTGGCTCACGAGCTCCACGAAAGTAAGGCTATCCAGCCCGATATCTTTCATCAGCGAATGATTCGGGCGAATCGAGGCCGGATCCATTTTATTGATGCCGTTGATTCCGTCGGCGATGGCGCGCTCGATTTGATTATTTAAGTTTAATCCGTGCGCGGAAGATCCAGCACTGAGCCGTTCCACGGCCCTTGCCTCATCGCGCTCGAGCAAGATCTTCTTCACTTCGTGCTTCTTGATTTTACGCGTGCTGGTCTTGGGTAATTCGTCGAAAAGTATTTCCACCCGCTGCGGCCACTTGTATTCGGAAAGACTGCGCACCACTTCCGTTACTTTTTCCGTGGCTAAGCCGCGGATCTCGTCCGTGGATTTTCCCAAAAACTTCACCCGGTCGGGAACGGCAGCGAGGGTAACTTTCTCGTTCCCGCCGCTATCGGGCATGCCAAGCACAGCCACTTCGAGAAATAGTCCGGTCTCCAGCACTAGGCTCTCGATTTCTTCGGGATAAACATTCTTGCCGGCGCCGGTGACGATGAGGTCTTTCTTCCGCCCGGTGATGCGGAGGATTCCTTCGGAGTCCAAAGTACCGAGGTCTCCGGTGCGGAACCAGCCGTTCTGAAAAGCGTCTTTATTGTGGGCTGGATCGAGATAGCCCGCGAACACATTCGGCCCTTTCGCCCAAATCTCTCCCTCAATCTCCGCCGGCAGCTTCATTCCTTCCGGGCTAAAAATCCCTATCTCTACGCCCGGCAACGCCCGGCCCACGTGATCCGGCCCGGCCGTATGTGGGCTGGTGAGGGCAAGCACCGGTGCGGTTTCGGTGAGCCCATACCCTTGGAGCACGCAGATCCCGATGCCACGGTAAAAATCAAATACGGAAGGCTGAAGGCGGGATCCCCCGGCCACGAAAAACCGGATTTTACCGCCGAGCGCGCGGTGAATCGGAAAAAAAAGCAAGCGACCCAGGCGGGGCATTGCGTGGGTAATTTCCGCGAAGTGTTTGAAAATTTCGGGCAGCGGCGGCGGTAGCGCATCGAGTTTGTTCTGCAGATTACGCGCAATCACTTCGAAAAGAAGGGGGACGCCGATCACGATCGTGGCCCTCGAATCCCGCAAGGCCCGCAACAAGTCTTCCGGCTTCAGCGTTTTTATATAAGTGACCGTGGCGCCCACTAAGCTTGGGATCACAAAACCGCCGGTGAACTCGAGCATATGGGAAAGCGGCAATACGCTCACCACGCGATCTTTCCCGCTGGCCGCAATAGTTTTACGCACGCCCTCGGCGTTGGCCAAAATATTTCCGTGCGTGATCGGCACACCCTTGGGCTGGCCGGTGGTGCCGCTGGTATAAATCAAAACCGCCACGGATTCGGGCCGAACGGCATGATTGATCTCATCCGGGGCCTGGCTTCCAATCCAGGAATTTAGGGGGTTTTCCGTTTGCAGGTCCCAAACCAAAAATTTTGGAAATTCTGCTCTTAGCATTTCCTCGGTAGCCTTAGCCGGAATAATTCGCGAAGAAAGAATAGAGAATTTCGGCGCCGCGGAGCGAATAGTATTTAAAATTTCCACCGGGCTTGCGATCGCAGCCACCGGCACCAGCACGGCCCCGAGATTGAAAACCGCGAGCGCCGCGATCCCCCACTCCGGGCCATTTTCCGAAACCAATACTACCCGATCGTTTTCAGCCACGCCTTGGGCGCGCAAATAAGCAGAAAATTTAAGTGCTTGCTCGCGCAGTTCCTTCCAGCCCACCGCGCGGTAACCTCCGGATTCCTTTTGCAAGCGAAACGCCGGGGCGTTCCCCCGAGTGGAGCAGAGGCCGAAGATTGTGGCGTGGAGATTAACCATCAGCGGAAATTTTAGGCTAAACTAAGAACGAATGGAAACCCTCTCTTTTACCGAAAGCTTACACTCTAGGAGTAACCGCCTATTCCTCCAGCTGCGCACAGCATTGAAATTCCGCCGCAGTGGCTACCGTGAGAGCGGATCCGAAGATTTGGCCCTTAGCCCCGAGGCGGGGGTACTGGAATCTAGGTACGGGATGGGTGAGTTTTTTACGAAACTACACTCGAATAATTACCTAAAAAATCTCTCCACTTTATCTTGGCTAGAAAACCTCCAGCCCTTCCTCGGCGAACTGCCAGAGCAAATGGAGATACTAGAAACCGGGGCCCATGATTTTTCCCGGCTTCCGGCCATCCGGAATTTTTTTACACTCAATAACTTTTCGCCCGCGATCACCGGCCTCGAGCTCGACCCGTTTCCGATTCTCACGGACCTGCATTCCCGGGCCGACAAAGCCGACTACTATATTTCGCTCACGAAAAATCCTGGCGACAAATTCCTTGCCGGAGACTTTTTCAAATCCGCTCTTCAGGCGGATTGTATCCTTTCTTTTTACCCATTTGTTTCGGCCAACCCAGCCTTAGCTTGGGGCCTACCCGCCGAATTCGGCAGCGCCGAGAAATGGCTCGAAGGATTTTCCCGTACGCTGAAACCCGGAGGACTCTTGCTCGTGGTGCACCAGGGCGAATGGGAAGAGAAGGAATTCGATGAGGCTCGCAAAAATTTCCCTCTGGAGCTTCTCGCCAGAACCGAAGCAAATTCAGCAATCCTTACTTTACCTCACCCGCCTTGCCTAAGCGTCTACCGGCGTACACGGATTCCGGAAAATCTTTCTTCCTGAACCAATCGCCCTACAATAAAGAGAACCCAAATCTTACTTCAAGGATGAAGCATGACGATTCTCTCGGTTCTTCTCGCCCTATTTTCCACCCAAGCCTACGCCGCCAACGGAATCATCGCCGAGCTTAAGCTCCTCGATCAGGTGGGTGCCGTAACTTTCGCGCGCGAAGAATCAATCGGGCTCGGTTACGCCTCGGTGACTGACGAACAACAAGAGAAACTTTCCGCGCTCATGCACGCCGACGGAAAATGCGGAGGCTTTGAGTCCGTGGAATTTCCTGCTAGCAATATCGCCGGCTCCGCAAAACGCGAATTGCAATCGCTAAGCTTCAAGGTGGCCGGAGAAGCACGCCGCGCGAAGTTCCTGATGAGCAATTTTTCTCTCGGCGCCAATCCCGCGCTCACGGCCGCCACCGAGGAACTGCGTGCCGAAAATATTCGCGCCACCGTGGCTTGGCTCTCCGCTTTCCCAAATCGCTATAATCGCGACCCTAAGGCCAATGCAGCCATCGATGCCATGGCCGAGCGCATTCGCGGCGTGCTTGCCAATTCACCGATCTCTTGGACTCTCGACCAAATCTCCCACCGCTCTACCACGCAGAAAAGCATCCGTGTGCGCTTCCCCGGAAAATCGCGCCCCTCGGAAATCATCGTAGTGGGCGGTCACCTCGATTCCATCAGCTCCGGCAACCTCGCTCCCGGCGCCGACGACAACGCCTCGGGTTCCGCCTCTATCCTCGAAGCCCTGCGCGTATTCATCACCCAGGGCCAGCCCGAGCGCACCGTGGAATTCTTCTGGTACGCGGGCGAAGAATCGGGTTTGCTCGGCTCTTCCGAAATCGCGCAGCAGTATAAGCGGGAAAGCAAAGACGTGGTGGCCGCACTTCAGCTCGACATGACGATGTTCCCCGGCGCCGGAAAATTCGTGATCATGAATACCACGGACTTCACCAGCGCCTGGCTACAGAACTATCTGAAGCTGATGAACGAAACCTACCTAAAAGTACAGATCGTGGATGAAGTATGCGGATACGCCTGCAGCGACCACGCGTCTTGGTACCGTCAAGGCTACCCATCGGTATTCCCATTCGAAGCCCCCTTCGACCGCTACAATAACAATATTCATACCCCGCGCGACGTGATCGGACCCAATTCGGATTTCGAGCATTCGCTGGTATTCGCCAAGATCGCGCTACTCTTCGCGATGGACCTGGGTAACTCTACCGCGCGCCAGCCTAATTAAAATTTACTGGCGGCGCGGATCGTTCGCGGGAATGCCGTTTACGGGAGCCACCACCGACAGAGAATCGGCCGGGTAGGTATAGAACTGGCGAAACTGGGTAAACTCCACCGTCACGTTCTTCGTAGCCAAATTAACTCCCGCCACCACGGCGTCGAGCTGGAGATTCTGATTTTGCTTCACGCGGTCGCCTACGCAGATTTTCACCACGCAGCCGCGCGCGTAGGTGAGGTCGTCGCGGTTATAGGTATTAAGATTGGGCATGTTATCGAACTGCACCGTTACCTTTTTGGTCCTCGGATTCGCGGCGATCACCGTGCCTCCGCTCGGGCGGTAGTTGGCGTGAAACGCACGCACCTTTTCTTCCTGAAGCACGGAGCGGGTAAGATTGGCGGAATCATAGGTGAAGAAATTGCTCATCGAATCGAAACGCAGGGTGATTTTGTCCGTGACTGCATTGGTGCCGACGACGGTGCCGAGCGCCACGCCGAATCCGATATGCGCTACGCGATCGCCCACGCAAAAAGCGCCGCTGCAACCTTCCGCAAAGGTGAGCGTTTCTTTTTGTACGTTATAGAGGCTTGGAAAATTTACGAGGCGAACCGTAACGAGCCCGGCCTGGGCATTCGTTGCCATCACCGTTCCGGGGTATACATTTTGGTAGGTGTAAAAAATTTGCTGCCCAACTTGGATGGGATTATTGGCCGGCTCAACCGCGGCGAACGCCGAAATGGTCAGTAACCCGAAAATGAAAAATGCCGAAAACTTCATAGATTCTCCCAAAGTTCCGGGAACTTATTAAAAATGATGCATTAAGTCAAACGTGATTTTCCTCTTTGTCCTTATATGCCGTTCTGCCCTTTTGCTTTTCTACTCCTGCCCCTTTGCCCCCGCTTTTGCTAAGATCCCGTTACTTATGGATAAAGAACTCGCCGAACTAGTCGCCACCCCGAAACTTTCCCCCCTCGAAACAATGCGCCATTCCTGCGCGCACGTGATGGCCCACGCGATCACTCGTCTCTATCCGGGATCCCAGTTCGGCGTAGGCCCGCATATCGAAAACGGCTTTTACTACGACGTTCTTTTCCCCGAGCCCGTTACCGAAGAAATCTTGCCCAAGATCGAAGCCGAAATGCGCAAGGTGATCAAGGAAGGCAATTCCTTCAAGCGCTCGGAGCTGACTCCCGAAGAAGCTTCGAAATATTTCGCCGAGAAGGGCCAGCACTTCAAAGTGGAGCTGATCCGCGATTTGAAATTGAAGTCCGTGAGCCTCTACGAAGAAGGCAAATTCACCGACATGTGCCAAGGCCCCCACGTGGCCAATACCAAGGACATCAAAGCTTTCAAGCTCACTCACGTAGCGGGCGCTTATTGGCGCGGGAACGAAAAGAACCCGATGCTTACTCGCATCTATGGCCTGGCGTTCAATACCCAGCAAGAGATCGACGATTATTTGAAGATGATGGAAGAAGCCAAGAAGCGCGACCATCGCAAGCTCGGCAAAGAGCTCGATCTCTTCAGTTTCCACAAAGAAGCGGCCGCGATGCCGTTTTTTCACCCCAAGGGAACGATCGTTTATAACCAGCTCGTAAACTTCATGCGCAAGCTCTACGTAAAGTACGGCTACCAAGAAGTGATCACGCCGCAAATTCTCGATGTGGAGCTCTGGCATACCTCCGGACACTACGACAATTACAAAGAGGCGATGTATTTCTCCGAGCAGGACGATAAGCCGGTGGCCATGAAGCCCATGAATTGCCCTTGCCACATGCTCATCTTCGGCACCACTCAGCACTCCTACAAAGAGCTTCCGCTCCGCTTGGCCGATTTCGGCCGTCTTCACCGCTACGAGCGCTCGGGCGTGACGGCCGGCCTCACCCGCGTACGCTCTTTTTGCCAAGACGATGCCCATATCTTCGTGGCCGAAGAGCAAATCGGCGAAGAAGTGACGAAAGTGATCGCGATGATCCGCGAGGTATACGAAGTGATGGGCCTCTCGGAACCTCTCGTTTATCTTTCTACTCGCCCGGAAAAGCGCCTCGGCTCCGACGAGCTTTGGGATAAAGCCGAAGCCGCCCTCGAGAATGCCATCAAGGTGAACGGAATGAATTTCGTGGTGAACGCCGGTGACGGTGCTTTCTACGGCCCGAAAATCGATTTCAACGTGAAAGACGCAATCGGCCGCTACCACCAGCTCTCTACCATCCAGCTGGACTATCAGTTGCCCGCACGCTTCAAGCTCGAGTACGTAACGCCAGACAACGGCCGCGCCATGCCGGTGGTGATCCACCGCGCGGTGCTCGGTTCACTCGAGCGCTTCATCGGTGTGTTCATCGAACATACCGCCGGCGCCCTGCCGTTCTGGGCGGCTCCTATTCAAGCGCGCTTCGTGCCGATCAATGATTCGCACGTGCCGTTCTGCAAAGCGGCCGCGGAGAAAATGAAGGCCCTCGGTTTGCGTGTGGACGTGGATGATTCCAACGGCTCCATGGGCGCCAAAACCCGCGAAGCCCAGACGCAGAAGATTCCCTTCATGCTCGCGGTGGGCGACAGGGAATTGGCAGCCAACTCTTTCAGCGTGCGCAAATACGGCGAGAAAACTTCGGCTACCCTCTCGGAAGCCGACGCAATTGCGCAGTTTATGGCACTGAACGAGCCGCTGAAAAAGTAGACGCTACGCCAGCCAGCTATCGCGGAGGTATTTGCCGATCACCGCGATGATTCCACCGAGAAAAGTTCCCCAGGCCATATCGACGAAAGCCAGGGTAAGCGGCCAGTGATTTAGGGTGGCATGATTGGTCATATCATAGATGCCGTAAACGGTGAGACCATAGAGAGCTCCCCAGATAAAGGCCAACGACCAAGAATCTCCCGCCAGCACTTTTGGCAGCACGAACACGGTGATACCAAACGCCAGGATCACGTACACCGCAATGGCCGCCCACAGAACCACGTCGAACTTTCCGTCCGCGGTGATCCGGCCCACGGGACCGAACTGTTGCACGTAGAATTTCTGCGCGATCAGCCCGATCCAAAGAAAATCCACGATGGCCAGTGAAACCAACACGGCGAAAAAAAGTTTAAGCTGCGTAACCATAGTCACCTCTTGCCTAATTATAGCGGGAAAGCATCACTTGGATATACCGTGAGACAAGCTGACCAAGCTCCCCAAGCCAACAACAATAAATCTCATTTATGTTAAAAAATTGCGCGCCGCGTTTGTCTTTTTGACTTTCTTTTGGTGTCAGAACGATCCCGATCTACTTAGAAATACGCGAACCGAATTGATCCACAAATTGAAGATTACAGGCTTTTTTCGGGTGATAACTAGGCACATTGATTGCTCCGGGGTGAGCTGATAGCCCTCTACAAAGAAATGGAGAACCTACGAAATGAAAAAAATTATCCTTAGCTTGATGGTATTGGCAGCGACCGCGTTCACGCTCAATTCTGCTTACGCTCAAGAACTCACCCTCGACTCGATCGCCGATGCGATCCTACGCGGCCCCGGAAATGGTGGCGGACACGGTGGAGGCCGCGGCCCTGGTCATGGACCTGGTGGTCCCGGTCATGGCAACCCTGGGCACGGCGGTCCTGGCCACGGAAACCCTGGACATGGTGGACCCGGTTACCCTGGGAACCCCGGTTATCCCGGAAATCCTGGCTACCGCAACGTGATCCTGAGCTGCAACAGTGGCGGCTATCGCTTCCAACGTTGCGCAATTCGCGGCGCCCGCATCTACCGCGCAGAACTCTACCGCCAAAACTCGAGCGCAGCTTGCGTGCGAGGCCGCACTTGGGGTTTCGACTCCCGTTCGGTATGGGTAGATCGCGGCTGTAAAGCCGATATCATCGCCACGATCGGCCGCTAGTAGCGCTTCGTTGAACTAACCGGAGGCCACTTTCCACAAGGGAAGTGGCCTTTTTATTTATACACTACCTGCTACCGAGGATTTTCGACAATCCCCTCTCCCTCGGCTATCCTAATAGCTAGGCCCAAGACGGGCCGAGGAGCTACGGCCTTCCAGGATGAAAAACGGCAAGATCATATACGACCCTCTATACGGGTTCATTCGCCTCACCGAAACCGAATACCGAATTATCCATTCTCCTTTCTACCAGCGCCTGCGTTGGATTAAGCAGCTTGGCTTTTCGAACTATATTTTTCCCGGCGCCGAACATACCCGCTTCGCCCACGCCCTCGGCGTGATGCATATGGGCGATCAGATCGTGCGCGCCATCGGCAAAGCCGTACCCGACGAAAAGCTCTTCGACGCGAACGCACGCGATCCAGACACTCTCTTCCACAAGAACATCCGCATCTCGGCGCTCCTCCACGATATCGGCACCTTCCCTTTTTCCCATACCTGCGAAGGCGCCTATATCAAGCACGGCGATTCTTCCTATAAGCCGCAGGATCGCGGGAAGCCCCTCCCGAATAATCACGAGCATCTCGGCGCCTATATTTTAAAAAACACGAACTACGACGGCGGAATCACCAAGATCCTGCAAGACGATGGTATCGATACCCAGGAAATTGCCCACTTCGTGAAGGGCGCCAGCAGCAGCATCCTCGGAAACCAGATTCTCCACTCGGAAGTGGATTGCGACCGCATGGACTACCTCATGCGCGATGCCTACTATACCGGGCTAAAATACGGGCAGATCGACCGCGAGTTCATCCTGCACCACATGACGGCGTTCGATACGGGCGACGGAAAACCCGGGCTCGCCATCAAGGACAATGCGCTCCACGCCGTAGAAGATTTCCTGATCGCGCGCTTTGGCTGGTATTCGCAGGTGGTGCGCAATTCCGGCGGTGCAAAATACGATATCCTCGCCGAAACGATCACCAAGCATTTGCTCGAAAAACGCATGATGCACCAGTTCCAGGACATCCTCGGGATGGTGGAAAAGGATCCGGAGCGCTTCTTTGGGTTCAACGATTTCTACTTCATGAATATCGTGCACCAAGCCTACCTAGATAAAACGGTGAAGAACCCAAAGATCCAGGAAATGATGAAGATGCTTCTGTTCCGCCAGAGCCCAATCGAGTACCAGCTCGCTCCCTTCGAACACAAGCTCGTTACCCGGGACGAGGATGGCCTGCGGAAACGCGAGGCCTTAGTGAAAAAAATCCAAGAGCTCGTGAACAACTTCGAGGCCTGCATCCGCGACCACGGTGACGGCACCGAATGGCTGCTCTACGATATTCCCGACAGCGATATCGTATTCTCCCGCTCGATGAACGACATCGTACGAAAACGTACGGGCGACAATCTCCTCCAGGAACGCGATCCCGTAAAGATCATGGACCGCCAAGGTAACGTTTCGCTTCTGATTGATAAAGAAAACTCCATTATCCGGATCCTGTCGAGCGTAGTGAACTTTATTCCCGTGCTCTATATGAATCCAGCTGCCGATAAATTACTCCGCTCGAAAGGCCTAGTAGGATGATCATTCAACTTGTTATCGCCCTTGCCTCTTTCACTCAAATCGCCCACGCCGAGCGCCGGGCAGAAATTTATTGCAAACCGGCCCAAAGAATCTCGGATGGCGGAAGCTACGTGGAGATCATGGAAAAAGACGGCGTTTACCACTATACCTTCACCAAGAGCTCCTTTGCCGGGCCTAGCGTCATCGCCGATTTTCCCGTAAGCATCGAGCGCGACCTCAGCGATTCCGGCTGTGAGCTGAAAATTTTAAAGTCGGCCACCCTGGACCACCGCTTCTCGGTGATCCAGCGAAAAGGCAGCACGAAGTGGACGCTTATGCCGATCAGCGATAAGCCCAAAAGCAAAGTTTCTGAGCTCGTATGCGAAGTAAAAGCTAGCGTAAGCTGTGAGCCCGCGAAGAAAAGCTCTGCCCCGGTGATCGTACCGCTATGTAACGACGCCAACGCCGATAGCCCGCTCTGCAGCGGCGGGGCTAGCGCGGATTAATAGCACCGCCAAAAACCACTAATACAAACAATTAATACGATTGTAGTCGTTCTGCCCGAGCTTGCGCCGGATGAGATTCACTTCCAGGAACGGAAACATCACGGCATCGAGGTACTGGCTATTGAGGCCGGCATTGCATGCGGGCGCGCTCGTTCCGTCCGTGGAGTCGGCAGTGGAACCATTGCAGCTGTGAAGCAAACCCAATACGTGGCCAAGCTCGTGCAGCAAAAGACTCTCCACATCCACGCGCATTTTTCCCGGCGCATTAAATTCCTCGAAGTTCAGCAAAATACTAGAGCCCGTGATCCGTCCGCCCAGCGTGATCCAATCCGTTTGTCCCTGCACCCCAGTGGGAAGCAGGCGGCCCGGAGCCCCCGTGGAGGTAACCGCGCAAGAAGATCGGATGTTTTGGTGCGTGCCGGAGGCGGTAATTTTCCAGATACCCACCACGTCGGTGACTTGGGAAGTATAGGTCGCCTGGGAGCAATCTGATAAGGCGGGGATCTCGCGCCCAGCTTCCGTCCCGGTTCCATCGTTGGTAATCGAGAATCCGCTGCGGCCCCGAAGATTCGCCCATCCGTTCCAAGTATTCGTAGCACTGCGGAGAGCGGGCAATATCTCGCCGTTGTCGGTCAGATAAAAATCATTGTCGAAAACCACGGGCACGGGAATCGAAGCCCAGGATCCCTGTAAGCTATTCCGTCCTTGGTCGGCCGGAAGCTGGCAATTGGTGAAATTCACGATGCGTCCCGAAGCGGAAGCGCCGGAAGGCCGCGCCGAACAGGCCGACGCCAGAACCAAGCCTAATAGAAGAATCCAAATCCGTTTGGTTGTCGTTCCGAGCATATCCTTCGCTCCTGGCCATCCTCGGCCTCTGTTCATTTTCCGCTCCGGTAAGAATGGTGTCAATTTCCGTCGAGAAGCGGGCCGAATTCATTCATCTTTCTCGACCTATTTACTTCTTCGGCCGAATCCAAAAAAATCTGATTCACTAGTGAATTCAATGCGTTTCCTTCCTTGCATTTCAAGGTTCAATTTGTTATTGAAGCCCCTGAGCTTCTCATCCGAGGGGCTTTTTCTTTTAGCTCGCACTAATTCTGTTCGTTCGCGCTTCGAAGGAAAAGTTCTTCGCGGGGCGAAGTTGCGAAAAAACTTAATGGAATCAATAGGATGACCAACGGACCGACTTCCCTCGCGGAACGGCTCGAAAGCATAATCGCCCCCTCGGTGAAAACCCTGGGTTATGAGCTTCTGGAACTGGAATACCAGCCCCGGACCGCTCATGGAGGCGCACTGCTTCGGCTTTTCATCGACAGTCTTTCTGGAAATCCGATTTCGTTTGAGGATTGCGTCGCCGTAGATAATGGACTCGATCCTCTTTTCGAGAGCCCGGAATTTATTGCAATGCTTTCAGAAACTTTCACGCTGGAAGTTTCTAGTCCAGGTATCGATCGGCCGCTCAAGAAGCCCAGTGATTTCAGCCAGCATGCGGGCAAGCGAGTGCAGATCAAAACCCACCGCGCACTCACGGCGGAAGAAATGGCGAACTCGAAGTATTTCGAGCATCACCAGAAGCAGAAGAATTTTTTTGGAATTCTCCGGGGATTTTCCGGGGACTTCGTAGAAATGGAGACGGATAACGAGCGGTTCAAGATCCCGTTTGCCCTGATAGCCAAGGCGCACCTTGATCTCACCAGCGAATTATCCGTCGATTAGAAAATAGAAAAGGAATCAACATGAATTTCTCCGAACTAAGCAGAGTGATCGATGCCGTAGGCAAAGACCGTGGCATCAGCCGTGAAATCATCATCGAAGCTCTCGAACAGGCGATGCTAATGGCCGCCAAAAAGAAACTCGGCCCCACGGCGGAGCTTGAAGCTCATTGGAATAACGATTCGGGTGAAGTGGAAATTTTTCAATTTAAGCGTGTAGTAGAGAACGACGATAAAATCGCCGACGATGACCGTGAAATCGCCCTCGAAGAAGCCAAAAAGCTCGACGAAGAAGCCAAGCTGAACGACGAGCTTGGCATCAAGCTCGAGAATGTGAATTTCGGCCGCATCGATGCGGGAACCGCCCGCCAGATCATCCTGCAGAAAGTGCGCGATGCCGAGCGCGATATCATCTTCAAAGAATACATCGGCCGTAAAGGCCAGATCATCAGTGGGATCGCCCGCCGGATGGAGCGCGGAAACGTGATCGTGGATCTCGGCCGCACCGAAGCCATCATGACCCGCCAAGGCACGATTCCCGGCGAACAGTACAAGCCAGGCGATCGCGTGCAGGCATTGCTGGAAGACGTAGCCGAATCGGCTCGCGGCCCCCAGTTGATCCTCTCGCGCACTTCGCCTAACTATCTGATCCAGCTCTTCGAAATGGAAGTACCCGAAATCGCCGAAGAAGTGGTGGAGATCCGCCTCTGCGTGCGTGAACCAGGAGAACGCGCGAAAATCGCCGTTTACTCCAACGACCGCGACGTGGATCCGGTAGGCGCCTGCGTGGGCATGAAAGGTATCCGCGTGCAAAACGTGGTGCAAGAACTGCGCGGCGAGAAGATCGACATCATTCCGTGGAACGAAGACGTAACCGTATTCGTTCGCTCGGCACTCGCTCCCGCCGAAATTTCGATGGTACGCGTGATTCCGGCCACCAATACTCTCGAGATCGTGGTGGAAGACGACCAGCTCTCCCTCGCCATCGGGCGCAAAGGCCAAAACGTGCGCCTTGCCTCCCAGATCACGGGCTGGAAAGTGGATATCCTCTCGAAATCGAAGCTCGATATGCGCACTAAAAATGCGATCATCAATTTACAGAATATCGAAGGCCTCAACGAAACGCTGGCGCAGTCGATCTATCAGTGTGGTTTCTTGAACGTGCTCGATCTCTCCCGCCAGCCGGTGGAAACTCTGGCCCGCATCCCCGGTTTCGATACCGAGGGCGGAGCCGCTGAGCTGAAGCGTAAGGCCGAAGCTGCCGTGCAAGCCATGGGGATGGAAGCCGCTTCCGGACGCAATGCCGACACAACTCTGCCCACTCCCGGAAGCGCCGGAAACAAAAATGCATCACTCGCTAATGCAGATGCCCGCCTGAAAGAGGCCTTTGCTAACGCCGGTGGAGGCGAAAAAAAACCGGAGTAGTTGGGGCCCCTGAAGGATACCTAAACTAACGGTTTGATGGATTTGGAGATACTAGAGAATGTCTGAACAACAACAAGAATCCCTGAAAGTCTTTGAGCTCGCTAAAGAGCTCGGACTGGATTCATTTACTTTGCTCGATAAACTGAAACAGATAAATATCGAAGTGAAGAGCCACATGAGCAGCCTGGCCGCCGATCAAGCGCAGGCCATTCGTGATGCGCTAAATAAAAGCAATAAACCCGCCGCCAAAGCGGGCGCCGTTAAAAAGCGCGCTTCGGCGACTGCGCCCGCGGGCGCCGCTTCGGCCGCGAAAAAACCAACAGCGAAAAAAGCCGCCGCGGAAGAAGCGCCCAAGCCGGCAAAAACCGCAGTGGCGAAAAAAGCCGCTTCGGCGAACGAAGAGCCTAAACGTAAAGTTATTAAGCGCCGCGTGGGCAGTGAAGGCACCGAGCCCGAAAGCACCTCCATTCCCGAGCAAGAAGCAACCGCTTCAATGGAACCGCAGGAAGAAGCCCCTGTGGCTGAAGCCGCGGCTCCCGAAATGGAAATGGCGGCTCCTGAAACCGCTCCAGCCGCCACTGAAATACCCGAAGCTCCAGCTGCCCCCGTGGCCACCGCCCCGGCTCCAGCTGCCCCCGAAGCTCCTCGCAAGCCCACGATGGATTTCACGCCTAGGATGAATGCTCCCGGCACGAAAGTTATTTTCCGCACTCCCAATCAGCACCAGCGCGTGGTGGAAAAAGATGAGCTTTCCGGCGAAGGCACTGCCCGCCGCCTAAAAATCATTCAGGCTGCTCCTCCGGTAGTTCCCGGAAGCCGCCCCAGTGCTCCCACCTACCGTACTCCCGGTGGCCCGGCGGCCAATCGCCCTCGTCCGCCCGGATCTGCTCCCCAGCAAACTTCTGCCGAAGGCACGGACATGTTCCGGCCCATGACTTCTTATACGGCGAAGGAAGAAGAAGGCAAAAACAAGCGCGGCGGTAATACCACCCGCGGCCCTACTCCCGAAGAAATCAGAATCTCCGATTTCCGTAAACGCGAGCTCGTGTTTCAGCCGAAACGCAAAAAGTTGCCTCCCGGCAAGCAAGTGAAGCAGACGGAGATCACCGAAATGGCGGCTCATAAAAAGAAGATCCGCATGGAAGACAGAATCATCGTTTCCGAGCTCGCTCAGCGTATGGGCGAAAAAGGTAACGATGTAATGAAGAAGCTCGTGCAGCTCGGCGTGATGGCCGGGCTAAATCAAGCAATCGATTTCGATACCGCCACCTTGATCGCTCAAGAATTTGGCTGGGAAGTAGAAAACGTTGCCTTCAACGAAGCCGAAATCCTTAAAGCGGAAGAGTCTTCAGACCGGTTTGTTCTGCGTCCGCCGATCATTACCGTGATGGGACACGTGGATCACGGGAAGACCTCTCTCCTCGATGCTATCCGCAAAGCCGACGTAGCCGCCGGTGAAGCCGGTGGAATTACCCAACATATCGGCGCCTATTCCGTGATGATCAACGGCAAGCCGATCACCTTCCTCGATACCCCCGGCCACGAAGCCTTCGCGAACATGCGTTCGCGCGGCGCCACGGTGACCGACATCGTAGTGCTGGTGGTAGCGGCCGACGATTCGATCATGCCGCAAACCAAGGAAGCGATTCAGCACGCGATCAACGCAAAAGTTCCGATCATCGTGGCCGCCAATAAAATGGATAAGCCAGATGCGAATGTGGAACGTCTGAAAAAAGATCTCTCGGCCAATAACGTGCTGGTGGAAGAATGGGGCGGGGAAGTTCCCCTCGTTCCAATTTCGGCGCTGAAGAAAACCGGGATCGAAGATTTGCTCGCCACCATTCAGATTCAGGCTGAGGTTCTCGATCTTAAGGCCGATCCGGAGCGTGCCGCCGAGGGAATTATCCTCGAAGCCCGCATGGAAAAAGGCCGCGGAATCGTGGCCGACCTTCTCGTGAAAAAAGGCACCCTTCGCAACGGCGACTTCATGGTAGTCGGTACCGCCTACGGGCGCATTCGCGCCATGATGAACGACCGTGGCCAGAACATCACCGAAGTTGCCCCAGGATTTCCTGCGGAAATTTACGGCTTGAACGACATCCCCTCCGCCGGCGATTCTTTTAACGTGGTGAAAGACGAGTCTGCCGCAAAAGAAATTTCTGAAGATCGCCGCAAAAAAGCGCTTGAGAAAAAGACGGCCGCAACCGTGGCCAAACCTCTCACGATGGAAGAGCTCCTCGCAAAGATGCCGGTCAAAGGCATGAAGGAGCTTAACGTGCTCGTGAAAGCCGATGTGTACGGATCTGCCGAAGCCATTCGCGAATCGATCGAGAAGATCAAGAGCGACAAAGTAAAAGCGAAGGTAATCCAATGCGGAGTGGGCGTGATCAATGAAAACGACGTGAATATGGCGAAAACCGCCAACGCGCTGATCATTGGCTTCAACTCCAAGCCCGACGGTAAGGCGCGGGACGTGGCCAAGCGTGAAAAAGTGGAAGTGCACCACTATTCGATCATCTACCAGCTGCTCGACCAAGTTCGCGAATCGATGGAAAATCTGCTTGAGCCTATCCGCCGCGAGACCCAGATCGGTAAGGCGGAGGTGAAGCAAGTGTTCACTGTTTCCAAACTTGGCACCGTAGCCGGATCCGTAGTGGTAGACGGCAAAGTGGTCCGCAACTCTTTCGCCCGCGTGATGCGCGGAAAAGATATCGTGGCCGAAGGCAAAGTCGTTTCTCTGCGCCGGTTCAAAGACGACGCTTCGGAAACCATCAAGGGCCAGGAGTGCGGTATTGGCGTGGAGAACTTCGAGAAGTTCCTTCCTAACGACATAATCAATGTCTACAACGTGGAGCTCGTGAAGCAGACGCTCTAGTAACGAGCGGCAACCTTGTACGTGATTTCCCATGCCGGATCCGAATCGCCGAAATAAGCAGGTAGCTAACGCCATCCGTGAGGAGCTCGTTAAAATCGCCCGCCAGGATATCAGTGATCCCCGCCTAGAACGCGTGGGCATGATCACTTTTTCCGGCGTGGAACTTACGCCCGATCTGCGCAATGCCACGGTTTGGGTTTCTTTCATGGGGCGCGAACAAAAAGATCCCGACGTAAAAGCCGCCCTCGCCGCCCTCGAAAGCGCCAACGGCTTCATCCACCGCCTGCTGATCAAGCGTATTCCGATGAAGATGCATCCTCATCTACATTTCAAATTCGATAAGATCTTTGATCGCGCGGCCACCGTAAATGAAGCGCTGTCGGAAGCCGCTGGGCTGGAAAAAGAAACCTCCGCCTACCGAAAAGAAAAGGGCGATCCTGCCGAAGGCATTCAGCCCGTTTATCGCAAGAAAAAGGGCGCGCCCGAAGAGAAAGACGGCGAATGAGCCTCTCCCTTCGTTCCGGCGTGCTCCTCGTGGATAAACCCGCGGGCATGAGCTCCGCCGACGTGACTAATCAGATCAAGAGAAAGCATAAATTTGCCCGCATCGGCCATGGCGGCACCCTTGATCCCTTTGCCACCGGGCTCCTAGTAGTTTTACTCGGCGAAGCAACGAAAGTGGCGCGCTTTCTTCTCGAAGGCGAAAAGGAATACGAGGCAGAAGCTCAGATCGGCAGCGAAACGGCCACCGGCGATCCCGAAGGTGAAGTAATTGCCACCGCGGAAGTTCCGAGTCTTGATCAGGCCGCATGGCAAACCCTCACCGAACCATTCTTGGGCCGCATTACCCAAACCCCGCCGATTTATTCCGCCATCAAAGTAAAGGGAAAGCCGCTCTACGAGTATGCCCGCAAGGGCGAAGCCGTGGAAGCCAAGCCACGGGAAGTATTCGTGCGGGAAATTGAAATCCAAGAGGCCGAAAAAAATAGGCTCCGGTTTCGCGTACAGTGCGGAGGCGGAACCTATATTCGCGTGCTCGCCGTAGACTTGGCGCGGGCCGCTGGTACCTGCGCCCATCTCATCTCGCTTCGCCGTATTGGCTCCTCCTCTTTCCGTGTAAGCGATGCCCTCTCTCTTCAGCAGGTTCTCGATACCGCTACGGACGAGCTCAAGCTTCAGGGAATCACCCAGGCCGTTTCGCATTTACCAAAAATCGTCTGCGATAGCGGCGCAGCTCAAAGAATTCGCCAAGGAAACCTCGCGGCCTTTGATTTCCTCAAGAATCAGCTCGAAAAGCCCGGTTATTTCCTTGTGGCCACGCGCGAAGGCGAAACCGAAGTGCCCGTGGCGATTGCCAATCACAACCCCATGCTGATTCCCTTCTGTTCGATCGAAAGAGTTTTTGACCCGCTTCACTGGCGGACGTAAAATTCACAGAACATGCTAAGCCGACGCCTACGCGGAGAGCGTGGACAGACCTCCCTGTTCATGGCGCTCTTCATCTCCACGATGATCCTGCTATTCGCTTTTACGACGAATATCGGGATGCTTGTGCACGCGAAGATCAATTTACAAAATGCCGCCGACGCCGCCGCCTACGCAGGTGCCGCCGTACAGGCCCGACAGCTCACCGCCGTGGGCTACCTGAACTACGAGATGCGCCGAGCCCTGAAAGAATTTCTTTTTTACTATACGGTGCGCGGGCAGAACGCGGCCCTGCCCTGCTACCCCATGAATTCCGGCGGAGCGCTCAATCCCTTTGCCGGCTGCCCGCCTGTATCGGGTGATGCGCGCTATAACTTTCAAATCTTCGATCGTCGGGAAACCATCAACGAAACCGAAGGTGATTTTTTGCCCACGGTCTGCGTGATCTTCGATAAGGACAATAACTACTGCCAGAAAAAAGGCGTAGCGGGGATTCCGGAGTTTCCGAGCGGTGGCGGCTGGGGGGTGGCCGATCCGATCGTAGCCGCCGTTCGTGGCGCCACGAACCAGATTATCGATAAAAAGCTGGCCGACTGTTTCTCCCGTACGGATATTAACCGCCAATTTCTCATCGCTTGGCTTTTCAATCTCTATCCGATCCAAGATAGCCTATCCATGCTTCGCACTGGCCAAGATGCCGACGACCCCTTCCCTTTCAGCAACGGCCTCGAGCGTATCGGAATTCTTCCCCGCATGGCCATCTTGCGCGCCCGCATCGATAACTACGAAGAAGTGCTCAACCTGAATCTCGAAGCGGAAGGATCCAGCCTCACGATCACCGAAGATTCGATCAATACGTTCCGCGGCCTCGTGAGTGAAAATAAAAAACTCGATTACTTCGAGCGGCCGCTCCAATCCTTCCTTAGCGCCAAAAATAATTTGGTCGGCTTGGGCGACAATGGAATATTTTCCAATATCGAGCTCACGGAACTCTTGCCCACGAGCGCCGGCAGCGTTGCAGTGAATCCGGATCTTCGCAATCCCCCCATTCTAGCGCGATTCAACGAAATCGTGGGGCCGGTGGCCGTGGCGAATTCCAAATTTGAAACCATGACCGGCACCTCCGAAGACCGCGGTAACTGCCGGCAATTTCGTGAGCTTAGAATCATCCCGCGATTCCCCTTCGGGGTCACGAAGGACCCTAACGTGATTACCTACTACGCCGTCCGCCTCCAGGCGCGCGCAAGACTGCTATTTTCCCCCTTTGGAACCGATGGCACCGTGAGCCTCTCGGCCTATTCCGCGGCCAAGCCCTTTGGCAGTCGCGTGGGTAAGGACATTGGGCTGGATCAAAATCACCTCATGCTGGCCCAAGGTCTCCTCGAAAAGGGCGATATTTCTACCCTCGGTTTTCCCAATCCTCTCGTTTCCGCCGACGATACCGATTCCGCTTTGGGCGGGTTCACGCGCCTGTCCCACCTTGGGTATATTCGCGCCGCCATGGCCTATACGAATCGGCTAGATATTGGGGCCCGCCTAGCTGGCGCATATGCACCCTGGGAAGTCGGGTATTATACGGTTCCCGCCAACTTCGATGCCCCCGAGAGCATCGGTCTTTTTGAAGATAACCCCGTCTACCAAGGAAAGTATTTTGCCCTTAGTGCTCCCGTGGTTCCCGTAAACCAAAATGGTGGTAGCGGTGGCCTCGAATTTTTGCGCTCGCGGGTGGCAGGCTACCTCGTGGGCGATATTACTCAGCGAGATACCCTAGAACGCGGTCCTTTCGCGGCCTTTTTAGCGGCGGTTATGTCCGATGATAAGTGGGCGGCTCTTTTTGGGTTTATGGAAAGCCAGAATCAGATGCGTCACCATTTTATTCCCGACCCTCTCCTGAACGACGAACCCGAGCTGCTCTCTTACGTAAAAGGCATTGGACCTCGTTTCACCGTGGCCGGAATGTCGCAGCCCCAGCGACGGCAGCTAACCTCCTGGAATAACCAAAAAACCGCCCTAGACGCCGACCTCGGTATCGCGGCCAATTCCGAGCTCGGACTGGATATAGGGCGTAGCGGTTATTCCGTACGTTTCGTGTCCTTTAAAACCCTCCAGGCGGGCGGAAGAGCCACTAATGATCCAAGCCAAATTGGACTCCAGTGGTCCAATCCCTTTAATCGTTTTGGCGCCGGCGATTCGGCCGCACGTATCCAAGATGACCTTCGCAAAATAAAACACTAGTAGTTGTCAAATCGTTTCCGTCATGGGAAGACTGAGTGGGCTCATTCCCGAGTGTTCAACTTTTTATCAAACGTTTTAGGAGCAGTTATGGCCAAGAAAAAGACCAAAAAAACCGCGAAGAAACCGGCTAAAAAAGCCGCGAAAAAAACCGCGAAGAAAGCCACCAAAAAAGCGGCTACCAAAAAAACCGCAAAAAAAGCGGCCCCAAAAAAGACGGCTAAAAAAGCGGCAGCTCCCAAAAAGACTGCGAAAAAAGCAGCGCCGAAAAAAGACACGATGAAGAAGGCCGCCGTTGGCGCAGCCGCGGCTGGCGTTGCCGGCGCTTCCCTTTTCAAGGCAGAAGAATTTCAAGAGAAAAACCGCAGTGGCTTCGGCGTAGCCGCCGAAGGCGAAGAAGCGGAAGAAGGCACGGAGAGCTGGGAAGAGTTCAACGAAGAAGAAGCCGACGATGAAGAAGAAGAAGGCGATGACCCTTGGTCTCCTTCTAAATTCGACGAGGAATAGGATTTTATGGCAAACGTAAAACAAGCAGAGAAACGTAACCGTCAGAACATTAAGCGCCGTGAGCGTAACCGCTCTAACCGCTCGATCGTGAAGACCGCCACCGCTAAAGCAGTGGATGCAATTCGCAGCGACGCAAAATCAGCTGCCAAAGTTTTGATCGAATCGTCTTCGATCATCGCCAAGGCTGCTCACAAAGGAGCGCTTCCTAAGGGCCGCGCCTCCCGCAAAATTTCGCGTCTCGCAAAAGCCCTCAATAAAGCTACCGCTAGTTCCAAGAGCGCATAAGTTAAGTTCAGAACACATCTAAAACGGGCAAAAGCCGCTGATCGTTCAGCGGCTTTTGTTTTTTGCGCGAAGAAAATATCAGGCAGTTAACTGCAGAACCAGCCGGGTTACAATATGGCTGTTAGGCAGCCTGGAACTCTTTAAGAGCGCATCTGCTTCGGCTAGCCGTGCTAGCCCCTGGATCACGCCTTTTCCGCCCAAGCGGCGGGAAGCGGGCAGCAATACTTTAGCGGCACCAGGAAAAATCCCCCACTCCGAGGTAATACTCGTATCGCTTTTACCTTCTGCCCTGGAGGCAAGGATCCCCAGCAGCCAGCGATATTGCCGGGCCAGCAGCCCTACCAGGGCAATCGGCTCTTCCCCTTGCCGCAGCAAGCTCTCCAATAAAGCGAGCGCCGCTCCCCGGTCGCCAGAAAGCACTCCGCCACTAAAACCAAAAACATCTTCGGGAGAAACCTTGAAGCCAACGGCGGCGATATGCTCTTTCTTAATTTCCAGATGCTCTCCAGCATACAGCGCCGCGCGATCGAGGGCGTGCTTCAGCTCGGATAGCGATCCTCCGCTATTCCAGTCCACTAGCAATTGCCGCGCATCGGGTGCGAGCTCTTTGCCACAGTCCCGAAGAAAGGATTGCAGCCACAAATTCCATTCTCCCCCTACGGCCGGCTCCAGCTTTACCTGCACCACCGCCTCGCCGGCCTTGGCCACTGCCTGGAAAAACTTTACGCGCCCGTCTACTTTGCTGGCCTGAATGAGCAGCGTGCAACGCTCGGGCGGATCCTGAATCAGGGGCAGAAGAATCTCCCATTGTTTCGCGGAAACTCTTTCTCCGTGACGGATCAGAATCATTTTTTGCGGGTCCCAGAGCGATAGCGTGCGAGCATCGTCGAGCAATCGCTCCGGCTCAAGCTCATCTCCGTAGAGAATGTCCTTTACGGGATTAGCAGACCCGGCAAAAAGGACCGCGGCGACTTGATCGGCGTAGTGATCCTGCTTAAAAGTATCCTCGCCAACGAAGAGATAAAACCCGCGAAGCTTCTTCTTCTGTAGCTCTTCCTTAATACGGTTTTCGCTAAGAACGGCCATAATTAAAAGATATCAATCATTCGTTGATAAACGCTGGCCATCATCTGCGAGGCCAAAAACTGGATGGCTAAGCGCTGCTCGCTATCGTTCAAAAGAGAATTCGTAGCACCGGCGTCTCCGATATTGGTAGCACCGGGGTAAATTTTTGCCCCAGTTTCCGAACGAGTGAAAAGCACGCGACCGAAGGTATCCGTCAATCGTACGTCGCAAGTAACCGAGGCACTGAACTGTGTTCCCACGCTCACTTGTTCATTCAGCTCGGTATTGAGCACCACGGCCTTCTGGTCGGCCAAAGAGGTGTCCGCAGCCATTACTTCTCCGCTTAAAACGGCATCGGCCTCTTTTTCGGAATTCACTAATTGAAAGGACCGGGACTTCTGGATTTCCCGGATTATGGCCGTGGTAAAAAGATTTTCCACGCCAGGGCGATACGTGCGGTTTTTGAAACTAGTTACGTAGATCTTCTCAATCCCAACTTTTTGAAGGGGGTTTTTTCGATCTTGAAAATGGTAGGCACAGCCCGAAAATAGGCCGATTGCGCACAGCAGAAAAAGCAGCTTTCCCTTCATGCCTTGTATGTAACATAGAACCACTGCTACAAGAACGCATGGACAAACGCTCCAAGAAAAAAAGCGGTCCACTCCGGATCGGAGAGGTTCTCCAAGACTTTCTGAAAACCTCCATGCCTAAAGCCGTGGGCGAGGAAGTGCGCGTATTTGGGGCCTGGCCCAAAGCCGTAGGCCAAGATATTTCCAAGCAGGCCAAACCGGTGGGTTTCCGGAATGGAATCCTATTTGTAGAAACCCAGCATCCCATTTGGACCACCGAACTCACGGCGAAGCGCCATCAGATACAAAAAAAACTAAACGAAGCACTGGGCCAAGAGATGGTGCGCGATATTCATTTTCGCCAGGCGCGGTTTTAGCCGGAGCTAACCCAAGGCCGGCAAAGAAGGCCCAAGGTAGGCTTGGGCACGAAACGCGTGGATTTTCGCGGCATACGCGAGCGCCCGAGAGCGATCGCCCGCACTTGAGCGGGAGTGGAGGCGGGCAGAAAAAAACCAACCTGGGCCTGATCCAGCGCAAGCTGCTCGAGTAGCAGGGCCAGGCCCGAGACCGGAATGGCCGTTATTTGAGCGTGTTGATTTAACACTGCAAAATCCAGGCAGGCTACTGGTAGCATTTGCAATTCAGGCACTTCTTTTTGTGCCCGTGGCAAATGAACCAGCCTTGGCTTTTCGTGGTGCGAATGCAATACCACGCAGTGAGGTTCGCTGGACTGATACGAAGCCAAAAATTCTGCAATATTGCCCACGCGCAATTCTTCCGGCTCACTTATCCGGCAACCCGAACGCTCCAAATCAGCCAGCAAAACCTCAGGCAACATCCAGCGTTCGTAGTGAACGGCACGATGAATTGGCAAAATGAGAGTATCGGAACGGGCCATAGAGCAAATACAGGCAAGAATTTTCCCATCACCAAGGCCCACCCGAGCATTTTCTTTGGCGGCAGCAAGGCGATGATGGCCATCTAGAAGAAAAAGCGGGGCGCCAGAAAATAACGCCTGAATTTTTTTCGTGAATGCGGGATCAGTAAGATCCCATACCGAGTGGTGTCCGTATTTTTCGCTGGAAAAAGAAAGCATCGCCTTGCGGCCCTGGCACGCGCCCTCCAAAATGGCGTGAAGCTCTCCGCCGATGCTCTCTTCGCATCCCACAAAAATTGGGGCCATATCCGCTTCACAGGCTTCCGTTCCTTGGCGCGCGCGTTCTACCCCTTCCGTCAATACGTCCTCATGCACGAATAGCTGTGGCTCGTGCACGTCCAGAGCCACATACACCGCCCACCGATCGACGGCTTGCCCATCTACTTCTTGGCGTTGGTGAAGGGCATAAAAAGAAGGATCGTCCGACAATTCAATATCGCCACCCGAAATCCAGGCCTGCCAGGCTTCGCCGCGCTGCTCGGGAAATCCCACCAGCACGTTGCGAAAAGCACGAGAATAATCAGGCCCGCCCCATAGATGCTCGGCAGTGTCCAGATCGGAAACGGTTAGATCAGCCAAGCGCGGGCGATGCTTTGCGGAATAGTACGCGGCTTGAAAAGGATGCAGCATGCGCGGGCCTCAGAAGGGAAGATTTTCCATGATCTCGTCGGAAAATACTTCCTGTTGGCCCATACGGTCAAGCGCGCGCACGGCGGTGAGGTCGAATGGATCTTTACGAAGGGCATTGGTCAGCTTAGTTTGCGCGTCGGCTTTTTTTCCGCTCTCTAAAAGGCGTTCCCCGAGTAAGGCCCAACCTTCGCTGCGCCCCGGAGAAGAAACCGTAAGGACTTCAAACATCTTTTGGGCAAGCGGAGATCGATCGAGCTTCACGTAGGCTTTGCCCAACATGAAGGGAACCGAAAAACCCATTTTGTCTTTCGGTACGTCGCGAAATAGTTCCACAATCTCAGCGTAACGGCCTTCTTTCCAGCGATGGTATCCCATAGCTTTAAGCACGCTAAAGTCCCCATTTGCCGAGGACATCGCTCCTTCGAGAATTTTCCCGGCTTCGCCAGTACGGTTTTGCAAGCAGGAAAGAATCGCATCAACGGCCATGATCAGCGGCGATGGCTTACTGCCCATCGGTCCATCTAAATTGAGCTCGCGGATCCAGCTACGAGCGGAATTATAAAATTCGGGGGCCTGCATTTTTCGGAAATTAATGATGCGCGAAGGCGGATCAAGGTCCGGAGCGGAATCTACGAACGCGCGGAAATCAGTTTCAGATCCACGAAAACCAATGCGGCGCAGGCGGTGAATCGCCAAACCCAGCCGGGATTTGGCCGAAGAAGGATCAGCGGAGATGGCCCGCAAAAAGGCCGCTTCGGAAATATCTCTCGATTTCGGATCCAGCTCATAAGCCCACCCCAGAGCAAAGGAGGCGTCGGCAAAAAGAGGATCGTCTTCTCGTAGGGAATTGGCCAACGGGGCAATAACCGTCATTGCTTCTTCGCCCTTATTAGAGCGCAGGAGGGCAACGGCTAAGTTGTATTTATACATCGGTACGTTCGGCTCAGCGGCGATCAGCTTGCGCAGAATTTCCGCAGCAGCCTCGGGATCGCGGTCAAAAACATACATGGCGAACAGATTTTCAATCTCATTTTTCGTGCGGACATCAGTAGCCACCGCGCGCACCTGCTGCAAATTACTCAGCGCACCCTCGGAATCGAATAGAAACTCGCGCTTCACCAAAGCCTGAGCGACGCCGAGAAAAACTTTCTCCTTCCCGGTGGAAGCGGATTCCATCGAGGAAATAGCCTCCTTCGCCCCTTGAAGGTCGTATAACGCCAGGGAACGCTTCAGCGCCTCCTCGGGAGTTAAATTACTTTGCTTAATGGCAGTTACCGCCGCTTTGGGTTTCTCGGCGGTCTGGTTCTTGGAGAACCATATGTAACCTAAGAATCCCGCAATCATAAACGCCACGATGCCTATCGTGGTGTTAAAATGCCGCTGGCGCTTGGCGGCGGCGGCCTCTTCGCTTTCAATTGAGAGAATATTGGGAGGGCTTTCGTTTTTTTCGATCGGAACCTGCACCATGCTGGAGCCAACGCCCGCAGCTCTCTCGGGCCCGCGCATAAGCGTATTAATGGGCTTAGGCCGAGACCCCTGGAAGTCCTTCAGTTCGCTGGGCAAGGTATCCGCCTTCACCGTGGCTCGCTTGAGCATTTCGTCGGCCGCTTTTCCATCAAAAGTGGGCATTTCATCGGGCGTAGGTTCGGAAGGCAACGGTGCCGCAGTGGAAGTATCGGTCACGAGCGAAAGATCTTCGAATTCGCCGAATTCCTCCGCCATCTCCTGATTCAGCCACTCGGCACCCGAAACTTTCTCTTCCACCAAACTTTTAGCGTTGGGCGTAGATAAAAATTTAGTGGCCTCTTCCGGCTCGGGATCCGAGTGCGTCAGCGTGGCCGTCATCTGGGTTTGCCGCTCTTCTTCCGGCGGAGCTTCGAGGCCAAGCTCAGGGAAAAAACGGGCTAGCTCAATTTTTTCTTCCACCGCAAACCAATAAGAATTCGCGCGCGACAGTTCCGTTTTGTTCTTTAATTGTTTTTTCTTGATTAGGTTAAGCACTTCTAGATGCTTAAATGGACCACGAATTGTATTGCTTACGTCGCGAATCAGCCAAATATTTTGGTCCTTATTTTCCATCGCGGAAGATCCTTGGCACTCTGGCCGAAATACCAGTTAGAATTTCCCAGGAAATACTTTTTGCGTGGCCAGCCAGCTCTCCGGCAGTTATCCGATCCGCCCCATCGCGGCCGAGTAAAGTGGCTCGGTCTTCGGCGGAAATTCCAGGAACACGAGATACGTCGATGGCGGTAAGATCCATGCTCACCGCACCAATCACGGGGCATCGCTTGCCCCGGATCAAAACTTCGGCTTTATTAGAAAAAGCGCGGCGATACCCATCGCCATAGCCCACGCCGAGAATTGCCATCCGCATTTTTTTCTTCGCGCGGAAGTGCGGCCCGTATCCAACCGGATCTCCCTTTTTCAAATCGCGCACCTGATATACCTGCGCCGTCCAGCGCGCGATCGGGTGAAGCTCCTCGTCGTCGGCGCCGTAGAGATGCAGGCCGATTCTGGCGAGATTGCCGCCTGGATAGGCACCGGCAGCGAGGCCCGCGGAATTGGCCATATGCCGATAGCGAGGATTGATGCCGTGCTTGGCGAACTCCGCCACGATCGAATCAAATGATTTTACTTGAGCGCGAGTGAGCGGAAGGCGCGCTTTCTCTCCGGCCGCAAAATGGCTCATCAAACCTTGAACGTCGATTCCCGGCGAGGCCCGCAATATTTTTAAGCATTCCGCGATCTCGCTAGGATCGATTCCTAGCCGATTCATTCCCGTATTGAACTTTAAGTGAACGGAACGTGTTCCGGTTGCCTCACGCAGCGTTCGGCTGAGCTGACGCAAGACGTTCAGCGAAGAGATTACGGGAAGGAGATCGCAAGTTTGGAGGCAACGATGCAGCTCTTCATTGTACTGTTGTATGCCAGATAAAATATAAATTGGGCGTGTGATTCCCTCACGCCGTAGCTCTATTCCTTCTTCTACGTTAGCCACGCCATACCCGTGCAGAAGCGCATCTGCTGGAAGCTTTTCCAACGCAGCGGCAATATCTCGGTGGGAGTGGCCATAGGCGTCGCTCTTCAAAAGCACGAGCATTTCTGCGCCGCGCGCGCGTTTTAAAAGCTTACGGTAGTTTTTTTCAAGAAGGCCGAGATCGATCTCGAGCGTCGTTTGACGCACTTGCCAGGTTCGGCCCTGAGGAACCTTTTCCATAGGAAGATTGTAGCAAGGGCATCACATGTTCGCAAAACGATCCTAATCGCCGGGTAAGGGTAGCGATCAATTCGAACGTCTGTTCTAGCTCCCCGTCGGCGTTCATCCGCTCGTCGAAGAGAACAAGCAGTAAACCTTTTCCTTTACCTGCCGAAGTAAATGGAAAAAACTCAAAACCCGCCTGGAATAGCGGCATATGCCTTTCACGGCTTCGGTTCCACCGGCCAAAAGCCTCCGTATCTTTTAAGGCCTCCAAGTAGGAAAGATTGCCCATGAATATCCGTGCGTCCTGCAGGAATGCAAGCGCACTATCGGGCAAATCGGACCGCGTGGACACGCTTTCCGGCACCAGCGAGAAGGAAGAGGGCGAGTAGCGGTAGGTAATACAGGTGATTCCCGGCGCGTAGTCCGCGAACAGCGCTCCCAGTTCTCCCCATACATGTTTTCCGGTAGCCTGCGGTAGAATGGAATCTTCGAACCGATCCAGCAGCTTGAGCTTGCTCTCGAGAAAGCGCGCACGCACGCTGCTGACGATTTTCTCACCCTTTGCTCGCTCCGCTTCCGCTTCGCGCTGACGGGCGTACCCCAACGCGCGATCGGCAGAGCTTTTCACCGTTTCGATATATTCGCGCGCGTCATTGTCCAGCCCGCCGAAATCAAAATCAGCCTCACGCCGCTCATTCGCGCCCTCTTCTTTTAGCGAAAAACCGAGCAAGAAAATCCCGGCGGCACCGAATAGAAATGCAATCCAGTAAAGAAAAGATGTTTGATTGGTGGCGGCGGGGTCTTTGGGCCATTCGCTGCCTGCCAGCAGGCCCAGCGATGGCAAGCTGGACCATGCTCCTAGTGCGGGCTTGGCTTCCAGGCCAAGATAGCGCGCCGTGAAGCTAGCGGTCTTTCCAGCGCTGATTTCTTGAATTCCGGCGGAAACCGGGCGCAAATTAGCGCCGTTCGAGCCGATGAAACGATGAAGCGGGTGATAGACGATCGTACCGTCGGATAAAGCTATCCAGTTACGAATACCCTCCGAAGAGCGCAAATCGGAGAAAAATTCCTCGGGAACGTACGCCGAAGCGTAGGGCAAGCCGTCGGCGCTCCCTTTAATAAATAGAAAATATTTTCCCTTGGAAAGAAACAACGCCACCCGGGTATTTCCCCCCGCGTGGGCCTCGAGCGCGTCTTCCAGTAAAGCATTATCGATCACGCCGGCGGCACGAATGCGCTTTCCACCCACAATCATCCACTTCGGCGCGCCGGGCTCCGCCATGGCAGTATCGGTAAAGAAAGAGCGCATTTTGGCTTTTTTCCGCCAGCGCTGCGAGGCCTGGCTGGCTGTGGAGTCTGCTTGGCTAAGACTCTCTTCGATTCTTTTGCCGAGAGAGCGATTCTGCGAACTAAGAACTTCTTCTACAGCTTTGGTGGCTAGGCTATCTTCGCCCTCCACCCTTTTTCGCTCCGCGTAAAAAAGCAATGCAGCTAGCAGAACCAAACTAAATGCGGTAATTCGGAGTGGTTTACGCAAAATAATCTCCTTTCCATAGGCTCATTTCGAAACGAGCGCTCCCCCTATTCCACTCCAGACGCCTCTATTATACAAGTCCCCCATGCAGTCTATGAAATCAGTTGATGCCCTGGTGCTTGGATCTGGCCTAGCGGGCCTGAACTTCGCACTCGAATTCGCCGAACGAAATCCGGAAGCGAAGATCCTACTGATCACTAAAAGCGTGCTGCTGCACGAAGGCGCCACCAATTGGGCTCAGGGTGGAATTGCAGCCGTGATGGACGGCGAAAGTTTTGAAAGCCATATCGAAGATACTCTCCGCACCGGCGGCGGCCTCTCTCAGGCGAAAGCCGTGCGCACCGTGGTCACCGAAGGCCCGGATCGGGTGCGCGACCTAATCCGTCGCGGGGTTCAGTTCACGCGCCGGGAAGACAATATCGATCAGTATGACTTCACCCGTGAGGGCGGGCATTCCGAGCGCAGAGTTCTTCATGTGGCCGACCACACCGGCCGCGCCATCATGGAGACGCTTACCGCCGCCGCGAGGGCCAATCCACGCATCGAGATCGCCACCGAAACGATCGCGGTTGATCTCATCTCGGATCATAAGCTGAAACGAATTCGGAATCCTGCCGGAGCCACCTGCCTCGGCGCCTACTTGCTGCACATACCAACAAATACTGTATATGGAGTGGCGGCGAACGTTACTATGATCGCCACCGGCGGGGCCGGCAAAGTATACAAGTACACCTCCAATCCCGACACCTGCGTGGGCGACGGCATCGCCATGGCCCACCGCCTCGGCGCACACGTGGCCAATATGGAATTCATCCAGTTCCATCCCACCTGCCTTTACCATCCCGACGCAAAATCGGCGCTGCTCAGCGAAGCCCTGCGCGGCGAAGGCGCCTATCTCGTGAATAAAGCCGGCGAAAGATTTATGGCGAAGTATCACCCTAGCCTCGAGCTCGCTCCCCGCGACATCGTGGCCCTCTCGATCGACAAAGAGATGAAACAGCGGGGCGATCATTGCGTTTACCTCGACATCTCCCATAAGGGCGCGGATTTCGTGCGCTCTCACTTTCCCCACAACTATTCCACGTGCCTCCAGTTTGGCTTTGATCTCACGAAGGGCCCCGTGCCCGTGGTGCCCGCGGCTCACTATACCTGCGGCGGTATCATGAGCGACCTCGACGGCCGCGCGAATCTGGCGGGCCTCTACGTGGCGGGAGAGTGCGCGCACACGGGCCTCCACGGGGCCAATCGCCTAGCCTCTAATTCCCTGCTCGAAGCGGCAGTATTTTCTTACCGCGCGGCCTTGCATGCGGGCGCCTATTGCAAATCTCTATCAGTGAAAAAAGCACTCAAACCCGAGGTTCCGGAGTGGAATCCTGGCTTCGCGAAGGCGGAAGAGGAAGAAGTGATTATCTCCCATAACTGGGATGAGATCCGCACGCTAATGTGGAACTACGTGGGGATCGTGCGCTCGAATCGTCGTCTGGAATATGCGGCCCGCAGAATTGCCCTGCTTAAGCAGGAAATAAACCAGTGCTATTGGGAGAGAAAGCTAAATAAAAATCTAGTGGAGCTGCGCAACCTAGTTACGGTAGCGGATTTAATCGTAAGCTGCGCCCAAATGCGAAAAGAGAGCCGCGGCCTCCATCAGAATATTGATCATCCGGATACCGACGACTCTCTCTTTGGCCGCGATACGATTCTTTAAAAGATCTGTCTCTCCCGCAAATCCCCAAGAGGAGATAGCTCATTGATAGCTTTTTTTCGCGGAACGGCGACACAATACTGGTCCATTTCCGGAATCATCTTTCCCTGGAATAAACGGTTGTACCAAGAAAAATAGGCACAACCTCTCGCGTAATTCTGCCGCTTGAAATTAAGAACGCCGAGATAATATGCGGCCGTGAAATGGTGCGGGTACTGCCAAAGAAGCTCATTTAGTGTAACTTCCGCTTCCTGGAAAGCTCCTGCTTCCATCTCTAGCTTTGCTTTTTCGAGGCAAATTCTCCAGTTGGTTGGAAGCAAAGCACAGGCCCGCGAAATCTTTCGTCGATCCCCCTGGTTATTTGCTTCTAAATATTTAGATAAAGAAACTTGGTAAGTCATTCCGACAAAGAACACTCCCAACGCCAGCATCCCAATTCGAGCCAGGTACGCATTGGCTAGGAAATTACTTGGTTGCGTAGTCACCATATAGCCCAAAAAAATGGCCGCGAAGAGAAACGGCACCGCGTTTTCGAAAGGAAATTGAAAAAACATCTGCACCAGCATGTAGCCACAAAAGGCGAATGCCAGCTTCTTTTCCATCGATCTTTTGCCGTTAAAAAAAGGGAATAGCAGCACTAAAATCGATAATGCCCCGAGCACGCTAGCGATGATCCCATCCTCCGCCAGGAACCTAAGGAATTCATTATGAGGAGAGCGTTCCACAACTTTATCGTCGCGAAACAAAGCCATATTCCGGTAGGACACAAAACCAAACTCGTACTTTCCCACCCCTAAACCGTTAGGATGGTCGCTAATTAATGCGACGGTGCTTTTCCAGGTTTCGGCCCGCCAACTCGCGTTCGCGCTTTTTTCCGTTACGAATCGCTCAGGGCCAATTTTTACCAACCCCAACACCGCAACTATCGACAGTAGTGGCAAGAGCCAACGTAGCCTCCTCGACCTAGGCCTCCAGACAAGCAAAAGCGCAAACAGCAGCGCGAGTAAAACCGACCGGCATCCAGAAACTAAAATGTAAGTTGCTAAAACAAAACTGACGACCCCGAAAAAAATCTTCCTGCCAGTAGAGGGAGTGCGCGCAAATAAATAGCTCGAAAACAGCAGACAAATGCCCAAAAATTCGGCCGCCATATTCGCGTGGCCAAACGTGGAAGAGACCGCAAAGTAAGGAACGCCATTAGAAAAATCCGAGCCTATCGCTTGAAATAGTCCGAGGCTAGCCACCAAAAACCCCGAACTAACTGCCGCGAGCGCCAAAGCTTCCCAGCGAAGCGCTCCAAACTTAAAAAGCTGATAAGAATAAATCGCGATCAAGACAAACCCAACGCGATCGAGGAAAGGCGTTTTATACGATAGCGGCCAAAGTCGATAGAGCGCGACGGCCAGGAGCGCCAACCAAAATGCGATGCTGCCCCACTGAATTGCGGAGAACATTGGTAAGGCCATTTTTCGAAAACTTAAAAGCGTCAAAATGGACGCACAACCAAGCCAGTAGACCGCTAACCATTTAGGCTGGGCGAAGTTATCGAAAAAAATTTGGGTATTGAACAGTGGGATCAAAAAAATAGCGGCAAGCAAAGGAAACCGCCGATAGTTACCTAATCTCAGCGGGTTTCCGAGAAAACTAATGTGCTTCCCGCGTGCCATTTCCTTCGATAGACTGCCCGGCACCTTTGGGTTGGTCCTTGGAGCGTACATGCCCTTCAATAACACGGCCATCGCGTTCGCTGGAACTCCTAAACCAGTTCACCACGCGCTGAAAAATACCTGGGTAGCTCGGGTAAGAAGGAAATTGTGGCGGATAGCTGGGATAGGAAGGGCTATGCGGCGGATAGCTCGGGTAAGAAGGAAATTGTGGCGGATAGCTGGGATAGGAAGGGTTACGCGGATTTGCCAGTCGAACCGTTGGCTTAGCATCAGCTAAGTGACCTAAAAACATGCCCACAACAATAAAAATCATCAAAATTCTCATAGGTAAGAGCTTCACATGAATTGCGGGTGCTAGTAAAATTTTATTTAGATAAACCACCCGAAATAGCCTTGCAAAAGACTATTTCGGATAAATCGCTGACTAGTACTTAACCGAGCATCCGTAAGATTTCGTCTCAGCTACTTCCACGGGCTTCTTCGCGGCCACGGCCGCAATCGCTTCCCGCACGTAGTTACGCGCACCCTTTACGTCGGCTTGGTCGGTAGAGGCCTTATCGTCGATCGCACCTTGGTAAACAATTTTACCAGCGGGATCGATCACGAACATATGCGGAGTAGTTTTCGCGGCGTAGGCCTTGCCCACTTTACCCTCGATGTCGAGAAGTACGTCGCTGGCGTTGGACTTATGCTCCTTGCGGTCCGCCTCGGCGCTTTCCGGAGTGGAAGCGCCCTGCTTCCCCTTCGCCGAGGAAATCACCGAGAGCCAAACCACGCCCTGTTTCGTGGCCTCGCCCTGAAGAGCCTGCATGTTTCCGCTGCCGTAATGCTTTTGCACGAAAGGGCAGCCGTAATTAAGCCACTCCAACACCACGGTCTTTCCTTTGTAATCGGAAAGCTTCACCGTTTTGCCCTTGCTATCCATCACGGAAAAATCAGGCGCGGCGCCGCCAGTGGTGGCCGCAGAAGCAATGTTTGCGATAAAAAAACCAGCCAGTACCCATTTCGAAATTTGCATTATCAATTACTCCTTCAGTTAAAAAGCCTTACGAACAATATCATCGGTCAGAATTTGCGGCAAAATCTTAGGCTGTTTGCTTCCTTTAGGAAAAGCTAAATAAAGAGGAACGCCGATGCGGCCGTGTCGCGCGAGCGCGGCGGTGATTTCCTGATCCTGATTCGTCCAGTCGGCCAGCAGCAGCGTTACGCCGCGTTCGCGGAAAAAATCCTGCAGTGCAGCCCTATCGAGCACAAGAGACTTATTCACCTGGCAGGTTAAGCACCAGGCCGCCGTGAAATCCACGAATACCGGCCTCCCGTCTCGAAGAAGGGCTTCAAGGTTTGCATTGCTGTATTTTTTCCAAGAAGAATTTTCTGCAAGCGAACCCCCCGCCGCCATTCCTTGCTTCAGGGGCAAGAAACCAACTCCTAACGCCGTTATCGCCAACAAGAACGCGATAAGCTTCGCGGGCCGCGAGTGAAAGCTCAGCTGCACCCAAGCGGCAAAGCTCATCAGCAACAATCCGAGAGAAGTAAAGATCACTGCGTTCAATCCGAGTTGCTGCCCCAATACCCATAGCAGCCACACCATGGTGGCTAGCATCGGGAACGCAAAAAACTCTTTCATGCGTACCATCCATATCCCCGGCCGGGGCATGGAACGAAGCAGTGCCGGCCAGTACGCCAGTAGCACAAAGGGGGCCGCCAGCCCTACCGCGAGGCCGGTAAATACGCTGAATATGGCCCACGCTGGCTGCGAAAGCACGAGGCCGATTGCCGATCCCATAAAGGGAGCTGAGCACGGAGTAGCCACCACCACCGCGAGCACTCCGGTAAAAAAAGAACCGCTCCATCCTTCTTTTTCGGCGAGGCGGGAACCAAATCCCATCCAGTGCCCGCCCACCTCGAAAAATCCGCCAAGATTTCCCGCGAGCCCAAGAAAAAGAAACGAAAGCGCGATCACAAACGCGGGCTGCTGCAACTGAAATCCCCAGCCAACGGCTTCCCCGGCCGAGCGCAGCGCCAGCAACACCGCCGTAAGAATCCAAAATGAAACTACTACGCCGAGCGCATATATTTTTCCGTGCAACCGAGCGCGCCAGGGATTCGTCGCCCCCTGTTCCAGCAGTGCCATTACCTTGATACCTAGCACCGGAAAGACACAAGGCATGAGGTTAAGCAGCACTCCGCCGAGAAATGCAAAAGCGATCGCCAGCCAAAGTGCGGGCGCCTCTTCTGTTGTGGGAGCAGGGCCGTTTACTCCCGGGAATTTTTCGTCGATTGCAATGGCGATTCGTTTTCCTCGCGGCCCCATCAGTAGCTCACCACGGAGGCCGGCGGCCTTCGCACTAAAGGGCTCGGCCTTATCGAGCCAATAGATACCATTTTCTTTCACCGGCGGCGCTTTGCCATCTACCACTCCGCTTTCCAGCGGGAAAAAATCTAAGCTAGAGCCCAGCCATTTTGTGTCCGCACCGAAATCGAGGCCGACCCTATTTTCCTCTTGAATCACCGCAATTTTTTTGCCGGAAGGAATGCTCTTTGGCTGCTGCGCCCTCAGCTGATCGAAGGCGTTTGCTAGAGAAGTTTTTGCGGGATTTCCATCCGCCACTTTCAGCGAAAAATGCAACTCTGCTTTTTCGGGAACACACTCTTCTTTACAAACCAGCCAAGAGGCCTTCGCAGTTAAATTATACCCTCCCGGAGCCGTGCCCGGCGGAACCTGTATCTGAAAACCCAGAATCGTTTCACCGGAATAGCCAAAGTTCACGAGCGGCGGAAGTTCGATGCGTTGGGGAATTTCCCACGCAGGCGCCGAAATACTCCAGCCAGCCGGAAGCTGCCATTGTACTTTGGTAGGCAAACCTGAATCACCCGGAAATTTCCAGTAAGTATGCCAGTGGGGAATCATCTCGAGGCGAACCCCGATCCAGCCGCTGCTGCCCGGAGCAACTTGGCTTTCTTCCGTCACAATTTCGGCGGTCACGTGAGGCGTGCGAACGGTGTCGGCGGAGGCGTTAAACGCAACTAACAGGGTCAGTAGGGAAATCCACATAGGAAGAGTATACCTTCAGCTTTCTCGAACAGGCCTGTAATTCGGTTAGAGGTTCACTGCCAAGGTGACACCACTTTTTCATTTTGACTCTTATCCATAGAGAAACTTATAGAAAATATGACCTTGCGCGTTACCACTAAATTCATTCATTTCAGCTATTTGTATTTGCCTGAAAAAGCGCTGATTTTTTGCCGCCCTGGTGCATCTTTTGCACATTGGCCCCTAAGGGGATTCTCACGTGATCTTTGGCTGGAAAAAAACAATCTCAGGAAAGGCCGGCCGCAAGGCCGATCCCGCTTTGGTTTTCGCCGATGCCAGCCCTGAAACCGGCCTAATTCGCTTCGAAAACGTAAGTCTGCCCCCCGCCATTCAGGATCTTAGCCTCGAAATTCCTCTAGGCTCCTGGGTGATCCTTTACGGCGACGACGACTTCGCCAAAGCCCTCTTTTGCGACCTATGCTTCACGTATATCCAGCCCGAACAGGGCAAGGTGCATCCCTGCCTCAAAGGCAGCGACGTAAGCTTCCTGGGCCGCTCCAACAACACCTACGGGCAAACCCTTACCGACCACCTAGGCTGTGGTGTGAAAGAAAACTCGCGGGAGCTGATGGCCTATACCGTGGAACACGTGCTCAGCAAAAGATTTCGGCGCCACCTCGATCCTAAATCCCCCCTTGAATTCGCCGGGGGCAAACGGGCTCCCGACGTGGAGCTCGACGAACGTGATTTTCTAGAGATTGCCGAGGCCAACGTTTTACTGCAACGGAGGAAAGCGGCGGTGATCGACACTACCTCTGATTTTTACCAAGTTGCCCTAGAGCAAGGATTTCGCCATTCCGAACTTTTCTTGAAGTCGGGAAAAACGATCATTTGGATCATCGACGAAGAGCATCCCCTTCCCCTCGACGCATACTATTGGAATGATACCCGCTATAAAGCGATTCAAAAAAATAGCCTTAGCTTCCCGCTCGGATCTCGCGCAGGTCACATAAACTAAAAAACTTCAGCCCGCGCGCGGTAATCACTTCCTTGGCGCCTTCCAAACGATCCACCACGGTGAGCACCGCGGAAACCTTGAACCCAGCCTCTTCGAGCTTCTCCACCGCTTTGAGCGCCGAGCCGCCGGTAGTGGCCACGTCTTCCAGCACCACCAGCTCCGCACCCTTCGGAAAAGTTTTGGCGCCTTCGATCCAGGCCAAGGTGCCATGCGCTTTGGTTTCTTTCCTCACGATAAATGCCGGCACGGCCATGCCGTTGGCAAAATAAGCGAGGCTCACGGAGGTAGCGAGCGGATCGGCGCCTAAGGTGAGGCCACCCACGGCGTAAGGATTGATTTTATTGCTCGCTAATTTTTCTACAGCCAGCGTGCCGATGAGGAAAGCCCCTTCGGGATGCAGCGCGGTCTCTTTCACGTCGAGATAGAAACTGCTCTTCTTACCGGAGGCTAGGGTGAAGTCGCCCTCGCGGTAGCTCCTTTCGCGGAGGACCGCGATGAGCTTCTTTTTGAAAGTGGCAAAAGCTGCTTGAGTATCCATTTCTTGAGCTCCAGGAAGGCTCGCTCTTTCCCAGACTCATGAAAAGCCTCGTGGAAAAAGCGTTGAAATACTTTTAACTCTACTTGGCCCGGATGAGCAACGGAGAGTTTCTGCGCAAATTTCTGCGCTGCCGCAGGATCGACCACTTTATCTTTGCCGTTAACCAAGAAAAGCATGGGCAGATCCAATTTGGGCAATAAACCGTAAACGCCGGCGATTCCCGCTTCGATAGCAAGGTAGGCAGCCGGCGTGATCCAGCCGTGCACCAATGGGTCTTGCTCATAGCGGCGCACTTCCTCGCGATCGTGGCTAATATCTTTCGCCTTAATTCCCGACGGAACTTGGATCGTTTTCAGAAAGCCCGGCACATGCTTTGCCATCTTCGTTTCCACCAACCGTAAAGGATTCTGCGGTACTCCGAGGGCGGGCGCCGAGAGAACCAGTCCGCTGAGTGCCGGCTTTAGCGGGCCCGCAATATATCCTGCGGTGTAGGTAAGGGCAATCAGCCCTCCCAGGCTATGGCCCATAAGAAAACAAGGCTTATTGATGGCGAGATCCCCCGCCCCCACGAGGTGCTCGATCCAGGCATCGATATCCCGGTGGTGATCGGCGAGCTCATTGAAGTGCCCGCGCGTGCCCTGGGATCGCCCGTGACCGCGCAGATCGAAGAGATGAACGTTCAGCTGCAGCTTATGGGCTTCTTCGGCCAACTCATGATAGCGGCCGCTATACTCGCCGAGGCCGTGCACCACCAGCAAGTTTCCGCGCGCCTTGGGCACGAGCAAACTCTCGCAAAACAGCAAAGTGCCATCGGCGCTGCGAAGGATCATTGGGAGATATACTTCTCGATCGCCGATTTTGCGTCTGAAGTGAGGTGCGTGAAGCGGAAACTAAACCCGCGTCCATCCTCGAGAATGCGAACCACTTCGCCTTCGCAGGCAAAGCCCGGCACATTTCCCTGGGGATTCACGTTGAGCTTCAGGGCCGTTCCCGCGGGGCCGGGAGACTGGTCCATGAGAACCTGCATTCCGCCCACGCTGATATCCCGGCAGATCGCCCATCCCACTTCTTTCCCGTCGGTGAGGAGGATCTTGGTTTCGAAAGGCTTACGCGGCGTAGAGCGCTTATCCGAAGCGGGAAGCTTGGCCTTCGCCGAAGGCAACTGCTTGACCCAGTAATCGATGTCCTTCATCTGCAGCCAGTCGGAAAAACCCTTCTGCCACATATGCGTTCCGGCACCGATACGGCCGGCCTCTAGGAGCCCGATTACTTCGCGGTCCGAGATGGGCCCGTAGTTGGCTTCGTCTAAATAGAGATACCAAGTGCGCAATTCTTCCTTCTGCTTAGGAGCTAAGGGAGGAGGTGCCGCCTGGGTAGACTTCTGGATTTCCGCAATTAAAGAGGCGGCCGGCTCGCCTGGGAGCAGAGGCTTAAAATCGATTACGTCGTAGATGCGGGTCCAGCCGCTGAAACCCTCTTTCCACACGTGGGAAGCGAAGTTCAATTCGCCGGCCTGAATTCGCTGCACAATTTCCTTCGCGCTAAGCGGGCCTGCGGGCCTGGCATTCATCACGGTATACCATTTGAGGGCGGTGTCTTTAAGGAGGAGGTTTAGGGTATTTTCCATATACTAATAGTAATAGTGCATCTAGCAGTCCAGCAAGGATGGCTATTAAACACCTGTATAAAGTTACTACACTCTGGCGGAGTATACTTTCGGTACACCTGCCTAAAATTCCAACGGATTAGCCAAAAATACCCATATTATTCAATGGGTTATCATTTTCCGACCAGTCCCGTCTCCTTTTGGCATCAGGCTTGCTTTTACACTCCCGAGTTCCCTGAACTCTAGGAGTTATTTATGAAGTTGTGTGGATCGTTAAAAGTAGTGCCAGTGTTGATGCTCTTGAGCCTGAGCCTTCTGTCCGCTTGCGGCAACCCGAAGTTCCAAAAGCAAGAGCTTTCGGCCTCGGCAGTAGCGGGCCAATACACGAAGCCCAAAATCGATATCATTATCTTCCAGGATAATTCCGATTCGATGACGAATTCCCTTCAATACATTAAGCCGCAATTGACGAGCTTTCTGAATTCGATCGATAGCCGCTGGGACTACCACTTCACGGTTATGCCCCTTCTCTATAAAATGACCATGAACCAAAAGTACATGGCCGCCCAAGACTGCACCGGTCTCTCGAACTGCATCACCGCAGGCCAATTCAACGTGGCTCCCGGCGACACGGGCTGGATCAATAGCAACGTACGTAACGGTAGCAATGATTTTGGCTTCCAGTACATGCAGCAAACTCTAAACGACGCCAGCATGACGAGCTCGGGCTTCCTGCGCTCCGACGCGGCTCTTGCCACGATCGTAGTTTCCGATGGTAACGATATCTCGGCCGCTCACTACACCACCAACGCCGGCGGCCAGGTGATCCTTGATGGTCCCGCTACCCAAGCCGGCCTGAACACCTACGTGAGCTATATCGCCGGACTGAAGCCCAGCAACCTCATGAGCAAATTCTACGCGGTGGTTCCTCCGGGCAACGCGAACGACCTCACGAACTGCTACGGCTCGCAAGTATACGCTGGCAGCAGCTACTCGTACGTTTCTACCATGCTCGGTATACAGAACTCGCTGACGTACAACGTTTGCTCGGGCAATGCCCTCACCGGCGTGCTCGCCAATATTGGCAGCCAGCTCCAAGCCCTCGTAGACGCCTACAAATTCGACTACGTGGTTCTTTCGGAAAAGCCGGACGTGAGCACGATCAAGATCAAGAAGAACGGTGCGCTGATTTCCCAGTCGAACACCAACGGCTGGACCTACGTGGGCTACTTGGCCAACCAAGCCACTTCGTTCTACCCCGCCCCTTCGAACGTGAAGTCGGGCTATATGATCAAGCTGAACGGCACCGCGGTCTATAAAGGCAGCGACAAGATCGACGTTACCTACAAAGCTTTCTAAGAAGAAAGCCACGCACACGATGAAGCCGGCGCAGTTTACTGCCCGGCTTCTTTTCTTTTCCCCGTATCCACGGTCTCTTCTCCGCCGCTGATACGTTCAAATTTTAGTACTCCATCGCAATTCCCGCATTCCCGCACCGGAATACCGAAAACGCCATAGGCCGAAAAATCTTTGTCTTGGGGATAGGGCTGGTAATGAATATGCGCCAGCAAGAATAAGCTCACCGCGGCCTGCACCACGATCAAGCTCGCCAATAAAATTTTTCCGTAACGGAATAAGCTGAGGCTACGTACCGCGCTCAGAAAAGGAACGAAGCCCAAGCAAAGCGTAAAATACCGGGGGATATGCATGAGTGAGAGAGTGGCGATTAACCCCGTGCCGAAGCTCGCAAACAATTCAAGCTGAGTAAGCTCCGCACGCTGGCGCCGGCGCACGAAACGCCATGCGCGGAAAAAAAACATCAGCCCTCCCGCCACCGCCAGCAGAAGCAAAATAATAGCTAGGCCGGAATAGAGGGGCTGGCGATAGGGAACCGTCCCAAATGGATAGGTACCCAGCACTCCGAAGGCATTACTGAACCAATAATTAGGATACTTAAAGCCGAATAAGCGGGAAAACTTGGAAGAAACCGAATCGCCCTTCCCGAGATCGGCCACTAGCCAGTAAATCCAAGGCGCGAGCGGCAAAATACTGAGCAATAAACCCCCGCCGAATGCGGGCCAGAGAACACTCCGCAAGGTTCGGAACCGATTATAAAGAAGATCACACAGAAAAAATCCCAGGGTCACGAAGAATCCGCTCATGTGCACCTGGCCGGGCAAAAGACAAAATAGTCCGAGAAAAAAAGAGCCCCACCGCGAGCGGCGCTTCATCCAGGCGAGAAAAAAAACGCTCACGAAGAGCCCCATCACCGAGGGATGCCATAGTTTCCGATCCATCAGCACGAGGAAGGGATTCACCGCCATGAGGGCGACCGTCCACAAAAAATAGCGTCGCGCCAGTCCACGCAAAGCGAACCAAGAAAATCCCAGCAGCAAAGCTAGATTCAGTACCGCCAGCACCGGTGGAATGCGGGCCAAATCAACGAACGTTTCTACCGGAAATACTTTTCCCAGCAGCAAAAAAAGCCAAATACCGAGGCCGGGATGCCGTAGCCCGTTGGAGGAAGGCTGCCCGACCCAAGGAAAACTAATTTCTCCCCGGCGCCAGTCGCGCAGATAGTTAAACGTCTCGGTTTCATCGAACTTCATCTCGATATCGAGGGGCCATAAAAAGCGGAAAATGATTCCGGCAAAAATGGCGGCGGCAAGAAAAAGAAAGACTCGATTAGATTTTAAGAATGGCTTCAAAGTAAATTCCGCCCCGGTGAATCACGGCAGCTAAGTATTCACTACGGGGCGCGTTTTTGCGAATTCAAAGTATCAAACTTTTGGCGCAGCGCAACCAGCGGGTAGAGACGCTGGAATTTTTGCACTTGGAACTCCGCGGTTTTCTGATTGCCGGAAACACGCACGTCCCCAGAAAATCCCCACTTCGACAGCTCTTCAAATGCGCTCCACTCGAACGGTATCTTCTGGTTCTGCGCGGCCACGGCTTTTTGAAAAATCTCTTCCATATTCAGCTCTACGGTTTCGGTGCCGGCCTGAATCTTGGCGATCTCGGAATAAGCATTCACGGCATCGAGCACGGCGATTCCCTTCTCGCTAATCGCCAGCTGCTTATCATCGGGCTTTGCGCTTTCTTCGTGGCAGAAATAGATATAGCGCTCGAGGCGGTCGAGATCGAGCACCACCAGCTCCATCATGTCTTTTGCCTTCTCCATTTGCAGCACGCCGGCTTCATTCAAAACATCGGTGAAGGCCTGCACTTTCGACAAATGAAGGCCCATGATCTGCGCACCATAGAACTGCAGCCAGCCAGCCTTAACTTTTGTTTTCAAATCGGCGGTTCTTTCGCCATTGCGGGAAGCCGCTAATAAGAGAGCCGCGCCGAGCTTCAGCGTATCGGAAGTCGACAGAAATTCATGGATCTTGGAAGTGCGCCCCTGGTCATCCTTTGAATAAACCATCGAGGCATCTTCCAGCTCGCGCACTCGATTATTCGTGCTGCGCAGCCGTTTCACCAACGTGGAAATCAAGGACTTCATCCAAGAGGGTTGGGCCGCGATGAATTCATCGAACTTACCGCGCGGAATTTCTACGATATCGCAAGGCTGAAGCGCCTCCACTGAGGCCGAGCGGGGCTGATTGTCCAGGAAGCTCATCTCGCCTACCACTTCGCCCGAATGCACCACTCCGAGCTCAATGAAGCCAGAACCCTTTTTTTTAAATAAGCGAAGGGTACCGGACTGAACCCAGTACATCGAATTGCTCATTTCGCCCTCTTTCACGAGAGGATCACCTTTTTTTAAGTGCTTGATGGAAACCATGATTCATCTTAGCGGGATTTACGGAGCTGGCCAAGACGACAAAAAGGACAAGCTACCGTGTAGACGATTTAGTTGTTTACCGAAGAAATCACGATCACGCCTTCGATTTCCTGGATCCAAACTTCGCCGTCACCCACCATCACGCCCTGATAACTGCAAAAAAGATCGTCGCGATTGAGCTTCGCGATGGCATTGAGCACTTTCGGGGTAAAAACCTTGGAAAATTTTCTCTTGAGCACGCTCTCATTTTTGATCCTGCCCTTTTTTCCCACCCGCAATGGGTAATTGGCCAGTTTCGATAATGCGCCCACATCTTTGGCGGCGGCGGCGGTCTGAAGTTTTCCTAAGAACTTAATCAGCTCTTTCTTGTCCTTGATTCCCGCCACGGAGAGATCGCAGGGGGCGTGGTCAACGGCGAAAACGAATCCGGTACTAGAAAATAAAAAAACAAAAACGAAAGCCAGGCGCCTCAAACTGCGATCTCCGGCACTTCCCCGTTCACGATCAGCGGAGCCTCGGTGGCTTTGCGGATTTCTTCCACGCTCACTCCGGGGGCGCGCTCCTTGAGAACAAAGCCTTTCCCTTCTTGTAGCTCGAGCACGGCAAGCTCCGTGACCACCACACTCACGCAGTGGGTGCCGGTAAGCGGCAAATTGCATTCTTTTAAGATCTTCGATTCGCCGTCTTTCGAAATGTGCTGCATGGCGATGATGATCTTGCGCGATCCGGCCACGAGGTCCATCGCGCCGCCCATTCCCTTCACCATTTTCCCGGGAATCATCCAGTTGGCGAGACTGCCCTGCACGTCCACTTGCATGGCACCCAGTACGCAAAGATCCACGTGGCCGCCGCGAATCATCGCGAAGGAATCCGCCGAGGAGAAAAAACTGGATCCGGGGATCGTGGTCACGGTTTGTTTGCCCGCATTGATGAGATCGGGGTCTACTTCTTCTTCGGTGGGAAAGGGCCCGATACCGAGCAAGCCGTTCTCACTCTGGAGAACCACGTTCACGCCCTTAGGCAAATAGTTCGCCACGAGGGTGGGGATTCCAATTCCGAGATTCACGAACATTCCGTCTTTTAATTCTTTGGCGATCCGAGCTGCAATTTGTTCACGCGTGAGTGCCATTATCTTAGCCCTTCCTAATCGTGCGTTGTTCAATGCGCTTCTCGAAAGTGCTCTTCACGAGGCGGTTTACGTAAACGGCCGGAGTATGAATGGAATCGGGATCGAGGGACCCGGCGGGAACGATCTCTTCCACTTCGGCGATGCAAATTTTTCCAGCCGTGGCCATTACGGGATTAAAATTCCTGGCGGTACGGCGGTACACGAGGTTGCCGAGGGTATCGGCTTTCCAGGCTTTCACGAAGGCGAAATCGCCGGTAATCGCCTGCTCGAGGATATACTCCCGCCCGTTGAACTTACGAGTCTCTTTGCCTTTGGCCACCAGAGTGCCGGCGCCCGTGGGAGTGAAAAAAGCGGGAATGCCCGCACCGCCGGCGCGCACGCGCTCGGCCAAAGTTCCCTGCGGGCAAAGCTCCACTTCGAGCTCGCCCGAAAGAAGGAGTTTTTCGAAAGTGGCGTTCTCGCCCACGTAGGACGAAATCATTTTCTTCACCTGTTTCTTCTGGAAGAGCAAACCGATGCCGTAATTATCCACGCCCGCATTATTGGAAACGCAGGTGAGGCCCATCGTGCCTCTTTCCATCAAGGCCTTGATGAGGTTCTCAGGGATCCCGCAGAGGCCAAACCCGCCCATGCAGATGGTAGAGCCATCTTTCACGTCGAAGGTGGCCTCGAAGGCGTTATTGTAGATTTTTACGGCCATGCTTGCTCCTAGTACCGCTCTACGATCATCGCGATGCCTTCGCCCCCGCCGATGCAGAGAGAGCCAAGCCCGCGCTTCACATTTTTCTGTTCCATCGCGTTGAGCAAGGTAGCCAAGATGCGCGCGCCGCTGGCGCCGATCGGGTGGCCGAGCGAAATACCGCCGCCGTTGATATTCAATTTGCTCTCGGGAATCTCCACGGCTTTAGCGGCGGCCAAGGGCACTACGGCGAAGGCTTCGTTGATTTCGAAAAGATCGATATCGGAAGGCTTCAGGTTCGCCTTCGCGAGCACCTTCTTGATCGCTTCCACCGGCGCGGTGGTGAACCACTCCGGCGCTTGGGCGTGGGTAGCCACCGCTACGATGCGAGCCAACGGCTTGAGGCCGTGCTTATCGGCGAACTCTTTGCTTGCGATCACGAGAGCCGCGGCGCCGTCGTTGATCGAAGCGGCATTGGCGGCGGTAATCGTTCCCGCCTTATCAAATACCGGCTTAAGTCCCGCCATTTTGGCGGGATCGCCCTTAGCGGGGCCTTCATCGGTATCGAACAAAATTGGATCGCCCTTCTTCTGGGGAATCGGCACGCCCACGATTTCATTTTTGAAAGCGCCGCTCTTAATGGCCGCTTGCGCACGGGCAAAGCTCTGGGCCGCGTAACGGTCCTGCTCTTCACGGGTGAACTTGAATTCTTTCGCGCACATTTCACCGGCCGAGCCCATGTGGAAATTATTGTAAGGGTCCCAGAGGCCATCCGAAACCATCGAATCCACGATTTTCTTCTCGCCCATGCGCATCCCGGTGCGGGCGTCGGGCATGAGGTAGGGAGCCAGGCTCATATTTTCCATGCCGCCTACCACCGCACATTCGCTTTCGCCTGCAATGATCGCATTGCGTGCCAGGTTCACGGCCTGCATTCCTGATCCGCAAACTTTATTCACCGTCGTGGCAGGAACCGACTGAGGAATTCCCGCGTAGATCATCGCCTGACGAGCCGGAGCCTGCCCTTGGCCGGCCGAAAGCACATTCCCCATGATTACCTGGTCTACCTTTTCGGGTGCCACTTTAGCGCGCTCCAGCGCGGCTTTAATCGCAATCGCGCCTAGGCGAGGGGCAGGAATCGTGGAAAGGGCACCTAAAAAGCTGCCCAACGGGGTACGAACCGCGGATAAAATTACTACTTCTTTAGCCATGAAATTACTCCCTGCGTTAATTTGCAAAAAACCTACTGAGGATTAAAAATTATTAGGGCGATTGTTCCTCCACCCAGGAGGTAAAGTCAAATCGCAACGCAAAAGGACATAGGAGAATCGATGAAAACCACCCTCAAGCTCTTAGGCACTACCGCAGCGTTTAGCTTTGCTATTACCGCCTTCGCCGGAACTCCTCCTCTGGGCTCTATCGATATCCCCGAACTCGTTACCCGGGTAGACAAAGGCGTAGTGAATATCCAGGCCGTCACCCTCATCCGCGAGCGCTTCATCGATCCTCTTTCCGAAGACTTCTTCTTCCAATTCTACGGCGTGCCCCGGGAACGCATCCGCAAGCAGCCCTCGCTCGGCTCCGGCTTCGTAATCGACGAAAATGGATTCATCCTTACCAACCATCACGTGGTGGAACGCGCTTCCGAAATCGAAGTATTCTTCGACGACGGCAAAAAAACCAAGCTCAAGGCTAAGCTGATCGGCTCCGACAAAAAATCCGACATTGCCCTCCTGCAAGTGAAGGCCGGCCCCCATCTCCTCCCCCTCACTCTCGGAAACTCCGATGCCGTGAAGGTGGGCGAATCCGTAGTGGCGATCGGAAATCCTTTCGGTCTTTCTCACACCGTAACCGCCGGGATCGTGAGCGCGAAGAATCGCGTGATCGGCCAAGGCCCCTTCGATAATTTCCTGCAAACCGATGCCAGCATCAATCCCGGAAATTCCGGCGGCCCGCTCTTCAATGCGCACGGTGAAGTGATCGGCATCAATGCGGCGATCAATGCCAGCGGCCAGGGCCTCGGCTTCGCCATTCCCGTGAACCAAGCGAAGAAACTTTTGCCCGACCTCAAAAAATATGGACGTATTCTCCGCGGCTTCATGGGCGCTCTCGTAGTGACTACCCCCAACGGAGTGTACGTAGACGGCGTAGCCGTTCGCTCCGCCGCCTATAAATCCGGTCTACAAAGCGGGGATCGCATCGCGGAAATCAACGGGAGCAAAGTGGAAGAGCGCGTGGATATCGACCGTGCCCTCGAGGATAAACGCCCCGGCGATATCGTAACCCTCGAAGTGGAGCGCGCTGGCCGCGGCGTGAAGAAAGTGCAGAAGCATGAGATCAAGCTCGGCGAGGAACCTCAGGTTCAGGGCGAGATGCCGGTGGGATTGTTATAGCCGCCGCCTCATACGTTAAGCCCGTGCTTACTGGACCTTTTCTAACTTATCTAAACGCGCCCTCATTTCTGCATTTTCGGCGCGGAGGGCAGCGACCTCACGGTGAATTTCCCGGCTGTCGTCCATCCAGCGACGATACAAGTCCTTCACCGCGTTTATAAGAACGTAGGTGAACGCCGTATAGTTCACCTGCTTGATCTCGGTAGTGCGCGCATCCCCGGGATACAGCTTAACTTCTCTCGTAGTCACCAATTGGGGCGCAGTCCTCTCCACCTCCTGCGCGAGCACACCAAGCTCCGGCTTCTCGGTCGCGGGATGTTCTCCTAGGCCGTTGTAGCGAAGAACGTATGAATTGATGCCCAGCAATGCCTCGAGCCCCAGATCGAAAGAATGGACGTCCGTTTTCAGGCGTTCATCGGAAACGCATGTGCCCGAGGCGATACCTGCGCTGGATCGGAGACAGCCGGTGGCGTTCACGTCGCCGGTAATGTCGAGCTTATAGGCAGGTGTTGTTGTTCCGATGCCGACGTTGCCGTTCGAGTCAATTCGCATGCGTTCGGCATAAGAGTTGGCACCCGTCGTAGTGCCAAAAGTGAGGGCGGGATTGTAGTTGGCCGCTCCGGTTGTCGAAACGGCGCTAATGTATGCCTGTTGAGACAAGCTAGAAGAGTTATAAACACCGAGATTCAACGACGCCGTATTGCCATCGGTGTTATTAGCAACGTTGACAACTTGAAGCTGCTGCAGTCCCGGAAATGCCGCACTTGCGCTCGAACCGGTATAGCCAGAATTGTTCCATTGCCACGACTGCATGGTTGGTGCACTCAACCCGCTTGCGAGGCTGAGCCATCCCACGCTGGTTACGGAGGCCTTGCTCGCACCTCCGACCTGCAGATCCATTAGGTACTGGTTGCCCGAACCCACGGCGGTTTGGGTCCGGTTGACCAAGAGATCCGTATTGGCTGCAGTTCCGGAAGCCTGGTTGTAACTCGAAGTTATCTGCAAACCCGTTACGGTCCCGGAAGTCGCAGTATTCGTAAAGGCGATATGCAAAGGTGAAGTTGGGGCCGATGTTCCAATGCCGACATTTCCTGCATTCGGATTTAATATCAAATTGCCGTCGCTTGCCACAGCCGTGTGAACGCCTTGAATGAAAGCATATCCAGCAGAGCCGACTCCCGCCAGTGCTCCGATTTTGACACCGACGTCGTTAGCGCCTGAGTTTGTATCAAAACTCATAATGCCATTGCCGTTTACGTCTGCAGACGTTCCTCTTACCTGCAAAGTCGAAAGGGGAGAGTTGGTTCCGATCCCCACGTTCCCATTCCCGAGAATGCTCACTTTGGTGGAAGGAGCCCGGTCGGCGGTGCTCGAAACCCCGGCACCCGCCGTTTGCAGATAAATATTCGAAGAGCCTGCTCCCGTGGCCGTTCCAGAGGCCAGATAAAGATCTCCCCCATTCTTATCCGTAGCAGCGCTCGTGGCGCTTCCCGCCCCAATGGTCAACGCATTCCCTGCCGTGTCGGCCGTGGTATTCCTCTCCATCGCCATCGTGCGGCTGGTATTGCCCCCTAAGCTGAAATCGTAGGAAGGAGAAGAGGATCCAATACCCACTCGTCCATTGCTCCCATTCACGAGAAAGGAGCTCCCCACCGTGAAATCGCCGCCGTTGGAAATACCGGCCTTAGTAGAGCCGTTAATATTGAAATTGATCCCGCCCGCTCCGCCCGTGCCCGCATTCACCACGTAGTTACCGGATGATGTTCCTCCCGAAGAGCTACCCCCTGCGGCAAGTAACGCCGTGAGAGCAGGATAATTCGTGGCCGAAAAAATATTTTCCACGTTTGCTTGCGTGAGAGATCCCGCCCCAAGCTGCGCAAATCCCGTCTTATCGATCCCCTGCAATGTTTCCGCTACGATTGCGCTTGGCACGCTTCCTAACAACATATCCGGGATTAGCTGATCGGTTATGCCAGTACTAGTTGGCGTCACGAACACGCGCACGTAACGGGTATCCCCAACGGCGGGAGTATAGGAACATGCACTCGCTCCCCCTATCGCTACTCGATTCTGAAATACGCTCGTCATGCTATTACCGGCATCGCTGCCCACCACGCGCCTGCCCGAGCCCACTGCCGTACCTACCGAAATACTAAAAGCCCCGTCGCTCGCCGAGGTATTGAAGCTCTGCTGTTCGTCGTAGAGGATACAGCTCTTGGCGGGGTTCATGATTTGCACGCGGATGGTTCCCGTGCCCTGAAGAGTGGCGGTGCCGGTCGGAGAATTGTAGAGTGTGCCATCGAGCACGAATCCATAGGGCACATCGCCGGTGGCTTCCGCTGAATTGGAATGTAAAAAAAATAACAGAAGAAAAAAAATGGTCCGCATCAGCGCACCTTCCTTTTATTGAGAGAAAGACGAGCGCTGATATTCGTGCCTCTGGCCAATACATCGTTATTCGTAACGGCCGCCTTAGTGCCAAGGTCGTAGCCACTCGCACGCATAGAACCCGGCGTGATCTTCATTCCCGTGTCACCTCCCAAAGCAACCGGAGCGGAAGCAGGAACATCCACCACGGGAGTGGCCGGAACGAAGGGAATCCCCGGCTGAAAATTGCTGTCTACTTTGGGCTTCTGCCCCATTGGATTTCCGCAGGAGCTAAGAAATAGCAAACAGACCGCGCAGAGACGGTATTTCATGGCAGCCTCCAGCTGAAACCAATGGAAGCGCCCATGGTGGAAGTCTTCTGTTTTACGATCGAGCTGCCCTGATAGCTCTGTTCAAAGAACAGCTCCCCTCGGATCATCACGGAAGTGAGTTGGTGCTCAAGGAAAGCGGAGCCGCGCCCCGTCCAGCCGGTCTGAGTTTGGTTGGTGGGGCCACCCCCTCCGAATAAAACTCCCCCGCTCGCGCCCACGCCGGCGGAAGCGCCTTTACCGCGCACCAGGGTTTGCTTATGCCGAAAAGCCGCCGAAGGCACACCTACCCGGTCCAGTACGAGTGTTTGCGCATTCAGAGCCCGTACGAATAAACGATCCTCGCGGCCCAAGAAAAATCCGCTCATAGAATTTTTATTCCAACTACGCTCTACGCCCATTTGAAAACCAAAAGAAGAAGCTCCGTCCTGCTGAATCGTTTTACTATTGCTATCGATCGGAAAAAGCCGATCGCGGCGGTATTTTAGACTCATCACGGTGGACCACTCGGAGCTCCAATCTAAATACCAGCCGGCATTTAGGGATGGGCTCATTTGCGAAAGAATAATGGCGGAACCGCCGCTGCTGCGGTCGCTGGCGTCGATGCGGAAATATTCGAAACCGGCGGAAAGACGGAGGTGGCTCACGGGAGCGAATCCTTCGGCCTGACTGGGAGATAGGCTGGCTATCTCCCTCTTGGACTCGCGCTTGGTTTCATTTTTGGCGGCCGGCGGCCTAGCTTTCGCCGGCGCAATATTTACTTTGACCGCTTGGGCAAAACCCTCGGCCACGCGGATGCGCTGATATAAATATATCTTATCTGGATTTCCTATCTCTGGATTCAACCGTAAGAGCTTAGCCAAGGTCCCCTTACGACCACGCCAAACGGGGGAACCGAGGTAGCGCTTCGCTATCGAAGAGAGAGCGTCTCCCCTCTCCACCACGTGCACGCCCGTATCTCCCATCACCAGGCTAGGCCCGCATAGCATGCACGCCAGAATAGCGATCATTTCTTTTATTTCTAGACGCCCCATTGCATCTCCCGACCAACCTTTCGGGCACTTTGGCGAGAAGACATGAGGAAGAGAACAAATTAGCGTTCTGTTACGAAAAACGGTTAGGCCACTAAAGACCTGCGGAAGCTAAACGCAAATGCCAGGAAAATGAATTAATGCAGGCTTCGGCAGTACCAAATTCATAGTCGACAATATCTGGAATTCGCGAGTTGTATGATAACGCTACATAAGATTGGAGCGGGACTTCCGGCGAAGTCGTCCGATATTGCTTTATTCCAAAATCAAGTGGCCAAGAAATAAAAACACTCCTTGCTCTATAAAAATCACCGGCATCTTCTCGCCCTTTTATTTTCTCGATACTATGGCATTCATCGAAAGCGAATTTCTGCAAAGATTCATGGGTTGGCTTTTTAGAGAAGTCAAACTTGTGAGCCTTTCCCAGAATTGGATGAACTAAATTATATCTCTCGTAGTCAATGGTCCAAACTGGAAGCTGTCTCCACTCGACGGTTGTCCGCATGGGAAATGGTATTGCCAGCACATTACTCAGTGCCTCATAAGCCCTTGCCGGATCCTTGCTTAGAAAGCTGGAACTGAAGAAGGCACCAGTGATTTCTTGTGCGGTTCGCGCGGGCTGGAAAAATTTACTCCCCTCTTCCCGTACGGGCCGCACCAGGCTGTAAACCGCTTCGTGAATCAAAAGGGCCGCTTTATTTTCGTCGTTTAATCGATTCCAGCTTTCGCGGTGAATCCGGATGGTTGTCCCGAGCCGATTCGCGATCTGTACTACTTTCGATCCCGGCGGCAATATCACGGTATCTCCGGGATTATTGATCGGCGTTAATGGGAAATCCTGTAACACCCAAGTATAGAGCTTCATGCTCACCAATAAGAAATCGCCCATGCCCGGAGCCACTCGGTTGAGGTCGGTTAACTTCCTCGCAAGCAGTTCTCTGGGAAAAGAAAACGGCATCGCCCGCGAGGTAGGAAATACCGGAAGCCGCGGATCAGTGCTTTCCCCGACAAAGGGAGACTCGTGGATCCCCAGCATCACGAGATCCCGAACGTAAAGCCTTCCTTCGATCTCTACTCCATCTCCGCCGTTTCCCACGAAGCCGGAGCCCCCCGCGAAAGCGACCGAGGAAATGAATATTAAGAAAGCGGGCCAAATTTTCATTTAAACTCCATGGGAAAAAGCTGGGTAGAAAACCGAAAAACTGTCGTATTGTTTTCCCCATCGTCCATTAGTGCCGAAGCTTTCTCATAAAGCTTCCGAATTTCTTCGCGCAAAAGGGAAATCTGCTTCTCGTTGCCCACGAAAGTGGAAGAAGCGAAATCCCGTTCCTCCGCCGGGATCTCTGCCAATGCTTTTCGTGAGAGGCTTAGGTTCATGTCATGAAACTGCCGGATAATTTCATCTGGGGGTCCGTCCGTTGTCTTCAGCACAGACTCAGGTCGACCAATTTCCCCATTTTTCGCTTTCACCAGCAGCTCGCGGCGCAAGAGATCCTCTATAACGGCGCCCACCTTTTCTTCGCTTAGCCCTAACCGTTTTGCGATCGCCTTAGGCTGACGGCCTTCTGCGGGTAAGTCGAAAGAAAATAGAATCGGATAATATGTCCAATCGGTGAGAATCTCATAATCGGCCGCGGCAAGGTTTCTTTTTGGAAATTGAGGGCTTTTTCCCATTTGAGCAAGCAAACGATTTCTTACGCTCGAGCCGATCGATACTTTCTCTAATATTTCCGCGGCGCGCTCTGGCCTAAGCTTCCACTTGCTTTTGCCCTGAAAAGTATCGGACAAAGACCCAGCGGAAAGCCCTATTTTTTTTGCAAATGCGCGCATGGAAAATTGTGGGTTTTTTTCCTGTATGAAATGGAATTCATTTTTTAGAATTTTTATAAATTCCTTTTGCCAACTCATAAATACCCCTATGCACCAAAGGTAGCGTGATCCATCACTAGTGGCAATCCAAGGGGGGTGTCGTTCCACCGTTCTGTTTTACAGAACAACCAATAAGTTGGAACACCGGTCTGCCGGTGAACCTTTTGGCCGACCGCAACAACGCAACGCTTCTTCCGTGCAGAATGTATTTTTTACAGGCAAGGTGCTAGGAAGAAGCTATGTCCCTCCGGGCCGGCGCCATTAAAAAAACCACCCTTTGCTTCGTCTTCGACGAAATCAATAATTCCTTGCTCATGATCCATAAAAAGCGCGGCCAAGGCGCGGGAAAATGGAATGTGCCCGGCGGCAAGATGCAAGAAGACGAAACCCCGGAAGCGGCCGCGATCCGGGAAACAAAAGAAGAAACAGGAATTACTCCCTCGAATCTTCAATACGCCGGAAAATTAGAGTTTTATTTCCCCGCCGGAAACTCCTGGGACAATATCTGCGAAGTTTTTACCGCCAACCAGTTCAGCGGCCAACTGATCACTGACGGCGAAGAATGCTCCGCGAGCTGGGTGAGCTTAGATAAAATCCCGCTGGAAAAAATGTGGGACAGCGATAAGCGCTGGCTGCCGCTCCTCCTGTCCCGAAAAAAATTCCACTGTAGTTATACCTTCGACGCGAACGACAACGTCACGCACGAAAAAATCGAAAAAGCGGAAGACTAATAGGGATCCGCCGCTTCGATGATCTCGAAGCCGAGTGAAGCGCAGCTATCTTTGATCTGCGCGTAGAGCACGCGGATGCGATAGTCCGCTCTGTAGACGCTGCCCCAAACTTCCAGCACGTCGAGCTTACCCTTGCCCTTTAACGCCCGGATTGGCGTCATGGTGGTCACCTTATCGTCGAGGGTGGCGCGCTCGTCGGCCTGGGTATGGAGCTTCAGCGCTTCCATGGCCACTACCTTAGCGTCTTCAGCGCAATGGTGAGGACTGCTAGCCACATTTCTGGTTTTGGCCATACCCGATAGCGGCGCGATTAAGGCAAGTATTAGGGCTAAGCTAATTTTGTTTGTCATTCTTCCTCCAAGAAAATGGTACCCGAATCTTATTTGCCCGGCGATCCCTTCTCGTACACGGTGAGTACGGTACTTTTTTCTACCGTTTTTGGGTAATCGAGGAAAATCACTCAATTGCATACCCTAGCAGTCCGATCATAAAGGTATGAAGCCAGCGGCATACAAGTGGAATCTCGCGGTGTTGGACGCTATCGCACCGCAGCCACGCTCGAATGAGCCCTATTCTGCTTTCCGTGAGATCGACGGTAGCCACCCTTGGAAGTACGCCGTGCCAAATGGCTTCATCGACTACGAAGCCCGTATCTTGCGCGGAAGCAAAATCGTCTATTTTAATTTTAGTTTAGCCAAAGACATGGGCCTGATCGACAAAGATCATCCTCATAAAATGACCAAAGAGCTCGAGCGCACGCTGGTGGAAACCTTCGCCCTGCGCATCATCAATGAGTACGACCAGCTCATGGGCACGAAATTCCCCTCTAAAGACGTAAAGCCTCAGCGCTATATGGCCACGCGCTACCTGCAGCTGCAGCACGACTGTAAGAAAGGCGCCACCTCCGGAGATGGCCGCAGTATCTGGAATGGGCAATTCGTGGGAAGCAACGGAGCCGCCTGGGATGTATCCAGTTGCGGAACCGGCGTTACGCGATTGAGCCCCGCCGCCGCCCTGCATGGCCGCCCGCTAAAAACGGGCGACGACCAAGTTTCCTACGGCTCCGGCCTCGCGGATATCGATGAAGGACTCACCGCCGCCATTCTGAGCGAATCGTTTCAGGCCCGCGGCATTCACACCGAACGCACGTTGGTGGTGCTCGAAAGCCCCGATGGCCAGGGAATCAACGTAAGAGCCGCGAAGAACCTTCTTCGCCCCTCTCACCTCTTTTTGCACCTCAAACAGGGCAATCAGCTGATGCTAAAATCGGCCCTCGATTTCTATATCGCCAAGCAGATTCACAACCGCGATTGGCCGGTGCTCAAAGAGAGCGACAAATACCAGCACTTTCTCACTACCCTGGCAAAACAATATGGCGAATTCGCGGCCCGCTTAGAGGACGAATACATTTTCTGCTGGCTCGACTGGGATGGAGATAACGTGCTCATGCCAGCCGGGATTATCGACTACGGATCGATCCGCCAGTTCGGGCTCTGCCACCACCAGTATCGTTACGACGACGTGGATCGCTTCTCGACGAACCTCAAGGAGCAAAAGCAGAAGGCCCGTAATCTCGTGCAAACCTTCGTGCAGCTCGTGGATTTTGTGCGCACCGGGGAAAAAAAGCAAATTCCGGCATTCGCCGAAGATCCCATCCTTAAAATTTACGATCGCGCTTTTCGCAAAACGCTTTCCGATAGCTTGCTCCGCCGCGCCGGTCTCAGCGCTTCCCAGCGAAAGCGCGTGCTGGCCTATAAGCCGGAACTAGCCCGCGAATTCGAACGTTGCTACCGGGCCTTCGAGCGCCAGGAAAGCGACCGCGGCATGCGTCGCACTCCGGACGGGATCAATAATCCGGCCATTTTCTGCACCCGCACTTTATTGCGTGAGCTTCCTAAGCAACTCCTACTCCGTGAACGGTCACTCGACACCCTCTCGTTCCTGGAACTCATGCGAACCCCCTTCCTCACCAAAAAAATGATGAAGCGGCCCGAGCGGTTCTCTTTAGCGGTGAAGAAGTTTCAGGTAGCTTATTTGGAATTGATTAGCTTTGCCCACAAAGGGAAGTCGCTAAAACGCGGTGTTCTCGAAACCGCCATGCGGGCCGGCAACGAAAACCAAAGCCAATTCGCCACCGGGGACGGAATCATCTACGTAGTGGACCACTTGCTGGCGCGCCGGAAAGATTTAGGCCGCGTGGAATTTTCCCGGGTAGTGGAAGCTTTTATCCACTTTCAGCAAGGCCGCGCCTATAAAGGTAAGCTGCGAAAGCGCACGCGCCGCGTGCTCGAAACCATAGTCGAAATCGTGCAGCAGAATAAGTTCTCGCTCTAATTTACGGTATTTGGCTGAAAGGCGTCGGGATGGCTGGCCGCACATTCCGGGGTAGCCAATGCGTATTCGTAAATCGATTTGCAAATCGGAAAAGCATCAAGTTCCACCTGAAATCGCAAAGCCGAATAGCACTGCGGAACCAAGCAAATATCAGCGATTGTCGGGTTATTCGAAACGGAAAATTGCATGCCTTCGCGATTCACCGAGCGGAGAATAGATTCGTACACTCCCAGGCCGCGCATCATCCAGTGCCGGGCCCATTCACTCTGCACGGTCTTATCATCGGATATTTTTCGGATCACATCTAGATTCTGCAGAGGCTGCGTGCCGGAATTTATGGTTTCGGCCAAGCGGCGGATCAGGGCGCGCTGAAATGAATCTCCAGCAAAAAGAGAAGGCTCGGGATAATTTTCTTCGAGCCACTCCAAGACCGGGATCGACTCCGCCAGAGAGCGATCGCCCACCACCAGGCAGGGTAAATATCCGGCCGGATTTCTTTCTAGGTAGGTTTCCTGTTTTTCCTGCGCGGAAAGAAGATCAACGGCTACTTTTTTATGCGGAATCTTCTTAAGCTCCAGGCCCCACCGGACTCGCCACGAGGCGCTTGATCGCCAGTAATGGTAGAGCAGGATATCCACCTTAGTCCTTGCTGGGCCTATGCTTGGATTTCGCGGAGGCCACTCGTCGTGTTTTCTTCTCGGATCTCACCGTAGTGGTGGTGGCAGTGGGATTATAATATTTCAGACGTTGGCCCGGATGAATGCGGCCGCGGCGAATGCCGTTGATCTTCATCAGGGTGCGTACCGAAATCCCGATATGCTTAGAAATCGTATAGAGATTGTCTCCGCGGCGAACCACATAAAAATCATAGGAGCCACCGGAACGCGAAGAAGCCTTACTCACGAGCCCTCGATCGGGACGGCCGCTCTTATACTGCTTCAGCTGCGCAATCGCGTCCTTCGTTTGCTCGAACTTTGCGGCGCTCCCTTTGGGCACATAGATATCCACGGTGCCGGATTTCGTGATCGGGGTAATACCAGCCACAAGATCGTAGTTCCAGCGCTTCAGCGTAGCCACCGGAATATCGGTTACCTTCGCGAGATCGGTAAGGCGGGCGCCGGAAGGCACGCTAACCGATTCGTACGGCTCCCAAATATCTTCAGGGCCAAGCTGTACTTCGAAGCCGAAACGTTTCATGTTTCTGCCCACGATATGAGCGGCCAAAAATTTCGGAACGTAGTCTAAGGTTTCACGGGGTAAGAGACCCGCTTCGGCAAGCGCCCAAAAGTCGCGGGTTTTGCCCTTCATGATCGAACGCACGATACGGTGCTCGCCCGCATTATAGGCGGCGAGGGCCAAGTACCAAGAACCAAACACGTTGTGCAGATCTTTGAGGTAACTAGCGGCAGCTTCCGTTGCCTTGATCCAATTGCGGCGTTCATCTACTTGCTTGTTCACTTGCAAGCCGTAGTTTTTGCCAGTACCAGTCATGAACTGCCATACGCCCACGGCCTTCGCCCTGGATTTTGCGTGGGTCACGAAGCCACTTTCGATCATGGCGAGATAATAAAGCTCCGGCGGAACCTCATTTTCCTTAAGTATAGCTTCGATACGGGGGCGCAAGGCTTCTCCCCTCTCGAAATAGCGCATAGTCATATCGCGCTCGCGCACGGTAAAGAAATTAATCCACTGAGAAACCTTGCGGTTGATCTCCACCGGAATTTGTAAAGGTACCTTTTCGCCGCCCTCGGAAACTTCCGAAAGAAGAGGGTTGGTGTCTTCTAAGATTTTATTAATTTCTGAAGGCGATTCGGGAGCGGATCCGGCAGCGGACTTTGCGGCGGCCGGATCGCGGTTAGCATCATCGGCAGGAAGCATTCCTCTTTGATGAGCGCACCCGAGCAACGCGAAGGCTAAACCTAAGCAAAATAAACTTCGCAGCTTCACGCAGGAACCTCCCTGAAGATCGTTGGTCTGCGTTAGAATACCGGATTCTCGTCGAGCGAGCACCCGAAAACGACCTTGTAAGTACTTAATATCCAAAAAATTCCACCCATCGCGCACTATTGGCTAATCGCGCTGGATAGTGCTGATTCGAATTTGGATTGAGCCAATTCTGGCAAGTTATCCGCGAATTTGCTGCGTCTATTGCCTGATTCTTGGATCGCGGTAATCCAACTTGCCAGCTGCGCCACAAAAGTTTTTTCTTCCTGCCCAAAAATTTGATCGCGCGCGTGCCAATCGTAAAAACTCACGGTTAGGTATTCGCCCGAGCTCAGTACGCGCCGTGTACCGATGAAAGTTTCCCAGCCTAAATCCCGATGAGCCGAATGGAGGCGCCAATCGGAGAGACTGGCAAAATCAATCGCTAAATTTTCACGGCTTTCATTCAGCAAACCACAGTAAGTAAGCGCGAGCGAAATTTCGCGACCGGCGCTGAGCCAGTGCGGGGCCACGTCGTCGGACGTAACGATAGAAATTACTTTTGCGCTGTCGCGGCTATTGAGCGTGATGATTCCACATCCGATCCGCAGTCGTCGCATTCCACTGCGTAAAGCGAGTTCGATTCGCTCACTCGCCGTGAGCCCTTCATCATAACTAGCGAACAACCCCATGGCGATTTCCTGCCAAAGCTTCGAGTCTGCCGGCGAAATGGTGGCCTGCCGCAACCGGCGCAAGCGATAACGACGGCGCACCGTGAGCAACGCTGCGAATGAAATGGTCCCAAGGAAAAATAGGGAAAAAAGAGAAATTGCCTTCATTAGCCTCCAGCTGAATCAAAACCAGAATCCTTCTGGTAATTAGAACTGCTTAGATTGTACCTCAGAGGTTTCGGAACTCGGTATGCGCAATCGAGAAGGAATGGAAAAAATTGCCTGTCAAATTCGTTCGGGTTCTACCAATGGCGCCATAAGCGGGCCGAGCTATGCTATATACAAGCTCTATGATCGACTTTTCTCGCTATACCTTTCATCCGGTAATCCACCTGCCCCTCGGCTATGAGATTTATGATTTTACCTCCAGCTACGATCCGGAACGAAGCTTAGCCACCGGATTCGGGATAGGCCGTTATAACGAGAAGCGATCGGGCATGTATACGGCGGAGCTATTTCGCCAAAGCTCCGGCATGCGCGATATTCATATGGGGATCGATATCGGAGCTCCCATCGGTACCCCGGTGCATTCCTTCTGGGAAGGCGAAGTATTTCTCGTAGGTAATAACAAGGCGGAAGGTGACTACGGCCACACTCTCATCACCAAACACCAGTTCAACGGCACGGAACTCTACGCACTGTATGGACATCTTTCTGCCAAGTCGATTGCGGAAAAAATTCCAGGAATGAAAATCACTGCCGGAGAAATAATCGCCTGGGTTGGTGATAAGCACGAAAATGGCGGCTGGAATCCTCACCTTCATTTTCAGCTCAGCTACGTGAAACCATCCGTATGCGATATGCCAGGCGTCGTGGAAGATAGCCGGCGCGACGAGGCCCTGCGCATTTATCCAGATCCCCGCCTGGTACTAGGCCCGCTGTACTAAAATATTCTGCCTAATCCCCCGCTTCTCCCTTACTTTTTGCCTCTTTACCCTTTTGCCTTCTCTCCCCCTGCCGCATCGCCCCTTGAAATGCGAATCCCCCGAGCACAATAATTTCGCATGCGAGCACTATTCCTATTCTTAGCCCTCTCTCTACTTCCAGGCCTGTCCCACGCGGAGGGGGAGCGCGTACTGCTGCTATCCTGCCCCTATAAGCTCATGGGAACTGATTTCGCGAAAAACGATTTGGGAATTCTCGCCAACGGGGAGCCTGAAGAATATGTCACCATAACCCACTACGGCAGCTCTCACCGCGAAGGCATCACACCGCAAGCACCAGCTCCGGGAGAATGGCTGCATTTTTGGATTTCCAAAGACACTAAAAATGAGATCGAAGTGATCGTATTTCAAGAAAGTAAAAAATTCGGGAACAGCGTGATGTATAACCACAGCATTCCCTACGGCAAAGAAATGTGGGCCGCTTGCACCACTTCTCCCGTGCGCCTTTAGCTTTACCGCGCGGGAATCAAAATACTGGCCGCTCCCCCGGCAGGAACGCTTACTCGAAAGAAATCCCCGTTAGGCGTGGCCACCACGAAGGTTCTGGCCGCTGGGCCAGTATTCTCCACCACCTGTAACACTGAACTATCGCGATTTACGTAAGCGATCGTAGAATATCCCTCGTCCATCGGAGCGGCCGTAGCAATACGGTAGGCCCCCCTGCCCAAAAATTTTCCGGCGTGAGCCATCGCGATGAGTTCAGGATTAAACGTAATGTTTTTGGTATTTGTATCAATGTCCACGAGTCCCCGGCAGTTTCCGCAATATCCGAAATAAGGCCCATGATCTTGGTCGAGCGCAAGATTCCAGCCCATAGCCAGGCGATTTCCCAATAAACCCCCGCCAATCACCTGGGTTTGCAGCCAGAAATGCAAAGTCCCCGGGCCATCGCCCCACGTTCCCCCGCTGCACTCTGTTTGGTAAAGAGGAGCCGAGGAACCTTGCATTTGATCAAAGGTGCCGCCGTAGCAGTGGTAAGCGATGCCGGCGATTTTATTTCCCAAAGCCGTATAGATCGCGTCGCCCTCGGAACGAAGATCATAATTATGATCGAGCCCCAAGATCTTTGTTTTAACGCGAGCTGCTTTAAACGCGGGAAAAAGATGATCTCGGATAAAAGAAATTTGCTCTTCCGAAGACATCTCCATCGAAGGATACTGCTCTGTAGAATGAAAAGGCTCGTTTTGAATCGTAATCGAATCCACGGGAATGCCAGCGGCTTCGAAACTCCGCACAGACTTTAAAAGATAGCGCGCGAACGCGCCGTAGTATTCGGGCTTGAGGCTTCCGCCATTAAGCTGTCCGGAAGTTTTCATCCAGGCAGGCGGCGACCAGGGGCTCAGTAAAATACGCAAATTTGGATTAATCCGTTTCACCCGCCGAAGGAACCTCACCAGTTTATGGGCGCGATGAAAACTAAAACGCTTAAGCTGGGGGTCCACTTGCCCAGGGGGTAGATCCAAGTAGGTATACGAAGTGACCCCAAAATCAGTGGCTCCGATAGGAATTCGGAGATAATTGATATTCAGGCCGCGTTTGGGATGAAAAAGCTTCTCTAAAAGTTTGGCCCGCTTACGCGGAGGGAGTTTCCCGATCGCGATCAACGAAGAATCAGTAATGGCCGCACCATAACCTTCTACTTCCTGAAACTTCACGCTGGCGTCGAAAGAAAGCAGAGTGTCTTCGCTGCTGGGCGCCCCCACTCTCGCGGGTACAGTGGCACGCAACGATTGGCCTTCCTGATAAGGATCGGTCACGAAAGTCGTTACGAGCCATGGATTCAGGTCGAAACCAGCAGTGGCGCTCGCCGCAAACGAAATTCCCATGGCCAGTCCCATAGCCAAAATTCGGCAATAATGCGCTCTTCTTGATCGCATGCGATTCCCCTCTGCCATAAAGGGTAAACAAATCGCATTCTTATGTAAACCAGGTGCGGCTGGCTAAACGCGGGGAAGCCAATAGCGTAAATAAATAGCCGTTTCAGTGTAACGCCTACTTGAAAATTTCCGAAAGAACCCGTCCCTCGTTAGTGGCGGGCGGCAAAGTGCCAAGAAGAAAACTAAGCGTAGGGGCTAAATCTATTACTTTTGCCCCCGAGTACACTCCTGGTTTTACCTTCATGCCCGTGATCACGAGGGGAACCATGCGATCGTAAGCCCAGTTCGTATTGTGATTTCCGGGGTACCCATCCAGCTCGATGAAATAAGGCCGCGGTAAAATAACCAAATCCCCGCCTATCTCTGGCAAATAAGAACGGGAAACCTCGGTGGCCAATGGGCCGTTCCGGTAACTGCCATCGAGAAACTCCGATTTGGTAAGCACGCCGAGCACTCCCGGCTCTTTAAGCAGCACCGCCTTAGCGACCACTTCGGCTTTCCTTGCTGAAACCTTTTTCTCCCTTAAGCTGCCTTCATCGAAGTAAATATGCAGAGAATGCCCCGCCGCGATCCAGTTTTTAGATTTAGGTGTCCCGAATGCCTTGGATAAGGCCCCATTCAGTTTCGCGTTCAAAGATGCGTATTCGAAACCGCCCGCGTCGATTTTCGCCGCCTTGGACACTTCGATCAGTGGTGCCACCCCGTGATCCGCGGTAAGTGCCACCACGAGGTTATCCATTCCTCCCACCTTTTTTCCGAGCGCCCCGATAAGCCGGGATATTTCTTTATCTTCCACGAGCGTCATGTCCAGCATGAACGGAGAATTCGGCCCCACTTGATGTCCTAAATAATCATGACTGGAGAAGCTCACGGCCAAAAGATCGGGGGCCTCATTTGCTCCCAACGAAAAGGCGGTGGCAGCTGCGAGCGCAGCATCTACCGTCATCGTCGCGGCCGCAGTAGAACGCATGAGCTCTTTCACCGTGAGCGCCTTTATCGTTGGGGCCATTGACTCATTGAACTTATTCAGCCATGTGGTACCGGACTTTTCATAGTAGCCGCTACTTACCCACTCTTTTTTCTTATTATCAAACCAAGCCACGCCATTGGCGTTCCTTCCGCCAAGCAAAATAGCCGCCCTATCCTTAAGCGCCACCGCCACCGTCTTTGACTCCACATTCACATTTTTCAGCTCATCTCCAACCGTAGTAGTGAGCAATTTTCTAGGAGAGAGGCCATATTGGGCATCCGCCACACAGTAAGCGATTTTTTTTTCTTTTCGGTCGTACCAGTCGTTCAGCGTGATGCCGTTGGTGGCCGGCCGGGTGCCGGTGAGGATCATGGCGTGGCCGGGGCAGGTCATATTCTGCAGAACGTCGTACTCGGCAAACGGAAAATAAGCTCCCTTTTCCAAAAGGTAACGAAAGCCGCCCGGCTCGGCACTGCTCCCAGCAGGCAAAAACTTCGCTTCGTAACGCGTGAGATAATCGGCGCGGAATTGGTCAATTACGATTACCACCACTAACTTAGGTCGGCGCAAAAAGGCACCAAGGTCCATCGCTTGCGCGAAAGTTGAACCCAAGAGGCTAATCACAATTGCTCCGGTCAGAATAAAAGGCCGCATCATCGAATTCCTCTTAGAAAGGCTTACCGCTCCAGTACTTTTGGCACAATCGGAATGCGGCTAAAAGTTGATTGTGACATCCCGCAGCCCAAGCTATTTCCCTCGAATTTGCCTTGGTCCAATGAATTTATCTGTAGCATAATCGGCCCACTCACTATGGCGTCTCCCCTCAATCCCAATATAAGCGCCCTCACTGATTCTTTGAGCCAATCATTTAGCCAAGCTCGCCCATTTCCGCATGTTGTGGCCGATAACTTTCTCGCGCCGGAATTTGCACAAAAACTATTCGCCCAGTTTCCTCCTTTTGCCCAAGAACGGGCAATCGCCGAGCACGGAAAAGTGGGAGGTAAAGCTACCCGGGAAAACATGCGCGAGCTTGGCTCTGCCTTTCAGGAGCTAGACGAATTCTTCGCTTCTGCCGATTTTTTGGGCTGGATGAGTCAGCTAACTGGAATTCCTGATCTGCTCTATGACCCCGAATATTTTGGGGGGGGCACTCATGAAAATCTCCCGGGCCAAGACATGAGTGTGCACGTGGATTTCAACTACCACCCCACGCGCGGCTGGCACCGGCGCTTAAATGTGCTCATTTATCTAAATCCCGAGTGGGAAGAAAGTTGGGGCGGGTCGTTAGAGCTTTGGCAAAATCCTTGGGATGCACCGAACAAAAACTCCATCGCAAAAATCACTCCCCGCTGGAATCGCATGGTGGCCTTTCCCACCACGGAGCATTCTTGGCATGGATTTGAGACAGTAAAAATTCCTGAATATGCCCGAAATCGTGTTCCTTCCCGCAGGAGCATTGCACTTTACCTCTATTCGAAAGATAGGCCGGCCGCCGAAATGGGTACCATGCACAGCACGGTCTACTACGAAAGGCCGCTGCCGGAATCCATCCGGGCGGAAAAAGTGATTAGTAGGGCAGATTGGAACGAAATGACGCGCCTCATAGCAAGGCGGGATGATTTGCTGAAGATGATCTACGCAAGGGAAGGTCGATTTAATGGCCTTATCGCTGAGCTAGAAAAAAAGAATAGGGAACAAGAGCACGCCCTCCGGATCGCTGGTGGATCTTTGTCATCCGCTTCGGCCAGTGTGCCGCTTGAAATCGTAAAAGAACAACAAGAGACGATTCATCAACTTATGACGCTGGTGACTCAACTCGCCAATAGCCCTACCTCCACGAGTCCACTGCTTTTTTTGCCCTCCGTTTCCGACGTCCATACCGCCTGCTCCGGTTTTTGGCGGCTAAAAATGCTGAGCGCTGGCGTAAAAGTAAAAGTGCTTCAGAAATTTCAGCTTCGCCCGAAGATATGGGCCTTGGTTAAACTGCGCGATTCTGATCGCTTGCAACTCGTTTACCTAGCGCAGGAATTTCAGAATTTTTTTCTCGCCCATCAGGCCACTAGCCCCGGAACCCTGCTGATTCCCCACCGGGCCGTTTACGGCCAAGTGGTAGAGCTGAGAAATCAGATGGGCGAAAGAATTTTTCTGCCCAATGAACTCAGGACTCGCTTTTATAGCCTGGCCCTTGCTTGGCTCTTCGTGCTCGTACACGTGGCCAAAAACATCTTGTTTCGCCGGGTGCGCAGTCCCTGGCTTTGGCGCGCTTCCGTGCTCTACCGCCGCGCCCTAAAAACGCTTGGGATTCATGTACCCGTAGTGCCTCCGCCCTCTGGACTCTAGGCCCAAAAGTATGGTTCACTAGGGCCATGCTCCCCTCAACACAGCGCAATGAAAGGCTTGTGGGCTTTTGTAGCGCTCCCTGGACCGATTGCATCACCTACGCCGATGGCGAGCTCAAAGCTTGCGATCGAAACGTGGCGTCTTTCGGTAACTGGCAAAAAGACGGGCTGAAAAAAACCTGGAACAGCGAAAAATTTCAAAGTTTCCGAGCCGCCGTTCGTGAAGGCCGTTATCCAGACCAAGACTGTGCCAGCTGCCACAACAATGGAACTCAGCGCACGGCGGAAAGCAGTATGGGCGGTGCTTACCACGCTCATAATGAATTTCTTTGCCGGTTCTTGGGTGTTTCCACGATCGAAGAGATTGAACAATTCCGGCAATTTTTCAGCCTAAAAAAACGTAACGCCGAAAGCGATCTAGCGTTCCCTGTTTTTTACCGCTATCTGGATCAGCTAAAAGCCGATCACCCGGGCGCATTTGAGAGCAATCGCGAATTCCACAATGCGGTAGTGAAACTGCGGGTACTGGCGGAAGCACTAGAGGATTATCTCGGCGGCGCGCTCGAGCCGCGAAGAGTGGCCACGTTCCGCCAGTCTCAGCTGCAAGCAAAATGCACCGCCCGCTGCGTAATGTGCGCCGGAAAATTTACCGGCGAAATTGTGGATGGTCCTACGATGGACGAGCAGTTCGTGGATGAGGCCTTTGCCGAGATTGAAGACGTGACTGATTTCTGGTGCAACGGCGCGGAGTATCTCTACTACAAAGAGTGGAAGAAAATCGCGCTCATGCTTGCCAATGAAGGAACCAAGCTCCGCGTTTCCACCAACGGCATTCTGCTCACCGAGCCCACGATCAAGTTTATGATCGACAACGGCATCCTGCGCTTTCTCACCGTAAGCATCGATGCTGCCACCAAGGAAACCTTGGAATCCACGCGCGTAAATGTGAATTTCGAGAAAACCATGGCGCGCATAAAATATTTGCTCGAATACGCCCAAGAGAAAAATCTCGTGTTCGAGTTCACCGCCGCGTTCGTGATGATGAAAAGAAATCTCGCCGAGCTTCCTGCTTTCGTTCGTCTGATACATAGCCTGCGTCCGCCAGGCTGCAAACAGCTGGTAACCGTGCTTTGCCAGCCACTCGAGAATTTCGACGTCCTGAACTATCGGCGTTTCGTGCACGGAGAACATCACTCGCTATTTGGCGAGGAAAAGCTAAAAGAAATTTTCCAGGAAACTTACCGTGCCCACCTCGAAACGGGCGTGCAGGTCTCCTTCTATAATCAAAAGCTGAAGGAATTTATGGAAGCGGGCATGCCCTTCCCCCGTTTTTTCCCACGCCGTACCGATATGGATATTTTGTTGGCGGATCTAGCTCGTTCCGAAGCCCGCATTCCCTTCCTCCACGAGGCGATCGAAAAGGATTTTAACTCTATCCTGGAAAGCACCAAGGGCGATGCCGCGGCGCTGCACCGGGCGGTTTTATGTCAGGCGAACGCGCTGCTGGAAAAGAACGCGGTTGTCCAGGAGATCGTTCTGGCGTTTCCCGAGCTGAAGTCCCGGCTCGAAACGATTATGCCGAACTGGGCTTCTAATTTTTTGGCGAAAAAAGTTCCTTCCACGGCCCAAGCGAGCGAATCGGAAGTAGAGGTAAGAAATTTGGAATCCGAAAGCCCTGCGGCAAAATCCGCCCAGCATTTCGGCGTAATGGTAAGCTCGGCGAACGGATCGGTATTATTGGAATCTTCAGTTCCGGGATCAAATCCTTTGCGTCGAGCTTTTGTCGGGCTTTTAGGAAAAGTGTATATTGCCGTTCACCGTCTAAAGACCAAGCTAGTCGGTGATCGTAAAAGCCTGCTCCTATGGAATTTATCGGTAGCTTATCGCCGCGCTCTGGCCGCATTCGGCCTACGCGTGAATCCGTTGCCCATCGACAATCAACGAAGTGGCGGCTAAGAGGCGCGATGGCAAAATACACCAAAAAACTTCCCGAAAACTTTTGCATCCTTCCTTTTACGACGATGCTCGTCCGGGCAGATGCCAGCGTGTCTGTTTGCTGCCTGAATTCTTCTTCGGCCACCAATGAAGGTGGCGAACAGCTGCACTTATATAAAGATCCGCTGAAGCGGGCCTTCCATTCGCCCCTGTTTCAAGAGCTGCGGGCCGATATGTCGGCGGGGAAAAGACATCCCAGCTGCGAAAACTGCTGGCGCGACGATGACGCCGGAATTCCCTCGAAACGCATTGCCGATAATGAGATTTGGGGCCACTGGGTGGATCCTAGCCTAGAAGGAAAAGGCCCCGACTCCCCCATAGACGTAAGCTTTAATCTCGGCACGCTTTGCAATCTGAAATGCCGGATTTGCGGATCCACTTCTTCTTCGCGCTGGGCCCAGGAATATCTCGAGCTTTTTGGCACCGACCATATTCCTCGCAATAACGATTTCATTAAGAAAATGCCGCTCGAGGAATCTCGAGCGCTGCTTTCGAACTGGCCGCAGAAAAATCCTGAGCTCACTTCCACTATTTTCGAGTGGCTTCCCCATATGGAAAGAATGGAGTTTCTCGGCGGAGAACCTTTCCTGAATATGAAGCAGTTTGAAATTGTGGCGAAGTCAGTGGAGATCGGCGCGGCCAAGAATCAAGCGTTACATTTCGCCACCAACGGGTCACAATTCCCCGACGAATCAGCGCGTGAGAAGTGGTCCCACTTTAAGTACGTAAACGTGAATATAAGCGTAGACGGCCTCAGGGATCAGTTTGAGTACCAGCGCTTCGGCGCAAAATGGGATCAAGCACTCGCCAATATCGAGAAGTACCGAGCGCTCGATAGCGTGGATCTCGTGCAGATCTATTTGAGCATCAGCGTTTTCACGGTATTTTATCTGCCGGAAATTCTTTCTTTCTGGCATAAACGTGGCTTAAACGTTTGCCTATCCACCGTTACGAACCCACATCGGTTCGACGCGCGGGTGATTCCTCCGCCGCTCAAGAAAATGATCCTGGAAAAATACACCCATTACCAGAATGAGCTCCCCGCTGATCTTCGGGAAAAAATGAACGGGGTGGGCAACTTCATGAATTCCGCGGACCACTCCAATCTTTGGCTGAAGTTTATCGAGTCCGTTTGGTTTCACGATGACTATCGTAAGCAGTCTTTCTCTCAGACTTTTCCCGAATTTCACGCGGAAATCGAACGCCAGGGATTCTGGTACGATTATGTCTCTCAAAAAGACTTGTTTCTTCAGCATTCTGGCGAAGAACCGATTCCCTCGCAAAAGAAAGAAGCCGTGCTTGGCTCCTCCGTTCCTATTCCGAAAATAGCCCAACGCAAAACCTGGATATCTCGATTTATGGGCCGTGGCAGCGATTCACTCTAGGAGAGGGTTTGGCGCAAAAGAAAAAATTATCGATCATCATTCCCGTCTTCAACGAAGCCGAAAACATTACGCGCATCTATGAGGAACTGTGCTCTGTTCGCACCTCCTCGCTCGCGCCTTATGAATTTGAGATCCTTTTCATGGATAATCATAGTGAAGATGCCTCCTTCTCCACGATCGCTTCCCTGGCGCAAAATGACTCCTCGGTGCGAGTGATCCGGCTGAGCCGAAATTTCGGTTACCAAGCGAATATCTTAACTGGATTCAGAAACTGTACTGGCCACGCTGCTATTCAGCTGGACGCCGACGGGGAAGACGATCCCGCACTGATTCCAGCCTTGGTAAAGCGATGGGAGGAAGGCTTCAAGGTGGTGTACGGCATTCGGCGTAAGCGCTTTGAAAGCATATTCCTATCGTGGCAGCGAAAGATTTTCTACCGGCTCCTCAGATGGCTATCTTCCGTGCCGATTCCGGTAGACTCCGGAGATTTCCGCCTAATAGATCGCCAAGTAATCGAATGCCTGCGCTCTTTCGATGAAGCCAATCCCTACCTGCGGGGCCTAATCGCTTTCGCCGGGTTCCGGAGCACTGGCGTGCCCTATGACCGGCGTCCGCGATATAAAGGGCAAGGCAAACTTTCGTGGTGGAGCTATGTTTTTCTGGGAATCGACGGAATATGCTCTTTCTCTAAAAAGCCGCTCGCCGTGGCAACCTGGGCGGGCCTTTTTCTCTTTGGTGCCGGTGGAGTTCTATTTGGTTTTCAGCTTTGGAAAATGCCCCATATGGAGGAAACGGTCTCCTGGGCGCCTTTCCTTCTTAGCACTCAGCTGTTGGTGGGCGGAATTCAGCTTCTCTGTTTAGGCATCATGGGTCTATACGTGGGCCGAATTCTCGATGAGGCGAAGGGCCGGCCCATTAGCGTGATCGAGAACACTCTTTCTTCGAAAGGCGACGAATAGTTGTCCAGCTCCATTAAAAAATCCGTCTCACGAAAGATTCTGATCACGGGAGCTTCTGGATTTATTGGCTCGCACTTAACGAGCCACTTTCTATCCCTTGGCTACGAGGTTCACACAATCAACAAACGCGAAGTCGCGTCTTTGCCCTCCGCGGCTCGCCAACATATTGCAGATTTCGCCGATCAATCCTCGCTGGGATCCACGCTCGAAAAAATTGCCGCGCCAATCGTTGTTCACTTAGCGGGCCGAACGGTGCCTGGCCGCGACTTTGCGGAGTTCGGGAAGCAATTTGAAAATACAGTATCGCCCGCCATTCACATGGCATTGGAGCTTCCAGTCGCTACCAAGCTAGCGTTATTTTTTGGCTCTTGTGAAGAGTATGGAAACGGACCGGCTCCCTTCCGTGAAGAAAACTGTCCGGTGGCATTCTCCCCTTACGGCTGGGGAAAAATTTCAGCCTTCTACGGCGCCACCTTGATCGCCCGGCAACGCCAATTGAACTGGTGCTGGCTGCGGCCTTTTCTCACGTTCGGGCCAGGCCAAGAATCCCAGCTTTTGATACCCACCTTGATCCGGGGCTGCTTGGCGGGCGAAGACGTAGACCTCTCGCCGGGCGAGCAAACTCGCGACTTTTTATACGTTGAGGACTTATGCCAGATGATCTCCACGATTGTCGGCACCCCTGAACGCGCGCGCGGGGAAATCATCAATCTATGCTCAGGAGTGCCCCGCACAGTAAAATCCGTGGCCGAGAAAGTAAGGGATCTTGCGGGCGGAGGCAACTTAAGATTTGGCGCGTCTCCTTATCGGGCCGAAGAGGCAATGCAGTTTTTTGGCTCTGGAGAAAAATTCACGCGGCTCTTTGGGAAACCTCGCCTAACCGAATTTGAAAAAGCCCTGCGCCTCACCCTGGACTTTCAACGCTCGGAAGAGATTAAAAAATGACCGCATTTTTTCGTAGAGAATGGCTACGGCAGCTCGTTCCTTGCCTTGGCCTACTTGCCGGATTCATTTATCTGATTTTTTCGCTTAATGCGGAGCTTCGGGGGGCCGCCAGGTACTTGGGACAACCGATCTATCCCCGGGTAGAGGATTGGATTTCAAGTGCCGAATGTTCCCAAAAAACGCATACGTTTCTCGTATTATGCCAAAAAGATGAGGCCGGAAATTATATTCCCATTGAAAATGCATCTTATGGAGATGACCGGGCCCATGCCCTAATTGGAAATATCTTAAGCTGGATTACTAGTGAAAAGGTGGGCCTGCTCACTTACATAAAAGTTAACTTCTTCCTTAATGCCTTCGGCATTTTCTCTTTAGCCCTCTCGCTTTTTTTTTCCGACAGAAAGTTGGCATCGTTGGCGGCTCTATTCTTTGGCGCCCAATTCGGGATTAACCACGAATACGCCTCGGCCGATGTAACCGCCGCGCATATCGGGATTGCCAGTCTCGCCCTAACTCCGATCGTCTGGTGGTCACACTGGGCAAAACTCGGCACCCTTCCGAGACGATGGTTTTGGGGCTCTCTCCTCCCCGGTCTCTCGCTCACGTTTGCCGTGCTTCTCCGCGAGCCCGTGGGTCGTGCGGCGGAACTAGGATGCCTATTCATTGCCGCTTGCGTATTATGGAAATTTATTCATATGGCAGCCGGAGAATCCCGCGCGCAAAGTAAAAAAATTCTTTTTGCCCTGTTTCTCTCCGTGTTTTTTGCCCATTTCGGAACCTGGATTATTTTATCAGCGCGAAACCTTCTCTACCCCGTGGCTCCTAGTTCGCATTCTATTTCTCACGGAATCGCGCACAATTTGTATATGGGCCTAGGATACCTACCTAATTCTTTTGGCATTAAAAACGAGGATGAATTCGCGATGGAGGCCGCCAAGAAGGAAGAGCCCGATTCGAACTATCTAACTGATCTTCATTTCAAGGTCATGTGGCGCCTTTATTTTCGGGCGGTTAGCGAGAACCCGCGCGAAGTTCTACGTATCTATACCCAAAAGACGAAAAAAATATTTAAGCTCTACTTCTTTCGTGATTTTTTGCTCTGGAAAGCATTCGCGGTCGCTTTTCTCCTGAGCGCGGCCGCCTTTTTGCTGGTGCGCCCCTCGCCTTGGATGGAGTTTTTGCCGATTTACCTTTACCTCGCGCTTTATTACCTGCAGGGCGTGCTAGCCACCCCGGTGGAAGTTTTCCTGTACGGGGGAAAAACAATCGTTGTCCTAATTATAATTTTATCGGTAAATCGAATCTTTAGCTGGATCAGAAATTCATATCCAGACGGATTTTTGCGTTCTTAAGAAGATCCTGCTTTAGTTCCGTAAGCTCGGTGCGGTGGGGGTGCTCCGGCAGATGCACGGCTTCCTGCTCATAGTGTTCCACGGCCATTCCGTTCCACTGCACGAACTGCGAAAAATCTATACAATCCGCGCCCACTTCTTCCGCCAGCCTCACGAACTCACGCATGGTGCGAAAATTCGCCTTTCTCACCACGAAACGCAAAGCAAAATCCTTAAATTCCCCCTTGCGGCGCTTCTCTCCCACCCAGCGTAAATTTTCCCAAAGCCGATCCCAGTCGCCGCCACGCACCTCGGCATATACTTCTTTTGTGCCGGCATCCACCGACACGGCCACGCGGCGAATAAGCTCAGTTCCCGGGCGAAGCTCGTCGAAGGTTTTTTGGTTGAATAGTATCCCGTTCGTAACCAGGTCTACCTCGCGCAACCGAGGAAAGCGGCTCTTGTCGCCCGCACTCTTTAAAAGTTCGCGCAGGTAAGAACTGAAAAAAACTTCGCCATCGGCCGACATTTTCATCACTTCAATTGTGCTCGCAAATCGCGCCAGCGACTCGTCGGTCTTTTTCAGCAAGCCTTCGGCGTAAGGAGTAAGTTTCGTAATTTTTTCTTTCCGGCAGGAAGGACAAGCCAAATTGCAGCGCGGATCACCGGTGATCGAAGCATACGCCGGTCCTTCGGCTAAAAACTCCACACCTTCCGCCATCGCCGCAATATTACGTTCAGAAATCGGGGGATAAAGAGGCTCTTTCCGCTCTCTCATTTCTTCAATTTCATCGAGGCTATATAGCTTGGCCTGGCAGATATCCCGGCGGCAATAACGGTAGTCTCCCGCCAGAACGGCTTTTCTTAGAGCAGTGGCGCCCGGGCCGCTCCAGGCATCGTGCTTCCCTTGAAGGTTCGCGTAGTATTCACGCGGCTCGAGGGCATAGTACTCATCGGTGAGCCAAGTATAGCAGCAAGGCACAAATGGGCCGTACGCCGGGATATCCATTTGGGAAAAAGGATGTGGACAAATTTTCGTTTCAAAATAAGCGGGTGGCCCGGCACGAACGGCGGTAAAGGCAACCGACATCTGGCGGCTGTCTTGTGGATAGTCGGTGCCCCGTTCGTTCCAGGCGGAATACCGAAAGCTTAGAACGCGGGAGCTGTTCGATGCGGGAACGCGCAAAACTGAAGTTATTTTTTCCAGCTGAGAATTTATCTGAAACTCGCCGATCAACTTTCCGTCTATTCGGACGGAGATTTTTAGGTCGGGAATTTGCGAAGCCAAGGTGAACTTAACAGCCGATTCTTGGCTCGAAGAGCCCAGCGAAAATATGGTTTCTGGCCCTTTAGACCAGCGCCAACTATGCCCGGTCTGGGAATCAATTTCCAAATCATATAGGCCAGAGGGTATGGCTCCGCCCGGGAAACGAAGTAAATCGCTAAGGACCGAATTTTCTTTTGGCGCGTTTGGTACGGCCTTTTTCCAGCGAAACATCAAAATTATTTGTAGCACAGCCGCGAACATTCACAAAAAGCGGCATTAAGGCAGGTTCAGTATATGGTGCCGAGGACGAGAATCGAACTCGTACGGTCCGATGAAGGTCCGCAGGATTTTAAGTCCTGTGTGTCTACCAATTCCACCACCCCGGCTTAGGAGCAAAGAACCTATTCAAACTAATACGTCTAAAGACAAAAAAAAAGCCTCCGCTGCGCCGAGAAGCTCATTTCGCGCCAAAATGCCTTATTTGACGGCTTTCTTGAATTCCCGGCCAGGCCGAAACTTCGGAATGCTATGCGCGGGAATTTTAAGCTCGTTCCCCGTCTGCGGGTTTCGGCCTTTGCGAGCCTTGCGCTTCGCCTTAAAAAAACTGCCAAAACCTACCAGAGTAACTACTTCTCCCTTTTTTACCGACTTCTTGATGATTTCCATCGTGCTATTCAGCAACGATTCGGCTTGATTCTTAGAAATGGGATGCTCCTTAACGAGCTGGTCTACGATTTCAGCTTTATTCATTGTTCAAATCCTCAATTGAGTCCCTGAGAACGGCCACTGGCGCGGATCTTGGAGATTTCTAATTTTTTCAGACGCTATCAGGAATAGGTTTTGCGTCAAGTGCTTTCCCGTAATGGGAAATTTTTTTCTCGAGCCATTTTTCGGGCCTAGAACTGGATTCCAGCCACCAAGCCTCCCCGCGAAATAGAAATTCCCATTCTCTTAGCCAATCGGGAAGAAAATTGCCTTTTTTACTTCGGCATCGGTCGCATTTTCCGCAAGGTTGCTGCTTCATCCCGAGCCGCTCCGCTACCGCCACTTTGCGGCATGCCCCTTTCACCCAAGCCCTCCATAGAGACGCAAAACGCTCTCTCTGCACAGAGTCCATGGATCGCATGCGCGCTAGCTCACTTCTTCGCCAGAACGCCACGCCGTACGCCTCATGGCCATTCCGGCCGGCTCGGCCCACTTCCTGCCAATACGACTCTAAATCATGCGGAAGCGAAAAATGCAGAACTCGATCTACCCACGGATAATCAATTCCCATTCCGAAAGCCGACGTGGCACATACGATCCTTAGCGCACCCGCCCGAAAGGCCCGCGATCGCTCTCTTCTCACCATGTTTGGCAGGCCCGCATGGTACGTCGCGGCCGGGAATCCAGCCGAGGCGAGCCACTGCCCCACTTCGTCGCATTCTTTCTGGCTAGCGCAATATATCAGCGCGCTTTTCGGCGCCTCAAGATTGCGGAGGAAAGAAGTCAGTAAGAGCCAACGCCAATGCTCCCCTTCAATTGGAATAACCAGTAAAGACAAGTTTTCTCTGGCGAGGGCTCCTTCCACCCGCAAATGTTGGTCGCAAAACTCGTTCATCCATGCGCTGCTCTCGGATTCACGAAAACTAGCCGAAAGTCCGAGTAAAGCTGTACCGCCGCCCACCATCCTGCGAATCGGCGCAAACACCTCCTGGTAACCTTCGCGGAAACGGCGCCAATCCTCGAAACAATGCATTTCGTCGAGTACGAGCAGATCGGGTTTCAAGCCCCTCTCCTCCAGTTTCGCTACTGTCCCGTTTTCCCACCAGATACCTAGCCGCTCCGGAGAAAGGAAAAGAACTTCCCACTTACCGTACAGCGCGGTTTCCATGGAGTCTTTCTCCATTCCCGAATGAATTGCCGTCGCCCTTAATCCAAGACTTTTGCAGGCGGCCACTTGATCTTCCATCAACGAAATAAGCGGGCTCACCACCCATAACCGCCAGCCCCAGGCGGCCGCGGGAAGGCTGTAACAAAGAGATTTTCCGTAGCCAGTGGGCAACGAAGCAAACACATTTTGGCCTTGGGCCAAACCTATGAGTACTTCACGCTGGTGCGGCTTAAGTTCGACATGGGGAAGAATAGCGGAGAGCTTCTCTTCTGCGTCAGACAGCATTTGCGCGAGATTCATACTGGCGCCAGTGCAAGCGGGTGGCCAGTAACCTGACTTAAAAATTCATCTAGGGAGTAGTCTGCGGTTGAGCTTTTGGACTGGCCAGATAGAAAAATATACCCGTGAGATTTAATAATATCTGAATCGTTACCAGCATCGTAAAGATCTCTGCCCCCATCGAAGAACCTGCTAGCTTGAATAATGCGGCAAAGGCTACGTGGCCCACGCCGAGGCCCGAAGGTGCCACCGGCACGGCCGTGGTCAAAAGGCCAATCGGTACCAGCAAAAAATACTGGTAGAAGGCTATGCTGTTTTCCCCTAGGGCGTGCGAGCAGAAAATCACCACCGCAACGATAAAAAGATGAGTACAAATCGAAAGCAACAGCGCCTGGACCAAAATTGCCGGGTGCTCACGGTAATTTAGCCAAGCATCATAGGCCTGCAACAAAACCTTGCCGGGCCTTGAGCGATTAAGAACTTCCATTTTTACGCGTAGCCTTGCGATCGGCCCCCATGCGGCCAAAAGCATGTATAGGTAAAAAAATACGACCCCACAAAAAAGCAAAAGTACGATCGCGGCCAAATGAGCAAGCTGAGGAACCGCCCATACGTGACTCCACTGAAGTAAAATTGGCGAAGCGCTCACGATCACTAAGCCAAATACACCCATTATCCGATCGAGAAGAATAGAGGTTAATACCGGAGTTTTCTTTTGGTCTTTATGATCGCCCAGAACATACCAGGCCTTAATTAAATCCCCGCTTACCGCTCCAGGCATAGTGGTGTTGAAAAATGCGCCGATCATACTGTAGCGAACCAACTGCCCCAAGGTAAATTCGATTCCTTGTCCACGCATTAAGAGCCCCCAGCGATACACCGAGGTAACTAACGCGAAAAAAACCAAAGCGCAGGAGGCTAGTAGCATCGCCGAGTGCGAAAACCCGCGCTTCACCACCTCTAAATCGAGGCGGCCGGAATAAACCATGTAACCGAGGATCGCGAAAGCGAATCCGAATTTAGCGATAATCTTTATCGTGGAAAAAAAATTAGCGCGCATTAGCGACCCGGCCAAATATGGCGGAGGAAATTCCGAAAAATCGTTTTCCCCACATTTGGATCATAAACTTTTTCCGCCTTATCACGATTAATCACGACGGATCCGGGCACGTTTGCCAAGCGCCGATCCAGTCCACGATTCCCCGCCTCCAGATCGCGTTCGGGATGAAACTGAATGCCCCACATGGGCACACCCTCCACGTCAAAGGCTTGCACCTGGCAGGCGCCGCTTGAGGCCGTAACCTTGAAGCCTTTGGGTAACTTGTAAACTTCGTCGCTATGAAATTCGAAACTATGAAATTTATTGGGTAACCCCTCGAGAATCGCGCTCTTCTCTTTCATTTCAATTTCTTGCCAGCCATGCTCCGACTGCTTGGCGGCACCAGTATATTCTTCCCCACCGAGCGCTCGGGCGATGAGTTGCTCGCCGTAGCAAATACCGAGGGTGGGGATCTTCAGTTCGTGCAATTTTTTAATCGCCCCAATCTCAAGATCGATCCAGGGAGCATTTTCATAGATTCTCGTTTTGGAACCAGATAGAACGGCACCCGAGAATTGCTCCAAATTCTCCGGAATCTGGCTTTCGGGCCCACGCACAGCCACGATTTCGGCCCCGCCGAACTCCGCCGCGCCTTCTTGCAATAACCGGCAAATCTCCGGGCTCCCGTGGGGGGGATCGAAAGTATTATCGATGACGAGAATTTTTTTCAAATCTCAACTCCACGTATTTCATGAACAAAGAATGCGCCGCATTTATAGATATCACGAGGCCGGGAAAGCCATCAAGAAAGCCGCGCTTCCAAACGTAAGTCTCAAGAAATTTTCCCACGGGCTTGAGCAAGATACGAAGGATAGTGCCGCTTTCCCCCCTCGCCGCCGCAGCCGCCGCGCCGAGACGAGAGAAACGCACATTCGTGATTACTTGATCTCCCACGTCGCGGAAGGTGTAGTGAAAAAGGTCGGCCCCGAACCGGTGAATATTTCCCTGTACCGAAAGGGCCTCGTGCACGGGCGGCTCTGTCCAGCGGCCAAATTTGCGATTTGCTAAACGCACTAGCCGATTGGGGTACCAGCCTCCGTGAAGAATCCAACGGCCGAGAAACCAGGTTCTGCGGGGCATATCCGCCCCCCAAAACTGCTGAGCCCCTACTTTCCCGTTGGCGTTCACGAATTCCACAATTTCTTGCTGAAGCTCTGGGCTCAGCTCTTCGTCGGCATCAAGAAAAAGAACCCAGGGTTCGCGCGCCTGCGCGAGCGCCCAATTTTTTTGTTGGCCATAACCTTCCCACGTGTGGCGCAGCACAACAGCCCCTTCGGCGGCCGCTATTTCGCAGGTTCTATCGGTAGATCCAGCGTCCACCACTACACGCTCCGCCGCGAAATTTACGCTGCGCAAACAACGAGCGATATTATGCTCTTCATTGAGAGTGATGATAATCGCGCAGAGGGGTGGACGGGCAGCCATCCCCTCCAGTATAACTGAGATTGCACAAGACTTAGCGCGAAAAACTTTCCTTGTTTTTGGCGCGTTGGAAAGGATTCCATGAAAGTAGCAATCGTAGGCACGGGTTATGTTGGCTTAGTGGCCGGAACCTGCTTTGCCGAAACCGGAAATAACGTAATTTGCGTAGATATCGATCCCGCTAAGGTAGCCAAACTGCAGAGTGGCGAGCCGACGATTTTTGAGCCGGGCCTGCAGGAGCTGATGCGTAAAAATCAAGAAGAGGGTCGGCTTCTCTTTACTACCGATTTGAAAAAGGCCGTGGCCGAGTGCGCGGTGATTTTCTTGGCCGTGGGCACCCCCTCTTCCGAGGATGGTTCCGCCGATCTCACGGTGGTGCTAAAGGTGGCCGGCGACATCGGTGCCGCCATGACCGCACCTAGAATTATCGTAAACAAGTCTACGGTTCCCGTGGGCACCGCCAAGAAAGTGACCGACCTCATCGCGAGTAAAACCAAACACGCCTTTAGCGTGGTTTCCAATCCTGAGTTCCTTAAAGAAGGCTCGGCAATCGACGATTTCCTTAAACCCGATCGCGTGGTTATCGGCACGGAAAATGAAGAGACCTGGAACGTGATGCGTGAGCTCTATGAGCCCTTTGTCCGCCAAGGAAATCCAATTATCCGCATGACGAACCTTTCTGCAGAAATGACGAAGTACGCCGCCAACGCGATGCTCGCTACGAAAATTTCCTTTATTAACGAGATCGCTCTCCTGTGCGACAAAATCGGCGCCGACGTGGACAGCGTGCGGGCGGGAATTACCAGCGACGTACGCATCGGCAAACATTTCCTCTATCCAGGACCCGGTTACGGCGGCTCCTGCTTCCCGAAAGACGTTAAGGCCTTATTAAAAACCGGCTCTCAAGTTGGCTTACCCATGCACGTAGTGAGTGGAGCAGAAAAAGCCAACGATCGCCAAAAACAGGTGCTTGGGCATAAAATCGAAAAGCATTTCAGTGGCTCCCTTAAAGGCAAAGTAATTGCCATTTGGGGCCTTGCATTCAAGCCCAATACCGACGATATGCGGGAAGCACCGGCGCTCGTGCTGGTGGATAGCTTGCTTAAGGCCGGCGCGATTATACAAGCGTTCGACCCCATTGCCCACGAAACCGCCCCTATCGCCCTAAGAGAACAGGGTACCAACCTCGAGAATTTTCGCCTGGTCGAATCCGCCTACGCGGCCCTCGAAAAGGCCGACGCCCTGGCCATAGTTACGGAATGGAATGAATTCCGCACGCCGGATTTCGAAAGAGTAAAATCTCTGCTGAAAAATCCTATAGTGTTCGACGGCAGAAATATCTGGAAGCCCGAAACCGCTAAAAAGCATGGCCTTACTTATTTTGGAATGGGACGGGCTTAGCCGCCGGGGCATTCGCCAGCCCCTCTTTTAAAATCACTTCAAGATCTATCTCAAGGGGCCCCTCTACATAAGAAGCGTCCGTTTTTCCCACCGAAATCGGCATCGCCAAGATTCTGCGAACGCAAACCGCCTCACCCGGTTTTGCACAAATGTAAAAAACCGCGCGCATTTCATATTTTCCAGCTTCATGCAGAGGCCCTACCAGCACTTCGCGCTCGGTGAGCTCGCGGTAGCCTAAGTTGATTTTGGGCTCGAAACTGCCATCTATTTTCCGTAGGCCCACTTGAAGCTGCGTCGGAAATCCTGGGACTAAAAAGTAGCCCGGCTCCTGCAAATATTTTAGTCGTACGCTGCCGTCCACCGGCAATTTCGCTTCCGACCTAGCTTCCTGCGAATCCAAAAATTTTGGGGCGAAGGTGCGTTTTAGAATATTAGTCATTACCAAAACCGAGAGGCCAATCAACAAGCCCCCGAGATAGGTTGGAAATCGCCGTTTAAATTCTGGACTCATCACTAAGAACTGATGCGCATGCCGGCAACACGCATCATGGCCTCTACTACGATGCGCTTGGACATTTTAGATTTACCGCGAGTGCGATCTTCAAAAATAATGGGGAACTCCACCAGCTTGAAGCCCTTCTTCCAGGCCCGCCATTTGAGCTCAATTTGAAACGCGTAACCTTCCGAACGGAGGGCACTGATATCAACTGCCTCGAGCACTTCCCGCCTCCAGGCGTTATACCCACCGGTCATATCGTTCACCGGCATGCCAAGAATCGTCTGGGCGTAAATACTACCGCCACGGCTAATTAACTTACGGCTAAATCCCCAGTTACGAATGCCTCCGCCGGAAACATAGCGCGAGCCCATCACTACGTCGTGGTCTTTCAATAAACGCCAGAATTCGGGAAGGTAAGTTGGATTATGGGAAAAATCGGCGTCCATTTCACAAAAGGCATCAAACCCTTTATCCAGGCCCCAAGCAAATCCGGCCACGTAGGCCTTGCCCAGGCCATTTTTTTCTTGGCGATGCAAAACATGAATGCGGGATTCTTTTTTTGCTAATTCATCGGCCAGGGCACCGGTGCCATCGGGGGAATTATCGTCCACCACGAGCACGTTCACCTCTTTGATGCCGTAAAGATGCGCCTTGGAGTCCACTACATGGAATACGGATTCCGTCATTCCAGTTAGGTTTTGGATTTCATTGTAGGTCGGAATGATAATCAGGAACTTCAAGGCGCTCGAGCTTTCCGCAGTATTTTACTGCCGCACTAACGATCTAAAACGGAATCTCGTCTTCGGTGAACGAACTCTCCGTTACAGCGGGAGCTTCGTGCATTTCGGGCTGAGAATCCGAAGCTTGCGCTCCAGAGGTTGCTTGTGCGGATGGCCCGCCAAGGAACTGAATAGTGGCAGCTACGATTTCCGTCGTATACTTTTTGTTGCCATCTTTATCGTCCCAAGAACGAGTTTGCAGGCGGCCTTCTACGAAACACTGACGGCCCTTGGCGAGATATTTCTCACAAAGTTCTGCCAATTTTCCCCAAACCACCACGCGGTGCCACTCCGTGCGCTCCTGACGTTGGCCATTTTTATCATTCCAATTCTCGGAAGTGGCCAAGTTGAAGTTTGCTACGGCAGTGCCAGTGTTGGTGTATCGAATTTCGGGATTGTTACCTAGGCGACCGATAAGAAGTACTTTATTCACAGACATATTACCCTCTCTCTCCCACAGGGAGATAACTAACGTACGATATAACTACAGGGATTTATTTATCGGTTCTGTAGAATCGAGTCAAGGAGAGGGAGCGGCAGAAGCGTTGTTTGTTTTCTTCGCGTCAGTAGAACTAACCGCGCCCGAATCTGCTGCCGGCGTTTTGTTGATGGCCTTGGTTGAGTAATTTTTTAATTTCAGGCCTTCAAAAAGATTTTCAGCTTCAATGCGCTGTTCCCAATGTTTGCGCAGTGCCTTACGAGCCTTGTGAACGTCTTGCTTATATAGAAAAGGATCAAACCCGCAACTCTCGCAAACCAAGGCATGACGCTTACGCATGCGATAAGCCACTTCGAATGAGAGCCAAAAGAAAAAATAAAGACTAAGGCCCTTCCAATCGAAAATCGGCCAAGCGAGGTACGTGATGGTGAGAGTGAGCACTAGTAAGGAAAGATGATGCTTTGCCTTCATCTTATCGATCGTGTTGGTGCTCTGATGGTAATGGCAAAGGGGACAGAAAAAATGTAGCTTCCCGGCACGCGTGAACTGAAATTGGTCTTTAGACGCCATCCTTAGCCTCCCCCTATTTATTGTACTAAAACCTAGGCCACAATCCACCAGGCGTTTTTGTTTGGCCATTTCCCCCAAGGATTCCTACAATTTACCTATGCTAAAAAAGCTCGCCTTAACCTTATTCTCCATTGGCCTGCTAGGAACCTCCTCCGCGGCTTATGCCGAGTTTGGTGGTCATGTGGGGGCCCACCTAGGCATTGGTAATGAAGGAGGCGGTGGTCAGCCGGTAGGCAATACCAGCATTGGGACCCTTGACCTGCATCTAATGCCGGGTTTTCGCCTCTTCGGAAAATCCCTTATGCCGGGCGTCTTAATGAACCTGCGCTTCCTGAGTCAGTTAGCAGGAAGCAACCGGCCGGGAAAAGAATTAAGCGGCTCAGGGTCTCTATTTGGGCTAGCCCTTGTCTACGAGTTCGATGTTTTTAAAATTCTCGCGTCCTATGACTTCCGGGCGCGACACGCTCATTCGAATCCCGACTCCACCTTTAAGGGATCAGGATACACCCTTCTATTTGGGTATAAGACCCTGCCAGACTTCTACGTGGATCTTGAGTTCAATAGCACCAGCTACTCGAGCCGCGAGGTGGCAGGAATAGTTCAAACATTCGATAAGCCCGCTTTACCCCTTGCCCATTGGAATTTGGCTTTGGGCCTCTCTTATAGCTTTTAGCGTCGTTTATGCCGTTTTAGCCACAAATAGCTTCCTAATTTGCCCCAAATTGACCGCTCCTCGCGAAAAAAATTCTCTCCCCTATACTAAGAAAAGCTTTTCTAGGGCCGAAAGCTCATGCACTACAAAGAAAAATGTAACCCATTGAAACCAATGAAGTAAATGACGCGGACCGGCCCCTCCTAGTTTCACTAGGGGGGCGGTTAGGTAGGTGGTAGTAGCGGTGGAAGTAGCAGAGTTATTGTGAACTATCAGCAGCAGCGTCAACATACGTACAACGTGAACACCAACTACTTTACAAGGTCTATGCCAAAGCCGGCGAAAGAGCTAAGTGACTGATTAGATAGCGCAAGCTGATGGCATGATGCGCCAAAAAAGGCCCGGCGAAAGCGACACCGGTAACGATTTGACTCTGAAAGTTGCGTGTAAATTTTTCCGAAGGGGCAAAAACCCTAGTCTACCACCTTGAAAACATCGACGGCCTTCATGTTCACCAGTCCGCCGTCTTCAAACACTTTGCTCTGATCGCCATACGCCGTGAACATGTCGATGCGCTTGTTTTTAATGGCCGAACCGATATCCACCGCCATGAAGTAACCATCATGACGGGTTCCATCTGGCAGGAGAATGCCTACCGCCTTAGGAATATAAATTTTTGAGCCAATCTTCACCACTTCCGGATCCACCGCCACGGAACGAAACGGCACAAGGGGGATAAAATCCAACCCATAGCCATAGGGAGCCTCCGGAGGACAAACCAAAAATCTAACTTCCAGCCCCCCGCCCTCTTTCGGAGCGCGGCCCGCGAAATTTAGGATTCGGCCGTCGAGCATTTTGCCCGTGCCCTCCATACGTATGTCTTTATCGAACTGCTCCGTGACCCTTGCCATCACGTTGCCGTCCATATCTTTCAATTCTCTGTTTCTTTCCGCGGCTTCGGCGGTCTCCACCGCCACCCAGTAAAAAGTGGGCTTAAGGGAGCCGATCTTTACCAATTTTTCAGTGCCTGCGGCACTCGCAGAAGTGGCGAGAGAAATAAAAAATAAAGAAAGTAGTGCGAAATGAGTTCTAAAAACCATCTGCCATCCTCCATGATGCAGCCGGCTCCTTTTTTAAAGGGGGCCTACACGTCTTTCCACGTACTGTGGAACTTTCTGAGAAACCTTACCCCGAGAGGGATGTAATAATTATAAGCGTTGGTCCAATCGATACAAACTCTATCTGCTTTATTTAGTAATAAAAGTTGTAGCGAAAGACCGAGTAAAATTTTTCCGGCGCCGCGCCCTCTCTCGGTAGCGGATATTCCGATCGGCCCCAGACAAGAATCCGCGTAATGCCTGCCGGGAGAAACATCGTCTAGCGGCAACCGCATCGCCCCCGGCGTCCACCCCGCCTCAAGCACGGGGATATTCCCCCTCAATGCGAGCCGGGAAAATCCGAGCAATCGACCATTATCGTCACGCAATAGATTCCAGAATGCCCGTCGCGTGTCGGCGCGGCTCTTCCAACAACGAAACTCTCTTTCCCAGCGGCCCGGAAATTCTTTTAAAAGAAATTCTGCCAGTAAACGAAAGTCCTCTTCGGTATGAGCCGTAACTAACTTGCAACCAACTTTTTCAGCCGCTTCTCGAGCCTGCGTAATGTAAGAAGATATTTTATAACTGCTCAAAGAGCCGCCGAAGTCTGCCGCCTCGGCGAAGCCGAACCCTTGTGCCGCAAATGCTGCGGCAAGACGAGCTCCATTCGGTTCGTCGATGGGCACCCCCGCGACAAAATGAAACTCCTCTCCCCCCACCTGCACCCGCGTTTTCCCGGCGTACTTAGCGGATCGTAAAAAAGCATCGATGAACTGCGACTCTTTACCTGCTGGCACTTCCCCGTGAAGGCTAAGCCACAGCGTCTTACCTGAAATTCCCGCCGCCATTCCCGCTCTAGTCGGTAGCGCCAGCAAAACCGGCACCCCGCCAAAATCCTCAACGCGATATTCCAGCCAATCCTGCTCCAGAAGGTTCCAACGCAAATCCGCTTCGTGTACCGCGTAGAATGCACCGTGACACTGGTTCCACTCTGTGACTACTCGTAGTGCTGCTTCAAGGCTGTTTGGCATGTAGAAAGTCTACCTTTTCCCGCGCGCCTCCCAAGCAAATTTTCTCCACAAGAACGAAATTCACGTCTATGATTATCGGTACTGAGAATTCGACACAAATTTGGAGGCACTGTGACCCTGAAACAAAAAATCCTTGCGCTTGGTTCGATAACGGCTCTTGCAGTCGTAATCGCGGCCTGCACGCAAAATGAAAGCGTGGCCAACGAGTCAGGCATTCACTTCGTAAACAAAGAAGGCACTAACCCGAACGTAGTTGCCAAATACCAAGGCAAAGAAATTTCCGTCGATGAGCTAGAAAAGGCCAGCCCTGATATTTATTCGGCCCGCCTTGAAGTTTATAAAGCGCAAAAAACCGCGCTCGAAGATTTCATCCGTAACTCCGTGCTCGAAGGCCTCGCCAAGAAAGCAAATCTTCCCATGGAAGATTTTATGAAGAAGGAAATGGATGCTTCCAAGAAAAAAGTTTCCGACAAAGACGTGGAAGCCTTCTTGAAAGAGCGCAAAGTTCCCGACACCAGCAAGGTTCCTCCGGAAGTGAAAGATCAAGTACGTGGCCTCCTTCATATCCAGAAGCTAGTTGCTAATGAAACGAAGGGGAATCAAGTTGAGTTTTTCCTGAAGCGCCCAAGAGCGGTTCAGCTTGATTTCAAAACCGAAGGCGAAGCTACCTGGGGCAGTGCCGACGCTCCGATCAAGGTTGTAGAATTCTCCGATTTCCAATGCTACTACTGCGGCCAGGCCCGCGAGCGCCTGACGGAACTCAAGAAAATCTACGGCAAAAAGCTGCAGATCGTATTCAAGCACTACCCTCTGCCATCCCACACCGAAGCCCGCCCCGCGGCGGAAGCCTCGATGTGCGTGAACGAACAGAGCTCAGAAAAGTTCTGGAAGTACCACGACATTCTTTTCGACAACCAAAAAGCCTGGACGGATGAAGATCTCAAGGAATACGCTAAAAAAGCCGGCGCCGACGAGAAGAAGTTCGAAGAGTGCTTTAAGTCGAAAAAATACGCCGCCCAAATCGAAAAATCGATTGCCGAGGGCCAAAAGCTTGGCGTGAACTCCACTCCGTCGTTCTTCGTGAACAGCCAGTTGATCAAAGGCGCACAGCCGATCGCTGAGTTCCGCGAAGTAATCGACCAAACCGCGAACTAAGATGAGACGGGCTAAGATCGTCTGTACTCTTGGCCCGGCTTCGTCCTCCCCCGAAATGATCAGGGAACTGATGCGTCGGGGGATGGACGTGGCTCGCTTGAATTGCAGCCATGGCTCCCACGAGGATCTCACCCGACTGGTGAAACTCGTACGTGAAGCGAGCGAAGAACTGGCCCGGCCAGTAGCCATCCTTCTAGACTTACAGGGTCCGAAAATCCGCATTGGTAAATTTCCCGGCGGCCCGGTAGACGTAAAAAAAGGCGATAAGATCTCCATCACCACGGACGAGAACGCGCCTTGCACCGCCACCCAGCTTTCCACTACCTACCAACAGCTCGCCAACGACATTAAAGTGGGCGACCGAATCCTACTCGACGATGGCAACGTAGAGTTACGCGCCCTCGCAAATGACGGAAAAATTGTAGAAACCGAAGTCGTATTTGGCGGCCGTCTTTCCAACAATAAGGGAATGAATCTTCCCGGCGTAAAAACTTCCATCCCCAGCCTCACGGAGAAAGACCGCGAAGATCTCATTCACGGACTCTCCCTCGATGTCGACTATATCGCGCTCTCCTTCGTGCGCTATCCTTCCGACGTGCGCGAGGTGCAGCAGCTAATTCATTCACAGCTGAAAAACGTGCCCGTAATTGCCAAGATCGAAAAGCCAGAGGCCATCAAAAATATCGATGATATCATTGCCGTGGCCGACGGCGTAATGGTGGCTCGCGGCGACATGGCGGTAGAAATTTCTCCGCAAATGGTTCCCAGTGCGCAGAAAATGATCATTCATAAATGTAACGTGGCCGGCCTGCCGGTAATCATTGCCACGCAAATGCTCGAAAGCATGATCGACCATGCCCGCCCCACCCGCGCCGAAGCCTCCGATGTGGCCAACGCCATTTTCGACGGCGCCGACGCCCTTATGCTCTCCGCTGAAACGGCCTCGGGAAAATATCCCTCCCAGACCGTTCAGATCATGACGGATATCATTAAACAGGCTGAGAAAGACCGGGAATCCCTTAAAGTACGTAAGCCCGAATCCCCCCCCATCATTTCCATCCCGGACGCGATTGAAAACGCCGCGTCACATATCGCCGTAGAGACCGGGGCAAAAGCCATCGTCTGCGTAACTAATTCCGGAAAAGCAGCCCAGGCTATTTCAAAGTTCAGGCCTCGCGTACCCGTGTTTGCAATTACCGATCGGCGCGATGTTCTCCAGCGCCTTGCTCTCATCTGGGGAGTAAAGGGTGTATTGATTTCGCAGGTAGTACCCGAGGTAGACGCCCTTTCGATGGCCGAAAAGGCCGTGGTGAACTGGTGGAATACCTACTTGGTGCCGGCGTTGCGCCCCCTACAGAAGGGCGACCTACTCATCATGACGATCGGGATCCCCACCATGGTAAGGGCCAAAACCAATACCGTAATCGCGCACTTCATTAAGGGTGTTTAGAAATCTTCTAGCGCGCGTATCCATTTTTTGGATATTTGATCCCACTGACCGCGTGATTCCGCATTCATATGGGGCACAAGCTCACCAATACTCAGCAGGGCGAGCGTAAGTTCACGCAGGTTCACCATGCGCCCGTTAGCCCCATTAACGCCCAAGGCAGCCGAGTAAAATTGGCAACGGCGATCCCAAAACTTCCTATTCATGTAGTAGTAAGCATCCAGAGCCGCCCAGCGGAAAATCGGAAGATCCAGGCTCTTTGCGCTGGCATTGAGCGCACGGATGGTCAGTAGGTGATCCTCGAGCGAAAGCGGAGAATCTACGCGCTGTAGCTTACCGCCCTCCAAGGAAAACTGGCCGTTAACGGCCCCGTCTTTTTGCTGGGCCACGCTCACCAAAAAGTTCGTTAGGCCCATTTGCAGAAGGCGCAAGTAAGTACGCGCCTTTGCCAGCTGATCCACGATGCGGGTGGTTCTATTTTCATCGTCGGGATCTGGAATCACCTTCAAGAGCGGCGCGGCCTTGGTTTGTTCCACGCCCTCGGTCGCATCCAAAAATTCCGAGAGTGCCAAAATATAACGGGCCACTTCGGCGGTACGCACGGTTTTACCCCGCGCTCCATTTTCCATCGAAACCAGGCCCGCGATGGTAGAAACCTTATCTAGGCCGATCTCTTTATATTTGTCTCCCCAAAGAAGCTCTCCGTCCGGAAGCAGCAGAAAAGCCGGCGAGGAAGGGCGCACGATATTCTGAAGAATCGAGGCGGCGTCGGCTATGGCGAGAGAGAAGATCAGATCTTTAGGAAAGATGGAAAGATCCACGGCACCATCCGGAATTTCAGGAGCCAGCTCTTCGGCTTTGACAACACTGAGCTTTTCGTCGAATACGTTCTGCTCCCAGTCGCGATGGAACTTCACTTGGCGGGCAATTCCTCGTAGCAACTCGGCCTGTGCGCCCACGCTGGAATTGCGTTTCGCATTCGCCCGGTCCATAAAAAAATCAGTACTGGCCACAAAGGAGTCCGGAACCAAAAACGACGTATCCCCCTTAAGCAGCTCATCCACTTTGAATAATTCGGTGGGCTTTCCATCCATCGCCAGAAGAAGAGAGGGAAAGGCTTTCCCATTCAACTGGGGAAAACCGCCAATGGCGAGGAGCTTCAGGAGAGGCTCCACCAGCGCGGGGCGGATTCGGCTGGTATTGGATTCCGGCAAAAACTCATGGGAAAGGGCCAAGCTCAAGCCCATCGTTTCGGCGCCAGAATTAACTTTTTCGTTGGCGGCCACTAACGGCTTTACGGAAAATTTTCCTCGTCCGCCAAGCTTCACGGAAATCTTATCCACCTCGAGGCCGCGAAGCTCATCACTGAAATTTTGGGCACCCCATTTTGCGGCTCGAGGACGGGCAAAACCGGGAAAATCAGATTGAATTCCCGCAATGAGCGCCTGGTATTTTTCGGCTTCCACCACGATATTTTTTCGTGCCTCTACTGGGATCTGCGAAATGAGCTTCGCCGCCTGCAACCGAACCTCTTTGATGAGGAAATCTTTGGCGGCAGCCTCGATTTGATCGTGAATTTTGCGCACGCCGAAATCGGTGAGCTTGGGCAAAATTCCCACTCGCTTGGCTACTTCTAAAACGGGATTCAAACAAAACGAAGCCGACAGGCAATCCAGACTCGTTTCCGATTTATCGCTTAAGTAATCGTAAAGCTCGGGAACCACCGGCTTAAATACTTGTTCGCGATTCGCCACGGGCACTAACCGCCAAACTTCAATGAGCAACGCGAGCGCATCTTGGCTAGTTTCCATCGTGGCCAGGCTCTTCACCATATTATCGGCCTTACCAATCAAGCTGGCCTGCTGCTCGGGTAACTTTACTTTGAGCGTGGCCAACGCCGTTTTCACGGCTTTCACGGCTTGCGCGAAATTCTGGGCGTTTTCTAAGCTATCCGCCATTTTAGCGAAACCGGGGCGGTATTTACCGTACTCTTTACGGATCGCCGCGGTCACCGGCTTCTGCAGTTCGGGAGTGAGATTGAGGCGAGGAATGGCCTTCATCAGCCAAGTCACGTAGTTATCGGCCGATTGTACGGCCTGATTCAAATGGGTGATTTCTTTCGGCCAAGGATAAGTGGCCGCGCTATCGTCCAATAAAACGGTTAGTTTCTGCTTCGTCACGCTGAGATCGCGCGCGATGATCGTTAATTGCGTTTGGGCCTCCGGCTGCGCAGCCCCGAGGATCGACTCCATGTAAAAACGGCTGAAGCTATTCTTCGTGTAGGCGTTGCTGTCCTTGTAGAAGGCGCCGTACATCTCTCTCGCGAGCTCACCCAGCTTCTCGTTATTATCGATGGCAGAGAGGGCTTTTAGATCATCTACCAGCCGGAAATATTCGGCCGTGTTCATTTCACCCTGCTCGGTCAGCCCCGTCTCCATAATTTGGAGATTCTTGGGAAGCGTAAAGTCTACCTTAACGTCTTTATTGGAGGGGCCAACCTTAACCGGAAGCGCATCGGCGAGTGGTTTTTTATCCGCATAGCGGGAGCAAGAGGTTAGCGAGAGCGTGGTAAGTATCAGGAGTAGGAATTTCCGTTTCAACATTCTTTGCTCCTAAAAGAACATCGTTAGCGTCAGCTCGTTCACGAGCTGACGGTCGTTATTTACGCCGGCAAAGGTATTGGTTACTTCGAAGTCGAGCTTGAGGGGGGGAAACGTTTTCGTGCGCTTGTAGAGGGCGATCGTGTCGTAGGAAATGCCCGCTCTCAGGCGCTGGGCGATACTATTTGTTTCTACGGAAAGGAGGTCGTAGCGTTTCCCGCGCGCACCGGCATAGCGATCCGCACTTTTGCGGGAATATTCATATCCGCCCGCGATGGAGAATGAGTCGTAAATATTGAAAGTAACCGCCGTACCCACCGTGATCGTATCGCCAATATTGCGGCTAAGCTTTTCCTTAGTTTCTGGACCGGGGAGTACATCATCCCCGCTGGTAGGAACACGCACATCCAGGCTATCCGCGAACACCATCTTATAGGCCGCCTTGGCGGCCAAACGAAGCGAGCGAATCGGGACCCAATTCATTACCAGCTGTGGCTCAAATGAAGTAAGGCCAAAGGCTCCGATGTCGGCCAAATCGTCTGGATCATTCTTTTTACCCGTGGGTAAGCTTAAGGACCCTTTGAAAAGGGCAGAAGTGCTATCTCGCTCGTAGAATTTATAGAGCCCTACGATCTGGGCATCGCCAATCATGGTCTCACTACGGTCTTCGAGAGCACGATATCCATTTGCGGCGAGCTTCTCTCTCACCGCATCGGTGACCGCGAAATCGAGCTTCTCACACGCGCTTTTCACGTCGCCCACTTTACTGCTGAGTTGCCCGCAAATGCCCTTCACGTTGGAAGCCGATTGAACCAGGCGTAATTTATTTTGGTAAAAAACCACCGGAAGAGCTCCGGCGAGAGTGAAATTACTCGTGATTCCCTGGGCGTAGACCGGCACTAAGTACTTAACCGTCGGCTCAGTTTCGATACGAAGAGTGCCTAGGTCCACTTGTTGCCCGATATCTTGCTTGCTGAAGGCGTTCAGCGCGCTAACTAGCTTAGAAACGTTGGAATCCAATTTTTCAAGTTGGGCAGAGTTGAAGTGAATGGTGTTTATGTCGGAGAGCGAAAGGATGCTGCCATCGGAGGCATATTTAGAATCTACTCCCGTGATCATTCCGTACTTAAAAGCCGGAGAGTGGATCGTAGCCGGCAGGATTTCCGTGGAGTCCATAGCCCGAGCCGCGGGCGCAAGGAGGAGCAGTAATAAGCTAGTGAGCTGGCCGAGCATCTTCATAGGGTTCAATAGAGTAACGTGAGATCGAGCAATTGTCGATCATTTTGGTCTGATTTTACCGACCGGCATATTTTAGCTAACTTATTGATATTAATTAGGAATTTTGAGCGAATAAGGCTGGAACAGATGTCCTAAAAGTGATCAATTTTGGTAGTTTCTCCTGGCGATTTTTTCGTCACCAAGAGAATTTGACCACCCCCTCCCCAAAGGTTAGAAGTTTCCCGGGGAATTCAAAATCATGAAAATGGCTGATTTAGAACGGCTGCCGAATACGCCCATGTGGGTCCAGTATGCGGGGGTAAAGAAAGATGCACTCGATGCGCTTCTATTTTACCGAATGGGCGACTTTTATGAGCTCTTCCTCGAAGATGCAGTGGAGGCCTCCGCTATCCTTGGCATTACCCTCACCTCCCGCAATAAAGGAGAGGATCCCCCCATTCAAATGTGTGGCTTCCCCTTTCATAGCGCCACGCCTTATATCAATCGCCTCCTAAAAGCGGGAAAACGCGTTGCCATCTGCGAGCAGATTGAGAATCCGGCAGCCGCAAAAGGCATCGTAAAACGCGAGATTGTCCGCGTGGTGAGCCCGGGAATGGCCTACGACAATGACTCCTTGGATGGGGAACAAAATAATTTTCTCCTCGTGCTTAAGCCTCTAGAAGAACCCAATACTGGCGTTTACTGCCAAGCTGACCTCAGCACGGGCTCCATCGAGTACGCTTACTATTCCAACTTAGATCAACTTCGGGATGACCTCGCCCTTATTCAGCCCAAAGAAATCATCGCCCCCTCTGGATTGGTCGACACCCATTCCTGGAATGCATTCGCTGATGCCGTGGGCCGCGAGTATTTTCTTTGCGTAACTCCAGTACCAGATTTCTACTTCGAAGGCCGTGGCGCCACGGAACACCTACGACGGCATTTCGACGTACTGAACTTAGAGGGCTTTGGCCTCGCAGGCGACGACCCTGCAGTCGCTGTAGTGGGAGCCACCTTCCGCGCCATCAAGGACACCCAAAAACAGGGCAACCTTTGTCACCTCCAGGCTCCCCGTCCAAAATCACGCATAGGCTTCGTGCAAATGGACGAAAGCACCATGGAGCACTTAGATCTCTTTCCTAAGCCGGGGCAAAATCCCGCCGACAGCGTATTTCACCACCTCAATCGCACCTGCACGGCGATCGGTGCCCGCAAGCTGCGGGAGATCCTAGCTCGTCCCCTCGCCACTCTAGAAGCCATCGTGGCCCGCCAAGAGGCGATTTCCGAGCTGAAGGAAAAATCTTCACTCCTGAGCCGTATTCGAACCGAGCTTAGCGGAATGCGGGATCTCGAACGGCTTATCGCCAAGGTAGGCTTACGCACCGCTGGCCCCAGAGACATACAGGCCTTTCAACAAATTCTCGCACGTTTGCCAAAGCTAAAATCTTCTCTCGAAGACCTAGCACGCTCTCCGCTCCTCGCCGCGACAAAAAGCCAGCTTGGTGACTTTCACGAGCTGAACGCCTACTTAGAGTTAAGGCTGCGAGAAGAGCTTCCCGCTGTATCTCGAGAAGGAAATATCTTTCGTGCGGGCTGGCACCCCGCCCTCGATGAACTAATCCAGCTTACCGAAGACGGAAAAACCCTCTTGGCCTCGATGGAAGAGCAAGAGCGCGAGAAAACTGGGATCAACTCGCTGAAGATCAAATACAACCGCGTTTTCGGTTACTTCATCGAGGTAACCACGTCTAATCTCGCGAATGTGCCGCCGCACTACATTCGTAAGCAAACCACCGCCAATGGCGAGCGATACCTCACGGAAGAGCTTAAGAAGTTCGAAGAAAAGGCACTGAGTGCCCAAGAAAAAAGAATTTCCCTCGAAGAGGCTCTTTTTCAGGAAGTACTGGACCGCGTTGCCTCCGAAAGCCAGGCTCTGTTAAAAACTGCGCGAGAATTGGCGTTGCTCGATGCCTTAAATGCTCTCGCTACCTCGGCCCTCGAATACGGCTACGAAAAGCCTATTATGGCAGAAGACGCCTCGCTTGAAATCGAATCTGGCCGCCACCCTGCGCTCGAACATATTGTAGGCCGGGAAAAATTCATCGCTAACTCCGTCAGCTTTTCTAACAAGGAAAAAGTCTTCTTGATCACTGGGCCGAACATGGCCGGTAAATCCACCTATATGCGCCAGGTGGCGCTGATCACGTTACTTGCCCATACGGGTTCCTTCGTTCCCGCGAAAAAAGCGCATATTGGCCTCGTGGATCGCATTGCTACCAGGGTCGGTGCTTCCGACCGTATCGGACGCGGGCAATCCACCTTCATGGTGGAAATGAACGAAATGGCCCGCATCTTGCGCCAGTCCACCGGCAAAAGCCTGCTGATCATCGATGAAATCGGTCGGGGCACTTCCACCTTCGATGGTCTTGCTCTAGCCTGGTCAATCCTCGAAGAGATTGCTGAGGGACTTAGCTGCCGCACGCTTTTCGCCACCCACTACCATGAGCTTACGGCGCTCGAGCAACGTTACTCGGCTGTCCGCAACCTCTGCGTGGCCGTGGAAGAACAAAACGGCCAAATTGTGTTTTTGCACGAAGTGAGACGCGGCAAAGCTCCCGGTTCGTATGGACTTGAGGTCGCCCGCTTGGCTGGACTCCCCGCACCCGTAATTGAGCGAGCAAAGATTATTCTTACTGGCTTGGAAAAAACCTCGGGTAAATCACAGAAAGCTCAAAAAGAAGTGTTATCTCAAGATGTTCAGCTTACATTTTTTAGCTCCCAACAGGCCTCCGCCGTTCCCGCTGAGGTGCCGGCACACTTGAAAAAGTTGGAGTCTGCTCTTCACCAGCTTGATCTCGAAAAATGCACTCCTTTCGAGGCGCTTTTAAAACTAAAGCAGTTTAAAGACGGCTTGCCCGCCGCCGGCCCCGCATGCTAAGAAACCAGCCATGCCGCCATTCGATGAAATAGCACTTTTCGTGATCTTCGCCGCGCTTACGCTTTCGACGATGGCATTAAAATTCGCCCAGATACTGCCTTAAAGCCCGATAGTGCGCTACCGACTCGGAACGCGCGTCTACCCCCGCAAATCGAAATAGAAATAAACTGGAAAGCCGCTTGAATTGACGGCGCCAATGCACGGCTACATACCATATTACGCAGGAAAATATCGCATAGGCCACATAAGCCCCAAATGGGTGCGCACATTCCGAGTATACGAAAAAATGCTTCACCAGCCAGAATTGCAATCCGAATATCAGGCTAAGTAAAATGGGAGCGGCAATTAAACGGATGCTCATTTTTTCCGTTTCATCCACGGCAACGTAGTCCACCAAGGTATTCAGGCAAAATTCGGGGAAGCTATTATTTATTAGATCAAATACGGCTAAGGGGGCGCATACGAGCATAAAAAGCCCGCGCGCGCGCCGACGCCAAGCTCCGATTTCTTTCCAGCGCAGTCGATGGCCCCAAGCCGGCACAGGAATGCGGTTATCTTTGGTGGCCTCCTCAAAAGCCCGCAAGCGAGCCTTCAACCCGTTCCAAAAATCCGTGTCGCTTTCTTTTCTCAGGAAAAGTTGCGCCGCCTCAAAACGAGATTTGCATAAGCCAAGCGCTACTAGTTTCCGCCCCAAATCTTGGGTTCTTTCGTCGCGAAAGTGGGGAAAATTACGAATCAGTTCCTGGGTGAAATCCTCCATGAACTTCGCCACGGCGGCATCACGGTCTTCATTATGCAGTTCCCGGTAGTCGGAAAATAAAAGCGGCTTGCCGTAATGAATGGTTAATCCGGATGCCACCTTGGTACGGCTTCCATATTCTAAACCAACGGGAAGAGCCTGCAATCCAAGTGAAAAGTCATGAGCCTCTTCCGCCGCAAATCCAAGCTTAGCCACTCCCGCCTTGAGTGGCAGCACTAAACCCGGCGCCACGATACTTGTGCCCTCCGGAAAGATGGCTAAGGGCCATCCCTCTTTGATCGCCTGAATCGCCAATCGAAAAGTAGCGCGGTTCTGCTGGCTCCGTGCCTCTTTAGAAATATTTTTTGCATCCTCTACGCGCGTAAGCGGCAGACAGCCCGCGAACTCAAGAAAACCTTTAATGGGAAATTGAAAAAGAGTGCTCTTAGCTAGAAACTTTGCCGGCATGGGTCCCTCGAATCCCGGGGGCATCGTATCGCACAGAAAATTTGAATGGGAGCTGGCCCAAATAAAACGCCCCGTAAGGTTCGGCTTATTCCTGCGCTTGATTGGATAGTAGGGAATAATCGTAAAGACGAAAAAAAAGAGAGCACGGATAGGCGGGTAGAAAAATTTTTGCGTCAGCGAAGCAGACGATGGAAGTTTAGTTTGAACGGGCACGAATATCTTTGATCTTGAGCTCGAGACGGTTCAGGTTACGGAACGTATTGATCTGCGGATAACAAACGATATCTACCATTCCGTCCTCCGACTCTTTTATCCGGCCTTGGCCATTAGCCCAGAATCCCTCCAGGCTCTTATTTTGCGCCGTAGTAAACTGAATTTTCAAGTGCCGCTCTTTTAAAGTGCGCATTCCGGCCACTTTCCAGCCCGAAATAACAATAATTGGTTCGCTATTGCCCATTCCGAAAGGAGAAAGACTTTCAAGGAAGGCAACCGACTGGTTCGAGAGATCTTCTTCGTCTTCCAGCTGAGCATCGGCCACCACTTCGCGAGTAAGAAGATTGGTAGGCCCTTCGGAAATAGCTTGCACTTGGGTGGCCACGGCAGCCACGAATGCCTCCCGAAACGCCGCCAGCTTACTACGCTCTACGGACAAACCCGCGGCCGCTTTATGTCCCCCGAAACTCTTTAGATGAGCGCCAGCTTCTTCTAAGGCAGCCGTCATATCTAGCTTGCTGAATCCTCGCACCGAACCCTTACCTAGGCCCGTTTGGGTACCGAACGTGATGATTGCCACTGGGCGGTGAAAGCGCTCTACGACCTTAGAAGCCACAATGCCGATCACGCCCTCATGCCAGTCGTCGCCGCTAAGTACCAGCGCTGCGAGTTGATCGCCACCCACTGCCACCTGCTCTTCAGCTTGGGCTAACGCAGCCTCAGCAACCTCTCCCTGTACACGCATTCGCTCTTCGTTCACGCCCTGTAGCTTTTCCGCGAGTTTGGTAGCCTCCGCAGGATCATCGGTAGAAAGTAATTCGAGGGCCGCATTCGCGGAGCCTAGGCGGCCCGAAGCATTGATGCGTGGCCCGAGAATAAAACCTAAATGGTAGGTGCTTACTTCGTCTTGCTTCACTCCGGCCACGCGTAACATTTCGCGCAAGCCTACCGACGGAGACTTACGAAGCTTCTCCAAGCCGAATTTTACGATGATCCGGTTCTCATCTACCAAAGGAACCATATCGGCCACCGTGGCGAGAGCAGCAAGATCTAGAAGATCTCGAATGTCCGGCTCTTTTCCTCCAGGCCCATCGGGACCGAAATGCCCAATGTCCCTAAGAATGGAACGAGTGGCGATCGCCAAATAAAATGCAACGCCCGCTCCCGAAAGCGAACGAATAGGCCCCTCATTATCGAGACGCTTGTGATCGAGTACCGCGTAGGCAGGAGGCAATACTTCCTTGGGTTCGTGATGGTCACAGATGATCACTTCCATACCGAGTTCATTGGCGCGCTCTACTTCGGCAACACTCGTAATTCCGCAATCTACGGTTAGTAAGAGCTGGGCTCCCATTTCGGCAATGGCTTCGATTGCGGATTTATTTACTCCGTAACCTTCTTTCTGGCGGTCCGGCTGGTACACGATTGGATCATTACCAAGCCCGCGCAAAAACCGGCGCATCAGTGCGGTTCCCACCGTTCCGTCCACGTCGTAGTCCCCATAAATGGCGATTTTTTGGCCTTCTACGATAGCTTCCGCCAAGCGTTCAGCCGCGCGGTCCATATCGGGTAATAAAAAAGGATCCGGAAGGTACTTGAGGCTTGGCTCTAGAAAACGCTTTACAGCATCCAGGCTCTGATCGCCCCAATGCCGCATGCGATGAAATAAAACTTTCGCGGTCCAGAGAGGAACTTTGAGGGAAACGGCTAGGTCTTCGGGACGCAACCCGCTCGTAAGCGCTTCCTCTTCCTTCACGCGCCAGCTCACGGAACTTAGGCTTTCTGCTCAGCGGTAACTACGCTTTCGATGCGGCTCTTCAAAATCTTAATTTTTACGTTGTTATCGATTTCAAGAGTGATGAACTTATCGGCGATGCCGTGAATGCGGCCGATGATACCGGCGGAAGTAATCACTTCGGCGCCTTTTTGAAGATTATTCACGAGAGCTTCGTGGTCTTTAATTTTCTTTTGTTGCGGGCGAATCATCAAAAAATAGAACACCAGGAACATCAAACCGAATGGCAATAGCATTGCCATGGTGCTTTGTTGTGGCGGCGCTCCGGCGGCAGTAGGAACTACCGTGGTGGCCTGAGTGGTGGTGGCGTCGGCAAAAGCTTTGGTTGCGAAAATCATGATTTCTCCCCTTGTGTCATTTCCTTGTTTTTAGCATACGATCGATAGAATGAGGCGCGGAATTGTTCAAACTGTTTTGCCTCAATGGAAACCCGAATCTGACGCATTAAGTCTAGATAGAAATGTAAATTGTGAATCGTGTTCAGCCGCGATCCCAAAATTTCGCTAGAGATAAAAAGATGGCGAAGATAAGCGCGCGAATAGTTGCGGCAGGTATAGCAACTACAGTTGGGATCTAATGGGAGCGGATCTTTTTGAAAGCGCGCATTCTTGATGTGCAGCTTTCCCTCGCTAGTGAAAAGCGTCCCATTTCGTGCATTTCGCGTGGGCATAACGCAATCGAAAATATCCACTCCGCGTGCCACGCCTTCGATCAAATCCTCCGGTGTGCCAACGCCCATGAGATAGTGAACTTTATTTTCCGGAAGAAGGGGGACACAGGCATCCAGAATTTCGTACATCAGCGCCGGGGGCTCTCCTACCGATAGGCCGCCGATAGCCCAACCTTCAAAATCAATGTCCTTCAGCATTTCAAAATGCTCACGGCGGAGATCGGGATACATCCCACCCTGAAGAATTCCGAATAATCCTTGGTGTGGCTTTAACTCCACTGCACGGCAACGTTTTTCCCAGGCGGTGGTGATTTCCATGCTCCGCTTTACTTCTTCACGAGTGGCCGGGTGCTTCACGCATTCGTCGAAGGCCATCACGATATCGCTACCGAGGGCACGCTGTATCTCCATGGATTTTTCGGGAGAGATAAAATGCCGGCTGCCATCTAGGTGACTGCTAAATTCCACTCCGTCTGGAGTTAGCTTACGCAGCTCCGAAAGACTCATCACCTGAAAGCCACCACTATCGGTAAGGATTGCTCCCTTCCAATTCATGAACCGGTGCAGCCCCCCCAGTTCCTCGATCAACTGGTGTCCGGGCCGCATGTAAAGGTGGTAGGCATTTCCCAAAATAATCTGCGCGCCCATTTCGGTAAGATCTTCGGGAGTGAGCGCCTTCACCGTGGCTGCAGTGCCTACGGGCATGAACATCGGCGTAGGGATCACGCCATTCTGGGTATGGAGCTTGCCTAGCCTGGCTTTGCCATCCTTCTGTAAAAGCTCAAAATGAACAGGCTTCATATAACCAACATACAGTCCCCGTAAGAGAAAAAACGGTACTTTTCTTCCACGGCCTTTTGGTAAACTTCCTTCAGCAATTCAAGATCTCCCACGAACGCCGATAACATCACGATCAAGCTGGATTTTGGCTGATGGAAGTTCGTAAATAGAACGTCAACCCATTTGAATTCCGAACCTGGCTTCAAAAACAATTCGGTACTTCCTTCAAATCCACGGGCAGCGCTTTCTAGCGCCCGCACTGCCGTTGTTCCCACGCACACAACCCGCTCACCATTTTTCCTGGTATTTGCGCAACGAGCGCGAAGCTCAGCACTCACCGTGAACTGTTCGCGGTGCATTTGGTGAGAATCTATTTCATCCACCTTGATCGGCTGGAACGTACCAAGCCCCACGTGCAGGGTCACGAACTCCAGATCTATCTGCTTATCCCTTAACTTCGCGAAAGTTTGGTCGGTAAAGTGAAGGCCCGCCGTGGGCGCGGCCACCGAGCCAATCTCGCGCGCATAAACTGTTTGGTAGCGGCTAATGTCCAGGCCATCGGCATCGCGCTTAATATAAGGCGGTAGCGGTACTCGGCCGTATCTTTCGATCCAAAAATCGATCTCGCCTTCGCTTGCCTTCAACTGTACTTCGTAAATCATTGGCTTTTCTGTTTGCGCAACGATCGTTCCGCGCAAGAAATCCCCGAACGTAAATTCCAGGCCGATTTTCTTGGCCGAGGTGGCCCGCACTAAACATTCGTAGCGCCCAGCGCCGAGATTCTGCAGGAGAAATATCTCTACCTTACCGCCGGTTTCGCGCTCCCCGATCAATCGTGCCTTTTGAACCCGGCTAGAATTGAAAACCAGGAAATCTTTGGGACTAAGATACTCCGGCAAATCCACGAACTTGCGATGGGAAACTTTTCCGCTCGCCCGTTCTAAAACGAGCATTCGTGACGCTTCCCGTTCGGCGAGAGGACGCTGGGCCACCAGCTCCTCAGGTACGCTGAAATCGAATTCGGCGAGCTTCAACTTACGACTCCCAGGTGATTGGATGCGTGTAGGAAAGAAGGGCAAAAACCTGCTTCCACCCGTCATTACGCCTTGTTACGATGATTTTATGGAAAAAGTAAGCCTGAACTTCGGCCCCCTGCTCCCCATCATCCAGGATGATTCCGTCTCGGAAATCATGGTGAATCAGTTCGATAAAATCTATATCGAAAAGGGTGGCAAGCTCCAGCTCACTCCCATTAAGTTTCCCTCGGAAACCCTGCTCTTAGAGCTTATCCAGGGGATTGCTCGTTCCACGGGCCGAGAAATTTCCACCGAACGTCCAGCGATGGACAGCTATCTTCCCGATGGTTCCCGCATAAACGCCGTACTCCCGCCGATGGCGCCCAAGGGGGCTTCCCTTACCATCCGTAAATTCCGTAAAAGCCCGTTCAAAATGCAGGACTATATTAAGGCAGGAACGCTTACCGACAAGGCAGCCTACTTTCTGCATGCTTGCCTAATTTCCCGCATGAATTTGATTGTAAGTGGGGGCACTGGAACCGGAAAAACAACCTTCTTGAATGCCCTTTCCGGATTAATCCCTGAAGGCGAGCGCGTTATTACAATTGAAGACGTAGCGGAGCTAAACTTACAGCATCCTAATTGGGTACGCCTGGAATCGGTGTATCAGCCTGGCAAAGGGTCGATAACCACGCGCGATTGCTTGATCAACGCCCTGCGCATGCGTCCCGACCGAATTGTGGTGGGAGAGTGCCGCCGCGATGAAACCTTCGAGATGCTTCAGGCAATGAACACCGGCCACGACGGCTCCATGACAACCGTCCATGCCAATACTTCGCGCGATTGCCTCATCCGCATCGAAAGCCTAATTCTTACCTCTAACGTGGAAATGCCGCTTCAGGCCCTCCGCCGTCAGATGGCTTCCGCCGTGCACGTAATCGTGCAGTTAAAGCGTCTAAAGAGCGGTCAGAGAGTGGTTCAGGAAATTGTGGAGGTTACGGGCCTGGAACAAAGCACGATTACGACCCACGCTTTATTTCATCGGGAAAAAAAGAAAGGGACGGCGGCCGGAGAAACCGAGCAGCTTCTGGCTACGGGTCTAGTACCCCATTTTGCCGAACGCTTTCACGACAGCGGCGTTCAGTTCCCGCCTAACTTTTTCGATCCGGGAACGACTATCACTTACCAGCCGGATTAACCTTAACGCCCCCATAAGCGTTCAATAAGCGATGCACTTTATTCAGTAGCTCCCACTGAATCATGCCGAGATTATTTTCTTTAGCCCAATTGAAATGGAAGATCTCTTCCGTCTTATTTCTCTGGGGAATACCAAAATTCACGTTTTGCCTTGCCCATCGGGCGGCAATTGCGGCGTACCAAGCGGCTAAGGTTTCTTTGTTTTCTTTTCGCTTGTCCGCCTCACTGATAACTCTCTCGCCTAATTCACGCTTCATCGTAAATAGAGAAGAACCCATGTTTTGTTTTGCATAATTTTCCGAGGCTGCCTTTACCTTGGGGTCCTGTTCGCTAGATGCCGGCGAATCCATCATTGCCATCTCTAAAGCAAAAAAACGCAACGCCTTCACATCAGCGCGGCCTTGCTCGAGTCCAGTATACTCGGACGACAATACCATTCCGTGATAAACGCCCTCCACACTTCCGCGCTGAGAGAGAACATTCGCCCAACCTTCAACTTCGCTTTTATCTTTAACGGGGCGGCCGAGCACCTGTTCAATCATCTCCGTGACCATCCAGCGATGAAATCCCATCTTTTCGGAAGGGCTCATCATGGCACCCGGCTCGGCAGCGACGTTCTTATTCTGAAGCACCGTCTTCGTTTTTGCGGGAAGGACTGAGTCTAGAAGCTCACATGAAGTGCAAAAAAAACAAACGGCAATGAGAAGAATCCCATTGCCGCCGCTATATCTCGTTCGAGATAAAATATTCATTTCAGGCTAGATCAGGTACCACGGCTTCCGGAACCCTGAATGGCTCCAGACTTACCGGCTTTGCCAGTCGTTTTCTTAACGCCAGGCTTGCCTTTAGCTTCTTTGGCAGCCTTGGGGGCAGTGGCGCGGGCTTTCTTGGCAACCTTAGCAGCGGCCTTAGTATCAGCGCGGTCCTTCTTCAACTCGTCTTTCGACTTCGAAGGAGGAAGAACGTAGTCTACGAACTCAAGCACGGCCATGGAAGCAGCATCGCCCGCGCGGGTTTCAGCAAGCTTTAACACGCGAGTGTATCCACCCTTACGATCTTTAAACCGAGGGGCAACTTCATCGAAAAGCTTCTTCACGTGAAAATCGCTGCGCAAAATAGAAAATGCGCGGCGGCGATCAGCCAAAGTGCCACTTTTGCCTTTGGTAACGAGACGCTCAACCACGCGACGCAGCTCTTTAGCTTTCGGCAAAGTCGTTTCGATACGACCGTGTTCGATCAGACTATTGGACGCATTCGCGAACATAGCCAAACGGTGAGCCGTCTTCTTACCTAATTTACGATAACCAACACCATGATACATAACCTACTCCTCGTCGGCCTTACCTTCGCGGAAAAGCCACCCGCAAAATTCAAAAACTATTCGAGATCTTCGCCGTCGTCCTCGTCGTCGAGATCTTCATCACCAAGATCACCCTCATTCTCAACGCGAGGCTGAGGAGTTCCGGTGGTGGTAATTGCCGGGGGCACAAAACCATCCAGCTTCATTCCAAGATGTAAACCCATGCTGGCAAGAATTTCTTTGATCTCGTTTAGAGACTTACGGCCAAAATTTTTCGTGCGAAGCATTTCTGCTTCGGTTTTCTGAACCAACTCGTAAATGTATTTGATATTGGCGTTCTGTAGGCAGTTTGCACTGCGAACAGAAAGTTCAAGCTCATCCACGGTACGGTAGAGATTCGGGTTGAAGCTTTCTTGCTTAGCGGTTTGCTCTTCAGGAAGAGGCTCTTCTTCTTCTTGGAAGTTCAAGAAAACGGTCATCTGATCGCGGATGATTTTCGAGCTAAGAGCCACAGCGTCTTCGGGGCGAACCGAGCCGTCGGTCCAAACTTCTAGCTGAAGCTTGTCGTAGTCGGTTCTTTGACCAACGCGCGCCTGAGTTACCGTGTAGTTAACCTTACGCACCGGCGAGAAGATCGAATCGATAGCGATCCAGCCAATGGGAAGATCTTCGTTTTTATTATTCTCGGCCGGAACGAAACCGCGGCCAGTCTTAATGAGCAGCTCGGCTTTGAACTTCCCTTCTTTCCCGAGGGCACAAATTTTGTGGTTAGGGTTCAATACTTCAACCAATCCACCAGTATTGATATCGCCGGCGCGAAGAATTCCTTCGCCATCTTTTTCAATCGTCACGGTGAACTGATTCGCCGAAGTAAGGGCTTTCAAGCGAATTTCTTTGATGTTCAGAATCGTTTCAGTAACGTCTTCTGCGATGTCGGCCATTGTCGAGAATTCGTGTTGAACGCCGTGAATACGAAGCGCTGCCACTGCTGTTCCCTGCAAGGAACCAAGTAGGACACGACGCAACGAATTTCCAAGAGTGGTGCCATAGCCACGCTCAAGGGGACGAGCAACAAACTTCGCATAAACTTGGGTGGAAGATCCGGCGTCTACCTCCAAAGCACGTGGCTTAATCAGGTCACGCCAATTTCTTTGCATATTCGGAATCATTAAGAAGCTCCCTTCTAAAAAGCTCTAAAACGTAATCAAAATTATTTGGAGTACAGCTCTACAACCATGCGCTCTTCTACTGGGATCGTAATATCGTCCCGAGCAGGCAGGTCTTTAATCGTGGCCTTAAACGCAGCCTTATCCACATCTAGCCATTGAGGAGACTCACGATTCTTCGCGGACTCCAAGGAGGCCATAATCGCCACAATTTTTTGGCTCTTCTCGCCAACCGAAACCACATCGCCTTTTTTTACAATATAAGCGGGGATATCGAGGCGCTTTCCGTTCACATTCACGTGGCCATGGCGAACCACGATACGAGATTGGGTACGGCTTCCCCCCAGCCCCATCCGGTAGGCAACGTTATCCAAACGACGCTCGAGAAGCGAAAGCAGGTTAGTACCAGTTACACCTTTCATACGCTCGGCACGCTCAAAGTAAGCGCGGAACTGCTTCTCCATAAGACCGTAAAGGCGTTTCAGCTTTTGCTTTTCGCGCAGCTGCAAGGCGTATTCAGAAAACTTAATGCGGCCGTGGCCGTGCTGTCCTGGCGGATAGGCACGGCGCTCAAAAGCGCATTTTTCGGTTAAGCAGCGCTCAGCCTTGAGAAACAACTTTTGGTTCTCTCGGCGGCAAATTCTGCATACGGGTCCAGTATAACGAGCCATACGATCCTCTCTAGAAACTTAAACGCGGCGACGCTTCGGCGGGCGGCAACCATTGTGTGGAACTGGGGTAGTATCTTTAATCTGAGAAACGCGAATACCGGCGGACTGGATCGCGCGCAGCGCGGACTCACGTCCGGTGCCTGGTCCTTTTACTTCTACCGATACAGTGCGAAGACCATGCTCCATAGCCTTGCGAACCGCATCTTCTGCCGCAACCTGAGCCGCGAAAGGCGTATTCTTACGGCTGCCGCGAAACCCCTTAGCTCCCGCACTGGACCAAGCGATCACGTTACCCGTGGCATCGGCTACGGAAACGATAGTGTTGTTAAAAGTTGCGGCAATATAAACGATGCCATTAGCAATGTTTTTCTTGCCCTTCTTCTTGCGTACGACAGTTGCGGCTTCGCCGGCCGCAGGAGCAGCTGCGGGATCCACCGCGGCGGCAACTTCTTCGGGCTTTGCTGTTTGTTCGGCCATTTTCTAATTCCCTTCTACAAATCTAAAAAATATAAATTGTTTACTTCATCGCCTTAACCGACTTTTTGCCGGCAATCGCCACCGCTTTACCTTTGCGGGTTCTAGCGTTCGAATGAGTGCGTTGCCCACGAACCGGAAGGCCGCGGCGATGACGAAGGCCGCGATAGCACCCGAGGTCTACAAGGCGCTTAATGTTCATCGTGGTTTCGCGACGAAGGTCACCCTCTACCTTATAAGCCCGCTCGAGAATCTCTCTGATCTTCGAAACGTCACCTTCGGTCAAATCGTCAGAGCTTCTGTCGAAAGGGATTTTCGCTTCGGTAAGAATTTTCTTTGCGCGCGAGCGGCCGATACCAAAAATGGCAGTTAAAGCGATTTCAATTTTTTTGCTTCTCGGAAGGTCTGTTCCTGCGATACGAGCCATGTTCCTAAATCTCCCTTATTTAACCTTGACGTTGCTTGTGGCGGGGGTCGGCCTTGCAAATTACTCGCACGACGCCTTTTCTACGAACCACTTCGCATTTTACACAAATCTTTTTTACTGAAGCCCTGACTTTCATTTCTTACTCCAAAAACGTAAATAAAGCCTATTTGCCCGGACCCGAAAAAACCCTTGCCAAAATCGCGAAGAAAAAACCTCTTCGCGCTGACTCCCCCGGGAACTTTCGGGATAAATGCCAGAACCACCTATAAAGTGTAAAAACCCAAATCTTGTTAAGTGGTAGCACTCCTCCGTACCATGGTAGCGCTGCCTTTTTCAATGGCTTTTTACCCCTACGAAGCCACTCCTATTGCTTTCATAATCCGTTCAAAAATGTCCTTTTCGGCGCCATCCGCCCTGATCTCCCGAAGGCGTCCTTGATGCTGATAAAAGTCAGCCACCGGCTTAGTAGAAGCCAAAAACGTAGCTAGCCGGGTCTCCACAACTTCCGGCTTATCGTCCTCGCGCTTAATTACCTTTCCGGCACACACGTCGCAAATTCCGCTCTTATGGGGCGGCTTAGTGCGCTCGTGGTAACTTGAGCCGCAATTTGCACATACTAAGCGCCCCGATAGGCGATCCACTAACTCCTTACGATCAACCACAAAACTGAGAACATGACTCAGTTTTAGGCCAAGGCCATCTAACATGGCATCCAATGCCTGGGCTTGAGCCACTGTTCTGGGAAAACCGTCCAACATAAAGCCATTTTTGCAGTCCGCTTGCTTAATGCGATTTTGGATCAGATCAACCATGAGCGAATCGGGCACCAACTGTCCCTTATTCATGAATTCTTTCGCCCTAACGCCTAGCGCAGATCCCTCTTTAATGGCCTCACGGAGCATATCTCCCGTAGAAAGCTGAGGAATGTTAAGTGCCTTAACTAAAGCCTTGGCCTGCGTCCCCTTACCAGATCCAGGCGGGCCAAATAGCGCAAAGATCATTAGGCTCCCTTACGGCCCTTCATGCGCATATTCCCCATAAAGGTATCATAATGGCGGCTAAGTAAATGAGACTCCACTTGCGCCAAGGTGTCCATGGCAACACCCACGAGAATGAGAACGCTAGTACCGCCAATATAAAAAGGGATCTTCAGCGAATTACCAAGAAGCGTGGGAAGTACGCAAATCGCCGAGATATACGCCGCCCCCAAAACAGTGATCCGCACCAACACATAATCAATAAATTCCGCAGTCTTTTCGCCCGGACGAATTCCAGGAATAAATGCACCATATTTACGAAGATTATCGGCCACATCGTCTGTCTTAAAAGTAACGGCCGTATAGAAGAAGCAGAAAAACACGATCAAGCTCACGAATAGAACGTCATGCACGATCCCGCCGCGCAATAAATCTGTAAGTTTTACCATCATGGGCGTCTGAATCATCATGGTCACCGTGGCGGGTAGCATGATTAATGAAGAGGCGAAAATCGGCGGAATAACACCCGAGCTGTTAATTTTCAGCGGCAAATGAGTACTTTGACCGCCATACATTTTTCTGCCGACAACCCGCTTCGCATACTGAATAGGAATACGGCGTTGGCCACGTTCCATAAAAATAATTACAAAGAATACAGAGAAAATAATCGCGCCAAGAAGGAGAAGCTTCATGAAGTTCAGCTCGCCGGTCTTGAATAAATTCCAGGCACTGCTGAATCCGGAAGGAATATGAGATGCAATACCGGCAAAAATGATCAAGGAGGTACCATTTCCTATCCCGCGCTCAGTAATCTGTTCCCCCAACCACATGAGAAACATCGTTCCACCAAGCAAGGTGATCATCGTCAAAATGCGGAAGCTCCAGCCTGGATCTAATACCACCTGAGGATTGTGCATTTGCTCAAGCCCCACGGAAATCCCATAGCCCTGAACCAAACAAAGCGCTGCAGTTGCGATTCTCGTGTACTGATTGATTTTCTTGGTTCCTGACTCGCCTTCTTTTTGCAGGGCCGCGAGAGTAGGTGAAACAACCGTGAGAAGCTGAAAGATAATGGAAGCCGAGATATACGGCATCACGCCGAGGGCCATGATCGAGAATCTCTCGAGCGCGCCGCCGGAAAACATATTAAACCAGCCGAAAATAGTACCCGATTGCTTGGCGAAAAACGCCATCATTGCATCGGAATTTACGCCAGGAGTGGGAATATGAACGCCCAGCCGGTATACGGCTAGGGCGAACAAGGTATACAGGATTTTTTTTCTAAGCTCTGGGATCTTAAAGAGACCGTCAGCTCCGGACATCGATCACCTCAAGCTTAGCGCCCGCTTTTTCCAACTTCGTTTTCGCGCTCTCACTGAACTTGTGAGCCTTGATCGTGATTGCTTTTTTAATTTCGCCAACGCCCAGTACTTTCAACAAGGGCTCAGTACCTTTCAGGTATCCAGCAGCACGCAAAGACTCCAAAGAAAACTCTTTGAGATCGATTTCGTTCAGCTCAGCCAAATTGATGAGAGCGTAATGCTTGCGAGTAAAGTTATGAAATCCGCGCTTAGGAATACGGCGAATCATCGGGGTTTGACCACCCTCATAACCAATTCTGCGTCCGCCGCCTTTACGAGCGAGCAATCCCTTGTGGCCCTTACCGGAAGTGTCACCTTTACCGGAACCGGCCCCACGGCCAAGACGTTTTACTTTGTGGGTCGAACCCTTCGCGCCCTTTAATTCACCTAAACGGATCATGGCGTCTCCTTATTCTTCTTTAACTACTTGAACCAAGTGGATGACTTTTTTAATCATCCCACGGATAGCGGGGGTATTGAGGAGCTTGCGCTCGTCTTGCAACTTGCGAAGGCCCAATCCACGAACCGTGTCGATTTGGTCCTGGGGGCATCCGATGGTGCTTCTAATAAATTTAATCGTAATGGATTTTTTAGCCATGGCTTCTTTTCTTTCTTACAAGATCTCGGCAACGGCTTTGTTGCGAGCTTTTGCGATTTTTTCGAATTCCCGCAAGCGCTTCAAACCATCCATCGTAGCTTTCACTACGTTATGCGGGTTGCGGCTACGAAGAGTTTTGGTGCGTACATTCTGAAGGCCAGCAGCCTCAAGAATTCCGCGTACGGTAGCGGAGGCAATAACGCCAGTACCTTCCACGGCGGGCTTCATGAGTACTCGGCCAGAGCAAAATTTGCCAATAATATCATGAGGAATCGACTTCGCGTCCGAGGTGATCGGCACAAGAATCATGTTTTTCTTCGCCTGCTTGGAAGCTTTTTTGATCGCCTCGGGCACTTCGTTTGCTTTTCCCAATCCAATACCCACGTGACCTTGACGATCGCCGGCAACAACGAGAGCAGAGAAGCTAAAGCGGCGACCGCCTTTCACTACTTTTGCCACGCGGTTGATATACAGCACCTTTTCTTCGTACTGGTTACCGTCAGCGTCTACGTTTCTTTTTTTATCGTTATTCTGGTTCAAAGAAGCCTCCGAAAAATCTAATTAAAACTTAAGTCCGCCTTCGCGAGCGCCGTCAGCAAATGCTTTTACTTTACCGTGGTAGAGATAGCCGGCACGATCAAAAACAACTTTATCGATCTTGGCGGCAGAGGCTTTCTTTGCCAATGCCTGGCCGAGAGCCTTAACGCCATCTTTCGTATTTTGGGCCTTTCCCTTCAAATCCTTGCTGTTCGTCGCCATCGAGACAAGGGTCTGGGCCTTATCGTCATCGATAATCTGCGCATAGAAGGCAGTATTTGACCGGAATACGGCCAAACGAGGACGTTCGGCCGTACCCTTTACCTTAAAGCTAATGCGCTTTCGGCGACGTACCCGGTTACGAACTGAATCTGAAACTCTCTTACTAATCTTTTTCACAAAAACTCCTGTTAAACTTTATTTCGCGCCAGCGGCGCCAGCAGCTTTACCAGCTTTGCGACGAACAAATTCACCGGCGTAGCGAATGCCTTTACCTTGGTAAGGCTCGACGGGCTTTAAACCGCGAATTTCAGCCGATACAGCTCCCACGAGATGCTTGTCGGATCCAGAAATCGTGATCTTAGTATTTGCATCTACTTTCGCAGTAATTCCGGTCGGCAGAGCAAATGCAACGGGATGAGAAAAACCAAGGGTCATATTCAGGGTCTGCCCTTGTACAGCGGCGCGGTAACCCACCCCGTTGATCTCAAGCCCCTTAGAATAACCACTGGCCACGCCGTGCACGCAGTTAGCCAGCAAGGTTCGCGTAAGACCATGAAGCGCCGGAGCACCTTCCACACTGTCGTCACGAGTCACAAACATGTGGTCGCCTTCGATTTTAACTTTAATGCAGCTAGGCACTTTATGCGAAAGCTTACCTTTAGGACCTTCAAAGTTATAAACTTCGCCCTTGTTGGAAACTTTTACTCCAGCAGGAATTTTAATCGATTGTTTTCCGATACGAGACATAGCTTCTCCCTACCAAACCGAACAAATGAGCTCGCCGCCCACTCGCTGCTTCTTGGCTTCACGGCCCGTCATCACACCCTTAGGGGTGGACAAGATTACGATACCGGCACCATTCAGTGTGCGCGGAATTTCGTCTACACCAACGTAGCGACGCAAGCCCGGCTTGCTCTCGCGATCGATGCCAGTGATGGCTTTATTTCCAGTTTCGGTCTTCAAATAAATCCGCAACGAATGCTTGCCATCGGCACGCACTAGACGAAAATTTTTAATATAGCCTTCGTCTTTAAGTACTCGGGCAATATTCGCCTTCAAGCGAGAAACCGGTGCTTCAACAATGTCCAAATTGGCCATGTTGGCGTTACGAATTCTCGTTAAGAGGTCTGCTACAGGATCGGTATACATTTTTCGATCTCCTTAAAATTCCAAAATTAGAAGCTGGACTTAGTCACACCGGGGAGCTGCCCGGTTAGTGCTAGTTTACGGAAGCAAATACGGCACATGTTGAACTTCCGCATGAAAGCCCGAGGGCGTCCGCAGAGAGGGCAACGATTCTTGTGCCGCACCTTGAACTTCGGCGCCTTCTTCATTTTTTCTAACTTACACTTCTTAGACATTCATCAGCTCCCTTATTTCCTGAACGGCATGCCGAGTTCGGCTAACAACATTCGCGCCGACTCGTTGTCTTTCGCGGTGGTTACGAACGTAATATTCATGCCACGCGCCTTATCCACTCGGTCAAAATTGATCTCAGGGAAGATAACTTGCTCACGAAGACCAAGAGTATAGTTACCGCGTCCATCGAAAGACTTTGGGCTAACGCCGCGGAAGTCGCGCACGCGAGGCAAAGATACGTTCATGAGGCGATCCATGAACTCGTACATACGTTTATTTCTAAGAGTAACCATGGCACCCAGAGGAATTCCTTTGCGCAATTTGAATGCCGCGATGGCTTTTTTGGCGCGAGTAGGAATGGGCTTCTGGCCGGTGATCACTGCCAGTTCGGCGGTGAGGTTATCGAGAATTTTCGGGTTAGCAACGGCGTCTTTCGTAACGGCGTTTACTACGATCCGAGTAATTTTCGGCACTTCCATAGGATTCGTGAGATTCAGCTTCTTCATCAAGCTGGGAACAATTACTTCTTCATATTGCTTGCGCAAACGAGGAAATTTGTTCGCCTTCGGATCATTAGCGCCGGCAAGTTCAAAGAGCGAACCTACGGCTCCTTTGGACTTCTTCGTGCCTTCTTTTTTCGGAGCGGCGGCCTTCGGGGCTGCTTCGGATGCTTCTTTTTTCTTTTCGTCTGCCATAATTACTTCCTAAATCGCTTAAAGAACTTCAGGTGCCAAAGAGATAATTTTTGCGTAACCAGCACCGCGAAGCTCTCTCGCGATGGGGCCGAAGATACGCGTTCCTACCGGCTCTTTCTGGGCGTTAATCAAAACTGCTGCGTTATCGTCGAAACGAATATAAGAGCCGTCGGGGCGCTTAATTTCTTTTTTCGTACGAACGATTACGGCTTTAACCACGTCGCCTTTTTTTACTTTCGACCCAGTGTCGGAAACCTTCACCGTGGCCACAATAATATCGCCAATCGAAGCGTAACGACGACGGGTGCCACCAAGAACGCGGATACATTGAATCGCGCGGGCGCCCGAATTGTCTGCTACGTCGAGATTTGATTCTTGCTGGATCATTTCTACTCCCTATTCGCTAAATGCGAACTAAACCCCTGAAGCCTTACGAAGAATATTTTTCAAAGCGTACCGCTTGTCTTTGCTAAGCGGACGAGTGGTCACCAACTGCACTAAATCGCCAATCGAGGCTGAGTTAGTTTCGTCGTGAGCCTTCACCTTTTTGGTCTTGGTGATAAACTTACCATATTTAGCATGACGAATGCGGCGGTCTAATTTTACAACGATAGTTTTCTGCATTTTATTGCTGATAACCACGCCCACTTCTTCGCGCTTCGGTTTTGCTGCAATTACTTTCTTTTCCATAAATCTGTCCTTTTTCTATTACGCGCGCGCGCTCGCCTTAGTGGTGATTGCGGTCTTAATTCTGGCCAATTCTTTCCGGGCAAGCTTCGTCATTGCGGTGCTAGCCAACTGGCCGGTTTTCGACTGCATGCGAAGCTGAAAAATATGGTCTTCGAGCTCGAGAATCTTCGAGCGAAGCTCCTTCTCGCCCAATCCTTTGATTTCTTTTTTTAACTTCGAAATTCTGTGCGCCATAATCTTCTACCTACTTAGCTGCGGCGGCAGCCGAAGCCTTTGCAATAATTTTTGTTTTCAAAGGCAACTTGTAGTTTGCCAAGCTGAGGGCACTGTCGGCTTCAGCTTTAGTTACACCTTTGATTTCATAAAGGATGCGGCCCGGTTTGATCACGCAAACCCAGTCTTCCACGTTACCTTTACCGCTACCCATCCGCGTCTCAGCTGCCTTCTTAGTACGAGGCTTGTCTGGGAAAATGCGAATCCACATCTGGCCACCTTTTTTGGTGTACTTAGACACGGCGATACGCGCTGCTTCAATCTGACGCGACGTTATATAACCGCATTCAGCTGCCTGCAAGCCGTAATCCCCATGAAGTAGGGTATTGCCACGAAGGCATTTGCCTTTCATGTTTCCTTTTTGCTGCTTACGCCATTTAACTCTTTTTGGGGCTAGCACTGGCTCTCCTTACTTTCTATCGTTCTGGGTGTTAGCTGCAGCCTCAGCGCCTTTGCCAGGCTTACGGAGGGGAACGTCACCTTTATAAATCCATGTTTTGATTCCGATGATGCCGTACGTGGTATGGGCTTCAGCAGTTCCATAATCAATATCAGCTCTTAGCGTATGAAGCGGGATGCTTCCTTCGCTATAGCCTTCAGTTCGGGCGATCTCTGCTCCGCCAACACGACCAGAAACACGAACCTTGATTCCGCGTACTCCCATTTTAATGGCAGTAGCGAGCGCCTTCTTCATCGCGCGACGGAAAGCTACCCGCTTTTCAAGCTGGGCGCCAATCGACTCTGACACCAGGGTCGCATCGATTTCGGGCTTACGTACTTCGAGAATATTAAGAAGCAATTCATTTTTCGTGAGTGCTTGCACTTCTTCGCGCAGTTGGTCTACGCCAGAGCCTTTTTTCCCAATAATAAGACCAGGACGAGCGCTGTAAACGTTTACTTTTACTTTATTTGCGGCTCTTTCGATTTCAATTTTTGAAATACCAGCCTGGTAAAGCTTCTTCTTCAAGAATTTCTTGATGAGGATGTCTTCGTGAAGAAGCTCAGCATAGTTCTTTTTTGCGAACCAGCGAGAATCCCAGGTACGGGTTATGCCAAGACGGAATCCAATCGGATTAGTTTTTTGACCCATGGTCTACCTTTCCTCCAGAATCACAGTGATATGGCTAGTCTTTTTCAAAATCCGCATGCCCTGGCCTTTTGCGCGCGAAGTAAAGCGCTTCATCGTGGGGCCTTGGTCAACCAGAAGCGACTTAATGAAGAGATTATCTACATCAACTCGGCCTTTCTGTTCGGCATTGGCTACCGCGCTTTCCACTACAGTGGCGATCGTGTGAGCCGTGCGCTTACGTGGGTTAAACTTCAGAATAGTGAGGGCATCGTTAACCGATTTCCCACGAACCATATCTGAAACCAACCGCACTTTTCGCGGAGTGATTCGGATGTGCCTAGCAATTGCTTTAGATGCTGCCATAAATCCTCGTTACTTCTTCGCCGCGGGCGCTGCTGGAGCTGCCGCGGGCGCTGCTGCAGGAGCTGCGCTTGCGCCGCCACCACCAGCCGATGCTTCTTTTTTATCTGCCATAGTATGTCCATGGAAAGTACGCGTAGGTGCAAACTCGCCTACTTTGTGTCCAACCATGTTTTCCGTTACGTAAACCGGAATAAACTTTTTGCCGTTATGAACAGCAAACGTAAGACCCACGAAATCCGGCAAGATCATCGAACGACGCGACCACGTCTTAATCGCTTTCTTGTCGTTGGTCTCCTTAGCCTTCTCCACTTTTCCAATCAAGTGAGAGTCTACGAAGGGGCCTTTTTTAAGTGAACGTCCCATCTCTTACTCCTTAGCGACGGCGCTTCACGATGAAGCCGTCGGTACGTTTATTATTTCTAGTTTTAAGACCTTTGGTGTACCAGCCCCACGGAGAACGGGGGAGACCACCGGAAGCCTTACCCTCACCACCACCCATGGGGTGATCGATGGGATTCATCGCTACGCCGCGTACCGTGGGACGAATCCCCATCTTGCGCGAACGGCCAGCCTTGCCAATCGTGATATTCTCGTGTTCGGTATTGCCCACTTGACCAATAGTGGCGCGGCAGTCAAGGAGCACTCGACGAGTTTCGCCAGACGGCATGCGGATCTGACCGTATTCACCTTCACGACCCAGAATCTGCGCATAGGCACCGGCAGAGCGAACCATTTGGCCGCCCTTTCCGGGACGAAGCTCGATATTATGGATCAAGGTTCCCACCGGAATATTCTTTAAGCTGAGGGTATTTCCCGGCTTAATGTCGGCCTCTTCACTTGAGATTACCGAATCACCAACATTTAAATTGATGGGGGCAAGAATATAACGCTTTTCGCCGTCCACATACTGCAAGAGAGCGATATACGAAGTGCGGTTAGGATCATATTCCAGGGCCACTACTTTGGCCGGAATTCCAACTTTATCGCGCTTGAAATCGATCAAACGGTAATGCTGACGAACACCTCCACCATGGTGGCGCGTGGTGATACGGCCGTGGTTGTTGCGGCCCGCATGAGATTTCTTCGACTCCAGAAGGCTCTTTTCAGGATCCTTTTTCGTGAGGACGCTGAAATCCGCCGTAGTCATGTATCGTCGTGCCGGCGTTATGGGTCGATATGTTTTTACTGCCATGTCGTTACCTTTCCCTGTTCAACAGTTTTTCAGCCAATAAGGCTCTACCTACTGCTTAAACTCCCTTAAAGAATTCAATTTTTTCACCCTGCTTGAGGGTGACCATTGCTTTTTTCCAAGACGCCGATTTGGCCTCACGAGTTTTCGTGCGGTAAGCCTTGCCCGGAACAACGGTGGTATTAACTTTTGCTACCTTCACCTTAAAAAAGCGCTCTACGGCTTCTTTAATCTGCGGTTTAGTCGCGCCCAAAGTTACTTCGAAAGCGACCTGATTAATGGCCTCCGCCTGCGCAGTACTTTTTTCGCTCAAAATTGGTCTTTTAATTACATTGATGGCTGCCATTTTTTGCTCCTTACGCCTTAGCCGCTTTAGTAGAGGCCAAGCGCTCACCCATTGCCAGGGCGGCTTTCTTAGAAACAACTAACCACTCATGATTCACTACGTCGTAAACATTCAGTCCTTCGGAACGAAGGTATTTATGTTTTGCGAGGTTACGAGCCGCAAGTTCTAAATTTTTATTTTCGCCGTCCACGATCAAGGCCTTGGAAAACCCGAAAGTGCTAAGCACACCAACAATCTCCTTGGTCTTAGGCTTAGCAAATTTGAGGTCATCAATGATGATCAATCGATCGCTAGCAAATTTATCCGAAAGCGCCGAACGCATTGCCGCTTGAGCCATTTTTTTTGGAAAAGCCTTAAAATAAGAGCGCGGCTTAGGACCAAAACTCTCACCGCCACCCGGCATCAAAGGCGAACGGGTAGAACCCTGACGGGCATTACCAGTTCCTTTTTGCTTGAATGGCTTGCGCCCACCGCCGCGAACTTCGGCTTTGGTTTTCGTAGAAGCCGTACCGCGCCGACGACCAGCAAGCTGAGTTACCACTGCTTGGTGGATAATCGCCGTGCTCACCTCGGTTTTGAAAACCGAGTCCGGAAGATCGACCGTGCCGACTTCTTGATTCTTTAGATTAAAAACTTTTACGACTGCCATATTCTATCCTGTTCTTATTTAGCCGCTGGCTTCTTCGCATTGGCTTTTTTTATTGCCTTGGTAATACGAATAGTGCCGCTCTTACAGCCAGGAACCGCACCCTCAATAAGAAGAAGCTTGTTCTCAGCATCGTAAGCAAAAACTTTAAGGTTCTGCGTGGTTTGAGTCTCTTGGCCCATATGTCTGGCCATTTTGTGCCCAGGGAAAACGCGGCCAGGATCGGCGCGGTTACCAATGGAGCCAGGGCTACGGTGGGAAACAGAGTGACCGTGAGTGGCTGGCTGTCCGCCGAAGTTCCACATCTTCATTACGCCCTGAAAACCTTTACCCTTAGTCGTGCCCTGCACGTCAATCACAGTGCCGGGCTTCAAGAAATCGAGGCTAACCACAGATCCCACATTGATAGCAGCGTCGGCTTTCGGCAAGCGGAACTCTTCCACGTGATAGAAACCAGGAGATCCGGCTTTCTGAAAGTGACCCTTCGTAGCTTTGTTCACACGTTGCGCTTTTTTTGCACGAAACCCAAGCTGAACGCTATTGTAGCCTTCTTTTTCCTTCGTCTTTACTTGGGTCACAACAGTGCTCTCTTCCAAGCTCACCACAGTAACAGCAACAGATAGACCATCGTCATTATAGATACGGGTCATTCCGGACTTAACGCCGTAAATTACAGGAATCGCCACTGCGGACTTTTCTGTTCCACCCGCAGCCTGATTTTCCATATTATTTTCGCTCATAATTTCACTCCAAGAATCTCAATCCGACTAGGACTTAATCTCTACGTCCACACCGGCCGAGAGATCGAGCTTCATCAAAGAATCTACCGTTTGCTGGGTAGGCTCGAGGATGTCGATCAAGCGCTTGTGGGTACGAACTTCGAATTGTTCACGCGATTTTTTATCGATGTGAGGCGAACGAAGTACGGTGTACTTATTGATCACCGTCGGCAACGGAATCGGGCCGGCAACTTTCGCGCCGGTCTGCTTCGCGGTGTTTACGATCTCCCAAACAGATTGATCGAGAACGCGGTGATCAAATGCTTTTAATTTAATGCGGATTTTAGTTTCCATTACTCAATGATCTCCGAAACTACGCCGGCGCCCACAGTGCGGCCACCTTCGCGAATTGCGAAGCGCAATTCTTTATCCATAGCCACTGGAGTGATGAGCTCCACCGAGATCGCCACGTTATCACCAGGCATCACCATCTCTACGTTACCAGGCAATTCCACCACTCCAGTCACGTCCGTGGTGCGGAAGTAGAACTGGGGACGGTAACCCTTAAAGAATGGAGTGTGACGTCCGCCCTCCTCTTTGGAGAGAACGTAAATCTCGGCCTTGAACTTCTTGTGCGGCTTGATGCTACCAGGAGCACAGAGCACTTGACCGCGCTCAACGTCTTCCTTCTTCGTGCCGCGAAGCAGAGCACCCAAGTTGTCACCAGCCTGTCCGGAATCCAGAAGCTTGCGGAACATCTCGATACCAGTGCAGGTGGTTTTTTGGGTTGGGCGAATGCCCACGATCTCAATCTCGTCGCCGATCTTGATCGTTCCGCGCTCTACCCGGCCCGTCACTACGGTACCGCGGCCAGAGATCGTGAACACGTCTTCCACGGGCATGAGGAAGGGCTTATCGAGAGCACGCTGCGGCTCAGGAATGTAGCTGTCGCAAGCATCCATCAATGCAGCAATGGCGCCTTCGCCAAGCTCGCCCTTATCGCCCTCGAGGGCTTTTAGGGCAGAACCCTTTACCACCGGGATCTTGTCGCCAGGAAATTTATAAGAAGTGAGAAGTTCGCGAACTTCCATCTCTACGAGATCGAGCAACTCTTTGTCGTCAACCATGTCGCACTTGTTCATGAACACCACGATCGCGGGAACACCCACCTGGCGAGCCAAGAGAATGTGCTCGCGGGTCTGAGGCATCGGGCCGTCGGCTGCCGACACTACGAGAATCGCGCCGTCCATCTGCGCCGCGCCCGTGATCATGTTCTTCACGTAGTCAGCGTGTCCAGGGCAGTCTACGTGAGCATAGTGACGCTTGTCGGTCTCGTACTCTACGTGCGCGGTGTTAATCGTGATACCACGCGCCTTCTCCTCGGGAGCAGAGTCGATCTGGTCGTAAGCCTTGAACTCAGCCTTACCCTTTTGCGCGAGCACCTTCGTGATCGCAGCAGTCAAACTCGTCTTCCCGTGATCCACGTGCCCAATCGTTCCGATGTTCACGTGCGGCTTATTTCGCTCAAACTTTCCTCTTGCCATGACTACTAGCCTCCCTAAACAAAATACGTTAACTAAACAAAATCTATTCAATCCCAGTGATTCTATAGCGAATCTCTTTCGCTATAGCCGGGGCAACTAAATCGTAACGAGCCGGTTCCATTGTGTAACTAGCGCGACCCTGACTCATCGACCGCAGTTTCGTCGAGTAGCCAAACATCTCTTTCAGCGGAACCTCGCTCTTGATCACCTGGATCCCAGAACGAGGATTCATGCTTAATACGCGCCCACGTCGACCGTTCAAGTCCCCTATAATTTCGCCCATACATTCATCAGGGGTGACGATCTCGCAGCTCATGATCGGCTCCAGCAAAACTGGCTTAGCTTTCTCACATGCTGCTCTAAATGCTAGAGTTGAAGCGATTTTGAAGGCGATTTCGGAGGATTCAGCCTCTCGAAAGCTACCGTCGACCAATACAACCCGGATGTCCACTATGGGAAATCCGGCAAAAACTCCTGCGTCCAGAGCTTCTATCACACCCTGTTTTACCGAGCCAATAAATTTTTCGGGGATTTTCAGAGGAGAACACTCGTTCGCGAACTCGAATCCGGCGCCCCGCGCCCGGGGAGAAATGCGCACTACGCAATGGCCGAAATGGTTCTTGCCGGCCATCACACGCTCTATTACGGAAGAACCATCCGCCTCAGCCGAAATGGTTTCGCGATAAGATACCTGCGGACTGCCCACATTGGCGTCCACCTTGAACTCCCGCACCAGGCGGTCCCGAATGATCTCGAGGTGCAGCTCACCCATGCCGCTGATAAGCATTTGGCCCGTCTCGTCATTAGCAGAAACCTTGAAGGTGGGGTCTTCCAAAGATAACATCTCTAATGATTTCTTTAACTTATCTGTATCGCCCTGAGTTTTGGGCTCAATCGCCATAGAAATCACTGGCTCGGGAAAGTCCATTTTTTCAAGCAAAATAGGTGAGTCTTCATCGCAAAGAGTGTCGCCGGTGGAGGTGAAACGCAGGCCAATGGCAGCTGCGATCTCCCCCGTACTAATTGACTGAATTTCTTCCCGCTTATTGGCATGCATCAGCAACAGCTTAGAAACCTTCTCTTTACGGTTCTTGGAGGCGTTATGAGTGGCCCTCCCAACCTCGAGCTTGCCACTATAGACGCGAATAAAGGTGAGCACGCCCGAAAAGGAGTCATTAGCGATCTTAAAAGCCAGGGCCGAAAATGGCTCGGCGTCGGAAGGCTTGCGCTCAACTTCCTTATCAAGATCTTTAGGATCGTGGCCCTTCATTGGAGGCACATCGAGGGGAGAAGGAAGATAGGCAATAACCGCATCCAGCAACGCCTGCACGCCGATATTCTTGAAAGACGCCCCACAAGTAACTGGAATTAGCTTACCCGCAACGGCTCCCTTGCGAAGAGCGGCCACAATCTCCTGCTCGCTAATAGGTTCTTCCATGATAAATTTTTCGGCGAGTGAATCATCTACGGCAGTTACCTCGTCCATCAGCTTCGCCCGGGCGGCGGCGGCGGCTTCCTGGAGTTCCGAGGGGATTTCGGTTTCAGTAAACGTATCGGCGGTGCTTCCGCTGGCCCATACGAATGCCTTCATTTTTACCAGGTCGATCAAGCCAGTGAACCTATCCTCGGCTCCGATCGGGATCTGAATCGGAACAGGATTAGCGCGGAGCTTTTGGCGGATCTCTTCCACGACGGCCATGAAATCCGCACCAACTCTATCCATTTTATTTATATATGCAACTCGCGGCACATGATAGCGATCGGCTTGCCGCCAAACAGTTTCGCTCTGTGGCTCGACGCCGCCGACGGCACAAAATACCGCCACAGCACCATCAAGCACACGCAAAGAGCGCTCAACCTCAATGGTGAAATCCACGTGCCCGGGGGTGTCGATAATATTGATTCGGTGGTCTTTCCACTGACACGTCGTAGCCGCGGCGGTAATGGTGATCCCGCGCTCTTGCTCTTGCGGCATCCAATCCATGGTAGCCGTGCCATCATGGACTTCCCCCAGGCGATGAACTTTTTTCGTATAGAAAAGAATGCGCTCAGTGGTGGTGGTCTTGCCGGCATCAATGTGGGCCATGATGCCGATATTGCGCATTGATTTTAGAGCGGCGGGGCTAGACATACATATGTGCGGCAGTATCTCGTGAGACTTGCCGCAACCTCTTAGTAAAAAAACATACAAAAAAGCCCGCGGCACTTGCGGGCTTTTTCGGAAAAAAATCTAGAAACGGAAATGGGAGAAAGCTTTATTTGCTTCAGCCATACGATGCACGTCTTCACGACGCTTAATCGCTCCACCACGCATCTGGAAAGCATCCATGAACTCGCCGGCAAGGCGCTCTCTCATGCTTTTCTCGGTGCGTTTACGTGCAAATTCAATAATCCAGCGAGATGAAAGCGATTGGCGACGGGAAGGACGAACCTCTACGGGAACTTGGTAGTTGGCACCACCCACGCGACGGCTTTTTACTTCCACGTGCGGCTTAACATTATCGATCGCCTTCTTAAAAACTTTAAGGGGATCTTCACCATTCATTTTTTCTTGAATGATATCAAGGGAGCCGTAAAGGATTCCCTCGGCTACGGATTTTTTTCCGCCACGCATGAGAGCGTTAACGAATTTCGTGATCACGAGATCATGAAATTTTGGATCCGGGATAATTTCTCTTTTAGCGATAACTTTTTTACGACCCACTGATACTCCTAGTAAATTTCTTGGTCAGCCCTTGGCTTCCTAATTAAGTAGATTTAGCAGGGCGCTTCGCGCCGTACTTAGAGCGACTTTGTTTACGGTTCGCAACGCCTTGAGCATCGAGAGTTCCGCGAATGGTATGGTAACGAACGCCGGGAAGATCTTTTACCCGGCCGCCGCGAATCAAAACAATGGAGTGCTCTTGCAGATTATGGCCGATACCAGGGATATAGCTGGAAACTTCCATCCCGTTGGTAAGGCGAACCCGGCAAACTTTCCGCAAGGCGGAGTTCGGTTTCTTAGGAGTGGTGGTATAAACACGAGTACAAACACCACGCTTTTGTGGGCACGCTTTAAGGGCGGGCGATGCAGTACGCACGCGCTTGTCGTGTCTTCCCTTTTTGATCAGTTGGCTAATTGTCGGCATCCGGTCATTTCCTTCTTGAGGCTTGTCTATAGCAAGCTTCCTTTTAGAGCGTCAAGTGAATCCAAATCTTAGATTAGGGCCGACGGGTGCTCGGCACCGGCCGTCTCCTTCTCGAGATCTTCGTCTTCGCCTAACTCTTGGTTATCTACTTCAATATCATAGCCTTTGTACTGGGCTAGGCCCGTTCCCGCAGGAATTAGGCGTCCCATGATCACGTTCTCTTTCAGGCCGCGGAGGTAGTCGGTCTTACCTGCCAAAGCCGCTTCGGTAAGTACCTTAGTGGTTTCTTGGAAGGAAGAAGCCGAGATAAAGCTGAAAGTAGAAAGCGATGCCTTGGTAATACCGAGGAGTACCGACTCAAACTGAGCCGGACGACCGCCATCGGCGAGTACCCTAGCGTTTTCTTCTAACGAAGCCGCGCGATCGATCGTTTCACCGATGATATACGTGGAATCGCCAACATCCGTTACTTTCACTTTCCGCAACATTTGACGAACGATCGTCTCAATGTGTTTATCGTTAATTTTCACACCTTGAAGGCGGTATACTTCTTGGATCTGATCCACGAGGTAACGAGCCAAGGTAGCGTCGCCCTTAACACGTAAAATGTCGTGCGGGTTAATGGGGCCGTCGATGAGAGCTTCACCGGCGCGAACGTAGTCGCCCTCGTTGATCACGAGATGGCGGCCTTTCGGTACCAAGTATTCCACCGGCTCTTTACCAGTAGAAGAATCAGGACTAACGATAATCTTACGCTTACCCTTGGTATCCTTACCGAAGGAGATCGTTCCGTCGATTTCCGTGATGATCGCGGAATCTTTCGGTTTACGAGCTTCGAAAAGTTCGGCCACGCGAGGAAGACCCCCGGTGATATCCGTCGTTTTCGTGGTTTCACGAGAAATCTTAGCTACCACGTCGCCGGAGTGGATCTCGTCGCCGCTTTGAACCGGTACCACCGCACCCACCGGCAACATGTACACGGCCTTACGGTTCGAGCCGGTGATGAGCGCGGGCTCACCCTTTGCGTCTACAATAATAATTTTCGGACGTTTTTCTGTCTTGGTTTCAATCACCACTCGGTGGGAGAGACCAGTAACAGGGTCGAATTGCTCTTGCGTGGTTACGGAATCTTCGAGGTCTTCAAATTTCACGAAACCAGAGGCTTCCGTGAGAATCGGTACCGAGTAAGGGTCCCATTCGGCGAGTTTAGCACCACCAACTACGCTATCGCCCTCTTTCACCACGAGCTTGGCTCCGTAAACGACAGGGTAACGCTCAATCTCGCGCCCTTCAGGCGTAACGATCGCAATTTCGGCTTGACGATTCATAACCGTCATAGATCCACCGCGGTTCTTAACCTGAACAAGACTATGGAACTTCACGATACCTTTGGCTTTCGCCTCTACGGTAGCGGCTTCTACGCGTCTGCTTGCGGTACCACCCACGTGGAAAGTACGCATGGTCAGCTGGGTTCCAGGTTCACCGATGGACTGAGCGGCGATTACGCCCACGGTCTCACCGATATTTACTAATGATCCGCGGCTGAGGTCACGTCCGTAGCAAAGTACGCAAGTTCCCATTTTCGATTTGCAAGTTAGTACCGAACGAATCTTAATACGGTCGATTCCGGCTTTTTCAATCTCGAGAACAGTGCTTTCGGCGATTTCCGTGCCGGCTTTCGCGATGATGTTCGTAGTAATCGGATCCACAAGGTCTTCGAGCGTTACGCGGCCAAGGATACGGTCACCGAGCTTCTCGATGATCTCGCCGCCTTCGATCAATGCGCTTACCCAAACACCCTCGGTGGTTTGGCAATCTTCTTCCAAGATCACCATGTCCTGAGAAACGTCCACGAGACGGCGCGTAAGGTAACCGGAGTTAGCGGTTTTCAAGGCGGTATCGGCAAGACCTTTGCGGGCACCGTGCGTGGAAGTAAAATACTGGAGTACCGTCAGACCTTCACGGAAGTTAGCCGTGATGGGCGTTTCGATGATCTCACCAGATGGTTTCGCCATGAGTCCGCGCATACCGCAGAGCTGACGAATCTGAGCGTTGGAACCCCGGGCTCCGGAGTCGGCCATCATGTGAATCGGGTTGAAGCTGGAAACTTCTACTTTATCGCCTTTTTCAGAAACGATGGTCTCTGTTCCAATTTTTTTCATCAACTCGGTGGCGATGCCTTCAGACGTTTGCGCCCAAATATCGATCACCTTGTTATAGCGCTCGCCGTCGGTGATAAGACCTTCGATGTACTGGTTATCAATCTCTTGAACTTGCTTATAACCCGCGTCGAGAAGCACTTGCTTCTTCTCGGGAATAATCATGTCGTGGATGGAGATCGAAGTACCAGCGGCAGTAGATCGCTTGTAACCAAGGCTCATCAAGTTATCGGCCAGCACCACCGTGTCTTTGTTCGTAGAGAGACGGAAAGTCTTGTCGATGAGATCGGCCAAGGATTTTTTATCCATGGCGCGGTTGTAGCCGGCGAAAGGAATAGCTTCCGGAACGATTTCGGAAAGCAATGCGCGCCCTACGGTCGTTTCGTGAACCTTGCCTTGAATGCGGCACTTGATTTTCGCGTGGATATCGAGCTCGCCTACCGAGTGGGCGTAGTTCACTTCCATTGGGCTCGAGAAAGTGCGGCCTTCGCCGAGGGCGAAAGGACGATCACGAGTCATGTCGTAAAGACCGAGTACGATATCCTGCGAAGGAACGATGATCGGCTTGCCGTTGGCGGGCGAAAGAACGTTGTTCGTGGACATCATGAGCACCCGGCACTCGATCTGCGCCTCTAGCGAGAGCGGTACGTGTACGGCCATTTGGTCCCCATCGAAATCGGCGTTAAAAGCCGCGCAAACAAGAGGATGCAATTGGATCGCTTTACCTTCAATGAGAATAGGCTCGAACGCTTGAATACCAAGGCGGTGCAGCGTGGGAGCGCGGTTCAGAAGAACCGGGTGCTCTTTCACGATTTCTTCGAGAATATCCCAAACTTCAGGACGCTCGCGCTCAACCATCTTCTTGGCAGACTTGATGGTGGTTACGAAGCCGTACTCGGAAAGCTTATTGTAGATGAAGGGCTTGAAGAGCTCGAGTGCCATCTTCTTGGGAAGACCGCACTGGTGCAGTTTCAACTCAGGACCAACCACGATAACGGAACGGCCAGAGTAGTCTACGCGCTTACCGAGCAAGTTCTGACGGAAACGACCTTGCTTGCCCTTGAGCATATCAGAAAGAGAGCGCAGAGGACGCTTGTTGGGGCCAGTGAAGGTTTTACCACGGCGTCCGTTATCGAAAAGGGCATCCACGGCTTCTTGAAGCATGCGCTTCTCGTTGCGGATGATGATATCGGGAGCGTTGAGCTCAATGAGGCGCTTCAAACGGTTGTTACGGTTGATTACGCGACGATAAAGATCGTTGAGATCGGAAGTGGCGAAACGGCCACCTTCGAGGGGAACAAGAGGGCGCAATTCCGGCGGAATCACGGGAATGCACTCGAGCATCATCCACTCAGGGCGGTTATTCGATTGCTTCAAAGCTTCAAATACTTTGAGGCGCTTGATAAGCTTGGTACGAACGGCTTCGGAAAGATTGGACTTCAACTCTTTGCGGAGCTGACGAGCCATAAGCTCTACATCGGTTTTCTTGAGTAACTCGAGAACGGCCTCGCCGCCCATTTCGGCGCGGAAGGTTTTATTTTCAGTTACAAGCTCGGCGTATTTATCTTCGCTGATGATTGATTTCTCGGTGAGGCCAGTATCTCCTGGCTCAACCACGATATAGGCTTCGCAATAGAGAACTTTTTCGATCTCTTTCAAGGTTAAGTCGAGAACAGCCGCAATACGGCTAGGCAACGAACGCAAGAACCAGATATGGGCTACGGGGGTGGCGAGCTCAATATGGCCCAGACGCTCACGACGCACCTTCGATTGGGTTACTTCTACGCCACACTTCTCGCAGATTACTCCGCGATACTTCATGCGCTTATACTTACCGCAAAGGCATTCGTAATCCTTGATCGGGCCAAAGATCTTCGCGCAGAACAAGCCATCACGCTCGGGCTTGAACGTACGGTAGTTGATCGTCTCCGGCTTCTTCACTTCCCCAAACGACCACTTCCGGATCATCTCGGCACTCGCGATGGAAATTTTCACCGCGGTAAAGCTGAGAGGATCTTTCGGTTTGTCGAAGAAATTAAGCAAATCTTTCACGTCTACCTCTATTCGAAACTGTTAAACCTTCAAAAACTTTTTCTATGGCTTACTTCTCAGCCATCTCAACTAGCTCTACGTTAAGCGCCAGCGACTGGAGCTCTTTCGTGAGTACGTTGAAGGACTCAGGCAACCCTGGCTCAAGCACGCGCTCACCCTTAACGATGGCTTCGTACATGCGGTTACGTCCGGTAACGTCGTCTGATTTCACCGTGAGCATTTCTTGGAGCGTGTAGGCTGCGCCGTACGCCTCAAGCGCCCACACTTCCATCTCTCCGAGGCGCTGACCGCCGAGCTGGGCTTTACCACCCAGAGGCTGCTGCGTAACGAGAGAGTAAGGACCGATCGAACGAGCATGGATTTTTTCGTCCACCAAGTGGTGCAGCTTCAGCATGTACATCACGCCGACCGTTACATCCTGGGCGAAAACCTCGCCGGTCATACCGTCGTAGAGGGTAAATTTATTGTCTTCCGGATGCTGAGCCGTGCGAAGGAGCGACTTAATGTCTTCCTCGTTAGCGGAATCAAACACGGGAGTAGCAATGCGAATACCGTCTTTCAACGAAGCGGCAATGCGCTTCAGCTCATCGTCACTAGCGGTTTCGATGTGTTTGTCCACTTCGGCGCTAGAGTAGATGCTCTTCAAGGTTTTGCGAATCTCGGCAGCGGGCGAATGCTTTTCGAGCATTTCGTTGATTTTGTCCCCAACACCCCAGCAAGCGCCGCCGAGCATAAGCTCGAGTAGCTGACCGATGTTCATACGGCTAGGTACGCCGAGCGGGTTCAAAACCATGTCTACCGGACGGCCATCCGCTAGGAATGGCATGTCTTCTTCGGGAACGATCTTGGAAACAACCCCTTTGTTACCGTGACGGCCGGCCATCTTATCGCCCACTTGAATGCGGCGCTTAATTGCCAGAGTAACTTTAACCATCTTGATAACGCCAGGCGCAAGCTCATCGCCGCGCTTCATACGTTCAGCACGTTCTTTGAAAACGGCTCGAATCATATCGAGCTTGGTCTTTGTGGTTTGCATGAAGGTAGTGAGTTCATCTTCGAGAGCTTGTTTGAGAGGAATGAAGCCCAAGAGTTCGAACTGAATATTACGCAGCTTCTCTACGGTGATTTCTTCGCCCTTCTCGAGCAAGGTTACGGAACCGTCTTCAGAAAGCAATTTGCCCGTGGTTTTCTCACCAGCCAAAAGCTTAGCGAGTTTTTCGAGGGCATTATTGCGGATCGCATCGATCTCAACTTTTTCGTCGCGGCGAAGGTTGGAAATTTGCGCTTCCAAAATCTGGACGCTGCGGTCATCCGGTTCAGTTCCTTCGCGGGCGAATACTTGGGCGCCGATTACGGTGCCGAATATTCCCGTGGGAACACGGAGGGAAGTATCACGAACGTCGCCGGCTTTTTCACCGAAGATCGCGCGCAATAGTTTCTCTTCGGGAGAGAGCTGGGTCTCACCCTTGGGAGTAACTTTACCGACGAGGATGTCTCCCGGCTTCACTTCCGCACCGATGCGGATGATACCGGAGGAATCGAGGTCTTTGAGGGCCTCTTCACCTACGTTCGGAATATCGCGGGTAATCTCTTCTTTGCCGAGCTTGGTATCGCGGGCAATACATTCGAATTCCTGGATGTGAATCGAGGTGAAGGTATCGGCCTTGATCAAGTTCTCGTTCAAGATGATCGAGTCTTCGAAGTTGTAACCATTCCAAGGCATGAAGGCCACTTTGATGTTTTGGCCAAGGGCCAATTCACCCGCGTGGGTGCCTGGTCCATCGGCAATCACGTCGCCTTTTTTCACTTTGTCACCGATGCGCACGAGGGGCATCTGGTTCCAGCAAGTGTCTTGGTTAGAGCGTTGGTATTTAATGAGACTGTAAATATCGATATCGGAATCGATTTCCTTGGTCTCTTTTTTACCAGGAACTGCGTCACGCTTAACCACGATACGAGCCCCGTCTACCTTGATTACTTCACCGGCATTCAGCGCGGTAACGGTAGAACCGGAATCTTTAGCTACGATACGCTCTACGCCCGTGCCCACGAGAGGCGAACGAGTTTTGAGGAGCGGCACGGCCTGACGTTGCATGTTCGAACCCATGAGGGCGCGGTTAGCATCGTCATGCTCGAGAAACGGAATCAAAGAAGCGGCTACCGACACGAGTTGGTCGGGCGCAACGTCCATCAATTCTACTTCTTCGGGATGAACCATCGCGAAGTCGCCTTTACGGCGGGCAGCCGCAAGATCGCCTTCTTTGAAGCGCGATTCTTTGAGAACCTTCATGCTCACCTGAGCAATTACTTTGTTCTCTTCTTCGGTAGCCGTGAAGTAGCGGATTTCGTCGGTGATCTTGTTCTCCTTCACCACGCGGTAAGGCGTCTCAATGAAACCGTATTGGTTCACGCGAGCGTAGGAAGAAAGGGAGGAGATAAGACCGATGTTCGGACCTTCGGGCGTCTCAATCGGGCAGATGCGGCCGTAGTGAGTAGCGTGAACGTCGCGCACTTCGAAACCTGCGCGCTCGCGAGTAAGACCGCCGGGACCAAGGGCCGAAAGACGGCGCTTGTGGGTTACTTCGGAAAGCGGGTTCGTTTGGTCCATGAACTGAGATAGCTGAGAAGATCCGAAGAACTCCTTCACCACCGCGCTCACGGGCTTCTGGTTGATCAGATCATGCGGCATCAGGGTTTCGATTTCCTGCAATGCCATACGCTCTTTGATCGCGCGCTCCATGCGTACGAGACCGATGCGGTATTGGTTCTCGAGCAACTCACCCACTGCGCGAACACGGCGGTTACCAAGGTGATCGATATCGTCGATCACGCCGGCGCCGTTATTCAGGTCGCAGAGGTACTTCATCGTGGCGATGATATCGGCGTTCGTGAGCGTGGTTTTATCGCCAGGAATTCCGAGGTGCGGGAATTTATAGTTGATTTTCAAGCGGCCCACGTTCGAAAGATCGTAACGGTCCGGATTGAAGAACATATTTTCGAACAGCTCTTTAGCAGCTTCAATCGTTGGCGGATCACCGGGACGCATACGACGGTAGATCTCGATCAATGCCTCTTCTTGAGAGGTCATTTTGTCGGCGATCAGGGTGTCGCGGATAAAGGAGCCCACGGTGATAGGATCGGTAAAGATCACTTTCACTTTTTTGAGCTGTTTCATGAGCTTTTTAACAAGCTCTTCGCTGAGCTCGGTGTTGGCCTCTACCAAAACTTCGCCGGTCTTCGGATCCACGTGATCTTCCGAAATTACACGGCCAACAATTTGCTCCATCGGGATTTCGATGCGCTTGAGGCCGGATTCACGAACTTTATCCACCACGGCTTTGGTGTATTTACGGTTCTTCTTAACGAGAACATCGCCCGTTTTCGGGTGGATGAGATCCTCGTCGGCACGCTGACCGAGCATGAGATCGAAGTCGAGTTCACGGGAAACTTTTTCTTTATCGAAAGTGAAAGTTTCTACGTTGTAGAAAGTATTGAGGATCTCTTGAACCGACATGCCCAGGGCGCGCAAGATGATCGTGCCGTGGAACTTACGTTTACGGTCGATGCGGGCCCAGAGGATGTCTTTGTGGTCGAATTCGAAATCGAGCCAAGATCCGCGGTGCGGAATGATGCGGGCGCTATAAAGTAGCTTTCCACTGGAATGAGTTTTTCCGTAGTCATGATCGAAAATCACGCCGGGCGAACGGTGAAGCTGGGAAACGATTACACGCTCGGTACCGTTAACGATAAAGGAACCAGCGTCCGTCATGAGCGGAATTTCGCCCATGTAAACTTCTTGCTCTTTAATGTCGCGAATATTGCGGTTGCCGGTGCTCTCATCAACATCGAACACGATGAGGCGAACGGTGATTTTCAGGGGGGCCGCGTAAGTCATGCCGCGCTGGCGGCACTCCCGCACATCGTACTTAGGCGCTTCGAGTACGTAAGAATCAAACTCAAGGTTCGCCGTCTTATTGAAATCTTCAATCGGGAAAACCGAATGAAAGGAGGCCTGCAAACCAGTAGTTTTACGCTTGCTGGGCTCAACATCCATCTGCAAGAAATCGTGGTACGACTTCTTTTGCAGCTCGATGAGATCTGGGATTTCAATGCTTCGATGAATCTTTGCGTAATTTTTTCTGACTTGTCTAATATTCGTAAATAACGACGCCATGTACTTCCCTTGGATGGATCAATTACACTTTTGGACGAGAAATGACGGTTCCCCGTTTACATAAATTGCAAACGGGGAGCCCTCGAAAGCCGATGACCGGCCAGCAGAGACATCAATTACTTGATGTCTACTTTTGCGCCGACAGCTTCGAGCTTCTTCTTCATTTCTTCAGCGTCTTTTTTAGCAACGCCTTCTTTTACAGATTTCGGAGCGCCTTCTACGAGGTCTTTAGCTTCTTTCAAGCCGAGGCCAGTGATTGCGCGCACTTCTTTAATTACTTCGATCTTCTTGTCGCCAGCAGAAGAGAGAATTACGTTGAATTCCGTTTTCTCTTCAGCAGCAGCGCCGCCGCCAGCAGCGGGGCCAGCCGCGAAAGCCATAGGAGCAGCGGCAGTTACGCCGAATTTCTGTTCCAGGTCTTTTACGAGCGTAGAGAGTTCGAGTACCGACATTTTTTCGATGGCGGAGATGATATCTTCTTTAGATAGAGCTGTAGACATTTGTATTTCCTCACTTATTAATCGTTAACGTTAAAACTAAAACTACCCTTGTTGGCCTTTTTTCTCCGCGATGGCGTGGACCACACGGGTGAAATCTCTTGGTACGGCATTCAATACACAAACGAAGTTGCGAATCGGTCCGTTCATAACACTTAGCAACTGACTTAACAGCGCCTCTCGCGACGGCAACGTAGCGAGTTGTTTGATTTGTGCCTCAGACATGGCCTGGTCGCCCAGGATGCCATCCTTGATAGAAAATGCCTCTACCTTCTTCGCATACTCGGTGAGGGCTTTCGCCATCTCCACGGCGTCTCCGCCGGCGAAGAAAGTAACCGTAGGACCCGCTAGCTTTTCAACTAGTTGCTCCTTCGCACTCCCCTTCAATGCAACACGCACCAAATTGTTTTTGGCCACCTTAACGACAACTTTCTTGTCGCGGAGGCTACGCCGCAAAGCGTTCATCTCTTCCGAGCTAACACCTTTGTAATCGGCAAAAATCACAGCAGAAGAATCTTCAAAATTCTTTTTCAGACTGGAAACTGCGTCTTGTTTAGTAATGGCTTTCATCGCTTCCCCTTAAATCAAACCCTTGGATGCTTCCGCGGCATCCACTTGGATGCCAGGGCCCATGGTAGTCGAGACCGTTACCTTCTTCACGTAAACGCCCTTAGAGGTGGGTGGCTTCAATCGGAGCAAGGTCGCGAAGAAAACATCGAAGTTCTCTTTCAACTTTTGCGGGCCGAAGCTGCGTTTACCGATCAAGCACTGAACGATACCCGATTTTTCGGTACGAAATTCAACCTTGCCGGCCTTTTGCTCTTTCACTGCTTTTGCGATGTCCGCAGTCACAGTTCCAAGCTTAGGGTTGGGCATCAAACCGCGGGGACCAAGAATTTTAGCTACCTTAGAGATCGCCACCATCATGTCCGGAGTTGCCACGGCTTTATCGAATTCCATCCAGCCTTCGTTGATTTTTTGCACGAGATCTTCGGCACCAACAAAATCCGCGCCGGCAGCAGACGCCTCCTGGGCCTTTTCACCCTTGGCAAAAGCAATTACGCGAGTAACCTTACCCACGCCATGCGGGAGCACAACGGCAGTACGAACTTGCTGGTCCGATTGCTTGGCATCCACGCCAAGGTTAACGGAGACATCAACACTCTCATCGAATTTCGCAAAGGCCACTTCCGTAGCGATCTTCAAGGCTTGCTCGATGCTGTATTTCTTCTCTCTGTCGATTTTGGAGTCAGCATCACGGAATTTTTTTCCGCGCTTTACTCCATTTAACGATTTTAGACTCACTTACTTACCTCCCGTGGTTCAAGCGGCCGAAGCCTCCCACATTGACTAACAAAAATTAACCTTCTACGGTAACGCCCATCGAGCGCGCAGATCCCTCGATCGTGCGCATGGCCGCTTCCACACTGGCCGCGGAGAGATCCTTAAGCTTCAACTTGGCGATATCTTCAATTTGCTTCTTCGACACCTTGCCCACTTTCGTGCGGTTAGGGACACCCGATCCCTTTTCAATCTTCGCGGCCTTCTTCAGAAGAACAGCGGCCGGAGGGGTTTTGGTAATGAAAGTAAAAGAGCGGTCGGAGTAAACCGAGATGATCACCGGAATAACCATACCCTGAGCTTCTTTAGTAGCGGCATTGAACGCTTTACAGAACTCCATGATGTTTACGCCACGCTGACCTAGAGCGGGACCTACGGGGGGAGCGGGGTTCGCCTGACCGCCGGGGATCTGTAATTTAATCTGTCCAGTTAACTGCTTAGCCATGAAAAGCCTCCAAAATCCTTAAATCTTCTCAACCTGAACAAAGTCGAGCTCTACCGGAGTAGAGCGACCGAAAATGCTTACGAGCACCCGGAGCTTGCCTTTGTCTGCGTTGATGTCTTCAATTACGCCATTAAAATTATTGAACGGGCCGTCTACCACGCGAACCTTTTCGCCCTCAGAGAACGAAACCTTCGACTTCGGACGAGCCGCACCTTCAGAAATTCGGTTTGTCATACGAAGGATTTCAGACTCAGACACAGGCGCCGGATTCCGCTTATCACCCACGAAGCCGGTTATCTTCGAGGTATTCTTGATCATGTGCCACGACTCATCGGTCAGCAGCATCTTCACGAGAATATAGCCCGGGAAAAACTTACGCTTCGTGGTCTTCTTCTGGCCGCGAACCAACTCGACAACCGTCTCTTCAGGAACGATAACTTCAGAAATAAGGCTTTCTTTCTTGAGCGAGCGCACGCGCTCTTCGAGGGCAAGCTTGGCCTTATATTCCATGCCCGAATGGGCGTTTACCACGTACCACTTGTGGTCGGGGTAGTTCACGTCGGTCAAAGGCTTGCGCTCGGTAGACGCCTCTACCGTCTCCACCGAGGAGTCTACTACTTCTGCGTCATTCATTTCGTTTTCGTCGCCGAACACGGGTAGCCTCCGCTCAAATCACAAGCCCAATTAAATAAATCCAAAAATTATCGATCATCCAAAAAACCACTCCGGCAATCGTTACCGCGATTAAAACCGCGATCGTCGCCTTGGTGGTTTCGCCCTGGGTTGGCCAGGTTACCTTAGAGATCTCTGCGACCACTTCATTCATGAAGGTAGTTGCCACTGCGCTCTTCGCCAATCCGAAGAAAAGAGCCACTCCAACTAAGGCAGAACCGCCGAGGATAATTTTATCCAGCGAGCGGACACGTCCTTCGAAATCCAGGAGTACGGCAAACTTCGTTGATAGAACGAAGAGCACGTATGCCAAGAGCAACGAGGCCGCTACGAAACTTAAATTGACCCACTTCTGCTGGTTGTTTTCCATATTCCGCCAGTACTGTCTTTGGAAACTGTCTTTAGACACCATTTAAAACCAAGAATCTAGTAAAAAATGGCTCCTTGGCATGTTTTTTGTTGACGTAGAAAAAGGACTTGGTTCTCTTTTCCCGACAAAAATGCTTTAACGGCACCGGCACCCACCAAAGTATAGCTCCGTAAAGCAAGGCGGAGAATGATCGAAGCCCCTCTCCGGCTACCACTAGCAGCCCCCCCACACACTCTAACAGTTAAGTTCCGCCGCTTTGACCAACCACGTTGATGTTCGCTAAATGTCGAAATTGGAAATAAGAATTGGCAGGCCAGGAGGGACTCGAACCCACAACACGCGGATTTGGAATCCGCTGCTCTACCAATTGGAGCTACTGGCCTATCGTTGAAACTTTATACAAGAAAGGGAGCCATGAGGCTCCCTTTTCTTTAGAAACGTGAATTCAGAGCTTACTCAATGATCTCCGAAACTACGCCGGCGCCCACAGTGCGGCCACCTTCGCGAATTGCGAAGCGCAATTCTTTATCCATAGCCACTGGAGTGATGAGCTCCACCGAGATCGCCACGTTATCACCAGGCATCACCATCTCTACGTTACCAGGCAATTCCACCACTCCAGTCACGTCCGTGGTGCGGAAGTAGAACTGGGGACGGTAACCCTTAAAGAATGGAGTGTGACGTCCGCCCTCCTCTTTGGAGAGAACGTAAATCTCGGCCTTGAACTTCTTGTGCGGCTTGATGCTACCAGGAGCACAGAGCACTTGACCGCGCTCAACGTCTTCCTTCTTCGTGCCGCGAAGCAGAGCACCCAAGTTGTCACCAGCCTGTCCGGAATCCAGAAGCTTGCGGAACATCTCGATACCAGTGCAGGTGGTTTTTTGGGTTGGGCGAATGCCCACGATCTCAATCTCGTCGCCGATCTTGATCGTTCCGCGCTCTACCCGGCCCGTCACTACGGTACCGCGGCCAGAGATCGTGAACACGTCTTCCACGGGCATGAGGAAGGGCTTATCGAGAGCACGCTGCGGCTCAGGAATGTAGCTGTCGCAAGCATCCATCAATGCAGCAATGGCGCCTTCGCCAAGCTCGCCCTTATCGCCCTCGAGGGCTTTTAGGGCAGAACCCTTTACCACCGGGATCTTGTCGCCAGGAAATTTATAAGAAGTGAGAAGTTCGCGAACTTCCATCTCTACGAGATCGAGCAACTCTTTGTCGTCAACCATGTCGCACTTGTTCATGAACACCACGATCGCGGGAACACCCACCTGGCGAGCCAAGAGAATGTGCTCGCGGGTCTGAGGCATCGGGCCGTCGGCTGCCGACACTACGAGAATCGCGCCGTCCATCTGCGCCGCGCCCGTGATCATGTTCTTCACGTAGTCAGCGTGTCCAGGGCAGTCTACGTGAGCATAGTGACGCTTGTCGGTCTCGTACTCTACGTGCGCGGTGTTAATCGTGATACCACGCGCCTTCTCCTCGGGAGCAGAGTCGATCTGGTCGTAAGCCTTGAACTCAGCCTTACCCTTTTGCGCGAGCACCTTCGTGATCGCAGCAGTCAAACTCGTCTTCCCGTGATCCACGTGCCCAATCGTTCCGATGTTCACGTGCGGCTTATTTCGCTCAAACTTTCCTCTTGCCATGACTACTCCTAACCTATTTTTGGTTACAAAAATTCAAATTGGAGCTCACTACGGGGCTCGAACCCATGACCTCTTCCTTACCAAGGAAGTGCTCTACCAACTGAGCTAAGTGAGCCCTTACGAGCCATCTAACAGATATCCAGCGGAACGATCCTACCGGTAACTTATTAGAATTACAAAAGTTCGATTATCAAATATGCACGATTGTGGCAACCAGACATTTGCAGAACGGCCCACCGAAAAATAACGGTGAGCGTCATGCCTCGGATTACTCTCTTGCCCCCGCCGGCAACAACAACCAGTAGGTGCCCGTAAGGCATTCCTTCGTAAGAAGATGGCCTCGGCAGAGCTGAGAATAGTACCCTTCACCACGCTCCATGTTCAGGTACTGCGCATTAGACTTTAGGAAGTAAAGCGCCAAGAAGAGGAGCAAGGCCACCCTCAGCGAAAATCTAGCCTGAAAACGCCCCCAGATTATTGGTCCATAGAACCAGCATAAAAATAGAAAACTCACAACAAGCGCAAACTGGAAGTGCCGGTAGATCATAACCGGGTGACGAAAAAACCACCAATATCCGTATCCCAAATTGAAGGCGGCATAGAGGGCGAGAATGGCCTTGTCGGATTTTTGCCAGCGACGGCCGAGCTGAAGCCATGAATCAAAAAAAACCAAAACTGGAGCAAACACGAAAAATAGAATTCGCACCTTCATTCCAATTGGGTAATTCACCCACTCAAAACCACTTAAGCTCAGCCGTTCCGCTAAAGAATATTTGACTCCCGAAAGGCCCGCTCCCCCTTGATGGGTCACAAAATAGAAAAGCTCCGCCGGCCAGCGCATGGCAGCGGTGAAATCCAGGCGCACGGTGATGTAAGCCATCCAAATAAGCATCGGAAGAAAAAGCCCGACGAATGCCTTGAGAGCGGAGGCTGCCCCCGCCTTCAGACGTTGCTCGTGAAATATAACGTCCCAGGCCGGCGGCATAAATATTAGTAATAAGGCTCCGGGAAGAATTACCACCTTGCAGCCCCAAACTGCCGTTCCGAGCAGAAAACCGGCAAGGAGTGGTTGGCGCCTCAGGAGAAGAAAGGCAAAGGCATAGAATATGGCCCCCTGTATCTCTGCCAGATTTTGAAGAACGGTTTGCCAATTGGGAATTAGGAACAATAGAAACATCCACAGGAGAAACGTGGCTCTCAACAAACCAAAACGCCCAAGCATCTGTTTGGGAGAGGGAACGGCAAGGGCCAACAGCGCAAAAAATAATCCCAAATGCCATGCCAGCAACAGAAGACGCTGTAGAAAAAGGCTTCCGCCCAATACCCATACTAACCCGCTAATCCAGGTCAGGGGCAAACCGGAGGTTATTTCAGCATCGAATGGCTTCGAGAAACGAACGGCTGAATAAATACCAGTCTTCATGAAATGATAAGCGGCCGCGGAGTTATCCACCGTCTCGTCCACAAAGAACCCGAGCTTCAGCGCCACTTGCACGCAAAAGGAAAGGCAAAGAGCAGCGGCTAAAATCCAAAGGATTGGTTCAAGCTGAGTTTGAATTTTTTTACTGCTCATTTAGGTAGAAATGTCTGTTTGAACTGACGGGCGGGAAAACCAAGATCGGGCGCGCTCCAAATTTTAAAGAATGCTTTCCGGTAACTTTAAAATTTGGAGCGGGAGACGGGTCTCGAACCCGCAACCCTCAGCTTGGAAGGCTGATACTCTAGCCAATTGAGCTACTCCCGCCCACTATTGCGGACGGCAAATAAATTTGGTGGAGAGGGAAGGATTCGAACCTTCGAAGACGTAAGCCATCAGATTTACAGTCTGACCCCTTTGGCCGCTCGGGAACCTCTCCACTTTGCTTTACCTGCCGATACACCTCAGAAAACTGGAGCCGGTAGAGGGAATTGAACCCACGACCTGCGCTTTACAAAAGCGCTGCTCTAGCCAACTGAGCTACACCGGCATGCGTCGCTGAAGTCATTTGCTGTCGCAAACTGCTTAGCAATATAGTCGGCAGGTCAAATAATGCAAGAGTTCTCCTGAGCCAACCAAAGGCCGTGGAATTATGGGCGGCGCGTTATCTCTTTTCAGCGTTCGCCCGGCTCTCCCGAACCAGCGCCAGAGATACGGCCGCGGCGGTGGCAGCATTCAAGGAAATTAAAGGGCCGTGACCTGGCAGGCTCACCATAAAATCGCAGGTTTTTTCGGTGAGCTGACGCACTCCGCTCTCCTCATTGCCGATCACAAGACCGATAGGAGAATCTAGACGAGCGGTTCGAAATTGCTCTTTTGCATGCTCCGAAAGCCCCACGATCCAAAAACCCTCTTCCTTCGCCTCCTCCATGGCCTGAACCAGGTTCGAAACGCGAGCGATCGGGACGTGGATAAATCCACCGGAAGAAATCTTAATTGCGGCGGGAGTTAAAGGAGAAGAACGATTTTCGGTAACCACTAAGCCACTCACTCCAAAAAAAGCGGCCGAGCGGAGAATGGATCCTAGGTTTTGAGGATCAGTGATCGAGTCTAAATAAATTACAATTGGGTACTGCTCTCGTTCTTTTGCCGCCCGGATCATTTCCAAGTGGGAAATTGTTTCAATTTCACCCATCTCCGCAAAAATTCCCTGCGAAGACTCAAGCTCCACTGGGGTTCCCCCCGCTCGCTTGAAATCGGCCTCGAATCGGGCTTTATCCTTCTGAGAATAGGCATTCCAGGTGACTTTATTTTTTTGCGCCAGCGAACGGACGGAAATAGCGCGGTCGGCGGAATTGCGGTCGAGGCAATGAATTGAGCGGATTTTGTATTTAGAATTAAGTAAGGCCTCTACGGCATGAAATCCGATGATGATCATAGGTCGCGCAATATCCCTTCCAGCCTAGCCACTGGATCAGCCGCGGCGGTTATGGGCCGCCCAATCACGAGGCAATGAGCTCCCGCGGAAGCCGCCTCCCTGGGCGTGAGCGTACGCTTTTGGTCGTTAGCGCTGCTTCCGACGGGACGAATGCCGGGAACCATGGTCTGAAAGTCCTTGCCGGCGAGGGCGCTCACCAAAGCAAGCTCCTGGGCCGAGCAAACCACTCCATCGAGCCCCGAAAGCTGGGCAAGCTCTACGAATTGCTTCACTTGGGCTGAGGCTGAACGAGGAAAACCAATTTCCTGGATACCCTTATCATCCAAGCTAGTAAGCACAGTTACTCCTAGCAGCGTGGGACGAGGGAGGGAAAGCTTTTGCGCCTCATCGGAGACGGCCTCAGCCGAAGCACGTAACATTTCAGCTCCACCGCCACAGTGCACATTGAGGTACCCCACCCCCAAGCGAACCGCCGAACGCACGGCACCAGCGGCGGTATTGGGAATATCGTGAAACTTTAGATCTAAGAAAACCTTCGCTCCGTGATCTACCAGCGATTGGATGAAGGAAGGTCCCGTGGCCACAAATAGCTCTAACCCTACTTTAAAATAGGGATTCAACGGAGAAAGTTGGCGAAAAATGGCGAAGGCCGATGCGGCATCGGGGTAGTCGAGCGCAACGAAAACCTTCGGCTTGGTCATTTTAATAAGACCTCGCGAATAGCACCCGCTGGCTAGAAGGCTTTCCTGAGCGAACGCACTTTCCTTCCGAAAGAGGATTGTCGAGAGGGATACAACGAATAGTTGCCTTCGTTTCCTCTTTAATGAGGCGTTCGGTTTCGGCGGTGCCGTCCCAATGCGCGCTCACAAATCCACCTTTCTCATCTAGTACTTTTTTGAAGTCTTCGTAGTTATCCACCTGGCGCACGTTCTCATTGCGATGGGCGGTGGCGCGCCGGAAAAGGTTTTCCTGAATCTCCAACAAAAGATCGAGTGCCTTGGCCGGAATCTCCGTGAAGGGCACGAAAAACTTCTCGCCAGTATCGCGGCGAGCAAGCACGGCCTGCCCTTTGGCTAAATCCTTTGGGCCGAGCTCAATGCGGATCGGCACACCTTGCACTTCCCACTCGGCAAACTTCCAGCCCGGGCTCTTGGTCTCATCGAGATCGATGTGCACGGAAACCGCGCTGCCAAGGTGAGCCTTCTGTGTGGGCCAAGCTTTTAGCGAGTCGGCGATCAATTTCGCCTTGCTGAGCACGGCGTCGCGCTCTTCCGGGGTTTTCGCAATGGGAACGATCACCACGTGAATCGGCGCTAAGCGTGGCGGGATCACTAGGCCCTTATCATCACTGTGGGTCATGATTAAGCCTCCCACCAAACGAGTAGATACGCCCCAGCTCGTCTGCCATACGAAATCGCGGTTACCTTCGCGAGTTTGGAATTCGGTTCCAAATGCTTTGGCAAAATTCTGCCCGAGCGCGTGCGAGGTTCCAGCCTGTAGGGCCTTCCCGTCTTGCATCAATGCCTCGATGCAATAGGTACGAAGAGCTCCCGCAAATCGCTCACTGTCGGTCTTGCGCCCGCAGAAAACGGGCATCGCCATGTATTCCTCGGCGAACCAGCGGTACACTTCGAGCATCTTCAGCACTTCCTCTTCGGCATCTTTTTCAGTTTCATGGCAGGTATGGCCTTCTTGCCAAAGAAATTCCGTGGTGCGCAGAAAAGGACGCGTACGCATCTCCCAGCGAACCACATTGGCCCACTGGTTAATCAGCAGGGGAAGATCACGATAGCTTTGAATCCACTTGGAGAACATGGAATTGATAATAGTTTCCGAGGTAGGCCGCACCACCAGCGGCTCCTCTAATTTTTTTCCGCCGGCATGGGTTACGATCGCGAGTTCGGGAGCGAAACCCTCCACGTGCTCGGCTTCTTTCTTGAGAAAACTCTCGGGTATAAACAGCGGGAAATAGGCGTTCTTATGTCCGGTTTCTTTGAATTTTCCGTCGAGAACTTTCTGGATCTTCTCCCAGATCGCATAGCCATTCGGGCGGATCACCATGCAGCCCTTTACCGGAGAATAGTCCGCTAGCTTTGCGTGCTGGATTATATCCAGATACCACTGGGAAAAATCTGCGGTTCGCGATGTTATTTTTTCTGCCATGGGTCAGCCTTCTTTCGCTTCACTGATTTTAAGAGCCTTTATCTTCCGATGCAAATGAGCTCGCTCGATGCCGAGCAACTGCGCCGTTCTTGAAATATTCCAATCATTTTCTTTGAGCTTGTGGATGATGAATTCACGCTCAAACTGATTTTTGGCTTCCTTCAGACCAGCGGAAAGCGCAAGCGGGATAACTGGTCCAGACTCCTCGGCGCCTTGGTCCTCGAGGGGAGCCTTAGCCACGGCGTCTAATATCTCGGCGGGAACGTCCTCGATGGCAATAGTTTCACCCCGGCACATAATGCTCAGCCGCTCCACTAGGTTGCGAAGCTCTCGCACGTTTCCGGGCCAAGAATAGTGCTTCAGTATCTGCAAAGCATCTTCCGAAACCTTTTTCGCCTCCCTCCCCTGCTCGCGGGCGAAAGTTTCAAAATAATGCTTTAGCAGAGCAGAAATATCTTCCACGCGCTGACGCAATGGAGGAACGAGAATAGGTATAACGGCGAGGCGATAATAGAGATCTTCGCGGAATAAATTATTCTTGATCGCTTCCAGGAGATTTTTGTTAGTGGCCGCCACGACGCGCACGTCCACTTCGATAGTCTGATTTCCACCGACCCGCTCAAACTTCTGCTCTTGCAGGATACGAAGCACCTTCGCCTGGGTTTTTAAGCTCATATCGGCAATTTCATCGAGGAAAAGCGTGCCGCCATTGGCTTGGTCGAACTTACCGCGCTTCATCTGCGTGGCACCGGTGAATGAACCCTTTTCGTGCCCAAATAATTCACTCTCGATTAATTCTTCGGGGATCGCGGCACAGTTTACGGCCACGAAAGGCTCGTCTTTACGCCTGCTACCGGAATGAATCGCCCGGGCAACCAGTTCCTTTCCGGTGCCGTTTTCTCCGGTGATCAGTACCCAGCTGGATAGCGGCGCGATCGTGGAGATCTGCTCCTTCAACGCCATCATGCGTGGAGAGCTTCCGATCATTTGTGGGGTTTTGAAAACTTCCGAGCGAAGGATTTTATTTTCCTTATTCAGCTCGGAAAACTGGAACGCATTTCTCAGGGTGAGGAGCAGCTTCTCCAGCGAAAGAGGCTTTTCAATAAAATCATACGCGCCGAGCTTGGTGGCCTTTACCGCCGTCTCCACCGTACCGTGGCCACTCATCACGATCACGAGCTGATCGGGAGTAATCGCGCGGATTCGCTTCAGGGTCTCGAGGCCGTCGATCCCGGGCATCCAGACGTCGAGAAGAACAGCGTCGAAGGAACCATTCGCCACGTAACCAAGCCCCTCTTCGCCCGACCCGGCAGTCATTACTTCAAAGGATTCGTCTCTCAATACGCCCGAAATCGTGGAGCGGATGGAAGCTTCGTCGTCAATAATCAAAACATTACGGGCCATGCTGCAATACCTCTATCGCGCGACTCACCGGAAGCTCAATGGTAAAATACGTACGGAATTTTCCATCTTGGCCGCTCGAGCTGGCACGGATATACCCGTCGTGGTCGTTAATTATGCGCTTCGCGATCGCCAAACCGAGGCCAGTACCCTCATTTTTGGTGGAAAAGTAAGGCTCGAATAGCATCGGAAGCACCTCTTCGGGAATCCCGGGCCCCGTGTCGGCAACCTGCATGACTACGATTCCAGTCTCGGGTCGGAATTCGGTGCGAATCTGAATCACACCTTCCTGCTCATTCATGGCCGCCACCGCATTATCCAGCAAATTCACCACTACCCGCTTAATTTGATCGCGATCAAAAGAAAATATCGGTACTCCGCTATCGGGAAGAAATTCAAACGTTATGTGGCGGTGCGCCTGCCGAAAAAGGCCGACGGCTTCTGCTAAAGCGGAATTCAATTCGTTCGGCATCGGATTGGCCGCCGGGAACCGAGCGAACTGGGAAAACTCATTCACCATTTCTTTAAGCTCATCCACCTGACTAATAATCGTGTCGGTGCACTCTTTAAAAATCTCGTTCTCATCAAGTCTTCCGAGGTAGCGCTTCTGCAAACGCTGGGCCGAAAGCTTGATGGGTGTAAGCGGGTTCTTAATTTCGTGGGCAATCCGACGAGCCACCTCACGCCAAGCCACCTCACGCTGAGCCTTAATGAGATGGGAGATATCGTCGAGCACGAGCACCAGGCCGAGGTAACGGCTATCGGCATCGTATAGCGGCGTAATGGTTACCAGTAGAGACAGAAGCCGCGAGTCCTTCGCCGTCATGTTCAGGTATTTAAAAATAGTTTCTTTGCCGCCAGCCGCTAGTACCTGCTGAATACTCAGATGTAGCTCGGAAAGAGATCCTACGAGCACCTCTTCCAGCCGCATCCCGATAATCTCTTCGCTTTTCACCCCGAGAAGATTCGCCGCCGACTTATTCATGGTGGTCACGGTAGAATCGGCACTCATGGAACAAACCCCGGCACTCACGTTTGCAAGAATCGCCTCGAGGTAGCGGCGCTTTTCCTGAAGCTCTTCGTTAGTGGAACGAAGGGTCGTATATGCCGACTGCAGGCGGTCGCGGTTCTCGCGCAGATCGGTGGTCATTTTATTAAAAGCGAGACTCACCGTGGCAATTTCATCGTGCCCGGGCACCTGAATTTCGACATCCAGGTTTCCGCTGCCCACCTCGCTCACCGCTTGGGCCAAATATTCCAGCGGCATCGTCATTTGACGGGCCAGATAAAATCCCACCCAGATAGCCGCGAAAGTCACGAGAAGAGTGATCAAGATAAGAATAGTGAAATAGATCGTCTTCACCGGGTATTTTAGCGGATTTACATCTCTAAAATCGGCGTAGGTAGAAGAGATTTCATCCACCTTATTCACGAGACTAACCGGTAAATGATAACTAACCGCGAGGGCGCCTACAATTTTGCGGCTAGTAGCCGACTCCCTTAACGGCATTACGGACCTAAGCACGTCTCCAGTTCCCACGTGCTGCACCAGCGCGGCCTCCTCCCCGTCCAACGCGGCCTGAACCGTGGCAATCGGCAAGCGCGGAAATAGCTCCGGATTCAATTCGGAGCGCACCACGAGGGTTCGCGGATCAAGGGGGTGCCAGTAAATCTCCACGGCGTCCAAGGCATACTTGCTACGCAGCTGATTTAAATCGCGGCCTATTCTCAAACGCCCATTCCTATCGTTGAGATTGGCGTGATCACTCACTTCGTCGCGAATTCTCTCGGCGAAATGCTGGGCGCTTTTCTGGGTGTTTTTATAATAAATATCGGTGATCTCGAGCGACGCCTGGAGCGTATTGCTCACCTTCACGCTGAACCATTTGTCGAAGGTGGAGTTAATATAAAAAGAAGAAATTAAAAAAAGCACCACCGTGGGAATGATGGAAAGACTGAGAAAGCTGAGCACCAACTTCGTTTTGAGCTTAGCCCCCAGCATTCCTTTGCGGCGCTCGAGGAAAAGTTTGGAAAGATTCCGGAAGATCAGGAAAACCAGAATCGCGAGCAAAATCAAATTGAGGTTGATGATCCCAAAAAAGAAAATCGAGTTAACAAAGGGAAGAGTGCTAGATGCACGCACCAATTTCAACGCGAGATTCGAAAGCACCACGATCAAAATCAGCACGATTCCGATCGTGACAAGTTCGCGACGTCGCTTTCGCTTCTCGCTTTTATCTAGTGAAAAACCACCCAAAATTGGCACAGCGCACTAACCTTAGCCCGGAACTAATCCTAGAACCAGTTTTCGGGGCAATTCATTTCATTTCACGGCCTAAATTTGACAGCCCGAGCCGAAAACGCCTATAAGTATGGCCAGAGATCCGTTTTTGACGAACCAAGTTTGGCCCCATTATTTGGCCGAATAACCAATAGTATAAACGAACGTTGAGTCGTGCGCATGCCTTAAGCGGCGTTAGCGGTTCTCCTTTCGAAATAGCAAAAGGGATCTCGTATGCCATCAGAATTAGTCATTAACGCCACCTTGCCGGAAATCCGGGTGGCCCTCCTGGAAGATGGAGAAATCTCCGATCTTTCTATCGAGTACGAAAAAAACAAAAGCATCGTTGGTAACGTATACAAGGGCCGCATCGTGCGCGTTCTTCCCGGCATGCAAGCCGCTTTCGTAGATATCGGACTCGAGCGAGCCGCGTTTCTTTACGTAGGCGATATCGTTTACGAAGCCGAGAGCGACGAAGAAGAGCCGGAAGAAATTCCCTCTACTCCCACTACCGCAGAGGGCGATATAGGCCCCGAGGCCGAGGAATCGACCAGCGAAAGCGGCTCCGAGCAGGAAGGCGAAGAAACCGTTGCGGCTGAAGGCGAAGAACAGCCTGCTGCGGAAGGTGAAGAAACCTCCCCCCGCCGCTCTTCCAACATGGGTCCTCGAGGACGCGACCGCCAAAGCCGCGGACGTTCTGGCGGACGTGGACGCGGTGGACGCTCCAAACCAATGCGTCCACGCCTGAATATCCAGGACGTGGTGAAAGAAGGCCAAGACGTAGTGGTTCAGGTAGCGAAAGAGCCTATGGGAACCAAAGGCGCGCGCCTAACTTGTCATATTTCTCTACCCGGGCGTCACGTGGTGCTTATGCCCACCGTGGATCACGTAGGAGTTTCGCGCAAAATTGAATCGAACGAAGAACGCCGCCGCCTGCGCCAGATCGTAGACGACCTGCGTCCACCGGGAATGGGAATCATCGTACGTACGGTTGCCGCCGAGCAAACGAATGAGCAGCTCACGAACGAGATCAACTATCTCCTAAATCTCTGGGCCACAATTAAGCGCAAAACGGAAACCCAGAAAGCTCCGGTTTGCTTAAACGAAGACCTCAACGTGGTTCTAAAAACCGTGCGAGATTTTTTCACGGACGACATTCACCGCCTCGTGGTGGATTCGCCCCGCGTGCATTCTTACGTGGTGGAGTTTGCCGAGCAGTTTGCACCTCACCTCGTGAACCGCGTAGTGAAGTATACCGGCAAAGATCCGATCTTCGACGCTTATGGGATCGAGAGTGAAATTTCCCGCGCCTTGCTACGTAAAGTTTGGCTGAAAAGCGGCGGCTATTTGATCGTAGACCAAACGGAAGCGCTAACCGTGATCGACGTGAATACCGGAAAATTTACCGGCAAGAAAAACCTAGAAGAAACAATCTTCAAGACGAATATGGAAGCCGTGAAAGAAGTGGCTTATCAGCTCCGCCTTCGTAACGTGGGCGGTATCATCATCGTCGATCTGATCGATATGGAAAAATCCGCTCACCGCGAAAAGGTATATCGCTCCTTTGAAGACGCACTTAAAAAAGACAAAGCTAAAACGAATATCTTAAGGATCTCCGAACTTGGCCTTATCCAGATGACGAGAAAGCGTACCCGCGAATCACTCAATCACGTACTCTGCGAGAGCTGCCCGTATTGCAATGGTAAAGGATTCACCAAGAACCTTCGTACTGTTTGCTACGACATCTTTCGCGAGCTCGAACGCGCCGCCCTCGAAGGCGGAACTGTAGGCGCCCGCGTAGTGGCTCACCCAGAAGTGGCTGACGCCTTGTTTCAGGATGAACGAGATACTCTTGATCGCCTCGAAGAACGCTTCAGCATGAAGGTTTCCATCCAGGGAGATCCGTCCCTGCATATAGAAGACTTCAAAGTTTCGGGGGAACGCTTAAGCCTATCAGGGATAAAAAAAGCTCCTGTGATTCCGGCCGCCCCCGCCTCCAATCCAGAAGCCTAAAAAACGCATTTATGCGAAGAAAGCCGTACTGGGAAAGCCCCGTACGGCTCTTTTTTTGTCCTTAAAATATGTCTATTTTTTAGACAGATGTATGGCTCCCGGCGTGAGCAGCGCGCCAACCCTCAATAAAACGCCGTATAATCAAGGACTTATGGGCCGACGGCTTGGCCTTTTCCTTGCTCTCCTACGAGTAGACCTTTTATTTTGTAGGAGCAGTTCGAATGAAAATCTCTACCCAGTTGCCACTCTTTTTAGCCCTTCTTTTTTCCATCCCTGTAAGCGCCTCGGCCGCATCGCTCGCCGACGTGCAAAAACAAATCGATGACCTTCGCCAACGTGCGGAGTCCGACATGGCTTTCGTGGCAAAAAATGGACGAAACTGTACCAACCACTTTGGCACCCTGGGCGATGCTTTGAATAAGACCGCCGCCCGCGTCGGTGCCGCGAGAGCGGCCCTGAATGAAGCTTTCAGCAAAGTTTCCGCTAAGAGTGAGGATGGAAGCTGCAAAGCCCCAGACCTAAAAGAAGTGAAATTTATGCTCAAGGGCATCCAAGCCGCCCGCGATCACATTGATTTCATCGTCGATACTTTCGATAAGTCGCCGAGCTTTCTCACCCAAAAAACCAGCCATCAAATCATGCTGGAAGCCATGGCCGCGGCCGAAGGCTACCCCAACTGCATCCCCACTAAGCGCAATGATCCGAACTCCACTCCTGAGTCTCTGCGCTACCAGTCCTTCCACGATGGCATCGTGAAGCTCGGTAAACTATTGAAGCAGTTGGATGAAGACGGGGGCCTCAAAGCCGCCGCAAAAAACTCCTGTCATCAAGCAAATAGCGGCCGCCTTCAGTTTGCAGCCTACCAATCCTCTGGTGGCGGCGCCGTTGATCGCGCCATCGAAGATGCCGCCGGCGGATCTACCGCGGCCTACTAAGCTAAGCGCATAAAAAGCAAAATCCCGCGTAGCCCAAGGCAACGCGGGATTTTGCTTTTTCCAGAGCAACTAGAAGCGAATATTTGCAATGGAAGACCAAACAGCCGGCGCTCGCTGCGCCATCCCGCTCCGGCCCTGAAGACTCGTAGAATGCTCGGGTTGAAGAAGCTTGGCTCGATTAGCGAGATCTATCTCTTTCCGTACACGCGCGTTCGCCTCTTCTTCGTCTTCCGCCCGGCCATCCTGCACGCCGGAATAAGCAGAAATAAGAACACCCACCACAGCGCCGACCGCGGCTCCGTAAAAGATATTCTTCGTATTTTTTCCAGAATCTTCATAAAAGGGCAGAGTAGAGGCGCCGAGGATAGCGCCCGCCACCGTGGTAACAGTTACGGTGGTGGCGGCTTCGCCCATCGTCACAGCCTTCGCTCCCGGGGAAAGAACTAAGGCAAGGATCAAATAAATCAGTACCGACGTGGAGGAGCGGTGCAAAATCACGGTACGTAATCTCTCAACAGACTAAGCAAATTCCCGCAGGGTTTTCCTACGATCGTTTTGCGCTCTGTTACGTATGACTTCGATTTTTTGTTCCAATAGGAAATCTCAGAGTCGCAGGATTCACTCGCCACCTTGCGGCCATCACTCTCGGTTTTTACCACCGAGAAAGTGACGGGATTTTCCGCTTGGCCTTCGGCGGCGAACGCAAAGCGTTCGCCGTCGTTGATCCTAGTTTGTATCATTTTGTAGTTCGTGCCCTGCACGTCTACGTAAAAGTGATTGGTGTTGGCAAGAAAGCTAAATGCCCAGTCTTTCTGCTTCACCAAAACCTGGTGCTTATTTTCACTGGCCACCGCGCGGTTACTATTGTCGGCGGCGATGCGGCCGAAGTTATCGCCAACTTCGTCTAGCCAGGTGAAATCTCCGTGCATTGCTGCCGGTTCTCGCCCGTCGTATTTTTTCCGGTTTTCGCTGGCATCAGAATCGTCTTTGACGGAACTGATTTCGCGGTTTCCTGTGGACGCACATGCGGCTAAGCCGAGTGCCAAGATGATGAGTGCCCCTGATCTGATCGTATTAACGTACTTCCTGTACTTCATAAACCGATCCTCCTACCGAAAAGTATAGCATTTCGCACGCTCGGCTCAAGGGTTATGTCATAGAGGGTAAAGCACTGTAAGTTTTCGCTTTTTTCTGCTATTTCCCAAAAGGAAAGACAGGTGCCTTTTGACCCCTACCCTTTTTCTAGCTTCTCAGTCACCGCGCCGCCGCGACCTGCTTGAGCAGGCGGCCATCCGCTTTCAAGTTTATCTACCCAAGGAAGAGGAGCTCATGGCGCCAAAAACCTCGAAAGAGCCTCCGTCACACCTGGTGAAGCGTATCGCAGAAGCCAAAGCGCTAGCGGCAGCTAGGGAGTTAACCGCAAGCGGTGAAAATAATGCGTTAATACTAGCGGCTGACACGCTAGTTTTTATTGGTAACCGTGTATTAGCTAAACCAACTTCTCAACTAGAGGCCGTAAGAATGCTCAAAACTCTTTCGGGAAAATGGCATACCGTGTGTACCGGCGTAACGGTGGCTCAGCTTAAAAATGGCAAGCACACGGTAAAGTCATTTTCGTTGTCTACGAAAGTAAAATTCTTCCGTCTTCAGCCAGAACAAATTCGCTGGTACGTGGCTACCGGAGAGCCCATGGATAAGGCCGGAAGTTATGGAGCTCAGGGATATGGCGCGGCCCTCGTAGAAAAGTTCTCTGGCTCTTATACGAATGTAGTTGGTTTGCCGCTCGGACATACTCTACGTTTTCTAGAAAAGGTTTCCGGCCTCAAACGGAGCGCTTTTCAGAGGGAAAAAAAGTGAAACGAGAGCTGCTGGAAAACGTAAAAAGCGACATCAGGGATGCCTGCCAACGCGCGGGACGAAAACCCGAAGAGGTAACTCTTATTGCCGTAAGCAAGACCAAACCCTGGGAAGACGTTGCGGAATTCCTTACGCTCGGACAAAAAGATTTTGGGGAAAACTACGTTCAAGAGGCACTGGAAAAGATTGCGGCAATAAAATCTGATACTAAAATTTCCACTGTTCCCAACTGGCACTTCATCGGAAACCTACAGTCGAATAAAGCCAAATTCTTGCCGGGTAACTTCGGGCTCTTTCATGCGCTCGATTCTGTCTCGTTGGCGCAGAAATTAAGTAAGGCGGCGGCAGAGAGGAAGGTCGTGATGAATTGTCTCGTAGAAGTAAATGTAGACAACGAAGCGAGCAAGGCCGGGATCTCTTCTGGCCATCTACCTGCATTTCTTAAAGACATACTCGAACTCCAAAATATTCGTATCTTGGGATTGATGTGCTTACCTTCGGCCGCCAATGCCAGCCGTGCTCCTTTTGCGAAACTGAGAGATCTTTTAGAAAAAACTAACGCCAGCAATATCTATCCTCATCCTCTTCGCGAACTATCCATGGGCATGAGCGGCGATTTCAAGGAAGCCATCATGGAGGGGGCCACTTTTGTGCGCGTTGGTACCCGGCTCTTCGGTGAGCGAACGCGAGGAAAGGTTTCGTGAAATTTGATCTAGTTTACGAAACCGAGAAGTTTGTGGCGGTGAACAAGCCGGCGGGAGTTCTTTCGCAGAAAGATAAGTCCGGGGAAGACGACCTCGCCGCCCTCCTTTCAAACGAGTGGAAGCGCGAGGGCAGAAGAGTGGACTTCCTCGCTCCTGTGCATCGCTTGGATCGCAATGTGTCCGGACTCATCTTGCTTGCGAAAAGCTCCGCCGGCGCAAAAGAGCTGTCCACCTGGCTGGTAGAAGGAAAAGTTAACCGCACCTACTTAGCAATCGCCAAAGGAGATCCCGGGGAAAGCGGAACGTTTGAGTTTCGGTTAAAAAAGGACTCCGCCACCAATCAAGTACGGGTCGCGAATGATGGTGAAGAAGCCGTTACTCAATTCACGCGCCTCCAAAAGCTCGGAAACTCCAGTCTGATGAAGGTGCGCCTGCTCACAGGTAGATCACATCAAATTCGCGTGCATTTTTCGCACGCTGGGCATGCTCTAATCGGCGACAAAAAATACGCTAAGAAGCCTTGGTCCGAAATCTTCCACCGGCCGGCCCTTCATGCCACCGAGCTCGAAATGCCGGGAGAAAATGGAAAAGTTTTACAGCTGCGCGCGGCCACACCGAAAGATTTTTCCGATCTATTGGCTAAGCTAGGTGGAAAACCGCTTTAATTACGACGATTGGTTGGCGAACCGTCTTTGAGTTCATTTAGCAGGGCGCGCATGTCCTCCGTCATGGGACATTCGATTTCAACGGCTTTCTCCGTGAAGGGATGAACGAAGGAAAGCGCGCGGGCGTGGAGCGGCAAGCGCCGAGGCTCCAAGCTTGGAAAAACTTTGCTCTTCCAATGCGAATCCCAGTACGCCTCGTCCCACAGGATGGGAATATCCAGAATCTTTAGGTGCACGCGAATCTGGTGCAAGCGGCCGGTATGCGGATGAGCCTCAATCCAGGCAATATCCCCGAATTTTTCTCGGACCATGAATTCAGTTTCGGCGGGCTTCCCTTTTCGGACATCCACGATGGCACGGCCGCGGCCCTTTTTTCCCTCGGCGCGCAAAAGCGGAACCTCGCAAACGCAAGAGTCCCACTCGGGCACACCGGCCGTAAAAGCCCAGTAAACTTTCTTCATCTTGCGTTGCTCGAACATCATGGAAAGGCGGCGATGCGCCTCTTGGTGCTTGGCAAAAAGTACGATCCCGCTGGTATCGCGATCGAGGCGGTGCACGGGGTAGAGATCGCGGCCCGATTCGTCCGGCTTATGGCCTTGAGTGCGTAAGTAAGCGCCAATTTCGTGCAGAAGCACCCGGGTTTCTTTTCCCCAGCGATCAGCTACGACCAGCTCTCCGGGAGCCTTGCGCACGGCCAGGAAATGCTCATCTTCAATTAAGATTTTTTCGTTCGCCGACGGGTCCGTCATCTTCCTCAAAATCTTGCTCATAATCGCTGCCGAGCCTTGCGCGCTCGGTGCGATAAATCATGGAGTAGCCATCTTCCCCATCGGGGTAAAACTTAGGCATCGTATGCAATACAATAAACCCCAGGCTTTGGTACAGCTGCACGGCCGGTTGGTTGCCTTTCCTCACCTCTAGCACGATGCTCTCGGCCTTCTCCCTCATAACAAATGCAATCACCTGCCGCAAAAGATACTTGCCTAGCCCCTGCCGCTTGAGCTCGGGATGAACCGCGAAGGTTTGGATATGGGCTTGCTCGGCCGGAAGAGAAAAAACGATATAAGCGAGAATTTTGGCGTCCGTTTCGTTGTCGGTAACGACCCAAAATCGAGTGGTCCGCTTGTTGAATTCGGCGCGAAACGACTCTAGGCTCCAAGGAGGCCGCATGCACTGGGCTTCAATGGCTACGATTTGAGGCAGATCTTCTTCCACAGCCGGGCGGGGAGAATAGTCGAGGTAGCTCACCATTTCACTCTAGTAGGATCTTTACGGGATAGCGCGATTTTGCTTCACGGCGCCAAACATCGGCGTCCGTTACGATCTCGGTTTTACGGAACCGCTCAATCAAAATCTGTTTTTCAAGCTCGCGAACCAGCAAACTCTCTCCTTCGCGCAGGCGGTTTTCGGTGCGCCAAAAGTTGGAATATTTTTTCCCAAGAGCTTGCCATTGCGAGTGACATTCACTTTTGTCGTGAATAGCGCGAACGGCCTGAGGAATCATTCCGGCCGTGGTAAACTTGCGCCCTTTGGCTTCGAGGTAGATGAGCTCTTCATCTACATAGGCACTTAGCAATTCTTTTTGATCTTTCGGAAGGGGTTTTTCCCGCTGGAGTACACCAGCACAGATAAGCACGGCATTCACCTGCGAGAATCGAGTTAGGTCGGAAACCAGCACCGCCTCATGGCCAACCTGGGCCACGAGTGAGTCTACGGCAACAGCGAGCGACGCAGGTTCACGGCCGCGAGCGGCGGCCGTGAGCGAAAAAAGCGCCAGAAGAGTTAAGAAAAGCTTCATCTACTTTTATTATAGGATTCTCCGTAGAGGGATCGAAACCTTTTTTTCTTCTCCCACTCTTACCGTACCGATCACCAGCGTCCGCCCGGTTCCGTCAAAACCCGTAAAAGTGAGTTCATCACCGACCTTTAGATCACAAGATAGGGTCTGTCCCTGATTCCAGGCGGTTTCTTGTAAAATCTTTCCTTCCCGGGCGACGCTAATTCTCTTCGTCTCTACTCCGTACCAAAACAGTTCGGACTCGCCGGCGGGAAGCTCTAAATTCACCCCTAACGCGTCCGACGCAGCGTGTTCTCCACGACCACAGCCAGAAATCGCGGCCCCCAGTAGCAAAATGCAAAACCAGTGGTATAGTTTTTTTCGCCTATTTCTTTTCATTCATTCCTCTTTTCTTTATCCGGTTTCAGGAGAGCTCTCTTGAGCAAAATCGGGACCATCGCGGTTCGGATTTTTTTGCTATGCTCTTAGGTACTCAGACAACCGAGGTCTCTATGCAAGAAGCTGAATTCCAAGAAGCGGTTAAACAAAAAAGCAGTACCATCGCCGAAATCCTTAAAGAGTGCGAAAAGGTGGTGGTGGGCCAGCGGCCGATGATGGAAAAAATCATCATGGCCTTCCTTTGCGACGGGCATATTTTGCTCGAAGGCTTGCCTGGACTCGCCAAAACCTTAGCCGTGAAAACTTTTTCTCACGTAATGGACCTGAATTTTAATCGAATACAGTTTACGCCCGATCTTTTACCCTCCGATCTGGTAGGAAGCATGGTTTACAACCAAAAGACCGGAGAGTTCGCGGCAAAACAAGGGCCTATCTTTTCGAATATTGTGCTGGCCGATGAGATTAACCGGGCGCCCGCCAAGGTGCAGTCGGCCTTGCTGGAATCGATGGCCGAGCACCAAGTTACCCTCGGAGATCAAACCCACCAGCTTCCCGATCCCTTCATCGTGCTGGCCACCATGAATCCAATTGAGCAGGAAGGAACCTATCAATTACCGGAAGCGCAGCTGGACCGCTTTCTCTTTAAAGTAAAAGTTCCCTACCCATCGCAGCAGGAAGAAAAACTCATTCTTGACCGCATGAGTAATATGGAACCGCCAAAAATCTCGAAGAAAGTTTTACCGCGGGCTTTGCAGGAAGCAAAATCCCTCTGCACCAGGGTTTACCTCGACGAAAAATTAAAGGACTATATTCTTAATATCGTTTTCACCTCGCGCTTTCCCGAGAAAAAGGGCCTTACCGACTTGAAATCTTTTATTCAAGTGGGAGCCTCCCCGCGCGCTACCATCGGCCTCGCCAAAGCGGCCAGGGCGGCGGCACTAATGGCGGGCAGAACCTTTGTGAGCCCCGACGATATTAAGGCCGTCTGCTACGATATCCTTCGCCATCGCCTAGTTCTTACCTACGAAGCGGAAGCGAACGACATCACGCCCGAGTCCGTAATTAGAAAGGTGCTCGATGTGGTGGAAGTTCCGTAAACGGACTGACGAACAGTCAGAAGCATCTGCCATAGACGATACGGAGATCCGCGCGGCCGGCCGCGCGCCCCTGAGTACCGTGGCCAAACAAGTGAAGCACGTCGAGCTGGTGACCAAGAAGAAGAGCTCGGCCCTGCTCGCTGGCGATTATAAGTCCCGCTTTAAGGGGCAAGGAATGCAGTTTTCTGATTCTCGCCTCTATCAATATGGCGATGACATCCGGCATATCGACTGGCGCACCAGCGCGCGCATGCAAGGTACCTACGTAAAGACCTTCGAAGAGGAGCGCGAGCTCAATATTATCTTCGCGGTAGACGTAAGTGCCTCGAATGGTTTCGGCAGTACCGGTACCAGCAAGCGGGAAGCGATCGCAATCGCCCTTGCTTGTGTAGGATTTTCGGCTATCGCCAACAACGACCGAGTGGGCCTAGTACTTTTCTCCGATCGCGTGGAGCGTTTCGTGCCTGCCCGAAAAGGCCGCAAACACATCCTGCGCTTGATCGACGAGCTCCTCACCTTCGAGCCCATTTCGCGTAAATCCCGGCTCGATGCCGCACTGAATTTTCTGATTTCCACGCTGAAGAACGGAAGCGTTCTCTTGCTCGCCAGCGATTTCTTCAGCGAGCTCGACAAGCGCAAGCTCGAGCTCCTTTCCCGCAAGCACGATTTCATTTGCCTGCGAGCTACCGATCCCAGAGATTTCGAGCTTCCGAACGTTGGCCTGCTACGAATCGAGGATCCCGAAACCGGCGAGTCGATGCTCTTGCCCACCCTTTCCGGCCGAGTCCGCAACGAATACTCGCAGTCGCAAAAGCGGTACTGCGAAGACGTGGCCCGAATGCTCCGCCGCACGGGCGCTTCCCTGCTCGATTTGCCTACCGATGCGGAGCCCGCAAAGCTTCTGCACCAATTCTTCCGCTCTCGTCGGGGGCCGCGTAAATGAATGGCGTAGTGGTACTTTCCGCCGAATCCTCCCAGAAGCCCCTTGAGGTGGGAAATCTCGTTACGCTCGAAATTGCGGTGGACGGAAAAGTAAACAGGGCCACCGAGGGATGGTCCATCGAACCCGCACCGGCGGGAGACTGGTTTCCTTCCGGCTCTTTTTTGCTTTCTGGAAATTCTCTCAAGGTGCTTTCCACCGATGGTGCCCTAACGAAAATTTCGATCGAGGCAATAGTGCGCTCGCCCGGGGAATTAAGAACCGCCCCCTTTAAGCTCAAACATACCGACGACCAGGTTACGGTGGAAGTAGCCGAATCTTTGGTGTCCAAGAATGGCGCCAAAGCAATCCAACTTTCGGAAACCGCACCGCCCTGGCTACTCCCCGCCGTCTCCTTGGGAGGGTGGAATATCTGGCTTATTTCCCTGCTGGGAGCGCTCACGCTGGTCGGCCTCGGCTTCCTCATCCGCTATATCTTGCAGCGTCTCGCCGAGCGGTCTATTGCGAAATGGAACCACCGCGACCGGGCACTGCGCGAGCTGCAAAATCTAGAGAAGTACGTGCGCGCCAAAAGCAATGAACAAGATCACTGGAAAAAGTTTTCCTTTGATCTGGCGGGTATTTTACGCAAGTATTCCGACGAAAACTTCCACATGGATTCTCGCGATATGACTGATCGTGAGTTTATCGCCGAGCTGCGCTTTCATCCCAAAGGGAAAGCGCAGACGGACCTCATTGCGCATATCCTTTCCACCATCACCGAAGTCCGTTACGGCACAAAGACCCTAGAAAGCCAAATGATGCCGAGCTTGCTTCTCGAGGGGAAAAAATACGTGGAGGGAACTTATACCCCCAAAGAAGAGGCGAAAAAATGACCTTTCGCTACCTCTACGCCCTGCTTCTCATCTTCCCGATTGCGCTGCTGCTCTTCGTGGCCCTGCGCCATCCCGCTTCGCGCGCGGTCCTGCAGTTCCCCACCGCACACCGCCGGTTGAAGCTTGCGCTTGGGCAGCTGCTGCTTCCCATCTGGTTTCCTTTCTTTCTGCGCCTTTTGGGCATTCTCTTCCTGCTAATCGCGCTTGCGCGGCCCCAGACCTCCACCTCGCACCAAAGGCGCATATCCGAGGGAATCGACGTAATGGTGGCCCTCGACGTGTCGCAGAGCATGACCATTGAAGACGTAGGTGAGGACGATAAGAATCGTCTCGACCTCGCCAAAGAAACCGTGAAGAAGTTTATCGCCGGCCGGAAAGACGATCGAATCGGTTTTTTGGTATTTTCCGGAGAGGCAATCACTCTTTGCCCTCCTACCCTAGACTACGACTATCTTCTTTCTTCGGTGGCCCAAGCCGACGTGAACCAGTTAAAGGACGGCACCGCGATCGGGGATGCAATGGCCACCTCCGTGAACCGCCTCAAAGACAGCGCGGCGAAGTCGCGCGTGGTCATTCTGATCACCGATGGCGACAATAATATGGGCTCAATCGCGCCACTCACTGCGGGCGAGATCGCCGTTGGGTACGGAATTAAAATCTATGCCATTGCCCTCGGTAAAGAAGGTCTCGTCAGCTATCCCGACTACGTGACCTTCTTCGGCGTAACCAAGAAAATTCATCGCCAGACCAATAGCACCATTAACCCCACCCTGCTTATGAAGATCGCCGAGGAAACGGGGGGGAAGTTTTTCCGTGCCGACGACAGCGACTCCATGCAACGCGTGTTCGACGAGATCAATAAGCTGGAGCGTAATCAGGTGGAAACGAAGGATCGCGTGATCTGGGAAGAACATTTTCAGAAATTTCTCGTGATTGCGTTCGCCCTTCTGCTTTTAGATCTCCTTATTAGGGCCACGATTTTTCGGATCTTGCCGGAGTAATGATGGACGATTTTCGTTTCGCCAATCCGAAGTACCTCTTGCTCCTCTTGGGGCTCGCGGTAGTTTATCTACTGCTCCAACGCCTGCGCAGCGCGGGCCGACAACGCTTGCTGCGTTTCGTGGCGGAAGAAAATTTGAAACACCTGTTGGTATCTACCGGCTCTATTCGCGAAAGCGGCAAGCGCTTCGCGTTATGGCTTGGGCTGGCCTTCATGGTGCTGGCCTTAGCGCGGCCGCAGGCCAACCCCACTATGGAAGACGTGGAGGGAATGAGCTTAGATATTTACGTGCTGCTGGACGTTTCGCGCAGCATGGACGCCGAAGATATCGCTCCCAGCCGCCTAAGAAAAGCGAAGCGATCAGTGCAGCACTTAATGGAGCTGCTCTCGGGCGACAGACTCGGCGTTATCGGCTTCGCCGGTTCTTCGGCTCTCCTGGTTCCACTCACCTCCGACTATGAAATCGTGCGTAGCGTTCTGCAGAACGTGGACACTTCGGTCATTCCCACGCAAGGGACCGATATTGGCGGTGCCTTGGAACTAGCCAAGAGTGCGATGGAACGTGGAGCACAGGTAGTGGGTACCAATGGAGGAGCCAGGACGAATATCTTCCTTATTCTTAGCGATGGCGAAGACCACGGTGAGAAGAATCTAGCGGTGGCCGATTCTATCCGCAACGAGGGCGGTATCATTTTTAGCATCGCTTACGGAACGGAAAAAGGGGTTCCTATTCCGGTTCGTAATGATCGCGGTGAACTGATGGGATACAAGCGTGACGGAAAGGGCAATACCGTAATTTCTACGGTTCAACCCAAGGCACTAAGCGAAGTCGCGCAGCGGGGAGGCGGCCAGTTTTACCACTCCACCCTGGAAGAACAGGAAATTGAAGACATTCTGGCACGCGTGCAAACCGCGCAGCGTTCCGGCGCCATCACCACCAAGGCCCGGATCTACGAAGAGCTATACGGCTATTTGCTGCTGATTTCCCTGGCCTGCCTGCTTTATTCTTTTGTTTCCGTCCGCTCCCTTTGGCAAAAAAGCGGGGCGCGCTGGAGCCGGCTCGCCTTACTGCCCCTTCTCCTTCTACCCACCCACGCAAACGCCAATCCGCTCTCTTTTCTTTGGAATAAAGAAAAACGTATAGGGGTGCAAAGCCAAGAGCTGAGCCAAGAAGGCAAGCCGGAGGCAGCGGCCGATCAATTAAAGGTGCTCCAGGCAGAAAACCCTGACTCTTCCGCCGTGAACTATAATCTCGGAACCTATTTGCTCGAGGCTAAAAAACTCGAGGAAGGAAGAGAGCAGCTTGGGCGCGTGGCAAAAGACAAAAACTATTTTCAAGCGGAAGCGCTCTATAACTTGGCCGGTTCCTATATGCTGGAGAAAAAAAGGCCTCAAGCCATCGCCAGTTATGCCGACTTGATCCGCCGCCTCGAACAGAAAAAACCGTTAATCGAAAAAGAGAAAGAAATTCTAAAAAAAGCGCGCGAAAGTTTTGCGCACCTCTCCCAAGAGGAACAAAAAAATCCTCAGCAACAACAGGGCCAGGACCAACAGAAACAGCAAGGGCAAGACGGAAACCAGGACAAAAAAGATCAGCAGCAGCAGCAACAAGGCAAGGGCGGAGAAGGCGATAAAAAGGAAGATTCCAAGGGCGATGGAAAAGAGAAAAAAGACGAAAAGAAAGACGGAGAAGACAAGAAACAGGAAAAAGAAAATAAGCCCGGCGAAGGCAAAGACGAGAAAAAAGACGAATCGCAGAAAAACGAGCCCTCGTCCCAGGACGGCCAGCAAGGAAAAGATAAACAGCAAAATATACCGCCGCGGCGTGGTGGAACACCCTTTCGCGAGCGCGACAATATAAGCGAATCCGACGCGAAACGCATTTTAGAATCCCTCAAGCAGCAAGAGGGAGAACTGCAAAAGAAATTCTTAAAAAAGAACGGTAAGAATAGTAAGGTTGTCGACGATGGTAGCGGCCAAGACTGGTAAAATTTTTAGCCTTGGGCTTGCGGCAACTGCCGCTGCCATAATTTTTCCGGCAATGGCTTTTGCCCAGGCCAAACTCGTGGCGGTGGTTACGCCCAACCCGGTCTCGGAAGCCGAAAGCATTCAGCTTCGCCTCGAGGTTTCTAATCCCGATGGACCCGTGTTTCAGCCGACCTTTGAAGCGCCTGACTTCACCATGATGGGAGCGAGTTCCGCGGGAACGAGCGGACGCGTGGAAATGCAGAACGGCCGCCAAGTATTAGTTCGCAACTTCCAGTTCTCCTTCGTGCTCATGCCAAAAAAAGCCGGAGTGGCAACCATTCAGAACATTCAGGTTCGCGCTGGATCCGACACGCTCAAATCGGAAGACATTCGCGTTAAGGTACTGCCCGATACGGGCTCCGGGCGCAGCAACCGAGGAGGAAATCCAGCGGCCCCCAATATTTTTCCTCAGCTTCTGCTGGACGATGAAGACGAAGATCCGAACCCCGCGGCCCCTCCCTCCAGCGGCTCTGGAGCGGGCGCGATAACGGGAAAGGTGGCCAATGGCCTGCCTAAGTTCAATAGCGACTTCACCGTGGTGGCCCTGGTGAATAAGCAAAAAGTATACGTGGGCGAGCCCGTGGTGGCGGAATACTATATCTACGATTTTGGCGGCGTTCGTTCTTGTTGCGAAATTCAAAAATGGCCCACTTTCACCGGATTCGTGAAAGACGATCTGGAAATTGCCAGCCGCTTTGAGTTCGAAGACGTCTACGTCGGAAATCAATTGATGCGCCGGGCATTCATTGGCCGATTTGCGCTGTATTCCCTGAAACCGGGAAAGTTCTCGCTCGATAAAATGCAGGTAAAAGCCAAATATTTAGGCGATGACAGCATGGGGTCCAATATCTTCCAGGTATTCGATCTCCGCTCCGGCATGCATGCGAGCCAAGATGTGATGCTCGAAGTAGCGCCTCTTCCCGAAACCGGCCGGCCGGCAAATTTCGGCGGGGCCGTTGGTCAGTTTTCGGTAAAGCTCACCGCCGACAAGCAAACTCTTCCGCAAAATACCCCTCTAACTTTGAATCTAACATTTCAAGGGAATGGAAATTTTCAGGCCATCGATGCGATAAAGCTCCCCCTTCCACCCGACTTCGAACTCTACGAAAGCAATACCAACACCCGCGGCTCAGCGCCCATCGGCGTGCGGCGCGAATTAGAATCTCAAAAGAATTTTCAGACAGTAGCGATTCCCCGCAAAGCTGGAAAATTTGAAATTCCGGCCATTAGCTGGTCTTATTTCAATCCCAAAAAATCGGCTTACGAAACCATTACTACTCAGCCTATTTCTTTAGAGGTGACAGAGAACGCAAACAATAACGTGAATCAGAATTCCTACGTTACCCCCTCCACGCCCGGCGGCTCTTCCCCGAATACCGAAAATGAATTTCGCCTACTGAAAAAAGTAACTCTCGGCGCAAAGGAAAATGGCGGTAAAATTCTTTCTTTCACTTTACTTGGTTTGATCTTGGCCAATATTGGGCTAGCCGCCCGCCTAATTCGCAATAAGCTAGCCCTTTTCGACCGGCTGTATCGAAATATTGATCCGTTCGCAGCGGTACGAAGCGATTTGTCGGCGGCCCGCCGTGCCCCCGGATCCAATTGGCAAACGAACCTCGAGGACGCTCTCTACGGAATACAAAACGTACTTTTGGGCATGAACACACGCGGACTCACGCGCTATGAGCTAGAGGAAGCTTGGCAAAGCAGAAATTTACCGATGCCGCTTTACCAGCGCATTCAAACCATTCTGCAAGAATTAGATAAATCCCGCTTCAGCTCCACAAAGCAAGCTTCGTTCAATCCTGCCGGCTTCCGCGATAAATCTCAGAACGAGGCGGAAGCGATATTGAAAGAAGCCGGCCGCAAGGCACGAAAGCCGAAATAGTTATTTCTTATAGAAGTGGGTAATCTGTTCCACTACCCGCTGCGTATGGGCAAGAGGCATTTCAGGATAGATCGGCAGCGATAGCACTTCTTTTTCTAGGGCCTCGCATACTGGCAAGGAGCAAGGTCCCTTCAAAAAGAACTGAAATGCCTGCTGGCGATGCATTGCGAGTGGATAATAAATTTCTGCCCCCACGCCCTGTTCGCCCAAAAATGTCTTAAGCTCATCGCGGCGCTGAGCCCGGATCGTAAATTGATTCCACACATGCTTACGATTCGGCCCCATCACCGGCAAGCGTACCGCTTCCAGCCGCGCGGCCTGAAAGAGCTGCGTATAGGAGGAAGCGATCGCCTCGCGCTTTCTTTCGTATTCCGCGAGGTGGCGCAATTTAATTCTCAATACTGCCGCCTGAATGGAATCAAGACGGGAATTCACGCCCACCAATTCGTGATAATAGCGCTGCTTCGACCCATGCACGCGAACCATGCGAACCTTTTGGGCATCGGTCTCCGTTAAGGCAGAAACGAGACCGGCATCGCCGATCGCACCAAGATTTTTGGTGGGATAAAAGCTAAACGCGCCATAGTCTCCCCAGGCGCCACATTGCTTTCCTTTAAAAGACGCGCCAATACTCTGCGCACAGTCTTCGATCACAGTAATTTTCCGCCCGGATTTTTTTATTACGGTGGTGAGCGCCTCCATGTCCACCATTTGCCCGAAGAGGTGAACCGGGATGACAGCCTTGGTGCGAGGTGTGATTTTTTTTGCGAGATCTTCGAGCGAAATATTGTAGGTATCGTCACTATCCACGAACACGGGCGTGGCACCAAGTCGCGCCACGGCGCCGGCGGTTGCGTAGAACGTAAATGATGGAACGAGCACTTCATCGCCCGGGCCGATATTTTCGCACATGAGAGGAAGCAAGAGAGCGTCGGAGCCGGAAGCGCAGGCAATTGCCCGAGGAATGCCGGTATAGGCCGCAATTTCATCTTCGAGTGCTTTTACTTCGGGGCCAAGGATAAAAGCGGAGCTATCCAGCAGCTGGCTAAGGGCATTTAGAATTTCCTCCTTCAACGGCTTATTTTGTGCGCCTACATCGAGCAGGGGAACCTTAGACGTGCTCATGGCATTATCCTCGTAAAAAATTTTGGTAGCTTTGAATCTGTTTCTTCGTAAGGGCCGCAGCAGAAGCCGGATCTTTCAAGAAATCTCGGTACCATTCGGTGGTCCAAGCGGCGGTGGTAGAAAAATCCAGGAAAGGCTTCCAACGCAGAACTTTGGTGGCCTTTTCGCAGTTGAGGCGCAGCATGCGCATTTCTTTTTTCTGCCCAGCATCTTTCGCCGCCTCAATCTTATGGCTGGCGCCACTCCACTGCTTCTCGAGAGCGCTCACTAGCACCCCTGCCGGCTGCTCCAGCTCTTCATTTGGCCCAAAGTTAAAGGCTTCTCCATGCACGCCAGCAGGATTTTCCAGCAGCCGCTGACCGAGTAGTAAATATCCACCAAGCGGCTCCAGCACGTGCTGCCAGGGGCGCACGTAAGTAGGATTACGCAAAACTACGCTTTGCTTTTTTTCCCACGCACGAATGCAGTCGGGGACTAAACGATCCGCAGCCCAGTCTCCGCCGCCAATCACGTTGCCGGCCCGAGCGGTACAGGCGCGAATGCCGCCTTCCACAGTAAAAAAAGAGCGGATATAAGAAGAGGAAACGATTTCCGCGGCCGCCTTCGAGGCCGAGTAAGGATCATGTCCGCCGAGGTGATCGGATTCGCGGTAACCCTCATCTTGCTCTTTATTTTCATAAACCTTATCGGTGGTAATCACAACCACCGCGCGCACGCTGGGAGTCCTGCGCGCGGCCTCCAGCACGTGAGCCGTGCCCATTACGTTCTCAGCAAAAGTTTCAATCGGTTGCTCATAAGAGGCACGCACCAATGGCTGCGCCGCTAAATGAAACACAATTTCTGGCTTCGTTTCGCTCATCGCCTTAACTACGGCGGGGAGGTCGCGAATATCGCCGCGCAAATCACGCAGGCGCTTCGCCAAACCGATTGCTTCAAAATGCGACGGCTCGGTGGGGATCTCTTTTGAAAAACCAGTTACTTCGGCACCCAACTGATGGAGCCATTCGCCAAGCCAAGAGCCCTTGAAGCCCGTATGACCAGTGAGAAAAATTTTTCGTTTAGAGTAAATATTTCCGAAGGCGCTCACTTGGCCCTACCAATTCTTCCAGGGAGCCTTGCCTGTGGCCCAGAGTTCCTCGAGGTGTTCACGGTCACGAATCGTGTCCATGCACTGCCAGAAACCGTCATGGCGGTAAGCCATCAGCTGATGGTCCTTAGCCAAGCGCTCCATTGGAGAGCGCTCAAGAATTGTTTCATCACCCTCTAGGTATTCGAAAACTCCGGGCTCCATCACCATGAAGCCGCCGTTAATCCATCCTTCATCGGCAGGAGCTTTTTCCCGGAATGCATCGATGCGTCCATTGTCCGCAATTTCGAGCCCGCCAAAGCGAGCCGTGGGACGAACCGCTGTCATGGTCACCAGCTTTCCGTGCTTTTTATGAAAGGCCAGAAGCTCTTTCAAGTTTACGTCGCTCAGGCCGTCACCATATGTAAATAGAAATGGCCCCTGGGGTTTAAGGCGCGGCTCTAAACGCTTCAAGCGTCCACCAGTCATAGATTCAGGACCGGTATCGATCAGCTGTACTTTCCAGTTTTCACGATTACTCGATTCGTAAGGAGTGAGCTTGCCGGAGGCAAGGTCGACTTCGAAATCGCTGTTGAGCGCGGAGTAATGTAAAAAAAAGTTTTTGATATAGTCGCCGAGATAGCCTGTGGCCAGCGTGAAGTGATCGAACCCATGCGATCCGTAGATCTTCATAATATGCCAGAGCATCGGGTGGCCCCCGATGGTAACCATGGGCTTGGGACGGAGCGATGTTTCTTCGGCTAGGCGCGTGCCTTTTCCGCCGCAAAGGATGACTACTTGCATAGGCTCCACCTTAAATCAGGGGGACAAACCCCACAATAGTTGTGTTACAAATGGGGTATGCAAGAAGCGAAAAAGACGGACATATCGGGGGTAATCATTGCCCCCAAGCGTAAACTCTTCGACGACCGCGGCGGCATCTTTCATATGCTCCGCAACGATGACCCGGAGTTCCAAAAGTTCGGGGAAATCTACTTTTCCAAAGTCCACCCCGGAGTGATTAAGGCCTGGCACCACCATAGCCGCATGACGCTAAACTACCTCGTAGTGAGCGGCTCTATCCAGTTAGGCCTCTGGGACGGGCGCAAAGACTCCCCCACTTACGGCAAGCAGCAAACGATCTACCTCGACGAGAGCAATAGCCAGCTCGTGGTGGTTCCTTTCGGGGTATGGAACGGATTCAAGGGCCTCGGGACCACGAGCTCCGTAGTGGCCAACTGCGCCACCGAACCCCATGACCCTCTTGAGATCACGCGTAAGCCGTATAATGACCCGAGCTTTGGGTATAGCTGGGAATTAAAGCACGGTTAGGAGGAAATTTCCCGCTTACCGGGCGCCACTTCCTTCACGCCGAACGGAAATGGCCAGCGTTCTATAAAGTTCTAGTAGAAATTGCCCTAGGCACAAAATAGGAAGGCTAAAATATAGCCCCTGGATAGGCACAATGTACCTAAAATCCCAGGGAATAATCAAATTCCCCAACGCCACGGGAACCAGGAACAAAGCAGTAGCACTACTCCACACGAGCGCGGAAGAACTCTTCTTCCAAGCAAGAAGAAAGAATCCGCACAACCCGAGCAACTGCAGCACCGTGCGAATCGGAAGACGGGCGCCCCGTGGAAGGTCGGGAGGATAACTCATATACTTACACATGCCCCAAAATTGGCGTAACCCCACCCGGGCCGTGGTCAACGGATGCTGAATCATTACCGCCATATTTAAACGGGACAGCTCTGCACCTAATTGGGCGGCGGCGGCGGCGGGAATCACCTCGGCAATACCCCAATTAACATAATTGGCTCTTATTCTTTCATCGCAGAGAAATGGCCTCGCTTCCTGCGGAAATCTATTTTGCGCACAACCGAGGTTCCAAATTTCGGGGCCACGCGAATACCAGGCCGCCAAATAACCACTAGTGGAGAAAAACTCCGAAGCACCGTTATGGTTTACGTAATTAATGCTACGAACCGAACCGCAAATAAGTAAACAACTCAGCAAAATACCCAATCCGACAATTCGATAGGCTCGCCACGCCGAAAGAATAATTCCGGCCACAGCCAAGCCAATCCACCATTGCACCTTCAGTAAACAGAGGAAAAGCGCGGAAAATAAAAAAAGTAACCAAGCCAAAGCAAAGCACTTCTTCCTGTTGGTTTCGTTTAAAAAAAAGAGCAAAAATATAAAGCCAATTATAATAGGCAAAAAAGCGCGCGATAAGGCCTCCGTGGTGAAGGAGGCCGATGATTCAATCGGCCTTTGAAAAAGATCAAGGGTGACCAGCGCTAAAGAAAATAGAAGCGTAGAACGAAAAAAAATGGCTACGCCAAATGCGAACAACACCTCCGCAAATACGCTCAGCCCTACTAAAAATAGTACATAGTTATGCCGCCAATGAGCTGGATTTGGCGAAATCGCACGGATGGCCAACATCGCCGTACCGGCGCCGATTCCCCTGAGTGGATAGGCATCCAGAAAAGCGGCATAATTAGGGGTAGGCGAAACCAAGGTCGGATCAGTTTTTCCGGACCAGAATTTCTGGGCAACATACAGATAGTCTAGATGATCATCGGCTACGATAGGCTCGCGGGTGCTCTCGAACTGAATACTTTCGTGAAAAAAAGTCTGCGAATAGTTGGACGCGCGGTAAATCACCCAGGCCAGACAAAGAAGGGCGACCATAAGTGCGGCCATTAAATTTGCCTTCGTTTTTTTTAGGCGAAGATCAACCATTCACTAAAGCGCGCGCACGCAATCCTCAAGCGCTTGCAGCATATACTGGATACGGACGCCATCAATACCGGGATGCACCCCCACCCAAAAAGTGCGCTTCATGATTTCATCGGTATTCTTCAATTCGCCCACCACGCGGAAGTCCACATTTTGGTAGGCCGGTTGGCGCACGAGATTACCCGCGAAAAGTAAGCGCGTGCCCACTTTTCTTTCTTCCAGTGCCGCCACCAGTTTCTCGCGGTTCAAGCCGGGGGCGCAGTGCACGGGAAATCCAAACCACGAAGGGCGCGTGCCCCTCGTGGGTTCCACGGGAATCAATTTATCCCGCAGTACCGGCGAAGCCTTCACTCCATCGTAGAGCGCCTTCCAGTTTGTACGGCGCGCTTCCACGAAGCCACGGGCCTTCTTAAGTTGCGAAACACCTAGCGCCGCCTGCATGTCGGTGCCCTTCAAGTTATACCCGATATTCGAATAGGTATATTTATGGTCGTAACCGTCCGGCAACGTGCCGAGCTGCCAGCCGAAACGCTTGCCGCAGGTATTGTCTTTGCCCGGCTCGCACCAGCAATCACGGCCCCAGTCGCGCATGCTTTCAGCCACTTTACGAAGGCGTCCATCCTTAGGAAGCACGGCGCCGCCCTCACCGGTGGTGATATGGTGAGCAGGATAGAAACTTAGCGTGGACATATCCCCGAAGGAACCCGCCGGCGCCCACCCTTGATCCGACTCGATCTCAGCACCGAGGGCATCGCAGCAGTCTTCCAAGAGATAAATGCCTTCTTTCGTGCACCACTCGGCGATTTTGTCGGCGCGGTAAGGATTACCAAGCGTGTGAGCAATAAATACCGCCTTAGTTTTTCCGGGAACGTACGCTGCCTGAATGGATTCGAGCGAAGTGTCGAGGGTATCGAAATTTACGTCCACGAATACGGGGCGCATCCCGGTTTGCACGATCGGATTCACGGTGGTGGGAAATCCCGCCGCCACGGTGATCACTTCGTCGCCCGGCTTGAGGCGGGTCTTTTTCATATCGTCCATCATCGGTGCCGAGAGGGCCGACATGGCCACCAAGTTCGCTGAGGATCCGCTATTCACGAAGAGCGCTTTTACTTTGCGGTTCATCCACTTCGGCAGCTCCGCCTCAAATTCCGCGCCGTAGCGGCCGGTGGTGAGCCACAAATCTAAAGAGGCATCGAGAAGCGAGACCATGTCTTCCTCGTCGATCACTTTTCCGCTCGGTGGAATATAAGATTGCCCCGGCACAAAGGGCTTTACTTGGTGGCTCGCCTGAAAAAATTTTCGGGCCTCGGCAAAAACATTTTCCCGCGTGCTCATGAATGCTCCTTAGTCACTAAAAAATCACCAATTGCTAAAACATCGAACTCGGTACGCAAAAAACAGGCGATCGCGTGGTCCGGCGTGCAAACGATCGGCTCGTTTTCGTTAAAAGACGTATTGAGTAAAACTGGAACGCCGCTGATCTTCTCAAATTCGCTGATTAAATTCCAATAACGAAGGTTAGATTTCTTGCTTACGGTTTGAACCCGGGCACTGCCATCTATATGCGTTACCGCCGGGATCTTTCCGACCATACCCGGTTTAACCCGGCCCATCAAAATCATATAGGGGGAATATTGGTTTTTAGGGAGGGAAAAATACTGCTCTGCGCGCTCTTCCAGCACGGAGGGGGCAAAAGGCCGAAATGCTTCGCGCCGCTTCACGAGGGCATTGAGCTTCTCCTTCATGTCGGGCCGGGTGGGATCCACCGCAATAGAACGATTCCCGAGAGCCCTTGGCCCCGACTCCATGCGCCCCTGAAACCAACCCACAATCTTCCCGTCGGCGATATGGCGCGCGGTTTCCGCCTCAATGCGGTCCGATTTTCTATAGGAAAGATTATGACGCTTTAGCTCGGCTTCGATTTGTTCATTAGAAAACTCCGGCCCCAGATACACACCATTGAAAACCTCCTTGCGAGGTTGGTTTAGAGTTTGGTGGTAGTGAAAAAGGGCGGCGCCGTAGGAGGCGCCGGCATCGTTGGCGATCGGTTGAAAGAAAAACTCCTTAAATGGAGTCTTCGCCACTATCTCGCTATTCATCAAACAATTAAGCGCCACTCCGCCAGTGAGGCAAAGGTTGGGGCTATTTGTGAGCTTGAATAAATGATTCGCTAAATTCACCCCCGCCTTCTCCACCAAACGCTGGAGCGCAAAAGCAATATCGTAGTGATGCTGGGTGAGCGGGGAACTTTTTTCGCGGGCCGGGCCGAACTTCTTCAGAAATTTTTCACTTAGCCAACGAGCTTGGCCGTGGGTATGAAAAGAGAAATAATCGAGATTGAGCTCATAGAGCCCATCGCTGTCAAAGCGTATAAGATCGGCAAAATCCCGCTCGTAGGTGTCTTTTCCATAGGCCGAAAGGCCCATTACCCTCCACTCATCGAAGAATGGAGCAAAACCAAGGTAATCCGTTACGGCGGCATAGAAATGACCGAGCGAATGAGGTACCGAAACTTCCCTCAGCTTCTCGATCTTATTTTCTTTTCCCCTAGCCAGCAGAGTGGAGGTGCTTTCGCCCCTGCCGTCTAGAGTCAGAATCGCTGCCTCCCTAAAGGGAGAAATAAAAAAAGCGCTGGCCGCGTGCGCGAGGTGGTGCTCCACAAAAATGACTCGCGGAGCCCGCGCGACCTTAAAAGTCTCTTGAAGGGCTCGGCCGATATTGCGCATGCTTAGGATGCGAGAAAAAAAGCTCATCTCTTTGGATCCCGAAGGAGCGCGAAGAAGATTTAGCGAAGCGGGAAAATAGCGCAGAAAATGAAAGAAATTACCCTTCAACTCTTTGAGAGGTTGCCAGTAGAAAGCGACCGCGGATACTTCTTCCATGGTGATCCCCGCTTGATCGAGGCAAAAACGAACGGCTTGAGCAGGAAACTTCGCGGTATGTTTTTCCCGGTTAAATCGCTCTTCTTCCGCGTGGGCGCAAAGAACACCGCTCTTCAGCAATGCCGAGGAGGATTCATGGCCATAGCTGCTGATTCCAAGAATATACATAGGTGATTAGAGAGGGCCAATTTACTGGATGGCATAGGCAATATCCAATTAAAATCTGGCCACTAAATGACTCCACATTATACATTTTAACCATGCTCGAAAATTCCCACGATAAGCCCGCCGGACCGATCAGTGAGCTCATCGCGGAAGAAGTCACCACCCATAGCCGCTACTTTGACGCAACTATCCAAGTTTATCCCCTCGCCCATGAAGAGGGGACCATTTTGAGAAAATTGCGTTCTCCCCAAAAAATGGTCGTTCGCCACCTTCAAGAGGCGCATTCCGCCGACACCCAGGCTCGTCGCCTTTTTTTTCTCAACGGTAATCTTAACCATCACCTAGACGTGGAGGGATTACTTGGCGAACTAAAGCGGGTGATGCACCGTGGGGACCGGGTGACCGCGGTGGTTTACAATAGCTACCTCCGTGCGCTCTACCATCTCGCAAACCTTTTTGGATGGAGAAAGGGTGACTTGCCTACCACCTATTTTACGCAAGCTTCGCTGGAAAATATCGCTAAGCTGGCGGGATTCGAAATCACCCGCTCTCGACCCGTTGGCTTCGTGCCCTTCCGCCTGTTGGGACTCGGTAAAGCTTTAAATATCCTACTCCAGGGACTTCCGGGAATCCGTTGGTTTGGCCTTGCCCAAGTAGTAGTTCTTCGCCCACTACTTCCATCTACGAATAAGCTGAGCGTTAGCATTCTTATCCCGGCAAGGAACGAGCGCGGAAATATAGAGAGCGCCATTTCCCGCCTTCCCTCCCTCGGTGGAGCCAAGCGAGAAGTAATCTTCATAGAAGGGCACTCCACTGATGGAACCTGGGAAGAGATCCTCCGCGTACAAAAAAAGTATGCGGAGTCTCTTAGGATAGTTGCCCTACAGCAAGAGGGCACAGGCAAAGCGGATGCCGTGCGCCTTGGGCTCGCCAAGGCCACCGGCGATTTAGTCACCATTCTCGACGCCGATCTCACCATGCCCCCCGAGCTGCTGTCGCGATTTTATGAGGCGTATGAGCTTGGCCTCGCAGATTTCGTAAACGGCAGCCGTCTTCTCTACCCCATGGAAGGCGAAGCGATGCGGTTTCTAAATTGGCTGGGAAACATATTTTTCGCCAAAGCGCTCAGCTTCGTGCTGGAGACCCAGCTCGGAGACTCTCTCTGCGGAACCAAGCTAATGGCCCGCAGAGACTACGAGCGATTTTGCCAGTGGAGAAAAGACTTCGGCGTATTTGATCCCTTCGGGGATTTTGAGCTGCTTTTTCCCGCCGCGGTTTTGGGCCTTGGAAGCATCGATATTCCCGTGCGGTACCGAGCGCGCACCTACGGATTTACCAATATTCAGCGATTCCGCGATGGCTGGGTACTTCTCAGAATGACCCTACTAGCCTTGACGCGCATACGGTTCGGCCTAGGTTCTACACGGTAGAAGAAACTGGGTTTCTCTAAAGGCAATACGCGAATCACCCGAAAATTAGGGGATGACAATATTCTCCTCTATTCCCTATTTTTTCGCTGCCTTAGCGCTTCCGCTTGCCGCAGATGCGGCCATTCAATGTAGCCGCAGCGATACACGGGAATGTGGGACGGATTCGCTTTATGCTTCAAAAATTTTTCGTGAATCCATGAAGACCCTTACCGGCAAAAGCTTTGAGCCCGAACAGATCAAAAAAGTACGCTTCCACGATGGCGGCTGGGCATCCTATAAGCTTGGGCAAAATGAAATCGACTTTGCTAAGCGCAACAAGCTTCCCGCCAGCTACTTCAAAAAAACTCAATGGTACTTGATTGAGGTTTCTGGCGAAGGGGACCTACTAAAAACATTCCAAGTGGATCTTGATTTTGGGGCCTACTCCGAGGGCGCAACCCCCGCCGATTATAAAATAGCCACCGTAGAAAATGCCCGCGTAACCGAATTGCCACCATACAAATTGGAAGAAGAGAAACAACGGACCACGGCCAAGAAAATGCCGGAGAACGGCTTCGTATGCGAAAATGAAGATCTCGGGTTGGTGCTTAGCGGAGAGCCCCTAAAAAATTCCCTTTCCTTCGGACAGACCATCGACGCCGCCCTCGCCAAAGCCAATGACGGAAAATCGGAAACCGACTTGGGAAACTATAAAGTAATACTGAGCGATTTCGGCATTAAAAAACCACCCACCCTTCCCCCAGCGCGGGAAGAGCTGGAAGTTTCAATGCAGCTAGATCTCGACTACAAAAAAGGCACTCCCGACCACTACGACCTTGGATTCGTAGCTCGCAGCCCTACCATTTCCTTCTGGCGCGCTCTTTCCGGATACAATAATATTCAAAAATACTGCACTAGCGCGGCCAGCAAAGGCACCGAAGACCAAAAAGAAATTTGCGAAAGCGATCCGCACGAAGCGCTGGTTATTCAAACCCGTGATAAAAAATGGGAAAAGGTGGTTTGCCACTTTTACGAAAAGTCGGCTTATTCACGCTAGTTAAATGTCGCGAAACGGTTTGGCCTGCAAAATGAGCAGACTGCCCATGAGCGGTCGCAACTTAACCTCGACGCGGTGTAATAATTGCGCCAGCGAACCAGATACGGCGTTCACGAAGGGCGCGACCACAAAAATGGAATTGATTCCGGTGGCTTCAAATCCGCAGGTCTCGAGAAACTTCACCAAAGAGTTCGGCGTAAATTTACTGATATGCTGCTCGTGGTATTTAACGGGACTGGCCCGTTCGAGCAACCATTCGATCATCGGCCAAAAGCTGCGATAGTTGGGCGTGGTGAGCACGAAAACCCCTTCCGGCTTTAGCACCCGGCGCGCTTCCGCCAGAATTTTCGCCGCCAAAAAAGGATGGATATGCTCGATAACCTCGATGCAGGTTACGGCATCGAAGGAGGCGTCTGGATAGGGTAACTTTTCACCGTCGAGCAGCTGAAATTTAATATTCCCCGGAAATTTCGCGGCGATGTTTTTAGCCGCAAAATCTATTTGCGGAGAAGCAATATCCACTCCGGTGGCCTGAACTCCGGGCACTGTCTCCCCCAAAACAGCCAGGAAAGAACCTGGTCCGCAGCCGAAATCCAAAACCGTTTTGGCGCCGCTGCTCCTTACCAGTTTGGCCACTTCCAGGAATTTTTCCCGATGCCAAAATCTTTGTATTGCGTGGCCCTTGAGCATTACTTCGTAATAATAACCTGCGGGTATTTCACTATAATTAAATACGCTGTTCTTGGTGCGATGAATGGGAAGCACTAATGGCACCTCAGAACTTGATAGCTTTTGGGAAAAAGGCCCGGCTGAATACTTTCCGGGTTCAGACAGTCTGCTGGTAGGGCCGTACGTCCTGGCAATGGACACATCGCTTGGTCGTAAAGTAGTACCTTACCCCTTGCGGACATACTCGGCATTTGTTCCTTTACGGTAATTGCGCTGCCGGATTCGTGAAAAAAGCGATCCATAGAAAGCGATCCCTCATTGCAAGGCATCCAAAGCTCGGTAGCGCCGGCACGCTCCAGGCCAGCGGCATTAGCTACGATTGCCCCGATATCATGCAGACGTCCAAAATTAATATAGGAACGGTAGGAACTCACCATTACCGCAAAGATTGCCAGCAACGAAAGCCAAATCCCGGCAGGAATTTTTTTCAAATACCAGAAACCAAGCTGAACGATTAAAGCGGCATACAGAGGAGTAATCACCGACTGTACATAGCCCTGAATGCCCCAAGGTAAAAACAATACGAGGAAGGCACTTACTCCGGCCAACGGTATGAGCAGCTCCGGACTTTCCCAAACTGTACTCCAATTCGCGGCGATCCAAACAAGGGCGGCAAAAATTGGAACTAAGAAAAGTGCGCCATGCACCGAAAGTAAATTAGGTATGATTTTCCCGGCGCTATATTGGCGCGTATACCCGCCACGGCTGGATATATAAGCAAAGGATAAAACCATTCCTATTCCCAGGGCCATCAATAAAAAGGATTCCACCCACGCTCGGGACTCCCCTTTTTTAAGTCTAGGCGCCGCCGCCGCCAGATAGGCCATGAAAGCCACGCAGTAATGGATAGCGAAAGAAGCTTTTACACAAGCTCCGAAACAAATCCAAGCCAGTGCCACGATCCAAAAACTCCATGTTTTCCAACGCTCACGGTTCCAGCAGTGCCAGGTAAGGCCCGCCCCCGCGAGTAGAATCATTTTTTCCTGAAGGCTCGGGTGCTGCAACAAATCATGGCCATAGAAAAAAGCGGCCGAACCGAGAAGAATAGGAACTATGGAAATTTTTAGAATACGGGCCAATACCGCGGAGTAAAGCCAGATCACCGAAAGTACAATTAGAGCATTCCAAGCAAAAGTGACCCAGGATGCAGTGGCCATGCCTGGCGCATAAATTAGATAAACCATTGGTGGATAAGTTGGGCGAAACATCCCCCACCCAAGGTCCCCCACACCATAAATCCAAGCAAAACGGAAAATGCCTGCGTCGCGCATTCTTGGCACCATATAAAATAAATTGGTCACGTCGTCCATCAACCCCCAATGAGGGCGCAGGATGAAAATGGACAGAAGTATCACGACCGGTATTAGCCAAACACAGATTCGCGGAATATATTTTTCTAAGAAAATCGTGAGCTTCAAGGGAACTCTTTCGTAAAGCGGAAAAATTATACTCTATAATACTGCCGGTACCAGGCCACGAACTTCTTCACGCCGTCTTCGATGGAAGTGGCGGGCTTAAAACCCACGTCGCGCACCAGATCTTCTACGTCAGCAAAAGTTTCGGGCACGTCACCCGGCTGAAGAGGCATAAGATTCTTAATGGCTTTCTTTCCCACTGCTTTTTCGATCGCCTCAATAAAGTGCATTAAATCCACGGGCTGATTGTTGCCGATATTATAGAGGCGGTAGGGAGCTGTGCTGGTGGCAGGATCCGGCGCATTGGAATCCCAATTGGCATTTGGAGCAGCCACTTTATCCAAAGCGCGTACCAGGCCCTCCACGATATCTTCCACAAAAGTAAAATCGCGGCGCATGTTCCCGCCATTGAAAACATCGATTGGCCTTCCTTCGAGAATGGCCTTTGTGAAAAGGAAAAGCGCCATGTCCGGGCGCCCCCATGGGCCGTAGACCGTAAAAAACCGCAGGCCCGTGACCGGCAAGCGATATAAATGAGCGTAGGTATGAGCCATAAGCTCATTCGCTTTTTTGGTGGCGGCGTATAGCGAAATGGGATGATCCACGTTCTGATGCACCGAAAAGGGCAGCGAGGTGTGAGCACCATAAACAGAGGAAGTAGAGGCATATACCAGGTGCTGCACTTTATGGTGCCGGCAGCCTTCAAGAATATGCAGAAAGCCGGTAATGTTGCTGTCCACATATACGTGCGGGTTAGTGATCGAGTAGCGTACGCCCGCCTGAGCGGCCAGATGAACCACACGATCGAAATTTCCTTCACTTAATATCGTATCTATGGCCACGCGATCCGCGAGATCGGCTTTATGGAAACGGAAATTTTTCATGCCTAAAAGCTGGGCCAGACGCGCCTGCTTGAGTGAGACGTCATAGTAGTCATTGATATTATCGAGGCCGACCACTTCGTCGCCGCGCGCCAAGAGACGCTGACTCACGTGGAAACCAATAAAACCCGCGGCGCCGGTAACCAATACCTTCATAGCCGCCAAACCTCGAACCCGAGCTTACCAAGAGTTTCGCGGTCGAAAGCGGCCTTTACGTCCATAAAAGGAGCGTGAGGACCGGCAAGCTTCGCGAGGGCTGCCAATTCGATTCCTAAAATTTGTTTGTGAGAAACTGCAGCCACGATGGCTTCATATTTAGGCTGGCTCTGCCAATCGACGAGGTCCACGCCGTATTCATGCTTGGCCTCAGCTTTATCGGCCACGGGATCCCAGACGTGAACCTTGAGGCCGTAACTCTGAAGCTCCGCGATCACGTCGATTACTTTGGAGTTCCGTAAATCGGCGCAATTTTCCTTAAAGGTGATCCCCATTACGAGCACGGGGGCTCCCTGAATGGAGCGGCCATTTCGGCTCATGCTCTTCACGGTTTGTTCCGCGATAAAAGCCCCCACTCCGTCATTAATGCGACGGCCAGCCAATATCACTTGCGGATGATAGCCAAGCATCTCGGCCTTATGGGTCAGGTAATAAGGATCTACGCCGATGCAATGGCCGCCAACGAGGCCGGGGCGAAACGGAAGAAAATTCCACTTAGTGCTCGCCGTCTTAATTACGTCGCTGGTATCGATTCCCATGCGGTGAAAAATAATCGCTAGTTCATTCATTAGGGCGATATTGAGATCGCGTTGGGTATTTTCAATTACCTTGGCAGCCTCGGCCACCTTGATACTGGCGGCCTTAAATACTCCGGCTTCAATTACCTGGCCGTAAAGCCAGGCTACCTGTTCGAGGGTGGCCGCATCCTGCCCCGATACCACTTTCACAATTCTCTCGAGAGTATGCTCTTTATCTCCGGGATTAATTCTTTCAGGAGAATATCCCACGGTAAAATCACGGCCGCATTTCAATCCGGAATGCTTCTCCAACAAGGGCACACAATAGTCTTCGGTCACGCCGGGGTATACCGTGGATTCGTAAATCACGATGGCACCCTTTTTGAGGTTTTTCCCTACCGTAGCGCTTGCCCCGTCCAGGGGGGAAAGATCAGGGCGTTTCGCCTCGTCGATCGGAGTGGGCACGGCCACCACCACAAAATCGGCCTTCTTTAATTCGGCTGGGTCGGTAGTATAAACAATTTGTTTTGCCGCCTGAAATTTTTCAGAATCCATTTCACCGGTTGGATCTATGCCTTTTCGGTAGGCATTGATCTTCGATTCGGAAAGATCGAAGCCAATGGTGTTCATTTTGCGGCCGAAGCCAAGGGCGAGGGGTAAGCCCACGTATCCTAGGCCAAGAACTGCTACGGTTTTTTGGGGGGTCATGGATAGCCTCCGCGCAGACCATACCACAGCGGAATCTTCTTATCAGCCCGATCTCGCAGGGAAAAGGGGGCGTGGCGTCATCCTGCGAGATAAGAAAAGGCCAGCCAGCCCAGCCAGAAAACTCAGCGCCGAAATCAATAAACCAATACGGTAAGAGGCGGGCTCAAACCGGAACACCAATTCCCCGCCCCCAGCGGGCACCTCCACGCCTCGCAAAGCGTAGTTTGCCCGAAAAATAGCCACTGGCTTCCCGTTAAGCTCAGCGCTCCAACCGGGATAAAACGATTCGCTAGCCACGAAAATCCCTGCCTGCTTGTTTGTTAGGCGATACCTGGAGCGCTCAAAGTCGCTGCCGAGAAACTCGGCGTCTCCGGGAGCAAGCCCCTTTTGAGGACCTATGCTTGGGGCATTCTCGAGCCACGGTCTATCAGAGTTCGGGCCTTCTCCCTTGGCAACTCTTTCCCGGCTTTCGGCATAGGAAATCAGCTCGAAATCATAAAATACCTGGCCCCGCTCGCGAACGAGGCGATTTTCGTAGATCGCGACCGCGCCCAAATGGCGTAGAATCAAGTGCGGGCTAACCAGGGGCGGATCGGGGTTGGTCAAAATATAGCGAACATTCTGGGAACCGAGCGCCTCATAGTTGGAAAGCGGCGCGGGGAGGTCATAAGCTACCGCGGGACGGATTCCATCGAAGCCCTCGATGGTGGCATAGCCGAAAAAGTAATTGGAATTTGAAGGAATGATCTGCTTTTCTTTGCCGATTCCGTGAAGATCGTTCACAGTAGCGCGAAAACGGTAGGCCGAACTCTCCTTCATAAAAAAGTCGGAAATCTCATTTTCTGGAAAAATAGGAAACTTATTCAGATCATGAAAACCATGCCAACTGTGCGCAAAAATACCGGCCTGGGCTAAAGTGAGAAACAAGGCGCACGCGCTAAAAATACGATCCTCAATTTTTCGGTGGCCCCATAAAAGACAGATCCCCACCGCGATTCCGGTGAGAGCTAGCGGAATATTGTATTCCCAGGAATTCAGCGACCAATGGCGTACCGCCGCCTCCGCCCTCTCTAGCATCCATCCGGGGTTGCGCGACCCGAGCGTGGACTGTTCCATTCGCGCGAGCACAAAATTACGGGCTTTCGTCTCCAGCCAGCCGGGCTTCAGCCATACCAGAGCTCTTAGTGCGGCGCCGCCTGCGAACAAAGCCAAGGTCAAACCCATCGCCCATCGGCTTATGCGCAGAAAAAAATCGCGCCTCGCCCCGCCGGACAGAAACTCAAAACCTACTCCAGCCAGAAGCGCCACCCCACAAAGATAAACCGCAAAGAATCGGAAATAGAAATACCGGTCCAAGGGAGTAAGCACCGGAATCGCAATTCCTCCGATTGCCAGAGCCCAGCATCCCCAAAAGGCCGGTGGCTGCTCCTTGAGCCGGCCGGAAGAAATCCCCAAAAGCAGGGGAATGGTTCCCAGGAAGAGAGAAAAATCCTGTAGGTGGGACCGCGCCAGTTTCGCCAAATCCATCGTTCGCACGGTGCCTATTTCTTGGGGAAAAAAAGCTGCCACAAGCAGGGGCAAGCTGAAAATTCGCTCTAGCAAATTTTTTCCGTAGTAGACTCCCGACACCCTCGATCCGCCTTTGGCCAAATCGGCTAAAAAGTATTCCATTTGCGGCAGCCACATGACGGCGGAGAAAAGAAAGGCCAGGAACAATACTGCAAATCCGATTCCCACCGCGCTAGCGAGGCTTGCCCATTTCCCATGACGCCACCCCGAAACTGCGAGAAAAATTCCCAGCGCCAATATCAGCGCCGCCGAGCTCTGAAGAAAACCATCGAGAAATGCCAGAGCGAGAAAAACGGCGCACCCAAAAATCGCGTGAAAAGAAAATCTTTCCTGGCAGCGCTTGGCGAAAAGCAAAACGAAGGGAAACCACGCGTAAGGCGCATGCAACCACCACCGCAAAAGTAGCGTGATAAAAATGCTGGAAAACATATAAGACAAGCCGGCCAGGAGCGCAGCGCGATTGCGTATCCCGAAATCTTTGGCAAAAGAGAACATCGCGATACCAGCAATCCAAAGCGACAAGAGAAGCTTAAACGGATAGGTGAACTCGAGCGGACCCAGCATGAGAACCCAGTTCAGAGGCGAAAAATGCGATGCGTAGGTATTCGCATAAACCGCCAACCCGCCGAAAATTTCTGGCACCCAATAGGGCCGATAAAGATGGGCTTTCGCACCCGCTTCGTAGAGGTAATAAAACTTAAAAATATCGTCGTCGAAATGATTGAAAGGACTGAATTGCGGAAAGTTCTCCGCAAATGGCTTGTAAGACATCAAATAGCTATCGACCGGAAGAAAGCTTAAACCCTTCAAAAAAAATGGGTTGAACACGAGAAAAATGGCCGAAGCATAGAGAAGGGTAGCCCCTAAATAAGGTTTCAGCAAAAGAAGCCGTAGGCGCAGAGAAGGGGGAAGCAAAAACGATTTCTCCTTTGTTTACCGACGAGACAATAGTCTCATTTTCTTTTCGAAAAAATCTCTATATTGTAGGGAAACCACGCCCATTACTGAACGAATAGACACAAAAAATGACGCCCAACAGCACCCCTGAGCCATCCCCCCGCGCTTTTCCGAATATGGAGGTGCCCACGCGGGAAATGATGGATTTCAAACAAAAGATTCTGCACCGCTCTTGGGTAAACCGTGAAGCTTATTTGCTAAGCCGCTGCCGTGACTTCAAAAATATTCTCCACGTAGGTTGTTCCGATGCCCCCTTTACCGAGCCTCTCCTGAAATCGGGAAAACTTTTACATCCAAAAATTCTTCAAATTAAGCCGAATTCGGTCGGCTTCGACCAAAACGCGAATGGGGTCCAACGATTACAGCGCGCTTGCCCAGACGGCACCTTCCAAAAAGGCGATTTCGAAGCTATCGACGTTTATTTTTCGCCCGGTGGCTTCGACCTCATCGCGGCTGGAGAAATTTTGGAAAAGCTCTCAAACCCCGGCGCTTTCCTGGAAGCCTGCGCCAAACTACTGCGCCCCGACGGAGTACTGCTGCTTACCGTACCCAGCGCTTTCGGCCTACGCCGTTACGTGCATAATATTTTAGGGGTGGAGAACTGCCACCCGGAACATACTTTTTACTTTAGCGAAAAAACGATCCTTACGTTGGCCAAGCGCCATAAATTCTCCGTTTTTCGCAGCCACTACTATCGGTCTCCGCACAGCGAGTCCTGGTTAAAGCGTGCGCTTTACACCTGCGTAGAAACCATCCCCGCGTATATTTTAGGCAGCCACTTTCTCGACGGAATCGTAATCGAGCTAAAAAAGCAAATTTAGGGTAGTTATTTTTTATGTTTCGTCCCAGCCTTGCCCTCGTATGGGCCTTCTTATCCACCTTGAGCGCTGCTAGCTCCACGCTAATTTATTTATACCTTGCTCACGGCCAGCCCTGGGCCCCGGGCTTTATCCAACTTTATTCTTCGCTTGGAATCGTGGCTGGGTGGTTAAATGCGTTAATTTATTTTCTCGCCCCGCGCACTATTTTTTTCCAGACACGCAAGGCGGCACTTTTCTTTTTCTTCGCGGCCCTCCTAATGGCGAGCACGATTTACGCAAAAATTTTCCACCAAGAGCTAAGCTGGGAAAAACTCTGTTTCCTGGCGACCAGTTTAATCCCCGTTCTCTACGCAAATGCCTTCGGCATCGAATTTTACGAAGGCAATTATCCTTGGCCCTACAGGCGAATCCTCGCTTTCAATATTTTCATTTTTTTCGGCGCGATCGGCTCGCTATGCTTCGCGCACGATGAAAGCGGCCTCTATCGCTGGGGGGGCGCCGCCGGTATTCCATTCTTTTGTTTATGGCTATCTGACTGCTGGAACCGTATCGATGCGCCGCGAGAAAAATTCGACTCTATTCAACCATGGCTCAACCCGTCTTTGCCAGTGCTCGAGAGAACTCTCTGGGACCAATGGGTAGTTTCACGGCTCGACGTCCTAAATTGGAGTTTCGGTATTTATGCATTAGGCCGAGTAGTTACATTCACCGGAAACGTTACTTATTCCTATTTAATGGGAACCAATTCGACGGCCTATAAAATAAAACGTCGAGATAATTCCTGGTGGCCATGGGCAGTGATGTTATTAGCAGCTCCAATCGCCGCCGGGGCGGTGAAATATATTTGGTGCGCTTTTTTACTCGGTCAAATTTTCGCCTGGTTCATCACCGCATTGCTGACTACCGAATACGACTCGGAGAGCTCTTCTTACGGGAAATACCTATTGATCTGGTTCATGGATCTGACGATTCGCACGGTAGGAATTTTGGTTGCGCAAGACCTGAAAGACTACGCCTCGTTTTTGGTGTTCTCGAGCGTTACCGGGCTGATTCTTTCACTTCTGCTTCGGCGTAAACAACTGCTAAAGCCGTCCCCAAAAAGAACCAGTACCAAATCCCTCCTTGAGGATTTTCCAGGCATACGTTGAAGAGCGCGAAAAAATGAAGATTTACCACCGATGCCGCTACCAGCCAGCTAAAATCTGATTTGGGGGAACGAAGGAAAATCCAGCCAACCCAGCCGAGCAAACCAGAAAGCAGGAAAAAACCAATCAGCCCCAATCGATTCATGACCGCAAGGAAGCTATTGTGCGGCCCGGAGATCCAGCGCCCATCCACCACCGCCGGCAAACCATTGAGCTGCGTCGTCATCATTCTCGTGCCGAAGCCATTTCCTACCCACGGACGCTCGAGAAAACCGTCCCAGGCCTGTTGCCACAAATGCATCCGAAAAGCCATTAGCGAGGTGGGACTAGCGCTTCCATTTTGGGCAAGATCACCTTTAAAAATAATTCTCCCGATCGAAACCTGGGTTTCCAGCGGATCTGTGTAAGGAAAAACCTGGTCCAGCAAGAAGAGCATCGCCCGTCCGAACTTCGGCATATTTTCCCTCTGTTTAAGGCTCTCGCTTTGCTGCCGATGATAAAAAATCGGCTCCTCTCTTGCGGACACATAAAATAGCGTGAGCCCCGCCAATGCAAGACCTAGCAAAAAGGGCCACGTGAGGCGCTTCAGCAAAGAAGGCCAGTCTTTCCCGGCACGCCAAATCAGCAAAGGCAGCGCAAAAAACAGAACGGAAAAAACCCAGGTACGCTTCATGTAGATCACGAATTGCGTGAGCCATAAGTGACCGAACGTAAGCGAAATAAGCTCGGGATAGGGTTTGGCCAGTAAAAGATAAACTAAAGGATAGAGCGGAAGAAGAACTTCGTCGCCCACGGGAAATCCGATTAAACGAGAGTACGTGGACCCGTAAGTTCCCATGAGCAAAAAACCCAGCCAGCCGAAAATCTCCGCCACCGCAATTCCCGAAAAGCTCACCACCATCAATTTTTTCAGCTCCCTGCCCGAAAATAGAAAAGGAACCAAGAACCAAACGCCCTGGTAGAAAATACAGGTTTGCTTAAGCGATTCTATCAGGCCAAATTCCTTTACTTGCCCCGAAGCCACGGAAATCCCCAACCTCACGAATCCCCAAGCCAAAAATGCGCCCAAAAAATAAATCGGCCAGCGGGACGATCTTAGAACGTTCTTCCAGTGAAAAACCCGCAGGACCAAGATGGCGGTTAGGGTGGCTTCGGAAATAAAGACGGGAATTGATCCGAGTTTAATATTCAAATAAGCGAATTGCTTACTGTAGATGGCGATCAAGAAGAAGAATATTCCGAGTAGGAAAAGGGAAATTTGATCGAGCTTCTTTTCCATACTACCCACCCATAATGGAAAGCCGTAAATGCATCTGGGCTTGGCGCACTAGAACCCAGAGGCTCATGGGTTTCTCTCCCGCTAGCGTACGTAGAATCTCCAGCCTTCGCCGCCAGGGCATTTTTTCGTCTCTGGCTCCGATCAGGCTGCAATACTCTTCGAAGCTCAATTTTACGTTACCGTAATGGCGACAAAAAACCTGAAAGCTATTGGAAAGCTGTAAAGCGCGGTTTTGAAACGAAATACCGCCCCCATGCACACGGTAGTAAAGCATCGGCGCCGGGAGATTTTCAATTCTTAAACCAGCCTTCGCGATTCTAATCCAAAAATCATAGTCTTCGCAGTGCAGACAGTTTTCGTCGTAGATGAAACCGCGGTCCACTACCGACCTTCGCATCATTACGGTGGGATGCAGAAGCGGCGTGGGCAACCATACATTCCTGGCCAGATCGTTTCCGACAGGGCGATTGATCACGGCTCCATGAACCGAATTTTCATCGATCCGGATAGCAAAGGAGCCGGCGACCGCAGTATCCGGCTCCCGCCGAAAAAACTGCAATTGCCTCTCTAAACGCTGAGGAAAGCAGATGTCGTCGGAATCCATTCTCGCAATAAATTCGCCCTTCGCCTCTTTAAGTCCCCGATTTAGGGTCCGGATGAGCTTTTGATTCTCCTCGTTTCTGAGATAACGAATCCGAGTATCCCGTAAACCGTGAATGATTTCCGGCGAGCGATCGGTAGAACCATCGTCTACGATTAGTAGCTCGAAATCAGTAAACGTCTGCGCCAACACGCTAGAAATCGCTTCCGCCAGATATTTTTCGGCATTGTAAACGGGCAAAAGCACCGTAACTAAAGGCATAGGGATTTTTTACCACATTTAGCGCTTGTTGGCGCCGCTCTTTCGAGTTCCACGATAGCGTGCCAAGACCGTATAGCCCCCATCGGCCAAAATCGTTTTCGGCCACCCACAGCCCTTCGCGCACGCGGCCAAGGCAGAATCGGTGGAAGAATTCTGGCCGCTTTGGCTGAATGTCCAGCCAGAATCCCAGGGCCAATGCAGACCTTCCTTCTGACCGGCGCGCACACCTTCCAAGACCACGAACCGGCCAATTTTCACCGCTAACGTAATGGATTCGTTCCTCGCCGGGAATTTCAATTCATACCATCGCTTACTGCGTGGGTTGAGAGAAAGGGTTTCCTGGTAGCTACCAGACTCGATGAGAATTTCTACTGGAGAGAAAGAGCGATTCTGCAATAGAAACGCCGTAATTGGCGAAGAGTTTTTTCCGGGAGTTAGGGCAACTAGCCCCTTCTCGAGAAGAAATGGCTGCACTGGGCTGGCAAAAGAATAGATTTCCTGTCTTCCCGGCATACGGAAAGGATCATCGGCTCCCAGCAAAGGCAAGAAAACCGCTTTCCGATCCACTAAGCCGTTGGCTAGAGCGTGATAAAGGCTTTCCTCTTCGGCGTAGACGATCGTTTCTCCCGGAGGAACCAGCTGCCTCAAAGCTTCGGCCTGGCCATCCTCCATGTAGAAATCCGGAAGACGCGTGATGGCCCTCTGCCAAAATAACAAGCTCTCCCAGTTCTCCACCGGCCCAAGTAGGCCGCGCTTCGCCACAATAAGCCGATCCACCAACAAACCGGCGAGCGCAATATAAGCCACGACCGCCAGCGCCGAAAAAGAGCGTGCTTTCCCCTTGCGATAGCAAAAACGAATCAACGAAAATGCTCCTGCCGCCCAACAACCGCTAAGCAGCAAACCTAGAGGCAACAATAGACGAATCACCAATTCTCCCGGATAGCCGGGAAGAACATAAAAGAGGCCGAGACCCATTAGGCAAAGCAGCAGAGCTAAAATCACCGAATAGAATTCTCGTTTCGATCGTGTAAGCGAAATAAATCCGAGGCCAAGCAGAATAAAGACCGATGCAAATCCCCCACGTTGCTGCAAGAACCACTGCAGGACTGAACGTATCGATACGTCTACATTAAGTAGATCAAGGCCGAGGTGGGCGCCAAAACTACAGCCCACGCCCGGAGCCTTAAAAAGACCGGCGACTAGTTTTGCAAGAATTGCAATCCCGACCAAGACCGCTGCTGACCCCAGGCCCCTCCGGAGTTTTTTACGATTTTTGACCAACAATAAAGCGGCGGAGATTCCAGCAAGGGCGAATCCCAGTGGATGCATGAGCACCGAAAAGCCTGCGCACAAGCTTGCGGCTATAACTGCGTATTTTCCCTCGCGACGGCAAAACCACCAACTCATCACGGCTAGGGCTACGCATAGATTGGTAGGTACAATATACTGCCAGCCAGCTCCTGGATATTTGAGCGTAGTGAAAAATAACAAGAAGATTCCCGCGGCCCCTAAGCCGAAAATATCTCCGACGAGTAGGGTAAAGGCTAAGGCCAAAAACAAACCGCCGAAAATCACTAAGCATGCATAAGCAATTTCCCAGCTCCCTAATGCAAAACGAAAGCCATTGAGGGCGAGGGAGTGCAGCACCGAATAGTTACAGAGAATCCGGCCAATATATCGATCTTGCAGAGCAGGAATAACCGGCGATCTTCGCGCTTGCTCAAGAACGGAAGCGTACGAAAGGCATTTTGTGAGGGGCACGCAGTGAATAGCGGCATTCGCCTTGTGTATGTAGGCGTAGGCATCGTCTGGCTCCGTTAAAGAGTTCGTCATAAATACGGCAGGAAATAAATAGAACCCGTATACGGTTAGATGGAAAAGAACCGCTATGCCGAAGAATAGACAAATGGACCATGATTTGGATCCGGCGGGGGCGAATTTGAGCATTTTTACCTCGGAAATTGGTTCGGGGCCGAAGGTAACGTGACTGCGGAGAACGCACAACCCGGGAGACCGAAACAAAGGCACGAATCACGCTCCGCGCAATAGTTCCTGAGTGCGTAGCGGAGCGAGCCGTATTATAAAAGTTTTAGAACAGTTTTCGGCGAGCGCCCGAGTGGCGGAAAGGAATTTATGAACTTCGCCATCACCGGGGTAGCAGGTTACATTGCGCCGCGACATCTGAAGGCAATACGTGATGTGGGAGGCAATCTCATTGCGGCTCTCGATCCGCACGACGCCGTGGGAGTACTCGACCAGTACTTTCCCTCTGTTCGCTATTTTACGGAATTCGAGCGCTTTGATCGCGACCTCGAAAAGTTGCGCCGTCAAGGCGGCTCTTCGCGCATTCACTACCTAACGGTTTGCTCGCCCAATTATTTACACGATGCTCATATCCGCGCGGCCCTTCGAGTGGAAGCGGACGCTATTTGCGAAAAACCTCTGGTTCTCAACCCGTGGAATCTCGACGCTCTCGCCGAATTGGAAAAGGAATACGGCAAACGCGTTTACACGATCCTTCAGCTGCGCGTCCATCCTGCGATCCTCGCTATTCGCGAGCAGTACGGCAAAGACCGCGCTAAGCGCCACCAAATTAATCTTACTTATATAACCTCACGCGGGAACTGGTACCTCACCAGCTGGAAAGGAAATATCGAGCGATCGGGTGGCCTAGCCACCAATATCGGCGTGCATTTTTTCGACATGCTCCAGTGGATCTTCGGTAAGACCACGAGAAGCGAGGTTCATTTTTCTTCTCCCACCACCATGTCCGGATTTTTAGAGCTGGAAAACGCGGACGTGCATTGGTACCTCTCCATTGACTCGGAAAACTTGCCGAGCAACTGCAAGGAAAAAAACCAGCGCACCTTCCGTTCGATTACCATCGATGGCGCCGAAGTGGAGTTTTCCGACGGGTTCGCCGACCTGCACACCAACGTATACCGCGAGATTCTCGCGGGCAAAGGCCACGGGATCGAAGACGCACGCGCATCGATCGAACTGGTGCACCAAATCCGGGTAGCCAAAGCCAATCCTTCCTCTAAAAATCTGCACCCTTATTTTCGGGAAAAGCACGGGAAGCCTTGAAAGCAAAATTTCACGATGATCACCTCTACTAGCTCTCCCCCACCCATTACTAGGATGGTAATCTTAACCGCAGATGACTCCACCTGGATGCTGCCGGCTTGGGCGGAGGCGATGAATTTTTTAGCCAAGGACTTTTCGGTCGTCGGCATATGGGTATTACCAAACCACTTAGGAAAACTTCGCGGTAAGGCTATTTTTAGCTGGTATCTATCTACGTTCGGACTGAAAAATATGCTTTTGCTCGGCATGTTTGCCGGGCTCGCAAAAATTAGAAACGTTCTCCGCAGACAGAATTCATGGCGTTCCATAGCAGACCGCCACGGAACCGAATTACACTTTACGGCGAACCCCAACACTCGCGAACTGATTGACTGGATCAAAAACAAAGAAATCGATATCGGACTCACGAGCGTAGGAAACTATTTGAAAGAACCGCTTTTGCAATCCGTGAAAATTGGTTTTATCAATAAGCATGCCGCGGTATTGCCCCAAGCCAAGGGAATCTTTCCCTATATCTGGTCAGTCTTAGAAAGCGTACCTCTCGGTGTCACTTATCATAAAATGGTTCCGGAAGTAGATGCTGGCCCGTACCTACTCCAATGGGAAAGGGACGGTTCTTGCTCTACCCCAAGCATGCTAAGGTTCTATTTTGAGGTTTTCGCCCGTTTTCCCGCTGAAATTGCGGAGGCGGCCAAAAGGCTCCGCGAAGGAAAGTTCCTGTCTAACCCGAATACCCAGATGAAAGGTACTTACTTCTCGTTTCCTGAGCGTAAACATATTATTTCCTTAGAAAAGATGGGTGGTAGGATTGCGAAAGGAAGGGATATTTTCTACATCCTGTACATATGGCTTTTGCGGCAATAAATATCAATTTTGATTCTCTTGGCGAGATGTTCGGCTTTCCCGAAGGCTTCCGCGATCCATGTTTTTTTCAAGTGGCCGATCGTTTTTTTAAAATCGCCGATAAGTATAACTTTCGCTACAGCATTTACGTGATCGGGAAAGATCTCGAAAACCCGATCAATCAAGAAGCCGTAAGAAGCTGGCAGGCAAAGGGTCACGAGATAGGTAGCCACTCCTTCAGTCACCGCAATGATCTTGGTGCACTTTCCCCTCGGGAAATTAGGGAAGAAGTATCTCGCGCGCACGAGATACTTACGAAAACTCTTGGACAACCAGTAAGGGGATTTATTGCTCCCGGCTGGTCTGCTTCTTCTGAGCTTCATTCCGCCTTGCTAGAACTGGATTACGAGTATGATACTTCTTCATTTCCATCTTGGCTGATGTTCCCTGCGCTCGCAAAATTGAGCATGAATTATCGTGGCGACCACCGCGCTAGCCGTTTTTGGCGACGAAAAGACTTTCATTATCATTTGGCGGGATCTCGGAAGCCCTATACTTCTATGGGAAAATTGTTCGGTAGCCTACCGACCGGAAAAAAAGAACTTTTGATTTTACCGCTTCCCACGAACCACTTTCGCTTTGCTTGCTGGCATACGATTGGATTTATGTTTGGTTGGAAATTTCATAAAAAATTACTACAGCAGTGCTTAAAGCAAAACGACCTCTTTTATTACCTCACCCATCCGGCTGACCTTCTCGACCGCGCTGATATTCCTGAAGGGCTGGGCAGTCGTTTCGAACGAATGGAAATGCCACTTGAGGAAAAAATTCAGCGCTTTGAAGACTGTATCGAGCAAATTATTAGATCAGGAAAAAAAATCGTCACGATGGGTCAGCTGGCAGATATTGCCCGGCGGCGAATTTACGAAAATAGGAAAATCCATGTCGGCTAATGAAACATTCATTCACGATTCAGCTTACGTAGACGAAGGCGCCGAAATCGGCGCCGGCACTAAAATCTGGCACTACTCTCATATCTCCGCGCCCGCAAAGGTGGGGAAAAACTGCGTATTCGGCCAAAATGTTTTTGTGGCCCGTAATGTTTCGATCGGCAATCACGTGAAGATTCAGAACAATGTATCGGTCTACGAAGGCGTTATTCTCGAAGACTACGTGTTCTGCGGCCCTAGCTGCGTATTTACCAACGTGAAAACTCCGCGATGCGAGTTTCCCCGGAATACTTCCAAAGACTACGCCGAAACGCGCGTGAAACGCGGGGCCAGCATCGGGGCGAACGCCACGATCGTTTGCGGCATCACCCTGAACGAAAATGCTTTCGTGGCCGCCGGCGCGGTGGTTACCAAGGATGTTCCCGCTTTCGCGATGGTCGCCGGCGTGCCCGCTAAGATCGTAGGGTGGATGAGCGCTTACGGCGACGTCCTCCATTTCGACGAAAAAGGCGAGGCGATCGATTCGATCGGCGCCCGCTATCGCAAACAAGGCGAGTCCGTGGAGAAGCTGGGATGAAGCAAATCCCCATCCTAGATCTCGGCCCTCAGTATTTCCGTCTCAAGCCGCAAATAGACCGCGCCATCGCGTCCGTGATGGAAAGCGGCAATTTCATCATGGGTAAAGAAGTAGAGCTCTTCGAAAATGAGGTGGCTAAGTATAGCGGCGTGAAATACGCCGTGGGCCTAAATTCGGGAACCGATGCGCTCGTGATCGGCTTACGCGCCCTCGGTATCGGCGCCGGCGACGAAGTAATTACTTCAAGCTTCAGTTTTTTCGCTACAGCGGAGGCGATTAGCTTGCTCGGCGCGAAACCCGTATTCGTGGACATTGATCCCGGAACGTTCAATCTAAATCCGGAACTGCTACCCGAGGCCTTAACAAAAAAAACCAAGGCGATTATTCCGGTTCATCTCTTTGGGCTAGGCTGCCAAATGGGCCCGATTTTAGAATTCGCGCAAAAGCATAGTTTAAAAGTTTTAGAAGACTGCGCTCAGAGCTTCGGCGGTCACGAAACAACGAGTGGGAATTTTCTCGGCTCTTTGGGACATGCCGGCGCCCTTTCTTTCTTTCCCTCGAAAAATCTCGGCGCCGCCGGGGATGCAGGCATGCTGCTCACTAACGATTCGGCAGTGGCGGAACAGTCCCGTGCGCTGCGAACCCATGGCGGCAAGAAAAAATATTTCAATGAAACCGTGGGCTATAATTCTCGCCTCGATACGATCCAAGCCGCGATCCTGCGGGTAAAGCTTCCGCACCTGGATTCTTGGAACAAGGAGCGCTTTGCGGTAGCACAGAGTTACCATGAGCTGCTTTCTGGTATTCCGGGCCTCGCCTTGCCGGGATTGGTTTCCGGCCACGCTTTCCACCAATTTACCGTACGCTTGTCCCACGTAAATCGCGATGCGGTGCAAACCAAGCTCGCCGCGAAGGGTATTGCCACGATGATTTATTATCCCGTGCCGATTCACCGCCTACCCGTTTACGCCGGCCAATACGCGCCCCTTCCCGAGTGCGAGAAAGCGGCGGCGGAAGTGCTAAGTTTGCCAATAGGCCCGGGAATGCCAGATTCCAATTTGGAAACCGTTGCTACAGAATTACGGAGCCTGCTCACCCAATGAAAATAGTTACGGTTCTCGGCGCCAGACCCCAGTTCATTAAGGCCGCTCCCGTGTGCCACGCCCTCAAGAGGGGCGGGCATGAAGAAATTCTCGTTCATACCGGCCAGCATTACGACGCCAACATGTCGGATGTCTTTTTCGACGAGCTGAATATCCCTAAACCAGCCGTGAATCTGCAGGTGGGATCGGGCACGCACGGAAAGCAGACGGGCGAAATGCTCGCCAAGATTGAAGAGGTTTTAACCCAGCATAAACCCGATCATTTGCTTGTATATGGAGACACGAATTCCACCCTCGCCGGCGCCCTCGCCGCTTGCAAGCTAGGGATCCCCATCGCCCACGTAGAGGCCGGGTTACGCTCCTTTAATCGCTCCATGCCGGAGGAGCATAACCGCGTGCTTACCGATCATTGCTCGGAACTTCTGTTCTGCCCTACCGAAACGGCCGTGAAGCACCTCAAAAATGAAGGCATTCAAAAGGGCGTGCATAAAGTGGGCGATACGATGCTCGATGCAGTTTTGCAGTTCAGGCAGATCGCCGCCAAGAAAAGCCGCGCCATGCATACCCTTTCCCTTCAGCCCAAAGAATTTTACCTCGCTACGATTCATCGTCCTTACAATACGGATGACCCGAAAGCATTAAAAGCCGCTCTCGAAGCCCTAAGCGCTCTAGGGAAAGCGGTCGTTTTTCCGTTACACCCCCGCACCAGGCCGAAAATAGCTGGGATCAAGATTGGATCGAACGTGAAACTTTGCGACCCCCTGGGTTATCTCGACATGCTTTTACTCCAGGAAAATGCGCGAATCGTGCTCACCGATTCTGGAGGAGTGCAAAAAGAAGCCTTTTTTCTAAAGACGCCCTGCGTTACCTTGCGTACCGAAACGGAATGGGTCGAAACCGTCGAGACAGGATGGAATATAGTCGTGGGCACCGATCCCTCCGGTGTAGTAAAAGCGGTGAAAGCCTTCGAGAATAATACCCCTCAGCCCCCAGCCAATTTTTTCGGTTCGGGCGATGCGGCCGACCGGATCGTGAAGATCCTGGGCGCCTAAGGAGAACATATGAAGAAGAAAACCATCCTCATCACCGGCGTAGCCGGCATGATTGGCTCCCACTTACTCGACCAGCTGATGGAACGTAACTACGAGGTAATCGGAGTGGACGACCTTAGCTACGGAAAAATGGAAAACATCCAGCACCATATGGGTAAGCCGAATTTCCGTTTCTACCGCGTGGATGTTTTAGATTTTGAGACGCTGAAAATTCTCGGCCGAGACGTGGCCACCATCGCGCATCTCGCGGCGGTGAAGAAAATTTCCGAATCCGAACCCGCCATGCCCACGCTCAGCGTGAACGTTAAGGGTACGGAAAACGTGCTCGAAGTAGCCAAGATGTGGGGTTGTAAGGTGGTGTTCGCCTCTACCTCCGACGTGTACGGAATGTCTCCCGATCTCCCCTACCGAGAAGATGGAGACCTTCTTCTCGGCCCCAGCATGATTAAGCGCTGGAGCTATGCCGTATCCAAACTCTACGGCGAGCAAATGGCTTTCGCTTACTACAAAGACTACGGAGTACCGATCGTTTGCATTCGTTACTTCGGAGGCTTTAGCCCACGCTCGAGTTTCAAATGGAGCGGCGGACACGTACCGATCTTTATCAATAGCATCTTAAACGACGAAGAAATTATTGTGCACGGAGATGGCGAACAAACCCGCTCAATGGGATTCGTGACCGACCTAGTGGAGGGAACCGTGCTTGCTATCGAGAGTGAAAAAGCGGTAGGTGAAATCATTAATCTCGGAAATACCGAAGAAATTAGCGTAATCGATACGGCTAAAATGATTCACCGCCTGGCCAAAACCGGCAAAGAGCTGAAAGTGAAATTCGTTCCGATGAAGGAGGTTTTCGGCCAATATAAGGACATTATGCGCCGCCAGCCCGACCTCACCAAAGCCCGTACGCTGCTAGGCTACGAACCCAAAGTAAGCCTTGAGGAAGGCATTCGCCAAACTCTCGCCGAAGTACGTAAGCGGAACGGCTAGTGGCTAAGGCTTTCGTTATCGCGCCCGTACTTAACGAGGCCGAGAACCTCCCTACTCTCACGCGTAGCTGGAAAGAGCTCTCCCTTGCGTTTCCAAGCTGGAAATTCGAGTTCGTTTTAATAGACGACGGCTCTTCCGACGGCACGAAAGCCAGCGCCGAAAAAATGGCAGCCTCGCTTGGGCTAAACTGTCGCGTTATCCGTCATGAACAGAACCAAGGCCCCGGCGCGGCCTTCGCCTCCGGTTTTACCTATGTGGCCGAAATTTTACGGCCCGAAGATACCGTGATTACAATGGAAGGAGATAATACCTCTCGTATTGCGACGTTAAAAATTATGCTCGATCGTATGGAACGGGAAAACGTGGAAGTAGCCCTCGCTTCTCCCTATGCCTACGGCGGTGGGATCATCAATACTTCGCTCTACCGCATGATTCTCAGCCATTTTGCAAATGGCATGGTGAAAAGCTTCCTCGACATTCACGGTATCCATACCATGAGTTCTTTTTTCCGAGCCTATCGCGGTTCCGTTATCCTCGGGCTGCAAAAAAAATGGGGCCCCAGGATTTTGGAGCGCAATGGTTTTGAATGCATGATTGAGCTCCTCAAAAAAATGATCCTCGCCGGCGCCACGATCACCGAAGTTCCCATGCGCCTCGATACTTCTTTGCGTAAAGGGAAAAGCAAAATGAAGGTAATGCGCACCATCCGGGGCTATTTTGCCGTAATCTGGATCTCCCGGGCCTGGAAATGAAGCGGGACGCTCTCTGCCTCTCCATCGCTGCCGCCTTTCTATTTTTGATCGAAGCCCTTGCCTGGCCGTTAGCGGCCGGCCGCGACGGACACTCCTATCTCTACTACGCTTACGATTTTTTTAGCTTGGTTCCCGAAGACAGATTCACCATGCTCTTCCGTACGCCAATGGCTCCTTTTTTTGATTTTATTTTGCTTACCTACCTTCCACCCTGGGGGGCTGAATTGGCGATGGGAGCCTTGTTCGTAGCCCTCATTCTGAGCCTCTATCGAATCGGTTTATTTTGGGGCCGCAAAGTCGGCTTATTTTTTGCCGGCCTTTTCCTTTTTCATTTCGGCTGGGGATCCTTATTTCACGTAGTCTCTAACGATCCGCCGCTGGCCATTCTAGCTCCTCTCTTATTATGGGCTACGCTGGCCTCCGTAAAAACCCAGCGTCCTATTCGTTTTTTCCTGGTCGGGCTTCTCGTTGGCCTCTTCACCCTTACCCGCCCGGGGATTTTTCCGGCCCTTGGCCTCTTACCTATATTTCTGTGGAATTTTTCCTGGCCAAAGAAACTGGTGAGTGTTTGCGCCTTCTACATGGCTTGCCTGCCCATCCTGCTGGCCTGGAGTTTCTGGAACTACAGCCACTACGGGTTTTTCTCCATGGCTCCCGGAGCCAACGTGGTATTGCCGCTCGGCCGCGTACTGGCCCAAGAACAAATTCTCCGTGAGGAAAATGGTCCTAATTCCGCCGAGCTGGCTAAAGCGGTGCGGGAATTTATCCTCCAGCCGATTGGAAGCACCCAGGACGCCAATGAATACTTTCTTTCTCACCCCCGCTACTTCGAGTACATGCTGCTCGCCGACAAGGCATGGGGCACCGGTAACTATACCATTCTCCAAAAGGCGGCTTGGGAAGCGGTGGCTGCGCAGCCCGGAAAGTATTTCTGCGGAGTGGCAAAAACGATCTTGCTCTCGATGGCGGGAAACCTAAAACAGCCCGTGCCACTGCAAAGTGGCGCCCGCGTTCACACGCATAAAGGCCATGTGTCCTATACGCTCGATACCCAGGACCAATGGATTCCCTTAAAAGAGTTTAACTTTTCCGCTCCGCTAGGCGGAGACGGGATTTCCGGCGTAATGGCAAAGCTCGGCCCGAATTCTCTCCGCGCCTGGAACTTCATGCGCTCTTTTCCCAAGCGCGACGGATGGATTCAGGTGGGAACAATCTTGAATTGGATGGCGTATCTCTTTCCACCAATCCTACTTTGGCTTTTGGCCGTTCTTCTCTGGCCTATTAGAAAAAAGAAAATTGCGCCGCTGGAAATTGGGCTTCTATACTTCTGGCTACTCTGCCTGGCCACCAATGTCCTAGCATCTTTTTCTATATGGAGCGTGATCTACGAGTATCGTTTACCATTCGATCCCGTCTACGTATTGACCGGGGGACTAGCTTTCCTGCATCGCTTTTGGCCAAAAGCTCTAGAAGATACGCCTAATGCAAGCTAGAGAATATTTTCTCGTGCTTTTCCACGAAGAGCGAAAGCGAGAACTTTTCTTCTACGTGTTTCCGGCAATTGCTCGAAAGGTCTTCGCTTTGGGCTAAAAGCCTATCGGAAGCGGTGAAAATGTTTTCCGCACTCGGATAGTAAAAATAATCCCAGCCTTGCTCCACCGCCAATAAGGTACCGAGGCTTGGTGGCATGAGCTCCGGCATTCCGCCGGAAGCAATTCCCAAAACCGGCAACCCGCAGGCCATCGCTTCCAGGGGGACCGTAGGACTGGCGTCTTTGTCCTGCATATGCATCAGAACTTTTGCGGAAGAATAAATTTCCGCCGCCTCGGCCTGAGCGTACTGACCCTCTCGCTGAACCCTATCTTCCAGGCCAAGCTCCGCCACCCATTTCCTGAAATCTGCTTCGGCATTTTCCCAAAGAAAACGCCCAGCGACGCGCATGCGCCAAGCTTTTCCACGTTGTTTAGCCAGCGAAAGCGCCTCGAGCGGGAGCTTTATTCTCCCGGGCTGACTGCAGCTTCCCATTAGCAAAAACTCAACGGGCCTCCTTCCGGTTTCGGAAATACGTTGGAAAACGGTGGTATCTACCGGATTATATACCACCGAACTTAACGCGGTGGCCTTGCCCACCCATTTTTCGCAAGAGAGGCGGCAAAACTCGCTTTGGTAAATGATAAAATCGGCTTTTTCGAGAAGAGCGCGGGCGCGGGCATTCAGCTTCATTTCTTCTTTGCCCGCCCAAGCTGGATAGGCTACGCCGTTTTGGTTTAGCACGAACCGAAGGCCCTTATCTTTGGCGACAGATGCCCAACCCAAGGCGCCTTTGGGCAATGCGCTTGAGACCAGATACAAAAAATTTCCCCGATGACCGCCGTCGGGAAAACGCCTCGATAAATATTTTAGCTTAACCGCACCGCCCGCCAGTGTGGATTTAGGGTGGGTCTTCCCGGCGTAAACCACGGAAAGACCGTTCGTTTTTTTTAACCAAAACTTTAACCAAAAATAAACGAGAAGATCGAGGGCCCTGCGCACCAGTGGCTTCCAGTTACTATTGCTCACCCGAAGGTACCTTACGGAAAGGGTGAGGAAATCTGCGAAGAAGTTCCAGCTCGAAATTAGCGCGCTGGATTTTTACCACCGTATCCAGCAGCAGGCCCGTAGCGATAAAAAGCATAGAGAAAACCATCAGTCCGGTGGCTAGAATCGCCGAGGGAAATTTCGGCACTAGGCCCGTATGCATGAATTCGGTGATAACGGGCACACCAATTAAAAGACCCAAGGCAAAAGCCAAAAAAGAAAGCGCGAAGAAAAATGGCAGCGGACGGTAATCTTTAAAGATCCAAAGAACCATCTTCAGCACCCGAAAACCGTCACTAAAGGTATTGAGCTTGGAAAAACTGCCTTCCGGGCGTTTCCGGTAGTCAATCGGCAGCTCCTGTACCGCCAGGCGGTGGTGGGCCGCGTGAAGAGTCATCTCCGTTTCTACCTCGAACCCTTCAGATAAAATCGGAAAGCTTTTCACGAAACGGTAACTGAGCACGCGGTAACCCGTCATGATATCGGAAAGCTGGGTATGAAAAAGAGTGTTGATCAGCCAACGCACGAGGTTATTGCCAAAATCGTGGAGTGGCCGCGTGTTTTGCGCGCGGTAAACCGCATTGGCATGGCGGTTTCCTACTACCATATCGGCCAATCCATTCACTACGGGAGCCAACAAGGTGGGCAGATCATCCGCCGAATAAGTTAAATCAGCGTCAGCCATCACGTAGATATCGGCATCTACTTCGCGGAAAGCCTTGCGAAGCGCATTGGCTTTTCCCGGGCGCGGTTCCCGCAGGATCATTCCGCTTGCACCAAGGGCCTTCAATTGACTGGCCGCCACCTCAGCGGTGCGATCGGCCGAACGATTATCTACCACCACGATATCGGCCCGCGGCATTTTACGGAAAAATTCGGCCATCGTGGAAGCGATGGTGGATTCTTCGTTGTAAGCTGGGAGAATAACGACAATTTTTTTTTCTGCGCTCACTTCGAACCCGCCACTTTCAGTACTTCGGAATATCTCCGGCCAACCTCGGAAATCGAAAGCACTCGAATATGCTCGCGATACTCATCTAATTTATCAGCGATTTGCGCAAAAAGCGCGGGCACTTCTTCTACATTATGAAAAGGCTCCCCACCCTTACCCACTAGCTCCGGACTGCTCCCCGAGTCTTTATATACGGACGGCAAGCCCGATGTGAGGGCTTCGATCAACGCATTCGAGCAGCACTCATTCTCGCTCGGCATAAAGTAAATATCCTGCTGCCGGAGAAAAGCGCCTACTTCCTCGCTGCCCCGTGGAGCATATGCTTTAATATTTTTAAACTTAGATTCAATGCGTCCCATAAAACTTAGCTCATACCGGCTGAAATCGAGGTTTTCATCGAGCCAACTGTAGAGGGCCAAACCCTTCTTAGGGTTAGTGGACCAAGAAGTGCCGGCGATCCTGATTTTTCTTTTTTTATCCCGCGCCTGATCGGAACGGAAAAAAAAGGCAGGGTTCACGGCATTAGGAATGATCACGGGCGCCTTAAAGTGAATATCCAGCGCCTCGTGCATCTCTTTACTGTAGCGGCTCTGCATGATCGTGGCGTCGGCCATTTCTAGGTTCCAATCCGAAATTCGCCTATCAATCGTCGAATCCGGTAAAGATCGATACACCGAGACCGGGCCGTCTACGCGATGGATGATGCGCAGATTTCTATTTTTGTAGCGTTTTACTTTTTCAAAATCGAAATTGAAAGAATTCACCAGCAGCACTTTGGTGGCCGGGCCAACACGATTCTGGCTTACCTTAATGCCTTGATTTTCCAGTTCCCGGATCAGCGCCAATAGAAATTGATTGCCTCCGCCATAGGGAGGTTTATGGAATTCGTGAATCACGGCAAGCTCGCCACCCGCCGCCCATAATTTTATTCCATGCCAAAAGCTCACTCGGCAACTCTCACTGCAAGCTCTGCGCATCGCACATGGCGCGGAAATATTTTCCGCTTTTATAGAGCTCCGAAAAACTCCCGGTCTCTACTAGCGAGCCCTCTTTAAGCACAAAGATCAGATCGCAATTTCGAACCGTGGCAAGACGGTGAGCAATCATCACGATGGTAGTGGTGCCCTTCAATGCATCGATGCTATCCTGTACGGCGCGTTCGGATTCAGAATCTAGTGCGCTGGTGGCTTCGTCGAGAATCATCAGGGCCGGCGACTTATAAAGCTCGCGCGCGATAGATAACCTTTGCCGTTGTCCACCAGAAAGACGAATGCCCCGTTCGCCTACGATTTCCTGCAAGCCACCGGCAAATTTCTCTACGAAGGAAAGACAATTGGCTCGCTTCAGCGCCACCCGCACGTTTTCCAGGCCATCCACCGATTGATCCCAGCGCCAGAGAGAAACATTATTGGCCACCGTATCGTCGAAAACCACGCTCTCTTGCGTCACGTAACCGATGCGAGCTCGTAACGAATTGCGATCGAGATCACGATAGCTGGTTCCGTCCACCAATACATCTCCCTCGGAGGGAAGCATCAGGCTCGTGAGCATATCCACTAACGTTGACTTGCCGGCCCCAGATTCTCCCACAAAGGCCACCATGGAATTGGCAGGAATATGTAAATTTACATTTTTCAAAACTTTCGCCTCTCCATAGGCGAAGGTAACGTTCTTTAGATCGATACCCGTGCCGATACCCTGAAAGGCTTTTCCGCCTTTCGGCTCGGCCGTTCCACGAAGGTCTTTTAGCGTCTTGATCAACACGTCTACACCACCCACATAGGAGTTAAATCCCTGCCAAGATCCTTGCAGGGTGGTAGTTTCCCGCATTGCCCGATAGAGGAATAGCATGGCCACCATCATCGCTTCCACGGTGCGACCGAACACCTGCGTCTGCAGGTAAACCATGCTCCCCAGGAAGGCCACGATCACGGTTTCAGAGCTAGCGGGTAAAATCGCGGATAAGAACCCAATCCGCGAACCCGCAGCCGCAACTCGTCCGGCACTTTTAGAAATTTTCTTTTGCAGAGGACCCAAGGATCCGGTGGAAAAAAGATATTTAAAAGACTGCAGCAACTGCACCACGAGCGAACTCATGCTCGATTCGGACTGAGACAATTCGCGCGACGCGGCGGAAGTCCCTTTCATTACCATCCGTGCGATTAGCGCGGTGATTACGCCAAACATTCCGGCTAGCACGGTAAATCGCCAATCCACCCGAATGGAGAGAAGAATATAAAGCGAGATAGAAATCACCATCGGCACCATCGCTGAAATTTGATAGAAGGCGGTTACCGAGCGATACACTTCGGTGGTCACTAAATGAGTGAAGAAGCCGGAATTGTGCTTAAGGTATTCGGAATAGCGCATCGAGGCCACGGCTTGCGCGAGGTCTTCATTGATGCCGCCGAGAATTTTTGAGTACAAACGGAAATGATAGCCCTTCCCAATAAATACCAGCAAGCTTCTCACCGCAAACACCAATACCAGCACGGGAATCACCCGCGTCGGCACAAATTCGATTCCCAGCCATTGAAAAATTTCTATTAGTTTAGAAATAATCGGCGAGGACTGCGTACCGTTCGCGGCCAAAAACTGGATGTACGCGATGAACGCGGCGATACCAGCTCCTTCGGTGAGCGTGCTAAATACGGAAATTCCGCCTAAAATAAGCGCGCGATCACCGGCATAACGGCGAAAGATGCCATAATAGAAAAAATAGCGCCCAAGCAGGGGTATACCCAGCAAGAAGCTCTTTGATTCCGGCTGATTTTCTTTCATCAAAAACGGGCCTCGGGAACAGCGTTTCGTCTATAAAAAGGTTTAGACGGATTAGGCACTAAAATCTACCTTTCCCGATTGGGTTAATGGCAAAATAAAGCGCTGCAACCATGATGAACCTAAGCCAAATTTCTTTCATCAAAATAAAACGCGGAGCGTCGCGGTGAATCCTATTTCCCGCATGGTCATAGGTCTAGGTGCCAATGCCCGCGCCCTTCTGGCAAAACCCTATACCCAATTGCTGGTAGCCACCGATTTTGCCGGATGGTCTCTCGATGAAGATACTAGGGAACTAGTCGCTATTTCCAAAAAACTCGGCCTCACCGCCTATCGGGCCCATCGCCCGCTTTCCCGGCTAGAGCAATGCGTACACTATAGTTCTTTTTTTTCGCTAGAAGATCCCCGTGTCTTTCAAGGAAAGCACCGGGTTAGCGTGGACTACTATCATGGCAAACCGGAACAGGATCCGGCATTCCGCGCTGTGTTCGATACGATAAAAAAGCATGCCAACGCCCTTCACCGGGTTCGAATCTCCTATTCGGGAATGTTGCCGGTGGCCGAAAACGCGGGCGTTCCTCGCGATCGCATTCATTTGATCCCGATTGCGGTAAATCGCGGTTATTTTCAGCCGCAAACCCGTGAAAGAAAAATTTCTCAAAGGAAAATCCTCGGAATTCCCCAAAGCTCCGTGGTGATCGGCTCATTCCAGAAAGACGGGCAAGGATGGGGTGAAGGCCTGGAGCCCAAGTGGGTAAAAGGCCCGGACGTTCTCTTACGCACGCTCACGCAGCTCAAAGAAAAAATTCCCGAGCTTTACGTGCTGCTCACCGGTCCGGCCCGCGGATACGTGAAAAGCGGGTTGGAAAAGGCCGGAATTCCTTATCGTCACGTTTTGCTGGAACACTATGCAGACCTAGGAAAATTCTATCAGGCACTCGATCTCTACCTAGTAACGAGCCGCGAAGAGGGGGGTCCAAAGGCAGTGCTGGAATCCATGGCTTCGGGTATTCCGCTCGTTACCACCAAGGTAGGCCAAGCGATGGATCTTGTTCGCCACCGCGAAAATGGAATGATGGCCGAGGTAGAAGACGCAGACGCGATTGCCTCTTTTGCGCTTCAGGCGCTCAACGAGACCGCACTGAGCAAAAAAATAATTGAGAATGGGCTTCTCACGGCAGCCGCGAATACATACGAATCCCAATTGCCGCTCTGGAAAAAATATTTCACGGGTTACCTGAATTTTTAGCTATTTCCGCCGGAAAATAACCGAGGCTTGCACCGACTCGCCGGTATTCTTTTCGGGGTCGCGTGGCAGTTTATCTTGAAATTCCAAAATTTCGAACTGCTGTGAGATTAGCTCCCGCATCATGGCCGGCTCGATGAAAAGGCTGCAATCGCGCAGCTGAAAATCTTCCGGCTTGGTTACGGTCACTCCGCGGTCCGGATTTTTTCCAAAATAGATATGCGCGTAGCCATTTTTCTTCAAAATGCGCCTTATGGCGTCAAGGTAAAATCTCACTTCATCTACGCTGTCGAAATGTTGAAACACGATGAAGCTATAAACAAAGTCTATCGACTCATCGGGCACGCCTGAGATCTCATTGCGCAAGAATAGTTTGGGATTCTCCACGCCGTTCATGCGCAGAAACTCACGCGACTTATCGAAAGCACCGTGAATATCCACGCCGTAGACCTCACGGAACTCCTTGGCTGCTTGATGTAAAAGCCGGCCGGCACCGAATCCGATCTCGAGCGCGGCACCTTTGTCTACCTTGTTAAACTGGGGAGACAGCTGAAAACGATAGTGCCAGTCGCGCTGGGCCTTTTCCAGGCATTCGGCCACCGAGGCGGTGGTATCGAACCAATTCAAGAAATCCACCATATTTCCCAGCGCGGCGGGAGTGGAGGTCCAGGAATCCTTGACGTCAATGGATTTCCCTAAGAACTTCGAGAGGAACTTTTTCCTTAGGATATTCCACTTCATCCGGGTTTCAGGAAGGAACATACGCGCGCCTCATTTCGTTGCCACCACGAAGTATCCCGTGGTGAGGGAAGAACGTTGTTTTCTAAAAATTTTCTCCACCAGCCAAAAAAGAGGCTCGGCAAAATATAGCAGCTTACGCGAGATCTTCACCGAAAGCTTTCGTTGGCCCGGGTGTGCGTATCCCGTAGCGGCTTCGAGGGCGTCGAACAGAATCGCGCCCAGACCGCCCATTTCGCTAATCGAAAAATTGCGGAATCCGGCTCGGCTAAGCAAAAGGGCAGTGCCCGCCCGAGTGAAACGGAAAAAATCCTGTTCTGCATCTCCATGCACCGGGCATTGTAGCGGAACCGATAGTATCAACCGCCCGCCCTGTACGAGCAGGCGGTTCATTTCCGTAAGGGCAGCGGCGGGATTCGAAACGTACTCCAATACTTCCGTCATCACGATCAAATCAAAGCTGCTGTCGGTGGCCGGAATACTTTCCGCTCCCGCCAGGAAATCGGGCTCCGCGGCGGCGTCCGGATTGGCATATTTCCAAGAGCTCACTTGACCCAGTGGCGGGCGAAAGCGGCCGCGCTTATTCGATTTCCGCCCTCCCACGTCCAGCACACGACCGGCCATCGTCGGCAACAATGCTTCCAGCTCGGCATCGAGGTATTCCCGCCGAAAAGTAATCATAGGTCGCGCACGAAACAAAATTCCGTGTCCTTTGGGTATTCAATGATTTTTTTTTGCAGCCATGCGGCGCCTTCGAGCACGATTTCGCGGTCGTGGAAAGAGAGCACCTGTTCGTTTCCTACCACGCGAACTGGCGCGGGAGCGGGCAGCTTGGGGTTATGGCAATTCACCACTTTGATCCCATTCCGACGACAAGCTTCCAGCGTGGCTGCAGCGTAAACATTCCCCGGCGGGACATAAGAGGTGATTTTTTCCCCGAAATATTTTTCCAAAATTTCCAGTGAGCGGGTCACCGAAGCGTGATGCACGGGGTCCGGGACCCAGTTCCAGAATTCCCGGTGGAAAGTTCGGTTGCTTCCCAGAAACCGGGGCCGGAATCTTCCTCCGTCCACGATACAATGAGTAAGGCCATGCCCGGCGATCTCGAGCAGACCTTCTTCCATTCCGGCCTTTAGTATCCGGGCTTCCTCAGGAAATTTTTCGGGAAACGGCGTAAGCGAAGCGTCGTCCTCTACCCAGCAGCCCGTGATGGCCACGGTGAGCTTGGCTTTCTGCTCGCGCAGCAGGGCGTATACTTCTTCCCACTCTTTCACCGTCATCTCACGGTACGGCCCCCATGCCCCGAATAGGCGGCGGTCTTTGAGGATTCCCACGTTTAGCCAGCGATTGCGGGTATATTGCTCGAACTGCTTGGTACTGGCTCCGATATCATCGATTCGCAGCGCTATTTTTGCCATCTATGCCTTCAGCATCATGCGGCCAGTATAATCGATTCGCTGTAGAAGCGGATGGACTCCCTTAGCAGCGAAATACTCATCGGCCGCCTTGCGCGCGCCGAGCCAGTGGCCGTAATCATCGAGAATCAAAACTCCGCGGGCCGCGAGCAAAGGATACAAATGCTCCATCTCGTGCTTGGTGGATTCGTACCAATCCGTGTCCAAGCGAAGCAGCGAGATGGTTTTAGGGATCTGCGAAGGTATCGTTTCCTCTACCTTTCCCTGAATAAGATGAACTTTCGCGCTGGGATATCCGGTAGCAAGAATATTCTTACGCACCTCTTCGATGCCCGCATAGCACCAGTCGTTATGATCCTCGCGCTGCTGCTTATCGAATTTAGGCTGCGCGCTCTTCCCGGAATGGCTTACATCGGAATCCGTAGGGGCGCTCATGCCGGAAAAAGTATCGTAGAGATATAAATCCCGATCGGTTTTGCCAAGGGCCAACAAGGTATAAGCCATCACCATGGAGCTTCCGCCGCGCCATACTCCGCATTCCACGAAATCGCCGGAAAGATTATTTTGCACAACGTAGCGAACCGCTTGCCAGACCGAGAACATTCGCTCGGCGGAGGTCATGGTGAAAGGACGGCAAAGCTCGTGAATTTTGCGAAACTCTGGATCGAAATCCGGCGGCAGCGGTTCCACGGCGCGTAGTCTCCGGATCTCAAATCCGAGCGCGCGGAACGGGGCCTGAATCGACTGTTTAAGTTTTTCCACAAACCTTCCTTCCATAGCCAACAACGCCAAGCGTCGGAGTTGAGCTGGGAGATCGAGAGCAATAAGGGGTTTTATCGCTCGGAGAGGGCCGGGGTCAAGGTGGAGGAGGCGTCCATTTCACTCTTGAATATGGTAGAACACCGGAAACGGACAAATACTTCGAGGGTAAGATGACCTACTCCACCGATTGGGAAGACCGCTACCGAGAAGGGGCTCAAAAAAGCCTCTGGCCATGGTCCGATCTGATTTCCGCCGTAATGCGTCACGCGCGGCCCCAAAATAAAGAGTACCGAGTTTTGGAGCTTGGCCCCGGCCTCGGTGCGAATATCCCTTTTTTTGAATCCCTCGGCGTGGACTATTGGGGACTAGACGGTAGCGAATCAGCCGTTTCCGCGATTGCAGAGCGCTTTCCGAAATACGCGGCTAATATCCGGCAGGGAGATTTTTCCCGCCCCCTCCCCTACGAAACCTGCTTCGACGCGGTTATCGATCGGGCCGCCGTGACTCATAATTCCCGGGAGTCTATACTTTCCATCATCCGGGAGGTGCATCGCGTGCTTAAGCCGGGAGGCAAGTTCGTGGGGATCGACTGGTTTTCGAAAAGCTATTCGGAATTCAAGAAAAGCTCAGGTACGGATCCACATACCCGAAAATTTAATCAAGGCCCCTTCGCCAATCTGGGTCTGGTCCATTTTTCCGACCAAGAGGACCTGAACGAAATTTTTAAAGATTTCCGCTTTCTCCTTCTGGAAGAAAAAATCATGCGCCGTGAAATTCCCGCAGACTCTTTCGTCTACGCCAGCTGGAATTTAGTGGCGGAGAAAGTGAAGTAGATTTTGAAAAAAATCGTCTTCGTTATCGAGCGAATCCTGATCAACAAATGGTACGCGCCTTTGATCGATCAGGCCCTCTCACGTGGTTTCACCGTAGAATGCTGGCTCGATCAAAAAGATATTTCGCAAACCACCAAATGGTACGAAACCCCTTCTGCGGAAAAGATGCCGAGATTTTCTAGCGGCACTCCGAGCTACCGCGACTATAGCGGCGATGCGGAACTTGCGCGTCTAACCGAAAATGCAGGCGACATCATTCTATTCACGGATCGCCCACCGAACTGCGAAAAGCCGGATAACCAGCTGTGGGCTCACGTGGTCACTACCTATTTCGACTCCTACGCCAGCCTGGCGCCGAAAACTTTAGATAAGTTCGATTTCGTCTATTGCGCCACGGAATATTGGGCCAAGGCCGCAGAAACTTTTTATCTCCTTTCCAAAAGGGCCGAGCCTAACTCTCCCGAAATCTTGAGCCTCAGAAAAAAACTAGTCCCGCTCGGCGTACCCCAGTTCGATCACTTCGCCATGATCGACCGAAATGCGGTTCGCAAAAAAATGGGAATTCCTCCCGATGCTAAAGTGGTGACCGTGTACGTGTTCGAACCCGGCATTACTTATTGGGCCCAGCGCATTTTCTGGGTGCCGGAGCTTTGGAAACGCTTGCTGCACATCCTGATCTTACCGATCAGTTACGAGCGATTTTACAGCAAAGTGGGAAAAGCGAAATTCTGGAAGATGCTTTGGTGGTCGATCGTGGAAAGACCCGGTTACCTAGCCGCTGCTTTTCGCGACCCCTCGGAAAAAGAAGTGCTCTTTAAGATCAAAGAATTCTGTGCGCGGAACGGCTATTTCCTGCTTTTTAAGTACCGAAAAAAATACCACACCCCTCGTCCGTATCAGGTGGGACTAGCCGATCACACCCTCTATGAGGACCCCGATTATTATCCTTACACTTCCGCGCAAGTAATCGCCGCTTCCGACCTGCTCATTGCCAATTTTTCCACCGCGGTGGGTGAGGCCGCCTATTACGGCGTACCCTCAATCCATCTCGTGCCCCTGGAAGCCAAGTGGCAGCTCGAGCATCAATATCGTTTAGTGTACAAAGAAAATTCGGCCGAGCTCGCACACGCCTTCTGGAATATCATTCACAACAACGCTCCCGGAAATTTCTACAATTTTCCCGGCGTAGTGAATAATATGACCGTGAATGAGCTGGTGAGAGAGCTGCCTAAGCGCAAGCTCGAAGATTTCCCGGTGAATAAAGAGGCCGCCGTCCAGTACCGCCGCAAGTTTTTATCACCTTCCGACGAGCCTTCGGCAAAACTGATTCTGAATCATATTCAGCGGCAAAAAGGCTGGGCTTAATTTAACGGATATTTTTCAAAATAAACTCGGCTAAGCGCTCATTAGCTTTTCCATCGAGCTGACCCACCACTCTTTCGGCGAATTTTTGCCCGTGGGCAATCCATTTCTCGCGATAGACCGGATCCCCGTGGAGTCGGCCTATCTCCTGGCCCAGATCTCCTCCGGTTACCACGCAAACGCCGGACTTATATCTCTGATAGGCGAATCTTCCGCCCTCCATATCGAAGGCCGCGAAGGCCGTTTCACTGCCGCCGATCGCCAGCGGCGTGCGCGTAAAATTCACTTCCAGGTTCGCCGTGCTTCCGGGGGTGCCCACCACCACATCGGCGGCCGCGCACAACAGATCGAGCGGAACCTCTCCGATGACTACTTTTGCGCCGACGCAATACCGCCTAGCCTGATCTTCCAGCAAGGCACGGTCCTCGAATGGATGGCCCTTGATCACCATCTGCGCACCGCAAGTTTTAGCCGCGGCTTCGCATTCCCGCAAAATCCATTTTTTATCTTCCCAGCCGAGCGTGAAAGAAACAGCCCGAGAAAGGAAGAGAAAGATCGGCTTCTGCGGATCTAGCCCCAGCTTTTGCCGCACACTTTTTTCGGCTGCTTGCTTGGATTTTTCGTCGAATACCCGCTCGAACAGCACGCTACCCGCGTTCAGCGAACTACTCCGCTTCGCAATCCCTTTTGCCTCCCAGCGATCGATGAACCAAGGCGTAAGGGCCGCATAGAAATCGCCCATCCCGCGAATATGATTTTCTACCAGCGTGGCCGAAGAATTGTATCCATCCATGATCTGCTGATCGTAGAACGCCGGAATTTTAAGCCGTCGGGCCGTATCGGCCGAAATATAAGGCAACTCCAGCGGATCGGTGAAAACGAAGGCCACCGGCGCTATTTTTGAGATCGCACGGTCGATATAGCGGGCGGTAAGCGCGGCGATGGCCGCCTCGTCGAACCAAATCTCTCTCATGGCCGCCGCATGGAACTTCGCGATGTTTACGCCTTCATATTCATGGGTCAAAGCTTGGATTAACGTACGCTTCGCGCGCCAAAGACGCGCAAGTTTTCCGTGCAAAGAGAAGTAGTCCCGCTTGAGGGGAAATTCAGCGAGTAGATCTTCGAGATTCACTACTTCGGGAGCTAGGCGAACGGAAAAAAAAGGTTGGAGAGCGATCGCCTTGGTTCCCTTTTTCTCTAGTGCCCGCATAGTGGGCCGGGCATAGTGGTATACTCGCTCTTTACCCATGCCGAAAATAACGCCGCCCCGAAAAGAAGAAAGATCTCGTCGTGAGATATGCACAAATCGCCGCGAAAAATGCCTTAACGCTCGCTTAACATCTCCATAAATTTTGGCGCATTCTTCCAGCGCAATAAGGGGAAGCGCGGAAATGATGCTGGCCGGCGATACGGGGACCCGGGTACCGGCCGTTCCGGCAGAAGCGGCCAAAAGCAGTTCGCAAAAATATCCCCTTCCCGCCAGATTTAAAGAAACAATCGGGTTCTTTTGGAGAAAATTTCTGATCCCGGAGATAAAATAGGGCAAGTCTTCCCCATGAGGAGAAATGAAACGGTAGCTCAGGGCGCGAGGAATGGAAATTCCCCCTTCCCAGGCTGAAGCATCCATCTCGAGGATTTTAATCGCCGCATCGTTGAAATCGCTAAACTCGCGAAAATCTTCCGCGTAACAGCTGGCAAGCAAACGCAGCTCCGGCCAGGCGATCGCCTGGTACCCTAGCGAAACCGCAACTTCCTTAAGGGCCGCCGGGCCCAATACCCAATCATCGGCCTCCATATTTCTTCTCGCGAGGAAAAAATTTATCCTTAGAAGAAATTTGGCGAGAAAAAAAAGCGGGGGAGATGCCACGATTCGCGGCGAGATTTCTTCAAGAGCCAGGAGTTTTACCGGATGCGGAGCCACTTATTTTCCCGGATCGAGAATACAGTGATAGTACGGATTCAAGGTGCCGCCGAAACTGAGCTTAAACCAGCCGCGGGCCGGGCTATTTACGCCTTCAAGATCCACCATGGTGATGCCCACTTGGCTTAACGCCTTAAATGCGTCCCAGATCACTATCGTGCCTGAATAACGGTCGATATGCTCTGGATCGTTCCCGCCGAAAAGATAGTAGGCATTTTTACCGTGAAGGCCAAAAAGCGCCGCGCTAACCGCCTTCCCCTCTTTGTTATTCACCACGAAAAGCTTCGCGAGGTTGATTTCCAGCAGGTTAGAGGCCAATGCTTCGATTCGCCGGCAGCGGGCGTCTACTTCCGCCATTTCGGCGTTCTGTTTGGCGAAGGTAGCCCTATAAAGACGGATAAGATCGGCGACGCTGCCTTTTTCGGAGGCGCTTATCCCGTCTTTTCTCGCGTAACGGATTTCTTGCCGGCGCGATGAACTCATTTCTTCGTAGGCCAAGCAAGCTTGCTCATCGGAATTCCCACGAATCGATTCGATATTGACCAACGTGGTATAGCGGATACGAATCGAGAATTTTTTCGCCGCATCGGCCTCATGGTAATTATGCCAGAGAAATGGGCGAATATCGTTGAGGCTAGGCGCTAACGCCATCATGATTTTTTTAAACTTTAGCGCAAGTTCACTGATCACGAATTCCGTTATTTCAAATCGCTTGGAAAGAATAGTCTGATTACCCTCGTTGCCGCTTGGTGGGAAAAGAACGAGGCCGCTGTAGATAACCAAATCGTCGAAATCCGTTTTTTCGGAATCGGTCTCGTCCAATACGAGATAAACGCCGGCGCGAGGTTCCCCGCCCTTGATCACCTGAAAATAAGCGATCTTACGCCCGGTGGCCTCGAGGTATTCTGCCCGCGCAAAAAGCGTGGCGTCCGGGCTCCGTTCCACGAATCGGTTCCATTGGAGCGAATCCTGGATCGGCAGCAGTGAATATTTGTCCGTAACGCCCTTAGACAATTGAAAATAACCCCTAATTTAGGTGCAGTCCCCATTTTTGGCCCGAAAGCTCCAATTCCACAAGCAGGAAGCAGGGCCGGAATCGATGATAACATAACGCACTTCGCCCATGGTACTCTCTAGCTAAAGGGAGGGGATCTTCTGGAGTTCCGACGAGTAAAAATCACCGATTCCGAGCTACTCCTACTTTGGCGCAATGATCCCGAAACTAGGGCTAATTCCCTCGATTCCGCCGAGGTGAGCCGCGCCACCCACGAGGCCTGGTTACAGGCCACTCTTCAAAGTAAGCAACGAATGCTATTTATAGCCGAAGAATCCGGCCATCCCGTGGGGACCGTCCGCCTAGATTGTGGCGATAGGGACTGTGAACTTTCCTGGACGGTGGCTCCCGCCTTTCGAGGCAAGGGAAAGGGAAAAGAGCTAGTAGCTAAAGCCTCCGGACTGACTGACCTCCCCCTCACCGCCCGGATCTTGGAAAAAAACGAAGCCTCCATGCGGATCGCTAAATCCGCCGGCTTTACGCTCGTAAAAACGGAAAACGGCGTGACTCACTGGAAAAAAACGAAATAGCTATTTTACTTCGGCTAGAAGGCCGGCGGCCTCGAGTTTTTGCGCCAGAGGCACTAGATCCAATACGCTGCACTTCGCGATTTCCGCCAGATGACAGAGGTCATTCTTCCCGTCGGCGTAGAAAAGCAAATATTTGATCCGCAGGAGCTCATCGCCGATTTCCCGGAAATTACCTACCGTAGGGTAAAGCCCCCTTTTGCCGAGCTGAGGTTCACACTCGGTATGAAGCGCCCGGTAAGTGCGATTCCCCTCTAAGGCTTCGATGATTTTAAGATGCAAATTCACGGCGCCTTGAATGGCCGCGAAGGAAAGCAGGGCTTTATTGTCGAGCGAGGTATGATACTCGGGATACTCCATATACCGGCCTTGCGAAATCGAGATCACCGGTAAATTGAACGCGGGCGAGCAAAATTGTCGCTCGTCGCTACCAGTGGGAAAAAAATCATCTACGCGATGGCCCTTGCCGCTAAAGCGCAAAATATTGACGGCACAACGATCGGCCGCGCTGTCTCCGCGCTTACTTTTCTTCAAAGTAAATTCGTCCTTTAGCCCGCAGCAGGTGAATACAAATCCACCCCGGGAATCGCGTTTCATCGCTTCCCCGTGCTCGCTCAGATAGGCAATGGCGCCAATCGTCTCCGGAGCAACCACAAACCGGTAAGAAAAACGCCGGCCAGGCATGGCTTTCAACGCCCGGTAGAGCGAAGCCAAAGCCAAGGGGCCCGACAATTCATTATTCGCCATCGAAGGATGACAAAGGTAGGTGCTGAGTAGAATTTCGCCTTCGGATTTTCCGGACTCCGGCGCCAATATGAAATGCCCGTAGGTAAGCGAACCTTCTTTTAAAGAGCTGCGTACCACCACCTGGTACTTGCCCTCGGGTAAATCGTCTCGCTGTTTTTGACTCAGGCAGAATCCCCAGCGCTTGTTATAGTAAGAAGTAACGTAGGGAATAGCCTCGGGAAGCTCGGAAAGCGAATAGAGATGCGCATCCAATTCTTGGCGGGTCATTTCTCCTTCGAAAGGAATCGAGTAGCCCACAAGGTGGAGATTATTCTCGGAAAAATCCAAGATCTTTTTACCTTTTGGATCCACCACGTAAGCTTCCGCCACGTTCCATTCAGGCGGGATCGTCCAATCGAATACTTCCTTACCGGTGGGAACCTCCACTAGCTTCAATGGCACAACTTCGCCCAAAATCTTTAGCGAGTCTCGGAGACCGTTGCCCGTAATGCTGCGGGGAAGCGGCCAAAGGCGATCAAAGAGCGCTTCTAATTCGGCTAGAGACAGCTGTGACATAGATTGAGTGTTTACCACGCCTCAGCCCTTCGTGCCTCGCAACAACTGGTATTTAAGTTCGGCAATTTTCCAGTCGTCTTCGGTATCGATGTCTTGCACTTCGGTCTCAGGAAGCACGAGAGGCGCCGTATCATCGGAAAACAATAGCGGCTTCTGGAGGAACTCCGCCACCTTCCCGCAATAGAATTGCCCGGCATCATGATAGGAAACGGCTAAATCCTGAGAGCGAGCTTTCGCGTAAGCCGCGTCTAGCCAGCGTAACTTTCCAGATTCGATTTTCAGGGCGCGCTGGATAGGCGGGCTGAAGGCAACCACAGGTATCACCGTTTTGGTATTTCCCTCTTCGAGCAGTTTCATGGCCGATTGCAAGCGAGCGGCGTTCACGAACGGCGAAGTGGGATACAGGCAGCAAAAGGTCTCGAAGCTGCGCCCTTGCCTCGCGAAAGCCTCGAGCACTTCGAGGATCACTTCGGCAGTTCCGGCGTGATCATCGGAGTTTTTGGCAGAACGAAAAAAAGGAACGGTAGCTCCCGCGGATTTTGCGATTTCGGCGATTTCGGGATCGTCGGTCGATACCATTACTTCGGCAAACAACTTCGAGGTGAGGGCGGCCTCGATCGGGTAAGCCAGGATCGGGCGTCCATGAAAGACACGAATATTTTTTCGCGGGATTCTTTTGCTTCCGCCCCGGGCGGTAATGATCGCGATTCTGTTTTTGTTCAAAACGCCTCCGTGAGCGAATGATACTATAAATAGGTTTTCGCCCGCTAAGGAATCTGTTTATTTAGCCAATTCGCGAACGCGAAGCTAGCGGTATAAGCCGGCGAAACCGCGTTCAATACGTGGGTGGAGTTTTTCCCGGGAAGAACCAAGAAATCCATAACGAGCTGATGGTTTTTCGTGTCCACCAGCTGGGCCCGGATCCCCGATTTCACCTCGGCCGACAAATCAGATCCAGAAACCCCGGGTAAAAGCCCACGCAACTCCGAGAGGAAATTGGCGGGCCATAGGCGAGCCACTTCCGAACGCACATGGCGGCGCATATTGTTTTTATTCATCAGCCACATCCGGGAAATTTCCCCGAGAAAACCCGCGCCCTCGAGCTCTATGCCTCGTAAACCCTGATAGTGTTCGCGGCCCAGCGCCGGCACCGCCGTAGGGCCAACCCAAATCTTTCCGTGCACAGATTTCGTCACGTGCACGCCGAGAAAAGGCAGCGAGAGATCGGGAGTAGGATAGATAAGATGACGGATTTTTTCGGTCCAGGGAGCGGTCATGCCCACGTAAGCCCCGCGAAAGGGCAAAAGGCGGTATTGCTCCCCTATCCCAAAACGGTGGGCCAGCTTATCAGCATAAGCCCCCGCAGTATTAATCAGGTGCCCGTAACTAAATCGCTCACCGCCCGCCTCGAAACTTCCCGCCTCCACTTCGAGCCTCTCTACGCTCGCCCCGAACCGAAGCGTTATTTTTCCTTTCAGCTCTTCCACAAGAGAGGCCAAAACGGATTTATTATCAATCACCGCGGTGAGAGGAGAAAGCAGCGCCGTGCGGTGGGTTTTAGCGGCGGGTTCGATCTCCCTAGCCTGGCTCTGCGTGAGCCTTTCTACCGGTACGCCATTGGCCTTAGATCTCTGTTCGATGAGGTCAAGCCGAGGCAAATCTTCGTCGGTCGAGGCCACGAGAAGTTTCCCAACCTGAGCATAGGGCAAGTTCCGCGCTTGTACGTATTCCCTGAGTTTTCGTGCTCCTTCTACGCAGAGGAGGGCCTTTAGGCTGCCGGGCGGATAGTACAATCCCGCATGTACCACTCCGCTGTTGCGACCACTCGCGTGAAACCCCGTACTGGTTTCCTTCTCGAAAAGGGCGATTTTCGCAGGGGGGCGCGTGGAAGCCAGCTCTTTGGCCAGAGTAAGGCCGATGATCCCGCCCCCTACGATCACGTAGTCGAAATGCTGCATAAAATTTCTTATCTTGAGAAAGAGGCTAATTCTATGCCTAATTCCCTCGACACCGAGCGACATTTTCTTGTTTTCGGGGGAATTCAGATGATAACTAGCGGAAGCCACTGAAACCTGAAAAACTAGGAAGCCATGACAGCTAAAGATTTCGTTACTAAATACCTCGCCGAAGCCCTTCCCATTTTTGAAGTATACCGCACCGAGCATTTTACTCGGGCGATGGACCTTCTATGGACCGCCTACCAAGGCAATAAACAAATTTTCATCTTCGGCAACGGGGGATCGGCCGGAACCAGCTCCCACATGGTGAATGACCTCTCCAAGGGCAGCTCGGTACACGATAAACGGCGCCTACGCGTGATCGGCCTGGCCGACAACATGAGCCTGCTCACCGCCTATGCGAACGATAACGGCTACGAGACGGTTTTCGCCGAACAGCTGAAGAACCTAATGAATCCCGGCGACGTATGCATCGCGATTTCCGCGAGTGGAAACTCTCCGAACGTGATTAAAGCCGTGGAGTACGCCAAGGAAAAGGGGGGAAAAGTGATCAGCCTCGTAGGCTTCTCGGGTGGAAAGCTACGCCCCTTAAGCGACGTAGCCCTCTATTTCGAGACCTACAACTACGGCATCTGCGAAGACGCCCAGCTCATGTTCTCCCACCTGAGCTGCCAGTACCTCCACCAGAAGATAGAGGCCGAGGGCATTCCGGCCCTCTAAAATACCCCCATTTTCCCTATGAAAAGCCCGAAAATTGATTCGGTCGGCCATCCTTTGCCCAAGACGGCCAATAAGTTTGCTACAGTGGTAGGCTCCTGATATGAAAAATTCAATATTCATCACCCGTACGGAGCGCATATGGTCATTTTAGGCATTCATGGGGGATTCACGCTTGGGCAACACGATGCCGGCGCAGCCCTTATCAAAGACGGAAAAGTTATCGCCGTTTGCGAAGAAGAGCGCTTCCTCAAGATCAAGGCCGCTCGCGGACAAATGCCAATCTTCGCCATTAACGCCTGCCTCAAAGAAGCCGGCCTAAAGATGAAGGACGTAGACCTCGTTCTCTGCCCCGGCGCCACCTACGAGAAGATGGAAGAGCGCCTCGGCCTATTTTTTAAGCACTATTTCCATCACCAGCCCAAAATCCAGCTCGTGAACCATCAGTTGGCCCACCTCGCTTCCACCTACTACGCCTCCGGCTATTCCGAAGCGATGTGCGTATCCTACGATTTCCGCGGCGATCGTCTTAGTTGCGCGCTCGGCGTGGGCAAAGGCGATACGATCGAAGTGCTGGAAACTTACGAAGCCGAAAATTCCCTCGGGATGTTCTACGCAATGATCACCCAGCACATGGGCTTCTCGATCGGCGAAGACGAGTATAAGCTCATGGGCCTCGCGCCTTACGGGGAAGACAAATACGATCTCTCGCCAATCCTGAAGATCACCGATCAGGGCTACGAAGTGAATATGGATTTCGTGCGCAAATCCCCGCCGATTTCCTCCAGCGTAGAACCCATTTATTCGGAAAAGCTTAATGAGCTTCTCGGCGCCCCGCGCTTGCCCTCGGAGCCGATCACTCAGCGCCATAAGGACATCGCCCACTCCGCCCAAAAGCATTTGGAGAAGGCCCTCAATCACTTGATCACCAAATTCTACGAACGCACCAAGATCGCCAATCTCTGCGTGGCGGGCGGCGTGGCGCTAAACTGCAGCGCCAACGGAAAAATCCGTGCTCTGCCTTTCCTGAAAAAAATGTTCGTGCAGCCGGCCTCCTCGGACCGCGGCCTCCCCCTGGGCTGTGCCTATATCGGCTCCATGCAAACCGGGCACCGCCCGGAAGTACTCACCTCCGTGTATATGGGCCCGACCTATACCGACGAAGAGGTAAAGAACGCGCTTACCCTCACCGGCCTAACCTTCAAGAAAAGCGAAAATACCGCCCAGGAAGCTGCTGGCCTCCTTGCGAAGGGCAAAGTAATCGGCTGGTTCCAGGGACGTTCCGAATTCGGCCCACGCGCGCTCGGAAATCGCTCCATTCTCGCCGATCCCCGCGCTCCTCACATGAAGGATGTGGTGAATAAGAAAATTAAGTTCCGCGAAGAATTCCGCCCCTTCGCTCCCGCTTGCCTGGAAGAAGCCGGCCAAGAAATTTTTGACCTTTCGGCGCCCTCGCCTTTCATGACCTACGCCGTGCAAGTACGAGACGGCTATAAATCACAAGTAGCCTCCACCACTCACGTGGACAACTCGGCAAGGGTGCAGACCGTTTCCGCAAAAACCAATCCGCGCTTTCACGCTCTTATCTCGGAATTCAATAAAATTACCGGTACCCCGGTGGTTTTGAATACGAGCTTCAACGTAAAGGGCCAGCCGATCGTGGAAACCGCGCTCGACGCCGTGGCCACCTTCGCCAGCACGGGCATCGATGCGCTTTTCGTGCACGACTACGTTCTCTACAAGAGCTAGGGCCTGACTTTGTCGCAGACAGACAATGCTTTAATCACCGGCTATTCTTCCGAGATCGCCCAGACGATTGCTGAGGCTTTAGCCAAAAATGGCTGGCGCGTGTTTGGTCAGAGTCGCAAACCATCCTCTCGTGCCGAAGTTTTCTTGGGGAAATTCACGGATATTCCTCCCGAGTTATTAAATCGCATGAAGCTCCTCGTGCACGTAGCGGCGCCTACGCCTCGCTCCGAAGGCGAGCTAAGCCCGGCCTATGCACAGTCTCTCGAAGCCAACCGACTCTTCCTCGGGGAGGTGGGAAAATCTTCGATCCAAACGGCGCTGATGCTTTCCACCTCTTCGGTATATGAAAATGATCCACGTGCGCTGTGGACCGAGGAGCAGCCTTTAAGCCCGAGCAGTGCTTATGCCATCGCCAAGTTAAAAGCAGAAGAAATGCTCACCGCGCTTCCGCAACGCAGCATTGCTCTGCGTTGCCCTGCAGTGCTGGGGCGGCATTCCGCTCCCACTTGGCTCTCCGCAGCCATCGAAAAAATCCGAACCCATCAGACGGTGAAAATCCAGAACCCTAGCGCCCTCTATAATCGCTTCGCGACCGTGGATTTCCTCGGTGAAGCGGTGGCTCAGCTAGCCCGCGCGACCCAAGCGCGGGGTGCCATTAACCTCGCCCCGAAAAATCCAATTCCCTTGCGTCAAATCACGGAATCGCTTGTGAAAAGGTTTAACTCTCACTCCCATCTAGAGTTTACCGGTAACGATTCCATTCCCGTCATGGACACCACGAAGCTTTCCCACTTTTGGGAAGGAGAATTACCCTCCGTTTCTCAAATCCTGACTACGATTCCCACGCCCCATCGCTGAGAAATGGAACGGCTCGCGTCAATCCTTAACTCAACGAAATGGTTTCAAAAGATAAATAAACAGAGTAATTGTAGGGTTCAATTTAAATTGCAAGCAGACAATAACTCGCGGAGAAATAAGACTATGAAAGATTTTTTAAACTCTCAGGAAAATGCAGCCCTGCGCCAAGGCTGGGCGTTTGATGACCGATGGAGCCGAATCGGTTCACCCTATATTTGGGTAGATGGCGATCGCATGGACAGCATGCTCACGGATCAGTACGCCATGCTTCAATTCCTCTCAATGTACTACGAAAAATACGAAACCCTTGCGGCCCTGAAAACTTCCGACCACGATGCAGTCTATAAAAAAGGCGAAGAAACTCTCCGCGGAATGCTGGATTTCTATTTCCCCTTCTTACCCCAAGATAAGCGCGTGAAAAATAATATCGAGTGCACCGCCCTCACCCGCACCCAAGATTATTGCTTCATTCGTCAGTTCTGTAAGGACCTCGCTGCGAATCCTACCCACTTGGATATCGGCCCGGGCTTAGGCTCCCACGCCATGTACAGTACCTTCTTCCTTAAGGGCCGCTACCTCGGCTTGGAAGCTAGCAAGTATTCCTACGAAGCCCAGCGCTACTTCTTCCGCCATCTCGCGGCTCTCTCGGGCAATACTTATTGCGATCCGATCAGCGCAGAAAAAATCAATGGCTACAATCGTGAAGTGGGCGCGCTCGTGAACGATTCCCGCTTCAAGATTACTCACGTTCCTTCCTGGTACGCCGAAGACATCAAGAGCCAGACTGTAGATCTCGTGACTGCCACTTGGGTGCTGAACGAAGTTTCTCCCGCGGGAATTACCTGGCTACTCAGCCACAGTCTGCGTTCCCTAAAAATGGGTGGCTACTTTTATATCCGCGACAGCCATAAGCTAAAGCCAAACCGCCACGCCGTGAACTATGACGAAATTCTCCAGAAGTACGGCTGTGAACGCGTAAAAGAGTTGGAAGTAACCAACCGCGTGGATATGTTTGGCATCCCGCGCGCGTACCAGAAGAAGAAAGAGTTCAATCTCGGATTCGAAGAATTCTTCGACCAGCTCTACGGCCGTTTTGCCATCACCGTACACCAAGGTGAGTACATGCAGAACCTCAGCACTGCGCCGATCGCGAAGAAATAAGAAAAGAAAAAGCGAACCCTAGGCTAAAAACCAGGGATTCGCCTTTGCATAACCGATCCCAATACGACAACGGCTTGGAACTTCCAGGCCGTTTTTTTTCATAATTTGGGCAAAGCGTTCTCGAACCGCAAGAGCTTCGTCATCCAGGTTCTGCCCACCAAAACATTCCTGAAAGGCATCTAGGGCAAACTGCCGGATCTCTTCGTCCGTATTGTTTACTACCCTGAAACCCCGGTCACTCTCGCTGAAATAGTATCCTATGCCGGCATCGAAAATCTGCTGTAGACTGAGCGGAGTGCCGTCCTCCCTAGTGATTTTCTTGGGAATAAAAAAATCGAAAACTCCTTGGCAAGCATGCCCAATGGGAATGAAGTTGGCGCGAAAAACGGGCTTACGAAATGTTACCGGCACGGTATCTATGCCCGAAACGCTCGATAGACAAAACTCACAGTGGGCGGTGAGGAAAATATCGAGCATATCGCTCTTCAGATCGGAAGAGGCATAGTCGATCACAAGGGGATTCTTAGCGCCGAGCGAACCTTTCACCACCTTGCCGAGCCTTACGGCATAGAGCCCGTGACTTTCCACCAGATCGATCACGGCCGGCAGGTAGGTGCTGATTTCCACGTTCCGGAAATTATACTTTAGATCGGTCTTATCTTCCTTGGCGGAAAATTCTTTGTGGTTTTGGAGTAACCAAGATTTATAGGCATTATCGCGCCCGTGAAAGATAAAAAACTTAGCGTTTTTAGGTAGACCAATCTCAGCTAGAACCTCACGGCACCGCTCTTGATCCGCTTTTGGCATTGCAATGGCGATGGGAGAGCTCCAAAGGGTTTGCTCAAGGTGCACCCCACCCCTTGCCTCGGCGAGCCGGAATTTTAAATGAGCGAGCTCTTTATTAGAGGAGCAGAAGGCGTAGAGACGAGAAAAGAATCCGGTGAAAAATCTCGGCATGATCATCACGCGTTTCTTCCACAGGCTCAGGAGATATTTGTTACTCACCACCGCGGAACGAAAAAAAATTGGGTACGGCTGCTTTTCGTGAGAATGCAAGAATTTATAGGAGGCCCAGTAGTCGAGGTTAGTGGTAAAATCGCCAATCACGCCTGCACGCACGTATACCAGCTGAAACGGAAAAATCTTCGCAATCCCAAGTAGTACGGCTGCCACTGACCTTTTTGCGATTTTTTTCACTATTGTCATCAATCTTAGAAGGGCCCTTTGAACCAGTTACCGGGAACGTCGTGGGGACCGTCTTTTTTCGGCGGAAGCTCGCCCGCACTCACGCCCATGAGTGCGGCGCAAGCTTGGAAGATTTCCCGCGCTTCGGGATAGAAGCCGGCGGTTAAGGCCGGGCTCGTGGGAACCGGATGATCCGGGAGGCAAAGGCGTTTCGGCGCGGCCTTCAGCGAAGAGAAGAGCTCGCAGCTCATCTTGGCGATGATCTCTCCGGCCACCGAACAGGTTTCGTGGGATGTATCGAGCACGAGCAAACGGCCGGTTTTCTTTACCGACTGCGCGATCATGGGCCAGTCGATGGGATTGATACTGCGAAGATCGATGAGGTCTACGCTGATCCCCTTTTTCTCCAGGAAGCTCAAAGCGTGGATGGCCTCAATCGTCATGTACGACATCGAAACTACCGTAACGTCTTTCCCCTCGGAAATTTTCTGCGCCTTGCCGAGTGGCAAGCGGAAATCGCCTTCGGGAACGTGGCTAATCGACTCATGAAGCCAGCGGTGCTCGAGGAAAATCACGGGATCTGGATCAAAGATACTTTCGAGCAGTAAGCCCTTGGCATCGGCCGGCGTGGTGGGCATCACCACTTTTAGCCCAGGAATATGGGCGAACCAGGATTGCAGAGATTGCGAATGCGTAGGTCCCTGTCCCCAGCCGCGGCCGAGAATCATCCGGATAGTGATCGGCACGGAAGATTTTCCCCCAAACATATACTGCCACTTGGCGGCGTTATTCACGATTTGGTCGAGGGATAGCAGAGCAAAATCGAGGCGCTGATGCGTAAGAACCGAAGGGCAGCCACCGATCGCCGCACCGATTCCTATGCCGGTCATGGCGTTCTCGGCGGTGGGCATATCGAACACGCGATCGCCGCCATGCTTTTCTTTCAAGCCTAGGGTAGTGCCGAATACGCCCTTAGGATCGTCTGTGCCGAGGCCATAGACGAATACGTTTTTGTCGATCGTCATCGCGGTGTCGAGGGCCTCGCGGATGGCGGAAGCGAAAGAAATATTCCGGCTCATGCTTTCACCGCCTTCGCATACACCGAGTCGGTACGCTCTCCGGCATTAGGAAAAGGAGCCGCTTCGGCGTAACTAAAGGCATCGTTTACTTCCTTTTCGATTTCTTTGGTGCGGGCGGCAATAGCATCCGCGGTAATTTTCTTGGCGGCCAACAGCTGCTGGGTGAAGAGTTCGATCGGGTCACGGACTTTCCAATCGGAAAACTCGCTCTCTGTGCGATAACCGATATGGTTGTCGTAGTTAGGCCCGCAGTGTTCACGCCAGCGGTAGGTAAAAAACTCGAGGAATTGGGGGCCGGAACCAGCACGAATTTTTCTTACGGCCTCGGAAGTGGCGTTATAGACGGCCATTACGTCGTTGCCGTCTCCCGAAGAAGCCGGGCACCCCATCGCGGCCACCATTTCCGAAATTTTTCGGTCTTTGGGCTGCCGAACCGAAAGCGGCGAATAGACGGAGTAAAAGTTATTTTCGCAGAGAAAAAGCACCGGCAATTTTTTCAGCACGGCGAAGTTGGTGGCCTCGTAGAAAGCCCCCTCTTCCACGGCGCCGTCGCCCAAGAACACGCAGGCCACGCGATCGTTCTTTTTCAGCTTCATCGAAAGCCCTAGGCCTACTCCTACCGGAATGGTGCCGCCCACGATGGCGGTACTTCCCATGAAACCAACCGATTCATCGATGAGGTGCATGGATCCACCCTTGCCGCTAGAACAGCCGACGGCTTTCCCGTAGATTTCGGCGAGCATCCCTTTCAGGGAGCCGCCCTTGCCCAGGTAATGGGTATGGGCACGGTGGCCACTAACGGCGAGGTCCGTGTGCTCCAAGCAAGCGCCCACCGCCGCCGACACCGCCTCTTGACCGGTAGAAAGGTGCACGGGACAGCGCATTTTTTGCTCTTGGTAGCGGCAGGCGATCGTTTCTTCCACGATCCGCAAACGCAGCATTCGCGACAGGAGATCTTGCTCTAAGGAATGAACCAAAAATAATCTCCCGTATAGCCGACTTCTTTAAAAAACTTGATCCAGTCGTCTACGCTCATGATGGTTTTAGCCGTTAGGTTCCAAGCCCACATCCGGCGTTCTTCTTCGGGATTACGAAATGCGTCTACCGTGATGAAACTTTTTCCACGGCTCACACGTTCAATTTCCTGAAGAGCTTGGCCACACTCGGCACGCTCGAGATTGTGAATAGTATTAATGGAGATCACTACGTCGAAAGATTTATCGGGAAAGGGAAGCTGGCGGGCATCGGCCACCGACATATGAGGGCGCATGTCTTCCATCCCATTTTCAATCGCGTAGCGAGAAATGTCGATCCCCTTTACGGTGATGCCGGGAATCTTCTCGGCAAAATCGTGCATCATGAAACCCTTGGCGCACCCTACGTCGAGCACAGAAGACTTCGACGTCAGGCCAAAATGCTTCTGGAACGCCGGCACCGTGGGCTGCCAAAAGCGCGGATTATACCCGAAGCCTCCATAGCCGGTTTTGCGGTCTCCGTCGAAAAATTCCTTGTCGAAGCGACGCGCGATCGCACGATCTTCATCGGTCTTCTGCGCGGCACGCTCATCCACGTTTCGTTTCGTGCGGGGATATTCGGCTAACAAATCGATTTCGATTCCCATTCTTTACCTCGAGAGAAAGCGGTAAGGAGCCGCCGAGCGGTCCATCTTCATCATTTTCATATTGTAGTACTCATCGGCGTCGATGTCCCTGAAAGCTCCGCTCTCGAGCGCCTTACGCAAGTTCAATACTTCCTGGCGGATCGAGCTCACGGGCTTGTATTTCAAAACTTCGAGAATCTTCGCCGAAGAGATGTGATAGTCACGGTTATCGGTGGTGGCGGTAACCTTGATGTCGATCTGCTTGTCTTCCAGAACTTTGCGGATCGTTTGTGCGATCTCGATTACCTTGAGATTTTCGAAACCGAAATTGAACGTACGGCCGTTGATCAAATCGGCTGAAGCATCGAGCAATAAGCCGTAGAGATTGACCATGTCGGTCATACCCACGTTCGGCCGGCGTTGTTCTCCGCCATGAACCGTGATCAAGTTCTTCTTCACGGCATCGGCGGTGAGCTTATTCACGGTGAGATCGAAACGCTGACGAGCGGAATATCCGCAGATGGTAGCCGGACGGATATTCACCGTGCAAAAATCGGGCGCGCTCGCCGAAACCACCAGCCACTCGGAAAGCATTTTGTACTTCGAATAGAACGTAATGGGTTCCGGTTCCAGCGCCTCGCTTACATCTGGATCTTTTTTAATTCCGAAAACGCTGCTGGAACTGGCGTTGATAAAACGCTTTACGCCGCTTTTCTTCGCGTGGGAGAGTAAAAGGCCGACGGCGTCGAAATTATTCTGGCGCGTGATTACTTCGTCCACTTCTCCCGTGGGATCATTCGAGATGGCGGCTAAGTGAATTACCGAGTCCATGGATTTCATCGCGCGCTCGGCCACAGCCGGATCGCGCATGTCTTCTTTCAAGAACTCGAAACGGTCTTTGTACTTCGCCCAATCAGGAGATTTTTTCAGCGCCTCCACCCCGGCCTCACCATAGAGACAGAGATCGAGCACACGCACGAAATGGCCTTGCTCGAGCAGGTGAGGCGTGAGGCGGCTGCCCACGTAACCGAAACCTCCGGTAACGAGAACCCTTTTAGGGCTTGTGGATATAGTCATGCGGCACGCTCCTCAGTTCATTCAAATTTCTGTCTATCCAGGCAAGGGTTTCTTCCAGCCCCTGATCCAATCCAATCTTTGCTTTCCAGCCTAGCTCCGTTTCGGCCTTGCGGCTGCTCAGCAGGTAAGCGGCGTCTTTTCCGGGACGGTCTCCCACCACCTCTACCGCCTCGGAGAAAGGAACTTTCATGCGTACGCAAATTTTCTCGACGAGCTCGCGGATGGAAATTTGCAGCGGAGTAGAGAAATGGAAACAGGCGGGCGGCTGACCCTCGAGAGTGGCGCGCCAGGTGCCTTCGGCCACATCGCGGATATGAATGAAGCTGCGCACCGAGTGTCCGCCCCCATGGAGCTGGATTTTCTTTCCGAGGCGGATATAAAGCATCGTGCGGGGGATAATTCGGTAGAGCTGCTGGCCGGGACCGTAGACATTCGCCGCGCGCGTAAAAACTACGGGGAATCCGTAGTTTTTCTGGAAGCTCAGCAGGCTCATATCGGCGGCCGCGCGGGACACGGCGTAGGGAGTACTAGGATTGAAGCGGAAATCCTCTTCCACGAGCCCACTGCAGCTGCCGTACACTTCCGGAGTGGAAATATGCACGTATTTCTTAAGCGAGGGAAGCTTGCGCAACCGATCGTGCATTTTCACGTTCGCCACCACGTTGGTCTCAAACCAGTGCTCGGGGTTCGTCCAGCTCTCGGCCACCATGCTCTGCGCGGCGAAGTTTACGAAATACTCCACGCGCTCACCGGCGCAAATATCAATAAGCTTTGTTAGGTCGTGATTGATGTCGGTTTGGACAAATTTAAATTTATTTAGGTTCGGATTGTTCTTGTAAGGAAGAAACGCCGCGTGCGGCTCGGGCGAGCGGCTGGTGCCGATTACGCTCAGGCCCCGAGAAAGCAGATAATCTACGAATGCGGCCCCGGAGAAGGAATTGCTCCCGAGCACAAGAATCGGAGCCGAAGTCATCAGTGCCTCTGAACCCCGTTAAAAAACCGAGGCAAATCCAAGTCTTTCGCGTCTCGGCCAAATACCCGCTGGTTGCGAGCGAAAAATAGCTGTGATACGTCTTTGTAACCGACAAAGAACCACGAACTTGGCATGGGGCCAGGCTAGCATCATGAATTTCTTCCAGCAAGGCATTTAGTTATGCGCGCGGCCGTCTTAAAACAGCTAAATTCCGATCTCGCCATCCTCGAAAATATCCAAATTCCCGAGTTAAAAAACGGCCAAGTTTTGGTCAAAATCGCCTACAGCGGAATATGCCATAGCCAGCTCATGGAAGTGCGAGGCCTTCGCGGCGAAGACAAGTACCTCCCTCATTTACTCGGGCACGAAGGCACCGGCACGGTAACCGCGATCGGGGCGGGTGTTACGAAGGTGAAACCTGGGGACAAAGTGGTTTTGAGTTGGATTAAGGGCAAAGGAATCGAAGCCGGCGGCAGCGTCTACGCTCACGCCGCAATGAACAAAATTAACGCAGGGGGTGTTACGACGCTCTCCGACTGGAGCGTGGTTTCCGAGAACCGCGTCACTCCACTACCCGAAGGAGTGCCGATGGATATCGGTGCCCTTTTTGGGTGTGCGGTACTCACGGGCGCCGGTATCGTGAAGAACGCCCTGCAGCCAAAATCGGGAAGCTCCATCGTGCTGCTCGGCTTGGGCGGCATCGGCATGAGCGCACTGATGGCCACCCATCTTTTCGAGTGCAAGACCATCATTGCCGCCGACATCAACGACTCTAAACTTTCCCTCGCCAAAGAACTTGGCGCCACCCATACGGTAAATACCTCCCGCGAGGATTTGCTGAAAACCGTGATGGAAATTACGAAAGGCGCGGGTACGGACTATGGATTCGAGGCCGCCGGCCGAAAGGATACGATCGAGCTCGCTTTCGCCTGCATCAAACGGTTCGGCGGCAAACTCGTATTCGCCTCCCATCCGGAACAGGGCGCAAAAATTGAAATCGATCCCTATGATCTTATCTGCGGAAAACAAATCGTGGGTTCCTGGGGCGGAAGCTCGAATCCGGATGAAGACATTCCGGCGTTTGCGAAGCTTTATCTCGCGGGCAAGCTACCGCTCGAAAAGCTCATGGACCGCCGCTACTCCCTCGACGAAGTGAACGTGGCGTTAAACAGCATGGAAAATAACCAGGCGATGCGCCCTATCGTTTCCTTTGACGAAACGCAAGACGGCGGAGGCAAGCATGGCCGATGAAGCTGAAATCGTACTGGCAAAAATCGCCGCCCTCAAAGCAAAGAGTAAGGGTAAGCCACGGGTCGTTTTCGTTTCCGGAAACTTCGACGTGGTTCATCCCGGTCACCTGCGCTTCCTGAATTTTGCCTCCGACTGCGGAGACATTCTCGTGGTGGGCGTGAACTCCGACACTAAAGGCGAGGCAAGAATTTCCGAAGGCTTACGGATCGAATCGCTACGATCGCTGAGCATGGTCGATTACGCCTTCATCCTCCGCGAGTCCGCTGGAGAATTCATCGAAAAACTCAAACCAGATTTCGTGGTGAAGGGAAAAGAGTACGAAGAATTAGAAAACGAGGAGCTGGATGCCACCGTAAAAAACGGCGGGAAACTTTTGTTCAGCTCGGGCGATATTGTTTTTTCCTCGCGAGATCTACTTCAGAAAGAGCTCGAACAGATCAATTACTCCAGCATCCGCCTTTCGAAAGAATTTCCGGTACGACACCGTTTTGATTTCGCGAAGCTGAAGAAAATATTGGCGCGGTTCACCGAACTGAAAGTTACGGTGCTCGGCGATTTGATCATCGACGACTATATTACCTGCGAGCCGCTAGGAATGTCGCAGGAAGACCCCACCATCGTGGTGGCCCCCGTCCAAACGAATCGCTTCCTGGGAGGCGCCGGCATCGTGGCCGCTCACGCACGTGCCCTCGGCGCCCAAGTAAAATTTTTTTGCCTTTCGGGCCTCGATGAAGCCGCCGCATTCGCCAAGGAAAACCTTGCCAAGCACGGCGTGGAAGCCACGCTCTTCGAAGACGAAACCCGCCCCACCACGCTCAAGCAGCGTTTTCGTGCTCACGGGAAGACTCTATTGCGCGTGAGCCATCTCAAGCAGCACGAGATCGACCAAAAGATGATCGCGAAAATTTTACCCAAGATCATCGCGGCCTGCGAAGCATCCGACCTGGTGATTTTTTCGGATTTCAGCTATGGATTTCTCTCGGCGCAGCTCGTGAACGAAATCACCCGCGCTTGCGTAGCCAAGGGCATCAAAATGGTGGGCGATAGCCAGTCTTCTTCGCAGGTGGGCGATATCCTGAAATTCAAGAACACCCTCCTCATCACTCCCACGGAACGCGAGGCGAGGCTCGCCCTGCAGGACTTCAAATCCGGGCTCGTAGTGCTCGCCAACGAGCTTCAGCGCCAATGCTCGTCCAGAAACGTGATCATCACGCTGGGTTCCGAAGGAATCCTCGCGCATTCGAACCGCGAGGGCTCCAACGATATCGTGACCGACCAGCTTCCCGCGTTTAACTCTTCCCCTAAAGACGTGGCGGGCGCCGGAGATTCCCTTCTCACCTGCAGCTCCCTTGCTCTCGTGGCGGGCGCCAGCATCTGGGAGAGCGCCTACCTCGGCAGCGTAGCGGCCGCCTGCCAAGTAAGCCGCACCGGAAATATTCCGCTCTCGCTCGAAGCCATTCTGCAGGAGCTTTCACAATAGTGCGTGCCTTGCTTTTAGCCGGAGGGTACGGAACGCGGCTTCGCCCCCTTACGCTTACTATTCCTAAATGCTTGGTTCCCATTCATGGACGCCCCCTCCTCGATTACTGGCTCGAGACTCTCGATTCCCCCAAGATCGACGGGATTCTGGTGAATACCCACTATAAACCGGAAGCCGTAAACGAGTTTATCGCCCAAAGCCGGCACCGGAAAAAAGTTACCCTGGTGCATGAGCCCAGCCTGCTCGGCACGGGGGGCACGATTCTGGCCAACGAAAGCTTCTTCGGCGGCGAAGATTTTATGGTAGTGCACGCCGATAATTTATCGCTTTTTCGTGTAGAAGACTTTATCCAGGCCCACAAAAACCGCCCCGAGAATTGCCTGATCACGATGATGACTTTCGAAACCGACTCTCCCTCCACCTGCGGGATCGTGGAACTCGACGCGAAGGGCTTGGTGCGAGCCTTTCACGAAAAAGTGCCCAATCCCCCTGGAAACCTGGCCAATGGCGCGGTTTATATCTTTTCGCCCGAAGTAATGACGATGCTAAAAGCTTTACGAAAGCCGGTGATAGATCTCAGCACCGAGATTCTTCCCCGGTGCCTCGGCAGAATCCTTACTTTCAAGAATACGCGGTACCACCGCGATATCGGCTCGCCCGAAGCGCTCGCGCTCGCGGAATCCGAAACGAAAAACCTGCTTACTTAAACGAGATCCCAGGTAACGGCCGTGCCTTTTTTCGCGTCCTTCTTCACCGGACGGCCGAGCAACGTATCGTAGAATTTAGGCGCCAAGCCAAAACCCGGACGAACCGCGCGCAAATTTTTCGGCGTGAGCCTTTCACCGGCCTTCACGTCTTCCGCAATGTAGAGCGAGCGACGAAACTGGAGAGATTTCACCTCTTCACCGATGGGTCCGTAACTGACCACGCCCATGGCTTGCTTCGCTCTCTCGGTTTCCAATACCAAACTCTTCATTTCCTCGGGCTCAAGCGAAAACGCCGAATCCACTCCGCCGTCGGCGCGGCGAAGCGTGAAGTGCTTTTCGATCACGCAGGCGCCCAGCGCCACGCTCGCCACCGAAACTCCGTTACCCATCGTATGATCGGATAAACCCACGTGGCATCGAAATAAATCTCGCATGTGCGGAATGGTGGAAATATTGGTGTTCTTCGGCGTAGCGGGATAGCTGCTCGTGCACTTCAGCAGGATGATCTGCTCGTTGCCCGATTCGCGGATCGCCTTCACCGCATCATCCAGATCCGCGATACTAGCCATGCCGGTAGAAATAATGACGGGTTTGCCGGTTTTGGCTACTTTACGAATGAGCGGGATATGAACGTTCTCGAAAGAAGCAATTTTGTAAAAAGGGTTATTTAGGCCTTCGAGAAAATCCACCGCGGTTTCATCGAACGGCGTGCTGAAGCAAATCAAACCTAGAGAAGCGGCTTTATCGTAAATCTGCTTATGCCATTCCCAGGGCGTATAGGCCTTTTTATAAAGATCGTACAAGCGCTCCCCGCTCCAGAGGCTGTTCTTGTCCTTCACTTGAAAATCTTCCGCGTCGGAATCCAGGGTGATGGTATCGGCGGTATAGGTTTGGATTTTAATCGCATCCACGCCGGTTTTGGCGGCGGCCTCGATAATCTCAAAAGCGCGCTCGATCGAGTGGTTATGGTTTCCGCTCATTTCGGCGATCACGAAAGGCTTATGGGAATCGCCCACCCATTTATTGCCTAATTGAATATCCTTCATAGGGTTCATCATAGTCCTACTTTTGCTCGCGCACCATGGCTTCGACCACCCTGGCGCTGCCTTTGGTATCAACAGTTTTCATCGCCAACGCTGAACAGTCAGCTAGCTCTCGGGGCCGCTGAAACAGTTCGGTCGCCTTTCGCCGTAAAAGCTCCGCGGTCACGATTTCGCTGCTGCCTGCCAGCCATTGCACGCCGAAAACGGCAGCCTCTTTGGTAACCACTTCCTGATTTTCCGCTACGGTGGTCACCAGCGCCGGCAGCCCCAGAGCGCAACGCTCCCAGGTGGACGTACCTCCGGCTCCGAAGCTAAAATCGGCGCCGGCCATCAAATCCGCCATATTGGTCACGTCGGTATGAAGCCGAAAATTTGATTTTCCGCCGCAAAAAGCACGAATGGCGCCTAACTGCGGATTGGAACTTCCCACCACGATGTCGGTAAAGACGCCAAAATCGGCCGCGGCTTCGGCGGCCTTCAGGGTTTCGCCCGTGGAATCAATCCCGCCGTAGAAAATTAAAATCCGCCCCACTTTACCCGTACGGAGCTTTGTCTTTTGCCGGGCAAGCGCAAATTCTTCGCGCAAAAGAGCAAACTCGGGCCCCAAAAGGCATTTGGTGCTTTGGCTGATTTGTTTTGCGTAACGCTTCAACGGCGCGGCATAAAAATTTTGGTCGAGTAAAAGATCGGCGTCGAGCATGCGATCGCCAAGGTCATCGATGACCATAATTTTTTTACCAATTTTCCTGGCGGCCATATGCCAGGAGGAGTTCAAAGCGTAGTGATCCACCACCACCCAGTCGAATCCCCCTCCCACCGTTTCGCCGGTTTCTTCGGCGTCGTCAGCCACGCTCACGCCTAGCCAAGCCGAATGATTGGTCTCGTTCAGGTTCTGCTCTTTCGCCTTACCCAATTTTTTCAGCGGAAAATTTTTTCCGGCCAGCAGCCCCGCTAAGTTTTGGGTGATATGCCGGGCCACGAAAGTCACTTCGTGGCCGCCCTCGCGAAGTTTCAACGCCAAGGTCAAGCAACGCATTAGGTGCCCGGTACCGATGAGCGCGGAAGCATCTGCGCGCACCAAAACCTTCATTGAGCAATTTCCAGGAGAGCCTGAATCACGTAATCCTGCTCTTTATCCGTAAGCGCCGGATACATCGGAATAGAAATGCAGCGGGAATAGAAACTCTCGGCTAGAGGGAAATCTCCTGGCTTCCAGCCGAGGCGTCGATAGTACGGTAGCGTATGCATCGGCACGTAATGCACTTGGGCATAGATGCCCCTCTCGCGTAAATGCGCAAAAGTTTCGGCGCGATTATTTACCTGCACTACGTAGAGATGCCAGGCGTGCTCCCGCTTCGAGGGAACGTTCGGGGAGATCACTTTCGTATTACGAAATGCCTGTTCGTAGCGCTTGGCAATTGCCCGGCGGCGGGCAAGGCCCTGATCGGCGCGGGCGAGCTGAGTTACGCCGAGCGCCGCCTGAAAATCGGTAAGCCGGTAATTATACCCGAGCTTTTGCATCTCGTAGTACCAGGGTCCCGGGCTTTCTTGCTCAAAAAGCGCGGGATTCTTGGTGATTCCGTGAGTACGCAGAAGAATAAGATCGTCGTAAACGGCCTTGCTTTTCACGGTGATCATTCCGCCCTCCCCGCAGGCAATATGCTTTACGGGATGAAAAGAAAAAATAGCGGCATCGGCAAGCGACGAATCTCCGCAAAGGTGTTTTTTTCCGTCGATTTTTCCCGAGAAGCTAGCCCCGGGGGCGTGGCAAGCGTCTTCGATAATCCACAGACCGAACTCATTCGCGAGCTCGCGGAACTCGGTCATATCCACCGCGAGGCCCGCGTAATCCACTGGCACGATACCGTGAAATGTTCCCTTGGGATGTGATTCTAGGAGGCGGCGCACGGCCTGGACGTCGAGCAGGAATGTTACTGGATCGATATCGGCGAAGGCTACATCACCCCCGCAGTAGCGCACGCAATTGCCGGAGGCCGCGAAGGTGATGGGGGTGGTGATCACTTTTTGGCCCGGCTTCACCTTCATGGCCATTGCCGCGAGATGCAAGGCCGCGGTTCCGTTGGAAACGGCTACGGCGTAAGGCGCCCCCACGTAGGCAGCAAATTTTTTCTCGAATTCTTCAATCTTGGGCCCCTGCGTGAGCCACTCACCCTTGAGCGCTTCCACCACAGCGGCCACATCTTCATCCGTGATGGTTTGTCGGCCGTATGGAATGGGATTCATGCGCGCGCGTCTACCTGAAATTCCGGCATCACGTGCCGACGAATTTGATCGCGAATCTGCTCCACCGTGAGGAAGGAATCATTGGAGCCCGAGCTATAACGGAAACCGGGGGCCACTGGCTTCGCTTTGAAGTGTTTATTGAAGTCGACCACTTCCCAGAGAGCCGAAGACGCAGGCTGGATCACGTAGTAGGCTCCGCAATCTACGGTATTATAAGAGTCCATTTCGGTGATCATTTCCTCATGGAGCTTTTCTCCCGGACGGATACCTACCATTTCCTGCTTCGCCGTCGGCGCAATGGCCGTGGCCACGTCGAGAATGCGGTAGGATGGAATTTTGGGAACGAAAATTTCCCCGCCCCAAGAATTCTCGATCGCCTGAAGTACGAGCTCCACGCCATCGGCCAGAGAGATATTGAACCGGGTCATTTCCGGATGAGTAATCGGCAATTTCCCGTCTTTGCGACGCTCGAGGAAGAAGGGCACCACGGAGCCACGGCTGCCGATCACGTTGCCGTAACGAACCACCGACATGCGCAGCTTCCGCTTGCCCACGAGATTATTCGACGCCACGAAAAGCTTGTCGGAGCAAAGTTTGGTGGCACCGTAGAGATTGATGGGAGCGGCGGCCTTATCGGTGGAAAGAGCGATCACGCGCTCCACGCCAGTAGCCATCGCGGCCGCAATCACGTTCTCGGCGCCCATGATATTCGTCTTGATGCATTCCATCGGATTGTATTCGGCGGCAGGAACCTGCTTAAGGGCAGCGGCATGAATCACGATATCCACTTCTTCGAAAGCGAGCTTCAGGCGGTCCTGATCGCGCACGTCACCCAAGAAAAAACGAATCTGGGGATAGCGGCTCGTAGGAAAGCGTTGTGCCATCTCGTATTGCTTGAGTTCGTCGCGCGAAAACACGATGAGCTTTTTAATTCCGGGAAAGCGCTCTAGCGCCATTTCCACAAACTTATTTCCGAAAGAGCCGGTACCGCCGGTAACGAGAATTGTTTTATTTTTCAGCATAATCTAGACTCTCTGCACTACATGAATAAGGTTGGGTTTCTATTCGGGTTTACACTAGATCTCCCACGCTTGCCAGGGCTCTCCAAATGGCAGAAAAGAACGCCTTGCGTCACCGGTTCGGGCCTAGCACCACGAAATACGAATTTTCCCAAAGCACTCGGTAGTTTGCGGCCCTGAGTATCTCGTCCACCTCTCCGGCCAAGTAGTTTTCTTTACCCGAGGTCCATTGGAATTTAATCTCGGGAGCTACCGGATTAAAGGTCCATACATCCCTCAACATAGAACGAGCCGAGGGGCTTACCCTTGGCATAAGCTCTTTCTGGCGCACTATTAGACGGGGCAGCCTCCCTCCGATAGCCAATTCTTCCAAGCGATTTTTATGATTCTTCCACCGCGCTCCCGGGTATTCCACCAGCCCGGGATCATGTAGAAGCGGCAGGGTTCGGGTGAGTAGGTAGATTCCGGCCACGGGATAATAGGTTGGTACTCCCGAATAGACGAAAAATTCGCTGCCTTTTTCCAATCCTAATTCTTTCAACTTCGTTACTAGTCCGCGCAAGCTTTCGGCTTTGTCCAGGTAGGTGCGGAGCCCGACGGCTCCCTCGAGCCCGAAAGAAGACGTCATCCGGTATATCGGGCGCTCCAGAAAAGGAAACGTCGGCCAGAGAAGGCGTGTCACGAGAAATAGCAGCACCACTGCGCCACCTAGCCAACGAGTAGATAAATCGCGCCTTCTCTCCGGCTGGATCAACAAAGCGAAGGGGATTATCAGCCATAATCCGTATTTGAACGTCTGTACTCCCTCTAGAAATGTACCTAGAGTGAAGGCTGACAGAGCGCCGAACGCACCGAGAAAAAAGGCGATCTCCCAGCTTTCTAAGCTTTTTCTTCTTTCCCAAAAAACAAGACCGACGAGCAAGAAGCCACCGCCGATAATCATCGCCAGTACCGTGCCGTACTTCGCGCAGGCCAGCAGGCAGACCATGAAAAGAGCAAAGCAGAAAATCCAATTTTTCCAGCGACCGATTTTCTCCATCGCGAAATAGAACGCCGCGAATATCGTGGCGCCGATGGCAATACGTATGTAATGCCCCACGGCCCGCTCCAGCACCACGCCCTTGGAGTAACGATGGTTGGTGGCATCGGAAATGCCGGCCCAGAAGCTCTCTATTCCCGGCAAATAGTACTCCGCCTGCCCCATCCAGAGCAGGCAAGCAAAAGCGAACGCCGTTCCGGCTACAAGACCGGCGAGAAAAAAACCGACGCCGGTTAACGAACGGGGGATATCCTTCGCCCAAAAACCGGTAAGTAAAAAAATACCGGCGATGCAACCGCCAAGAGGAAGCACGGAAGGGAGACGCGCCTGAATAGCCAGCGCGGCAGCCATCCCGGAAATGACATAAAATATTTTTTCGTTTTCTTTAATCCCCGCCGCCAAAAAGGCAAAAGCCAAGGCTCCGATCGCAGGCGGGACCACGTAATAGGAAAGCACGAAATGATCGGCCGCACTGTTCACCGCCATCAGTCCTAGCAGCAAGGGTGTGAATAGCTTTCTTGCAGGAAACAGAACCAGGAAAGCCTCGTACAAGGCGAGCAAAATACCTACCTGAAAGAAAATCCAGCCGAAGCGCACCGCCACCAGAGGAGCGTCGGGTCCGATGATTTTCCACCAGACGGCGTCTACGAAACAGCTGAACCAAACCGGTACTTGCTCGAACCAGAGCGGAAGCTCTCCGGCGGGCATTTTAGGATGGAAGGCCATCAGCCACGAAGATAAAGAATGGTAAGACTGATCGCCGAGGTCGATATCGAAAAAAATCCATGGCAGCAGCAGAAAAAAGGCGGCTAAGGCCAAATGGAACCGTGCCTTCAAGCTATGCTCCCTTCATTTCTGCGAAAGCCTCAGACAAAACGCGGGGCCGCAGGCCGATCGCGGCGTAGGTTGCTTCGCCCACTAAAGAGCTATCGGGGGAAAGTAAAAGCTCCTCGAAGCGCCCACCGGCCAGGGAGGAACGAATTTGGGAAATGTCGAAATCGTTCGCCGCCGCAAATGCCTTAAACCATTCCAATCGGGAAACGGCTTCGCTTCCGCACAGGTGAAAGATACCAAAAAGATTCTTCGTTAAAATTCTTTCGATCATTCTACCGAGGTCGGGAAGGTAGGTAGGGGTATTGATCACGTCGGCGAACGCATCTACGCCTTTTCCGGATCGCAGCTCTTTTTCCAGCCAGCCTAGCACCGGAGAATTCTTTCCGAATACCCCACTAGTCCTGCATATCGCCGCCGTTTCACTGGACGCCAGCGCGAACTTTTCTCCGGAGAGTTTGGTTTTCCCGTACACCAATTTGGGATCCGGATCATCCGCCTCGCGGTACCCCCCTCGATCGCAGGGAAAAACGAGGTCAGTGGACAGGTAGACGAACTTCGCGCCGGTCACCGCGGCCGCTTCCGCCACCCATTGCGTGGCAGTGCCATTAATTTTTTCCGCCGCCGCTGGGTTGGCTTCGCACCAGCGGACATCTTTCATGCCAGCGCAGTGAATAACCGCGTCGGGACGGATTTCCTCCAAAAGAAGCCGCGCGGCGTCTGGGCCTTGAACGAGATCCACCGCGTGATAAAAACCAACAGGAAATCCTTCTGCCTTCCGGCCCGCACCCGAAACTTGCCAATCGCGGGCGAAATGCTCGGCGATTCCCCTACCCACGAAGCCAGTGGCGCCCGTAACCAGAACTCTTTTTTTCATGGCAGCCATCGCTCCCGTAATAATAAGAGCGCCGTGTGCAGATAACGCCTGCCCATCGCGCTCAAACGTAAATTGGATTCTCTTGGAGCGTCGGCTCTCCAAGTATTGGGCAATACGGCCACTTTATACCCTCGGAGAAACGCTTTTAGCGGCAACTCGATCGTAATATTGAAATGTTCCGAAAAAATCGGGCCAAACCCGTCGATGGCCCGGCGGGAATAAAGCTTAGAGGCGTTCGTGAAGTCTCGGTACGGCAGGAAAAATACCAGGCTCAGGAAATAATTGGCGAGACGATTCCAAATAAGCTTGGTACCCGAGTAACCTTCGATTTTTCCGCCAGCCGTAAACCGGTTTCCGAAAACGCAATCGTAACCTTCCTGAAATTTCCGGAAAAAGCGCACCACGTCTTGCGGATCTTCCGATCCGTCCGACATTAAAATCATCACCGCGGGAGCTGAAAATTTTTCAAGGCCCAGCTTTACCGCGGAACCAAAGCCCCCCTCTGGCGGCAGACGCTCTATATATTGAATCTGCATTCCTTCACCGGCAAATTGCCTTAACATGGAGGCGGTTCCACCCTCGTCGGGAACCTTAACGTCGTTTACCACCACGAACTCGTGGGTGATTTTTTCTTGCCCCAGAAGATCATGTAAACGGCGAATCGTTTGCCAAAGCTCCCTGGTTTCACCCTTCGAAGGCAGAAAAAGAGAAAGTTCAGGCTTCATGGTGCCAGCCTCACGCTCTGATATATTTCGCGAAGAAGGCGAAAGTTGGTTTCTGCGTTATAACGTTCGAGGTAACGCGATTCGGCCGCAGCTCCCATGGCACGAAGCCGCCCCGGATCCGCCAATATTTTCTCTAAAGCCTGTTGCAAAGAGCTTGAATCGCCGGGCGAGAAGAACTCTCCGGTTTTTCCTTCTTCTACGATCTCAGCCAATCCGCCGATGCGAGACACCAAAACGGGTTTGCCATGCGCCATGGCTTCGAGCAGAACGATGGGGAAATTTTCGTAACATTCCGATGGAAAAACGATCAGATCGGCCATGCTCTGTAGGCGGTATACTTCTTCCGTTCCTTGGCGGCCGTGCCAAATAATCTGTTTATCGGCGGCGATCGCAGCGCTCACCTCGGCCGCCAGCGGGCCGTCTCCCACAATATGCAGTTCATAAGCCGTGCTTCCGGCCTTCGCCGCTAATAACGTGGCCAACCCCTTCTCCCCGCTTAGCCGGCCCACGAAGATTACCTTGGGTATTTTATTCTTCGTGAATTCCGCCGAGGCCACGGGAGAAAATAGAAAATTGGGCTTCACCGTAAATTTTTCCGCCGGTAATCCGGCTTTTGCGTAACGGCTTTTCGAAAATTCGGTAAGCACCACAAACTTATCCACCATAGTATGCCAAGTGCGCCTACGGTGATGGGTAGCAATCATCCGTGCTAACGCCATCGAGCCCACGAGGGAGCCCTGGTAGCAGCGATAGCGAACGGCGTGCTTGGGTCCGTCGTCCACGCAAAGCTCGCAGGGCTTTCCATCGCGAAGAAGGAGCCCGTTCGCGCAGAGAATGCGATAATTGTGCAATGTCATTACCGCAGGCACACGAGCCTCCCGGGCCGCTTCGAATACCGAAGGCGTAGCGAGCGGAAAGAAATTATGGACGTGCATCACGTCGGGCCGAAAACGCTGGATTGCGCCGGCCACGCGCCGTTTGGCCTTTTCCGAGTGGGGAAGCTCCCAGGCCGTGCGCGCCTTGCTGAGCAATCCTTCAAGCTCGGCGCTACGAAAGCGAACTTCCTCTACCTCTACACCATTCTCGCGGAGCAGGCGCGTTTCCGCCTCCACCACTTTCTCCTCGCCACCGAGCTCGCGATATTCGTTGTGAACAAGGAGAACTTTCATTTTTTAGCAGGTACGCTCTTTCATCCACCAGTCGATCGTGCGCCGCAGGCCTTCCTCGAATCCGATCTCCGAGCGAAAACCAAATCGTTCGATGGCGCGGGATACGTCTAGCTTTCTTCGCTCTTGGCCGTTTGGGCGGGAGGTATCCCACTGAATTTCACCGACGTAGCCAACTTTGCGCCTAATGATCTTGGCAAGCTCGCCGATCGAAAACTCCTCGGCGCTCCCAAGATTTACCGGCTCCGAACTATTGAACTTCTCGCAGGCTAGCACGATGCCGCGCGCAGCGTCCTCGACGTAGAGGAACTCACGGGTGGGCGTGCCGTCGCCCCAAAGGGTAACGAAGGGAGCGCCGCTCTCTTTGGCCTCCACGAATTTCCGGATCAGCGCCGGAATCACATGCGAGTGCTCCGGATCGAAATTATCTTCGGGACCATACAAATTCACCGGCAAAAGAAAGACACCGTTCATTCCATACTGACGACGATAAGCGTCCATCATCACAAGCATGGATTTTTTGGCAATTCCGTAGGGGGCGTTGGTTACTTCCGGATAGCCGTTCCAGAGATTATCTTCGTGAAACGGCACGGGAGTATGAGCTGGGTAGGCGCAAATGGTTCCCACCATCACCACCTTCTTTACGTTTGCACGGCGGCTTGCCTCAATCACGTTGAGACCCATGGCGGTATTGTCGTAAAAAAGCTCACCGGGATATTTTTGGTTAAATCCGATTCCACCCACGCGTGCAGCCAGATGAATCACGAGATCCGCGCCGCTCACCACCTTAACGGCCGCCGAGAAATCCCGTAGGTCATAGTCACGCGAGCGAGGTATAACTACGCGAGACTTATCCACTCCGCGCCGCTCTAGCTCTCTTTGCACGTGCACACCAAGAAATCCGGCACCGCCGGTAATCACGACGCGCTTAGCCTGAATAAGATTAAGCTCGCTCAAGGCCGGAATCCCTTTGGGCTAGGCTCAAGGCCGAACTTTCGCACGTCGAGCCCTTCCATTTCGAGGTCGGCAACGAGCATGATGCGGGCGAGCTCCTTAAAACCAACTTTGGGCTCCCATTTCAGCTTCTTCTTCGCCTTAGTAGCATCGCCAATCAAGAGATCTACTTCGGTAGGCCGCAGATACTGGGGATCGAGGCGTACGAAATCTTCCGGTTTTTTCCCCACCATGCCAAAGCATTCGTCCACGAACTCCTTTACAGAATGAGTTTCTCCGGTGGCCACCACGTAATCGTCGCCGGCGGGCTGCTGCAACATCAGCCACATTGCCTCCACGTAATCCTTGGCGTAACCCCAATCTCGTTTCGCATCGAGGTTGCCCAGGAATAAATGTTTTTCTTTTCCGGCGAGAATTTTCGCCACCGAGCGGGTGATCTTGCGGGTCACGAAGGTCTCCCCGCGGCGCGGGCTCTCGTGGTTGAAGAGAATTCCGTTCGAAGCGTGCATGTTATATGCTTCGCGGTAGTTTACGGCGATCCAGTAAGAATAAACTTTAGCGCATCCATACGGGCTACGCGGATAAAAAGGCGTGCTTTCCGACTGCGGCACCTGCTGCACGAGCCCGTACATTTCGGAGCTCGAGGCCTGGTAAAAACGCGTGTCGATGCCTGATTCGCGAATTGCGTCCAGCAAACGCAAAGTGCCAAGCCCAGTAACGTCGCCAGTATACTCGGGAATGTCGAAAGAAACCCGCACATGGCTTTGCGCGCCCAGGTGATAGATTTCAGATGGCTTAATCGTCTTCAGGAGACGGTTAAGGTTAGAGCCATCCGAGAGATCGCCGTAGTGGAGGAAAATTTTTGCGCCCGACTCATGGCGATCCCGGTAGAGATGATCGATTCGATCGGTATTGAAAGTGCTCGCCCGGCGGATAAGGCCATGGACTTCGTATCCCTTAGCCAGCAATAGCTCCGCCAAGTAGGACCCATCTTGGCCTGTAATTCCCGTAACGAATGCCTTTTTCATTATTGCCTCTTTCATGAAAGGTGCCGCCGAAACCAAGGCGCCGATTTTTCGACTCCCTCTTCCAACGAAGTATTCGGAATTGCTCCCAGTACCCTGCGCGCCACATGCATATCAGCCACTGAGTGTCGTACATCACCGGCGCGAAAATCTCTATACTGGGGCATAGGTGCTTCTATTCCCAACCCCTTACTCAGGGCATGGAAAAGCTGGTTTAGAGACGTTTGCCGCCCCGCGGCCACGTTCAATACCCTCTCTGGATGAAGCCTCAGATCCGCGAGGGCGGCCCTGACATTAGCTAGCACCACGTCTCCGATGAAACAAAAATCCCGGCTGGTTTCTCCGTCTCCGAAAATCACGATAGGTTCCTTTTTTAGCAGGGCACGTATCCAAGTGGGAATCACGGCTCCATAGTCGCTCCCGGGATCTTGCCTAGGGCCATAAATATTGAAGTAACGCAGCCCTAGGGAAGATTGACCGGAAGCGTTCTCGAAGGTGACTGCGGATTTTTCATTTTCACGTTTCGAGGCCGCGTAGGGAGAAAGTGGGTTGCCGATTCTCTCTTCTAGAGCCGGAATCGCAGTTTCGCTTCCGTAAACGGCGGCCGAGGAGGCGTAAATCACCCTTCGCACCTGCGCCTTACGCGCGGCCTCGAGCACATTCTGAAAGCCCTGCACATTGATTCGCTGGGTGGCCTCAGGATCTTTGATTGAGAGCGGAACGGAAACAAAAGCCGCGTGATGCAAAACAAAATCCACCCGATCCGTCGCCTTGAGCAAGGATACAGAATTCTCGATCGATTCCTCGATAAGCGTAAAATTATCCCACTGCGCGGAATTCAGCGACGCGCGAACCTCTTCAAGGTTCTGGCGCCGGCCCGTAGAGAAATTATCGAACCCCACCACTTCTTGCCCGGCCGCCAGAAGCGCTTCGGTGAGATTGCTTCCGATAAATCCCGCTGCCCCCGTAACGAGCCAGCGAAATTTTTTCCCGGAAAGCAGGCTGCGGAGGTCGGCGGTCGGCATTTAGTACGCCCCAATCCCGCGGATCGCCGTGGCGATCGTTTTGCACATAATTATGAGATCAAGGAGCAGAGAGCGATGCTCGATATAGAATAAATCGTATTCCATATTGGCGTGGATCGGCTCGCCTCTTACGGCACTGATCTGCCAAACGCCCGTGATCCCCGGCTTCACCTTCAGGCGCTCACGCTGTTCCTCATTGTAGGTAGACACAATGAAAGGCATCTCCGGACGCGGGCCCACAATACTCATATCACCCCTCAAAACATTCACGAACTGGGGAAGCTCGTCGAGGCTGGAGCGACGCAGCCAGCGGCCGAACTTCGTGATGCGAGGATCCTCCGAAGATTTCGGCGTGAGCGCGTAGGCACTAGCCTCCACGTGCATGGAGCGGAATTTATAGAAATTAAATTCCTTACCATTTAGCCCCACTCGTCTTTGCCGAAAAACAATCGGCCCCGGACTATCGAACCGGATAATCGCGGACACCACCAGCACCACGGGGCTCAGCACGATTAACGCCAGCAACGATACTACAATGTCGAATAGCCGCTTGAACGCCGGGTAGAAAATCTGCGCGCTCCGCTCCTTCTCCTGAATCACCGGAATCCCGCCGAACTCACGCACCTCGAGATTATGCATCAAGTGGCCATAGGTAGGCGGCACCACGGAAATCTGCAGGCCTAGCTTTCGCCCAAGCTCGGCGATTTCCAAATTTCTTTGATACGAGGCGGAAGGCATCGCGATAAATAGATCGCTGAGCTGTTCCGATTTCGCCATCTTCACAATCACATCAATCCCGCCGAATACCATCGCACCGCTGCTGGCGCTCACCTCGCGAATCGGAATCGTTTTTCCCCAGAGCGAAGAATCATCGTCGAGAAATCCAACCACCCGCACGCCCAGAGCCGGCGAATGATACATCCGCTTATAAATGTGCCTTCCCACTACCCCAGCTCCGTAGATCAGCGCCTTGCGATAGGGCTTGCCGAAAATCAGCATCTTAATTCCCACTTGAAACATAATGGCGCGCTCAATCAAGAGGACGAAGAACGTGATTCCAAGCGCAGAGGTGATCATCAAACGGGAGAGATCGAGAATGCGAACGTAAAACGTAAAGCTGAATAGCAAGAGCGAGCCAAATACCCAAGAAAGCAAAAGTCGGCGCGTTTCGTCCACCTGGAGCAAGCTGGTTTCCCGCTCGTAGAGCCGGGCCGCGTGAAAGGTAAATAGAAAAATTAGAACTGCGATACTACCCAGACTCAAAAACTGGGAAAGCGAGTAGGGAACAGTGCGCGAGCTGTTGAGGTACAGCAGGTAGGCTGCGCCGAAGGAAAAAAGCACGGCCGCCGCATCCGCCACCCGGCGCAATAGAGAGAAAAGTTTTGAGCGATTCACGGGCTAGAGACTATCGCAAAACCCCTCTCTACGCGAGGCTCTAGCCACGCTTGCTGCCGCGCATTAGTCTTCGGTAATGCTTTGGTCCTTCGACAAGTTCCGATACCATTCCCTCGATGAAACTTTCGGTGGTGATCCCCTGCTATAATGAACGCGCAACGGTGCAAACCCTGCTGAAACGCGTAGCCTCCGCCCCCCTCCCCCCCGCCATCACCGGAACGGAAATTCTCCTCGTGGACGACTGCTCCACCGACGGCACCCGCGAAATCCTCCGCGCAATCGACGCCGACCCCGCCGCGGAAATCGGGCTCCTGCCAAACCAGACTTTCCAAGCGATCTTTCTTGAAACCAATACCGGCAAGGGCCACGCCCTCCGCCGTGGCTTCCATGAAGCCTCCGGCGCCATCTTCCTCGTGCAGGATGCCGACCTCGAATACTCCCCCGAGGACTACCCCCTCCTCCTCAACCCCATCGTGAAGGGCGATGCCGACGTTGTGTTCGGCTCCCGCTTCATCGGACTCGAACACCGAGTGCTCTATTTCCATCACTACATGGTGAACAAAACCCTAACTTTCATTTCCAACCTCCTTACCAACCTCAACCTCACCGACATGGAAGCTTGCTACAAAGTTTTCCGCGCCGACGTTCTGCGCCGTATTCCTCTCGTGAGCGATCGCTTCGGCTTCGAGCCCGAAGTAGTGGCCAAGGTAGCCCGGCTCCGCGTGCGCGTATTCGAAGTGGGCATCCGCTACCATGGCCGCACCTACGAAGAGGGCAAAAAGATCACCTGGAAAGACGGGATCGCGGCCCTCTGGCATATTTTCCGGTTTAATATTTTCCCGTAGGAATCCCTTGGAGGACTCTATGAAATGCCTATTGCCATCTCACGGCGTCGGAATTCTGGTCGGAGATTTATTCGGAAGAGCGAACAAGAACCGAACGGTAGATAATACCTTCGACGCCGGAGAAACCCCGTGTCAGCCGATCTTCTTACGGGCCCACTGCATTCCCCAGAGCACGAGAAACGCCGGATTATTGAACAAGTATCGCCGCCACAGCCTGCGCGGCTCTTTATACAGACGATAGAGCCATTCCAACCCAAACCTTTGCATTAGCTCCGGCGCATCAGGCACCGCGCCCGGCAAGATATCAAACGCCGCGCCGATTCCGAACATAATCCCCTTCACCGCGTTCCGCTGGCGGAACATCCAGCGCTCCTGCTTCGGCGCTCCGAGACCAATCCAAACAAAGTGCGCCCCGGTGGCATTGATCCGCTTAGCGATATCGTCCCAATCCTGAATTTCTTCCAGCGGCCGGAAAGGCGGACTCTCCGCTCCCACGATATCTGCTCCGGGATATTGCTGCTCGATCGTCTTTTTCAAGCGCACAAGGTTCTTTTCACTCCCGCCATAGAGGTAATGCTTCGCGCCCCAACTACGCCCGCGGTCCAGCAGATCGCGCATCAGCGAAGGGCCGCGCACCCGATCCTGCTCATTCGCGCCGAGAGATTTCATTCCCCACACGAGGGGCATTCCATCCGGAACCGAGAGCAGGGATTTATTGGTGATCTCTTGGTAGGAGGGATCGAAATAACCGGTCATGGTGGTGTGGACGTTGGAGACGCAAACATAGCCCGGCTTGTTCTCTTTCGCGCACTGCTCTAGAAAGGCGTGGACGTTCGCGCGGGGGAGAACGCTATAGTGAGATCCGAGGAGATTGATTCTTTGCGGGCCGTTCGTAGACATCGAATCTCCGCCTAGGGACGCATCATCCGAATCAACGCGTTCAGCACCTGCATTTGGCGTTCGCAGTCGTAAACCGCTTCGTGCTTAGATCCTTCGATCTTTTCCGACATCTTCTGCGCTTCTTTGAGAACCGCATTGATTTCATTATTTCCACGCACGTTGGCTACAAGATTCAACGCGCCGGCCATTTCGTAGATGCGGTAGTGGCAATCACCCACGAGTTTATCGTTCTCGTATTTCGCGGGAACCAAGTAGCCGTGGTGCGCGAGGAAGGGAATATCGAAAATTCCGGCGTTCCATCCGGCGAAGAAAATATTCGGGGGATTGGCACCACATTCTACGCAGAAATCGATGATCATCTGTCGCACTTTAGCCGGCTCTACGAAAGGCGCCGCCTTGCAACGCTTGTAGAGCTCCATCATATGCTCTTTGGCAAACTTCGAGTCGGGCTCGCGATCCGTATGCTGAACGAAGTCGAAAACTTTGCCCTTTTCCCAATAGCCACCGAAAAAATTCATTTCGATGATCGCGATTTGCAAAACCTCACCTTTTAGGGGGTCTATCCCGGTGGTTTCGATATCGATCATGAATAGCTTATTGAGGGTCATCGTAGGGAATTCATACCTTTTCTGGGGAGGGTTCGTAAAGACAATCTACTCCGGCCTATAGCCAAGGCGGCTCTTTCCCACAAACACCCTTTGCCCAGCGGATTTTCGCCAATTCCCGGCGATCTCTGCCCGAACAGAGGAAAATTTCGGAATACCCCTCCTCGCGCAAAGACTGACCGAACTCGATCGGATTGACGCTGCTCTCAGGGAAATCCAGGTCGAGATAGATGGGCGTATCGCATTTTACGGAGGATTTTGACTCTAGGAACTCTTCCGGTTTCACGAAGTGCCTCACCAGAATACCGCGTTTCTCGGCGGAAATTTTCCAAAGCTCGGCGAGCTTTACGTCGTCTTCGATCAGCACGATTTCTTGGGCCACCGGCGGAACCACCAAGCGCATCTTCGTACCGCCGCTCGATTGAGACACAATTTGCAATTGGCCACCGAGAGATTCCACAAACTCTTTGGCACCGAATACTCCCAAACCAAATCCACCCTCTTTGCCGAAGGTAAACCCGCGTTGACCGATCTTGCTCATCACCGACGCGGGGATTCCACCGCCGTTATCGAGAATCGAAAGACTTATTCCCTCCGCGCAGCGCTCAGCCTCGATCGCAACGGAGCCTGTATCTGATTTACAGGCCTCTACCGCATTATTCACGAGATTCGAAACCACCCGACGCCACATATAGGAATCGCCGGGAAGAACTACGCTTTTCAGATCTTTGCTCCATACCGCTCCGATGGAAATTTTGCTTTCTTTGTACTCGATCTGCTTCTCTTCCACGAGCGCACCCAGCCAATCGCCGATCGGCTCTTTAGTTTCACTTTCATCTTCACCGAGAAGACTAGATACGAGATTTTTCAGGCGCCCGAGCGCGTCTCTCCTAAGGCGTTCGTGGCTACCCTGGATAATTTCGGCTTCGCGATCAAGCATCCAGAGCGCTGCTAGCGGCGAACGAATATCGTGGGCGACCTGACGCGCGAGCGCGGCGAGGTCGAACTGGAAACGGTGTTGCTGGAAGAACATTTCTTTTTGGGAGAGGAAAACTAGGATCGCTAGGGCGGCCTGGAGTAGGAAGAAAATGCACAACCCCCAGAGAATCTCGGATTGGGGACGAATATAGAATTCGATGCTGATGTCGCTGTTGGTGTCTTTGATCTCGCCTCGGGCACGAAAGAAGGACTCGACGCAATCGCCTTTTTTCTCTTCGAAGAAGACTAGGCCGGATTTTCTTGCGACGACGCATTCAAAATGTTCAGGCTTGGTCAACGCAGCTAGTTTACGCGCTAGAAGAGAAGAATCTCCCCGACCTATTTCTATAAAGCTTTGCCCTTGAAAATCCTGAATAAAACTTTTGGTAAAGCTAGACAACTGAAAATGTAAGAATCCCACCACCAAAAGAGACGAAGCAATAACCAAGAGCAATTGTGCCGTACGTAGCATTCTTGCTTTTTTTGGAGTGCCTCTTACTGCTATCATTTCTCCAGTTTACTGGTGTGGTTCAGTCTACGTCTATCGCGAAGTCGCCGAATAGTTGGAAAAGATTTTTTGAAAGTGAGCCTCAAATTGAATATCTATGAACTGATAAAAAAACGCCGTAGCATCAGAGCTTATTTGCCCGACAAAGATATTCCAAAAGAAACCCTTAACCGGATATTAGAGGCAGGAACCTGGGCCGCATCAGGAAAAAATCTTCAAAACTGGCGGTTCTTTGTTTTGCGCGGCGAGAAAAGAAACAACTACCTTAAGCATAGCCAAAAAAGCTGGCTGGCGATTAAGGACGTATTAGAAAAACGACTTAAGCCGAGTTTATATAAATTTACTGAACGTTTTTTCTATACACTAGGCGAAGCTCCAGTTGTCTTAATTGCTTTTGCAGAAATCAACGATCAAGATCACCCGCAAACGCAAATTGGAAACGTCTACTTAGCGATTCAGAATATCGTTTTGGCGGCGGAGTCGGAAGGTCTTGGCACTTGTATAATGGGAAGTCCACTAGAAGTTGAAGACGAAATTCGAAAATTCCTTGATATAGAAAGAAAAGATTGGAAGTTAGTGTGTGGTCTTACAATCGGCTACCCGGCGCACACGCCACCCGCCCCCCCCAGAAGAAGCAATGACGTCATAACGTTCATTTAACGTTGTCCGATCCACTGGATTTCCGAAAGCCCTAATAGAACATTATACCTTGAAAGATCAATTGACGGCTTAATCCAAATGCCCTTTTTTCTATGAATAACCGGCCACACCAAGCCTTGACTAATTAGCTCTTCATTGACCTTCTGTGGAGAAAAGGGTTCTTTAACTAGCTCTTCTCTTATCGCACCCGTCTCATCCGGCAGATGAATGCCCTCTCTTGAGAACATCAACCGAATATCTTCAAGCGGCTCTACTGCCAGTACTTCTGTTGCGTAGAAACCCACGTCCATCGCAAAATTCTTTTTTTCGAAGTCGGCATCCTTGTCTTGAAATTCAAAAGTAATATTTTTTCTGGGAGTAGAAACAAATCCGATCTCAGCAATGGCTCGATCTAATGCAACAAGCGCTTTCTCAACTATTCCGCCAACTTCTCTGAAATCACCAAATGATATTTCCTTTCTACCCTTCCAATCGAAGCGAAGATCCTTGTCAGTCAGCGTCGAATTGACCTCTTCGATACCTTCCATTGTAAGTGGGAAAAATGAATTCACGGTCTTGGATTGATTTTTAGAAAATTTTTCTAGAAATTTTTGATAAAGAGATCTTCTTATCGAAATATTACTAAGGGGACTGGATCTTAACTTCCACGAATGAACCTTAAAGTAAGAAATGCCTATGGCCCCCCCGCCATTAAATATATGCGTTTGGGCTGCATCCTGATATGTATCCGCGCCCTCGAAAGCGTCAGCAATTAGATCATTTTGAAAACCAAAAACTAAATCTACTTCTTTGAATACCTCTGGATGGACTAGGTCTTTCGGAAAAGAATCCTTTAATTTCAAAATAATTTTATCGGAGCTTACCTCCGCAATCGAATAGGGACCGGCTCCCAAATACTTTTCCATTGGAATATTTAGCCAGCTACCATCTACGGCACTAAAATTCCTGGGGTCAACGACTGAATAAAGGCCAAAAGCCACTGCTTCCATGAAGTTTGGCATTGGTTTAGTAAACTTAAATATAACCTGTCCGGCTCTGCTAGAAACTCCAGAAAACGAAGGGAAGTAAGGCGCCTTGAGCGAATTTAAGTCGCGAAAATACTCAACGAATCCATTTTTTGAGTTTCGCTTTTTACAAAGAAATATAATTCTCTGAATTGACCGTACAACATCTTCCGAGCTCAATTTTTTTCCGTCGGAGAAGTATATGTCATCACGAATTTTTATTTGCCATTCCTTATTCGAATCGAGCGACTTCCAACTTTTTGCCAACTGTGGCGTTATTTTAGAGTCGGCAAAGTTAGAAAATAAACGAATACTGGTGGCACTTTGAATTGGCTGCAGATCTGACAAGTCAAATTCAAGGGGATCTAAGGTGTGAGGAAATTCGTGCGTCGAGATGATCAACTTACTTGAAGCCTTAGCGGTCGAGCGATAATTCCAAAATCCAATAGCAACTAAGACACCACAAAGTAAAAGGAGGGCTTTAATTTTCATTGCTATTACTTTCCTCTGAATGGGTGGCCTTAATAACTGCTTTTAAAATTTCTATTATTGTATGTGCCGCTTTTTATTTCAGCAAAGAGCAGCTTGAGGTCGCCTGAGTCCGAATAACTTAATAGTAAACTCATTTTTCCGTGTGAAGCACCTCCCCCCGTGTACCCCACAAAACTTCTCATACTCAACCCCCCAATTTCCGAAGAGAAAGCATGCTCCAGAGTGAAGCGCGCAACCCTCGCCTGATCACCTACCTCGCGTATGTGATGTGGTCCTTTCCCGTGAGCTACGTTTTGCTCATGGGCACGTTTTACAATCTGCCTTTCGCGCGCATTATTTCGCTCTTCTTCTCTTTTGTTTACATTGTCCATTCCGTGCTCGCCGTCTTCATCGGCTTCGCGCTCTACCGCCTTCGCCCCTATGCCTGGCACCTCTACGTTTTCCACACCTTCGTAATGATCGGAGAGCAGTTCTACGTCGGATATCGTTTCGCCGAGAACCACGTGGTGGAGATTCCGATCGCGTTCATGTCGGTATCGGCTTTGATCGTGCTTCTTCTGCTAAAACGCGAGCTGCGCGTACCGTATTTCAGCCCGAAGATCGCCTGGTGGGAGAGCGATCCGCGCTATAAAATTTCCGTGCCCGCGCAGATGACCTGCTCCGACCATTTTTATAAGGGCGACATCATGGATATCAGCTCCTCGGGCTGCTTCATCAAAACCAAGGATCCGTTAAAGGTGGATCAGGAAATCAAAATCAAGTTCTCGCTCTTCGATCATAAGTTCGATTGCTCTGGCCGGGTGGTTTGGAGAACGGAATCGGGTGTTACCCACCCCAAAGGCGTGGGCGTGAGATTCACCGCGCTCGAGAAAAACGTGCATGCAGATTTGCGGGAAACGGTAAAAAAACTGAAGAACCTTTCGCGCCGGTATCAGAACATCCGCGCCGAAGAGAAGGCCGTTACCATCGAACGTAAGGTAGAAGCTCTGATCTCGCAGAGAAAAGGTTGATCCAAACCGCGTAATCCATTACGATTTTCCTTATGAAACAACTCTTTACGCTATGCGCCATTGCTTTGCTCTTGGCCTCCTGCGCCACGGGCGGATCTAAGCTCAAAGAGAAACAGAGCGATATTTACTTCAGCGCCGGCGTGGAGTCGCTGCAAAGGGGCGATTATACCGATGCCCTGCGGGCCCTTAAAGAATCCGTAAAATTAAACCCAAAATCCGCGGAAGGCTGGAGCAATCTCGGTCTCGCCTACGCTGGAAAAAAAGAATTCGCACGCGCGGAAAGCAGCTGGAAGAAAACCCTGGACGTGGATTCTAGCTTCACGGATGCACATTTAAATCTCGGCGCGCTCTACATGGAACAGAAACGCTACCCGTTAGCCGAACAAGAACTCCGTGCCGCCATGAAGGACCTCACCTATGGAAAAAGCTCTCAGGTAAAATTTAATCTTGGCCTGCTCTATTCGAAGCAGGGGAAAAATCTTCTCGCTCAGCAGTATTTTAAATTAGCCGTAAAAGAAGACGACGGTTTCTGCCCGGCTTGGTTCCAGCTCGCGCAAATCCAGAAGAGCCAGGACAATCTCGATGAAGCCGCCAGCTCGTATAAAAAATCCCTTACAGGCCCCTGCTTCAATAACCCGCGGGCACATTACGAGCTTGGTGAAATTTATTTGAAGGCAAAAGAACCGGCACTGGCTAAATCGAAATTGCTGGAGATCATTCAGTTCTTCCCCTCCACCGACTGGGCGCGGAAGGCCGAGATCACGCTAAACACGATTCGCTAAATGCGCTAAGAAAAGGAACTGGGCTGAGCCCGAACCATGCAAGAAACCAACGAAAGTTTAGGAGTTTACCTTAAGCGCAGCCGCGAGGGTAAGAATGTGTCCATCGAACAAGTGGCTTACGCCACCCGCATCAGTCTCAAGATGCTGCGTGCTCTCGAGGACGACGCTCACACCGCGCTGCCCGCCCCCACTTTCGTGCGCGGCTACCTTCAGGCCTACGCTAAATACATTCGCATCGACACGCAGGATCTCTTGCTGCGCTACCAGCACCACCTCGCTACCAGCCCGGATCACAAGCGCAACACGATCCGCTCGCACTACCTTTACGTGCGCGAGCGCTACCAAGAGAAGCGCCGTCTCGTGCTCGTGATCGTGCTCTTCGCCACCATGCTCTCCGTGGCCGGAACCTATTTCTTGCTTAAGGCGAAGCGTGACCACCATAAGCGCCTGGCCCAGACCACCGCCGAAATTCAGAAGGGCGAAAACAAGAATGCGTCTCCTGCGCTTCCATCGGCGTTAGTTCCGCCCACTCCCTCGGAAAAAGTGGCCGAGATATTGGATAAGGATAAGAAAGACGTAAAAACCGAAGCGAAAGTAGACACGAAAACCGAAACGAAAACGGCCGACGTGATCGCCAAAACTACGCATACCCAGACCGAGGTGAAAACCGCGCCGGCGCCCGTGGTGGCTCCTCCAACGGCAGCGGCCCCGAAACCAACAACCACTGCTACGGCCACCCAAATGCAGGCCGTTACGGAGACGGCGGCCAAGGTGGCCGATGTAAAAAAGACCTATAATCTTTTGCTAAAAACAGATCAGGACGTTTGGCTTCGCTTCCAGACCGATCAAGATGGAGTGCGTGATCTTACGCTACGCGCCGGGAAAGCAATTATGCTGCATGCCGACAGTGTGATTAAAATTTTCTCGGGCAACCTAGCGGTGATTAAAGGCACGCTGAATGGAGAGGCCATCTCACTCGCGCCAAGTAGCCGCATTAAGAGCGTGGTGCTTCCTGCTAGTGAAACAGCGAATTATCCTCTCCCCCTCTTCCCTCAATTCCAACCCAAACCCGACGCACCGCGCGCATCGACCACACAGGATCAAACCGGTAGCACGACGCCCCCCGCCAACAACGCTGCGCAATAGTTCAAAAATATTCTTACACCTGAAGAAGCGCTTGACACTTTCGCCTTACATTTTTTTATCCACAGAATGTAAGAAGTTACCCACACCCGCAACTAGCTGAAATCAGGCAGTTTAAAGACTTTCATCTATTGTTATCCACAATATTTATGGGAAATGGGCGCCTCTCGTCGACGATTAAATAAAATCCTTATTAGGAATCGGTCAGGACGGCCCGTAGGCCGCGATCACCCCCAAGCACGAATAAACCGTATTTATGCATAAATGGAGTGACTAGGTTTATCGACGATAATTCCTCAAGAGATCGACGATAAAGCCGTCAAATTTTTGCCGTTTAGCGCGCCACCCGACGAAGCATCACTACGGCAATTATGAGCAAAAGCAGATTTGCGCTCCACATGCCGACGAAAGCAGGTATTTTTCCGTCGCTGGCGAGGTTATGCCCCACGGAATAAACGCCCCAGTAAAACAACAAAACTAGAAGGCATATAAGAAAAGAATTTGACCGCACCGTGCGGGTGCGCACCACACCGAAAGCCACGCCCATGATGGCGAAAATGAAGCAGGAAAAAGAGAGGGCCATGCGCTTCCAGTACTCTACACCAAAGTTAATATAGTCGAGCCGCTCACTCTCCACGAGGGGAACCCCCGCCGACATCTTTTGCCGCACTTCTTGCAATCGTTTGCGAAGGACGCCGATGTCCATCGTCTTGGGCACCTCTACCCCCACCACGCGGGCGGTTTCTATCCGCAAGAAAATATCGTAGACATCGAAATTTGTTTTCTCGTAAAGATTCTTAACGGGATCGGAGCGGTGAAGCGACCCTTCGAATAAGCGCAGGACAAGCCCCGGAATCCCGTTTTGGTCCTGCAAGTTCGTGAGGATCTCGCCGTTACGAGCCACCACCGTCACGGCGGAATCCTTTTTCCGCTCGTCGTAGATCAAAACTTTGCTCATCGTATTTTTCTTCGAATCCACCTGATCGGCGTACAGCACGAGATCGAAAAATCCCTCGGTAAATGTACCCGGGTGGATCGTGGCGATCGCCTTGGTATTGCTGATCCGGAAAAGCTCGTAACGGAACATGCGGCTGCCGAATGGCACGAAGTAGAAATTACAAAACGTGGTCACGATCGCGAGTACCACCGAAAAAGACATCACCGGCAGGAGCATGGAATAAACGGAAAGGCCCGCCGCGCGCAAGGCGAGCACCTCGCTGTCTCCCGAGAGACGGCCGAAACCAAGCAGTACGGCGAGCAGAAAGGCGATTGGCACGATCACGGGCGTAAAAGTGAGGGCGAGGTAGCCAAGCAGGGAAAGAATCGAAAATCCCGAAACGTTATGCACCACGAAAAAGTCCGAAAGCCGGATCACCTGGAACATCAGGAGCACAAAGAGAAAGAAAATCACGGCCCCCATAAATGGACGGAAAACTTCCGACAGAATGTAGCGATAGAACGTCCAGGGAAGACGCATGCCGGGAATTTTTTTTAACAAACGAATGAACACGGAGCCCCTTCTCGCCGAGCCCCGCCTAGCTAATAGGCGTTCTTGTGAATAAATCCTCTCACCGCGGTGAGAAGGAGAATTTTCACGTCGAAAAATAGGCTCCAGTTACGGATATAGTATAAATCGCATTCGATGCGCTTTTCGAGGCTCGTGTCGCCTCGCCATCCGTTTATCTGCGCCCAGCCCGTGATACCTGCTTTCACCTTGTGGCGAAGCATGTAGCGGGGTACGTGGCCGCGGAATTGATACACGAATTCGGGTCGCTCGGGGCGGGGTCCCACCAACGACATATTACCCCTGACCACGTTCCAAAATTGAGGGATCTCGTCGAGGCTGGTGGAGCGCAGGAGGGCGCCGATCGGAGTGCGGCGATCGTCGTCTTTTTTTGCCCACACCGCACCGGTTTCTTTTTCCGCATCGAGTTTCATCGAACGGAATTTCCACATCTGAAACGTGGAGCCGTCCATTCCCATTCTTTCCTGGCCATAAAAAATGGGGCCACGGCTCGTGAGCTTCACGAGAAGCGCGATGAAAAGAAAAACGGGGCTCAGCACGATGAGGGCCGCGGACGCGAGCAAAAAGTCAAAAGCCCGCTTCCAGAAAGCGCCCACCGGATCTATCGGAGATTCGTTCAGCGCAAGCACCGGCAGGGCATCGAAGTCTTCCACCGTGCAGCCCACCACGATGTATTCGTAAAGATCAGGTACAAGCTGCACATTCTGCACGGCATCGCCTAGGGCCCGCAGAATTTCGTCTTGGCGCTCGGCTTCGGCACGGGGAAGCGCCACGATAATTTCGTCAATACCCGATAGCTTGGCGGCGATTTCATCGTAGCGGCCGAGCACCGGGCTGGTGAGAGAAGGATCCGGCATTCCGTCGGCACTCAGAAAGCCCCGGACATGAAAGCCGAGCTCCGGCATACGGCGCATGCGATCTACCACCGCACGAGCAGAAACTCCCGTGCCCACCATCAAGACACTGCGGGTCCGAAAGCCCTGGGTGACCAAGTTTCTCAGCACATTGCGCAATACCAGACGGGAGAGCAGCAAATACACCCCCGCAATACCCGCGAAGTATCCGATCACCACTCGGCTAAAACGGTACTCGGTAAGCACCCAAGCTAGGATCACAAAAATGGCGAGGGCCACACCATGCGCACGAAGCACATTTCCCAGCTCGGCAGTGCGTCGCGTTATGCGGGTCGAGCTGTACATTCTGAAATAGGAAAACACCGTAATCCATAAAAGTACCACCACCGGAAGCACAGCCGTTACATAGCTGGAAAAGAGGGGAATGCCTTTAGTAACCGGGACAATTTGTGTATAAAAGCGGAGATAAAAAGCGAGCAACCAAGCGGCCACCAGTCCGAACGCGTCGGACACGATGAGCAAACTTCCAAACACCTGGTAATACCGCTTTAGCACTTAGACATAGTATTTTCGGCTACCGCTACAGTCAACGAAAGGACCTCATGAAAATCACCGCGCAAATTTCTTTCAACGATGCCCCGCAAAGCACCCAGGTACTGGGCGTATTCCAAGCCGACGAGAAGGGTTCCCCCCACTGTTCGCACGAAGAATTCAAAGATTTCCTCGCGAAACTGGCCGCCGAAGACGTTTTCAAAGGCAAAAAAGGCCAAGTATATTTCCTGCGCGCCATCGACGACGCTTCCCCCAACTTGCTTTTCGCGGGTGTCGGTAAAGCTGAAGACGCCACCGGCGAAACCTACCGTGTGGTAGGTGCCAATATCGCAAAACGCCTGGAAGGTGAAAAAGTGAAGGCTGCCGCACTGGATCTCGCCTCTTTTGCGCGCAAAGGCCTCAAAGGCTTCAACGCGGAAAAAATTGCGTCCTGCCTCGCCGAAGGCGCCCTCATGGCCGCCTACACTTTCGACAACTACAAATCCGAGAAATCGAAACCTTCTCTGGGCGAGATTGCTTTTTTCGCCGCCGACCGCAAGCAAATATCGGCGGTGGAGAACGCCATAGAAAATGCGACGGCCGTGAATGACGCGATCACCATCGCCCGCGATCTTTCCAACGAGCCCGGCTCACATCTCTATCCGATGGAGCTCGCCAAGCGTGCCCAAGCTTTTGCAAAAGAATACGGCTTGAGCGCGAAAGTGCTCGATTTCAAAGCCTGCCAAAAAGAGAAAATGGGCGGGCTCGTGGGCGTGGGCCAAGGGTCTGCGCATCTTCCCTGCATGATCGTGCTAGAGTACAAACCCAAGAAGCCGGCCAAAAAAATGAAGACCATCGCCTTCGTGGGCAAAGCGGTAACGTTCGACTCCGGCGGTATCTCGATTAAACCCGGCGCCAGCATGGAAGACATGAAGCACGACATGAGCGGGGGCGCGAACGTAATTGCCGCCACTCTCCTCGCGGCACGCCTGAAACTCGGCCACCACATCGTGTGCGTGGTTCCCGCTGCAGAAAATATGCCGGATGGAAACTCCTTTATCCCTTCGGCCGTGCTCACCGCGCGCTCGGGCAAAACGATCGAAGTGCAGAATACGGATGCCGAAGGCCGCTTGATCCTTGCCGATGCTCTCGACTACGCCCAAGATTATAGCCCCGATATGATTATCGATCTCGCCACCCTCACGGGCGCCGTGGTGATGGCCCTCTCGAATGTGGCCGCCGGAATCATGGGCAACGATGAAGCACTGATGAAGCGCTTCAAGGCGGCTGCCGCCGCCAGCGAAGAACGCTACGTGGAACTCCCGATCTTCCAGGAATACATCGACGACATTAAGAGCAAGATCGCCGACATCAAGAATATGGGCGGCGACCGCGGCGCCGGCTCGCAGAAGGCGGGAGCTTTCCTGAAAGAATTCATCCGTAAGGGTAACAAATGGCTGCATGTGGATATCGCGGGCACCGCATGGGCCGCCGGTAAAGTTGCCTACAACCCTTCGCATGGGGCCACTGGCCACACCGTGCGCACGCTCGTGCAACTTGTTAGCGATCTCTAAGGGGTGGTGAAATGGAAAAAGTAGTTCGCATCGACGATATCGCCAAGCACGTTGGTTCCGTGGTGACCATTCGCGGCTGGCTCTATAACCACCGCTCTTCGGGAAAGATTCGTTTCCTCGAATTGCGGGATGGTTCTGCTACCACGCTGCAAGTGGTGGTGGCCAACGGCACCGCCGACGAAGCGAGCTTCCATACTTCTGGCGAGCTCACGCAAGAAAGTTCCATGATCGTAACCGGCCTCGCAAAGGCGCACCCAAAGAAGCCAGGCGTATTCGAGATGGACGCCCATAAAGTGGAACTGGTGCAAAAAGCCGAGATCAATTACCCAATCTCGCATAAAGAACACGGCCCCGAACACCTCATGCAGTTCCGTCATCTATGGTTACGTACGCCTCGCCAGGTGGCTATCGCCCGCACCCGCGCGCGCATCGTGAAATCCATCCGGGATTTTTTCGACAGCCGTGAATTCGTGCTCATGGATGCACCGATCCTCACCCCTAGCGCCTGCGAAGGCACTTCGACCCTTTTCGAAACCGATTATTTCGACGAAAAAGCTTTTCTCACTCAGAGTGGGCAGCTCTACGGTGAAGTGGGCGCGATGGCTTTTGGCAAAACGTACGTGTTCGGACCCACTTTCCGTGCCGAAAAATCTAAAACTCGCAAACACCTTACCGAATTCTGGATGGTAGAGCCCGAGATCGCATTTTGGAGCCTCGAAGAGAACATGACCCTCGGGGAAGAACTCGTGACCACCATCATGAAAGACGTCATGAAGGATAGAGCGGGCGAACTAAAAACCCTCGGTCGCGACCTGGCCGCCCTGGAAGCTATCGCCGCTGGCAACTTCCCTCGCGTGCACTACAACGACTGCATCGAGATGTTGCAGAAAGAGGGAATGAGCGTGAAATGGGGCGACGATTTCGGTGCTCCCGAAGAAACCAAGATCGGCGATCTCTTCGGCGGCAAGCCAGTTTGGATCCACCATTTCCCGAAAGATATTAAGAGTTTTTACTTCAAGCGCGATCCCCAAGATCCGCGCTACGCCCTCGGCTGCGATCTGATCGCACCTCACGGCTGGGGCGAGATGATCGGCGGCGGAATCCGGGAAGAGGACTATGAGACCCTCAAAGCCGCAGTGATCAGCCATAAACTCAATCTAGAAGACTACCAGTGGTACCTCGACCTGCGCCGCTACGGCTCCGTGCCCCACGGTGGCTTCGGGCTCGGCTTAGAGCGCACCGTTTCCTGGGTTTGCGGCCTAGATCACGTACGGGAGACCATCGCCTTCCCCCGCATGCTGAACTACCTGCGCCCGTAGTATGGCGTTTAATGTCGTCCTCGTAGAGCCCCAGATCCCGCCCAATACGGGCAATATCGGCCGGCTCTGCATCGCCACCCACTCCAAGTTCCACCTCGTGGAACCCCTCGGCTTCGATATTTCGGAAAAGGCTGTGCGCCGGGCCGGCCTCGACTATTGGAAGCACGTGGATCTCACAATTCATAAGAGCTACGTCGCATTCCGGGAATCTCTGCCTACAGACGCCCGCCTTTGGTTCTTCACGAAATTCGCACAAAAGAGCCTCTTTAAAGCCGATTTTAAAAACGGGGATTATTTAATATTCGGCAAAGAAACCAAGGGCTTACTCCCGGAAATCCATGAGCAAGAGTCGCCCGAACGCATGCTCCGAATTCCCATGCCCGGCCAAGAAATCGTTCGCTCCTTGAACCTTGCCGGCAGCGTGCATATCGCGCTCTACGAAGCCCTTCGTCAGATCGACTTCGCTATCTAAACAGAAATCTAAAAAATACCCGACTTATTCGCTTTGGTTATTCGAGGGCTTGAGCTATAACGCTCGCAACTGAGGAAAACGAAAATGAAAATCTTGCTAGCTGCCCTACTAAGCCTAACCTTCTCGCACCCCGCCTTCAGTGCGATCTACTCCGCCAGTTATAAAGACAACGGAGTGAGCATCGAAAAACGCGTGATCGACACCTACCGCGCTGCGCTCGAAGCTCGCGGCAACAACGACATCAAGCAAACGATTGCGCAGCTGAAAGCCGACCTTGCGGGGTTCGGTACCGTAGGAATTCCAAATAAAGATAATTTATTTTTACTCTCGCGGGGCGAAAGCGCGCCCAGCGATCACGATACCTCCACCCGCGTCCGGAGCGGCAAGTATTTGCTGGCAATTCCCACCACCATTCGCGGCAGCGGTAACGTCACGGAAAATGGCGCGCTCCTGGCGGCCTACTTCAATGTGCAGGTAGGAAAAACCGTAGAAATTTCTCTCGAGAATTTCGTGGAGCTCGTGGATCGCCCCGATTCAGATACTACCGAGATCCCCCCGCGGTAGATTCGGTTTTAGTCTAAGAGCTTATTCACTTTAAAAAACGCCGCAACCTGCTCGCTCATTTTCCCCCTAAATGGAGAATAGGCGGGCTGCAAATTTTTTGCGCCGTAAATCCAAGCCATATGGTCGCCCTTTTCAAAAGTTAGCGTAGGCGAGCGGGTGGAGCGATTGGCCCCGCGGAGCTCGTTCACGAAAGAGCCGTCAACCGTATTGTCATCCAAGATATTAGCCACGAGTGAAGGCATCGCGAAGGTGCGAAATGCCGAACCACTCGCGAAATCACTGCCGCCAGCCTCGGATTCCGTGATCGAAATCACGCGCTCTACTTCGCGGCCGCCTTGGGCGGAAATATAGGTTCCGCAACGCTGCACGGAGCTTCCGAGGAACTCGTTAGCGCTAATGCCAAAAAGAGAACCGAGAGCCGAGCCCGTTTTTACCAGACCGGTTACGCGCCAGGCAGGAGAGAATGCCAAGAGACCTTTTACTTGCTTAGGATGCAAGAGCGCCAATCGAGAAGCAAGCAATCCACCGAGAGAATAGCCGGCCACAATTACTTTCGGGCTCATTTTGGAAGCGATCTTCAATACCTCTTCCGATTGCCCGATCCATTCTTCCGCCTTAACGCCGTCGAGATCACGGGGATTGTCGTTGAAGTGGCCACGCAGGCGGGGAATCAGAACGTTTACCCCGAGCTCCGCGAACATCTGCTGGAAACTCTGCATGTGGCCAGGAGAAACGGCGTAGCCCTGAAAGAAAACCACCGTAACTTTGGGACGCGTATCCTGGATGGTTTCTCGGGAATCCGTATAAGGATTGCAGGCTTTTGGCTCACGAGCCTTAAACTTTGCCCAAGCCTGGATGGCGGCCTGGTAGGCCTTCTGGTCGGCATCCTCCTGCCCTTGATAAGAGCAGCTAAAAAATTCCCCGCCGATCGTCGCGTAACCAGAACGGCCCCCGCTCTTAGGGCTCACTTCGAACTTCGTGATAGAGGCCCCCTTCTCGTCGAGTAAATTGAAAACGTCGGGAGAAACGTCCGGCTCGACTTTCCAACTATTAGCGAGGACACGAGGCTTGCCAATAACCTTGCTCGTCACGAGCATGTCTTCGTGGGTAACAAGCAAGATCGGGCCATTTTCAGTGCCAGAAACCTCGAAGCCCCTGTCCTTGCCCTTCTGGTCTGGGCCAAAACCTATACATTGGAAGGAGCTTAACTTTGCTTCGGCTACGGGGTTAAGGAGCAAAAGGCCAATAAGAGCGAGGAAAAGACTGTCGAACTTCTTTACAACTGGCACGCGCACAACCTCTCAACTGACGGCAAACGCCGCTTTTATGAATATGAGGGGGCTAGTGCAGGGTTTGTGCCCGATTTTTTCCCAAAAAAAAGCCACCGGTTTCCCGATGGCTTTTTCGCTGAATAGCTCTCGATTAACGTTTCGAGAACTGGAAGCGGCGACGTGCGCCGGCGAGTCCTGGCTTTTTACGCTCCACCTTACGAGAATCGCGGGTAAGGAGACCTTCCTTCTTGAGGATAGGACGGGTGGCAGGATCGATTACCAAGAGAGCCTTGGCGATCGCGTGGCGGGTAGCACCGGCTTGGCCAGAAGGGCCGCCGCCGCTAACGTTCACGATGAAATCGTATTTGCCTACATAGTTCGTGAGAACCAGGGGCTGTTGTACGAGCAAGCGGCTCGTGGGGCGCGTGAAGTAATCGTCCATAGGGCGCTTATTTACGGTGATGATACCGGTGCCTTTGCGGGCATAAGCGCGGGCGCGGGCCGATTTACGTTTACCAACTTTGTGAACTTGCTGAACAGCTGCCATGTTACTTGTTTACCTTTCCGTTCGGGCTCATCGTAATCGCCTTAGGATTCTGTACAGCGTGTGGATGAGTGTCTCCCGTATAAATTTTCAATTTCATCAGCTGACGACGAGCCAAGGTTTGGTTCTTCGGCAACATGCCTTTCACGGCCAAGCGAATGATTTCAGCCGGCTTGGTCTGAAGCATTTCTTTGGCGGTCTTGGTACGGATACCTTTCACGAAACCGGTGTGGCGGTGATATTTTTTCTGTTCCCACTTTTTGCCGGTGAGCTTTACCTTGTCGGCATTGAGCACGATCACGTAATCGCCCGTGTCCAGGTGCGGAGAGTAAGCCGCTTTATGTTTACCCATGAGAAACATAGCGAGGTTGCTGCAAAAACGACCAACGGTTTGGTCTTTGGCATCAAACACGAGCCAGTCGCGGGAAATATCGTTTTTCTTCGTAAAATAAGTGCTCATAATTTTTCCTAATACTCTCGCGACAGAAAACCAACGCGCAAGAATAGCCATTGGCGGCTAAGTTTCGAGAAGCCCTATAGATATGGCACGGGAGGCAGCAGGTCAAGGGCTTTCCCCAGTGTAAAATAATTACGACTTTTTTAGTCCACTAAAAAGCCCCGATGGAAAAGTGGATCTTGAAACGATCCAAATCGGCCGCGTTCTGGTTTAGGTCGTTGCCGGAAGCCGTGGTGGTATCCCCCACCTTAGCGTTGTTCTGCAGACGCCAAGCAAAATCCAGTACCACTGGCCCCACGGGCGTCAAATAGCGCAGTCCGGCACCGGCCGAGCTCCGGAGTTGCTCTGGGGCAAAGGTAAATCGATCCACCATCAAGTTGCCTGCGTCGACGAATAGCGCCGAGCCCAAATTGCCCATCAGCGGAATCCGGAACTCGCCCCGGTAGTTCACCATGCCCAAGACTCCGGAAATAAAACGCCTGGTTTCCACCTCAACCGCATCCTCACGGTAACCACGCAAGGAGCCAATACCGCCAAGACGGAAAAGTTTATACGCCGGAATAGGGCTCGGTTCAGTTTTACCGTTCTTCTCCACCACTGCGTTTGAACGCTCCCAGCCCAAATTCACCCCGCCGGCGAATACGATATCGTCTAAAATCTTGAAATAGGCCGAGTTGTAGCTGGTGGTCCGGTAGAAAGCCACATCGCGCTTGGAACCGAAATAGCTAGAGGCGATTTCGAAGCGGTTGACCGAGTTAAATCCCGAAGACGGGTTAAAGCGGTCGTTCCGCGAATCGACGATAAACCCCGGAGTGAGCGTACCGATGAAATCCGTGCGTTGATCCTCGATTGGGCGCTTATTAAGATCTACGTCTCGGATTTTAATCTGCTCGTAGCCGTATTCTAGGAACCCCGAAAGATATCGCGTGAGGTCTCGTCTTACCCCCATCGATAGCCTGCTCACGGTGGCGTTGAACGTGGAAAACTGGCGCCGCAATACATCGAGACCGGAAGTAAACGTCACCGGCCAGTTAGCCAAGTAGGGCTCCCGGAATCCAACCGTAAACTGATACTCCGGGAACTTATAATTCTCGAGCCGGCGGTTGAATACGGCGCTCGCATTCACGCTCCGGTTCCACCCACCGAGATTTTGGTATCCCAGCTCGAAACCCAAACGCAGGCCCAGATCGTTTCTCAGGCCGGGAACGATGTCGAAACTGCCGGGGGTGGTTTCTTCGATCAGGATGAGAATATCCTTCACGTTCTCGGTACCCGGGCGATCGATCGGGCGCACGATCACTTCGCCGAACAGATTCAGCTTACGTAAATTTTCTTCGGCTTCGTTGAGGAGAGGAGTGGTGAGCACATCCCCCCCCGTAAAAGGCAGCTCCCGGAGGACCACCCTGGCGTGAGTTTTCTTATTGCCCCGAACGATCACTTCGCCCACCTGATAAATCGGCCCCTCTTCCACTTCCACATGGATGGAAACCTGGGAGTTATCTTTGCTGTAGCGAACGATGTTTTCCGACGCTTCATTTATGATTTGCGCACCTAGATTTCCGAGTTCCTGGTAACGATCTTTTAAGGCGATCAAGCCGCGCTCAAAAGCGAAGATATCAAAAGGCTGGTTCTCTTTTAGCCCGAGCATTTCCACCACTTCTTGCTCCTGCAGCGAGCGCACACCAGATATTTTAATACTCTGTACCTTGGTCTGGATTCCCTCGCTGAAAAGCAGGGATACGTTTACTTTCGTGCGCTTTTCGTTGAAATCGAATTTTACGTATTCAATTTTCGCGGAGAGAAAGCCGAGGGATTTTAAATACTCCGCAAAAAGCTCCGCCGCGCGGTTGATGCCGCTCTCGTGAAAGTAGCCGCGTTGCACGAGGCGGGTGCCAAGCGATTCTAGTTTTTTCCGGGCGTCAGCCTGAGAAAGGGAATAGACCCCCTCCACGTTGAGGTTTTCTATCTCGATTTTGCCACCCTCGTTCACGATCAGGCTCACGTAGCGGATGCCGCGCGCCGAATCCTCGCGCACCAGCGAAGTAATTTGCGCGTTCGCGAAACCGATCTCTTTATAGGCCTCGAGCACGCGCCGACGCACGGCCACGAGATAGTCGCTGCCGGAAGCAACTTCCTTTACTTCACTTACAAAGTTAAGGAGCTCGCGGTAGCTGAATTGCTTATTTCCCCGGAAACCGTAACGGATGCGCGGCCCATAATTGATATTAAGAAAAAGCCCCACTTTTCCCTCGGTGGAAACCCTGTACTCGAGCACCGGATCACGGGCGAGCAGAAAATCATGCTCCCGCAGCCAATCTTTTACCGCCTGTATCCCATCTAGCACCCGGTCGCGCTGGATGCGCTCGCCAACTTTGAGGGCAAAGCGCTCGCGAATATCGCGTTGGTAGCGTTCCCGCAAGGTTCTCAGCTCGATGGTGGTAAGCGGAGAAATGTCGAAACTATCGAGCAAAGTGGGCTCGCCCTCGGAGATAATGAATTTTAGATTTCGCGAGGCTTCGTCGAAAATATATTTTACTTCCGTAGCTAAATAACCTTGCTTGCTATAAAAGAGCACGATCTTCTGCACGGCGCCTTCCGCCACATCACGCTCAAATTCAAATCCGTCCTTGAGGTCGATCGCGGGCAAAATCACATTTGAGGAAAAAGAGCTGTTTCCCTCAAAAAGAATCTCGGCGATGCGCAGCTTCTGCTTGGATTTGACCAATAATTTAACGCCGCCGCGAACGGGCGCTACATCGATGCCTAAAAATGATTCGCCGCCATTTTCATGGTACCAGAGAAGGATGGACCTCACCGCCGTGGGACTAAACTCTTTCCCGCGCAGCGCTTCTACGCGCGCGCGCACGCCATCGGGCAGCACGTCGCCATCGTAGACCACCTCCATCACGCGTTCTCCCCGGTAGGCGGCCACCGCCTGGCTGGCCTCTTCCGGCGAGGGAGAATTCGCCGCCCATAAAGGCGGAGAAACAAAAAGCGCTAAAAGCAAGAGCAGCCTCTTCATCGGAAGCCCCACCGGAATTTAAGGTCGCCGCCGTAGGAGTTTCTAACCTCGGTGGTGTCGAGTCCGGGCGTTTGCTCATACACCGCACTCACTGAGGCTTTGCGGCCCAAGCGATATTCCAAGCGCGCATCCACGGACTGGCCTTGCGTGGCACCAACCGTTCCCCCGAAAGACGCTTCTAGATTCCGCAAAATCTGCGTCTGCACGTAAACTTTCGGAGCGGCCTGCCCGGTGGCGGTGTGAGGATGCACGATACTTTCCTCGGTATTTGTCACTGAGGGAGCAAGCTTCACGCGAAGGCCCTTCGATTGCAAATTTTGATTTATCTGTAACTGATCGAGTAAAATGGATCCTACCTCGGAATAGGCAATATTATTCGTATCGGTGGCATTTAGCTTCTTGGTATCTTCTCCGCGATAACCAAAAGCCAGCAGCGACACGATATCTTCCTGGGGAATCGATGGGTAGGACGAAAAGGTAATTTTGGGCTTATCGGTGGTGCCGCTAGCGAAAATATTGATGCGATAATTATCTACGTTCGTGGTGCCGCCGATAGAGAATTGCGGATTAAAAATCTCCGGGCTGGGATTCCGGATGAGCGCGTGGTCGAGCGTGAAAGTAGAGCTGCGGAAAAGTAATTTTCCTCGCACCAACTCGGCTCGCACCACCATTTGCGGGTACTCGAAGTTATTCAGCAGCGTCAGCTCTCCGCGAAACTCGGCGTTCAGTAAATCATTTTCTACGAATATGCCGCTGTCGGCCACTGCTCTAATTTTTGTTTCGTAGAAGGAGCGAGAACCTCCCATTTTTTCTGGCAGGTACCGCGCGTTCTTCAGGCCTTTCTGGCTGCCCACGCTGAAGTTATTTCGCATCATCACCCGCTTAACGTGCGCCGTGCCGCTGAAAAGATAAGGCGGATGCTCTCCCGTCAGACTGAGCTTTGCGTCGGCAAACTCGGCATAATTTACGGGATAGAATTTCAAGCGATTATTGGCGAGAAACAAATCGATATCGAAGCGCGGAGCCCGGCTCAAGTACAGATTCAGCCCGCCGGTCACCTGCACCGTGCCGCCGCCCAATTGCCCCTGCATGCCTTCCGCCGTTACTTTGGTGTCGGCAAACCGTAGCTTGCCTCGCAAGCCTTCCACAGGTGCGTCGAGGCCCATGAGCCGTAAGAATCCATCCTGAAAAGCAATGAAGCCTTGAAAATTGGCGTGTCCGCTGTCGCCGCGCAGCCCCAGATCCACTTCCATTTTTCCCCGGCCCTCCTCAATTAAGGGAGTGGCAAACTCGAGGAGCTTTAGGGAAACAGTACCCTTCACTTGGTTGTCTAAGCTGGACCCATCCACTTTCCCTTTCGCGCGGGCCACCAACTTGGAACCTTCCCCCTCCAGCCCGATGGGACCCGTCGCCACCAGGCCGTTTACCACTTTGATCTCCACGGGCGCCGGATTGCGAAGATAAAATCCGGCTTTGGAAAGCGTTATTTCCTGAAGCTGTCCTCCGCCATTCATCTCGGTCCAATTCCAGCCCTTCCAGGCAAACTTTCCGTCGGCCCGCAAGCGCAACGCGATAGATGGATCCGTGCAATTCGCTTTACTCAGCAGGCAGAGAAAATAGTCGAAATTAGAATCACTTACTTTAAGTTCGGCCGTAGAATCATTGCGGGCGTTAGCGGCGATTTTTACGTTTAGTGAAATATCTTGCCCCACACTGGCGCGAATCACCGAATGATCCGCGTTCGTATCGTACTGAAAATCCACCTGCGGAAGCGGCTTCGTGCGCGCAAAAGCATTGGTCACCGCGAAGCGGGAAGTACTTTCAAGCGTTTCCCAACGCCCTTTTCCCTCACTATGGAACCGAAATAGGCCGTCTAGCGGAAGGCCCCATGCGGCCAGGAAGTCGAGATTCCTCAACTTTCCGCGCTCAACGTCGAGCGAATAACGCATGTCCGCATCGATTTTATAATCGATATCTCCCTTAATTAGCGTTTCATATTTTTTGGCCGTCGCGTTGCGCGCATAAATCGTACCCTTCGTAAGGCCCGCTTGTGCATCAAATTCCTGCACCATCTCGCCCTTATAGGAAAGATTTCGGCCACGCACGCGGGCATCGATTTCGAGAGTATTGAGCCCTCCGTCGTATCCACCACCCACTTTTACGCCCGCCGAGAGATCACCCGTCATTCCGTGAGGAATCCAGGAAATTTCCTTTAGCTGATGCGCGAAGATTGCGAAGAGGTCATCCGGACTGCCCTGCTCGAATACGGCAGCAAGTGAAATATCGTCGCCATCGCCCACGTTCACGCTTCCATTTACGGAGTAACGGGCAGAACTTTTTTGTCCCTTAAGGTCAGAAATCGTTAAATAAGATTTTTTATCGTCGTAGGTGACTCGGCCATTTATTTCTCCGAAGTCAAAATTCAGGAATCGGGCATTTCTCTGACGTAAATCGAAATCCATTAGCACCGCTTTGCTGGGCCCATGCACATGCACTCGCACAGACCCTTCGCCGGCCACGGGAATTCCCGCGATATCACCAACCTCTTTCGTAAAATCCACCTGTTCGGAAGAGCCATACAAATCAAATCCGGCATCGGAAACACTGCCGCGAACATCAAGCACGCCGCTGGGAAATACGAGCTTGCTTTCAGAAATCCGAACCTCACCCTGATCCTTGCGCCACTGTATGTTTCCATTCATCCGGAACGGCGCCACTTTAAAGATCCGCTTGTACGGCCGCTTCTTATCAAAAACTTGGTTATTGAGCTCTAACTCACGCACCGCCAATTCCGGGCGTAAGCTGAGCGCGCTCAATTTCGCTTTGCTGCCGGCAGCCAGGAACTCGAGCTTAATGCCTACCGTGCCGTCCGTCTCCAGCTTAAGGTTGTTCACGTCGTGACGAAGGTCTCCGGCGACGTCTTGAAATTTCAAATTATTGAGAGTCAGCTGGATAACCTTCGTTTCCGGCCGAAAGGGCACCGATAGCTCCAGTTTATTTTTGAGCGCGATCCTTCCGCCGCCGGTTTGCGCTTCCAAAGAATCGAGAATGGCCAAACCGCCCCCGTAAGAACCCGCGGCCACTAATTTATCAATGTTCCAAAGCGAATAGTGAAATTGACTGATCTCCACCTTCCCCTGGATGGCAGGATCTTTGATTTTTCCTACCACTTTGGCGTCCACGAGGACGTCCCCGTCGAAGGACGCCAGCTCCTTCTCGAAATCAGCCATCTCTTTTATCGATCCCCGCAAAATGATGTCGAGGTCGGGACGGAGCTCATTGGGATTGTCGATCGAGCCAACTAGTTTTCCCGCCGCGTGCATCACGGCATCTTTTCTTTGTACGTCCAGCGATGAGATCAAAATAAGATTCTTGCGCAAAAACGCTCCCACCTTGAGCGTCTTTAGATTTTCCTTCATTTTCGGCATCAAGATCTTGATCTCATCCAGATTGGCCACTAAGTCCGTACCTTCTTCGGATGGGGTCAAAGCGAGGTAGCCGATCTGTTTTATGAAGAGACGGGCCGGCTGATTCCCATCCATAAAGCCGAGATCGACCATTGTGTTGCGCAGCTCGAATTGACGTATATGAAGAAAAAATCCTTCGCCGATCTTTACCTTGATCGGGCGATGTACGATTTCGCTAAGCTTATCGCCATTCGGCCCGCCCGAGCTTTTGGGCAGATCGAGACGCACTTCCGCGTCGCTTAAAAAAACTTTATTGATCGAAATGCCGCTGCTAAATGCTTGGATCATCCGGAAGGTGAAACCTAAGCGGTCCGCCTTAAAGAGGGCATCCATTCCCAGGCCAAGCGCATTTGCCGGCGAAAGAACTTTCACATCCACATTCAGAAGCGAAAGGCTGGGCGGAAGAACTCCGATTTTGAGACGATCGAAATTCAGCTCTACTCCCAAATTACGTGCCACCCGCGACTGAATATTTTGCTTGGCTAAACGGGCAAAACTTTCAGACTGGATGTACAGCACGGCGATCGTGGTTACGGAAACCACCATCAGCATAAAAATCCAAAAAATCCGTTTACCCATCTACTACTCTTCCAACTTGTGGCGGATATTGCGGTAGTTGGAATCTAGCTCGGCTACTTTTTTAAAAAATTCCTTGGAGCGATCGAGCTGGCTCATTTTTGCGAATAGTTCCCCTAGCGCGTAATAAATCTGAATTTTTTCCTGCTCCGATTTATCTGCATTTGCGCTCAGCTTCTTCAAAATGGAAGCCGCGCCCGCGTAGTCTTTACGGGAAAACTTAGAAACAGCGGCAAGGTAGTAAGCATCGAAGGAAAAATCCGGATAGTCAGCCACGACGCGAGAGAAAACCTTTTCCGCGGGGCGATAGAGCCCCATTTCGTGAAGGCCAATCCCAAAATCGATGATCGTGCGCGGGTCATTTTCGCGGAATATCTCTTCTAGCTTCGCATCAATGGAGCTTTCGATCTCCTCGCCAACTTCCGTTTTTTCTCCGATATCGAACTCTTTCTCGAGGCGCTCGAGAATGTCGCTGGAGCGCTCACGCCCCGTTTCATCGTTGGAAACGGCCTGATAGAGGCTCTCGGGTAACTCTAGCTTCCGTATATCACCCAGACGCTTCCTCACCACTTCGTCGCTCGCGCCAAGCACCTGGGCATGCCGCAGGGCTTTTCGGGCGAGATAGTAATTTCTTTTAGCGATGAAACGCTCCGCCTTACGCAGCATTACGGCCGGGTCCGAAGCCGCCGGCTCCTTCTTGGACTCTTGCGCAATTTCCTTGAAGAGATGCTGGGTAGCATTCACTTTAGGGGGCGCCAGTAAAATTCTGGTCGCGCCATCAAGTAAGTCATCTCCCATGTCCACACCTGGATCTGCTTCTGCAATGGCCTCAGTTGGGCCGCCTTCGGGAATCGGCATCAGCCCTTGGCTCGAACTCCCCTCTCCCGGGAAAGGGGGCGCGTGCATAATTTGGGTGGCGCCATCCGCATCAGCCGCGGCTTCCGCCGGCTTAGGCTCTACGCCCGCATACCGTGATTTATCGATGACGGCGTTCGGCTGGCTATCGGACTGAGCCTGGATGATTTCCATTGGCGAAAAGATATCGGTCTCAACTCCGTTGAGATTCAAGTCATGCCACGCGCCAGCCGGCGGTTCGATGGCCATGGTTCTGGATGGAAGAGTAGAAGAAGTTGGCTCGGCGGGAGGTGGCGGATCGATGATTTTCGTTTTTACGTCATTGTAGTTCCCGGTGGCCCGGCTAGTAGCATCGATTATCTCCATCGGCGAGAAAATGACGGTTCGCTCACTATCGGCATTTAGCACGGGAGACTCGGCAGGCGCGTTCATATGCTCAAGCGGATTAAAGCCAGATTTTGGCGGAACCTCACTTTCGGGCGGGGGGCCTTCGGCAGAGGCATATTCCGAAAGCGGGGACACCGTTGTGGCGGAAGTTCCCTGCATGGGTTCCGCCATAGTTTTTTCCGCGGGGGCGGAAAGTTGACCCACCATAGTGGCCTCATCGGCGATGGGAATCCCCTCCACATCCTCCGGTGGACGAACTATGGTGGTTTCGGCCGGAGCAATCACCGCGGGGTCGGCGCTTTTTTTCTCCTCCGAGAGATGCTGGATCTCCAGATCACCATCGCCGCTTCCTAATTCAATCTCGGCCGGAGGAAGCTCGGGCCCATCCGCAAAGGACGATGCATGATCGGCACTCTCGACCTCAGGCGTGGGCGGCGGCTTGATAAAAGGCATGGTGATCGAAATTTGAGACGGAATTTTTTCTGGAGGCGCCCCTAGGCTCGGCTCTTGCTCCACCACCGGCGTGGGCGGGGTGGCCTGTTGCCCTCGCAATGCATCCACAAACTGCGAGGCATCCATGTGATCGCCGGTTTGCTCCACAAACGCAATCCATCCGTTTTTTTCCACGAATGCATCCACCAACTGAGTAAGAGTGGAAATATCCTCCACCGATTTGTCCGCAGCTAGACGCTCCTTGAGAAGTCTAAAAACAAAGTAGGCCTCGTTTAGCCGCTCGCGTTCCGCAAGCACGCGGGCAAACAACAACAGGCCAAGGCAGAAATCGGGTTCACGCCGCAGACATTCGCGAAGAAAATGAAAAAAATCCTTAAAACGTCCACGCCGGTAAGCGCTCCAGGCCGCCGCGTACGCGATTTTCGGATCACGTGGAAAGAACGCAACCAGCTTTTTAATTCCTTCGAACACCGGCTCGGAAAGCGCGGCGGGCTCTCCGCCCACGGAAAACTCCTCCGAGACAATTCCCGGCGGCCCGCAAAGGGCCACCAACAGGTGAACGAGCTTTTTCTCCGCCTGCGAAAGCAGCATTACCTCGAGCCAGGCCTGCTTGAGGATATCGTCTTTGCCATTTAGGCGAACGAGCATGGGTAAAATATTAGCGGCATCGAAGTACTTTTTTCGGCGCAAGTAGTATTGAAAAACGCTTTGGGCCTGCGTTTGCGCGTCGCCCACCTTGCCTACGCTCTCGCATTCTTGGGCAAAGCGGAGCTTCAGGGAAATGTCGTTCGGGGTCAGCTCAAGGGCCTGCTTATAAACGGCAATGGCCACTTGGGCTTTGCCCACTTCGCTCAAGCGGTTAGCGAGCGCGGTAAACGTGGCCGCTGCTTTTTCTTTGCTGCCCCCGGCAGCATAGGCATTGGCAAGTTTAGTGGTGGCCAATTGATTGGTCGGTTCGGCTTGAAGCGCAAACTTTAGCTTTTCGATAGCTTCGGGAAGCTTCCCCCGATCGAGGAGCTTGTCCGCTTCAGCGATGATCTTCTGGACAGACATGGGCCTCCTACCCGTTCATCTCCGTCAGCACTTTTTCCTCGTCGAAAAAGTGCGTTATCTACCCAGAATTATTTTAACTTTTCTTAGCGAGAAACTCTTCCAAAAAGTGCGTATCGTATTGATTATCCAAGAATTTTTTATCCTTTAGCACCTTGGAATAGAAGGCTCCGTTAGTACGGATTCCGCCGATTTTTAACTCGTCTAAAGCCCTCTGCATTTTCATCACGCAAAGCTCACGATTCTCTTCATGCGTGATTAATTTACCAAGCAGAGAATCATAGTGAGGCACTACCGTGTACTGATCATAGATAAAGCTATCGAAGCGGACGCCGTAACCACCGGGAACGTGTAAACCTTCAATTTTTCCCGGGGATGGACGCATGGTATCTGGATCCTCGGCGTTAATTCTACACTCCATCGCGTGGCCATATATTTTCACATCCTGCTGGCGGATATCTAGTTTTTCCCCAGAAGCGATCCTTAGCTGTAATTTCACGATATCGATACCCGTTACCATTTCGGTAACAGGATGCTCTACCTGAACTCGGGTATTCATTTCCATGAAGTAAAAACTCTTACGGTCGTCATCCAGGAGAAATTCCACGGTACCGACATTTTGGTAACCTACCTCTTTAACGAGGGCGAGGGCGGCGTCTCCCATTTTTTTGCGTGTTTCCGCATCAATAACGGGGCAAGGAGCTTCCTCGATTAGCTTTTGGTGGCGGCGCTGCACGGTGCAGTCTCTTTCCCCGAGATGGATCGCGTTACCGTGATGATCCGCGGCCACCTGAATCTCTACGTGGCGAGGATGCTGCGCGTATTTTTCCAGGTAAACTTCGGTGCTTCCGAATGCGGCTCCCGCTTCAGAACGAACGCGATCAAAGGCCGAGACCAGTTTTTCATGATCAAAGATCACCTGAATGCCACGGCCGCCGCCGCCCGCGCTCGCCTTTAAGATCACGGGATAACCGATTTTTTTTGCTTCCTTCTCCGCTTCGGCGAGAGATTTTACGGAACCAATCGTTCCCGGCAAAAGAGGGAGTCCGGCCTTAACCGCCGTGGCGCGCGCGGAAACCTTATCTCCCAATAGGGCGATATTCTCAGGCTTGGGGCCGATAAAAGTAATATTGCAGTCACGGCAAATGCGGGCGAATTCTGCATTTTCGGAAAGAAATCCGTAACCAGGATGAATGGCATCCGCGCCCGTAACCTCTGCGGCCGCCAGCACAAAAGGAATATTTAAATAAGAAAGCTTAGAGGCCGGCGGGCCAATGCACACTGCTTCGTCGGCGAGCTTCACGTGCAAAGAATGCTCATCGGCTTGAGAGTAAACGGCCACCGTTTCTAAGCCGAGATCCCGGCACGCGCGAATAACCCGGAGAGCGATTTCCCCTCGGTTAGCCACCAGTACTTTGCGAATTTTTCCTGGCAAGGCTTACGGCTCGATCTGAAAAAGCGGTTGACCGTACTGAACGGGTTGGCCGTCTTTCACAAGCATCGATACTACTTTGCCCGGAAATTCCGCTTCGATTTCGTTCATGATCTTCATCGCTTCGATGATGCAGAGGACATCACCTTTTTTCACCCGGCCGCCAACTTCCACGTATTTAGGAGAGGTGGGGGCGGGAGAGGCATAAAAAGTTCCCACAAAAGGCGAAAGAACCTCTTTATTGCGCGACTCCACTTTCGCGGGCGTGGGCGCAATAAGAGCAGCTTCTGGTTGTTTGGCGGCCGGAGCCGCAGAGCTGGCGTAAGTAACGGTGGGCACGGGAGCCCCCGCAAAATCCTTACGGATGCGAATGCGTTCTTTATTTTTTTCCCATTCGAGTTCGGCAATTTCCGATTTCTCAACGAGCCTGATAATTTTCTCGAGCTCTTTTAACAACATTCTCATGTTACCTTTTCGATATAGGAATTATCACGGGTGTCGATTTTAATTTTATCACCCTCATTGAGGTGCATTGGTACCGTCACCACGGCCCCAGTTTCGAGAGTCGCCGGCTTACCACCTCCGGAAACAGTATCACCCCGGATTCCGGGCTGGGTTTCGGTGATCGTCAGGGTAACAAACGTGGGAACCTCCACCGCAATCGGGCGGCCCTTATAAAAAAGCACGCCGATCTGAGCGCCTTCCTGGAAGTAGTTCTTGCGATCACCCACCTCCTTTTCGGAGAGCTGAATCTGTTCGTAATTTTTTTGGTCCATCAAATGGTAGCCGTCGTTGTCGGAGTACATGTACTGATACTGACGCTCTTCCATGTCCGGAACGCCTACTTTTTCACCGCTGCGGATATTGCGCTCGATGGAATTTTGCGTAAGCAAATTTTTCATTTTGGTGCGGGTGAAGGCCGCGCCTTTTCCCGGGGACACATGCTGGAAATCCACGATCAGATAAGGGGCGCCTTCGAACTCAATTTTCAACCCTTTGCGGAAATCGCCAGTTTCGTACATATATTCTCCCTATTCGATCTTATGCGCCGATGCGTTTTAGCAAGCGGACTCGCGCCAACATTTGCTCCAAAGCACTCGCTCTTTTGGCTAGGGCATCGGATGGATTGGGCTTCGGCCCGCTTGACGCTCGAAGCACTATTCCATCAGATTCCAGCACTTGCAAGGTTTCTCTAGCCCACACATTACCCTGATCTTCGGAGAGAATTTTGCGCAGCACCTTACTTGCTTTGGTCTTTAACCCTTGGCGTAAATAAAGTTCGGCAATGGTACGGGTGGCAAAAGTGGGCTCCTGCCCATCGTCAATATCCGCAGGATTATGGCTCGCCTGCATCGGCTCTAAGGGCGCCTTCGGCTGAACACGGGAAATCTCCGCTAAGGAATCGCCAAAAGAACCCACCTGAAACTCTTCTATTTTTCCCGTGGCAGGAGGTAAATCCACCGAGGCACGCGAAATTTTCGCGAGCGGAATATTCTGTTTCGCTTCGAGGTTTTCCAGCTCTTCGAGCGCGCGAACCGCTTCCACATCCTGAGGATAGAGCATCACCACCTTCGCCAAAGAACGAATGGCTGGTTTTCTCTGCCCAAGCCGTACGTAAATCTCCGCCTGTAGCTTATGCGCCTTCAAATTTTCCGGATTTTGCGCAATCGCCGCCCGTACCACCTCGAGCGCTTCCGCATAGCGGCGAAGGTCGAACAGGCAGCGCCCGCGCACCAAAATTGCGCTAGCTAGATTCGGGTGAAAAGCCAAACCTTCTTCTAAAATTTCCAGGGCTTGGGCGCAAAGCCCTTCCGCGCGATAGGCCTCGGCAAGGGAAACGAATACGAGCGAACGAGGGTTCTTCTGGAACTCCTTGAGTTGCTGCACCAAGGGCAGATTACGCGCTAAGCCGGGGCGATAGCTGTGCTTTTCGTTCATTCCTTGCTTATAACCTGCCGCGTAACCTAAGGCAAAATAGTCAGAAACTATTGAGCTATAGGCTCCGCATAGCCCGAAGGAGCGATAATTTGGGGGGTTATGAACACCATTAGCTCATTTTTAGCGCTTTGGTCGGTATTCGTGCGGAAAATTTGCCCAATGAACGGCAGGTCCTTTAGCACGGGAATTCCCCCCTCAGTTTTGCCGCCGGAGAATTGGTAAACTCCCCCTAGCACTAGGGTAGCGCCATTTTCTACCAGTACCTCCGTATTGATAGACTTGGTTTCGGTATTCACCCCGGCTGCCGAAGCATTACCCACGATAGAGTCCTTTTTTAAATCGACGGTGAGCAGGATGGAACCCGAGCTCGTTACCTGTGGGGTAACCGACATATCCAGATTCGCCGTTACGGGAAGAATGGTTCCCGATCCGTTAGCGCCGGCCGAAGTGGGCACGTAAACCGTCTGACCATCGGAGATCTTGGCGGCCACCTTATTGTTCACGATGATCCGCGGCGAGGCCACGGTCTTGCTAATTTCGTTCGTCTCGGCCAACTTAAGGGCCGCGGCGAGGTTTCCGTGCTTTCCGGCACCCAACTGAAAGCCAATTCCGATTCCGCTGGTGGGCCCGCTAATAGCGTACGCGGGATTCCCATTCTCGGTTTCGGCAGCCCCTAGCGAAGTAGATCCACCATTGAATCCAGTTCCAATCCCTGCTCGGCCACTGCCCTGACTCGTGAGTCTTCCCGACCAGTCAATGCCCACGTTCTTGCTAAAGCCTTCGCGCGCGATCACCACTTTTGCGTCGATCAATACTTGGGGTAGGGGAACGTCGAGCTCTTTCACTAAACGACGAATCCGCTCAATGGCATCTTTAGTATTGGTAACGATGAGCGAGTTAGAACGGGTGTCTACCTCAATATGCCCACGCACGAAGTCTTGCACAATTTTCGTCATCGGCCCGGTGGTCTCACTCCCGGGAGTGGATCCAGGGTTAGCGGCCGCTTTGCTGGCCGCAACGGCGGCCGCGGCTTTGGCTGAAGCTTCGGGTGTATTATTGGTATTCTGATCCTTCTTTACGAGCAAGGAATCGATCATTTTCGACATTTCCTCGGCCTTCGCAAAGCTAAGAGGAATAACGGCCATGATCACAGGCTCGAGCTCATCCCCGATGGCGATCTGCTTCAGCTTATCTTCCTGGTCCTTATTATATTTACCCATCGGAATGATCCGGATCACGTTCCCACTGATGATTGCTTTTAGCGCGGCCTGCTGAATCACGATGTCGAGCAATTGATCCCAAGGAATATCCTTGAGGGAATAGTTCGATTTCGCATTCACGTCGGTGTCAGTGATGATATTGAGTCCGGAGCTCTCGCCCACGAGACGGAAAACGTCGTGCACGTCGGCATTATTGGCCTCGAATGTTACGCGCGAGCCGAAATAAACTTTTTCGGCGGGCGGGGCATTCAGCACTTCCACCAATTTTTTTGCCACCTCGTCGCCCTTGTCGGAAGCGGATGCACGCAGCTTAAGCTCATCTCTGCGGTCGGAAATGACAGGTCCATTCCCCCCCAAGCTGCTCTTGCGACGGATTTCCAGCACGAATCTACCGGGAGTCTCACTCGCCTTCGCGTCCGCAAGCTGGCGAAGCTGAAGCACAAACTTCGAGATTTGCTTACGGCCGTCGCCCGAGTTGTAGGGGGTTATTTGCTTTACCGGGCCTTCCTTTACGGAAGCGTCAATCGAACGTGTGAGCGCGGCGGGTAAAGTAAGATTTTCCGCTTCGAGAATCACATTTCCTTTTTGATCGCTCTGGAAAAGGCGGAACGCTGCCTCCCCGGTATAGGAGATCACCAGAAGACTAAGTTCTTTACCAGCGGTAAAATCTACCTTCTTGATTTGCCCGGTGGCGGCGAAGACGTTGTTAGGCAGGAGGCAGAGGACTAGAAATCCCCAGCACGCTTTTTTTATCATATTTTTTTTCATAGATTATCCTCCTGATAACGGCTCGCCACTATTTGGCCCCTTCCCCAACGGAAAGCTTAACTTCTGTTTTATCGATAAACCCAAGGGGCGAACGCTGGTTCTGCATGACTGTTAATCCGTCCTTAGCGATCTTAGACACTATACCGCTCTTGTTTCCCAGCTTGTCGCGCTCTTTGATAATCACCACTTTTCCACCTTCGCTGGTAGGCAAGCGCAACAGTGCGCGCGGATACTGCTCCCCCAACAAAACCGCCACTACGGCGTAGGCATTTACCGGATAGCGCTCTAGCACGGGAGCCGAAAGCGAGGAGCCATCGGCCTTAGGAACCTCAAAAGGAGGCGGTGCCTCAATGAAGGGATCCTTGCGAAAAGCCACTCCTGGCACCGTGGATAGCTCCTGTAAAAAATCCTCGATAGAAATTTCTTTTTCGGCCGCCCGTGCGGAACCAGTACAAAAAAGCAAAGGCAGCACAACGGCCGCGGCAAAGAATATTCTCATCGCCCGCCCCTCTTCTTTGGGATGGCAGGAGGTGCAGCGCTGGGAGTCCGGTAACGATAAGTAAGCACCCTGAGGCTACCGCGGATTCCAGGGTAAGCGGCTCGGCCGCCGGTAAGGCGAGAATTCGCGAATGCGCCTTCCTCTCCTCCCAAAGTCACTAAGGGCCGGGAGGTATCTTTTTCTATCGAGAGTAAATCTAAGGTGAGCAGCCGCTTCATGTGAGCAAGCCGGTCTACAAAAATGAAAAACTGTAAAAACGTGCCCTTCGCTTCGATATTAAATCCAAGCGAATTGTACAGCTCTTGGGTGACCTCTTTTTCATCGGAACGAATCATCGTTACTTCGATCTCCAACTGCTTGGCTTCTTTCAGCAAATCGGAAAGAAGGTCTGGAAGAAAAAATTGCCTGGGCAAGGCTCCTTGCTGCCGCTGCACTTCCCCCGTTAAATCGGAAAACTTTTTCTTTTTGGCTTCAAATTGATGCTCAAATTCTTTGGCTTCTTTGACTTTTTTCTCGAGATTCGCAATCTCAACTCCCGCGAAACTCACACCCTGCTCACGGGTCTCGATCTCGGAAGAGTCCTGCGTGAAATAGAAAAAGAGCGCCGCCGCGGCGATCGCGAGCGCCACGTGACTCCATTGAAGCTTTTCTAAGAGCGCCTTAAACCGATCCATCAGGATTCTTCCGCTCCCTTCACCGAAAACTCTAGATCGAAACTCTTGATTCTCTGAAGTTGCTCCGCCACTCCGGGAACCTTTACCTTTGCCGGCTCAGTTTGAATCCCGCGAAAAATCACGTCTTTGAATTGCGCCATCTCAGTAATCGATTTTACGAAATCGTTGATCGGGAAATACTCCCAGCAAGAACCGCCGATCCGCATTTGGCGGCGATTGAAAGTAATGCTGTTTATCCAAACTTTTCCGGGAAGCAGAGAAACAATGCTATCCAGCGTGCGGAAAGCCAGGCCACGGTCTTTCTGGAGAGCCGCAATCGCGTTTAATTGCCGGTTAAGCTCGGATTCACCCTTATTCAGCTCCTCCATCTGCCGGCGCAAATCTTTTTTCGCGGCGAGTTCTTTCCCCAAAACTTCCGACTTCGCATTGAGCACGGCGAGCTGGGAGTCAAGGGCCTTAACCCTCTCTTCGTGCAAATAGGTGGGAATATAATTCGCGAGATACACCCCAACCAACAAAATCGCCAGCCGCACCAAATGCGGCCGCATTTCCTGGAGATCGTTCGGAGTAACACCAAGCTTAGCGAGCTTTTCGTCGAGCCCAAATGGGACTTTCTGGGCTGATTTCTTTTTACCGAGAAGGTTAATTTTAATCATCGTCTGCCTACTTCTCGTTCCGCAGGGCAATACCGAGCGGCACTACCGCGCTCGAGCTGATTGCTGTGAGGAACTCCTCGTTAAATTGCCGTCCAGAGCAAGCCACCTTAGTAAAGGGGTTTATATACTCAATGGGGAGGCCAAGAATTTCGGAAAGCATGTTCGAAAAACCAGGAATTCGGCTCGCGCCGCCGCAGAGAAACACGGAGGTTACGGGAATCTGGATCGGCGAAGCGGCATAGAAATCCAAGCTGCGCCGGATTTCCAAAGAAATATTCTCTGAAATAGCATTCACCAGGGGCAGCACTTCTTCGGGTATTTGACCGGTGGTGCAGGCGTCGATTTTCAGGACTTCGGCTTCCTGAAAAGAAATGCCGAGTTTGTTCTGAATTTCCTGCGTGAGATTTTTTCCGCCCACGGCCACGTCGCGCGTGAAGAGCGTGGTCGAATTACTCACGATATTAATTTTCGTAAGGCTGGCCCCAATATCCACGAGAATCACCGCGTTGTCCGGCGTCATATCGTAGTTCTGCCAAAAAATATTCGCGAGCGCGATCACGTCCACGTCGAGCACGTCAGGCACCAGGCCCGCTTCTTTAACGGTAGCCAGTCTTTTCTCAATGAAATCTTTTTTAGCAGCCACCAGCAAAACATCCATTTTGCCTTCGCCGTTGTCTTCGCTCACCACTTCGAAATCGAGGCTAATTTCCTTCATGTCGAAGGGAATATATTGCTCGGCTTCCCAGTAAACTTGGTCTTCAAGCTCGCGGGGATTGGTCTTGGGGATCGCAATATGCTTAATGATCACCGACGAGCCGGCTACCGAAGTAGCCACTAAATCTGTGCGCACGCCGGCTTCCTTAACCAAGGATTTAATGGCTTCCACTACCGCGGCATGATTTACGATCTCGCCATCCACGATAGTATCTTCGGGCAAAGCGATGCTGGAGAAGCTGCGAACCACCCAACCGGTGCGCTTCTTTTCGGCTTCTACAAGTTTTATTGCGCTCGACCCAATGTCGATGGCGAAAATGGGCTTCGAGCCCAATCCAAACAGCATGGTTCCCCTCCATAGGGACCTAATCAAAAATCCTTTTTCCGCGAGCTAACTTACCTTAATTGTAGCTGTGCGTCGGGCCACGTCAAGGGAAGGCCGTGTAAACCACGCTTATACTTCAATAAAATCAGTATATTTCTTTGCGCTCCGTTTCATCGAATTAGGAGCAGACGTGCGAAAAATTTTCGCGCGGAATGAAAAATGGAAACGGAAACAGGTAAAAGGCCTAGAAGCTGTCGGAGTCGTCTTCGAATTCACCGCGGCCACCACCAGTGCGCACGCCTTCTACTGCGCCCTCGAGCTCTTCGTCACCGCCAGCATCGTCGTCTACGGAATCCAGTTCAAGATCTACTACTACCTTCGACCAGTCTTTTTCTGAAGCCAGATCTTGGCGAATCACATCGAGATATTTATCGGGATATTTGCTTACTAATTCTTCTACGTAGTTATTGAGCTGTCCGCTGGCAAGGATCGCTTCTTTGCGCTTAATTTTGCGCCAGTTCTTGATGTAATGCATACGGCAGAAGCCCGTAAGGATAAAATCGTGCTCGCAACCCGGCTCGCGGCAGCGGCGCTTGGCGGCAGCCAGGCTTTCGGCGGACTTTTTCTGCTTCTTACTTTCGCGGCCGAGCAGAGCTACCCCTTTGGGAGCGGGTACTTCCAGAATCACTTCGGCTTTCCCTTTGGCGCCTTTAGCGGCAGTGGGCACAGCCGACTTGCCGGCGATAGCCTTGGTTTTTTCGGAGGTAGCCGATACCGCCGCAGATTTCTTATCTTTCGCAACCGGAACAGATTTCTTAGCGGCTGCAGCTGGCGCCACCTTCCCTTTAACCGAAGTAGGGGCCGCTTTTTTATCGGCCGCCTTGGCTTTCGCGGGGGCTGTTTTCGCCGTCACGGCCTTTTTCGCGGGAACTGGCTTCTTGGCGATAGCCGAAGTAACTTTTTTGGCCACTACCTTAGCGGCTTTTTTCAAAACCGAGGCCACGGCTGGCGTGCTTTTGTGCGCCTTGGCAGATTTTGTGGGTTTTGCAGATTTTGCCTTTTTCGTATTTTTCTGGGGCATTGATCTCTCTTAACGGAAGTCGCGCGCCGAGGCAAGCTAGCAAGCCAAGGGAACCACCAGAAGCCGCTTATTTTCGCAAGTTTGCGCTAGAAGCTCAGGCTTCGCACATGGCGGCGCTAAGGGTGGTTACCGTACAGCGCCAAAGCTTGCCTTCAGGTGGATAGGGATGATCAGTATTGTCTAAACGTTTGCGACCCCCTGCATGGTGATAAAGCCGGCAATGCATTTCAAAAGCTTCTTTTTCCCAAGGAACCTGCACCCATTGAAAATGCGTATATCCCTTGGTGAGCTGTTCCCCCAAACGGAGGCGAAGATCATCATCGGCACGGCCAACATAGGCTATATTCGAGCCTCCACGAGAAAGCTGAAATATGCCGAGAATGCCTTCCGGCACGCGGTTTACGTTTTCTTGGGTAAAATCTGTCCATGGACTCATGCCCCTAATTTATACAGAAATCATTAGGGATTCCAAGCACATTAGGGGGAGTTTTGCTCCCTGCCACGCTACACACAGCGCAAAAACGATGATGCCGCCTAGCCTCGGTAAAGAGCTTCCGCTTGCCGCGCTCCTTACCGAGTGTTATTCCTGATATATAGGTTGCTGCTTTGGATGTGCGACCTTACCTCTCCTCGATGGGAAATTAGGTCTCGAGAAGGGAGGTAAATAGCGGGCGCTGGGCGCCTGCACCAATAGAAAATGTACCGACGAAATAGGGCTCCCCGCCCTTATTGTGCCCGCCCGCATCCAGCGCGCGCCCTCGCCGGAAGAAAAAGGAATCTCAGTGATCGACAAAGCACTTATTGACCCCAATGCCCTTCATTTTTATCGCCAATTGAAGGAAGCCGGGTTTTCCGCCTATTTTGTGGGCGGAAGCGTACGCGACCTTTTGCTAGGCAAAGGCCCCAAAGACTTCGATATCGCCACCAACGCCACTCCCCACCAAATCAAACGCATCATTCCCCAAGGCCGAATTATCGGCCGGCGTTTTCGACACGTGATGCTAGAGCGTGGTGGCGAGCGCTACGAAATTGTTACCTTCCGCGGCCCCGTTCAGCAAAATGAAGAACCCGAGCTCGAAGATGAAACGGCAGAAAATCAGCCCATTGAAGGCGAAGAAGCTAGCCCTCCCCCCGCGAATACCGGCCCGCGCCGTTACCCCGATTTGAATCAATTCGGCACCGCTGAACAAGATGCCCTCCGCCGCGATTTCACTATCAACGCGCTATTTTACGATCCGGACGTGGATGAGCTCGTGGACTACGTTCAAGGCAAATTGGATATCGATCGTAAATTAATCCGGTCTATCGGCGAGTCGATGCAGAGAATGGAAGAGGATCCCATTCGCATCCTGCGCGCCATTCGTCACAAAATGAAGCTCGGCCTGGAATACGATGCCGCCCTCGAGGCAGCAATGCGCGAAAAGGCTCCCTTGCTCGAGGAAACGTCTAAGGACCGCATCCGTGAAGAATTTCTGAAGGTTTGTAACGATCATTCCTTGGGAGATTTTCTTACCGAATCGCGGCGCATGAACCTTACCGGGCACATAATGCCCTGGTTTGAAGGAATTTCAGAAGATCTCTGGCAGTCCGGAGTGCGCCTCTGGGAAAAATTCGCAAAATCAGAAGTTCCGGAACGCGTTTCCTCCGATGTGGGGCTTGCGCTCATGATGGTGCCCCTGATCGGCCCCTTGGTACTCGAGCCCTACAAAGAAGGGTTGCCCGAGGGCGAAAAGAATTTCCTACCGGACATGAAATACTTCCTCAGCTGCGAGACACTGAGAAATTATTATCTGCGCAATTTGCGCATCTCCCGCGCACAGACCGACCACGTGGTTCGAGCACTGTTTTACTACAGCCGCATGACCGGCCTCTGGCTGGAACAAGGCCCACCCCGACGAATTATCGGCAAACTATTCCAGCACCCCCCCGCCCTGCTCGCCGCTAAAATGGCATTGCTTGCCTTGGAGCTGGATGAAAAAGATGCACCGGACTGGATGAAGGAGCTCGCCGCGTTTGATCCACGCTCCCGCCGTGGCGGACGCGAAGAAGGTAGCTTTGATCGTGGAGACCGTGGACGAGATCGCGGGAGAGGCCGTGATCGCGGCCACCGCCGGTCCGAAGAAGGCGATGTTCCCGAAGAGATGGACGAGAACGGCATGCCTCCCGAGCCGCGCCAGTCCGCCGAAGGTGAAAGCGAAGAACGCCCCGACGAGCAACCACGAGAGAGAGAGCGCGAACACCGCGCGCCTCGTTCCATGCGGCTTCCCCCTCCCGATGCTCCCCTGGTCTGGAACGGTCCGCTGCATGCGCCGGTACTTCGGCCGGCCTTCTCGGAAGAAGCAACCATTCGCTGGGCCAGAAAAAATCAAACGGTTCGGGCTTACCGTCCTTCCGGAATTCCCAACTCGCCCACGGATCATTCGCTCTTGAAATCAAATTCTGTCTATAACTATAAGCCGGAAATTGAAGCGGCTACCCCACGCTCCCCCGATGAGCCAGGCGAGCGTGGCGGTGGAGAGCGCGGCAGAGATCGCGGTGGGCGCGGACGAGATCGTGATCGCGGCGGACGCGGCGAAAAACGTCGCGGCGGCAGGGATCGAGACCGTCAGCCTCAGGCCCGCGGCCCGCGGCCGGAACCAGGAAATGAATTGAGCGGAGAAGAACGTCATTCTTCTCCCGAACAGCCGATGTCGAATGGCGATTACCCACCGAACAATCAGTCTCGGTCCTATCCCGACGAAGATTCCATCGGCAATACTTTACGGCCGGGAGAAAGACCGGCGGCGCTCAGCGATATCAACGACAATGGATACAGCGACGACAACGAAGATATCGACGATAATATCGGCAACCGGCTCGATGGTCCCCCCACCTCTGGCCATATCGGCATGAACGGTGAAGGCGCCCCCGGCCCTCGCGGCGGCATAAATAGCCGCGGCGGCCGCCCCCCTAACGCCCGCGGCGGCGGAAATCGTCGGCGCGGAGGCAGAAGCCGGCGTGGTGGACGCGGAGGCCGAGGCGGTCCCGCTGGTCCTGGCGGAGGAGGCAGCGGAAATCGCGGCCCTTCTCGGCCCCCATTCGATAATCGATGACCCAGCAGATTTTAGTAAGAATCAGCGGAGTAGACGGACCGGGAATCACGGCCGCCATAACCGCTTGCATCGATAAAGACAAAGGCCGGTTACTTGACATCGAACAGTCGGTCACTCATGGCCTGCTCAGTTTAATGGTTCTCGTTTCACTCGAAGCAGATCAAGTAGCTCTCTTTGAGGCCAGCGTTCGCCAAGAGCTCAAGACCTTCAGCCTCGAGGTTCGCTTCGATCGCATCGAAGGCGCTTATAACGTGGCCGATCCTGCCGAGCGCTTCGTGGTTACCGTAATCTCCGAAGAAGTTCCCGCAAAGTTCGTGGCCGACCTCACCTCTTCTCTCGCGGAAACCCAAACCAATATCGACACGATCCGCAAGCTTAGCTCGAGCGGACTTTCTACCATCGAATTAATCTGCAGCTCACGCGCGCGCCTGAATCTAGCCGAGGTAACTGAACGCCTGCTTGGCATCTCTTCCACCTTTCCTGGCGTAGACATCGCCATCCAGAAAGAAAATCTCTACCGCCGCTCAAAACGCCTCGTGGTATTCGACATGGACTCCACCCTCATTCAGGGCGAAGTGGTGGACGAACTCGCCGAGTTACTCGGAAAAAAAGAAGAGGTCTCCGCTCTCACTAAGCGGGCCATGGAAGGGCAGATGGACTTCCAAGAATCCCTTATCCGACGCGTCGGATTACTCAAGGGCCTCGCACGTAAAGATCTGGATTTCGTTTATTCCAAAATTCAGTTAACCCCTGGCGCCGATCGTCTCGTAAAAGTACTCAAACGCCTCGGCTATCGCATTGCGATCATCAGCGGCGGATTTACCTACTTTGTGGAACGCCTAAAGAACGAGCTCAGCATTCACTACGCTTATGCCAACTCTCTCGAGCTGGAAAACGATATGGTAACCGGCCGCCTGCAAGGCCTCATTGTGGACGGGCGCCGCAAGGCCGATCTATTGGAATTATTGGCACAGCAAGAGGGAATTTCCCTCGACCAAGTGATTGCCGTGGGTGACGGCGCCAATGATATGCAGATGCTGAAAAAAGCGGGGTTAGGTATCGCCTTTAACGCAAAAGCCTTCACCAAATCTATGGTCGGCACCTCTATTACTCATAAAAATATGGACTCGATCCTATATTTACTGGGAATAACGGACCACGAGATCAAAGAAATGGGCATCAAATAGAGCCTGTTTTAAAAGTGGGTTTACGAAAAACCCACCACCGCACAGACTCTTGGCCTTCGCCCGAAAGAACCCCGCCTGCCACCAGTTCAAGATTCGGAAAGTGATAGTGGCAAAACCTTCCCACATCATTCCAAAAACTATCGCCCGCCGAACTAAACGTCTCCACGCAGCCTATATACTCGTTAGAAATACGTACCATTTCAGCACACAACCTAAGTAGGTCGCTAAGCGCCACGTGCACGAGAAGATCGCAGGTGTATACGAGGCGGAAATCACCGGAAGAAAACGGCAGCGAGCCCGCCCGTTCCTCCCATAATGGGCGACTAATTTCCAAGGCTCTCGCCGGTCTTTCACCAATAGCGGAAAACATTACCTCCATCACCGAATCCTTCACGTCTTCACCTCCTCTTCATTCTGCTTCTCCGCTCGTGGAGTAAGGCCCGTGATGGAAACGCGATAGAGCCCTTCAACTAATTTCTTTTCATCAAACACTTCGGATAAAAACGCGGCGGCACTATTAACCTCGTCCTGCCCGAGAAGAAGCGACTTAAAGCCAATACCCAATGCCTGCGCCAGTCTCGACACGGCGCGAAGGTCGTGAGGATTTTTTCCTTCAATCCAATTTTGGACCACCGAAGACCTTACGCCAGCAAGATCTCCCAATTGCTGCAAGGTGAGCCCTCGTTCAGCGATGATATTCGTTAAGATTTTCCCAAATGGAAGCGAGTTCGTTCCACTATTGCTTCGTCGCATATATCTATATTTAACCGGCATTTCATAGAATCGTATTATTTCCGCAATAGTGAAAATTTACGCTTTTACGTATAACCAAATTTCTCTTTCGCGTCGGAAGCATGCAGGAATGCCCGCTTCCGATGCAGAGACAAATTATGCGAAATAAAAAGGAATAATTTACGATGTTCGATTTACGACCCGAACCAGAAGGGAATTCGGACAAAGACAGCAACGAAATGCGAAAATCTTAAGGGGCGCTTTCATCCGACTTGTATTGCAGGAACAGCAAAAATAAAAAACCAAACGAGATCGCCACATCCGCCACGTTAAAGACCCCCGTGCGTAGGGAGCCAAACCCCATATGGACGTAATCCGTAACGCTGCCGCGGAAAATTCGATCAATTAAATTTCCAACCCCACCGGAAATCACCAACGCGAACGCAATCATTGAGAGCCGGTGCTCGGCCGTTTTCCACATCCAGTAAACGCAGAAAAGCAGCATGGCCGACGCGCCGAAAATAAACAATACGGACCGGGCTGCATCCGACAACTGTGCACCCAAACTCAAAAACGCGCCGCGATTTTCGGCGTACTCGATTTGCACGAAACCGCTTAGGTAAGAATAGCCCGGTTGCCCGGCCAGATAATTGCGCGCGATTATCTTCACGATCTGATCGAGCGTGATCAAGCCCACGATGATGATCGCCGCTACGATCAGGTTCTTTTGCTTTATTTTTTCTCTATTCATGGTGCCCGAAAATTCAGTTATGCGCTTAAATCTAGCATGCGCTGAATCGGCACCAAAGCCCGGACCCGCAGATTTTCCGGTAAAATGATCTCGGGCCTCATCGTTTCAAGGCAGAGCGCGATCTTCTCCAGCGTATTTCTGCGCATATAAGGGCATTCGTTGCAGGCACAGTTTGCGTTCGGGGGAGAAGGAATGAAAATCTTCTCGGGGGCCGCCTTCTGCATCTGGTGCAAAATTCCGGCTTCCGTGACCACGATGAACTTCTTCTTCTGGCTTTTCACTGAATAGTTCAGCAGCGCGGTGGTGGAGCCGATAAAATCGGCTTGGCGCAATACGGCCTCTTCGCATTCCGGGTGCGCAATCACTTCCGCATCGGGATGAGCCATTTTCAGCTGTAGCAATTTTTTCTCGGAAAAAGTCTCATGCACGATGCAGGCGCCCTGCCACAAAACCATATCGCGGCCGGTCTGCTGCATAACGTAGCGTCCTAGATTTTTATCCGGCGCGAAGATGATTTTCTTGTCCCGAGGAATCGAATTCACGATCTTCACCGCGTTCGAGCTCGTGCAGATATAATCGCTCTCAGCCTTCACGTCGGCCGTGCAATTGATATAGCTCACCACCACGTGGTCCGGATGCTGGGCCTTAAACTCCTTGAATAAGCCTACTGGGCAGGAATCCGCGAGTGAGCAACCCGCCTCGAGATCAGGCAATAATACCGTGCGCGTAGGATTGAGAATTTTTGCCGTCTCGGCCATGAAATGCACGCCGGCAAACACGATCACGTCGGCATCCGTGGCGGCGGCTTCCTGAGACAGCCCAAGACTATCTCCGATATAATCCGCTACATCCTGAATGTCGGGGTCTTGGTAATAATGCGCGAGAATAACGGCATTCCGTTCTTTCTTGAGACGAGCAATCCTCGCAAAGAGATCCTCATGGCGCTTCATGGCTGAGATCTACCATATCTGAACGGTCACACCAGTAGATTTCTGGATCTCCCGAAAGAGAGGATCCGAGCTCAGCAATACTGCCTCCTGGTCAATAGCGCACTGGACTACATGGGCATCGCGCGCACTCAGGAATATGTTTTTTTCCGCTAACTGCGCCTTAAGTAAACCAGCCCTCTGCCAATGCTCCGGGTGAAGGTTCGCGATAGTCAGCGGGCCAAGCAGCTCCTGAAGAGATTTTCGGTCTTTCGGAGCTAGAGGATTTCCCAGGAGCTCTATCTCCACAAGCGGGGGCACTGCGATCGAACCGGCCTCAAGGGCGAGCTCCAGGGGAACGCAGTTCTCTTCGGAAAAATAGGCCAGCCAGGGAGTGGCGTCGGTGACGACTTTACTCACTTTGCGCGGCCCTTATCTTCTCTGAGGGACACTTTCCCCCTTAGATATTGCGCTTTCTGCAGGGCGCCCCTTCTCACTATGCCCTCGAGCGCGAGCGTAAGCGTTTCGGTGATTCCAAGACCGCAGGCTTTTTGCGCGTCTTGCAGAAGTGCTTCGGGAAGGTTGGCGGTGATGCGGCGGATCTTCATGGCTGCTGCGGTTTCCCACGTTAGGAAAGGCAAGTCAAACGTTCATATGTGCGTATGAACAGTTTGGCGATTTTGTATTGACCATAAGTTCTTCAAATTAAAATAAATTTAGTGTTTTTAATGGGTTACCTTTTATTTTTGGTGATTTTTCCTCGCACCGTAAAGCGCACTAGCACGTCTCTCAGCGGAGACACCTAAACAATTCAACCCCTTAGGCTGGCACCGAGGTTGCGATGATTGGGGCAAGAGTAGTTAAACGATCCGGGAGGACCTAATATGAAAAAATTCTTTTTGATCTTCGCTTTCGCCGCCTTCATCGCCGCCTCTGGATATGGCGTGGCTCAGTACGTGAACGCGAATGGCGTCACGGCTAAGGCTTGTAATTCGGGGTGCGAGTAAGCTAGCCAGTTTTTGCTAGCGTCAAAGCTCTATAAGAAACACCTTTGACGTCGATTTTGATCCAGTCATTTCCTAGAGTGGCTGGATCTAAATACTTTACTACCGACTCATGAAGCAAAACGGTTCCGGGCCTAGCGGCAGCCTCTAAACGAGAAGCTGCGTTCAATGGCTCTCCGAGAAACGATAGCTCGCTTCCCTTTAATTCCCCCCTCACCAAGCCGGCAGCCACACCTACCCTAAACTTAATCCCAACCGAATTTGAGCTTTCCATTACGAGATACTCAGCTCCCGCGACTGCCATTCTGACTTGGGCGCGCTTATTCTCGTCGTTTCCCAGTAAATCCCATGCGAGCAAAGCTCCGTCACCGCGGTCTGACAACTTTTGGGCACCAAACCGCTCGATGACTGGAGCCATTCTCGCCCTGATATTATTGTGAAGCTCGCTTTTTCCCTGCTCGTCCATTTCCGACAGAAGTCTTGTATAGCCAACAGTATCAACTGCAATGGCCACCATCGGAATCTCTAAAGTAACTTGGTCAATTCCACTCGCCAAAAATCCAGAGAACCATTTTGGAATTAGTTTGTCAGCCCGCTGCGATCTACGCGAAGTGAATCTCATGTCCATCGAAGCGCTAATAGCGAGGCCCGCAAAAAGTCCAATATCCCAAAGTTCAGGATAAGGAATATATCTAAAGCTAAGGAGGGATCCCGCGCTAAGAAACCACCCCAAACTTCCGAGACCTAAAAACACGGCAAATGCGGCGATTTGGGCCCTTCGGTGAGCAAGCGGGCCCTCTAATTTTTTCAACGCAAACAAACATGCAACCAACGTAGGAATTCCAACAGCAATTGGAAGCCATTTCCCCGCAAATTGGTATAGAGAAACCTCTAACTCGCGGCTAGAGATAACAAATGTTGCGCTCACAAATATTAGAGCCAGTGAACCGCCATAGATTCGAGCATATGTTCTATGAATCATCTTTAACCGCAGAATATCCGCGGTAACCCAAGGTAAAACGCAAATTGCAATAACCGTGGATAAAAATGTAACCGCATTTCTAAGAAAGAAGTCTGAATAGATTGGCAAAAATCTAGAATATGAAACGGATGCAACGGCCGAGCAAAGTACAAAAATCGAGAATGAAAAATACTCAGCTCTTTTCGGAGAAGAAATAAACAAAATCACGAAAAGAAAAAATAAACTGAATTTAAATGTCCCAAGTATGAGAGGTTTCACCCCGGAGTCGAAGCTGTAAAATTCGCGGAATATTTCGAACCCTCGGGCAGCTCCAATTGCCATTGGCTGCACATGCACTATGCCCGGGAAAAGGTGTTCAATTTTTTTAACCCTAACTCTGAGATTTACCGGCGTGGATCTTAGAATGTTCTGGGGAATTGTAATCAAAGAAAGTGAGGTTTTTTCGCCAGAGCCTATTTTCTCACCATTCCAGTAAATTTCGTGATCGCCCTTAATACTTCCCAAAAAAAGCGCCAGCGGTTCATTCGTTTCTACGAACCTTTCCGGAAGTGTGAAAGATTTTTGATACCAAAATTCATTTTTCAAATCCTCTCGCAGCTGTGGCCGCAACGGTTCCGGAACCTTCACCGTTTCCGAAAAACTCTCAAGCGGGCTCGAAAGCGCTATCGGGCCATTATGAAATTTCCATTCGCCCGATAAGCTAAGATCGCGCGGATCGCCGAGCGCGCCTTTGCGCATATTGAAATCGAATACCCAGCAAATCGCTACGATGGTAGCGAGAGCCGTAAGGCCGATCCCAATCCTCGCAAATAGTGAATTGTCCGCGGAGTTCATCCCTAATATTTCGGCAACTTAGGGACGAAAGAGTACCCGGTGACGGGTGGCGAAGCGGGATGTCGTGATAATTTTTGCGGCGCCGCGAATTTTGTACGAATTTCGGACAGTGCAGACGAGAAAAAAGTGGTGGCGGAACTGTAAGCCGGGTTCTGTTCCCTTCTTGCGAAGAGCGACAACCATTCATCTAGGCCCACCGTTACCAGTGGGCTCGAGCGATCCTACCCGCGTGCACGGGCGAGTAGCCCTTAACGCACGCCTATTTGGTCTTGCTCCAGGCAGGGTTTACCGTGCCACGAATGTTACCACTCGCGCGGTGGGCTCTTACCCCACCCTTTCATCCTTACCGTCCTCCCGCGAGGGAGTCTTAGGCGGTTTGCTTTCTGTTGCACTGTCCGTAGAAGAAAACGAAATCACGTGGTTCCCGTTTTCCCCTCCCGGCCGTTAGCCGGTGCCTTACTCTGCGGAGCCCGGACTTTCCTCCCCCTCACTCGGTTGCCCGGTGAGGCAGCGATTGTCCGTTCCGCCACCACGGAAGGTTCTAAGCGATAAGGACGCGGGGAATCAATGAAAATCGCCCTTGGGAAGCCTACATGCGGCTGATCAAGTAGAGCGTAGAGGTATTCTTTTCCGTAACCGCCATATCGTATTTACCGTCGGCACGGGTGCGGATTTCAAATTGTTTGTCCTCGGAACGCAGAGACATGTAGTTCGGCACGATCAGGGCGTTTTGCTCAAGAGCGAAGAAATTCGTGTCGCGGCCGGTGAAGCGGATGAGCAGGGTCGGCTCGAGACGAAGGTCTTCGAGGTTAGCCGGAAACGAGCCGCTGGCGTAGCGCGACCACATTACCTCGAGCGTATCTACGTCGATGCTCACGAATTGGCGCTCGGCGAGGGCCAAGCCACCTTCGGAGATAATTTGATAGCTGCCTTTGAAGTGGGACGACTTGAAGGCGTGCGCGTCGGTAACGGAGAAAAATAAGAATGAGCAGGCGATCGCGAGTAAAAACCTCTTCATGAAATTCCTCTTTTTTTAGGTTCGGGGCGGCGGAATGCCTTCTTGGCTTCTTCCGCGAGAAAAGCGGCGTTTTCGGGGGCTAGTTTTCCGCCTCGTTTGAGGCGAATCGAGCTCCAGATTTGCGCTACTTCCTCTCTTTCCGATTGTAAGTCCGGACCTCCCCTTCGGCCAGAACTCTTCCGAACTTCCGTCATACCTTCCAGCGGGAAATTGGCGAGCACATCCACTTTTTCCTGTAAAAGCCGGCGTGCACGGCGGAGCCCGAAAAGCAGGGCGCTGAATTCGGCTTCTTCGCCCGACACGATACCGAGAAATTTTCTCGCCACGATTAGACGTTTGCCGTCGATCTGCAAAGCGCACACCCAGGCGCGCTTAGCGGGATTCCCGTTCGCCTCTACCCAGAGATTCACCGTGCAATCAGCCTTAAATTCCGAGATCATTATCTATACTTAGACCATTTATGGACGGATCGAAAACAAAGAAAAAAATCGCGATTATCACGGGGGCCTCCTCGGGCCTCGGTGCGGAATTTGCGCTCCAAATTGAAGCATCTTTTTACCTGGACGAGGTTTGGCTTATTGCACGCCGCCAAGAGCCCATGCGTGACCTTGCTCGGCGATTCCAGAAATCGAAAGCGGTACTGATTTCCTACGATTTGTCCAATCGCAACGATCTCGTGAATTTCGAAAAGAAGCTCGAAGCGGAACAGCCGCAAATCGAGATTTTGGTAAATAACGCGGGATACGGCAAAATCGGTCCTGTGGCCGAGCTCGGAATGAACGAGCAGATGCAGATGATCGACGTCAATGTGTACGCGCTTACTTACCTCACCAAAGCATCAATTCCCTTTATGGTGGCGGGCTCGAAAATCCTTCAGGTGGCTTCGAGCATCGGATATTGCCCTGCGCCTTTCTTTGCGGTGTATGCTGCCACAAAAGCCTACGTGGTGAGCTTTAGTGAGGCGCTGGGGCATGAGCTTAAACCGAAGGGAATTCAAGTTTTGGCGGTTTGCCCAGGCCCGGTGGCCACGGAATTTTTCGATGAAGCGGTGAAGAACGATTACTTAAAGAAAAAAAATACTCCGGCCAAGCCATTCAATGAGATGGTTCGCGCAAGCGCCCACCAAGTGGTAGAAAAAGCATTGGCCGATTTGGGAAAAAGACGGCATCGCTCAATCTTCGGCTGGCAAATCCAGCTCTTCGTTTTCTTCCTTCCGTTCGTGCCCCAGGCACTGCTTTTCCGCGCCCTAGAAAAGCGCAATCAAACTTAGCTGAATTAGAAAAATACTTAATTAATATCAATTAGTTGCGGCGAAAAATCCGGCGAGTAAACTTGGTTTTCTCTAGCGAATGCACTATAGTGCCGTCATTGGAGAATTTATGCTTGATTGCAAAAAAGTACGCATCATTGGTGTGCCGTCGGATCTCGGCGCCAGCCGCCGTGGCGTAGATATGGGCCCCTCGGCCCTGCGGGTGGCCAATATGGGTCCTCGACTAGCGCAACTAGGCTACGAAATTGAGGACGTGGGAAATATTCCGGTGGCGGTTCGTGAATCGATCGCGGTAGTACGCCAGAATCCCGAAAGCAAAATTTCTTACCTAAAAGAAATAGTGGACGCTTCGCGGGTGCTCAAGGAAAAAACCTACCAGGCGCTAAAGGAGGGCAAGATCCCGCTGGTCCTAGGCGGAGACCACTCTTTGGCCATCGGCTCGATTGCAGGAATTGCGAAATTTTATTCTGAAAAGAAAAAGAAAATCGGAATCATTTGGCTCGATGCCCACGGGGATATCAATACCCCCGAAACTTCCCTTAGCGGAAATATCCACGGGATGCCCCTGGCGCACGCACTCGGCGCCGGAAATAAAGAGCTACTTTCCGTATTTGAAAATAATCCCATGGTAGACGCGTCTAGAACCGTATTGATCGGTTTGCGTGACCTCGACCCCGCGGAGCGAAATGCCATTCGTGAGATGGGCGTGCGTGCCTTCACGATGCGCGACGTAGACGAAATGGGCATGAGAAATGTAGTACAAGAGGCTATCCGCGTGGCCACCAACGGCACGGCCGGCTTCCATCTTTCTTTCGATGTGGACTGCATGGATCCTTCGGTAGCTCCGGGTGTGGGGACCGCGGTTCGCGGTGGCATTACTTATCGAGAGGGCCACCTCGCGATGGAAATCCTGCACGATTCCGGAAAAATGCTTTCGATGGATGTAACCGAAGTAAATCCTGTGCTGGATACATCCAACCAAACCGCGGACCTCGCGGTGGAAATGGCACTCTCCGCCTTCGGTAAACGCATCCTCTAGCGGCGCGTTATTGTTTATTCTTTTCGCCCCAAACTACTTTCCTGTTAGTTTTTTTCTAACGGAAAACTCGAGGGGCAAGGCGAATGAATCGTCGCCAATTTATTACTCAGTCGTTCACGCTGTTTTTGGCCGGCCTATTCGCGCCCGCCAAACTACTTTCCGCCAGTTCGGCATCTAACTCCTCCACCTTTTGCTTGGCTTTTGGATCTTGCGCTGATCAGAACATCGGTCAGCCGATCTGGGGGGCAATCGCCCGCAGCTCTCCGGACTTATTTGCCTTCCTGGGAGATAATATTTACGCCGACACTGAAGACATGAACGTGATGCAGGAAAAGTACGAGCAGTTAGCGCGAATTCCGGATTTTGCTTCGTTTCGAAAAAAAATTCCAATCGTCGCCACCTGGGATGATCACGACTTCGGGCTCAACGATGTTGGCGCGGACTATTCCCAGAAAAATACGAGCAAAAAACTTTTTTTAGATTTTTTTAGGGAACCAAAAAATTCCGTGCGCCGATTGCAAAAAGGAATTTATACCTCTTATTTCTTCGGCGCTGAAAAACAGCGCACACAATTAATTCTTTTGGATCTTCGCTGGTTCCGCAGCGCACTGGTGCAAGGCCCGAACGGAGAATACCTGCCCAACCCCGATCGCAATGCCACCCTCCTGGGCGAAGAGCAATGGAAGTGGCTCGAAGAACAACTCAAAAAACCTGCCGATTTCCGCATCCTAGGCAGCAGCGTACAGTTTGCCTCTTCCGATCATCGTTGGGAAAAATGGGCTAATTTTCCACGAGAAAAATCGCGCTTATTGAAAATGCTCGATCGGTTGGCCGTGCGCAATTTACTGGTTATTTCCGGTGACATGCACTTTGGGGAAATCTCTCGAGACTCCACTCCGGCGGGTTACCCGCTCTACGACTTCACCTCAAGCGGCCTGAACTATGCCGAACCCTCCACGGATCCCAATGGAAAGCGCCTAGCCCTATTCGATACCGGCCCCAATTTTGGGCTCGTAACCGTAGATTGGACGGCTACGCCCCCTTCTGTTTCAATGGAATTACGTGACGAATTGGGTGCCACCAAAATCCGGAAGAAGTTTCTGCTTCCCTCACGCCAGTAGGTAAAAATTATGCTGAATGCAGGAATCCTCCTCGATAGCTGGCTTCGCCGCGTAGGCGCGCTGATAATTGTCGGCCTCGGCCTAACGATAATAATACTAAGCTTTTCCGCCCGTGAATTACGCCAGGAAGACTACCAGCGCGCGGGCAATCGGCGGCCATTCGTTACGAAGATGCTTTATTCAGCCGCCAATTTAGAGAACTGGTTCTACGATCTGCGTACCGCTCGTTTCTACCGGCACCAGAAAATTTCGCCAAACTTGGTAATCCTTGAATTGAAAGATAGCACCTTGGCTAAAATTGGGCGCTGGCCTTGGACTCGTACCGTGCATGCGAAAATAATTAGCAACCTCCAAAAATACGGCGCGAAGGTAGTGATGTTCGACACTCTCTTTCCCGAGCCGGAAAGCCGTCAGGCCGATCAAGCCATGTTCGATTCCATTCAGCGCTTTAGCGCGGATGGGCAGAAATCCGTGATACTGGCTTATGGCCTCGCCGACGATGAGCAACAAGCTTTAGTCCCATTTCCCGACTCCCTCCTGCTGAGCTCGGTGGTCAGCGGGACTACCGGCATGGAACCTATGCGGGGAGCGAAGCCAATCGATAGAAATAACTTTACCGCGCCCAAATTTGCCGAGTCCGATGCAACTTTTGGATTTATTTCCATGGATCCCGACTTTGACGGAATTTTTCGTCATGCTCAGATTATCAATGAAGTAGAAAAAAATTATCTCGCTACCCTAGGATTCATCGGATTTTCGAAATATTTTTCCGACGGAAAAGGCAGGAAAATTACGGCGGAGCCGGCGGTAAAGGGAAATGACTATGTGATAACGATTCACGAGGGAACCCGGCAAAGATCAATTCGCTTGAACCCACATGGCGAAATAAAATTACGATTCTTCGGCGGCGTGAAAAATTTCGCCCACGTTGCCGCCGAAGATGTGATTTTAGATGCTAATCCCGGCGCCAATCAAAAAATGAAGGGAATTTTCTCGGGAAAAGCCGTTCTCTTCGGTTCATCGGCTTTCGGGGCGCACGATTTACGCCACACTCCGGTAGATAGCCAAAGCCCAGGAATGTATGTGCACGCCAATCTGTTCCATGCACTGGACCAAAATTTATTCTATCAAGAAGAAGACCTGAGCCTAGCATATTCGCTCGCCCTTTATCTTTTCGGCGTATTCCTGGTTCTGCTCCTGTTTCGCCTCCAAGAGCCTCTAGTGGAGACACTGGGGACCTCTTTTGTGGCCGCGGGCCTATACGCGACCGATTACTATTATCTTGCTCCCCATGGATACTTTATCCGTCTCTTCGCTTGCCTCTCGGGCGCTTTAGGGCTCTACGCATGGTTCACCATCCTCAATGTGTTTAAGGAGGCGCGTGAGAAAAAGAAAATACGCGCAACCTTTACCCGCTATGTTTCCCCTAAAATTGTAAAAGAGATGCTCGCCAATCCCGAAAAGCTGAGGGTCGGAGGAGAAAAAAAAGAGCTTACGATGCTCTTTTCCGACGTCAGGGATTTTACTTCTATTTCCGAGCGCCTCGGCGCCCAGGACCTCGCGAACTTGTTAAATACTTACATGGGGAAAATGACCGATATTCTCTTCGAGACTGACGGCACGTTGGATAAATATATCGGCGATGCCTTAGTAGGGTTCTGGGGCGCCCCGCTCGACGTGCCGGACCACGCCTATCATGGCGTACGGGGGGCCCTGCAAATGCTCGAGGCGCTTCCCGCAATTAATGATGAATTCGAAAGAAAAAAATTTCCCCGCATCAATATAGGCATCGGCCTAAATTCGGGAGAAGTATCCGTGGGAAACATGGGGTCCGATAAGATTTTCCAGTATACCGCGCTCGGCGATTCCATGAATCTAGCCTCTCGGCTGGAAAGCCTAACGAAATTTTACGGCGTGAACCTGATGATCAGCGAGTTTACCTACGCCAAAATTGGCCACAAAAAAGCCCAGTTCTGCATTCGCCCGCTGGATCTAGTTCAGGTGAAAGGTAAATCGGAAGCCGTAAAAATCTATGAAATAATCCCAAGCTGGAACCCCTGGGCGAAGCAAAAAGAAGCACTCGAGAAATTTATTGGGGCTTACGAAGAATATTTTCTCCGCCGTCGTTTTTCGGAAGCAGAGAAAATATTCAGCGAAGTTTTACGCGTGATTCCCGACGACAAAACCACGATTAAGCTTCACCAGGCTTGCCGGGAATTCGGTCAGATGCCACCGCCCGAATCCTGGAACGGGGTCACCGTCTTCACTGCGAAATAGCAAACAACGATCAAAAATGTCGCGTTTGTAGTTGGTCCACTGCTTGCAAATACTCTTAGAAGTTCTTTCCCGGGAGGAAAAATGGCCCTAAGAGAGATTAGAATGACCCGTTCCCACGACTACGCTAAGAAGTGTTTAGAGTGCAGCGTAACTTGCCTTGAAACCTTGCAGTATTGCGTAAAAATGGAAGAATCTCATCGTGATCCCGCTCATCTGCAGCTTCTGCGCGATTGCGCCGAACTATGCGTAACTACCGCGAATTTTCTGGCCACTGATTCCTATTACCGCACCGAGCTGGCGATGATTTGCGCCGAAATTTGCGATGCTTGCGCCCTTGATTGTGAACAATTTGAGAACGACGAACAAATGCGCCTTTGTGCCGAAATCTGCCAAACCTGCGCCATCACTTGCCGGAGGGTCACGATTGAACTCGCAGCTTGAGGCATAATTCACCGAACGTTCATCCAGGAGGTCTTTATGGAGCCCGCTAGAAATAGAATATCTTCACCGCCGGAAGGTTATTCGCCCGCCACCCGCTTGCATGCCGTGGTCCCAGCCGCCAAAAACCAGAATACGAATATTGCCATTGGCGCATTATGGATGATCGGTGTCACGCTCGCGCTTTTCTTCCTCCCAATTCTCAACGGCCTGATCGGTGGTCTTGTTGGAGGATATAAAGTGGGCTCGCTGAAGCGTGCCTTGGCTGCCGCCGTGCTTCCCGCCGTAGTAGCAGCCGCGGGTCTTTGGGTAATTTTCGCGGTGCTGGGCGCCCCAATATTCGGCGTGCTGGCAAGCGCAGGAGTGGCCGTGATGATCGGCCTTTCGGAAATTGGAATTTTTCTGGGGGCCACACTCGGTGGCTATGCCGCAGAGAGGCCACGCAGCTCTGATTAATGGGAACTGGGATATAGATAAAAGAAAAAACGCGTAAAGGTGGATTCACCATTACGCGTTTTTTTGAACCTCAGTTCGCTAGGGCACTCGGCAAAGAAGTACTTCTTGGGCCGCCATCACTTGGTAATCGGCGGTCTCGGAATTTTCGCTCGCTTTAGCATAAGTCTTCTTGGCTAAATTACCCGAAGAAACGCAGTTTTCTAGACGCTTCATTTCTTCTACTCGAGGCTGTACCCAAGCGGGCCCAACCGCTGACAGCGCGTTTGGAAGGAGTTCCGCCTCACGCTGGGCAAAACGCTCCTCTTCGGTGGCATTAGGCTTCATGGGAACTGTGAGATCGGGAATGATTCCGACGATTTGGTTCGTACGTCCCGAAGGCTGGTAGAAGCGCTGGATCGTATGGAAAAACATGATTCGGGGATTGCCTAGGAAGGCGTCGGGCGACTGCACCGTGGCCTTACCGAAGGAGCGTTCTCCCAAAACCCATGCGCGCTTATAATCCTGCAGCGCGCCCGAAAGAATTTCCGAAGCACTGGCCGATCCCGCGTCGATCAAAATCGCGAGAGGGAGACGGGTGATTTGATCTTTTTCGGAACTTAGATCTTGAAACGTTTCACTCCGTAAATCTTTTACTTTCGTAATAACCTGACGTCCCACAAATAAGCCGCCGATACAAAGGGCTTGGTCGAGCAAGCCTCCGCCATTACCACGCAGGTCGAGCACGAGTCCTTTCACTTTTTGCTCTTCGAATCGCTTTACCAAACCTTCAATTTTTTCGCAGGCATGGTTATCCATGAAATTGCGCAAGCGGATATAACCGTAATTTTCGCCAAGTTCGTTACGCGTTTCTGCGATCACGTTTTCTAGGACGATGCGTGCGCGGGAAATCGATATTTCTAATATTTTTCCTCTGCGCAAAACCTTCAGCGCCACATTCGTTCCGGCGGTTCCGCGAATTCTCTTTACCGCCTGATCTACCGACATTCCATCAGTGGGCGTTTCGTCGATCGAAGCGATAATATCGTTAGGAAGAATTCCGGCTTTCTTGGCGGGGCCGCCATCGGTTGGTGCCTGAATAATTATACGGCCATTCAGCTCCTGCAGAGTGGCGCCGATCCCGACGAAATCCTCGGTGGCATCATTCAGAGAATCACTCACTTCGGCGCGCGCATCTAGGTGGGCGTGAGCATCTTCGGATGCGTTTAGCAGAGCCGTGATGGCTTTCGCGGCCACCATGCTATCGTCCGCTTTGTCTTTTACGGAGCGCTCCAGTACGTGACTAAACATGAGCTCGAAGTCGGCATTCGTGCCGCTTTCTACGATCGCCTGAAGAGCATTCTTCAGCTTCTCGCGACGAGTACTTTCTTTTTTCCATTCTGCCATCGCAGAAGGTTCATTGCCGGCTTTAGCCCGGGAAGCCAGTACGAAATTAGGAAAAATTCGGAAGGGCATGCCCCCTACGAAAGTAGGGTCACCCGAAAGCGACTGAGGAACCAGTTCGATGGGAGGGTTGGCCCTTGCGCCCACGGAGTTAATTGCTGCCACGCAGCCCTGGAGCTGATTGATCGTGGATACACAGTTATCGTGGGCCAAAAATTTTAACTTCAGCATGATTTCGGTGGTGAGGCCGGTTTCCTGCCAATATTCTTGGGAAGTTTTCTTAGCGGCAAAAGCGGTAGGAAGAGAAAGGGCCAAGGCTAGAGACAACGGCAGGAGCTTCATACAAACCTCGATTCGTTCAGTGACAAACGTGGCGAGACTATACTTAAGTTGACTCATTTAGTCAAGAATAGAGGGCCCGCATTTCAGGAAATTTAATTCAGTAATATTATGTGGTTATACTCAAAACGAAAGTATTGAGGGCTTACTCGTCGATCCAAGCCCAGCGATAGTTTAGGAATACCAATACGCAGCCAATAAGCCAGTTCAGCCAGGGATTCGTTACGAATAAACCATACGCCATAAGGACAATCCCCAACAAAAGGCGTTTCCCATTTTGGTCATTCCGCCCCCACTTAAAAATATAAAATCCATACACCCCGAAAATGAAACCAGAGATCAGAATGGAAATAGAGAGATTCTTAAAGTCCACTTTTGGCCGCCGACTTTCTCGAAAATAATCGTTCCCGATCGCGCGTTTGCAGCAGCTCCGCCGCAATGCTTACCGCGATTTCGGCGGGATGATTCGTACCGAACGACAACCCAATGGGACAACGAAGTTTTTCGATCGCGGCCGCGGAAATTCCTCGTGCGACTAAATCATTGCGCAGCTTCAACCCCTTAGTGTCGCTGCCGATCGCGCCCACGTAGGGCGCGTTAGGCCTTTCGCGGAAAATGGCCTCCAGCACGGGAAGATCATGGGCATGGCCCTGCGAAACACAGACGAAATAAGCATCTCCAGGAAAAGACGCCACTAAGCTCGCAGGCTCGGGGTGGCAGATGCCGTGAAAATTCTGGGCCTTGGGGAAGCGCGCAACCCAGTCCTCGCGAGGATCGACGCAAGTGATTATGCAAGGAAGGGTTTGTAGCAAAGGAACCAACGCCTGGGACACGTGACCAGCGCCGAAAATTGCAAGGCGCCATGAGGTGGAGAATTTTTCAAAAAGATAGGTTACTTCGCCTCCGCAGGTCATGCCCACGTCTCGCTGAAGATTCCAAGTAACCACTTCCGGAGGCTTTGCCTCTGCCGCCACCACCAACTCCAGCGAATGGCGAATGGCGCGGGCCTCTACCTTTCCGCCCCCCACCGTTCCCCAATGAAGTCCTTCGGAAGTCACAATTACTTTGGCGCCCCGATCTTGTGGAACATGTCCGCGGGAATTGAGAAGCGTAACCACCACGAAAGCCACTCCGCTTCTCTCTAATTCCCCCGCCACCTCCCAGAATTGCTTCATCGCCTGGCCTCTAAGTGGGCGAAGCGCTCCACATAGAGAGCTCGCAATACTTCTTCCTGCGTGGCGGGAATCTTCATTACCGGGAGTGTTCTCCGGAAGCGGGGAAGCTGCTTGAACGCGTCGTGTACCGCGGTCCACACGCTCAACGCCAGCAAAAGCGGCGGCTCTCCGGCCGCTTTCGTGCCACGGACGTTCGGAAAATTCTCTTCGTTGTGAATGAGTTTTGTGTGGAATATACGCGGAGTATCCTGAATGCTCGGAATCTTATAGGTACTGGGCGAATGAGAAAGTAGTTTTCCCTCAGGGGAATAGAATAGGTTCTCGGTAGTAACCCAGCCCATTCCCTGAATGAATCCCCCGGTAACCTGCCCTATGTCTAAAGCCTCATTTACTGGCCGACCAAGGTCCATGAGAATATCTACGCGGCTTACCTTCACTTCTCCGGTATCACGGTCCACCAAAACCTCAGAAGCCGCCACACCCTGCGTGAAATATAGGAAAGCATCCCCTTGCCCCGTGAGCTTATTGAATGCGATACCGGAAAATTTATAGAAGGCATAATCCGAAAGAGAAATACGGTGATGATAGGCTTCGTTTACCAGTGCGGCGAAGGTAAGCTTATTGCCCTTTCCATCGGCCGCGCGCACTTCTTCCTGCGCGAAAACGACCCCATGATAAGTGGCGGTCCCGCTTAGCCAATCCGCATCTAAGTTAGGATTAGCGATATTGTTCCCGAGCTCCCCCACCTCGATTTCCGGCTCAGTTCCTAAACCCGCGGTATGCCTGGCCCACTTTGATTCGGGAATATGAAATAATTTTTCCGCCAATAGCGAAAGGCGGTATTTTATTTTTCGCGCCGCCAATACCGCGGCGGCCCCGTTCAAATCCGTGCCGCTCGAAGCGGCCGTGGGAGAGGTATTCGCATTCTTATCCGTTGTAGTGGCCATCACCCGCACTTGTCCGCGCGGGATGCCGAACTCTTCGGCCACCATTTGGGCGATGCGCGCGTTCACGCCTTGCCCCATCTCAGTGGCGCCGGTAGAGACCTGCACGGTTCCATCCCGATGCACGAGAACCAGGGAATTTGCCTGATTCAGGAAGCGGGTCGTGAAAGAAATCCCAAATTTTACCGGCGTGAGCGAAAGGCCACGCAAGGGACCATTTTTCTTTCCGTTGAGAACCTGCTCGTTGTGAAGCCGAATTTCCCTTCTTCGCGAAGCGTATTCGCAATCCTTTTCGAGCGAAGAAAAAAGCTCGGGCAGGCAATTATTTTTTATTTCTTGGCCGTAGTGGGTGGTATTCCGCCCCCCTTCAAGGGAATAGCAATTCAGCTTACGAATCTCCAGCGCGTCTTTTCCCAGAAAATGCGCCACTTCCTCTACGACTTTTTCGATCATGGCCACACCTTTGGGCCCGCCGAAGCCGCGAAAAGCCGTATGGGGATGAAAGTTCGTCCGGCAAACCTGGCCCACCACCCGCATAGAGGGAATAAAATAGGCATTGTCGCTATGGAGCATTGCCCTTTCCATGATCGAAGTAGAGAGATCCGCATAGGCGCCGGAATCAGAAAATAGCTGCGCGTCCAGCGCGAGCAGGCGGCCATCTTTATCGAACCCCACTTCGTAGAAAGCCTCGAAGGGATTACGCTTGCCGGTCATGATCATGTCGTCATCTTTAGTGAGCACGATCCGGGCCGGGCGATTTAGTTTTTGCGCGGCCAGAGCGGCATACGCGGCAAACGGAGCGGCCTGCGACTCTTTCCCTCCGAATGCGCCTCCCATTCTCTTTACCACGCAAACCACGTCTTTGGCGGTAAGGCCTAGCGCGTGAGAAGCAACGTGCTGCGTTTCCGTGGGGTGCTGAGTGGAGCTATGGATTTCGATTTGCCCATCCTCCCGGGGATACGCCACCGAAACCTGACTTTCTAAATAAAAATGGTCGGCCCCCTGAATTACCAGCTTGCCACCGAGGCGGTGCGGTGATTTTTTCATCGCCGCCTCCACGTTCCCCCTCGTAATATTTCGCTCCGAGCCTAAGAAAGATTTTTGCCTTCGCGCCTCGGAGATGCTGAGGATGGGTGCTAAATCCTGATAACGAACGGTAATCTTTTCTTTCGCGCGCCTCGCCGCCTCTTGAGTCTCTGCCGCCACAAATGCAATTGCTTCTCCAACGAACTGCACTTCGGAATCCGCAAGCAGGGGCTGATCTTTAAAAATAGTTCCCCAACGGTTTTCCGCAAAATCTCGACCGGTAAACGCCCGCACGAATCCAGGAACCTTTTCCGCCTCCGAAAATGAAATACTTAGGATTTTTGCGTGTGCCTTTTGGCTATAAAGCACTTCGATAAAAAGTTCGCCTTTGGTGCGGGGCCGATCGTCCACGTATTCGCTTTGGCCCGTAACGTGAGTATGCGCGGAATCATGGGGCAGCTTCACGGGCGCACCTCTAGATGATCGCGGAAAAATTTATTCAAGAAATTTTCGGCGATCAAACGCCTGAATGCGAAGCTCCCGCGCAGGTCGCTGATTGGGCTTATTTCTTCCTGCAATATGGCCACCGCGGACTCGCGGCGTGCGCCATCCAGAGTTCCCGCCAATAAATGCGCTTCCGTTTTCGGCAAGCGCACGGGAGTGGCGGCCACGCCCCCCAGCGCCAGCCGCACTTCTTTAGCGCGAGTACGCGCTTTGTCTTTCCAAAGCACGTGAAAGGCGGCGTTCACGCAGGAAATATCCAGGTCTTTTCTCTGCGATACTTTATAAAGCGCGAAGCTTGAGGTTTTTTCGGGAATGAGAAAATCCACCCCCACCAGGCATTCACCGGGCTTGAGAGCCGTCTTTCTGTAGCCAAGGTAAAAATCCTTCAAAGGAAGGCTTCGCTTTCCGGAGGCACCCGCGATTTGCACGTTCGCATCCACCGCCAGTAAAAATGGTGGCGTGTCGGCGATAGGAGAGGCATTCCCGATATTACCAATTAAAGTGGCCACGTTCTTAATCTGAGGCGAGGCGAACAAATCCAGAAAACGGGCAAACTCGGGAATCTTATCTTTCAGTGCGGATCGCAGTTCGGTAAGCGTCACACGGGCGCCAACCTGAAAACGCCTACCTATTTTCTTGGTTGCATATAACTCCTCCAGCAAATGAAGGCTGAGTATTTTTTGCAGGCGAATTTTTCGCTTGTTACTCTGCACGCCCAAATCGGTAGCCGCCGCCACAATTTTGGCATCGCGATGCTTGCGTAGGTATGCGGTAGCCTCCTTGAGAGTGGCCGGCGCAAAAAAAGAAAAATCTTCTCCGGAAAAGCACAAGCTTTCACGCAGCGCCGACTTCAGTTCACGCTCCTGGGTGGAAGAAAAAAATCTTTTCTTTAGAGAAACGGAAGACTCCAGGTCTATAGCCTGGGCCGCTTCGATGATGGGCTGGTAGCCGGTGCAGCGGCATAGATTTCCGGTAAGAGCATTCTTGGCTTCTTGCCCGCTAATTTGGCCCGCCTGCTGGCATAGCTTTTTTTCCACCAGTCCGGTTAGCGCCACCACGAAACCCGGTGTGCAAAACCCGCACTGACTTCCGTGACAATCTCTCATGGCCGATTGCACCGGCGAGAGATTCTTTCCCTCGGCCAGCACATCCACGGTCACTAAGCTGGAGCCGTCCATTTGGGCCACGGTACAAATACAGGCATTTACGGGGTAGAAATTTTTATCCTTAGAAAAGGGAAAATACCGGAGCACGCTGCAGGCCCCGCAATCGCCTTCAGCGCAAACGATCTTCGTTCCCGTTAAAGATTTTTCGTAGCGGAGATAGTCGGCCAGCATCATTCCGGCACTAGCGCCGCTGACTTCCTGTCTCTTTCCATTTAGGTAAAAAACCACTGCACTACGCATAGCAAGAAGCTTCAGTGAGCCGCCTCTAGCTGTCAAGCGGCGCGCATTTGATGCAACGCTCCGCTAGTGCGGACAATACTTATGCACCACCTCTAAGAGGGTTTTTAGATTAATCGGCTTCTGCACCAGAGCACTCGCAATCAGTGGCTTCGCTTTATCGGGGAAAGCGGTAACCAATACTACTGGGATCATATGAAGAGCCGGGTCAGACTCTATCGCCTTCACGAAAGCCTCTCCGTCCATCACCGGCATCACTAAATCCAGCAAAATAAGGCAGGGCGCCTTTATTCTTCTCAAGATTTCAATCCCTTGCTGGCCGTTCGCAGCAGAGAAAACGAAAAAGCCATCAGCCTCCAGCTGTTGCCGCATCGAAACGCGAGTGTCGTGATCGTCCTCAATTACCAAAATAGTCTTTAGTTTAGATTCCTGCATAATTGTCCTTGGTATCACTAATTAACTGTCATCGTTTCCGCATTCTGCGGTAGTTCCACGATAAATTTAGCCCCTTCTCCTGGCTCACTTTCCACATAAATTTTTCCCGAATGCCTTTTTACGATTTCACTGGACACATAAAGTCCTAGTCCGAGACCCCCATAATTCTTCAAGGGTACCGCACGCTCAAAGCGCTCAAAAATTCTTTGGTGATTTTCCTTGGCGATTCCCATCCCCTCATCCCGTACGATGAGCTTTACCGCACCATCTTCAAGCATCGTGGATACTTCAATTCTCTTTCCCGCCGCATACTTAATAGAATTATTCAGGAGATTTAAAAAAACCTGCTCCAAGCGCACGCGGTCCCAGTTGCCGCGGATATTAGGCTCCAGCTGAAGCGAAAGCCGGCAGTCAGAAGCCGCGAGCTGATGGTGCAACTGCCCCACCCCATCGCGGATAATCTCCCCGAGATCCACTTCTTCAAGACGAAGATTAAGCTGGCCTTCGTCTATCTGGGCCACATTAAGCAGTTGCTCGATAAGCCGCGCCAGCTTAGAAACCTGCACATCAGAGATTTCCAGCATATAGCGTAGCGTCTCAATTGGGGTTTCGAGCAGCTTGCCCGTATCGATCATTCGAATAAAACCCTGCATCTGTAGCTGAAGCGGGGTGATGGGGGTCTTAAATTCGTGGGAAGCGATGGATAAAAACTCGTCCCGCACCTGAACCGCCTTCTTGAGCGCCCGCTCGGCCTTACGCAAATGACAAATATCAATCTTAGCCTTGTAAAGATCCACGAAGGCCGAAACCTTGGCCCTCAGTACTTCCACGTTCAGCGGCTTAAATAAATAGTCGATCGCGCCCGCCTCATACCCTTGCAGCGCATGCTCTTCGCTCGGATAACTGGCAGTGATAAAAATAATCGGCGTACTTTTTGCCCGGTCTATTTGCCGGATCAAACGAGCCGTTTGAAAACCGTCCAGAATTGGCATCTGCACGTCGAGCAAAATCATGGCGAAATCTTCATCTCGCGCGTAGTTAATCGCCTCTCGACCGGACTTGGCATCCACCAGCACGTAGCCCGAATCCTTGAAAATCGAATGCAGGGCAATAAGGTTCGCTGCTTGATCGTCCACGCATAGAATCTTGATAGCTTCCGCCGCGGGAATATCCGCTTTCGGTTTCAAGCGCAGTGCCTCTTAACGGTATTCAGGAGAGTATTGAGCTGCACCGGCTTTTGCACGAAGGCATTAGGCCGGGGTACCTCGGAACCTTGATGGGCCGACATTACCACCACGGGAATATTTGCGGCCTCGGCATCGGCTTTTAGGCGATCTAGAAAATCCCAACCGTTCATCTTGGGCATCGTCATGTCGAGCAATATCAAGCAAAGCGAACTGGTGCCGCGGAGAACTTCAAGGCCCTCTTTGCCGTTCGTGGCCGTGAGCACGGTATAGCCCTCGAGCTCAAGCAAACAGCGAATCATCTCGCGAATGGAATTCTCATCCTCCACGAGTAGAATTTTCTTCTTCGTCATGTAATTAGCACCAGATTTATTTTATTAGTTTAGGATAAGCGGTCAAGTGGCCGCTCGGTGACTAAACTAAGCTGGTGCGGCAAATTTGCTGGCTCCTAGCTAAGTACCAATAACCACTGCTCAGGATCATGCAGGAGATAAGAAGAAGCCAAGCGCTTCTCCACGATGTTCATTAAAAGACTTCTCGACAGGTGAGACCAATCCTCACCGGGGAAGCCATGATTTTTTAGTCCCGGCCCGACCTCCGGAATATTCTTCATATCATCAACTAATATGATTGCCGGCCCTCGGCATTTCCCAGCAATTTCACTTAGCTCAGCAGCCAGCGGGCACTGCTCTGGCCCGCTAGGCAAGAGCGCGCTCTTGGAACGATGAGCCGTGTCCACCCCGTATCCCTTCCAGATGGAATCTCTCCAGTCTACGGAACTGTCACCACTCCAGTGCGCATCGAGGAAAAAAAATGTTGTTTGATTCTCAGGCAATTGGGGTAGTAAATTCGCCAAAGTTTCCGCCGAATCACCACAGCGCAGCTCTACGTGCGAGAATTCCGGTCCGCTTAAGCGCGCCTTGGCGGACAAGAAAAGCTTTTCACTAAGCTCAATCGTAATAACCCGGGAAAATTCCTTCGCCAAAACGCGGGTCCCATTGCCGCGACAGGTTCCGCTTTCGATCGCCATGCTGCCGAGAACACCATCGCGTACCAGCGGCTTCAGGCGCTCGAGATTAAGGCTCCACATTCTTACCCATAGAGCCAGAAACATCTTCGGGCTCGCCCGCGCATTCCTTAGGCCGGTAATTTTTTTTTCGTTTCACGTATTCCCGCACGGCACTTTCCACAGCGCTGCCTGGGCAAGAGGTATTGGCAAAGTCTTTATGAACGCCAATCGAGTTCGCGCCTATTTGGTACCTATCCTGAAGGCGCTCCATAAGCGTGAATAGCTTTGCTCTCTGGGCTTCCGAAAGATCATCGGTATCGTCTCCCTCTACGACCACCGTAATATGCCCATCCGGAATATAACGCGTATTCGTATCGGGCTGAAATTGCGGATCCCGGGTTTCGGCCAAAATTCCGTCCATATCGATATAATAGTGGTAGGGAATATCTCCCCAGAGGGCGTTTTTAAACTCTGTTTTTTCTTGGGTGGAAAACCGGAATAGGGAATTGAGTTTTTTCGATATGGTCTGCTTAGGGTTTTTCTTTACGCCGGTATAATGAATAGTGACACGCCGCTTGGCCGATTCTGTGTGCAGCTTAAGACGATCAAGAATGGGCGTGGTCGCGCCCGTTCTCCAGTCTAAGCCCTTAAGATCAATCACCTCCGAAACGCAATCGGCCATCGCGGTAGCGGCGGAAAAAAGAAGAAGAACAAAAAAAATCTTCGTCATGAATTTAGGCTACCATGCGTCGGCCCCCGGCGCATTCTGCACGCGGAAAAAGGTAAACCGCTAGCTTTTATAACGAAAATCACTCCGCTTTCTCCTATACTGACTCAAGATGCCCTTTCTTCTCTGCCTTCTTTTTGCCTTCGTGCTTCCGCTGGGCGCTTACGCGACCTTCGTGCCAATTCTCGAAAATTCCGAAGAAGCCTCCTTGCTGAATCCGCGATCTCCGGAGGAAATAGAAAAATTAGTGGTGGCCGCGAGCGATAAACTGAAAGGGCGGCCTTACGTGAGCGGAAATTTAGGCGAAGGCCCAGACGGGACCTATGACCAAGATCCCCTCTACCGCCTCGACGTATTCGACTGCACCACATTTGTAGAAACCGTCGTGACCAATGCCTACTGCAACGGCGCGCGGTCGTCCGCCGAAGAGATGTCGACCTGCCTAGAAACAGTAATGCAGAAGATCCGCTATTTCGACGATACGATCACTTTCGAATCTCGCGGGCATATCGCAGAAACCGATTGGTTGACGAGCAATATTAGAAGAGGATTTTTTCGCGACGTCACCCAACAATTTGGCGGCAGCAAAACAAAATATTCCCACGTTATTACCGATAAACGCGGCTGGTTCGAAAACCGCACGCTGGCCGATATTCAAACCAAAGACAGTGAAGCCACGAAAGAGACAAAACTCGCATCGCTCCGCCAGGCCGGAAAAAATATCTCTCCCGTTCAGGTGAGCGTTCCTTACTTGGGTTTCGATAGCCTCTTTCTCTCCAGCTCCCACGAGCCTAATCTCGAGTTGCTAAAACGCCTACCGAACGGAGCCGTATTCAACGTGGTGAGGGAAAACTGGAATCCACCCGGTTCGGGAACCGCCCTCGCCATATCTCATCAGGGTTTTATCGTGCAGAAATCCGATGGCACTTACCTACGCCATGCCTCCACCGGAAAATCCATTCTCGACGTAAAACTCGCGGACTATATGCTGCAGTTCATTCATAGCCCCACGATTCGCGGGCTCAATATTCTGCAAGTACAGCCCAAACCGTAAGGCACTGGAATTTTGTCCGGCAATCGAGCCTGATTTAATCTAAATTCGGCCACCGGCTATAAATTCCAGCTCCAATTCACTTCGTTGCCTTGATTGCCATTCTCCTCTTTTTTGCAAGCCATCTAGTCATGAAGAAAAGTGAAATAGAAATAGACGATGAATGGGATGGAATGAACCCTGAGCAAAAAGAGACGATTCTGCTGGCGGAAATGTTTCATTCCGCGCTCTGTGAGCTGAGTGAACTCAACCGTGAAATGCCGACTGATCGGGAAATTTTTGACCACTTATTTAAAGGTAACCGCCAATATAAAGAAGTTAGACGCCTTGAAGAGCGCCTGAAGGACGTAATATTAGCCGAACGACTGCACTTACTAGGAATTTTGCAGTAAAGCCAAAAAGAGGCTCGTCATATCACTGCATTTCGACCTGATTGATCTTCAAGAGACCAAGGGCATCGATTTTGAGTCCTTTAACGGAAGGGGAAAGCAGAATATTCGTGGCATCAATAAACAGAGGAACGATCGCCACGTCTTCTTCCGTCAATAATTTCTGCGCTTTATCATATAGCTTCACTCTTTGCGCCGCGGATGCCTCTCCGGCCGCTTTTTCGACGATCGAATCGAATACGGAGTTCTTCCACTGCGTATAATTATTCCCGCTATAAGAAGTGAACATATTCATGAAATTATCTGGATCAGGATAGTCCGCCCCCCAACCATGACGAAACATTCCCGGCGCATCGGTACGCAAACGCCCGAGGTACACTTTCCATTCTTCGTTCTGTGCTTTGAGTTTCACACCCAAAACCGCCTGCCACTGCGCCTGCAATCGCTCCGCGATCGCTTTATTGTCGTCGCGCGTATCAAACATAAACGTCGTATCGGGAAACCCCTTACCATTGGGGTATCCCGCTTCCGCTAGCAGCGCTTTCGCTTTTTTTGGATCAAATCCCAGACCGATTTTGGCATTGAAGCCCAACATCCCCTTGGGAATCCAGCTAGACGAAGGCGTTTGCCCCCCCTTGAGCAGCGAAGTAACCTCTTCACGGTTGATCGCATGAGCAAAAGCCTTCCGCACCCGCACGTCGTTAAACGGTGGCTTCGCAATATTGAAACCATAGTAGTAGGTTCGAAGGTAGGGAAACGTATGAAAAGTGGGTAGGCGCTTCAAACGATCTATCTCCAAAGCCGGAAGGCGCGCCAAGTAATTGAGCTGACCCGTCTCAAACATATTAATTGCCGTAGTATCTTCCTTCACTACAAAGGCCGTCACTTTTTCCAATTTAGGCTTTGGCCCACGATAATTCGGGTTAGGAACCATTTCGATTTTTGAATCATGCTTCCATTGGCTTAATTTAAAGGGCCCCGTCACCACCATATTCTGCGGCTCCGTCCATTGGCGTCCGGCTTTTTCAATAACGTCTTTACGAATAGGAAAGGTGACGGTGAAGGCGGGAATCGTAGCAAAATAGGTGGCCCGCTTTACGAGCGTTACGACGAAGGTGGAATCGTTCACCACCTTGAATCCAAGCTTTTTCGGATCGGTGAGCTTTCCCGCGTTGTATTCTTTTGCGCCCACCACATCGAAAAGAAAATAAGCATAACCCGAGGCACTTTTGGGATTTAAGGTTCTCTCCCAAGAATCCCAAAAATGTTGCGCCGTAAGGGGCACTCCGTCGCTCCATTTCAACCCGGGCTTCAAGGTATAGGTATAGGTTTTTCCGTCTTTGGAAATTTTCCAGGTGGCGAGGCTCGGAACGGGCTCAAGCTTTTCATTGTATTCCGCAAGGCCTTCGATGAGATGATAGAGAATTCCGATAGACACGAAGTCCGTAGCCAGATTCCAGTCCAAGGTGGGCGGTTCCGTCTCCACGCGTAGACTGAATTCTTGCTTTGCCGCCTGAACGGGCAACACAAAAACGAAGGCGAGTGTTAAAAGTAAATATTTCATAAGAAATCTCTCTTGAATGGTGGACTCACTTAGGCGAGTTTTGAGCCGGCGTTCCCCATTAACATAGCGCAATTTCTAGGAAAAAATTAGCTGGCGGGAAAAAATTGCACTCCGCCCTTGGTTATGGCCCGCCCGCACACCCAAAGCGGTCGTCCCCATCGGACGGAAATACTTTTGAACATTCGAGCAATGATAGGCGACCGGAGGCCGATTTTTTCTCCAGATGTTTTAGAAAAATTCATCGACTACTCTTCCATAGCGAAAAATGGTGATGAAAGCCGGCTTGCGGTCAAATGCCGCCATTGTCCTTTTCCTCGACTAATCATGTAAACATTTCTCAACGCTCTCTTGTCGAAATAAATATATTAATAAATATATTTCATGATTAGATTAGTAAAAAATACCAGCCGTCAAACTTGCGATTGGCACAGCTATTTTTTGGCATTGGAGCGGGGGTTATGAAACCAAAGGAAAAGTTCGCTCTCGGCACAGAACAGGCCTTCCGCGTTTTTTTGGACGCCGCCCCAGACGCCATCGTAGTAGTAGACGATGGTGGCCATATAGTGATGGCTAATAAATTGGCGGAAGTGATGTTCGCTTACTCTAAGGAAGATCTGCTAGGCCAACGGGTAGAGATGCTTCTTCCAGAGAAATCGCGCACCGTTCATATTAGCCATAGGACTGGTTATTTTCGTGACCCTAAAGTTCGTCCCATGGGAGAGGGGAGGGAACTCTCGGGGCGACGAAGAGATGGAACCGAGTTTCCTATCGAAATTTCTCTAAGTCCACTCCATACGGAGCAGGGCATTCTAGCTATCAGCATTATCCGCGATATCGCCCAGAGAAAGCAGCTGGAGGCTAAATTTCGCGGCCTCTTAGAATCCGCTCCAGATGGCATTGTGGTGGTGAATACTTCTGGTCACATTGTCATCGTCAATAGCCAAGTGGAAAAACTTTTTGGCTATGCAAGGGATGAGCTTGTTGGTCAACCCATCGAGATCCTAGTGCCCTCACAATTTAAAGATGGGCACATTAAGCTCCGAGATGGCTACATTCGTCACCCCAAAACCCGGCCCATGGGGGCTGGACGCGCACTTACAGGCCGAAAAAAAGATGGAACAGAATTTCCGGTGGAGATTTCCCTGAGCCCCCTAGAAACGGAGCAGGGAACTCTTGTCACAAGTATCGTCCGCGACATTACCGATCGAAGGCACGCAGAGGAACAGCTACAAGCCTCCTTACGAGAAAAGGAGGCCCTTCTTAAAGAAATCCACCATCGGGTAAAAAATAATCTCCAAGTAACTTCGAGCCTCCTTCGGCTTCAGTCCGATTACATCCAAGATCCAGGTGCACGCGAGATGTTCGCGGAAAGCCAAAACCGCATTCGCTCGATGGCTTTGGTGCATGAAAAGCTATATAGATCGAGCGATTTATCGCGGATTAATTTCTCCGAATACGTCGACAGCCTTGCCGGACTTCTCTTTCGTTCGTTTGGGGTAAATCCAAGCCAAATTCAATTCCAACTTACGCAAAGCTCTATTTTTCTCAGCGTAGAAACAGCCGTCCCTTGCGGTCTGATTATCAACGAGCTTCTTTCCAATTGCTTCAAGCACGCTTTTAAGAAAGGGCAACAAGGCGAGATCCGCGTAGAAACCAGCCTGGAGGGCGAGCACAAAGTGAAGTTTACGGTATCTGATAATGGGGTTGGATTGCCCAGTGGTTTTGATTTCGAAAAAATGGACACCCTCGGGCTACAGCTCGTGCGCACCCTGGTGAAGCAGCTCGATGGAGCCATCGAAATTCACGGTGACAAAGGTGCGGCCTTTACGGTGATTTTTTCTAAGGAAAGAGAACATGACGATGCAAGAAAGCAATCTAATTAAAATCCTTGTGGTAGAGGACGAGAGCATTGTGGCTCTTGACATTGAGCGTGGACTTAAAAGAATCGGTTACGATATTGCCGGTGTGGCTGATAACGGTTGCGATGCCATTCGTCTAGTGACGGAGAAGAGCCCACAGTTAGTCCTCATGGATATTCAGCTTAAGGGCGACATAGACGGAATCGAAACCGCGCAAAAAATTCACAGCCAATTTAATATTCCCGTCATTTTTCTTACGGCTTACGCTGATGAGCCCACCTTGCAAAGAGCCAAACTCACGGAACCTTTTGGCTATCTCTTAAAGCCGTTCGAGGAAACGGAACTGCGCACCGCGATTGAAGTGGCTCTCCACAAGCATAGTTCCGTAGAGATCCATAGGGAGAGGGCTGCGACCGCCTTGAAATTAAGTGAAGAGACTTTTCGCATTTTCGTGGAGTCCGTTCAAGATTATGGAATTTTCATGATGGATCCTCTCGGTATGGTCATGAGCTGGAATATCGGCTCTCATCGAATCAAAGGCTACGAGGCACACGAGGTGATCGGAAAGCATTTTTCGATTTTTTATTCAGAAGAGGACATCGCCAACCGCAGGCCGGAGAAGGAACTCGCCATTGCCGAAAAAGAGGGAAGATATGAAGAAGAGTCATGGCGGGTGAGAAAAGATGGCACTCGGTTCTGGACCAGAGTCACGATCACCGCCATTCGCGATAAGGAAGGCGCACTTCTCGCTTTCGGCAAAGTCACGCGAGATCTGACGCTGAAAAAGAAAGCGGAAGACGATTTACGAGAAAGCGAGGAGCGTAAGTCCGCTACGCTGGAGGCGGCTCTGGATTGCGTAGTAACGTTGGATAGCCAGGGAAAAATCTTAGAGGTTAACCAGGCAGCCGAAAAAACCTTCGGGTGGAAAAGAGAGCAGGTAATTGGCCGGGAAATGGCCAATATCATCATTCCAGAAAAACTTCGCGAAGCCCACCGCGCGGGACTAAAGCATTTTTTAGCCACGGGGATCGGGCCGGCTTTGCGACAACGGATTGAACTTTCCGCACTTCGCTCTGACGGTAGCGAGTTTCCAATTGAACTCTCTATTCTTGATCTTAATGTAAACGGCAAAGTGCTTTTTACCGGCTTTCTCCGCGACATCACAACCCAAAAGAAGGCAGAGGAAATTCTAAAAAATTCGATCAAAGCAAGAGACGAATTTCTCACCATTGCGTCCCATGAGCTTAAAACACCCCTGACCGCTCTAAAGCTTCAACTTCAGCTAAGCCAAATGCAGCTAAAGAAGCGTACAAAAACCACAGGAAAAAAGCGCACCCGGCCAGTAACTTTAGAGCGTTCATTGTCCCTCTCCATTAAGCAGGTAGATTCCCTAACCGGTCTCGTGGAAGAACTTCTTGATGTGGGAATGATTCAGACAGGACGACTTTCTTTGCATCTCGGGGAGATGAAACTATCGGATTTAGTACGAGAAGTGGTGAGTCTATTTTCGCCTAAACTCGCGATGATAAAATGCTCCCCAGAAACTGAGCTTGAAGACGGGATTGTCGGGAATTGGGATGCACATCGCATAGAACAGGTATTGGTAAATTTGATTGGAAACATCATAAAATATGCTCCTGGCTCGAGAGTGAAAATCTCTACGAAGCGGGAAAACGACAAAGTCGTACTTATGGTGGAGGATGATGGTCCGGGGATTCCGGAAGAAAAACAAAAGCAAATTTTTGAGCGATTTGAAAGAGCGACTTCTGCCAACTACGTTAGTGGCCTTGGTCTTGGCCTCTTCGTGGTGAAGCATATTGTCGAATCCCATCACGGGACAGTTCAGTTGCATAGTTCCTTGGGGCGTGGATCGCGATTTACGATCTCTCTTCCAGAAAAGGTAACTTAGCTCCGTTTTAAGCGTTTCGTTTCACGTCCGCTGCTCTTTGGAACGATAGCAACCGTATACCGATTTTTTCCTCCAGACGCTTACGAAACCTAGTTCAGCCTCAAAGTGGTGGACTCAACTGGACGAATTTCGAACTACGTACATCGAGTACGACGCCTAGATAAGTCCTTCTAATCTGAGATTAATCCAGTTCGAGTGGGAACAAAAGTTGTGTTCCCGAGATTTTTCTAGTGTTCCCTAAAATGACGACTCGAGAAATGAGAAGCGAGCTATTTTACCAGTAGCATCTAAACGACAGCGAACCTCTTGGGGAACCGTGATCATGGGAACAGTATGCCCACAGTCAAAATCGTAAATAATCGGATAATTCCGATTTCCAATAACCTCAACGATCAAATCTCTGAGGTTATTGGATGATCCATCTTGGCTATAAACCTCTGGTCGGCTGAAGATCAAGCCCGCGATCGAATCGAAAGCCCCCATCAGCTGAAGCTGGCGCAAGCCACGTTCCTCTTTCATCAAAGGGGCATCCATTTCTTCTAGAAGTAAGATTTTCCCTTTCAGGTCTGGCCAATAAGGGGTGCCGGCTGCACTCAAAAAGGTATTAAGATTTACAGCCACAATGGGAGCTTCCACCAATCCTGGTTGAATCACCTGCCAGCCATCATTCTCAATCCACTCTCTCGGTAAATTTTTCCAATCGTCATTTGTCCAGCTACGTTTGTGATTACTCCAACGAGAAGGCCGAACAATTTCTCGCTGCTTCGGACCATTTTCCATTACAGCATCCAGAAACCACTTTGAGCTTTCCTCAATTCCATTTGGCCATTCCCCAAACCAGCACATCACTGTGGGGCCGTAAAATGTCCTCAGACGAGAAAATTTCAATATAGATAGATGGAGCGAAGTCACATCCGAGTAGCCACAAATAACTTTGCGACTTTCACGTATCTCGTCAAAGTCTAGAAACGGAATCATACTGTTGGAGTTGTAGCCGCCGATAGTGGCCATCAGCGCATTCACTTGCGGATTTCGGATTAATGACATGAACTCGTCAGCACGCTCAGCGCCCGCTCCAGAACGGTATCCATCCGCTGATCTTTTCTCGGTTAATTTCCCAAGCCTAATCTTGAATCCGAGCTTTTGAAGAGAGGAAAGACCATTTTCAAAAAGAGCATTGTTGAATTTATAGCCAGGAGAAGAAGGCGTGAAGACACCTATGGTGTCGCCGGCTCGCAATGGCCTTGGGGTAACAAGTGGTTTTTCCATGACTCAGTTTTCCCATCAGAAAGCTTGAATCCAAATCACATAATCAATACTTCGAAGTTCTAGTCCGGCTGAGTGTCGTCGCCCAGTCTGGCTTAATTTCGAATAGAAACTTCCGTAAAAAAACTCTCCAACCAGAATTCCGCACTGAATACAGTATACTGCATACGGTATTCTGTATTCAGTCTAGGATGGTGGGCCCACCCGGACTTGAACCGGGGACCAGAAGATTATGAGTCTCCTGCTCTAACCAACTGAGCTATAGGCCCTTTGAGAACCCTCGGATCATACGAAACCCAGGGCTCCAAGCAAACCTCTTTCTCGACGGAAAGCTTCGGAATAATGCGAGGCGCAAACTTCGGGTGGGTTTTTCCCGTTTTCTCGACGAAGTGTTTTTGTCTGCCTAGTATTGCCCCGTATAATTTGGGCAGAAATGTCGGCTCTTTTATCCCTATTTATCTTTGCTCTCCTCTCTGCTGCCGCCTTTGCGGAGGAAGAATGCACCGACTATACGATCCAAACCCAAAAGCAGACCCTCGGCCAGGTGGCACGAGAGGTATACGGCAAATCGCGGGAGTGGAAGAAGATCGCGGCCTGGAACAAAATTACGCCACCCTATCGCGTAAAAAAAGGCCAAGTGATCAAGCTCTGCGAAGCGCCGAAGCCCAAAAAGGCGAGCCAACTAGCCACCTCGCTTCCCTCCGATACGAAAGTATCGAAAGGCAAGAAAATCGTGGCGGCTCCTCCGCCAAAAATCGCGGAGCCCGTGGAACTCGATGGCAGCTACCTGATGCCCGTTACCCAGGAAGTGATCGAGAAAGACGAAGAAACCATCTACGTGGTGAATGAGCGGGCGCCTTCCCTATCGATGATTGCGCTGGAACTGTATGGCGACGCGAAGCTCGGCAACGAAATTGCTAAATGGAACCATCTTAGAAAGCCCTACAAGCTCGCGCTCGGCCAAAAACTCCGACTGAAACGCAAACCCACCAAAGACCCTAAAAAGGCCGATGAGTCTCTCGTGAACGCCTGGGAATCTTTGGGTAATGATTGGATGGCCGAACGGATCAAGAAGAGTGCAAGCAAGGTGGACGCCCCACCGGTGCCCGCCGATCTCGAACCCGAAGCCTTGCCGGTGGAAAAGTCTGCGGTAGTGGAAATAAAAACTCCTCGCGCCGATGCTCCCCTATTCGAGGCACCTACCGCCGTGATGGTCGAGGGCGAACATGAAACGCGCTGGACCACTTCCGGCGGGCCGACGTTTCAATTTTTTCGTATTAACGGCAGAGACAAAGCAACCGGCGCGGATGCTTTTCTTCTCTCAAAACTTAGCCCGGGCCTCGAAATAAATGTGGGGGCTCTCGTTCACCCAAGCGTCCGCGCACTGTTTCGTATCTCAGGCTACCGCTCTTCTCTTTATCCCAATACCGCGAGCACGGCCGTTATTGAAAACTCCCGGCAGACCGCGCTGCGTTTTGGCCTCGGCGCCGAGAAATTGTTTGGCGCACATACCTCGGTGGGCGCCCTGCTAAATTTTTCCGACGAGCTGTACGTGCGCGGCATCAGTGGGTTGAGCGGAGTGATGATGGATTCGGTAAAAGTATTTCGTACCGATCTACATGGCCAATATGAACTTTTCCGCTATCGCGGCGGCCTCATGCGCGCAATGGCCGGGCTTGGTTTACTTTTTCCTGCTACCACTACTTTTTACCAAACTCGAGCTGGATTAGCGGCCGGACTGGGCCTCGGTGCGGTTACGGAATTAGGCCGCGAGTGGAAGTTGGCATCCGACATCGAGTACCGCGTTCAAAGCCAAAGCACCTCGGTGCTAACTGCCAGCCGCAAGGATTTTATTTTAGGTTTTCAATTCGAATGGAAAGGCGATCCGCTATGAAATTAAAAAAGTACTCGCGGCTCGCTCTTTTATTGTCGTTGTTTTTGGTGGCCTGCAATCCGCTGGGCGATAGCGATTCTAGCAAAATACCGCTGGATTTTCATCCGGGCGCTAGCGTTCCCGCTACTCCGGATACCATTTCACCTTCCGTGAGCTTTTCGAATGGCACGGGTAGTAGCATCCCCGCTTCCGTTACCCTAACCTTCAGTGAAGGAGTCTATGGGCTAAGCACAGGTGCCGTATCCCTCTCCACTTCCACGCTCTGCGCGGCCACGATTAGTTCCGTGACCTTCAACGCCGGAGCTTCCACTGCCACCGTAAACCTCGGCGGAACCTTGAATCGCCTCGGAGATATTTGCACGCTCACGATTGATTCCAGCCAGGTGAAGGATGCCGCGAATAACTTTCTCACCGGAACGGCGGCCAAAATCCTTTCGGTTGATACCGTAACCGCGGCCAATCAGCAGGTGAATGTATACGCGTCCGTCACAAACGCGACTCTATCCGCGGGCGCGACCGCGATCGACCTCAATAGCGCAACCGGATTCTACGTAGGCGACAAAGCACTCGTGATTCAGATGCAGAATAGCGTGACGCCCGCCCTCGCCGGCACCTACGAGATCGTGCAAATTTCGGGAATCGCCGGAAATCAAATCACTCTTTCCGCTGGACTAGCGAATGCCTACGTTTCCAATACATTTGGAACCACTGCCTCGAAGGCAGCTCAAGTTTTGCGTTTGCCTCGCTTTACCAATTTTAATATCGCTTCTGGAGGATCGGTAGTAGCTCCGGCCTGGGATGGTAGTACGGGAGGGATCGTGGCCGTGAATGCCAGCGGCTCCATTACCATCGCTGGATCTATTGACGTGGCCGCCAAAGGATTTCGGGGCGGCACTACCACTGCCAACCTTGCCTGCGGGGCGATGCCTTCCGTGTCTGCAACGGCAGGAGAATCGGTAGCCGGTATCGGTTCAGCAACTACCGCCACAAACCAATCCGGTGGGGGAGCAGGAAATTCCGGACAGTGCAGCTTTGGTGGATACATCGGCGCCGCCGGGGGGGGCGGAGGTGGCTATGGCGCGGCCGGAGAAGACCGCTCGGCGTATACTTCGGGAGCTACAGTGGTTCAGGGTACGGGCGGCCCGGTAACCGGCGTGGCCACATTAGCGCGAATCTTACTCGGATCGGGCGGCGGGGCCGGAGGGTCCCATGACGCAGGCGTGGCGGGAGCCGGAGGAATTGGTGGTGGCGCCGCAATTCTTTTCGCAAATTCCATCTCCGTCACTGGCTCTATCGCCGCCACCGGAGCCGCAGGAACTGGCTGCACCAGCCCCGATGGGTCGGGCGGCGGCGGCGCGGGTGGAAGTATTTATTTGAACGCCACGAATGCTGTCACGGTGGGAACAAACCTCGTGACCGCCCTGGGCGGCGCACGCGGACTCTGCACCGACGCACAACCTAATCCCGACTACCGTACCGGTGGAGCCGGAGGGGAAGGAAGAATCAAAGTAGTAGGTGGTTCGGTCAACGGAACAACTAATCCCATCTCGCCCTAATCATAGTAATTTAATGCAATAGCGAATCGGGAATTTGGGGCAAATCCTGCTTGAGCACCAAATTCCGGGGAAATTCGACCGTAAACTTCGAGCCTTCCCCCATTTTGCTCGAGAGAGAAATCTTTCCATGATGCTGGTCCATTATCTCGCGCACGATAAATAGTCCCAATCCCAGCCCGCTCACGTGATTGCCAGGCACGGCCCGCTCGAAGCGCTCGAAAATTCGCTTCTGGTCCGCGGGCGCGATCCCTACGCCATGGTCTTGCACCGAAATAAGAATCATTTCTCTCGAAACATTCTCTTCCACTCGAAGCTGAACGGGAGAGCCAGCGCCGTATTTACAGGAATTCGAAAGTAAATTCATCAGCACCTGAGAAATCCTAACCTTATCCGCCTGCACCATGAGTACGGGCGGAGTGCTTAATTCCAACTCCGAGCCTGCCGAATGAAACTCCGCCGCCATTTGATTCGCAATTTCCTTGATGAGCACCACTAAATCGAATTGCTCCAGGTGAAGGCGGAATTTCCCCGTTTCGATCCTACCGATATCGAGCATATCCTCGATCAGGCGGGAAAGACGCATGATTTGGCGCTCGGCCAGATCGAAAAACTGCGCCATTTTCGGATCCCGATTTTCGGAATCACTCTGTTTGGCCCGAAAACGCCTTTGCATCTGCACTTGCATCTTTAAACTGGTCAGCGGGGTTTTTAATTCATGGCTGGCAATGGAAAGAAATTCATCGCGGGCATGTACGGCGCGCTCTAAGCTTTTCGCGTGAAACTCCAAATCGCTCAGAAACTTTTGCTCGGCGGCAACCTTTTCTTCGAAGGCATAATTCAAGGCGCGGCCACTACGATAGATAAGGATGGAAAACAGAACCATATAGGAAATTACAGAGATAGACGTGCCCTGGGATAAATCATAATAACCGGCTCGCTGGCCATAGAGCCTCACGGCCCCGATTAAAGGTGGCAAGAAAATAGCCATGGGCAAAAGACGACGAATCGCCATTCCACCCGGCGTTTGGCTGGTAACCAAGCGCAGAATGCTGGATCTTCCGCCCACGATCAGCCCCGCGAAAGCCAACAGCAGCAGACAGACGGCGGTATACGGCGAAATTCGAATGAAGGGCCCGACTTTATAAAGGGCGGATACGCCTAAGATATACCCGTTGATCGCGAAAATAGAGATGAGCATCAGCACGATGGTGAGCGCCTGGTGTAGCCAGGCAATGAAGGGCCGCGCACTAAAGGCGAGTAATGTGAGAGAGCCGAGCAAAAAAATTCCACCCGCTGCAATCGGCGACATCCTTCCAGGGTAAAGGGCGCTCTCCGCGTTGCCCACATCACGCACAATAAATTCGTCGATACCCAAGCTTCGATCAGTCCAGTATTCCATCAAAGTGGCGGCGCCCACGCAAACGGCAAAGAAGCCAAGAAAAAATATCGGAAGCCGCCAGCGGTTCGCGCCTTCTTTGCCTTTAGTATAACAAAGCAGAAACATCGCTACCGCGCAGGTCGTAAGGCAGAGGCTGGTATTGGGCTTCATCGACATACCGGCGAGATTCCGCCAGGCCTGGGCCGAAGAGCTAAGCCAAATCATCAAGAAAAAAGAGCTAATAACGAAAGACGCCGCAACTGCTACTTGGCAGACGCGGCGTAAATCAATAAAGGATTCTTTTTCCATGGAGGGTTAAAATTAGCCGTCCACGAAACTCTTGAGCAGACGAGCACGCGAGGAATGGCGAAGCTTACGCAACGCCTTCGCCTCGATCTGACGGATACGCTCCCTCGTCACGAAGAAGTCCTGGCCCACTTCCTCGAGGGTATGATCGCTCTTCTCGCCGATACCGAAACGCATGCGCAATACCTTCTCTTCACGAGGCGTGAGAGTGGCGAGGACGCGACGGGTCTGTTCGGAGAGGTTGATATTGATCACGGCCTCAGCGGGGTTAATGATGTTTTTGTCCTCGATGAAATCGCCCAAGTAAGAATCTTCGTCTTCCCCGATAGGAGTCTCGAGGGAGATCGGCTCTTTTGCGATCTTAAGAACCTTGCGAACCTTATCCACCGGCATATCCATCTTCTCGGCGATTTCTTCCGGAGTGGCCTCACGGCCGAGCTGCTGTACTAGCTGACGCGAAGTGCGCACTAGCTTATTGATCGTCTCGATCATGTGCACGGGAATACGAATGGTACGAGCCTGGTCGGCGATCGCGCGGGTAATTGCCTGACGAATCCACCAGGTGGCGTAGGTAGAGAACTTATAACCGCGGCGGTATTCGAATTTATCCACGGCCTTCATCAAACCGATATTTCCTTCCTGGATGAGATCCAAGAACTGCAAGCCGCGGTTAGTGTATTTTTTTGCGATCGATACCACGAGGCGCAAGTTCGCTTCCACGAGCTCGCTCTTGGCGTGGTCGGCGCGCTGCTCGCCCTGCATGGCTACGTCGTAGATGTCCTTCAGGGAGTTAATGTCTACGCCGGAGGTGTGCTCCACCTCGGTTACGCGGGCAAAGCCCTGCTCGTAAGAAGCGGCCATCTGCTCGAACTTCTGCGCAGTGATGTCTTGCTCTTTCAAAAGCGTGATTTTCGTACGGTCGTCGCCTTCGCGGTAGGTGGCAACGAGCTTCATGAAATCAGTGTGGGTTTTTTGGTCGTAGAATTTAAGCGTGCGCTCTTGCTCGCTGCGAATAGTAACCGTCTCTTGGTAGGCGGATTTAATCGCATCAAGGAGCATGTTGATCGTCTTGCGGTTAAAGGAGATGAGGAGGAATTGTTTAATTACCTCGTTCTTCTTCTTTGCCATGTCTTTTTCGATCTTCTGCTTATCCTTGGCGGCGATGGAGGGATTCAGGTACGTCGCTTTTACTTTTTTAAAGTGGTCGAGCTGGCTTTTTAGCGCATTCATCGACTGGAGAAGGCGCTGCTGGTGGGCCTTTTCATCTTCTTCGGAGATTTCTTCGTCCACGCCGCGAATCATGTCCTTCACGCGAATCTGACCGTCTTGTACTTTTTGCGAAAGACCCAAGATTGCGTCCACGCCGATCTGGCAGCTCATGAGTGCGGAAACGATTTGTTCCTCACCCTGCTCAATACGTTTAGCAATTTCCACTTCGCCTTCGCGAGTCAGCAGGGAAACGGAACCCATCTTGCGGAGATAAAGTTTTACGGGATCAATCGAGCGAACGCTGGCTTCTTCTTCTTTTTGCTTCTTCTTGAGGAACTCGTCAAGCTCCACGCCCTCGTCTTCGTCGTCACCGTCGTCGGCGCCCTTGGCCTTCACGGTTTCATCCACCTCGATATCGTTATCGAGCAAGAACTCCATCACCGCGTCCACGCGGGGAGCGTCTTGAATGTCTGCGGGAACAAGATCGTTCACTTCTTCGTAAGTAAGAACGCCGCGAACCTTTCCCAACTCAAGGATTTTTTTCAAAACCTTCGCAGCGAGAAAATCGGCGGCTTGCATTTTTGTCTTGTTGTCGGCCATTCGCAATGTCTCCAAAATTATTTCCCTGCCCTTTGGCGCCGGAGCTCAATGAGCTTCACAAACGCTTGTTCGCTTTCTTCCGCGTTACCTTCGCGGATGAGTTGCTGTAGATTCGCTTCCTGCCGCCTCAATGCTTCGTCCTTCAGCCGGTGAATTGCCGCGGCCACATCGGGCGCCGAGAGCGCGTCGTCTGCAGCCACCAGCGCTTCGGCAACCAAATTCCTAATCAGCGGTTGTTCGCGAACATCTTCCCGCAATCGCTGCAATCTGCTTTCTTCGGTTTCGCCCGGAGTAAGGGGTTCGAAAAGAAGAGCGAATGCTTGCTGAATCTGGGGATCACTCACAAAGGGTAAAACTTCTCCGGATTCATGCTGGCGCAATTCTGAAATCCGGGAGGGATGTTTCACAAGACCGCTCAAAAACCTCCGCTCAAAGCCAACGTCTTTCTTAACACTACGTGCTTGAATTTGCCTGCTTTTTTCAATTATTGCCGGCCTTTTTTGGAAGCCATTTGCCTCGAAGTTCGGCCCGGAACTTGCTTTCTCCTGGCTCGAAACAAAACCTTTTCTGTAGCGACGTATAGCGTCCGTCAACAATTCTAGTTCAATGCCGAGCCCCTTCGCTACGCCAGGCAAGCGCGCCTGAATCCACAACTCGTCGCGTAATTTCGCGAGTTTACTGGCTATTTTGTCGAGAATTTCCGTGCGCGCCTGAAGACTATTGGGGGCATCGGCGATTCTTTTCTCTATCCAGAGGTCGAGGGCGGCGGGTGCGTTCTGCAAAATTCCCGCCATCTGGAGGGCTCCATCGTCGTGGGCACGCAAAAATTCGTCGGGATCTTTCCCATCGGGAAGGCGGGCCATCAAAAGGGGAAAGCCCTCGTTGTCGAGAAAAAGGTTCATGGCGCGCTCGGTGGCCGCCTTGCCCGCATTGTCGGAGTCGTAGAGACAAATAACCCGGGGCGCGAGCTTACGCAGAGCGGAGGCTTGGTTGCGAGTGAGGGCCGTGCCGCAATTGGCAACCACATTGGAAAAACCGGCCTGAACTAACGATAAACAATCCATGTAACCCTCGACGAGGACTACGGCTTCGAGCTCACGAATCGATTTCTTCGCCTGATCCAGATTATAAAGAACTTTTTCTTTTTCGTAGACGACGGACTCCGGGCTGTTCAAGTACTTCGGAGCATCCGCGCCATTTGCGCCGAGCCAGCGGCCGCCAAAACCCAGAACTTCGCCATTAAGGTCCCGAATGGGAAAAATAAGGCGGTTCCGGAAAGTATCGAACAAATTCGAGCCGTCCTCTTTGGGCGGCTCTCCGCCCTTGGTGCGAAAAAGCCCAAGCGCGTGGGCCTTGATCATCGGCGCTTGAATTTTCAAAAAATAGTCGCGCAGGGACGTCCAGGACTCGGGCGCGTAGCCGATGGCAAATCCGAGCATCGATTCCGGGTTGATTCCGCGCTTTAGCACGTAATCCCGCGCGGGGCCGCCCTCTGGGCCCTCGAGAGTTTCCTGATAAAAACGAGCCGCAAAGCGATTGAGCTTCAGGAGTTGCTTTTTCTCTTCGGCGGCCTGGCGATCCTGGGCCAGCTGTTCAGGCGTCCGCTTTTCGTCATCAAGCTGAAGGCCCGCTTTGGCCGCCAAAAATTCGATCGCTTCGCGGAAAGAAAACCCCTTCGTGAGCTCGATGAAGGTGATGATATCGCCGCCCTGATTGGTAGAATAGCAGTAGAAACCCTGGTTCTCTGGATTCACGAAAAACGAAGGAGATTTTTCTTTGGAAAAAGGAGAGAGGCCAGTGAGGTATTTGCCAGATCGGCGCAGCTGTACCGTTTCCGACACCAGTTGCACGATGTCGATCGATTCCTTCAGCTTTGCGATGAACTCCTTACTGGCCATGAAAGCCTTAAGGCTGTAACAGCGCGAGCTTCTTTTTCACGGTTTCGCTGATTACGGACCCTTCCGCACGCCCGGCCACTTTCGCGCCCACGGCTTTCATCACGGCGCCCATATCGCGCATACTTTTTGCGCCCGTTTCTGCAATGGCCGCATCTACGAGCAAAGCAAGCTCATCGGCGCCCATCTGCTCGGGGAGAAAGCTCTGGATGAGCTTCAATTCGGACTCTTCCTTCACGGCAAGATCCTCCCGGCCGCCTTTGCGAAACTGCTCGATGGAATCCCGGCGCTGCTTGGCGAGGTTCATCAAAATAGGAATTACGGCGGCATCGTCCATTTCTTTACGCGTATCCACTTCAATTTTTTTGATGGCGGCCTGGATGAAACGGATGGCGCCGAGCTTTTCCGCTTCTTTGGCCTTCATCGACGTAATCATGGCTTCCTTGAGGCGATCTTTAATGCTCATGGGCACTCCTTCATAACGGTGAGATAGGAAATATGGGAATAAAATAAAGAAGGGCAAGACCGCGAAGCCTTGCCCATACTTATTGTTTACAATCTGAACTAGAAGCTAGGGCGACGGCCTTTTTTCTCCGAACGCTTGCGGGCGGCCAAAGATTTTTTCTTGCGGCGAACGCTGGGCTTTTCGTAATGCTCACGCTTACGAACTTCGGAAAGAATACCGGCTTTTTCACAAAGCTTTTTGAAACGCTTAATGGCGTTTTCGAAGGACTCGCCTTCGTTTACGCGAATGGTAGGTTTTTCCATAATTAAAGATCACCCCGCTTTCAGAGTCCCCAACTTAGTGGCTAGGAAGCGAGATGTCAATTTCACATGGTTTTTACGCTATAGCCAAAGGCCCGAATCCGGCCCAAATCCATCTCAGAGATCTCGAGATCTACGGTTTTCCCGGTAGGTGCGCCGCATTTGGTAACGCGCATGCGCCCATCCGTGCCGCTCCTAGCATTAAAAACTACCACCCCGGCTGCAGTTACCTCTTGGGCCGCCGCTTTAGGTGTGAGCTTAGAAGGACTTTCACATTGCTTAGAACCATCAGCCTTAGAAACCCAAACGCGATTATCGCTCTCTTTTTTCACTTTCACCTCCCAGCGATTTTCGGATTTTTGCACCGCGCTAGTGCAGGCGGCAAAGGCCAGGAATGCCAGGAAAGAAAACAGATAAGAAAAACGCATAGTCCTCCTAGAAATTCAGTACTTGAAGCGAAAAGATAGCATCATTTTGCGGGTATAGGCAAAGCTGGCCTGGGCTTAAAAACGGCGCTATGATCGCCAAATCCATTTCTACCTATAGCCCCGCGGCCCCGCTTCAACAAAACGGCCGCAATTGGGGCAATACAGAAACGGCTAAAAGAGGAACTATGTCGCTAGAACAAGACGCGCTCGAGTACCATTCACGAGACCCCAAAGGGAAAATTGAAGTTGTCCCCACTAAGCCCTGCTTCACGGCCCGAGACCTCACTCTTGCCTACTCGCCCGGCGTAGCAATTCCCTGCAACGTAATCGCCGCCAATCCCGATGCGGTTTACGAATACACCAGCAAGGGCAACCTTGTGGCCGTGCTTTCCAATGGAACGGCAGTGCTCGGGCTGGGAAATATCGGCCCCCTCGCCGCCAAGCCGGTGATGGAAGGGAAGGGAATTCTTTTCAAAAAATTCGCCAATATCAACGTGTTCGATATCGAGCTCAATGCTCCCGATCCCGACGATGTGATCAAAGCCTGCAAAATGCTGGAGCCCACGTTCGGCGGCATCAATCTCGAAGATATCAAAGCCCCAGAGTGCTTCTACATCGAAGAAACGCTGAAGAAAGAACTGAATATTCCGGTTTTCCACGACGACCAGCATGGCACCGCCGTGATTTCGGCGGCCGCGTTTGCGAACGCCATTGAGATCATCGGTAAAGATCCCGCCAAGATGAAAGTGGTTTTCTCCGGCGGCGGTGCGGCCGCGATGGCGTGCGCCAACATGTATCTGAACATGGGCATTCGAAAAGAAAATCTTACCATGTGCGACTCCAAAGGAGTGATCTATAAAGGCCGCACCGAAGGGATGAACCCCTATAAAGAACGTTTCGCGATCGACACCAAGAAACGCACGCTGGCTGAAGCAATGGAGGGCGCGGATGCGTTCGTGGGGGTTTCCGTAAAAGGGGCCGTTACTTCCGCAATGGTAAAAAGCATGGCAAAGGACCCCATCATCTTTGCGATGGCGAATCCAGATCCCGAAATTCTACCCGAAGAAATTCTAAAGGTGCGCTCCGACGCGATCATCGCCACCGGCCGCTCCGACTACGTGAACCAGGTAAATAACGTACTCTGCTTCCCCTTCATGTTCCGCGGCGCCCTCGACGTACGTGCCCGACAGATCAACGAAGAAATGAAAGTGGCCGCCGCCAAAGCCCTCGCTGCCCTTGCCAAAGAACCGGTTCCCGAAATGGTATCGGCCGCTTACGGTGGAAATAAGTTTTCATTCGGCCGAGAGTATTTAATTCCCAAGCCCTTCGACCCCCGCGTCCTTCTCTGGGTTGCCCCTGCGGTGGCGAAAGCTGCGTCCGATACCGGCGTGGCCCGTTTTCCGATTACCGATGTCGAAGCCTACAAGGAAAGCCTCGAGAGCCTGATGGGCAACCGCTACGTGGTGATGCGCACCTTGCGCAATACCGTGAAGCGCGCGGCCGAAAGCAAAAAATATCTCCCGAAGATCGTATTTGCCGAAGGCGAAAACGAAACCATCCTCAAAGCCGCGCAAATCGTGCTCGAAGAAAAAATCGCGATCCCGGTCCTCCTCGGAGATCCCACGCTGATTCGCCAGCGCATCCAAACATATAAGCTCGATGGCCTACAAAACGTGCAGATCGAGGATCCTATTCATTCCGATAAGACCGAGCGTTACGCCAAAACCCTGCTGCAGAAGCGGCAACGCAAAGGAATGACCCCTGTTCGTTCCGAGCGGATCATGAAAAATCGCAACTATTACGGCCCCATGATGGTGGAAATTGGCGAAGCCGATGGCGTGCTCAACGGATTGACCCAGAGTTATCCGGATACCATCCGCCCCATGCTCCATACGATTGGAACTAAACCCGGCCAGCGCGTGGCGGGAATTTACATGATGATCTTCAAATCCCGGGTAATGTTCTTCGCGGACACTACGGTGAACACCGGAATGGGTGCCGACGAACTTGCGTCCGTGGCGATCGAAACTGCCAATATGGCTCAACAGTACCTCCAAACGCCCGCACGCGTGGCGATGCTTTCCTATTCAAACTTCGGATCGGCCCCCACCGCTTCCAGCCAAATGATGAAGCAGGCCGTGGCGATCGCGAAAAAACGGCGCCCAGATTTAATTATTGACGGAGAAATGCAAGTCGAACCCGCGGTGGACGAGAAAATCGCGTCCGAATTCTTCCCCTTCTCCGCTATTCAGGGCGATGCCAACGTGCTAATTTTCCCCAACCTTTCCTCGGCCAATATCGCCTACAAACTGTTACAACGCCTTGGCGGCGCCGAAGCGATCGGCCCGATCTTGATCGGAATGAATAAGCCCGTGAACGTAATCCCCACCGGGGCCGACGTGCAAGACGTGGTAAACATCGCCATTTTCACTTCGATCGCCATCCAGAATACCCGCGAACAGCAAGCCCAAATAGGACACTCATGAAGCAAGTAATCGCCAGTAAGAATGCCCCCGCCGCCATCGGCCCCTACTCACAAGCTATCGCGGTGGAAGGCGCTAAGCGCATGGTGTTTCTTTCCGGGCAAATAGGGCTAGATCCGACCACCGGCCAGCTCGTTACGGGCGGAATTGATGCCGAAACCAAACAAGTGATGAAAAATATCGAAGCCCTTCTCAAAGAGTGCAACGCCTCTTTTGCCCAGGTAGTGAAGAGCACGATTTTTTTGAAAGATTTTAACGATTTCACCGTCGTGAACCAGATCTACGGGTCCCATTTTCCGAAGGAGCCGCCGGCGCGTTCCACCGTGGAAGTAGCGCGTCTGCCCCGCGATGCCAAGATTGAGATCGAGTGCCTCGTAGCGCTTTAACCTGCTGAAATCAGCGGCATATATTCATTTACATCCCAAAAGGATTCGCATTTATTTTAGCGAAATACCTGTTATCGTGAGCTCCGGAATACGGGAGAAAAAATGGTCGTTTTCAAACCAAAGATTTTCGGGATCGTGATCAAACATAACGTGCCTAAGGCTACCAAGCTCGCGCTGGAAGTAGCGGCCTGGCTCGAAAAGAAAAAATGTAAAGTTATCGTGGCCGACGAAGCCAAATCTTTTATCGAAAAGAAAAAGAGCGTAAAGGCTGTTCCCAAAGAAGAGCTCCCGGCCAATTGCGATATGGTGATCGTATTCGGCGGAGACGGAACATTCCTCTCCATCGCTCGCCAGATGATCTGGAAATCTATCCCGATCTTAGGCGTTAACTTGGGCACCCTCGGTTTTCTTACCGAAGTAAAAGTCGACGAAGTATACGAAACGCTCGAAGGGGTGTTGAAGGGCAAATACAGCGTGCAGGAACGCTCGATGCTCGAAGCCTGCGTAAAACGCGGCGGAAAAGAATTGTTCTGCCTGCCCGTACTGAACGACGTGGTGATCACCAAAAGCGCGATCGCCCGCGTGATCGATTTCCAGCTTTCTCTGAATGGCGTGCCGGTAGCCCTGCTTAAGGCAGATGGTTTGATCGCCGCCACTCCCACCGGATCCACGGCTTATTCTCTGGCCGCCGGCGGACCAATCGTGCACCCCCAAGTGGGCGGCATGGTAATCGTGGCGATCTGCCCGCATAGCCTGAATGTCCGCCCCCTGGTGATCCCCGAAGACGCCAACGTGGAAGTGGAGTTGATGAAGAAGGACGGGGATATCATGCTCACTCTCGATGGCCAGTTCGGCTACGAACTCCACCAAGGCGATAAAATCCTGATCACCAAGTACAAAAGGCACTCTCTGCTCGTGGTACAATCTCCGCGACGGGATTATTTCGAACTGTTGCGCACTAAGCTATCGCTGGGTTCGCGGAGGGAATAAATGCTTACGAGACTACGCATTCAGAATTTTGCCATTATCGATGAAGTGGAAATCGATTTTGGGGCCGGCTTGAATATTATTTCCGGGGAAACCGGGGCGGGAAAATCCATTCTCATGGATGCGCTCGTATTGATCCTCGGCGGCCGCGCCTCGGCGGATTTGATTCGCCTTGGCACCGACGAGGCCACCGTAGAGGCGCTTTTCGACCTCGGTGAAAGCACGAACCTCAAGGAGGCTCTCGAGCTTCACGGCATTCCCACCGAGGAAGGCGAACTAATTATCCGCCGTATCGTGCATCGCTCGGGAAAGAACCGAATTTTCGTGAACGGCACCATGGCCAATATGGCCACCTTGCAGTCCCTCACCGCCGCCCTCGTAGACCTTTGCTCACAGCACGATCAGCAGTTGATCGCGCGCCCCGAAGAGCAACTTCTCTGGATCGACCGATTCGGCGAACTAGAGGGCCAGCGGGCGGAAATAAAAACTCTCCACCAAAAATGGCGGGAGAAGAAAACCGCCCTTGATTCTCTGTCTACCGATTCCGTTCAGCGCGCCCAAAAGCTGGATTTCCTGCGCTTTCAAATAGGAGAGCTCGAAGACGCTGAATTAACCTCTCCCTCGGAAGACGAAGAGCTTCAGCAGGAACTAAAAATCCTGGATAATGCGGAAGCCTTATTCGCGTTCGTATCAGAAGCCGAAGGACTCGTGGGCGGCGGTGAAAGCGCTCCTTCGATGCTCGATCAAGTAAACGTATTGCTCATGAAAGTAAAAGCGCTGCAGAATTCCGACCCCAAGCTAGCGGAAGCCACGGAATACCTCGGGGCACTTAAAGTACATGCCGAAGAGCTTGGTTTTTTCATTCGCCGGTATTCGCAAGGTGTCAGCCGCGACGAAGGCCGTCTCGAAGGCATCAATGCCCGCCTCGCGTTACTGGCTAAGTTGAAACGGAAATACGGCCCCACTCTGGCTGACGTGTTCACGCAGCTGAGCCATTTCCGCCAGGAAATCTCTCTGCTCGAGAACCACGACTCCTCCCTCGCCGCCGCTACCGATGCCGCAAGAGAAGCTCTCGCGGATCTACGGAAAGCTTCCGAAAAACTTTCCCAGGCCCGCAACAAAGCCGCCAAGGCATTTGCCTCCGCCGTGGCCGCCGAGCTAGCCGATCTGCACATGGACCGAGCCCGCTTTCACGTGTCCCTGCAGCGCCTCGAGGAGCCGAACAATACTGGGTTCGACCTCGCACGTTTTGAAATTGCCGCGAATCCCGGAGAGCCTATGGGCCCCCTCACCAAGGTGGCATCGGGCGGTGAGCTTTCCCGTATCATGCTCGCCATGCACAACGTGGTATCTACTCGCGGCGATATCGCTGTTTACCTCTTCGACGAAGTGGATACCGGTATCGGCGGAAAAACTGCGGTGGCGGTTGGGGCAAAACTACAAAAAGTGGCCGCGCACAATCAGGTAATCTGCATCACCCACCTGCCTCAGGTGGCGGCCTATGCCGATCGCCATTTTCACGTAGAGAAATCGGTGAAGAAGCGCGAAGGCCAGGAACGTACCGTGGCCACGGTGGTGGCGCTCTCCGCGAATGAGCGTGAGCTAGAGCTGGCCCGCATGCTGGGCGGTAATGATCGCGACAAAGCCGCCCTGGCGAATGCGAAGGCTATGCTGGATAAAGTGAAGCGCCGGCCCGTGGCCAAAGCCTCCCCGCTAGATAAAAAGCCAAAAGGAAAAGACTCCGTTTCACTGCGTAAGCACTAAGCCAAAATCAAAAAATTTTGAGTCTCTGCATTCGGTAGCACCGGGGTAAGCTTCCTCTATGATTCAGGAAGAATTAGCAATCAACGGCGGCCGCCCCGTTCGAGACTCCTACCTAATTTTCGGCAAACCCGATATCCGCGAAGAAGAAATCCAAGAAGTAATCGATTGCTTGCGCTCCGGATGGGTAGGCACCGGCCCTCGCGTGGCGAAATTCCAGGAAAAAATTAAGAGCTACGTGAATGCCACGCACGCGCTGGCCGTTAATTCCTGCACCGCCGGCCTGCACCTCTCCATGATCGCGAGTAATCTCGGGCCCGGCGACGAAGTAATCACCACGCCAATGACGTTCGCCGCTACCGCGAACGTGATCGAACACGTGGGCGCCACCCCGATTTTTGCCGACTGTAAATCGGAAGATATGCTGATCGATCCACACGAGATCGAAAAGAAAATCACTCCCCACACCAAAGCCATCGTGCCCGTGCACCTGGCCGGACGCTCCTGCGACATGGATCCCATCATGCGGATGGCGAAAGCCCGGGGCCTGAAGGTAATTTCCGATGCCGCCCACGCGCTTGGATCGGAGTACAAAGGGAAAAAAATCGGCTCTTTCAGCGATTTCACGGTTTTTAGCTTCTATGCCACCAAGAATTTAGTTACCGCCGAGGGCGGAATGGTTACCACCAGCAATGAAGAGGGGCTAGCGAAGCTCGCCACCTATTCCCTTCACGGCATGAGCCGCGATGCCTGGAAGCGCTATAGTGATGCCGGCTTCAAACACTACCTCGTGGAAGCCGCCGGATTTAAATACAACATGACCGATATGCAGGCAGCCATCGGCCTGCGCCAGATGGATCGCTTCGAGGCAATGCAAACGCGGCGCAAAGAGATTTGGCACCGCTATATGCGGGAACTGCAAGAACTGCCTATCGATCTACCGGCCGTAGAAGATCCCGCGAGCCAGCACAGCTACCATCTATTCACGATCTTTCCCCGCCTCGGCGAACTGAAAGCGGATCGAGATACGATTCTCCAGGCCCTGCATAAAGAGAATATCGGTGTAGGCGTGCATTACGTAGCCCTGCATCTCCATCCGTACTACCAGCAAAAATACGGCTATAAACGTGGCGATTTTCCTAATGCGGAAAATATCTCCGACCGCACGATTTCCATCCCCATGGGCAGCAACCTTAGCGATACCGACGTGAGCGACGTTATCTACGCCATCCGTAAGGTGCTCAGCCACTATAAGCGATAAGAGACCATTTGACGGGCCGGGGCGCGGGAGTTACGTTCCGTCCCGCCATGAGCAAAGACCTCGCCTATCTTTACGTTCACCTGCCTTTTTGCGAGGTGATTTGCCACTATTGCGATTTCTATACGGCGCGCGCCAAGGATGCGCGGCATGAAGATTTTTTTGCGGCACTCACCGCCGAAGCCCAAACCCAGCTACCCAGCTTGGCGCCACGGCTAAAAGCTATTTATTTTGGCGGCGGAACCCCGAGCGCTTCTCCACCCGCGCTGATCGAGCGTTTTTTGGATCTATTCCGCGATAGAATTTCAGCCGATACGGAGATAACTCTCGAGGCCAATCCCACGAATATAAATGCAACGCTCGTGACTGCCTGGAAAAAAGCCGGCATCACGCGCATTTCGCTCGGGATCCAAAGCCTAGATGATTCCATGCTGAAAAAATTAGGGCGCATGCATTCCGGAGAACGGGCAATTTCGGCCCTAAGAATGTGCCTGGCTGAGTTCGAGAACGTGACCGGCGATCTGATCTACGGAGTTCCCGGACAGGCGGAAGAGCAGCCCGCCGAACACGCCGGCGTCATGGCCAAACTTGGGTTAAAGCATATTTCCGCCTATAACCTCACGCTGGAACCCACCCATTTCCTTCACCCGAAGCTTCCCGACGACGCCTTCTCCTGGAAACAGATCCAAAAATTGGCCGAAATTCTCGAGGCGAGGGGATTTCGTCACTATGAAATTTCCAATTTTGGGATGCCAGGATTTGAATCACGCAACAATAAAAACTATTGGGCCGGGGGAGGGTATTTGGCCCTTGGTCCTTCGGCTCACGGCTTTGATGGAGCTTTTACCAGGTGGCGTAATGTGGCCGATTGGGAAAAATACATACGCTTGGCGAACCTCGGAGAAAGCGTACGGGAAGAGGTGGAGGAGCTGACCCTGGAACAGCGAAGGATCGAGACGATCTTTACGTCTTTACGCACCGCAGAGGGTCTGGAAATCGGCAAATTTGCCGAAAAATTTGGGCAAAACTTGCTCGAAAATCCAGCCATAAAAGAATGCGAAAAAAGTGGCCTCGGAAGAGTGACAAACGGCTCTTTCGTGCTTACTTTCTCGGGGCGAATGCTGGGAGATGAAATAGCCCGGAAGCTGTTATAACGGATGTCTTTTTATGGTCACTTTTCTTGACAGTTTCTAATCCGCCACCATATTTCCTAGTAGCAGAGGCCATACCTTAATTGACGGAAAAACATAATGAATTCAGATGCTTATAAAGAAGAGGCCAAGTCGAATCCGAGCCTAGATGGCCGGGATGAGGAGGCCACCAAAGAGGCCGGCGGAGATGCCGCGGCCGATGGGGCGGTTTCCGATCCGGTGCAGGAGCTTCAGAGCAAGCTGCAAGATTCGGAAAAGAAATACTTATACCTCTATTCCGAATTCGAAAACTTTCGCCGCCGCTCGGAGCGTGACCGCATCGATTTTATTAAGTTCGGCCATGAAGGTTTTCTGCGGGAGCTATTGCAGGTGGTCGATAATTTCGAGCGTGCCCTGGAGCACGCGAAAGGCTTGGCTACCGAAAAGGCTTCACCCGTTAGCCAAGTTACCCAAGGCATCGAAATGATTCATTACCAAATGCTGGAGTCGCTAAAGGCTCAGGGCGTAGCTGAGATTCAAGCATTGGGGAAAAAATTTGATCCGGCGCTGCACGAAGCGGTGGGAGAAGAAGCAGCGGATAGTGAACCGGGCATTATTCTGAAGGTGATGCAGAAGGGCTACCAGCTACACGGAAGATTGCTGCGTGCTGCCCGCGTGATTGTGGCAAAAAGTTAATTTTTGATTAGTAAACGTTTTTTGATTAGGAGGAATTTATGGGAAAAATGATTGGAATCGACTTAGGTACTACTAACTCTTGCGTATCGGTGCTTGAGGGTGGGAGCCCAAAAGTAATCGCCAACTCCGAGGGAGCGAACACCACGCCCTCCGTGGTAGGCTTTACCGAAGGCGGCGAAGTACTCACCGGACAAATCGCCAAACGCCAAGCGGTTACGAACCCCGATAAGACCATCTTCGAAGCCAAGCGCCTAATTGGCCGCAAGTTCAACTCGAAAGAAGTTCAGGAGTTCATCAAAGTAGCTCCTTTCAAGATCATCGAGATGAAAAACGGCGACGCCGGAATTGAAGTGAAAGGGAAACAGTATTCTCCTCAGGAAATTTCCGCACATGTGCTCATGAAGATGAAAAAGACTGCGGAAGATTATCTCGGCCAGCCGGTAACGGAAGCCGTGGTCACCGTACCCGCTTATTTCGACGACTTGCAGCGCCAGGCCACCAAAGACGCCGGACGCATCGCCGGCCTCGACGTGAAGCGTATTATTAACGAACCCACCGCGGCGGCTCTCGCCTACGGCCTCGATAAGAAACGCGACATGAAAATCGCCGTATTCGATCTCGGGGGCGGTACCTTCGACGTTTCGATTCTCGAAATCGGCGACGGCGTATTCGAAGTAAAAGCCACCAATGGGGATACCTTCCTCGGCGGCGGTAACTTCGACCAAAAAATCATCAACTTCCTTGCCGACGAGTTTAAAAAAGAAAACGGCATCGATCTTCGTTCAGATAAAATGGCTCTCCAGCGCTTGAAAGAAGCCGCCGAAAAAGCCAAGCACGAGCTTTCGAGCTCGGTGGAAACCACCGTGAATCTTCCCTTCATCACCGCGGATGCCACTGGCCCCAAACACTTAAACGTGAATATCTCACGCTCGAAGTTCGAAGCCCTTGTGGCCGATTTAATACAGGCGCTCGTTAAGCCTTGTGAAATGGCCCTCAAGGATTCGGGTATCTCTAAGAGCGACATCAACGAGGTAATTCTCGTGGGTGGTATGACTCGCATGCCGAAAGTTCAGGAAAAAGTGCGCGAGATCTTCGGGCGCGAAGCCTCCAAGGGAGTTAACCCCGACGAAGTAGTAGCCGTGGGCGCTGCGATCCAGGGTGGCGTGCTTCAGGGCGATGTAAAAGACGTTCTCCTTCTCGACGTGACTCCACTCTCTCTCGGGATCGAAACCTTGGGCGGCGTGTTCACGAAACTCATCGATAAAAACACCACGATTCCGGCCAAGAAGAGCCAAACCTTCTCGACCGCCGCCGATAACCAGACGGCGGTAACGATCAACGTGCTTCAGGGTGAACGTGAGTTCGCGGCCGATAACCGCCCGCTCGGACGATTCGACCTCGTGGGTCTTCCTCCTGCTCCCCGCGGTATGCCGCAAGTAGAGGTTACTTTTGATATCGATGCCAACGGGATCGTGAACGTTTCGGCCAAAGATTTGGGCACCGGAAAAGAACAGAAGATCCAGATCACTCCCAGCTCAGGCCTTTCGGAAGAGGAGATCAAGCGCATGGTTGCCGACGCCGAGAAAAACCGCGGCACCGACGAAGCCAAGAAGAAATTGGTTACGGCGCGAAACGAACTCGATGGTCTCACTTACTCGGTGGAGAAAACCCTGAAGGAGAACGAAGCGAAGGTAGACGCGGCTGCCAAGGGTGAAGTAGAAGCCGCCATCGCCGCCGCGAAATCGGCGCTCGAGGGCGAAAGCGCCGACACCATGAAAACCGCTTTGGAAGGATTGCAGAAGGCCTCCAATAAAATGGCCGAGCAACTCTATAAGCAGACGGCCGATGCGGCTCAGCAAGCAGGCGCTAATGGCCAAGCCGCGAACGGAAACGGCGCAAACGGCGCGGCCGCTTCCGGCGACAGTAAGAAAGATGGCGACGACGTAATCGACGCTGACTTCAAAGAACTCTAATCCGATAACTAAAAAAATAGGACCGTTAGCCTCCAAGTGGGGCTAACGGTTTTCTTATGGCAACCAAGCGCGACTATTACGAAATTCTGGAAGTTACCAAAACCGTCACGGCCGAGGATTTGAAGAAAGCCTACCGTAAGAAAGCGGTTCAATTTCATCCCGATAAAAATCCTGGCGATAAGGAGTCGGAAGAAAAGTTCAAGGAGGTCTCTGAGGCCTACGAAGTGCTTTCGAATCCCGAGAAACGCCGCGCCTACGATCAATTCGGCCACGCCGGAGTGGGTCAAGGAAGCCCGTTCGGTGGAGGGGGTGGCTTCGAGGGCGCCAACATCAATGATATTTTCGGTGATATCTTCGGCGATATTTTCGGCCAAGGCGGAGGAAGAAGCCGTGGGCGCCGCTCTCGTTCCCATGGGCGTCCCGGGGAAGATTTAGCTTACGATTTAGAAGTAAAATTTGAAGAGGCGGCATTTGGGAAAACCGAAACCGTCGAAGTATGGCGTGAAACCGCCTGCGGTACTTGCAGTGGCACCGGCTCTAAATCCGGCAAGGCTCAGTCTTGTGGTACCTGCGGCGGTGCGGGTGAAGTGCACTTCCAGCAAGGATTTTTTAGTGTTTCACGGCCTTGTCCCGCCTGCCACGGCGAGGGGATCACGATCAAAGATCCCTGCTCAGCATGCCGCGGTCATGGTCGCACCCAAACCAAATCGAAATTGGAAGTCCGCATTCCGGGCGGTATCGCCACGGGGCAGCGACTTAAGTTGTCGGGTGAAGGTAATAGTGGAGTGCGTGGCGGAGAAGCGGGCGATCTCTACGTGAGTATTCAAGTAAAACCCCACCCTATATTCGAGCGCGATGGCGATAACGTGCTCTGCGACATTCCGGTAAGCATTGCGCAGGCCGCGATTGGCGCAGAGCTAGAAGCCCCCAGCCTCGACGGGAAAGTAAAAGTAAAAATCCCGAGCGGAACGCAAAGCCATCAGACCCTAAGGCTCAAGGGAAAGGGGATTCCCCACCTCGGTGGCTATGGACGAGGAGATCAACTCTTGCGTATACTTGTGGAAACCCCGACGAAGCTTTCGCAGAAGCAAAAGGATCTCTTGCTGGAGCTCGAAAAGAGCTTCGGAGTGGAATCCCAGCCGCTCACGAAAACGTTCCTCGGCAAAGTGAAGGATCTCTTTGGATGAAAATCATGCTCGCGCTTTTGGTGGCCCTTTTCTTTTTTGCCCCGCAAGCACGCGCTGCCGATCCCTCCCCTGACGCAGAAACTCTTTACGCCGACGCCGAACGCCTTTACTTAAAAAGTAATTCTCAAGGGGCCCTTCAAAGCCTGGGGAAATTTTTTGCTCTTCCTAGCAGCGCGGTTCCGGTTCGTTCGAAAATCCGAGCCCATAACCTACGGGGCCTTATTTACTTTCAATCCCGCACCCTGCAGCCCGCGATGCAGGAGTTCGAAGCGGCCGTGCAGCTAGCCAATCGTGGCCTGCAAGACAACGACTCGCTTCTTCACCTTACTCGTTACAACCTCGGAAATGCATATTTCCAGGTAAATAAGGCCGAAGACGCCTACGACCTACTGAAAACCGTGACTCCCGACGCCCTCGACGCGGATACGCGCGCGCGCTTTCACCATCTTTTTGGAAACGTACTTTCGGCCCGCGAAGAAAAACTAGAGGCACTCGTTCAATATCTTGGCGCCGCCAACCTCGCCAAAGACGTAGCCGCGCGCGATACTTTTTTGCAAAAAGCCCAGAATGCCTCCAAGAGCATTTACCTAAAAAACCCGAAGGTAGACCTAGACCGCCTCGCGAATCTTTCTTTTCCGGGCGGAAGCGCCGCGGATCTTGCTACCCGGATTTTCATGGCCCGCGGTTATATGTATCTCGGAGATACGAGCAAGGCCGAGAGCTTGCTCGAAAAAGTACTCAAAGAAATTGAGCCTAATCATCCTCTTCGCCCGCGCGCTGAAGAAATGCTTTCCGACTTGGGAAAACTTTCGCGCGTAAACCCTAAGGCTATCGGCGTACTGCTTCCGCTCAGCGGAAAATTCGGAAAATTTGGCCGTCTCTGCCTGAATGCGATCCTCATGGCCCACGGCGTATTCGAAGAAATGGCCGAAAAAGTAGACGCAAACGGCCTCCGCCTCGTGATTCGCGATTCTGGGGAAACCCCCGAGTCGGCTACGGAGAAATTCGAGGAGCTCGTGAAAGACGAGGGCGCGATCGCGGTAATCGGCCCGCTCCTCAGCAAACAGTTTCCCGCCTTGGCACGCAAGGCCCAAGAGTTTGGGGTACCGCTTATCAGCCTTAGCCAACGCATCGAAGCCGGCCAAATGGGTTCTTATATTTTTCCCGTAGCGCTCTCCCCCAACCAACAAATCGAAACGATCGTCTCTCACGCCATAGGTAAGGAAGGCTTCAAGCGGTTCGCCATTCTCGCCCCGAGCGATACTTTCGGCGAAGAATACGTACATTTATTCTGGGACGCCGTGGAAAAAGCCGGTGGAAAAATCGTGGGCATAGAAAGATACGAACCCAGGAGCACCGACTTCCGCGAAGAAGTGCGGCGCTTGCTTGGGCAAGAATATTTAGGTGCCCGGAAAATCGAGCTTGAAGATCTCGAGCGCCGCAAAGAGCGCTACGCTGCCACCCTAAAGGTAAAGGGCAAGCTGCGCCAGCGCATGCTAAAAGTATATGATCCTAAACCAGTGGTCGATTTCGACGCACTCTTTATCCCCGACGATCCGGCAACGGTAGGCCAGATTGCTCCCGCCTTCGCCGTGGAAGACGTGGCCAATCTGCCCCTCTTGGGAATCAATACCTGGAATACTCCGGACATCGTGCAACGCGCTGGCAGGTACCTGCAAAGGGCGCTATTTGTGGATGGTTTTTTTGCCAATAGCCAGGACGCCAAGAGCATTCAATTCACCCAGGACTACATGAAATTTTTCAAATCCGTACCTGGTACCATTGAAGTGCAGGCGTACGATGCCGCTTCAATCCTGATCGAAGCACTTAAGGATCATTCCATCGGGAATCGTTCCGCGCTTCGCGATCAACTTCTTTCCAAGGAGAAATTCTCCGGAATATCGGGCGATTACCGCTTTAGCGAAAATGGCGTAGAAAGAAGCGCCCATCTTTTGACGGTCCGGGGAAATTCAATCGCAGAAATTTCCGAATCTCAGGGCAAGCGGTAGCGGCATTTCTTGCTAGCTATGTAGTCGTTACGTATAATTTTAAGAGGTGGTTCTTTTGTCAAGGAGGATAAAAGTTGCCGTCCATATCACTTGGGCCAATTGCATCGGGACTTCCCAAAGACTTAGTCAAGCAGCTCGTAGAAGCTGAGCGCGAACCCATTCGTAAATTGGAAAATCGTAAGCAAGATGAAGAGGCGAAGCTGAAACTCGTCCAAGACCTTTCTTCGCGCATCAATGACATCTCCAGCGGCCTAAAGGACCTCACTAAATTCAGAAATTTCCGCGATCTCATGGCCGTGAACCCCAGAGCCGATCTCATGGACGTAACCGTAGATAAGAATTCCGCGGAACCCGGCAGCTACCAGATCGAAGTGGTGCGCCTCGCCGGACAATCTTCGATTATGTCGAATGGATTTCCCGACGCCGACGATACCCAAGTGGGCGCCGGTTATTTCAGCTACGAGCTACCGAACGGCGAGACCAAAGAAGTTTATATTGACCCCGACAACAGCACGCTTCAGGGCGTGGCGAGGATGATCAATAAAGAAAAGGACCTGCAGTTAAATGCCATCGTCGTGGACGACGGAACCGGCTCCGAAAACCCCTTCCGCCTCATCGTGACCCACACCAAAACCGGCGAAGTGAACGACGCAGAATTTCCTAATTTTTATTTCCTCGATGGCGACGAAGACTTCTACATGGAGAAGGAAAGGCCTGCGCAAAACTCCTTAGTGAAGGTGAACGGTTTCGAGGTGGAGTTTGAAGGAAATAAGATCGACACCCTTCTTCCCGGGGTAACCTTGGACCTGAAAGACGCGGCCCCCGGAAAAGAATTCACGCTCAAAGTGCAAGAAGACAATAAGAGCGTACGCGGAAAAGTGGAAGGAATGGTTGGCAAGCTCAATGAAGTGCTGAGCTTCATCCAGGGCCAGAATAAACTCGATAAAGACAGTAATACTAGGACCACGCTCGGCGGAGATATCACGCTGCAAACTCTCGAGTATAAAGTACGCCAGCTGGTGCAAACCCCAGTGGCCACCGAATTCGGCGGGGTGCGCATGGGCGATCTCGGGGTCACTTTCACCCGTAACGGACTGCTGGAATTCTCGGGCGATAAATTCGAGAAAGCACTTAATAAGAACTTCGCGGCGGTATCGCAGTTTTTCGTGGGCCTCGAGGACGAGGGGGACGGTTTTGCCTCCAAATTAGACGGCACCGTGAAATCCATGACCCGCCAAGAGGGCGTGGTACAATCGCGGGTAGATGGGATCAAGCGCAGGATTCGCGATATTGACCAGCAGATTGAAGTGAAAGAGCGGCAAATCGCGCGCACGGAACAGGCGCTTAAAGACAAATTTTCTGCACTCGAAGGAACGATCGCGAAACTAAAAGGACAACAAGCATCAGTGGCGGGAGCCTTGGGCGGCGGTGGCGCCCTTCCCGGACTTTAAAAACTACCCTAAGGATGGGGACTAAAAAATGAACCAGCACGGCGCAAAGGCATACCACAACACCTCGGTCCAAACGGCCAGCAAGGAAAAAATCCTGTTGATGCTCTACGAAGGCTGCATTCGCAATCTAAAGAAGTGCAAGATTGCGATGGAAAACAAACAATGGGCCGAAAAGGGCCAATACTTGGGTAAGGCTCAGGACATTATCAATGAGCTTTCGAACTCGTTAAACTTCGAAGTGGGCGGAGAGCTTTCTAAGCAACTGGAAGGCCTTTATATTTATATTTTCAGCCAAACCACTCAGGCCAATATCGATAACGATCCAAATAAAATCGCTCATTGCATCAAGCTCCTGGAAACGCTCTACGAAGGCTGGAAAGAAGCCGTGGAAAAGCTAAAAGGCCCCGAAGGGAGCAAAAAATGACGCACTTATACAAGCTGCTCGAGCAAAAGAACTACTGGTACGGAAAATACCTTAATTGCACCGCCGCTTTCCAGGCCGCGCTTAAGCACGCCCCGGAGATTGCGCTCTCCGAGCTCGAGCTTTTTTACGGCAACCGCGACAGCCTCCTGAAGATTTTAGAAGGCATAGACCAAAAAATCGATGAGCTATTGGCCACCCCGGAATGGCAGGCCCACCAGTACTCTTCCGAGCAAACCGCGCGTATCCAGCAGTTCATCCGGGAAAAAGATAACGCCGTGGAAAAGATCGTGGCCATCGATAAGGTGGTTATCGCCGAATTAGAGAGAATTCAGCTGGAAGGCCGAGGTAAGATGCAGTCTCTGCTTAGGGGAAAAAAGGCTCTTGCCAAATATAAGAGCGAGCCCAAACATAATGAAAAAATCGATAAGCGGGTATAAATGAGCCGGGATAAAGAAATCGAATTCAGTCAGAGCTTTGAACACCAAGCGGCGGTGAATAATTTGGTGGCCGAAACGTTTGAGAGCGCCGATGCTAGCGGCGGCGAGCAAGTATTTGAGTCCAATGGGCGCCTCAATACCTCCGTGCTCGTGCGTAACGCCAAAATTCTTTTGGCCGCCGGCGACGTAATCCTCGCCAAAAATATTTTCCGCGCCCTCGTGGAAGCCGGAGAGTCGTTAGGCGTGGCTTATTCAGGCCTCGGAAGCTGCTATGAGCTGGAGAACAAGCCCGACCTCGCCATCAAAGCTTACCGCGAAGCCATCATCTTTGAGCCCACCTATGGATGCCTCTACGCTCTCGCGGATCTCTACATCAAGCGCGAAGAATATCAAAATGCCGTGGGAACTTTGCTTCGCGCCCAGAACTTGAATCGCCTTTCTTCTACCCACTTATTCGAAATCCATAAAAGCCTTGGTAGCTGCTATATGCAGCTCTCCCAGCTCAATAACGCCGAAGCCCACTATCGCCGCGCCTACGAAATCAATCCCGGCTCAGATGCGCTTCACGTGAATATCGGATCTCTTGCAATGAAAAAGGGGGATCTCTCTACCGCGCTTCTGCATTTTAAAGAAGCCACGCGGATCAATCCCCTCAACGGCGGCGCTTATACCGGTCTGGGCTTGGCTCATATCGGACTAGGAAACAGAGAGCCGGCTCACGAAGCATTTGCCAATTCCCTCCGCATTGATATTCACGATGTAACCGCGCTTTACCATCTGGTGAAGCTTGCCTACGAGCTCAAGCAGTTTGAAACCGTTTCCGAGCTCCTGAATAAATATATTCAGAACAACACCGTGAACTCGAATATTTTGTATAGCTACGCGGGGATTCTTTATCACCGCATGCTCTATAGAGAAGCACTGGAAGAATGTGAAAAGTTATCGGCCCTTAAGCCGGATCACGAAGGTGCAAAAAAAATGAAAGAGCTGATCCTGACGAAATTATCAAACTGAAGAGTCAGGACGCCGGACAAGGATTGTTGGCGCTATGAAAAATAACAGAATTGCCGTTCGCGGCGACAATACACTCGAAGGAACGATCTCCTTGGCGCCCGCCATTGCGGCGCTTCGGTCCCGTTATCCCGAATCGGAGATCATCTTCGTGGGCAATGAGTCCATGCGTGAGGCGGCGGGCCTCTTGCCCGGAGTGAATGGTTTCTCGAGCGATTTTAATTCCGTAAATCCGGGCGCCACTTTTAGTATTTCGGGTCCTGCCGGATCTGAATCCGTAGACTGGAAAATTTATCTCGAAGGTCCAGCGTTAGGCGCCGAGGGTAACCCCTATCACCACATTGATCTTCTCCGGAAGGTAATAGGAGCCGATTTGGTGGACGTGAATTTCGAGCTTATAGCTCCTTCCACCGACACCGGCCTTCTTCCGCCCGGATTACTGAGTGGCGAAGAAGGCCTGCGGATCGCGATCTGCGTTGGCTCACTGGAAATCTCCGAACTAGAAGCGATTTTACAAGGCATATCCTCGCTCACCATTCCCCGCGAAGTATATCTAGTGGGAACCGTGAAGGACAAAAAGAAATCCTCCGAGATCATTTCTCGCCGTGATGGACAGCTGGCCATCCACGATCTATGCGGCCGCCTAACCCTAACCCAATTTTCGCAAGTGCTCCGTTCCGCCGATGTTTGCATCGCCGGCCCCGGAGCCAGCATTCTCCTTAGCTCCGGTTACGGAACATTTACTGTATGTTTCGATAACCAACCCAAACGCGGTCCGCTGCACTATCCTTATGGCCATGGCCACCTAGTGATCCAGAGCGCGGCCGAGCAAGATTTCGCCGCCAGCATCGGGCTGCTTACGCGGGAAATTCTCGAATATGCCGTGAGTGCCAACACGGGTAGCGTGCCCACACTGGACCAATGGCAGGCCTTCGCCGATTCCCGCTTGGATGAATATTTGGGGAAAATCCGTCTGCTCGCCACGCAGAGAATAGAGATCGTGCTCGACGAAGAAAAACGACTCACCGAGCTCTACCTGCGCCCGCTAATCTATCTCGGCTCGGAAGCCAGCGACGTGATGGAAACCTTTTACCGTTTACTGTGGGAACATTCGCTAAATGCCCGTACGCTCTCCAGCGAAGATATCGAGATGCTGCATCAGGATACGGTGGCTTCGATCTGCACGCTGCTTGCTCCCCTAGAAAAACTATTCGAGTTATCGAAGTTCGGACATAGCTATTGTCAGCAGGTGAAGAAGGCGCTTATTGCGGGAGACGTGGGTCTAGCGCAGCAAGAATCATCGAAAGTGCAAGAAGTAGAAGAGTTGGTTTTTCAGCTAAGTGAAAGTTTTCCAGCTCTTAGCGCACTTTGTGCGTTTCATAGGAAGAGCCAGGCTCATATTCCTGAACTCGACGCGGTGGATATGGCGGAAGAAATGTCGGACGTATTCGCCGACCTCCAATCTCGAGTACTCGTGGTGCTCGACTTGGCCAAAACTTTGTTCCATACTACTTTCCAGAAAGAGTCCGCGCAGCTAGCGGAATCCTCTCCGGTGGAGGGCTTATCCGATGGTTAATTTAGTTATTAATGGCAGAAGACATGAGAAAGAAGAAACCGTTCTCTTTGGTGAATTCCTGAACGGTCTCAATAAAGACTTGGCGTCGCGAGCGCAGGTTATTTCTATATTAAAAATCGACGGCCAAACCATCGACGAGAAAAATGAAATTAGCTACGCCATGCGTGCACTGGGCCAAATCGGCAAGATTGAAATCACCACCGTTGATCAGTTGGAGCTCGCGTTCGAGGCCCTTACTTCGGCCAAGGCCTACAGTAAAAAACTTATCTCTTATTGCCGGCTAAATGCTCAAAGCTATAAGACGGGTAATATCAAAGAAGCCGATAAAAATTTCGTGGATCTAGTAGAAGGCCTCGAGAATCTTACGCAGCTAATTATGGCGTCGCAAAGCATTCTGCGCGGCAAGTACCGCGGGATTCACACCAATGATTCCTCGCTTCGTATCGCCCAGGTGCGCTTGGTTTCGGCGATCGAAGAATTACTTCCCGCCAAACGCGGAAACGATCACCAAATGCTCGCCGATATTCTCGGCAATGAGCTACCGGACGCTCTGCTCGAGATGGCCGAATATGGTATCCCGGTGCTGCAGCGGCTGCGCACCTCCTAAAAGATGCCGGCCTCTCTTCGACTAAAACTGGTAGGCGAAGGGCCGGAAATCGATAGCATCGAGAACTCTATTCGCGCGGCGTCTATCGCCTACCAGCGATTTCCCGAAATCGAGGGCGCCTGCGAAAGCCAAGAGCTGGAACCGGCAGAAATTTTCTTGCTTAGCCCTTCGCTTTATTTTCAATCCCACCTAAGTCAAATTTCGAAGCTAGATCGTGCGCCCGAAGTCCTACTGGTGACCGGAAAGAAATTACCGAACTTAGCAAAAATTTTGGTTCCTCATCCCATTTATACCAATTGGGGCCCCGGTGAAATCGACTGGCAAATTCAGCGAGCCGCCGAATTCCACCGTCGCAAGCGCCGCCTAGACGCGCTTCGCGATCATCACAAGCGAAGCTGGAATTTAGAATCTAATCCCGCTATCAATCTCGTAACGAATTTGATGCGTAAATGCACCATGGCCGAGGAATATCAGGATCTACTCACCGCGGTGCTCACGCTGCGCTCGGTAATTGACTTTCACGACTGCTGCCTTGTTACGCTCGATGGGGACCAAAACCTAATTGAAGGCTGGCACTGCCCACGAGAATCCAAAGAACGCTTTGAACGTATTGATTTAAGTAAAGCAGAGCCGCAGGTTCTCCGTTCCCTAGAGGAAGGCACTGCCCAGCTCTTTAGCACCGAGCAAGCTGGAAAATGGGAAAAATTCACCAAGCACCCTTGGAGTTTCGGCATGGCCATGCCTTTCTCCGTGCACGAAAGCCCCCGCCGCTCAAAGGCTGCTAAATCAGCGGTACTTCTGCTTTTTCGTCGGGAACTGGTGCCATTCGTGGAGCGGGATGTCTGGCTGCTGGAGCTCACCTATGGCCCGCTAGCGCTCGCCCTGGAAAAAATCGCGATGCTCAAGGCCATCGGTCAGGCGAGCAAAGAATGGCGCGCCACCTTCGACGGAATATCCGAACCGCTTACCGTAATTGACTCTACCTACCAAATCGTGAAAGCGAACAAAGCATTCGCGGCCCTAGTAGACCAAGACTACAAGAAACTTAAAGGGAAGCGTTGCTATTCTTTACTTGCCAACCGTCGCACCCCCTGTGTCGGATGTCCCGTCGGCATGGGAACTCAGCCGCAGGGTGGTTCTCGCGTGCAGCTGCAAGGCAAAATCCGCAAGGATCTTCTGGTTTGGTCTTACGGCATTCGCACCGGCCTGGAATCTTACCAGTTCCAATTTTATCGTAACGTTTCCAAAGAAACTGCGTTGGCTTCTACGCTTATCCAATCCGAGAAAATGGCGGCGCTCGGTCGCCTAGTGGGGGCGGTAGCGCACGAATTAAATAATCCCCTCGCCGGAATCTTAGCCACCAGCCAGATTCTTCTGCAGGAAGGCAAAGAAGACGGCCTGGATGCCGCCACGATGGATGATCTCGAAGAAATTCGTTCCGCTGCCTGGCGCTCCAAAAAGATTATCGATGATCTTCTCGGTTTCACTTCCACCGAGGAACAAAAACTCGTGGAAGCGAACTTGCTTGATGCCGTACGCTCAGCGCTCACCTTCTCCAAGGCCGCCCTGAAAGACGTAGCCGTTAAAGTGCATTCAGAAAAAGTCGTTCCGCGCGGAATCGTTTCTACGCACGCCCTGCAGCAAGTTCTCTTCAATCTGATCACGAATGCCGCCCAAGCCATGAACGGAAAGGGGGCGATCGAGATCTCGATCCGCGGCGAGGACGAAAGTTACCGCATCGACGTAAAAGACTCCGGGCCTGGCATTCCGGCCGAAAAATTGAAAAATATCTTTGAGCCCTTCTTCACGAGCAAGCAAGAGGGAATGGGTACCGGCCTCGGGCTTTCCATTGTGCGCCACCTTACCCAAAAAATGAATGCTCGCCTCGAGGTAACGAGCGCCCCGGGCAAAGGCACTTGTTTCAGCATCTTCGTTCCACTTGCTCCTTCCCCCGAGGAAAAAGCATGAAAATTCTAGTGGTAGACGATGAAAAAATAATTTCTAGCAGCCTCCAGCGAGTGCTTACTCGCGCTGGCCACGAGGTAATGGTGGCAAATAACGGCGTAGAAGCATTGCGCATCATCTCCGAAAATAAAAAATTTGAAGTGGTTTTTCTGGATCTCCTGATGCCGGAAATCGGCGGCGCGGAAGTTCTGGATTTCGCGAAAAGAGCAATGCCCCAGGCTAAAGTATTGATGATGACGGCCTACGGGGATCTATCGGTGAAAGAAGATCTAGTGGCCCGCGGCGCGCTCCGAGTGCTTGCCAAGCCCTTCGACGACATTACTTTAATTCCGCAAATGGTAACAGAACTTGGGAATTAAAAAATCGCGGCCTTTTTCACGGTGGCGATCAGCGCACCCGGAAACAAGCCATAGTTAATCGTGAGAAATATGCAAATCGCGATTGCCAGGTAGGCAAAGTTAGATTTGCGGAATACCAGACTGGGCTCAGTTCCCTCGCTCATATACATGAGCACCACGAGGCGCAGGTAGTAGTAAACGGATACGGCGCTCGTGAGAACGGCGATCAATACCAGCAGGCCTTCACCCGCTTCGAGGGCGCCCGAGAACATATAGTATTTTCCCACGAAGCCCGCGGTCGGCGGAAAGCCTCCCAGACTGAGCAAGAAAATCGTCAGCGCCGCGGCCACCCAGGGGTGGCGTTTTGCAAGGCCGGCCAGGCCCTGCGTGGTGAGCGCGCCGTCGGCTTTGCCGGCGAAGAGCGACATCAGGGTGAAAGCCCCGATATTCATCGCCGAATAGGCCACTAGGTAGAAAATAATTCCCGAATATCCCACCCAGGGACCCGCCAGTAGGCCCACCAGCAAATAGCCCGTGTGGGCAATCGCCGAATAGGCCATTAGCCGCTTTAGGTTCGTCTGCATTAGAGCCACGAAATTCCCGATGAGCATGGTGGAAAGAGCAATCCACCAGAAGATCGTATGAATGAGATGAAATGCCTGCACGTGAGCGCCAATTCCATCCACCACCCCGTGTACCTGAGGCCCCCAAAAGGCATGCCCAACGCGAATCAGCGCTGCAAATACGGCGGCCTTCAAAGCGGTGGCCATATAGGAGGTAATGTTCGTAGGCGCGCCCTCGTATACGTCGGGGGCCCACATGTGAAAAGGAGCAGCAGCAATTTTAAACAAGAACCCCACGAGCAAGAACACGAATCCCGCGATCAGCAGAGGATTCGAAAAGGCATCGGGTTGGGCGGTAAGGGCCTTCGAAATATCCACGAGCTTCGTGGTATTCAGAGCACCGTAGATCAGCGCCATTCCGTAGAGATAAATCGCAGCGGAAGCGCCGCCCATCACGAAATATTTTACCGAGGCTTCATTGCTGAACGCATTCATGCGGCGCATGCCCACGAGCACATACACCATGAGGCTCATCAGCTCGAGCGCCACGAAAAGCATGAGGAGTTCTTCCGAGCAAGCCAGCAGCATCATACCGAGAGTGGAAGCGAGCAGGATCGGGTAAAATTCGGCGAAGTGGATCTCGCTTTCGTCGAGGTAGGAATAAGAGCCCATCATTACGAGTAAAGTGGCTCCACAGAGAAGCACATTAAAAAAAGACGAGAAGTAGTCGAGTACGATTGCGCCGCCAAATACGCGGATGGGCTCCTGCACCCAATGGAGTTCCGTCCAAACGATGGTCATCACGAGTGTAATCGCCGAAAAGATAAAAAGCGGAAGCTTCTTGCCCGGGCCTTCGCCGAAGTGGACGGTAGCCAAAAGCATCGAAAGCATAATTCCCAGCGTGAGAATTAGGTACGGGCCGAGCGCCATCCACTGGGCCGTGGAGAGCACCAAGTTTTGTGGATTAATTATAGTGAGCATCGGGAATAGCCTTTCTCAGCAGGGCGGTCTCTTCGGGTGTAGGCACCGAAATGCGCTTCGTGAATTCTTTTACGGAAGGTTCCATGTGCCGGAAGAAGGTCTTAGGAAAGAGCCCCATATAACCAATGAGGAAAATCAGCGGGAGAAGATAAGCAAACTCTCTCCAGTTGATATCCGTTAGGCCTTCCGATTTTTTCGCGTCCGGCACGCCGAAAAGAATACGCTGGGTGAGCCAAAGCATATAGACGGCACCGAAAATCACCCCCGTAGCGGCCAGGGCCGTCCAGTAGGGGTGCGCGAGGAATCCACCCTGCAGAATGAGAAATTCGCCGATGAAACCATTCGTGCCCGGAAGCGCGATCGAGCTGAAAGTTACTATGAGCCACACGATCGAAAAGAAAGGTAAAGTTTTGGCGAGACCGCTATACGCAATAATCTCGCGAGTATGTTTACGCTCGTAGAGAACACCTACCAAAAGGAAGAGCGCGCCGGTGGAAACGCCGTGATTCAGCATTTGATAGAGTGAGCCGGTGATCCCGATTTGATTTAGGGCGAAAAGACCAAGAATCACGTAACCCATATGAGACACGGAGCTATACGCCACCAGCTTTTTGATATCGTCTTGCGCAATGGCCACAAAGGCACCATAAACGATCGCGATCGCGGCAATACCCATCATCCAAGGAGCAACGATCGGCAAAATAGAAACCGAAAGCGGCATCGCGAAGCGCATGAGTCCGTAGCCGCCGAGCTTCAAGAGAACGCCCGCTAGAATCACGGAACCTCCCGTTGGAGCCTGCACGTGGGCGTCCGGCAGCCAAGTATGCAGAGGGAAAAGCGGAACCTTGATTGCAAACGCCAAGGTAAAGGCCAGAAAGATCAGCCCTTGGGGGGTCATCATGTGTCCGCCGGCAAGCTGCAGCCTTAGAATATCTGGCAAGTAGGCCGAGTACCCGCCGAACTGCGCCTTCGTTTGGAAAACTAAATAGATAATTGCCACCAGCATCGGCACGGAACCGGCGAAAGTGTAGAGCAGGAATTTCTGGGCCGCGTAGATCTTGTCTTTGCCGCCCCAGATTCCGATCAAGAAAAACATGGGAATCAACATCGCTTCCCAGAAAACGTAGAAGAGAAAAAGATCCAGCGCGAGGAAAGCGCCGAGGATGGTGCTTTCAAGCATCAGCATGAAGAAAAGGTATTTCTTGATGTCTTTCTCCACGGCGTGCCATGCGGACAGTACGATGATAGGAATCAAAAATGTCGTGAGTAAAATCAAATAGAGGCTGATGCCGTCGATACCCAGCGCGTAGCGAGCTCCGATCTGGGGGAGCCAGTCCATTTGCGAAACCATCTGCAAACCGGCGTTGCCTATGTCGAAGTTTTTATACATGCAAATTGAAAGGGCAAAAATCGCGGAGGAACCGATAAAAGCGACCCAGCGCACGGCCACTTCTAGCTTGGAAGGAATCAAAGCTACGATCACGGCCAGCAGGAGCGGGCTAAAGACCAAGCAAGAAAGAATATGTTCAGAAATGCCCTGCATGTAGCTCTCCTAGAAAAAGCGCACTACGGTTATCAGCAAAAACACCAGCATGCCCAGCATGAGCGCGGTGAGGTAATGTTCGAGCCGGCCCGTGTGCATCAAGCGCAAGGTGCGACCAGAAATTTTCGAAACTTTTGCGGTTAGCAGTACCGCCCCGTCGATTACCACCACGTCTACCATTTTCCAGAGAAAAACGGAGAAGGCGTGGATGGGACGAACCACCAAAGCCTCGTAAAACTCATTGAGGTAGTAGCTATTGTAGAGAAAAGAAAACAGCGGGCCTTCTTCTCGGCTTTCCGGTTTCGAGAGGAACAGCGTTTTCGCGAGGAAAAGGCAACCCACTGCCACCACCACAGAAACCAGCATGAGCCCCCATTCCATGGCCAGAGTTCCGTGCCCCTGACTAGCCGGAACGATTCCCTCGAGCAAATGCTCTAGGTAATTCGGGATTGAGTGGCCGCCGAGAAAATGAGGCACGCTGAGAAACCCACCCAATGCCGCGAGCGCCGCAAGAATAATCAGCGGAACCGTCATTAAGGGAGGAGATTCGTGCAAGTGGTGGCGCACCTCTTCGGTAGAGCGATTCTTGCCGAGGAAGGTCAAGCACACGAGACGCCCCATGTACGTGGCGGTGAGCCCCGCGGTAGCCAGCCCAACGATATAGAGAGGCAATCCACCGAGAGGGCTGGAGAAGGTCTGCCAGAGAATCTCATCTTTGGAGAAGAACCCCGAAAAAATCGGCACACCAGAAATCGCGAGAGTTCCCACCACGAAGGTCCAGTAAGTAATCGGCATATACTTCTGCAGGCCGCCCATCTTTCGCATGTCTTGCTCGCCGCCGCAGGCGTGAATCACCGAGCCCGAGCCGAGGAACATCAATGCTTTGAAAAAAGCGTGAGTCATAAGATGGAAAATCGCGGTGGTATACGCGCCCACGCCCACGGCGAGGAACATATAACCGAGCTGACTCACGGTGGAGTATGCGAGCACTTTCTTGATATCCGTCTGCACGATCGCGATCGTCGCGGCCACGAACGCGGTCCCCACCCCGATCACCGCGATCACCGTCGAAGTAATCGGCGCGAGGCTGAATAGGAATCCTAGGCGGCAGCACATGTATACCCCGGCCGTCACCATGGTAGCGGCGTGAATGAGAGCGGAAACGGGAGTAGGGCCGGCCATTGCATCGGGCAGCCAAACGAAGAGCGGAATCTGCGCCGATTTACCTGTAGCGCCCACGAAGAGCAAAAGGGTAATTACGGTTAGGATGCCGAAACCCACTTCCACCGAAAGACTTCCCATTGCCTCTTTCAGCTCCACAAAGTCGAGAGTGCTGAAATGCATGAAAATTAGGAACATGCCGAGGAGGAATCCAAGGTCTCCGATACGGTTCACTACAAAAGCTTTTTTTCCGGCCTTCGCCTTTTCGATATCTTCGAACCAGAAACCAATTAGGAGGTAAGAGCAAAGCCCCACGCCTTCCCAGCCAATGAAGAGAATGGGCAGACTCGCGCCCAAGATGAGGATGAGCATCGAGGCCGTGAACATATTGAGGTAGGTGAAATAGCGGGCGGGATTCTCGTCCTCATGCATGTAGGCGATCGAATAAATGTGAATTAGGCAACCAACGCCGCTCACTACGAGGGAAAGCACGCCGGAGAGCGCGTCCACGCGGAAACGCATCGGAATATTGAAGTTCGCCACTTCGATCCAAGAAAATGCCGTTTGCTCGAAGGCGGAGGAAACGCCCTCCTTGCCGGTGAGACGGAGATAGAGCGACACAGCCAATGCAAAGCTGCCGAAAACGCAGCCACTGGCGATCACGCCGGCCAAATCGCCAGGAATTCGCGGGATTTTTTTCCAGGGTATAGCCCCGAACAATCCGTTAATCGTGGCGCCGATAAGCGGCAGCAGGACAATCCAACCTAAGAGACTTGTTTGTTCGGTCATGACGAAATCCTTATTGCTTCATCTGGTTCAGCTGCGCGGTGCCCACTTCACGTAAGTTCCGATAGAGCGCAATTAAGAGGCCTAATCCGATCGCGCCCTCGGCGGCGGCCACGGTCACGATAAAAAACACCATGAGCTGGCCGTTCATATCTTGATTTAAGCGGGAAAAGGTCACGAGGGTGAGGTTCACGGCCGTGAGCATTAGCTCGATGCACATTAAAACCGCGATGAGGGAGCGGCGAAGCATAATGCCCGTAAGCCCAATCGCAAACAAGGCCGCGCCCGTTATTAGCGCTGGAAAAATCATGGGGTCCGCTAAGTGATGCATCAGTCCACCCTTCTTTTTGCCAGAACCACGCAGCCCACTACCGCGATGGAAAGCAGCATGCCCACCGTGAGGAAGGGCATTACGTAATCCGAAAACATAATTTCCGAAACCACTCTCACGTTTCCACCGTTCTCGGCCACGGCCGCCGAGGTGAATGGGCCTTTATTCGCGGCGGGAATCGACTTCATAAAAATAATCGTCATCAACGCGCAGAATCCCACCGCAATCGCGATCGGTACCGGCCAAAAACCTCTGTTCGTAGGCCAATCGATTTCCACCTGCTCCACGCTGAGAAGCATGATCACGAACACGAAGAGCACCATGATCGCGCCGGCATAAACAAGAACTTGCACCGCGGAAACGAAATAGGCTTCCTGCATGGCGAATACTCCCGCCACATTCAGCAATACGGAGATCAGCGAGAAAGCACTCGATACTGGATTCTTCAATGCGATCACGCCGATGGCGGAGAGCACGGCCAAGCCGCAAAAAAGATAAAAAAGAATTTGTGGGAGTAGATCCTGAAAAAATTCGTTCATTTCTTCGCCCTTTGAATCAAGAGATAATCTTTGTCATACACGCGGCGCTCGTAGTCGGCCATTTCGTAAATATTCGAAAGCTTAATGGCGTCCTTCGGGCAGGCTTCTTCACAAAAACCGCAAAAGCAGCAGCGTAAGATATCGATTTCGAATTTCACGGGATACTTCTCTTTATTGGCGCGCTCGCCGGCTTCAATGTGAATGCAATCGGCGGGGCAAATCGTGGGGCAAAGCATGCAGGCCGTGCAGTTCTCCACGCCATTTACGGTTTTGATGTAATGCTGGCCACGGTAACGCGGAGAATAACTACGGCGCTCCTCGGGATATTGGTACGTGATGTTTTTTCCGAAAAACCAGAACTTCATCGTGATCAGAAGCCCTTTGAAGAGCTCGATCAAGTAGAAGCGCTGCAGAAATCCATGTTCGCGTTTAATCAGCATAAATTTTCCTTAATGCCCGTACATTACGGCGATCGAAACCGCCGTTGCTAGAATATTAATGAGAGCCAAGGGGACCAAAACTTTCCATCCCAGCCACATCAGCTGATCGTAGCGGAAGCGCGGAAGCGTAAAGCGAACCACGATGAAGAAAAGCATAAAGAGGATTACTTTTAGCCAGAACGTAAGCACTTGGCCGATCACCACCGCCCAATAGAGCATTTGGTCGGTGAGATGGAAATGGCTCAGGAGCGCGTGCAGGCCGGGGGCTTGCCAGCCGCCAAGAAAAAATGTCGCCACTAACCCGGAGGCGGTGATCATATGCGCGTACTCGGCCATGAAAAACAGCGACCACTTCATGCCGCCGTACTCCAGGTGATATCCGGCCACGATCTCGGCTTCCCCCTCGGGAAGGTCGAAGGGCAGACGGTTGGTTTCGGCGAAAGCGGCCACGATAAAAATCAATGCGGCGAGAGGCTGATGAAAGATTCCCCAGTTCGGCAGAAAGCTAATCTGCTGGCCGAAGATCATCAGGGGGCCGCCCTGACTAACGGCCATCTCCATTAAGTCTACCGTATTGTAGTTCATGATGATGGCCACAAGGCTCATCCCCATCGCGAGCTCGTAGCTGATCATTTGGGCCGTGGAGCGAAGTCCGCCGAGCATGGAATATTTATTATTAGAAGCCCACGAAGCCACGATGATTCCATATACGGCAAGCGAAGATATCGAAGTGATGTATACGAAGCCCACGTTCATCGAAGAAAGCTGCAGGGAAATGATCGTTCCATTTACGTCGATCACCGGACCGAAAGGAACCACGGCGAAGGTCATGAAAGCGGGAACTACGCAAATTCCGGGAGCCAACAAGTAGTACCACTTGCGCACGTGACCGGGCACTAGGTCTTCCTTGAAGATAAACTTCACGGCATCGGCGATCGATTGCAGAAGGCCGAATGGGCCCACGCGGTTCGGTCCGGTTCGATTCTGCATCCAGGAACAGATTCGGCGTTCGGCCCACGCCATTAACGGCGCCACGTGCAGGAGCACTAAAAGCACCATCGCGAGCTTTCCCACCATCGCTATCAATAAAATATTCGGAACGGTCATTTCCACGACTTAACTCACTTTCCGCGACGATTCGATCAACGCGCCGATCAGGCTCGCGAGGGGCCGGCTCATGCCGATCGGCTGCGTAACGGCCTGGAAGGTTTGCTGCATTCCCTGATAATTCACGAAAGTTCCGGCTTTTTCGTACGTCGAGAGACCGGGCAATACGAATTGGTAACCGAGAAGCTCTTCCTTCAAAAACAACCCGATCGCCACCGCTTTTTTCGCTTTCTTCGCCAGCCCGTAAGGGGGGCGCACTTTGCCCGCGCTCACGAAGAAGCAAAGGTCGAATTTCGCCGGATCGAATTCCGCCGAAGCCTTAAATCCCACGGCTTCGAGTCCCTTCAAATTAGGAGATTTATCTTTACGGCGCAGCAAGTGATCGAGCGGCTTATCTTCTGAGCTCGAATTCACGGTTGGGCTATAGGAAAAATAGGCGGCGTTTGGAAATGCTTTCTTCAGCGCATGAGCTTCTTCTTGCGTGGCATCAGCGCACACGAAGAAAGCAATCGACTTGGCGCCATCCATCATTTCTTTTACGGCGGGAAGCGCTTCGTTCCACATCATGCCCTTAGGATTTCCGCCACGGAGATCCGTAGGCCCCAGTACGCGAGAGGGAGTGTGCACGTGGTGAAAGCCGTAACGGCCTTCATCGCACATCCACCACTTATTCACTTCCATATTCACGCGCGGCTCCAGACGGAAAACCACGCCGGAATCCTGCGAACCAAGAATATTACAGCCCTGCGCACAGCCGTCGCATACGCTTTCGGCCGTTTTGAGATACCACACGCGCTTTTTGAAGCGGAAATCCTTGGTGGTGAGAGAGCCCACAGGGCAAACATCAGCCAGCCCGCCGGCATAAGCAGTTTGCAGGGGCTTATCATCGATCGTGATGATCTCAGTGCTGTTTCCGCGCTGCTCGGCGATCATTTCGTGGATACCACCCACTTCGTCGCAATAGCGGATGCAGCGGGTGCAGTGAATGCAACGATTCATATTCTTCTTGATCGAAGGGCCCATATCCACATCGATAAAGGTACGGCGGAAAAACTGGTTCCGGGTGTCTTCGGCGCCGTGGTTATAGCTATACTCCTGAAGGCTGCATTCTCCGGCCTGATCGCAAATCGGGCAATCGAGCGGATGGTTAGCGAGCAAAAATTCCTGCACGCCACCCACAGATTTTTTTACTTTTTCGGAAGTGGTGGAAATTTTCATTCCATCGGCGCAGGGCGTGGAACAAGCGGTCACCAGTTTCTTCTGGCCCTCCACTTCCACCAAGCACATTCGGCACTGTGCCACGATCGAAAGACCGTCGTGGTAGCAATAGCGGGGAATATGATTGTTTTTGGCACGGTCGGTAGCCTGGATGATCTTCTCACCCGGCTTAAACTCTACCTGCACTCCGTCGACTATAATGTTCGGCATTTTATTCCTTTAATCTAGTGGCTATAGCTCGAGCTTCCAAAAGGGCAACGCTTCTCGTTCACGTGTTGCTCGTATTCGGTTCGGAATTTTTTCACCATTGAACGCAACGGCCAGGCAGTGGCTTCGCCGAATGCACAGATCGTGGTTCCGTCCATGTTATTGCAAATGTCTTCGATCAGATCGAGGTCGCCAATATTCCCCTCGCCCCGCTCGAGGCGCAGGTGAAGATCTTTGAGCCACATGGAGCCCTCGCGGCAAGGTGTACATTGTCCGCAGCTTTCCACTTGGTAAAAATGCGCGGTGCGGATCGCCACCTTGAGAATACAAGTAGCGTCGTCTATTACCATAATGCCGGCCGAGCCGAGCATGGAACCAGCCTTCGCCAAAGAATCAAAATCCAGGTTCACACTGCATTCTTCGGCCGTGAGCACCGGCGAGGAGGATCCGCCGGGAAAAGCCGCCTTCAGCTTCCGGCCCTTCCAAATTCCCCCACAATCTTCGTTGATCAACTGCATGAGAGGGTAACCGAGGGGACGCTCGTATAGGCCAGGACGGTTTACGTGTCCAGAAATACAGAACAGCTTCATGCCGTGATTGCGCTCGGGACCGAACTGCTTGAACCAGGCGGCGCCGCGATTAATGATCATCGGAATGCAGGCTAAGGTTTCCACGTTATTCACTACCGTGGGGCAACCGAACAAACCGATAGCGGCCGGGAAAAAAGGAGGCTTGATTCGCGGTTCGCCCCGCTTTCCCTCGAGGGAATTCAGGAGCGCGGTTTCTTCTCCGCAAATATACGCGCCGGCCCCGCGATGCACGATCATGTCGAGCTGGTATCCCGTGCCGTTCACGTTTTTTCCAAGCAAACCGGCCTTATAGGCTTCTTCGATCGCTTTATCGAGGATCTTTGCCTCCTTCACGTATTCACCGCGGATATAGCAGTAAATCATATGAGCATTGATCGCCATCGCGGCGATGATGGCACCTTCGATCATGAGATGAGGCTGGTAAGCCATGATCGCGCGATCCTTAAAAGTGCCGGGCTCAGATTCGTCGGCGTTGATCACGAGATACTTCGGTTTATCTGAATTCTTCGGAATGAATCCCCATTTCGTGCCGCAAGGAAATCCGGCGCCCCCGCGCCCGCGAAGGCCGCTTTCCTTTACCTCGGCCAAAACTTTTTCTGGCCCCATTTCCACGGCCTTCGGAAGAGCCGTATAACCCGATTCATTCTTTTTATAGGCGTCGAGGCCTTCCACACCGGCCTGGCCGTAATATTTAGAGAATACGATTTCCTGCTGCATTAGCGGAACTCCTCAAGCACTTTATCGAGCTGTTTCTCATCGAAATTCTCGTGGTAGTCGTCGTTGATCTGGCAAACCGGCGCCGTGCCGCAAGATCCGAGGCACTCCACTTCGGAAATAGTGAACATTCCATCCTTGGTGGTACCACCCAGAGAAACACCGCACTTCTTTTCCGCGCGGTGAATGAGGTCTTCGGAGCCGCGCAGCCAGCATGCGATGTTATTGCAAAACTGGAGGTTATACTTGCCCACCGGCTTGGTGTGGAACATGTGATAAAACGTAACCACTTCTTTCACCCGCGTTTTCGGAATCGCGAGAAAATCGGCCACATCTTGCATCGTATCGTCGGAGATCCAGCCGCGGTCTTTTTGGGCCGCATGCAGAGCCGGTAAGAGCATGGCTAGCTTATTGGGATACATTCCTTGAATGCGGTCCATCTCGGCGTAAAATTCGTTTCCAAATTTCTTTTCCATATTAGCGGTCTAACTCCCCGGCAATAATATTCACGGAACCAATCACGGCGATCACGTCGCCCACGTTTTCACCCTTCACCATCTCGTCTACGGGCTGGAACATGAAGAAAGAGGGGGCGCGGATACGCAAGCGGTAGGCCTTGGGACCGCCGCGGCTGATCGCGTAGAAGCCCATTTCGCCATTTGGGCCCTCCATAGGGCAGTACGCTTCTCCTGGAGGAACATCGAAACCTTCCATGAAAAATTTGAAATGGTGGATCAAGGACTCCATCGAATTATAAACGCGTTCCTTTTCCGGAATCTTCACGCGTTTATCGTCGGCCCAGATTGGGCCTTTGGGCATTTTCTGCGCGATCTGGCGGAGCATGCGGATGGATTCGAAAATTTCCGCCATACGCACCAGATAGCGATCGTACACGTCGCCGCCCTTTGCCACCGGAACGTCGAACTCCAGCTCGCGGTACGCAAGATAAGGGCGGTCCCTGCGTAGGTCGATATTTACGTTGGAAGCGCGGAGGCAAGGGCCCGTCATCGAGTAAGCGAGTGCCTGTTCGGCGGTGAAAACGCCCACACCGCGGGTACGATCCACCCAGATACGGTTGTTCGTGAGCAGCTTGTCGAGCTCCTTAAAACATCTTTCGGTTTCATCAAGCCAAGCGTTCAGACGGGGAATGAAGCCATCGGGCAAATCACCAGAAAGACCGCCCACGCGGGTATAGGTGGTGGTCAACCGTGACCCACAGAGACTTTCGATCAAACTATAAGCTTCTTCGCGCTGGTGGAATCCGATGAGAAAGTAGGTCATGGCGCCAAGGTCGAAGGCATTGATGCCCACGCAAATGATATGATCAATGATCCGCGCCATTTCGCAAACCATCGTGCGAATCCACACGTTGCGCGGAGGAATCTCGATGCCCATGAGCTTCTCGATCGTGGTCACGTAGGCCACGTTATTCTGCAGGGCCGAACAATAATTCAGGCGGTCCGTATAGGGAATAAACTTATGGTAGGTTTTCACCTCGCCGAGCTTTTCCATCCCGCGATGCAAATAACCGATCTCACATTTGCTCTCCTCCACCACTTCGCCGTTGAGCCGGCAAACGATACGAAGCGTTCCGTGGGTCGCCGGATGCTGGGGACCGATATTGATAAGCATCTGCGAACTCTCGAAGATATCGCCATTATCGTCGTCTTCGAAGGCATCGCCTTTTCTAGGGAGCTGGAGTCCGGTTAGTTTATCCATTATTCACGCTCCAATACGGTCTTGGCCGAGCCTGGAGAGCCGATTGTTTTTTCTTTACGCAGCTCGTGCCGCGACATTCTCTCCGCCGATGGATCAAGACCGAAGCTATCGGTGGATGCCGATCCCTCGAAGCGCTGGTAGCGCTTAATGGGATAGTCCTTACGCTGGGGATGCCCCACCCAGCGCTCGTCGAGCAGAATGCGGTGCAGGTGGGGATGGCCCGAAAATCTCACGCCGTACATATCGAACACCTCGCGCTCCAGCCAATTGGCGGCCCTCCAGATGCCCACCACCGAGGGAGTTTCTTCTTCTTCTCTCACCCGCACCTTAATACGGATGCGGTCGTGGTTCTGCAGGGAAAAAAGCTGGTACACCACCACGAAGCGGTGCGCCCCGCCGGGGTTCTTCAAAGTGCCGAGGCCGTAGTCCGCGATCTTATCCAGCGGAGGATTATCATCGTAAGCGGTGAGATCAGAAAGGAAGCTGTACTCGAGGCCCTCTTCCGTGCGGATCGACTGCAAAAATTCTACGATTTTTTCTTTGCGCACGAAAAAAATAGGATCATCGGTATTTTCCGATACTACTTCCTCAATGGCATCGCCGTAACGGGCTTTGATCCTGTCGATTTTTTCCTTCGGAAAATCCATCTTCATTGCAGCATCGCCTTACTTTTTTTAATTTTTTCCTGGAGCCGCATCACGCCGTGAATCACGCCCTCAGGAGAGGGCGGGCAGCCGGGAATATAGATGTCCACCGGAATTACTTCATCCGCACCCTGCATAACACTGTAGGTATCGAAAATGCCGCCGGAAGAAGAACAAGCGCCCATTGCGATCACCCACTTAGGATCGGCCATTTGCTCATAGAGAGTCTTGAGCACGGGGCCCATCTTCTCCGTGATCGTGCCGGCGATGATCATCATATCGCTCTGACGAGGAGAAAAGCGCACCACCTCGGCGCCGAAACGCGCAAGATCGTAGTCGGCCGAAAGCGTGGCCATCATCTCGATTCCGCAGCAGCTCGTACCGAAAGGATAGGGCCAGAGAGAGTTGGCTCTCGCCCAATTTACAAAATCTTCCAGTCTAGTAGTTAAAACATCCGGTGCGCCGTCTTTTGGCATATCGCCCCCCATTCAGGCCGCTTCTGCGGCCCAGAAACTATTCCCACTCGAGCCCGCCGCGGCGCCATTCGTATAAAAAGGCCACGGTAATCATGGTCATGAAAAATAGCATTACGCCGAGGATGAAAAAGTTCACCCCGAGAAATTTCCGGTACGCGAGGGCCCACGGAAAGAGCAGGGCTACCTCCACATCGAATAATAGAAAAGAAAGTGCCACGAGATAGAAGCGAACCGAAAAACGCTTTCTCGCGTCTCCACTAGGAGGTACGCCGCATTCGTATACGGAATTTTTGAATTTATTAGGTCGCTTTGGTCCCAAGAGAGCCGCGCCGAAAATTACGGCGAACGAGATGCCTAACCCCACGAGAAACAAAAGCAAAACCGGAAAATACCCGGACATGCTGCACCCCCTAATGTGTGCAAAAAATTTAGCATGTTGGATTTATTTAAGAAAGACTTTTGCAGTTTCGAAAAGTAAGGCAAATACCCGATGCCAAAGGAATCCAAGCGCGGCGAGAGCAACGATTGCGACGGCTAACGAGAGCCACTCCAACGCGCCGTACCGAAACAGAACAAGAGGCGCAGTGTTTGTCGACGACGAAGCGCGTTGGCGGAATAGTAAATCCGTTCCCACGCGAATGGAAATTAGCGAAAGGGTGGCCACCAGCAGTACTTCGGCCGCGAGGAAAAATAGGGATTTCTGTTCCATCATCGCCGCCAAAAGATTCAATGCCATGGGAAATCCAGGTAAACCAGGAATGCAAAGCGGGCTGGCGAGCGCCAATAATAGCAATAACCCCGAAGAGCGAAACGTGCGCGCGGCACCGTAGACATCTTTTAAATTTTCGCCGCCGGCACTTTCTTGAAATCGTCCCCAGTTAAAACCCAAAAGACTGGTCCAAACAAAAACCGAGGCAAAAGCATAGGTAATGGAGGATGCACTAAGTACGGTCGGCAATGCACCGGCCACTAAAATGGCCGACCACTGCGCGCCCACTAGGGCACTGAAAAGACGCTTTGAATTTTCCTGCGTGAGCGCCACTAGGGCCAGCCAAAAGCCACCGCTAAGCCCACAGAGCTGTAACGTGCGCAGTCCCTCGGAAACTTCCCCGGGCCGAGCCTTGCCAAAAACCTCCACTCCCATTTTCCACAAAGCGAGGGTAACCGTTCCCTGCCAGATCACGGAAAGGGTTACCACTACCGGCCAGGGCATTCCTTGGTCGCGATCCACGTGCGCAAAGTGAAATGGAAAGAGTCCGGCGGCCATCACGAAGGGCAGGCAAAGCGCAAACACCACGAGAAGCGCGCTGAGGGAATAAATCGATTGCGCGTGAAGAAAAGAAGAGATCACATCATAGTGAACGCCGCCGGCGACCACGGCCAGAGCCGTAGCCGCGCCAAACCCACCCGCCATTACCAGAGAAGCTTGAATCCAGTACTTCAAGACGGCTTCCCCTTCACCGCGACCCCGAAACGCCAGGCCGCCGAGGAAAAGAGATAACCACGATCCGCAAACCAGAAGGATAATCGAAAGGGTCATCTGTCGGGAAAGCAGCAAGAGATCACAAAGCATTACCAGCGTGGAAAGCAGGAAAAGAACTTCGTGTTTTCTTTTTGCGGGTAACTCTTTGGTGGCCACAACGCCGCGCCCCAGGAGAAGGGCCGCCACGAAAAGAGCCGCACGCGGCAAACGGAAAAGCGGTTGATCTTCCAGAAGCCCGAACCAGATTTGGGACTGATCGGCCGATTGGCCCACGGCCAAGGTTGCCATTGCCGCCAAAAATCCGAGGCTTGAAAGAAATTCAATCGCCGTGCGCGAGCGAGAACTGCGGTTAAAAAGCAGCGCCACTCCTTGCGCTAGCGTGGCTAATCCGACGACTAAAATCGATAAGGGCATGCCGACCTCAAACTAATTGCCATTTAATCCTTTCAGCAGGGCCGCCACCGATACTCCCATGGGCCCCAGAAGCAGGCTCGGCAAAACCCCTAAAACCAAAAGCACCAGACCAAGCGGTGCAATCGCAAGAATCTCTTCCCAAACCAAGTCGTGAAACTCTCCGCGATCTCCATCACCGGCCCCGGCGTCGAGACGAAAAAACATAATGCTCATCCCAGCAAAAGCAACCACCGGAACTGCTAGCGTAACCACGAGCAGCGGCCAGCTATGCACCCCGCTCAGCGACCAAATAACGAAAAGTACCCCGTAGAATCCAATGGAAACCGGCAGAAAGAGCGCAAAAAGGGAGGCCGCCGCCGTGCTGAGCGCAAAGGCAGGAAATTCACGGATTCTTTGGAGCGGTAAGGGGAATTTTCTTCTCTCGTGACAAGCAAGCACGAAGAGCATGAACGGAATAGAGAGCGTTTGGAAAAATAGGAGAATAAGAGAGCCGTGCCACCCTTTGGGATTTAAATTGAACAAGCCGATGGCGATGAACGAGCAAACGGTCTGCTGCAACCAAAATACGCGATCGCGCGCCTGGCGTGCGCCGAGAAAATTCAGCGCACAGTAAAGGGCGCCGATGGAGAAAAAGGCCAGAAGGTAATGGCCGAACCGCAAAAGCTCGCCGGGAAAAAGCTCCACCACGAAACGAGAGAGCAAAGTAAATCCCAGAAGCGGCTGCAGCGCTAGCGGCACCGCTTTTTCTACGGATTCCATTTCGAATATCCGGCGGGTGCTGCCGTGAAAGGGAAATATTCCGGCGCCGATCCCGAATGCCAGCAGCAATAATCCAAAGCCGATCGACCCCGGCAGTACCATATAGGTATCGCCCGATAGTCGGAACCACTCCCCGATGGAACCACGGAATCCCTCCGAGAACGCCAGCACGCAAAGCAATAACGACAATGAAGCGATGGTAGAGAGAAAAGCCGCCTCGCGTACCGGCTCAATGCGATTTTCCTTTGCGTCTACCCCGGAAAATATAAATCGGGGGAGTAATGCGCCGGCAAAGAAAACAGAGAAAAGCAAAAGGTGATCAGCGCCTAGGGCACCGAGCACACAAGTCAAGTAGGCGGAAAGGCTGGCTACCGAGGCGCGGGATTTCTCGAGCATTCCCCTCGCCAGAAAGTGATAGCAAACGGTTACGGAAGAGACCGCTAGCGCCAATATTCCCGAATGAAATACCCAGCGGAGGCCCGTGTGATTCGACCAAGCGCTCTGGGCGAGAATCGCCGGAGAAAGCACGCTTCCGGCGTATTCGTTGGGCGAATAGAAGCCGATGGCCAAAAACAGAAAACAAACCCAAGAGAGAAGGTGCACCAACAACGAAAATGCCCAGAGCTTCTTCCCGCGCACGGGACCGCAAGCCGCCACCGTGACGAGCAGAGGCAAAAACGTAGCGATTAGTCCCGCCCAGCCTTTCACAGGATCCCCCCGGCCAGCTGCGTGGCCACGACAATGAAACACATCAGGAAAACTCCATACCCAGCGAAAGCGGCCGGGGCCGACTCGAGAGAGGATTCCGCTCCCGGCTCAGGAGGACGATCATCCACAAAAATTCTTCGGCAGATATGCACGTTGGCGCAGAAGTAAAAAAACCAAAGCAAGCCGAATACGATGCCGTAGCTGATACCGAGATCGAGGGAACGAGCGCCGATCCCACTGAAAATCTGAAACACCGGGGTGCCGGGCACTCCGAGGATAAGCGCGAAAAGAATTCCCACGAAAACCTTCTGTAGCGGGCGCACCACTTTGACCACCGAAGCATAAAGTACTAGCCCGGTGAATACTGGTACGAAGAGACAGGTAAAGTACGCGGATAGTACTAAGCTTGTCTTCGAGACTCCCACCGAAACCAAAATGAGCGAAAAGAAAAAACTCGGTAGGCTTCCCAGCATTTTTCGCCTGGATCCGGCCGCAAAAAGACCGCTGATAGAAAAGGCGCAGCCGGAGATTCCCAGTAGATACAAAGCCAGCTTCTGCTTCCACCCCATATCGGGATAAACCACAGAAAAAAGCGTGGATATCTTCAAGGCCACCGCGCTGATGAAGGTAACCAAGGTAACGGTTACGCCTTCCGGAAGATTTTCCACCGCCATACTGAACCATCGGGACCATGGCGGAAGCGGAATCGAGAGCACTACAAGGCCCAGCCAGATAAATAAACCGAGCGAAGAACCGGAGCGGGGGCCGAATAGCATATCCTTCGCGCCGAATTCCACCACGCCCCATACAATCATCAGCAGTCCCAACAAGAAGTAGAGGCTATACATACGGCGGGAAATTCTATCTCCCATCTCACGACTGGCCCCGGCAATGGCAAAGCGAATTAGGTAGAAGAACACCGCCGCCGCCAGCAAAAGCAAACCCCCAGTAGCTACCGCGTTGTTAGAAATTATAAAAAGGCTGGTAAACGCCTGCGCCAGCGATAGCAGCACGCTTACCACTCGCAGGCCGCCCGCCACCGCCCCCATCGCATGGGCAAAAAGAAAGCAGAGTTCTGCGGTGAGCAAAAAACCAAGCCGGAAAGAATCAAGCGAGAGCACGAATTCGAGCGGATAACCATCAGCAAGCGAGGTAGAAATTTCAATTACCGCTCCGCCAAATACAACCGGGCGTAAAAGCACGATGAGAAGTAGAGCGCGAAGGCTCGACGCGATGATCCCCGGGGAAACGAGCCTTTTGTGAAATGCATTCGGCAAAGGTATCGCGGCGGCGAAGGGCAAAACTATATACAGTAAGAATATTAGCCGTTCTAAGCTCATTTAGCCCCCAGGAGAAAGAGCACTCCGGCGAAAAGCGTGAGCACGGTTCCAAAAAACAAATAAAAGCGAATATTTCCGGAATGAAGAAAACGCATCAGCCGAGAAAGCGAGGATCCGTAAGCGAGAAAACCACCCGGAAATTTCTCGGCAAAGAGCATCCGATCCGTCTCTTGCAGGGCACTGGCAGCGCGAATATTTATGGTTCCAGCTCTAAGCGCAATCCAGTCCATTCCTTTTTCGGGCGCAAGCACGGCCGCCTGATTCCAGCGGACAACCGCAGGATCGATTCGCGGAAAAAGATCTTCCATTTTCTTTTCCTTATTGGCGCTCCAAATACTAAGGCGAGAATTAGCTCCAAGGAGCATACCCGCCAACCCTCCCACCAGCAGGGCGGCCCCGCGCACTACAAGGGAAATATCGGATAAGAAATCTATCGGGAACTGAAGCAGCCCGGACAACCCATCGTAGGCCCGGAATAGAGCGGCCAGTTGAATCAGGATAACCAGTGACGCGGGCAAAACCGCGGAAGCGAAAGTAAAATTATTTTCCTTCTCTTTGTTCTGCCGCAGAGAACCCACCAATGCCTTCACGGCCACCAGAGAAAGCAGAAAAGTGAGTATTCCCATGATGGCTATTTTCAAGATCGTTTCCCGATTCTCGGTATGCGCCGAAGGTACGCTCGTAAAAGGAACCACGCCGGAGATGATTCCCAGCAAAAACAGTGTGGCTAAGAATATGAGCGCCGTTCGCCACGCTTGGGCACTTTGGCGGGCGAAGCGGAGCAAAAGGCTTAGGGCGTAACAAGAAAGCAGGCCCATCGCTTCGAAGGCTCCCCAGCTTAATTCTTCCGGCTTTAAAGACGAGAAGCGCAGAAAGAGGATGTATCCAAAAATGCCGAATAACATCCAAAAGCTGGCGCTAAGCGTGGTGGAGGCGAGAAAAGACAAAGCCGAAAACAGTGCCGTGGCAACTGCAAATAGCGCCGAAAGCGGGATCCATAATTCGCCCGACATGTCCTCGTGGATAACTCTACCCAGCAGAAAAAAGGCCGTACCCGCCTGAATCAACGCGAGCGGAACATAGCGCCACTCGCTGAAATTATGCTTAGAAAGCATGAATGCCATCACGTAAAGCACCATGCCGAGCAGAACGACGGAGCTATTGGTAAAGAAGCTCGCCGCGGTGAGGCCGAGCATCGCGATCAATCCGAGAAATAAAAAACTATTTCGCTTAAAATAGGAAATTCTCTCGAGCTCGCCCTCTGTGCCGCCCATTTCTAGGCTGAAAGAATGCAAGAGGAAAACGGTGATTTCGATGAACATCAGCGAAAGGAGCGCGTTCTCGCTCAAGTAGGCGAGGGCCAGGAATAAGAACGAACCGCTTAGGAATAGAAAGCGCAGCGTACCCCTCGCGCCGCCGAAGGAAGAAGCGCCGTCGAACATGACCAAACCAAGCAAAACGGAGGCAGAAAGAAAAATCCAAACGTACCGCACCCAATACATGAGTAACGACGGCTCAAAATAGCCGGAAGTGTCGGTGGAAAGGGGCAATAGAAATTCCATTTTCACCGGAAGCTCAAACTGAAAAATCCCGATTAGGGAGGCGAGCAGCATCGTGCCGAACAAAATAAGACCGCCACGCTTCTCGGAATCGGAACGGCGATCGCTCTTAAGCGCAAACAAAACCAGCGCCGCAAGCGGGGCGCAGAATATAAGCAGTGGCACTACGATATTCCCAAAATTCATCCGTTAAAACTCCAGCTAATGCCGCAAACTATCTTCTTCATCCACATCCAGCGTTCCGCGAAATCGGCTACAGCGGTGCAATACCAGCAGACCCACCGCCACGAGCGCGGGAACCATTCCCAATGCCACTAACGAGAGCACGATGAGATCTCCGCCGCCGGAAGAAAAATATTGCGAGAATAAAAATCCACATGCCACCACGGCCTTAAGTGCGGTGGCCTGACCCACCAGCCCCCATGCCGCCACCCGGCGCAGCGCGATGGCCGAAAGGCCCGCCACAAATACGGCCAAGAGCAAGATCACGTTAATTTTGTTTGCCACCGAGGTTAAATCCATTACCGCTCCCTCCGCACAAGGAAGAATCCTCCGGTAACGATTACGATCAGGAAAAGCAGCGGAATCACCGCTAGCAGCCAGTCGGAGGTCCAGATTTTTTCGTGGAGCAGAGACAAACTTGGCGCCGGCGTCACCCCCGGTGGCATCAACTCCTCGAGCTCCAAGATCGCCAGCGCGCCGGTGACCACCGAGCAAAGGCCTAGCCATAGGAAAAACAGGCGATACAGCCAATCGGCACGGCGATTGCGGGCCGGGCGCGCGGGAAGCAGTTCTTGGGTGCGAAAATAAAGATAAATAGCGAAATCGGCCGAAAGAAATACCGCAATCATCATAATCCCAAAGTATCCGCCACTCATGAGTTCTACGGCCGCGCCCAAGCCAATGGAGCAAAGAATAGATCCCCAGAGTAAACGTTCGGTGGAATCGGCGGTGATCGCCATAATCGCGGAAATCAATGCCAACGCCAAACAGCTGCCAACAAAAAATGAGATCATCGTCTCACCTCGTAAGTACGAATACGGGTGATGTCTTTATCGCTCTTCTGGCCGCCACCACGAAATACGGCGATTAAATCTTTCGTGCTCTCGGTAACGATTTCAAATTCTTTGGAATAGGAAAGGCTAGCCTCGGGACAGATCTCGATACAAACACCGCACGAAAAGCATTTTCCCAAATGAATATTGAATTCTTGCACGCGAATCGTACCGTCGCGCAGGTTCTCGGAAGTAAAATCAATTGCCTTCACCGGACAGGCCGGAACGCAAAGACCGCATCCACTGCACTTCGATAAATCATTGGTCACGTAGCCCTTATAGCTAGTGAACATGTCTAATGGGGCCTTGGCGGACACTAGGTCTGGATACTTTTCCACGACGCTTTTGTAACGATGCTTCGTACGGCGCAGAAAGCCGAAATTGATTTTCAGCGTGCTCTTGAGGGCGTTAATTACCTGCCTGACCTTCATCCGCGCACCCCCACCCAAACGGCTTCGAGAAAGAATCCGATGAGACATAGACGCAATAGCCAGCGGGCCGCCAATTCACTGGCGTCGGCCGAGCGAATCTTAGGAAAACTAGCCTGCAGAAGGGTGAACACGAATATTCCGGCCGCCACTTTCAGCGGAAAGAGAACTTTCACGATGAGCCCGCTGGCCCCTCCGCAAAAAACGTATACCCAGAAACAAATCAAAGAGAATACCCACATTTTCTGCACGAAAATCGTGATGTATTGCATCGAGTGATTGAGGCTCTGCTCATCTTGCAGCTGCACTGGACTTTCCGTGGCGAAAAGGAAAATGGAGCAGAAGGCGGTTATGCCGCAAAGGAAAAGACCCGGACTGCTCAGCAGCGCGTGATAGGGGAAATAAATCTGAAAATCCGAAATCGCGCTCAAGTTGAGCTGACCCACCCTTAGGGTTACGGCGAAAACCGATAGCAGCAATCCCGAAACTCCCATCGCCCGAAGCAAAAGCCGGCGGCGGCGGTCGAAACGCTCGCGTGAATCGGCGGTGGCATGCACCAGCAGCGCCTCTAAAGCGGCCGCGATCATCGGAAAAAGCAGCAGGAGTGGAAGATCAATTTGATCGCCGCCCTCCGGGTAAGTTACCGCCAGCAAAGCCAGCAGGAATACTATGGGAAGAATTCGCCAAACCAAGGAGGCGAGACGTATCCGAAACGGCAGGGCCAATAAATCCGCCGGCTTCTTTTTCCGGGTTTTCTGAAAATCTTTCCAGACCTGAAAAAAATCCGTTTGCCCATGCCGGCCGGGCCCGTCGCGATGCTGCACGCGAGCAGCGACGAAGCGTTCGCAAAAAAGAAGGAAGAAGGTTCCCCCAAAGAGAAAGAGTAGCGAGCCCACGAGCGCCGCCCCGGCGAGCAAGAAATCTAGCGCACTCATTTGTCTACCTCCGAAAAGGAGATATCGAGCGAATGAATCACGAGGAAAGCGTCTTCCGCGTGAATTCCGCGCAGCAGGCGCGGCAGCACCTGAACCGCCATAGCCGAAGGGCAGAAAAAACTTACTTGCGACGGCTGCGAACGGCCATCGGATTCAACCATCGCGTAGATAGCTCCGCGAGGGCCCTCCACGCCACAAACTGCTTTTCCGGGCGCCGGGCGCACGTCTAGACCCACCCGGATGCGGTGGTTACCCGAAGGAATATGGCGAAATACGGATTCGATGAGCTGAGCCGACTGCAAAATTTCCCGCTTGCGAATGTGTGCGCGGTCGAACGCGTCTCCCAGATAATTCCTCGAGGTGTCTAGCATCATCTCTGTGCCACGATAAGCGCCGTAGGGGCGCGAAACCCGAAGATCGCAGTCCGCTAAGCCGCTCGCACGCGCGTTAGGACCAGTAATATTCCAATTTTTAACCATCGCCGCATCTAACTGGCCCAAACCCCGGGTGCGCTTTTCGAAAAACGGGTGCGTAAGGAGGGAGCTTTCTAGATCCGGCAAAAATTCTCTTAAGCTGGCCACGGCTTTTTCGATTTTAAAAAACCATCCGTCGGTGGCGTCGCTGATCACTCCACCAAGGCAAATAGAGCCGAAACCAAGGCGCGAACCGCAATACATCTCAAATATATCCGCGAAGCGCTCGCGTTCCCGGAGGCAGTGATTCATGATCGCAGCCTGCCCGGCAGCCCTGGCCAAATTTCCGTAGTAATGAAGATGGCTGGCAATTCGGTTGAGCTCGAGCAGAATTAGGCGAATCTGCTCAGACCGAGCCGAGATTTCTATGCGCAGCAAGTCTTCGCAGGCCGAGGCAAGAGCGAAATTGAAGGCCGGAGCCGCGAGATAATCGAGGCGATCCATGTAATTTAGGGCTTGGGCTAAAGGTAGCTGCAATGCGATCGCTTCCAGGCTACGGCGTCCATAACCCACGGTCATCCGGGCGTCGGCCACTAAGCCACCGTCTTCTTCGAGCTTCAGCCCGAAAGCACCGATTCCCTGCGTTCCCGCAAGATACATAGGAGTATAATCTAAAGTGGTCGCCACGTGGCGTCCCTTTCTGGAATCATGCCGGCGAACTCTACTCCGTTGAAAGTGCGTAGCTCTTCTTCCCACCAAAGACTAAACGGCCAGAGGGCGCTGGGGCGCGGAAAGGCCGAAGAAGGAGCAACTTCCAGAATAAAAAAGATCGGTTCATTTCCGCACGTAAGCAGCAGCTCGATGGAAAGATTCGTGCCCGCGCCGGCCGTCGATAACCCATGCAAAGCGGGGCGTTCGCCAGAGGGTAGCGCGCCCCAATGCTCGAGCAATTTTGCCAGCTCCGAAGTTCCCGCCTGGACGCGAGAAACTTTATCTCCGGCCGCAGGGGTGCCCGGCACCTTCACGATGCCTCCCCAAATATTTTTTTCTCCGCCTGATCTCACGACGCGGACCTCCGGATTTTTTCCTGCAATTTAATCAGCGCATGAATCAATGACTCCGGTCGTGGAGGACAGCCCGGAATAAAAAGATCCACGGGAATTATGGCCTCGAGACCCGGGATACGATGTTTTCCTTCGGCCGAAAACATTCCACCGGTGCTGGCGCAACTGCCAACGGCCACCACGAATTTTGGATCGCGCATCTCGGCGTAAATCTTTTTCAGTTCTTCGGCAATGCCGGGAGTTACCGGGCCTGAAACAAAGAGCACATCGGCGTTACGATGATCGGTCACAATCCGGCAACCGAGCCTCTCCCAATCGAATCTCGGTCCGGAAGCAGCTTCCACTTCCAGGGTACAGCAAGAAAGCCCCACATGATAAACCCATAACGAATCCGCGAGCGCGGATTTTGGCTGAGAGGGAGCGGATTCTTTTTGGATCTCCATCATTGGTTTTCCTTATCGGGCCACTCGAGATTGTCTATCCACTTCAGGTAGCTTTTACGGCCGCCGTACCAAAGTAGGGCCAGCATCAACGCGGGAAAAATCAAAACCTTTCCCATCACCAGCCAGCGGTCGTGCATTTCGAGGGAAACTATTTTTTGCCGGTACGAAGCCCACATCGGCAAAGAGAGTGCGATTCCGCACCAGAGCATTAGCAGCCAAAGAACGTGATAGAATGAACGGAACGCACCTTCCGGGGCGCCGTTCCCTGGCTCACGAATTCCCTGAACCTTTTCGAGACGATCCCATAGCACGAGCACCAAAATGGCCACAAAAAGCAGCACTGCTGGAATTAAAAAGAGGAGAAATCTAGAATACATCTGCCGTCCTTGAGTTTCAGTGCCTCTTCCCACAGCCATATTCACCCGGCGGCAATGCCGATCCGGATCCTTGAAATGCCTAATGTGAGAACTGACCTAGGAAGCGTAAGAACTTTGCAGGAACGTGTCAAGAATTATGCTGTAATATGGGATAGTTAGATGTCGCAATCCGCCGGTAAAAAACAGTCCGCAGTTTCGCTCAACGGGCTTTCCCCGGCGGCCTTCGCTTATCTGCTTCCGGAACTTCTGAGCGAAGGCAATGAATTGCGGGCAGTTGTGCTCGTAAGCGATGAGAGCGCGGCGGACCAAGTTGCGGAAGATATCGCTTTTTTTGCGGACTTTCGGGGCGGTGCGTGGAAACACACTTCCTTGTTACGTTTGGGGGGGTGGGAGCAAAGCCCTTACCGAAACCTCCAGCCCGGTCTTTCCGCCCGGCTCGATCGCATCAAAGCGAGTCACTTTCTCGTTTCACCCAGCTCCAACCGAAACTGGATTCTGGTCAGCTCCGCCCGTTCATTTCTTCAGGCCGCCGCCACCCGCGAGCATTTAACCGAAACGGTTCAAGTGGGTAAGGGCATCGCTATTCATCCGGAAACCTTAGCCGCCCAACTTACTAAAATAGGCTACACGAAAACCGAAAACGTAGAAGATCCCGGAAACTTCAGCGTGAGGGGCGGGATCGTGGATGTATTTCCCCCTTCGCTGGAAAATCCCGTGCGCCTTGAATTCTTCGATGAGGAAATCGAGTCCGTTCGCATATTCAATCCCGAAACTCAACGCAGCGTGCGCCTGCTTTCCGAAAAAGAAACCGTAGAACTGATCCCGGTACGCGAGTTCACCTGCGATCCCCTGAGCCTCGCCGCGGCCAGAGAAACGATCAAGGAATGGTGTGATCAGCACGATCTCCCGCGGGCGGCAAGGGAAAGAATAGGCCTATTGCTGAGCCAAGGCGTGGCCACGCCCGAAATGGATTATTTGCTGCCCTTTTTCCGGAACGAGCAAACCTGGCCGGTCCAGCTTTTACCTCCCGGCGTAACCCTTTGCATTTTCGAGCCAGAAATCTTCCGCGAAACCGTGGCGGCCTGGCGGGAAAAAGAAGAAGAACTATATAAGAACAGTTTAGATAGGCAGCAGGTAGTTCCCGAGCCCGATCGATTGTTCATGCCGCTCAACACCGCGCTCGCCCCGGAACGCTGGAATAAAATTATGGAAACCCGCGAGCTCGCCCTCGGCGAAGGTTCGCCGCGCTTCGAGCGCATCCGGCTGGGATCCAAGAAAAAAGCCACCGACATGCCGGGCCTCATGCGCACCCTCACAAGTATGCGGGAGCGCGGCACCACCACGGTTATAGTGGCGAATTCTCAGTCGCAGCTCGATCGCGTACTTTTCCTGCTCAATCAAAGTAAAGTGCGCGCGGTGGCGGTGAAGGGTGAATTCGACCTGCCGAAAGATCCCTCGATCGTAGCCCTTGCGCTCGGCCAGCTCTCCGAGAGTTTTCACCTCCTCGAGAAAAAAATCGCTTTCCTTTCCGAAGACGAGATCTTCGGTGAAAAACAGCATATTCACCGGCCGGGACGTAAGCGTTCCGCGGCGCCCACCGTTACGATGGACGATCTCGTAGCGGGCGATATGGTGGTGCATATCGAGCACGGAATCGGACGTTACGTGGGGCTGGCGCGGGTAAAAGCGCTGGGCAATGAGGGCGATTTCGTTCAGCTGGAATATGCCGACGGCGATAAGCTTTATATTCCGGTTTACCGCCTCGAAGGCCTTTCCCGCTACGTGGGAACATCGGGCGAAAACGCATCGCTCGACCGCCTTGGCTCAGGCTCTTTCGCAAAAACGAAAGATAAAGTAAAAGCCGCGATCAAAGACATCGCCCAGGACTTGCTACGGGTACAGGCTGAGCGCGAGCTCCGCGAGGGTTACGCCTTTTCCTCTCCCGACGACGAATATCGCCGCTTTGAAGCCGAATTCCCTTTCGACGAAACGCCGGACCAGGCCAAAGCCATTCAGGAAACTATCGATGATATGACCGAAGGAAAGCCCATGGATCGTCTCGTATGCGGCGACGTGGGTTTTGGAAAAACGGAAGTGGCCATCCGGGCGGCGTTCAAGGCCGCCCAGGATGGGAAGCAGGTGGCGGTGCTGGTGCCCACCACGATCCTCGCCGAGCAGCACTACCTCACGTTCAGTCAAAGAATTTCTTCTTACCCCTTTAAGATCGCAAGTCTCTCTCGCTTCAAAACGCGCAAAGAACAAGCCGAGATCCTAGAAAATCTGGCGGCCGGAAAAATAGACATCGCGATCGGAACGCATCGTTTGCTTTCCAAAGACGTAAAATTTAAAGAGCTCGGCCTCGTGATCATCGACGAAGAACAGCGCTTCGGCGTGGAGCACAAGGAAAAATTAAAACAACTGAAGGCTACGACCGACGTGCTCACGCTCACGGCCACGCCCATTCCCCGCACCCTGCAGATGTCGCTGATGGGCTTAAAAGACGTGAGCATCATCCGCACCCCGCCGGGCGATCGCCTTTCTATCAAAACCCACCTCGCTACTTTCGATCACGAACTGATCCGCGACGCGATTCGCACCGAGCTCAGCCGGGGCGGGCAAGTTTTTTTCATCCATAATCGCATACAAACCATTGGAAAAATGGAAGAGTTGCTTCAGCGGCTGGTGCCCGAGGCGAAATTCGTAGTGGCGCATGGCCAGATGGCCGAGGGACAGCTCGAGCGGGCCATGATCGGCTTTTATCAGAAAAAGTTCGACGTGCTGATCGCTACCGCCATTATCGAAAATGGTCTCGACGTGCCCAACGCGAACACGCTGATAGTAAATCGTGCCGATACCTTCGGCCTCTCGCAACTTTACCAAATCCGGGGCCGCGTGGGCCGCTCCCAGACGCGAGCCCATGCGTATTTTCTGCTGCCCGAAAATGCATCGGTCAGCGACGAGGCCCGCGAGCGATTGTCGGTACTGCAGCGATTCGTGGAACTGGGTAGCGGCTATATGATCGCCACGCACGATCTAGAAATCCGGGGCGGGGGCGATGTTCTTGGCCAGGCTCAGTCCGGCCACATCGCGGCCGTGGGTTATGAAATGTATATCGAATTGCTGCAGGAGGAAGTGCAGCGGCTGAAGGGTGAAAAAATCGCGGAGCCACTCGCCGAGGTGGAGATCAACGTTCCCTTCTACGCCGTTCTTCCCGATAACTATGTTCCCGACATGAAAGCTCGACTGGCTCTTTATCGTCGTCTCTCCGCGATGCGCACCGAAGAGCAGACCGACGATGCCCGCAAAGAACTCGAAGATCGATACGGGCTTTTGCCAAAAGAGACCGAGGAATTACTCTGCGTGCTCCGCCTCAAGGTTCTGATGCGCCGGATGGGCCTGAAAACTCTTTCGCTCGGACCCAAAGGCATGAGCTTAACACCAGGTAAGGATCCTATTTTCGAGCCAGCGCTCATTCTGCAGCTCGTTCACACGCAACCGAAAGAGTACTCGATTCTTCCCGACGGAAAGTTTGTGATTCAGGGAAGTTTTCGTTCAGCGTCCGAGCTATATGATCGGTTGCGTCAAATGCTGAACAGCTGCACGCAGTGAATCATCTTGACCGCTCCGCGCCGGGAAGCAATAATTTAATTAAATTGAAGCGATACGAATCGCAAGGATGCGAGGGATAAGGGGAATACGTATGCTGAACGGGTTAAAATTAGTAGGTTTCTTTGCCGCCATCTTAATTGCCTCGGCATCTCAGGCCGCGCTCGACAAAGAAACAGTTGCCGACGTGAATGGGAAAAAGATCACGAAGGAAGACTTCGATCGCCGCTACAAAGAAAACGTCTCCTACTTTAATTATACCGAGCCCACAAAGGCTAACGTGCTTGATTCCATCATCAAGTTCGAAATCGCCGTGCAGGAAGCGAAGCGCCTAGGTCTCGATAAAGATCCACAGGTGCAAGAGCGCATGAACGCGGTTCTTTACCAGTCTCTCGTGGACAAACAACTTTCGGAAAAATTCAAAGGCGCGGTGGATATCTCGGAAAAAGAAGCCCGTGACTATTGCGGACGCAACCCCGCCATCCGCATTAGCCACGTTTACGTAGCCCTCAAGCCAACGGCACTGAAGAGCGAAGAAGCGGCTGCCCGGAAGCGCCTGCAAGATGCCCAAGCTGCCCTTGCCAAAGGGGAAAAGTTCGAGCAAGTAGTGGCCAAATATTCCGAAGGCTATAGCGCTCCCGCGGGCGGAGATACCGGCTTTGTGACCAAGATGCAGATTGATCCTACGATCTACATGGAAGCTCGCAAGCTAAGCGTAGGCCAAATCGCGAAGAATCCCATCCGTTCTCAGCTGGGTTTGCATATCGTAAAACTTACTGGCATTCAGGACTGCAAAGGAATCAACATTCCCGAGTGGCAGCGTATGGTTTTTGACGAGAAGCGTGTAAAAATCCTGGATAACTACCTTTCTTCTCTGCGCTCGAAATCGAAAATTTCCGTCAACGAGGAACTGATCAAAGAATAAATCTCTAGCTCTGCCTAGAGGACGGGAGTAGAACTTTTGCATGCATAAGTTCACTCCCGTTTTTCTTTTTCTCCTCTTCTTCACAATCAACTCCGTGCACGCCCGCATAATTGATCGCACTCTCGCCCTCGTGAATGCCGAAGTGGTGCTGCAGTCGGACTTAACCGCCTTCCGCAAAGCTTTCCCCCTTCGCCGAGAAATCGACCCCTTCATTCAGCTCCTAGAATTCCCTTCGGATTCTACTCCCAAGCAAGCACTCGATTACCTGGTGCAAGAACGCCTGGTATTACAAAAATTTCCCGCCACCGAGGATGAAATTGAAGAGGAGATCAATGCCGTTCAGCGCAATAACCGCATCGACCGCGATCGGCTTAAGGAAGTTTTAGGCTCTCAAGGTGTAAAGTTCGACGATTACCGTCGCCTCATGTCGGTGAGCGTTTCTAAACGCAAATTGATCGAACGCGAGCTGCGCCCACTCGCCGCCGTTTCCGATGAAGACGTAAAAAACTTTTATTATACCGATTCCGCCTTCTTGGCCCGGCGCAAAGAGCAAAAGCTGGTGCTCACCTATACGCTCCAACAGCTCCTCTTGCCCAGCGCGGAAATTGCCGAATCAGCGCAAAAGCGCCTACGCAGCGGCAGCGACTTCGACACCGTGGCCTCGGATTTAGCCAGTAAAGGAGTAGAATCATCCCGACTGGCTGGCATTTCCGAAGAGAACATGAACAGCAAAATTCGTGAATCCATTCAGGGCCTGAAAGTGGGCGAAACGACCAAAACGCTTTCCGCCGGTTCCGGGTATATGATCCTGCGCATTCAGGAAATCGGCGCCCCTAAAGATCCCGTGTTCGAGGGGGAAAAGGAAAAAATCCGCGGGGCCCTCTTCCAAAAGGGTTTACTCAGCCAACTCAAGCTATGGTCGGAGCGCGAACGCAATTCTTCCTACGTGCACCTCTCGCAAAACTAGCCTCTGCGCTTAGGCTTCCTTCCCCGGCATGATATCCTTTACTAAGGAAAATGCCGGCACCAGGAAGCGCCAAAAATTATAAGATTCAACTTACGCCCGAGCGCACTTTAGGCCCGATCGGCATCGAACGCGTGCGCGCGCTCGTGATGAAGGGTCGCATTCACGGCGATGAGCCTACCAGCGTGGAACCATTCCTCGAATGGAAACCATTTACTTCTTTCTCCGAACTCGGTGAATTGCTGCTGAAAAAAATGGAACAGGACCAAAACCGGGGTTCCGCCGCAGATACCAATCCCGAAGTGGAAGTGGCCACCAAGACATTGGCCCACGTGAGTTTTCCCGATCGCCCGCCTGGTGCCGATAAAGAAGAAGATGAAAGCTACGGAATGCCCACCCTGGTGGATATTCCCACTCCACCTCCCGAACCTGAAAATCCCGACAACGAAAAAACCATGGTCGGCCTCCTCATGCCTCTTCCGGAACAGGAAGACGGTGCCACTAAAATGCTTTCCCTCGACACCGTGGAAAAGGAGATGGAAAAATATATTCCGCCCCCTCCTCCGCCCGCTCCCGTGAAGAAATCGCTGTTCGGTCTCGGCAAGCCCATCAAGGCCGAAGACTACGTAACCGAGACCGGCAAAAAGCGCTTGCTCACTCGCAATACAGCGGCGCTCTTGGCCATGGGAATTCTGGCCATCGCCTATCTCTCCGCCCAACCCCAGCCCGGCGACCCTTCGCTGATTCTTCCGCGCTACCATACTTTCCCTTACGTGGAAGTGAATATGCCTCCGCGCCTCGGCGCAATCGCCGATCCCGCCATCTCCGCGGAACTCACGGAAAAAGGCCAAAAGCTTATCGAAGCGGAAACTCCCAGCGCCTATATCCTCGCGATCAGAAAGTTTTTCTACAACGGGGCGGGAAAAAATCCGCAAAACTACGACGCGCGCGCGCTGCTCGCCTCCTCCTATATGCGCCTTTCCGAAATCGTGCCCCGCGATGAGCGCCTGTTCGAAACCGTGGACAAGCTTCTCCTTCCGGGCCCGTCCAGCAGCCAGTGGACTCCCGAATACGTGGTGGCACGTGCCGAATACTACCAAATGCTCAATCGCCACGATCAAGCGCAGGAAATCGTGGATAACTTTCTAAAAGCGCGGCCAACCGCCGAGCTCTATTACCAAAAAGCGAAAATCGCCTACGAGCGGCGTGAGCTCGACCTCGCCCTAAACTCGATTAATAAATCGATTCCTCCCGAAGGCGTGCAGAAAGCAAACCCCCGCCACATTCTGCTTCAGGCGATTCTCTTGCAGAAAAAAGGACAGAGCGACGCCGCTCAACAAGCCTTCAAGCGGCTCTACAAAGAGCACCGTAATTTCGGTCCCGGTTTAATCGCCTACGCGGAATATTTGCTTACCACTGGCAAACCCAAAGAAGCGCGTGCCTTGCTGGGGTATTTACTCGAGCGTCCTTACCTCATGGACCGCACGCAGCTCGCCGAAGCCTTCGTGGTAGCTGCCCGTACCTTCGAGACGCTGAAAGATATGCGCCGCGCGCTCGTTTTCGCCAACGCGGCCTACGGGATCCACTACAATAACGACGAAGCCGAAGATCTCCTAGTCCGGATCAAGTCCAAAATCCCCGAGACGCAAAAAGCCTATGAACAAATCATGCAGGGCCGGCAGAGAGAACAGGCCAAGCAAGCCGATCTCGCGCAGAATAACTACATCAAGGCGCTCGAAGAAAATCGTAAAGACCCTATCCCCTTCCTGCTCCTTGCTCATCTCTACGAAGAAAAAGGCAATATCGTGGAGGCCATCGATCGCTACCAAAAAGCGCTTTACGAAACCCCAGCCAAACCGATCGTGGCCGCCCTAAATCTCGCCCGCATCTACGCCACCCGTTTCGATTTCGAAAAAGCCGGAAACATGATCAAGCTCGCCAGCGACATGAAGCGCAAGCGCGATCAGGTTCTCTTTTATCGGGGCTTAGTGCAACTCAAGCAAAAGCGCTACGATCTTGCCGAACCGTTTTTAGAAAATGCCCTTCATCTCGGATCCCGCTTCCCAGAGCTCTATATCCAAATGGGCGATTTTGAAACGAGAAGAAAAAATCAGAAGCTCGCCGAATACTACTATTCCGTAGCGCTCCGTTACGAACCCTATCACGCCAAAGCCATGCTCGGCGTGGCCATGACCCGCTTTCACCTCGACAGCCCGTCGCGCGCCATCTCCTTCCTAAAAGACAAGCTCGCGGCCCAGCCTAATTCCGCCGCGATCATGACCAACCTTGCGATCATCTTCATTAAGTCCGGCGACCAAGATGCCGCCCGCTCTTATTTGCTCAATGCCATCCGCAGCGACGGAAAATACGCCGACGCCTTCCGGCTTCTCGGCAATCTCACCCGGGAAGAAGCGCTTCGCCAGAATTCCAACGATGAAGAGAAGAAGAAAAGCTACCAGCTTGCCCTGGCTAGCTACGTTCGCTATTCCCAGCTCGCCCCTCACGACCCCGAAGGCTACAAAGCCGTGGGCGATCTCTACCTAACCATCAACGATCTCGGCGCCGCCGCGCAGAACTACTATAAAGTTCTCGAGCTCACCCCCAACTATCCCGACGTTCGCCGCAGCCTGGCCGAAATTTCCCTCAACGGAAACGACGTGGACAAAGCCATGGAGCTTCTCAACAAAGAGATGGAGATCAATCCCGCCAACGACGCGGCCCTGGTCTCCAAGGGTGATATTTACCGCCGTAAAGGCGACTTTCAGGCCGCCACCAAGGCTTATACCGATGCCGCCCGCCTAAACGATAAAAACTCCGACGCCCTCTTCGGCCTCGGAGTTGTATATTCCGTGCAGGGTAGTTACGATAACGCCCTCTCCCTGTTTGGACGGGTAATCAAGCTCGACCCCCTCAAGGCGGAAGCGTATTTCGCCACGGGAGAGATTTACCAGAAGCAAAATAATCGCGGGAAAGCCAAGCAAGCGTTTATTAACTATAAGGGAATCGTACGGGATCCTCGCCTGGCCGCCCAAGCCGACCAGCGAATCCAGCAACTTTCGAGATAGGACATTATGTTAGACCTCCGATGGATCATTGAAAACGAAGCCACTCTCCGCAAAAAATTGCAGGCCCGTAATAACTTTCCCACCGATTCCCTCGACCGTATCCTCGCCCAGGACGGAAAACGCCGGGAGCTTATTCAAAAAGTAGAAAAAGCCCGCGCGCGTAAAAACACTATCTCGAAAGAAATCCCGCAGAAGAAAAAGGCCGGCGAAGACGTTGCCCCCTTGATGGCGGAATCCACCAAGATCGGCCAAGAGATGGAAGCCGTGGACAAGGAGCTCAACGAGATCCAGGCCCAGATCGACAGCGATCTCCTCCAGATCCCCAACGCCTTCGACGATTCCGTGCCCGTGGGCTCGGATGCGGAAAGCAATAAAGAGATCCACCGCATCGGCGAGCCGAGAAAATTTTCCTTCCAGCCCCTCGACCACCACGACCTTGGCATAAAACTCGGTATCATCGATTTCGACCGCGCCGTGCGTCTCGCCGGACCCCGCTTTGCCGCGCTCCTCGGCAAAGGCGCCAAGCTCGAGCGCGCCCTCATCCAATTCATGCTCGATCTTCACACCGAGCAACACGGCTATACTGAAATGATTCCGCCCTTCATGGCGAATACCAAATCCAATATCGGCACCACCCAGCTGCCAAAATTCAAAGAGGATCTTTTCAAGATCGAGGGCTTCGATCTCTACCTTATTCCCACCGCGGAAGTTCCCGTAACGAACTTCTACCGCGAAGAAGTGTTGGACGAAGAAAAACTTCCCATCCAGTTCACCGCCTATACCCCCTGCTTCCGCTCGGAAGCCGGATCCTACGGCCGCGACACCAAAGGCCTCATTCGCCAGCACCAGTTCGATAAAGTAGAGCTCGTGATGTTCACCAAGCCCGAGCAATCGATGGAAATGCACGAGAAGCTCACCTCTCACGCCGAGCAAGTGCTCAAACTCCTCGAGCTTCCTTTTCGCCGTATGCTTCTTTGTTCGGGAGACATGGGCTTCGGATCCGTAAAAACCTACGACCTCGAAGTTTGGCTCCCGGCCCAGAACACCTACCGCGAGATCTCGAGCTGCTCGAACTTCGGCGATTTCCAGGCCCGCCGCGCCATGATCCGCTGCAAAGGCAAAGATGGGAGCAAGCCACGCTACCTACATACCCTTAACGGCTCGGGTTTGGCCGTAGGGCGCACGCTCGTGGCGATTTTAGAGAACTACCAGCAGGAAGACGGAAGCATTCTGATTCCTAGGGCCCTGCAAAAATATACCGGCTTTGACCGCATCGGCCCGGCAAGGTAGAAGAATTACGGAAGCGCACCTAGGAGAGATGGCCGAGTGGCTGAAGGCACCAGTCTTGAAAACTGGCAGGGTTGCAAGACCCTCGTGAGTTCGAATCTCACTCTCTCCGCCAATCAAAAACATTTTTCAGTCATGATGCTGAAAAGCGCGTAAATCTAAAATCAAAACATAAAATAGATTAATAATTTTTCGAAAAAATTAGTAAACCGTAATCGACTCTACGATCACCGGCTCGAGCGGCACATCGCTGAAGCCGTCTTTATCCCCGGTGGCCACGCCCTGAATCCTGTCCACCACGTCGGTTCCGGCTATCACTTTCCCGAACACGCAGTAGCCCCAGTCATAACGAGAGGGTGGGTTGAGAAAATCGTTGTCCACGGCATTGATGAAAAACTGGGAGGTGGCGGAATGGGGTTCGCCCCGGCGGGCCATCGCGATGGTATACGCTTTATTTTTTAGGCCATTTTTTGATTCGTTTTTAATCGGGGGGTAGAGGGGTTCTTTGGTTTCCATGTCCGGAGTTAATCCACCTCCTTGGATCATAAATTTCGTGATCACGCGGTGAAAGATCGTACCGTTATAGAAACCGCTCTTCACGTATTTTAGGAAATTATTTACGGTGATCGGCGCCCTCTCGCGATTGAGCTCAATCTTCATATCGCCCACATTCGTTTTGATCAGAACTTTAGGGGTGCCGGCATTAGCAATACCGCCGGGGAGCATTGCTAGAAAAAGAATTATCGGAATAGCACGAAAAGTTCGCATCATTCGCTCCAAGAAAATCAGGAAATCAAAGGTCCGGCGGCGAAGATTGCCACGTTTTCTTCGGGGTGCAGGATCTCTTCGATCTCGAAACCCGCGGCGTGGATTTCCGCCTTCACTTCCTCTTCGGTGGCGTAGTAGATCGTGCCCGATTTATTCATCTTCGTTTCGGGATTTATCGGATCATCAGCCACATTGGGCGTGCCGACTACGGTGCTGATGAGCAGGATTCCATCGCTTTTAACGGACGCGCGGCAGTTGGTAAGCCACTTGGTGCGGTCAGCACCCACGAGGCATTGCAAAAATTGGTGGGCCACTAAGCAGCCGTATTTTTTGGTGTAGTACTGAGGATTGAGCGCGTCACCACGCCAAATTTTAGCGTCTTCAAACGCAGCTAAGCGTGACCTGGTATTTTTTACGGCCGTCTCGGAGAAGTCAAAACCAGAGTAGGTTTTTACGCCCATTTTTAAGAGGTACTCGGCGAGCCAGCCGCCGCCACAGCCGATTTCGAGCACGGAACGCTTCGTAGCGTACTCTTTTAGAGACTCACGCATGGCTTCATTGGTTTTCTCCATCTGGAGGTACCAATCTTGCTTTTTTTCTCGGAGATATCTTGGCTCGGCGTCGTAATAAGCGCGTGTCTGCATGCTTTAGATCTAGCATGCACCCTTGTCCGGCCCATAGAACCAAAATACTCTTCCGGGATTAAGCTACGTCGCGGCGAATCGCTTCGTCGGCCGTGATCGATCCTGGTTCGGCAGTATTGTGATCATGGTTGATGTCACGAATGTCTTCGGGGGTAGGGGGATGGTATCCGCTCTCCGCCGCTTCCGCGCTTTCCACTAGTTCTTCGCCAGAAATCTGCTTTTGCTTCTTCTGTTTTTTCATAAAGGCCTCCAAAGAGCAGATTACCAAAAGAGCAATACTTCCGCAGCGGAAGGAACGCCGCACAATAAGTGACCGGCTTGGTTATTAATCGTCGAGCCGATCGGCCGCGAATCCAGTGATCTCGCCTTCCTCAGCCTCATAAGAAACCTGGATGGGGCGGCAGCAGACTTCGCAGTCTTCAATATAGGACTGAGGTCCGGAGAAAGCCTCGCAAACGAAAGAAATGGGAGAAAAGCAATAAGGACACTGCGCGGGTATTTCTTGTTCACCCATCATTAGAAAAGCGCCACGAGCTTAAGGCCAAAACTAGAGGCAGGCTCTACGTCTAGGCGACGCCCGGTCTTACGATCGCTAAAGCCCTTGCCCTCATAGTAATCTCGCTTAAAGGTATAGCGGGCGCCGAGGTCCATGAGCAAATAAGCATTTAGAGGCATGGTAAATCCTAGGTGCAAATCTCTTTCCACGGCGAATAGACGATCCCGCTTATCGTCCCGCCCCGCGCGCAGGAAAACATCCTGGCCGGAACGAAACCCAAAGTAAGCACGAGCCGGCCCAAATAAGTAATAACTAATTTCCACTTGGCCGCTTTGCACCGGAAAGTAGAAGCCGCTCAAGAACCACTTTCCGCCGGGACGCCAAAAAAATCCCAGGACGGGAGCACCCACGAAAAGTTTCCAGCTGTCACTGCGGTCGAATAAGTACCCTACTCCGGGAAGGGGGATCCACGGCAGAAACCCGCGGGTATTGGATTCGTTCACCAGAACCAGCCACTGGTCTTTGGCCTTGCCAGCGGGAAAGCGGTAAGTAAAATTCGCGCTCAAGGAAACTTCTCGCATGGTGCGGAAGGGCTTATCGCTGGGAGAACCAATACCCAGGCTGGCGCCGATACTTCGCTCACCCTCGAGAGGCTTGCGGTAGTTTCCCGAAAGCGAAACGTTCCATAGCTGCTTGGGCAAGGCATTGCGTGAATCCGGAAATACGGCCGTTGTCTTCGTTTGATCGAGCTCTACGTTCCCTTCCACGTTGAGAAACGCGGGGTCATTGCGCAAAGTGTGACTGGCGCGCATCCGGTGTTTTTGCAGAGAGAGCTCTGCGATCTTTCCTTGCACATTTTCTTTCTCGTATAGCTGCCCTTCGTAGCTGACGCGATTATTACCGGGGCGCTTCGGGGCTGCGAATAGATCCTGAAATAAATCAGCTTCGGCGGCGAACGCGGTGGAGGAAAGCAACGACAGGAGGAGAAAAATTTTCATCGTTTTTCCGGAATCGCGCGATGAATTTGATACATCATGAATAGGGTGACTACCGAGGCGCCGATGATCACGTAGCCAATTTTATCAAAATGCAAGAGCGGGCTTTTCTCGCTTTCTTGCACCACGATCAGCCCCGCAATTACAGAGGCAAAACCTCCCGAAATTTGTTGCAGGGAGGAACTAATTGCCATGAAAGATCCACGGCTCGCCGGATCCGGCACGGCCGACATCAATGCCTGGGAAGGGATCATTCGCGAAAAAATCCCCACGAAAAGAATGATATTCACGATGATCACCCAAGTCAGTGGCGTTACCCCGAGGTGCGTATAGATATAAACCATCACGATGCTCAGCATCGTACCGAATACGAATACATTGAACTTTCCGTAGCGGTCGCTAAGCCGACCGACCATCGGGCCAATCAGAATCGCCGCGATACCCGTAAGCAAGTAGATCATCGGGAGTTTTTCCACCTGAATGCCGAGATTATTCACCGTGAAGGCGCTACCAAACGGCATCAACATATAGCCGCCCGTAGCCAATAAGGCGGTGGCACCAAATCCCGTGAGGTACCTCGTATTGGTAACCGTGGCGATTAAATGGTGGAAAGCGTTCTTATCGGGACGCAACTTCAAGTGCGCGTCCACCGGACGCAAATAAACGAAGATCACCACCCCTACTAGGGAACTTACGGCCACGATCATCAGGAAAGGCGCGTGCCACCCCCAAAGGTTGGAGAAAAATAAGCCGGCCGGAATTCCTAATACTTGGCTGGCCGCAAATGCGGTTTGAATAAACCCCATCACCCGCCCGCGCATTTCAAACGGAAATAAATCCGCGGTGATGGCGAACACGGTGGACCCCACCACGCCGCCGAAAAAACCGGTGATCAGACGGGCGAACATCAAAAAATGAAAGTTCGGAGCAATGCCGCAGAGGAGAGTGCCAAGCACGAAACCGCAGTAGAAAATCAAAAGCAGTTTCTTCCGATCGAAGCGATCGGCGAATCCCGCCGCAAGCAGCCCCGAAATTCCGGCCGCGAAAGCGTATACCGAAACCACCACGCCGAACTGCGAAGGGGAAATTCCCAATGAGGGCATGAGGATCGCGCCCAGCGGCGAGATGATCATGAAATCGAGGATGATCGTGAATTGCAGGAATGCGAGGAGCGAAACTACGAATTTCTGGTATCCCGTGAATGCGACTACGCCGCCGCTAACTGCTTTCAATGCCATGAATGAACCCTTGGTTTGGAGAAATCTGGAGAAGATTAATTATTGCGTGCTGCTTTTCTCTTTGGAAGAGATGGGGCCATTTTTCTGCTTTTTCCAGACTAACGCTGGTTCTAACCCCTTAAAATATTTAAAAAATAGGCTATTCCTTGCGTATTTATGCATTGCGTTATAAAAGTCTTCAACCACTACTTCTTTTGGAGACCCCTAATGCGTCACATCCTTCTCGCCCTAGCTTTCCTATCCGCCGCCCCGGCCTTTGCCGGAACGCAGATGCGTTCGCGTGCTACCGTAATCAAAGGCGCCTTGATTCGCGCCGGCGGCCCCGGAGGAGCACAATCAGCTCCCGCCTCCACTATCCAAGGCCTCTGCGAAGAAGGCGTGCGCAAAGTATTCTATCTTTACCCTGAAAATAACTTCAACACTCGCGGCACCTATCGCTGCTCGCGCGGAACCACCGAGTATACCGGCGGAGCCTTCCGCGGCCCCGCGGTAAAAGGCGTACTCGCTGAAGTACTACGCTCGGCGAACGAAGGGGGCGGCCCCGTTCTCGTTCATTGCTGGAATGGCTGGCATGCCGCCGGTGAAATTTCCGCGCTCGCGCTCATCCAATTCTGCGACTGGTCCGGCCAGCGCGCGGCCGACTACTGGGTAAAAGGGATCCAAGACAAAGGCAACCTCGGCAAATACGGAAGCATCATCAACCGCATCCGCAATTTCCAGCCAATTCCCGGCCTGCGCTTCTCCGATTCGCAAAAAGCCAGCCGCTGCCCATAATTTTAAGGCAGAAATCAATTTTCATAAAAGGCAGCGGAACCCGCTGCTTTTTCTATTTTTGGGATAGGGCGGCTGATATTACCGATAAAATCCGCGCCCGCGCCGCTTTTCCACGAAGGCAACGCTGATTAATTTCCAGCTCTAGTCCAATATATCTGTCTGCCGGAAATTCTTTCCTTAGCGCCGTAACCAGCCCGTTCCCCGTTCCGCGGTAAGGAAGATTGCGGTGAACGGCGAAATCTGTTTCTTTGCGTAGTTTTTTTTGCAGTCCGAGGCACAATTCCGTTTCTAATTTCCTCTTGGGATCGTGGAGTAAGCCGATATCGGTTTTTCTCACTGAGCCATAGAGAACCGGGGTAAAGGAGTGCACGCCAACATGAATCACCCAGTCTAGCTTCCGAATTGCTTGGCGTACCTTGTTCCAATGAGCTTCGTGATATTTTTCAATCAACTCCCTTTTTTCTTTCTCGGGGAGTGGCCTCGTCCAATCAGAGAAAACGCCCCGATTATCGGAAGTGCGATTGAGATCCACCAGCAGTCGGGAATTTTTTCCTAGAATTACCTTCGTCCGTAACGCTTTAGCCAGGCCCTCGGCTAGCTCCTTCGCGCCTTCATCCCAGCCGCGGTGCGTACGCAGAATTTTTTCTTCTCCGCGAAATAGTACTCGATACGCCGCGGGAATATCTGCGGAACTATGCTCGCAGGTAAAAAGATACTTGTTCATCTCCTACCTATAGCAAATCCTCCGCGTTTTTATTGGCCGTATTATGAAAAAACGTTAGGCTAGCGCCATGAATAAAGCGCTTATCTATCCAATGTTTTCCATGGTGCTGCTAACCTTCGCGGTGGCTGCAATTCTCTTGAAGGTGCGGGTCAAGGCCGCACTTAGCGGAAAAGTTCAGATGCGTTACTATAAAACCTTCACCGAAGGAGAACCTACCGAGGAAATGCTCAAAGCCTCGCAGCATTTTACCAACCTCTTCGAGATCCCCATTCTCTTCTACGCTGGCTGCTTGGCGGCCATGCAAACGGAGGTAACGAAAGGAATTATTATTTCGGCCTGGATCTTTGTGCTTTCACGCGTAGCCCATGCCGTTGTTCACATTGGATCGAATCGGGTGAAGTACCGCATGCGCGCTTATCTATTAAGCTGGTTCGCGTTGATGAGCCTGTGGATAGGAATCGTATGGAACGTGGCGCAAAGTTAACTATTCTTGCGACGGCCTTCGCGCCACTTCGGGGCTGCCGTTTGCTTTTTTCATTTCGGATTTTGCACGGACAGGACGCCCTTTGATCACAGCCACGGAAAGTGCGCTCCCCAGCAAAACTCCGAATAGAACTAGAAATCTGACTTTTATCATTCACCGTATGCTTCGGAGTTTTTGCGCACTCCATTAAGCGCTGATATTCACTACGATAAAAAATTTCACCCCACCTCCACCTTCCGCCGTGTAGGCGGAACTAATTCTCTCGGAAACGCCCAAAAGCGCCGATAGATAAGGGAGTAATAAATGTTTATTTTCAGCTGGATCGCCATTTTCACCGCCACCCTCGCTAACGCCGAGCCCCCACGTATTTTGCAGATTGCACCCGTGAAAGATTTCTTCCAGTTCAACCAAGAATCGGGCGGAAACTCTTCTTGCATGGTGAGCTTGCCCAAGCCTGTGCCCGTGAAGGTTCTAAGCGAGACCCCCACTGAATTCGAGGTGGAGTGGAAAGTAGAAATATCCGGCTGCTATTGGCAGCAGCTCAAAGGTCAGAGCATGAAGCGCGGCTTTATTAAGAAACGCGATATTATTTGGGATGAAAACCTCAAAGAAGAGCTCCCCATGATCAGTTTCGCGCAGAGAATGCCGGAAAAAGCCCTTACGCCGGTGGAGTGCCTTAACCCCGTAGAGCAGAAGTTCGTCCCCGACGCCGTGAAGGCGATGGACCTTAGTAATTTCGTAGATTTCCTCCGCCGCGAAACCGCCGGGATAAAACCCAAGGCGAAGGTAGACCAGTACCTTCGCTGTTACCCTTATAGAAATAATCCCGCTAATTATCAGAAATATAAAAAATTCCTCGATATGACCGGAGATGTTTTTAAGCTCACCAATCGCAGGGAACCCCAGGAAGTAAATCCTAGCTTACTGAGCTGCCTCTATCGCCGGGAAAGTGGATTTGAAATCCCTACTGGAGAAGGCGCGGCCGGTCTGGGCCAGCATACGAATATAAATATCAAAGAAATTTCTAATCGCTTGAAGAAGCCTGGCTCTTGGGAAGCCGCCCTATGGAAGCAATACTTTGAAAAAGTGCGAAGCACTTCCGACGGACGCGCCATGCTAGCCTCTTGCATGGGAAGCTCTAAGAGCGGAGAGCCCGCTTTCGATACGAAGCAAGATGCCGCTTGCCCGCTCCAGTCTATGGCGGCCGGGTCTATTTATATCTTAATGATTCAGCGCGAGCTTTCTAGAAATTCTAAGATCATAGATATTAAATGGGAAAACGAGCTGGAGTACCAAGTAGCGATTGCGGCCGCCTATAATCTGGGCGACGGCGCGGCCGGCAGCGCGGTTAAGAACCTTTTGGTAAATGATTGGGTGGGTGCGATTCGCCGGAAAAGCACCCAAGCCGCTCCGGGAAAAGATTGCGAGGTTCTCTTGCATATCAACGCCGTGAAAAATTGCCTACAGGCGAATAATCCGTGGCAGCCAATGCATCCTGGCGATACGCCCCAATGCGAAGAGTTACGAGGCGTGAAAATTAATTTGGTGGACAAGAAAAATTCCTGCGCGGTTCCACCGCCGGCCGTAAAACCAAAAAAATAAACCTAATTGCCGGCCATTTGGCTATGCGCGCGCAGAAGCTCGTCGCATTCTTTCTGAATCCTATCCACGGCTTCATGGCTGCTGCAGGCTTGAAGGGGATTTCGGAACTGTTCCTTCCACGGAGCTAGGGCCACTGCTTGCACCGCGGATTCCCGCATCTTCTCGTCCGCATCGAAAAAATGATTCACCAAAACTGCGGTGCTTTCTCCCGTATTCATGAACCGAAGAGAAAATACCGCCTTCGCGCGCAATGCAATCTGCGCTTGGCTTTCCACCAAGGTTTTTAAATCGGACACGAATTCGGTACGACCGCTATTTCCGATCGCGTCGAGAACGGAAAGCTGCGCACCAAGATCACCGCTCTGAACGGCCGCCTGCCATTGTGCCCGGAGGCTCGCCATTGCTGAATCCGCCACAACTCCCCTTGCGTTCTGTAAGCTCGAACCAAGCGCGTAGGAAGAGCCAGACTTTAGGTCGGGATCCTGCTGATTTTCCATTTCGTCGCGTAAGAAATCTACGGTTTCCGGAGTAGCAGCCGCCTGCGTGGTGGTGAGCGCACCGAGAATGGTTCCTTTCCCCGACAAAGGGCATTCCGGATTTTGATACAATGAAAGCAGAGCCTTCTGATTTTCGGCGCCGCCGGCGGTAGCTAATGCCCCCACTATCGTCTTGAATAGCGTGGAATCGGCACCGAGCCGGATATCTTTAGCGCCCAGTAAACCGAGAACTTTTTCCAGCGAGCCGGGTTCGCGGCGCAACACGCGGACGAGGTCCCCGAAAGCTTCGAGGCGTTCACCCGAAGTCATCGCATCGAGGCGCTGGAGTTTTTCCACGAGAGCGGCCCAATCTACTTTGCCATATTCCAAGTTGTCCGCGGTATTTCCGGCGGCGAGGGTGAGCGAATCGGCGTGGTTTAAGGCCGCCATCTGGGCCTTCGTGTAAACGGGAGAAGGCCCGCGAGCTTGGAACTTCACGTGATAGCTAGTGAATGATTCCAAGTATGCGCCGTTTTGCCCCATGCGGGTGGCTTCGTCTCCCTTAAGTTCGGCCGGCAGAGAAAGGGTACTATCCCAGCGCAGCCAGTGCGTGGACGAGACGATCTCGGTTTTTGGCTGATTTAAATACTTTAGCTTCGTTTTTTTCTGAAGCTGAAAATTCGCCTGGGCAGGCAGTGCTTCCACGCGAAATTCGTATTTTCCCAGCGTGTCTGTATCCGCGGAAAAATTCCAGAGCGCGAGTAGATCTTTAGTTACCGCAATGTATTGCTGGGTTTCTTCGTCGTGGGCCTGGCCCGTGTGGAGCTCCAGCTTTTTTCCTTTAGCGTTTAAATGCATTTTCACTAGCGGAGATTCTTTCCCAGAATATTCTTTCACCTTCGCCTGGGCGATGGCGCTAAATCCTTGTTTATCGACGCTAAGAATATCCAAGGTTAGCGTCCCGCCATAGGCGATGGTGGGCACGTTGTCGCCGAAGCCGCGAATCGTAATTTTTCGCTGAAATCCGTAGGTATAGCGCTGCCCGGCTTGAGGACTAAAAACCAAATCCCCGGCGAGGGTGGAGGCGGGCGGCGATGCTAAGCTGGCCGGCGAACGGTCGACCGCTTTCTCTCCGGAATTTTGGGCGCGCTTTTCAATCGCCCAGCCAGCAACCACTAGCAAGCAGGACAAGCCAATTCCCACTTTCACTAAGAGGCGGGAGGTTTTACCTACTGCTTGACTGGGCATGCATTTACGTCCGTAGCAAAACAGTATCCGTTCCAGTTATAGAGGTCATAGTTCCACAGACGCTTCCAGCCCATTTGCGAGAGCCAGAAAACATCGGCGAAGGCATATAGGCGCCCCTTGAGGAATTCCACCATGGCCGAAATCAGTACCAAGGGTTTCGTGGAGGGAGTGAAACGAGCGTTCACGCTCGCGTGCGCGTCGATGAGATCGAGTTGTCCACCCACTCCGGCGCGCACGATAAAGAGCTTGGCGTAACCTTCGATGAAGCCCGCGGCGGCGGCCACGGCCTGCATATCTACCGCAAAGTTCGCGAATTGAAGGGGAAACGCAATTTCGGTGCTATTTTGCACGATGATATTTGCTTCAAAGCGGGCGCCACCGTCTATCTGCAGCAGGAGAGGCCCAACGGGATAGGCATAAACGGGAATTCTCACTTCCGTGGGGCTGATGCCCGCGCGGAATTTCAGCAGGCCGCTTTTTTCGATCGTGGTGCTATTGCTGAAAATGCGCTTCCCGAAAGAATAGAATTCCGTATAGGTTTTTCCGCCGATCGTATTTGCCGGCTGCATGGACGCCATGAGGGCTTCCATCGCAATGCCGAGAACGGTGATCTTCGCCTTGGTTTTCACCGTTTGCGAATCGGTAGGAACTCCGGCCGTAAAGGTACCGCTCATTTCCTTGCCTAATACCTCGGTGCCCTGCTTGCCTTCGAATTGGTCTTCGGAGGCAAACGCTGGAACCTCGATAAGGAGGGTTGCGATAGCGGTTGCGAGGGTCAGGGTATATCGGTGTGCTTTCCTGATCATATTAGTACTATTATACGCAGAATTACACGCAGTGTTAATATAATTAAACAATTAATATAAAATATTGATTTTATTGATTATTATTGTCTATTGAGGACGAGTAATGCGTGCGCAGACCAGCTCGGTATCCCCAGGAAAGGCCCCAATTGCCTTGGCTGCTAATGCCCCGCCCGGCATAAAAGCCAGGCTAGGAATACGGTGAAACAGGTTATCCAGGTCACTATCTCCCCATCTCATCTCTATTGTAAGGCCCGCATTGCGCAGAAACCGGCCCAAAGAAACCCGAGAGAAATAGTGAAAATGGGGGGGAAAGGTGCCGGCCTGAAAAAGCTGCGCATAGACCCCTGGAGATAAGCCCCTTACCCCATTGGCGATCTGGAACAGCACTCCGTCCGAAACGGGCACCTTAATCACAAGCCATTTTAAATCCGGCAGATCGCGCACGATGCGCTGAATGGAGCCTAGTGCTTGCTCCGCGGGAAAATGCTCTAGCACATCCAGGAGACTCACCACCCGGGGAGCGAAGGGCAAGCTTTCCCAGTCGGGCCAAAATTTTTCCCCCTTCTTGCTTTCCGCCATCACGAACCCGCGTTCAGTAAGCCATTTTTTCGAGAGCGCCGAAGTCTCGAAACCACCCAGAGTCTTTAATCCATGGGAACGGGCCTCTTCCAGAAAGGGACCGCGTCCACATCCAAAATCAAGCCATCCATCGGCCTCGTCGAGCAAAGGAACCAGATGGTTGAGAATGTCACGCGCCTGGCGTTTTCGCGTTTTTAGCAATGACGCCACGAATTTTTCATTCGTAGGCGTGTGCTCATAATAATCGGAGGAGAGCGGAAGCTCGGAATGCTCCGCCCCGCGATGCCCACAATGTGAACAAAGCCATACCGAAAAAACGGAAGATTGATATTCCCATTCGGTAGGCGAAGCGCAAACGGTGCAGGAGCGAGATTGCATGGCAAATCACGCTAATACAGCTCTGGAGAAACAGCAACGCTTCGGGTACCCTGGAAGCACCCAAGATGAAGATTGCCGTTGTCATTCCATCCTTCCGCGTGCGCAAACAAATACTCACCGTGCTTTCGGCTATCGGCCCGGAAGTAAGCCGTATTTTTGTGGTGGACGATAAATGCCCGGAGAACAGCGGTAGTTTTGTGCGCGAAAACTGCCGCGATCCGCGCGTGCAGGTAATTTTCCAGAAAGAAAATAGTGGAGTGGGGGGAGCCACCCTTCGCGGCTTCTTAGAAGCCGGCGCTCAGGGATACCAAGTGGCCGTGAAACTCGACGGCGACGGGCAGATGGATCCGAAGCTGATTCCTCTGTTGGTACGCCCCATTCTCGAAGGGAAGGCCGACTACACGAAGGGGAATCGCTTCCATTCGCCACGTAATCTTAAGGGCATGCCCACCACCCGCCTCCTGGGTAACGCGGGGCTGAGCTTTTTTGCTAAAATGGCCACGGGCTACTGGAACGTGATGGACCCCACCAACGGCTTTCTCGCGCTTCACACTTCCCTGCTGCCTCACCTAGATGCCGAAAAAATAGCGCAACGGTATTTTTTCGAGAACGATCTGCTTTTTCGGCTGGGCCTTTGCCGCGCGGTGGTCACGGATATGCCAATGCGGGCTCATTATGGAGAAGAGAAAAGCAATCTCAGCGTAGTAAATTCGCTCATTACTTTTCCGTTTCGCCTATTGCTGCGCTTCTTAAAGCGGATGATCTACCGTTATTTCCTGAGGGATTTTAATATCGGTTCCGTGCTCATTTTAATGGGCGGATTTCTTTTTGCCTCTGGAAGCATATTCGGCGCCTACCACTGGATCCTCAGCGCCGTCACCGGGCAGGTGGCCTCGAGTGGAGCGGTAATGATTTCCGCCCTACCGATTCTTTTAGGCTTCCAAATGCTTGGCTTCGCTCTTCTTTTCGACGTCTGGATGACGCCGCGGGAACCCGTGCATCCTTATTTTGCGGCCGAAGCGCAGGCCGAAACATCTCCGTAAGCCAATCTTTCCAGCTTACCTAAATCATATACATTGGAAGAAATACCCCGAAACAAAAGCGCCGAGGATAGGTCTTTGCCGGGAAACCTGAGGGCTAAGCCAATATTGGTGCGGGCATCGAGCAGGTAGGTTCCGCGGCTCGAAGAGCAGAGACCACGCATAAATTTCGCGAAGTCTTTTTCCCCGTAGGTAACGAAGTCAATATCAGGTCTTTCCGTCAAAACCGTAACGCGCAGGCCAGAAAGATAATAGGTTTCGTTATCAGCCATCAAAACGATTAGCTCACCCTTGCCTGCATTGTCCCTCAGCCAGGCTTTCGAATCGCCCGCCGTATGCGTGAGCAGATAAGGGATGCCGGGCGGGATCCGTATCGCCTTCACCAAAAGATGGAAGGGCAGGTGCGAGCAGGCCAGTATCGCTATCACCAAAATCGTGACCCCCACTTTCTCTGCACGGTACTCAGAAAGAAAATTCAATCCCTCGCAGAAAAGTAAGGTTCCCAGGGCCGCCATCAGCGGAAGATTTGCCCCGAGATAACGAATCTCGATATTTCCGCTGAACGAAAAAGAAAAAATCAGGAACGTAAAAAAAGCGATCGCTAAGTACATCGCGTGGTTCCGGAGAAAATCTCTGCTTTGGGGGCGGAAGAAAAGAAAAGGCAGCAGTAACCATCCGGCCATCATGGGGCTTTCCCGGAGAAGCGACCCTACGCGCTCCCCCAGCACACCAAATTGCAGGAGATTTTCGTTCGGATGTACGGTGGCGAAATTGTCTGCCCACGATTGACTTACCCAGGGGCTGGGAAAGCGATTCTGGAACATCGGAAAAAATGGATTTTTCGTTAAATAGAAATTCCGTAGGAAAAATGCCGAGGCGGTTAGCAAGCTGACCATCGCGGATAGATACAGGCCCAATGCTTTGGCCAGGTATCCCCCGCGTGCCACGAAAAACAGGAAAGATATCGCAAAGGCGGGGGCCAGAAAAATGGCGGCGTTCAGCTTAGCGGCAATCGCCAAACCGAAGAAAATTCCGGCGAATACGTAGTTTTTCCAGTCCGATTCTTCTCGGTGGTCGAAAGCCCGCACCCAAAAAAGAAATGCGCCCAGCGCCCAGAAAGCCACGCCGCAGTCATTCTTGGAAAGCCCGCCGGTCCATTGCAGGCTGGTGACGAATAAAAGAGAAAGGAAAACGAGAAATCTATCCCGGGCCCTGCCCCCGCGCGGAAAAAATAACGCGTCCGCCACCAAAGGAATGCCAATCCAACCCCAGAGAAGGTGAATCCATTGCGAAAATATCTGCGCGGCCACCAGGCCGTGGATCTCGCCACTGCGGGCGAAGAGCAGTTGCGGCCAAAGATAAAAATATTCCCAGGCAGAAGCCAATAATGCGTTGGGGAGCTGGGGATGCATGCGCACTGATCCAAGATCCACCCACAACCGCGGCCCCAACAGATGATAGATAAAGGGGTCGCCATGGGCGATCGGGAGAAAGGCGTTGAAAAAACGGAGGGCGATAACTACCCCGAGAATGGCGGAAATCCAACTGGATTTGGGCCAGGGAATTTCTTTACGGCCAAGAAATATTCCGATGGTAAGCAGGGCGAATCCAAACCATCTTCCCATTTCCCCCAGAAATCCTAGGTGACCAAAAAAATAAGCCGACGCCACGGCGAGGAGGCTAGAGAAAAGCGCGGTATCGGCGAGGCCATTTCTGCCCATGCGCAGGGCAAAATAACGGCCCCACCCCCCAAAACCGAGCACGAAGCCGGCGAAGACGAAAAGCAGAGGAATAAAACCGAACCATGAATCTACCAGCTGCGTGACGCGCGAAATGCTTAGCGCCGCCGCCAAGAGGGCAACGAGAGACAGCTTCTGCAGGAGGCGGGAGATGAACATTTGTAGTTAAATAACCGTAATTCCGGTAATTTGAAAAGAAATTGCCCCGTAATCTGCGGTATTACAGGCCACAAGGATTAATTGAAATGATTTCCCGTCCTGCACTTTTGCGCCAAATCATCTGGCTCTGGCTATTCTGCCTTTTGGCCCTGCGCTTCGTGTCTTTGTACGACACGGTTTTTATCGTGGATGAGCCTCTCTTCCAGCTGAAGCTGGATGAGCATATCGCTCAGGGAACTTTTCCCCTTAGCAGTTTTCGTGGCAGCAGTATTCCTCTGCCCTACGGCGCGGGAGCGCTGTGGTTTTACGCGATACCCCGCTTGTTTTCCTGGAGTCCCTACGGCCTAATTTTCTTTCATATTTTGGCCGTTACGCTAGGTGCATTCTTATTTCTGAAAACCATTCATAAAAAATTTGGCGAGGAGCCCGCGCGCTGGTCGGGTTTGCTGATGGCGAGCTCACCGCTTCTTTTCTTCTTTTCCCGCCATCCCTGGGACAATACTCTTTTATTCTCCGTGGCGGCGGTCCTGCTTTGGTGCCTGGTGCAACTGGAAGAAGACGGGATGGAGTATCGATACCATGCCGTCATGGGATTGGCCGTGGGCTACGCACTAAATATTCACCTGATGTTTGGGCCGGTAGCGCTCGCGCTCGGCCTGACTTTAATTTTCCGCGCCTGGAAAATGCATGGGCCGAGCGCGAAATCTTTCTGGCTTCCCCTGCTTCTGTTTGGGGGATGCGCCCTGCTCGTGCTGATTCCTTACCTTTGGGAAGCTTTTCGTATTATGCAGCTGGAGCATCCGCTCGAGCATACGAAGTACACTAAACGGTGGGGGGACGGCCGCAACCTCTGGTGGCTACTGCAGAGGTCGGTGATTTTTTCCTCTATCTGGGGATCGCGCATTTACCTCGAAAACTTGCACCCATACTTCCTGGCGTTCGTGGGACAGCCGTTTGCCTTTCTTTTTCGCAACGATCTTTTTGGCTGGTTCGCGAAAATTGCGGCCATCGCGGTGGCGGTTTCCTATCCGGTACAATTCCTTCGTGGCCGCGCAAAATTCGATTCTCTGCGCCTTTTTGCTTCCCTCAGTCTCGCATCAATGATTTTAGTTCTCCATTATCTTAATATACCGACTGCGCCTCACTACTTCCATTCGGTCTGGTGGCTGGTATTCTTGGGGGTGGCCGTTTCGCTCACCAAGCTAAATGGGATCGGCAAGAAATTTTTCGTAACCACCATCGTGCTCACGGCGCTGGTGAATACCGCCTTTATTCTCTCCAGCTTAGCTTTCTTCCATATCAATAAGGGGGGGAGAAATTTCCAATTTTCAGTTTCTGTGGGCGAGCAGCTGCGCGCCATCCGGGAAATATGCGTGGAAGCAAACGCGAGGATTCCTAAAGAGGCGCGCGTGAACCTGGAGAAGGTGTGGGTCCTTGGGCCTTCGTTCACCTATATCGCGGCCCATATGCCGGAATGCCGGGGCGTCACGTTCTCCGCTCACCGGGAGCTCACCAATCCTAATTTCGTGCTCACTCATCCCGGCGATTCGGACACTAAGGCCGATATCGTCATAAACTGGATCTCTCCCTGATGCCGTTCGCCATTGAAACCAAAGGCCTCACGCGCGCCTATGAAACCTACGAAAAGCCCGAGGGTGTATGGAACTCCATTCGTGGTTTCTGGAACCGAAAATACATTCAGCGCGTGGCGCTTCAGCCAACCGAACTGAAAATCGAGCCAGGACAGATCATCGGGCTTGTGGGGGCCAACGGCGCCGGCAAAACTACTTTGCTGAAACTTCTTTCCGGACTGATCTATCCCACCGGAGGGCAGGCCCTCGTGCTGGGGCATGAGCCGTGGAAGCGCGAATCGGCCTACCTGCGCCGCATCAGCATCTTGCTCGGCCAAAAAAATCAGCTATGGTGGGATATTCCGGCATCCGATAGCTTCCGTCTTCTGGCCCAAATTTACGATTTGCCAATCGAAGGAATCCGCAAGCGCGTGCTCGAGCTGGCCGAAATGCTCGACTGCCGTCACGTGCTCGATGTGCAGCTGCGCCGCCTTAGCCTCGGCGAAAGAATGAAAATGGAGATCATCGGCAGCCTCTTGCACGAACCCGAGGTTCTTTTTCTCGATGAACCCACGATCGGGCTCGACGTAGTGGCCCAAAGTTCCATCCGGAAATTTCTTGCCGAATATGTACGCGATAAAGGTCCGACCGTTATCCTGACCAGTCACTACATGGACGATATCGCGCGCCTGGCTGATCGGCTGCTCCTGATTTCCAAGGGCAGCATCGTCTATGACGGTACCGTGCCGGAATTCATGGGTAAGTCGGAGCAAGTACAAAAAATCTCGCTCCGCTACGCCGAGCCGCTTGCCGCGGGGTTTTTGCTGAATTCCGAGCACAATCTCTTGGCCGGAGAACAGGAATTTAATTTGCAGCTTTCGAGCAAAGAATTGCCGGATGCCGTGCGGCGCCTCACCCAATTTGCCACCGTTCAATCCCTAAAAATCGAGGAGCCGGACTTTGAAGAAGTTATCCGGAAATTTTTGGAGACGGAATCTCGCGTTCTTCCGTCTCGCGGTAATCTCTAATCTAGAGTACCGGCTAAATTTTTTCACCGACGTGGTTCTGCACCCCGTGGTGACGGCCCTTATCGAGGTCACGCTGTGGCTCGCCGTATTTCGTACCATGGGTACCGAAAACCTCGCCGGATTCGGCCGCGATAGCTATCTGGCCTACGCGATTTGGGGCGCCTTTGTGTCGCGCATCACCGTCACCTGGATGTACGAGTTCAGGATGGTGGAAGAAATCGAGCTTGGCACGCTGAATAACCTCCTCGTGCGTCCACTTTCCTTTTTCGAATACTATCTCAGCCAATTTCTGGGCTACAAAATGATCAGTTCGGTATTCTCTTTGCTGATTCCGGTAATCGCCGTGCTCGCCTTCAAGCTTCCCGGAGACCTTCGCCGCCTACCTCTCACCCTTGTTTTTCTCGCCTTCTACTTAGTGCTCGTGCACACCATCAGCTTCTGCGTGGCTTGCTGCGCCTTCCGCCTCAATAAAGCCAATTCCCTCACGGCGGCAAAAAATTTGGGCCTGTGGCTTTTTTCGGGAGAGCTTTTTCCCATAGACATGGTGCCCGAGCCTTGGAAGGGGATCATGCTCTCTCTTCCTTTTAGCAACGGAGTATACGTGCCCGTAGCTTACCTAACGGGCAGGGCAGACGAAGCACTTCTCCTACACGGCTTCACCACCACATTTTTCGGATTGGTCTTCTTCGGCGCGCTCGGAGCTTACCTGTGGCGCTCCGGACTCAAAATATATACGGGTACCGGCGCATGAAATACCTCCGCCTCTATGCCGCCTTCTTTCGCGCCAGCCTAACGGCCGATATGGAATTCCGCGCGAATTTCGCGATCAAGCTTACTACCGAATTTTTTTGGTATATCGCCCAAATCACGAGCTTCGCCGTGATCTTTCGTCATACTGATTCAATTGGTGGCTGGAGCTGGCCGGAAATGCGGGTATTTCTTGGCATTCTTTTTCTCGTAGATTCGCTGTACATGGTTACGGTTGCCGCCAGCCTGGATACATTTTCCGACGTGGTTCGTAAGGGCAGCCTAGATCTTTTGCTCGCCAAACCGGTGAATTCCCAGTTTATGCTCAGCCTGCAACGCGCCTCCACCGCGAACTTGATCACCATTCTAGTAACTCTGGGCTGGCTCTCTTGGTCAATTTGGCAAATCGAGAATTTCGAGCCGTGGCGCCTAGTGTGGCTAGCGGTGGCGGTTCCTAGCGGGGCGATAATTTTCTACAGCCTCCGCTTTATGTTCGCCGCCACAGCCGTAATTTTCACCCGGGTGGAGAGCCTCAACTACCTTTGGTATAATTTTTATCGTCTCGGCCTGCGCCCCGACACCATCTACGTGCCATGGCTAAAATATATTCTTCTCACCGCCATTCCCGTGGGACTCATCGCCAGCGTGCCCGCACGCCTGGTTTTAGGAATGGCCGGTAGCTGGATGGCAATCTGGTTGGTCGCGGTTGCCGCATTTTTTCTCTATGTATCCCACCGCTTCTGGCAAGCCACCTTACGTCACTATACCTCGGCTAGCAGTTGAGCGGTTGAGGTGGTAGAACCGCTCTATGAAAAATCTGCTTATTTTCGTTTCTTTTTTTCTTTTCGCCTGCGCCGCGCAAACTAAAGACACACGTAAAATTGCGGAAAGCAGTGCGGAAGAACAATCCAACCTTAGCCAAATAGAGGCGGCGCAGAGAGCGAAGCGCGTAACCCAGGTTCGCTACGACTTAGCGGTGCAACTAGACAGTGCGCCCACTTATCGCGGGCAGGAAACAATTTTTTTTAACCTTACCGACGCTGCCGATGACCTTCGCCTGGATTTTTTTCAGGGAGAAATTCACTCGCTTCTGGTAAACGGAAAAGAAGTTTCGGTAACGCGAACGCCCACTTTCCTGATTTTAAAAAAAGAATGGCTTAAAGCCGGCACCAATACCGTGAAGCTTTCCTTCGCCACCGCGATGCAGACGAATGGCACCGGCCTGCATCGCTTCGAAGATCCGCTGGATAAATCGGTCTACCTCTATACGCAGTTTGAAGCTTTTTACGCGCATAAGTTCATGCCTTGTTTTGATCAGCCCGACCTCAAAGCGGTTCTGCGGCTAGACGTGACGGCACCGAAGAATTGGTCCGTGATCAGCACTACGCGCGAAACCTCGGTGGAAGCGAAGGGCGATCTGCGCATTTGGCATTTCCCGGCCACGGCTCCGCTTTCCACCTACCTTTATTCTCTTCACGCGGGCCCCTTCCAGGTTTGGGAGGACCGCTACGAAAATATTCCGTTGCGGCTCTTTGCGCGTCCCAGTATGGCGAAATTCGTGCAGCCCGAATTCTGGTTTCGGGCCACCAAACAAGGATTGGCCTTCTACAATAAATTCTTTGGGTACGCGTACCCATTCAAGAAATATGATCAGTTATTAGTGCCCGAGTTCAACGCGGGGGCCATGGAGAACGTGGGCGCCGTAACTTTTGCCGAGCGCTTCCTAAAACGCGGGCGCATGAGCCGCGAAGATCAGATGAACGTGGTGAGCGTACTGCTTCACGAAATGGCCCATATGTGGTTCGGCGATCTCGTGACCATGCGCTGGTGGAATGGGCTCTGGCTAAACGAATCATTCGCCACGTATATGTCGGCACTAGCAATGGACCAAGCCACCCCGTATAAGGAGTCCTGGACGGACTTTTTCTCCGACACCAAGCAGTGGGCGTATCACCAAGACCAGCTTTCTACCACGCATCCCATCGACGGAAACGTTCCGGATACGAACGCTGCCTTTTCGGCTTTTGACGGCATCACGTACGGTAAGGGGGCTGCGGTACTGAAACAAATGAGCCGCTGGCTTTCTCCCGCGGTATTTCAAAAAGGTGTCCAGTACTACATGAGCCGTCTTGCATTTCAGAATTCCGAGCTGAAAGACTTCATCGGTTCTCTGCAAAAATTTTCCCCCCGCAATCTCACCAGCTGGGCCGACGTCTGGCTGCAGCAAGCGGGGGTAGACACGATTCACGTAAAGTTCACTTGCCAGAATAAAAAGCTCGAACAAGTGTCTCTCTCCAGCACCTCCTCTTTACCGGCCAAGTTCCGCCCGCAGAGCCTGGTTCTTGGATTCTACCGCGTGAAAGAAGGCAAGCTGTCCCTCACTTCCACCAAGCTGGTAGAGCTGGAAAAACCAGCGCAGAATTTTTCTTTTTCCGGCGCTTGCCCGGACCTCGTTTACCCAAATTACGGAGACCATGGCTACCTAAAAGTTAGCCTAGACCCTTCCGCCGTTCCCGCGCTGTCGCATACTATCGGCACTATGCCCGACGTGCTTTCCCGCCTAATGCTCTGGGCGGATCTCTGGCAGATGGTGCGAGACCAAGAAATTTCTCTCTTGGACTATGCAGAAATTGCCGCTGCTCAGATCGCCACCGAAAGCAATGAAGAAGTGCTCAAGCTTATCGATCGTTCCATCGGCGGCGTAGTTGGGTACTGGCCAACGAACAACCCGGCGGCGTCCCTCGAGCGGGATGCCTTCATTGAAAAACTGGAAAATATCTACTTGGAAAGAATGGCCAAATCTCCCGCGGGCAAAGATTTACAATATTTTTGGTGGGACCGTTTCGTGGCCCTTTCCCGCTCCGCCGACGGCCTGAAGCGAAACGCCGATGCGCTAGCCGGCAAAGATCTACCTGCGGGCCTTACCCTTGACCAAGACCGCCGCTGGGCCGTGATTCGCCGTCTTTGCCGTTTCGCCTCCACGGACTGTTTTGCAATGATTACCCGGGAATCCGAACGCGATAAATCCGATCGCGGCCAAAGAGCGGCGTTGAGCGCTAAAGCTATTTTTCCCGAGCTAAACTCCAAAATTGCTCTTCTCGAAGAGGCTCTTCATTCTGATTCCCTTTCCCTGCAGAATAGAGAAGCCATTGCCTCGAATCTTTTTCCCCTGGAGCAAGCTGCATTTGCCGAAAGGCTGGAGAACGTCTTTTTTCGTTATTTCGCGGAAAATAAGCATAGCGGTGATTTCGAGATCTACGAAGCGATGACCAATACACTCTCTTCCCTTAACTGCGAGGAACGGCAATCTCGCAAGTTACTGGATTTTTTGGCCACTAACCAAGATTTACCGAGTCCTATCGCGCGCGGCTTTCGGGAACAGCTGGACGAAGATACCCGGTGCCAAAAAATTCGTGCCCGAATAGGCCGGTAAATGCGTCAATAATCACCTTTACTGCAGACCCGAAAATTCAGTAATAGATATCCTATGCCTGAACTTCCCGAAGTAGAAACCGCCCGCCTTCGCTTAGAAAAAGCACTTAAGGGCAAGGTGATCCGCGAAGCGGACGCCGATGCTTCCGACCGCTTTCTTTTCCTCGGTACCGATGCTCAAGAGTTTCGCCGGCTTCTCGAAGGCGCTAAGGTTAAAGCCACCGGGCGTAAAGGAAAATATTTTTGGCTGGAACTCGATCGTAAGCCCTGGCCGGTTTTTCATCTCGGCATGACGGGCGACGTAGAAATCCGCCACCTCGGCAAAGGCGTGCACCGTCCCGGTTGGGGCGGGCTTAAGCTTTGGAGCGAACGCGGCCGCGACCAGGCTCCCCCCGCCGGAGTTCCTTTCTTTACCCGTGTTCACCTTCGCGCGAACAACGGTACCGAAGTGGCGATCACCGACCCGCGCAAGTTCGGCCGGGTATTCTTCGCGGAGAATCCCTTACTGCATCCACGGTTGAAAAAACTCGGCTTCGATCCACTCCAAGATTTTCCCGCGGCCAAGAAGCTCGCGCTTCTGCTCCGAAAGCGCAAAGCCCCCATCAAGGCAGTGTTGCTCGACCAAAAGCTTTTTGCCGGCGTAGGGAACTATCTAGCCGACGAATTTCTTTTCCAAGCCAAAATATCGCCGCATCGAATCGCCGCGAAATTAAGTGCCGCGGAGGTCGCGCGACTGCGCGCGAAAATCATTTCCGTGATCAAGAAGGCGGTAGCGGTAGAAGCGGACTATGAATTTTTTCCCAAAGGCTGGCTCTTTCATCACCGCTGGGGGAAAAACGTGAATGCGCGCACGCACACGAAGCAGAAAATCGTTCACGAAGAAATCGGCGGCCGCACTACCGCCTGGGTTCCGAGCGTGCAGAAATAATTAGGCGTTATACGCGCGGCTCGACGCGCGCTCCAGGCGGTCCCAAATCGCATCCCAGATTCCGCCTTCTTGTTCTTTGCGGCGAAACACGTAGATAAAGGTAGCGCCGGAATCCGAGCACTCGCGCATCCGCAAATAGAGCGAACGGGCCGCAATCCGCGGGTTAGCGTCCAGACGTAGCTCCGCCCCCTGCACGTTGCGCTCAAATTGAAAATCCGCGCAAACTTCATCGCGGGTACTCTGCTTTAACGCCGGCCCATTCTGCCGGATGATCACGAGTGGAATATTGGGCATATAGTGATTTTCGGTATTGCCGGGTGAGGCCATACTGGACGCGCGCCGTACTTCGAACGGCAGTCCCCGCTCCTTTAGCGCCGCCTCGAGGAGATCGGCCGTCACGGCTCCTGGCCTCAGCACCGTCACGATGCCCTTGCCATTTTCTTCCGTGATGGCCACCACGGTGGATTCCAGGCCCACTTCAGACTGGCCCCCGTCGAGAATGAAAATATCCTCTTTTTCGAACCCTTTACGCACGTGTTCGGCCTTGGTAGGGCTGGTTTTCCCGAACTTATTGGCACTAGGGGCCGCCAGCGGAACCTCGCATTTCTTGATGAGCGCCCTAGCCACCGGATGCGCGGGCATGCGGATTCCCACCGTTTCTAGCCCGGCGGTAATGAGGGGATTCAAGTTAGGGTGTTTAGGTAAAACCATGGTGAGAGGGCCTGGCCAAAAACGCTCGGCGAGAAAATCCGCCAAAGGCGGCCAAGAGGAAATTACCTGTTCCTTTTGCTCTAGATCGTCGATGTGTACGATCAGCGGATCGAAAAAAGGCCTTTCCTTGATGGCAAAGATCTTCCGGATCCCTTCTTCGCTCTGAATGGAGGCCGCTAAGCCATAGACCGTTTCTGTCGGCAGAGCTACCACGCCCCCCGATAGGATCAATTTTTTCGCCTGCTCTAGCTCGTGGTCTAAGGTCATAAATTATACTATAAGGGGCCTATGAAACTCTTTGGTACCTATCCCTCGCATTTTACCCGAAAAGTCCGGGTGGTTCTGCAAGAACTGGGGCTGGAATATCAGTTTAACGTGCTCCCGAGCTTAGGGGAAATAGGGGTAGAGCATTTTGCCAATAATCCGCTCCTCCAGCTACCGACCCTAGTGTATGGCGAACGGGAAATTATCGAATCAGACATCATCTGCCGTTATTTACTGGAAAATTTTGGGCAAAAATCCCCGGAACTACGTTTTTTACCGTCGAGCGGGGATAAGTACGCTCACGAAAAAAGGTTAGCCGTAATGAATGGCGGCATGGCCGCGGGCGTTAAAATTATTCGCGGGAAACGCAGCAATATACCAAATTTTATGGAGTTCCTTTTGTTTCGCCAGGAAGCGGCCGCGCTCCAATCGTCCCTAAAGTGGCTCGATGCAGACTTAGGCCATCGTACTTGTTACCAGGCCGGCGAATTTACTCTGCTTGATATCACCCTGGTGAGCTTCGCCGACTGGGCCGTGTTCCGCGAAATGATTCCCTCGCTCGCCGCCTTTCCCAATCTTCAGCGCTTCGTGGAAGCCAATCGCGGTCGGCTTTCTTTGGCCAGCACTCATCCCGCGCTCGAGGGGCCGGTAAAATGAAAACGTTTTGCCGCCTCTACTACCGCATCCCATTTTCCGAAACCGACGCTATGGGAATCGTTCATCACTCCAACCACGCCAAATATTTGGAACGGGGAAGGGTGGAATTTCTTCGCCTGATCGGCAGCAGCTACGGCGAAGTGGTAAAGGCGGGTTTTCATTTTCCCCTCACGGAACTTCGCACGGAATTTAAACGCCCGCTGGTCTTCGATGAAGTAATTTTGATCGAAACCGAGATCTCGAAACTGACGCGCACCCGCATGAATTTTTCTTATAAAATTTATTCGGTGAAAGAGCTGGCCCTGCCTTCGCTGGCCCACGAGCCCTTTACCGAGCGCGCCAAAGTACTGGGCGAAACATTTCATTGCTGCACAAACATGCAGAACCGGCCGGTAGAAGTGTCGCCGGAATTATTTGCTACACTTCAAGGCGCGTATGGAGGCCAAGATGATAACGATTAAATCGGAGCGCGAGATCCAGCTGATGCGAGCCGCAGGAAAATTGGCCGCCAAGTGCCTTCGCGAAATGGGCGCGCTGGTAAAGGCCGGAAATACTCCGCTCGAGATCGATCGCGCTTGCCGCGAATGGACCTCGCGCCACGACGCCATCCCCGCACCGCTTAATTATAAAGGCACTTACCCGGCCAGCCTCTGCGTTTCGGTGAACGATGTGGTTTGCCACGGCATTCCCGACAAGCGACCATTTAAAAACGGCGACATCGTGAATCTCGACGTTACGCCGATTCTCAACGGCTACCACGGCGACACGAACGCCACTTTTTTCGTGGGGGAGGTTCCGGAAGACGTGAGGAAGTTCGTGAGCACCGCGTACCTCGGGATGTGGGCGGGAATACGGCAGGTTCGTCCGGGAAATACGCTGGGCGACGTTGGCTACGCGATCGAGACGCTGGTGAAAGCTCGTGGTTATTCGGTTGTTTTGGAATATTGCGGCCACGGCATCGGCAGAAATTTCCACGAAGATCCGGTGGTAATGCACGTCGGTCGTCCCAAGCAGGGCGTGATTCTTAAGCCCGGCATGACCTTCACCATTGAGCCAATGATTAATATGGGTGGCGCAAAAACCACCGCGGACGACGACGGCTGGACCGCGCGCACGGCCGACGGCTCTTTGTCGGCGCAGTTTGAGCATACCGTGCTCGTTACTCCAGACGGCGTGGAAGTCCTTACCCTGGGAGAAGGCGAAACGCCTCCGCCGGCGCAATGATCGACAGCCAAGAAATCATTGAACGAGCGCGCGGCACCGGGCCATTCTTCGCACTCGCGGAATCCAGAAAGCCTACCACCTTTGCGTGGGGAGAAGGAACGGGCGAAGAACTCTCTTGCCGGCTAAGTAAATTTTATTCTCCGCTCGATAAAAGCTCCGAGCTCTGGAGCGGATTCTCCCTCTTCACCAACCTGCGCCCCATGCATTCGGAGACTCTGGAGCGCCTTCCGCTCATTTCTCCGGTGCGCCACCTGCCTCCTCCAGCGGTAGAAGAAAAATCTAATTGGAATCAGCTTTGCGCCAAGATCGCCGACGCAATCGACTCTGGGCTGCTTCAAAAAGTGGTTCCCGCGCGCCTTCGCTCCTTTCCTCTCCATCCCGAAGAAAGAAGTAAAATTCTAGATTCTATCTTCGCCAATCTATTCGCTCCGTCTTCCGCGAATGCCTATCGATTTTTGGTGCGCGAGAAAGAAGACGTATTTTTTGGCGCGACGCCAGAATTATTATTTCGCCGAGAAAATGAAACCATTTTTGTGCCCGCCATCGCCGGCACTCGCGCTCTTTCCATCGCCACCGAGGCGGAAGCCACTGCCGATCTCATGGAATCCGCCAAAGAACGCGAAGAGCATTCGCTGGTGGTAGAGGGAATTATTTCCAGCCTCCGCTCGTTGGGCCTTAGGCCTAAAGCCCCCAAAGCTCCCGACATCCTGAAGGTGCCCGGCCATATCCACCTTTTTACGCCCATTTCGGCGGAAGATACTGGCCTGATCCCGAGTGAGCAATTGATGGCCGCGCTTCATCCCACCCCCGCCGTTGGCGGATGGCCAAAGGTGCCGGCACAGGATTTTCTTTTTACCCACGAACGCTGGGACCGCGGGCTTTTCGCCAGCCCTATTCTTTTTCAATTCCCGGAAAAGGAAATCTGCTTGGTTGCTATTCGTTCCGGTTTACTCCGTGCAGACGGCTTACACCTTTTTGCGGGGGCCGGATTTGTGCGTGAATCCCAGGCCGAAACTGAGTGGGCCGAAACCGATCGAAAAATGGATGTTCTACAGTCTTTGCTCACGGGAAAATCGCTATGAACGATTCTAACTCCACCTTATCATTTCGCGCGGCCCTCGTGGCGATGAGGCAACTGGAAGCCTCTGGAGTAAAAGTGGTCGTGGCGTCTCCAGGCCTGCGTAACTCCCCTTTGCTTTTAGCGGCCCACCAAACTCCCGGCCTAAAAGTTATAACCGCCGTAGACGAAAGGGGCGGGGCCTTCCTCGCCTTGGGTATCTGCCGGGCCAAGCGGGAGCCTACGGCCATCCTCTGCACCTCCGGCACGGCCGTGGCGAATTATTTTCCCGCTGTTCTCGAGGCAAACCATTCTCAGCTTCCCCTGGTGGTATTAACCGCCGATCGCCCCACGGAGCTCGTGGGCACGGGGGCGAACCAGTGCACCGACCAAACGAAAATTTTTGGCTCGCACGTGCGGTTTTACGCCGAAGTAGGCCCCGTGGCCGCTACCGCTTCGAGCCTAGAGCAAGCAGCCTACGCCGTGGGACGCGCGGTCGCAAAGGCTCGGGGACCGAGCGCGGGCCCCGTGCACCTCAACCTCCGCTTTCGGGAACCTTTCCTCCCCGAAGCCGGAGCATTTCCCGACTCTTCGCGGCCCACCGGCCAACCCTGGGCATTTTTCCAGGCGATCTCTGCGCCGACGCAAGAACACGCCGAGGCGATCCGGTCGCTCCTCGAGGGTGCAGAACGCCCTTTAATCCTCCTTGGTCCAGCTCAACTTTCTAAGACTGACGCGAAGATGCTTGCGCAATTTTCGCACCGCACTCGCATTCCCCTGCTCGCAGAAGCGGCTTCCGGAATCGCTTTTCAGGGGAGTGATTCTTCTCCGTATACCATTCATCGTCTCGAAACGATTTTAGAGCAGATGCTGGATGGCAAGTTGCCCGCGCCGGACTTAATCCTCCGTTTCGGGGAACCCGTCACGGGCCGCGCACTGGGAAGGCTCCTCGCTAAGCATCCCGTTCCGCAATTGGTGTTTGAAGAATGGGGAGAGGCCAGAGAGCCGAATCTTCATCCATCTATTTTTCTCGAAGGCGGCCTATCTCTTTGGATTGCTTCGCTCGCTCAAATGGAGACTCCCCAAGTAAATCGCGCGTGGCCTGAAGGCCTGCTGAAAGCAGACGCGGATCTAGAATCCGACATAACGCTCCACCTCGACCAGGAAGACACGCTGACGGAGTGGCACTTCCATCGCGCGCTCGCCGAAAAAATCGGCGACTCCGCGGCGATTTTCATCGGGAACAGCATGCCGATCCGTGATTTTAATTCAGTATTTCCGCGCTCTCCAAAAAATTTCTCCGTGTTTGCGAACCGTGGCCTTAGCGGCATAGACGGCCTGCTGGCCACCGCGGCCGGAATCGCCTTCACCACGAAAAGTGAAACGCACGCCGTGGTGGGTGATCTCTCCGCGCTCCACGATATCAACTCGCTGGCCCTCCTCCATTCGTTACGCGAAGAAATAAACCTCACGGTTTGGGTGATGAATAACGGCGGAGGCGAAATTTTTCGGATTGTACCAACCGCAAAAACGGGAGAAAATATCGAGTGGTTCACCACTCCCCAGGAATTTGACCTGGCCGGCCTCGCAAAAGGATTCCGCATTTCTTACGCTCGTCTCTATAACCAGCAAGATCTTGCCGAGTTATCGGGAGAAGCATTTTCACATCGCGGAGTACGTCTGATCGAAGTTCTATTCGACCCGGAAACTAATCTTCACGTGAGGAAGTCTTTCCAGGATCGCAAATGAGTTTCGTTTACCTGCACGGAATGGGGGGAAGCCCGGCAGATTGGCGCCAGGTGCAATCTTTTCTTCCCGGAACATCTATTGCTCTTCCGGCCAGCGAGTCGTTCGCCGAAATGATTCCTTTGCTCGCGGAAAAAATTTCAAAAGTTCCCGCGCCGGTGCTTTGCGGCTATTCAATGGGCGGAAGAGTCGCTCTTCTTTTGGCGGAAGAACTGCTGCGCCGGCAAATCCCGCCCGCGGGGGTAGCGCTTCTCTCCGCGGGTACGGGTATCTCCGGAGAAAAGGAGCGGGAGCTCCGCAACCAGATCGACGAGAAATGGGCTAAACTTGCCGCGGAGAATCCAGATAAGTTTTGGCAAGACTGGTACCGGCAGCCCCTGTTCGCCTCTTTTTCCGCCCTACCGGTCCATCTGCAAAACGAATGGTTAATTGATAGAAAATCTATTGATTTCAATTATTTGTCTCAACAGCTGCGTGATCTTGGGCCGGCCAAACACCCCGACCTTCTTCCTATCTTTCCCAAGTTGCGGGCCGCTTCGATCTCCGTGCTTTACTTAGCCGGAGAACTGGATAAAAAGTACTTAGATCTCGCGCAAATACTGGCAAAACAGGAGCGGGCAACGGTGGAAATAATCCCGGGGGCCGGCCATATTTTGCCTCTCGAAGCGCCCAAAAAAATAGCGGAACGGTTGAGAGCTTTTTTCCCGTACGCGTAGCAGGAGAAATAAATGGCAAAAAATACCGACAGAAAAATTCTACCCGCCGATATTACTTGGCAACCCGCAGGAAAATTTCAGGATATTAAGTATGAAAAGTCTCCGGAAGGAATTGCCAAGATCACGATCAATCGCCCGGAATCAAGAAATGCTTTTCGCCCGCAAACCGTAAACGAGCTCATCACTTGCTTTAACGATGCGCGCGAAGATCCCAAGGTTGGCGTGGTCGTGCTGACCGGTGAAGGCCCTGATGCATTTTGCTCCGGCGGCGATCAGCGAGTACGCGGCGATAAAGGGTACGTAGGTTTCGATGGTGTACCACGCCTCAATATCCTCGACGTACAAAAGCAAATTCGCAGCATGCCAAAACCCGTGGTGGCGATGGTGGCCGGTTACGCAGTTGGTGGAGGCCACGTACTGCACGTAGTATGCGATCTCTCCATCGCGGCTGACAATGCCCGCTTCGGCCAAACTGGCCCCAAGGTGGGCAGCTTCGACGGCGGATTCGGCGCTAGCTACCTCGCCAGCATTGTCGGCCAAAAGAAAGCCCGTGAAATTTGGTATCTTTGCCGCCAATATAACGCACAGGAAGCCCTTGATATGGGACTCGTTAACACCGTGGTTCCCCTAGAAAATCTCGAATTGGAGACTATTTCTTGGTGCCGCAAGATTCTCGAGCATAGCCCGCTCGCGCTCCGTTGCTTAAAATCGGCCTTCAATGCCGATCTAGACGGCCAGTCAGGCATCCAAGAGCTTGCCGGCAATGCCACTCTCCTCTATTACATGAGCGAAGAAGCTCAGGAGGGGAAGAAAGCCTACGTGGAGAAGCGCCGCCCGGACTTCGGTCGTTTCCCTCGGGTTCCCTAGATGTCGCCTTGGATTTCCGCTTCCCGGCCTAAAACTTTGGTAGCGGGATTAATTCCGGTGGTTTTGGGTTCAGCCTTGGCCTTCCAGCAGGGGGGGTTTCGTCTGGCCGTATTCCTATGTGCACTAGGGGGAGCGCTGGCGATTCAGATCGGGACGAATTACGTAAACGACGCTTCCGATTTCGAACGCGGGGCCGATAGCTTAGATCGACTCGGCCCCCCGCGAATGGCGGCTTCCGGGCTCCTCACTCCCAAAGCCCTCTACCAGGGAGCGGGCATCGCATTTTTTATCGCATTGCTGTTTGGTATTTATTTAATCGCCACCGCCGGTCTTTGGATGTTGGCGATTGGCTTATTCTCTATTTTTTTCGCCGTAATTTATACTGCCGGTCCGTTTCCTCTCGCCTACCTTGGGCTCGGAGATTTTTTTGTACTCGTTTTTTTCGGCCTAGTGGCGGTGCTAGGCACGGTATTCGCTCACTTGCACCGGATCCCGCCCGAAGCCACCTATCTCGCCTTAGCCACCGGACTGCAGGGCGTGGCGCTAATCGCGGTCAATAATCTTCGTGATATTCCTACCGACAAAAAAGTGAACAAAAAAACTTTGGCCGTTCGTCTTGGCGATCGCGGATCAAGATTTTATTATTCCGCGCTCGTTTTTCTGCCTTACTTACTATGGCTTCCGCTACAAATGCGGCTCGGGGGAAGCTTTGGCTTTCTTCCCTTGCTTTCGCTTCCGCTTGCCTTCTCGAACGTCGATACTTGTTTTCGGATTCAGGATCGCCGCCAGTTCAATCGACTTCTCGGAAAAACGGCCGCACTGCAGCTTCTTTTCGGAATTCTGGCCGTGGTCGCCCTGGTAAATGCCGCGTGACCTCCTCCTTTTCCTTCGCGGTGTACGAGCGGAATTTCACTGCACCTTTTCGTTATGGCCAAGAAACCCTAACCTCGCGGCGGGGCGTAATTATTCGCCGCCACAACTCCGAAGGATCGTTCGTATGTTCCGAGGCATCACCTTTGGCGGGTCATTCTTCCGACCGCCTGGAAGAGGTGATTCAAACCTTGGAGCATAGCAGCTCCGCGCAGCTAGAAATGAATCTTATTCATTCAGAAAAATCTGCCGATCTCCCGGCCTCTCTCCGCTTCGCTCTCGAGGGCATTGCGATCCAAAGTGAAAATTACGGAAATTTTCAGCCCGTTCACTCCAACGCGCTATTGCCGTGGCTAGGGCCAGAGCAAACACTAAGCCGTTTTAGAATTTTACAGCGTGAGGGTTACCGCACTTTTAAAGTCAAAATCAGCGACGAATCAATTTCGCAAATTCCCATTTTTTTAAAGTCGATTCCCGATACCGGCTGGAAAGTTCGCCTCGATGGAAACCGCGCTCTTTCTCCGGCTCCACTTGCCCAATTTTTCCAGGAAGTCTCGCGCTTAGAATTGGCTGGACGCATCGACTACCTGGAAGAACCGCTTGCCGGATGGCAGCATCCTCTTTTACGAGAATCCCCACTTGCGCTCGCGGCCGATGAAAGTGCCGGATCTCCGCAGGCGGCTTTGCGCCTTCTTGAAACGCCGAATTGCCCGCAGGTTTTCATCTTGAAGCCGACGGTATTGGGAGGATTAGCGTCTGTGTCACCGCTGGCCTCCCAGCTTAAGCGAGCGGGGAGACGCGCAGTATACACTTCCGCCCTAGAGACTGAACCGGGCCGGCGCTCGATTATCGCTCTTTTGGGCAGGGAAGGAGCAGGAGAAGTGCATGGGCTTTCGACTGGCTTTTTGTTTCGCACCAATCTTCTTCCCGATGTCCCGCTATATGGAGAACTTCCGGTTATTTCCATGGAGGAAAAGCAGCTTTGGCAGGCATTAGACTGGCGCGGATGCCCCTAATTATAAAGGCTCCGCACACTCCTCCCGAAACGATTGCGGAGTCAGTCGCCGAGCGCGCGGCAATTCTAAACGCCGTCGAGGGAAAAGATTTTTTGTTGTTGCCGGTGGAAGATCCCATAGAAGCCATCACTTGGGCTGTCGCCTCTTTTTATTCTCCGCTAGCGGTTGTGCCGATTTCCGCCAGACTTCCACACGTGGCTCTTGAGCGGCTCCTCGCTCAGCTTCCAGCCGAAAAAATGATTCATTTGGCTAACCTACCAAAAGCCGCAAGGAAAATCCCGCTCGCCGAAAAATCGCGCGAGCGCATTTGGGCGGTTCTCTTTAGTTCCGGATCCTCGGGCGAACAAAAAGGAATCGCTCTGAGCGGAAATGCGCTTGAAGCCAGCGCCCGGGCGCACGCGGCCCATTTGGAAATGCAATCCGGGAACTGGCTGCTTAATCTTCCGCTGTTTCACGTTGGCGGGTTCAGCGTGGTAAGCCGCTCCTTCTTTCTTGGTACCGGAATGGCGATAGGCTCGCCGAAATTTTCTGCCGAGGAAACGCGGGCATGGATAGAGAGCGGAGAAATTTCCGGGCTTTCCTTAGTTCCCACCACGCTGCGGCGCCTGCTTGCGCTGCCAGATTTGCCTTTTCCGAAAAGCTTAAAAACCATTCTCGTGGGTGGAGCTCCGCTGCCCGATGAGCTTTTTACTCTGGCGCAGGCCCGGAATTTTCCCGTGCAAGCGACCTATGGAATGACGGAACACGCTTCCCAGATCGCTACCGCGAAGTGGCCGGGCAGTGGGCTTATTCCTCTTCCGGGAGTGAATATTTCTGTGGATAAGGCATCGGAAATTCTCGTTAGGTCGCCTTGCCTGGCTTCTGGTTTTTTTTCCGCCGGCCAGATTCAACCACTGCCCCTCGAGGGCGGATTTTTCCGCACCGGCGACCTCGGTACCTTCGACGGGACCGCACTCGCAGTGCATGGCAGAAAATCGGACCTAATCCTTTCTGGCGGACTAAATATATTTCCGGCAGAAATCGAGAAAGAACTAGCCCAGTTTCCAGGCCTATCCGATTTTGCCGTAACCGGCTTGCCCGATACGGAGTGGGGTGAAGTGGCCTGTGCCGCCTATGTTTGCCTCGACCGAAAGCTGGATACACGGGAGTTACGGGCCTTTTTACAGGAGCGCCTAGATGCAAGAAAGGTCCCTAAGCACTTTGTCTCCCTCGACTACATACCCCGCTCTTCGCTGGGAAAGGTGATTAGAACGGAGCTGAAAGAACGTCTTCAGAAGAAGATTCTCGCCGTGGAATAAATGTCCTATCATGGACGTATGAATAAACCCTGGGCGCGCGGTCTAGTTAGCGCATTTCTAATTTTTCATTTAGTGGGAGTTTTCACCGCCCCCAATCCTTACTCTTACTTAAGTCAATCTATTGCCCCCGTCTATCGCCCATACATGAATTTTTTCGGGCTCGCACACACTTGGGGATTCTTCGCGCCCGAGCCAATTTCCCCGCCACTTTATATCGACTACACGCTCGAAATGAAAAATGGACTCGCGGTAAGCGGTCGTTTTCCCGATGAAACCAACCCATTCTTTTTCCGTGATCGCCACAATCGCCGGATGAGCATGAGCCGCTTTATCGCCTCCACCGACGAAAATATACGCAATATGTTTGTGCGCTATTTATGCCGGCAGCACCCAGGCATGACGTCTGGAAAGCTTTGGCGCGTCGTGGGTTCACAACCTTCGCTGGAGATGGTGCAAAAAGGGGAAAGGCGGATGACCGATCCCGTAGAATTTAAGATCGACGTCTTGGGAACTTACTATTGCCCGGAGGACTTATGATTTCTTGGCTAAGATCACAAATCCTCGCGCTAGGCACGGGCTGGAATTATTTTTGGTTCGATTCACGCTCGAATGCCCAGCTCACGTCTCTGGCTATTTTCCGTTTTTGCTTCTGCCTGGTTATGTTTTTTTTCTATTTTTCTCGCGCATTCGACGTGGAGTTCTTCTATTCCGGAACCGGAATTCTTCCGGCCTGGTACGCAAAAAATTTGCCTTTCTTTCAATACCATCCAACTATTTTTACCGATTCCAGTCCGCTTTGGCTATTGCACGGCCTGCACACCCTATTTTTAGCGTTACTGCTTTCGCAGGCCCTTGGTTTGTTCACCAGGTTTTCCGCGATCGGCACGTACGTATTGCATATTTTATTTTTGAACCGCAACCTCAGCGCCATATTTGGCGTAGACATGATCGGCACATTTTTTCTCCTCTACCTCTGCTTTGCAAACTCGAACGCCCGCTATTCCATAGACGCCTGGCTGGGCCGGGGAAGCAAGCGACAATCGGCGGCAAGCCATATTGCATGGCGCCTCATGCAGCTGCAGGTTTGCGTCGTTTATGGATTTTCCGGGCTGGAGAAGTGCAAGGGCACCCGCTGGTGGGATGGGTCCGCACTCTGGGATATTCTTTCCATGGGAAATCTACAGCGCTGGGATATGAGTTTCATGGCACACGCCCCAGTGCTGCTCGCCACCGGAGTGTACGTAGTTCTTTTTTGGGAAATCTACGTTCCGATATTGGTTTGGGTACCACGCTTAAGATTACCGATGCTTCTATTCGGAACCTTCATGCACTTAGGAATTTTCCTATTCATGAATTTGCCGGGCTTTGGATTTATGATGATTTCTCTTTATCTTCTTTTCTTAAAGCAGAATGAAATCGAAAGTGGCGTGGCGAACGTGAAAAATCTCGTTAATAAATATTCGTTCATTCCCAGCCGTAGTTAAAACTAATACTAATGCGCGGCTCGTGGGATGCATTCATCGGCACCTCATGCCTTAACCAGCTTTCAAACAGAAGCAGCGACCCTGATTTAGGGGCAAATTCCACGAAGGTGCGGTTCGTTTTGCTTGCTCCGGCTCTCTTCGGGGGCGCCCCCATAAAACCCGGTAGCCGCGGGTCCTCGAATTTAATCGCGCTAGCCCCCTTAGGGGTGCTTACGTAAAAAGTTCCGCTGATCACGGATAAAGGATGGAGATGCAGGCCATGATGCACATTTACCGGCATGATGTTTATCCAGCAATTGGTCATGGCAAGCCTACCGCCCTGCAAATCGAATTCGAGGGCGGCGGAAAATTTTCGCACGTGCCTATCAATAATTTTTTCCAGGGCGCCGAAAGTAGGAGACACCCGATGAAGGTTGTTGGCCGACGCATAGGAAGTAAATCCATTGCGGTAATTTTTCTTAGACCAATGCACACCCGCTACGTCCAAGCCGGCTATGTCATCCACTTCGGCTAAAAGCTGCCTTCGGCGAAATGATTTTCCCGTCAGCGTTGCTTGGTAGAGAAGCGTTGGAAATAGGCGCTCGATCGACATTTTAGTTTCGAACTAAATCAACCGAACACGCATAACGATTGCCGTTTGATATTACGCTGCGCGAACATAGTATTTTAACCGACTCATCGGTATCGGAAAAAATTTTTGCGTCGCCGATGCGACCAACGTATACGACCCCGCTCATAGACTCGTAAAGCGCTTTCGCGTCTCCGCCAAAAAGCATCATTTCTTCTGCATCTTCCATTTCATCCGCCTGAACGGAAACGGAGCAGGCGGTAGCCAAAAATGAATTTTGGCGGCAGCTGATTCCAATTGGGTTTTCCTTGCCTTCAAAAATTTTCTCTCTGGCTTCGTCGGTCCCGGATAGGGGCAAGTCCAAAGCGCCGAATAGCTGCAGGGCATTGGGGCCAGACAGGATCCGGGTTACCATCTTTTTATTTCCTGCGGCCTTCGGCATGGCTTGCGCAGCTGGCAGGGCCGAGCAGAGGGCGAAGGCTAAGAGAGAAAGCGACTTTTTCATTTTGTCTCCGTGGGTGATTCAAAGATCTAGGCGCAACCTAGCATACTTGATTAAAATGGTACAACATAAAATTTAATAAAAGCGCCACCTTAGCTCCACCGAGGGGACGACCAAAAAAGCCGCGTGATTTTATATAGTTAGCGCCAAAAAAACCCTGAGGGCAGCACGACGGCCGCTTTTTCTGAGGTTACGATTGCAGAAGGATTCTCCCATTTCAGCTCTCCACCAGTAACTGCCCTTAGCTCAAGCACGGCCGTGGAAGAAATTGGGGTGTCGGGCCGTACCACGCGCGCGCTTACTTTGCCGCGCTCCACGATGAGATGCTGATTAGTTCTCTTTTTATCCGCGTCATCATATACCTCTACCAATACACTCGCCTCTTCTTGCGACTGAATCTCCACCTCGCCAATCGGGGAGCCCCATAAAACACGGATATTCTTTCCGATTATACGCACTCGGCCAACGCTTACCGGGGTGAACCGCATAAGCTGTCCGGGCGCTCTTTCGATAACCGCGCGAATGGGATTAACAGCTTGAAATTCGAATTCATGCCCCAAAGAATCATGGCAACGTAATTTTTTGGGATTCGGCGCGGGCTCGGTTAGCCAAACGGGCCGCGCGAAAGGGAAAAAAAGAAATGGGCTGAGCTCGAGCCGCTTAGGCGGCCACAATGCCTCGGAAAATTTTCCGGAAGAGCTGCTACAGGTGCCGGCAATCTCGTCGAAATAATGGGAAAGCCGGTTTTTCCCGTTAAACCGCTCCTGAACGATGCTGAGAGAAGAATCGATTTTGAAAAAAATACTGCGCGAACCATGACCAGGACTTGTAAACCAAAAATACGCGGCGATACCCGCTAAAAAAAAGACACCGATCAAAGCTAAAATGATTCTTTTCATTTCGATATATTTTCACCACTGATGAATTCTTGTGGCGCAGTCGCATTAACTGGATTCGGCTCCGGTATTCCTGGAGAAACTTGGCTAATTTCTGGCTGGTGGATAAAGGCCTGAAAGGCCGTCGTTCCACAAAATGGAGCCTCGAATTCTCTGCCGGTAATTCGAAAGCGGGCAGGATTACTGGCGTCGGAGGAGATCGGGTAATTACGTGCGGCGCAACTCTTGAGCGCCTCGCCCTCGGCACACTTAATGGCCGTTAAAATTAAAAATGGCGAAGTTGTTTTTTTAAAAGGAATGGAAAATTCTACCGCGCCCTTACTGAAGTCTATAAATTGATAATGAATTGCCACTGCATCCAGGTCGTCCGGAAGAATTTTATCTTGGGAAACGCTGCTGGGAGGAACCTCATCGGGAGAAACCACTAACGCGAATTTACCTGCCTGGTTATTTTTTAAAAAATCGGCCGAGGGCGTAATCTTCCCGGACAATAGAACGGAGCTAGAAGAGCAATTTTCGCCACCACCATGCCTATAGAAGCGCGTTAAATACAAATTCCCGATGTCCACCGCCTCAGGCACGTTCATGCTTTCTACTTGCTCCTTCGAGAGAGCAATTCTTTTTCTGCCATTTACCTGCGGCTGAGCGAGAAGCGATCGCATTTGCTCTAGCGAAGTAGAGGCATCGAATCGGTAGGTGGCAAAAACAGTTAAATTATCTTTGATCAGGCCTCTGCTTTTAAGGTCGGCTCGCGAAAATGTTCGGCTGAACTTTATGGGAAATTTTGGCTCCGGTATCGGTAGGCTGATCAAATCCACGGGCGCATAAAGCGGACCGCTGAAAAGATGAATAACTAGCTGTCCATGGCCATTCTTGACCGCGGCTTTAAGTGGCGGCGGAACAACAATCGTGCCCGAGATCGTAAATCGATCTTTCGGACCAATCGCCAATGCTAGATCGGCTTTTTTCGCTTCGGGTGGGACGAAAAGAAAATAGAAAAATCCGGCGATCAATACAAAGGTGGCAGCTAAACCAGAGATAAAAATGAGAAAAATTTTCATAAGCCCTGCTCCCCTAACTCAGCTCTAATTATAGCTAAAACGCCTGCGTTTTCTTCGGTCAGACTGACGCATTCGTTACTACTATTGTTTACTTTCACGGTTAGGAACAACAAGACAATCCGCATTTTAGATGGAGAATTTAGAACTTTGTTGCTTGAGGTACCGACTGCCTATAAGTGGCGGATAGTTAGGAAATCCCACTAAATCACCAACTTAGATCATTAGTGCCCGGAGTTTGCCCGCCCCATGCGGACAAGCCCCTTAGCACTACGAATAGCTCCGGTTGTTGTTTCAGGCACTGTGCTCCGCATTGAAAAGCTCCACGGTTCGATCAAGCACCGCCGTATCAGGCAAGAGCTTGAGGCTCGCCGTTCCGCCCTCAATCTCAATCCCAGCAAGACGGATGTACCGCTGCATGGTCTTGATGTCTTTCCAACCTCCCATTTTCATCACAACACCAGGAGCCACGCGGTCGCGGATAAGCTGGGTCGCCCAGCAAGCCCGCAGGGTGTGAAACTTGATGCTCGGAAACCCGCAGCCATCACAGAAGGCCCGCAAGATTTTCGCCTGCTCCCCACGGCTCCAGGCAATGGGGTGAGGCAGAACGAACTTGTCGTCTCCTGTGACCGCCTTCAGCTCTTGCAGGAGCTTCAGGACTTGCGTGTTCCCGATTGGAACTGAGCGCCAGTAACGACCCTTGGTGGGGCCGATTCCCGTTTTGCTCGTCCAGTTGCGATGCACATAGATAAGGTTGTTTTCAAAATCCACTTGATCCCAGTGAAGCGCGTACAGCTCACCGGAACGCATTCCCGTGAAAAGTGCTAACGCCCAGTGATGGAACCACTCGTGCTTGATTTCGCCCGCGTACTTCAGCAAATCCCGAATCTGTGTGAGATTCAGAATCTCCGGCATCTTCTCTTCTTCGCGGATCGAGCCTTTGAAGCCCTCCGTGGGAAACGAGACGACACCCTTTAGACGCCCAGAAAGCGTCGCCCAACGATAGACCGCATCAACCGCGATCCTTAGACGTTTGCGCCGCGATACCGAGACTGTCCGTTCAACGTGATCGAGAGTTTTCCAAGCCAGCGCACGGTCGACTTCTTTCGCGTGCAGCCGCTCCCATTCCTTGCAATGCGTTCTGATGACAATGGTGTAATCAGCAATCGTATTGGGATTGAGTTGTTTTTGGAAAATTGTCTCTGCCGCGTTGTAGCCGCTTGCGACCTTCTCCCATTCATCCACAAGGGTTGACCAGAGAAGACCTTTTTGTTCGGCCTCCAGCAATTCGCGCTCGGCTTCAAGGAGGAGCTTTCGCTCTGCCTTTTCTGCGGCGGCCAGGGTTTTGAATCCCTTTTGCCGCTTATCAATCTCCAGCCCAACTTGGACGGAACTTGAACGCCTTGCACGGACTTTGAAAAGCTGCTCTCCGGTTTTTGAATCAATATATGAACTTACCGACATTTGAATCCTCCTTTGCGAGAGGACTCAATGAGCTGCTTCAATTCGGACTTCTTAAACAACAGTCGTCCAAACGGTTTGTAGAAGGGAATCTTCCCTTGATTGACAAGGTTGCGAATCCGCTCCACACAAGGCGTTCCATCTTTGCGTAAGATACGCAAGTAAAGTGCCGCCTCGGAAGCACCCAACCAATCAGAGCCGTCAAAGCTAAGATTGATCGCCTGCTTCGGCGTGAGACTTACTTCCATAAGTCACCGCCCGTTTGAACTTCCAGAACTACTATTCGGTTGAGAAAGAGCAAATCACTCTTTTTACAGAGTGAAAAATCAGATTTCACCATAGCAAAATCCCCGTGATTTTTCAAGAAATGAGGGGCGAGTGCGAGGCGGAAATCAGAGACGAAATTCGGACATTTTACCTATGAAAATTCGTCTGCATGGGGCGTCTCAGAGTCCGCACAAATGGCTTCTGTGGATATTTCTTTCGGCGCACGAGGCTTGCGCGGTTTCTTGGGTTTTACGCTCTGCTCGTCGCTCATTAGAGCCTGTAGCGAGAGCGTTTCGCCGCGACCTTTTGCGTCTCGCACCCGTTTGAGGGCCTGCTTCAAGAATCGCTCCTGATCGAAGAACTGCGCGGCCAAGTCCGCTATCTCGCCCGCGCTCAGTTGTTCCGGCGCGTTCAGGAGATACCAGTTCAAAATGTCTTTCCTGAATAGCGAGACTCCTGCTTTGGAGTCCTGCACTTGCTTGATCCAACCATCGACGCGCTTCATGGCTTCCTCATAAAGCGTTACGCGGTCGTATTTCGGAATACGCTTCTTTTTGATTTCTTCAGACATTATTCAGCCCTCCACGTCGCAGGCTTTTCAATGATGTAGAGGTAATGGCCCTCTTCGTAGCGGTCAGATTCGATTTTGTCTGGAATCCATAGCGTTTTGACTTCGGCGTTCCTCAGCGATGGCGGGAGTTTCTTGTCTCCATTCGCTGCGGGTTTCTTTCCTATGGTAGAACACCCAACCAAGAGAGATACAAATAAGGAAACTATAATCGTCTTTTTCATGCGGAAACTCTCCTTCGAGCTAGAACAAATAAGGATTTGGGAGCGTGAGATTTTTGTAAGGATGGGGAGTGATGCGGATTTTGATGCGGAAGGTGTAGTCATGCACGAAATTTTGAATTTCGGGCCGCTGAGGAAGTGCTTGAATTGAATCGCTTTAGATGGAAGTTGAGCATTTTCTCAGCGTAACCGTGGTGATGGGTTGGAGACGGCCTGGTTACGGATTGGTTACGACGAGCACTTTCTAAAAAATTATGGATGGATGATCCGGCGTTAGGGCCGAGGGCGATCACGGAAGCCCAGCCTGATTTTTTGAGATCATCGAGCAGCACGAAATTATGAATGTCTCGATAGCTGTTTGCGGTCGCCTGAAATGCGGCAATCATCGAACTTGCATGGCCCTTGCTTTGAACGATCCAGAGGACAGAGCTGATGCTTTTTTCTTCTGAGTAGAACACACCCAGAGCCTCGTATTCGTTCGCCCGCTTGCGACTGATTTCGACTTCCAGAGCTAAAAGCGTTTTGGCATTTGATTCGGGGAAATACCAAATTCCGTCTGGCTTGTGGCTTTGCAGTGGTCTTGCCCACCTGGGAAGATCGACGCCATCAATGCGACGTAACTCCTGCTCAGTCACAAAGCGAACGTCGGGGGCAGCCCCTTTTGGAATCCACTCACCATAATGGGCTGCAAGAACATGAAGGTCATGCCCGACGCTTTCGGAAGCATAGCCCACTTCCTTAAGCGTTAAGAGATTCGGCTGGATTGCTTTAAAACCCTTTGCCGTTAGCGTCCACACGCGAAAACTTCCCGAATCGTCTGAGCGAGTATCTAGGCAGCCTTTCTTTCGGAGGATCAGGAGCCGCTTGTAAGCCGTAAATTCCTTCCAGCGAAAGTCTGCCTCGAAGCGAAGAAAGATTGCCGAAGTGGAGGCAACCTTAACGCGCCAAAGGAAATGCAGGATCGGAAGCTCTGTGTTTGCCGAGAGCGAGAAAATCTTTTTCTTACTCATACGCCGACCTCTTTTGAATCTTCGCTAGGATCGTCAAGCGGAGTGACCTCATTAGAGGTGATGACTTTCTTCTCTCTCATCGGACTCAAAAGGGCCTCGATTTTGTCATCGGCAAGAAGGGGCACCTGCACCTCCGACATTTCAGTTCCATCGCGCCAGATAGCACGGCCCTTGATGTCGGGAAGGTCTGCGGCGCGAACGCTATCTAGGATAGTCATGCTGGAGGCGTTGTCTGGCATGTGAAAGCAAAGACGGCCCTGCAAGTTTGTCTTGATCGTTCCGTCGATCACTTTCACATCGGGACGCTGGGTAGAGACGATGACATGAACGCCGACCGCGCGGCCTTGAGCCGCAAGCTGCGCCACGACCCGGCGAGCCTTAGAAGCACCCTCCGCATTTAGCTCCGCGCCAACGAGGAATAGCTCGGCAGCTTCATCTACAATGACAACGTGACGGCCAAAATCCTTGTCCGACTTGAAATCATCCGTCCATTTTTTCTTGTCTTTAGGGAGCGCGAAAAATTCTTCGATTTTATGACAGCTATTTTCTAGGAGAAACTTTGCCCGCTTTGCGATCACGCCTTGAAGACGGGCAAGGCGCTCGACCGCTTCTTGCGGGCGAATGATGACTTGAATCCTCGGCAAGTTATGAAACTGGATCGACTCAAGGCCGTTCTTAAGGTCGATCAGCGTGAACTCACACGAGGGATTGTTCAAGTAAAGGGTCGAGATGAATTGCTTGAGATAAGTCGATTTACCGGAGTTACTTGTTCCTGCGATCAGCAGGTGCGGCGTCGATTCCAGGCTTGAGCGCTTCTGACCCGTGCGGGTGTTGCCGATAATGAAATTATAGCCTCTGTATCCATAGGGGCTATCCAGGGTGATGATCTTCGGGATGTCTTTTTCGGCGTACTTGATTTTAATGAGGCCCTTGGTGCGAGCCTCCTTCATCTCCTCGATGAATCCGAAAACATCCGTCTCCAGCTTTTCCCGCGCCTGCTTAAATGCCGAGAGCGGAACGCCATTCATGGAAAGCACCATCTCGCGCACACCACCATCAATCGGGCGGTCAGCAATGAACGAAGGGAGGCGGCCCAAGGTGGTCTTAAGCCCCGCCTCGATGAAAATTGCCGTCAGGGTCGAAAGGAGCTTGTGTAGTTTCACGGCCTCCCTGATTCCCCAGAGCCAAAAGCCAGAGGTCAGAAGGGCCGCCTGGAACGTCCAATAAATGATGGGGTGATTGTATGGGTAGAGAAATGCGAGATGCGCTTTTTTTAGAAGCCACACATCAGCCCCGCAGGCAGTGAAAACGCTCAACATCACCGCCCACGCGCCACACTCGAAATAGGGAATAGTGCCCTTTCGCACGCCGTGCGCGACCTCGACGAAGGGGCGTGATAGGCGCTTCATTGCCCTGATAAACTTCCCGATGTTGTCCTGCTTTTCAGTTTTAGTTTTCACTCATCCCCCGTTGTCGGCGAAGAAAAGGAAAAACTCTGTTCCGGCCTTCACCTCGATTACTGGCGCAGAGTTTTTGTATTCAGACGCAATCTGATTCGACTCTTCGAGTGCAGCCTCGGCGGTACCGTTCAAGAGAGCGTTTCGCATAGTGGGCTTTCTGATCGTGGCCCCATATTGCCCTTCCGTTTCCTGAAGGGCTTGCGAAGCTCCCGAAAGAAATTTGAGCCCCACATTTGCCGCAAGTTTGATAGCGCGGCTTGCGATTTTCGATCCCTTTAACCCCATCGTCTTATCGGAGCTATCTGCGGCTTCCGCCGCCACCTGAGAAATATCACCGTCCTTGTGCAGAATTTTTGTGAACGCCACGAAAAGACGATCCTCAGTGGAAGCCCCTCGGCCCAAGATCGTCGATCCCGCCTCGATCAACGTTTCGCCATTCACTCGCACATCATCCTTCAAGATGGCTTTCACCGCTCCATTTGAGGCACCAGTCACTAGCTCGGCACGGACAAGAGTGCCGGGAGGAACTTGTAAATTTCTTGACCGCGCAATGAGCTTTGGGCCGGAGAGTTTGAGTGGAACTCCTGATCTTGGGGAACGGCGGTTCTGATCCAACTGCCTTGCGTCCACGGCTCGGGAATAGTTGCCCTTTGTGGGATCAACTTGCTCCAAGCCGACCGAGGGAATCGACATCGGCGCATGGGCTTCGATTGGTTCCTCGGGTTCACCGCGAAAGAAGGAAATGCCGATGGCGATAAACGCCATCAGCACCCCCGCGATCTTGTACCGCCTGCCTTGATTGGCCTCGCGCCGAATGTAGCTGAAATTTTCAAGGAAGGTTTTTTTCGCCTTGCCCTCCGAAGTCATTTCAACGGATTCGATCTTGTCCGAGTTCATTTTTTCCCCTTTCCCTTTTTGGGTGGCGGAGATGTTTCGGGCTTGGGTTCGATTGCATCCAGCACGCGAATCACGGGGCTTCCGCCCTGGGTCGATGTAATCAGGTCAAAGCTGAATCGCCGCCCGAAGAGATAAACGAACAAGTTGGAACGAGCGGCGATGTTAAGGGGCGAAATCGCAAGATCGTTTTCGACATACTCGATTCCGAATGTTCCCGCACGCCCAAGGATAACCTTCGAGGGTTTAATCGGGAAACTTAACACCGTTCCCCGCGTTGAGATCAACACCTTGCCGATTGTCTTTTCGTCGAGCCGAACAACCTTCACCTCGTCAGCGAATGCGTTGAGCGTGAAGGCCATAAGCAGAGCGAAGATGAGGGCGAAAAAGAACAACTCGGAATGTCGTTGGTTATTTGCCATCCTTTTTGTCCTCCGTCTTGATTGGGGCCACACGCAGGACGACAAGACCATACGGATTGCCGCTCGTGCGCGTGGCTTTTGCGATGGAGACGGTCATTGGCATTTGAAATGCCGATCTGATTTTTCCAACGGACAGGATGCGGTCGGCATCCACAAGATAGTCGTCACCTTGCTTTGCGACGGAGTTCACAACGACCTTCTGTCTGATTTCCCGCCGCGCCAGCTCCGACTGTTCAGTGTCACGGGCCTTCAGTTCTTCCAGGGCGAAGTAGTCGCCAACGACAGCCGCGCCGGAGTTAAACCGCTGCGCGATGGCCTCCCCAATAAACGCCTCGATTTCCTGCGGAGTCTGCGCTTGCGATTGCGTAGACGCTGCCGCAGAGAAGCACCCACGCTCAATTACAAGCGGCTCTTTGAAGGCAAATTTCAGTGCGATCATCAAAACGACGACGCAAACAAAAGTGACACCAAGCACAGCGATACGAAGCACGTTGTTTTGTTTCGCAACGTCGGCCCAAGCCATAGAAAAACGCATAGATTTCCTTTCCACTTAATACGGAAAAAATCTGGATTCAGTGCGGCGTTCTTAGACACCTTTTGGTTTCAAGGATTTTTTGTCATCAGGTCTTGGAAACGCGCCAGCCGCCCCCTTCCCTGCGCTTACACCAGCAGAGACGCCCTTCTTGGCAACTAGGGTTGGACTGAAGGTCGCGGCCATCGCCGCCGTTCCAATGGCAGAGCTTGCCATTGACGACATTCCTTTTGATGCGAGGGCACTGACGACTATTGGTGTTGCAAGAAGCGAGAGCGCCAGAATCAGGTTGAACGAAATCACTGTCAGGAAATTGATGTCGGCCTTGTTCATATCGCTCAGTGCGCTACTCCAAAGTAAAGCCGCCAGCGTCGCCCACACAATTTTCCACATACAGACTTCAATTAAAGAACGGTAGAGTGCCTTTGTCGCGCCCGCTGTCGCAGGCAGAATGAAAAACGCAATCAGTATTGGCGAGAACACATACAGAATCGTCCAAACGTAGATGACCCCGGCGTTCGTGATGAAAACCGAGATGTAAAGAATGAAGAATGTCACGAAGGAAAAAAGCATGATGATGCTGTCCTTCACCGCCGTCCAGCTCCATGCCATCGTATCGAGCTTTTCTTTCATCCTCGTGGTGACGAGATTAAAGTTGTTATAGTCGCCGATACGGGAAGCGAGTGCGTCGGTTACGTCGCTCAACGTATTCGTCACTTCGGCATAGCTGTGGAGCAAGAAGGCTGCGATCAGCACGCGCCCAACCAGCTCCGGCGTGAACGCCATTCCGCCGATAGGGAGCTTGAAGTATTCGCTTATCACCCCTACCAACACAAGAACGACGGCCAGTCCATAGAACATCGTCTCGAAGACGGCGTGGATATTCCGCGCCTCTTGAGCGAGCCACGATAAATCAGTCATACTCAAAACCTCGGAAGTTTGTAGTTAGGGTTTTGGGTCTTTAGGGATTCTCCGAGCTGGCCGGAAACATCCATCATGTGACGGGTCATTTCCTTATCTCGGTGGTTTTGAAGGGCCAAAGCTTGCGCTTGGATTTTTAGACCCGTCGCCTGGGTGCGAAGACTTTGATTCATTACTGTCAACATCACGCCCATGCTTTCGGCAGTGAGCTTTTGTGCGCCGCCAGGAGAAACTGCGTGACTGTATTGCTTGATGGCTTCCCCAATCTGGTCGATGTCAGCAGTGTATTTGTAGATGGAGTTATTGAGAGAAATTGCTTCCGCCACACTTTGATCCGTGTCTTTCTGCACTCTCGCATCCTGCGAAGGTGTCACGGCACCATAAATCTGCTCCAAGCCCCGCAAGGCTTGGTCGAACTTATCCCAATTTTTGTAAATTCCTGGGTCGATGTTGGGATAAATCGTCCTTACGATGCCGAGCGAATCGTTGATGCCTCGATTGATGTCTCGTAAGAGTCCAAGGGTGTCAGCCCCATTGCCGATAATCTCCTTGAGCGCAATGAGCTGCTGGGCCGTGTTCGTCACGATCTGAATTAGTAGCGGAATGTCGCCACCCCAAAAATCGGCGCGGCTGGTGGTTGGCGCGAACACCAGAACGAGAGCCATCAAATGAACGAAGATCACTTTCTTTAATTTCTTCACGAAACCCTCTCTTTCTCGAAAGCCGCAATGCCGCGAGGATATTGTTCCGCGAGAATACGCAGCCGCATAAGATGGGAGTCATTCGGGCAATCCGCCGCGAGTTGATCGACAGCGGCCAAATCCTTCGGGTCGGTGGTAGCGATCCAGTATTCAAGCGGCGTGGATTCGACAACGGCGATGATGCGATTTTTCTGTGCTAGCAGAAATGCCTGAGATAGCCGCCCTTTCTCCTGGTAGAGTGACTTCACCATCTGCACTTCATTGTCGTTGAGGTCTAAAACCTCTTTCAGCCGTTCGCCGTCCACCTGCTGCTGGAGCAGCAGCCACTTGATCGAGCAGTTTGGCAGCAATGCCCCTGCGATCCGCGATTTAGCGAAGTCGTCTATGTCCTGCGAGATCGCAATGGCCGATGCCTTATATTTGCGGAAAGTTCTAAAAACCTCCTCGATGAACACGATCCCCGATTCGTTCTTGAGGAGCTTCCAGCACTCATCGAAGCAGAGGAATTTTTTGGTGAGCCGATCTTTTTGAACCTCGCGCCACACAAGATCGGTAATAAGGAACAGGCAAACGGCCTGGAGTTCCGGGTAGGTTTCCATGCCCTTGAGATCGAATGCGACCACTTGCTTATCGAGGCTGATATTCGTCCTCTGATCGAGGAATTTGCCAAACAGCGAATCCCCGCACCAGGGTGCGAGAATTTTTCCGAAGCGGTTGATGGTTGGGTCTTTATGGTTGAGGAGAATCGTCCGGAGATCAGAGAGGCGTGGTGCCTTTGATGTCGCGTACACCTCTCTAATAGCCTCCTCCAGCTCGGCCCGCTCCAGCTTCGGCAGACGCGAAACATCTTCCTCCTTCGCCATGAGTTCGATCAACCCCACCAGAAATTTAATTTTCTGGTTCGAGACGACTTCCTCACCTGGGGCCAGGTCGAAAGGATTGATCGCAATTCCCTCGGAGACGCCGAGCGGAAGATATTGCCCCCCCAGGTTTTCGCAGAGCTTTTTATAGCTCCCGCCAATATCGACAAAGAAGATCTTAGGATTCTCTTTGAGCATCTGCATGAGGATGATGTTTGTGAGAAAGGATTTTCCGCTGCCTGACCCACCAGAGATCAGCATGTTGGAGTTCGTAAATTCTGAATCGAACGGGTCAAACTTCAAGAGCGCACCGGAGCCACTTCGTAAAAGAGCACTTGGCTCAGTGGTTCCCGTCCACGCACCGTAGATCGGGAGGAGATCGGCAAGGTTTGATGTCTTCACTCGCTTGGATCGCTCCGCCGTCCGTGCATTAGGAATTGCCATCTGCGAGAAAATGTCGAAGGCCGCAATCGTTTCCTGCATGGCTTCGCTACTCCCAAGACTTCGCACTGCAATGAGGGCCTGATTTACTTTGTCGTCCAGCTCCTCAAGGCTCTCCGATTTCAGGAGGATATTGAGACTCAGGCGAAAAACCTTTTCGCCACTAGCGATCATTTGCTCCAGCAGCGTTTCCAGGTCTTGCAGCTTTGCCTCGGATTCGATGTCAGAAACGCCGCTTCGCTTTCCCCGCGCCATTGAGAAAGCAATGCGCCTTTGTGTCTTGAGGCCCTCCATCTCCTTCGTCTGATCCGGCACATGAACGGAGAAAAACAGCCGCGATCCGAACGGAAGCCCCTGAAGGATTGCGCCAAGGCAGGAGTACGTCGCCTCCGGCAGAATCTTAAGAGACAAAACCCTATGATGGACTTTGCCGATGCAAAATCCCTCCTGAGAAATCGAGATGTCGGTGAGGCAAAGCGATTCACGCAGGTCTTCGGGGTCATACTGACCAAGCCCGATTTTGCGCGTGGGATTCCATTGCTTGTAGGTGAGTTTCAAAACTTCATCGGGGGCGAGAACGCGGGCGCTCAAACCCAATGATTTAATGCCCTGAAGCAGGTCTTCAAGCGTGCGGTCGAAGAAAGATAGCTCTTTCTTCAAACGATCTTCTGTTACTTCTTGAAATTTTGGTGTGAATGAAAAGAATTTCGTCCTATCGGTGAGTCGTTGCGAAAACGCCTTCCGTACAAAGATATGGAGATCGTACTTCGGGATGAATCCCTGCTGGTCAAATTTCCGAAACATCGAAGCGCGACCCAAGGCGAGCGCCTTTGCCGCCTCGTTGGTAGAGGCCAGCGCGGTTTTCTCAAAACCAGCGATCTCCTCTTCATTGCCATCTCGAATGTCGCAGACGAATTGAATGTCCAATCCGCTTGGCAAGCTATTAAGAAATTGAATCAGACTTCCAGCTAGCGCGTTTTTTCCTTCATCAGAATAGGCAACCACATCTAGCGGCGAAACTCTGATGGCGGCCCCCAGCGAACCGTCCTCGAAAATCATGCGATCTTGTTCAAAGCCCCAGAGCTGAAGCTCATCGGTCAAAATGTCAGTTTTCATCTAGCCCCCTTGCGCAATAGTCGCGGCGGTTTTTGAAAAATTCTTGATTCAGGGAATGCCCAAAGAGCTTTCGGCCTCACCCAGAATTTTCCTAGGTGCAGTAGATAGTTGTCGGGCTTGCCGCGCTTTCCGATGCGAATTGTGAGGGCCACTGCCAGAGTGGGGAGCCACACTAAAAACAACTTCCCCGAAGCTGCGCCGAACAGAAAATTTAGGATCGAGAGCAGGAAGAAGATGAACAGCAAGTCAGGAATTTCAAATCCCATGACTTGCAGCTTTTTCTCCAAGCACTGGCTGACGGGCGTTACTTTCAAAGCCATGTGTGATCTCCAACGAAAGAACCGCCGCCACCCAGAGAAAGACAATTCTCCGAGCGGCAGCGGGCGGGTGGCCCCTAGTGGATGAGTGTCTGGACAAATTCGATGATGGAGGGTGCGCCGAATCCGACGACGGCCCCCATGATCGCCAGGATCAGGTGCGAGCGAGCGTTCTGCGATCCCGTGAAGAACGAGAATGCAGCGAACACCAACCCCAGAATCCCAACGAGCGGAAGAACTGTATTGATGAGCTTTGACTGCACGGCCATCAGACTTGATTCAACGCTGGCAAACGCCATCGCGGGGGCCAGTAGCATCCCCACGGAGCCGAACAACGCGGCCCAGAACTTTTTGATTTTCATAAAACCCCTTTGCGAAATGGAAAGTCCTTCAAACGGACTTTTTTAGTGGCGGGGTTGACTGTTGCGCGGGTGCCGAGCCTTAGTTGCTCGGATAGATGGACATATAGACCTTTTGTTTCGGAAGACGCAGGTTGATCTCCAGATACTCCTTCAAGTCGCTGCGCAAAATCGCGTAACCAACGGGATTTTGAAAATGCTCGCCGCTTTCGTTTTCGACTTTCTTGGTGAAGATCGTGAATTTTTCCGAGGAATCGCGGTTCATGCTTAGGTAATAGGTGACATTCGGGAACGGCCACAGCTTCAGGATGTAGTATTTCAGGTTTTCGTACTTCAGCGCATAGCCGATATGAAATGCGCTTTCAAGTTTCTGGCTGGTCTGGTTTCCAACAAACACATCATGCTTCATTTTATTCACTTCGAGTTCCATTGAAATTCCCCTTTAAAAATTTATTTTTATGATTGGAGTCGGCGCGTATGTCCTTACTTGAGGAGCATGAGCAACTTCTTGATTCGCCGAACGATGGATCTAATCCTCCGATTACCGGAAACTTCTTCCTTGGAAATCGAATCGAGAATTACCCCCACCTCTTTTTTGACCGTCTTCACTTGCCCTCCTATTGGCCCATGAGCCTTAGCGTATTGTTCAGTTCAGCAATCAAGCGGGCGTTGCTCATAATTTCTCGAATCGAGAGCGCCCCCATGAGTTCGTAAAGTTCGCGTTTGAGTAACATCAGCACTCTGGTTTCATTCATAAAATCCCCCTGCGAATGAATGCTTCTGGGTTCTTTCGATATAACTCGGATCGAGCGGCGTTTATTTTTTCTTGTACGCGATCCGCTTCTTCAGAAGACCACCATAGCTTTCGGATTGCAGCCTTGAGAATTACGACAATCCTGCGCCTCATGCGACACCGCCCACCGATTCCTCGGTTTCATCTTTTAGTTTTGCGATTTTCTCGCGGGATTTCTGGGCGGCGACCTTTTCGGCCCACGCCGGAATGGGGAGATCATCGGATGATCGCGGTCGATCCATAAGATCGGGGCTGTAGTTGCAGCTCACACAAAATGCGTGAGTTTTCAGAACTTCGTAGCCGCGTTCATTGCAGCGCGGGCACGTTCGTAGGTAGCTCATAGCTTTTCTCCTTTGCTGGTGAGGCGGGCGGTTCTTCGCCCTCTCACCAAATTAAATTGCAAGGAGTGCCAGCTATTGCGTGATTGTGAGCCAACGCCCGAAGACCAAAGAGGAATTAGGGAAAACAGGCGGATTTTGCAGGATCGAAACATTCAAAAATTTTGGTTGGATAAGCGCGAGATGCCCTTTTTGGGGGGGGCTCGCGTATTCAAGAAATTTGTCGGCCTTCAAAGATTTTGAACGTGTAGTTTATTCAGAGATATTCAATTTTTTTGAATACTCGAAATCAAACAAAAACAGTCTATTCTTCAATGAGTTACCTGCTAAAACTGGGGCCATCGCACCCTTAGTATTCAAAAAATTTGAAGAACTAATTACATATTTGTTGTATATCAACCTCCCGAAGAGGGCCTATGGGCGCTGTTCTCGCGGTTTTTGAGGAGCTAACGGTTAAAGAGTAAACTTCTAGTTTTGGCATCGGTCTTGCTCTCTTCGTGTTTATCAGGGGGCCGATTTATGATGGGCGATCTTGCTCAATACAATCAGAGAGTGAAAACGGGTTTTCAAAACCCACGGCTCTCACTCATTCCGAAAATCTCCAGTGAAGCGGAAATCAAACGGCCAGAGGGCTATGCACTTCCTGGGTTCGTGGCGCTCTCTGTAACTGCCGAAGCTGAGGGCTTAACGGCTACGGGCTACGGCGAAGGCCCGCGTGACCTTGCCCGCGGAAAGGCGATTTCCGAAGCATTCGAGCGATTGGCCCTCTTCAAATTCTGCGCGGACAGTAAAATCAGGGAAACAAGTAATGGCTGGGCCGCGCATCGTTCGGCTGACCTTGCGATCCGTGCGGCTACACTTGAATTGATTGAGCGTGATGTTGCTCTCAACTCATGGGAAGACGGCGGGCCTTTCTATGTAGTGCCCGAATCGCTTTGGCCGATGCCCTTATCTATATGGAAGGCAGAGCCACGCCCGCGCCTAGAATTTTTCGACCTTCGTATTCTTCTGAGTCAAGGTAACAACGGTGCGTGTATTTCTGCGCTCCTTTTTAACGAGAAGGAAAATTTCGTTGCGGGGCATGCCTCCGCGTTCAGGCTGGAAGACGCGATTCTCTCCGCCGCAAATGAGTGCTTCAGGGCGGCACACTCCGCGATCCAATTTGAATTTCTCGCTGAGGTTACGGCTCTTCACGCTGGCGGGCCTGGAACTTGCGCCTCGCCAGGGGCTCACTCCCTGGCCTACGCCTACAAAGAGACGATGCCTGAAGTGGTGAGGATCGTGAGTGCCACGGAGAACGAAGTGCGCTCCCATTGGGAGCGACATCAAATCGTGTTGAACGACGTGAACCTCAGCGAATTCGATACGAAAACTTTTGAAGTTGACGACCGTATCGTGGCGCGAGTCAAAAGCCCCAGGCATCGGCAAATTTTTTGGGGCCGAACGAATGATTTGTCTAAACGAAACAAACACCCGCACTTTGTGGGTTAAGGAGGTAAGTATGCGTAAAAATGCAATCAAAGGGATCTTGTTCTCAATCGCTAGTGCGACAGGGTTTTCCGCGCTTGCGGGAGAACTCCCACAGGGCTTGCACTTAGTCGAGGAGCTTCCCATTGAACAGCGGGTGATCGTGCATCAGCAGGTATTGAAATTTTTGAATGAGCATCCCGAAAATGCAGCCGATGCCAAGGTTATCGCGGTGGATGAAAAGGGGACTGTATATGTCTTGGATGATAAGATGGAAAAAATGGCTCGTGTTGGTCAGCCTAGCTGCGTTGGTGGGCTTTAATTCGCCAATGGCGATTGCTGGTTCGGAGAAGTCGGTGAATACGAAAAGCGTAAGAACGTATATGAATTTCGCCGGAGAAATTGATCCTGCCCATATTTTAACTATGGCTGATCTTGAACTCTCCGTTGCCCTGGCTACTCCGCTCGTCGTGTTCAATAACGAGCGCCAGGTGGTTTCGGGCTTGGCGGAAACATGGGCGATTCTTCCACCCGACCGTGTATCCTTCACCCTTCGCAAGAACCTCCGGTGGTCTGACGGCTCTTCTGTTACGGCTGCGGATTACAAAACTGCGCTGGAACGGGCGAAGCGCCTCTACGCAAGTGATCTCAAGGCCCTATTTGAATCCGTCACCCGGATCGAGGCCCCCGACGACCGCACTCTTATTTTTATAACGAAGGGTGCAGTCTCGGAGAGCGGATTGCTGCTCAAGCTCACCGAACCCATGTATGGGCTCGTCGCCCTGAAGGGCGACGCTCTCGATCTTTCAAAGACTGTCGGCCCATTTTTCCTTAAAGAGAAGCGCGGCGATGTTTTGACCTTGGAGGCGAATAAAAATTGGTACGCCTACTCCAAGGATATGCCCTTGCTCGTCGAAATCAAACGCCCCAAAGATGGCTTTGATTTGATGGCAACTTTTGAGAAGGACGACTGGCCGAACCTGACCTCCGGCGGCTCGCTCATGCCGAAGGAAACCTTCGACCACTTGAGGAAAAACGGCTTCAAAACTTGGCAACGCAGTCTCGACAAGGTTTATAGCCTTTATCCCTCAAAGCGGTTTCTGAAAGCTGGAGGCGCGAACTTTATAAAAATCCTGGCAAAGAATGTGAATAACGCTTCATTGCTTAAGGGGCTCACTGGCTATGCCGACGCGGAACAATTTTTTCCGCGCGGCTATGAGCTGTACTCCGTTCGGCAACCGAAGCTCCAAGCTCTCGACAAGTGGAGCGGCAAGAATGCCATAGTGGTTCTGTTGCTGGATACACCTGTTCTCTCTGGCATGCGTGAAGCCCTGGGGAAGACAATCTCGAATCTGTCAGGACATCCGGCCAAGATCGAAGTTATCCCCACCGCGAAATTGAGTGAACGTATGAAGCGCGGCGATTTCGACATTCTCGGCGTACAGGTTGCCGTCGCCGATCCGAATTTTGAAGGTGCGATGTCATTTTTTATCGAAAAAGATCCGCCGTTCATTCCGTCAGGAGAGGGCGCGGAGGATTTTTCAGCCCAACTTCGCCAAGCACGCGGCCTACCTTCGTCGGCGGAGCGTTCCGCCCGCATGAGGGAGATTATCGTTCAAGCGCAGGAAGCGGGCCACGTCTTGCCTCTCTTCCATTTTTCTAGCATTGCCGTTGCAAAACCCGGCGTCGATCTATCGGAAATCCCGAACTCTGACGAAACGATCCTATTTTCCAAGGTGAGAATGCGATGAAATCCGAATCCTTGGAGCAAAATGTAAAACGCCAAGCCCTCGCCTGGACGAGTGCAGGCATCGTTTTCACCCTTTGCCTCACAGGATCGCTTTCGCTTTTCCTTATGTTTAAGGATACCGAGCGCCAAGTCGAAACGCTCTCGACCTCGGCCATCACATCGGAGCGCACCGACATTCTTTCCGGCGATATTCGTTCGATAGAACTGCGACTTAGAAAAAACTTTGGCATCGCGCCCGATGAAAGGCTACTTTTCCTCGACTCAAAACGTGCGCCCTGGGTTGGGGATCTAAAACAGGAGAAGTTATCGCCTTGTGCGAGCCAAATTCCGTGCAGGCAGTGGTTTAATCAGCGGATCGTTCTCGAAAAGCCGATCTACTTTGACGACGAGGGAAAGCATCTCTGGGGTTACCTGCACATTGAAAAAGAGGCTAAGGCGAACTGGTCGCTGATTCTTGGCGTTGCAATCTCCATCGTGCTGGGAATGCTTTTTCAGGGAATCGGCGCTTATTACAAAACCCTAAAGTCCATTCGAGCGGTGAGCGCGGTACTCGCCGCGTGGGCGAAGAAAATTTCTGAAAACCCCAAAGACCAAAGCGCCTACACCCAAGTGCCATTCACGGAGATTGCGCCTGTTGGAAACGCGCTCCACGGCATGAAAGATTATATCGACGCGCTCGAAAGCAACGCCCGCGAACAAGGTGCCTTGGTCACGCTTCGCGGGATCGGCCACGACATTCTGAATCCCGTCGCCCGCATGAAGCGTATTCTTGGTCTTATCGAAATCGAAAAGCAATCCAATCCTGAAAACATCGCAAGCCTTCGCGCCAATCTCAAGCGCCTATCGAGTTATGCCGAGCAATTGAAGCTCATCTACAAGCGACAGATCGGCGAAGCAGACGACACCGCTCCCACCGTGGATGTTGCGAAGGAAGTGCGCGAGTTAGCCTCGGAGCTGTTGACCGATCCCGAAGCCATTGAAAAGGGCCTCAAGCTCCAAGTCGATGCGCAAACGCCCTGTGTGAGCCGGATTCCCGCTCCCGCGCTGAATCGGATTGTCGAAAATCTTTGCAGCAATGGCATCTACGCTAGCCCCGAAGGGGCCACGCTGTCATTGAAAGTAGAATCCAACGGCGACCGCGTTTCAATTCTCGTGCGTGACGAGGGCTCTGGCATTCCCGATGTGCTGCAAGCGAAAATTTTTGAGCCCGACTTTACCACTAAAGGCAATAAGGGCACGGGCCTTGGTCTTTTCGTGGTGAAGCAAATCTGCGAGCAATATGGCGGACGAATCGCATTTTCGTCTAGCAAGAGCGGAACCGCATTCACTCTGGACTTTCCACGCGTGGAGGTGAGCCTATGAGCTACCGCATTCTCCTTGTGGACGACGATAGAGAAAATCTGAACGTGAACAAGGCGATCCTCTCGGCCTCTGGCTACCAAGTTGCAACCGTGAAGTCGGGCCAAGAGGCCATCGACACAATCAAATCAGCGAGGAAAGACTTTGCCCTGGTGCTAATGGACTATCACATGCCCGGTATGTCGGGGGCCGTCGCGGTAACGGAGATTAAAAAGATCAAGCCGCACCAGCAGATTTTGGCCTACTCCCTCGATGACAACCGCGATGTGATGCGCGAGACATTCAGGGCAGGCGTGGTCGATTTCCTCGACAAAAATTCCGAGAACGAGGTGCTGCTTTCAACTGTCGCCGCGTATTGCGAAAAGTACGAACAGGTTTTCCGCCCAATCGAAATCGACGATATTACCTCCGGCGAAAAAGAAAAATTCATTCAAAGCGTAGGCATGATTGGATGCTCGGAGAAACTCTATGGATTGGCTCGTCAGATCGAGAAGGTCGCGCCGTCAAAGGCGACAACACTCATTCTCGGCGAGAGCGGAACGGGAAAGGAACTTGTGGCCCGCGCCCTTCATAAGCGCAGTGACCGCGCCGGCGGCCCGTTTATCGCCATCAACATTGCGGCGGAACCCGCATCGCTTCTCGACTCCGCATTATTCGGCCATCGCAAGGGATCATTCACAGGGGCAACGAACGATCAGCAAGGGAAATTCCAGCTCGCCAATAAGGGCACGATTTTCTTAGATGAGATCGGCGACATGAGCCTTGACCTTCAAGTGAAGCTCCTCCGCGTTTTGCAGGAGCGCGAGATAACTCCGGTCGGAGCGGCGCGGCCCATTCCCGTTGATGTGCGTATTGTCGCGGCCACGCACCGCGATTTGTCGAAGATGGTTGTCGAAGGAAAATTCCGCGAAGACCTCTACTACCGTCTGAGCGCGGTGATCCTCGAAACCTCGCCGCTTCGGAATCGTCCCGAAGACTTGGAGCCGCTGGTAGTTCACTTTACACGGGAAATTTGTAAAGAAAACGGCTTCAGCCGTACATTTCACCGCCGCTGCCTTGAAGTGATGCGTGACTACTACTGGAAAGGAAACGTGCGCGAACTTCGCTCCGTAATCGAGCGCCACCTGATCGCAAGCGACAGCGACTTGATCCGCGTCGAAGATTTAGATGCCCGCCTCTACCAAAAAAGAGAAACTGACGAACCAAAAACGCTGAAAGAAATCGACAACTACCTTGAAGGGATCAAGAAGCAGATGGTGTTGGACGCAGTGAAAAGCACTCGCACCAAAGCGGAAGCCGCCCGGAAGCTCGACATTCCCCCGAACGGACTTCACTATTTCGTGGTGAAGTACGGCCTCGATACGAAGTAGTCGCTGCCCTGGAATGCTTGCTCCGGCGCGATTGCCGCCGGTAGTCATTGATTTTGCTGCCACTGTTTTGCATATCGTCTTTACTTGTCTCTGCTTGTCCTAGATAATTTTTGAACCGGATACTCACCTATAATGGAGATGCGAATGCAGGCGATTGAGCCCTGGTACTCAGTTGAGGAAATTGCTCGTCACTTAGGCGTTTCAAAAGAAACGATCTATCGCTGGATTGAGCGCCGAAACATACCAGCTCATCGCATGGGGAAACTCTGGAAATTCAAACCTAGCGAAGTGGACGCATGGGTACAGAATGGTGGCGCTGCCGATGATCGCACGCACCGCAATCCACCGGAAAGCAGCGTGTGACCTGATGGTAAAACTCGAAGAACTAAAACAATCACTCTATGTTCGCGGCTTAGAAGGCAACGAAGTCGTCCAGATTAAAAGTATCGAGAAGGTTAGCGAAGACGCAGTTACCGTTCTATATAAAAATGCTAAGGGGCAATTCCGCGAGCAGATGGTTCACAGGGCCGATGAAGCCCGCATAGAGCTAGTGGAGAACAGTTCTCGCCCTTGGAGCTTTCAAGCGGATGGTGCGGAGTTTCGCCTTGGCCTCGAAGCTCAACGCATTCGACTCGCGCATCTTTTTGATCCGATGATGGCGGTTCACAGCTCCAATGTAGAACCGCTTCCTCATCAAATAACCGCCGTCTATGAGGCCATGCTGCCCAGGCAGCCGCTTCGCTTTGTACTTGCTGACGACCCGGGCGCTGGCAAAACAATCATGGCCGGGCTTTTTATTAAAGAACTTATCATGCGTGCTGATGCTAAACGCATCTTGATCGTGACCCCTGGTTCGTTGAGTGAGCAATGGCAGGAGGAGCTTTATGAAAAGTTCGGCCTTCGTTTCGATTTATTCAGCAGAGAAAAAATGGAGCAATCCGTTCGTGGAAATTATTTTGAAGAACAAGACTACTTGATCTGCCGCCTCGACCAACTTTCGCGGAACGAGGAATTTCTATCAAAACTCCATGCGACGGAGTGGGATTTAGTCATTGTCGATGAAGCTCACAAAATGTCCGCCAGTTTTACAGGCGGCGAGGTTAAGCGCACCGACCGATATGCTCTGGGCGAACAATTGGGAAAAATTACGCGCCACTTACTGCTGATGACTGCAACCCCCCACAACGGTAAAGAAGAAGATTTTCAACTATTTCTTTCGCTGCTCGACAGTGACCGCTTCTATGGAAAATTCCGTGATGGAGTTCACAAGGTAGATGTGTCGGACATCATGCGGAGAATGGTCAAAGAAGAACTGCGTCGTTTTGACGGAACAAAACTCTTCCCACCACGATTTGCCTACACCGTAAACTACCCACTTTCCGTGGGCGAGCAAAACCTGTACGACGCAGTGACAACTTACGTTCGAGAGGAAATGGATCGCGCCGATAGGTTATCTGCCGTAGATAAGCGCCGAGGCGGAACTGTTGGTTTCGCTCTTACAGCCCTTCAGCGCCGACTAGCTTCAAGCCCCGCCGCCATTCACGAATCACTTAAGCGTCGCTTGAATCGTCTTCAAGCGCGCCTTGAGGAAATGAAGAAAGTCAGCTCCGGCCAACTGCCAAAGAACACCTTGGACAAATATAACCAAGCGGTGCCCTCAAACTTCGACGATGCCGACGATGAAATGAGTTCGGAGGAGTACGAAGAGTTCACCGATGAAGTGATTGATCAAGCAACCGCCGCACAAACGGTCGAGGAACTTCAAAAAGAAATCATCATTTTAAAGGATCTTGAACAAGAAGCTCGCAAGGTTCGACTTTCCGGTGAAGACAAAAAGTGGTCTGAACTTTCGACCCTGCTCCAGGGCAATCCCCACATGAAGGATAAGAAAGGCAACTTCCGTAAGCTGCTTATCTTTACCGAGAGTCGCGACACCCTTGATTACCTTGTGGAAAAGATTGTAGGCGTCTTCGGAAGCCCCGATAAGATCGTGACGATCCACGGGGGAACGAATCGTGACCGAAGAAAAGAAGCCCAAGCCCTTTTCCGAAACGATCCGAATGTTCATGTAATGATCGCAACCGATGCCGCTGGCGAAGGCGTGAACTTACAAAACGCAAACCTGATGGTGAACTACGACCTGCCCTGGAATCCAAATCGGATTGAGCAACGGTTTGGACGTATTCACAGGATCGGCCAGACTGAGGTCTGCCATCTCTGGAATATGGTTGCGAAAGGAACCCGCGAAGGCGATGTGTTTCATACTCTTTGTGAAAAATTGGAAGTTCAGAGCAAGGCTCTCGGCGGCAGAGTGTTTGACATACTTGGCGAAGCCTTCGAGGACATATCACTCAAAGATTTGCTGATTCGAGCAATCCGTACTGCCGACAGTGATGCTGTTCGCCGAGAAATTCGGAAGGTTGTGTCTGATAGTCTCGAAACCGAACGAATCCAAGAACTCTACAAGCGCAATGCGCTAGTTGAGCAGCACATGAATCTCGACCAACTCTACAAAGTGAAAGAGGACATGGATCGCGCGGAGGCTCGCAAACTCCAGCCCTATTTCATTCGGTCATTCTTCGATGAGGCTTTCAAATCCCTCGGCGGCGATATTCGTGCGCGAGAAACTGGTCGATGGGAAATCGCTCACGTTCCGCCAGTCGTGATTGAGCGAGCCAAGCAACTTCTCGGCTCTAGGCATCCAGTGACCAGAACCTACCAGAGGGTTTGTTTTGAAAAGAATGTCGTGCCAATTGAAGATCGACCCAAAGTTGATCTCATTCACCCCGGGCATCCTCTGATGGCTGCTGTCACGGACATTATACTTGAGAAAAATCGTGGAAAGCTCCGGGAGGGGGCGATCCTTGTCGATCCCGCAGATGAATCGAATGAGCCTCGGGTAGTGTTCATGCTTGAGCATTCGATTAAGGAAAGTTCTGGGGAACAAAAGGTAGTTTCTCAATCTTTGCAGTTTGTCTCCATCGAAAAAAATCTTCAGCCTACCAATGCGGGCTGGGCTCCGCATATTGATCTTCGCGCCATCAAAGCCGAAGAACGCGAACTCGTCGCCGATGTGATTGGCGCTCCTTGGCTGAAGACTGAACTTGAAACTAAAGCATTGGCTTATGCTTCGCAAGAAATGGCTCCCCTTCATTTCAAGGAAACCAAAGAGCGTCGAGAAACCTTTGCCGACAAGGTGAATCAGGCAGTTCACGAGCGCCTAACGAAGGAAATTTCCTATTGGGAAGATCGATACGTCAAACTTAAGGAGCAACAAAGTGAAGGCAAGCAGCCCCGAATGCAGCCAGAAAATGCTCGCCGCAAGGTAGAAGAGCTTAACGCCCGCTTGGATCAAAGGAAAAAAGAAATCGCAGCGATGAGAAATGTAATTTCATCGACGCCTAATGTAATCGGTGGAGCGCTAATTATCCCGGCTGGCCTCCTCGCTCAGAAGTCTGGCAATACGACGTTCACAATAGATTCAGAGGCTCGTAAGCGTATCGAGAAGATCGCTATGAACGCTGTCATGGATGTTGAGCGTGGTTTTGGCCATCATGTTTTCGATGTTTCCGCTGACAAATGCGGCTGGGACGTAACTGCGCGAATCCCCCCGAAGGACGAACTTCTTTTTGAAGATCGCCATATAGAGGTGAAGGGCCGCGCAAAAGGTCAGGAAACCATCACCGTCACAGCCAACGAGATCATGTACGCACTAAACCAGCGGGAGAAATTCATCTTGGCGATTGTGATTATAGATGGGGATAAATTCGAGGGGCCATTCTACGTCAAGAATCCTTTCAAGAGCCCGCCAGATTTTCAGAGTGAAAGCAGAAATGTTCCCCTGAAGGAATTGTTGCAGATGTCCGTTAAGCCCGAGCAAACGATTAGGAGGGGCTAGTGGAACAGCTTCGCATTCCTAAAAAACTGATTGAGGTCGCACTACCACTTGATGCCATTAATGATGCCGCTCAACACGAAAAATCCGTAAGGCACGGACATCCGAGTTCGCTACATCTTTGGTGGGCTCGGCGTCCTATGGTCGTTGCCAGGGCAGTTATCTTTGCACAAATGGTAAATGACCCAGGCTATGAAAGGAATTTGGGGCGCGGAATAAATAGGGAGAAAGCACAAATTGAGCGAGAGCGGCTGTTCAATATCATACGTCGCCTCGTTGATTGGGAATCGTCTAATGACCCTGCTTTATTAAGAGAAGCAAATGAAGAAATACGACGTAGTTGGATGGAAACATGTGAGTTGAACAAAGCTCACCCCAAAGCAGATACACTTTTTAACCCCAAGATTCTTCCAGGTTTTCACGACCCTTTTGCTGGCGGAGGTGCGCTGCCAATTGAGGCCCAGCGTTTGGGATTGAATTCGTTAGCATCCGACCTGAACCCAGTAGCGGTCTTAATTAACAAAGGCATGATCGAAATTCCTCAGCGTTTTCTAGGGAGGGCGGCGGCAAATCCCGACGACTCTGCAAATAAACTTCAAAATGCGTGGCCTGGACTTACGGGTCTTGCAGCCGACTTAAAGTACTACGGCAATCTCTTAAAACAGGAAGCTGAAAGCCGGATCGGGAAGTATTTTCCCGATGTTGAAATTCCCGTTGATGTAGTGGAGGGCGGGAAGAAAAAAAAATATCCCAGGGGCACAAAGTTTAAAGCCATAGCTTGGTTATGGACAAGAACAGTTAAAAGTCCAAGTCCGGCTTTTTCTAATGTCGATGTCCCAATTGCTTCATCATTCGTGTTGTCTGCAAAGTCCGGCAAAGAGGCTTATCTTGTGCCGAATATTGAGGGCGACTCAATTTCATTCTCGGTGAAACACGGGGTCGGCGCAGATTTTGAGAAAGCGAGACTTGGAACAACGGCAGGCAAACGGAATGGATTCATTTGTGTAGTTTCTGGAGCCCCAATTGATTACGAGTATGTAAGATCCGAGGCGATGGCGGGAAGACTGGGAGAAAGATTGATGGCTGTGGTTGTAGAGGGAGAAAGGGGCCGCATATATCTCCCTGCAACTAAAGAAATGGAAGATATTGCAAAATCAGCGACACCGACATGGCAACCCGAAGAAGCGTTTTTTCAACAGGCGTTGGGATTCCGCGTGGGAAATTACGGAATGTCTAAATGGAGCGATCTTTTCACCAGAAGACAAACTTTAGCTCTCTCCACGCTTTGTGAGTTAATCCCCGAAATCAATTTGAAGGTTCAAAGAGATGCAATTTCTGCAGGCCATATGGCAGATGAAAAATCTCTTGAAGATGGCGGGTTCGGCTCAAGAGCCTATGGCGAAGGAATATCAACGTATTTGGCTTTCTTAATAGATCAGCTCGCAAATCATCTTTCAGAGCTATGTGCATGGCACGTCAATAACGAGCAGCTCAAGAATACTTTTGCAAGACAGACGCTTTCAATGACTTGGGACTTTGCCGAAACTAATCCTTTTTCTGAATCAACGGGGAGTCTTTATAGCCTACTTGATCGGCAAGTTAAGGGAGTACTTTCGTTGTGTCAGAATGGCATCCCTGGTTGCTCAATTCAGGCAGATGCAGCAACTCAGAATCTATCTGCAAATAAAGTTATTTCTACTGACCCTCCTTATTACGATAACATCGGCTACGCTGACCTATCTGATTTCTTTTATGTTTGGTTACGCAAGTCTCTACAGCAGATTTATCCTAAGCTGCTTGCGCCGCCAGTCGTTCCAAAAATAGAAGAATTGGTCGCCACCCCAGACCGTCATGGAGGAAAGCGAACCGCAGAAACATTTTTTCTTAACGGAATGACCTCTGCGATGAAGCGGCTCGCAGATCAAAGCCACCCCGCGTTTCCAGTAACTATTTACTATGCCTTCAAGCAATCTGAGACTACTTCCCAAGAGGGAACCCATAGCACCGGATGGGATACATTCCTCTCCGCGGTTATTAAGGCGGGATTCGCAATCAGCGGTACATGGCCAATTAGAACCGAACAAACAGCCGCGCTTAAAACAACGCGAAATGCACTTGCATCTAGTATTATTCTCACCTGTATAAAACGCGCTCCGGGAGCCCCGGTGGTTTCACGACGCGAATTTATTCGCGAATTAAATAGTATACTTCCAATTGCCTTGAGTGAAATGACGGCGGGTTCAAATACTCCACCCGTTGCGCCCGTTGATCTAAGTCAGGCAATCATTGGCCCAGGTATGGCTGTGTTTTCTAAATACTCAGCAGTACTGGAGGCGGACGGAAGTCCAATGGCTGTCAAAACGGCTCTTCAAATCATAAATAGATTTCTCGCAGAAGAAGACTTCGACCACGACACCCAGTTTTGTCTCCAGTGGTTTGAGGAGCATGGTTGGGCGACTGGAAAATTCGGTGAGGCTGATGTCCTGGCGCGCGCAAAAGGTACGTCTGTCGACGGACTGCGTGATGCGGGAATCGTCGAAAGCGCGCACGGCTCTTTGAAATTAATCAAGCCGAATGATTTAGACTCTGGCTGGATGCCAGAAAACGACACGCGAGTTTCTGTTTGGGAGTTGTTGCATCATATGATTGCACGCTTCGGCACAGAAGGGGAATCAGGTGCAGGAGAGCTACTTTCGAGAGCTGGACAAATCAGTGAAACGGTTCGGACATTAGCGTATCGGCTTTTTACTACCTGTGAGCGCAAGGGTTGGGCACAAGACGCAGGAAGTTACGATAGCTTAGTTAGAGCGTGGGACTCAATTGAATCCTCTGCTGGGGCGATTGGTTATAAAGGAACACAAATTTCACTTTTCAACTCCGATTCAGTTGCGAACAGCACGATCGATCAAAAGAAGTCGAGGAAGAAACGATGACACTAAAACCGTGGCGAGAGCTTATCACTCCGCATAAAGATGTTCTGGATGGCACATTTAAGCAAAGCGAATTCGCAGCCGACCTTACTCAAGTTCAAAATGGCACGGCTTCGGGTGAATATAAGGATGCAGAAAAATTCTTTCAGCGCACCTTTATCACTGAAGGGATGCGACTCCTCCTTGACTCTGTTGCCAGGCGCATTTCCGGCAAAGGTGGTGACCCGGTTATTCAACTTCAAACATCCTTCGGGGGTGGCAAGACCCATACTCTCTTGGCCGTCTTTCATTTGACCCGGCGAGAAGTCAGTCCCGAAAAGATGAGCGGGATACCGCCCATTCTTGATGCCGCCGGTATTACCGACCTTCCCAAAGCCAGGATCGCAGTCATTGACGGCAATAATATGTCGCCAAGCAAACCACGAAAACGTGGCTCCGTTTTGGTGAACACCATTTGGGGCGAAATCGCATGGCAACTGCTAGGAGAGCCCGGATACAAGTTCGTTGCCGAAGCAGATAGAGAAGGCACATCGCCAGGGAAAGAGTCGCTAGTCGAGCTTCTCAAAAGCGCTGCTCCTTGCGTTGTGTTAATCGACGAGTTGGTTGCGTTCATCCGTCAACTTGAATCTGGGAAGTCTTATGTGGGTGGCACATTTGAGAGTAATTTGAGTTTCATTCAGGCTCTTACCGAGGCCATGAAATCTGTACCAAATGCACTTCTGCTGGCATCGTTACCTGAGTCTGAAATTGAAGTCGCAGGGCCAATGGGCAAGCTCGCCCTTGATTCCCTTGAAAAATATTTTGCCCGCGTTGAATCTGTATGGAAGCCTGTGGCAACTCAAGAGGCATTTGAGATCGTAAAGCGTCGCCTATTTGAAGGAACTGGAAATCGAGTTGAAATCGAAAAAGTTTGTAAGACGTTTTTTAATTTCTATATTGAGAATAACACCAAATTTCCGTCAGAGACGCAAACTAGTCAGTATTTTGATCGGCTGATCCAGTCTTACCCCATTCACCCAGAAGTTTTTGATCGCCTCTATACGGATTGGTCAACGCTTGAGAAGTTTCAGAGGACTCGTGGAGTCCTTCAATACTTGGCGATTATCATTCATCGACTTTGGAACTCTGGCGACAGCGATCCTATGGTGATGCCTGGTTCTCTTCCTCTCGAAGATGTGAATGTTCGCACGAAGAGCATCCACTATCTACCTCAAGGCTGGGAACCCGTGATCGAAACAGAAATTGATGGCCCTCGCTCAGTGCCAGCGGAAATTGACGGCAAAGAAGCACGCATGGGAGCGATTCGGGCCGCTCGCAGACTCGGTCGAACGCTATTTCTTGGAAGCGCACCCTCGGCCAATACTCAAGGGGCAAGAGGATTGGCTTTGGATCACATCATTCTTGGAGCGGCCATTCCTGGCCAGGTGATTGGCGTCTATGAAGACGCGCTGAAACGTCTCCGCGATCAGTTACAATACTTGTTCGGCGATAGCAACCGCTTCTGGTTCGATACACGGGCGAACTTACGCAAAGAAATGGAATCCCGAAAGCTCCGCCTTGAAGGACGAGAACATATACTTCCCTGCATTCGTGAGTTTGTTACCAGCGATCTACGCGGAAATTCGGTTTTCGCTGGCGTTCATGTGTTCACGGATTCAGCGGACATCCCTGATGAAATTGGGCCGGGCCCCCGACTCGTGGTTTTGGCCCCAGAGCATTCAAGTGCGTACTCTCGGGCAAATGCCACTATCTCCCAGGACGCTGCCAGCAAGATTCTCGAAAAACGCGGTGATCAGCCTAGACAACGCCGTAATCGCATCGTCTTTCTCGCTCCCGATTATGACTCGCTCTCTCGCCTGAAAGAAAACGCGAAAACCTACTTGGCTTGGGAATCCATCGTTAAGGACATCAAGGACGAAAAACTAAACCTCGACATGCATAACTCTCGACAGGCTAAACAAGCCTTCGAGCAATCTGAGAAGGTCTTGCGCCAGAGTATTCGAGATTCGTTCAAGTGGATTTTGAATCCATACGAAGAACTCGCGGCAGGTCGATTCACCTTGAAGTGGGAGGCCACACAAGTCTCTGCGGGCGGATCAAACTTTATCGGTGCGATTGAAAACAAAATGCGTGAGGAGGAGTGGATCATCACAGAATGGTCGCCGATCCACCTCACCAACATTCTGAAACAGTGGTACTTTAAAGAAGCGCAGGCTGACGTAGTTACCAAGAAAATCCTTAACGACTTCGCCAGCTATCTCTATCTCCCGAGGCTCACGTCTGACGTCGTTCTCAAAAATGCTATAGCCGAAGGCGTGATGGCGGATGATTTCTTTGGATTCGCTCAGGGAAAATCAGGTGAACGCTATTTGGGACTTAAAATTGGGGCACCCGCTAACATCTTTATCGACGACACCACTCTTATCGTCGAAAAGGGTGTTGCGCTAAAACAGCGAGAGCAAGAGCGAGTGGAGGCTCCATTGTCCTCAGCCGCCTCTAGTTCAAATTTAACCACTCCTTCTGCAAGTGGCTTTACCGGAGGCACGACGGAATCTCGGACTGTCGCAGCTCATGGCGCTGGTTCGGCAAACTGCTTCACAGCATCCAAAGAACTGAACGCGAGAACAGCCAAGCTCCACTTCAATGACGTAATCGAAAAAGTGCTTCGTCAGCTTACGGAGCGAGTATCCACTGCCGTTACTGTTTCCGTCAGCATTGAAGCCATAGATGAATACGAATTTGGGCTAGACGTGCAGAAGGCTATCCTTTCCGCTTGCGAGGAGCTTCAGTTTAATCGAAGTGAGTTCTATAGAAATTCGGATATCAAAGGGAGTGACCGCCAATGATGGCACATCGCTTGCCTAGAACAACAACCATGAGGAATCAATGGACACACGGAGGTACATCGTGAGCATCAACGGCGCGGGCAAATTGCAAAAGATAATCAAGGGATTGCAGGATCGCGGGGCACTGAAAGGCATTGCTCTGCACGGCCCAACAAATAATGTCTTGTGGATCGAAAAGCGAACCGGAGAGTCCGAGAACCGGACAGAATTCAGTTTTCAAATCCGCATCGACCGCGTTGCCGGGAAAGATACTTGGTGGCCGATTTCGTACAGCAGCGCAAGTGGCGAAGCGATCAGTTGCGAAACTGTCTCCAACGGAAAGACACTAACGAATTTTGTGAAGCAGGATACGTTGATCGAACTGGCCGAAAGCTGGGCGAAGACCCTAGAGGCGGAGCTGGTGACAAAGACTGTGGATAACGTCTTGAGATAGATGGTGAAACGGAGGGGCGATGTCAACGCTATTTGCAGCTACATTTCTTAACGATCACGTCGGGCAGATCAAGGTTGATCCAAAGATTGCGCTCATTGAATTGATTGCAAACGCCTCCGACGCTGGTGCTACCTCTGTAAAAATTGGCTGGCCCGCCGAAACTGGACAATCCATTACGATAGAGGACAATGGCATTGGAATGACGAAGGAGCAGTTTCTTTCTCGTTGGCAAACGCTTTCGTTTGATCGTCGCGCAAGCATTGGCAGAGAAGTGATCTTTCCTGATGATGTAAGCCCCAAACCGCAGCGCTCTCTCTTTGGGAAGAGCGGCAAGGGTCGCCATGCGTGCTTTTGTTTTTCGGATTCCTATCTTGTAGAAACATGGCGAGATGGAAAGCTCACAAAGAGCCGAGTGCAGGAGGCGCAATCAGCACAGGAGCCATTTCATGTATCAGTAATCGAAGAGGCCGAAACTGCTGGACACGGAACAAAAATCACAGTTGCGCTACAGCGAGGCATTCGGCTAACTGACGAAGAAGTCATTGATGTGATCGGGTCAAAGTTTCTTATTGATCCGAGTTTTTCCATCACCGTGAACCAAAGAGCAGTTTCTCTTACGACGATAAACGGGATTCGTGAAGAAGAGATCATGCTCAATGACGGCAGAAAAATTGCCGTGACAATTGTTGATTCGGAGGGTGCCGAAAGGCTCAATCGCCTTAGGGGCGTCGCTTGGTGGGTGAACAATCGTCTTGTCGGTTCACCATCATGGAAAAGTGTGGTCGGGGCCTCGGACTATCTTGATGGTCGAAGTAACCCAGCTAAGCGGTTCGCATTCGTGATAAAAGCCGATCCATTGGATCAATATGTAAAAGAAGACTGGACTGGATTTAGAAATTCAGACCTTGTTCAAGAAGTCTTTGGCAAGGTTGACGATCTTATCCAAAAAAATATTTCGGGTTTGTTATCTGAGACGCGCCGTGAACGTAAAGTCGAAGTGCTCGAAGAGAATAAGCGAATTATTTCCGAGCTGCCCCCAAGCAGCCGCGTGATGGTTGGTAGTTTTGTTGACGCCGTTCAACGCGCTTGTCCTTCGATGAAACAAGACGATATGGCGAACGCTGTTCAAGTGTTTGCTAGGTTGGAGCAGGCTCGGTCGGGATATGATTTATTAAAGCAGCTCGCGGGATGCTCCTCCTCTGATTTGGATAGGTGGAACACCATCATACAAAAGTGGGACGCTCGTCAGGCGCAGGTTGTGCTCGATGAAATTGATAAGCGGATACAACTAGTGAGTGAAATGCGAAGGCTCGTCCACGAGCGGACGACAGATGAATTGCACGAGCTTCAGCCATTGTTTGAGCAGGGTCTTTGGATTTTTGGACCACAATACGAAACGGTTGAATACGTTGCGAATCGTCGCTTAAAGACTATCGTTGATACATTCTTGAATGGAGATTCTGGCAAACTTCAGGCCCCAGCCACTCGACCAGATATAGTTGTGGCCCCTATTGGCGTTTGGGACTCGTCGAGATTCGATGCCGAAGGAAATGTTGTTGGCAGTGAGCGCGTGCTTGTTTTGGAGCTGAAAAAAGGGGGATATCACGTTCGCCAAGGAGAAGTGGATCAGGCACGAAACTACGCATTAGAGCTTCGTCGCGCTGGCGCAATCCAGGCATTCACTCGACTCGATTGCATCGTCATGGGATCAACAATTGAAAATCTCGTGAGCCCACTGGAAATCTCGGATCAAAACCTTATCGTCACCCCAAGAACGTATGAGACAGTGCTGCGACAGGCCGATCTCCGTCTCTTCAATCTAAGAAAACGAATCCAAGACCTCGGCAGAGAGTTACCCCATGACGATGAACTAGACTCCGTTATGGCCACGGGCATCCAGCAGGAGTTTCTCGCGTGATGGACATATCCAAAACTCTGAACATTGGTCGAATAGAACTATCTAACTTCCGTGGACTCGCGGAATGCAAGGTAAATCTTGATCCAAAATTGACCGTCTTTGTCGCGGAAAATGGAAGGGGAAAAACTGCAATCTTGGACGGTATCGCTGCGGCTATCGGCTATGTTGTCGATGGTATCGCGGCAACTCGGCAAGCCACTGGATTCTACTCAGATGATGTGCGACTCATTCGTAAAGATGGCGGCGAAATGCTTCCGGTTTTGCCAACTTCTTTTTCCGTTGACGGTCATGTGTTTGGGCAAGATGTTCGATGGACACGCCTCTTAAGCAAGTATGGCAGCAGACCACGCACCAGCACAAAAGAATCCAAATCTGTTCGCAGATTAGCAGAAGATATTCGCGGCAAAGTAATTGGCAATCAGTCGGTTGAAAGCCGTGACGACTTGATTCTTCCTCTGGTTGCATACTACGGGACAGGCAGGTTGTGGGGCGACTCTCGGCTTACAAAATGGCGAAGTGATTCTGCCTCTCGACAAAATGATCGTCTTGCTGGATATGTGGATTGCTTGTCCTCTCAATCGTCATTCAAACTCACAAGGGCCTGGTACGAAAGCAAATGGCGCGAAGCTGGCGATCCAAGATTTAAGACAGAAGGCAAAAATACCTTACCCCTCATTTCTGCGATCCGGGCGGCGACCTCTACAGTTCTCGAACCCACCGAGTGGTCGGGCCTGAATTGGAACGCGACATATAATACTCTGGAAATAGAGCATCCGCAGTTCGGTGTTTTGCCGATGTCTTCGCTTAGTGATGGCGTGCGAACCATGCTTGCCTTGGTCGTCGATGTCGCCAGGAGATGTGCGACGTTGAATCCGCAGTTAGGCGAAGATGCCGCTCAAAGAACCCCGGGAGTTTTGTTGATAGATGAAGTGGACATGCACCTTCACCCAAGATGGCAGCAGCGAGTGACCGATCTGCTACGGCGAGCGTTTCCATCGCTGCAAATTATTTTAAGCACGCATAGCCCTCACGTCCTCTCTACAGTCGATAAAAGCTCTATCCGCGTTATTAGATTGGAAGATGGCATCGCCCATGTCGAAACACCGGAATTCCAAACTCGCGGCGTTGAGAGTGCTGATGTGCTTTCTACGATTATGGGAGTCGATCCCATTCCCAAGGTCGAAGAGGCTTCTTGGCTCAGAGAGTATCGGGGATTAATTGAAGATTCGCTTGCAACCAGCGAGCGGGCTCTAAGTTTGAGGGCCATGCTCGAAAAGCACTTTGGCTCAAATCATCCCGTTATCTTAGACGCTGATCGGTTGATTCGTTTTCAGGAATTTCGCCTGAAGAAAAAAACTTCGGAAAATTCTTAAGCTATGAAGCAATTAAATCGTGCAGCCGTAGCGCCGCCAGGAGTCCTTGTAAACTATTCTCATCCCGCGAACACATGGGATGATGTTTCGACTCCCGACAAAGCAGAGATTAGAACGGCTCTGGAACAAATGCAGGGACGCCGTTGCGCTTATTGCGAGGGCTCCATTGATGAACTTGGACAGCATATTGAACATTTCCGAAGAAAGCGGGTGTTTCCACATCTTACGTTCGCTTGGGACAACTTACTTTGGTGCTGCGATGCCCGCGACTCATGCGGGCATTACAAAGATAGAAAAGGATGGCCCTACGACATAAATCATCTGCTCAATCCGTGCATACACGACCCGGATAATTTCTTTCGATTTAGAACAGACGGATCGATTTCGATCCGCCGAGGACTGAATCAGCAAGAACTAAGGATGGCGCAAGAGACTCTGCGAGTGTTAAACATCGATCCTGAGTGGGGGCGGCTACGCCAAATGAGAAAGCGTGCGGTCTCTACTTTTCTCACATTGCTGGACGACCTGAATGGTTTCACCGAAACCGAGCTTCAGCAGTTGCTTCAAGATGAATTAATTCAGGCAAGGGGTCTTCCATTTTACACCGTCGTCAGACACGCTTTAACTCGCGCGTGAAGGATTCTATGAATTACCAGGCCATCAAAGAGCTTGAAGAAAAACTACTTAAAGAGCTGAAACCTCTCGCCGAGGCTACGAGCCGAATCCGAGAAGTTCTGACTACGCACGCCAATGGAAAATCCTTGAAAGGCGATGAGGTAGTTGGCTGGCTTGGAGAAATTCAAGGGAAATTGCTTTTGGGTGGAACTCTAGTCGGAGACGATAATGAACATGATTTTGTAACTGAAGATGAGCGTCGAGTCTCGGTAAAAGCTCGAAGAGATAAGGGTGGCAGCTCTTGGAAGCGAACTAGCGGAATACCAAAAATTGAAGGCGATGACTGCCCAACCCACCTACTGTTTGTCCGATTGGATGAAAACTATTTGGTTAAAAATATGTGGCTCTATGAGTGGGCTTCCATCCTGAAGTCCGAGCGATTTAAGTCTCATAAAGTGCGTGGTTTACATCGCGCATATTTTTTTGAGGTAAATGAGCCGTCGGATAAAGGTCAAATGATCTATCCTTCAGTGAGCATTGATTGATGAGCAAGACGAAACTCAGCAAGTCCAGAGTTGTCCTCGGCCTCCAGTGTTCCAAGGCACTCTACCTCTCCATTCATAAACCGGAGCTGGCGGAGGATGTCTCGGAGTCGCAACAGTTGATGTTTGATCAAGGGCACTCTGTGGGATTGCTGGCTCAAACTCGATTCCCTGGCGGCGTCGCTATAGATGCCCCGCCTACGGATTCGCAGGCCGCGCTCAAGAAAACGGCGGACGCGATTGCGAGCGGCACGCTTACGCTCTATGAGGCGACGTTTTGTCACGATGATGTACTTGTGAAGGTCGATGTTCTAAATCGAGAGAGCCCTCGCCACGCCTGGGAAATAGTCGAAGTGAAATCATCAACGCAGGTGAAGGACGTTCACCTTTCGGATGTGGCCGTGCAGGTATGGGTGTGCCGAGGGGCCGGGCTCAAAGTGAAGACAGCTTCGGTAATGACTATCAACAATCAGTGCGTGTTACCCGATCTTTCTGATCTGTTCACACTGACCGATGTTACTCAGGAGATCGACGACCATCTTAGTGATCTGCCGAAGGCGATAGCCGGGTTCAAGAAGATGCTGGCGACGACAGCGCAGCCGAATATCGACATTGGCCCACACTGCGATGATCCCTATGATTGCAATTTCAAACCCCATTGCTGGTCGGCCAAGAAGATTCCAACAATTTCTGTATTCGATGTGCCCAGGCTTGCCACGAACAAAAAATGGGATTTTTATGGGAAAGGTAAGGTTCAACTCGCAAGCCTCGATGTGAGCGCATTCAACCAGACCCAAGTCCGAATGATCGAATGCACCGTGAATGGGAAACGGTTCATGGATTCGGCAGGCATTGCTGCCGCATTAAAGGATTGGAAATTTCCACTGGCATTTTTGGATTTTGAAACCGTCGGCTATGCCATCCCGAGGTATCCCAACCAGCGGCCTTATCAGCAAATTCCTTTTCAGTTCAGTTGCCACGTTCGAGCGACAAAGAAATCCACGCTAGAGCACCATGAATTCCTGAATGAATCCGACGCAGACCCTCGCGAAGCCATCAGCAAAGCTCTCTTGGACTCAGTTCCCAAAAGCGGAAGCGTTGTCGCATACAACATGGGCTTTGAAAGCGGCGTTTTGAAATCGCTCGCCGAAATGTTTCCGAAGTACCGCGCGCGGCTGTTGGAAATTGACGAACGCCTTGTCGATCCGTTGCCGATCATCCGATCCCACGTTTACGATCCAGAATTTCGCGGTAGCTTCAGCATCAAGGCCGTTGCCCCGGCCCTCCTTGGGAAATCTGCAAGTTACGACGGCATGGCTGTTGGTGATGGTGGCGACGCGCAGGTGGCTTACCTTAGTATGACCGATCCAAAAACCGAGCCCGCCGAAAGAGCCCGTCTCCGACAAGCTCTCTTGGAGTATTGCCGCAAGGACACCTTGGGAATGGTTGATTTAGTTGATTGGCTATTTCAATCTTCTACGTCGTGAGGTTGATTGTTTGATTACTGTCTCTTAATCATTGCAGAGGCTGAACGTAGCTTCTGATGAAACACGAATAGGTCAACTCTGTAGAGTTCTATCAACTTCGCAATCTGATTGAGGGGTGCTTTAATGGGCTTTGTTTCTATCGACCTGATTTTAGATGGGGGTTCTCCGACTAAGCCAGCAACAAGATCAACGGTGAGCTGCGCTCTCACTCTTTGAGATATTAAAAAATCACTTAGGATCTTGTTTGCTTGGTTCACCCTAGTATCCATATCACAGTAAACGCATATAACGCATCTGGCTCTGGTTTACTATCGTAAATCTAACATCGTAAACGATTTTTTATCATGGGAGTATGAAGAATGCTAATAATGATGTCCTCGCAAAGCTCCGAAAAGACGTTATGAGCGAAATAAACAAGCATTATAAAACCGTCGAGCAGTTTTGCTGGGAGAATGACCTTAACAAGGCGACCCTTTCTAATTTTCTTAACGATAAAAAAGACTTTAGAGTCTCTACGCTTGCCCAGATAGCCAAGGCATTAGGTAGAGAACTAAAAATCTCGTTAAATTAGAAAATTTGAAGGACTATTTATCGCGCCCTACAAGCGCAGAGTTAAGGAGCTTCAAGCTCACGATCCCTTGGCGATGGGCTTTCACCGCTTCGTCACGCATAACCTGCGTGAGATCAATTAGCCCTCCAGTGAGACCGACCACTAACGCTAGCTTTACCAGCCCTAGAATAATTCGTGCGATTAGGTTCATAAAAAATACCTCCGTTAAAGTTGAAAGATTGAAGTTAAATACGGTGCAAATTCCCTAGTGGAAAATGCCCGCCGAGTGCCCAGGCGATGCCCGGACGGCCCGTTAGAAGTTGTTATTTCTGGTGATGTTTGAAGAAGTCCGAGTGAGCTAACTCACTGAATCCATTCGTTACTGTTTTCGGGGGCTTGCCCCCAAGAGAGAGACTATTCGCAATCTAAAGTTGGCGGAGAGAGAGAGATTCGAACTCTCGATACTCTTTCGAGTATGCACCCTTAGCAAGGGTGTGCCTTCGGCCACTCGGCCATCTCTCCGAATGCGAAACGTAACAAATTAAATGGTGCGCAGGAGAGGAATCGAACCTCCGACCTCCAGATTCGTAGTCTGATGCTCTATCCAACTGAGCTACCCGCGCAACGCTGAAATTCTCGTCGCACAATACTGTACTCTTTCAGGAAAACGCAAGCATTCCTTACCTCTGGACTTCATGCCGCTTGAGGGGAAGCTCGGCTCTCGATATAGTGGTCCACTTGGCTAAATTGAATTTACGCGGAGCATAAAAACAATGAATTCCTCTATTTTTCGTGAATACGATATCCGGGGCATTGCCGGAAAAGACCTTAGCGCGGATTTTGCGCGCTGCCTGGGACGAGCTTATGTCCGCCTGGCAGAAGCCCGTACCAAAAGAATAGGCCTAAATATCGCGGTTGGCCGCGATTGCCGGCTTAGCGGAGAAGAATATTCCAGGGCCCTGATGGAGGGAATTATGCAGGCGGGGGCTAAAGTACATTATTTGGGTTTAGTAACCACCCCCATGACCTACTTTGCCACGCACCAAGCCGGCGTGGATGGTTCGATTATGGTTACGGGCTCTCATAACCCTCCAAACTATAATGGCTTCAAGATTTGTATCGGCAAAGGGACGCTTTTTGGAAGCGATATCCAAGAGCTTCGCCAGCTAATGGAGAATGACAAGCACGAAAAAGAACCGATTAAAATCCCGCCGCCCCCTCAAGATATTTTTCCGGCTTATACCGATTTCCTCCTGTCGAACATAAAAATTAAGCGACCGTTAAAAATCGTGGTCGACGCCGGCAATGGCGCCGGTTCCCATTTCGGCCCAACGATCTACCGTAAGCTTGGTTGCGAAGTGGTGGAGCTCTTCTGCGAGCCAGACGGAAATTTTCCCAATCACCCGGCTGACCCGACCGTGGAAAGCAATCTCCAGGATATCGTGGCGGCCGTAAAAAAAGAGAAGGCCGATTGCGGCATCGCCTTTGATGGCGATGCCGATCGCATCGGCGTGGTAAATGAAAAAGGCGAAATTCTTTGGGGTGATGAACTAATGATAATTTTTGCCCGCGATGTACTGAAAGCGCATCCTGGCGCCACCATTATTTCCGAGGTAAAGAGCTCGCATCGCCTTTATACTGATATCGAAAAGCACGGCGGCAAAGGTTTGATGTGGAAAACCGGCCATTCCTTAATCAAATCAAAAATGAAAGAGACCGGCGCTAAATTGGCCGGCGAAATGAGCGGACATATTTTCTTTGCGGATCGCTTCTTCGGTTTTGACGATGCGGTTTACGCCGGCGCCCGTTTTCTCGAAATCCTCGCGAACACGAATGGCAAAGCCTCCGATCTTTTAGCGGGCGTGCCCAAAACGGTAAACACTCCGGAAATCCGCGTGGACTGCGACGACGACAAGAAGTTTGCCGTGGTGGAAAAAATCCAGGCTTCCTTGCGGACAAAATACCGCACGAATGAGATCGACGGTATCCGGGTAGAATTCGGAGACGCCTGGGGCTTGGTTCGCGCGTCGAATACGCAACCCGTGATCGTGATGCGGTTTGAGGCTCAGTCTCAGGCCCGGCTTGATGAGATTCGTGGTATAATCGAGGGTGAGGCGCGTAAAGCTGGGCTGAAGATTTAAGGAAAAATGGCAGATCTAGAAACAACCATCATCATTCGCGGGGCGCGCGAGCATAACCTCAAGAATATCGATCTTGATCTGCCAAAGAATTCACTCGTCGTGATTACGGGGCTGTCGGGTTCCGGTAAATCTTCCCTGGCTTTCGATACTATCTATGCGGAGGGGCAACGCCGCTACGTGGAAAGCCTTTCGGCATACGCTCGGCAATTTCTCGAACAGATGACGAAGCCCGACGTGGACTCCCTCGAGGGGCTCGCTCCGTCTGTTTCGATCGAACAGCGAACCACCTCGCATAATCCCCGGTCCACGGTGGGGACCGTGACCGAAATTTACGATTACATGCGCGTGCTTTGGGCAAAAGTGTCCAAGCCTGGCGCGGAAGGCGCGGAGTCTTTTTCGCACAGCCAGGAACAAATTATCGATAAAGTAATGGCCCTGGAATCCGGCGCCAGAATTCAGATCTTGGCGCCGATTGTTGTTTCCCGAAAAGGTGAGCACAGCAAAGAAATCGAGGCGGCAAGAAAGTCTGGTTTTTCAAAGATTCGCGTGAACAAGGCCACATTTGATATTTTTGACGAGTTACCGATCGACAAAAAGAAAAATAATAGCATTTCGATCATCATCGATCGCTTTCTCGTGAAGCCGGAAAATCGTCCGCGTATTGCAAAGGCCGTGGAGCTTTCCCTGAAAATGGCGAAAGGTGCCGTGGCAATTGAAAGCGTTGTGGAGGGAGAAACCAAAACTCTTACTTTCAGCACCGGAATCGCAGATCCAACCACCGGATTGAGCCTGCCCAATCCAGAGCCGCGCCTATTTTCTTTTAATTCGCCGGTGGGGGCCTGTCCAAATTGCAACGGCCTCGGCTATCTCTACGAGTTTGATCCAGACTTAATCATTAATGATCCCAATCTTTCCCTCGCTGCCGGCGCTCTCGCGAACTGGACTGGTAAGCCTCTTCCCGGCAAGCCGAGTTACGAAGAACAAACCCTCGAGGCACTTTCGAAGCATTATAAATTCGATCTCGCTAAGCCATTTCGCGCGCTCTCGGAAAAGATTAAAAGCCTTATTTTTTATGGCACCGGAAAAGAAGAAATTAACTTTTCCTACCAGGGGAAACAGTCGAAGTATAAAACGAAACGTGCTTTTGAAGGCGTGATCAAAGACTTGGAGCGAAAGCAAAAAAATAGTGGGGAAGATGAGCAGGCCCAATTCGATCAGTTTATCGCCCGCACGGCGTGCGAAGATTGCCACGGCAATAGATTAAAACCAGAATCGCTCGCATTCAAAATTCGGGGGAAATCTATTGCGGATTCCGCTCGTTTGCCACTGCGGGAATGCCTAGCTTTCTTCGAGAGCCTTACGCTTAAAGGAAACGATGCGGTGGTAGCGGAGGTTCTGCTGCGGGAAATCCGCTCGCGTATTGGGTTCCTGATCGACGTGGGTTTGGACTATCTCGACATTTCTCGTTCTACTAATACCCTTTCCGGCGGGGAAACGCAGCGGGTTCGGCTCGCCACCCAAATCGGCGCTTCGCTCGTGGGCGTGCTTTACGTGCTCGATGAGCCGTCGATCGGCTTACACCAGCGCGATAACGCCAAGCTCATTGAATCTTTGAAGGAGCTCCGTGATCGCGGAAATTCCGTAATCGTGGTGGAACATGACCGCGATACGATCGAACAAGCCGACTACGTGGTGGATATGGGTCCCGGCGCCGGCAAACTTGGCGGAGAAATCGTGGCGCGGGGAACTCCCGCAGATATCATGAAAGTAAAGGCCAGCCCCACCGGGAGATACCTGCGCGGCTATGATCAAATTCCGGTTCCCACAGAGCGCCGTAAACCCGACCCTAAGCGCATGCTGGAAATCAAAGGCTGCACCGGCAATAACCTAAAAGACGTAGACGCAAAGTTTCCCCTCGGAGCGCTCATTTGCGTTTCTGGCGTTTCCGGATCAGGAAAATCTACGTTGATTTTTGATACTCTCGTTCCGGTGCTCCGCCAAAAAATAAATCATTCCGGCGCCCAGGCCTCGCCCTATCGCGAAATCACGGGAACAGAGTTGCTGGATAAAGTAGTGCACGTGGACCAGTCGCCGATCGGGCGCAGCCCTCGTTCGAATCCCGCTACGTATTCCGGGGTATTTACGCAAATTCGCACTCTCTTCGCGCAAACGGTGGATGCCCAGGTACGGGGTTATGATATCGGCCGCTTCTCTTTTAACGTGAAGGGCGGACGCTGCGATACCTGCGAAGGTGACGGCGCCATCAAAGTGGTGATGCACTTCCTTCCCGACGTTTATGTTCCCTGCCACGTATGCGGCGGCAAGCGCTACAACCGGGAAACTCTCGCGGTAAAATATAAGGGCAAGAATATTGCCGACGTACTTGCGATGACGATTGAGGAGGCCGTCATCTTTTTCGAAAATGTACCCACGATCGAAAAATTCCTTCGGATCCTTCACGATGTGGGCTTGGGTTACGTGACGCTGGGCCAGTCAGCGACCACGCTCTCCGGCGGAGAAGCGCAGCGGATGAAATTATCGCGCGAGCTCAGCAAGCGCCCTACGGGTCGTACGCTCTATATTCTCGATGAGCCTTCCACCGGCCTGCACTTCCAAGATATCCAGCAGCTGCTGCTGGTGATTCACCGGATCGTAGATCAAGGAAATACTGTGCTCGTGATCGAGCATAACCTCGATATTTTGAAACACGCGGATTATCTGATTGATCTTGGTCCCGAGGGCGGAGCAGGGGGCGGAAAAATTATTGCGGCGGGCACTCCCGAAGAAGTGGTGAAGGCCGGCAAGGGACATACCGCGCATTTTCTTGCGCCGTACTTGAATCTCAAGCCGGGTGTAAAAGAAAAAGAACTCCGGCCTCAAATCTAAAAGCAAAAAGCCCCGGAACCTAAGTTCCGAGGCCTCTGCTTATTCAATCTCAAAAAGATTAAACAGTGATACCCGACGCGAAGAGGGTGAAGATGAGAAGGGTCTCAACGAACACCACACCGAGGAGCATAGGGGTGAAGATTTGTTCGCGGGCGCCAGGATTGCGGGCGATACCTTCAAGAGCAGCCGAAACGATTTTGCCTTGGCCAAGAGCGCAACCAAGAGCGGCAACGCCCACGGCGAAGCCTTTAGCAATTGCGTAGTAAGGACGGCCTTCGGCGGCAGCGTGGGCAGTTTCTTCAGCAAAAGCAAGCGCCGGGGCCAAGAATGCAACGGCTCCGCCTGCAAGATAAGTCAATTTTTTCATTTGGGGTCTCTCCTTGTTTAGTAACAGATGTTTAGTGGTGATCGCTTTCCTTGGCCAACGAAATATAGACCATGGTTAGCATTACGAAAATAAAGGACTGAATAAAGCAAACCAGTAGGCCGAGGAAATAGAAAGGAACGGGCACCACATAGGGCACTAAGTTAGTGAAAACAGAAAGAACGGTATGGTCGCCCACCATGTTTCCTTTAAGACGAAGCGCTAGCGTGAATGGGCGTACCACGTGACTGATGATCTCGATGGGCAAAAGCAACCAGGCCATATACCAAACTGGACCGAAAAAATGCAGAAGGTACTTCCAACCCGTGGCCTTGAAGCCTTGGTAATTATAGTAGAGAAACACGAAGGCACCACAGGCCAAGTTCGTATTGATATTGTCAGTGGGTGGGGCAAAACCCGGTAGTAACCCGAAAAGATTGCTGATGAAGATAAAAAGAAAGAGTCCGCCGACTACGGGAAAATAAATCGGCGCATCGTGGCCTAGAATACTCTTCGTTACGCCGTAAAGATTCTCGGCGGCGATATCGGCAAGATTTAAAAAACTCAATTTTTGCGGAGGTACGAGGTAATTTTTTTGCCCGGCAAGAGCGAGACGTGCAGCCAAAGCGAATGCCATCAAAAAAATACCCACCACGATGGTGGCGGCGATATGAACCTCTAATTGATTCAGTACGGGGATGTAGTGAAACCAACTAAAATGCGCTTCGTGTTCCATTCTTCCGCTATCCCTTAAGACTTATCCGATTCGCTCTTCATCCACTCTTTTGAAAGCCGCAGTATGCGCCATCCGCTATAGGTTAGTCCGATAAAAACAAAGACTAACGTAAACACAGGAGCAGAATGCCAGCGCTTATCAATGGTGCTACCCAACCAATAACCGCCGCCGATAAAGGCCAGCAACTCACCCGAGACCAGGCTAAAAATCCCAGTCTTTTTCAATAATACAGGATCGAGAAGCAAGCTATTACCCGTGAACTTTCAGTACCATGTGCTCGGAAATTGCGTCAAGAATATCGTTAGTCTTGCACGTCGGAGATCCGTGGCATTCCATAGTGCACAATGCCGGTGATCAAAACAGAAAATAGGAAGGCACCAATGCCTAGCGCAATCGCACCTTCGTTGCCCGAAGGCAGGAAACGGGATCCGGCGATTAAGGCCCCCCACCATAGAAATTTACCCATCAGCAGCAGAAGAATGGCCGTAGCATTGGCCTTTCTAACACCGGTTAGCACGGCAATGAGAAGTTCGGTGACCCATAGGCCTAACGCTAAGCACAATGACGAACCGACGGTAAGCAAAGCTCCATTTACTCCCCACAGCCAAAGCGCCAGGCCACCGGCGGCGGTGGCGGATACCGCCAAAGCGAGGAGGAGCATTTTTCTAACTTTACGCCATTTTTCAATTTGACTCATGAAAGGCCTCAGCGACTCCGCAAAATCTTTCTGCGTTTTATTTTCTGTAGCTTTAATTCAACTACCGACGGAGCAGGGTAGTCTCCTTTGATTTTGGAAAAGAGCTCATACGCCTCGTCAAGATCGTCCTGTTCTTCATAGCAAACCGCCTTCGCGAACGAAGCAAGCACCCGCTCTTCTTTTGGGGCATTGGCGATCACCCGATCGTACTGTTTGATCGCCTCGCCGCACTTATTCTGAGAACTCAGAGAATTTCCCAGTTCGAGCTCGGCACGCCAGAAAAATCTCCCCTGCGGAAATTTAGCTTTTTGAAAATTGAAGATCTTGCTCGCGTCGGTGAACTGGGACTTGAGAAAGAAAGCCCGGCCCAGGCGGAACAAAAGCTCTTCCAATTCGGTTTCGTTTTTATTTTCTTTGAGCAGCTTCGAGTAGGATCCGATCGCTTCGTCGTAGTTTTCGAAGCTTTGAAACTGAATGTCGGCGAGAATGCGCTCGATCTCGTGTTTTTTTCCTTCGTCTTTCGTACGCTTTAAGTACTGGCGATAAGCGTCCACGGCCTCCTGCGAACGCCCTAAATAAAGATGTTGAATTTGGGCAATCTTAAGTTGGGCATCTAGCCCAAGTGAGGAATTAGGCGATTTATCCACGATATTTTGGAACTCGCTAATCGCCGCGTCGTATTTTTTATCTTCGAGTAACTGCTCCGCGAGCTGAAATTTTGTCTCCGGGCTGTTTGCGTTGCAAGCGGCCAGAAACAACAGAAGCAGGAATAAGCTCCTACTCCTCTTTTGTTTCAATGGGAGCCTCAATGGTGACGCTGTCTTCGTCGTCGCTCTCGGCTAGGCTTTGCACCGCCACTACCTTTTCGCCTTCTTTTACGCGAACTAAGCGCACGCCGGTGGTGTTCCGGCCCATGGTACTGATTTCGTTGACCCGAATTCTCACCACTTGACCCTTATCCGTAATCACCATCAGGTGATCCGTTTCGGCCACAGCCTTGGTGCCAATTACGTCACCACCTTTTTTATCATTCGTTTTCATCGTAATGATGCCTTTGCCGCCGCGAGATTGAACTCGGTACTCGCTGGCTTCGGTGCGCTTGCCATAGCCGGCGCTCGTAACGGAGAGCAAGGTAAGGTTCTGCTTATTATCCAGTACCGACATGCCGACCACCTCGTCTTCGGTGTCGAGCTCCATCCCACGCACGCCCGCGGCGGTGCGGCCCATAGTACGGACGTCGTCTTCCGGGAAGCGGATGCTCATACCACCCTTAGAACAGAGAAGAATATCATTGCCGCCGCCGCTATAGGCTGCGTTCACCAGGATATCTCCAGGATTTACGCTGAGGGCGATGATCCCGCTCGATTTGATATGGCTAAAAGCGGAGAGTTCCGTCTTCTTGATTACGCCCTGCTTGGTGGCCATCACGATGGTTCCGGGAACATCAAAGCTCTTCACCGGCAATACAGAACAGACTCTTTCCACGGAATTTAGGCTTAATAAACTCGCCACGGTTTTCCCGCGGGAGGTGCGGGTGCCTTCCGGAATTTGGTGCACTTTCAGGGCGTATACTTTGCCCAGATTCGTGAACACGAGCATGAACATCTTCGTATCGGCTGAATAAATATTCGCCACGAAGTCTTCCTCGTTCGTGGTCATACCTTTCACGCCGGAGCCACCACGGTTCTGCGCACGGTAGGTTTCCGGCGGAACTCGCTTGATATAACCTTGGTTGGTTAGCGTAACGATGGTTTCAGCATCGGCGATGAGATCGTCTTCGTTGATCTCGCCTTCTTCTGCAATAATCTGGGTACGGCGCTCGTCGCCGTACTTTTCCTTAATCTCGTTCGACTCTTCGATTATTTTCTCGAGCTGTAGCTTATCGCTTGCGAGAAGGTCTTTCAGATACTTGATGAATGCACGGAGCTCTTTCAACTCGGCATCCAGCTTATCCCGCTCAAGGCCGGTAAGACGCTGGAGGCGCATATCGAGAATTGCCTGTGCTTGCACTTCCGAGAACTGAAATTTCGCGATAAGGCCGTTGCGGGCGTCGTCGGGATTCTTCGATTTCTTGATGAGAGCCACGATCTCGTCGATATTGTCGATCGCCTTGAGCAAGCCTTCTAAAATATGGGCGCGGGCTTCGGCCTTTTTTAGGTCGAACTGTGAGCGGCGCACGATGATATTACGACGGTGATCCACGAAAGCATCTAGGTACTGCTTAATATTGAGAAGTTTTGGCTGGCCGTTATGTAGGGCCAAAGTGATCACGCCGAATGTTTCGGTGAGTTGCGTAAGCTTATAAAGGCGGTTTTTAAGAACTTCTACGTTCTCGCCTTTACGACATTCAATCACTACGCGCATGCCGGTGCGGTCGGATTCGTCGCGGATATCGCTGATACCTTCGATTTTTTTCTCGCGTACGAGCATCGCTACTTTTTCTACCAAGCGCGCTTTATTCACTTGGTAGGGAAGCTCGCTGATCACGATCAGCTCTTTATCGCGCTTGCCTTCTTCTACATCTACTTTACCGCGCATCTTAATGATGCCGCGGCCGGTTTTAAACGCGCTTTTAATACCTTCGCGCCCAAGGATGAATCCCGCAGTAGGAAAGTCAGGGCCTTTGATGATTTTCATTAAATCATCGATCGTGAAATCCCTTTTTTCGAGACGGGCTTTAATCACTTCCACTAAACCTTCCACCACTTCGGTGAGGTTATGGGGAGGAATATTCGTGGCCATGCCTACGGCGATACCCGAAGAACCATTAATTAAAAGGTTCGGTAGCCGCGAAGGAAGTACCGTGGGTTCTCTCGTGGAACCGTCGTAGTTGGGAACAAAATCAACGGTATCCTTCTCGATATCGGCGAGAATTTCCGTGGTAATTTTCGCCATGCGAACTTCGGTATAACGCATGGCTGCGGGAGAATCCCCATCGATAGAGCCGAAGTTACCTTGGCCATCCACTAACGGATAACGCATGGTGAAATCTTGCGCCAAGCGCACGATGGTATCGTAGATCGCGGTATCGCCATGGGGATGGTACTTACCCATCACATCCCCCACCACGCGGGCGGATTTTTTGTAAGGGCGATTCCAGTAGTTGCTCATTTCCTGCATCGTGTACAAGGCGCGGCGGTGCACGGGCTTAAGGCCGTCGCGCACATCGGGAAGCGCACGGCCAACGATTACGCTCATGGCGTAGTCGAGGTAGGAAGTTTGCATTTCATCTTCGATTTTTATGTCGACGATATTTTCTTTAAAATCCATAACCAGTCAGGTCCTTTTCCAAAACTAAACGTCGAGATTTTTTACTCGAAGGGCATTCTGTTCAATAAATTCCCGTCGTGGCTCAACGGCATCGCCCATAAGCACGCTGAAAATAGCGTCGGCGGCCACGGCATCGTCCATCGCCACGCGAAGCAAGGAGCGTTTTTTAGGATCCATGGTGGTTTCCCAGAGTTGCTCAGGATTCATTTCTCCCAGCCCTTTATAGCGCTGAACGCTCATTCCTTTTTTAGAGAACGCGAGTACTTTTTCTCCAAGCTCGAAAACGTCTTTGGCGGAATTGAAATCAGTGAGCGCTTCAGCTTCCGCCTTGGCCTCCTCGTTCTCTACCGATACGTTGGCGATCTCTTCTTTTTTCACGCTCTCTTTTTCCGTCGACCAGTTGAGCTTGAAAGGACCAAGCCCAATGGCTTGCATATTGGCAGCCAGGCGAACTAGTTCCTTAAATTCAGGCGAAGAAATCAAAGATTTATCAACCGTAGTGCCTTTGCGGCCGTTCGCCGTAATCGTCTGGATTTCGGCGCGATAGCCGCTATGTTCTTCGTCTTTTGTGATCGTAAAGGTCATTTCACGCACTCCACGCTGGAGAACGTACGCCTTAACGGCCTTCAATCTTTCTTCTAGTGCTTTCTCGGATTCTAAATGCTCGTCGGTGATGTCCGCGTCGAGCACTATGGAATTAATTACTTCGGGCTCCGCGCGGTAGGAGTAACGGCGAATCGCCTGGTTGTAGGCGAAACAAGCTTTTAGTGAAACGCCGAGCTGAGAAATAGCTACCGGTTTTCCAGCCGCACTCACTTGAACTGCGTCCATTGCCGTTTTCAAAAGGTAGTTTTGCAACTCGGCATCATTTTTTAAGTATTGATCCTTGCCACCCTTGCGCACTTTATAGAGTGGCGGCTGCGCGATGTAGAGGTAACCACGTTCGATGATTTCTTTCATTTGACGGAAAAAGAACGTAAGCAAAAGCGTACGAATATGAGCGCCATCCACGTCGGCGTCGGTCATGATCACGATTTTGTGATAACGAAGCTTGGAAATATCAAAGGTATCCTTACCAATCGAAGTTCCGAGGGCGGTGATCAAAACGCGAATTTCTTCAAAACCAAGAACTTTATCGAAGCGCGCCTTCTCTACGTTCAAGATTTTTCCCTTAAGGGGGAGAATGGCCTGATTTTTACGTTCGCGGCCTTGTTTAGCCGAACCACCGGCGGAATCCCCTTCCACCAAGAAAAGCTCGCATAGGGCCGGATCTTTCTCTTGGCAATCGGCCATTTTTCCCGGCAATCCGCCGAGATCGAGTGCCGATTTACGCCGGGTAAGGTCACGCGCTTTGCGGGCCGCGATTCTGGCGGCGGCAGCATCGATGGATTTTCCGATAATTTTTTTTGCGATGTTTGGCCGTTGCTCGAAATAGATCCGGAGCTTCTCGCTCATGATGCTCGAAACGAGGCCTTCCACTTCGGAGTTTCCAAGCTTGGTTTTCGTTTGTCCTTCGAACTGGGGATCAGGGATTTTACAGCTGATCACAGCGGTAAGGCCTTCCCGGATATCGTCTCCTGTTAGCTGTTCCGCTAAACCCTTGAACATATCGTTTTCTTTACCAAACGAATTCACCACTCGGGTAAGCGCGGTACGGAAGCCTGAAACGTGGGTTCCCCCTTCGTGGGTATTGATATTGTTTGCGTACGAAAGAAGGGTGTCGGAATAACCGTCGTTCCATTGAATGGCTATTTCCGCTTGAACATCATCTTTTTCACCGTTGAGGTAGATGATATCTTCGTGAATTTTGGTCTTCGTGCGGTTAAGAAATTCTACGTAACTCTTAATCCCGCCCTCGAAGAAGAAATTTTCAGATTTCCCGTTTTTTTCGTCCACGAAAATGAAAGTTAGCCCTTTCATCAGGAAGGCTAATTCGCGGAGGCGATTGGCGATCGTGTCGTGGTTATACTCGAGAGTTTCGAAAATCTCAGAATCCGGCTTAAAGGTAACTTGGGTGCCTGTTTTATCGGTTTTGCCGATGACATCGAGGCCCGACATGGTTTTTCCACGTTCGAAGCTCTGCTCGAAGACTTTGCCGTTTTGTTTCACTTCTACTCGAAGGAGAGAAGACAAAGCGTTCACTACCGAAGCGCCCACCCCGTGAAGACCACCGGAAACTTTATAAGCTCCGCCATCCTCATTGAATTTACCGCCGGCGTGCAACTTCGTGAAAACTACTTCTACCCCAGTTAGTCCGGAAGGGTGCATGCCCGTAGGAACCCCACGGCCGTTATCAACCACCGTGATGGAATCATCACCGTGAAGCTTTACGGTGATTTCATTGCAGTGCCCAGCAAGGGCCTCGTCCACGGAATTATCTACGATCTCCCAAATGAGATGGTGCAGGCCACGAGCGGTAGTGTCGCCGATGTACATCCCGGGACGCTTGCGAACCGCCTCGAGGCCTTCGAGAATCTTAATTTTATCCGCGGTATAGTTACTATTTACTGCCGGTGTAGTGGGCTCAGACATTTATTCCCGTACTCCTAAAGAATCCAAATCGATATGCTCGAACCGCTTGGCTAGATCTTCCATCAAGGTGGAAGGAAGTTCAGTGGCCGTAATGAACACCTGGGTGTTCTCTTTTCTTAAAAGCTCCACAAGGGATTGCCTTCGCGTGCGGTCGAGTTCGGATGAAACGTCATCGAACAATAGCACAGGCATCTTTTGCAGCTTGGCGCGGAACAGGTCTAACTCCCCTAAACGGAGGGCTAAAGCGCAGGTTCTCTTCTCCCCTTGTGAGCCATAAAATTTCACTTTATTTCCGTTTAAGGTCAATACAATTTCGTCTTTATGTGGGCCTATTTGCGTGCTGCCAACCGCTAAATCTCGACGCATAGAGTCTTTCAGCATCCCCTCGAATTGGTTATGGATTTCATCCTCGGTTTGCCCGAGCGAGAAGCCTTCCTCGCCAAAGGGTTCGTAAGTCAGACTAAAGACATCACTAGTGTGAGAAATGCGTCGGTATTCATCGCCAATTTTTGGCAAAAGTTCGGAAAGATAAAAATGACGACGAGCAATAAGGCGCGTTCCAAAAAGCAGCAGCTGCTCATTCCAAGGATCCAGGAGATCTACTACCTGCGACATACTCCATGATCCAGCAAAGGCGTCTTTTAGAACGCGGTTTCTCTGTAGCAAGGTTTTGCCGTACTGATTGAGCTCTTGGGCATATTCCCAGTCTACGTTGGCCGCAGCGCGATTTAAGAAGGCTTTTCTATCCTGGGAATCGCCTTCGATAATTCGGTGATCGGCTGGCGAAAATACGATGGTAGGAAGAAGGTCGAGAAGTACTCCGGTGGACTTTGCCATCTTCTCATTCACGAAAATACGCTTGCCCTGAGGAAAAATTTTAACTTTGATGTCGGTGGCTAAGCCTCCGACTTCTACGTGCCCAGAAACAAGAGCAAGTTCTTCTCCGCGACGAATAAAATCCAGATTCTTTCCGTTACGAAACGACCGTCCACTTCCCATAAGGGAAATAGCTTCTAAGATTGTGGTTTTTCCAATTCCATTTCTGCCGGTAAAAACAGTGATTCCTGCTTGGAGAGTGAGCTCCAATTCCCGGTAGTTCCGGAAAGAATGCAGTTTCAGGGACCTTAAGGACATTAAAGGCGCATCGGCATCAGTACGCTGAGATATTGGCTCGAACCCGGAACTTTAATCACTCCAGGGCTCATTCTATCATTCAGTTCAAATTGCACCGCGGCACCCTGAACAACGGAGAGCGTGTCCTGAAGGTATTTAGCATTAAAACCAATTTCCAACTGATCGCCACTATAGGGCGTCTCGATCACTTCCGTGGCTTCGCCGATGTCGGGATTACTGGAAGAAATTTCTAGTTTTCCAGCCGAAAGGAAAAGTTTCACGCCGCGCGATTTCTCGTTGGCAAGCAAAGAAACCCGGCTAAGCGAATCGAAGAACGAATTGCGATCTAGATCCACCACACGAGTATTATTTTTAGGGATAACTTGTTTGTAATCCGGAAATTGACCTTCGATCAGGCGTACCGAAAGAAAAGTAGTCTGGGTTTTTACTAACGCGTGATTGCCTTCAATATGAAAGTCTACGGTAGGGCCTGCGCCTTCGATTACTTTACGGATCTCTTGTACGCCTTTTCTAGGGATAATAATCCCTTTAGGCAGTAGCATTCCACCGCCTTCGAATGGCTGGTCTTCGTAATAAGCCAAACGATGCCCATCGGTACCGATCATCACGTACTTTTTACCGTCGGTGCTTTCGAGAAAAACTCCGTTCATGTGATAACGGGTTTCGTCGGCGGATACCGCGTAAAGAGTATGATCGATCATCTTCTGAAGGGCTTCCACTCTCGCTTTAGAAACTTGTTTGCCTGAATAACTTGGTAAAGACGGGAAATCCTCAGGGGATAGTCCCATGATATTAAAATTCGATTTACCGCAGGTAATGGTTACCCAGTGATTCTCTTTGGAATGAACATGAATTTCCTTTTCAGGAAGTTCTCGTACGATTTCTAAAAAGCTTTTAGCCGATACCGTGGATCGTCCGGTTTCTTTCACTTCAACGGCTATAGAAGTTTCTATGCTGACTTCAAGGTCAGTAGCTTTAATGGTGAGCTGACCATCTTGGGCACTCAAAAAAACATTACTTAAGATCTGAAGAGTATTCCGTTTTTCAACAACGCTATTCACCTTATTCAGGCTATCTAGCAGTTCCTTTTTATTCTTAATGATGATCTTCATTTGTCCCCTCAGAGATCTAATCTTTATGAATATTTACCTTAGCAGTAGTAGTAGTAGTGTGGATTTGTGCAAAAGTCTCGAGATAGTTGATATTCATGCATCTTCAGCCTTTTCCTAATTTTTTTTGGGTGGGATAAGTTGGTTAAAACCTGGGATAAACCAATGCAGAGTGCATTTTACTAGGCTCCTCATTTTACCCTATCCACAAATCCGGATAACTTTCGTGAATACCTAATTAAAAAATTCAGACTTAAACTCTTTAGTCCCTGAAATATGACTATTCAATGCCGAACTACTATTTATTCACAGGTGTGGATAAGTCTAAATACTGTCTAAATCATTCTTCTGTGGATATCTTGGATAACGTAAAGCTTCTTTGCTTATTCAACTACTTAGCCAAGTATGTAAGCCACTAGAGAATTCAAATTTTGCCTATTTTTTTAGCGCTAGAAAGCAGTTTATCCCAGAGTTTTGCACATTTTATCAACATAAAGGTCGCAGCGGCACATTTACCAATTTTACCAAGCAAAGCCGGGATGAAAATAACGCTCCGAATAAATTAGTAGAAGGAAAAAGGCCCTTTAGAGCATTTGTTGAATGTCTTCCAGGTACTTTTTTAGGGTAGCGCTGGAATGAATCTCTTTTTCGATTTTTCGAATGGCGTGAATCACCGTGGAATGGTCTTTTCCGCCGAAGGCCGCCGCGATCTCCGGTAACGTTTTCTTAGTATATTTTCTAGTGAGGTACATCGCAATTTGACGCGGCTCGGAATATTTTCTTTCGCGAGACTTGGAATTCAGTTCCGCCAAGGAAATTTTGAAGTACTGACAAACACATTTATTGATCGATTCAATCGAAAGATTATTGTTCTTATTTTCGTTCAACAAATCAGAGAGAGCCTCTCGCGCCATATCGAGGGTTATTTCGGTACCATTTAAAGAGGCCTCCGCGCTTAAACGCACAAGTGCACCCTCCAACTCCCGCACGTTATTGCGAATATGACCGGCAATCATGAGGCAAACGTCGTCGGGAACGTAGAGATCTTCCGCTTCCGCCTTGGCTTTGAGAATAGCAATCCGCGTTTCAAGATCCGGCGGCTTCACATCCACTACAAGGCCCTGCTGGAGACGGGTAATTAGCCGCTCCTCGAGATTATGCAGCTCTTTAGGGGGCTTATCACTAGTTAAGACAACTTGATTATGAGTGCCGAAGAGGTGGTTGAACGTATGAAAGAATTCCTCTTCGCTACGCTCTTTGCCGCCGATGTACTGAATATCATCGATCAAAAAAGCATCGAAGCTGGAGCGGTACCGGCTATGGAAATGGTTGGTGGACTTGTTTTTAAGCGCTTCGATGAACTCGTTCACGAAGGATTCTGCCGAAATATAACAGATGCGCGCTTGAGGGTTATTACGCAACATTTGGATGGCGATCGCATGCAATAGATGCGTTTTTCCTAAACCGGAAGGGCCGTAAATCAGTAGGGGATTGTACTTTCCACCAGGAAAATTTCCGGCCGCTTTTGCGGCGGCATGCGCAAACTGGGTTCCGCTGCTCACAATGAAGCTTTCAAAAGTATGAGCGGTATCGATATGCCCGGAAGTGCACTTAATTAACCCTTTTGACTTTGACGCTGTGTTACTCGCCGCTTGAGCTGGATTGAGAGAACTGCCCGGGTATTGTGGTTCTGGAGTGCCCGGAAAATCGAGTACATTGCGGCCGCTGCTATTTGATTCAGGGCGGCTCGAAGAAGAACCCGATCCCATGACGCCGCTCTCAGTTCCGCCTACGGAATAAGTAACGCGGAACGTTTTCCCGGTAACCATGGCCAAGGCGTTTACGATCTTTGCCTCGAAGTTACTTTTGAGGAAGGTATTGAAGAAGGGTGTAGGTACCTTGAAGGTGATTTGAGTGTCTTCTAGGTTATGGATCTCGAGCGGCAGCAGCCAAGATTTGAACATTTCCGGCGTGGTCATCGATTGCAACTGTTGCAAGGTGGACTGCCAAAAAGTTGGATGCTCTTTCATGACGAAGAATTGCTCCCAATGCGCGCTAGCTTTTTCAGCTGTGAAGGAATAAAAAAGACGTTCGGTACTGATAGCAAAAAGGCGGAGAGTCGTTCAAGCGATTTCTCTCTGTATTCTCCGTGGATACTTGACAGTCTTTTTACTAATTTGGTAGGTACCAAGAACGATTGGGAGACCTTCATGAAACGACCGTGGCAGCCAAGTAAGAAAAAACGCGCAAAAACCCATGGTTTTCGTAAGCGTATGGGCACTAAAAACGGCCGTAAAGTGCTCGCTAGCAGACGCAAAAAGGGTCGCAAGCGCCTTACGGTAAAAGTTGCAACCAAGTAAGCCCGCTAAACCACTCGCCTTTCCAAGATCGCGACGCGTTACCAAAAGAACGGATTTTTTCCGTCTGCGTAAGGTCGCGTCCAAATGGGTCTCGCGGCATTGGATTCTTTATTATGCCGAGAGTGAATCGGGCACGGCCCGCCTAGGGGTGACAATCAGCGCGAAATACGGAAATTCAGTAGAGCGAAACAGCTTTCGCCGTTGGCTTAGAGAAGCTTTTCGCGCGCACCATGCCAGCTTGAAACCCTACGATCTTCACTTCGTAGCTCGACAAAAGCCTACGAACATTGCGAAAAAACGCTATAAAGATGAGCTTAATGAGGATTTTCAAAAGCTTCTGCATCGCTTTCGTTAGGGTATATCGCTGGACGCTGAGCCCGCTCTTTATGAGCCTGGGAGTTCAGTGCCGATTTACTCCTACTTGCTCGGAATATGCGCAAGAAGCTATCGAAGTACACGGACCATATGGAATTGTATTAGCGTCTGGCCGGCTTCTTCGGTGTCACCCTCTCTGTAAGGGTGGTTTGGATCCGGTACCTTTCGCAGTTGGCAAACAGGAGCATCGTCATGGATAAGAAGGCACTTTTAGCGATCGCACTTTCTCTCGGTATTTGGGTCACGTGGCAGAAATTTTACCTAGAGCCTATCCAGCACCAGCAAGCGTTGGAAAACCAGCGGCAGCAGGAGCTAGTGACACAAAGCCAGCAGAGGGCGGAGAAGAGGGCCGATTTAGACCAACGCGGAATTCTTCCCGACTCAGAGAAGAAGCGACAAGGACAAGTGAACCGGGAGTCACGCGCGGTTACGCTTCAAAACACCGATTCCACGCTGGTAATTTCCAATGAGCCCGCGCTAGTGAAATCTTGGCAACTCAAAGCCTTTTCCACGGCGTTAGAGCACCAAGACGACAAAATTTCTCTTGCCGGAATAAGCGGTTTCAACGGCCAAGGGCGCCTGCGTTTTAGTGATGCTCAATACGAGCCAGCTTCGCAACAGAACTGGGACTCTCTCGTTCAAGAAAATGAGCTTTCAGTTGTATCGAAAATCTCCACTCCGGCCATGCAGGGTTTGCGTCGGGTGGTGCTTGATCCCCAGGGTTACGGAGGACGCGTAGAGTACGAACTCCAGTTCGCTAAAGATCCACCGAAATATGTTTTCCTTGATCTGTACGGCAGCCCTAAGCGAGAGAACGATCACGAAGGAAGCATTTTCGGCCAGGCTCCTGATAAGGTGCACGTCACTTTTCGCGATGCTACCGGACGTCACTCCGAGATGGCCGCTAGCCTAAAGCAGACCAAAGAATCCGCTGCGGGCGCCCGATGGCTCGGCCTCGATACGCGATATTTCGTTCTGGCTTTGGTGCCAGAAGGAAGCTGGAAAGATGTTTCCGGAGCGCAAATTGCCCACGATGAAACCCGGCCCGCTACCGTGCGCGGAACGTTGGTGTTTCCTACCGACGGCAAAAAGACGATCAACTTCAGCACGAAGATGTATTTCGGTCCTAAGCACATGGAAAGCCTAAGGGCCGTAGACCCCATCCTTTCCGACGCGATTGATTTTGGCTGGACCTCCGTGCTCGCTATCCCGCTTCTTCAGGCACTTAAATGGTTATACGGCTACGTACATAACTATGGCCTGGCGATTATTATCTTAACCTTTGTCATTAAAATGCTGCTCTTTCCACTTACCTATAAGAGCACTAAATCGATGGCAAAAATTGCGGTATTGCAGCCTCAGCTCAATGCCCTTCGCGAGAAGTTTAAAGACGATAAAGAAAAGCTCAATACCGAGATGATGAAGTTCATGAAGACGAACGGCTATAATCCAGTGGGTGGCTGTTTGCCAATCTTGCTGCAGATGCCGATCTTTTTTGCGCTTTACCGCGTGCTGTTTAACTCAATGGAACTTTATCAAACTCCATTTTACCTATGGATTCATGACCTTTCGCGGCCAGATCCTTTTTTCATTACACCAGTACTGCTTACGGGCTTGATGTACGTTCAGCAAAAGCTTACTCCTACGGCCGCCGCTGATCCTGCCCAGCAGAAGATGCTTCAGTTCATGCCCCTAATGTTTGGCGTGTTCATGATCATGCTGCCCGCTGGTTTGAACATCTATATGGTGGTTAACTCGGCCGTTACCATTGCCCAGCAATGGGTGCTCACACACAAATTAGGAATTAAAAGACCTGCTCCCGTTGTAGTTTCCAAGGCTTAGGTTTTTCCATGGCCTCGAGTAAGCGCGGGTATTTTAGGGAAGATACGATTGCCGCCATTTTGACGGCGGCGAATGCAATATCAGCCGTAGGCATACTCCGCGTTTCTGGCCCTGAAGCGTGGAAAATTGTTTCATCTTTGCTTTCAAGGATGAAGGGCGGGGCCTTTGAAAAAGAAAAGCTTCAAAGCCACCATCTTCAGCGTTGCCTGATTCACGACGCCGGCGGCAAGCTCATCGACGACGGAATGTTCGTTTGGATGCAGGCGCCAAATTCCTTTACTGGTGAGGAAGTGGTGGAACTTCATCTGCACGGTAATCCTCATCTTCTCCGACGTGCGATGCAGGCCATTCTGCATGGCGGGGCAGCGGAAGCGTTGCCGGGGGAGTTTAGCTTTCGCGCCTTTCGCAGCGGGAAAATTTCGCTCGATCAAGCCGAATCTATCTCCGACCTGATTACTAGCCAGAGCGAGGAAAGTGCGAATAGGGCCCTAGGGCACCTTCTTGGGAGAGCGCAGCCGGAGATCGCCCAGTTGAAGCAAGAGATCGTAAATCGCCTGGCCGAGATGGAAGTAGATATCGATTTTTCCGACCAAGGCCTTTCCAGCTTAGACTACGAGGGCTGGGCAAAAAAACTTCGTACCTGGAACGACCGAGTTGAAAAGATTCGCCAGGAATTTCTTCTCTCGCAGCCCCGCAGAGAAGGGATTCGCTTAGCTCTTGTGGGCGCACCCAATAGCGGAAAGTCATCGCTTTTTAACCGGCTTCTCGGAGAAGACCGCAGCATCGTGAGCATGCAGGCGGGAACTACTAGAGATGTGGTGAGAGAGGCGCTTTCGTTAAAAGGCCTACTTTTTCGTCTCTCTGACACCGCGGGAATTAGGGTTACCGAGGACGAAATTGAGGCCCAGGGGGTAGACCGATCTTTCGGGGAAGTGGGCGCCGCCGATGCCATACTCTGGATTTTTGATGGAGTAGAGGAATTCGCCGAAAAATCTAAGGAGCTAGAAAAGCGTTGGGCGACTCTTAAGAACCATTTGCCCAAGGAAGCGAGAATTCTGGCGGTCTGGAATAAGGCGGACCAAGTAGATCGACCCGGCCCGGAATGGGTACGCTTCTTGGCCGAACAAAACATTCCTTGGGCAGGCGTTTCGGCAAAAACTGGTAGTGGACTCCAGGATTTGATCGAAAAACTGACTAATTTCTTCGCCATTTCTGAGGCCTCTCAACCAGATTTCTTGATTAGCAGAACGCGTCATTATGAGGTACTAGGTAGGGCTCAGGAAGCGGTATTGGCGGCGGTTGGGAAGGTGGAGGCGGGAGAGCGATTTCCGGATCTTCTTTCTTCCGATTTGCGCGAGGCCCTTTCCCGCTTAGGTGAAATTACGGGCGAGTTCAGCACCGAAGATCTCCTGAGCCATATTTTCTCAGAATTTTGCATCGGGAAATAGAATGTCGCAAAAAGTGGATGTGATTGTAATCGGAGCGGGGCACGCCGGCTGTGAAGCAGCTTTGGCCGCTGCTCGCATGGGTTGCAAAACTCTGCTCATTACGATGAACAATGATCGTATCGCTTATATGAGCTGTAATCCTGCAATCGGCGGGCAGGCTAAAGGACAATTGGCCCGCGAAGTGGATGCCCTCGGCGGAGAGATGGGGATCAATACCGATAAGAGCGCTCTCCAGTATAAGCGTCTCAATTCTTCGAAAGGCCCGGCCGTACGATCCTCCCGTGCTCAGTGCGATAAGGTAATTTACAGCCTGCGCATGAAGGAAACGGTCGAGACCCAAGAGAATCTTTCCGTGCTTCAGCGTGAGGTGAGCGAATTCAAAACCGTGAATGGTCGCATCACGGGCGTGACCACCAATTTCGGTGAATTTCTCGAAGCAAAAACCGTAGTTCTCACGGCTGGCACCTTCATGCGTTCGATCATGCATTGCGGAGAGAATCAGGCAGAGGGCGGTCGCTCGGGAGATTCCAGCGCCAATAAGATTTCCACGTCACTTTCGAATCTGGGATTTAATTTAATTCGCCTAAAAACCGGAACCCCAGCCCGCTTGAAACAGAATTCTATCAATTTTTCCCTCACCCAGCGGGAAGACGGCGATAAAGATCCTGTTCCTTTTTCTTTTTATACAATTCCTAAACCTTTCCCGGCGCTTACGCAGATGCCCTGCTTCCTTACTTACACGAATCAGCGCACGCACGATGTGATCGCGGCGGCGAAAGACCGTTCGCCTATGTTCAGCGGCGCCATCACCGGAAAGGGTCCCCGGTATTGCCCTTCGATTGAAGATAAGGTGTTTCGTTTTGCAGATAAGGATCGGCATCAAATCTTCCTTGAGCCCGAGAGCCAGTTTTCCCATGAAATATACGCGAACGGCCTTTCCACGAGCCTACCCCTCGACGTGCAGCTAGCTTTTTTGCGGACGATCGTAGGACTAGAGAACGTGGAGATCGCTAGGCCGGGCTACGCGGTAGAATATGATGCGGTGAACCCCGTGACCCTTAGGCACACGTTGGCGTGTAAAGACGTGCAAGGCCTTTATTTTGCTGGGCAAGTGAACGGTACCTCTGGATATGAAGAGGCGGCCGCCCAGGGACTAATGGCTGGCATTAACGCTGCTTGCGAAGCTCTAGGGAAAGACCCGTTTGTCATTGGGCGCTCTGAGGGCTATATAGGCGTTTTAATTGATGATTTAGTTACAAAGGGTGTGGATGAGCCCTATCGAATGTTCACTTCTCGCTGTGAATACCGCCTGCTTTTACGAGAAGATAACGCCGATTTAAGGCTCGCAAAGCGAGGCTTAAACCTCGGTTTATTGGGTGATAAAAAGTGGAAGGTATTCGAGGAGAAGCAGAGATCCATTGCGCAGCTTTCGGAACAAATTTCTAGCACCTACCTTTACCCCAAACCGTTTGAAGAGAATCCCTCCTACTATGAAGAGCGAGGGATTACCTCAATGAGGGATCGCCTTTCGATGCGGGAGCTGCTGAAGCGGCCCGAATGGAATATTCCACGAATGCTCGAAGCTGGTTTTCTGGAAAAGGGCGCCTATGAAAGTGAGCCTTGGTTGGAACGGTTTATTCAAGAGGCCGTAGAGATCGATGTTAAGTACGAAGGCTATGTGAAGCGCGAGCTTGAGCTTATGGATCGTATGAATTCTCAGGATGGCAAGCGGATCCCGGCCGATTTCACCTACTCTGAGGTGGGAGGTCTTTCTCACGAAGTTATCGAGCGATTGCAGCGCGTTCGTCCTACTACCCTTGGTCAGGCTCTTCGGATTCCCGGTGTTACACCCTCCGCGGGAGCCTTACTCTACGTGCACCTTGAGCGCGGCCACGGCAGAGCCACCTTCCCTTCGTCGAGCCACGTATGATCACCAAAAAAGATTGGGATGAGCTTTCCTCTTTTTTAAAGGAGCGAGGGGATAAATCAGGAGTCTGCGAAGATGCTTCCTTTCGTGCTGCCTGTGAACACTATCTAAAGATTCTTCTGCAAAAGAACGAGGTATTGAATCTCACCGCCGTTAGGGATCTTGAGGTGGCTTTTTGGAAGCATTTGGCTGATTCGCTAGTTCTTTTGGGTTGGGAGCCTTTGGGTAAAGTGGTGGATTGGGGAAGCGGAGGTGGGCTTCCAGGTGTGCCCTTGGCTCTTTCGCGTGTTTCCCGGGGCCAGGAAGGCCAGGTTCTTTTCCTTGATAGCGTAGGAAAGAAGCTGAGAGCGATTGAAGAGTTTGTGGCCGAGCTGAAGATTCCTGGCTGTGGTTTTTCCACTTCACGCGGGGAAGTTGCCATTAAGTCGGGCGAGTTCCATGGTGTTAACACGGTAGTGATGCGGGCTGTGGCTCCGGCGGAGCGTGCCGCTGCCTGGATGGACTCCTCTATTGGTCGCTGGGTGTTTCTACTAACCCCTGCGCAAATTGCCGACTGGGAAAAGGAAGCGCCGCGGCTCAAGCGTAAGGGATTACATCTCGCCCGAAGCGTCGTCTACGACCTTCCTCGGGGGCATGGCTCACGTGCCCTTCTTGAATACTCAAAATAATTGTTCCACGTGGAACGATAAATATGACGCAAACTTTTGTGCCACGTGGAACATTTTTCTCTTTCCCTTCTCCAAAAACAGGCTAAATTTATAGAAATCGCAGTTTTGGGGGCATATGGGTAAAATAATTTCAGTTATAAACCAAAAAGGTGGAGTGGGAAAAACCACTTCTGCTATTAATTTGGCTGCCTCGATGGCTGTTGCAGAGCGTCAAGCGCTATTAATTGACTTTGATCCTCAGGGAAATGCCAGTAGCGGCCTAGGCATTCATTCTTTCGGCGATAAATCGATCTACCAAGCCTTGGTGGGCGAATGCTCTATCGAGGACGTAATTCGCGAGACGGAGCTGCCTGGTTTATTCGTGGCCCCCGCTGACCAGAACCTCAGTGGAGCAGAGGTAGAGTTGGTGGGCGCGATCGCCCGTGAGCAGAAGCTTAAAAAAATCCTCGAAAGCGTGAAGGATCGTTTTCACTATATAATGATAGATTGCCCGCCGAGCTTGGGTCTTCTCACCATTAATGCCCTTACTGCCTCTGATAGCTATTTAGTTCCCATGCAGTGCGAGTACTTTTCGCTAGAAGGCTTATCGCAACTAGTTTCCACGGCCGGCCTCATTCAGGGCGCGCTTAATCCCAAGCTGGAGCTAGAGGGAATTCTTCTAACAATGTTCGACGCTCGCAATAATCTTGCTCATCAGGTGGCCGACGAGGTTCGTAATCATTTCGGCGAAAAGCTTTTCAAAACGGTAATCCCTCGCAACGTAAAGCTGAGTGAGGCGCCAAGCCATGGCAAGCCCGTTCTTCTTTACGATATCGAATCCAAGGGCGCCCGATCCTATTTAGAGGCCACGAAGGAAATTATCGAACGCAATATGGCCAGGGCCAAGCCTTCCGCGGTATCCGCCCAGCTGAATGCGGGCGAGGCCACAACTTCTTTATAAAACATTTTTTAGTTATACGGAGACTTTATGAATACCACGCCGAATCCGCAAAAAAATCCTCAACGTCCCGCCCTCGGTAAAGGCCTCGCGAGCCTTCTTCCTGGCGCCGGCACTCCTGCCGGAATGGCCCGTCAATTGATGGGTGATCTTCCTCCCGCCGCGGCCACCGCCCCCTCCACAAATGCGTCGGTGGCCGCAGCGCAGGTTCCTGCTCCTCCGGAGGCGGCGAACAAAGACAGAATTCCCGGAATAACGATGGCGGACGTCGATCAGATCGTCGCCAACCAATACCAGCCCCGTCGGGATTTCGACGACGGCGCGCTCGGCGAATTGGCGGAATCCATTCGAGCCAATGGCATTATCCAGCCGCTACTCGTGCGGCGTGGAGACGACGGAAAGCTGAATTTGATCGCGGGTGAGCGCCGGCTCCGAGCCGCGAAGCTGGCCGGTCTTAAGCAGGTGCCGATCGTGCTCAGAAAAACCTCCGACAAAGAGGCGCTCGAGCTGGCCCTAATTGAAAACATTCAGCGCGAAGACCTCAACTGCGTGGACGTTGCGCTTTCCTATTTTCAGCTTTCGGAAGATTTCCAGCTTACGCAGGAGGAGATCGCGAAGCGCGTGGGTAAAGATCGTGTGTCGGTGGCCAATCATCTTCGGCTTCTCAAATTACCTGAATCCATTATCGAAGACCTACGCTCAGGAAAGCTTTCTTTCGGTCATGGCCGAGCGATTCTTTCGGTAACGGATCCAGTGAAGCGCATGAGCATTCGTAACGATATTATAGAGAAACACCTTTCTGTGCGGGAAACCGAAAGGCTGGTGGCGGCCGCGCTGATGGAAAATAAACCAGGAGCGGAAGGTAAAAAGGAGAAGGCCGAGGTGCCCGCCGAGTTGAGGAGTTTTTCGGAACGCCTGGGTCGCGCCCTGGGCACCCGCGTTAAGGCTAAAGGCGATCAATATAGAGGATCGATTGTGATAGATTATTTTTCTAAGGAAGATTTGGAGCGAATCAGCGAACAATTGATGCGCTGAATTAAATTTAGGCGGAACAATGGCGAATAAAACTCAGCTTGCGATACCCACCGGGGCTCACGAGGTAACAGGCGTCTTAGACCGGGGATCCGAATTCGATGGCACTCTTTCTTTCGAGGGAGCCTTTCGCATTGGGGGGGTATTTCGCGGAAAAATTTTCACCGATGATGTGCTCATCATTGGGGAGGGCGCTCAAGTAGACGCTGAGATCGAAGTGGGTACCTTGATTCTTTCCGGAGAACTAAAGGGGAGCGTCAAAGCCAAGGACCGCGTCGAGATTCATTATCCGGCTGTTTTCCGCGGAAATATCCAGACCCCTTCTCTGATGGTTGCCGACGGAGTTGTTTTCGAGGGTGTGTCACAAATGGGACGCGGCGAGCCGGCACTCGAAAAATCTCTAAAAATCTAAAATAGTCCTTAAATGTTGACTCCCTTTCAGGCGTTGGGTACATCACCTTATACCTAATTTCTGCCAGTGAGAGAGCATGATTTCTGACCTACAGCGCCAGCTCGGAATTGACGCAAGTTTCTTCACCCAATTCGTCTTATTCCTCGTCGTTTTTCTTTGGCTTCGCTTTGTCTATTTTTCTCCGTTCCTGCGCCTGATTCAAAAGCGCGAAGGACAATCAGACGGACTTGCCGAAGGCGCGACGAAATTGGAAGAAGAGTCGATTCGTTTAGAAAATGATTATCGTGATCGCATTGTTGCGGCTCGCAGGCGCGTGGCGGCGGAGCGCGAGAAGATTTTGGCCGAGGCCCGCAAAGAGGGCAATGAATTAATCGCGAAGGCGCGTGAGCAGGGCAAGGTAAAATTGGACCAATCGCGTGAGGCTTCCGCGAAAGATTCCGTGGCCGAATTGGCTAGCCTGCAGGCGCAGGTGGGCTCGGTTACTGGCATGTTGGTCGAAAAGCTAACGCATTCTAAGGTGGGGTTGTAAGTGGACCACATTTTTCGCGAAGTGTTTCCTTATTTGGTAAATTTCACGATCACTATTATTTTGCTGGTATTCATGACCCGCAAGTCGCTCCGCCGCTATGTTTACCAGCGCCATGAACGCATGAAGGATGCCGTGGAGAGTGCGGCGATTGCTCACCAAAAGGCGCTCGCCCGTATTGAGGCGGCGAAAAAGTCTGTGGCCGCCGCAGATTCTGAAGAACAAAAAATGTCTTCCTCTGAGCGTGGTCAGGCCGAGCAAGAAAAAGCTGAAATTTTGCTGAAGTCGAAAGCCGAGGCCGCCCGCTTACTGAGTGACGCGGATCGTTTGGCTGCCTCTGAGCGCGAAGATGCCTTTGAAAAAGTGAAAGAGCAGTTTTTGGATGCCGTGGTCCAGGGCGCCGAGCAAAAGCTCAAGCAGAATCTGAAGAAAGATGATCATAGCGCCATCATTAAGCGCGCACAAAACAGCATCGAGGTAGGCGCCTAATGGCAACCGTGGCTTCTGTTTACGCTAGAGCGGTTTTTGAGCTTGCTAAAGAAAAGGGCCAGCTAGATTCCGTGTTTAAGGAATTGAAATCTTTTTGGGACGTTTGCCATGCAAGCCAGCCCTTGAAGGCCGTTGTTGCCGGAGCGGGCATCAACCCCAACGACCGCAAGGCAATTTTAAAAGACGTATGCAAGGCGCTGGAGTTGAGCCCGATTCCCACCCGCCTTCTCGAGATGCTCGCCGCGCGCGGCCGCGTTTCGGTGGTGCCGGAGTTATTGAAAGACCTCGAGAAAATGATTGAGGCGGGCGAAGGAATTCAGTCGGGCGAGGTTCGGTCGGCTGTGGCGCTTTCTCCCGAAGAAGTGGAGTTTCTTGGCGCGGCTATCGCGAAAAGAGTGGGCGGAAAGGTTCGCCTCAACCAAGTGGTTGACCCTTCTCTTCTCGGTGGCGTAGTGGCCACCGTGGCCGGAAAAACTTTCGACGCCAGCTTACGCACCCAGATTGAACGCTTTAAGAACGAATTAGTTTAAGTTTAGGAGACACGAATGTTGAAACTTCGCGCAGAAGAAATTACCTCGATCATCAAGAAGCAATTGGCTGATTTTGAATCCAAGCTCGACGTGGCTGAAACCGGAACCGTGCTCACCATCGGTGACGGTATCGCTAAACTTCACGGTCTCGACAATGCCCAGGCAGGAGAGCTCGTAGATTTCGGCGAAGGCGTGATGGGCCTCGTAATGAACCTCGAAGAGGGTTCTGTTGGTTGCGCCATTCTCGGCGACGATACGATTATTAAGGAAGGCCGTACCGTAAAGCGCACCGGAAAAATCTTCGAAGTTCCCGTGGGCGAGGCTCTCCTCGGCCGTGTGGTAAACGCGCTCGGTATCCCGGTAGATGGTGCGGGGCCGATTAAATCGCAGCACTCTCGCCGCGTGGAAATTAAAGCGCCGGGTATCGTGGGCCGTAAATCGGTACACGAGCCCCTGGCCACTGGAATTAAAGCAATCGACGCGATGATCCCAATCGGCCGGGGCCAGCGCGAATTGATCATCGGGGATCGTCAGACCGGTAAGACCGCCATCGCGATCGACACCATCATCAATCAAAAGGGCAAGAATGTGCAGTGCTTCTACGTGGCCATCGGCCAGAAGCAATCCACGATCGCGCAAGTGGTAGAAAAGTTGAAAAAGGCCGGCGCGATGGAGTTCACCACCGTAATCGCTGCTACTGCCGCCGACCAGGCGCCGATTCAGTTCATTGCGCCGTATGCCGGCGTAACGATGGCGGAATATTTCCGCGACAGCGGCCGCCATGCCCTCATCGTGTACGACGATTTGACCAAGCAAGCGCAGGCTTACCGCCAGCTTTCTTTGCTCCTTCGTCGACCCCCGGGCCGCGAAGCTTACCCTGGTGACGTATTCTACCTCCACAGCCGCTTGCTTGAGCGTGCAGCAAAGCTTTCCGATAAGCTTGGCGGCGGTTCTTTGACTGCGTTGCCCATCATCGAAACTCAGGCTGGCGACGTATCTGCGTATATTCCGACCAACGTAATTTCCATTACCGACGGACAGATCTTCCTTGAGAGTGACTTGTTCTACTCGGGACAGCGTCCGGCTGTGAACGTAGGTATCTCGGTGTCCCGCGTGGGCGGTTCTGCCCAAACGAAAGCGATGAAGAGCGTGGCCGGTACGCTCCGTCTCGACCTTGCGCAATACCGCGAGAAGGCGGCGTTTGCGCAGTTTGGATCCGATCTCGATCCGGCCACCCAGAAGCAGTTGGCTCGTGGGTCCCGTCTAATGGAGCTCTTGAAGCAGGGCCAGTACTCTCCCATGAACATGGAAGACCAAGTATTCGGTATTTATGCAGCCAACCAGGGTTATCTCGATAAAATTCCCCTGAATAAAATTCGTGAATGGGAAACCAGTTTCCACCGCTACCTCCAGCAGAACCATAAAGATGTGGTTTCGGAAGTAAGCAGCAGCGGAAAGCTTGAGGGCGCCGCTAAAACGAAGCTCGACCAAGCGATCCAAGATCATATTAAAACCTTTACCATTTAAGGAATAACGGATGGCATCCGGCAAAGACCTAAAGCGTCGCATTGTTAGCACGAAAAGCACGCAGCAGATTACGAAGGCCATGAAAATGGTGGCCGCTGCTCGCCTGCGTCGCGCGCAGGAAGCGATTGTGCGGGCTCGCCCCTTCGCGGGCGCGATCTTGCAAACGGTGCAGAATCTCGTGCGGATCGAAGAGATCCGCGACCACCATCCTTTGCTCGCTAAGCGCGAGATCAAGAAGGTAAACGTGATTTTGATCACGGGCGATCGGGGTCTTTCGGGTGGGTATAACTCCAATCTGAACAAAAAAGCGGAGGCCATGTACCGCGCAGAAGCGGGAAAATACGAAAAGTTCGTATTCACCTGCATCGGAAAAAAAGGTTACGAGTATCTTCGGTTGAGAAAAATTCCAGTGGCTCACCACTACGCGGATTTCCTCAAGGGCACGAATTACGCAAAATCTCAGATCGTGGCGGAAGAGCTTCTGAATCAGTATCTTTCCGGCGAATTTGACGAGATTCGCATTATCTTTTCAGAATTTCGCTCCGCTCTTTCCCAGATTCCGCAAGCCGTTACGGTATTGCCAATCCAGGTTAGCGAAGAGGTTCCCACCGAAAAAGGCCCCACCGCCGATGTGGATTTCATCTACGAGCCGAACCGCGAAGATATTCTCAATGCCCTTTTGCCTCGTTATTTCAAGGCGAAGCTTTTTAATGCTGTTCTCGAAGCCATCGCCAGCCAGTATGGCGCGCAAATGAGCGCCATGGAATCCGCCACAAAGAACGCGGGCGAAATGATTCGCAAATTGAATTTGGAATACAACAAGGTTCGTCAGGCCGGGATCACGAAGGAGCTTCTCGAGATCGTATCCGGAGCCGAGTCACTTAAATAATTTTTTAGACTTAATTAGGAGATAAACATGTCTGCACAAGCAAATGATTCGAAAGTTGGACGGATCAAACAGGTTCTCGGCCCCGTAATCGACGTAGAATTCCCAGGTGGAAAACTTCCCGCAATTTACGATGCCGTTCGCATCACGAATCCCGCGATCGACAGCAAACAAGGCAACCTGGTGCTGGAGGTGGCTCAGCACCTCGGCGAGAACACCGTTCGCTGCATCGCCATGGACACGACCGACGGTTTGATGCGCGGAATGGAGGCCGTAAATACCGGCGAACAGATCATGGTTCCCGTGGGCGCTGCCGCTCTCGGCCGCATCATCAATGTGATCGGTGAGCCCGTAGACGAAGCCGGGCCCATCGACGCCAAGAAGAAATATCCCATCCACCGTGCTGCTCCTAAGTTCACCGAGCAAAACGTGGCCGCCGAGCCCTTCTGGACCGGCATTAAAGTTATCGACATGCTCGCCCCCTATACCCGTGGCGGTAAGATCGGATTGTTCGGTGGCGCCGGCGTGGGCAAAACCGTATTGATCCAGGAGCTCATCAATAACGTGGCCACCCAGCACGGCGGTTACTCCGTATTCGCCGGTGTAGGGGAACGTACCCGTGAAGGGAACGATCTCTGGCACGAAATGAAAGATGCCGGCGTATTGCCGAAGACCGCTTTGATCTTCGGTCAGATGAACGAGCCGCCGGGTGCCCGTGCCCGCGTAGCCTTGACTGGTCTTTCGGTGGCGGAATATTTCCGCGACGAAGAGAATCAAGACGTACTCTTCTTCGTAGACAATATTTTCCGCTTTACCCAGGCTGGATCAGAAGTGTCCGCACTGCTCGGCCGTATCCCTTCCGCCGTAGGTTACCAGCCTACTCTTGGAACCGAAATGGGTGAGTTGCAAGAGCGTATTACTTCCACGAATAAGGGCTCGATTACTTCCATTCAAGCCGTATACGTTCCTGCGGATGACTATACTGATCCCGCACCTGCCACCACTTTCGCGCACTTGGATGCCACGACCAACCTCAGCCGTCAAATCGCTGAGCTTGGAATCTATCCGGCCGTAGACCCCCTAGCTTCCACGAGCCGCATTCTTTCTCCCGATGTTGTGGGCGAAGAGCATTACTCCGTGGCCCGTCGTGTGCAGTCGACCCTTCAGCGCTATAAAGAGTTGCAGGATATCATTGCGATTCTCGGTATGGATGAGCTCAGCGAAGAAGATAAATTGGCCGTATCTCGCGCCCGCAAAATCCAACGTTTCCTTTCTCAGCCTTTCAACGTGGCGGAGCAGTTCACTGGCATGAAGGGTAAATTCGTGAAAATCGAAGAGTGCGTTCGTGGTTTCCGTGAAATCCTCGAAGGTAAACACGATAACTTGCCCGAGCAAGCGTTCCTCTATGTTGGCACTATTGAAGAAGCCGTGGCCAAAGCCGAGAAAATGAAGGCCTAACCTATGACCAGCGAGCTAATCCTCAGCGTTGTTACTCCGGAACGATCAATCGTAAAAGATTTGGCCGTTACGAGCGTTATTCTGCCGGGTGAGCTCGGGCAGATGAACGTTCTTCCTGGACATACCAACCTGGTTACCACCTTGAAGCATGGAACCTTCGGTTACCGTGTGGGAAATGAATGGCAAGTTGCTTTTTTGAGCGCCGGTTTTGCCCAAGTTTACGGTGGAAAGATTACTGTTTTGGCGGAAACCGTAGAAATGGCGCAAGAGCTAGACGTAGCTCGTGCAGAATCCGAGCTCGGACAAGCCAACTCTCAGCTAAAAATCCAAAAGGTGGGTAGCCCTGAGTACGCTGCCGCTACGGAACAAAAGGCAATGGCCGAAGCGAAGCTGCGGGCTGCGCAAAATAAAATTCATTAGTTGTTTCAATGAAATTCCGCGATTTAGCGGTTTTCGTGTGAGTTTCGACAAAATGGCAAAGACTAATCAGTCTTTGCCATTTCTATTTCTATAGATAAGATTAATGCCTAGGGATTAACGCCGTTTCATTCCATGGAAGGGAATATGTCGAACGAAATGACATTTCGGCAAAAGACTGTTCGCGTTGTTGCAAGCGCTGCCATTTGCGGGCTTTCCATTTCTTTTTTGGTAGGCGAAGCCGTAGACCAACAAGCCAAACTTTTGCAGCAGTGGACGATCGACCCCGCAATTTTTCCCGTTGAATATCTTCCTGCTCGCCCACTCGCTAAAACTTGGCAGCAACTAGATTCGCCGGTTTTAAAGACGCAGTTCATGGCGCTGAATTCGCGCGTACCGGAAGCGCAAATCGATCCGCGCACTATCCGCAAGGAGTTTGAAGCGTTCGACGTATATAAGGTGACGCGCGCAGCTCCGATTCCCGTAGTGCCGAAGTTCGCCGTCGTAGCGGAAGAGAAAAAAGCGGCGGCAGCGACTATGCCGCAAGCCTCTGCTGTACCCGCGGAAAAAGAGCTTAATGTGGGCGAAGTGGGCGGCATTTTACTCTCGATTCACCAGGCCACGGCCAAACTTTCGAGCGCGGGTGTTCAATCTCCCTCGGCGGCGGTAAAAACGATTGCTACCGCCCCAAAAATTTCTTCTTCTCCTACTTATCTCCCGCCCGAGAAGCAGAGTGCGCCGCTACTCGCGGCTTCGACCGATATCGTAGTGGAAGCGGACCGGCAGCCGGGGGCCACCTGGCCCCTGCGCGGTAAAATTCTGAACAGCGGAATCTTGAAGGAGCCTGGGCATTTTGAAATCGGTCTTTATTCTAAGATTGATTCGGAAGGCATACCTTTAGGATTTCCAATGGTTCAGCAAATCTTACCCGCCGGACGGCTTGAATTTCAGCTCCAGGTTCCCGCGAAAATTCCGACCGGATTTCTATTCGGCGCATTCGTGCCCGCGAAGGGCAAAAAACGAATATGGATTGGCCCTTCCATTAATCCATGGATGAAAAGCGATCGTCAGTTCGCGGAGTTAATGATTCAGGAAGAAGACACGATTACCACTGCGGCCGCGGCTCCGGTACAGCCTTCACTCTCGGCTACTTCCGCGGAAGATAAGTGGTCGATACGAGGAAATGTGGGCACGCTTTTTACCAAAGCCGGCACGAGAATAAACCAGGCTGATGTAGTGGTAAAGGTGCGGGGACGTCGAGAAGCCACCAGGACAGATACAGGCGGCAATTTTATTTTAGATTTGCCTCGCGGCAACGGCACTGTTTACCTCGAATTGCTGAAGCCCGGTTATCATCCCGCCATCGTAGCGGTAGCGGCCGGTGATACGAAGACCGTGAGCGTGCTGCTCGCTAGCCGTGAAGCGGTGGATCGCTTGGCTAGTATGATGGGATCCAGGCAACTCAGCGCGAAGGGTGTTTTCATTGGCAAGGCCGTTACCGCGGAAGGCAAAGGTCTACGCGGATTTACGGCCCAGATGAGTTTGCGTGCGGAAGGCCCCTTCTATTTTACCGAAGGCGGTTTTCCCACCTCGGAGAAAAAACAAACCACCGGCGATGGCCGTTTTATTTTCTTCAACGTCGAGCCAGGCACCGGCTATATGGAATCGGCGCTGAATGGGGAAGCGGTGGTACCTTTTCAAATTTCATCTGTGGAGGGAGGGGAGCTCACCCAGAAGACTCTGCTTCCCGTAAGCGGGGGGATCAAAGGGCGCCTCTTCAATCCTGTTTCGGGAGCTCCCACCCTTCAGCCAGTAGCGGGAGCGAAAATTCGGCTGGAAGGAAGCGCGGACTGGTCCACCACGGATTCCTTTGGGGCTTTTTCAATCGGCCCAACGAAGTGGATCAAAGGAGAGAAGGCCGCCCTAGAGTTCTCGGCAGAGAAATTTAATAACCACCGTTACGCGATCGACTTTGAAAATCATAAAGAAACGCTGAACCTCTATGCGTTTCCGGCCAACTATATTCGCCGCCTGGCGCGCTCCATGGATGTGGATTTGGATCCTTATACCGGTATCGTCTTTGGCAAAGCTTCCGGCCCGGCAATCAGAATGGATGCCCTGGCGGATCATTCTACGGTGAATGGCGCGAAAGATTTCTATTTTGATGGGCGCGGTCGCCTGCGTGGATCCCATACCATGACCGACCCGAAATATGGGACGTTCGTTATTTTCAATGTACCCAAAGGACGCTCGCTCCTGCAGGGAAGCGACGGAAACGGAAAGCTTCGCTATTCCGATTCCGTGGTCGCAAGTCCGTCTTCCGTAACCGTAGTAATGGACTAAGTTTGAAATTCGTAACGGCGTAGGGTTTCGATCGCTGACATGAAGCCGATCCTTACGATCTTTTCCATGAACTTCGCCGAGAAATTAAAGTGATCGCCGAAAAACATCTCGTGATCTTGAGGGCGGGGATTGATGTAAATGTAAACGTTGTCGGGGCGTAAATTTAACTCTGCCTCCATGATGGCGCCAATTTTTTTGCGGTGCTTTTCGTCTAATTGCACGCTTTTACAGTATTCATTTACCGCATCGAGCGCGGCAAGTTTCTGGTGGCGCGCGTAGATGGCCGACTGAATTTTACGTTCGATTAAGAGGTAAATGGCCTGAATGCCGATCGCGGTGATGCCAAATTTCGTTAGCGAGCCTACCTCGCGGGAAAAATGATAGGGCTGATGGGTATAGCTAGAAATTATGAGGTCTGCGCCCAGTTGCTCCGCGCCGTTTACCGAAAGCGTTTCGCGAATTTCACCGTCGAAAAAATAAACTAGTTTTCCGCTTTGGCTTTTAATTCCGTAGGGAGTGAAGATGGGCGGAAGAGCCACGGAGGCAGCCACGGCGTCGGAAATCGCCACCTTTGTCTCGTAAACGCAACGAGGATCGTCCGGCGGAGATTCGAGGGGGTGCTTGGAAAAAATCACCCGCTTTGAATGATTGAGCTGGGTTGCCACCACGCAGAGATCGGCCGAGTAATCCTGAAAGCGATTCGAGGGTAAAACATCTTCGCGGAAGTAGGATTCAATACCCGCAGTAGTAAAGAGGCCGGAAAGCGACAGGAGTTTCTGGCGCCGATACAGTAAATCGATGGCGCTATTAGTATAAGAACGCAGCTTTTTCGTGAGACTCGCTTTCGAGATCTCCTCGTGCTGCGAGGCCTTAACGCTCATTAGCGTTCCATAGGTAAGCGGCTTAAGCGGACTTTCTTTCGACTTGCCTAAATAGGCATCAAAGATCTGATCCACCGTGTAGCCGGCGGCAAGGTAGGTTGCGATCACACTGCCGGCACTAGAGCCGACATAAGCGTCAATGTCTTTGGCGCCGCGCGTCGGCGGTTGTCCGCGCCCCTTTAGGCCGCCTTGAAATCGAAACCCTTTTTCTTGTAGAGCGAGGCCCACTCCCATGTGAAATGCCGCAGCTTTCGTGGCCCCTCCAGAGCATACGAAGGCGATTTTTTTGCGCCGTGAGACCGGAGTCTTGGTATCCATCGAATGAGTATCATTGAGTGACAATATTCCTGTCAATCCAATTGGGTTTTTTCAAGAAGCAAAAGCTTGAATTTCCAGGGAAAGTCATGAATACTCAGAGGTGAACAAAGAATTCAAGGACGAAAGGAGAAGCAATGGAAACGCAAAACCATCAATGGCTTCCACTTACTGAGTATGCACTTCGCAGCGGCATGAGTATTTCAACTCTTCGCCGGAAGATCAAATCTAACTCCATTCATTACAAAATGGAGGATGGACGCTACCTTATCCAGTCCGACAAGTTTTCTGACCATCCAAGTGGAGGGGCTAGTAGCGCACGATCCTTTTCTTCTTCGGACGAAAGACCCATGGCTACTCCGATTGAGTTGGTGCGTGAACGCACGGCGTCCTTGGTTCGCGAGAGCAGTGAAGAAGCCAGCAAGCTAGCCGAGGAGCTGCGTCAATATAAGAGCGAAGATTCCCTGCGTTGGCGCGCGCTCGAGGCGAGAGTTTCCGGTCTCGCCAAGAAATTAGAACTATTCACTGAGCAGATGTCCGAAGTGAAAATGCTCGTAAAGATTTTTGAAGAGAAGCTCGATCGCAGTGTTTAGGCAAGATTCCGTTTTATTCGCCTTGGTCGTCGCGCTTGGCGCCCCCTCCACAGCTCTGGGCGCGACGACAACTATTAATAAAGTAACGTACGGTAAAACCGCCGATGCCGGTTCCGTAGCGGTTACTCCCGGCTCGGGGCCGGAGTTCAGTCTACGCCTTAAAAAAGTTTTCCTTTTTCCCGCCGTGGACGACGTGAGCGGAGTGCTGGCGCCGAAACTCGACGAAAAAATCGCCCAACTGCTTTCCCGCAATATTCGTTTTGATCTCGTGCGCGATCCGCAGGTAATTAAGGCGCTTAATCCCGATGAGTCGAGCTACGCGAAGGCGGCCGTTAATCAGGAGGTACATCGTGAGGCGGCCAAAACCACGGGTGCCGATACTACGGCTCTTTTGCGCACGAAAACCGTGGGCAACGAAACCGTAATGGTTCTGGAGTTCCGCGACGCGAACGGAGATATTTTGTTTTCCGAAACCGGATCGATTCCGGGTTATTCCGCCATGGACGCGCGCTGGGGCCTGATCGAAAAACTTTTTCGCTCGGTACTCGCAAAATTGCCCTTCGAAGGAAGCGTGACTGGGCGAACCGCCAGTACGATCACCGTTGATCTTGGTTTGGGCGATGTGCAGGAGGGTGAGGAGCTCGACATCGCGCGAATCGTATCCATTCAGCGCCATCCGCTGCTCAAAACCGTGATTGGAACCGACTATGTGCGCGTGGGCCGGGCCCGCGTTACCACGGTAGACAAATACATGTCGTTCGCGGAGATCATCGAAGAATTTCCCAGCGAACGGATCACCACGGGCAGCAAAATTTTAAAAGCCAAGCCTATGGTTCGCCGTACAGATGAGCCAGGTATTCCTCCGAGGAACGAAGAAAATCAGGGTCGCCGCAGCCTACCCCTTGAGAAAAAGATAGAAAGTGACCCTTTCGACGATCGCCTGCAGGGCGATTTTGATCGGGCGAAGCAGCGTTACGGTTCGGCAGGCCTGAACCTGCTTTACGGCTCGCTCAACCATTCGCAAACGGTGAACAATACCACAAACGAATACTCTGGTTCTGGTCTCGGGGGAAAGCTAGAGGGTGAACTCTGGATCACTAAAAATTGGATCCTAAATTTGGCCTACGCTTTTCAGAGCGCAACCTTAACGGGCACCAGCGGTGTATTGGGCGATACCTCTTGGAGCCGTGCGGAGGGTTTTGCGGGATACCGCTTCTTCCCCGCAGAAGCGGGCGAGGGAACCTCGATCACGGGCTCGCTTGGCTACCAATCGATGAATTTCGACTTGCCATCGTCTTCCGCATTGAACGTGGGCGCCAAAAAATATACGGGCATAGCGCTCCGGCTTCAGGCTGAAATGCAGCTTCAGGCTTTGGCAAAAATTAACGCCGGCTTTAGCTTGCAGCCGTTTTCCTCAGTTACTGATACCGGGAAATTTCTCGGCGCACCCAAAAGCGGAACGGCCCTTAGCTTTGGCATTGGCTGGAACTATCGCTTCGCCGATTCCCTATGGGCGAAGATCGGCTTTGAATTCGATAGCGCCAGCTGTAGCTACGAGAATACCTCCACTGTGACGAATAAGCGCTTTGCTATTGGTCCGGGAATCTACTACTCCTTTTAGCCATGGCCACCGCGAAAGAAAAAGCCCGCATGGACGCGCTCGTAGAGCGCGTGAACGAACTCAACGATGCGTATCACCAAAAAGACGCCCCCCTCGTATCGGACGCGGAATACGATAAATTGTACCGGGAACTAGAAGAGCTCGAAGGCAAGTATCCAGATTTACGCCGGTCCGATTCCCCGACTTTGCGGATAGGCAGCGCGCCTTTGGCCGCCTTCGAAAAAATTAGCCATCGCGTGCCCATGCTAAGCATCGCTAACTCTATGGACGAAAAAGAGCTTCGTGCCTTTGATGAACGAGTGCGGAAACAGCTGGGCGTGCCGGCGCCTGTATCTTATCTCACCGAACTGAAGTTTGATGGCTTGAGCGTAAATCTTACCTATGAAAAAGGAATTTTAGTTTCGGGCGCCACGCGGGGCGACGGCACCGTGGGAGAGAACGTGACGCCGAACGTGCGTACCATTCGTAATCTTCCTCTTCGCCTGAAAGGAAAGGCGTTGCCGGATCTCGTGGAGATCCGCGGTGAAATCATGCTGCCGCTCGAGGCGTTTCGCGAGCTAAACCGGGAGCAAGAAGACGCCGGAGAAAAAGTTTTTGCTAATCCCCGCAATGCCGCCGCCGGCAGCGTGCGACAGCTGGATTCTAAGGTAACGGCCAGCCGCGATCTCCGCCTATTTGCCTATGCGCTGGGAGTCTGGGAGGGCGGGAAGCGACCTAAGCTTCAGAGCGAAATTCTCGAAACGCTTTTTTCGTGGGGATTTGAAAGCCATGCCTTCCACCGCGTTTGTTCGGGTCCCGACGAAATCCAGGTTTACTACGAGGAGATCGCCGAGAAGCGCGAAGGACTTCGCTTTGACATCGATGGCGTGGTGGTGAAGGTAAATCGCCTCGACTGGCAGGAAGAGCTGGGTTTCGTGAGCCGTAGCCCCCGCAGCATGACGGCCTATAAATTTCCTCCTCGCCAGGAAAGCACCTTCATTAAAGATATTCAGGTGCAAGTGGGCCGCACCGGCGTGCTTACTCCCGTAGCTTTGCTGGAACCCGTGAACGTGCACGGCGTGGTGGTGGGCCGCGCAGCTTTGCATAATCAGGAAGAAATCGACCGGAAAGACATCCGGATCGGCGATTGGGTGCTCGTGCAAAGGGCGGGCGACGTGATTCCCGAAGTGGTGCGGGTGCTCGTAGAAAAGCGAAGCGGGAAAGAAAAAAAATTTCATTTACCCAATAAGTGCCCTTCTTGCGGAACGAAAACGGTGAAGATGGAAGAAGAGGTAGCCATCCGCTGCCCGAATGAAGATTGTCCGGCTCAGAACTTAGAGGCCCTTGAGCACTTCGTAGCTAAAGGCGGAATGAATATTGTTGGTTTAGGGCCGAGAATTCTCGAGCAATTGGTGGCGGAAAAATTAGTAACCCACTTTTCTGACCTCTATACCCTCACCGAGGAGCAACTTCTCCGCTTAGAGGGGTTCCAAGCGAAATCGGCGCAGAAGCTCATCCAATCCATCCAACAAAGCAAAAACGCCAAGCTTTCCTCTCTTTTAAACGCTTTAGGCATACGTCACGTAGGAGAAAGGCTTGCCGCGTCAATTGCGCGTGAGTATCCAGACGTAAATAACCTGCTCAAAGCCACGGCAGAGGAGCTTCTAGGCGTGGAAGACGTAGGAGAAATCGTGGCCAAGAGCATCGTTGACTATTTTTCAAAAACAAAAAATAAGAAGGAAATTCAACGACTTTTAGCGCTTGGTGTGAAGCCCACCAGCTTGACTAGGCAATCAAATGCTTTGATGGGCAAGACCCTAGTCATCACGGGCACTTTACCGGACATTTCGCGCCAGCAGGCGAGTGAATGGATAGAGGCGCGCGGCGGAAAAGTGAGCTCGAGCGTGTCGAAAAAAACTGACTACCTACTGGCCGGCGAAGATGCCGGAAGCAAGCTCGACAAAGCGCGCGAGCTGAACGTCCCAATCGTGACGTTCGCCGAGCTGCAGAAGCTGTGTGACTAGCTAATAAATAATTGTTTGGCACAGCGTAATACTTAAGTTTATCCTTAACTCTGACGAAAATTTTTCATGCTCAGGAATTTGAGCACTCGATCCCCCGCCGGGAGGCAATGAATGTCAGGGAAAAATATTTCGCGAATTCACCGTCTGCAAGCGCTTGCGCTTGCTTGCTTGCTTGGGACTTTATCTTCCTGCTCCAGCAACGAAGTGAATAGCGATGCACCTTCACTTCCAGTTTCGGAAGCTTCGCTGCTGAGTGATTCGGAAAAAGCCGATTCGCAATCGCAAACTGATTCCACCATTTTTGCTGATCTCGAACCAGGAAAAGATAAGCAAAACTCTAGCGACGAAAATTCCGCGGCGGCCGATCCTTCGGCGGGCCCATTTTACAATGCTATCGGAGGCGAGAGCCTGGGCCGTGTGGCCTATACGCTCTACGGTGATCGCTCTTTTCGTAAACAGCTTCTCGAAAAAAATTCCGGTCTCCCCAAGAAACTATTTTCGGGCCAGCTCGTCTATTTTGATTTCGCTGACGTGAAGCCTCAGCCCACTTTTCTCACCAAAGATTTGCTGGACCGTTATCCGAATGAATTGTCGGAGAAGCTGAAGACGGTTAGCGCAAACGGAACATTGACCCAAGGATCCGTAACTTTGCAGCCCGGGGAAACGCTCCAGAAACTTTCCGAGCGCTTGTACGGCACTACCCGCTACTGGACGGAGCTCTATCTTCTGAATCACGATAAGATCAAGCACTACGATAAAGTGCCTGCTGGCCTAACCCTCGCCACGTATGACCATGGTAGTTCTCCGGTGGTTAATGCGGCTCCGGCCCCTGCTCCAGAAGCGCAAGGAGCAGAAAGTGTCCCTGCAAAAGAAGCGATGAGTAGCCAAATGGCCCCCGTGGCTCAACCCACGATGGACCCCATTCCCGAGACGCCTGAGGCGGAGGTAGCGGCTCCGGCCCCTGCTCCGATCACGCAAAGCGCGGCGGTGAATAGCTTAACGGCACCAGCATCTACTTCGATTTTAGACGTTATTGGAGATGGTAGTAATGCGAATGTCCGTCGCATCATCTACGTACTGCTAATCGTAGGAATTGGGGGCCTGGCCTTCTATTTTACGCGTCCGAGCCGTAAGCAAAAGATCGATATGCTGGATGTGACGGCTGGAAGCACGGCCCCATCTCCTCGTTCGAAGCTGGGTAAAGAGAACAATCGCAAAAGCATTGGGTAGTCATCTCCACGCGCCTGACTAGTCAGGGCCTCGTATTTACTTTCGCTTTTTTGGCAAAACCACCGTGCCGGCCTCGATGGCCCGCAAAGTCTTATCCCACTTGCCCGAAAGTAGCTGAAATTTGGCCGTTAGCGCATTGGCCTGAAATCGATCCCCTGAATTGCTCGCCGATGGGACCTGGGCCTTAATTTTTGCCATTAATTGCTCGAGAGAGCGGCGCTCATTTATTGGGGGTTCCTCTTCCCCGCCTCCAAAGTAAACATTATAAAGTCTTTGAAGATGATCGAGATCCCGCGAGGCTTTTTCTATATCTTTCTTGAACGGACTTTCTAAACCCATCCCCATATCTTAGGGAATGTAGGAGAAACGGCAATGGCGAAAGCACATTATGTTTGCCAAGAGTGTGGACATCACTCAGCTCAGTGGCTGGGGAAATGCCCCGCTTGCGGAAACTGGAATACCTTGGTGGAAGAGGCCGACGATTCATCCGGCGGCGAAGAAAAGCGCCGCGGCGGAGTATCGGAAGACAGGCTGAAAAAAATCTCGGAGAGTAAGCGCACTCGTCCCGGATTAAAATCCACGAAGCCCCAGAAGATAAAAGACTTGGATTCGCAGGTAGAAACCAGATGGAATACCGGCATCGGCGAGCTCGATCGCGTGCTCGGAGGCGGAATGGTGGAAGGTTCCTTCCTGCTCCTCGGCGGTGACCCCGGGATCGGAAAATCTACCTTGCTACTGCAAGCACTCGAGAAAATGGCGCAGACAAAAAAAGTTCTTTACGTGACCGGGGAAGAATCGGTGGAGCAAGTAAAGCTTCGCGCCGAACGGCTGCTCGTAAAAGGAGAAGACCTCTACCTCGCCTCCGAAACCAACTTCGAGAAAATTCTCGGCATGGTAGAGGAGACCGGCCCGGACATTCTGGCGATCGATTCCATCCAAACCATGTTCACCTCAGAGATCACTTCCGCTCCGGGCAGCGTGGCGCAGGTAAGAGAGGTGGGTGCTCGCCTCATGCACGTAGCGAAAAAAGCCGGCGTGGTGGTGATCATGATCGGGCACGTGACCAAAGACGGAACCATTGCGGGGCCGCGAGTGCTCGAGCATATGGTGGACACGGTTCTCCAGTTCGAAAGTGTGGGCGGGCAATCGTTTCGGATTTTGCGCGCGATCAAAAACCGTTTCGGCTCCACGAACGAAATCGGCGTGTTCGATATGGGCGAAGAGGGCATGAAGGAAGTGGGCAATCCCTCGGAGCTTTTTCTCGCCGAAAGGCCAAAGGGCGCACCGGGTTCCGTGGTGGTGAGCAGCATGGAGGGGTCGCGACCCTTGTTGGTGGAGCTTCAGGCGCTAGTGAGCCGATCGGTGCTGGGAAATCCGAGACGGACGGTACTCGGCGTGGACCTCGCGCGCGCCTCCATTTTGCTAGCAGTTCTCGAAAAGAGAATTGGTCTGGAGCTCTACGATAAAGACGTCTACCTAAACGTGGTGGGAGGATTCGAGCTTTCGGAGCCTAGTGCAGACTTGGGCATGGTGGCGGCCATTGCGAGCAGTTTTCACAATATTGCGATTCCCGCCGACACGATGTTCATCGGCGAGATCGGCCTCACCGGCGAAGTGCGGTCGGTCACGCGTGTGGAAGACCGCCTGCGTGAGGCGGCGGTGATGGGATTCAAGCGCTGTTATTTACCGGAACGCAACGCAAAGATGCTTAAAGATAAAGCACGCGGGATCGAATTGATCCCGGTGAAGCAAGTGAGAGATCTTACGGATCAGCTATTTAAGGCTTAGTTAATCGCAAAACAGAGGATGGTAGTAGTCGCCGGCCTGGCGGCAATCTCCGCCGGCAAAGTAGAAATTAGCGCCGGTCGGGGCCGCGTATTCCCCGCTGATAAAGTCCAGGCGCATCGTACAAGTAAGCGAAATATTCTTATTGTGCAGAGAAATTTCGTCCGCCTCTTCATCGGCCCAGTAATAGACTTTCTGGGTATCGAATAGTTCACGGTCCTTCACGACTTGCACTACGTTGGGATCGTTCGTGTCGGGCGTTTTCGGGTAATAGAAAAATTTAAATTGCGAGACGTCTACCACCATCGTGGGGTTTGCATTGTTATAGGTGGGGCAAAATTCGGCTTGGGCGGAGCCGCCAAGCAGCAGCAGCAGAAAAAAATATTTCATGGGTAGTGCGCCTCTATTTAAGTGGGACGGAATCACATTCCAGCCGCGGGCCGTATGGATCATCGCCGCGGCATGCGCCATGGCTGAAAGTAAACTTCGTACCGTCGCTAAGGGTATAGGAAACACCGTCGAAACGACCCAAGTGGTACGAGCAGTCGAGCGATAAATTTTTATTATATAGGATAAAGGCATCGGCAATAGGGTCGCGGTAAGGGTCAACGTATTGCAAGTCGAACAGCGCGCCCTTTTTCTCCACGAGCACCACATCCGAAAGAGGTTTTTTCTCGTGTTGGGGGAAAAAGAAAAATTTAAAATCGGTAACATCCACGACCGCGGCCGGAAGAACATCGTTATAGGTAGGGCAAGGCTCGGCCTTTGCGGAAACCGAAAAAATAACCAAAAAAAATAAAAGAAGAATATCCAAGCCTTAACCGCCGATCTTATTGGTTACAAACCAAGGGAAATTTTTTATGGCCTACTTCCCGGCATTGGCCAGAATCGTAGTGAGTGTTTTTTCCATCAGAACCAGTGAAAGAAGCGCCTTCGAACTCCATCCCTTGCGAGTCGCAAGAAAAGCTCATGTGCTTTCCTCGGAGCTGAATGCTCGAGAACCAATCGCTCGTTCCCTTCACGCGATCAAAGCCCACGATCTCGTTGTTTTTCTCGATTAGTACGTAACCTTCCTGCTCTTCGCTGCTGAGAGACGCTTCCGGATAATAGAAAAATTTATACTCGGAAACGTCCACCACCATCGCCGGATTCAGGTCATTGAAGGTGGGGCAGGTTTCGGCGTGGGCGGAAGAAGAAAGTAAGGCGAAAAGAATGGCGGTGAAAGAAAACATAAGAACCTCCGGAAATTTCTCAAAGGCTAGCATCAAGATCGAATCGGCTCGCCGTATAAAAAAATTATTTCGCGAGCACTTTGCGGATTGCGCCGTCCCATTTTTTCGTGAGCTTTTCGCGGTCTTTCTTGGCCATATCCGGCTGGAAGGTGCGGTCGATTTTCCAGGAGCGCTTGAGTTCTTCTGCATTCTTCCACATCCCGATGGCCAATCCAGCGGCCAGGCCGGAACCGAGGGCCGTGGTATCAAGTACTTGCGGGCGATCAATAGGAATATTGGCGAGATCGGATTGGAGCTGGATCAAGAGATTGTTCGCTGATGCGCCGCCGTCTACTTTGATGCGTGCCAATTTTTTCGGTTTGATATCTTGGGCGATCGCAGAAAAGAGAGAGTTATTTTGTAGGGCGATGCCCTCCAGCGTAGCGCGCGCGATCTGAGCTTTGTTGGTGCCGCGCGTGAGGCCGGTGAGCATGCCGGTAGCCTCGGCATTCCAGTAGGGTGCTCCGAGACCGGTGAGGGCGGGCACAAATACTAAATTTCCCATGTCTTCCGATTTGGCCTGGGCCGCAAGCGCTTCCACTTCGCCGGAGGATCTAATGATCCCGAGATTATCGCGCAGGAACTGCACGGCCGCGCCAGCCACGAAAGCGGAGCCTTCGAGCGCATAGGTGATTTTTCCGCCTACTTGCCAAGCTACGGTCGTGAGCAATCCGTTTTTGGAATAAACGATTTTATTTCCGGTATTACACATCAAGAAAGCGCCGGTGCCGTAGGTGCACTTGGAATCACCCACTCCTAGGCAAAGCTGGCCGAAAAGGGCGGCTTGCTGGTCACCCAGGATTCCTGCGATCGGAATTCCGTCTGGAAGAAAGCCGAGGTTCTTGGTGGTACCGAATATGCCCGCCGAGGGCATAATTTTTGGCAGAGATTTTTCCGGCACGCCAAAAACGCCGAGCATTTTCTCATCCCAGGCCAGTTTTTGCAGGCTCATCAGCATAGTGCGGCTGGCGTTCGAAACGTCGGTGGCATGAACCGTGTTTCCCGTAAGCCGGTGAAGCAAAAATGTGTCTACGGTGCCAAAAATGGCTTTCCCGCGCTTCGCGTCGGCGGCCAGACCCCTCACATTTTTCAGCAGCCACTCGATTTTCGTTCCGCTGAAATAGGGATCGATCACGAGACCGGTCCGCTGCTTTACGTACTTGATCAGGCCCTTTTTTTTTCGCAGCTCCTCACAGCGCTTAGCGGTGCGCCGGCATTGCCACACGATAGCGTGATGATACGGCTTGCCATTTTCCCTCTGCCAGGCACCCACGGTTTCTCTCTGATTCGTGATGCTAATGGCCGCGATGTCGGAGGGAGAGCGATTCTTTAAAAGATCGGTAATTGTGTTCTGAGTACCCATCCAGATCTTTTCCAGATCGTGTTCTACCCATCCGTATTGAGGATAGTTGGGAAGAATTTCGGTGGAGGCTCGGCCCACCACGTTGAGGGAAGCATCGATCAGGAGCGCGGTGGTAGCGGTGGTTCCTTGATCGATTGCTAAAATAAGTTTTGCCATATCATGCACTCCCGGGAGGACTTATACTTGAGGTATGAAAACATTTTTCGGAGGAAAAGGCAGCGGGAAAGACGTACCTGCGTTCCTTTTGGAAATTATCCGAAAATACTTCCGCCTGGAGGTGGAGGGAATCGAGAACGTGCCGAAAAAAGGCAAGTGCCTGATCGTGCCGAACCATTCCGGAGTGACGGCGATCGATGCGGTAATGGTGGGGAATGAGATTCAGCGCCATCTCAAACGGATCCCGAGAATTTTGGCGCATCCGCTCTGGTTCGTGGGGCCTAATATCAGAGTGCTCGCCCGCCGGATGGGCCTGGAGGAGGCCGATAAAGACGCGGGAGAGAGGTTGTTGCGCTTGAACCGCTGCGTGATGATTTTTCCCGAAGGAGCGGCAGGAAACTTCAAGCCCACCGCGCAACGCTACCAATTGCAAGAGTTTCGCCGCGGGTTCGTGCGCATGGCGATGGCCACGAAGGCTCCTATTGTGCCCGTGGTGGTGATTGGCGCAGAAGAAACCCATATCAATCTCTCGAATATCAGCCTCACGAAAGTATTGAAGGGAACCATCATTCCGATTCCGTTGAACGTGCTGCCGCTTCCCGCGAAATGGAAAATTATCTTTTTGCCACCGATCAGTATGAAAAAATATTCGAAGAAGGACGCCGCAAACAGCGAGCTCGTTCACGCGATTGCCGAATCGGTGCGAAAACTAATTCAGGACAGGATTAATGAGGAGCTCGCCAAGAGGGAGTGGATCTATTTTCCCAGCGGGAAGAAGAAATGAAAAAAAATTTATTGGAGATCAAACTCGGCGCCGGCATCACAGGCGGGGCAGGGGGCCGCGATTTTTCTTGCGAACATAGCCCAGAGTTTTACGGTAAGGGATTTCAGGCCTTGCTTCATCGCGCCGACAATGGAAACGATCACGATCAGCAAAAGCATGAACTCTATGATCGCTTGTCCGGACTCATCTATGAGAAAGGCGCGGAAGTTTTTCACCTTTTTCATTTTAACGCCCTCGGAACCCGCTTGACAACCCGCCCCCGTGTCGAAATCATTGAATAGGTGCCCGTGAATTTAAAACAGAACAAATTTCGTTGGATCCTTGCCGCCGTGGCCCTACTAGTAGTGGTCGCCGCGCTCGCGTTCCGGCCGTCGAAGCCGGAAAGCCCGGTATCCTATATTCAGGAAGGCGATACCCTTCCTGAAACGCTGAAGTTACGCACCTTAGATGGCCAAGACGTCACGCTCGCCGACTTTAAGGGAAAGGTGATCCTGATTAACTTCTGGGCTGGCTGGTGCGGGCCGTGCTTGCACGAGATGCCCTCGATCGCTGCGCTCTATAAAAAACTGGAAAAGCGCGGCTTAGTGGTGCTGGCGCCCTCCATGGACGAACAGCCGGAGCAAGGCGTGGCGGTGCTAAAACGCGTTCTGCCGGAAATTCCTTTTCCCGTATTCGCCGGCCTTCGTTCCGAGATTTCGGATCGATTCGAGCTTGATGCGCTTCCTCACACCATCATCGTGAATCGCGCGCTGAAAGTGGAATTTAGCCGGGCGGGCGAAGTGGACTGGGGCGGGCCGCGGGCCGTGGAACTAATTGAGGGCCTGCTGTGATTTTGCCGCAACTGGTTTACGACCGTAAGACAAAATGGATGTATTTTTTTATCGGTGGGGCCGCCACGCTCATCCTTTACCAGTGGACGAACCGCTTCTACTGGACGGAACCGCGCCTGCTGAAGTTTGATGCCGTGGATTCCGTGATGCCATTCTGGACGTGGTCGGTGTGGGTTTATTTTACGGAATATATTTTCTTTATCGTGGCCTATTTCGGGCTTCGTAGCGGGGAAAACATCACGCGATACTTTTACGCCTACATGGCGATCCTACTCGTTAGTATTGCCGTATTTGTGGTTTTTCCGGTTACTTTTCCTCGCGGGGACTATCCGGTGATTGGAAATTCCATCTCCGACCAAGCGTTGATTTTTTTGCGTACCTATATGGACAGCCCCGCCAATTGCTTACCGAGCTTGCACGTGAGCAGCTGCTATATTTCCGCGCTGTGTTTTTGGCGGGAAAGCCGCAAGAAGACCTGGCTATTTCTTTTGTGGTCTACCCTGGTAGCAATTTCTACTATGACTACCAAGCAGCACTATTTCATTGATGTTTGGACCGCGATGCTGCTCACGGGGCTTTTCTTCTGGATCTTTTTTTTCCGCACTCAGTTTCGCAAGGGATCCGGTAGCGCGGCGGGCGCTAAGCCGTAGAACAGAGCCGAGGGATGATCACCGGCCGCAAATGCCGGCAAACCCCGATACCCCGGCAATAAAGCCCCGTAGGTTTTTTCGCGGCGTAAGCTGCGGGCGGCGTTCCAGGTGACCGCGGCGATAATTTCCGCGGTAGTTAGGCCAAGCGAAATGGCGGCCACGCTGCCGATAAAAGGCAAATTCTGGGTAGGGCATGTGCCGGGATTGAAGTCGCTGGCGATGGCTACCACCACTCCAGAATCGACGAGCTTGCGTGCGGGCGCGGGCGTTTCCCGCAGATAAAAGCTCGTTCCCGGAAGTAAAACGGCGACGGTGCCCGCTTTGGCTAACGCTTTGATTCCGGCGTCGTCTACCTTCAGCAGATGATCTACGGAGTGGACTCCGAGCGCGGCGGCGGCGGCGGCGATACCCGTATGCGCCAGCTCTTCGCCGTGGAGCCGGGCAGAGAGACCCAGAGCATGTGCGGCCTTTACGAGCCGGATCGCTTCTTCGAGGGTAAAGTACCCTTGATCGCAGAATACATCTACGTACTCGGCTAGCTTATTTTTCGCCACCTTTGGCAGAATTTTTTCTTCGATTTCGCGCAGGTATAGCTCGCGATCGCCTTTTCTTTCCGGAGGCACGGCGTGTGCCGCCAGGCAGGTAGCCACTACCTCGATGCCCTTGATTTTTTTCCTGACGGATTTAATCACTTCAAGCGAGCGGATCTCCGTGACCACATCTAGGCCGTATCCGCTTTTGGCTTCCAGCAGACGCACCCCAAATTGTTTTGCTCGCTCTAATCTTTGCGCGAGCAGCTTTCCCAACTCTCTAGGAGAAGCCGTACGCGTAGATCGTACCGTGGTGGCGATGCCCCCGCCGGCCGCGGCGATTTCCTGGTAGGTTGCGCCGCGCATGCGGAGCTCGAACTCACGGCTGCGGTCTCCCGCGAATACGGGATGGGTATGGGCATCTACTAAGCCGGGATAGGCGGTAAGGCCTTTACAATTCACCGTACGCCAAGATTTTCCGCGAAATTCTTTTGGAATATTTTTATCGGAGCCCGACCATAGAACGCCCCTAGTGGGAGAGAATACCAACGCTGCGTCGGAAATAAGCCCTAGATCAGGTTCGTTGGGCCTTACGCCGCCTTTCGCCGCCACGCCCGCGTTGGTGACCAGACAAGCGATTTTACGGAAAACCAATCCGGGCATTTAACAATTTCCCAAAAATGGGATTTTAATATGGTTGCGCTCGGCACAGGCTACGGCATTTTCGTAGCCGGCATCTGCGTGGCGGATCACGCCCATTGCGGGATCGTTATTGAGCACTCTCGCCAGCCGTAGCGCGGCTTCGTCGGTGCCGTCGGCCACGATCACCATTCCCGCGTGCTGCGAAAATCCCATGCCTACGCCCCCGCCGTGGTGTAGGGAAACCCAAGAGGCTCCGCCCGCGGTGCTCATGAGGGCGTTGAGCAGGGGCCAGTCGGAAACCGCGTCGGACCCGTCCTTCATCGCTTCGGTTTCACGGTTAGGCGAGGCCACGCTGCCGCAATCCAAGTGGTCGCGGCCGATCACCAGCGGTGCCGAAACTTTTTTTGTGCGCACGAGATCGTTGAAGATCGCGCCGGCCTTTTCCCGCTCGCCGTAACGAAGCCAGCAAATACGGGCCGGTAGTCCCTGGAAACGCACGTGCTTTTTTGCGGACTCCAGCCAAAGCTGCAGGCCTTTATTTTCCGGGAAAGCGGCGAGCAAGGCGGCGTCGGTAATTTCAATATCTTTGGGATCTCCGGAGAGCGCCACCCAGCGGAATGGGCCACTGCCTTCACAAAAGAGAGGGCGGATATAGGCCGGCACGAATCCCGGAAAATCAAAAGCGTTCTCCACCCCCGCTTCCTTGGCGTAGGCGCGGATATTATTTCCGTAGTCGAACACGTGGCAGCCTTTTTTCTGAAATTCCAGCATGAGCCGAACGTGTTTTCCCATGGACTCAATGCTAACCGCCTTATATTTTTTCGGATCGATCCGCCGTAATTCCGCCGCCTCTTCGATACTCATCTTGTGGGGGATATAGCCGTTTACGGGATCGTGGGCGCTGGTTTGATCGGTGAGTAAATCGGGAATCACCTTCTTATCGCGTAAAAATTCCAAAAGGGTGATGGCTTCGCATTCCACTCCGATCGAAAGCGGAGTTTTACTGGCCATGGCTTCTTGCGCCCACTTGAGCGCTTGCTCAAGATTATCGGTGGCCTTATCGAGGTATTTGCTATCGAGGCGCTTCTGCACTCGTTCCCCGTCGATTTCTGCTCCGAGGAAAACCCCGCCTGCCATTTTGGCGGCGAGGGGCTGGGCTCCGCCCATTCCTCCGAGCCCGGCGGAGACTACGAGTCGCCCGCGTAGATCGGAGTTGAAATGTTTCTTGCCGGCAGCGAGAAAAGTTTCAAAGGTGCCCTGCAGGATTCCCTGGGTCCCGATATAAATCCAGGAGCCGGCCGTCATTTGGCCGTACATCATGAGGCCTTTTTTATCGAGCTCGTCGAAATGTTCCCAAGTGGCCCAGCGTGGGACGAGGTTGGAATTAGCGAGCAGGACGCGCGGAGCATTCTCATGGGTGGGCAAAATTCCGACGGGCTTTCCACTCTGTATGAGCAAGGTCTCGTCGTTTTCCAGTTTTTCCAGGCATTCCACGATTTTGTCGAAAGATTCCCAATTGCGGGCGGCCTTGCCGATGCCGCCGTAGACCACGAGATCTCCGGGGCGCTCGGCCACTTCGGGATCCAGGTTGTTCATAAGCATGCGGAGCGCGGCCTCCTGCACCCAGCCTTTGCAGCGAAGTTGGAGGCCTCTCGGCGCGCGAATAGTTCTTCCGGTTTCGGCCATGGTGGCCTCCTTAGTCGAGTTTTCCCAGCACGGATTCGGCAGCCGCGAGCACTTGCCCCGACCCCACCATCTCCGTGATGGCCATAATATCGTGGTGAAAAATTCTGTCTTTCTTGATTGGCGGCACGCGCGTGCGGATCAGCGTCTGGACCGCTTCGAGGGGCTTCGAAGATTTCAGTGGCCGCTGAAGCTCGATCCCTTGCGAGCCTGCCAAAAGTTCCATCGCGAGCACATGGCGAAGGTTAATGAGAATTTGCCGGGCCTTCCGCGCCGCGGTTACGCCCATGCTCACGTGATCTTCTTTGTCGGCGGATGTAGGAATGGAATCCACCGAAGCGGGATGGGACAAAACTTTATTTTCCGAAACGAGAGAGGCCGAGGCCACTTGCACGATCATCAGGCCGGAATTGAGTCCCGGATCCGGTGTGAGGAAGGCCGGCAAGCCGGAGATGGCCGGATTAATCAGTTTCTGCACGCGAAGATCGGAAATATTTGCAAACTCGGAAAGAGCGATGCAAGCCGTGTCCATCGCAATCGCCACGTATTCCCCGTGAAAGTTTCCGCCGCTCATGATTTCGCCGCCGAGAGGGCCGCTGCCTTTTTTATTCATTTCACTGGGAAGAAACACGAGAGGATTGTCGGTGGCCGAATTCATTTCGGTTTCCAGAACGGAGACCACGTTGTCTAGAAATCTTCGGGCGGCGCCGTGTACTTGCGGCATGCAGCGGAAGCTATAGGGATCTTGAACCTTGCCGCAGTCTTTATGGCTTTCCGCGATTTGGCTCGTGCCGAGCAGGCGGCGGAGGTTTTTTGCGCACGCGGCTTGCTCGGGATGGGGGCGGATGCGCTGAATTTCTTTGGAGAAGGCCACCGCCGTGCCACGGAACGCCTCAAGGCTGAGGGCGCCGGAGATATCGGCAGTTTTGGCGAGCGTGAGCGCCTCGTGCACCACGAGCGCGCCGATGGCGGTCATGATCTGGGTGCCGTTGATGAGGGAGAGGCCTTCTTTCACACCTAGCGTATGTGGCTTGATCTTTGCCTTTTTCAAAGCCTTAGCGGAATCCATCCACGCGCCATCGTACCAGCAAGTGCCTTCGCCGATGAGCACGAGCGCCATGTGGGCGAGGGGGGCTAGATCTCCGCAGGCACCCACGCTGCCCTGCTCGGGAATCCAGGCGATGATTCCGGCATTCTGGATCTCGATCAGCTTTTCCAAAAGCTCCAGCGAAATGCCGGAATAGCCTTTGGCGAGGGTATTAGTGCGCAAAAGCATCGCGGCCTTTGCTTCGGGAAGAGAAAGAGGATTGCCTACCCCCACACTGTGGGAGCGAATGAGGTTCACCTGGAGCTCGGCGAGTTTACTTTTCTCGATTTTCACGTCGGCGAGGAGGCCGAAGCCCGTATTCACCCCGTAAACGGCGTCTTTGCCGGCCGCGAGCTTCATCACGTATTTGCGGGCTTCCCGCACTTTCGCTTTGGCTTTATCGGCGAGCTTAATCTGGGCGGCTCCCGCTTCAGCGTGAGACCAATCCCATACTTTTTTTAGGGTAAGCGAAGCGCCATCGAGCACTAAGTCTTTCATTTCTTTTTCTCTCCGCGCAGGGAGGCGATGGCCTTGGCGTAGTCTTTCGCCTTAAATACAAAGCTTCCCGCCACGAGCACGTCGGCACCAGCTTCGATTAGGGCCGGGGCATTTTTATCGTTCACTCCTCCGTCGATCTCGATCAGGAAAGAATGCTGGCCGCTTGCGCGCATTTGGGTGAGATCTTTGCATTTATCCAAAACCTCCGGGATGAAATCTTGGCCGCCGAAACCAGGATTTACGCTCATGAGTAAAACGAGATCCACCATGCCGAGCACGTGCCGGATGGTTTCCACCGGCGTGGCGGGGTTGATCACTACGCCGGCCTTGCAGCCGGCCGCACGGATCTGCTGAAGCGTGCGGTGAAGATGGGGAGAGGCCTCGGCGTGTACGGTGAGGTAGTCTGCCCCGGCTTTTGCGAAATCTTCCACGTAGCGCTCGGGCTCGGTGATCATCAGGTGCACGTCGAGCACCTCGGGGCGGGGGCTGAGCTTATTCAGGGAGGCCAGCACTACGGGACCAATCGTGATATTAGGCACGAAGTGCCCATCCATCACATCCACGTGAATCCAATCGGCGCCGGCCTTGGCGACCGCTTTTACTTCTTCCCCGAGGCGCGCGAAATCAGCGGAAAGGATACTGGGAGCAATGAGCGTACGCTGCTTTTTCATGTGGAATCCCCCGAATCGAAGACTTGGGCCAGGCCCTGCGTTTTCATACCATTCTCGAATTCCCTCGGCAATATCGCCGGCTTGCCTTCCGGCTGAAGGCGCAGGATTTCGAGGGCGCCTTCACGGCAGTGCACGAAGAGTCGTTCTTCTTCGAACCAGAATACTCCGCCCCGTCCGCCAGCTTTTCCCGGGGCCATTCGGGCTTGGAGGATTTTTATACGTTTTTTATTTAAATAGGTATAAGCGCCCGGCCAAGGAAAAAGGCCGCGCACCTGATTGTGGATCGTCTGCGCTGTTTCCTGCGCGAAATGAATCAGCCCTTGCTCTTTTGATAGCAAGGGGGCGAGGGTGGCCTTGCTGCCGTCTTGCTTCCTCGGAGTAATGGACCCTTTTTCCAGGCCATCGAGGGTGGCCACGATCAAGTTTCCCCCCACTACTTTCAAGCGATCTTGCAGCTCCTTGGCGCTTTCATTTTCGCCGATCGTGGCGGGAACCTGCAGTAAAACATCTCCCGCGTCCATTTCTTTCACCATGAATTGGGTGGTTACGCCGGTATTCGCGTATCCCTTGAGCACTGCCCACTGCATGGGGGCGGCGCCGCGGAGATCTGGCAAAAGAGAAGGATGCACATTTACGGGAGGAAACTTACAAAATTTCAGGAGCTTTTCGCCGAGAAAGCCGCCGTAGGCCACAACCACCAGGATATCGGGCGCGAGCCTTTCCAAAAAAGAATAGGTTTCTTCGCGATTTACTTTTTCCGGCTGCAGGATAGGAATATTTTTTTCGAGGGCCCGCACTTTTACGGCGGGTGGCTCTAATTTCAGCCCGCGCCCAGCAGGCCGGTCCGGCTGAGTCACAATGCCGGCCACCTCATGATTCGAGGCGAGAAGGGCGTCGAGGGAAGCCACCGCAAATTCCGGGCTTCCAAAGAAAACGCACTTCACTCGTCTTGTTCCTTTTCCTTTTTGATCCGGCGCTTTACCGAACGGCTTTTCACGAAACTAAGGCGATCAATAAAAAGCCGACCTTCAAGGTGATCGAGTTCGTGCTGAATGGCTACGGCCAGGAGTCCATCCGCTTCCAGGGTATGGGGCTTGCCGTCGACGTCTTGGTATTCAACCGTCACTTTTTCGGAGCGCAAAACTTCTTCGTATTCACCGGGAATGCTCAGGCAGCCTTCTTTAAAAAGAATTTCACCTTCTTTTTTGGTGATCTTGGCATTGATAAAAATCCGCGGGTTCTGGTTGGAAAGAATGGGCGGCTCGTCTTCGGTGGAGTCGTAGTCGATATCAATCACTACCAGCTGTTGGTGCACGTCCACTTGGGGGGCGGCAAGGCCGATGCCGGGAGCGTCGTACATCGTTTCTAACATGTCGTCGCAGAGCTTTTTGAGCGCGGCATCGAATTTGGTCACCGGCTTGCTCTTTTGGGCCAAACGCGGATCGGGATAAGTTAAAATGGTGAGTTTTGCCATCGTGTTATGCTCGTTTATTCCTTAGTACCATGAATAAGCCCAAGCCAAAAAACAGGAAGTTGGGCCCCCAGGCCGCCCAGAGCGGAGGAATTCTCCCGGATTTGCCAATCGAGAGCGACGCGGAAAAAAGCAGCCAGTAAACAAGTACGATAAGAAAGCAGAGGCTGATATCGCGGGCCAGGCTCGCATGCCTGTGATGCTGGGTGGCAAAAGGAATGCCGAGGAGAGCCATCACGAGGGGAACCAAAGCGAGGCTGATTTTTGACCAGAAAACTACTTCGTAAGAATGTGTATCAATGCCGGCATCTTTATTGCGCTGGATATAGCGCCAAAGATTTTTCAGGCGCAGTGTTTCTACTTCTTTTTCGATTTCCGAAAACTCGGCGGGGCTTTCATTGAGGGTGAGCGACTGCGTGGCAAAACGCCGGGTCATGGGGTAGCCGTTTGCTTCGTCGAAGAGCGTGATGAGGCCGTTAGAGAGAAGCCAGCGCCCGTCTGCGTAATCCGCCGTATCGGCTTCGATCTGTTGAATAAGGTCGAACCTGTCATTGAAGGTATAGATGGAAATTCCAGAAATGCGATTAATGCGCGGTTCGAACGAGCGCAGGTTATAAATGAGGTTACGGCTTCGGTACCAAATTTTATTCTGTTTGATGTCGGTTTGCAGGTCGGGTTTTTTCTGAATTTCCGTTCGGTAGATATGCGCACGCAATTTTGCCAAGGGTGGCACGATTCGATCCGTAACCACGAAAGAGACGCAGCAGAGCATGAAAACCAGGCTGAGCACCACGAAGGCAATGCGCGCCAAGCTGATTCCGCTAGCAAACATCGCTGTAAGCTCATTTCTTCGTGCCAGTCCCGATAGGCAAATCAGCGTTCCCATCAGGCATGCGGCCGGAAGCAAGAGCACGAGTACTTCGGGCATTTGTAGAAAAGTGAATTGAAGCGCGAAAGCGGGGGGGATATCGTCGCGTAAGCCCTGCCGCACGGTGTCGCCGCCGAGGTACAAAACGAGAAAGGTGGCCATGGCCGCAAGTAGGCCCTTCCAAAATTCTCTGGCAATATAGCGGTCGAGGATGCTCACAGATTAAACTTATCATAATCAAACCCCGCTGTTACACTCGGCAACGAAGGAAAAAGTATGAAAGATCGTCCCCTTAGCGTGTGGACCAGACTTAAGAACTGGCTCGCGGATACCGGTAAACAGCTCGCGATTGCGATCTTTATCGTCATGTTCCTTCGCTCGTCGATTATCGAGCCCTATAAGATTCCTTCGGGATCTATGATTCCCACCCTTTTCATCGGCGACCACATTTTCGTGAACAAATTCGCTTATGGTTTCAAGGTTCCCTTTACCGAGTTTTTTCTCGAAAGACCGCTTTTCATGACTAAGGCGACCGTACCGGCCCGCGGGGACGTGATCGTATTCCGGTACCCGAAAGACGAGTCGATCAACTATATCAAGCGGGTAGTGGGCCTGCCTGGTGACCTCATTGCCATTCGCGACAAAGTGCTCTACCTCAACAATAAACCGATCTCGATCGATCCCCTAAAAGACGAGAAGCTCGAGGCGGGAATTGAAAACGAAGAAGAGCGCCAGGTGCTTACGCTCTATAAAGAGAAGCTCGAAAATATCGAGCACCCGGTTCTCTACAACATGAACAGCCTCCTGAATTCCGATTACGGCCCGGTGGAAATTCCCGAGGGCAAGCTACTTTGCCTCGGCGACAACCGCGATCGCAGCTCGGATAGCCGCGTGTGGGGTTTTGTGCCGCTGGAGAACGTAAAAGGAAAAGCCATGTTCGTTTGGCTTAATTTCGTATTCCAGATGGAAAACGAGTTCCGCTTCCAGTTTCGTCCTGAGCGGATCGGCACCATCATTCACTAACCGAAAAATTTAGTCTTTAGCGAACAGGACGATTGCGCGTACCAGGGCGCGCGCTCCGCCGCGGGCGCCGGGGATCACGCTAAGAACATTTTTTAGTAAGATGCCGTGGCGATAGTATCCGCTTACGAAGGCGCGCCCGAGCGCGCTGCCCGTTAGAACCCCATCGCGCACTGCGCGCAGGCCCCGAACTTCCCGGCAGTCCTCATCGCCGAAAGCCCAGGTGGCCACCACGCAATACTTCTTCATCTGAATCGCGTGGTAGGTATTCCAAAATTCTTTTTTGTTCACGATTCCGCCGCCGTAAACTAGATTTTTGCGGATATTTTCCCCAGCAAAATGCTGAAACGGCTGCCCAAGCGTGAAGCGAATAAAAAGACGATGGTATAGCTGGCGCTCCTGAGTGGCGGAGGGCGTGTTCAAGCGGTCGAGCATTTTCAGTAGATCGAAAAAAATCGAAGAAATGATCAGTGATTCGGCCGTGCGCCGCTTGGGCTCATAGAGCTGAGGGCTGAGATCGGCAACTTCCACGTTGAGGCTCTTAGCCGTGATCGCCAAAAAACGCCGGTAAGATACCATGGCCTTCGCGTAGTCGCGGCGCTCGATAAACATCCGGCCTTCCCGCGCAATGGAAATGCGTTTGCCAAGTTCTTCGAGAAATTGCCGTTCCTGCTTCTTTTTTTCTTGATCGAGAATTTGGGCCTCGATCTTATTCGAGCGCTCCTGGAATTTACTAGCGGCGGCTGATTTTGGCTTTTCGTCCATGAGCGCTTATTACATCAGGGAAACTGGATCAACGTCAACCTGCACACCGGCCCGCCGGTCGAGCTTGATGATAGCGGGCACCAGCACGGATTTTAGCAATGCGTGTAGCATTCCGGCTTGGGGAGCCTTCACGAGGAGGCTCCAGCGGTGCCGATTCTGTACCTTTGCCAGCACCGCGGGTGCAGGCCCCAGGATCTCTAAACCGGAGCGCGCAGCTCCACGGTGGAGGAGGGCACCGAGCATTTCGGCGGTGGATTCCGCCAAGGAAGCGCTGGTGGAGGAAACGATAATGCGCGCCAGGCGCGTAAATGGAGGGTATTGAAAAGCGTGGCGTTGACGCAGCTCTTCTTCCGCGAAGCTGCGAAAATCATGCGTGGTGGCGTGTACGATACTGGGATGATTGGGATTGTAGGTTTGCAGAAATACGCGGCCCGGCCGGGAACCGCGTCCCGCTCTGCCGGCCATTTGGGTAAAAAGCTGAAAGCTTTTTTCTGCCGCGCGGAAGTCGGGAAGGTGGAAACTGGAATCCGCGTTCACCACTCCCACCAAAGCAATGTCGGGAAAATCATGGCCCTTGGCGATGATCTGGGTGCCGATCACGATCTGTACTTCTTTTTTAGCGATCGATTCCAGCGCGCGCTCGAGCATGCCTTTTCTTTCCATGCTTTCACGATCGATGCGCAGGATCGCGGCGTCGGGAAATATCCGGCGCACATCCTCTTCGAGAGATTCCGTTCCCAGCGTTCCGGGCATTAGCTCGGCATGATTGCACTTGGCGCAAGCCGCGGGAATCTCCTCGGCATGCCCGCAATAATGGCATTTTAGCAGCGAAGAATTTTTGTAGTTCGTGAGCGAGACGCTGCAGTTCGGGCATTCGGGCACGAAGCCACAAGACTTGCAAAGCAAGAACGAAGAAAAGCCGCGTCGATTTAGCAGCAACATCACTTGTCCGCCGTTGTCGATCGTTTCCCGGATCGCGAAACGTAACGGCGGGGTGATCGTTTCTTCGGAGCTGTACTTGGATTGATCGACCACCTCCACCGAGGGCATTTGCTGGCCGCGGGTTCGTTTCGGGAGGCGCAGGTGCCGATAGCGGCCTACGTTCGCGTTGTGAAACGTTTCGAGAGATGGCGTGGCGCTGCCTAAGATTACGGGACAGCCGGAAAATTTCGCGCGCATTACGGCCAAATCGCGGCCGCTGTAGCGCAAGTGGTCTTCTTGTTTCAGGGCCGAATCGTGTTCTTCGTCCACGATCACGAGGCCCAAATTTTTGATTGGCGCGAGCGAAGCCGAACGGGCTCCGATGCAAACGCGATAGGCACCCTTATTCAACAAGTGCCAGGCACGGCTGCGTTCTCCGTCGGAAATTCCCGAGTGAAGCAGCGCGATTCTCTCGCCGAGCCGGGCGCGGAAGCGCGCGACGAGCTGGGGAGTCAGGGAGATTTCCGGCACCACCACGAGCACCGATTGGTTTTTCTGCAGTGCCAGCTCGGCGGCGTGAAGGTAGACTTCCGTTTTTCCGCTTCCCGTTACTCCCTCGAGCAGAAAACATTCGAATTTTTTCGCTTCGATTGCGCGCCCGATCGCGTCCATGGCCTCCGCCTGGTGGTCGGTGAGTGTGGGGGCCTGCGAGGTGATGGCAGCGGCATCGGGAATAGTATCATCGGCCACCGAATACTTTTCCAGCCAGCCCGATTCCACCAATCGTTTGGCGGCGTCTCGCCGCTCAGGATCCAAAGCCACGGCCTCCCGCAAGCCGATGAATTCGAGTACTTCTTTTTGTTTCTTTCCTTTCACCGTTTCCCCGGAATCGCGGCGGAATTTTCCCTCGGCGGTGAGGCGGAAAACGAAACGCTTCTTCGGGGAAGGATCGGGCGGCAAGAAAGTGCGCAGGACTTCCCCTAACGGATAATGGTAGTAATCCGCTGCCCATTCGAGGTATTGAAGCGTGCCCGAATCGAGTACGGGGAAGTCTTCCGACGCTCCTTCCACGCTGCGAATTTCGTAGGCCGCGGGCTGGGGCAGCGTGGCCGCTAGCTTGGTGACCACTCCATCCATGAGTTTTTTCCGCACCCGCACTTTCACCGGATCGCCTACCGCCAGCTTCAACCCTGCGGGAACTTTATAGGTGAGCGCGGGCAATGGCAGCGGCAGTGCGACGAAGGCAAACATTAGTGAAATAGAACGGCCGCGAGTGCCTTGATCTCTTCTGGATATTTAGCGTCGGAGCTCACTACGGGAGCGCCGGTGGTGGCGGCCGAAAGGCGGTCGAAAGAGAAATACATTACCGGTACTCCATCTTTCAGGAGCGTGATGCGGGCGCCGGTCGTATTCCCGCGGCGTACTGGGTAGACATTACGAAATTCCACGGCGCATCGGTTCTCTCCCGACTTCGTCCACGAGAGCTCTACCTTGGGGCAGGGGCCTTCGATGTGCAGGGGGAGGAAAGTATCTTTTTCAATCCAGATCGAGCGAGATCCTTCTTTGTCGGAGTGAACCCACGCGTAGGTTTTGTGGAAGCGCTTCATCGATACGGTGGGATCGGCTTTATAGAAAGGACGAGGAGCTTCCTTCATCGCCGCCGCTTGATCGCGGGAAGCGCGCAGTAAATCTACTTCGCGGGGAATCGTGAGGCCGAAGCCGCGAACCGCATCGGTGAGAGGTGCTTCTTCGCTTTGAAAAAGCAGCGAAAGGGTGGGCCAAGACCCGGCACCCGCAACCAAACCGGGAAGAGTGAGATTTCCTATCACCTCTTCGCCGCCGGTGGGCAAAGGGCGGGACACCGTGAAGGTCGCCCCGGGAACTACGCCTTTGCCGCGATGGGCGGCGGTTTCGGCATAGATGAAAAAAGCTGGCGGCAAATAAGCCGAAGCCGAAACAGGAAGCAATAAAAGAAAGCCGAGAACCAAGTGTTTCATTGGGCGTGTTCCTTCGCTAAGCGCTGGATCAGCTTAATCGCGCGCTCCCGGATTTCCGGCCGCTTCATGGCGTAGTGCAAATTAGCCTCCAGATAGCCGAACTTATCTCCGGCATCGAAGCGCTGGCCCTCGAATTGGTAGGCGTACATTTTTCTTTTTTGGGCGAGCGCTTGGAGCGAATCGGTAAGCTGGATTTCTCCGCCCACGGTTACGTTGCCTTGTTCAAGAAAATCAAAAATGTCCGGCGTGAGAATATAACGGCCGGGGATGGCCAAGCGGGAGGGAGGGTTGGACTTTGGTTTTTCTACGAGAGTGTCGAGCAGCATCGTGCGGTCGGCGATCTCGTTGCCGCTCACGATGCCGTATTTTGAGGTATCTTCCTGCGAAACTTCCATCACGCCCACTACGGGCGATCCGTTATATTTTTTGAAAACACCCACGAGCTGCTTGGTCACCGAAACTTCGGAGTCGATCACGTCGTCGCCGAGCAAAACAGCGAAGGGCTCGTTGCCCACGATCGGTTTTGCGCAAAGAATGGCGTGCCCCAGGCCACGTGGCGCGCCTTGGCGCACGGAAATAATATCGATCTTGCGAAGGAGCTCATCCTCCTGGTGATCGGTATCGAAATAATCTTCCAGGCTCGTTTTACCTTTGCTCGTGATCAAAACGATGCGCTGAATTCCCGCGCGGGCCGCCTCCAAAACAATATGGTGAAGGATCGGCGTGTCTACCAAAGGAAGAAGTTCTTTGGCCACAACTTTGGTAACGGGATGGAATCGTGTGCCGCGCCCGGCGACTGGAATCACTGCGGTTTTAATTTCCATAATCTTCCTTTTGCTTACTATAGCATGGTATTACGAAGGTAATGACGCGCAACGTTTTTATCCTGTTGGCTCTCGCCGCCCTCCATGCCGATCTTTGCTTTGCTACTGCAGATTCCGCCCTCCTGCAAGGACTGGGTGGCGCGGGACGCGCGGGTATTCCCAAGGAATCTCTCTTTTCCAATCCGGCCGGGGCGGCTTTCTTGACTGACTCTTCCGGTTTTGTGAATTACGTGAAGCCCAAAATTCCAGATTTCAATGCGGGTGGCCGCGGCTATTCGGTAGGTATCTATGATGGCCAGCAGGGAGACTGGAAGGGCGCCTTTGGTTACACGCGCTCTTCACGCGCCGTATTGCAAAACAGCCAGCAAGCTTACGAAGACCGTTCCGATATGCGTTTTATTTTGGCTCGGCAGCTCGGCGGTTCGCTCGTGGGCGGGGGGCAAGTGCGCTACGTAAAAACCAGAGCCGGCGCCAATGAAGAGAAATTCGTTCAGGGAGACCTCGGAACTATTTTCCAGCTCTCAGGTGACATGCGCGTGGGCATTACCTACGAAAATATTTTAAAGCAGCGTCCCGGAGAGATACCTCCCACCCTCGGTGGCGGCGTGCAGTATGCGCTAGGCTTTGGCATCGAAGCGTTCGCGGATGGTACCCGTCAGATGTCTGGCCCCCAAAAGGGCGACAAGGGTTGGGCCGCGGGCGCACAGGCTCCGCTCGCCGCGGGCTTCGTGGCAAGAGCCGGAAAATTTCAAGAGGGCGTGCGCCGGCTGAAGGGATGGTCGCTCGGTTTAGGGTGGGTCGGTCCTCGAACTACTTTCGATTATAGCCTTCGTACCGCCGGAACCAAAAATCGCGAGCGGGATCATCTTTTTGGGATGAACGTTTCGTTCTAGAAGCGGCGCTCTTGGCCTTCGAGCAAGGCCTTCAAATTCGTTTCGTGACGTCGCACCACGATCCATGAGCAAAGCAGTGCCACGGAAAGCAGAGCGGAATCGCCGTTCGTGCCGAGCAGCGTAGCGAGCAATAGAGCGAGCGCGGCCATCGCCGCCAATGAAGTGATGCGAAAACAGTAAAAGCAAATTCCCCAGGCCACGAACGCCGCCAGCATCGGAACCGGCGCGATGGGAAAAAGCGCGCCGGCCGCCGTGGCCACGCCTTTGCCACCTTCAAAAAAAAGAAAGATCGAATAGCAGTGCCCCAGCACCGCGAAGAGCGCGCAGAGATAAGCCGCGGAAGGATTTCCGGGAAACAGAAAGCACGCGGCCACAACCGGCAAGAAGCCCTTTAAAAAATCCAGGAAGAAGGTAATCACGCCCACGCGCTTGCCCCCAAGCCGGGCCAGATTCGAGGCGCCGATATTTCCGCTACCGCTATGGCGTGGATCGCCGAGGCCCAACGATTTCGCCACGAGAATGCCGCTAGGAATGGAACCGAGAAGATAAGCGAGAAGAGTAAGCGCCCAGGGCATCTAGAAGGGTTTACCGCGGTTGATGGAAAGCGGGACTTGCGTGAACACCACGCTTCCGCCGAAAGCCGTGGCCCCTACGGAGGCGCCCACCGTTTGTACGATGGAAGATTCGGTGAAGCTAAGGATCAATCCGCTCGCGACCACGAATCCGGGGTTGGCGGGATTGGTGTCGGTTACCGTGATGGATCCACGGCAAAACAATTGTTGTTGGCCGGCGGTGAGGGCTGGAAAGGTCGGGTAGTCGAAGTCATACTTTTTGCTTTGCGTGCTGAGAATATTTTGGCTTGAAAGAATGATAGGGCTAGTGCCGCTGAAACCAGTGGTGGGGACGGCTACGGCATCACCGGCCATGGCCGCAACGCTGCTTTCGGCGCTGGCGTATATGGACATTGTGATATCTTGCGACTGGCCGGATGGATTATTGATCACCACTGTACAGCGGGAAGTGGTCGCGCTTGAAAAGCCGTGCACGCTCGTATTTACGGCGGTCTGGTCGAAATACACGGTGCGAGTGGCGGAGAAACCGCTAAGCGGGAATAAAGCACCATAGAGAAGCGCGATCAAAAAGCGGTTACTACTGGAAAACTTTTTCATGCGCCCCCCTTTTCTTACGTAATTCTAACAAAGCCCTGGGGAAAAGGCGTTAAAAAGGCCGGCCTTCGCCAATATAGAATGGCGTAGTGGTAAGTGTAGTGCCCGCTTTCATTTCCATTGTGGAGCCAACCAGCCGAACGGCGCGCGAAGACTGCATCCAGGTGATGATCACTCCGTTTGCGGTTAAAAATCCGGGACCGCCCGTACCGTCATCCACGGTGATTGAGCCTTGGCAGCGGACTTCCTGCCGGGAAAGTGTGCGGGGTTCAAGCGCGGGAAATTTCCAGGCCCATACTACCTTGTCTCCCCCCGCGAGTGTGCCGGAGAGACTAGGGCCCGTTATCGCGCCATTTTTCGTACCTGCGGCGGCGAAGGCAACCACGGCAGGAGTGGCCGCCACCGGATCAACGGGCGGGTTAGGGTCTGGAACAGCGGAGGCTTCAGCGGTGCCAGTAAAAGTAACGGTATAGGTTTGCTCGGTGGTTCCGCTATTGCTTAGAGTCACAATGCACTGGGAAACAAAGGCCCCGGAAAAACCGTACTCGTCGTAGTTAAAGGTTTCATTTTTTCCGAACACATCGAAGAAAACCACCCGGGAAGCGAAGGCGGAATTGGGCGCTAGCCAAATAATGGCAGCCAATACAACGGCGGCCCATTGAAGTCCCTTGGGCTTGGTGAAGAAAAAAGATAGCGAAGTCATAATATTACCTATCGGCCAGAAATCGCCAAAACCTTAGTCAATTAGTCAATTATAGCACGAATTTTCATGGAAAATAACCAAGTAAAATTAATTACTTATACCTTCCACCTGAACGGGCAACTCCCTGACGGGACGAGTCATCGTATCATCACCGGAATTGAATAGGCTTACGCAGCTCGACCATTCCGGCCTCAAAGGGGAAACCCCCGGTGGGCAGGTATTGTCGAAATAGAACAGACTCGGCATGACCGAGCCCGAAAGAGGGGGGAAGGTGGGCGCCAAAAAAATTCCTCGAATACGGGGGCGCGTACTGGGTACCTCAAAGCTAGAGTCACCGGCTACTGCGGGGTCAGTCGACGTATCTAATAGACGAACGTCTCCGGCGGCGTTGGCCCCGGTATTAAAAAATCCATAAACCTTATCGTTATTCATGGTGAGATCGCCAAAATCCACAGTGATATTTTCGATATTGCTATCAACGCGCCAGGTGCGCACGTTGGCGGGGGATATACTACAATCCGGAATTTTTTCTAGATCAACCGTTCCAGTGGCCGGCGGAAGGCGATTCATGGTCACGGCGCCGTCAGAACAGCTACGGTACTGCTTTAGTTCCCCGGGTCGCAGTATATAGGCGCTATTATTCTCCGGGCTGATGGCGAAAGAACGAATATTCGCCAGAACGCGATCGCTGATTGTGCCGCCGCTAGGGACCAACGACCAAAGACTGCGAAAATGCGCTTCCATGGCCTCCAGTGAGGACTGTGGCGCACCGTTGGCAAACGCTAGGGTGGCTTGGTAGTTACGGATTTTCCCGTCGAGCCCTAGGTAATAACGAAAGGGTAAGCGTGGTGGATAAATAATTTGTGTTGCCGAGCAGATCAGGCGCGGGTTTGGCACGTATCTGCTGCCCACTAATTTATCGTCAAACTGTCCCCATTTGTTCGGTATGTTTGGATCGTGAGGGGGCGGGGGCATTCGGCCGCCCTGGCTGACGAGGGGGCGCACGCGGATCATGCCGGTAACCGTTACCTCAAGCGCATCGCCCAAACGAAAAAATTGGTAGTCGTGAGGAGTCGTTTTCGTGCCCTCGTTCGGACATTGCCGAAACGGCTGCTCCCCTACTTTTACCCGCGGATTATAGTGCCGAATATTGGTATAGAGCTGAAATCCTTGCAGCCGCGCGGGTACGTCGGGGGTAAGGGGATTGTCGTCGGCGCCTGCAATAGCGGGCACAACTTTATTCGTATTGATGCGCTCACGGAAGCCAGGATGCTCGGGTTTCACGTCGACCTGGCAGAAGTTAAAGCTAACTCCATCCATCGTTTCGGTCCCGTCGGAATAATCGTAAAATCTTCTCTTGGTATATTCGAAGCCAGAGGGGACGTAGCCACTCGCGGTAGGATCGATATTGATGGCGCCAGTGGCGCCCACGCCGTTCACGTATTCCTGAAGTTTCGCGCGCACGATGGCGGTGCACTGAGTGCGGAAGCTTTGCAGTTTTAGCGCATCGGTCAGAGAAATAAACGCGGGAAGAAGCGCGAGCGCAATGAAGCCCAGCAGGACGCTCGCCACTAAAATCTCGATGATCGAAAAACCGCGTTCGTCTAAGCGTTTGCGGTTTGGTCCCACTTCTCCCATTTATATATTTTACCCAACCCGGCTAAAGCGTGCTAGCTTAGAAACGATGTCTATCGACATGAACACAAAGGGTTTTATTTCCACCCTGCCGTGGACTCTCCCGCTGCTAATCCTCTTGCCGTTTGCCCTGATCGTTTCCGATCTGAGGGGGCTGCGCTGGGTATGGGAAACCGGGTACGCGCCCTTCTGGGTGATGCTGGGATTATTGTTTATCCTGGCCGGATTTTCCTCTTTTCTGCTCTGGAAGCTCCAGGAACTCGGCGCCACCCTTTATCGTGTGGGAATTTTTCTCGCCACCTGCCAGACTACTTACCTGGCAATGGCCGAGAGACGGCATTCGCTTTTGATTCTAGTATTCGCCCTGTTTACGGTAGCGGTTTTAATTTCTGAAAAAATGAAGAAAGTTTTGCGGCTTCCTTATTACGATTCTAAGCGGCGCTGGTGGGAGTCTTACCCGAAAGGAATACCCGGGCTTTCGGTGGAGCTTTCCGTGGAAAACGGAGATACTACCAAAGGCAGGCTAGCTAATTTCGGAGCGGAAGGCTGTTTTGTTTTTTCGGTTACGGGAGAAATTCCCTTTGCCCCGAGAATGGTGAAAATCTTTTCGGGTGAGGAAGCGTTGCTGGAAGCCGAAGTAGAGCCGGTGCTGCGCACGCGGGACGGGTTCGGCTGGGGGTTGCGTTTCGATCCGAGCGCGATCGAAGGCGACTGGAGCAAGGATTTGCAGGATTATTTGGGTTTTTTGAGGAGGTGTGGATATGACGTGGCGTAATTTGTTCGTAGTGGCAGTGGCAATCATGGCGTTAAGCGGCTGCACGCGGAAAGCGGCTTTGCCAAATACTCCGGAAGGCACTCTCGAAAAATACGTTTCGGCGGCATTCGAAGTGCGAGGGATCGAAGACCGGAAGCACCTAATGGATTTGAGCTCGGGAGACGCCTACGCGCACCTTGAAAAAATGACCGACGAAGAGTTCAAAAAGCAGTTTATCGAAACGAAATTGAAATTCATCGGCTTGAAAGCTAAAGACCTGCGCGAAGAAACGGGCGGAGACGTTAGCTTGGTATACGAGCTTACGTATCAGGACGGAAACGGAACCGTGCCGCCCACCCGCCACACGAATAAAAAAATCGCCTATTTGGGCCGCGCCGAGAATGGTGACTGGAAAATCAAGGCGACTAAGAACATCAAAACTTTCTTGGAAAGAAAAGAAGACTTAGTGATTACGCCGGAAACGACGCATAAAGATGAAGCCGCCGAGCAGAAATAGGGCCGCGGCTATTCCCTGAGAAGTAGAGAACCAATTCCCAATCAAAAATCCGCGGATTCCATCGCCGCGAAATATTTCGATCACCGCACGGATCACGCTGTACGCCATCACGTAGAGCAGCGCCGTGCCACCGGGGCGTAACGCCCGCCGTTTGATTAAATAGACTAAAACCGCGGTTAATAGGAAGAGCGATACCGATTCGTATAGTTGCGTGGGGTGAAGCGGAAGGCCGCGGAGCGCCGGATCCACGAGATCGGAATGCAGGTGCACGGCCCAGGGAAGTTCACAGTAGGAGCCGTAGCAGCAGCCCGCGGCGAGGCAGCCAATGCGGCCAAAGGCGTGGCCTAAGCTCAGCGCGGGTGCGAGGAGATCCAGACTTTCCGCGAAGGGGAGCTGCTTGCGACGGATGTAAATCGCGCAGGAAGCGAGGGCCAAAAGAAAGCCGCCGTAAAATACCAAACCGCCTTGCCAAAAATCGAAAATTTCTCCGGGGTAGCGGGAGAAATAGGGAATATTGGTGAGCACGAATAAAATGCGCCCGCCAATCACGCCCGTTACCAGCGCGAGAAACGCTAGGTCTAGAAATTTCGCCGGATCTAAGTTACGGAGCTTCGCTAGGCGGGAAAGGAGGAGAAGGGCGGCCACGTAACCGACGGCGATGAAAAAACCATAGGAATGAATCGGGGTTTCGCGAATATGGAAGAGAACCGGAAACATTCCTATTCTCCCTCAGCCCGCTCCTGGCGGTTTTTTTCGGACTCGAAAACCAGGCTGACCATCAATAAAAATACGCCGCAGCAGATCGCGCTATCGGCAAGATTGAAGGCCGGAAAATGCATGCGCTCATGCCAGTGAAAATCGAGAAAATCCACTACGTAGCCGAGCCGTAGGCGATCGGCCAAATTCCCGAATGCGCCACCCACGATGAGAGAAAGCGAAAAAATGCTGAGATGCTGATTCTCTTTCAGACGATAAAATACCACGAAGATCACGGATAGCATGGCGATGGGAACCACGAAGAAAAATGGCTCCCGCCAGGTGGGGCCAAGAGTGGCCAGCAGGCCGAACGCCGCGCCCGCGTTGTGCACGCGGGTAAGATTAAAGAAATTTTCCAGTACCACGATGCTTTCGCCCAAATGAAAGCGGCTCATCACCAGAAATTTAAATAGCTGATCGAAGGCCGTAAGCATGCCGGTGAGCGCGAGTAAAATGAGGTATTTGCGAGGAACCATTCCTCCTCCAAAATACCTCGTTTTGCGAAGCGCGCCAATAGGCGGCTTAGTCTTCGCTATCTTGGTAGTCTTTTGCGGTTAGACCGTACTTCTCCAGCTTACGTAAAAGGGTTTTCTTGGGAATATTGGCGTGTAAGGCGGTCTGATTGATCCGGCCGTTAAACACCTTGAGGGCGCTCATGATGAAGTGCTTCTCGAATTCCTCTTTTTGGCTCTGGAAATCGAGATTGCTAAGGTCGATGGAATAGCTCAGGCCTTCTTCTTTCCCGCTGCTCTTCACGTTGTCGGACGCGATGGAGGATTTACCCACGCGCGAGAGTCCGCGAATGGAATCGGGCAAGGAAGCGGCGGTGATCTCTTGGGTGGATTCGATCACGAACGCGTGCTCCATCACGTTCTCGAGTTCGCGGATATTTCCGGGCCAGTTGTATTTCATTAGTAGTCCGCTAGCTTCTTCATTCACGCCGGTGATCTTCTTGCCGTAGGTGCCGTTGAACTTGTCGAGGAAATGCTGCACCAGCGCGAGGATATCGTCTTTGCGCTCGCGGAGAGGGGGCAGGAAGATGGGCAATACGTTCAGGCGATAGAATAAATCCTCGCGGAATTCGCCCTTCTTGATCATTTCTTCCAGATTGCGGTTCGTGGCGGCGATGATGCGCACGCTTACCTCGATTTCGCGGTTCGATCCCACGGGAGTGAACTTCTGCTCCTGGAGCGCGCGCAACAGTTTTACCTGCAGGGCGGGAGAGATATCACCGATCTCGTCGAGGAAGAGGGTGCCTCCGTCGGCGTACTGGAATTTTCCGATCTTGCGGCCGTCGGCCCCGGTGAAGGCGCCCTTTTCGTGGCCGAAAAATTCGCTTTCGATGAGGGCTTCGGGAATCGCGCTGCAGTTGATCGCCACGAAGCGCTCATCTTTGCGGGGGCCGTTCATGTGAATGGCCTTGGCCACGAGTTCTTTACCGGTACCGCTTTCGCCACGCACGAGCACCGAGGTGTCTACGCGCGCGAGTTTATCGATCATGGTGAAGAGGCGCTTCATCTCGGTGGAGCTGCCCACGAGGCCCTTGTTCTCGCCGGCGCTCACCACGGGAGCGGAGAAGCTCACGGCGCGCACGATCGAATGCGCTTTGAGGGCGCGGTCCACGAGGGACACGAGGTCTTCGCTCTTAATGGGTTTTTCGAGGTAGTTGTAGGCTCCCTGGCGAACGGCGTCCACCGCATCTTTCACGTTGGAATAGGCGGTGAGCATCAGCACGATGATGCTGTTATCGTAGGCCTTTATTTGCTTCAAGGCTTCGAGTCCCGACAGCTTGGGCATGTTCACGTCGAGCAGCACGAGATCGTACTTGCCCGTCATCACCTTGTTCACGGCTTCCTCGCCGTCGCAGGCTTGGTCCACTACGAAGTGTTGTTCCGCGAAGGCGGAACTTACGGTTAAACGGAGGGCGTTGTCATCATCTACTACTAGTACGCGAAACATAAGTACCTCTTTACTGCTCCGCCCGGATGGGCAAATGAATGGAAAACTTACTGCCTTGGCCTTGCTCGGAAATCGCTTCTACCGTGCCGCGGTGAAGCTCGATAAAATATTTAGAAAGGTAGAGCCCGAGCCCGCTCCCCTTGGTTTGGTCTCCCGGAATAGATTTTCCACGGTAGAACTTGGTGAATAATTGTTCTTGTTCCTCGGTGTCGAGCCCGGGACCATTGTCTTCCACGGTGATTTCCACGAATTCTCCCACCTCGCGGGACCGGATTTTCACCCGCGATCCGGAGGGGCTATACTTGATCGCGTTGTCGATGATGTTCGTGAATACCTGGATCAACAGCGCCGAATCGAGGGGGATGGGGAAAAGGGTATCGAGCTGCATGTCGATCTCCACGCCCTTGGCTTGCGCTTGAAACGAGAGCTTTTCCACGCATTTTTCGATGAGCTTATTCACGTCGCGGGTGCGCTTATTCAGCTTCAGGTTATTTGATTCTACCTTCGTGAGGTTGAGGATCTTAGAAATAAATTTATCGAGATTCTCGGTGGAATCGATAATCTGTTTCACCTCTCCGCGCTGCTGCTCGGGAAGGCCGGGGGCGCGCAGGATCATCTCCGCGATACCCTGAATGCGGGCCACGGGAGTTTTCAAATCGTGGCTCATGAGCGAGAGGAAATTACCTTTCATCTCTTCCACCTGCACGAGGAGGTCGTGCTTTTCCTGAACTTCCCAGCGCTTTTTGTATTCAAGAATGGCGCGGTAGGGAACGATCAAATAGTAGGTGAAGAACATGGCGAGAAAGGGATGCACGAGAGGTAGCCAGTAGCCTGCGCGAAAAAGCCAGAGCGACACGAGAAAGAGCGTTCCGGAAAGTACCACTAGCGCGAACACTCCGCGCGAAGGGCTCATGCCGATGGCCACGAAAGCCAGAGCGAGGGCGAGCCCGAACGTGATAAGGCCGTCCACCTGGTCGGGCACGCTGATCATGCCGCGGTTTTTAAGGAGGGTGTCTAGCAGGGAAGCGTGCACGAAAATTCGGGGGTTCGAGTAAATTACGCGAGAAAAAGGCGTATAGGCGAAGTCGCTCATCGTGTCTCGGCGCATGGTGTCTACCAAGATAATTTTTCCGGCCAAGTCTCCCAGGCCGCGGTTGTCGAGTACGTTGCGGAAAGAAAGCTGGGTAAAGGCCCCTTCCGAAATCTCGGTGGGCTGAGGATAACGAATCAGCAGATGCCAGGATTCGGCGGGCTCGTAGAAATAGGCGCCGCGGAGTTGCTGGGATTTTTTGATGAGCTCCTCGCGGGATAGCTCGGGAAAGGCCACGCGCATGTGCACGGAGGGATCGCCCATTACCGTTAAGAGGCCCCGGCGCATCACTTTATCTTCGGCGAACATGGTTCCGTCTTTATGAAGCACGGAGGGAGAATGGGGAAGCAAACTCAGGGGATAAGGAGGTAATACTTCCCCGCCCAGATCCACGTCGCTGCCGAAATATACTTGAGTCCCGGCGGCGCGCGCTTGGCGGGCGATCTCCACGAAACGCTCCGAGGCGGAAGGCTTCGTTTCCACGTCGGTAGCGTCAAATTTATTTAGGTATACCACCGCGCGAGGCTTGGCCCGCAAAAGGTGCTCGAGCGCGAGCGCGTGCGCCTCGATGGAATCAAGATCGGTACCCCGCCATTCGCCCTTTTCTGATAGGGGCAAAAGTACGATATCGGGGTGCACGGTTTCCGTGCCTTTCCAGCGCATACGGAGGTCGTAGAAATAGGCCTCTACACGGAAAAGGTTCGTATTTAGGGAAACGAGCGCCAATAGCAAAGCGATGCTGAAGCTAAGGAATAGCTGGGAAGCCGCGAAGGGCTTAAGGGTTTGAATTAGCGCAAAAAACTTACGTTTCATCATCATAGGTGGCCGTTGGGGCACCCCCCCTGCGCAACATTTGAGCCAAAAATATCCCGGCGGCGGAATATTTTTCCTGAGGAGTTTCGCGCTCTTCTTTAGTTCTTGCTTCAAAGCGACGATAGGAAATTGCCTATCTTTTAGACGGACGCGCAGAGCATGAACAAGATACCCAAAGACCAGCCTTTAATCGTTCTCAGTATTGGGACCAAGATCCTCATGAAGGATGTGATGGACCAGTACCTGCGCAGCTTGGGCGAAGTGAAAACCTATTACGCTGCCAAAATGAGCATGGCGGTGGAAAGCTTCCGCGAAAAAAAGCCAAATATCATTTTTTGCGAGCAGGCATTTGGCGAAGGCAGCGCTCTCGAGCTGATCCGGCAAATCGGTGGCCTTCCCCAGTCGGGGGACCAGTACTTCGTGCTGGCTACTGAGCAGAGCTCAGACGAGCTCATGGCCCTTTCGGCTGAAGAAGGAATCGACGAAATTCTGGTGAAGCCTTTTTCCACCGAAACAATTCACCAGATAGTGGAGCGCTATTTCGATAAAAAGTCGGCCGCTGATCTGGATTGGATCAAAGATTTAAGGATGGCCAGGAAATCGTTCGAAGAAAAGCGCTTTCAGGAATCCGACGAGCTCTTCGGGGCCGCGGCCCGCAAATACGCGCAAAATATCAACGTGCAGCTCGAGTGTTCCGCGCATTTTCTCGAGCGCGGAAATGCGGAGCGAGCGGAAAAGCTCGTACAGTGGGTAATAGAAACTTCAATGGAAAACCCACGCGCCCTGCAACTTGCGGGGATGGCGCTGAAAAAGCTCGGCCGTTTCCGCGAAGCGGTGGACCGGTTTCGCCGCGCCGACAAGCTGAGCCCGCTCAATAGCATCCGTCACGCCGAGCTGGCTGAAACGTATATGCTAATGGCGGAAGAACTTGTTCAGGCGGCGCTAAAGAGCGAGAACGAGAGCTCCACCCTTATCCTTAAGAAGGCCAAGCTGCACCTAATGCGCAATGACTATGCGGGAGTGGTAACTTACCTCGATGCAAAACGCGCTTTTCTGAGTGAAGCCGGAAAAAAAGAAGCGGACGCATACACTGCATTAGCGAAAAAACTCGGTGGCTTTAAGTAGGGCTTAGTTTCAAAATCTGGCGGGCCTCGGCCGGGCTCGCCACTTCTCGCTGCAGCAAGCGGGAAAGATCGGCGATCCGCTTCACGAGCTGCGCATTGCTCTCGGCCAGCACTCCCTTGGAGAAATACAAATTATCTTCGAATCCTACGCGCACGTGCCCGCCGCTGACGATCGCGAGCGGCGCCACCTGCAGCTGAAATCGCCCTACGCCCGCCACCGCGAAGGTGGATCCTGTGGGAAGCTTAGATTTCATGTGAAACAAATTTTCTGGCGCGCCGGAAATACCGTGCTTGGTTCCCAACACGAATTGAAAATGGGCGGGCTCGGCGATCACGCCACTCTTAACGAGGCTCACCCCGTATTCCAGCATGCCTAGATCGTAGACTTCGATTTCCGGCTTAATATTTAATTTCTTCATCGCGGAGGCGAGGGCTTCTACGTCTTTGGGAAGATTTTCGAATACTTCGTCGCCGAAATTAATCGAGCCCACGTTTAGCGAAGCCATCTCGGGCTTAAGATTCAAGGGAGCGAGGCGTTCCGAAACGGGAGTGCCCACGGCGCCGCCGGTGGAGTATTGCAAAATTAAATCGCAGCGATCGCGGATCAGCTTACTCACCTTGGCGAAAAGTTCCGATGATTGGCTCGGTTTTTCTTTATCATCGCGCACGTGCAGGTGCACAATCGCGGCGCCGGCCTGCCAGCAGGCGTAGGCGGCCTCGGCCTGTTCCTCGGGAGAGCAGGGCAATTTCGGGTTCATGGCTTTCGTGGTTTCCGCACCCGTGATGGCGGCGGTAATAATCAGTTTCGACATCACTCTATCTCACGCGCCCAAGCGGAATTTGTCAACGGCGCGTTGCTACCGGATAATTTCGTGCACCAGGGAGTAGAGTGCCTTTGGTAAATGCTCGAGCTGGGCCACGCGCACGTATTGCCCGCGGCCCTGGCGGGCAAGGTTGCGGCAAAACCGGGTGCTTGCCCAGGGATTGCCCGTTTGCACCATATGTAGGCGCGGCAATCGCGGAACGATATGTTCTGGATTTTTCCCGGCCGTAAACCTGCCGTCGGTCATGAGAATCACGGCTTTCTTGGGTAGTTTTCCTGAGGCGGCTTCTTTTTCGGCTTCGATCAGCCCCGCTTCGATATTGGTGAGGCCGCGTGCCGGAACCTCCATGAATTTCTCGAGAATTTGGTAGATATCCATTTTCACGCCGAGAGGCTTGATCACGGTGGCGTCGGATTCGAAAACCACGACGGCGAGATCTTCGGGATCGAGCTGCAGGGCAATCACGGCCAGCGCCACCGCATTAATTGCTAATTTTCGCCCCGTCATGGAAAGGCTGGTGTCGAGGCAGACAATTACCTCCGCGCGACGGGGTTCTTTTCTCTCCACGATGAGATCTTGCAGCGTGGGATCTTCTTCGAGCGAAGCTTCGAGGTCGAACTCTTCCTGGGGATGCAGGTTCCATGCGTCGTTTACCAGAGAATATGGCCTCTGCACGGCCCCCATCACGGCCAGAGCTTTGCGAACAATGGCGCGGATGGCTGCCGCGCGGATCTTCGCGCGTTTCACCTCGTCGAGACGTTTCTTGATTTCGTGGTAGTGGAGAGCTTTATCCCAATCGGATTGTGAAAGATTTTCTACGGCCCCATCACCTTCGTCGGAAAGAATTTCGGGGGGGAAGAATTTTATTTCCGGCTCGGTGGCATCGGAGGGAAGATCGCCGTATTCGAGCTCAATTAACTTGTCCGGCTTTTTTTTTTGGCTTGTTCGGCGATTTGCTCGATGGCCTTCTGGAATCCCAGCTCAGTTCCTTCTTCGGTAAGCTCCACGCGCGTAGGCAGGGCAAGCAACGCAGCGCGAATAAAAGACTCCCATTCCCCGCCAAGACTCTGGGCGATATCGTAGATACTGATCGCCGCGCGGATACTGGCGCCGCGCTTGAAGAGCACCGAGCTTCTAGTGCCACGCACGAGTTGCACGCTCCACTCGAGAAGCTGGTTATCCGCTTTTCCTTTTTCGCGGAAGCTCGAGGCGCGCTGAAGAATACCACGTTCTTCATTTTCGCTCTGGTAGTGAAGAGAAATGAGCTCAAAGCGATCTAGCAAGGCTTCGCTGAGATGGCTTGTGGCCACGAACTCGCGGGGGTTCTGCGTGGCGATCACGGTGAAGCCTTCTTTAGCCTTCAAGGTGCCGATACGTGGAATTTCAATTTTGCGTTCATCTAGGGCGGGAAGCAGAACGTTCTGCACGCCCTCAGGCATCCGGTTAAGCTCGTTGATGAAAAGGATAGAGCCCTTGCGAAGCGCCTGCGCCAACGGGCCGTCGAAATAGGAATCCGCGCCGTAACCTTTTTTCAGCACGGTAGGAGGATCAAACCAACCGGTGAGTTTTTGTTCGGTATAACGGGAATCCCCGTCTACGCGAATCACTTCCTTGCCCAGTAGCTCCGCCACCGCGGCCACCAAGAAGGTTTTTCCTACGCCCACGGGCCCTTCGAGCAAAACATGCTTGCCGGCGCCCACGCAGTGCACGAGGTTTTCCACTTCGCGTTCACGGCCTACCAGACCATATTTCTCGTGAAGGGTTTTTAGGATTTGGGCGGCGGACTTCACTTCTTGGCCTTCTTTCGGCGAATCATTTCGTCTACCACGTAGCTTGCCACATGGGAGGGGAGAGTTCCAGGCCCGAAGCCGGCATCGAGGCCGCACTCGATCGCGGTGGGGTGATTGAGGCGCGGGCCTCCCGCTACGAAAATAAATCTCTCGCGCAGCCCCTGCTTCTCGGCGAGCGCCATGAGATTTTTTAGATTATCGATGTGGCAGTCTTTTTCGTCCACGATCTGGGAAACTAGGATCGCATCGGCATCGGTTTCTACCGCGATCTTCAGAAGATCTTCGTTCAGAACCTGCGCGCCTAGATTGCGCGCATCGAATCCTGAATAGCGCTCGAGGCCATAGTCGCCCTTATAGCCCTTCATGTTGAAAATCGCGTCGATGCCCACGGTATGGGCGTCGAACCCAGTGGTGGCGCCGAGGATCACGATCTTGCGTTTGATTTCCTTTTTAATGAGATCGTTAATCTCGTAGAAGCTCTTGAACTCGGTTTCCACTTTCAGCACGTGAATTTTGGTGAAATCCACGGAGTGCGTAGTGGCACCGTAGGCCACGTAAAAGCTGAATCCCTCGGAAGGCTTTTCCATCGCCACCACTTTGATGTCTTGGAATCCCATCTTACGCATAAACTCCCGCGCGGCCTCCTCGGCCTCGGGGGAGGGGTTGAGCGGCAGGGTGAAAGAAACCTGCATGCGCCCATCGTTCATGGCGTCGCCGTAAGGTTTAATATTTTTCAGGTCCACCATCTTTACGGAGGGATGGTCGGGAGCGCCATATGGAAGAAATTGGGTTTCTTTCTTATCCATAATCTTTAGCCTCCAAGCGATCGAGCATGGGGTTGATATACCCATCTTCACGGTTGAAAACCCCTTTATAGCCCTTGCCGCCATCGATCTTACGGCTTACTTCGGCGAAGCACTTTTGCTCGATCGCCTTGAAGATCCCGATTTTATCGATGTGGCGCAAGAGTTTCACGGAATCGTCGAGAACTTTCTGGGCCCACTTCTCGATCTTCCCGCCCTTTTTGTAAATGATCTCTTCGCCGAGGTGCTCGGCGCCGCCGAAAATATAGTTGCAGCTCTTGAGCGCCATGAAACGATCTCCGAGCAAGGGCGTATGGATAGCTTCGGTGGGCATGCCAAGCAGGTGGATTCCCTGATTCGTCATCACGCTCACGAGATTGAACATCGCGTCGTACACGTGGCTGAAATGAATATCGCCCTCCATGTGGCGGGTGGGGGGCATATACTTCAGGGGGGCCTTGGGGAAAATATCGCGGGTCATTTGCGCGCGCGCCACCTCGAGGAGAATCACGTCGGGATGAAATGGATTCATCTCCATCGCGTGGCCGAGGCCCATATACTCGGGCTTCATATTGGCCGATAGCGCAAAGCGCTCGTTGATGAACTGGGAGGCAAGAACCTGGTGGCCGTTTTCCACGGCGTCGGCGGTGGTGAGGTAGTTGTCTTCGCCGGTATTGATGAAAATTTCCGATAGCGCGCATACCAGCCGCGAAAAATGCTGGTCGATCAGAGTGCGCTTCATGTTGATGTCGCGAAAAAGAATCCCATAGAGTGAATCGCACAATAAAAAATCTAGGCGTTCCTGCGCGGCGATCGAAGCGATTTCCGGCATGCAGAGGCCCGAAGAATAGTTCGTGAGGCGGATATAACGGCCGAGCTTCAGGCCCTCTTCATCGAGCGCCTTGCGCATGATGCGAAAGTTTTCCTGCGTGGCGTAGGTGCCGCCAAAGCCTTCCGTGGTTGCGCCATGAGGAACGTAGTCGAGCAAAGATTGCGCGGTGGAGCGGATCACGGCAATTACATCGGCCCCGGCCTGCGCGGCGGAGCGCGCTTGCACCACATCTTCGAAAATATTGCCCGAAGCTACGATCACGTACTTGAGCGGCGGCTTCCTGAAAGAAACATCATGCGGATCGATCAGCTTGCTTTTGAGGCGGTTCCGCTCTTTACGCTTGTCGACCAGCGCCTTGAGCGCCACTTTGGCGAGCGCGTCGGCTTTTTTGAAGATGTCTTTTTCTTTCGCTACCGGGATTTTGGATAACCGGAATGCACCGTTGGCGCGAATGAGGGTGTCTACCACCTGGGCGGGCGTGGCATTTTGCTGAACGCAGGCATTGGCCATCCAGAAGGATGCCCCCCGCCCAATGGCGCCGTCTTCTTGCAGCTGATCCACGATCACGTTCGCGATCGGATAATGTTGTTTGATCTGGGGATTGAAGTAGGCACCGCTTACGCCGAGCAGCCGCAATACGGAACGCTCTGTGGCCACGGTAGAATGCGCGTCGATCACTTCCCGAACGTCTTTGGAAATTTTTACCGCGATTCGGCGGCAGTCAGCAATTTTTTTTCGGTCAAGGGCGAGCTTCATAGAGGGATTGTAAGATTGTACGCAGCTCGCCGCTCTCCCGCAAGATGTCGAGCGTCAGGGCGGCATGTCCCTCGGTATACCCATTTCCGATCACTAACGTTACGTCGGCCCCCACGCCTTCGGCGCCAAGGGCCGCGGCGGAGAAGCTCGTGGCCATACTGAACAGGTACACGGTGCCTTTATGGCGGGTGGAAAGAATGCTGGCCATTTCGGTGCCGGCCACGTTGGCCACGTTGATCACCAGATCGGCGCCTTGGCCGCCAAAAGCCGCGCGAATTTTCACTGAAGCCTCTACGGCGTCCCGCGCGTTGCCCTCGATCACTTCGTCCACGAAGGAAAGCTGGCGCAGACGCTCTGCGGCCACGGGAGAGTACTCGAAGGCCACTACTTTGCCGGATTTACCGGCCTGCTTTTTTGCTTCGTATAGGCAGAATAAGCCGCTTTTTCCGCCGCCGCCGATCACGGCCACGTTCATGCCGGGTTTCACGAGCTGCGCGGTTTGGGCGGGGGCGCCTGCCACGTCGAGCGCCGCGAGGGCTAGTCCTTCGTTGATATCGGCCGGAATCTTGGCGGCGATTCCGCTATTGAACAAAATGGCGTGTCCCTCCACTTCCACTCGTTCGATCTCGGGCAGAACTTTTTTAATGCGCGTGATTTTGAGGGGGGTGAGGGTAAGGGAAACGAGCGTGGCGATTCGGTCTCCCGCTTTAAAATTTTTGAAGTCGGGATTGGTGATATTGGCGCCCACTTGCTTTACGGTGCCGATCAGCATCCCTCCCGATCCCGTTACAGGATTTTGCAGCTTGCCGCGATTGCGGATCACTTCGAGAATAGCGGCGCCGGTGCGTTCGGCGTCTTTGTCGTTGGCGCCGTAGAATTGGTGAAAACTGGCGGAATCCACATTGAGGGAAGAAACCTCGATCAAGATCTCTTCCGCGCTGGCCGGGAGCTCGGCATCGAGGCGCTGGGCCTGTTGCGGAAGAACGCCCTTGGGTTCGAGCACGCGATGGATTCCTAAGTGAAGCTTAGGATCAAGCGCGGGCACGCTCCGCCTCCTGCACCCGCTCTTCGGCCATGCGGTTTGCCACGGTATTGGTAGGCAGTTTTTCTTGCTGCGAGCGCGCGATAATGTTTTTGATCGTGTCGTAGATTTTGGCCACGTGAGCGTAGGCACGGTCGCGGTTATAGCCTTCGCGCTCGTGGTAAATATTGATCAGGCCGCCCGCATTAATGGCGTAGTCGGGGGCGTAGATAATTCCCTTTTTCAAAAGCTCTTCCCCGTCTTTTTCGGTGGCCAACTGATTGTTCGCGGCCCCCGCCACCACTTTGCATTTCAGGCGCGGCATGGTTTGGTTATTGATGATCGCTCCGAGGGCGCCGGGGCTGAAAATATCGCAAGCCACGTCGTAGACGGCCTCCGGGTTCACCACTTCGATATTGAATTCCTTGCGCGCGCGTTCCACGCTCTCGGGATTGATATCGCAGCCGGTAACTTTGGCGCCTTCCTGGTGGAGGTATTTTAAGAGGTAGTAATTTACGGCCCCTAGGCCCTGCAGGGTAATGTGCAGGCCCTTGAGGGATTTTTCCCCGAAGGCTTTTTCTGCGCAGGCGAGCATGCCGTTATATACACCCCACGCCGTTACGGGGGATGGGTCTCCGCTGGAATTAGTTTCGCCGGCGATGCCGAGAATATGGGAAGTCTTGCTCTTGATCGTTTTCAGGTCACTAGAATCGATCCCGACGTCTTTGGCGGTGATGTAGTTACCTTTGAGGGTTTCCACGAAATCGCCAAAACGCCGCAGGAGCTCGGGAGTTTTTTGCGAAACGTCACCGATGATGATGCTTTTCCCGCCCCCCAGGGGAAGGTTTGAAATCGAGGCTTTGTACGTCATGCCCTTGGAGAGGCGCAAAACATCGGTGATGGCTTCGTCTTCATTGCGGTAATTCCACATACGGCAGCCACCAGTGGCCGGGCCTAAAGCAGTATTGTGGAGGGCGATAATGGCCTTTAGGCCCACTTTAGAGTCGTTGCAGAACACGATTTGTTCGTAATTATCTGCCTTAATTTTCTCAAAAACGCTCATCGGGTTGTCTCCACTCTTTCTTCGAATTAGGGCAATTTCCGCTGTCTTACTACGAGGTTAGGAAAGGTGTACCCCGTTTTTCCTCCCTGTACAAATTTTCGTCAGGCGAGCTAAGTGACTATACTTATTGAGTAATGTGGGATTTTGCCAGTTTAGGGTGCCTGAATTTTGCACACCGCTGTACAGAATGGTGACAGGGGGAAAGGTAAAAGGGCAGAGGGGCAGAAGGGCAAAAATGGCGTAAATAACTAGAATCTTAGGCCAAAATACAATATCCGATCATTTGGCACTGGCATTGCACGCACTACCACAAGGCGATGTGTCTGGAGACCCAAGTGCCCCTTGCGGATAGTTTTTCGCAACGACCAACGAACGAGAAGAGTGGAGATAGCTATGATGTATAGCAAACAAGAGAAGCAAGCGTTTCAGCTGATCGCAGCCGCAGTCCTCTTAGGAATTTTTTCTTTAAATCCGATGGCGCGAGCCGCCGACGATGCTGCCGATGCAGTACGGGTAGAGAAAGCACAAGAGCCTCGCGAAGTGGCGTACGAGCCAGAAGAGCGTGACGGAATCAGCCTCAAAGAATTCAACAGAATGCTTCGCGAGCCCCTCCAGGTGAGGCCGAACGAAACGAATACGGACGTAGACTTCCTCGGTGATATTCCTGCCCGCTGCGTGTACGACAAGCAAGGCGAGATGACCGCCAGCATCGACTACGATACCGATGCCAGCACCAAAGACCGTCACGTGTTTCGCGTGCACGTTCCTCTTTGCGAAAATATCCCTAACTTTAAGCGTAAGCCCGGCGAAAAAATGGTGAAAGTATCCACTATTCCCGGCGCACGTAAGCTTAAAGACGTGAAGGGCAAAGTAGTGCTCGCCAGCGGATTTAAAGATTCCGACTCCAAGCCTACGATTGAAGAATTGAAGCACGAAGGCAAAGCGATCGAAATCGCTTCCGACGATTTCCAGCGCATGGCCGAGCAAGCTGCAATGAGCGAAGCTGCCCAGAAGCAATTGGCTGCCCGCGAAGAATCCGACCGTAAGGCCGCCATCGCGCAAGAGAAGGCAGATAATATTCGCCTGCAAAAACAAGCCGAGCTCCAGTGCAAAGAAGGCGACTTCGTTGCTCTCGATAAGACTTTCGATGCTATTCCTGAATTGAAAGAACACGTTGGCAGCTGGGGACAAAAGAAGCTTCTCGCGGCCATCGACAATGCCGAAACCGCCGACGAAGCCCGCGATGCTTTCGAAGCCTATAATAACGCCGCTGACTCTCTTGGCTGGGAACGTGCCGATATGCGCAAAGCCTCCGAGAAATACTCCGAGAAGCGTATGTCGCTCATCAACGCCGCGATTTCCGACCTGCAAGGCGGAGGCGAAGGCAGCTTGAAGGACGCCGAGAAAATGGTGGACGAATGGGCCGCTGAATTCAAAGGCTTCGATAGCAAAGCTAAGAAAAAAGGCAAAGATGACCTAGCGGTTGCTTACGGAAACCTCGGCGCCATCGCGCAGAATGGTTCCAAGAAGAACGCGAAAGCTATCGCCCAAACGGTTGCTTCTACCGAGAAGCTCTACAAAAAGGCGAAGAAGTACGCCAACGCTTCCGATAAGAACAATATCGAAGGCGCCCTCGCTAAGCTGAACGGCCAAGCCTTCACGGCCTGCGTGAAAGCCGATCCCGCTCACATGGCAGCGTGCGAAAGCAAATACCGCGAGAAAACCAAGACCCATAGCGAGAACTACGCTACTGGCCTAGCTCAAAAAGCGAAGAACGGCGACGAAGAAGCCGCGGCCGAAGTTCAAGCCTTCGCCCAAGATTTCCTCAAGGCCGAAGGTTACGGACAATCGATGAACTACGCTGGTTTCGGAACCTTGCACCAAATGCCTGGTTTCTTCGAGCAGACCAAGATGCAGTCGCTGCAGGAAATGCAGATGCGCGCCTACCAACAGCAAATGAGCCAAATGTACGGCGGCATGGGAATGGGAATGGGTATGGGCGCCGGAATGCAGCAGCGCACCTCGTTCTTCGGCTTCTAAGAAGAACGCCTAGAAATAAAAAAACCGGCGCCGAAAGGGCCGGTTTTTTTATTTCTGAAATCCGGAAACTAGAAAACGGTGGTAGCCGTAAACGAGAGGGCGGTCACGGTATTCGCGGGATTTTGCTTCGAAGCGCTATTCACGTACTTGAAGTAATCGCCGGGGAAAAGCATACCGAGGTCGGCGCCAAAAGAGATATTGTCGTCCCAGTTATAGCGAGTGCCGATATCGGCCTCGATACCCAGATTATCACTCTGGTCCGCCACGGAGGTGAAATAGGTGCGGGTGCGGTGGTTATATACGTCTTTGCCGGCCTTGGCGGTTTGATTGGCTTTTGCCCAAACTAAGCCGAAGTTCAATCCCCACTGTTCCCAGCGTTTTTCGGAAGAAAGCATCACGTATTTCGCATTGGTGATGGCGGCGTCGTAGGGTGAAACCGTGGCGGGATTCACCGCGCCCACGCCCGGAGCTGCCGCGGTGCCAGCGGTATTTACGGGAATCGGATCCGGATTCACGGCGCCGAAATTGCCGAGATTATAATTGAATAAAATCTGCCCAAGCTTGTAGGCCCGGTGGAACTGCATGGCTCCGAAGGCGCGTCCGCGGTTGGCGGCGCCCGAGGTAGTGGGGGACTGGCCGGGAGCGGAGCCGAATTTTAAGCTGTGCTTCCAGGTATCGTATTTGAGCGCGGTTTCCACGGCGATGGAAGTGGCTTTATAGGTATTGCGCTCACCTACTCCGTTCACGTCGCCGATCTCGCCGCTGTAGATTGGCAGTTCGGCTCCGAGCTCCACCCGGCGCCAAGATTTTTTAGCGTAGAGGTTGAGGAGCTTCAGGTTCATTCCGTTAGAGCCGCCAAGGTAGGTGGCTTGACCCCCTGGATAATAGTAGCTGTTCTGCGCGTCGTTTGCGTTGCGTTTATAGTAGAGCGCGCCGCCCTCGAGGTCTTCCTCGGGGTTTTCGTACTTCAATCCCAAGCCGTAATCGGTCACGTCGTCGGACCCCTGAAGGATCGCGTCGCTGAAGGGATTGCGGGCCCCAGCCAGGTTGCGGCCCATGGAATTTTTTGCGTAGATCGGCATCAGGCTCAGATAGCCGAATTTCGAAACGAGACGAATCGTGTCCGAAGTGCTCTGGTAGCGATCGAAAGGGCGATCGCCCGAATTGAAGATCACGCCCAAGCCCCAGTGAAAGGGAGCGCGTCCTACTTGGATGGTACCGAAATCGGTTTGAACGTCGAGCCATAGGCGGGCCACATTGAGGGTCATGCCGTCTTTCTGCGTGCTGAAAGGATTATTGCGGTCTTCCTGGGGAACTCCACGGCCGAAAAAACCGTATACGGGATCGCCCACGTTCCATTCGGAGAGAACGATCACGTTGTCGTTCACGAGCGCGCGCGGCTTGAGCTTCATGAACACGCCCGAGTAGGTGGTGCTCTTTTTCCCTTGGCCGGGAATATATTCGCCGCCGAGGCCGGCGTTGGAATAACCAGGAGAGGTTTTATCCATTTGGTAGTTATGAATGAAGGTATGATCGGCGCGGAAGTAGCCGGCCCAGTCCAGCGTGAGCGCGGAAGCATTATGCGGGCTGAGTAAAAATGCAAAAGTGATGCCTAGAATGAATTTGTTTACGAAGCGCTTATTCATGATTCTCCTCTGGGCGGGCATTTTGTGTGCACCGCAAAAACCGCTGCTTTTATTGCATCCATATAAGTCTGTGATTTGGGTTCAAGTCAAGGTAAAACCCTAGAGTTACGCGCTCCGCGTTGGAGGAATGGCCGCAGCGCGACGAACTTTATTTCGTCGAAAAGGTTTTCGATCTTCCTGGCGCGTAACGAAGGAGTGCTCACTTGCGTTTGTGGATTCGCCGCTTGGCTTGGGCTTCGGCCGTGATTGTTCCCATTTTATTGGTGCTCGCTTTTTTCGGGTTGCGCTCGGTTTCCGCCGAACTGGAAGAGAAATTCCACGCCTCGGTGGATTCGGTGCCTACCAAAGTATATTCCGGTCTTTACTGGCTGAGGCCCGGAGTGGGGGCTAGCGCGGAAGAGCTTCGCTACCGCCTGCACGAACGGGAGTATAAAGATGTGGGCGTGGCCGAGAACGTGCGCGCACCGGGAACGTTCGCGATTCAGCTCGATGAGCAGAAACAGCTTACCCTGCTTACGATCTCCACCGTAGATTTTCAGTATCCGGCGGTGGCAAAGGAAGTTCTGTTCGGCAATCCCCAGGCGGCCACCGGGCCGGCTAAGTACTCCGTATTTTGGCGCGATGGCCAGGTAGAAAAGGTATTGGACGTCGAGAGCGCCGAGATTTCCGGCGGCTTCGCGCTCGAACCGATCCTCGTGGCCCAGCTGAATGAAGGAAATGCCCAGGCTAGAAAAACCGTTACGATCGCCCAGATCCCCCACACCCTGATGAAAGCAATCGTGCTCACGGAAGACCAGCGTTTTCTCGAGCACGGCGGAATCGACCCCCGAGGAATCATCCGCTCGATCTACGTGAACCTGCGCTCGGGATCCTACGTGCAGGGCGCAAGCACCATTACGCAGCAGCTGGCCCGGAATATTTATTTGAGCCGCGAGCGCACCATTACCCGCAAGCTGAAGGAGATGGCGGTTTCGCTTCTTCTCGAGCTGAAATTTTCCAAAGACGAAATTCTCGAGAAGTATCTGAACGAAGTGTACTTCGGGCAATCGGGCAGCGTGGCCGTGCATGGCGTAAGCGAGGCCGCGAAATTTTACTTCGACAAGAATCTCGACGATCTCACCGTGGCCGAGCAAGCCCTCCTCGCCGGGATCGTGAAGGGGCCCTTTTTCTATTCGCCCATTCGCCACTTTGATCGCGCTAAGGCGAGGCAGGAGGTAGTGCTCACCAAAATGTCGCAGGCGGGCGTGATCACTGAGGCGCAGTATAAGAGCGCATTGGCCGAGAAATTGCGCTTCGCGCGCGTAAATCCCGTGCAGAACCGCGCGCCCTATTTCACCGATATGGTGCAGGCGCAGCTGGTTAAGGATCTACCAGAGCAAGAAGTGCTCGGCGCCGGCTATACGATCTTCAGCACCCTCGATACCTACTACCAGCACTTGGCGGAAACGAGCGTGGCGGCGGGCGTGGCCACCGTGGAAGGCCGCCTCAAGCAATTCGTGGAAAAGGAAAAAAAAGCCAAGGCGAAAAAATCGGCCAAGCAGAAGGAAGAAAATCCGGGGCAGCGACCAGACGAAGAGATGCGCTTGGTGCAGGGGGTATTCATCGCCGTGGATCCCGCGAACGGCCACTTGCTTGGGCTGGTGGGGGGGCGCGCTTACGAAGAATCAACCTACAACCGCGCGCTCTTGATGCGCCGGCAGATTGGCTCGCTGATCAAGCCGTTCGTTTATCTCACCGCGCTTATTTACGGCCGCGCGGCGGATGGAACTCCACTCAGTGCCATTTCTAAATTCGAAGATAAACCGTTTACCTACGAGTTCGACGGCAAATCCTGGACGCCGAAAAACTACGAAGACGAATTTGCGGGAATGGTTACGCTGCGTTTCGCGCTGGCCAATTCCATCAATACCGTGGCCGCCCAAGTGGCGATCGCCACTGGGCTCGATAAGGTGGTGGAAGTGGCGAAGCTTGCGGGCTTCGAGTCCGATATTCAGCCGCTTCCCAGCCTTTCGCTCGGCGCGATCGGAGTTCCGCCAATGGAAGTGGCCACGGCCTATACCACCTTGGCAAACTTCGGCTTACGTCGGGAGCTCACCGCCACCATTTTGGTGGTAGGCGAAGACGGAAGGGCCGTGGCGCGCTACCAGCCTCGCGAAGAGAGAGCGCTGCCTCCGGAAGAGACGGCCAATCTCGTGAATTTGATGACTTCGGTATTTGAAATTGGAACGGCCAAAGGCAGCCGGGCGGCAGGTTTCGTTTGGCCTGCGGCTGGAAAAACGGGAACCACGAATGAATTCCGCGATGCCTGGTTTGCCGGATTCTCCCGCAAGCTACTTGGGATTTCTTGGATCGGCTTTGATCGTGACGATGAGATCGTGCGTAAGCATCGGAAAGCATTGAAACTCACGGGAGCGGTTGCCGCACTGCCGGTATGGAGCAGCTTTATGGCTAACGCGCATAAAGATCAGGCGAGCCAGGCCCTCGCTTACCCGGAGAACGCATTGCGAACAATCAAAATAGATTTAATTTCTGGTGGGCGTGCGACTCTCCGCTGCATGGGTGATAGTGTGGTAGAAGAAGTGTTTACTTATCGAAATGCACCGCTCTACGAATGTAACTAGAGCGAAAGGATGGGCGCTTGCCTCCGTTGCTTCGAAAAAAAGGCAGCCAGAAGAGAATTCAGGAACGATTGAAGCTGGTGACCGCACGGCATAAGATCTATCTTTGGCCGGAGGGTGGAACAGGAGATCCCATCTCGGGATTTGGTTTCGTTTCGGATTTTTCCGATATGGGAGTGGGAATTTACCTTAGCGAGAAGCTCAAGGTGCAAACACCGGTTACCGTGGCGTTCGAAGACCCTAAATCCGTTACTTATCGGGGCCACGTAATGTGGAGCTCGCGGCTTTCGTCCAAGCAGAATTTTTTCGGCCACGATACGCCGAAGTACCGGATTGGCATTAAGTTTATTTTTGGCACCGAGGCCGAGCGGCTGCGCTACGAAGCTTACTATAACGACGCGCTAAAGCGCGTGCTGCAAATCAGTCTTGGCATTTAGTTTCCAATTTTAGCAAAATTGCATGATTCTAAACCCACGAGGTACCGCCCATGGCCCGCAAAATCGCGACTCTACTCTCTCTTTTCATCGTATTTTACTTAGGAGCTCACTTCTGGATTCGCTGGAAAAACCGAATTCAAGTGGACACCATCAAAACGAGCAGCCTGATCGAATGCGAGCCGCACCAAGTGCGCGGGCTTAAAGTATTGCAGCGGGAGGCGGCGGCGGAACAGATGATTGTGTTCGAGCGCACCGACAATCCGGAACCCGGCCTGCCTCCAGCCGCCCAGCTCGCGCAAGCCGAGTGGAGTGAAAGCACCCCCGCCATGGGAGAGGCTGATTCTGCTTCGTTGAACCGGCTCGCCTCGCTGGTATGCGAGCTCTACGATCCAATTCCGCAGAGGCCCGAGGAAATGGTGGAATCTTCGGCTCCCGAAAGACGGGCGCAGCGCCTGGAGGTATCGTTGGTGAGGGGTGAAAAGCTGGAGAGGCACGAAATCGATTTCGGCCAAGTGGGGCGCGACCGGCTAAACGTGATCCGTTATCGCTCCGGCAAGGGGGAACGCACGGTAAAAATTCCGCCCCAGCTGCTGCAGCTCCTTTCACGGCCCGCCAAGGATTTCCTCAATCTGCGTGTGCTGAGAAGTACTGCGGATAATATTCAAAACGCCGTGGTGTCGTTCGACGGCAAAGAACGGTTTACGCTAGAGCGCGCTGGTGCCGACTGGAATATTTCTTCCGGCGGAAAAATAATAAAACCTAGCGAAGAGGTAGAGCGTTACCTTAATCGTTTGTCCACCCTCAAGGCCCTCGAGGCCAAGCCGGGAGTGGCCGCGGACTGTCAGAAGAAGCCGCATAGGGTTTCCCTAGAGCTAAGCCTGGTTGGCGGAAAAAAAGAGTTCGTGGGATTTGACTTCGGAAAATCGGGCGACGTGAGCGCGTGCAATGGCTCGCGGGCGGCATCGTTTCGCGTGCACCAGGATCTCGTGAAGCACCTGGATTTGGTGCGCAAGTAGAGGGCTAATCGTGCTCGGCTAAGAATTTTTCGAGTGCGGCCGAAAACCGTTCCGGCTGCTCGGCGTGCACATAGTGGCCGGCGTCGGGGATAGTGACGAGCGTCACCTCTTTTCGCGCGGCTTTCATTCGCTGGGCTTCGTCGGCAGGAAATTCATGGCTGCGCTCTCCGCGAATCAGCAAGGTGGGCAACTTTAGCGAGGCGAATTCGTCCATCGCGTTTTCAACCCGCCCCGTGCGAACGGTTTCGATCATTCCCGGGGCGAAAAAACGCCAATCCATCGTTCCGTCGGCGGCGGCCTCCAGATTGGCGTGGAGAAAGGTGCCGGTGAGTGGATCGTCGCGGAAATTCTCCGTGAAAAACTGCTTCGCCGCTTCCCGAGAGTGAAAAGGAGTGGGAATTCCGCCGAGTAATTTTTCGATCCACTGCAGGCGCGTGGCATTATCCTCGGCGCCGGAATCCTCCATCGTGAGGGAGCGGCAATTTTCCGGAAAAAGAGCGGCGAAACGCAATGCCACGCGCCCTCCCATAGAGTGGCCCACGATATGGCAGGAACCCCAGCCCAAGTGATCGAGCAGCGATTTTAGGTCATTCGCATAGTCTGAGGGAGAGTAGCCGGCCTGGGGCTTCGCACTGCGGCCATGCCCCCGCTGATCCAGCACCAATACTTGGCGTTGCTCGCGGAAATGCGGAGTAATTTTTCCCCAGTTGGCGGCGAAACCCATTAAGCCGTGCAAAAACACCAGTGGCGGCAAAGTATTGGCCGCCGATTCGGGCCCTTGGACTCGGAAGTATAAGGATTCTGGGGGGACTATTGACATCGGTTTCTCATGCTTATATTCTCGCCTCAACAGAACTTATCCTTAATCACCTTCTAGTTCTGAAATTTCAAGGTCAATCCCAGCAAGTTTCTCAATTCAACATTAAATAATGTTCAATTTCACAAAGTCAGTACGGAGTTTATTCCATGAGCGATAACGATTCGCAAAATAACGATAGTCCAAACGAAGGTCGCGGCGGCAGTGGCGGAGGCGAACGTCCTCAGCGGCGCCAATTCCAGAATCGTGATCGTGGAGATCGTGGCGGTGGCGGAAAGCCCCGCGGAGATCGCGAAAATCGCGGTGGCGGGGAACGAGGAAATTATCGCCGTGGCGGAGGAGAGGGTGATCGCCCTCGCCAGAACAACCAGCACGCCGCGGAAGATGCCCGTGAAGAAGCGGCCGAAGCGGCGGCGGTAGCGGCTTCGGGAGTGCCCGATTCTTTGGATCCCGCGAATCCTCCCCGCGACGTAAAGATTCTGCAAATGAAAGATCTCAAGGCGAAGAAGCCCCACGAATTGGCGGAGCTCGCCACGCAGATGGGAGTGGAAAACGCCGCGGGTTTGCGTAAACAGGAAGTGATCTTCCATATTTTGCAGTCCACGGCTTCTGGAGACTACGCCGTGTTCTCCGACGGGGTATTAGAATGTTTGCCGGACGGATACGGCTTCCTTCGTTCTCCGGACTATAACTACCTTCCCGGACCAGATGATATTTACGTTTCTCCCTCGCAGATCCGCCGTTTCGGCCTTCGCACCGGCGATGGCATTACCGGCCAGATCCGCCCGCCCAAAGACAACGAGCGCTACTTCGCCCTCCTGAAAGTAGACTCCATTAATTTCCAGACGCCTGAGCAATCGCGCGAACGCGTGCTCTTCGACAACCTGACCCCCCTCTACCCCACCGAGCGTTTCAAGCTCGGCGACGACGGAAAAAATTATTCCACGCGTATCATCGATATGATCGCGCCCATCGGCAAAGGCCAGCGCTGCTTGATCGTGGCCCCGCCGAAGGCCGGTAAAACGGTTCTCCTCCAGAGTCTCGCGAACGCTATCACCACCTACAATCCGGAATCCTTCCTGATCGTATTGTTGATCGACGAACGCCCCGAGGAAGTGACCGACATGGCTCGCTCGGTAAAGGCCGAAGTGGTGAGCTCTACTTTCGATGAGCAAGCTTCTCGTCACGTGCAAGTGGCCGAGATGGTGCTCGAGAAGGCAAAACGCTTGGTGGAAACCGGCAAAGACGTGGTGATCTTGCTCGATTCGATCACCCGCTTGGCTCGCGCCTACAACACCGTGGTTCCTCCTTCCGGAAAAATTCTTTCCGGGGGCGTGGATTCCAACGCCCTTCACCGCCCAAAACGTTTCTTCGGCGCTGCTCGTAAAGTGGAAGAAGGGGGCTCGCTTACCATCGTGGCCACTTCTCTCGTGGATACCGGATCCCGCATGGACGAAGTGATCTTCGAGGAGTTCAAGGGAACGGGTAACTCCGAGATCGTGCTCGATCGTAAATTGCTCGAGAAGCGGATCTTTCCGGCGCTCGACATCAATAAGAGCGGTACCCGTAAAGAAGAACTTCTCATTCCCGAAAAAGACCTTCAGCGTATTTGGATTCTCCGCCGCGTTCTGCAGCCGATGAATACCATCGATGCGGTGGAATTCTTGCTCGACAAGGTTTCCCATACCAAATCGAACCGGGAATTCATCGATTCGATGAGTAGCTAGGGCCTATAAACAGCTCTTATCAAAGGGATCGCTGACAAAAGTTAGCGATCCTTTTTGTTTTTTAGGGCCCCGAGCCGAATAGTTTTTGTTCGCCCGCAACCCATGGTACCTATGGCCAAACTTTGAATCTTGGGGGATATCACGGTGACCAAAACTTTGGCCTTGGGCCTTCTGTTAGTGAGCAATCTTTCCGCCTTTGCAGCTGCGGATTTCGCGTCGGCACCAGCGGTAGTGGCACCCCGAAGAATTTCCGATTCCTTCGCCCCGGCCCCCGCCTCCGGTACCCAGCGCTTGCAGAGTCTTTTTCCTGAAAACGGGATGTATCTCCGGATCCTAAAATCTTCCCTCGAGAAGGAATTTTTGCTGCAAGCCGGATTGATCCCGCAGCCAACTATTCCCTTGGGCCAGTCTCTTCGTTCCCGCATCGTGAGCTTTAGCCAAAAGGGCAATCGCGTGTATATGCTCGAAGCTACCCAGGGCCACGCGATCACCGATGAGCTGCCGCAAACTTTAATCATCACTTCTTTTCCGATTGTCTCGGAGCAGACGGATGGCCTCACGATCGATTTCAATTTGGGGATGAGCGAAATTTTCGCGTCTTCCGACTGGAAAGCTTCTGATTTAGAAGCGGGCTTTCCGGACTTCGAATACAAAACGGTAAAAACCAAAAATAGTTTTCTGAAGCGCTTAGAGCTGGTGGGCAACAAGCTCGTGGTGCACCAAGTGGCCAGCCTCGACGTGACCATGGGAGGAAACTTCGAAAGCGATACCGTGGAAGTACGCTACTACCTTTCCCCTTACGAGCCCAACGCCGGATTCGAATCCACGCTGGGCACCGATTTCACCCGCATGGGATTTTTCGAAGTAGCCCCAATTTTTAAAGCCGACGGAAAAGTCGTGACCCGTGCTACCAAATTCGACCTACGTAAGCCCATCGTGTTCGCCATTTCCGCGAATACGCCGGCTAATTTCCGTCAGGCCGTGAAGGATGGGATCCTTTATTTTAACAAGATCTTGGGTGAAGGAAAAATCCAAGTGGTGGACGCGCCCGCGGGAGTGACTGCGCCCGACCTCGAAAGAAATATTTTCCAGTGGGTGAAGTGGGATACCGGTATGGGAGCTTACGCCGATGCGCAAATGGACCCCCGCACCGGTGAGGTAACCCACGCCCAAGTGTATATGGGCAGCGTTTTTGCGTTTCAGGGAAAGAAAGAGGCGCGCCGTCTCCTGGCCCGGCTCAAAGCCGCCGGTGAGAAGCCCGAAAAAACACAGTTTACCTTGCGCGGATTTCGCCCTTTCGCGAGCTGCGAAATGGCCGACACGAAGGCGTTGCAGGCCTCCCTCGAAAAGATCGCCGATTCTACCGACGACGATGCCGCCGCGCTCAAAGCCGCGCAGGATTACGTGCGTGAAGTTACGGCCCACGAAGTAGGCCATACGCTGGGCCTCCGCCACAACTTCGCCGGCTCCCTCGCTGCGAATGTGAGCAGCGATGAAAAGCAGAAGATTTTTACCGACTACGTACAGGGTAAAAGCGTTCCGGAATCCACCATCGTGACCAGCTCCGTGATGGACTATACCTCGCTCGTGGATTCCGTGATCACCGGCTACCACATCGTCAATTCCAAGGAAGCGATGGCCTACGACACCAAGGCTCTCCAAGCGCTCTACTTCGGCAAAAAGTTTTCCAGCGAAGAGCTCCCGCTTTTTTGTACCGATAGCCACGCCGGCGGGAATTACTTCGACTGCATCCGTTTCGACCAAGGTAAAAATCCACTCTTGAATTACGCCGCAGAATCGCGCCGTGAATCCGCATTTTTGGCCGATAAAATTTTCGAAGAGTTCCTCGAGCAAAAAGAGGCTAAGAATGAAGGGTACATAACCAGTTTTTATTTCTATCCCAGTGGTTTCGCCAACGCTGGTAACTGGAGCCGTACTTTTCGCCTCGGTTCTCTCCTGAGCAAAATGAAGTTTCTCAGCATATCCCGGTCTTTCCCGAACGAAAGCGGCGTTTACGAGCGTGGGATCGAAGCGGGCAACGTGCGCCTGATCGAGGAGCAATTCGCTCAGGCCGGCGGAGTGGCCTCGGCTTTCGCCACGTTTCCCTTGGAAACGCTGGCGGGCCAAGAGCAGCGTTTTGGGGAAATCCTAGAGCAACGCGGCACCAAAGAAGGCTTAACCACCGAAGAGATTGCGGAGATTCGTTCGCTTTCGTTAAGGCTGTTCGCGCAGCTGCCGGAAGCCTTCGTGAAGGCGGATCTAACTTCCTTCGCCGGCGCCACGGAAGCGGGTAAAAAATTATTCCGTGATCATGAGCTATCCGACCAGCTCGCTGCTTATATGGCGCAGTTTGCGGCAAAAGTAATTTTCGCCACTTCGGAATCCACCATTGAATCGGAGATTAAAATTCCGCAAGAGGCCGGCGAGCCTCGCACGGTAAGAATTTCTCTTCCTAAGTTCCGTTTTGATCTCGCCATGCGAATTGCGGCCGCTAAATTGCTGGATCCGGCCCGCGCAGTGAGTCCAGTTTGGGCAATGCAGGACCGCTCCGTGCTCCGTGAACGCCTGAAAAAACTGATGGAAGACGCTTTCACCTCTCCCATAGATAAGCTGCAGGCGCCGAAACTACCTCCGGCCGTGGCGCGCTGGCTGATCGAAAACAAAAAGGTATTGGCAGCGCTTCCCGAATAGCGGCCACCAGGGGATAAGGCGCGCCCAATAAAGCCCAATCTTTTCAGTCGGTTGCATGGTGGATTGGGTGGCCTCAGGCCGGGTTGTGAACTGCCCTCAAACTGTGCTAAACCCTTGATCTCCGTTCACTGTTTTTCAAAGTTTTCACCCAAGAGCATTAACGGGAAATCTTCGGATACTCCCCGCTCTTGCACTAAACGAGGTTCTTATGAAAAAAGGCATCCACCCCCGCTACGTAGACACTACCGTTACTTGCAACTGCGGTAACAAAATGGAAATCGGCGGCTACGTTCCCGATCTTAAAGTAGAGATTTGCTCGAACTGTCACCCCTTCTATACCGGCACCCACAAGGTGATGGATACCGAGGGTCGTCTTGAGCGCTTCAAAAACAAATACGCTAAATCGACTATTCCCACTTCTGGGAAGAAGTAGTTCGTCTCGGCGCGGATTTCTGAAAAGCGATTTTCGCTGAGGGCATACGTGTGTTCAAAAAACTCGAAGCAGTAGAGAGACGATTTGAAGACCTGGAGCGTAAGCTTCAGGATCCTTCTATCAACTCCAATGATATCCGCAAGCTCTCTAAGGAGCATGCGGATCTGCGTGAGTTGGTGGACACGTACCGTATTTTTAAGCAGACTGAAAAGGATCTGGCTTCCGGCAGAGAACTGATGAACGACAGTGATCCCGAGATGCGTGCCGCTGCGAAGGAAGAAATCGTGGCGGCCGAGCAGAAGATCGAGGAGCTCACTAAGCAACTCAATTTCCTCCTGATTCCCAAAGACCCTAACGACGAGAAAAACGTGGTGCTTGAAGTGCGTGCCGGTGCCGGGGGCGACGAGGCCGGCCTTTTTGCCGCCGAAGTTTTCCGCATGTACCAGCGCTATGCCGAGAAACGCGGCTGGCGCGTGGAGGTGCTGAACGTGAGTGGTACCGGAATTGGCGGGCTTAAAGAGGCCACCGCCTTGATTACCGGAGATAAAGTTTATTCGCGCCTGAAGAACGAAGGTGGCGTGCACCGCGTGCAGCGTGTTCCCGATACGGAAACGCAGGGACGCGTGCACACTTCCACGGCTACGGTGGCGGTGCTCACCGAGGTGGAAGAAGTGGACATCCAGATCAATCCGAACGATTTGCGTATCGATGTGATGCGCGCCTCCGGTTCCGGCGGACAAAGCGTGAACACCACCGATTCCGCCGTGCGCATCGTGCATATTCCCACTGGCACCGAAGTGAAGTGCCAAGATGAGAAAAGCCAAATTAAGAACCGCGATAAGGCGATGAAAATTCTGCGCGCGCGATTGCACGCGGCTGAACAAGAAAAAATCGACGCCGCGCATTCCGCCGCGCGCCGCTCCATGGTGGGCACCGGCGACCGCTCGGAACGGATCCGTACCTATAATTTTCCCCAGAGCCGGCTTACTGATCACCGCATTGGCTTAACCGTGCATAACTTGCCCGATATTATGCAGGGCCAGATCGATCCGGTGATCGACGCTCTCATTGCCCACTCGCAGGCGGAGCTGCTGAAAAACAGCGCTAGCGTACTTTGACGATAGCCGACATTTTAAAATCTACCCCGAAGCGCAAGCGGAACGAAGCTTTGTGGCTGCTTGAATTTATCCTGAAAAAAAATAGATCCGAGCTTTTGCTGGATGCCGAGCGATCCCTTACGCCAGGTGAGCGGATAAAGTGGTCGGTGGCTTCGCTGGCCCGCAAGACGGGAAAGCCCCTGCAGTATATCGTGGGCAGCGCTCCGTTCTGGGGCAGGGAGTTTCGCGTGGGGAAGGGGGTTCTCATTCCCCGGCCCGAAACCGAAATGCTCGTGGAGCTAGCGTTAAATTTATTTTCGAAAGAGGAGGCCGTTAGCGCGCTGGATATCGGAACTGGTTCGGGTGCGGTCGCGATCACGCTGAAACTCGAGCGACCGGGGTGGAAAATAACCGGAACCGATATTTCGGCTAAGGCCCTAAAATTTGCGAAAGAGAATGCCAAGGTATTGGCAGCGAACGTGGAGCTGGCGCGTGCCGATCTTTTTTCGCCCAAGCTGCGAAAAAAAAATTGGTCGCTGGTGATCTCCAATCCTCCTTACCTCGATACGCGTAAGGATAAAATTGCTGCCGAAGTAAGGGATTGGGAGCCGCGCTCTGCGCTCGAGCCCGCCCTCAAAGAGAAATCAAAAGAAGTGAAAGAGCGGGCCGCCTGGTGCGCGGAAAAAATCCTGCGCGGCTGCGCGGCCGCTAAGCCAAGGTATACGGCGCTCGAGCTCAGTGCGCGCGTGGCGAAATTGCTCGAAACCCGCTGGCGCACACATGAATCGGTGGCGCGCATTTGGCGTGAGGCCGACCTCGCTGGTAAGAAGCGGTTTTTATTGGTAGCTTGGAAGCAAGATGCATAAATTTGAAATTGAAGGCGGTCGCGTTCTCTCCGGAGCGCTCGACGCTAGCGGTAGTAAAAACAGCGCGCTTCCGCTGCTCTTTGCCACCATCCTTTCCGATCAGGCGGTTACCCTTACCCGCGTTCCCCATCTCCGCGATATCACCACCACCGTGCAGCTCCTCAAGGGAATCGGCGCGGATATTTCGCATGAAAATGGTGTGGCGAAAATCGAGATCAAGAACCTATCTTCCACTGAAGCCCCCTACGAATTGGTGCGCACCATGCGCGCCTCGATTCTCATGCTTGGGCCTTTGCTGGCGCGGGCGCGCAAAGCAAAAGTGAGCTTGCCGGGCGGCTGCAGTATCGGCACTCGTCCCGTGGACATCCACCTTCAGGCACTCGAAAAAATGGGCGCCACCCTCAAGCTCGAGAGCGGTTATATCGTGGGCGAATGCCCGAACGGGCTCAAGGGCGCTGAAATCGAATTTCGCTTTCCGAGCGTGGGCGCCACTGAACACGTGATGATGGCGGCGAGCCTGGCCGAGGGGAAAACCGTGATCCGCAATGCGGCCCGCGAACCCGAGATCGTGGATCTCGCGCAGATGCTGCGCAAGATGGGCGTGGAGATCAGTGGTGAAGGAAGCTCCGAAATTATCATTCAAGGGGCAAGTTCGCTGAAACCGATCGCGCACGAAGTGATGCATGATCGCATTGAAGCGGGAACCCTGCTCTTGGCCGGCCCCATCACCGGCGGCAAAGTGCGCGTGAATCGCGTGAATCCCGAGGCCCTCACGGCGTTCACGGACCTGCTAAAAAAAGCCGGCGTGAAAGTTGGTATCGGTCCCGATTGGATCGAGGCCGAACGCGGCTCTAGCGAGCACGGATTGAAGTTCGCCACCGAGCCCTTTCCTGGCTTTCCCACCGATTTGCAAGCGCAGTTCATGGCCTATCTCGCGCAAATCGGCGCGCAGAGCGAGATCGTGGAAACCATTTTCGAAAATCGTTTTATGCACGTGCCGGAATTAAACCGCCTGGGCGCTGATATTCGCGTGGAGGGTGGCAGTGCGCACGTGCACGGCAAGAAAGCCTGCTTCCAGGGCGCCGTAGTGATGGCCACTGACCTCAGGGCTAGCGCTTCCCTGGTGCTGGCGGGGCTGGCGGGTAGGGGAGAAACCACGGTACGCCGCATCTACCACCTAGACCGGGGCTACGAAGAGCTCGAAAAGAAGCTCCTCCAAATCAATGCCCGTATCCGCCGGGCACCAGACTAGCTCAAAAAATTCGAAATAATTTCAATTAGTTGAATTGCTGCGTAGGTTTATGCTCAATTCCGACCAATATGCTTGACTATAAGCAGATTGTTAATTAATCTTAATAGATGGGTGCCTCTACCGTGTGAGTAGTTTGGCGGGGCAGAAAATTCAATTTGGGAGTTGTTAACAAGAGTCGGCGCAGGAATTGGAACCAGGGTTGTACGTACGCTATTTGCTTCAACAGTTGATGCCTGGATCTGAAACCGAGTCCGATGAATAAACGAGGAAAAGGAAAAGGGTAATGAAGTACGTACAACTGAAAAAAATCGCGGTTACTAGCCTCGCGGCAGTAATGGCAGTTGGTCTCACCGCTTGCGGTGGTGCCAGCAAAGGTGTGAACCCGGTAATTGAAGGTATTACTGGTCCCGACGTAGAGTTCGTGAACGGCCGTGTAGTACTAAGCATGGTGTTCCAGAACATCGCGATCGATGGCGGAGCTACGATCCCCATCCCTAAATACCCGAACTCTAGCGTGCAAGTAGGCCCTGACTTCCAAAGTGCCGGTACCTTGCTCGTGGTAACGATTGCTGCTTCTGACTTCTTGAAAGACAAGGGCGCAGCATTCCCATCCAACGCATTGCCCGGTGGACGTCCGTTGCCTTCCGTGGCTTCGGGTGTGATGCCTGCCATTGCGATCCAAGTACCTAAACTGAACAACGCCGTATTCTACGTAGGTCCTGAAATTCTTGGTGTGTTCGTGCCGTTCAACAAGCTTGACCTGGCCGGATCTATCTTGAGCTTCCGTTTCTACAATAAGGCCGGTTCTGCCATCGGTATCCTTGCCCTCGTAGGCTCGGACGCTGCGGGCGCGAACGCTGGTATCTTGGCCATGATGCGCGTGGATCTTCTCGGCATCATCAAGGCACCTAGCGCTTCTACCTTAGCCAAGCTCGACGCTATGTACTAAGGTTGGATTAAGCGCAGCCATAAAAGCCTGAGCTTAACCAGATCCCGCTTCCTTTCAGGAGGCGGGATTTTTTATTTTATGCGGCGGATGATCACGTTTCCCATGCCCGACTTTTCAAGACCCACGTCACGGGCGGCCCCTCTGGATAGATCGATTCCCACGCCCCGGCTAGGTCCAAAGTCTTTAATATTTGTTGAGTAGGCATTGCCGCCGTCGCTAGTCCGAAAGAATCCGGTGTCATTTACCGTCACTTCGGTTTTCTGCCCAGTTTTAGTATTCGTTACCTCTAGTACTGAGCCTTGCGGGTAATAATTGCTGGCGGCCGTGCGGGCTTCGGGTGGGTACTTCTTAGAATCTCGTTTTGAGGGATCGTACCAGGAGGCCGTAGTGTCTTGCTCGTCGCCCACTTTTCCCGGTGGTTTTTTCCCCGATTTTTCAGGGGGGATATCCCACGCCTCTTTTGTTCTATTTCCGCCGGTGGGTTGTGAATCCTTTTCGCTCGAATTGGCGGACGATTGGAGCTGTTCGGCATTTTTCCCCGTAGCGTTAGACTGTGAGGCGAGCTCTTTGAATTTTTTGTCGGTTTCATCCTTCAGTCCGTCTACGCTCTGGGCAAGCTTTTTCATTTTCTCTTTGAGATCATCCTGAAGTTTGTCGAGCTGCGCCTTTGCGGTCAGGAGCTGCTGGCAGGCCCGGCGGGTAGAGCTTTGTATTTGGCGGGCTTTCTGGAATTCGCTCTTTTTCCGGCTGTCGCAAGTTTTGTCCTTACAGGCGGACCACTGCTTTTCCACGTCAGATACTTTTTTATTGTGCGCCTTGTCTTCGCTGATGGCGCTGTCTTTAATCCTCGCGAGGTTCTTTTTAGCATCACTGATATTTTCGTCTTCGCCCTTAATCTTCTCGGAGGCTTGCCCGCTTGCCTGGCCTACGCCGTCGAGGATAGGCATGATTTCACGTGAGCCATTGCTTAGTTGCCGCTGGGCCACCGACTGATCGTTGCCGGAAACTTTGGTCATTTTCTGTTGAAATTCTTCGGCCTTCTGATCGGCCCTTTTATTCTCGCGGCAAGCGCCGGCCGTTGCTTCCAGGGCGGCCTGAGAGGATTCACAGAGTTTTTCCTGGCGTTGTATATATTTATCCGCGTCCAAAAGCACGGCATTGGTTCCGTCGGGACCGTTGCAGGACTGGGCTAGCTGTTTGAGGCGGTCGCGGCTGTCGCCGTTACATAGCTGGTTAAGTGTTTGCTTAGCGCTCTTGGTTTGAGGAGCTACTCCTCCGTTGGAGCGTTGGCCGCATTCGTCGCCAGCCCAGGCGAAGAGGGTGGTAAGCCAGACCAAGGCGAAAATTTTCATAATTAAGTTCCCAGTTTCTGTCGTCCCTTTTTTTGGAACTGCTTCCAGAGAAGCAGTTAAATTATGCCCTATTTTACGAGGGTGTTTACGTTCGATTTTCTAAATCCTTCGCTGATTTATTGCGGTTCAATCTTTCCTGATTTGCCGCTCCAATGATTTGATTTGTGACGTTGCAAGATGGGTTCGATAAAAATCGCGTCGAATTTTCATTCTCTAATATCCGACCATACCTTTTTTTATTCTCTTCTATTCTCGTCAGCTCAAAAATAGCCCAGCGCCAAGCCCATTATCCGACAAAAACAATCCGTATTTATACACGCTCTTCGAAAAAAAAACATTTTCCTACAAAACTACTTAAGCCCCCGCACCGCTCGCCGATTAGTTCATTGCAGCCACCACAGCGGTTGCACAACTACAGGCCGAGTTTTCGAAGGGCGTGGGGCCCGGAAAAAATAGAGCGGTAGTTGGACGATGGTTCGCAAGGTAGCGAGTCTTCGAGAGTTGCCACAGGACGGTATAGGCAATTATTTGAGGAGCTACTATTTATGGGTCTACGTATTGCAACCAACACCACTTCGATGAACGCTCAAAGAAATTTGGGCATCTCCAACGACAGACAAGCTAACACGTTAAACAAACTTTCTAGCGGCGCGCGCATCACCAAAGCCGGTGACGACGCAGCTGGACTCGCGATTTCCGAAAAGTTGAAGGGCAGCATCCGCTCCATGCAACAAGCGAATCGCAACGCCAACGATGGTATCTCGCTCATCCAAACGGCTGAGGGTGGTATCAACGAAGTATCTAACATTCTTCTTCGTCTTCGCGAACTCAGCGTACAAGCTGCTTCCGACACCGTAGGCGATGCAGAACGTAGCTTCACCAACAAAGAATTCCAAGCGCTCAAGGGCGAAGTAGATCGTATCGCTCAAGTGACGAAATTCAACGGACGCAGCCTGCTTAACGGCAGCGGCGAAACCCTGGATTTCCAAGTTGGTATCGAGAACAGCCCCGAGAACGATCGTCTTCAGTACGCTACGGCGACCACGGACATCACTCTTGGTAAGCTCGGCCTCTCCGATACCGGCACCATGACCAAGCAAGCCGCCCAAGAGAACCTCTCGAAGATCGATAGCGCCATCATGGGCGTGAACGAAAATCGCGCTGGTCTCGGCGCTCTCCAGAACCGCTTGTCTTCGACGGTAAGCAACCTCGGTATCGCTACCGAGAACTTGGCCGCCGCTAACTCGCGAATCCGCGACGCTGATATGGCTCAAGAGACTTCCGAGTTGACCAAGGCTTCGATTCTCTCGCAAGCTGGTACTGCAGTGTTGTCGCAAGCCAACTCTAGCCAGAACCTTGCTCTGAAATTGCTCTAATATCTCGAAGACGGGGCTCGAACCCTGTCCGCGAGCCCTAGAACCAATGTTCTAACCCACTGAAACCACAGAGGATTATCCTCTGTGGTTTTTTTTCGTCTTAATACCATACTTTTTTGCTTAAGTTTTATTACCTGCTACCGAAAGGTATGCATCAGTACTTGACTGATTCTCTTCGAAAGAGGTGAGGGGCTTAAACAATTAAGGAGTTAAACATGGGCTTAAGAATCGCAACTAACGTACCTTCTCTGGCTACCCAGAGAAACATCACGGCAACCTCTGAAGAAGCTAGCAAGTCATTTGCTCGCTTGTCCTCGGGCCAACGTATCACCAAAGCCGGCGACGACGCTGCCGGTCTCTCGATTTCCAATAAATTGGAAGCTAGCGTTCGCGGCATGAAAATGGCGCAACGTAACGCAAACGACGGTATCTCCTTCGTGCAAACCGCGGAAGGTGGCATCAACGAAGTATCCAACATCTTGATCCGCTTGCGTGAATTGAGCGTACAAGCTGCTTCCGACACCGTAGGGGACCAAGAGCGCGGCTTCTTGAACAAAGAAGTACAAAGCTTGAAGGGCGAAGTAGACCGTATCGCTAAATCCACGAACTACAACGGCACTAACCTGCTCGCGGGCGAAGGCAAAGAGTTGACGTTCCAAGTGGGAGCCGAAGCTGGTGAAATGAACCGCATCGCTTTCGATCCTTCGAAGACCAACGTTTCCGCCGCCGCTCTCGGCGTGGGCAGCGTAGATCTTTCTTCGAAAGACGGCGCCCTCTCCGCTCTCGGTGATCTCGACGGAGCCATCAACAAAGTGAACGAAAACCGTTCCGAACTTGGTGCTCTTCAAAACCGCCTGCACTCCAGCTCGAACAGCTTGGGAATCGCGGTAGAGAACTTGTCCGACGCTAAATCGCGTATCTCTGATACCGACATCGCGGCCGAGACTTCGACCATGATCAAAAACCAGATCCTCCAGAACGCTGGTATCTCGGTTCTTGCTCAGGCGAACGCTGCTCCTAACGGCGCACTGAAACTTCTCTAATTCACTAATTTTAGGTCTGCATCTGTAGAGGGTGCAGACCTTAAGCCCGCCCTAGCTGGGAGTGTAAGCTTTCAGCTGGGGTTTTTAAGAAGGAATAGGGCTTATCGCTGGACGCTAGATCGATTGACCGTAGAGGGAAGAATGAAAAAAGCATGGAAATATTTTGTGGCAGTTGTGCTCCCGGTTTCGGGACTTTCTGCTTTGTTCGCCGCCTGCTCCACTGCTCCCTGCAATAACGACGCATGCTACGACCGTAACCTCTCTTCCGCCGACCCCTATAAGCAAGGCGACATCGCGGCCTGGGGATCTGAAAAGCAGATCGCCGAGCAAGAAGATGAACGCGACGCTAGAGCGGAAATGAAGATGAATCGCCCGGTAAGAAACCGCGAGCGTTAAAATGAAGAAGAAAAACCTGCTTTCCTACCTCGCGGTAAGTGCCTTCCTCGCTACCGCCTGTTTTGTGCTCCTATAAGGAAGTTTACCCGGCTCCGGAAAAGCATCCGAGTCGGGTTTATTTTTCTACAGCCTAACCGCCGCCTCTCCGATCCGTATCTTAGGAGAGGCATATGCAATCTGGAAGAGTATTGCCCGTAATCCGCCAGTTCTTTACCACCACGCTCACCGCGAAGAGCGCTACCGATTCCCATTCCCAAAATCAGCAAAAACGCGAACAAGAGCGCGAACCCACCGAAGAAGAAGCCAAAGCGGCTTTCGAGTTTCTTTTGCAGCAAGAAGAATTCAAAGCCAAGGGACTAAAGGTGGAGCTGCAATTCCTCGAGGGACGCCAGTGCATCGTGGTTTCCGACAATGCCGGAGTCCAGCTCCGGGTAATCAAAGGCTCCGCGATCCTGCGCGTGCTTGAATCCACTATCCTCGGTAAAGACGGCCAAATGCGCGGCCGCATCCTTGATCGCCGCTTGTAATTTATAAAACCCAAAGGAGTTCTCGTGAAAATTCTTTTCGCCACCATAAGCCTTGCCCTCGCCACTTCTTCGGCCATGGCCGGAAAAGGAGAAAGCTGCCTGGACAAAAAAGAGATGAAAATGCTCTCTACGATCCGCGGAAACCTTGTGCAGGCCAAAGTAAGCCGGCCCGACTGCGCCCGTTTGCGCGGTGCCGGCGCATGCATTTCCCCCGCGGACCAGGCTAATATGCAGTTCCTGGAGCGGAAAGAGAATGGCGATGCCGAAGCCTGCGGTGAAACCCCCGATCAGCAAGAAATAGATTCAGTTGGCGAAGAGGCGAATCCTTAACGCTCGAAACCGGCCCGCTTTTCCTGTAAATTCAGAGAATGCGGGTTTTCTATATTTCCGATATCCACCTTCCCGAAGGCACTGCACCAGCTGCGCGGCGCTTCGCCGATTTCGTGAAATCCGTTCCTCAGCCCCGCGACACGCTCGTGCTCGGTGGAGATATCTTCGATCTCTTCGTGGGAAATAAGAAAATATTCCGCGAGAAATTTGCCGAGGCGCTGCAAGCGATCCGTGGAGCGGGCGAACGCGGCATCACGGTTCATTACCTCGAGGGAAACCATGACTTTCATCTAGCTTCGGCTTTCGCTCACACCCCGAGCTTCCATTTTCATGCCGACGATTTCTCTTTCAATGCCGACGGAAAAAAATTCTACGTTTCCCATGGCGACTTGATCGACGAGGAAGATAGGGGCTACCGCCTCCTACGCAGGGTAACGAAGAACCGGCCGTTTCAGCTATTTGTGCAGGCGATCCCGAATATCGTGGTGGATAAGATCGGCACCTGGTCGAGCCGCCACAGCCGGAAATATACCCGCACCGAAGGCATGGGCGGTGAGAACCAGAAGAGAATCCGTGGGCTCTATCTGGAGTTCGCCAAGGAGAAAGTAAAGCAGGGCGCGAACTTTGTGCTGGTCGGCCATTCTCACCTCCGCGATCAAATTCAGATCAAGGAAGAGGGCAAGTCGGGCGAGTATATCAACCTCGGCTACTCCGCTGATTCTTTGAACTACGCGGTATGGACCGAGGGCGAAGAGCGGTTCACGCTCAAACAGTATCCCTGATTCCCGGGTCGATCTCGGTTTCCGGCGCGCGCAGAATCACGTCTTTATCGGCGGAATAAATTCCCGGGCGGGGCAGGCCGAAGTTTGCCTCGAGCGGAAGAAAATAAGCGCCCGTGTGCGAAATCAAAAGCCGGTCCCCTTCGGTAAGCTCGGGTAAAGGGACAGATTGAAAGAGCCAGTCTCCGGAATGCGGAAGGTTTCCGTACACGAAGGTATTGGCCATGCTCAAGACGTCTTGCCCTTTCTCGCTGCTAGGTAGAGCAATGGGGTAAATTCCACGGTGGAGGGGGCCGAGGATGGCCGTATTTCCGTCGGTGATCACTACGTCGCCTTCGGGGTAGAATTTTTTCTTCACGGCACGCACTTCGATCACGGTGCTCAGGGCCCGGGAACATACGGCGCGGCCGGGCTCGAAAAAAATCTTCCATGCTTGCGCGCGCTTCTTGCCGAGAGTATCGGCTACGACCGAGCTTACCGTTTCGCCAAGCTCTCCGAGGGAGAAGTCGCGCTCGCATTTCTCGGCGCGGAATTTTTCTGCCTGCGCCGGATTATGGAATACCGCGAGTTCGGCGGGTTGGGGGCGATAGACATAGGGGGAATCAATGCCCCCGCCCAAATCCAGGAAAGAAATTTTCGGGGCCGAAAACGAATCGACCATTTCGGCCGCGCGAATTAGCTTCTCCGTGCGGTTTTTAAAATCTAGGCTAATTTCCAGAAGTGACTGCACCGAGGCCCCGGGGTTGGAGTGCAAATGAAGGCCGAGGGAAGAAACTGAATTTTTTGGAAAACGGGCCAAGGCGTCTTTCAATGAATCCGCGTCGGCGTGAAAGCCAAAATGGCTATTTCCGTCATGGATTCGCAAGGCAATGGAAAGGGGACTAATGGCATCGCCGTTTTCTTTGAGGGCCTCTCCCAGCAACTGAGCCATCGGCAAGGAATCCACCGTGAGCCGCTGGATTCTTTGCCCAAGCAGGGCCTCCTCGAGGCCGGCTTTAGTCCAGGCGGCACCGTTCAACAGAATTTGGCTTCCCTTGGCTCCGGCAAGCGAGGCCTGGCGCCGGTCGGCCGCGCATACCGTTTCGATATTCCAGCCGTCACTCACGAGGCAGCGCAGAAGGGCTAATAGAGAATTTGTTTTGGCGGAGTAATAGAGCCCGATATTAGGCAGGCGAGAGGAGAGGGCGGTTTTTAGGGTGGCAGCATCTTCTTTTAAGCGGTCCTCATAGTACACATGGAAGGGTGTAGGGTATTTTGCTAGGTGGGCCGGTAGGGCAGCGGATTTTTCGCGTTTCGTCAAAGTCATGGTAGAATTGTATATGGCCCTCCCTTGGAGTGCCACCTGAGGAGGAGTCTTGGGTGTCGAAGAATAATACCGGTAGTATTATTTTCGTGAGTCCCGGTGAGTATTTTCACGGGGCGGTTGCGGGAGCCGCGGCTACGCTGCGCGTGGATGTGTCGGATCACGCCAAACTTTACCTCGCCCAGCTTCTCGGGCAATTCATTAGCATCGAGCATTTTTATCCTAAAGACGCCGACGGAAATCCCGCCGATACTCTCACCGAGCAGTTAAAAAATGCGCTCGCGGAAGAACAGGCCCGGGCTCGCGCGCTTCGCCTGAAGCAGCTCGGGGATTTCTCGCTCTATATCGCCGGCTTCTTCACCGATAGTCTAAGCCGCAAGCTCGTGGACGTAGATTACTATATTGGGATGGGAGAGGCGGCCTACGAGAACGCGGCCCGGCTCGAGAAGAAAGCCAAGGCGGATTTGTTCCTCGAGCTTTCGAGGAAGTTCCCGCAATTCGTAGAAATTCTCTCTCAGATCAGCGAAGAAACAGGGTTCAATCCGGAAAATCACCGCGATCTTTTGCGCGTATATGACCTATGGAGTAAAACCGGCAGCGAGCGCCTTGCCAAACAGCTCGCCAAGGCCGGCATTGTGGCCGGCCCGAAAAAGCCCGGCGATTCCCAGGACGATTCTTAGGTTATGCCGCTTCTCCTTAAAGTTATTTTGTTCAATGCCTTGATGGCCTTCGCCAATGCGCCTGCGGTGGAATTTCGCTCCACTCAAAATATCCATGCTTCTCCGCAAATTCCTCTCCCTGCTCAATGCGAATCGAAATCCCTCGCGAAGAACATGAAGAATAGCTATATGCGCCAATTGGGTTCCTGCGGTTCCACCCAAAAGCTTTACGAGGAAGCTAACCGCGTGCGCAAAGATATCTTCGTGAAGAGGATCGCGAATACCGGCCTGCCGCCCGAGCCGGGAGATGCCTGCGAGACCGAAAGGCGCGTAGCGCTTCAGGAGAGCGTGATCGACGCCTACCAAGTGGTGGACGACGCGGTAAAAGCGGAGGAAGAGCGCCTGGCGAAAATTTGCGGCGGTGACCGTGCCCAGATGGAAGAGTGGCGCGCTTTCGCGCAAGCTCACTGCGTGGAGCCCGCGAGGTCGGCGGCGGCGAACCTCGCGCAAGAATTCAGGCGCGACCTCGACGCAGTGGTGGCCGACGGACAAAAAATCAAGAAAGCGTACCAAAGGCAGTTGGATGCCGATATGAGTTCGATCGCTAAAGAAATTGCGGCGGCGCGCGCCTGTGAGAAAAGACTGAAATAAAAAAGCCAAGGCACTAGGCCTTGGCTTCTCTAAAAAGAAATTCCAATCTATTCGATCGTGAACGTCTTGATCGCGTCGCCTTGGCTGATCTTCGGCACGTTGTCGAGGCCTTCCACAACTTTGCCGAATACGGTGTATTGGTTATCGAGGTGGGGAGCGCGGCCGAGCATGATGAAGAATTGGCTGTCGGCCGAGTTCGGATCCGCGGTGCGGGCCATCGACCAGATGCCCATTTCGTGGAGATGGGAATTGAATTCCGCCTTGAGCTTGGTGCCCGAGCCGCCGGCGCCGGTGCCGGTAGGATCGCCCGCTTGCGCTACGAAGCCGGGAATCACGCGGTGGAATTTAATACCGTTATAGAAGCCTTCGGAAATCAGCTGGGCAATGCGCTTCGCGGTGGCGGGAGCGTCGCTCGTGAAGAAACGGAATTTAATCACGCCGCCTTTTTCGAGGGTCATGGTGGCAACGGCTTTGGAAAGCCCGTCGGACTGGGGATTTAGGTCGTACTTGGTGGACATGGCGGTATTCTCCTGTGGTGCGGAAGTGGTGGCGGGAGTGGAAGCGGTGCTTTCGGTAGGGGCGGAAACGGCGGCTTCTTCATTGGAGGAATCCCCCCGTTTCATGAAATAAAAGCCGGCGGCGGCGATAACAACTAGCGCCACGAGAACGATACCTATGATTTTGCCTTTTCCCTGCATTTGACACCCCTTCGGCGGTCAGTTAACGATACCCCAGGATACTAAAGACGTTTCCCGTAACCGGCAATTGGAAAAAATGGAAAAACCTTTCTGGGATCATCTAGAGGAATTGCGCGCCCGGCTGATGAATTGCCTCTATGCGCTACTCGCCACCTCGCTGGTGGGCTACCTAGTGCGCATGCCGGTGCTCGATTTTCTCAAGGCCCCCCTTTTTAAGGCCCTCCCCCCGGAACGCCAGCATCTCTATTTCACCGGGATGTTCGAAAGCTTTTTTAATCACTTGCAGATTTCGCTCCTCGTCGGAGTTTTTCTCGGGAGTCCTTATTTTGTGTACCAAATCTGGGGATTTATCAGCCCTGGCCTACACGGCCACGAAAAGAAACTGGCCACGCCCTTTATCCTGGCCGCTACTCTCTTCTTTTTTCTTGGTGCGGCGTTCGCGTATTATCTAGTGCTCCCGCTCGGATTTAAATTCTTCCTCGAGTTTGGACAGCCGGCCGATGTGCCGATGATCACGGTGAAAGAATATTTTAGCGTTCTTTTCCGGCTATTGCTCATCTTCGGGGGAAGCTTTGAATTGCCCGTGGTGCTGGTGCTGCTAGCTAAGGTGGGGATCGTGAATTACGAAATGCTCATCGCACAGCGAAGGAACGCGATTATCGCGATTACTTTGGTTTCAGGTTTAGTGGCGCCGCCGGATGTGATGTCGATGCTGCTGATGATGGCCCCCCTCTACGTGTTCTTCGAGGGCGCGGTGCAAGTGATACGGATGATGGAAAAGAAAAAGACCCCCCCTACGAACCGTTAGGCCCGTTATGGGGAGGGGGATCTTTTCCGGCACTGAGGAGTGCTGGGAACTGAAATCAACCGGTCTTTTTCGCGTGTTTCCAGTGGTCGTACTGCTCTTGCTTCTTGTCGAAGTCCATAGCGGGTTCGCCCATTTTGTTGATGAGACCGAATTTAAATTGGTCGAAGTGTTCGGCGCAGAAAGCAAATTTGCTAGGTGGGTGTTTGCACTTGTTCACTTTGCAGTGAATGGCTGCCGAAACTTCTGGTTTGCCTGGTTTTTTGTCGCCCATGAGTATCTCCTGTAATTAACTGATCAATAAGCCCTGATTTATCTCACATAAAACTTCTCGGGTATTACCGGTGCCGTCTTTAGTGAAATGATCGGGTATTTTACAAGCAGTTGATTTTACTAGATTAAATAGCTAAATTTTCTCTGGCGCGGATGCTATAATAGAGGTCTATCTTTGGGGGCTCTAATGACCTATTTCCGCCTTATCCTGCTACTAGCAACCGTTTTGGTTGCCTCCGTTCCCCCTGCCGGCGCTGACGCTGCCGAGGAGCGAATCTTTGCGGTGGTTTCTAAAGTGGAGGGATCCGGGAACGCTCGCGTGCGCCGTGAGGCGGGAACCGAAAGCGTGGTGGGGGAGCAGATGGAAATTTACGCCGGTGATCGCATTTTCACCGACGATACCTCCACCGTAGACATCCTCCTCCAAGACGGAACGATCATTCGCGTCGGCATCCGCTCGGAATTCACGCTCAACGAGGTGAACCTGCAGGCCGGTATTCTTTCTTGGGTATTCGGCTTGGCTCACGGAACGGTGCGCTCCCTGATCGAGAAGTCTCCCGATAAAAAGACCACCCGGCTGCGGATAAATACGCCAGCGGGCACCATGGGCGTGCGTGGCACCGAGGTTTTGCTCGAGCACCAGAAAGAAAGCGGCCTCACCTCGATCTTCACGTTAGAGGGCCAGGTGGATTTCGGCGCACGCGGCTGCCAAGAAACTAAAAAATGTTTAGTTGTGGGCGCGGGGAAATTCTCGCGGATTAAATCGGGAGAAAGGCAGCCTGCCCCGGCAGCGTCCTTCACGATGAAACAAGTATTGAGCTTGCCCACACCCGCCGCCGATAGCGTTTCGGCGCCGCCCGGAACGGTGGGGGGAGGGAATAAAGAATCCGCGGAAGTGGAGCGCTTGGCGCTTTTTCAGGGAATTTCGCGCGCGAACGCGGGGCTATTAGCCGGGATGGACGAAGCGGCGCTCTCGAGGACAGTGAAAGGCGCCCAGGAAAACATGCAAAATGCTCAGGACCAATTTTTGGGAAGAACCGCGGAGATCCGTGAGGCTATGTACGCGGCGATGCGCGAAGGCACCTTCGAAAAAGTGCTGAAGGTGGCGGAAAGTTACGAAACGGTGAAGAACGGAAAAGCTCCCGTGGACGATCCCGCGGAAAAACTGACGTTCGGGCCCCTGGCCGTTAAAAAATTCGCGCTGGGAAAGGCCGTGATTGAATCGAGCGCGTTTAATTCCAATGCCACGGGAGTAAAACCCGCCACCAAGGAGCAAATCGAAGTGGCCACCGCGAATAAAGCGCCGGCGGCGAAGCCGGTACTGGGGCCGGAAGTGGCGGCATTAGTGAGCCAAAGTTCCGATGCCCTGAAGAAAGCGTCAGAATGGGCACAGGCGGTGGAGGTGAAGACCGCTGCCCTAAAGGGAAATTCCGAAGTGGCGGTGGACCCCTACAAGACGTATCGCCTCCCAACGACCTCTCAGGAAAAGGCGGTGGTACAAACGGCCGAAATAGCGCAAGAAACCCGCGTTCGTCTCTCCTCAGTCAAATCCGGTAGCTGCAATATTCTCTGTTCGATCGCGAAATTTTTTAGCGGAGATACGAAATCCAGCGCGAACACCAAGACAAGTAAAACGGCTACCGCTACGGCCCCGAGAGCTTCAGCGAAGATGGCTACTTGCGCGCATCCGATCACCACGTGCACGTATCAGCCTTGTGATACGCGCACGGGAAAAATTTGTAAGCAGGAGAAGATCTGTAAGCAAACCTGCCAGTAGCGGCGCGGGCTAGATATCCCGCTCCATGGCCTTCTGGAAGTGCGAGATGATCGCTTCGCGCGCTACGTGGGAAGCTTTCACCTTCCAGTATTTGCGATTGATGATCATCGAGGCGAAGGCGATTTTTTTCTTGGGATTCGTGCTCGACTGCGCGAATCCCACGAACCAGTCGTAGCGTCCGGCGGGAGCGGTGCCCGAGAGCGAGCCAGTCTTGGCGCCAATGAAAAGCTTAGAGAGCACCGGGTGGTGATTATAGTCGCGGTATTCCTTGCGGGCTGTGCCGCGGGTGATGGTATTTTCCATGATCATCGAAAGCGATTTGGCCGTGTCTTGGTCCATCGGGTGGAAGAGCATTCCCCCGTCTTCCATCTCGTACACTTTCGCTCCGTCGGCGGTGCTCACGTCTTCCACCACGTGGGGTACCACCATCCGTCCACCGTTGATCACGCTGGCGGCCATGAGGGCAGCCTGAATGGGATTAAGCGTCTGGCGCTGGGTATAGCCGGATCCGGATTCGGCGAGGCCGAAATCATCGGTGGGCACGAGGGCCGAACCCATTTCGAGGGGCATTTCGAAATCGATCTTCTGGTTGAAGCCGAAGCCATTGGCATATTTCTGGAGGGCCGCCGGGCCTACCCGGGTCATGGCGATCTTACCGAATACGGTGTTCACGGATTTAGCGAAGGCTTCTTCAATGGTGATGAAGCGGGTCCAGCGGTTCACGTAGTCGCGGAGGTTGCCTTTATAGAGGGTGCCGTAGCGGCCGTTCACGGGGAAGAGCGCATTCGGGCGGATCTTGCCTTCGTCGAGCGCGGCGGTGGAAGTCACCATTTTAAAAACACTGGCGGCGGGAAAGGTGGCTTGCAGGGCCAGGTTTCCTTCGTGTCCTTGGGAGCTATAGTCCACCATCGCGAGGATCTTGCCGGTTTCGGGATCTAGGGCCACGAAGGCGCCGAAATCGGGAGAATAGCGTTCATAAACATTTTCTATTTTTGCCTGGAGCTCGGCATCCAGCGTAAAGTGCACGCGGTAAGATTTATCGCCGCTCTCGATGGGAAAATAATCGAGCTTGAGGTGGTTGGAGGTGAGGCGTTGGTCGCCGAGAATCTTGGCGATCTCCGAGCGTTCCATCTGGTGGTGAAATACCGAGCTGCTGGCTAGCTTACGAATAGCCGTCTTCGGCTTCGATTTACCTGGTGTGAGGAGGATGCCCGTAGCGAAAACCGCCAATAACGCAGCGCATCCGGATAACCACAAAACGGGCTTGAATTTATTCATCATGAATTAACCCCTAGAACTAATTAGCTTTTCGGAGGGAGTCCCCCCTCCATTTAATGATATCAGGCTAGTGTAGCACTTAAAATACAGAAATTATGAGAAAATACCGAAATATATCAAGGCGATATGCTCACCTATAAAGAGAAATTAAAGCAGTTTTCGGAGCGCCTTATTGAGGCCCAGAAGCAAGTTAGGCTTCTGGAAGCCGTGCGTTGGGACCCAAAAATCCTCGAAGAAGTGCGTAAAAACAAATACAAAGAGCTTCCCAAAGTGGACCGCTCCACCTACGAAAATATCCCCCTTGGCTACGACCCCGACCTCAAGATCGCGGAGCTCCAAGGCATTGCCAACGACCTCGTGAACGATATCGGCCCGGAAGATTCCCTGGTGCGGATCCTGCTCGCCACCTGCCAGGAATTTCAGGACGTTCTGCGCATGCTCCAGGTAAGGGGGCGGCCCGAATTTTACGAGTATTCCAAAAAGCTCTACGGCTCGCCCCAGGATCATTTTTTCGGATCCTTGATCAGCGTGAAGGATCTCGGCCTTCACCTTTATAATATTTTGTCGGGCGTGCAAGACAGCCCGGCGGCCGACGAACGGATGCAGCAGGTGGACGCCCAGCACGCGCTCAAAGATCTCGACGAGCGCTTCGGCAAATATTTTCCCGGGCAAAACGTGAAGGTGACTATCGAGGACGCGATGGTGGCCGACGCAGCCGCGAGCGCCAAAACAATTAAGCTCCGCGAAGCCGCCACTTTTACTAAGCGTGATATCGATATTCTCGAAGTACACGAAGGCTGGGTGCACATGGGCACTACGATCAACGGCCTCGAGCAGCGCGTGGCCAAGTGGCTGCATAAAGGCTCCCCCCGCGTGACCGCCACCCAGGAGGGCCTCGCGGTATTGATGGAAATTTTTTCCTTCGTTACGTTTCCTCGTCGCGCACGCAAGATCAACGATCGCGTGCTGGCGATCGCCAAGGCGGAAGAAGGCGCGGACTTTCTCGATGTGGTGGAATATTTTCGTACCGAAGGCTACGAGGAAGACGATTGCCTAATCGCGGCGCAGAGAGTTTTTCGCGGCGGCGACGTGAAGGGTCGTTACCCTTTCACCAAAGACATCTCCTATTGCAAAGGTTTCGTGGAAAACTATAACTTCATCCGGGCTTGCATTCAGGCCGGCCGAAGCGAAATCGTCCCCTTTCTCTTCGTGGGTAAAGTGCATGTCTCCGACGTTCCCGTGCTCTACCAGAAATACCGCGAAGGAATCGTGGATCCGCCCAAATTCCTCCCCCCGTTCTTTAAGGACCTCAATTCCCTGATCGTATGGATGAGTTTCTCCAACTTTTTGAGTGCCGCCGGCATGACCAGCGCTCAGGATGCCTATCGCAACCTGATTCAGAAGATCTAATATCCCTTCCGCTTGATTTCATTTGGTTTCCGCGTTCTACTATTTTGAAATTACGTTAATCGAAAGGACTCGCGGAAAATGAAGATGAATAAATTAGGTCTTTTTGCTGTTGCTCTAGCTACCTTGCTCGGTGCCAATGCGTTCGCCGCCGTGGAACTGGCGAAAATCGGCTCCAAGTCTCTCACCGACGCCGACATGAAGAACCTCGTGGGCGCGATTCCCGAAGGACAAAAACAACAAATTAACGGCGACGCGAACATTAAAAACCGCATGGTAGAAAACCTCGTGGCCGAAGAGCTCTTCGTGCAAGAGGGCGAAAAAACCGGCCTCGCGAAAGACAAAGAATTCCAGGCAGCGCTCGAGCGTGCCCGCCGCCAGCTTTTGGCGAACCGCTACCTCCAGAAGAGCATCATGCCCAAGATCACGGACGCAAACGTGCGTAAGTTCTTCGACGCAAACAAGCTCCGTTATAATCAGGACGAAGTGCACGCGTTTCACGTGCTCCTGAAAACCGAAGCCGAAGCCAAGGAAGTGTATTCGAAGGCTAAAGGCGGAGAAGATTTCGAAGTGCTCGCGAAGAAATACTCCAAGGATCCTACCTCGGCCCAGAACATGGGTGATCTCGGATTCATGACCCGCAGCCGTATGCCGCCCCAGTTCTCGGAAGCCGCGTTCGCGATGAAGGCCGGAGAAATCAGCCAGCCCGTGAAAACCCCTTTCGGTTACCACATCATCAAGATGGTGGAGAAGCGTGAAGGCAAGCCGGTTAAGTTCGAGGACGTAAAAGAACAAGTGCGCGCCGACTACCAGAACGAGTCGATCAACGACCTGATTTCTTCGCTGAAGAAAACGAATAAGGTTGTGGTGTTCGAAGACAAAGTGAAGGCACTGAAGTTCTAATTTTCGCTTAAGAGACAGAAGACTGAGGCCCGGCGGTTAAATCCTTCGGGCCTCTTTTTTTTCTAGACCGCGGGCTGGCGCTTCCTTTTCTTCTCTTTTTTCACGCCCGAGGATTTCTGCCGGAATAAAGGCACGCCCGATTTCACGAGCTTGCCGCTCTCGTCGAATACGCTCTTGGCGCAGGGATATTTACCCTCTAGCGAATCCACGAAGTTCGGTACTCCCGGCAGGGTCACGTGCTGGATTACGCGGGCCACGTGGCGTTGGAGCACGCAGGTCTTGAACCACTGCCAGTTCTGGATGCTGCCATTGAGGTTCGTTACGTCGATCTTATCAGTGAGCTCGTTATATTTTCCGGTCCAGTAGAGGCTGTCGATCATGTCGGCGGGAGAGAAGTTCTTGAAGGTGGCCACCTTCTCGAGATCCGCGCGTGTCCATTTATTATAATGGGCCAACGCGTCCACGGCTTTGGGGCCAGCGTTGTAGGAACCCACGGCCAGCAGCCAGCCCATATGTAGCGGGTACGCGCGGTCGTAGCCGGCCTGGCAGCTGCGCCCGAATTTTTCCTCGGGCTTATACTGATCTTTCTGCTTGAGGCCGGTGGGAATGAAGCGGGCGTAGAGCGAGGCGAGCTCGTTGGCCTTGGCGGCGATGCCGTTGCGGGGATCTTGGCAGCTCGTTACGAAGGCGCGTACGGCATCGTAGCGCATTCTCTGCACGGCATTCGAGGCGGGAGGGAAATCGCTTACCACATCTTCAAAGGCGATATTCTGGAAATGTTCTTTCTGCAGGCGGTATTCGGGCAAGCCATGGAGCCGGGTTTTCGCGATTTCGTAGAATGGTTTCACCAAGGTGGTTTCGAGCTGAGCGCAATCGAGCGGCGCTTTTCCCAAACCGATCCCGCGGCGGCGCGCGCCCTTTTGTTTTTCGGCCCAGCGGCACCATTCCAAAATATTTATTTGTCCAAGGCCGCAGGAGAAATTATTTCCGTCTTCGGCGATACCAAGCTCGGAAAAGAGTGATTCCTGGTAGAGCGCGCCGGTGAGCACCTGGGCGGGCATTTTATTTTCCTGGCTGGCTTCGTAGACGGCGGCGAGTTTCACGCTGCGCAGGCGCACGGCATTGTTCTGCATCCAGGCCAGCTCGATGGCGCCAGCCGAAAAGCTCCCGGGCCGCAAAGCTTCACGGCGCAGAACCTCGGTGGCGCGGCAGTAAAGGAGGGGGCGTTTGTTGAGGCGCCAGTACTCTTGGTCTTCCGGCGAAAGATTGGCGGGAAAATCTTTTTGGGGATCGTTCACGCGGGTGAGGTCGAGGCAGTCGCGATCGGGCATGCCCGGAATCAATTCTTCCACACAGCCTACCGGAGGCTGGGCCCAGTCGACGGGAGTTACGAGCGCGGAAGCGGGCCTGCGGTCCGGGGTGTTCTCGAATTCTTCCAGTAGATCCGCGGCGTGAAACGCGAAGGCGGAGCTGGAAAATAAAAAAAGCGCGCAGATGGAAATTTTGGCGAGCATGGGAATCCTCGAGTGAAAAAAGAAGGCGTTCCTAAATTATATAGGAGGAGAAAATGGCTGCCAACGAGGGAGCCTACACGCGAGCGGCTCTAGGCTTTTTTACCCATGGCTACCAGGTACATTTCCACGCTCGCTTGGCGGGTGCTGTCCGGCTTGAAGGGCTTGAACGTGGTGAAGCGGGCTTCGATTTGTTTGCGCACGCTATGCGCATCTTCGCCTTCAAATAATTTCACCACGAGATTGCCACCCACCTTGAGGTGCTTCTCGGCCACCGCGAGGGCATGCAGGCAAAGCTCGGCGGAGCGGGCCTGATCGCGGATCTTCACGCCGGAAGTTTTCGGCGCCATATCGCTGAGCACTACGTCGAAGGGGCCTTCCGGCATATGCTCGGGCTCGAGCTTGAAGGCATCGCCGTGGATGAAGCGAAACTGCGGGTGCTTGAGCTCCACTTTTTCCAGGTCTACCCCGAGCACGAGGCCACGGGGGCCAACCATCGGCAGAGCCACTTGCACCCAGGCGCCGGGGGCGCATCCAAGATCGAGCACCTTGGCGCCGGACTTTATGAGCTTAAATTTTTTTTGGATTTCTTGGAGCTTATAAGCCGAGCGCGCGAGGTAGCCCTCTTCCTTTGCTTTGCGGTGATAGAAATCTTTTTTTTCATACGCCATAAAATTCCACCACCGTGCAGCCCTCGCCGCCCTCCTGGAGGGTGCCGGGCCGGTATTTCAGCTCGTATTTAGTCTTTTTTAGGAAATCCCGCACGGCTTTTTTCAGGGCCCCGCTGCCGTGGCCATGCACGATACGCACGAAGGCCTTCCCGCTGCGGCTGGCCCGGTCGATATAGGTGGCCACTTGGTCCATGGCTTCGTCTACAGTACGGCCGATGAGGTTTAATTCAGTTGGCAGAGAGAAATCTTCGGTGGGCCGTTGGCGGTTCGCCGTTCGCGGTGAAGAAGGAGCGCGGGATTCGGCGCGGGGCTCGATTTGGTCCCACTTCACTTTCATGCGCAGGTTTCCGACCATCACCTCGGCCTGCTTTTCTTTCAGCGCCGGATCCGAAAGCAAAACGCCTTCGGTGCGCATCGTGAGCAGGCGCACAGGCCCGTTCTTGCGGAAGCTCACGGCCTCTTCCTCGTGCTCGATCGGAATGGTTTTGGGCGGGGGCTGGGCGGGGGCCACTTCGTCCACCATCTGGTGCACCGCCTCGAAGCTCTCCTTCAGCTTTTCGGTTTCGGCTCTGGCCGCCACGGCGGCTTCCTGCTTCTCCTGCACCGAGGGAAGGCGTTTTTTATAGGCGGTGATGGTGCGGTCCACTTCGGCCATGGCACTGCGTTCGGCCTCTTTCACGAGTTCGAGGGCTTCGTCGCGGAACCGTTTCTTATAGGCCGCGAGATCGCTATTGAGTTTGGCGTAGCGGGCCTGCTCCTCCTCGAGATTTTTTTTCACCGCCTCGAGCTCCAGCTTGGCGGCAGCGAGCTCTCGCTCTTGGCCTTCCAGTTTGTCTACGGCGCTCTGCTCGGCCACTTTTTCTTCCGAGAGAAAGGAGCGGGCCTGATTCACCAAGCCGGAAGATAATCCTAACTTCAGGCCGATCTCCAGCGCGCGGCTGGATCCTGGCACGCCCATGCGCAGGCGGTAGGTGGGAGAAAGCTTCTCGGGATCGAATTCCATCGAGGCGCTCTCGAAGGCGCTTTCACCCGAGGCTTTCAATCCGTTGAGGTGAGTGGTCACGATCGCGTAGGCTCCGCGGGATTGCAATTCGGAAAGAATGGCCCGAGACAGCGCGGTGGCTTCGTCGGGATCGGTGGCGTGGAGGATCTCATCGATGAGCACGAGGGTGCCGCGCTCTACGCTCTCGAGAATCTCTTTGAGGTGGAGGATGCTGCCCGAAAAGCTCGAGAGGCTGAGTTCGAGGTTTTGGGAATCGCCGATCTGCGCGAGCACCTTGCTCAAAAAGGGAAGCTTAGATTCGCCGGCGCAGGGTAGAAAAAATCCCGCCCGCGCCATGAGTGAAGAGAGGCCCACGGCTTTCAGCAGTACGGTTTTTCCGCCCGTATTGGGGCCGGAGATCACGAGCACGCGGCGTTCGGGGCCGAGCACGAAGCCATTGCGAATGATTTTTTCGGGGGCGAGCACGAATCCCAGGAGGGGGTGGTAGAGCCCGTCGAGGAAGAATCTATCCGAGAACTCGGGGCGAGAAACGCCCTTGATGGTTTCGTATTTGCGCGCGAAGCTGGCGCGCGCGAGGCAAAGATCGATCTCCACGGAGGTCTCATACGCGTGGGCGAACTCGGCGGCGTGGGGGAAAAGCTTGGCCGAGAGCTCAGCGAGGATGCGATACACTTCCTCTTCGATCTGGAGCTGGGTTTGTTTGATTTTATCGTTCGCGTCGCGCACGGCGGCCGGCTCCATGAACACGGTGGCCCGCGTGGCCGAGCTTTCCACTACGAATCCCGAAACTTTATTGCGGAATTCGGATTTCACGGGGATGAGGTAGCGCCCGTCGCGCACGTCGTAGAATTTTTCCTGGAGGAAGCCGTCGCGGAAGGCTTGCTGCAGTACCGCTTCGACGCGTTCCCGCGCTTCGGAATGCAGGCGCCGCTCCTGATCGCGCAGGCTGCGCAGGGCGGGGCTCGCGGAATCTTTTACTTGCCCGTGGTCATCGATCGCGCGCACCAGGGCTTCGGTGAGGGGGGCGAGGGGAGGAAGCGAAAGAGCGCGGGCGTGGAGGCCGGCGCAGGCCAATACCCCTTCTTTGCCACCGAGGATGGCCTGGAGTTCCTGGGAAATCCTCGCAAGTTTGGAAAGATGAAGGAGCTCTTTTCCATCCAGTACCGAAGAGCGTTCCAGGCGCTCCAGCACGGGCTCCAGGGAATCCAAAGTGGAGAGGAATACGAAATTTCCCAGCTCCAAAGCGCGCAGGCCCTGATCCGTGAGCTCTAGGAGCGCTTCCGCTTCGTGGCGATTTTCGCTCGGCGCTATCTCGAGCGCGGCAAGCTTCGCTGGTGCGCTCAGGCAATGAACGCTATAATGCCGGAGCAGTGATTGCCATTCCAGCGATGGAAGATCCGAATTCATGGGGGCAATCTACCAGATAGGCATATGGCACTCAAATGGAAGGAAATTTCGCTCCTGCTCGAGGAAGCACGCCCCGTGCTGCTGGGCTCTGCTATGCAGAGAATCGTGCAAGTGCGGGAAGTGGCCGCCGGCGAGAGCTTCTATTTTCAGGGTTTTGGCGAGCTGGGGGGCTGGCGGCTTTGGAGCTGCCTGCAGCAGGATAATGCCTGCCTCGTATTTGCCGGGGAAGACTGGGATCTTGAGGCCCAGCCGGAGCCTTCCACCTTCGTGATGGTGCTGCGCAAGCATCTCGTGGGCCGCAAGATCACCGGCCTCGAGCAGGTGCATGGCGAGCGCATCGTGCTGCTACATTTCGACAATGAAATGTCCCTGCTCTTTGAGCTGCTCCCCAAACGCGCCAACTTGCTGCTCGTGGATTCCTGGGACCCTGCAAAGCGCACCGCTCGCTCCATCCAATCCTTCCGCACAATCTCGCTTGCCCCCGGCGCCATTCATAGCCTGCCTCCGGCGCCGCCTACTTTGTCGGAAGAGATTAGAACGTTCGGAGAAGCGGATCCCGGCGCGGCCTTTCCCTTTCACGAAGCGGTGGCCGAGAAGTATTGGAATTTGGTGCAGAAAAGCGGGCTCACTTCTCACAAAAAACTTTGGCGCCAGGCCTGGAAGAGCCATAGCCGCAAAGTAAATTCGGCGCTCGAGAACGTGAAAAAAGATTTCAAGGAAGCCGAAGAGGCGGAGCTATTTCTTAAGCGCGGGATGGCGCTCGTGGCTCACCTCTATGAGCTCGGCCCGAAAAAATTTCCAAAAGAGAAAAAAATCGAGCTCGACGGAATCGAAATCCCGCTCGACCCCTCGAAAACCTATTCCGACAATTCCGAAGCCTGCTTCAAGAAATCGAAAAAATTCACCCGCGCCGTGGGCGAGCTCGCGGGCCGGATCGAAACGCTCGAGAAGAAAGTGAACGAGCTCGCCAAAACGGCGGAGAAAATCGAAAAGGCCGCCACCGACGAAGAGCTCGATGCGCTCGCGCCGGAGTTCGAAAAAGAGGGCTTGCCCCTGCCGGAAAAATCCGACGGGAAAGAGGAAAAGGAACAAGCTTCCGCGAAGCCCTTCCTGGAATTTAAGTCCACCGATGGTTTCCGCATCCTCTGCGGACGCAACCAGGCCGAGAACCGCCGCGTTACTTTCCAGGAAGCAAAGGGCAACGATCTCTGGATGCACGCGAAGGGCTTACCCGGCGCCCACGTGGTGGTGAAGGGCCAAAAAAACAAAACCATTCCGCTCTCCACCCTGCTCGAGGCCGCGCAGCTTTGCCTCTATCATTCGAATATTCGCAAAGGGAAATCCGCCGAGGTGGACTATACCCAGCGTAAACACGTGCGCGCGATCAAGGGAACGGTGGCGGAAGTTACCTATACGGGGAATAAGACGCTCTACCTGGATGCGGATCCCGAAGTGATGAAGAAGCTACTTAGCTGAGGTAACCAGCGCTACTGCCTGCTCGCGCGTGGCGATCTTCTCGTTCAGCTGCTCACGGCGAACCATAGCCAATAGTTCTTTGATCTTTGGCCCCGCCGGAATACCGAGTTCCAGCAAATCTTGCCCGCGCAGCAGCGCCGGTGGATCCAAGCGCCCAGATTTCTCCGCTTCGGCCCTTTCGATCGGCAAGCGAGCCAGCCAAGGCAGCGCCGCTTCGTTCTGGGCGGTGAGAAGAGTCCAGGCGTATTTGAAATAGGGCGAGGCAAGGGCGGTTTTCCGGTCGGCGAGCTCGAGCTTGGAATAGGCCGTGAGGCGGGTGATCTCGTCGGGCAGAGCGCGGATCATCGCCTTCATCTCTTTGGGCAGTACGAAGAGCTTTTCTAAATCTTCGCCAGAAACCCAGAGTCCGATCCCGGCGTAGAACAAACCCATCGGCGGGGCTTCGTGAAAGCCGGCCGTGAAGGTAGGCCCGAGTTCCCCGAGACGCGTAAGCACCGAGGCTTCCGGCTCTATCGTGCCGAATACATGGGACCATAATCCCGTTTCTACTAGTCCTGCCAATCCCAGCATGGGCTGGCCCGAGGCGAAGATACGGTCCATTTCCTGGGTGATGCGTTCCCGGCTCACGAGCGAAAGCCTTCCCGACTGGGCGCGGATCGCGCTCACGATGCCGGGGCCCAACTGAAAATCCAGCTGGGCCTGGAAACGAATTGTCCGGAGCATTCTCAGCGCATCTTCCTGGAACCGCGCCGCGGGATCGCCCACGCAGCGGATGATCCGCGCTTCGATATCGGGGAGGCCGTTCACGTAGTCGATCACTTCTCCGGCGGCGGGATCGTAAAACAAGGCGTTGATCGTGAAATCACGGCGTTTCGCGTCTTCCTCAGGGTTTGTGAACGAAACTTCGGTAGGGTGGCGTCCGTCGGTATAGGCGCCGTCGGTGCGGAAGCGGGCGATTTCCACGGGGCCGGCGTCCGTAACCACCACCATGATGCCGAACTGTTTGCCTACGTCGAGGGTTTTGGGGAAGAGCGAGGCGATCTCCTCCGGGCTAGCCTCCGAAACGAGGTCGAAATCCTTGGGGCTAACTCCCAAAAAGAGATCCCGCACGGCTCCTCCGGCCACGAAAGCGCGCCGGCCGGCCCCCTGCAATCGCAGGATAATTTCTTTCACATGGGGCGGCAATTGGTGGTACCAATCCACTCGATGACTACGCATACCAATTCTTTACCATGCATCGGCCTAAACCGTTACGCCCAAGAGCGCGCCAAGAAGAAGCACCCCTGGGTGTTTTCCAACGAAATCCAAGATATGAAGCACGCGCAGAAACTCCCGCCGGGATCCCTGGTGGACGTGCTGGATTGCCACGGTGGCTATATCGGCACCGGCTTTGTGAACCCGAAATCCTTGATCACCGTGCGCCTCCTCACCCGCGAACGCGGCGAAGCCATCGATGCTGATTTCTTCCGCAACCGCATCGAAGCGGCCCTTCGCACCCGCGAGCCCCTCTACGGGAAAAAATCCACCTCCGCCGGAACCTACCGCGCCGTATTCGGCGAGAGCGACGGCCTTCCCGGCCTCGTGATCGACCGCTTCCAGGGCGCCTGGGTAGTGGAGCCCCATGCCTTCGGCATGTTTGCCCGAAAAAAAGAAATCATCGAAGCCCTCCGTGAGCTCGCCGGCAAAGACGCGATCGTATTCCGCACCGACCACCGCTCCGCCCAGCTCGAGGGTATGGCCGTGGAATCCGAGCTTGTGCACGGCGAGATTCCCAAATCCGGCGTATTCGCCGTCGAGGACGGAATCCGTTTTCCCGTGGACCCTCTCAAGGGCCAGAAAACCGGTTTCTTCTTCGACCAACGCGAGAACCGCGCATTCTTCCGCAACTATATCGAAGGCGCCGCCCGCGAAGGCAAGCAAGTGCAGATCGCCGATCTCTTCTGCCACCTCGGTGCCTGGGGACTCCGTTCCCTAAAAGCCGGTGCTGCACATGTGACTTTCGTGGATAGCTCGGGCCCGGCGCTCGACGCCGTGAGAGCCGCCGCTAAGGAGCTCGGAGTTTTGGATAAAGCCGACTTCGTGGAGAGCGACGTGCTCACTTTCCTCAAGGCACAAAAAGCCGGCGCTTGCGGCGCGCTGGTGGTGGATCCTCCCGCGCTGGTGCCTTCCAAAAAAGACGTGGCCGCCGGTTCCAAAGCCTACCGCGAGCTCAACGCCCAGGCTTTTCGCATCGTGCGCCAGGGCGGAGTGGTATCGAGCTCGAGCTGCTCCTACCATATGCCCGAAGAGCGCTTCGAAGAGGTGCTCGCGAAAGCCGCCCTCGATTCGAATCGCGAAGCGAAGGTGATCTACCGCGGTGGCATGAGCGCCGATCATCCTTTCCTTCCCGGAATGGAAGAGGGCCGTTACCTTAAGAATTTATTTTTGGTGGCGAAGTAGGTTACGCTATCGCCATATGCGTCTCTCTCTGCTTATTTGCCTTTTGCTGCTTGGCTGCACGGCCAAGCCCAAAGAACCACCTAAACCCCCAAGGGTGGGCTGCACGATCGTACGCAAGGCGATTCCTGAGCCCAGCACTTCCGGCGACGCTGAAATGTCCACGATGAAGGATCCTTCCGATCCCCGCTATAAACCCCTAGATCTGATCCGCTGGAATCCGCAGCTAGACTTGAAGCAGCGGGAGGAGCTGATGAGCCTATATCGGCACACCCAAGTAGAAGTAGACCGGATTGATGGCGAAATGGCGAAGATTAAGGGTGAATACTTCCGGGCGGTGGTTACGCCCGCACGGGATGAGGCGAAGGCCAAAGAGTTGCGACTCAAGTTGGCGGAATTGAATCAAAGCCGACTCAACGCCTCGTTAAATATGATCGATTTCATCGAGGTGGTGATCGGGAAGAGTGGGGGCGTGGATCGCGACTCCATCCAAAGGGCCTTGCTGCGCGAGGAGCGCCGCCTGGACGAGCTGGAAAAGATACGATGCGAGCCCTAAGTATTCTGCTGCTCCTTCTCACGGTCGGTTTTTCGCCGGTGGCGGAGGCGAAGGGCGGAGATGTGAACCTGATCAACTGCTCGATCTTCGATTCTTCGGGAAAACTCCTGAAGATGTACCGGGCTTGGCTCTGCGCTTTTTTTCCGAATGGAAAAATGCTGCTCGGGGATGGCGCCACTCTCACGTTCTACGACCAGAAGATGAATATCGTGTGGGCGAAAGACATGCACGTGCATGGGTCCATTACGTATTCTGAGGCCGACGACACGGCGCTGTTGCAGGTTTCTCACGTGCTGCCCGGCGATCTGCGCGGGGATCGGCTGGAGGTCTACGACCAAGAAGGAAAGCTGATCAAGCACTTCAACTTTACTTCGAAGCATGCGTTCAAGCCGCAAGAGTTCAACTACGATCGTTTCATGCTTCCTTCCCGCGTGAAGGAAGAAGTGCACCACGTATGGTCTTTTTACCGGATCGGGCGTAATCGCTCGAAGCTCCCTTTCCTTCGCGAGGGAAACTACGTGGTGGCGGATGCATTCGGCGTGATTTATTTTTTGGATAGCAAGCTGCAGAAAATCGTCCACACGATTCATAATCATAAATTGGGGATAAGCAATTTGCGTGACGTGCAGGTTACGGAGCGCGGGAACTTGCTAGCGTATAATAGCGGAAACGTAGACGCGCAGGGGCAGCCGTATTCTTCGCTCGACGAAATTAACCCTACGACCGGAAAATTCATTTGGCGCTATATCGCCAGTCCCCCTACTTCTTTTTATGGACCTAGTGAAGGGAATGTGCAGGAGCTCCCCAACGGAAATTTTTTGTATAGTTTGGTGATGGACGAGCGTAAGGGCAAAGAGCGGCGGCACGTTCCGCAGGAGGAGCTGGAACCCTGGATGCTCATTCAGGGCGGGCACCAATCGATCGAGATCACGCGGGATGGAAAAGAAGTCTGGAAGATGATCTCGCACGACGATGATCTCTCCGGGAAGCCTAACGTGGTGAAGCGGCAGAATTTAGACAAGTATTTCAGCCGAAAAAAGAGATACTAGCCGCCAGGACAATTTTCCCATGAGCCAAAAGAATATTCTCAGGGTGTGGTTGGCGGCGCTGGTGGGCGCGCACGTGTGGACGCACGATTTTGTCTACCGTGGCCTGCTCGTGATTTGTGGGGACAGCGATTACTACCTTCACCTATCGAAGCATCTCGGCGGACCTTCGCCGGACCGGCCCATGGGTCTTCCATTTTTTTTGGCGGCGGTAGCCGGCGTGGCCGAGCGGGTGCATATTTCCTTGGTTTCTCTCTTGGCAGTAGCGGTTCATGGGCTGGCAATTCTCGCGGCCTATGCCTGGGCAAATACCGCCAGCAGGGGCGTACGGTCGGACCGAATTTTCTTTGCCGCTCTCGGCGTGGCCACGGCAATTCAGTTTTTTCCTCTATTATTGCTGATGCACTCCGCGCTGTTGATGCCGGATTCGCTGGCCCTAAGTGCGTTAGTCTTGATTCTTTGCGGAATTAGTCGCTCAAAGCCCGGGATTCGTTCTTTGGGCTGGGCTTTTCTCGCCGGAGTGTTTGCGTTGCTGCGAAGCGGACAGCTAGCGCACGCGTTGTTGATTTCTTTTTTTCTTTGCTGGCAGATCTGGAGCTTCGAAGGGGCGAAGGGGAAGCGCGCGATTTTACTTTGCGGGGTGGTGCTGAGCGCAGCGCTGCCGATTTTTCTTTATCACGAATATAATTTTAGGCAGCTCGGCGCGCGGAATTTCGGATTTATCGGCGGAAGAACAACGCTGAGTCATATCGCGAAGGGAGCGAGTTGCGAAGAGTTGATGGAGATTGCCGGCACGGCGCAAGAGCGGGAATTAATGAAGCAGCAATGCCGGCCCGAGGAAATGAGCAAGGCGGAAGAATACCAGTTGCTTTGGGATTCGGGGAGCTTGTTTGGCCGGATCGACGAGGCCCTCAAGGAAACTCGGGCCCAGAGTAACGAGCGCTACGAAAGATGGGCTGGGCGTGCGCTCTACCTTTTTCCCGGCAAAGCAATTGCGGCGGCGTATTCTAACTTGAACGAAAGCATGCGCCGGCCTGTTTCCTATAACTTCAAACTGGCGGCGCCCGTAGAGCTCACGGAAACCTGCAGCCTGTTCACGTGGCACCTATGGAAGATGGCTCCTCGTGATTTTATGCGCGAAATGGGGGAGTACCAGCGGCAAAATTCTGGGTTCTTCAGGGTATTTGATTCTTTTAATGAGTGGGCGGCCCGCGCCGTTACTATCTTTTCTTTAGTATTTCTCGCCTGGCCACTTTTCTATGGTTTCACTCCGATGCGCGAGGAGCCGGTGCTGGCGCTGAGCTATGCTCTAGCTTGGACCCAGCTCCTGATCACTTCTTTCGGCGTATATTACTTTACCCGGCATCATCTGTTTTTTTGCGCGCTTTCGTTCTTCCAGTTTTCGCTGCTGCTGAATGCTATTGCACGGCTGCCGAAACGCCCGCAGGAGTCGCAATATAAGAAATAGAACCGAGCGCATTCACCACTTTTCCGGTGGTGGATTTTGCGGAGAGAGCGGCGGCGGTAGTTCCCCCGGCTTTAATGGAGGCGACCACGTCGGCGGCGGTATAGCTGGGATTATAGGCATACACGAGGGCGGCGAGGCCGGCTACGGTGGGGGTCGCCATTGAGGTGCCGTTGATGGTGTTGTAGGTCGTGTTATCGAGCACTAGCTTTTTCAGATTGAATTCGAGAATGCCCACGCCGTAGCCCACTACGCTGGCGTTCGAGGTGAGTTGAAATCCGATATTGCACTGGTTGGTGCGGCAAGCATCGAGATCGTAGCTGTAGCTTTGGGCGGTGGTGCCGGTATTTCCGCTGAGCTGATCGAGCTGAGTTCCGCCGCCGGCGAATGGGTCGGTACCGGTACTGTCGATCATGAGATTGAAATAATCGGTGCTCGCCTCGGTATTGAGGAAGGCGTAGTAGGAGAGCACGGCGGCGCTGGCGCCGGATAAGTCGAATTGTTTATATACCTGCGCATCGAGGTTGTTGGCGTAGGTTGTGGAAGTTCCATTCCAGGTGGCGGGGTTCGTGAGCATGTCGTAGGTGGTGCCGGAGAGCGAGACGGAATTGTGGGTCCAGGTGGCGTCGTTACTGGTCCAGCCGGTGGCGAAGGTATCGGTGGTATTGGTTTCGGTACCGTTCCAGGTGCTTAGGATATTCGTGCCGGGGGCGCCTACGTCGACGCTCGAGTAGCCGTAGTTGCTGAAGCTGGCGAGAGAAAAAGATTGGTCGAGCGCGGCCACGCAGATGAGGTTGGCGGTGGTGTAGTTACAGGGGTAAACGGCATTGCCGGAAGAGTCGTTATTGGTGCCGTCGTTGCCGGCGGCCACCACGATCACGATGCCTGCGTTGCTGGCGGTGGTGAGGGCGGTATTAAAGGCTGCATCGTAGCTTGACCCACCGAGGCTCATGTTGATCACTTTCGCGCCTTCGGTGCGGGCGAAGTCCACGCCGAGCACGATGTCGGCGGTGGTGCCGGAGCCAAGGGCGTCGAGCACGCGCACGGCCATGATGCTGGCGGTCCAGCAGACGCCGGTAGTGCCCACACCATTATTGCCGATGGCGCCGATGGTGCCGGCCACGTGGGTGCCGTGACCGTGGTAATCCATAGGATCATCGTTGGAGTTTACGAAATTATAGCCGTGGTTCGGATAGGTAATGCCCCCGTCCCACATATTAGTGGCGAGGTCGTCGTGGTTATAGTTCACGCCCGTATCGAGAACGGCCACGGTAATTGAGCTACAATCGGTGGTGACGCTCCAGGCGGCTTCGGCGCCGATGTCTTTGCCGGAAGTACCCGGGTTGTGGGAGGTATAAGTTCCGCCCGCCACGGTTTGGCCGGTATTCTTGAGTCCCCAGAGAGAAGAGTAGGAGGTGTCGTTGGGCACCGAGCTGATGTGATAAATAAAATTAGGTTGGGCAAACTCCACGTCGCCATCGCGATTGAGCTGGGCCACCGTGTCTTCCACATTCTGGCCGGCCGCGAGTTTCATTTTCACCAGCCCGGACTGCCCCAGGGTTTCGGCGGAGGCTACCCCATAGCGGGCGCGTAGGCTATTGCGGGCGGAAAGAGTGCTGATGCGGCTCGCGGGCTTCACGAGAACTTCGCCTGGTTTATAGGATTGTTTGTTCTGGTTTGCCCAAGGGCGAACGCGGGTTCCGGCGGCCGGCAGGATGGCTAAGCAGGAGACGGCAAGAAGAAGGGTGCGAAAATACTTTTTCATAGCGCGGGCACCACGAGGCTGATTTGGGTAGAAGCCGTGCTGAGAGGATTGAGCGCGGAGTAAGCGGCCACGCGAATATAGTAGGTGCCAGGTACGAGCGAAAGGGTCGTGGAGGTGGGCGCGGATGCGCCGGAAACATAGGGAACTTCCACGAGGTTACCGGCAGACACGACGAAGCCAGAAGTAGAGCTATAGTAAACTTTGTAACCGCCGCCCGCGCTATTTACGGCGGTTTCGCGGTTGGCGGTCCAGCTGACGAGCACGGAGCGAGGAGTGGGACCGGGCCTGGGCGTGGGAGTGACGTTCACTTTTGCGCTTTGCTGGGGCATCTTGCAGGCGGTAACTAAAAATACGAGCGCGAGTAGGCTCAGCAGAGCGTACGGAAAATTTTGCGTGTATTTTACGCGAGGTTTCACACCTGCCTTTCGGTTTTATTCCGGTAAATATTAGAAAAACGGAAGAATAGCGGTAGCGGGTTAGCGGAATAGTTCGGCGGCAGCGGAGAAGGGATCTAATTTCCGCCGGGAAACTTTGGCGAGCAGTTCCTGCCCACGCGCGCCCGTGAGTAGTTTCTGCGCGGTGAGTGCGGCCTGATCCCGTACCACGTGCAAAATAGAGGTACGTGCGAAGTGGACGCGCTTTTTGTCGAGCCCGCCCGACTTTTCGAGGAAATCGTGGTGCTTCTGGATCGTGGCGAATACCTCGTGCACACCTTCGTTCTTCTCGGCGGAGGTTTTCAAAACCGGGATCGTCCACTCCACGTGTCCGGCAAGCTCGAGCATGGCCGAAAGCTCGCGTACCACGTGATCGGAACCTTGCCGGTCGCACTTGTTCACGATCAGGATATCGGCGATCTCGAGGATCCCGGCCTTCATCATTTGGATATCGTCGCCGCTCTCGGGTACGAGCACCACGAGGATGGAGTGCGCCACTTCGAGGATGCCGAGCTCGGTCTGGCCCACGCCCGCGGTCTCGAGGATCACGAGATCGTAGCCGGCGGCGTCGAGGAGCATCACCACTTCCTGGGTATTGCGGGAGAGGCCGCCCTGGCCGCCGCGGGTGCCGATGCTGCGGATGAAAACGTCGTCGTCGGCGCTATGCTCTTGCATGCGGATGCGGTCGCCGAGGATGGCACCACCAGAAAATGGTGAGGATGGATCCACGCATACCACGCCAACCTTTAGTCCCTTTGCCCGCGCGAGGCGGATGAGCTTGTCGGTGAGGGTGGACTTGCCGGCGCCGGGAGGGCCGGTGATGCCGATGAGGTGGGCCTTGCCGGTATGAGGATAGACGCGCGCGAGGGCTTCTTCCACTTGGGGCAGGCGATTCTCCACGAGGGTGATGAGGCGAGCGAGGGCGCGTTTGTCTCCCTGCACGAGGCGATCGGCGAGATCTTTCATCCGGGTTGAACTCATTTTTTCCGCTGCGCTTTCTGGATGAGCTTAGTGGTGGAACGGCCTTCGATGAATTGGAGGGCGCGCGCTTGGCCGCCGTAAGATTTTACCAGGGCGGCTTCCGGGATTTTGGACATGTCCCAGTCTCCTCCCTTCACGTAGACCAAGGGCTTCAGCTGCTCGATCAGGGGCACGGGAGTGTTGGATGAAAAAAAGGTAACGCAATCCACGCAGCCGAGCGCGGCCATCACGCGCATGCGATCTTTGAGGGGCACGAGCGGGCGATCTTTGCCTTTGATGCGTTTCACGGACGCATCGGAATTCATCGCCACGAGTAGGGCATCGCCGAGCGATCGAGCTTGCTCGAGGTAAGCCACGTGACCCGAGTGCAGGAGATCGAAGACGCCATTGGTGAAAACTACTTTATGGCCTTTTTTCTGCTGGGCGCGCACCCAGGCGGCCGCTTTTTTGGCCGAGAGAACTTTGCTGGCACTGGAACGAGAGCGCAAGGGATGCCTCAAGGTTTAGGGCGAACGATGGAGCCGGTGAAGCGATCTTGCCAAGGGCGGCGCTTATTATCGCGGAAAGAGGCAAGAAGGCCGATGCCCGCGAAGGCGGTGCCGATCACGAGCATGAAGAGGCGGAAGGCGGATTCTTTGAGTCCCACGGGCTTTTGGTATTTGTCGTCTTCCACCACGTGGAGATGGAGGAGCATCTTGCCGAGAGATTGGCCGCCGAAACTTTCGGAGAGCAGGAAATAGCCGCCGAGAATGATGGAATAGAGAAAAAGAGGGGAGGCTTTATCGGCGCGGAAAACTTCCCAGGCTTGGCTGCCGAAGGAGAGGGCCCAGCAGGCGAGAAGTGGAAGGAGCACGATGCTGGCATCGATCGCGAAGGCCGCGAGGCGGATAGCTTGCGACGCGGCGGGTTTTTGCAAGATCGAAGTGGCGGCGCTGGGCTCGGCGCGGGTGGTGCGCAGGGTGGAAGTGGTGAGCGTGGGCGCGGAATTGGCGATTTGGGCTTGGGAAGCGAAGCGAACGGGGCCGGCGGCCACGGCGCCAGTACCGGCGAGAGATTTCTGCTGGAGTTCTTCATTGAGGTCGAAGTCGCGTTCGGCTTGGTTTGGCTTTTTGGCGAAGCCGAGGCCTTCACTCAGGGCCGAAAAGCCGAGGTGTTCTTCAGTTAGATCGTCTAGTTCGCTCAAGTCGTGAGGTTGAAACGCCATAATACTTTATAGCCTCAAAAATCGACCAGATGCAAGGTGATGGCGGCGGCCGTGAGGCCCGCGGTTTCTCCGCGTAGGATCTGGTGAGAAAGGGCAACCGCCTGAAAACCTTGGCGAATCAATTCTTCTTCCTCGGCTTTACTGAAGCCACCCTCGGGCCCGATCGCGAGCACGATCCTCGGCGGCTTGGCCGAGATTTTTTCGAGCAGAGCCTTGGCTAAAGAGAGGGGGGCGGAGGGGGAAAGCAGCAGCTTTAGCCCGGGAAGCTTGGCCTCGGCCTTTAGGGCATCGGCGAGGGGAAGGAGCGCCTGGATTTTCAAAGGGCGGAGGTTTCCCGACTGTTTCACGGCCGCTTGCACGAGGCGTATCCAGCGGTCCTCTTTTTCGGTGGTGGCCACGGTATGCTCGGTCTGCACGGGATGAAGGGTGTCCACGCCAAGCTCGGTGAGTTTTTCCACGAGCCAGTCCATTCGTGAGCCCTTCAGCGGGGCTTGCAGGATTTCCACCGAAATTTTGCGGGTATTGGCTTTCACCATCACGGAGAGAACTTCCACGAAGGTGGCTTCCTTGGCGGACTCCACGATGCGCCCGTGCGCTTCTTTGCCATAGCCGTCGGTGAGAAGCACTTCGTCGTCAATCCCCAGGCGGAGTACTTTGTAGGCGTGGCGTGCTTCCTCCGGGGGAAGCTGCACCTTTTGGCCTACGATAAGAGGGTCTCTCACGAGGAAACGTTTCATGGGGTTTTCCGCATCACGAGTAAGTTGCGCCAGCTGCCGTTGGGCGGCATCGCCACGTTGCTAAGTTCTTTGCGGTAGACGCCCACGTTCTTAGCGTACCAGAGACCGACGTAGGGAAGATCCTTGGCCACCATGGATTGCACTTCGTCGTAGATTTTTTTGCGCTCTTTGAGGTCCACGGTGGCTTCGCCTTTTTCGATCACGGCGTCGAGAGCCGGATTTTTGTAGCGGGTGCGGTTATTACGGCCGATTTCGCCGGAGTGGAAAACCTCGAAGTAAATCCGCGGATCCACCACGCCCACCCAGCGGAGCTGGTAGAGCTCGGTATTTCCGGTTTTCACGTCGGCATAGAAAATCCCCCATTCGAAAGCCTGGTGATCGATGAGAATGCCAGCTTCTTTGGCCTGCGCGGCGATCACGCGGGCGTTCTCGATCGAGAGCATCGCGGTGGTGGTTTTGAGGGATAATTTAAGCGGAGGCTTTCCGTTCGTGCCATTGGAATAGCCGGCTTCGTCGAGGAGGGCGCGGGCGCGGGCGAGGTCGCGCTGCACGATCGGCACTTGCGTGTTCGCGTAGTAGTTGAAATCGGCGAGGATATTGCGCGCGGGCACGGCCATGCCGCGGCTTTTGTAACGGATCAAGCCGGGGACGTCGAGGCTGAGGGCGAGGGCTTCGCGCACGCGGGGGTCGCGGAGTTTCTCGTTGGTCATATTGAGGCCAAGGTAGGTATAGCCAATGCCGGGGCTCGAGGCCACGCGGAGCGCGGAGTTTTTTTCTTTTTCGATAAGGTCGATTTTGCGGAAGTTCATTTCGTTTTGCACGAAATCGAGCTCGCCGCGCTGGAGCTTGAGGTAGCGGGAAAGATCGTCGCGCACCACTTTGATTTTTATCTTCGGCGTGGGTGGCTCGGGGAGGCAGCCGGAATCATTACGCACCAGGGAAATTAGGCTGGGATTCAGCTCGGCCACTCGGTAGGGAGCCACCCCGGGAATCAGCACCGGCTTATCGCCGGCGGCGATACCATCGAGCTGCATGATCTTCATAAGTTCGAGATCGGCTATCACGCTGAGGGAGGGTTTCTCGAGGCCGAGGCGGAATTTTTGGTCGCTGATTCTCTCGAATTTTTTGATTCGCTTCATCGCTTCGGCGTGCACGGATTTATTTTTCTCGTCTTGGAAAAACGTCAGGCTCTTTTCCACGTCGCCCGACGTCACTTCTTTTCCATTCGCGAAACGGCAGCCCTTGCGCAACGTGAACTCAATGGTGGTGGGATTCACGAAGTGGAATTCTTCCGCCAGGTAAGGCTCGGGAATGAGTTTGTCGGAAATGGTCACGAGGCTCGAATGCACCAGCTCGTTGATGTGCTGGGAGTTGGCGTCGCTCGCGTAAAGCGGGTTTAGGCTCTGCACCGGCGCGCTCACGATGGTGGTGATGGTGTCGGCGGGCGAGCGGTTGGGATTGGCGCAGCCTACCGCGAAAAGCGCGGGGCCCAAGAGTAAAAGCGGCAGGTGAATTTTCATCCCGGAATTTGGCGCCATCGCTTATGATTTTAGCAATTCCGGAGGATTCATGGGGAGAATTTCGCTTTTATTGACTTTGGTTTTCGTTCTACCTGCTCCGGCGCGCGCGCTCACACTGGAGGAGTTCCAGTCCAAACTTAAAGCCAAGATGGCTGAACTCCCGGGAAAGGCCACCGCCTCGGTGCGGGTAGAGGTTTTGGGCCGCGATCAGGTGCTTTTCTCGCATAACGAAGAAAAAAAACTCGTGCCCGCGTCCAACGTAAAGCTGATTTCTACGATGGCGGCCCTGGAGAAAATGGGGCCGGGCTACACGTTCGAGACCAAGGTGTTCCAGAAGGGAAATGATCTGATTCTGGCGGGTAACGGGGATCCTTACCTGGTAAGCGAACGGCTCTGGCTTTTGGCCCGGGCAGTGGCGCGCACGGGACTAAAACAGGTAGGGACCATTCGCGTAAACAATTCCGCGTTCAGCGAAGACTACCGCGGGCTTATGGCCTTCGAAAAAAGCGGTGAGCCCTTTACCGCCATGGTTTCGGCCACTAGCTTGAATTTCAATTCGCTCGAAGTGCACGTGACGCCGTCCCTCACCGGGAATAAACCTAAAATAGAGCTCGGGCCCGTTCCGCACAAATATGCGCAGCTGCGTAACGAGGTAACTCAAACCGGCGGGAGCGGAAAGGACCTGGCGATTCGTCCCGTTTCCGTGAACGGAAACCAGGAAACGTTCGTGATTTCCGGCACGATCGGGAAAAACGCGAGCCCGGTAATTCTTTACGCATCGGTGAATAATCCCGCCTCGTATATTGCGCACGCGTTCGCGGCGCTTTTACGCGTGGAGGGCATTCAGGTGAAGGAAGATTTTGGGGGTTCCACTTTTGCGCCAGCCGACGGCGGTGAAAAAGTTTTAGTCAGTCAAGAGGGGCCCGCTCTTCTCGATCTGGTTCGACTTCAAAATACCTTTTCTAATAACTTCATGACCGAACAAGTATTTCAGGCATTTGGCGCGTTTTCCGAGGGGGGAGCGGCTTCTTTAGAGAAATCGCACCGGGCCGGAAATAAGTTTTTACGGCTCCGCGGCTCATGTCGCGATGCCACAATGGAGAATGGATCGGGACTCGCTTGGGAGACGCAAATCTCGAGCCACTGTTTTGTGGAGACATTGCAAACTAGCTATCGAGATTTTCGCGTTTTTGCCGATCTAATAGGTAGCCTTCCGGTGGGAGGGCAAACGGGCAGTTTGAAGTCGCGGTTCAAGAGAGTTGGGCCGGGTTTTGAGCCCTGGAAAGTGCGGGCCAAAACCGGCACTCTCTGGAGCAAACAGGCCGTGTCGTCGCTAGTGGGATTCACTCAATCGGCGAGCGGAGAAACGATCGTATTCTCGCTGATCGAGAACGATAAACGAAACGATCCGGGCTTACTGCGGGGAATGAAGGATTGGGAAGATCGATGCGTGGAGCTTATGCAGCAGTTAAAGCTTTAGTTTTTCCCGCGCTTGCGCTCGCGTTTTTTTCCACCAATCTGTCCGCCGACGAAATGCTCATCATGGGGCCGCCCGTGGCTACCACCGCCCAGAACGCCGCCGCCCGCACCGTAGCCTTTCCCGCCGCCTATGGTCCCTTCCAGTTCGACGCGAAAATAGAGAAGCGTGTGTCCTTTTGGGTGAACGTGTACATGAAGTATCATTCCTGGGAGACCGTGATTCACGACGTTAAGTACCCCTGGCTCGTATACGGGGAGGTGAATACCTCGAAATCCAAAAGCGCGGCCAGCATCGAGAAGGCCCGCGTGATCGCCCTGCTGCGGCGGACCTCGGCGAAACAGAAAGAAATCGCGGCCGGCACCATGAGCCGCGATAAGCTTCGCGCCGACGAAGAAAAAATGCTCCAGCTTTTCGAGATGCATAACTTAGTTGGTGAGCTCGCCGCTGCCGCCGACTCTAGGCGGGTACGCGGGCAGGCCGGATTAAGGGATGCTCTCGAGGATTCGCTCTTCGTCTCCGGCCGCTACCTTCCACGCATGGAAAAGGTATTCGAAAGCTTCAACCTTCCGCCCGAAATTGCCTACCTTCCCTTCGTGGAAAGTGGCTTCAATAAAAAAGCCGTCTCTAAGGTGGGCGCCTCTGGCATCTGGCAGTTCATGCCTTATACCGGGAAACTCTACCTGCGCGTGGACGAAGAGGTGGACGAACGCAACGATCCCATGCGCGCCGCCGAAGCCGCCGCTCGTCTGATGCGCCAGAACTTCGCCGCCCTCGGCTCTTGGCCCCTCGCCGTTACGGCCTACAACCACGGCACCGCCGGCATGGGCCGCGCCGTGAAAGAGGTGGGCACCACCGAGATTTCCGAGATCATCGCTAAATACGAGAGCAAGAGCTTCGGTTTTGCCTCGCAGAATTTTTATTCCTGCTTCTTGGCGGCCCTACACGTGGCGAAAAACTCCGCGCAGTACCTCGGCGAGATCCCGCGGGCGCGAAAGCTAGAATTCGATGAGTTCGTTATGCCGGACTATGTAGATATCCACGTGCTGTTAGAAAAAATGGAAATTGAAGAGACGATGTTCCGCGAGCTAAACCCCGCGTTGACCCAGGAAGTTTACAGTGGCCGCCGCTATATTCCCGTTGGCTATACGATCCGCGTACCGGTGGAGGCGCGCGCGAATTTCTTCGCCCGCTATGAGTCGATTCCGCCAGAACAGAAGTTTCGCGAACAGAAGAGCGTGATGGGCCCTACGCCAGCGTCGTTGGTCAGCACGGGCGCGGCCGCAAAGGCGAACTAGAGCCAATTCAATTGAAACGTAGATTTCATCAGCTGTCTGGAATCTATCCAGAACTGCCCGTTCTCGCATTCCCACGAATATTTCGGCGTGCCGGCGGCATTATGGCAGCTGGGGCCGAAGCTGTCCCTTACCAAGAAATCGCAGCTTTTGCTTTTAGGATTGAAGCGCCGGCCCACGATCACGGAGGCGTGCGCGGGGCAGGAGTAATTAAGCAAGCCGCCGGCATCGTCTCCTATTTCGTAGGCACCGATCTTTTCCTGCACGGAACCGCAGTACTGCACGCCTATCGGCTGCGCGGGCACGCGATTTAGTTTTTCGTGGGCGATTTTTTCTAGTTCGTCCACGCGGTATTCCGTAAGGTTCTCTTTGTTTCTAGGAAAGAGCTTCATGCGATTTGCCATCTGCGGTTCCGGTATTTCAGGCTGAAAAGAATGAGCGGAGCAGAATTTCTCGAGAAATAAGCCGATGGAGGAAACGGGCATGGCCATCGCGGAGGCGGCTTTTACCGCGGCGATGATGTCTTTGGCGGGAATCACGTTCTCCCGCGTGCGGCATTGAAAAAATTCTTCGCTGAGATCGGGGTCGGCTTTTCCGCCCAGGATGCCGGCCAGAAAGGGAAGGGGCACTGCCTGGTATTTTTTTATTTCGGCGTGAATCGCCTGGAGGAAATTGCGTTTGCTGGGATAAAGGCGGAGATCGGAGTTTTCGCCTAGGAGCTGCTTTTGTTCCTGTTCCGTAAGGCCGAAGCTGCCGTCGAACTGGTTGAGCCAGTTTTGATCGCAGACGGGCTTTTTCCCGGCGAGTCTCATGGCTTCCATCGCGTTACCCATCCCGAATATTTTGACCGGACCCGCGAACGGCATCTCCATGCGGTCGAGGGAGAGCAGTTTCATCTCGGCGTTAGCCGCCATGGCGGCGAGCGAAAGCGGGGCGGTGAGCCGCCGCGGCAGCTTTCCTTCTTGGTAGAAGCGGCGGGCATCGATGAGCTGCGAAGCTTCTACGGCGTAGCAAATTTCGGAATCGGTGGCTTCGGCGAGCGAGCGTTGGTCGTAGACCGGAATTTTGGCGAACGGGCCGTTACCTTGGTCGAGGCGCACTTCGGTGCAGTCTTTTTCTTCCAGGGCATGGGCCGCGGGCATGCTCAGCATGGAAAAAAGGAAGGCAGCTAGCAGTTGGGTAGCTTTGATTTCCATAAGAACGAGTTCCCTCTCGGGAATTGTAGCAACGACTCCGGCACCGGCGGTAGGCAAAGAAAAAGGGGCGCCGATTTCTCGGCACCCCTTTGAAATTTCAGAGATTTTATTGCCCGTAGAACAGCGTCGTCTCCGGACGTAGCGTGGCGCGGTGCGGATCATCGGCGAGGTCGAGCATATAGAGCATCGGCTTCACGTTCGCCTGGAACGTGCTCTGGATGGCGCCCACTCCGGGATAGAAACCGCCGCCGCCCCACTGGTCTTTCGGCGTGAGTTCGAAGGTGAAGGCGAAGATGCCGAGGGTGCCGTAGGCCCAGTCGGTGGTGTCGCCGCTGGTGATATAGAGGTCGCTCGATTGTTCGGGGGTATAGCCGTTCCAGCCAGCCATGGTGGTTGCCATTTTCTTAAACGTATCGTGGTCGGCGGCATTCGCGATCGGATCGTTGGTGTAGCCCCAGGGGTAGAGCACGAGCTCGCTGTAGGAGTGGAGGGTAAGCAACACTTTAAGGTTCGGGTGGCCTTCCACGAAATTCTTCACGGCGATGGTCTCGGGCTCGCTAAAAGCTTTGGGGCCCATATAGATGTCGGAGCAGGTGTCGCTGGAGCTTCCTCCGGTTCCCCATTTAAAGCCGTAGTTGCGGTTCAAGTCCGTTCCGGCGCAACGGGCGGTGGGGTTCACGCGGTTTTTACGCCACATTTTATAGGAGCCGCTGGCGATATCGTATTCGGCACCATCCACGTTAAGCATGGGGATTACGAAGAAATCGCGGCGGTCGAGGAGGTCGCGTACGGCGCGATCGGTGTCGTATTTTTCTACCAAGTATTTAGCGAAGAGGATGGGGACTTCCACCGAGAGGTGTTCGCGGGCGTGGTGGGCGCCGATGAGTACCATGCCGGGAAGGCCGGAGGGGGTGAGGCCGTCGGTGGCGTGCGGATTGATACGGATCCCGCGGATGAACTTGCCTTCCACGGTGCGGCCGATAGTGAAGCTATGCACGAGGGTGGGGTTTTTCGCTTCGAGGGCATCGAGCTCTTCGTTCATTTCGGCGTAATTATGGAACTGGGAGTCTTGGGAGGGAAAGTCTTCGGTGCGGATTTCGGATTCAGGGAAGTAGGAGAGCACTTCAAAGCCTTTAGCTTTGAGGGACTCGATCATTTTGAGAGTGCCGAAGCCGTAACTGATGCCATCGATCTGGGTTTCGATCGAAACGCCTTCGTTTACGATGGCCGAACGAACGGTTTTGTCCTTAGCGCGGATTGAGACCCACTGCATTTCGTTTTCGTTTGTTTCCGCCCTGGCCGTGGCGATTAGGAATGTGAAAATGGTTACTATGGCTAACGAAAGCTTCAGCATGAATCTCTCCTCCTTGGAGCGTGTTACAAAGTGTCTAACGCTTACAGTGTAGACAAAACTATGAGATAACAAATTCCTAAATGGCCCCTGACAGACAATATCAGCATGTTTCGGTTTTATTGAGCGAGTCGACCGCCCCCCTTGTAGAAAGTAAAGGGCTGGTGCTCGTGGATTGCACTTTGGGCGGTGGGGGCCACACGGAAGCGTTGCTGCGCGGGAAGCCTTCGGCCCAAGTAGTCGCCTTCGATCGCGATAAAGCCATGATCGATAAGGCCGCGATTCGTTTTCGAGAAGAAATTGCTTCGGGCCGCCTGCGTTTGGTTCATGGGAACTATGGATCTATCCGCCAGCGCTTAGCCGAGTTCGGGATTCACGCGGTAGACGGAATTCTCGTGGATGCGGGAGTGAGCTCTTTTCAGATCGACGAGCCGGAAAGAGGTTTTTCTTTCACTAAAGCAGGGCCGCTCGATATGCGGATGGACCAGTCGCAACCGCTCACCGCGTACCAGCTGGTGAATGAGTGGCCGCGGCAAGAGCTGGAAAAGATTCTCTACGACTACGGCGAAGAGCGTTTCGCCCGGAAAATTGTATCGCGGATTCTCGATGAGCGCAGCAAAGCGCCGATAACCGATACGCTCGCGCTCGCGCGTATCGTGGAAAACTGCTTGCCTAGGGCGCGGGGCCCGCAAAAAGGCAGTCATCCTGCCACGCGCGTATTTCAGGCCCTTCGCATCGCGGTGAACGACGAGCTCGGTGACCTAAAGCTGCTTTTGAACGAAATTCCGTCGATTTTAAATCCTGGTGGCGTGTTTTCCGCGATCGCGTTTCACTCCCTCGAGGATCGCCTGATCAAGGAAAGGCTGAAATACCTTGCGGCCGGCTGTGTTTGCCCGCCCACGATTTTTTCCTGCGCCCGCTGCGGCAAGGCCCCGGGATTTTTACTCCAGAAGAAGCCTATCACGGCTAGCGAGAAGGAATTAGAGGCGAATCCACGCTCACGGAGTGCAAAGCTCCGTGTATTCGTGCGAAACTCAGAGGAGATTTTGCAACCGGCGGTGAGGGTGGATGGCCAGCAATAACAAAGGCGGAACGTTACGGATCATGCTCGTGCTCACGGGAATCACCGTGGTCACCTTATTTTTCGTGTGGACGCGGCTGCAGAATATCCGTTTGCGGCGCGAAGGTGGGCGCCTGAAACAGCGCGAGCAGGAAGTGCTGCTCGAGAATAATCGCCTAAAACTGGAGTGGGCCCGCCTGGTTTCCCCTAAACGCCTTGAAGAACTGGGCCAAGAAAAATACAATCTAAAGAGACCCCGTCCTGAACAAGTGGTGGTTCTCAGCGAACCCTAAATGCCCGTGAGCGTAAATGGATAAGAATTTTCGAATTCGCCTAGGCGTATGCCTGCTTTTGATCGGTGCGCTCGGCGCCGGCGTGATGGTGCGCGCGGCTCTGCTCATGCTGGTTCCTTCCGATCGCTTAAGCACCGCGATGAATCGACAGTTCCGCACCGAGCCTCCTCGGTTACCCCGCCGCGGCTATATTTTGGATCGCAATAAAGAGCCGATCGCCGTGAGCATGGACGTGAAATCTCTCTTCGTGAATCCGGGCAAAGTGAAAAACAAAGCTCAACTCGCCGCCAATCTCAGCCGCATCCTGAGCATGCCGGCCTCTCAGCTTCGGAGCAAACTGAAGAGCGATCGAGGCTTCGTGTGGCTAAAGCGCCAGCTGAGCGAATCTGAGCTTGCGGCCGTGGAAGACATGCTCGACAAGCATCCCGCCCTCACGCTTTCGCTGGGCCTTAGCAAAGAAAGCAAGCGTTTCTATCCTAACCAAAGCCTAGCGGCGCAGGCGCTCGGATTCACCGGCCTTGATTCGAATGGCCTCGAGGGCATAGAGCTTTTCTACGAGAAAGACCTCGCGGGCGAGAGCGATCCAAAAAAATATTCCGATGGGCGCTCCCTGGTGCTCACGATTGATAAGGCCCTGCAATATACCCTTGAAGAAGAGCTCGCACAGGGTCTGAAAGAAGTAGGCGGAATCGCCGCCACCGGCATCATCATGGACGCCGAAAACGGCGACATCATCGCGATGGCCTCTTCTCCTTCCTTCAATGCAAACCGTTTCGGCGGATCTACCGCCGACGCGCGCCGCAACCGCAGCGTGACCGATACCTTCGAGCCCGGGTCTACCCTAAAATCCATCGTGGTAGCGGGAGCGCTGGAAGACGGGGTGATCACGCCGAAGACGAAAGTATTCTGCGAGTACGGCCGGATGCAGATCGGCAAGCACTGGATCAACGAATCGGAAGCCAAGGACAAATGGGGCTGGCTGCGCATCGGGGAAGTGCTGCAGAAATCTTCCAACGTGGGTGCCACGAAGATCGGCTTCCTCTATGGCGCCAATAATATTTTCAATTGGCTGAAGAAAATGGGCATCACCGAAAAATCCGGTATCGATTTGCCCGGCGAGATGTCCGGATCCCTGGTGCGTCCCGAGAAATGGTCGAAGATCACGCAGAGCAATATTTCCTTCGGGCACGGTATCTCGGTTACGCCGCTGCAAATCGTGCGGGCCTACGCCGCCATCGCCAATGGCGGCCTTCTCGTGAAGCCCCGTCTCGTAAAACAACTTTATACCTTCGAGGGTGAAATGCAGGCCGAGCTCAAGCCGGCGGCTCCCGTGCGGGTGATGAAGAAGCAGACCGCCGATATGGTGGCTACGATGCTCGAAGCAGTGGCCACCGAAGACGGCACGGCACCTAAGGCGGCAATTCCGGGATTCGTGGTGGTAGGAAAAACAGGTACCGCGCAGAAGCCGATTCCCGGCAAGGGATATAAATCAGGGAAATACATGTCGAGCTTCGTGGGCTTTGCCCGTGGGGTAAAACCCAACTACGTGGGCTTTATTCTGATCGATGAGCCCAAATATCCTTACTACGGCGGAGAAACCGCGGCTCCGATTTTCCGGCGCGTGCTCACCGCCGCTCTCGCGCGTGAGGGAGTTTCGCCGGATCCCGAGCTCGTGAAACCTGAGTTCAGGATCGGAAAGAAAAACGGTTCTCCCCAGCAATCGGAAAGAATCGTCGCCGTGGCCGCGGCGCCGGTAGCCCCCAAAGATCTTGCCCGCGCCGACGATTACTGGATGATGCCCAATCTCGCCGGCCTCACCGCCCGCGATGCTATGGATCTGTTCAGCAATAAGGATTTACAGCTCCAGCTGCGCGGCTCCGGTCTGGTAAAAACTCAGCGTCCTCCCGCCGGCGCGCTGCTGAAAAAGGGCGATGTCATTTCGCTCCGCCTCGAGCGAGACACCGCACTTCCATGAGAAAAATTACGCTGGTGGAGCTTTTGCCAAATAGCTCCGCCCCCGACGTGAAAGTTACTGGCTTGCACTATGATTCCCGGAGAGTTGAGCCTGGTTTCGTTTTTTTCGCCGTGCCCGGCTTCAAAGAGGACGGCGCCAAGTACGTTCCCGCCGCTTTCGCCAATGGCGCCGTGGCCGCAGTGGTGGAAAAGGGCGCCGCAGTGCCGGCGGAATTCCGCGATCGTTGCCAAGAAGTGGACGGCGTGCGCCGGGCGCTCGCTGAAGCGGCCGCGGCATTCTACGAATTTCCCGCCCAGCGCTTGGCGCTTTTCGGCGTGACCGGCACCAAGGGAAAAACGAGCTCCACATATTTGCTGGAAGCGGTGCTGAGAGAATCGGGGAAAAAGACCGCGCTCGTGGGGGGCGTGCAATGCTGGCATCCCGGCGCTCGTTTCGATTCGAAGCTGACCACGATGGAATCCCTGGATCTGCAAAAATTTCTCTCCGACGCGGTGAACGCCGGTGCCGAAGTGGCGGTGCTGGAAGTTTCTTCCCACGCTCTTTCCCTCGACCGCGTGTGGGGTTGCCACTTCCAGGGTGTGCTATTCACAAATCTTTACGAAGACCATCTCGATTTCTACGGTTCTATGGATCCCTACTTCGCCGCTAAAAAGCTTCTCTTCGACGAGCCCTATCGCGGGTCTGGCACCGTGGCGGTGGCCAACCTCGATTCGATTTACGGGACACGGCTCGTGGCGGAGTGCCCGGGGAAATGGAATACCTTCGGAAAAAATAAGGGTGATTTTCCGGTAACCCATTCGGAATATAGCGAAGCGGGAGTCAGGCTGGAAATCGATGCCGGTCCGGGAGGAAAAGTGAAGGTCGATTCCCAGCTCTTCGGGGCCTTCAACGAGCAAAACGTGGCGGGAGTGGCCGTGCTCGCCCTCGCGCTTGGTTATCCAGTAGAAACCATTCAGCGGGGGATCGCTTCTCTAGCGGCGGTTCCGGGACGCGTGGAACGCGTGCCCACGTCGTTACCCTTTTCGGTATTCGTCGATTACGCCCACATGGGCCCCGCGCTGGAAAACGTGCTCACTTCTCTCCGGCCTTTTTGCAAAGGAGCGTTATCGGTAGTGGTGGGCGCCGGGGGCGATCGGCCCCCAGAAAGAAGAACGGGCCTGGGGGCGGCGGCAGCTAAGCTGGCCGATTTCACCGTGATCACCTCCGACAATCCCCGCACCGAGGATCCCCGTAAAATTATTTCGGCCGTGGAAAAAGCATTTCTCGATGCGGGCGGGGGCCTTTACCAGATAGAACCAGACCGGCGCGCCGCCATTCGCCTCGCCTTGCAGAAAGCAAAGCCTGGCGACATTATCTGCATCGCGGGCAAGGGCCACGAAAGCGGGCAAACCATCGGCACGAAAACCATGCCTTTCGACGACCGCGTGGAAGCGGCCGCGGCGCTACGAGACCTCGAGGCCTAGTTTATACATCCCGCAGCATTTCTGCTTTTTTCAGCGCTTCTAAGGGGTTGACACGCCCCTCGGAAATTGACCAAGATACAAAATGCTCTATTACTTTCTTTTCCCGATGGCGGGCGAGGTCGGCCTTTTTAACGTATTTCGCTACATCACTTTCCGCGGCCTGGGCGCGGCGATGACGGCCCTCCTTATATCCCTTGTGCTCGGCCCCTTTTTTATCGGCTGGCTAAAAAAGCTGCAGATGGGGCAGGTAGTGCGCACCGATGGCCCGCAGACCCACCTTAAAAAATCCGGTACCCCCACGATGGGCGGAATTCTTATTCTCTTTTCGATGCTGGTTTCGCTTTTGCTCTGGGGCGATTTGGCGAGTAAGGAATTTTGGATCGTGCTCTTTGTAACGATCGGCTACGGCTTAATTGGCTGGGTAGACGATTACCGCAAAGTGGTGAGAAAAAATCCCAAGGGCTTGTCTGCCAGGCAAAAGCTTTTTTTCCAAATTCTCGTGGCCGCGGTGGCTGGCTGGCTATTGCAGAATTATACCGGTGTGAATTCCGAGCTTCACGTTCCCTTCTTTAAGCACTTCGCGCTGGATCTCGGCTGGCTTTATATTCCATTTTCTCTCTGCGTGATCGTGGGTGCTTCTAACGCTGTGAACTTAACCGACGGGCTCGACGGACTGGCCATTGGCCCAGTGATTACTACGGCGGCTACCTTCATGGCGCTTGCCTATGTGGCCGGGCACGTGAAAATCGCTGAATATCTCGAGATTCCTTATATCGCCGGGGCCAGTGAGCTCGCGGTATATGCTTCGGCCATGGCCGCCGCGGGCCTCGGCTTCCTGTGGTTTAATTCTCATCCCGCTCAAGTATTTATGGGTGACGTGGGTAGTTTGGCGCTAGGCGGCGGAATCGGCGCTTTGGCGGTAGTCACGAAAAACGAAATTCTGCTATTGGTGGTGGGCGGCGTCTTTGTTATGGAAGCGCTATCCGTGATGATTCAGGTGGCCTCCTTCAAGTTGAGGGGGAAGCGGGTTTTTAAAATGGCCCCCATCCATCATCACTTTGAGCTCAAGGGGTGGCCGGAGCCGAAGGTGATCGTGAGATTTTGGATTATTTCTGCCTTATTGGCGATCGCCGCTTTGTCTACGTTGAAGCTGCGCTAGGGGATTTTGGTTATGTCGAAAGCGATGAATTATAGCGGAAAAAAAATTGTGATCATGGGACTCGGAAAATCTTCCGTGGCCCTCGCCAAATTATTGCACTCCCGCGGAGCCCAAATTTCCGTGAGCGAAATGAACCCGAAGGATCAGGTGGCCGAGCCGGCTAAAGAGCTTGCCGCCCTCAAACCCGAGATCGAAGCGGAATACGGCAAACATACCCCCCAGCTTTTTCTCGAGGCCGACGTGGTGGTGGTGTCCCCCGGAATACGCCCGGATACGAAGCCCTTAGACGAAGTTCGGGCCAAGGGCATTCCCATCGTGAGCGACGTGGAATTGCTCGCCCAGGAAATCAACGTGCCCATCCTCGCCATTGCGGGCAGCGAAGGCAAGACTTCAGTGGCTTTTCTCCTTCGTGCTTTCATGGAGGCCGGCAAGAAAACCGCGTTTTTTAGCGGCGACCACGGCGAGCCCCTCGCGAATTTTTTGCTCAAAGGCTCTAAGGCCGACTACGTGGTGCTCGAGCTGTCCCCTTTCCAGCTTGATAATATCCAGCAATTAAAGCCCTACGTATTCGTGCTCACTTCGCTCCAGCCTCCTTTTCCGGAGCGCTTTTCCACGCCCGAGCTCTACGGACAAACGCTGAGAAACGTGTTGAGCAATCTCGACGACAAGTGCTTCATCGTCTACAACTTTCGCGACTCCAACCTCAAGGCCCTCGTGGCCGGAAATCCGGCCCCCAAGCGCGTGTACCGCCGCAAAGATCCCATCAGCCTCGGCGAAGAAACGGCGCGCCTCTACAAGGGCTGCTGGCTCGCCTCGAGCGGGCGCGAGCTCGTGTGGAAAGAGACCGAGCAAAATCGCACCACATTTAATCTCCGCGGTCTCAAGCTCTACGGATTGCATAACCGCGATAATCTGATGGCCGCCCTCAACGTGGCGAAGATCATCGGTATCTCCAACGAAGCGATCCAAAAAGTGATCGACACTTTTCCGGGTGTGCCGCATCGCCTCGAATTCGTGAAGAAAAAGGGAGGCGTGCAGCTGATCAACGATTCTCGTTCCACGAATGTGGACACGCTTCGTCTGGCTCTCGATTCTTTTCCCTTAGACCCCGTAATTTTAATCGCCGGAGGCCGGGATGCTCAGGCGGACTTCACGTCCCTCTCGGATATCATCAAGACCCGTGTAAAAACCCTGGTGCTGGTGGGCGAGGCGAAAGAGCATATTAACCGCTGCCTGGGTGATTTTTCGGAGACCTTTCTGGTCGGGACATTTGAAGAAGCCGTTTTGCTCTCGTACCAGAAGTCGCGCGAGGGAGATATCATCTTGTTGTCCCCGGGCTGCGAGAGTTACGATATGTTTGTAAGCTATGAAGAGCGCGGCAATTACTTCAAGAAGTACGTCGAAGAAATTTAGCGCGCCACTCTCACAATCGGAAAGCCGACAATGAAGTTAGCTCTCTCTCAAAATTTTTCTTTTCTGCCCGTCACCAAGGGCGGGCCCGTAGATAAGCTTCTTTTATTCACGGCCCTCAGCCTCGCCGCCTTCGGGCTCGTGATGGTGTATTCCGCGAGCTATATCCTTTCCCAGGAAAAATTCGGCGACGGTCTCTATTATTTCAATCACCACCTGATCTACCTAATGATGGGCTTGGCCTGCATGACGGTCTGCCGCTTCCTCGACTACCGCGTTTGGGAAAAGCTCGCGCCGTATCTTCTGTCCGTAGGTTTCTTTCTCATGGCGCTCACCCAGATCCCCGGCCTCGGCCACCGCGCGGGCGGGGCCAGCCGCTGGATCAACGTGGCCGGATTTTCCCTGCAGCCCGTGGAATTTGCGAAGGTGGCGGTGGTGATCATGCTCGCGCGTCTGCTCGCCCGGCCCGACCAGGAGTTCGGTAAGGTGACGACCGGATTTCTTTTTCACCTCTGGCCCAGCGTGGTGATGATTTTTTTCTGCATGCTGCAGTCCGATTTCGGCAGCACGGCCCTCATCATCGCCACCACGGGCCTGATGCTCTACTTGGGTGGCGTACAATTGAAGTATCTCGCTGGGGCGGCATTAGCGGTGGTCCCTCTCTTGGCCGGTGCGATCATCGTGGCGCCGTATCGTCTCGCGCGCTTGCTTACTTTCCTCGATCCTTGGGCCGATCCCCAAGGGGCGGGTTTCCAGATCGTGCAATCTTTCATCGCCTTTTATCGTGGCGGTTTATTCGGCGTCGGCCTCGGTAACAGCAAGGCGAAAATCTTTTATCTTCCCGAGGCGCATAACGATTTTATTCTTAGCGTGGTGGGGGAAGAGCTCGGATTTCTCGGTATCGCGCTCCTGAGTCTCACGCTCATGCTCCTAGTGTTCCGCGGGATCCGCGCGGCGGCCAAGGCCGACACCCGCTATGCCGAGATGCTCGCCGCCGGCCTCACGATTCTGCTTGGGTTCGAGGTTTTCTGGAATGCCGCGATCGTGCTTGGGCTTCTTCCTACCAAGGGAATGAATATGCCGTTCATCTCGAGCGGGGGCTCTTCGATCATTTGCGCGCTCTCGATCATCGGGATTCTCCTCAACGTTTCCGCTCAGGCGCGGCGCGAAGCCCGGTAAAATGGCAAGTTCTCCCCGCAAACTACGCATCGCTTTCGCCGGAGGCGGCTCCGGCGGGCATCTCTATCCCCAGGTGGCGGTGGCGGGGGAGATTCGCAAACTCGCGCCCGATACCGAGATATTCTTCGTGAGCGCGAAGGGCAGCATCGAGGAAAAGCTTGTTCCCAGGGCGGGCTATGAATTGGTGCTCATTCCTTCCGGCAAGCTCAAGGGGCAGGGACTGCTCAGTACTTTCAAGACTCTCGTATCGCTTTTTCTCTCCGTTTTCGTATGCGCAAAAATTCTGCTCACTCGTCGTCCGGATCTGATCTTCAGTGCCGGAGGCTACGCGGGGGCGCCCTTCCTTGTGCTGGGCTCGATCTGCGGCGTGCGCTGCGAGATCCTCGAGCAGAACCGCATGCCGGGTTTGGCGAACCGTTGGATGGCGAAATTCTGCAAGCGCATCTACGTGAACTTCGCCGCCTCCAGTGAAAAATTCCCGGGCAAAGATGTGCGTGCCGTGGGGCATCCCTGCCGTCCCGAAATCGAGAAGGCGCGCTGGAATAATCCCGAAGCCGACGCTTTATTCAAAGCCAATCCCTTCAAGATCTTCGTGTTCGGTGGCTCGCAGGGAGCAATGGGAATCAATCGTCTCCTGACCCAAGCCGCGCCGTTTTGGAAAGGCCTGGAGATCGAAATTCTCCACCAAACCGGCGAAGCCGATTTCGAACGCACGAAAAAAGAGTATCACGAGGCCGGTTTCACGAAAGTTCGGGTGGAGAAATTCATCTTCGAAATGGCCGAATCGTTTAAGGCATCGCACTTGGTGATTTGCCGCGCGGGCGCGGGAAGCCTGGCGGAGCTGGCGGCCGCGGGTAAGGCGGCCATCTTGATCCCCCTCGTTTCCAAGGACCGTCACCAAGAATTCAATGCCACCGAGATCGAGAAGCTCGGCGCGGCGCTTTCTTTCCTGCAGGGCAAGCTCACGGGGCAAATCCTTGCGGGCGCGGTGAAAGACCTTTACGGTGACCGCTCGAAATTAAAATCCCTGGCGCAAAAAATGAGCGAGCTGCACAAGCCCGATGCCGCGATTCAGATCGCGCGCGGAATTTTAGAAGGATAGATGCTTTACAAAACCCGGAAACGAAAAGTCCACTTCATCGGTATCGGCGGCATCGGCATGAGCGGGATCGCCGAGATCCTCATTTCGCAGGGCTATACTATCTCGGGCTCCGATCTCCACGAGAGCGATACCACCCGGCACCTGGCCGCCCTCGGCGCCACGATTCACTACGGCCACCACGAAAATAATATCGCCACTGCCGATGTGGTGGTGGTTTCGAGCGCGATCGACGAAAAAAACCCCGAGATCCAGGCCGCCCGCAGGGGTAAGGTTCCCATCATCCAGCGCGCCGAGATGCTCGCCGAGCTAATGAAGATGAAAACGAGCATCGCCGTGGCCGGCACGCACGGAAAAACTTCCACCACCTCGATGATCGCCACCCTCGTACAGCATAACGATCTGGATCCCACGATTATCATCGGCGGGAAAGTGGACGCGCTCGGCGGAAACGCCAAGCTCGGCAAGGGGGATTTCCTGGTGGCCGAAGCCGACGAGAGCGATAAAAGCTTTCTCCTTCTTCCCGCCACCATCGCGATCGTGACCAATATCGACAATGATCACCTCAATAATTACGGCAATATCCAGAACATCAAAGATGCCTTCGTGGATTTCATCAACCGCATTCCCTTCTACGGCCTGGCGATCCTTTGCCAGGACGACGAGAACGTGAAAACCATTCTTGCCCGCCTGAAGAAGCCCTACCTGACGTACGGATTTTCTCCGCAGGCCGATCTTCAGGTGAGAAACCTCGCCTTCGAAAACTTCGGCACCACCTTCGAGGTGTGGAGGGCCGATAAAAAACTCGGCGACGCGAAAAGCAACGTGCCGGGCAAGCACAACGTGCTCAACGCCCTGGCGGCGATCGCGGCGGGCATGGAGATCGGGCTTACTTTCGAGCAGGCGCGCGACGGTTTGGCGCAGTTCCGCGGCGTGCGCCGGCGTTTCGAGCTCAAGGGCGAAAAGGGCGGGGTGAAGGTATTCGACGATTACGGGCACCATCCCACCGAGATCCGCGCCACCCTCGCGGCCGCGCGCAAAGCCTGGAGTGGGCGCATCGTCACGTTTTTTCAGCCGCACCGCTATTCCCGCACCCAGGATTGCTACGAAGAGTTCGTGCGCGCCTTCGATGATGCCGACCTGGTTTTCGTGGCCGATATTTACGCGGCCGGCGAAGCGCCGATCGCTGGCATCAACGCCGAAAAGCTGGCCCAAGATATTCGGCAGAACGGGCACAACTTGGTGGAATACTTGGGCGACGTGAAAACCGCCGCCGCGAAGCTCGCGCCCAAGATGAAGCCCGGCGATCTGTTCCTGACCCTGGGGGCGGGGAACGTGTACGTGGCCGGCGAGGCCTTGCTGAAGGTTTTATAGCCCGTTAAATGAATATTATTCTTCCGGCTCGTACCTACGCGTCTACTTCAGCCAAGTGGGCAGCTTCAGCGCCAGCTCGTAGTCGATCCAGCAATTTCCCGTATAATCCAAGGGACCGCCCGAGCCGGGTTTGCGGTAATTATAGGCCGTAGCTTGGAGCCCCGGCTGTCCGCGCAGGAATTTGCGCTGTGAGCCCGCGGAAACGGCGAAGATGGCGCCGGCTTCGAAAGAAATGAAAGTGATTTTCTTTTCGAAGAGGTCTGCATCCTCGAGCCGCACCGGATAGCTTTCTTGCAAGCTATTGCCGAAAAAAGTACGGCGTTCGTAGCGGAAAGAAGTGGGCGTAATGGGATTTTCGTTCAGCAGGAAAATTTGGTGCAGGTAGGAGCGGCCGCTGCATTCGGCCACGAGTTTTTCTTCGGCGCTTGCGCAGGGAGAGCTCATGAGGGCGATGAGGATCAAAATTTTGGTCATTAGCGTCTCCCCGGTTGGTCACTTTGGAGATCGCACGATTTGGCGTTTTGCGCTAGATTCTTCTGATGTTTCCCGGCGAAGTCCCGCACCGCTCGAATGAACCCTTGGCCCGCTATACTTCTTACCGTATTGGCGGCCCGGCCCATATTTTGGCCATGCCCATAACGAAGCGGCATATTCACGCGATCGGGAAATATTTGCTGGATACCGGTACTCCCTATTTCGTGCTGGGAAACGGCTCGAACGTGCTGGCGCCCGATGAAGGCTTTGATGGCGTAGTGATTTGCACGAAAGAGCTCGAGTCATTCCTGGAGATTTCCGGCACGAATGTGCGGGCTTCGGCGTCCACGCTGAACTCGCGTTTATTGCGCGGGTGCGCGGAAGCGGGTCTCGGGGGAATCGACGCGCTTTCGGGGGTGCCCGGAAACCTAGGCGGCGCGGTGTTCATGAACGCCGGTACGGCCTCGGGGTGGATCGCGGAAGTTTTGGCAGAAGTAGAAGTGGTGAGCTTGCGTGGCACGGAGAGAACGGTTTCCGGGGCGGCGCTGAAATATTCCTACCGCGAGCAGCATTACCTCGAAGACGGCGAGTTGATCTGGGGGGCGCGGTTGAATTTGAAGCGTGAAGAACCCGAGGTGATTCGCGCCCGCTTGGCCGAATCGGTGAGGAAGCGCAAAGCCGCGCAGCCAATCGAATTGCCGAGCTGCGGCAGCGTTTTTCGCAATCCGGAAGGCAAAAATGCGTGGAGGCTCGTCGAGGAAGCGGGCTTGAAGGGATTTGCTAAGGGCGGGGCCAGGATCAGCGCCAAGCATTCCAACTTCATCGTGAATGAGGGCGGCGCTACCAAGGCCGACGTGCTCTTTCTCATTCAAACGGCCAAAGAAAAAGTTTATGCTACTTCAGGAATCCGCCTCCAAGAGGAAGTAGTTCAGCTCAACGGCAAAACCCTGAAATGAAATCAAGCGCCGCCAAACCATTTATCTTCGTCGGTGTGCCCATGGCGCTGGGCCTCGTGGCGTTGATTTTTGGCGGCATGGAGCTTCGCAGTTTTCTGTTAACATCTCCCCGCTTCGCCGTAAAGGAAGTGGTGGTGCTCACTAAGGGCAAGGCCGAAAAAGAGAATATTCTCCGCCTCGCCGGCATCCCCCCAAATACAAATATATTTTCTTTAGATCTCGATCGCGTGCGTCGCAGCGTGGAGAAAGAGCCGTGGGTGCATTCGGCCACCGTAGTGAGGGCGCTCCCCAACCGCATCGAAATTCAATACGATCCGCAGATTCCCGTGGCCATCCTCGGTGCCGGCTCGATGTATTACCTGAATGGAGAGGGGCGTCCTTTTTATAAAATTCAGACTGGTGATTCGCTTGCCTATCCCTTGGTTCAGGTGGAGGGGGGCTTTCGCAATTCGGAATTATCACGGAAGCGTGTAGAGACTGGGCTGGAAATTCTCACTACTTTGCGCACTTCGCCCCTCTTTTCGGAGAAAGATTTGGGCGAAGTAACGGTGCGAATGGATGCGGAAGATGGGGCGGCGCCCTACGTGTTAACACTGCGCTTTCCCCCTCGTAATCTCCCTATAAAAGGTAAGCAGCCAAATCGGTTATACACCGCAAGCTTTGGCGAAGGAGATTTGTCCACTCAAGTCAAGCATTGGGAAGCTGTGCTGCGCCATCTCGCGCAAACCGGCAAAAACCCTAGATTAATTCGTTTGGAGCTAGGGAAGAAAGTGGTTGTCAAACTAGAACGGTAACTCTACCCTAATAGTATAGGCTACCGTGTCATTGCGGTAACAGTAGCGGAAACGCTCCTAAGGAGGGGGTCGTGGCCAAGCAAGAATTCATCGTTGGTTTGGACATCGGCACGACCAAGATCTGCGCCATCGTTGGGCAGGTAACGGAAACGGGCATCGATATCATCGGACTTGGCACGCGGCCTTCTACCGGTCTGCGCAAAGGTGCGGTAATTAATATCGATTCCACCGTAGAAGGCATTCAGCGCGCGATCGAAGAAGCGGAGCTGATGTCGGGCTGCCAGATCTCCTCGGCATATATCGGCGTAGCCGGTAATCACGTTCGCTCCTTTAATTCTTCCGGCGTTGTTTCGGTGAAGAACCGTGAAATCGATAAAGACGATGTAGAGCGCGTGATCGATGCGGCCAAAGCAATTGCCATCCCCGCCGACCGGCAAGTAATTCACTTAATTCCCCAGGATTTCATCATCGACGGCCAAGACGGTATCAAAGAGCCGATCGGCATGAACGGCGTGCGCCTCGAGGGCAAAATTCACATCGTAACCGCGAATTCTTCCTCCACGCAAAATCTCGTGAAGTGCTCGAACCGTGCAGGCCTCAACGTGAGCGAGCTCGTGCTCGAGCCGATCGCTTCGGCCGAAGCCGTGCTTTCGGATGATGAAAAAGAGTTGGGCGTGGCGCTCGTGGATATCGGCGGCGGCACTTCCGACATTTGCATCTTCGTGGGCGGTGCGCTGGTGCATACCGGCGTGATCAATATCGGCGGAAATCATATCACCAACGATATCGCGGTGGGCTTGCGGACTCCGCAGGTGGAGGCCGAAAAATTAAAGGTGCGCCACGGCGGCTGCATGAAAGAGTTAATTGCGCCGGAAGAAACGATCGAGGTTCCGGGAGTGGGCGGGCGCCAGCCACGCATCGTGGCCCGTCGTTTGCTCGCCGAAATCATCGAGCCGCGCACCGAAGAGATTTTCCAGCTGATCAAAGCCGAGATTGAGAAGACGGGCTATACCGATCTCATAGGCAGCGGAGTGGTGATCACTGGCGGATGTTCCCTGCTCGAAGGAATGCCGGAATTAGCGGAAATGGTTTTTGAGATGCCCGTGAAGAGGGGCTACCCCAGTGGTATGGGGGGAATGCGCGACATCGTGAATTCCCCAAAATACGCCACCGGAGTGGGGCTCTTGAAATACGCGGCAAATAAAATGGCAGCCAAGAATCACCGATCCCATATGGGCGAAGGCGTAGGACGCCGGATGCGCGATATGATGAACGGCTGGTTTAAGGATTTATTCTAGGACGGAGGAACGCATGTTTGAGCTGGATAAAGCAGCAACGGTGGCCCAAGGGGCGAAAATTAAGGTAATCGGCGTGGGCGGCTCGGGCGGCAATGCCGTAAACACCATGATCAAATCGGGATTGAGCGGCGTGGAGTTCATCTGCGTGAATACCGATCGTCAGGCCCTCGGTGCTTCCCTCGCGGAAGTGAAGATTGCCATCGGCGGCGAACTTACGAAAGGCCTTGGCGCCGGTGCGAATCCCGAAGTGGGAAGACGCGCGGCCCTCGAGGACTATCATAAAATCGCCGACGTGCTCCAGGGTTCCGACATGGTATTCGTGACGGCCGGCATGGGCGGTGGTACCGGAACCGGCGCGGCTCCCGTGATCGCGAAGATCGCCAAAGAACTCGGCATCCTCACCGTGGGCGTAGTGACGAAGCCCTTCGATTTTGAAGGCCGTAAACGCATGCGCCAGGCGGGCGATGGTATCCGTTTCCTCCGCGAAAGCGTGGATTCCCTGATCACCATTCCTAATCAAAGACTGCTTTCGATCGCCGGTAACTCGATGAGCTTCATGGACGCCTTCAAAAAGGCCGACGAAGTTCTCCTGAATGCCGTGCAAGGGATCTCGGACTTGATCAATCATACGGGCTTGATCAATACCGACTTCGCCGACGTTCGCACGATCATGGCGAATAAGGGCCTGGCCCTCATGGGAACCGGCATCGGCGAGGGCGAGCACCGCGCCGTAGAAGCTGCAACCAACGCGATCTCATCTCCGCTGCTCGAGGATATCTCGGTAGACGGCGCCACCGGCCTGATCATCAACGTAACCGGCGGATCTGACCTCACGGCCTTCGAAGTGAACGAAGCTACCACCTTGATCATGGAAGCCGCCCACGAAGATGCCGAGATTATTTTCGGCTCCGTGATCGACGAGAACATGAAGAACCGCGTGAAGATCACCGTGATCGCTACGGGAATCGGCGCACAGGCGCAGCTCGGCGTGCCCGCTACGATGGAGCGAGTGCTTCCTCAGGGTATGGGTTCGATGGCCGGCACCCAGGCGGAATCGCTCTCTAGTCTTCCCAAGCAGGCGTCCGTGCCCAGCTCGGTTCCTGAGCGGCCAATGGCTCTCGGCACCGGAGCTAACTATAATCACCCCGCGCTAAACGGCGGGATGGCTTCGGCGGCTCCTGTCGCCCCTTCAGTTCCCCCTCCGGCTCCCGCAATGAAGCAGGAGCTCGATCAAATCATCCCTTCGGCTTCCTTGGCTGAATTGGATGCGCAAATCGATTCCTTCGGCGCTGGCGGCGAGGCCGAGGATGAGCGTGATATCATGGAGGAGTTCGAGGAAACCTTTCCCGTAGCGCCTTCTCAGCCACGCGCGGCCACCGCAACCCCTTCTACGGCAGAGCTTGCGCGCAAGATGGAGCAAGTGGAGATGTTTGAGGAGAAGGCCGCGGCGGCCGAAGCGCGCACAAAAGAAGAGTCACCCGCAGTGAAGGCCCGGGACGCGCGTTCCGAAAGCCTTGCTCGTGCGCAACAGATCGCACGGAGCCTCGGTGTGACCAATCTCTCCGACGATGAATACGATATTCCGACCTTTATTCGTCGCCAGCAGCAAAATCCTTCCGTAAACAACTAGTTAGAAAATAGAACGAGTTGATAGAGGGCCTCCGAGGCCCTCTTTTTTTTGTCAAATTCAAGAATGACGCAGCTCGTTTTGGTCGGCTAGATTTCAGTGATGAAAAAATCATTGATTTGCTGCGAGCGGCCATAATAAAAAGTACATAGCGTTTGTGTAAGGTTTTGCCAGCGCTATCCAGAAGATACCATTCCTATTTTCCACGTAACCGCGTTTTCATATCTCTACCGAATAACGTGAACGGCCTCAAGACAGAGACCATTGGAATTTCGGCTAACGGAGGGATTAATGAAAATAGGGAACGTCTTCTTATCAATCGTCACCTTGGTGGGTGTACTAGCCGGTGGCGCAGCTTCTGCGCAAAGCCAGATGATCCAAGTGAATGGTCAGCTTCGTCCTGCATACCGCGAGGGTGAAGTGATCGTGAAATATAAAGACGGTGCCAACCGCTCTTTCCGCACGATGACGGCAATGTACTCGCGCGTGAACGTAGTGGCCGTTGATCGCTTCAAGGGCGCTTTCAAAAATTTCGAAAAGCTCACGTTCAACACCTCCAACCTCTCGGTGGAACAAGTGGTGGCCGACATTCAGCGTGATCCTTCGGTTGAATACGTTCAGCCGAACTACATGCTCTACGCTTTCCCCAATCAGCTTGCGCAGCCGAAGAAGCTCGGCGAGCCCTGCATGATTCCCGGAATTCCTTATCCTCCCGGCTGTGAAGACAGCGGCGGCGGAGGCGGCGGAACCCCTCCTCCCGGCGGCGGTCAGCCCTGCTTGATCCCCGGCATCCCTTATCCCCCAGGCTGTGAAGACGGCGGTGGTGGCGGAGGCGGCGGTGGACCCACTCCTCCTCCTGCAAACCGTCCGGCAATCCCAGCATTGCCCGCGGAAGTGAATCCCCCCGTTGCGGATCCGAATCTTTCGCAAGCATGGGGCGTACTAAAAGTTTCCGCTGATAAGGCATGGTCTATCGAGAAAGGCTCCAAGAACCTCATCGTGGCCGTGATCGATACCGGCGTGGACTATACCCACCCTGACTTGGCTTTCAATATCTGGAGAAATCCTAAGGCATTGAACGCGGTTAAGACCGGCGTAGACGCACAAGGTGACGAAATCACCGGTGACGTTGTGGGCTGGGATTTCGTGCACAACGACAACCTTCCTTACGACGACAACGAGCACGGCACGCACTGCGCCGGCACTATCGGTGCTGTGGGCGGCGACGGACAAGGTGTTTCGGGTGTGAACCAACGTGTTTCCATCATGGCAGTGAAATTCCTCTCCGGCCAAGGCAGCGGCACCACCGCTGACGCCATCAAAGGAATCGACTATGCCGTGAGCCGCGGCGCTAAAGTTCTCTCCAACTCTTGGGGCGGCAAAGGCGACGACGGAAACAACGCCCTGAAAGACGCTATCCTCCGCGCTCAAGCGAAGGGTGTGCTTTTCATCGCGGCCGCTGGTAACGATTCCACCAACAACGACAGCGACCCGGTTTACCCCGCCGCTTTCAACTTGGAAAACATGATCACCGTAGCTGCTACGAGCGAGACTGATGGGCTGGCCTACTTCTCGAACACCGGCGCTAAATCGGTGCACGTGGGAGCTCCCGGTACGAACGTATACAGCACTGTTCCTGGCAATAAGTACAACAAGCTCTCGGGTACCTCGATGGCTTGTCCGCACGTTGCCGGCGCAGCCGCCCTCGTATGGTCGCACTTCCCGAACGCAGACTTCAAAGAGATCAAGCGCCGCTTGATGGATTCTGGGGATGCTGTCGGCGCCCTTTCAGGTAAGACCATTACCGGAAAGCGCATCAACGTACTCAACGCTCTTAACTAAGAACGCTAGTACTCAGAAACGAGGAGGGGGCTTAACCGCCCCTTTCTTTTTGATTTTATTATAAATAATGTTTATGTAAAATAAACAACCGTTTAAAGGGGAGAAGCTATGAAGCCCGTATTGATCTTGGTCTTGCTGTGTTCTATTTCTGGTTCGGCATTCGCTTCCGGGGTGGAGCTGGCCATAGTGGCAAGCTTGCCGAACGAAAAAATGAGTTTCGTGCGAGAAACCTTGCGCGAAAAATTCGATTTCACGGGCAAGCCGGGTAATACGGACTACGCCACGGCGATCACTTACTTCGCCCAAAAAAATGGAGTGCAAACCGTGAGCGCCATCCAGGTTCTTACGGAAGAAGGCTCGGTAACCACGGACCATTTTCATCAAGGGCTGGAACTTGGCGCTTCTCAGGCTCCAATCGTGCTGGCTCCCTTGGGTGGAGCAGATATGCAAAGTAGCTGCCTTAAAATGGCGGCGCAGCCTCAGACCGCATTCCTGTTGCCCATAGGATCTGATGCAGCATTCGATAACGGAGCTTTAGAACCGGCTTGTTACTCCGCTAATATTTTATTCGTGGGTGGGATGAATAAAGAGCTTACTGAGCTAGCGGTTAACCAGACCTATGGCACCAAGGCTCGCATCGGAGTTCCCTACGTAACCCTTACGGCCCCAGTGGGCGAAGATGGACGTACCATAACGTACACGTCGAAGGCTTTCGGTCTTGGCATGCTCGCCGGTAAGATGGCCGCGCTCCTGCGGGAAGAGCCCTCTTTGCGCGGCGGGACGCTCATCCAGCGTTTTGTTGATACCAAAACGGCTTATCTGCCCTCTTTATTGGGTAAGGTCCGCGACGCCCGTGCGCTCGTAGACGTGGAGTACTAAGCTCGATTTTTTTCCGTAAGGGGGCTGGGCTCGGGCTTAGCCCCCTTTTCTATTCGTTTTAGGCCTCCAACAAAATCCTAACAATACTCATCTTTACCCTCTGATTTTGGGGGGTTAAAAAGAAAATTAGCTAAACGAAAGACATCCTAAAAAGGGAAGTAAGTATGAAGTTCCTCCTGAGTTTCCTGGCCCTCGCCACGATTTCCTCTTCTGCCTTCGCGGCCACCACGGTTCTCGAGTGTAAGGGCAATACGCTTAACGGCAATCCCCGTCGTATCGAGATCCAGGCGAATGCCATCACCGTAATATTCGACGACCAATCCGTGATGAGCGGCGAAACGTCGAGCCAAAATCGCGGTTCCCCCAATACTTATTTCAACGTGGTGGGCTTCGATTACGGAATTCCCAAAGCGCTCCTCAACGGACGCGTAAAAGAAGCCGGCGTGCTGATCTCAAGCTATGACTATCCCTACGAGGAAGTAAGCTGCACTCGTCAGTAAAGAAGTAATGGAAGGATCCATATAAAGAGGATGCCGCCAATGAGAAAGGGCCGAAGTACCTTTCGGTACTCCGGCCCTTAACGGCCATGCCCATGGCCTTTTAGCGCGTCCAGCGCCCCTTCTTCTCCATCCTAGAGAAGGTTATCCCCCCGGATAAAACTAAACTTTGAAGTCCACGGCGTCGCCGAGGCTCTTATGGCGTCGTCCTTCGGCATTGAGAGCTTCACTGCGCTCGGCGGCCTCTTTGCATTCGATGCAAAGTTCGGCCGTAGGACGAGCCTCAAGGCGCTTCACGCTGATTTCTCCGCCGCAACCAAGGCACTGGCCGTAGGTCCCGTCTTTGATGCGCAGAAGGGCTTCTTCCACCTTGCGGAAGTAGAGGCTTTCGCGATTTCCGAGGCGCATTTTCATTCCGCGTTCGGTATCGGCGAGGGCCATGTCCACTTCGTCGAGGATTTCGTTCTGGTCCACGCTGAAATCTACGCGAATGGTTTTACCATTCGAGAGAATTTCGTCGCGCTGCGCTTGCAGCTGAAGCAGAAGAGCTTGGATAGAGAGTTCATTTTTTTTCAATTCGTTGTTCATAAAAGAGTCCTTCTAAAAAACGAGGCGCGCATTCCTAATGCGCCTCAAATATTTTGGTAATCCGACTTTGTCTCTAAGGCGGGAGGGAGGTCCCGTTTAGGGTTGACCTTTAAGGTCTTTGAGAATCAGTTTGGACAGACCCTTTAGAGTCTCCAAGACGCCGACTCCATCGCTGGCCACTGCTTCAAATGCAGGATGACCGCTCGGATTAAGGACCTTTTCCATTTCCGGGAGCGGGCAGACGTTAGGCAAATCACGTTTGTTGAACTGGTGCACGAGTGGGATAGATTCGAGTTCATAGCCTTGCTCCTCTAAATTCTCTCGGAGGGTGGCGAAACTTTCTAAGTTCGCCTCCATCCGGGTTACTTGGCTATCTGATACAAGGACTATGCCGTCGACTCCTCTTAGAATTAAACGCCGGCTGGCGTCGTAGTAGCTCTGGCCGGGCACCGTATAGAGATGAAAACGAATACGGAAGCCCCTCAGCGTACCGAGCGCTAAGGGCAGAAAATCAAAGAACAAAGTGCGTTCGTTATCCGTCTGCAGGCTGATCATTTTGCCTTTGCCGTCGGGATGGGTCTGCGAATAAATATACTGCAAATTCGTGGTCTTACCGCTCATCGAGGGACCGAAGTATACGATCTTGCAGTTAATTTCTTTTGAGTTGTAGTTAACGAAGCTCATAGATAAGTGGCCTCAACTACGAGCGTTTTCGAAGAGACGATCGATTTCGTCGTCGGTGATATCGGAAAAGAGGGTGGAATCTTTCTCGGTAAGATTTTCCAGTGGGGCCGAATTTTCCGACCCCAGTGGTGGCATTGTGGCCCCGCTAGATTTTGCCCTGGGCTCACTTTCGCTGGCAGCCCTTTCAGATTCTTGCAGCTCCCACTGCTCGGGATTGGCCACGCCCAGGCGCTCGAAGGTTTCGGCGTAACGCCTTACTTTCATGCGGAATAGGCCGGGATTCAGAGGCTGATCGTAAAGCGCCGCCAGCCAGTGGTCGGAACCTACAGCTACGGTATAGAGCCCTACCTCATCCGAGTCGCAAGCGAAGCGCGTAGGGGAGTCGGAGGCGCTCCCGAGCTGGCCCATGGATTTTCCGGCCGCAATCATCGCGGCGGCGAGGGCGGCGATACTGGGAAAGTGAGTGTCCTCGAGCCAGCCGGACCGATACAAGATTTGTCCACTCTCGTGAAAAAGAATCACGGCCTTGGTGCCGAGTTCGTGGCTCATCCGCTGGATCAAGCTTTGGAGGCTGGGCTGCTGGGAAGACGCGCCGGTTCCTAGCACTCGGTTCTATTCTCCAGCGCACGGCCGAGGGTGCCGCGGTCGGCGTATTCGATCGATCCGCCCATGGGAAGGCCGTAGGCTATTTTATAGAGACGAACGCCAAGGGGCTTCATCAGACGCGTGACATAAAGTGCGGTAGCTTCGCCTTCCACGCTGGGGTTCAGCGCGAGCACGATTTCCTTTTTAGCGAGGGTGGGACTGGTATCCATCCAGCCGCGTACGCGGCGCAGGAGTTCCTGCACGCGTATTTGATCGGGACCGATACCGTCTACCGGGGAAAGAGTGCCGTGCAGCACGTGGTAAGTGCCTTTGAACTTCCCGGAGGATTCGAGGGCGCGCACGTCGCTCGGGCGCTCCACTACGCAAATGGAATCTTGGGAGCGAAGAGGATTCACGCAAATTTCGCAGAGATCGCTCTCGGTATAAGTGAAGCATTGGGCGCAGAGATGAATTTTTTCTTTGGCCTTGAGCAAAGCATCCGTGAGGCGGCGCACGCGATCGGAATCGGCGTTTAGCAGATGGTAGGCCAGGCGCGTGGCGGACTTTTCACCGATTCCCGGCAGCTTGGAAAGCTCGTGCACGAGTTGGGTGAGGGCGTCAGCGGTGGACGGAAGAAAAGACATTAGGCCTCCGCCTTTAGCTTAGAACATGCCCGGGGGTAGGGGAAGGCCCCCGAACGCCCCGCCCATCATTTGGGATTCTAACTCTTTGGATTTTTTCAGGGCCTCGCTCACGGCGCCCTTCACCATCTCGGAAAGCATTTCGGCATCGGCGCCCTCGAGGGCCTCGGGTGCGATCGTGAGGGAGAGCAATTCCTGCTTGCCACTCACCACGGCCTTCACGGCACCGCCGCCGGCAGAAGCCTCCACCGATTTGGTGGCGAGCTCGGCCTGCATTTGTTCCATCTTTTTCTGCATCTGCTGTGCTTGTTGCATCAGCTGCTGCATATTTCCCATTCCGCCCATTGGTCCACGTGGTTTCATGATTCCGTCTCCTAAGACTTGGCTTTATCTATATCAAAACTGGAAAGTTCCGCGCCAAAGATTTCTTTCGTGTTCTTCACGATCTCGTGAGAAAGAAAGCGCGTTTTTGCGTCTGCGGCACTTAGGGCCTGGCTCGTTTTTTCTTTTTCGCGCATGGAGGCCACGGGACTCTTTGCTTCGCTCTCGGCCACGGCTTCCAGCGCGAGGCGCACGGCGCGGTGGGTATAAGAGCGTAGGTGAGTTTGCAGCTGCTCAAAATTGGTTTTGTGCTGGGCCTGGAGCAAATAGAAAGAATGGCTTTTGCGGAATCCCAAACGGATGCTTTCAGCTTTTGCCCAATCGTCCGTGTCGCTCAGGGGCAGGGCATGTTCGAGCAGAGCCCCGAGGCTAGGTTTCTGCTGGAGCACATACTTCACGAAATCTTCGAAGTTGGGCACGCCCACGGGGCCGGCGGGAGTGCCGGGCAGGCCCGCGGTTTCCATTTCGGCCAATACGCTAACTTTTCCGGGCGGGGCCAGGATTGGAGCTACCGAAGGACTTTTTTTTTCCGCGAAGGATGGGGGCGCGACTGGGGCCTTAGCGGACGGAGGGGTTGCACGGGAAGCGTTAGCCCCGCCGGAAGAACCCAGCTGCATCGTTCCGTTCTGCATGGTGCGCAATAATTCTTCGAGGGATTTCAGGTGCCCGATTCCCGCTAGGCGCGCTAGCGCCATCTCGAGGCTGGCTTTGGGCAGAGGGCTGCGCAAAATTTCTTCGAGCGCGGTGGTCATGGCGCGGTAGGCGGCCTGAATGGTCTCCGGCGAAAGAGTTTGCACGAGCTCTTCGTACTCGGCTCTTTCCTCGGGAGAAAGCTCGGTGAGCGAGGCATCGGCGCGGAATTTCACGAAGAGTGCATTCCGGAGCGTTTCCGAAAGGCTGATCGCGATCTGCTTCATTTCGATGCCGCCGAGGAAGGCCTCCTGCACCATCGCCGCGGCCTCCACAAGTTCACGCTTGAAGGTGTGGTTCAATACTTTCACGAGAAACGTTTCGCTCACGATGCCGAGCGCTTCGCTCACGCTCTCGATGGTGAGCTCGGTGCCGCCGAGCGCGAGACACTGATCGAGAGAAGAAAGCGCGTCGCGCACGGAGCCCTCGGCTTTTTTCGCGATCAAGCGGATAGCGGCCGGCGCGGCCTTGATTCCCTCGAGCTTCGAGAGCTTGGCCAAATGTTCGGCGATCTGGGTTTGCGGAACGCGGCGGAAATCGAATCGCTGGCAGCGGGAAAGAATCGTGGCCGGGATTTTCTGTACTTCGGTGGTGGCGAGCAGGAACGTAACGTGAGGGGGGGGTTCTTCCAGCGTTTTCAGGAGCGCATTGAAGGCCGCGTTCGTGAGCATGTGCACTTCATCGATGATGTACACTTTCATGCGGCCGCGGGAAGGCAGGAACTTCACCTGCTCGCGCACTTCGCGCACGTTTTCTACGCCGTTGTTAGAGGCGCCGTCGATTTCCAGCACGTCGAGCGAAGAGCCGTTATTGATTTCGAGGCAGCTCGGGCATTTATCGCAGGCGATGCCGGGATGCTTACCGCCGGGCTGGGAATCTTTGTCTTCGCAACGCAAAGCCTTGGCAAAAATTCTGGCTACCGAAGTTTTTCCTACGCCGCGGGTGCCGGTGAGCAAATAGGCCTGGCCGAGTTTATTTTGCTTGAAGGCGTTGGTGAGCGTATGCGCGATATGCTGCTGGCCGACTAGCTCGGAAAACTGGCGGGGGCGGTATTTGCGGGCAAGTACGATGTACGACATTATTTAGAAGGGCAGAAAGGCATAAGGGCAGAGGGGCATAGTGGAGGAGATCCGCAGCTTGCCATTTTGCCTTATGCTATTTTCCCCTTTTGCCTTTATTAAAATTTAGTGGCGGCCCGGCGGTACCACAACACAACCGCCTAAGAGTTACCGTTGCTACCTTCCGGTCCTGGCGGGGTTAGCCCCGACAGCCTGCATGGTGCCGGGCTACCAAGGAAAGAAATAGCGTATTGGGGGTGGGGGAACAAGGAAATTGCCCGAATTGCCGCAGAGCGCATGGGCAAAAAAAGAGGCCCAGTTTAGGGCCTCTCCGGAAACGATTTTTCTCTGCTAATTTCAGGGGATTAGAAACCTAATTTTCGCCAACCTTGGGTAAATCGTGTGTTCGCCGTCAATGGTGAAAGTGATGCCGACGTTTGACGCGAAAGATTCCTCATGGATTTTTCCGTGCGCAATGGCATCGGTAATGATCTCCTTGGCTTTCGCTTTTGCCTCCGCGTCGAATTGAGCGAGCTTATCGAGCTCGGGATATAGCTTTTCATTCATCGTTTTCAGCCAGTAGGTTCGGGCCAAGCGAGTGAGTCTGTCTTTGGATGCCAGCACGTCTTTTACCAGCGATTTCAAAACGGGCTCACAGCCGGCGGGTCTGCCGCTGCATTCCTCGCGAACGGTGCGGGTGATGTCGTCTTCTCCGGAAGACGGGAAGAAGGCCCCGGGAAAAAATCTCTGTAGTTCGCTGTACATCCAGGTGGACTTATCCACTAGCGTGGGACCCCGTTCCGGAAAAAAGAAACCATCTTTAGAAATTTTGGCCTTTATGGAATGTGGCCCGTATTTCGTTTGCCACTGGTTGTAGCGTTTCACGAAGGCCAGGTTGTTTTCTTTGGCGGCGTCTTCGATATATTTTTTGAAATTTGCTTCTTCATTCGACGTGAGATCGGCAGTCATTCTCGCGAACGTATTGGCGTCCCCATCGCCGTAAGAAAATCCCAATTTCTTCATGCGTTCCAGAAAAGCAACGGAATCTATCGGCGTGGAATTTATCAGGCTGCTTACGAGGGCGCGGGTGGCGCGACTGTCTCGTTGTTCCTGCTCGAGCCGCGCCGTATGGTACACCAGCTCATGCAAGAAGAGCACGGCCCCGCTCAGCCGGGAGTGAGAAGGATGGTTGAAAAGCCGGGAGTCGATTTGCAGCTGGTCTTCGGATCCTGTGCGGTATTGGGTGGCCATGGTGGCCACTACGCAGCGGGAAGCGTCGATGTACCCAACGTCGTTCTCGTCGTGCACGCGCTTGAGGCCGGCGGGACGCATGATAATCTTATCATCAGAAAATACCGCGGAGCCATTGCGGATCAGGTTCGCCGCCGCCGGAATGAAGGGGGCAAATCTCTGCGCAATTTTTTCGGAATAGGCGCGGACGCCCTCATTTGCGCCTATTCCGATGATGGAGGGAGCCATTCGGTCTAGACCGCGGGGCATTCGGGCCTCATAGAGATCGTAGGCTTCCACGGAAGTGATGATTCCCCCGGTAGTTTCGGCATCTAGGATCTGGCCGAAACGCGGGCTCTGAGGGTTGCGGATCGCGGCCGGAATAGTCGGATCGGCAAAACAAACCACGGAGTTTTCTCCGCCTCCGCTCTCGGATCCGCCCTCGGCGGCGAAAGTAGTGGATGCTCCCAGGCTGAGTGCCAGCGCAAATAGGATCAGGTGTTTCGGGTTACTCATGGTCTTTTTCCTCGGTAATGGTTGAATTGGAAAGCGGGATGAGCTGAACGCCCAGATTGAAAACGTGGGTGCGGTTGCCCTGGTCCAGGAAAGCGCAAAGCTCGCGGCGGAACGTTTTGATGCGCGCTTTCGCTTCCGGAATGAGGGTGGGATCAACCGCCATCGTCATCGCGGTGATGTCCTTCATTTCTTGGGGCACGAGATCGATCGCGGCCAAAGCCTTCTGCAATAGCTGGCGCTGCAACTCTTTGAGGGCGGGGCCGGTTTGGCCTTCGGAGTAATTCGTGAGGAAGGCTTCGGTTTTCACGAGGCGCCCCTCTTTTCTTTCGAGTAATTCCAAACGCTCCAGGCGTTCGAGCGCCACCGAGGCTTCGGTGGCGCTGATACCGAGTTTTTTGGCGATCCATTTCGGGGAATCGCTAAAATTTTTCGTGAAGGTGAGCTCCAGGATGGCGTAGTGGTACCAGTCGGCCATTACGGCGAAGGCATCGGCGGAAAGCTGGTGAAAAGCCGGAACAGCGGTGGTGCTTTCCGGTTTCTTTTTCGGCAGGGCCGCAAGCAGCTGCGCTTTGGTGGCGGGCGGCACCGAGAGGCGGTTGCTGATTTTTTCTACGATCTTGGGAGAGATCCGGCGTTTGCCGGCCAGGATTTGCGATACGGAGGAAGCATCCATATCCAGCAATTTGGCGAAAGAGCGGAGGGAGAAGCGCGGGTTTTTCCGGCTTCGGTCCGTGAACTCTTTCTGTAGCCACCACCGGAAATCCAGGGCGTTGTTTACTTGTTGGATGCTCATGTTGCGATGCAATATAGCAACGCATTGCGGCGTAATCAATGGATTTTGCCACAAAGTGTGGCAAAGTTTATGCCACACGAAAAACAGTTTCCAATCAATGAGTTATTAAAATTGCTAGGTCTGCTTTAAACTTTTAGGAAGTTCTAATTTTCGGAGAGTTTCCATGAAACGTGCTCTTTTTTGCTTAGCATTAGCCCTGCTTTTTAGCGCCTGTTCTTCCGCCAAAGTGCGGATCCTTCCCGGCGCCAACGGCGTGAACAAAGTAGTCTCTTCCGATCATGAAAAAGAAGATGCCGAAGAAGCCGCGATCAAAGAAGCGAATAACTTTTGTGAGAAACAAAAACGACGCATGTACGTGGTGAAGGAAAATAAAACCAACTACAACGGCTCGATGAACGAGAATACGCGCAAGGGCGTGCGCAGCGCTTCGCAAACGGCGGCCGTGCTGGGCGGAGGTATCCTCGGTGACGCCGGGATGGCGGGATACTCCATGACGAGTAATCATGAGTACGAAGCAAAATTCTTTTTTACTTGTCGCTAGGCCGCGGCTCTTCTCGACTTCACCCAAAGCAGCGTCGCTGCGGAAAGAGTGAGCGCAATCCCCAAACGCAGAAATGCGGTGCCGGCATGCGCTTCAAAGAATTTACCCGCGTGATAGAGCCAAAGATTCTCCATCGGGGCCAGATTCGAGAAGGGATAAATCAAAATCCGGAATACGAGCGCGATTCCCAGCGTGACCCAGAGAACGCTGCGTGCCCATTCAGGTAACTCATTCCAACGCCAGGCGATCATCAAGGCGAACGCGGGAAAAGCCAGCGCGAGGTAGCGAGGCCCGATCGCGTGCCCGCCGTACCAAGCACCTACGCTGCTATTCATCCAGAGCACGCCAAGAAAGCCGCCCAAGAATAAAAAGAGAGACCCGCTGGGCAGCTCTTTCGATTTTGGAAAAAACAAAAGCGGAATCACCGCGAGTATCCAGGGCTGGGTAAACAGAATTCCGCGTTCCGAACCGAAGAGCAAACCCTTCAGGGCGCCGGGAATCGGGAAAATTCCCACGGTGCCCCATAAGTTCTCGCTGCCTTCGACGTGCACGAGCTGGGTGGTATTGATAAACTGGGAGGCTACGGCGAAGGGGCTGCCAAAGGCCACCCAGTGGTACCATATCCAGAGCAGGGCGATGGGCGCAGCGCCGAGCGCAATAGGAAGAATTATTTTCCCGTTTCGTTCCCTCCAAAAAGTGGCGAGGAGAAAAAACGGAATCACGCAAGCGCCGGCGTAGTCGGTGAGCATGGTGGCCGCGAAGAAAAAAGAAGCCCAGGCGTATCGCCTCTCGAGCCAGGCGAGCATAGCGGCGAGAAATAAAAGCGCGGCGAGTCCATGGCCGAAGTAACAGTTCATATAAATGGCGGCGGTATTGCCAAAGAACGCGGCGAGCGCAAAGAAGTGAAGGCCGGAAGAAGACACTCCTCGCTCCTGCAGTTTTCTCCCCGCATAGAGCACGAGGAAGGCAAACGGCAATAACTGCATCAGCAGATTGAAAAGAGTGAGCTGGAGGTAGCCCGGTTCGGGGGCTCTTCCCTGCGCATCGATTTTTTTATTCGGCAGTCGCGTGGGGTAGTCGAGCAAAGCGAAGGCGGGCAAGCCGAGCAGGGCGCCGCCCGGCGCTTTATTGGAATAGTAGTGTCCATTCGGCGCGAGGGACCAATCGAAGGTCCAGTCTACGTAGGAGTCTATGGTGAGCACATGGCCTTCGGTCATCGCGCGGAGGGCAGCGATGCGGGAGCGGGCATTGGTTCCGCCGAATTGGGTCACGGCCAGCGCGAGTGCGAGGAAAAGCGCGGCCCAAGGAAGGAGGGGGCTTTCCTGACATATTTTCAGAATGTAGCGCGGCTTTTTCAAAATTACTTTCCTATTCTAAGGGGCAGGCCGGTAGTGGAGAAGCGCAAGATTCGTTGCGCTCCTTGAGCCGGTGGAGAGTTAGGGTGCGGCAGGAGTATTCGAGCGTATATTTCTCGTTTAGCTCCGCGCTGAGCGTGTTTTCTTCTGCGCCCGTCATCGGCGCATTGCTCAGGCTGCGCTCCCATAGCACGCAATCCACGGGCTTCCCCCCTTCTGCCGGGAGGATGGGAATATAGTGCACCCAGCGGCGTGTGGAAAGATGAGGGACGAGAGCGTTACTCGCACCGAGCGAAGCCACAGGATCGATTTTGGGTAAAATTTCTTTTTTCACCCATTCTTGGTGAGGAGTAGTTTCGTGGAAACGCCAGTGAAACGCTTCGCTGCGTCCGTAAGTAAGCAGCAGCAGCCAGGGCAGCACACATAGAATTTTCTTTTCGTGCGTAAGCAATTTGGCCGAGGCGAGCGCCGCCACTAGCGCTAGAAAAATGCCTACCGAGGGTTCGATCGCGTAATGAAATCCAAGAGAGAGCCGCTGATCTCCTTGCGCGAGGAAGAGCATGCAAATGCCGGGAAGCGCCGCCAAGAGCGAGATTGGTGCGAACAGCGGAAGGAGGCCCAACGGCAATAAAATTTTGAAGAGAAACTTCAGTCGGCTAGGGCCGAAGAGGCGGCCGAAAAATTCCGCGGGATAGAGAAAGGGCGCCGCGGCAAGGGAAGAAATCGAGGAGCCGAAGGGAGCGAAGATGTCTCCGTATCCGTAGTTCATCCCCAAAGACTGGGGAACCACTTTAGTGTCAAAATAAAAAAGCGCGGCTCCCAGCGCCACCGCGGCGAATCCCAAAAGCCTGGTGAAGGTTCGCGCCGGTTGCGGTGCCGCCCCGAGAATCCAGGCCAGCCCGATACCCACGGCCACCGGACCGCCGGATTCTTTCGAGATCATCCCACTGAGAAAACAAATCAAACCGAAGATTCGCGTTTCCCAGGATTTTTCCTGCAAACCCCACACGCCGAAGAGAAAAAGCGGCAGTAAAAATACCTCGGGATGGAAATCAAAAAGATTGGCCGCACGGTTGGGAAAATAAAGCCAGAATGCAAACGGCAATAGCGGAATCAGCGTGCTCGTAGGCGCGAGCCGTTGTTTGCCGAGAAGATAGAGCGCGACTCCTCCCGCGCTTAAGCCGAACGATTGTAAAAACAGAAGAATGCCCGGCCCGGGGTATAGGCCAAAAATCAAGGAGAGAGGATAGATGGTGAAGCTCTGGTGGTCCGTGAAAAGATTGTGACCGCTCTTAAGTGCCGCGAAGGGAATGCCCGTTTGAGAAAGATTCCAGAAAGCGTTCGTAAATATGCCAAGGTCGATCGCGCCACTGCGAAAATTCGCGTGTCGGCTCCAGGCCGCGGAAAACCAGAGTGCGCCAAAAAATAACGAAGCGGCCAAAAGCGTGAGCCTCTCCCTTTTGCGCAGATAGCTTTTCCATTTTTCCCAGGCGCCGAGAACAGCCGCTACCACGAAGCTATTTTCGGCTAACCCGCGGCCCCGCGCCCACCAAAGCCAAATCCCGAGCACCACGGCTCCCGGGCCGGGTTGGGTGAGCTCGAGGTGAAGATGAGGGCGATGAATCCAGGCCCCGCCCGTGACGAGCGGAAAAAATACGAAGAGCAAAAATAAAATATCCCAGGCGAGCGCTTCGCGTTTCATGGAAGGATTTCACCGAAATCACGCTGGTTTGTCTATAGCATCTTGGAGAGAGAAGGCTTTTCGTGGCCTGAGCTTCTGTGCTAGCCTCAGGGCCAATCCGATGAGACTTCCAGCGATAGAAGAATGCGAAAACGATTTCCAACGGGAATACGGCTATGGCGACGATATCCGCCAATTTTTCCACCCGTATCCAAGGAAGCCCGGGCCTTTTTCCTACCACCTCCGCCTGGAGCATGTGCTCGGTGCTTTCCAGCAATACTTACCCGCGCCGGCAAATGTGGCCGACGTGGCTTGTGCCGCGGGTAATTTCGCGCTCCGTTTAGCCGAGCTGGGCTATGCCGTTACGGGAGTAGATCTTCTCGAGGATTTTCTCGGCTATGCGCGCAAAAAGCGCACCGAGGGTAAAATAGAATTCGTGCGCGGAAACCTCATGGACTATCGCCACCCTGCGCCCCTCGATGGCGTTCTCATGGGCGAAGTGATCGAACATGTGGCCTGGCCCGAGAAGCTCATCGCCGCGGCCCACGCAAATCTCCGCCCGGGCGGAATCTTCGTGGTTACCACCCCGAACGGAAGCTACGGCGGAAATGATTTGCCCACCTTCAAGGACGTTACGAGCGACCGCCAGAAGTTCGAAGAGGCTCAGTTTCACCATGGCCATCATCTCTTCCTCTACACTCCGGAGGAGCTCGCCGATCTTTTAGAAAAAGGCGGTTTTGAGGTGCTGAAGGTGGAAGTATTTAATTCCCACCATCTCACCCAGCGTACGGTGCTGCGTTATCTCTTTCCTCTAGGGGCTTTGAAGTTGGCCGACCGGCTTTTTTCTAGGTTGCCTCTTCTCCGTGGCAGCTCCGCAAACATGATGTACGCCGTGGCCCGGCGCAAAGCGGGGTAATTCCTAGTTTTGACGAGGCGCCCCAGGGCACGGAAATAGACGCCAAGCACGCGCTATGTTACTAAAAAACGTTCTCAGGTGCGGAGAGGTGGCCGAGTGGCCGAAGGCGCTCGCTTGGAAAGCGAGTAATGGGTAACACCATTCGCGAGTTCGAATCTCGCCTTCTCCGCCAAATTAAAAAAGCTCAACCCAAGGTTGGGCTTTTTTAGTTTGGGCTCAGGAGTGAACAGCGAGAGAACTGCTAGAGGTGTGGTTCTTCGAGGGGGTAAAGCCGATCGTCACGGGGGCCACTTTTCGTTGCAGGAAATTCCATATCTTGTTTTATGAGTCCCGCATCGTCGAATTTGTAAAAGCGTCCCGCAAGCTGATTATTCACGAAAGTTCCGGTGGCGGCTAGTTTCCCGCGCGCGCTCCAGTGGCGGAATTTTCCCTGCCGCACGCCTTTTACGAAGGTATCTTCAAATACCGGCACGCCTTCCTTGCTCCAGGTTTGAATCAGCCCGTCGGGTTCGCCGTTCACGTAGTTTCCCCTAGAGGTGACTTTTCCAGTATCGCTCCAGCTAGTGCGACGACCGTGCAATAGGCCATCTACGTAATTTTCATCGAGAACCAAAATGCCGGCTTCGTTCCAGCTGCGGCAAGAACCGTGTTTCTGCTTGTTTTTGTAGGTACAGGCGGAAGCCAATCGTCCGTTGAAGTGCCAGGTTACTTCTTGGTTGGTTTTTTGATCGCGGCTTTTGAATATGGTCTTACTGCTCGCGTCCAGTAGGTAGAGCAATTTACCGGCAACTCCATCCCTGAATTCTTGCCGATAAATTATTTTTCCCGAAGAATCGTACGAGCTGAAAATTCCATTGATCTTATCATCGCGAAACGGAATTATTTTTAACGGCTTGCCATTTTCGGCCCATTCTCGCAGCACTCCGTTTCTCTTTCCGTTTGCAAATGTTCCCTCCGAAAGGAGGCTTCCCGTTTCTGACCAATTGCGGGAAAGCCCGTCTTTGAGTCCGGCTCGGTAACGGCCTTCGAAGAGCGGGGTGTTTTTTTCGCTCCAGGTTTGGCAGAGGCCCTCGCGCAATCCCCCGGAATAGGTGCAGGAGCTCGCGCGTGCGCCATTGGGATGCCAGATTTCTTCCCGCCCAGTAAGGGAGTCCAGATGGTAAGAGGCGCGGCGAAGCAGGATTGGATTTTTTTCGGAACTCTCTGCCCACTCGAGCGAGACGCCTTCTTTTTTTCCGGCGGAATAGCTGGTTTCTTCTTTTTTCCCACCGTTCGAATACCATTTCCGGGCAACTCCGTGGAGCTCGCCTTCTCGGTAAAAAAATTCCGCGTCTGGCTGCCCATTGTTATACCAACTGCGCCATAAACCGTTTTTCCGCCCGTTACGATAGCTGCCCAGGGTGGCGATATTTCCATTCGGCCACCAGGTTTTCCATTCCCCCTCCGGGAGAGCGTTGAGGTAGTGGTTTTCCGTTGCCATGGCTCCATTGGAAAACCATGTCTGCCAGGTTCCTGCGCGGGATCCCAACCTGAATTCTATCCTTGATTGTAGTCTTCCCGGGGATGCGAACGTTATCCAGGTGCCGTGCGGACGAAAATTTTTCCACTCCGCTTCTTTTAGCGTTTGGCCCCAGATATTTTTTTGTATGACGCGGAAATGGCCGATTCTCACTATGGAAACGCGGAAAAAATAGAATGGGAGAACTAAAGCAACTATGAGAACGTAAAGAAAAGTTTGGCGCCGCCAAAATGCGGGTATTTTCATTTAGGTTAATTTATGCCGAGGCCGTGGATTGAGCAAGGAGAAGGCATTGTATTCCAGGTATAAGCAAGATATCGGTGCGATCGACTGGCCTAGAATATTTCTGCTCGCCAGTTTTTTCCTTCTGCTATTCGTGAACGGCCGTACTTTCTCCCTCTGGTACTACGGCGAAGATTATCTTTGGCTTTTTTATACTTCGAATATCAGCTTCTCCGAAGCGCTGCGGCCGGTAGCGGGCACGTTCTACCGGCCTTTATCCACGAATCTTCCCTTTTACGTTTTCAGCCGAATGGAGCAGGGAAGGTTTATTTGGAAATGCCTCTCTTTCGTTTGCATGGGCGCTTCATGCTACTGGTTTTGGTCCTGGACGAAAAACGTTTCGCGAAATGGGTGGGTGGCGCTGCTCTTGACGGTAGCTTGGATGTTCAATCCGGCGCAGTCTTACGGAATACATTACTTGGTGTCTTTCAACTATGTTTTGGCGCCGACGCTGATGATTGGCATTTTCTTTTTTTTACAAAGGAAGAGCTTTTGGCGAGCCATCCTCTGTCTTTTTTTGGGCTTGCTGACGAAGGAATTTTTCCTTGCCGCGCCCCTGGTCTTCGTTTTGTGGCGTTCGAGGTATTCTATTCCCTCAAAGTTTCTATTTTTTTCGGCGGCCCTATGCGCGATCTCGCTTTTGTTTCGGGGAGGAATCTCGCTTGGGCAAAAACGAATGGGAAACTATTTGTTTCTCTCCGATGTATCGGGAATAGCCGATCATTTCCGCTACCTGGCTGGCAAGATGTTCCTGGGTGATACGGGATTTCCCAACGTCGACGCCTGGTATGTGTACGGCTGGGCGATCCCGGCGGTATTCGTGGCGGTAGCCCTACTATCGGAGAGGGGCCGGCGGGAAATGGGCGGGGTATGGCTTCATCTCGTGGCCCTCGTCGTATTTTTTGTGCCGGTCGCCTTGGTGCAGGGACTGCTTTCGGAAGATCTAGGACCATTTTATTGGATATTCATATTCGGTGCCGCAGCGGAGGCATGGGGCGCGATTCCTTGGCGCATTCCGGCGGTTTCTCTGCCCGCGATCGCGGGATGCCTTGGTTTTTGCACCTACGCGGTTTTCGCCGACGATTTTCGCGTTCGTTATATAGAATTGGAGAAAAAATATTTTCAGATCATGCAGCGAACGATTCCTCTGCTCTCGGTATGCGGAGAGTTCGATCAAATCGTGACTTCCGGCCTGGAGGATATCCTCAAGTCGGAGCTCTACGCCGAGTTCGCGGTTCGCGGCTTGCAGCACTACCAGCCTGGCACCAGATTCTACCTTCTGAAGTCGGGCAAAGAGCTTTGGCTTAAAGGCGTGGAGAAAAATTCTATTCTTTGGGTGGACGATCAGCAGGCTGCGGGTCATCCGTTTTTGGCTTTTTCATTGGATGAAGAGGAGGCGATTCGCGTTTCGTGGAAGGGCGGCGCGCGTTGCCGCACGAGCGTAGAGCAGTTTCGCTATAGGGGACCAAACTTTTCCGTGGGAAATTTATACTGATCTTGAGTAAAGAAGGATTCCTCTTTCAAGCGTCCGATTTTATCGAATCGGGTCAGCCTTCCCTCCAACCGGCCGCGCGCATAATTTCCCTCTAAAACCAGGCGTCCGTTTTCGTCCCACGCGCGAAATGGACCATCCTTCAAATCATTCCGGTAATTTTCCTCGGAGCGAATTTGGCCTGATTCGTACCAGGTCTGGAATTTGCCTTCGCGTAGTCCGTTCCTGGAGAATTCCGAGGAGAGCAGCTTGCCGTTCGGCCTCCAGGTTCGCGTGGCTCCGTCTTTAACTCCGGCGAGAAATTCTTCCTCGGAAATCAAATTACCCAAGTCGTCCCACTTCGTGCATTTTCCGTTTAGTTTGTCTTGACGATAAAAGCAGGCGGAGGCGCGTCGGCTATTGGGATGCCAGGTGGTCTCTAAGCCCTCGCGGCGGCCGTTTTTAAAAGATACCTGAAGCCTCACGTAACCTTCGGGGGCGCCGTAGCGGGCAACGCCGTTTTTCACCCCGGCCGAATAGTTTTCCTCGGAAAGCATGTTCCCGTTTTCGTTCCAGTGGGTGCACGGCCCGTTTAATTTTCCCTCAAAAAACCTGCAGTTCGCTTCCTGCTTCCCATTCGGATGCCAGGATTTCGCTAATTCTTCTTTGCCGTGTTTAAAAATTTTCTCGAACTTCAGGTTTCCGGATTTGTCCCAGCCGCGGAAAATCCCGTGCTTTTCCCCCGAATCGTAGGTTTCTTCGCTCACCACGTGACCGGCGTTATCCCAGTATAGAAATTGGCCGTGCTTTTTTCCTCCGGCGTAGTTTTCTTTTGAGAGAGGCCGGCCTTCGGCGATCCAGCGCATGCACGGGCCATCGGGTTTTCCGTCGCGAAACGAGCAGTTGGAGGCCAGTGCACCGGTTTTACCGTCGCCTAGGGTTGACGTCGGGAGCTCCGCGGCACTGTGCCAGCTCCGCGATTTTCCGTTTTTTAGGTCGTGCCGGTAAGATTCCTCAAAAATAAGCCGGCCTTTGTTATCCCAGTATCGGAACGTGCCTTCTCTTTTCCCATTTTCGTAGGTTTCCTGGGAAACCAGCTTTCCCGCCGGGTTCCAGTGAAAAAATTTTCCGTGCTTAAGGCCGCCCCGGTAAAATTCGTCCGAGATCAGCGTTCCGTTGGGATCCCAGTACCGAAAACTTCCGGACCTTTCCCCATGGGCGTAGGTTTCCTGGGAGACCAGCTTTCCGAATTCATTCCAATAACGAAATACGCCGTGCTTTACGTCTTGCTTATAGGACTCTTCGGAAATCGAAAATCCTTCGACAGTCCAATACTGGAACCTTCCGTCTTTTTTTCCATTTGCGTAAAACCCAGAGGAGCGAATTTTCCCTGATTCCGTCCAGTCGCGGAAAAGGCCATTTTTTTGGCCCGCACTGTATTTTTCTTCGGAAAGCATCTGTCCGGCCTCGCTCCAGCGCACGCAATGCCCATCCTTTTTTCCTTGAAGGTAGGTGCAAGTGGAGGCCGGCCTCCCATTTTTATACCAAGCGCGATTCGCGCCATTCAATACGGCGCCTTCGACTCCTTCCGCGTCCGGTGAATGGGCCGCGGTTCGGGGTTCGTACTCACTTTCGGAAACCAGCTGGCCGTTGGCGAGCCAAGAACGCCAAACGCCGGCGCGGGCTCCGTTCCGGTAGGCCCCGCTGGTGGCGAGCGTTCCGTTTTCGTGCCAAGTTTTCCATTCGCCGTCTTTGGCGTCGTTCGCGTAGCCACTCTGCGATAAGAGTTTTCCTTCCGCGCTCCAAACCATCCATTTCCCGTTGCGTTTACCGGCGGCGTATTCGATCTGCGCTTGAAGCTCTCCGGAGGGGAAATAGGTACGCCACACGCCGTCCTTTTTCAGGAGCTTCCACTGCGCTTCCTTTACGGTTTGGCCGCGGATATTTTTTTGGGTAATCCTGACCGTATCGAACCCAACGGGCTTCACGCGATACATCGCGAACGCGGCCACTAGCGCGAATGCCAGGGCGCAGGCGAAAACTTTCTGTGCTATCTTGCTTTGAAACAAACGAATCGAGATTGGGCGCATTTTTCTCTTGAAAAGGTAGGAGCATACCAGGTGTTTGGCAAGGAAAAGGCGAGAGTGGCCGGGAGGACAGGAATCGCCGATTGCTTTTCGGTATTTTCTTGGCCCGGCGTGCTTCTGTTTCTCAGTTTTTTGCTTCTCATTTATCTGAATGCCGAGGGTTTTTCGCTCTGGTATTTTGGCGAAGATTTTGGCTGGATGCAGTGGACTAGCGGTCGGGACTTTGCGGCCGTGATGAGCCCCCCCCCGGCTTCGTACTATCGTCCGCTCGCGGCCAATATCCCTTATTTTTTCTTTGGCCGGATGGAGAATGGAATTTTTTGGTGGAGGGCGTTTTCTTTTTTTATGGTTTGCTTCACGGGTTTCTTGTTCTGGAAATGGACCCGGGAACTGGCCGGCAACTCATGGGTGGCGTTAGCCCTTACTTGCGTTTGGCTCTTTAATCCCTCTCAGGCCTACGGGATGATCTACCTGAACGCGCTGGATTATATTCTTACGCTATTTTTTCTCGTGGCCGTATTGCGCGCGCTTCAACTGAGAAAATTTGGGCTGGCCTATGGAGTATTTTTTGCCGCGCTTTTCGCTAAAGAATTACTATTGGGAATCCCCACTTTCTTCTTTCTCTGGCGCCGCCGATATAAAATCCCATTTCGCTGGCTGGTACTATCGGGTCTTACCACCGCCGCCTTAATGCTGGTTTTGAAAGGATATTCTCTCAAGGCGGCCACCGTGGGTGGTTTCGAGGTGGTAACCGCCGCCAATGGATTTTGGCAGCACGTAACTTACTTGATTCGTGATGCCTTTTGGGGTTTTGGGGGAATGAAAGGCGTAGCGCTTTGGTTTCCGCTCGCGTGGCTTACCGTGGGGATTTGTTTTTTCGCGAAATGGTGGAAGGGCAGGAGGGAGCCTACGTACCTTTTACATTTAGCCGCCCTGATTATTTTTTTCGCTCCCTTAACCTTATTGCGGCAGGTGATTTCCGAAGATCTGGGGCCGATTTATTGGATTTTTCTCTTTGGCGCCGCCGCTTCCGCGATGGGAACCGTTCCCGAATCGATTTTACCCAAAGCAAAGACCGTATTTTCTTTGCTGCTCGTTTTTTGTGCCTGGGCTTATTCTTTTGGGGCCGATGGCTACCGGCAACGCTACGTGGGAATGAGCGAAAATTATTATCAGATCGTGCAGAAGACCATCCCCTTGCTTTCAGGCTGCGGAAGATTCGATCGTGTGCTGCTTTCAGGGCTGGAAAATGTTTTCACCTCAGAAATTTTTCAAGAATACGCGGCTCAAGGCCTGCGCGTGATGCAGCCCGAGGCGAAATTCTATATCTTGCAGTTGCCTGGGCCAAGGAGCCAAATTTCCATCCGCGATAATGCTTATCTCTGGGCGCAGGATTGGCAGGCGGAAGGGCATCCGCGGCTGAATTACCGGCGAAATGCCGATGGCAAAATTGCCGTGGAGTGGGCGCAGGGAAGCCCGCTCTGCCGTACCAGCGCGGAGTCCATGCCCCCCCGAAAGATCTAAATAAGATCTAGGCGCCTTCCTTCTTCCTCGAGTACCGCACAAACATATTCTATATCTTCTTTTTCGAGTGCCGGGCCAGAGGGCAGGCAGATTCCGTGATCGAAGAGAAAAGGAGATTTTTCGTTTTGGTAAGAGAGTGAATTTTTATACATCGCATTTTCCGTAACGGCCGGAAATGCAGGCCGGATCCTTACGCCCCGGGCCTGAGTGGCGGAAGCCAGCGCACGCATTTCCGCGCGCGAGGCGGCACGCCTGGCGAGAGCGAGATTATGCCAAGCCGGATAGGTCATTTCGGCGGCGAATAGCTTCCATGAGCGAAGAAGGGTGCGGTAGTGGGTGCGGATATTTGATTTCTTTTCGAGGATCTCCGCGATTCTTTTAAATTGCCCCACGCCGATCGCCGCCGAAACATTGGGCATCTGAAAGTTATAGGCCGCTTCACCATAGTAGAAGTCGAAATCATCGCAACGGGACTGGGCCAAAAGCTTGCGCGCCCTGGCGGCCCAGGCCGGATTTTTAATGAGAAGAAGGCCGCCGGCGCCAGTAGTGATCGTTTTATTTCCATTGAGGCTGAATATGGAAAGGTCGCCAAAGGTGCCGAGCAGAGAATTGCCGAGCCTCACGCCCATGCCTTGGGAAGAATCTTCGAATAGGAATAATTTTCTTTCTTGGAAAAATTCGGCGATGGCCGAGAGGCGAGGGCAGGTTAGCCCGTATGGCTGATTGTAAATCATGCCCTGGATGCGGGCGCCGGTTTTTCGGAGGCGGAAATCCGGACCAATTTCCTTCTCGAAAAAGCTCTTGATTTGCTCGAAGGTAACCACGGGCATTTCCGGATTTTCCGGGCCGATAAAAATCGGCTCGGCGCCAAGGTGCCTTACGGCGTTTGCGCAGGCCACGAAACCATAGGACGGCACCAGCACGTGATCTCCAGCTTGAACCCCGGCCACGCGAAGGCCCAAAAGTAGGGCGGCGCTGCCGTTAGCGGTGGAGATGGGGCGTTCGGTGGACTGAAAAAACTCTTGGGCTAAATCCTCGAAGGCGTGCACCTTCGAGCCCCCACCCGAAAGCCAATTCGATGCCAGCGCCTCGGAAACTTCTTTTTTTTCCAGATCCGTGATCCAGGGATCGTGGATCCCAATTTGTCGCTGAGCGGTGGGTGTGGGCAAAATTTCGTCCGTTGCTTTGGGTTGCTGAGCTTGTTTTACCGTTCTCCTCTCTGCGGATGCAAGATTTCCGTTACCGTGTGGGGACGAAAGGCCTTTTTTAAACTTTTCTTGTGGCGCCGCGATATACTGAGCTGAACCATTCATGTGTGAGGAACTAATAATGGTATTCGCTTTGCTGTTACTGTCCGTCCTGGCCCCGTTTTCGGCATTGGCCAACGAAAGTACTACCTATCTCGACCAAGCCTTGGCGCAGGAGATCGTGCCGCTGAATCCGGGCCGTGAGTCTCTATCCGCCGCAGAAATTTATCGGCGCACGCGCATCGTGCTCGATTCCTTTTCCGTCCCCCGCGAACCCGACTATCAGGGCGAATTAAACGGGTTTCGCTTCACTACTTCCGCGAGCCAATTTCCCGCGATGCTTAAGGCTTTGGATCCCGCCCAGCAGGTTTCCCGTTTTTTCGACGTAGCTCCTAGCCATTTGGCCAGTTATGAGGACCGTGATGCCAAGCGAGTAACGGAATATCGTTTCGGCGCGGCGGCCAGCGTCAGCGCGCCGAAGAGACTTTCGCTTCGGGGCCTCCGCGTGGCTCTGGATCCTGGTCATATGGGGGGAGATCTATGGGATGAGCGCACCGGAAAGTTTGTGCGAAACTCATCCGGCGTGAAAGTAAGCGAAGGAGTGATTAACCTGCAGACCACTCTCCTGGTGGAGCAAAAATTGCGTGCCCTAGGCGCCGAAGTGATGATCACGCATCGCGGGCTAGGCCCCGTATCGAAGCTGCCCTATGAGCAGCTGAACGTGAAAGAGTACGGTAAAAACGAGCTGAGGGCCCGTTCTCTCGAGGATTGGTTTCAATCTTTGTTGGCTTCCACCGAAGAATCTAAGCTGGGAAGCGCTTTTAAGAATTCCAGCGCCGTAAAGAAAATTTTCGCTGAAAGAGCCCGTGGCGACTATTACGCGCATCGCGAAGATCTTTCGGCCCGTGCGCAAGCCATCGCGGCCTTCAACCCCGATCTCACGATCGTGGTGCACTTCGACTCGGATAGTTTGTCGCCTACGCCGAAGATGCCCAATATCACCCGGGCCTATGTGCCGGGTTCGTTCGGCAAAATGGAATTCGCTACGGGCGAATCGCGGGCACGCTTTCTGGCGCATCTTGGCCAAGGAGAGCAATGGTACCGGTCGGTTAGCCTCAGCAAGTTTATCATCAATCAAATTAGCAGCGACCTAAATGTGCCAATGCCCAAGACCGACACGAGTGGCTCTACCCCGATTTTTCCGGGCGTGTTTGCGCGAAACTTAGCCCTCACGCGCCAAATTACGCATGCGCCGATCACCTATTTGGAGTGCCTTAGCTACGGAAACGACGCGGAGTTCAAGCGGCTCAGCCAAAAAGACGGCGGAACCCTGATGATCGATGGCAAAGCCGTGCCTTATTCCAGTCGGCTCGATAGCCTGGCGCGTGCGATCACCCAGGGCGTGGTGAAGTACGTGGATTCTACGAACTAGGCGATTGCCGATCAGCTTATTTTTCTTCGGCGAACCTCTTCCAGGGATTGCTGTCGCTCATATACCTGCGAGAGGGCGTAGAGCTCCTCCGAAAGAAGCCGGATCACGTCTTCGATCGCCACGATGGCGTCTAGCTCTCCATTTTCATTCACGAGGGGGATGCGCTTCACTCCGTATTCGCGCATAAGAGAAATTACATGGTTAAGCGTATCGTCGCTTCGGGCGGTGATCAGGGTTTTCGTCATCACGTCTTCCACGCGGAAGTCGAAAGGCGAGATGCGCAAGGCGGTGGTAGACATCACGATATCGCGGTCGGTGAGGATGCCAATCGGAATGATCTTGCCCTCGCTGCGGTCGATTACGACCACATCGCCCAGGTGAGATTCCCGCATGAAGCGGGCGGCATCGCCGACACTCGTATCCCGGTAGACAGTGGCCACTTTTCGTTTGCCGATTTTACGCAAATCCATGATTTCTCCTTTCGATTTACCTAGGCCACTTTCTTGGGCTCGGTGTGGGGACGGCGACCGAAAAGGCGCGAAAAAAAGCTCGCTCCTTCGTGAATATAGGTGCTGTCTACCTCGGGGGGGCTTACGCGGATAGGCGAAACAAAGATATCTTCGAAGGAACAATCGGGATCGCAGGGCGGCTTCGGGGGGGCGCCATTTCCGGTGATATTTTTTTCTTGGCTGCTTTCGGTTTTTTTCATTTTTTCTCCAAAGGTAAATTTAACAAATCTTAGGGTGATGGGCCTCGGCATTGTTGCCTCGGTGAAAGAATGGGCAGATAATTCAGGTATTCATGAAAACAGGGGAACCAAAAAATTTTAGCGGACTCGAGAACGCCCTACGGCGTGATCTTAAAGGCGAAGTACGCTTCGATGCTTCCGCAAAAGCGCTTTACTCAACCGATGCTTCTAATTACCGGCAGATTCCCATTGGGGTGGTCTGCCCGAGAAATAGCGTAGAGGTCGCCCGCACCGTGGATCTCTGCCGCACGCACGATGCGCCGATTTTATCCCGGGGCGGCGGCACGAGTCTCGCGGGCCAGTGCTGCAATGAAGCCGTGGTGATGGATATGTCGCGGCACTTTAATAAAATTCTCTCTCTCGATCCCGAGAAGCGCCTGGCACGCGTGCAGCCGGGAATCGTTTTGGATCGTCTTCGCGAGGCCGCCGAGCTGCACGATCTTACTTTCGGCCCGGACCCCGCTACGCATAGCCGCTGCACGCTCGGTGGCATGATCGGAAATAATTCCTGTGGTGTGCATTCCATTATGTCTGGGCGAACCGTAGACAATGTGCGCTCGCTACGAGTGCTTACCTATGATGGTCTCGAGATGGAAGTGGGCAAAACCTCCCAGGAAGAGTTGGAGAAAATTCTGGCCGCCGGCGGCCGGAAAGCGGAAATTTACCGGCGCCTGCACGAGCTGCAAAAAAAATATGCCGATTTAATTCGTGCGCGCTTTCCTAATATTCCCCGTCGCGTTTCCGGCTATAACCTCGATGAGCTTTTGCCCGAGAATGGCTTTAACGTGGCGCGCGCCCTCGTGGGCACTGAGGGGACCTGCGTAACGATTCTTGAGGCCACTCTGGATTTGATCCAGAGCCCCCAAAAAAGGGCGCTGCTCGTGATCGGCTTCGAGGATCTTTATTCCACGTGCAAGGCGGTTCCGGCCATTCTTGCCGAAGGGGTGATCGGCCTCGAGGGCTTCGACGAGTATCTGGTGCAGAACATGCGCTTAAAGAATCTCTATCCTGAAAATATTAAGATGTTGCCTCCCGGAAAGGCCTGGCTGCTGGCGGAGATCGGCGCCGATACCGAATTGGAAAAAACAGCGAAGGCGGAAAAGCTCGCGAACGCGGTTCGTCCGCTGGCCGGGGTATGCGACGTGCGTATCGCGCTATCCAACTCCGACCAAGCGCGGATGTGGGAGGTGCGAGAGTCCAGCCTCGGGGCCACGGCCTTCGTGCCGGGGCGTCCTTCCGCCTGGGAAGGCTGGGAAGATTCCGCGGTACACCCCGAGCAGCTCGCCGATTACTTACGCGATCTTCGCGCGCTCATGGCCCGGTACGAATATTCGGGCCCGCTCTATGGGCATTTCGGTCACGGCTGTGTGCACATGCGCATTGACTTCGATTTTCATACCCAGCCCGGCGTTGAAAAATACCGAGCCTTCCTCGATGAGGCTGCCGATCTGGTGGTGAAATATGGCGGTTCGCTTTCCGGCGAGCACGGAGATGGGCAGGCGCGCGCCGCCTTGTTGCCAAAAATGTTTGGCGAAGAGTTGATGGAGGCGTTTCGCGAATTCAAATCGATTTGGGACCCAGAAAATAAAATGAATCCGGGAAAGGTGGTGAACGCGTTCGGCCCCACGGAAAACCTGCGGCACGGCCCGGATTTTTTCCCTTGGGAGCCAGCTACCAGATTCAAGTTTCCCCTCGACGGCGGCAGCCTGGCTCAGGCCAGCCTGCGCTGTGTGGGCGTGGGTAAATGCCGCCGCACCGAAGGGGGTGTGATGTGCCCGAGCTATATGGTCACCGGGGAAGAAGAGCATTCCACCCGTGGCCGGGCCCGCCTGCTTTTCGAAATGATGCGTGGAGAAGTGATCGAGCCAAGTTGGAAAAGCGAAGAGGTGAAAGCCTCGCTGGACCTTTGTCTCGCTTGTAAGGGCTGCAAAACGGAATGCCCAGTGAGCGTAGACATGGCCACCTACAAGGCGGAGTTTCTTTCCCATTACTATGAAGGAAAATTGCGCCCGCGTTCGGCCTACGCCATGGGCTTGATCATGGTTTGGAGCCGGTTTGCTTCGAAGGCGCCCTGGTTGGCCAATACATTTGTTACTCTGCCCGTGCTTTCGAGAATTTCTAAATATATCGCCGGTATTCATCCGGACCGTGAGGTTCCGCGCTTTGCGAAAAAAACGTTCCGCAACTGGTTTGGAAAAAGAAAGGCGAGAGCGGCAATTGGCGGAAAGAAAGTAATTCTCTGGGCTGATACCCTGAATAATTATTTCCGTCCCGAGGTTAGCCGTGCCGCCGTGCAGGTTCTTGAAGCCGCCGGATTTTCCGTGTCGTTGCCGCGTAAGCAACTTTGCTGCGGCCGCCCGCTCTATGATTTCGGTTTCGTGGATAAGGCGAAGCAACTGCTCGTGGAGGCGATGGCTGGCCTCGCCGAGGAAATCGCCTCCGGCACGCCGATTATCTTTCTCGAACCAAGCTGCGCCGCCGTTTTTCGCGACGAACTGCTAAATCTGTTTCCCGGCGATCCGATTGCGGAAAAACTGAGCGGACAGTGTTTGTTTCTGAGCGAGTTTTTGGCCGCGGAGGCGAAAGATTTTGCCTGGCCCCAAATCCAGGGCAAGGCGCTCGTGCAGGGGCACTGCCATCATCGTGCGGTACTACGTTTCTCCGAAGAAGAAAAACTCTTGGCCAAGCTTGGCTTATCGGTAGAAGTTATGGATTCCGGCTGCTGCGGGATGGCGGGGTCTTTTGGCTTCGAGAGGGATCATTTTGGGGTTTCCCAAGCCGCCGGCGAGAGGAAATTATTTCCCCGAGTGAGAGAGAGCGAGGCCGGTTCCAAAGTAGTGGCCAACGGCTTTAGCTGCCGCGAACAAATAGAGCAAGGCACCGGCCGCAGGACGCAACATCTGGCGGAACTATTAGCCGAATCTATCTCTTCCCGTAAATAGAGAGCCCGGCACTATTTCAGGATGCGGGACCAGTTGCGCGAGCGGCGCAGCCCGCGTTTGTGCAGAAAGTAAGAAAATGTGGTGACCAGCACCTTCATCCCGTAGTCCCAGATATTTACGTAGTTTTCTTCGTCGCCGTAGTGAGTGGGGATAGGCATCTCCACGATTTTGAACTTCCGGTCCACGAAGAGAATGATGATCTCGGTATCAAAATGATAATCCGAGGAGAATCGCTCGAATGGAATTTGCTCCAGCGCCTTCACGGAAAACACACGGTAGCCCGAGTGAAATTCGCTGAGCTTCGTGCCGAGAAAGAAATTTTGCAGGAAGGTGAGCGTGCGATTCCCAAGGAACCGAATGATCGGCATTCCGCCGGCCAGGGGATCACCGCGCATGCGAGACCCGAATACCATATCGGCCTCGCCGGAAACCACGGGCTTGATCAAGCTTTCGAGCAATTCCGGGGCGTATTGAGCATCTCCATGAAGCATGGCTACGCATTGGTAGCCCTTATCGATGCAGCGCTGGTAGGCGATTTTTTGGCTGCCGCCGTACCCCATATTCTTCGCATTTTTAATCACGTCGAGGTTATGCAGGCCGTGCGCAGTTTTGTAATCCACCACCACCATGCTCGTATTGTCCCGGCTGTCGTTGTCGATCACGAAGATCTCGCCCACTTGGCTTTTCAGCGCCGCGGGGATTCGGTCGAGTACCGTTACAATCGTGGAGGCGGCATTGAATGCCGGGATAAAAATCGCTACTTTTTCATTAGAAATCGGGTGAGCCATTATCTAGGAATAGCTCACCAGCCTTATGGCCCACAAGGATGATTCTTGTTTAATGCGTCGCAAAATCAGAAGGGAATGCTAGAATTCTTTCGAGGTGAACAGAATGATTTTCCGGCAACTCTTCGATCCTGAAAGCTCTACCTATACTTACATTCTCGGTGATCCCCTCACCCAAGAAGCCCTGATTATTGATAGCGTGCGAGAGCAAGCGGAGAGGGACCTGCGTTTGCTAAGCGAGCTCGGGCTGAAGCTAAAATACATATTGGAAACCCACCTCCATGCAGACCATATCACCGGGGCCGATCTGCTCCGGTCCGCAACGGGAGCCAAGGTAGCCATTAGCCGGGCGGCGGGAGTACGTTGTGCCGATATCGCTCTGGAAGAGGGCACCGAGCTGAAGATCGGCACGAAGGTTTTACGGGCGATCGCGACCCCCGGACATACGAATACCTGCATGAGCTTCTTTATCGCGGGCATGGTTTTCACGGGCGATACCCTATTCGTGCGCGACGTAGGCCGGACCGACTTCCAGGAGGGCTCGAATGAGAAAATGTTTGAGAGCGTAACGCGGAAGCTGTTCGCTCTGCCCGATGAAACGATGGTGTATCCCGCCCACGACTATAAGGGAAACCACGTGAGCACCATCGGCGAAGAGAAAGCGTTTAACCTGAAAGTGGGTGCCGGGAAAAAGCTGGAGGAGTTCGGCAGTTTGATGGCTTCCATGAGGCTGGCCCAGCCCAAAAAGATCCATATTGCGCTTCCCGCCAATCTGAATTGCGGAAAAGAAACCGCTGTTTCTTAGAGGATACTTGTACCCAAACGCGCCAGCAGCCGCTAAAATGGAAATTCAATTTAAGGAGGAATTTAATCATGAAAGTATTAGTAGGATCTCTCGTTCTTTGTTTCGCCCTCGCCCTTTCTTCTTGCACCAAGAAGGAGGCACCGCCCGCCGATGCCCCCGCTGCCGGTGAGCAAGTAGAAGGCTCGAGCACCGCGCCTTCCGACGCTACTCCCGAAAACAGCCCGGAAGAAATGCAGAAAAAAGAGAATAACGGCAGCAAAACCGAATAAGGTTTTCCGGTAAAAAAATAGAGATCGCGCTTGCCTATTCCGGCTGGCGCGATTTTTTTCGTTTTTCGCGGAAGAAATCCCTTAGCAGATTCCCCGCTTCTTCGGCCAAGGGGCCCTGGCGAAATTTCACCTGGTGATTCAAGCCCGGGTGGGCGAGCAGGGGGATATTCAGGCTGATGGCACCGCCTTTAGGATCGGTGGTGGCGTATACTACTTCTTCGATGCGGCTTAGCACTAGCGCCCCCGCGCACATCACGCAGGGTTCTAAAGTTACGTAAAGCGTGGCACCACTGAGATTCCAGTGACCATGAGACTTAGCGCCGGCGTTCAGGGCCTGCACTTCGGCGTGCGCGGTGGGAGAGGGAATGAGTTCACGTTCATTTTTTCCGGCAGCGAGCACCTTGCCGTCTTTTACCAGGATCGCGCCTACCGGAATATCATCGTGCTCGAGCGCACGCTTCGCTTCGGCCAAGGCCAAGGTCATGAAGCGAAGGTCGTCTGCGCTGGAGAGAGAGGAGCTCACTTGAAGGCGAATAGGTATTTAATGTCGTCGTCGTCGAAGAAGAGACCGACGCCGGTGAACCAGGTTCGGTGCCCCAGGTATTTTTGGGTGGTATCCAATCCACCCGTTACGTAAATGCCCGGTATTATCTGTGCCCGTGCACTTAGGCGCGCCGTATAGGGCTGGCCTTTACCCAGGGAATATACATCGGCCCGCAATCCGTAGCGGCGCTGTTCATCGGCCCAGAAGCCAATCGATACGGCGCCGTAGTCTTCCATGAGGCCCACCCGCAGATCGAGGGGGCCGAAATATTTTCCGAACATCGCGGTGATGCGCAGGCCTTTTTCTTCGTTCACGTTCTTCGTTTCCACGATCGGGCGGCTGCCGTCTACGGAAGTGGTGGTAACGGTTTTACGGTCCCGGCCGCGGGGATCGTTGGTGAGGCCCACGAGGTAGTAGCGGGTAGGATTGGGGGCGATCATAAGCGAAAAATTGGCGCGGGCGCCATCGTAGGCCTTGATCGAGTAACCCGAAATATCCACGTAGGTCTTCAGGCCCCCGGCTTTTCCGAGCAGCAAATTTACCGAGCGGATCGCGTTACGCAGTTCCTCATAGAGCCCTGGATCGTTCACTAATTTTCCGAGCGAGCCTTCGCCGTCGGAAACTTTCTTCATCGCTTTTTCCGCGCTCGCCATGGTGTTCTTGAGGGATTCCATCGCGGAATCCACATTTTTCATCACTTTACCATCGGGGCGGAGGAGCACTTCGAGGTGCTTCATGGCGGAGTTCAAATTGATGATGGTGTCTTTGAATTCTTTCTGCTGGGTAACTTCCCGGAGATCGCCCACCATTAGGGTGAGCTGATCGATGAGCTTGCCGACCTTTTTCACCGTATCCTGGAGCTCGGCTTCGCGGGAAGCGTTCAGGGTGGCGGTTTCCGCATGGGCCTCGGGGATCAAGAAGGAGAATAGGTAGGAAAGTGCTCCGCCCAAAATAGTGGCGGGCTTACGAGATTCTTTGTTCTCTTCTTCCCAGGGAAGACGCTCTTTGGGCTCCACGAGAATCGAATTGAGGATCTGCGCGGGCGCGGCCGAGAAATTCTTGAGGCCATCTTGCGCTTGCCCAGTGGGGCTCGGAGGGGCTTCTTCCTCTTTGGCGGGCGGGATTGGGTTGGCGGGTTCGTGCGCGTCAGAATCGCCGATTTTCGCCATGGGCTTCAGCTCGAGAAACTTGTCGCCGAGAAAGCCGTTGGAGCGGATGAAAGCGCGGGTTTCGGGAATCAGCTTCACCGGTCCCGTTACGCATACCTTTACCATCACTTTTTCTTCGTCGAGCTTAACGTCGTTGATATAGCCGATATCGAGCCCGAGGGTCTTCACCGGCGATTTGCGGCGAAGGCCGGTAGCATCATCTACGTGAATCTTTACTTCATTGCAGGGGCGGTACCAATAAGGATGGTCGTTTACCCACACACTGAAGCCCACGATTAGGGCTACGCCGATGCTAGTAAAAATTCCAATACGAATAATACGGTTCACTATTCCTCCTCGCGGTTGTACCGCGCCTCTTCCAGCGAAAAAAATTCTTGTACGTCGGGATCCGGATCCTTGAACACGCCCCGGGGCGGGCCCACGTATCGAACCAAACCATCTTTTAGAAAGGCGATATGCTGCGCCATCGTGAACACTACGTGCGTATCGTGGCTGATTACGATGGAGGTCAGGTTGTGCTTGGCGCTCACGTCTTTAATCAGTTTCGTTACCATCATCGTGGTGATCGGGTCGAGTCCGGTAGTGGGCTCGTCGTACATCATGATCGAGGGTTTCGTGGCGATGGCGCGGGCAAGAGCCACGCGTTTGCGCTGTCCGCCGGATAGCGCGGTGGGCATTTTATAAGCGTGTTCCATCTCGAGGCCCACGCTGCCGAGCAGCTCTTCCACCTGCTGGTCCAGCTCGTTTTTAGGAAGGTGGAGGTTTTCTTTTAGCGAAAAAGAAACGTTATCATACACGTTCAGCGAATCGAAGAGCGCGCCATTCTGAAAAAGAATGCCCATGTGCTTTCGCACACGCTTTAGGTTCTGGTAGTTCTCGGAATCCATTTTTTCGCCGTTGATCTCGATGGTGCCTTTGTCCGGCGTGATGAAGCCCATGATCTGTTTGAGCAGCAGGGTTTTTCCGCAGCCCGAACCGCCCATGATGTAGGTAACCTTTCCGCTCGGGATATCGAGGTTCAATCCCTTGTGGATTTTGAAGGCCCCGAAGCCTTTCTCTAGGCCCCGGACTCTCACGGCGATTTTACCGTTAGCTTCAGAGGAAGAGGTTGCTGGCGTCATAGGGTAGATAGGCGGTTAATATGTAGTCGCTAAAAAGAATCCAAAGGGAAGCGGTTACCACGGCGCGATTGGTAGCCACGCCCACTCCTTCGGCATTGTTCTCGGCGTGGTAGCCGTAGAAGCATCCGAGAGTGGAAAGGAAGAACCCGAAGATCACGGCCTTAGTGAGACCCTGCCACACGTCAGTGAAGTCCACGGCCCAAGCGAGCTGCTGAATATATACCGCGCCATCGGTGCCATGCACTACGGTGGCAATGAAGTATCCGGCGGCGCAGCCGATGAGGGTGAAATAAATGCAGAGCAAGGGAAGCGCGAGCGTGCCCGCCATGATTCGCGGCATGATCAAATAATCGAAGGGATCCGTGCCCAGGGCTTCCATCGCTTCAATTTGTTCCGTAACCCGCATGGTGGCGATCTCGGCGGCGATCGCGGCTCCGGAGCGGGCGGCCACCATGATTCCGCAAAATACGGGTGCAAGCTCCCGCATCATCGCGATGCCCACGGAGGAGCCAAGAAAGCTTTCCATCCCGAAGAGATGCAGTGCCACGTAGGTTTGAAAAGCCACTACGCTGCCGATGAAGACGGCGGAAAAGGAAACCACCGTGAATGATTGCACTCCCAGAAAGTCGAATTGCTGGTAAATCAGCGGCAAGCGGCGATGGAAATTGCGCAGGCCCGCAATGGAGTTCCAGATGAAAATCGACAGTTTACCTAGAAAGGTAATCGGTGATATGGCTAGGTTGAGCATAGACGGTATAAGTCTAGTCTGGCCCCTTGGCTTTGTCATGGGCGCAATGTAGAAAATGGTGGTTCTACGCCGACTTAGACGGAATTCTTGCGGCGCGTAAAATCGGTTTGGAAAAAATCGGCGGGCTCGCTGCCGGACGGGATTCATGAGCGCAAAGAACATTCGAAATTTTTCCATCATCGCCCACATCGACCATGGGAAATCCACGCTCGCCGATCGTTTGATCGAGGTCACGGGCACGCTCACGAAACGCGAGATGGAATCTCAGGTTCTCGATTCCATGGATATCGAGCGGGAGCGCGGAATCACGATCAAGGCCCAGACCGTGCGCATGAATTATAAGGCGAAAGACGGGCAAACCTATATTTTGAATATGATCGATACGCCCGGACACGTGGATTTTACCTACGAGGTTTCGCGCTCGCTCGCAGCGTGCGAGGGCGCAATCCTGGTGGTGGATGCCTCCCAGGGCGTAGAGGCCCAAACGCTCGCGAACGTTTACCTCGCGATGGAAAATAATCTCGAAATCTTCCCGGTGCTCAATAAAATTGACTTACCGGGAGCGGAACCCGAACGCGTGCGGGCCGAAATCGAAGACGTAGTGGGGATCGACGCCTCGAACGCCCTCAATATTTCGGCTAAAACTGGATTGGGGGTGCCCGACGTGCTCGAAGAGATCGTAAAGCGCGTTCCTCCCCCTAAAGATCAGGGCGAGTTCGCGGCCGATTCTCAGCTTCGCGCGCTGGTTTTTGATTCTTGGTTCGATCCTTACTACGGCGTGGTGGCGCTAACGCGCGTTTTTTCGGGCGCCGTAAAAAAAGGCGATAAGCTGCGCTTGGCCCACACCGGAAAAGAATTCGAGTGCCAGAAAGTTACCTTCTTTACGCCCAAAATGCAGGATACCGCCCTCATCTCTACCGGTGAAGTGGGCGCGATCATCACCGGCTTGAAAGACGTACGCGACGTGAAGGTAGGCGATACGGTAGTGCGGCAGGGCGAAACTCCCGGGGAGCTCAAGGGCTTCAAAGAAGTAAAGCCGATGGTATTCTGCGGAGTGTATCCGATCGAGACCAACGACTACGCCAACCTCCGCGATGCCCTCGATAAGCTTAAGCTCAACGATTCGGCGTTCACTTACGAGCCGGAAACTTCCAACGCGCTAGGATTTGGTTTCCGCTGCGGCTTCCTCGGGCTGCTCCACATGGAAGTTTTTCAGGAGCGTCTCGAGCGCCAGTATAACCTCGCAATTATCTCTACCGCGCCCTCCGTGGTGTACCGGGTGACTACCACCCGAGGGGAAGAGCTCTTAGTGGATAATCCATCGAAGATGCCTACTCCTACCGAGATCGAGAAGATAGAGGAGCCTTACATTAAGTGCACCGTGCATACCCCGAACGATTTCGTCGGGGCCGTGCTCGCGCTCTTTCAAGAGCGGCGTGGGCAACAAGTGGGGATTGATTACGTTACGAAAGAGCGCGTGCAAGTGAAATATGAGATGCCTCTCTCCGAGATGGTTTTTGATTTCTTCGATAAATTGAAATCCTCTACCCGTGGTTATGCTTCGATGGATTATGAGCTCATCGACTACCGCGAAGGCGATATGGTGAAGCTCGATATCCTTCTCAACGGTGAGGGGGTAGACGCTCTTTCTATCATGATTCACCGCGACCGCGCGGCACAGCGCGGAGGCGTGCTCGCCAAAAAACTTAAAGAACTGATCGAGCGGCAAATGTACGAAGTGGCGATCCAGGCGGCCATTGGCTCTAAAATCGTGGCCCGCGAAACACTCTCCGCTTTCCGCAAAAACGTGATCGCGAAATGCTATGGCGGCGATATTTCCCGTAAGCGCAAGCTCCTCGAGAAGCAAAAAGAAGGTAAGAAACGCATGAAGCAGATCGGGAGCGTAGAAGTTCCCCAGGAAGCTTTCTTGGCCGTGCTCAAGGTGGACTAACCTTGAAAAGAAGAATCTATAAATTGCTCTGGGTAGTGGCGGCGGCCTTCGCTATGCGCGCCTGCGTGGTTGAGCCGGTACGCATGACGGACGAGTCGATGGCCCCGCTTCTGGCCGATGGCGACGTGGTTTTGGTTTCGAAGCTGCACTACGGACTGCGTGTCCCGGGCTCTGGCGCCATGATGGTGGAATGGTCTAAGCCACGGAAGGGCGATTTAGTGGTGGCGGTGGCCGCCGGAGAGCCTCCGGTAAATTTGCTGCGCCGGATTGAGTTTGTGCCCGGTGAAACGGTTACCCTTTCCGACGGTAAAAAGGCCGTCTTAAAAGACGACGAGTTTTTCCTCCGTGCGGAGCAGAGCGAGGGCGTCATGGATAGCCGTCATTTTGGTCCGGTTCTGCGCAGGAGCATCATCGGCAAGGCTACCTATATTTGGATTGCCAAAAACCCTTCTGCCGAAGCGGGATCGAAGGTAGAATCATCGAAATCATCGCGGAGGATCCTCCAACCCATTTTATGAAGTTGCACACTCGTCACCTGCTAGGAATCGAAGATCTCAAACCGCAAGAGATCCGTATTTTTCTCGACGAGGGAAAGCGCTTCAAAAAAGAGCTGGACCTGGGGGCCCGCAAATTCGATCAGCTTCGCGGAAAATCAATCGTCAGTTTATTTTACGAAGCTTCTACTCGCACACGCGGTTCGTTCGAAATGGCCGCTAAGCGCCTAGGCGCCGATTTCTTCCACATGAACGCCGACGCTTCCTCGAGCGTCAGCAAGGGCGAGACCTTGGTGGATACGGCCAAAAACCTCGAGGCCATGAGCCCGGATTTTCTCGTGCTCCGCCATCCCAGCTCGGGGGCGCCTCAGCTGCTCGCCAAGCACCTGAAGATTCCCGTGATCAACGCCGGCGATGGGTTTCACGAACACCCCACCCAGGCATTGCTCGACGCCATGACGATGGAGGAGCAGTTCGGATCGGTGAAGGGGTTGAGCGTAACGATTGTGGGCGATATCGCTCACTCGCGCGTGGCACGTTCCAATATTCACCTGCTCAATAAGTTGGGCGCAAAGATCACCGTATGCGGCCCCCCTACGCTGATTCCTCCTCATATGGAACGACTCGGCGTGAAAACGGCGTACAGGCTCGAAGATGGCATTGCGGACGCTGACGTGGTGATGATGCTGAGAATTCAATTTGAGCGCCAAAATGATAAACAGATCCCTTCCACTTCGGAATACTTCCGTTTCTTCGGCATGAACCAAGAAAGCGCTAAGCTGCTCAAGAAGAAAGCCATCATCATGCATCCGGGACCACTGAATCGCGGCGTAGAAATCGCCCCCGAGGTGGCTGATGGATCGCATTCCGTGATTTTAAATCAGGTTACCAACGGCGTAGCGGTGCGCATGGGCGTGCTTTCGGTGCTATCGGGAGGAACTGCGTGAGCACGAAAACCATTCCCGCAAAATCTCTTTACGTCAGCGGAGCTCAGCTGCTCGATCCTACGCAGAAGCTAAAGGGCGAAGTGGATTTGCTCGTGGAAAACGGCCGGGTGGCGGCCGTAGATAAGGCCGGAAGCCTCAAGGCAAAGGCAAAAGGTATAAAGGCCGTTTCCGTGGATGGCCGTGGATTTTTTCTTGCTCCGGGCTTCGTGGATTTGGATTGTGCCATTCACGAGCCGGGTGCCGAGCATATCGAGAGCTTTGCTACGGGTTCGAGTGCCGCCGCTGCGGGTGGATTCACTACGTTGCTGATCAAGCCGCTCACCATTCCTGTGCACGACAATGCCTTCATGACGGATTTTATCTTGCGGCGTGCCCGTGAGAATTCCCGCGTTCGCATCGTTACGATGGGAGCCATGAGTGCCGGCCGCGAAGGAAAAAAACTGGCGGAGATCGGCGGAATGGCGGCCGCAGGCGCCCGCGCGATCGGCGATGCCGCTTCGGTTACCGATACCTATCTCATGCGTAAGGCTCTAGAATATGCTCGAGCATTTTCCGTGCCGATTTTTTCTTTTCCGGAAGATAAGAGCCTCGCGGGGCAAGGGGTAATGAGCGAAGGCTGGAATTCCAACCGTCTCGGGCTTCGCGGCATTCCCGCCGCCGCTGAAGAAATTATCGTGACCCGCGATATCGTGTTGGCAAGGCACACGAATGGGCGGCTACACTTTCAACCCATTAGCACCCTGGGCTCGATCAGGGCTATTCGCCACGCGAAGGAGCAAGGCCTGGCCATCACCGCGGAGACGCAGCCCGCATATTTCACTCTCACCTCCGACTCTATTGCCGGCTACGACGCTAATTATAAGTGCGTGCCGCCGCTGCGATCCGAGGAGGATCGCGAAGCCCTCATTGCCGCCTTGGCCGACGGAACCCTCGATTTAATTTCTTCGGGACATAGCCCGCAAACCAGGGCCGCGAAGGAACAAACGTTTGAGTTCGCTGCCGCAGGTATGATTTCGCTGGAGACCACATTTTCGCTTACCCTCGAGCTCGTACGCAAAAAGCAAATCAGCCCGCTTCGGATGGTAGAATTGCTCAGCACTGCGCCGGCGAGGGTGCTGGGAATTCTTGGCGAGGCCGGGAGCCTAAAGGCCGGATCGGTGGCTGATTTCGTATTATTTGATCCCAAGGCCATGCGTGATTTTACGCCTGGAACGATTCATAGTGCCGCAAGGAATAGCCCCTTCGTGGGACAAAAACTTCCGGGCGTGGTGCGCGCTACCTACGTGGGCGGAACCTCCGTATTTGAACAGAAGGGAAAAGCATGAGCCTCTCGAAAAATCGAAAATCCGGCGCGCTGTTGCTTGAGGACGGGACTGTTTTTCCCGGCGAGCTTTTCGGTGCCGATATTCCCAATCTCAAACATGGCGTGCTCGGCGAAGTTGTTTTCAATACTGCCATGACCGGCTACCAGGAAATTCTCACGGACCCATCCTATCTCGGCCAGATCGTAGTCATGACTTATCCGCATGTGGGCAATTACGGGATCAACCTCGAAGACATCGAGTCGCGCGCCTCTTTCGTTTCTGGCTTCATCGCCCATGAATTTTGTGAGCGTCCTTCTAATTGGCGCGCCAACGAGGGGCTTGGCGAGTATTTTCGCGCCAAGGGCATTCCCGCGCTTTCCGGTGTGGACACCCGCGCGCTCACGCGCCACCTCCGGGATAAGGGCGCCATGAATGCATTTCTCGTGGCTCCCGCTCCCGCCGATCGAGCCGAAGCCGACGCCGTGCTGAAACGCCTTCGCAATGAACCTCCCTTCGGCGACCGCGATCTCGTGGCGGAAGTTACCTGCCGCGAAGCCTACGACTGGAATAAGCCTCACGGTGCCCGTAGCGCTGCCTGGAATACCCCGTCTACCAATGCCGAGGATTCCCCGCTCGTAGTGGTGATGGATTTGGGCGTGAAGCACAATATGCTGCGTTCCCTGGTTTCTCGCGGATGCCGCGTGAAAGTGGTGCCAGCTTTCGCTACCGCTGAAGAAATTCTGCGCTATTCTCCTAAAGGCGTGATGCTTACTAACGGGCCTGGGGATCCGGCCCGTGTGGCCAAGGTTCCGGAAACCGTCCGGGCGCTCCTAGGAAAAGTACCTATTTTTGGAATTTGCATGGGCCACCAGATTCTAGCCCACGCCATTGGTGCTAAAACGTTCAAGATGAAGTTTGGCCACCACGGCGCAAATCAGCCCGTGCTCGACATGAAAACGGGCCGCGTAATGATCACCTCTCAGAATCACGGCTACGCCATCGATCCCGAAACCTTACCGGCTTGGGCAAAAGTGGCGCAAATTAACCTTAATGATCAGAGCGTGGAGTCGATCGCGCTTCCCGAACACAAGGCTTATTCGGTACAATACCATCCGGAAGCTTGTCCGGGTCCGCGGGACTCTATGGGCTACTTCGACGAATTTATGAAGGCTATGGGCTATGCTTGAAAAATACCAAAAGTGCGTAGATATCATCACAAACGAATACACCGCGGGTGATTACTTCCGTGAAGTGTACGGCGCGAAGAAGGATTACTTCGAGAGCCTAGGTGCGATTGCGGAAGACGACCAAGATTTTGAAAACCAAATGGACGTTTTCATGGCTTGGTATCTTTTCGACCGTCCGCTCGAAAAGCACGATTTGCCCCCGGTATTTTTGTATTACCGCAAGAACGGTCCCTCTCTCCCGGCCGACGTAGAGCCCGCCTTCAAGGCGCTCACCCAGTCCAAACATTCAGTTTTTGAATTAGTGAAGCAGAGGGATACCGCTTTTGTGCTTCGCGATATGAGCAACGGCGAAAAATACGAAGTGCAAGATCAGCAGATCCGCGCGGGCTTTTCTAAAGGTGATATCTTCGAGGCCCGTCTGATTCCGGATGGAAAAGGCTATATCTTCTCCAACGGATTTTGTTTTCATCCGAAGGAAGCCTATAAGTTTATCGAATCTCAAATGAAAAAAATCAGGGAAGACGATGGCGCCCAACGAACGAAGTTATTGCTGAAGCTTGGGCAAATGCGCAATAAACAGCACCGTTTTCCGCACATTGATGTGCAGCATATCTATACGCTCACGCCGAAATTCTAAAATACGGCCAGTTTAACCGGAAGCGGTTATGGATGCTCGTATTCTCAAGCTCGAAATGAGCTGCTATCCTAAAGAGGCAATGGATAAAACCCGTATCATCGTTTCCGACGTCTATCTCCTTGATATGAATTCGAAGGAGGAAACACGTATTTTCGACGAGCTGGTGATTGGTCGCACCGAATGCGACCTGGAATTTCCCGCCGACACGCTTATCAGCCGCCGCCACCTGCGGTTGATTCCCGCCGACGACGTGGTGATGGTGGAAGATCTTGGCTCCACCAACAAAACTCTGGTCAATGGAAAACTCTTGAAACCGAACGTGCTGTACAAGCTTCGCTCCCGCGACGTGATCGAGTTCGGCAAGCAAAAATGCCAGGTATTTATCGGTGGCAAGATCGCCGACGGGCGCAAAGCGCCGCGCGAAAATGAGGAGAATTCCGCCGCACTGAGCAAGCTTGTTGCTTCTCCCGAAAAATCAAAGGCGAGCAAAGAGAAAAAGAATAGTGGCCGCGATCTAGGCGGGCTCGAAGATTTCTCGGCCATGGATGCGGTTCCTACTTTTGAAGAGAGCGAAGTGGCGATCGCGCGGCTGGTGAACGAACGGGGCGTGAGCTGGTTCCTTCAGTTCGACGGCAGCGAGTTCGGCCCCCTTAATTTCAACGAAATGAAGGCCATCGTGAACAGTGAGCGCTTTCAGGGCGGCGAGCTGTTCGTGTGGGCAGAAGGGATCCCGAGCTGGACCCTAATCTCCAAGAACCATAAAATCTTTCAGGGAAGCGCGGGCGTCGTAGACCAGCCGCCCCCGAAAGAATTCAGCAGTCCCGCCCCCTTGGTGGCGATGGTGGTTTGGACGAAAACCGAAGCCGGTGAAAAGAGAAAAATAACCGCCACCTGCGAGAGCATCAGCGCCACCGAAATTTCCGTTATTTGCGCGGAGAAGATTTCAGATACGAAAGAATTCGAAGTGGAGGTTTCACCGCGCAAAGGCTTGGGCTTGGATCGCTTTAAGCTCGCCGTGAAGTTCGATCCAAACCGGGTGGGGAAAAAGGGCTATACGCTCGAAATCACTTCAGTTGGCCCGAAGACCAAAGCCATGATCGAGCGCCATGTGCGCGAGTATCATACGGGCGAAAAGAATTAATTACGCGATCGTTACTTGGCGCAGGAGGTCGATGTCCTGCAGTACCTTACCGGAGCCGCGTACCACGCAAGTAAGGGGATCCTCGGCCAAAGCCACGGGCAAGCCCGTTTTTTCTTTGATCAGAATATCTAAATTTGCGAGCAGCGAGCCACCGCCCGCGAGAATGATGCCGTTGTCCACGATATCGGCAGCCAACTCTGGGGGAGTGCGCTCGAGGGCGATCTTGATCGCATCGGCTACGGCGCTCACTGGTTCAGCGAGAGCGTCGCGGATTTCTTCCGAATTTACTTCGATGGTTTTCGGCGCGCCGGTGATGAGATCGCGGCCTTTCACTTCGTAAGTCTTTTCGTCTTCGAACGGATAGGCGTTGCCGATTGCAATCTTGATTTGTTCCGCGGTGCGCTCGCCGATGAGCAGGGAGTATTTACGTTTGATGTAGTTGAGGATGGCTTCGTCGAACTTGTCGCCGGCCACACGCACGCTCTTAGAGTAAACAATACCGCCGAGAGAAATCACGGCCACTTCGGTGGTGCCGCCACCGATATCCACGATCATATTGCCCGAGGGTTCCATGATGGGCAGGCCGGCGCCGATCGCAGCGGCCATGGGCTCTTCAATCAAAAATACTTCGCGGGCGCCGGCGAGCTGGGCGCTGTCTTTTACGGCGCGCTTCTCTACGGGCGTGATTCCAAAGGGGATGCAGATGATGATGCGCGGGCGGAAAAGGCTATGCTCAGAGGTGGCTTTTTTTATGAAATGGCGGAGCATTACCTGCGTAACTTCGAAGTCGGCGATCACACCGTCGCGCATGGGGCGAATGGCGGTGATGGAGCCCGGGGTGCGGCCAAGCATTTCTTTGGCTTCTTTGCCCACGGCGAGAACTTTCGTCTGACCGCGTGAGTTGCGGTGAACGGCCACCACGGATGGTTCGTTGATCACGATTCCGCGGTCCTTCGCCACTACGAGGGTATTGGCGGTGCCGAGGTCGATGGCGAGGTCGTTGGAGAATAAACTGAAAAACTTCTTGAACATCATGTCTTAATCACCACTGGTAGTGTCGGATCTTCTCTCCCTTTTCGGCGATTTCCGACATAGCCCTAATACCTATTTCCAAATGTAAATCCGTGTATTCCTGAAAAACCTTCTTGGCCGAGGCCTTCGTTTTAATTCCGCCTTCTTGCAGGGGAAGATCGCTCACCAGTAGCAGGGCGCCATTGGGAACCTTGGAGGCGAAGCCGGCCGTAAAGAGCGCCGCCGTTTCCATCTCGATGCCGATTACACGCTGGGAGTAGAGGAGCTCTTTGAAGCCGGGATTAAATTCCCAGAAGCGGTAGTCGGTAGTGTGTATCACCCCGGTACGGTACTCGATTCCTTTTTCCACCAGAATTTCTGAGACGAATTTTTGCACCTTAAAGGTGGGAAGCGAAGGGACTTCGGCGGGCATAAAATGGGCCGTAACGCCTTCTCCGCGAATCGCGGCCATCGGCAAAATAAAATCGCCCACTTTCAAGGAGCGATGCAGGCCTCCGCACATTCCAAGCAGAAGAACGGCCTTGGGCTCGATCGTGGCGAGTACTTCGATGATGAGCGCGCAGGTAGGCGCGCCGATATTGAAATTCACCAGGCTCACCCCGTGTTTAGGAGAGTGAATGGCGCTCATCGCCGAGCCCTTAGTGGCTTTTTTACAGCCGGTAATTTTCCGGAACTGCTTCATGTAGTGTTCAAAATTGGTGAGCAGAATTTGTTTTTGAAAATTTTCGCGTGCAGATCCGGTATACCGCTCGAGAATGCTTTCCGCGATGGAGCGCTTCTTCTCGTTCGAAAAAATTCGGCTAGAATTAAATCCGGGTGTTTGCATGATTTTCTCTTCCTAAGATCGTAGCACCTTCAGCTCAGAGCGGCTAAGAAAAAATCAGCCATTTCACTTGGTTACGTGAGCCGGCTTCGCTATTCTTCCGGTATGGCGAAAGCGAAAAAAAGCGGTAAATCGGGAAGCGAGTGGCAAACAAATTTGAAGGACTTTTTTCAAACTCCGCTCGCGGATAAAGCGGGGAGTTTTTTGAGCGAAAAAGCCACGATCGCCCTTCACGTGGAAGAGGAGGCCTTTCTGTTTCGCCGGAAAAAAGGTGAAAACGTGATTGAAGAGGCGGATTCGAAGAAATGCGAGGCAGACGTACATTTTTGGATCCCAGCGAGCGCATTGCGTCATCTTTTGGATTTGTCCGGCTTACCGGGCACCGGGTTGGGAGTGATGGGGGTTGCCGTGCTGGAGCATCTCTTTGCTGGAGAGCCGGAAAGGAAGATCAAATTCCGCGTGGACTCAGGCTTTTTGGCACTCTGGGCAAAGGGATATTTTTCCGTTTTGAAAGCCGGAGGGCCTGAAGTAGCTTCGTATGTGGCGCGCAAGGGCTTCAATAGCGTGACGCGCATCAAAGAAGTCTTAAAGAATATCCGAGGCTGAAATGCAATTCGACGACCGTCAATTTAAGCAGTTTCTTTCCGAGCAGGAAATTTCTGATCTGCTCGACGATCTCGCCGCCAAGATTAATAAAGACTACGACATGAACGACAAGATCTTGCTTGTGGGGGTGCTTAAGGGCGCCATTGTGGTCATGGCCGATTTAATCCGCCGCTTGCACTCCGACGTGGAAGTTGATTTCGTGCGGGTGGCTGCTTACGGTAAATCCGTGGGGAACTCGGGCACCATTACTTTGCTTAAAGATATCGGAGTGGATATCCGGAATCGCCACGTGATCATCGTAGAGGAAGTGATAGATAGCGGCCGCACCTTGAAGTACCTCTACGATCGCCTAAAAGCCGGAAGCCCGCTTTCCATTCGCATCGCTACGCTGCTCGACAAGCAATCGAAGCGAGTAGTTAAAATCGATGCCGACTATGTGGGCAAGGTCGTGGACGATCAATTTCTTATTGGATACGGCCTTGATCTGGAAGAGCGATGCCGGAATCTTCCCGACATTCATTCCCTGAAGTACCCGAACTAGCTCTACCCTAGCTTTTTCAGGGCTTCGGTTAGAACGCTTAGCTTTTCTTGGGCAAGCGCCAGGGTGGCGCGTTCTTTTTCTACCAGCTCAGGCTTAGCTTTCTCCACGAAGGCGGGATTCTGCAGGCGTTTTTGGCCGTGATCCACATCTGCCTGCGCTTTTTTGATCTCATTCTGCAAGCGCGCCTTCTCCGCGTTCTTATCCACCAAGCCTTCGAGCGGCAGGGTGAGCGTGAAATCAGAAGTGGCTACTTTTCCGGAGGAACCCGAAGGCGCCGCAGTGTTTACTTGGACGTCGCCGAGGCGGGCCAGTGATTGCACGAAAGGGGCGAGAGAATCCCAGAGCGCCTTGTTCTCGGTCTGTATGAATGCCGGGATAGAGGCTCGCGGCGCGATTTTATTTTCGGTACGGAAGTTGCGGATTCCCTCCACCACGGCTTTCATCGCCGTCATTTCTTTATGCTCGCTCGCTACCGGAGTCTTCGATTCCGGGAAGGGTTGCAGCAAGAGCTTGCCCTTAATCCCCCAGGGAAGCTCCCCGTAGATTTTTTCGGTCACGGCGGGAGCCATGGGATGAAGCAGCTTCAATATCGTTTCGAGGGCGAAGCAGAGCGTGTGCAGCGAGCCCTTCTTCACTTTTACGAGCTCTAGGTACCAGTCGCAGAACTCGTACCAGGCAAACTGATAAATATGCTGAAAGGCAGAATCGGGGCGGTAATTCTTTAAATCCGAGTTCACGCTGGCCACCGTCTCGTCGAGCTTGGCGAGGAGCCATTCGTCCACAAAATCTAAATTAGTTCCACGGGGATCCTGGAAGGAGGAAATTTTTTGTTCCTCGAGCTGCATCATGGCGAAGCGGCTCGCGTTCCACAGCTTGTTAATGAAGGCTTTGTAGCCTTCGAGGCGCTTAAGGTCGAGGTTCACGCTGCGGCCTTGGCCCGACAATGCGATCAGCGTAAGCCGTAGAGAATCGGCGCCGCTCTTGGCGGTAACGTCGAGGGGATCCACCACGTTCCCCTTCGTTTTCGACATTTTCTGGCCTTTCTCATCGCGCACCATCGCGTGGAGAAAAACGTCTTCGAAGGGCAGGCGGCCGTCCATGAAGTGACTGCACATCATCACCATGCGCGCCACCCAGAAGAAAAGAATGTCGGATCCCGTTTCCATCAGCGCCTTGGCTTCGGCGCCCTTGCGGAACTGATCGAACTTTAGGGTGGGATAAAACGTTTCGAGGTCCTTGGTTTTTTCCGGCCAGCCGAGAGTGGAAATGGGCCAGAGAGCCGAGCTATACCAAGTATCGAGCACGTCCGGATCCTGCTCGATGTCGGTGGAGCCGCAATGAGAGCACGCTTTAGGGTCTGAATCCGACGCGTTTTTGGGCACCGAGATCTGGCTGCATTTTTTGCAGTGCCACGCGGGAATTTGGTGGCCCCACCAGAGCTGGCGAGAGATGCACCAGTCTTGGATATTGTTCAGCCATTCGAACCAAGTTTTGCGCCAATATTCGGGATAAAAATTCAGCGCGGGATCTTCTCCGCTCGCCGCCCGTACCGACATTTCCGCCATCGGTTTCATACGCATAAACCACTGCATGGAAACGAGCGGCTCCACTACCACACCGGTGCGTTGGCAGTAGCCCAGCTCGTAGTTATGTTTTTCCTCTTTTACGAGGAGGCCTTCGCTTACGAGCTTCTCCGCAATTCTCTTGCGGGAGTGGGCGGCCACCATGCCCGCGAATTCTCCCGCGAGTTGGTTGAGTTTTCCGTCTTTACCGATGGTGGTTAAGGTCTTTAATTTGTGGCGTTGCCCAATTTGCCAATCGTTCGCGTCGTGTCCGGGGGTGATTTTTAGTGCTCCGGTGCCGAATTCTTTGTCGACGTAATCGTCGAGGATCACGGGTACTTTGCGCCCGCCGGTGAGGGGAACGATCACTTCTTTGCCATGGAATTTCTTGAAGCGTTCGTCGCTGCCGTTTACGGCCACGGCCACGTCGGCAAAAAGGGTTTCCGGGCGCGTGGTGGCTACGGTGAGCGCTTCGCCGCTGCCGTCGGCAAGTAAGTATTTGATGTGATAAAACGCACCCTGAGTGGGCCTTAGCTCCACCTCGAGATCAGAGATTGCCGTCTGCAGGCCCGAGCTCCAGTTTACGATTCGCTCGCCGCGGTAAATAAGGCCTTCATGGTAAAGGCGGCCGAAGCTTTCACGAACGGCATTGGAGGACTTGGGATCGAGGGTAAAAAGCTCGCGCTTCCAATCAGGAGAGGCCCCGAGGGCGCGGATCTGCTGGGTGATTGTATCGCCGTACTCGTGTTTCCATTCCCAGACACGCTTCAAGAATGCCTCGCGCCCGAGCTTCACGCGGGAAGTTCCTTCAGACTCTACCTGACGCTCCACCATCACCTGCGTGGCGATGCCGGCATGGTCGGTGCCGGGAAGCCATAGCGTATTGTAGCCGCGCATCCGCTTCCAGCGGGTATAGGTATCCTGCAAGGCCACGAAAAGCGCATGCCCCATGTGAAGCACGCCCGTAACGTTCGGGGGCGGCATGGTGATCATGAATGTTTTTTGGCCGGGTTTCGATTCATCGGCCGCGGAGAAAAGTCCGGCTTCCTCGCTGGCGGTGAATATCTCGGATTCAAATGAATTTGGATTATAAGTAGGATCCATGCCCTAAAACCTCACGGGAGGTATTTTCTTTCAATTTTTTGCAGCGCCGGCCGGGCATTCTGAATGCCGTTGGCCCAGATAAAATATCCTGCACCAACGATCAACGCGACCGCCGAGAGGAGGCACCCTATCGCTTTCCCGCCACGGCCCGTGCGCTTAAAGTGCGCCGACAATTCTACGAGTATGAGCGCCGTGGGAATTGCCCACCAGGGATAAATCTCAATGATAAAATAGAGAATGGAGAGCACTAGGCCTTGCCTTTGCTTACGCTTTGCAAGCGCGTTTCAAGTCTTCCACCCGGTCGGTCTCTTCCCAGGCGAAGCCTTCGCCGCGACGGCCGAAGTGACCGTAGGCGGCCGTCTGGCTGTAGATGGGACGCAGGAGCTTGAGGGTAGAAATGATCTGCGCCGGCTTAAAGGGAAATACTTCACGTACGGCAGCCTGGATTTTATTCTCGTCCACTTTAGCGGTGCCGAAGGTTTCCACCATGAGGCTTACTGGTTCGGCCACCCCGATAGCGTAGCCAACTTGCACCAGGCAACGATCGGCGAGCCCCGCCGCCACCACGTTTTTCGCGGCGTAACGAGCCATGTAGCAGGCCGAGCGGTCCACCTTCGTGGGGTCTTTTCCGGAGAAGGCCCCGCCACCGTGAGCGCCATGCCCGCCGTAGGTGTCCACGATGATCTTACGGCCGGTGAGCCCACAGTCTCCCATGGGTCCGCCGATTACGAAGCGTCCCGTGGGATTGATGTGAAATTTAGTTTTCGAATCGAGCCATTCCGCGGGGATAACTTTTTTGATCACTTCTTCGCGGATACCCTCTTGAATCTTAGCGAGGCTAACGTCGTCGGAGTGCTGTGAGCTCACCACGATGGCGTCAACGCGCTTGGGTTTCCCGTCCACGTATTCCATCGTTACTTGAGTCTTGCCGTCGGGGCGCAAGAACGAAAGGGGGCCGCCTTTGCGGGCCGCCGTGAGGCGCTCGGCCAAACGGTGAGACCAGAAAATCGTATGCGGCATTTGCTCGGGAGCTTCATTGATCGCGTAGCCGAACATGATGCCCTGATCGCCGGCGCCTTGTTCTTTACTGGCGCTGGTTTCGGCGGTAACGCCGAGGGAAATATCGGGAGACTGCTTGCCTAGCGCGACCATCACCGAACAGGTTTTATAATCGAAGCCTTTATTGGTGTCGTCGTAGCCGATTTTGCGCACGGTCTCGCGCACCACGGTGGGAATATCCACGATCGCGGAGGTGGTTACTTCGCCCGCCACTATCACGATCCCGGTGGTCGTCATGGTTTCGCAAGCCACGCGGCTGCGCGGATCCTGTGCGAGCATCGCATCCAGTACTGCATCGGAAATTTGATCAGCCATTTTATCTGGATGACCTTCGGTTACCGATTCAGACGTGAAAAAATAATCCCTCAAAACCATGCGCTACCTCTGTGTATTGGGCGAAGATTGGTAAAAAATTTAAACCCGCGGTTTAAGCGTGGATTTTGAATTTCGGCGTAGTGCCTTTGGCGCGCACGGCTTTTTTGCGGCGCAATCCTTTGTTCGCTTTTTTGGTTTGACGGATGAGACGAGTTTTTCTTGTTGGTGATGCCATGGAAGCCTCTGATTTTGCTTGTAGTTATTGCCCTCAGAGCTATCGCAGCTGAGAGGAGAAATCAACCGGAATTGCAGGGCTGGCAAAGGGCTTGCTTAGCGGTGTTCCATGGCAAACCTACAGGCTGCGTTTTTGTTCTTTTTCTTCTTTTGGGCTCACTTCGCTTTCGCGGCTGACGCATTGCCCTTGGCGATAGGGGAGCAGAAGAGTTTTCCTGTGCCGGCCGGGCTTCGGTTTAGCGTGGGAAACCCCGAAGTGATCCAAGTGAAAGCCACGCAGCTGGCCGACGGGCAGGCTCTACTGATCGTAAAGGGAAAAAGCCAAGGCTATTCAGACCTTGTGTTCATTGGGGACAAAGACCTAAAGCGGAATCTTGCTTTCCGGGTATTCACTAAAAAGCAGGCCGCCATTACGCAGGATGGCCGATCAGCCCTTTCCGCGGGTTCGGGCCTGGCCCTGGAGCCCCAAGGGGACGGCTGGTTACTAAGGGGAAAAACTCGCTCCATGGACGACTGGAATGTGGCTCAAGCGATGTTGAGCCAGGCGAAGGGCAAGGCCGCCGTGCTGGCTAGTCTCCATCCGCTAGAGCGCATTCGAGCCGAAAGCCGTATCCGCCGCCTGCTCCGCTCTTCTGGACTACAGGAAATCGAAGTAAAAAGTGCCGGGAGCCTAGTGGTGCTCACGGGGTTTGCGGCTTCCGCGCAAGAAAAGGAATTCGCCGAGGCACTTGGGCGCCAAGTGGTCCAGAGCCTGCGCTCAGAGGTGAAGGTTCCTTTCGAGAGCGGCGCGCGAATAAGATTTCACGCGAAAATCCTAGAGATTTTGCGAACGGACGGAATGGCGCTCGGATTGAACTGGAACGAAGGTATTCCTTCGGCCCTTATGGTGAGCAAGGGCTTCACGAAGGCTAATTTTAGCCTTGAGGCCGGATTGAAACTGCTCGAAAAACGGGGGCACGCCCGCGTACTTTCTCAACCCGAGCTTTTACTAAACGAAAAGGGCATTGCCGAGTTGAAGGTGGGGGGAGAAATTCCCATTCCCACGCATTCCAAGAATTCCGCGAGCGTAGAGTGGAAACCCTACGGCCTTACCCTTCGGTTAGAGCTTCCGGGAGTTTCTAAGCGCCTGGCCCGCGCGAAAATCACCGTAGAAATCAGCACGCTGGATCCTACTACCGGAAACGAAGGAATTCCAGGAATCCGCTTGAGCCGGATGGAAACTCAGGTGGATATGGCTCTGGGCAGGCCAGTTTTGCTTTCTGGGCTGATGGAGCGCCGGGAAAGCGATCTTCAGGCGGGGCTGCCTTTTTTGGGAAGAATTCCGATTCTCGGAGAGCTTTTCAAGTCTCGTGATTTTCAAGAGAATCGCTCGGAGCTGGTGATCTTGCTCGAGGCAGTGCGTTAGTGCGGGCTCGTGAATCTACTGCTGCCATACAGGAGTTTTTGCTGGCGCGCGGCCTCGAGGCTGGTGATCCCGATGCCATGGCCGCTGTGCGGGAAGAGCTAAAAATCGATGAGTTAGAGTTGGAAGAATTTTTCGGCCATGGGCCGCTCGCACCCTTGTTGGCGGACGAATCGATAACGGAAATCTTGGTGAATGGCCTGGATGAAATCTGGGTGGAAAGATCCGGAAACCTTATTCTTTCAGGCGCGAAATTTAGCGGAGAAGAAAGCTTGCGCCGGTACGTGCGGCGTCTTCTTGCGCAAGCCGGGCGCAAGGTGGATCACCAGGCCCCCTTCGCCGACGCTTCTCTTCCCTGCGGTAGCCGCCTGCACGTGGCCGGACCTCCGGTAACCAAACGTGGATACTGCCTTTCTATTCGAAAATTCTCTTCTTCTCCGTGGACGCTCGCGAGGCTGGAAGCGAGTGGTGCGCTAACGAAGAAAAGCGCCGTTCTTCTGGAGTCGCTTGTGCGCTCCCGCCAAAATATCTTAGTGGCGGGCGGTACGGGAAGTGGGAAAACCTCCATGCTCGGAGCGCTGTTGGGGCAAGTGGGAATAGCCGAACGCACGATTTTGCTCGAAGATATTTCTGAAATTAAGGCGCATCATGCGCACCTTATCGGCCTCGAGGCTCGCCCTCCTAATCAAGAGGGGGAAGGAGAAATTACGTTAAAGCGCCTGCTACGCGAAGCTCTGCGGATGCGTCCCGATCGGCTCGTAGTGGGGGAATGCCGGGGACCGGAAGCCCTCGATCTGCTGCTGGCCCTAAACACCGGGCACCACGGCTCAATGGCCACGATCCATGCGAATTCTCCCCGTGAGGCATTAGCCAGACTGGAAACCCTGGCCATGCTTGCGGCCGAAAATCTCCGGGAAGGGGCCGTGAAATCGCTCGTAGCGGGAAGTATTCAGTTCGTGGCTCAGCTGGCGCGCACCGAAAACGGCCGGCGTCTCGTGAACCTGGCGGAAATCAAGGGAGTAGACGGCGGCCGTTATTTGTTAAAAGAACTAGAGCTCACATAAGACCGAAATTCTCTCGCGTAGGATTTCTGATCTTGTTTCGCAAGTGGCGATATTCCGTTCCGCGGTTTCACAAAACGCTTTCGTAAGGGAAGGCTTTTCTATTTTATAGGCAAAAGCGAAAAGGTAAGCTTGGCGCGCTTCCTCGTGGCGGCAGGGAAGATCGGTGAAAGTGGGGATTTCTGTCTGTAGTCTCGGTATGTTCGCCCGGGTGCCCACACACACCGCGGCGAGCGGGATTAAAAATAGAATCTTGTAGTTCATTGTAGTTCCTGGAGCAAGGGGATCAGCAGACCCGCTAACACCAGAAGCGTGCCCGGAAAAAAGCAGACAAAGAGGGGAAGTAAAAGAGTGACCGGCAGACGCTGCACTCTCTCTTCCCAGCGAGATTCAAGCTCCGAGTACAAGTTTTGTAAAAAGCCGAGGAGATCTTCCCGTAGGGGGGCGCCGGTGAGGGCGGCGTGGCGCAAAAGGGATTTCAGTTGTAGGATTTTTTCTGGCGGAGAAAATTTTCCGAGCATGAGCCGATTCAGTTCGCCCGAGGCCACGCTGGAAAGTGAACGCTCCAGCGCGGTATCGGCATCGGTGCCCATCGAGATCTCAGCCACCATCCTCAGCGTAAGCTCGGGGAGCTCTTTCTCTTCCAGCGATTCGGCCGGCGAGGCCGGTTCAAGGGCCCGCGCGAGCGCACGTTTCATCCATTGACGGCCGAGGCCCGTTAGGGCAATCGCGATTGCCCAGAGCAGCCAAGTAAGGGAATGCCGAGCAGCTAGTTGGAACCATTCTTGGTCTACTAAGAAAATCATGAAAGCAAGGCCCCAGGGCAACCAAGAAAGAACCTCGGCCTGAGCTCGTGCCTGGCCGGTAAGAGCGCGAGATCGGAGCTGAAGTTTTCGCTTGGCACCTAGTACCTGCTGAAAAATTTGCAAAGTGGCGAGAATGGGCATGCCGGTGCGCAGCGCGGAGGAAAGGTAGGTAGAAAGAAAATCGGCGGGCGGGCTTCCATCGGCAATTCTGCGCAATTGTTCACGCACCGCGGTGGGGCAATCCTGTTCCTTAGCGGCCATCGTCAGGGCGGAATCGAGGCTAACTCCGGCGCGGGCCGCCGCGATTAAACGGGAGCAGATAAAAAGCCCGGGTTCGGTAACGCTATTTTGTTGCAGGAGCTGCTTTAAGCGCGCATGGGCAGTGGCGACGACTCTAACGCATAGGCGATCCATGCCTGTGGGCGCGACGGCGCAGCAAAAAAAAACAAGTATTCCGACGATCATAGCCAAGATTGCCATTTCTGGCCGATTGCAAAGCCGGAGCCAGGATACGATCAATCCGAAAGCACTTGAAGCAAAGAACGGTGAAGCATTTGAACTCGTGGTACGATTTTCTAATGAAGAAAACTTGGCGCCACAGCAAACAGAAGTTCATTGGACAATCCCAGCTCGAACGTTTTGATTTCGAGAACGGATTGCGTCTGATTGTGCTGGAAAACAAATTGGCCCCGGTTTTTTCTTACCAAACTTGGTTCAACGTCGGATCCCGCGACGAGGAAAAGGGAAAGTCTGGCCTCGCGCATTTGTTCGAACACATGATGTTCAAGGGCACGCGCTCGCGCCCGCAGGGGGTTTTCGACCGCGCGATGGAGTCCGCAGGCGCTCGCGATTTAAACGCATTTACGAGCACCGACTACACGGCTTATGTGGCGAGCTTGCCGATCTCTTCCCTAGAGCTGGTGGCCGAGCTCGAATCCGATCGCATGACGAGTCTTAATCTCACAAAGGAGCAGTTCGAGTCTGAGCGCGAAGTGGTGCACAACGAGCGCAAGCAAGTGATGGAAAATAATCCCGAAGGGAAAATGTACGAGGAACTTCAGCGTCTCGCATTCACGCGCCATCCTTATGGGCGCCCGGTGATCGGCTTTGCCCAAGATTTGGATTCCATGACGGTGGAAGACTGCAACGATTTCTATAGAGGATTTTACGCTCCCGACCACGCCGTGATTTGCGTGGCTGGAGGAGTCAAACCCGAACGTGTCGCGGCGGTAGTGAACAAGTATTACGGGAAAATACCGGCCTCGGGCCGCAAAGAGCCGGCCGTAGCGCCTGAGCCCATGCCTACACAGGAGAACGTGAGCGTGCTCACGCTACCCGTGCAGGTGGAGAAGTGCTATATCGGCTACCGCGTGCCCGATGCCCGTCATGCCGATCAAGTTCCGCTCTCCATTCTTTCGATGGTCCTCTCCACCGGACGCAGTTCCCGGCTGTATCAAGCCTTGGTGGATACCGGGATTTGTATCGACGCTGGCACCAGCGTGGGAGGCTCTAAGGATTCTTCGCTCTTTTACTTCAGCTTTACTTGTCAGAAGGGCAAGCGAGCTGAGGCCGCTATCGAGGTAATCGATCGCGAGCTCGCCTTGCTTCTGGAAAAAGGCATCACCGCCGAAGAGCTCGAGCGCGTGAAGAATAAGCTGCGCACCGAGATTCATGCTGGGCTCGCAACCAATAGCGCCGTGGCCCGGTTTGTGGGGCAGAACGAGATTGTGCTCGGCAATGTGGAGGCCGCCATCGATGAGATCGAGAAGATCCAGCGTGTAGAGGTTCCCGAAGTTCGCGAAATGGCGCGTAAATATTTGCGTAAAGAAACGCGTACCGTAGTGATTGGAAAGCCAGAATGAAACGCGCAGTGAAATCGAAAGCAAGGCCTAAATCGAAGACTAAGGCTGGCAAGGGCAACCAGCTGAAGCTGATTCTCCTGCCGGAAAAGGACGGCCCGCTCGTTCATTTCGAATTCGCTCTCCGTCATGGATCTCTGCGCGATCCCGAGGGAAAAGACGGGGTGGCCTCGCTTACGCTCAGCATGCTTTTGCGCGGCACCAAAAAAAATAAAGCCGTAGATTTTCACCGCGCGCTCGATAATCTCGGTGGCGAGATTCACCTGGGAAAATACAAAGAATCTCTAAGGATTCACGGGATGGTTCTCGCCGATAAGTTACCCGCGTTTCTCGACCTGTTCGAGGAAATGTTGGTAGAGCCCGCCTTTGCCGAGGAAGAATTCGCCAAGATCCGCGAGCAGGTTCGCTCTTCGCTGCTCGATGAGCTTGGCTCCGATGATGATATCGCCGATCGTCGTTTCCAGGAGTATCTACTGTGGGGGAACCTCTACGGACGCATGACCTCGGGCAGCCTCGAGACCCTCGATAAAATCACCGTGGCCGATCTTAAAAGGTTTCATCAGGATTTTTTCCGTCGCGAAGATTTCGTGGTGGGGGCCTCGGGCGGATTCGACAAAAAGCAGCTCGAAAAACGTATTCGCTCTATTCTTTCCCGGCTGCCCGATGGGTCGGCGGGGGTTCTCGATGTTCCCGGTCCCGAAGTGGGCAAAGGGAAAACCTTGCTCTTGCTCGATAAGCCTGGCCGAACCCAGGCCCAGATCACCGTGGGGTCTTCGGGGATTTCTTTTCAGGATAAAGACTATTTCAGCATGCAGATCGCTAACCATGTGTTCGGTGGGGGCTCTTTTAGCGCCCGCCTCATGAAGGAGGTTAGGGAGAAGCGTGGCTGGAGCTATGGAGCGTATTCCTGGTACCGTTCGGGCAAAAAGCCCCTCTACTTCGCCATGCATGCGGTACCTAGCAATAAGGACTCCGCGGCGGCCCTCGAATTAATGATCGAGTTGTTTAGCCAATATTCGAAAAAGGGCATTGATAAGGCGGAGTTCGCTTTTGCTAAACAGAGTTTGGTGAACCAAAGCGCGTTCCTTCAGGATACGCTGCGTAAACGCCTGGACAATAAAGTGAGCGAGGCGGTAATGGGGCTGCCGGATGGGTTCTATGATGGGTACCAGAAGCGTATCGAACGTATTACCTATGGCGGGGTGCAGGGGGCGATACGTCGTCGCGTAGACGCCGGGCGTATTTTCGCGCTCGTGCTAGGCAGTGCGGCTGATTTAAGGGGTGAGCTAACTAAGCTGAAGGGGTTTACGAAGTTGTGGGAGAGGAAGTTTGATGAGAGTCCATTGGACCTTCAAAAAGTGGACTCGCTTATTTTAGCGCCCCGCCGCGGCGCGGGTAAAGCAATTTCAAAAAAGCCTAAACGAAAGATTCCGCGTAAATAGGTCTGCCATAGGGCTTGGTTTCACACGCTGGAATTCCACCGCAAAATCATGGGCGTACCTTACCGCCACGACGATAAATTCTTTTGCGGACGCTTCCCCCCGCTCAGCGATTCAGCGTACAATTTTCTTAGGGGGACCTTACGATGAGGGACAAAAAGAAGAGTGAAGCAGGAGCTAAGATCGTAGTGCCGATGCTGCCGTTGCGTGAAGTGATCATCTTCCCGCACATGGTAGTGCCGCTTTTCGTTGGACGCGAAAAATCCATCGCCGCTCTAGAAGCCGCGATCACACATAAACTGGACCTCTTCCTCTGCGCCCAAAAAGACGCCGGAGTGGTGAACCCGAATGAGGGAGATCTCTATGAGATCGGAACTCTCGGCACAATTATCCAGCTCGTGAAGCTGCCCGACAATACCGTGAAGGTGTTGGTAGAAGGCAAGCGCCGCGCAAAAATCTCTGATTACGTGAACAATGATCAGTTCATCCAAGTAGAAGTGAAAGAGCTTCGCGATGATGACGAAGATCCGGTTCGCCAGGAGGCTCTTCTCCGCGGCGTAAAAAATACTTTTGAAGAATATGTGAAGTTCAATAAGCGCATTCCGCCCGAAGTGGTAATGAATATCAACGGCATCCAGGAGCCCTCACGCCTGGCCGACGTGGTAGTGGCCCACCTCACGCTGAAGATCGAAGAAAAGCAGCGAATTCTCGAGATCATCAATACCGCCGAACGCTTAGAGCGCATTCTTTCCCTCATGCAGGGCGAGATCGAAATCCTCCAAGTGGAGCGTAAGATCCGTTCGCGCGTGAAAAAGCAGATGGAGCGCAACCAGAAGGAGTACTACCTCAACGAGCAGATGAGCGCGATTCAGAAAGAGCTCGGCGAGAAGGACGAATTCAAGGTAGAGCTGGCCGAGATCGAGAAGAAGATCGAGACCAAAAAGCTATCGCGTGAAGCTCGCGATAAGATCAATAAAGAGTTCCGCAAGCTCAAGATGATGAGCCCTATGAGTGCCGAGGCCACCGTGGTCCGGAACTATATCGACTGGATCCTCACGCTGCCTTGGGGAGAGTACTCAGAGGATAACTGGGATCTCGATCGTGCCGACGAGGTTCTAAAAGAAGATCACTACGGCCTCGAGGAAGTGCGCGAGCGCATCCTGGAATATCTCTCGGTTCGTACCCTTACCAAAAACTCGAAAGGTTCGATCCTTTGCTTGGCCGGCCCTCCCGGCGTGGGAAAAACCTCGCTCGCTCGCTCCATCGCCAGGGCGGTGGGCAAGAATTTTGTCCGTGCCTCTTTGGGCGGAGTGAGAGACGAAGCCGAGATTCGCGGCCACCGCCGTACCTACGTGGGAGCATTGCCCGGTAAGCTGATCCAGTCCTTGAAAAAAGCCGGAACGGCGAATCCCGTATTTCTCCTCGATGAGATCGATAAAATGAGCAACGATTTCCGTGGCGATCCCGCCTCGGCGCTGCTCGAAGTTCTCGATCCTGAGCAGAACGCCGCTTTTATGGACCATTACCTCGAAGTGGAGTTCGACCTTTCGAAAGTAATGTTCGTGCTTACGGCGAACTCGCTCCACCAGATCCCGCGGCCGCTTCTCGACCGTATGGAAGTGATCACGATTCCTGGCTACACCATGAACGAGAAGCTCCACATTGGGCAGAAGTACCTACTGCCCAAGCAAGTTGAGCTCCACGGGCTTGGCAAGGGTCAGCTGGTTATTCCGGACGACACCATGAAATCTCTCGTGATGGGTTATACTCGCGAAGCCGGTGTCCGTAACCTCGAGCGTGAGCTTGCCGGTGTTTGCCGTAAGGTTGCGCATGAACTAGTGCGCAAAATGGGCAAGGCGGGTCAAGTGAGTAGCCTCAAGGAATCCGGCAAAGATAAGAAAAAGAAGAGCAGCAAAGCGGCCGACGTTGCCAGCGAAAAGGTGATTGTTACCGAAAAGATGCTCGAAAAATACTTGGGCGTGGCTCGTTACTCGATCTCGAAAACGGAAGAAATTGCCGAAATCGGATTGGCGAACGGATTGGCTTGGACGGAATCGGGCGGCGATCTCTTGCAGATCGAAGTGGCGGTTCTTCCCGGCAAAGGCAGCCTGAAGGTTACGGGTAAGCTCGGCGACGTGATGCAGGAGTCTGCCCAGGCGGCTTTCTCCTACGTGCGCTCCCGTGCGGCTCTGATCGGGCTGGCTCCGGATTTTCACGATAAGATCGATATCCATTTGCACGTACCGGAAGGTGCGACGCCTAAGGATGGGCCTTCGGCGGGAATTACGATGGCGACAGCCCTTACTTCAGCCTTCATGCGCGTGCCGGTAAAACGGAACGTGGCCATGACGGGGGAGATAACCCTGCGCGGAAGAGTTCTGCCGATCGGTGGCTTGAAAGAAAAGCTCATCGCGGCGAAGCTCGGCGGCGCAAACGTGATCATCATCCCGAAAGAGAACGAGAAGGATCTGGCCAAGATGTCGAAAGAAATCCTAGATGGCCTCGAGATCCATCCCGTAACTCACGCCGATGAGGTGCTCCGTTTGGCTCTCGAAGTGCCGGACGCGAAGAACTTCATGAAACCCAAAGACGTGATTGAAGCCGAAGCCGCTCAAGCGAAAGAACTGGCTAAAAAAAAGAGCGGACAGGGCGGAGTACCGAGCGTAGCTCACTAGAAACCGGAGAGTCTCCGGGCTCGAGTACTTAAAAATAGAAAAGGCAGGGTGAAAACCCTGCCTTTTTTTTGGTAAGTAAGAGAGCAGTACAAAAATGATTTTAACCACCATCCTACTGACCTCCCTCCAAGTGATAGGCAACCCTGTGCTGGCGCTGGTGCTTGGGCAGTCGGGTCTAGTCCCTCTCCTGATTCTCCTGGCCTCCTACCTTGGAATGGCGGCCGGGGCGGGAAAGTATTTTCCGGCTCCTAACAAATACCTATTTTTGATTCTTGGGCTAAGTGTGATCGGGGTAGGGATGATTCTCGCCTTCGACGGCACCCTTTTCTTCCGCGCGGGAATTTCCTATTTGGTGGCCGCGCTGTTTTTCCTCGTAACCGCCGTGGCCGGCTGGCTTTTGCGGGGTGAATTATACGACAGAAATACGGGCCTTTCCTTTTCGCAGAAATATTCACTCTTGAATTTCTGCGGGGCCGCGACCATATTACTCGCCACGATTTCCGTTCACTATTTAGGGATCGCTTGGAATCTTTTAGCGCTGGGGTTATTCCTCGCCGCCAATTTTTTCCGGAATTTCGAAAAATCGACTTCGCAACCAGAGAAACGAAATACCGAGTTAGGGAAAACCATACTTCTCGGGGCGATGAGCGCCGGATATCTGGTGGTATTTTTCCAATTTTCCGAAGCCGCCTCGATTCGCTACGGCTACGGGTATTATGTCTATCTTTTTGCAACCTTCCTGTTCCTGGGTCTATCGCGTCCCTTACTCAGGGGTTCCGAGTTTTTGAAAATTCGTTTTCCCTCTCTGCTGTTCGTGCAGCTGGGATTCCTCCTCCTCGCATTGCTATTGATTCTTTTGGCGGGCACTCGGAATCTCGTGGGACCCTTGGTAGATCCCATCTGGGTTTATTCTTTGCTTCCGGCTCCTCTGCGGCACCACGTGTTCTTGTCCTCGGCCCTCTTGCTGCTTCTTCTCGCGCCCTACTTATTTTTCGCCGCGATCGTGCCGGCTAGAGAAAAAGAGGCTCCCGGGCACAACCATCTCTTTGCCTGCTTGGCGGGTAATCTCATCGGTTTGATTCTGTTCCAGTGCGCGGCGATGGCCTTCGGCTACTGGATGCTCGTATTTTTGGTGGCCACGATCCTGTTACTCTACACGCGCTATTTCTATCGAGCGGAACGAAGGTACGTATTCGGCAGTCGAGTTCTTTTCTTGCCGCTCGTGCTGATGCCTTTCGCGGTGGAAAGGGGCGTGGCCGTTTTGAACCTCCGGCTTTGGCCCATTTACTGGAACGCGGGCATGAAGAGCGACGAATATATTGCGGGCTACCTAAAGAATATTCCCGAATCGAATACCTTGATCAACTATGAGAATAACTATCGGGGTATCCCCACCATAATCGCGACGCAGGCCGGAAAAACGTTCTTATCGCTGGGAGGCTATACTTCCTTTCTTTCTTCGGCAGGCGACGAAAAGAAAGGCGATCTCGTAGCGGACTACGCCATGAGGGCGAGACCGCGCAAAATCCTCCTTCTTGGGCTGGGTAATCATATCGTGCTCGCTCGAACCGTGAGTGCCATGCAGAAGCATAAGTTGCCCTACGAGATCTCGGTGGTGGATAACTACCTGCCGTTTAGGGAGGAAGGAATCAGGAAAGTGGTAGGTGGGGGAAATGGATTTTCCTGGAATGATCCGGCGGTAAGTTTTATTTCGGCCGATGCCGTGAACTATCTGGCGGAAAATAGAGGCGCCTTCGATCTGGTGATTTGGAACTTAGCCTATTCCGCGCACCCCTCCGGAATGAAGTTATTCACCCGAGAATTTTCGGCCCTAATTCGCGACTCGCTAAAAAGCGGAGGAGCATTCGTTGGGCAGATCAATGGAATTTCCGCCCTCGACTGTGCCGTGTTTCATTCTTTTCCGAGGGTGCACGCATTTTCTTTCGGAGATTTTCCTCCGCCCGCGATTGCGAGCAAATCGGGCAATGCAATCGGCCACCTTCCCGATGTGAGCCTGGTTGATCTGTCGAGCTGCGCTGATTCCTCGCCCCTGACTTTCAGCAGCGTTCACGAGACGTTCCAGCCCGATCATTTCGAAGAAATGCGCAGGACTTTTGCGCGCCTGCGCTGTCCGATCGAGCAATACTTGGATGCCAAGAAGACGGCGGAGCTCTATTGAGTGATGCTTTTCATCCTGTTTCTCAGTCTTTTGGTATTAGCCTCGGTGGCTAGAGAAAATAAATGGCCGCAAGCGATGGTGAATAAGAAAATGAAGGTCGCCACGATCAGATTAGGCAAGCTCGGCGAGAACTTTTCGATGGGTGAAATCAGCGCGCGGATAAAAACTAAAATCGGCAGGTGCACCACGTAAAGCGAGAAAGAAAAACCGGCAATGAGCCGCGCGAATCTTGTATATGCCGCTGGTAAGGTTTGGTTATCGAGCATAATGAGGCCGAGCACCAGTGCCCACGTAAAGAATCCGGTGATGAAATCTGCATTGAATTCCCCGATGCGCGGGTACAGGGGCCTAATTGCGAAGATTCCCAGGCTAAATAGAGAAATAAGTCTCAGGCCAAGCGACTTCCTTCCTAGAATCCAAGATCTAGTGGAGAGGACGAGCGCCAGCACGCCGAGCAACCAGATGGCGAATCTGGCGAGAATCAGGTTATGAAAAATATAATTGTATGCCCAAAGCAAGAAAGCAGCTGACAACAGTTTGGGCAGAATTTTTTTGCGAAAAAATAACACGAGCAGAGCTCCAAAAACGGCGTAGTACCAAAATTCGTAGGTAAGGCTCCAGAGCGCAGAATTGGAGCCAAAGATCGAGCTGCGAATCCCCTGAAGAAATAGCAGAGTGCCGATAAAGCCGTTCCAGCCATATTGCTCGGCGATCACGAAGCCATAGAACTGCTCCATTGGAGCATAATAAAAAGGAGCGGTGCGAGGGATGTTCATGCCCGCGTAGTCGAGGATCGCGGTGAGAAGGAGCCCGGGGATCACCACAATATAGAGACGGCTGAGGCGCCGCGCGGCGAAGTGAACGATCGAGAATTCGACGAGGGGCCCCCGGCTCACGCTCGCGGCAATCCAAAAGCCACTCAGTACGAAGAATACGATTACGGCGATATGGCCGAAAGAGGACAAATAGTAGAAAAACGTCAAAAAAAGCCCGGGATGCTCCAGGCTCTCGAAGGGCGGGAAAAATAGATAACGGAGGTGGCCGGCCACCACCAAGATGGAAGCGAGTCCTCTCAGGAAGTCCAGATGAACCGATGTGGAGAAGGGTAATTTCACTTTACTGGCCACTGCTAACCAACAACGGCCAACCGAACTAGGGGTTCTTTAGCTTACGTTTACGAATTCTCACGTGCTTTGGCGTTACTTCTACGATTTCGTCATCGCCGATCCATTCGAGCGAGCGCTCGAGGGTCATATCCCGGGGAGTGGAAAGCGTGGTGGCTTCGTCGGTTCCGGAAGCGCGCATGTTCGTGAGCTTCTTCGTCTTGTTGGCGTTCACCCAGAGATCGTTGGCCCGGGCGTTTTCCCCGATGATCATGCCTTCGTAGGTCTCCGTGCCAGCACCGATAAATAGCGTACCGCGAGGCTGGAGATGAAAGAGGCCATAGGGAGCCGTCATGCCGCTGGCGTCGGCCACGATGGCGCCGTTCTGACGTTCCGGGATATCGCCCTTATAGGGCTCGTAGCCGTGGAAAATCGTGTTCAGGATTCCCGTGCCGCGCGTGGCGGTGAGGAAGTGTGAACGAATGCCGATGAGCCCGCGAGACGGGATTTCGTATTCAATGCGAACGCGGCCCGAGCCTTTGTTCACCATATTGATCATTTTGCCTTTGCGCACGCACATCATTTCGTTCACGACGCCGAAGTGATCTTCCGGAACGTCGATATAGGCCTTCTCGATCGGCTCGAGCACTTCGCCATTTTCTTTTTTTAATACGGCCTTGGGTTTGCCCACGGCCACTTCGAAGCCCTCACGGCGAATGGCCTCCACGATCACGGCCAGCTGAAGCTCGCCGCGGCCGGATACCAAAAATTCGTCTGGGTAAGCGGTGGGTTCCACGCGGATGGCGGGATTGCGGAGCTCTTCTTTTTTTAGTCGATTCAATAGCTCACGAGAGAGCAGAACTTTGCCCTCGCGGCCAGCCATAGGGGAGGAGTTCACCAGGAAGCCCATGTTTACGGCCGGGGGATCTACTTCGATCCGGGGAAGTGCGGTCATGTTTTCGAGGGTGGTGATCGTATCGCCGATCTCTACGGCTTCCACGCCGGCGATAGCGGCCACGTCTCCGGCCAGCATCACTTCAGCCTTTACTTGCTTTGCGCCTTGGTAGGTCATGAGTTCTTGGATGCGCGCGGTGGTGCGCTTGCCGTTTTTGCCGAGGATGGCTACGGGCATACCTACTTTTACCGAACCCTGTTGGATGCGGCCTACTACGATACGGCCCAAGAAGTCAGAGTGGGAAAGGTTGCTCACCACCATCGCGAAGGGCTTATCGTTATCCACTTTTGGAGCGGGTACCACTCGCACGATAGTATCGAAAAGAGGTTCGAGATTGCCGGTCCAGGAAAGAGCTTCGGTATGATTTTCCGGGCGTTTCGTGGTGGCAAAGCCGTTACGAGCGATCGCGTATATGGTTTCGTAATTCATTTGGTCTTCAACGGCATCGAGGTCGATGAAAAGATCGAAGATCTCGTTTTCTACTTCGCCAATCCGGGAGTCGGGACGGTCGATTTTGTTGATAACCACGATTACTTTAAGGCCCTTTTCGAGGGCTTTGTTTAGTACGAAGCGGGTTTGGGGCAGGGGGCCCTCGGAAGCGTCCACGAGGAGGAGGCAGCCGTCGCACATCGTAAGAATCCGCTCTACTTCTCCGCCGAAATCGGCGTGGCCGGGCGTGTCAACGATGTTTACCTTCGTTCCCTTCCAAGTAAAGGAAGCATTTTTGGCCTCAATCGTGATCCCACGTTCTTTTTCCTGGTCCATAGAGTCCATAAGGCGCTCTGCGACGGCTTCGTTCTCACGAAATACGCCGGACTGCTTAAGCAGTGCGTCTACGAGGGTAGTTTTGCCATGGTCTACGTGCGCGATGATCGCGATATTACGAATATTCATATGAGGGTCCTAAAAAAAGTGGGTTCTAGGCTTATAGCGTCTTTTGCCCAGCAGAGCTACAAATGGTTGACGAGAAAGCGGTTTGATTGGTAACAAGACCAGACCAACCGAGGGCGCTTAGCTCAGTTGGCAGAGCGCCACCCTTACAAGGTGGATGTCGCAGGTTCGACCCCTGCAGCGCCCACCATACCAATACAATTCCCCCGATTACTTCGTTGCCTTACTCGCGCCCCGTTCCGGCGTACTAAAGTACGCCTCACGGTTGCGCTCCGTCGTCGCCTCGTCTCGGGGGAATTGTATTGGTATGGACCGAACATTTGTTGGGGTCGAAAAGGAGGAGCGACCTGCGGTGATATCGCGCGAGCGATTTCGCGAAGGGAAGAAAACCCGGAAGGTTTTCTTGGCGACGAAGGAGGGCCCGCGCAGGGAGAGGCAGGAGCCTCAACCGTAGTGGGCGACCCCTGCAGCGCCCACCATCACCAAAGCCAGAGAACCTGGATTTGTTTCCACGGTAAGTGTAAAATTCAGCCATGAGAAAAATTGCTATAGTTGGTCTTGGCTTAAATTTTTTCAGCCCATTTGCATTGGCAGATAATCATACTGTTCATTGTTTTATCGGTGTGGGTGCCAACGAAAATATGTCTGGGCAAATTAAAAATCTTTCGGGCACGGACAATGTTTATTTAGAAAAAAGCATCACTCCTCCGGATAAGGGAGAAGTAACGCTCACAAATAAAGATGAACGCTTTTCCTACTTTGTTAAATTTGCCAACGGCAAAGTAGATTATATGGCGCTGAGGGATGAAAAGGTTGGAATTAACGCCAGTAGAACTGGTGGTGCTGTAAAGGTGCCCAAAGACGAAGCTTTGGCTGTGATATTGCGGAAAGATTTGACTAGCAAAGCCGGAGAGAAAATCGAGTTCAGCCAATTAAGCTGTGCTGGGGAATCGCTATTCAAAAAGATGCTGTCTAGAGCCAAGAAAAAAGAATAAAAGTTGGGAACAATTTTTATTACGAAATTCCGAATATTGAGCTGATCACAGCAGAAATTTCGACGGGTGGCCTGATACCCAACGCTACCAGGGAGCCTTGAAGATACTCCGCGTCGGTTAGGCTGTGAACTTAGCGGCAAATTCATTCGGGGTTAGGTTCCCGAGTGAACTATGCGGCCGATCGCAGTTGTATTCTTCTCGCCACTCTTCGATTCGAACTTTAGCTTCCTGCAAATTTACAATCCATTGGCCGCGCAAGCATTCATCTCGAAACCTTCCGTTGAACGATTCGACGAACGCATTTTCTACTGGGTTTCCTGGGCGGATAAAATCTAGCTTGATCTCGTTTTGATGGGTGAAACTGTCGAGGTCTCTGCCGGTAAATTCTGGACCATAGTACGTTATCGATCACGACGGATCTGGGCTTCGCATTTCGGGTAAAGATAATTTTTTCTAGCACCTGAGCTACGCGAAGACGCTGGCAGCGAAGTATCGACCTCAATCGCTAAGCGCTCCCTCGTAAAATCATCCACGATGTTTAAGCAGCGAAATCTTCTTCCCGTAGGCCCGAGCTGATCGGACATGAAATTCATCGACCAGCGTTGGTTCGGGCCTTCGGGTGGTGCAATTGGCACTCGAGCCACAGAAACAAGCCGCTTTCGCTTTCTTACCTTTGAGAGAGAGTTTTTCCTCTCGGTAAATACGGTACACGAGCTTTCTGTTCGATTGAAAGCCATCTCGCCATAGTAGCACATGCGCCGTACCGCCTCCGATATTCCGCAAGCTCCTTGAGCCTTTTGCGAAGCCCCGGCGGTTCGCTCAAATTTCGCTGGCGGCGAAATGTGGAGCGCTCGATCGACACAATTTTGTAGGCTCGGCGCTCCGTAATCTCGTGGGCGCGGATCGCGTGGCTAGTGGCCTCGAGAGCACGCAACTTCTTTACGTCGCCTAGCTCGAGGCCGCCGAGTTTTTTCTTCCAGTTGTAGATCGTGCCATGGCTTACGCCGTGCTTTCTCGAAACGTCTTTGATCGGCACGCCGCTATCGAGCTCGGCTAAAGCTTTTAGTTTTTGCTGTCTCCATGGCCCGTTCCGGAACCGTTTATGATGCGGAGCGACTTCAAGGGAAAAATGAAGGCGTTTCGGGTGTCAGGTCAATTTGTAGCCGCCAATTGACTTGCCGTGTCGGCCCTTCCGCAACAGAAGCGGGAGGCGAAGATGGTGGGGCGGCTGGTAGCCGCGAGCCGAGGGATGGGCGAGACTGTGCGAGCAGTGTGGAATCAAGCTAACGCCCAACAATTTGGACCGGTAAAATTTGCCCGCGGGGAAAAAATGTACTTATAATTGAGTAATGAGATCTGTTTGCTTAGCGCTAAGTTTAATTTTCTGCTCACAAGTTGAAGCAACGACCATGGTGGAGAGCGCCGGTAGAGCCAACCTAGAGGCGGTTAATTCTTGCCAAGTTCGCGCAAAGTACCTGGGCACCCAGGTGGCGCGTGAGTCATACCTGCGCAAGGGCGTCGCTGGAAGCGTCGACTTTGTTTGGTGGAATTTGGATATTTTTAAGAGCGTTGGCGCAAACTGCCCGACCAACGGGAATACGAAGATTCGCATTCGTAGTGCAGATTTTTCCGGATCGATTAAGTCTCCGAGCATTCGTTATCCTCTGGAACTTTCCTCGCCAGAGTTGGATTCCGTCATTAGTGCACAACTGCGCTGGGTGGCGGGAAAAGACTCTTTACTGAATCGTGACTATCAAGAATGGATTCTGGTATCCGTTGATGTGGAATAAGTTTTTTTTCATTTTATTTTTTTCGTTATTTGCGGCTAAAGAGGCGTCGGCGTTTATTTTTATAAAGTTCGGCAGCTATTCCCAAGGGGCGGTACCGGTCTCCATGGCGCCCATTTGGCCGACGGGAAGGGTTACCTTTTACGTCAATACCGACACGAGTGCCTATGGCGGCAGTCTTACGGAAAAGGTGACGAGTGCCCAGTTTTTAGCCGCGTTCAATGCGGCGGCGGCTACGTGGAATAACCTCTGTAACTCCAAAATTACCGTCGTTACGGGGGGCACCACCACGAGTGTTCGCAATGCTTCCGATTTAGTGAATACTGTTTCCTACGACAACCGCACGACCGCAGGTGGCAACGCGTTTGCCAGTTCTAGTATGGTGGCCTGGGCAGTTCCTACTTTGTCCATGGTGTCCGGAAATTACCAATGGACCGACTGCGATATCCAGGTAAACGGTGAAATGGCGTATACGCTGGGAACTTCAGGCACTACGGACCTCGATCTCCAGAGTATTTTCACCCACGAGATTGGGCATTGCCTCGGGCTCGATCATACCTACGGTACGAACTACAACAGCGCCACTTACTGGACGACTAATTCCACCTTGTTGAATTCCGTGATGCGGGGAAGTAGCACCCTGCAGTCTATAGAACAGCGAACGTTGAGCCAAGATGATATCGATGGGATGCAATGCCTGTATCCGAGCAGCGGAACCTATAGATACGGTTCCTATTGCAGCAGTTATCATGGCACTAACGGCGGCGCGGCCATCAGCGGCTTGGTGAACGGCGGGGCAGCCTCCACTCGATCCTGCGGCAGCGGAATGAATTCGGGGTTTACTACGAATGGAGAAACGGGCGGAGGTTGTATTTCTTCGGCGATCGCGGAGGACGGATCGGGACGGACGCCGACTACCGACACGGGCTTGATTTTTGCGCTTTTATTCCCGTTAGTGATATGGGTGTTCCGGAAGTTTCGAGCTTGGGCGGGCGCATTTTTCGCCGTCGGCTTCTTCTTTGTCCATCCGGCCATGGCCGCGGTAGAAATTGGCTACGACTATTTCAAATCCAGCCCGTCGTTGGTGAACCGGGCTACTTCCATTTCTTCGGGCGACGGAAGCTTTAGTTACACTGGATCCACCTCAAAAAAAACGAAGTACAGCTCCCTGAATGCTTTCTATGGTGCTATTTCTATGGAAAGCGCAGATTCGTCGACGGGGCTTTACTATAGAAGCAATGTTGCCCAGACAGTTTCCCTGCAGGGGTATGATTTAGCTAATACTCTGCAGCTCACGAAGGTGAGCAAGCTAGAAGGCTGGAGCGCGGGTGTTGCGAGTAGATGGTATCTCAACTTTTCAGTCGATCCTTCTGGCGCAGAAGGACGTTCCACCAAATTTTTTTTTGAACTACAGCTAGGCATTGGCCAATCAAACTTTTCGCAAACGATAACCAATAGTAATGGGTTTGGGGCGGGCAATGGCGACAGTAGTGTTAGCGCCGCGGCTTGGGTTTTAGAAACCAATGCTTTTTTGGGAACGCGCATACCCATTTGGGAACTTCTCGACGCCGCGCTAAAGGTGGGCTATGCCCGACAGCGCTCTACGGCCTACGTGGTGAGTAGTGCGAGTGGAACGCGATTTTCTGGTGTGAATCCGGGGGAGCGGTTGTCGTTGCAGGAAGGCCAGGACGCTCGTTTGAGTCGGGGTGGGCTCGGGGGAACGGTTTCGCTGGTGGCTGTATTCTAGGTAAAATTTCGCCTCATCAGGAATCAAAATCACTGTTCTCTGAGAAAGCCGCACATTAGAGGGGCCGCTGATATTGCGCGCCTTCTTTGGTTTTCCCGTTCTGCAATTATCTTTAATGACAACGCCTTATATTGAAAGCGAGAGATATGTTCGTTATACGGTCAACAAAATGGAGAACATAGCACGCTCTCAATTTGTTCTTTGGCGTCCACCATACTTCTCCACTTCCCCAAATCCATCGTCATCGCCGCCGCGAATGCTGGAGCATTCGAAATAGAAACTAGTCACTCGTCATCGACTGCATCTGCGCGGCGCTGAGCGCGCGCGCGCGGTAGGTAAACTTCCTTAAATGTCCATTCAGCTGCTTCGTGAAGGAGCCGCTGCGTCCGCTCGTGCCGATTGCGAAGGAGCGCAGAGTTGGTTTCGAGGCGCTGCCGCTGAGAGTGGCCGCCGTTCCATTCACTACGGTTCTCAGTTCGCCCGCCGCGCTTTGGCTGAATGCGGCTTGCACGGTTACGCCGTTGAGGTCGGCGGCATTGGCGTAGGAAGAACTGGCCACGTTCGCGGAGGAAACATCGGCGTTTCCGTTGAAGGTATTGGCAATGGTGGAGAAGTTCGCCTCGAAGTGATCGGCCGCGCAGGTGGCGCCCGAAGTATTGTCGCAAGCGGAGAAGAGCGTGGGTGTGGCCGCGATCGAGTTCGGCTCATAGCTGGTGCGGCTAAAATCGAGGATCGCCGTCCAGGCAGAGGGATTGAACCAGTTAGAGAAATTATCCACGGAAATTCCCTCAGCGGCGCGGGTGGCGGTGGTGCCAGCGGTGGGAATATAGCTCGTAGCAATCGAACCGGCTTCGAGCTGGGCGCCCCAGAGGTAGATGGCACCTAAAGTATCCGCCGCGGAATTTGCCGGGTATACGGCCACGGTGGCGAGCCCGGCGTCGGAAGCGTTGGTGGTGAAATTGAGGTGAACGCGGTACCAACCATTGCCCACGGATTCCGCGGTGCCGGCCGAAACGCTCGGCACCCCGGCACTCCAGGTGAGGGTAGAAATTTTTCCGGCATTGCCGCTATTGGCGGCGGTGAGCTCGATGAGGGACTGGGAAGAGCTTGCGTTCTTCACGAAGAAGCTGAGGGTATAGGCCGTGCTCGCTTGCAGCGAAACCGTTTGCGCCACGTGATCGGCGTTCGCGAGGCTGCTCGAAGCGGAAGTGATGGCTTCGGCATCAACGCTGCCATCCGGAGAGGTGGTGGTATCGGCAGTTACGCTCACGTTATTGGCCACCCAGGTGGTATCGAAGGCCATCGATCTCACCAAAAGATTGGTGCGGGATTCTTCGATCAAGAGCCCGCGCGCGGCGCAGGTGCCGGCGCAAGAGGCGGGGTTATGATCGAAGCGCGGAGTGCCCGAAGCGGCGGTTTGCATCACGCCGGCGGCGTTGAAATAGGTGGCGGTGCTAGCGCGCGAGAAGGTGAGGCCGCTCGGGAGCGTGCCGTCCAGGAAGTTGAAGTAGAGCACGGCGTCCTGGATGGTCACGGCGGCGGTAGCGGTGCCGAGGGTGGCGTTCGCTGGATTGGAAATTGTCACGGAGAAATCTTCGTCGGGCTCATCGTCGCCGTCGTCGGCGGTGGTGACGGAGACCGTGGTGGTAAGAGAGCCGGCGGTGATCGTGGCGGTTCCGGAAACAGCGGTGAAGTCGGTGCCCGCGGAGGCCGTGCCATCCACGGTGGTATAGTCTACCGTCACGTCGGAAGAAGAGGCGTGGTTCAAGGTGAGCGTGAAGCCGGCGTTGGCTCCTTCCGTGACGGTGGAGCTATCGGCCGTGAGAGTGACCGTGGGCGTGGAGTCGGTATTCATGATGGTTCCCGTGGCGGTATTCATGGTGGAGTTCGCGGTCATGCTGAGCGTGAAGGTGAGGTTTCCGGTATGAGTTCCATCGCTCAGGCTCGTTACGCTCACGGTTTTCGAGGTTTCTCCGGCGGCGTAGGTAAGGGTCCCTGATTTCGCCGTATAGTTCGTACCGGAAATCGCCGTACCGTTCGAGGTAGCGTAGGTGACGGATGTGGACGAATCGGCGGCGCGGTTCAGCGTTACGGTGAAGGTAAGGTTCGAGCCTTCGCTCGCGGAAACGTTGCTGGCACTGGCCGTGGGTGCGGCTTCAGTATTCACGATGGTGCCGGTAGCCGTATTCGTAGTGGAGTTCGCCGTCATGCTCAGCGTGAACGTGAGGTTCGAGGTGTAAGTTCCATCGGCGAGGCTCGAGACAGTTACCGTCTTCGAGGTCTCTCCCGCGGCGAAGGTGAGAGTGCCCGAAGCCGAAGTATAGTTGGTGCCGGAGGCGGCCGTTCCATTCGAAGTGGCGTAGGTGACAGAAGTAGAGGAAGCGGAAGCGCGGTTCAGGTTTACCGTGAAGGTGAGGTCAGAGCCTTCATTCGCGGAAACGTTGCCCGCGGTAGCCACGGGGGCGGTGTCCGTGTTCGTCACGGTTCCGGTGGCGGTATTCGTAGTAGAATTTGCCGTCAGACTCAGAGTGAAAGTAAGGTTCGAAGTATAGGTAGAATCGGCGAGGCTGGAAACCGTTACGGTTTTGGATGTTTCTCCGGCGGCGAACGTGAGGGTTCCGGAGGCGGCGGTATAGTTTGTTCCCGCTACGGCCGTGCCATTGCTCGTGGCGTAGGTCACGGAGGTAGAGGTGGACGAGGCCCGCGTGAGATTTACGGTGAAGGTGAGGTCGGAGCCTTCGTTGGCGGAGACGTTGCTGGCGCTCGCCGTGGGGGCAGCGTTCGCGTTTACCACAGTGCCGACCGCGGTGTTCGTAACCGAGTTCGCGGTGAGGTTCAGGTTGAACGTAAGGTTCGGAGTATAGACACCATCGTCGATGCTCGTGACGTTCACGGTTTTGGAGGTTTCGCCCGCGGCGAAGGTGAGCGTTCCCGAAGTGGCGCTATAATTCGTTCCGGCGAAGGCGCTATCGCCGACGGTGGCGTACGTTACCGAAGTAGAAGTGGAAGAGGCGCGGCTCAGGTTCACCGTGAAAGATAGCGTGGCTCCCTCGTTCGCCGAAACGTTGCTGGCGGAAGCGGTGGGCGCGGCGTCGACGTTTACCACCGTGCCGGTGGCGGTATTTGTCGTCCCATTAGCCGTGAGGCTTAAGGTGAAATTTAGGTCGGCGGTATACACTGAATCGTTCGCGCTCGAGATGCTCAGCGTTTTAGACGTTTCTCCCGCCGCAAAAGTAAGGGTACCAGTTGCGCCCGTATAGTTGGTGCCAGAGATGGCCGTGCCGTTCGAAGTGGCATAGCTCACCGAGGTAGAGGCGGAGGAAGGCCTCGTTAGATTCACCGTGAAAGTTAAGCTGGAGCCTTCGTTGGCGGACACATTGCTGGCGCTGGCGGTGGGGGCCGCATCGGTGTTCACGATGGTTCCCGTGGCGGTATTCGTGACGGAATTCGCGGTTACGCTCAGGATGGCCGTGAGGTTGGGGGTATAGGTCCCATCGTTCGCGGTGGAAATATTCAGCGTTTTCGAGGTTTCTCCTGCCGCGAAGGTGAGGGTTCCGGAGGCGGCAGTATAGTTTATTCCAGAGGCAGCCGTGCCGTTCGAGGTGGCGTAGGTTACCGAGGTGGAAGTATTGGAGGGGCGATTCAACTCTACGGTGAAAGTGAGGTTGGATCCTTCATTGGCAAATACGTCGCCCGCGCTAGCCGTGGGCGCAGCGTCAGTATTGGTGATGGTTCCGACGGCCGCATTCGTGACCGAGTTCGCGATAAGGTTTAAGTTGAACGTAAGGTTCGGCGTATACGTTCCGTCGGCGAGGCTGGTAATAGTAACGGTCTTGGAAGTTTCACCTGCCGCGTACGTGAGCGTTCCCGATTTCGCGGTGTAGTTAGTGCCGGCGAAAGCCGTATTGCCAACGGTGGCGTAGGTTACCGTGGTGGAGGTGGCGGAAGCTCTGTCTAGAGTGACCGTGAAGGTAAGGTCGGATCCCTCGTTGGCGGAAACGTTGCTGGCATTGGCGGTGGGCGCCGCATCGGTGTTCACGATCGTGCCCGTGGCCGTATTGGTCACAGAGTTCGCCGTCATGCTTAGGGTGAAATTTAAGTCGGCAGTATAAATGGAATCGCCGGCGCTGCTCACCGTGACGGTTTTGGTCGTTTCCCCTGCGGCGAACGTCAATGTTCCGGAGGCCGCCGTATAGTTGGTGCCGGCGGCGGCAGTTCCGTCCGAAGTGGCGTAGGTTACTGAAGTAGAAGATGCCGAAGCTCTATTCAGGGTAACGGTGAAGGACAAGCTCGATCCTTCGTTCGCAGATACGTTACCCGCCGTGGCGGTGGGTGCAGCGTTGGTATTCACCACGGTGCCGGTGGTGGTGTGGGTGACGGAATTGGCCGTTAGGCTCAGCGTGAAGGTAAGGTTGCCCGTGTGTACTCCATCATTTTGGCTGGCGACAGATACCGTTTTCGAAGTTTCTCCCGCGGCGAAGGTAAGCGTGCCCGAAGCGGCGCTATAGTTTGTGCCTTCTACTGCCGTGCCGTCGCTGGTGGCGTAAGTGACCGAAGTGGCCGCCGAAGAGGGTCGGTCCAAGTTTACGGTGAAGGAAAGATTCGATCCTTCGTTCGCCGAGACGTTACTCGCCGTGGCTTCGGGCGCCGCGGCGGTATTTACGATCGTACCGGTGGCCGTATTGGTGGTGGCGTTGGCCGTCATGCTCAGCGTGAAGGTAAGGTTCGGAGTATAGGTGCCGTCGTTTGCGGAAGGAACGGTCACCGTTTTGGACGTTTGCCCCGCGGTAAAAGTTAGGGTTCCCGAGGTGGACGTATAATTCGTTCCGTTGGCGGCAGTTCCGTCGCTGGTGGCGTAGGTAACGGAGGTGGAAGTCGCAGAAGGGCGGTTCAGATTCACGGTGAACACTAAATTCGAACCTTCGTTGGCAGACACATTGCTCGCGCTCGCCGTGGGAGCGGCTTCTGTGTTCACCACGGTACCCGTGGCCGTATTCGTGGTGGAATTTGCCGTCAGGCTGAGGGTGAACGAAAGGTTGGCCGTATAAGTCGTATCCGCCAAAGAGCTTACCGTCAGCGTCTTCGAGGTTTCGCCAGCGGCGAAAGTAAGAGTTCCCGACTTAGCAGTGTAGTTGGTGCCATCGATCGCGGTCCCGTCGGAGGTGGAGTAGGTGACGGAAGTAGAAGAAGCGGATGCTCGGTTCAAGCTCACCGTGAAGGTCAGGTCAGATCCTTCATTGGCAGACACATTGCTCGCGGTGGCCACGGGGGCGGCGTTCATATTCACGATCGTGCCGGTAGCCGTATGGGTTACGGAGTTGGCGGTCATGCTGAGTGTGAACGTGAGATCTGCGGTATGCACGCTATCATTTTGGCTGGAGATGGTGACTGTTTTAGAAGTCTCTCCGGCGGCGAACGTTAACGTTCCGGAAGAGGCCGTATAGTTGGTGCCGGAAATCGCGGTGCCATTCGAGGTGGCGTAGGTAACGGAAGTGGAAACCGAAGCCGGTCTATCTAGGCTCACCGTAAACGACAAGTCGGATCCCTCATTGGCGGATACGTTGCTCGCCGTGGCTTCGGGTAAGGCATCCGTATTCACCACCGTGCCGGTGGCCGTATTGGTTACGGAATTCGCGGTGAGGCTTAGCGTGAAGGTAAGATTTGAAGTATATGTGCCATCGTTCGCGGAAGGAACGGTTACGGTTTTCGAGGTTTGGCCCGCCGTAAACGTGAGGGTTCCCGAAGTGTTCGTGTAGTTAGTACCCGCCACCGCCGTGCCGTTACTGGTGGCGTAGGTGACGGTAGTGGAAGCGGAAGACGCTCGAGATAGATTCACTGTGAATACTAAGCTGGATCCTTCGTTGGCGGAAACGTTGCTGGCGGAAGCCGTGGGAGCAGCATCGGTGTTTACGATGGTTCCGGTGGCGGTATTCGCGGTGGAGTTGGCGGTGAGGCTCAGCGTGAAGGTGAGGCTTGGCGTGTAGGTGGAATCGGCGGCACTGTTCACGGTGATCGTTTTCGAGGTCTCTCCTGCGGCGAAGGTGAGAGTGCCCGAGGCCGAAGTATAGTTCGTTCCATCCACGGCGCTCACGTCGGTGGTCGCGTAGGTTACCGAAGTAGAGGTAGAGGATGCACGGGTCAAGTTCACCGTGAAGACTAAATTCGATCCTTCATTCGCGGAAATGTCGCTGGCGCTAGCCGTGGGCGCGGCGTTGGTATTTATGATCGTGCCGGTGGCCGTATTACTTACTGAATTCGCCGTTAGACTCAGCGAGAAATCTAGGTCGGCGGTATACGTATTATCGTTTTGGCTCGGCACCGTAATCGTTTTAGAGGTTTCTCCGGCGGCAAAAGTGAGGGTGCCGGAGGTGGACGTATAGTTTGTTCCCGCGAGTCCGGTTCCGTTGGCCGTGGCGTACACCACCGAGGTGGAAACGGAGGACGCACGAGTTAGGTTTACGGTGAAGACCAAGTTCGATCCTTCATTCGCGGAAACGTCGCTGGCGCTAGCCGTGGGCGCGGCGTCGGTATTTACGATCGTGCCGACGGCAGAATTAGTCACGGAACTCGCGGTGAGATTTAGGTTAAAGGTGAGATCCGGAGAATAAATTCCGTCCGCAAGGCTGGTTACGGTAACGGTTTTGGAGGTTTCGCCCGCGGCGAAGGTTAAGGTGCCGGAAGTAGCCGTATAGTTCGTGCCGGCAAAAGCCGTGTTCCCCACGGTGGCATACGTTACGGATGTGGAGGTAGACGAGGACCGATTTAAGTTCACCGTGAAAACCAAATTCGACCCTTCGTTGGCGGAAATGTCCGCCGCGCTCGCAGTGGGGGCCGCATCGGTGTTCACCACGGTGCCGGTAGCGGTGTTGGTGGTGGAATTCGCCGTGAGGCTCAGGGTGAAAGTGAGGTTTGCGGTAAATACCCCATCGACGGTGGTGGGAACAGTTATCGTTTTAGAAGTTTCTCCGGCCGCGAACGTTAAGGTACCTGAAGTGGAGGTATAATTTGTTCCCGCGCTCGCGGTGCCGTTCGAGGTAGCATAAACAACCGAAGTGGAGATAGACGAGGGGCGGTTCAGGTTCACGGTGAAAGTTACGTTCGAGCCCTCATTCGCTGACGCATTTCCGGCGGAAGCGGTGGGCGCGGTGTCTACATTCACCACGGTGCCGGTGGCCGTATTGGTTACGGAGTTTGCGGTCACGCTGAGGGTAAAGCTAAGGTCTCCGGTGTAAGTGCCGTCGTTTTGGCTAGGCACGGTTAGGGTTTTGGAAGTTTCTCCGGCCGCGAAAGTAAGGGTTCCCGAAGTAGAAGTATAGTTCGTGCCGGCTACGGCGGTTCCATTCGAAGTAGCATAGGTAACCGCGGTGGCCGAGGCGGAAGGCCTATCTAAATTTACCGTGAATACTAAATTAGATCCTTCGTTGGCGGACACATTGCTCGAGCTCGCGATCGGTGCCGCATCGGTGTTGACCACCGTGCCGGTAGCCGTATTGGTAGTGGAGTTCGCCGTGAGATTGAGTGAAAATATTAAGCCGGCTGTGTAGGTGCCATCGTTTTGGGTTGGTACGGTTACGGTTTTGGAGGTTTCGCCCGCCGCGAAAATAAGGGTTCCCGAGGTGGACGTATAGTTCGTGCCGGCTACGGCGGTGCCATTGGCCGTGGCGTAGGTCACGGAGGTGGAAGTGGTGGAAGCGCGGTTCAAGTTCACCGTGAAAACGAGATTCGACCCTTCGCTGGCGGAAACGTCCGCCGCGCTGGCGGTAGGGGCCGCATCGGTGTTCACCACGGTTCCCGTGGCGGTGGCGTTCACGCCCACGGCGCTTACACTCAGGGAAAAATTTAAATTCGGCGCATAAATAGAATCGTGAATGGTGGGCACGTTCAGCGTTTTGGAGGTTTCTCCCGGAGCGAATACTAGGCTGCCGGAGGTGGCCGTATAGTTCACCCCGGCGATCGCGGTTCCGTCCGAAGTTGAGTAGTTAACCGTTTTAGGAAGCGGAGAGGCTTGCGTGAGGTTCACGGCAAAGCCCACGTTGCTTCCTTCGTTCGCCGAAGCATTGCTGATCACCGCGATAGGATTTCCTTCGAGCACGGTGAGCGTAAACGTAGAGAAAGCAGAATTGCTGCCGTCGTATACCTGCACGCGCACGGTGCTGGTTCCCCAGTATCCCGAGGAGGGCGTGAGTCTCAGGCTGCACCTCGGGGCCGCACCCCCGCGAACCATGTTCATCGGCGTGAGCAAAGTGGGATTGGAGGTGGTTAGAAAGATAGAGCTTTGGCAATTCAGCGGGCTGTCGGGGTCGGCAATCGTGAAATCTACCGTAGTGCTGGCATCTTGGTTGATTGTCACGTTGCTGATTGAAGAAATCGTGGGAGAGCCGGCCGTATTCTTCGGGGCGGAGGGGGAAGGAGTGCTTTTTTCGATTTCTTTATCGATGGGATTTGCGCAGGAAGCGAGCGCGAGCAAAGCGAGGCCGAGCCACAACATACGTGCGAGCGCGCTAACAGGGCCCAATAGTAGATTCGGTTTATCCATAAACCTTCTTCTAGAAATCCGTTTCCTTTAGACGCATCGGGTTTAAGGGAGAAACTCCTTAGAATTCATTCTATTTTTTGGGAAAAAAGCGCGTAATAGCGAAGTAATTTACTCTATGAGAAATACACGGTTATCGGATCAAAGGTAGAGCTGCAGTAGGGCCGAGTGAGAATAGCGGTAAAGGCCATATTCGTAGCCTACGCCAAACCGTGTGCCTAGGCGCCGTTGGATGCCGAAACGATGCCAGGTATCGGGATTTCCCCGGTGATCTCGCTGGAATTTCATGTTTCCGTATAGGGTCCATTTGGCTTTGGTGAAGCGCAGGCCAACTACGTCGGCGAAGCTCCGTGCGACCGAACTGGAAACCGCGATCCTCGAATAACCTAGGTAGAACGGGCCGACAGGAAAACCAACGGCGAGGGTGGAAACGGTAATTTTCGGAAGCAGCGTGGAAATGCGCTCGTAGCTTTCCGAATATCCCAGCCCAATCCCAAAAATCCGTAAAAGAACTCCGGCCTGTGGGGACCAATCTCCGTGCGTGCGCCCCTTTCCTCCAGAGACGCCTACGCTGAGACGTATTCCTTTAGGAAATAATTTTTTTGGAAAGGCCACGCTAGTCCCGAGGCGAAGACCGAGCGAGGAAGGGGGATTCATTTCGTATTGTTTATATTCTTCCAGCGAAGAGCTGCCGAGAAAGTGGCTGGGAAGATCGGGTGCCGCGAAGCTGCCTTCCGACCACGACCCGATCCCGAAGCCGATTCCCTCGAATGCCTTGATCGTAGATCCGGAGAACTTCGCCTTTCCCGCTGGGAACGAGCGATCGGTATACATTCCTTCCACGCCGAAAGGAGTGGGAATGGTGGGTAGGGCCGCCGGATTCGATTCCACGGAGTCACCCAGGCGAGAAGAGGAGCCTCCGACCGATGCGCTGGAAAAAGATCCATCGCAGCTCCAGAAAGATTTATCGGCGTTCCAGCCGCAATCTTCGGCGCCGAAAGCAAGGGGAGAGAAGAAAAATAATAGGAGATAGGCCCGCGGGTGCATTCCGAAAACAATACTGGGAATCTCGGGATCGGAACAGATTATTTCGCTACTCGATGGCGTGGAGGATGAATTTTGCCATCAGCCGGTAGCTCTCGGCGTTTGGATGTTTATCGGGCGATAAGCGGCCGCGGTAGCCGCTGCGGAGACGTAGTTTCAAAGAAACAGAACCTTTTTAATCATTGCGATGGTACGAATTATAGGGATGGATAAATGGAAAGCCTCCGGCAAAACTTCCGTACTCGCCGTTTTTTTCTTTTTGCTCTGTTATTTCGTTCATTTCGGGGCAATCTGGAAATACGCCGTGAATATTCCCTCCATGGATGAATGGGAGGCGCTGAATGACAACGCCTTGATTGCACCCTCCTTTCGCTGGTTCTTTGCCAAGCACAACGAGCACATGATCGCTCCAACTAAATTGCTGGCTTGGCTGCTCCTTCACCTGAACGGCTGGAATATCCGAAGCTCTATTCTGCTGAGCTTTGGAATTTTTGGGCTATTGGTGGCCTCGGTGGTAGTGGTGGGCCGGAGACTGATGTTTGCCCTTCCGCTTTGGGCCGTGCTTGCCTTTTGCCTATTTTTACTTTCCACGCTGCCGAGCGAAAATCATATGTGGGGGTTTCAGTCTCAGTTCCATTTCTTTCTTCTATTTAAAGTGATCGCCATTTTATTTTTGTTCGATTCGCGTCAGGGCTGGCCCGCGGTTTTCCTCGGCACGCTGGCGCTGGCCGCTTCGATCGTTTCATTTTCGGCGGGCGTGGCTTCCGCCGCTGCGCTACTGGCGATTTTCGTACTTTTCAAGTGGCATCGTTTTTCGAAAATCAGAGGATGGGATAAGCGGGAGCTTCAGCAGCTGGTTTTTACCGTGACGATTACCGCGGTGGTTATGTTGTTTTGGTGGAGCGTGCCAGGCCCATCAGTTCCTTTCAGTTACCCCACGGGGATGATTTTTTGGCGCATGCTGTTTCGGATGGTCGGATGGGGATACGGTCTTTTCGCGGTCTCCCCATTTCCAGTATTTCTGGGTTTTTTATTCGCTGGCGCGCTGCCGCTGTTGCTGATCTGGCGGCGAAGCGAGATTGGTCTCACGGAGAAAGCCATGATCACGGCCTGTATTGGCTCCACCCTGGCCGAGCTGTCGGCTATCTCCTTGGGGCGCGGATATTTCGGCCAGCTATTCGTGATCTACCGCTATACCGAGGTCGCCTTCCTCCTTGTGCCCTGGAGCGCTTTCGCCTGGGCCATGGCGCTGGAGAAAGAAAAAATCGCGCGTTCATTCGTGCTTGCAGGTTTGTGGATTTTTTTCGCGGTTAACTTTTCCGCTTATCTAGGAACCGAGGCCTACGAAGGGATCCGAAATTGGCGCCGGCACGGAGTCGATTGCCTTGAGTCCGCGAACCGGCGCGGTGGAGAAATTCGCTGCGAAGCCCTCTACCCAGGCCCGCTCAATCATCGCCTAGAAAATGCCCGTGTGTTGAATATCTCTTTTACGCGCCGCTGAGTTTCAACAGGCGCAGCACGTGGATTTCGCCGCCGCGCACCTGCCACTCCACGTCGAAAATAGAAACGCGAAATCTAAAAATCGCGCCTTCGGTTTTCGCTCCCTTCAGCGGCATGGTTTTTCTTTGGGAAATCGGCCGCGGGTCGAGCGAAAGAGTTTCGGCGAGAAATTCGCGAAATCGCGGCATGAGAAGTTGGCTCTGCTCCGCGATCGTTCGCAGGCTTTCCGCGGAAAAATGTACCGGAAAGCGTTGGATTTCTTCCGAGGCCCAACCAGCAATGGCTTCGGGTATGGAATCGGCATAAGGAATATACGGTTTGATATCCAGCACGGGCGTTCCATCGAGCAAATCCACGCCGCTAAGGTGAACTTCGATTCCTCCTTCGGCAGATAGATCGATTCGATCCAGTTTCACCGCCGAGATCCCAATGGGATTGGGCCGGTGCGGGGCGCGCGAAGCAAATACGCCTACTTTGTCTATTTCCAATCGCGGAGGGCTAATTTTGGGCCGCCAAGCCTGACCAAGGTGCTGGTGAAAAACAAAAACAAGCCATACATGGCTGAAACCTTCGAGCTGGTTCAGGGCATCCGGATACAGAGGATCGGGGTTCAGTTTTAGGATTCCCTTGGCCTCGGAAACCAGCAGGGACTGCCGGGGCGTGCCGAATTTTTCTTTAAAGCAGGTGCTCACGAACCCAATGGGGGGATAAACGTCTTTCATCTGGAAGAATCGACTCTAGTTCACCTAGGTAGACTTGCAATGGAAGAATCATCCGTTACGTGGATTCCGCCCGCTTTGCTAGTTTTGCCTTATGAGATACGATTGGGCGATTATGACAAGCCGCTTCGCCTGGATGCAGCGCCCGCTGGCCGTTTTGATGGTTTCCATCTTCGCGTTGGCCGCTCCGGCCAAATTTGTGGATTATGCGGCGATCGGCGGCTTGTTAGCGCATTACTTGCTCGCTTTTTGGTTTCACCCTTGGGCGAAGGTAAAGAACGCGGGAGTGCTTGCACCCCATATCTTCTTGATTGGCATTTTGGCGCTAGTGGCTCTGCTCCAGAACTTTTATCAATTTCCCCATATTATTCTATTTTTTGGGATGCATTTCGTGCTGACGGAAATGTATGAGCGCAAGCAGGCGGAAGAGAGCGTGGTAAAGCTGGCGCGCGCTATCTATTACGCTGCCGCCTACCTTTGTTTCATGAAGTTCAATCTGGGCCTTGGGGAAATCGGATTTCCTCTGCTAGCCGCCGCCGCTGTGGCCCTCGCTTTTCTGTTGGTTAAGCTAAGGAGTTGGAAGCAAGCGATACGGGAGCTGGCGTTTTTCATTCCGATTGTTTTAACGTTTCGTGAGCCTACGCGATTTAATTATATTTTACTCTATCATGTGGCCATCTGGTGGGCGATTCCCCTGCTGAATCCTTCGGGAGTTACGAAAAAATACGTAAGAGACTCGGCGCTCGTGACCGGAATTTTCTTGGCCCTGGTATTCATCAGCTGCGCCTGGCAGGAATCGCTTTATTGGGCCTGGAACCGGGAAACGATGCGGCTCGGCTATATCCATGTAGCCATCAGCCTGGTGATGTCGAGTTCGAATCCGCTGTTCGTGCGAACCGCGGCGCTGCGTGCGCAGGGATTTTTTCGCAATGTTCTCTAGGTTGATTTCCGCCTGGCGCTGGCCCGTAATTTTTCTTCTGGTCTTTTTTTCGCTGGATGCGTTCGTGGCGCGTTCGGGGACGGCTGCCCGCTTCTTAACCAAATATTCCGACATCGCCTTCGACAATCCATTGCGATTTTTCTATAAGTTTAGCCGCACAGTGCGAGATCCGGCGAAACCGCTGGCTATTTTTTTAGGGTCTAGCGTGGCCCGCGAAGGCTTCGACGAAGAAATCGTCCAAGCCGAGTTACGGCAGAGTGCGCAGGTAATCAACTTAGGTTTTTTTCATGGAAGGCCAGTGGATCTCTGGATGCTTTCGGATCAGCTCATGAGGCTTCAGCCGGATCTAGTGGTGCTGCCTATGAATCCAGGAGATATCCTGCTGGAATATAGTTATCGCCTCACGATGCCATATTATTTCAGCGAAAAAATCTTCGAGCTCGTAGGAACCCGGGAGGTTATCGGTAACTGGCGGGAGTTTTTTTATGCTGGGGTGTCCCGCGCTTCGGTGATTTTTCGTTACCGGGATTCTATCGGCTCGGCGCTGCTTAGGTTCGGCCAGGATCAGCTTGGCTTGGAGCCGTGGAGAAAAAACGAAGAAAAATTCCGCTTTTATCAGGAGATGGAACACCTGCCGGATCTGGACCCTTCCTTTTCCTTCTTCGGGCAGGATTTCCGGCCGGACTATGACCTGAGCGTGCGGGCGATGGAAAGGCTTTTGCGGTTTTTTTCTGAACGGCGCGTGCGGGTGGTATTCGTACCCATGCCCAACCACCCTAAGTTAGATTCTGAATTGTTACGGCTGCAGCGCCGCGATCTAAGTGATTTCAACCGGGTCGTATTTCCGCGCTTCCTTAGTGGCTGGGCCGCGGCACCGGGGGTGAACGTAGCGGCGCTGCCGGTAAGCCTCATACATAATTCCGACTTCAGCGATTACGTGCACGTGAATGCCGGTGGCCGGGAAAAATTGTCACGCTGGTTCGCGAAGTGGCTAAGCGAGAGCAAGCTTCTCGAAACGAAGGTGCCGGGGCCATGACCTTTAACTCCATCGAATTCTGGGTATTTTTCGCCGCCGTTTTCTCGCTCTATTTACGCTTGGGCCAGAGAAAGCAAAATTGGCTTCTTTTGGCGGCTAGCTATGCTTTCTATTTTTCCATCGCTCGCTTTTTTGTGCTGTTGCTTTGCTTCACGACCATATTCGATTTTTTCTGCGGAAAAATGATCGCGCAAGCCTCTACCCCAGGCCGCCGGCGCCGGTATTTGCTGCTAAGTATTCTTAGTAATATTTCCGTCTTGCTCGTATTTAAGTACCTCGATTTCTTTTCCGCGCATGTGTCACAGATCTTCGGTACCGGCACCTCGGGTGTGGTATTTAATCTGGCCGTCCCGATTGGCTTGTCGTTTTATATCCTGCAATCGATTAGCTACGTGATCGATGTGTATCGCGGCGATTGCAAAGCCCACGAGCGGATCTCCGAGTATGCGCTCTACATCGCGTTTTTTCCGCAGTTACTGGCAGGCCCAATTGAGCGAGCGTCTCGTATGCTTCCGCAGTTCGGTTCGGCCCGCGCCATCACGGGTGAAAGCTGGAAAGCCGGCCTTTGGCTTTGCTTCTGGGGACTGATCGAAAAATGCGTGGTGAGTGATAATCTCCAGGCCCGGATTATTACGCCCTATTTCCAGTCGGGGGGCGATAGCAACGGATTGAGCACTTTACTGGTGCTGTGGTCTTGCAGCATGCGAATTTATTTGGATTTCGACGGATATTCCAATATTGCTCGCGGGGTGGCACGGCTCATGGGCTTCGATTTATCGGCCAATTTTTTCCTGCCGAACTACGCCGTGAGCTCCAAGGATTTGTGGCGCCGCTTTCACATCACTTTCTATCGTTGGGCCCGCGACTATATTTATATTCCGCTCGTAAAAAATTTACGTCTACCCGTGTGGGTGGCGTTGCCCGTAGTATTTATTCTTTCTGGTTTATGGCATCAGGTGAGCTGGACCTTCGTTTGCTGGGGAGCATTTGAAGCGACGGTAATTTTATTATCGGAAATTCCCGGGCGCTTTCTCGCTCCCATTTACGCGGCCACCCGCGGCTTTCCTAAGTTTCTTCTTACCGTGGCGGGTCTGATGAGCACGAAGTTTTTCCGCGCCATCAGCACGGCCTTTTTCGTGGCCGAAAGCGTGCCCACCGCAATGGACAGCATCCGCCCCGTTCTGCAGTTGGCTAGCTGGCGCCTGGATCGTGAATTCTTAGGCCTCTTATTTCTCTTCCTTTTTTTTACCCTTCCCCTTCGTCCCGTTGAGTTCTTGCAGCTGCGTAAAAATAAACTATTGGCGCCGCTAGAGCTAAGCCCTCCGCTTTTCGCCGGTCTATTGTTTTTCTTGGCTATTTTCTGGGTGGTCTACGGGGTAAATGCTGCCCAGCGTTTCGTTTACTTTCAGTTCTGATGAAGGTTTACATTTCGCCCCGCGCAAATTAATATTCTCTCGGATCTTGGGTGGGGGCCGATGCTGAAAAATTTACTTTTATTGTTGTGCTTATTGGGGGGTTCTCAAAATTCGCGGGCCGATTCTTTGCCCGATGAAGATGTACTTGCCCAGCTCAACTCTCTGCCGGGAGTGGAAGCCACCGAGAAAACCACTCGCGACGACGCCGCCAAAAATGTGCGCCGTTTTTCCGCCACGATCGAACAGCCCGTGGATCACTTCAATCCGAAATCGGCCAAGTTTCGCCAGAAGCTGGTGATCTTTCACCGTGGTTATAAAGAGCCAATGGTTCTTCAGACCAGCGGTTATATTATTTTTGGCGAACGGCTTTCCCGCTTGGCCTCGGTATTTGGCACGAATCAAATTCAGGTGGAGCACCGCTACTTCGGAGAATCTACTCCGGTGCCCACCGACTGGAGCAAGCTCACGGTGCGCCAGAGCGCCGAGGATTTTCATCACATCGCGGAAACGTTTAAATCCACCTATTCCGCTCGTTGGGTAAATACCGGCGCGAGTAAGGGCGGAATGACTTCGGTTTTCCATCGGCGCTTCTATCCCAATGATTTGGCCGGCACCGTGGCCGACGTGGCGCCGTTTTCCTACGCACTCGACGACGACAGGTACGTGGCTTTCGTGGACGCCGTGGGGGGCGCTACATACGCGGACTGTCGAGAGCGGCTCTATGATTTGCAGCAGGCGCTTCTTCGGAGAAGTGAAGAAATTCTTCCCGAGATCGAGGGGAGTTACGAAAAACTGGGAGACAAGCTGATCGCCTACGAATCCGCGGTGGTAGAAATGCCCTTCGTGTTCTGGCAATACGGCGATCCCACGAATGCGCAGTGGGGTTGCGGGGCGCTGCCTGCTGCGTCTGCTTCGGCGCATACTCTCGCGAATTTCTTGAAGGTGGCCAATAATCCTAATAGTTCCGCCGACGCCGGCCTTGAAATTTTTCAGCCCTACTTTTTTCAGGCCGCAGCGGAGCTCGGCGGGCCGGGCGCGAAGCTCTCCCACCTGCGGGGACTGCTGAAGTATCCCTACGTGCTGGATCCATTTTTACCTAAGGGCGTGAGGACTCCTTACTCCAACGGTGTGCTTCTCGATATGCGTGGCTGGGCCGCGGAATCGGCGAATAAGTTACTTTTTATTTATGGGGAATTCGATCCCTGGACGGCCGGCTCTTTCCCTCGCCTGCAGACCGGCGAAAAAGCGGATAACCATCAGTTCGTGGTGCCGAGGGGAAATCACAGTGCCAATTTTATGATGCTGCCGGGCACCCAGCGGTCCGAAGCTATCGCTACGCTTAGCCGTTGGCTAAATAAGGCACCGGTGGCGAGCGAAACATCGCTGCAGGCGTTCGGGCCCACCGCCGTTGACGATTCCCTCGAAGCACTCGAGCTTCGTGCCTTGCGTTCCTACCGGCCTCGCTAGGCCCCCTGTCGATCTCCTATACAGCCAACCTCTCTTTGGCCACGCCTGGGGGCCCATCTAGGTCTAATGCGAATAGGGCTGGCTTTCCCCCGGCAAAGTACTTGCAATGCTTGGTGAAATGCCATTTTTTCTCTTCAAGAATAGATCCAAAATAGTAGCCGTATCGAGCCTATTTTTCCTCTTATCGCTCAGCCTGCTTGCGGGTTGCGCGAAGGACAAAAACGACGAGCCGCCCACGCCGAAGGTGACGGAGCGGTCTTCCGTGCTCGCGGGTTCTCTCACCGAAAACGTGACTGCGATTCATAAAGAAGCGGCTTACCAGGATCCCTGCGAAGAACAGTTTCGGGACGCGCAGCTCGAAATAGCCAAAGTTTTGGATGCAAAGGCTTCCGAGATCACCGCGTTCACCAAAAAAAAATCGGAGAATACCGCCGCTTCGTACCGCCGGGTACGGCTTGGGTCCATCCAAGTTCGGGAACTCGTAAACCCGGTTTCTCCCAAGCCGGGCTGGCAGAGCTATCGTACTACTTGGAAGACGATACTCGAAGATTACCATGCCATTAAGGGTACGCCCGTGAACGACTATTGGGTTCAGCTAAATGCCGATGTCCGAGGCATTTTGTTGGACGACGTGGATCGCGTGGTTCATTCGTATAATATTTACTTGGACAAAGACTCCGGCCCAAAGATCGAGCGCATGGTGGCGGCGATTCAAAAGTGCGTTGATGTCCCGGGATGCGCGTCGATAGAGTGGCCGCCTGATGTTTCGGATTTTGTGATCCAGCAGCCGTATTACGGCTCGTATCATCGCGGCATTGAGAGAAAAGAAAGCTTGGTCGAAAAGCGCAAGATGATGCAAAGATTTTTGTCCTACGCACTCGGCGATCTAAAAAGTTACCGATTCGAGCCCACTCCAAAAATGCAAAGAGTGAGCACGGGTCGCTATTACCTCCAGGTAGACCCAGGGCCCCTGGAGGAAGTTTCCGATCAGCTCCGCGGATATATCGAGAGCGTATGGCGCTCTTCCCAAGAGCAGGTTTCCATCAAGTGGAAAGACGCGCGCAGCGCTTCGGATATCTACCGCATCGTTATCGGCGCCACCGTGGGCGACCGTGCCTTCGTAACGAGGAAAAATAAAACGATCACGCTATTTTCCGACGTGCGCGCGAAGTCCATCGCCCACGAGTTTGGCCACGTGATGGGATTCAACGATCGATATTTCACCATTTGGCACCCTGAGAGCTGCGAATATGTGGTTCAGTACAGCGCCGAAGATATCATGTCGGATCCTTCCACCGGCGTGGTGCTCCAGGAACACTGGGACGACCTGGCCCGTTACTACTGAAGAATCCCGAAAAAGAAAAAAGCGAGCCCCTCCCGGGAGCTCGCTTTTTTCTTTTTCTATCCTAACCGACTAGTCGATGTAGGGGCGGGCTTGTTTCAGGAAGACCGTGGGAACGCCATTGTCTTCCGAGTCCACTTTGAACTCCAGGTCGAGGGCGAAGTCCGCTTTGTCCGCGCCGAAGATCGGCTTGAAGTGAGCGTGGGCCTTCATCACTTGGTAGGCGAGGTCTTTGGCCTGTTCTACCGAGAGAATTTCCTTCGGATTGTCGTGATCGAGGATGGTCTCGTTGTCGTCGGCAATATTGGATTTCTGCAAGTAGCGCACTTCGTACTGGGCTACGTTGAGGGGGTCGCGGTCGTTGAAGAGGATCAAAACCTTCTCGGGCTTGATTCCTGATTCAGGGTTCATCACGCTGAATTTATCGCCGCGCTGGGCTTCTACGTATACGCCCGGAGCGGTGAGATTAGGATCTTTCGAAACGTTTTTCGTCACCACTACGCCGCTGGCACCTTCATCGCTGAAGGAGGGATTCACTTGGATGCCCATTTTCACATCGCCATGAGGGATACGGAAGAAGGCTCTCTCTTCGTAGGCACGCAGGTTCCAAACCGAGGCCCATACTTTGCGCAGGGTTTCACTGAGGGCGGCCACTTTTTTCTCCCGCTTCTTCTCTTTGCCGTCTTTCGCAGGCTTATAAGAGTAAGAGTCGTAGAGGCCAGCGCCGTTGAAGTTCGGCAGGTCTTCCGAGTTGGTAGAGGAGCGCAGCTTCAGCTTACGGGGAACTCCGTCCTTCGTCACTTTCTTGTCGAAGAGCTCGATCAGGCGGTCGATCAAGGCCGGGCTGATCACGGCGGTTTCGGCCATCATCAGGTCTTGCAGGGCCTTGAGCTTCTCTTCACGGTAGCTCACCTTGGAAACGCGCTTCATGAGGGGATCGCGGAGGATTCCTTCGATAGAGGCTTTGATTTTTGGGTTACTGTCGATGAACTCTTGGTAGAAGTAGAAGGGGATACCGAAGCCCGTGCGCACCACGGTGCGATCCGCGGTATTAAGGGCTTTAGCGAGCTCGCCGCAGTTGGCGGCTTTCGATCCTACTTTGTCGGCATCGGCAGAGGAAAGATCTTCGGTGCGAATCACGTCGCGGGCACTCATGTCGGCCTTTAGCTTAACGTCTACGCCTTTTTTAGCTTGGTAGAACGCGGTGGCTTCGGCTTCGGTGGATTTCTCGAGAAGGATCTGCCCGTCTTTCGAAAGCACCATGCGAACCCAGTCTCCGTCTTTGAAGGGCTTCATCAGCGAGCTGCTGAGGCCGCCGTCGAGCTCGGAAATATCGAGGTTCGGGGTTCCGCGCGCGCGGGATTTCAGCTGAACGTGCGAGAGCAGGTTCTGCTGCTTGAGGGTGATCGATCCCGTTACCACGGCGAGATCCATGGGGAGCTCGGCGAAAACGGGCAAGGAGAGAGGGCTCAGGGCTTTGAACTTAGGAGACAGCTTCTGAACGTCGTCCACGGAAAGGTAAACGAGCTGTCCTTTCGCTTCACCCGGGTTCATCACGCGGGCGGCCGCGAAGGTTATATTGGGGATCAGGTTCAATAGGAGTGTAAGGGTAATCACTCTACGTACGTTGCTTCCGATATTTTTCATATTATTTCTTTCTCAGTTTTTCGATAACGTTGGAGGCGGTATTAAGCGCCGAACTTTTGATGGTGCTGTCCATGAAGTAAGACATCTTGGGTTCGATCGAAACCCATTGGTCGTACGTTGGGCGGAATGCTTCCGTGAGAGTAGCCGTGGAGGCATCCACGATATCTCCGAGAAGAGAGGCGGCGTCACCGGCGGTAGTGGCTTCCTTCTGGAAGTAAACCCAGTTGTCCTTGATCAAGAAACCTTCCACATAGATCGTGTTCACAACCGTTTCGGTGATCTTGTTGCTAAGGGTCTTCACGGTGGCGGAAGAGATTCCGCTGATTTCTTTGTTCAATACTTTGGTGGTTTCCGCGAGCAACGCGAGGGTTAGTCCGCGTTTCTCGTAGGGAACCCGGGCGGTAGCGATATCAGAGCGCAGGTTGGCGGCAGCACGCGAGAGCTCGAGGAGTCCGTCGGTGAAGGTCGCCTTTTTGGCCACTTTATCGGCCGCCGCTTTGATCTCGGGGTAGCCGAGTTTCTTGGCGGTATTACTGATTTTCCCTACGCTGATCCCAAAGTATTCCACGAGGATTCTGCGAAGCTCCGGGAAGTAGGAATCATTGCGGTAGCTGGGATAGCTTTTCAGGAACTGATCGAGCTGGCCGACCACTTCTTTGCTCAGCTGGTTATGGATATTATTGCGGAGCTTATACATCTCCTGCAGCCCGCTTTGGTCCACGCCCCAGCCGCCGGCGTTATAGTAGTCGAAGGCCTGGGCGATCAGATCGCGAGCGCGTTCGAGCGAGGCCGAGGCTACGATCGGGCTTTTATTCACGAGGATGAAAGCCGGAAGATACTGGAAATCTTCCGTGATGGAGCTGAGGTAGAAATTGAAGAAATACTGAGCGAAGGTTTGTTCGTTCACCACGTCGCTGATCCCACGGTAGGCGAAGGCCATTCCCATCTGGGATTGCGGAAATTGGTTCAGGTACTGCTTTTCCAGCACCCATCCGCGCACCATGGCCGCCGCTTTCGGCATCGCCTTGGCACCCACGTCGGCCAGGCGCTTATGCTCGAGAGGGTGATTGCTCATCGGATCTCCGAACACGTATTCACCCATGAGCTCGTAGTAGTTCGTGGTGAAGAGATTGCCCAAGTAGAACGTGTCTTGAGCGATCATGTCGCGGGCGATTTTGTTGCGGTAAGCGGCCTGGAACAAGGCGCCGCCGTCCACGTGGGTGCCATTTTTTACGGCCACACGCGAGCGGGCACCCTGGATATAGTTCAGCTCAAAGGGACCTTTATTGGTCGAATTGATCTGGGCCCAGTTCTGTTTCAGGTTCGCCGCATGCGCCGTTAAGGCATAGGTGGCGAGAAAGAGCGTAATAAAGAAGTTTCTCATGATTCAAATCCTCAGCGGGCTTGGTTAATGATCTGATTGGCTTCGCGGTCGAAAGCGTTTTCTCCGCAGGCTTCTTTATCTGAGAATGGTGCGCAGCCGCGGATACGTCCCATGAGGCGAACGATACGTTTGCTGAGCGCCGAGTTGCTGATCTCTTCGAGGCCCGAGGTGTCGCTGGGAAGATAGAGCTGGATCTTGTCGCGCTCATATTCCTGTTCGTAGAGCGGAAGCACGCCGTTCACTACCATGCGCGTCTTCATTCCACGCTTCTGGAAATCCAGGTACGAAGGAACCGAAACGCCAGGGTTGTTGAAAAGGTAAGTTCCGTCTTCCGTTACGGTGAATACGTTCTTCGCGCCGTAGAGAGTGGTGTAGAACTTCAGTTTTCCGCGTTCGGCGATGTCGAGATCTTTTCCCTCACGATTTGCGAGGCCGCTGGCGGCCTGCGTTCCGTAGGAGATAGAGTATTTCACGCCCATTACTTCGGGTTTGCCGTCGCCGTCGATGTCGTATACGTCGAAATCCTTAGGGTCTTGCATGAAGGTATATACTTGGGTGGCAACGCTGTTCTGCGAGGGCAGAATGGAGCGCATTTCCCAGGCGTGGCCCGAAGCGAGCCGCGAGCAACCGTGGGAAACTCCGCCGCGCATTACGGCCCAGAGAGTCTGGTGATTGGCAGGAATGTTCAATGCCGCGCGCACGGCTTTCGAAGTCCAGTTGCGCACGCCTGGATTGTGGAAGCCGTTTCCGATGCCTTCGTAGTCCATCTTGGGGATCCAAGCGTAGTAAGGCTCTTGGCGGATATTGTCGAAATCGGCGTAAGAGCGCGAGAGGAATTTCCAGAGACCGGTGGTGCCGAAGCTCGAAATCGAGTTTCCGAATTGATCGCGAGTTTTTTCCACTACGGTGCCGGTGGGATATATCGTGGTGAATTCAGTATAGGCAAGCAGGCAGCTGGCCGCGCTGGTGCACTGGATGAGATTTTCCCAGCGTCCGTTCACAAACTGACGCGTCTGGTATTTGTTGCCAGTGAGGGTCTTGAAGAGGTCGAGGGCGTTGAGTACGAACTCGTCCTCGTTGCCGTCAAGCTTCGCCATTTCGGCTAGAGTTACGAGTTTGGCCATCACTTCGGGCGTAGGCTTGGCGATATAGTTCACGCGTCCCCATACGAGGCTATCGATCGCGATCACGGTCTGGCCGGGATTTTTCGCGAAGAAGGCCGTGGTATCGGCCTGATTGGCGAGCATGGCGCGGATCTGAGATTTCCATTTGCGGAATTCATTCGTGAGGTTTAGGCGGATAGTATAGATGCGGCCGGGGTTCAGCGCGGTGATGGTGGCCAAGCCCTTGGCGTAGATTTCTTCACGAGACGTTGCGCCTGAGTTCGCACGCTCTACGAAGGGGAGGATGCCATAGGCATCGGACTCGATGATTTTGTTAAAATTGGAGAGCTGGGGTAGGAAGGCGGCGCTTTTTGAGTCGATCGCGGTGTTCACGATCGTGGTGGCGCCCACGCGGCTCGTTACGTTCTTGTAAAACTTATAGCGTTTCACGAGATCGAAGAGGTAATCGCTCGCGGTTTGCTCATCAAGAATCACGCTGATGCGGGTATTGTTTCCGCGCGCGAGGCGGATATGAATCCGGGAAGGGGTGCTCACGCGAGGAGCGAAGCCGGTATAGAAACTGGGATAGTAACCGCCAATGGCGTTGTTACCGGCGGTCCAGGTGGTTCCCCACACTGGCAAAGAGGCGTTAAGATCGTCAATGGTGAAGGCGGCCTGAGCGTTGCTTAGCCAGCCAGCGGAGAGCGCGAGAGCGCCTACGAGCGATACGAATTTCATATTTTTTACCTCAGTTGAAAGCGAAAAAAATCTCAGTTGGCCGGAACCTACCCGACAACAACGCGCCAAGTCAATATGCTTTAACGCTGAGCGCAAATTATTTTCCACCGAGAAAAAGAGGCCTGCGCAAAGAGTGACCAAGTAACGCAGCAAGGTGAGGATGTAAGAGAAACGCGTGCATTGTAGGCTGGATTCCGCTTTCCGGGTACCGTTGCAAGCAAATGAAAGAAAAAAGCTTATAAAAACTACACACTTAGCTTGGTCAATGGGGCGCGGCACATTATCCTAAATAGACCACGCCATTGGTAATTCTATTCGTTTCAACGGTTCATGGAGGAGCTGTAAATGAATGTATCTCTCGTGTTTCTGTCCTTATTAGTCTTCGCTTCATGCGGCCAAACGACACCTGGACAAGCGCAGGTACCTGTCACTCCCGTGACCGATCCGAACTTCCTGGTGCTGGCCAACGGGACAGATTTGAGAACAATCAAAGTATCCGGCGCGGCTCTCTCCTTGGCGCGCGGAACGGGGAACAGTTTTGGGGCAAGCCAGCAGGCGCAGTATATGGCGCTGAAATCTCGTTCGAAGGCTGGGGATCCTAAGATTCAGTGGGTGCTCATGGACCTCGATAGCCACGTGATCGTGGACCAAAGTGCCAATACGGAAAAACGAATGTTTGGGGCTTCAGCCTCAAAAATTTTCGTGGCCGGAACTCTGTTGGATAAGCAGAGGGGGGAGCTTAGCTCCAAGCAACTGCAGCTGATGTCGGACATGCTGGTGATTTCTTCCAATACAGCCTGGGTGGAATTGCAAAGCCAGATAGGCGACGGCAACTCAGACCGCGGCCGCGAGCTGAACTACCAGTTTACCCAACGGATGGGGTACAAAAATACCCGCGGTTTTCAGGGGAACTGGGGCTCTATGCATGGCAATGAGCTGTCCTCAGCCGACGTAGCCGAATTCCTCTACGATACCTACCAGGGCAATTATCCTGGGGCAGATACGATGTGGAAAATTATGCATACCTCGCGGACGGGAGCCGAGCGGGCAAAAAAATATATGCCGGCGGATCTGGTGCTGGGCGGAAAAACTGGAACCTATGCCGGAAGCACCGTGGATCCCGATACCGGGAGAGGGATCAAGGTAGACGTGGCCCACCAAGAGATCGTGTTTAATATGGGCGGGCGTCAATACGCGCTGGTGGTGCTTGCCGATACGGGCACGAACGAAACCGCCGCTTTATTGGCCGGTGGCTTATTGCGCGAATACACCACGTATCGCGGGAAATAAATTGAGTCCTGAGGGAGGCAGCTTGGAAACGGGCTGCCTTTTTTTGCGCCTAAAATTATAGGCGGGGAGAAGTTTTGAGCCGCATCTCTTCGAGATCCAGTTCCTGCACGAGGGCGTGAAAAATTTCGTCGTGTACTTCGCCCTTTTGGCGCATCTCATTTAAAGACTTTCTTTCGAGGGCAAGCGCTTCGTGCGTGAGGCGGCGCAGCTGTTGGTCGTCATCAATAAGACTAGAAAAAGGGGTAGGGTCGAGATTGGAGCGCACCGTTTTTAGCCGGCGCTCGTATCTTTCTTGTAGCTGAATCAGGTGGGGCTTCATCGGCGTGGGCACCTGGCGCTTGCGGAAATGCTCCACCACGGCTTCGGTGGAACGAACGCGCGCCTTTGCTTCTTCTCTCTGGGGCCCGCCGTCGTCTTTCAGCCCAAAGAAGCGAATCATTAGGGGAAGCGTAGCCGCCGGAATTAGGAGGGTGGCGAGCACCACGCTGTAGGTGAGGAATATCAGCAAGTCGCGGTTGGGGAAGGGCGCTCCGTTCTCCAGGGTGATAGGGATAGCCAGCGCCGCCGCCAGCGAGACAATCCCCCGCATGCCGGTCCAACTCAGCAATACCACTACGCGCCAGGGAGGCGAAGGGTCTCGCTTGGCTACGCTGGAAATAAGGTAACGCGGCAAATAGGTGGCCGGAAATACCCAGAGGATCCTCACTCCCATCACCACTGCTACGGTAACGGCCGCGTAGCCGAGCAAGGTGGCCGTGATGCCGCCGCTGAGATTGCTCAGGATGGTAGGAAGTTGAAGGCCGATCAGGGTGAAAATGAGGCCATTGATCACGAAAAGCACGAGCTCCCAGCTGGCGCGCGATTCAATTCTTGTTTTGGCCGAAGCCGCGCCGGAAGAAGGCAGCATGCGGCCGAAGTAGAGACCGCCCGCCACCGTGGCGAGCACTCCCGAAAAGCCTAGATGCTCGGCACCGAGGAAGCAGGCAAAGGCGGTGAGGAGCGACCACAGCGTTTCGGCGCGCGAATCCCGCAAGCGGAGGAGGATGGCATAGGCGCCGAAGCCGATCGCCAGGCCAAAAATGATCCCCCCCGAGGCAATCCAGAAGAAGCTCGTTACCGCGCGGCCGGCGGAAAATTCTCCGGTGGCCACGGCCGCTAGGGCGAAACGGTAGCAAACGAGCGCGGTGGCATCATTTACCAGGCTTTCCCCCTCGAGCACGGCCACGAGCCGGCGGGGAATAGGAAAGTTTCGGATTAGCGCGGAAGCGGCCGAGGCATCGGGCGGTGAAACAATGGCGCCGAGCAGGAGCGCCTGGGTTAACGGAAGGCCGGGAATCAGCCAATGCAGCAGAAAGCCCAGCGAGAAAGTAGTGCACAGGACGAGGCCGATGGCGAGCAACGCAATCGGGCGCATATTGAATTTTAAGTCGTGCCAGGAGGTAAAATAGGCCGCCCCGAATAAAATAGGAGGCAGGAAAACTTCAAAAATCAGCTCGGGATTGAGATCCAGATGGGGAAGATGAGGGACGAAGCTAAGCAGCAGGCTGCCGAGCAAGAGCAAAACTTCCAGCGGAACATGCAGCTTGCGGGTAAGTGAAACGCCCAGCGTGGCGAAAATTAAAACGCAGATTGTGATTTCAACGGTATTCAAAAAAATCCCCGGAGCAAAGATAATCTAAGCCCCGGGGCGGATCAATTATTTGCTGAGCTGCCCATCCATGGAGGCTTTGCCGCCGCCGCGAAGCATGAGGGCGATCGCGATACCGATCGCCAGCAAATGGTATTCGAATCCTTCGCCAGATTGCTGGCCAGACCAGTTCATGAAGAATCCCACGTTTAGGTGAGCGGTAAGTACGGCCACCACCATTACGGAGAAAATACCGAAAGCCGCCACCCGCGTGAGCAAGCCCACGATCAAGCCGAGCGCTCCGAGAAACTCCGCCGCGATCGCGAGCAGGGCAAAAAGCGCGGGAATATGCATCATTTCGGTGAAGAACTGCATGGTGGCCGAAAAGCCGTGGCCACCGAACCACCCAAGCGTTTTCTGCAAGCCGTGGGGAAGCATTACGATTCCGAGGGTGAGGCGCAGGGCGAGTTGGGTGAAGCTTTGGTCGGTTCTGATTAGCTTATTCCACATGGGTTCTCCTAAAATTTATTTGCTGTTATACTTACTTTAGAACAGTTACTTACTTATTAAAAGTAGGTACCGAAAGGTAACTATATCGACCCGTAGCGGTGATATAAGAGGACGCATGAAGATACGGCCAAATCCCAAAAAAGTGGCGGACCCCGCCCCGGACTGCCCACTAAATGATTGCCTGAACCTAATGGCCGGCGCGTGGACGGCGGAAGTGATCTGGTACCTGCAAAAAGAACCACGACGTTTTGGCGATTTGCAGCGCGATTTGGCGGGCGTTTCCTCTAAAGTGCTCACCTCCCGTTTGCGGGAGCTGGAAGAGCGAGGCGTAGTGGCACGGGCCGTATTTCCCACCAAGCCCCCCACGGTGGAATATTCCCTTACGGCCATCGGCCGCCGGCTTTTGCCCGTACTCGATGCGGTGGTGGAGGTAGGAAAAGATTTGCGTAAGCGCGGAGAGGTTTCCCGGCGCCCCATCGTAAAGAAACGAACGAGTTTCGCATGAGCCAAATTCCGTCGAAAAAAGGCGCCGCGGTTACTTTCTTGGTGGGTGGGCTTCTGCCAGTGGTGGCATTCACGGTGGTGGAACAGTTTTATGGCCCAGTCGGTGGTGCCATCGCCGGGATCGTTTTCGGGGTGGGGGAAATTTGCTGGGAATTATGGCGCAACGGGCGCGTGCAAAAGATAACCTGGCTTTCCAATCTCTTGGTATTGGTGTTCGGAGTGCTTTCTTTGTGGGAGAGCGATGGAACGTTCTTTAAGCTCCAGCCCGCGGCTTTGCTGCTGATTTTTGCGGCGCTGCTCTTCGGCTCGTCTTTTCTGAAGAAGCCCTTCCTAACCGCCATGGCAAAAAAGCAGAATCCTACCCTCCCTCCCGAGGCCGAAGCGCTTTTGACTCGCATGAATTTCCGTCTTGGTTTTGTCTTCCTGATTCTTACCGCCATCTCTGTGTATGCGGCCTTTTATTGGAGTACCGTAGCGTGGGCCACGCTCAAAGGCGTAGGTTTACCGGTTCTCCTGGCGATTTACATGGCGGGCGAATTTATTTGGCTGCGGATCCAGCGCGGCCGGGCTAAGAAATAGAAATGTCTCGCCTGAGCTACCTATTCTTCGATTTTGGCGGCTGCATCGATGCTCCGGGAATCCACACGCGCATTTTATTCTGGGATGCGTATCGCCACCTCGATTTGCGGCCCGCCGACACGCGGGAGGAATTCCAGGAGGCCTATACGATGGCTGACCAGCGCATGATGGCCACTGGCGAAGCGAAGGCGATGGGCCTCCAAGAATTTAATCGGCATAATAGCCGGCTAATCGCGGAGAAGATCGGCGTGAGCGAGGCCGATGCGGAGCGGGCGGCGGATCGCGTGACGGGCCAAATGCGGGCTTATATCGAGAGCAGCAAGAAAATTCTCACGCAGCTAGGTGAAAAATATCCGCTGGGGCTAATTTCTAATTTCACCGGCAATCTCGAGGTAATTCTGGCGGAATTTGGCATGCGGAGCCTTTTCGATTCCGTTACCGAGTCTTTTTACGTGGGGTATTCGAAACCGTCGCCGGAAATTTTCCGGGCCGCATTGAAGAAACAGGCGTTTCCCACCACGGAATGCCTTTACGTGGGCGATAATCCCAAAAACGACATCATTCCCGCGAAAGCACTAGGCCTACGTACGGCGCTGATTCATCGCCCGGGGGAAAAAAAGGAATGCGGCGCGGATTACTACGTGGAAACCCTGGAGGGTTTAGTGCCTTTCATCCAGAGCAAATAACCTAAGGCCATCCAAAGAATTTCCACGAGCCGGTAGAGCACGGCCACGCTTACGGCGGAGTCCGCACCCATGCGAAGCACGTTTTTGCACAGAAGCAGCAGGCTCGCTTCACGGCTGCCCACCTGATAGGGAATGAAAAAGAACACATTGTCCATAAGCGCGCGTCCCACGTCCAGCAGCGCGCAGTAGAAAAGGGAAATCGGCTCGCCAAGGGCGCGGAAGGCGATGTAGAAAGTGAAGCCCTCCACGAAACGCGCGAGGGTCTCCACGAAGACCGCCAGCCAAAAGCGCCAGGGATGCACCTGGGAAAAAACATGGATCTTCGCGAGCCCCCAGCGGATCCCAAACCCGATTTTCCAAAGCATGTTTTTTTGCGCAGGCTTCTTTCTTCCGCCCACGCGTAATCGCGGTAGGAAATAGGCGAGGAGAAATAGCGCCGAGAACACAAAGATCAGCGAAACGAAGCCGATCCGGATCGGCGCGGACACCGGAAAATGAAAAAGAATGATGAACGTGCCCACTAAGAAGGCGAGCAGGGTTCCCAGCGTGTGCACCAGGTTATAGAGCACAACGCTTTTGATGGCGGTCTTGCGGGAAACCAGCTGCTCGAGCATGACCACGCGCACTGGTTCGCCTAAAACTTTCACGAAGGGGCTCAGGTTATTCCAGGCGATGCTCGCGAGCATATAGCGGAATAAACGGGGAAAGCGCGAAGGCGGAAGCTCGGGCAGTGTGAGTTGCCAGGCCAGCGTATAGCAGAGAGCTACCGGTATGAAGGAGAGGGCGAGGGGCAGCGACCACCATCCAAGGCTGGCGATATCGAAATATAGTTTTTCAAAGCCGAAGCTATAGAGAATCGAGCCGAGGGATAATAGCCCGAGCACGCTGAACAGGGCTTTCCAAATCAAACAATCCCCCGCGCTTTTAGGGCGGCATTGAATTTTGCGTCCACGCGCGACTGGAAAAATCGCAGGGCGAGCAGCGCAAGCGTGAGGCAAACGATATCTACGGCGATCAGGTAGAGATCGAAGCGGCGCGCGAAGGCGAACACGATGATCATGATGGTATGAAAATTGGCGCCCATTAGCCGCCAGCAGCGAAGCATGAAGCGATTTTGCTCGCGGTAAAGATGCTGGAACTCTTCACCCCGAGGGCCGCTCGTGAGTGCGCGCCAGGCGAAACGTTCCGCATCGCCCCGGCTCGTTAGCTTATTCTGCTGCCAGATCCAGGAGAAACGCAGATTCCAGAACAAGCGCTCGGAACCCTTGGCGGCCTCACACTCACGGGTCGCCTCGGTGATGGTCGGATTCCAGTAATCTCCTTTTACTTTTCCGTAGCCGAAATAAAGGTACTCACGATTGTAGAAATCCAGCATCGAGCTTTGCAGGGAATGGCAAACGCCCGCAAAGATCGCGATCGGCCAGATCTCGGCCCCCCAATTGGACAGCGCAAGCGTGGAGCCGATATAGGCGGCGGCGAACACGATATTATCGCAGAGGCCGTCGAGCACGAGCCCGAGCTTGGTGGATTTGCCCCCCAGCCGGGCTAATTGGCCGTCGGAGCTGTCGAAGATTCCCGCTAAAACGAAAAGCACGCTGGCGATTGTGAGCGAGAGATTGGTTTCATTGAGGTAAAAAAAGCGCCCGGAAATGAGGCCGAGCACGAGTCCGATCAGGGTGAGCTGAGTGGGAGTGGCGCCTATGGCCCAGGCAATTTTCGCGATCAAGAAGCCCACCGGACGGTACAGGTAGAGATCGAGCTTTTCTTCGGTGTCGAAGCTCTTAATGCTCTTCCAGTATTCCTCTTTCCAGGACATCTAGATTCCGCTGGCGGAAACGGCCGTTACTTTTTTGGAAGAAAGCATTTTGGCGAGATGCTCGGAGGCAAGGGTGGCGATGGCGTTAGAGGCATCGTCGCGGCAGATGCGGAATGAAGGCCAGTCGTTTACGTCGATTAGGTGGAAATTCCCGTTGGCATCGAGGATTGCATCGCCGCCGTAGATAACGAGCCCGAGGGCTTCCGCGGAAACGGCCGCCGCGCGCTCGAGCGAAGCGAGGTTCGGTGCCGAGGCGTCGGTGAGGAAGGTGCGAACTTTAATGGGACGGAAAAACTTTCCCTTAACGCCGTAGAATTTATAGATATCGCCGGCAATATGCTTTTGAATAATCACTTCGCGCACGCCGCGCTCGCGGAATTTCACCAGCTTGGACTCCGCTTCGGCGGTGCTCTCGGCGAGGCTCACGTCGTCGTCGCAAATGGCGTGAAAATCACTGCGTTTCAGCCAGTAGGATTCTCCCTCAGAAAGGCGGGGCGTTCCGTCGGTGGCGAGAATCTGGAAGGGCACGTAATTCACGGGTAGGCCTACCAGGGTTTCCGACATCGTCTTGCGGTAGCAATTGCGGATGGCTTGAGTGCTGTTCCACACGATATTTTTCGGAAATAGCTTATCCAGGGCCGCTAGGGTTTCTTCGCTTTGGCTCATGGTGAACACTAAATCGTAGTGGGTGGAGACGCTGGTTTTCGCCTTCGCTTCTCCCTCTTCCCAGAAATCCAATTGCACTTGGCCCGGATGCGCGCGCTGAATTTTCGCGAGGGACTCCTGCAAAATCAAACGGTCCGCTTCGATGGCGTTATTGGAAAATTTGGGGTCTCGGTAAATCCCGAGAATCTTCAGTGGTTTCAAGGGGAAGATCCTTTGGCGCCGCGCAAAAAATGTTCGGCCGATTCGAGGTCAGAAGGATGGTCTACATCAATTGTCTTCTCTACTACAAATGTTTTTATGGTCAGCCCCTGCTCCACTAAGGCCGCGAGAAAATTACGCATTTTTTGCATCCCCTGGCCCGTAAATTTAGGTGCCAGCGCCATGGCGGGGGGGGAGAGGAAATACATGCCCGAAGTAACGAGGTGCGCGCCTTCGGCCCCGAATTTTTTTACGTAGCCTTCGTCATCTACTTGTACCCAAAGAGGTTTCTCATCTTCCACGAAAGGCGTAACCAGCAGCGCAGATTCGCCGGCGGGCAAATCTGCGCAGAATTTCCAGAAACCAGCCAAATCGGAATCTCGGAGGATGGTGTCCACCATGCTGAAAAGCACGGGCCCCTGAGGTGGGCTTAGGGCTTCTACTAGGGCGGCCAGGGTGTGGAGAGAGCTCTCGGTATTCACAAATAGGTATTGCGATTGTGGAGGGAGGGTCTGTTTGTCTGCGGGATCAAGCAATTCCTCGCGCAGGGCAAAGAGAATCTCGCTGGCCCCGAGGGCAAGAAATTGATTTTGCAGGCGGTCCACTAGAGTTTTCCCGGCGATCCTGGCCAGGGGTTTTGCTTTCGCCAGGCCTTGCATCCGGGAGCCGAGGCCTGCCCCTAGCACTGCCACGCGTATTCCGCTTTTCATGGGGCCAAACTAGCAAAAAAAGAAAAGGCCCGGAAGGTGATTCCGGGCCTTAATCAGGAAGTGAGGGATACTTCCTAAAATAGTTGGGGAAGGGGGCTAAGCGCAAACTCTCCCGAGGCGGTTTCATCGGCCGCGCGGCGATACTGCACGCTAAGGGTGCCATCGTTGCGGGGAATCACGGCAAATTCGAATTGGTCTCCGGGGCGCGTTTCGGAGAAGTAGCCTACGGTAGGCTGGCCATTCATCACCACGGTGCGGCTCTGCAGGGGAAAGCTAACGCGCAGATTAGCTTGGTCTTTCGCCACCAGTGATAGACGGAAAGAGGCGCGCTTTACGGGAGCAAGGGGAACGAGGGTTTGGATACGCGCGGCCATGTGATTGGGGATGCTGAATTCCTGTTCTGATTTTTCGAGGGCGGCAACGAGGTCCACTCCGTCGAGCTGGGTGGTGCCGATATAAATCGCCGACCAGTTGCCGCGCTGGAGTTGCACCGAGGTTCCGTTATTTTCCAAGGTGGCCGCCTGGGTGATCACGGTATTGGCGAGAATGAAAGTTAGACAGGTGAAGAGAAGGCGGCTCATAAAGACTCCATTTGGCGAAAGCTATTTGCCCTCCTAGTGCAGTTGGAGTGCCAGTTAATCCGAGCGTTTTGCTTTCATTTGTTAATTTGTAATTCACTGAAATCAAAGAGGTTTCTTGTGGGCGGAGAGGTGTTTTGTTTTCGAATGAGGATTTTGGTGCCAGAATGGTTCCAGTCTCCTGGTTTCAATCTTGGGCTCAGCTCCACAATGGACCTCCGTAGTAAACGTCTGGAACCTATTCTCTTCTTCCTGCTCTACGTGGCAGTGGGAAGCATTTTTCTGGGCGTGCTCACCGATTGGGTGAGCTTTGCGGTGGACGAAGGATTCACCAGTTACGGCGCCCAGCGGCTACGCGAAGGGGAATGGCCGCACCGAGATTTTTTCTTCCTTTGGACTCCCGGAATCCTGGTCTGGCACGCATTTTTGCAGGAGCTAGGGTTCAGCTGGCTCGGAGAAAGAGCTTCCGCCCTCGTGGCTGCGGCTTTCACCGGCGCCTTGCTCCTTCGGCAAGCTCACGACTGGAACTTCCGCGCCACCCAGCGCGCCCTGCTAGCGCTCGGCATTTTACTCTGGGGATTCTCTCTCTGGAATATTCCCTATTCCTCCTGGTATGCGCTGCCATTTGCGCTTCTGGGGGCACGCTTGGGGCCGACCCGCTCGATTCTCGCGGGCCTCTGCTTGGCGGCCGCTTTTTGGTTTAAGCAGAATATTGGCATCCTTGCGTGCGTGGGCTCGCTGAGCGCGCTTTACTTGGCCGGGGAAAAGAAGAAAGCTTGGCGCGTGGGAATGCTTTTCGCGCTCGGATTGGCCATTCCCTTCGCCGCGATTTTCATCTTCGGTGGTGAGGTTGCTTTTACCCGGGCTTTTTCCCAGATATTTCTTTTCCCGCTGCGATACCCCGCCTTGATGAGCGAGTGGCCGCAACGGCAGTGGTTCGCTTCGCCCTTGATGCTGTTTGGTCTGTGGATACTTGGGCTCTTCAGCTTACGGCCTAACCTTGTGGGTGGAGCTCCGCGCCTGCTGAGGATCGCGCTCGTTCTTTTTCTCGGCTACGCCGCTTTTTTTGGCGGGCAAATCTTTTTTCTCGGATCCTTCCTGCTTTTTTCTTGCCTGGCCTGGGGGCTGAGTTTGGGAGTCGCACTCACTTTGCCCGCGGAAGAGAAGAAATCTTTTTGGCTCTATTTTCTTCCGGCGCTCGGCGCGTTCCTGCAAGTTTTTCCGCGCGTGGATTTTCAGCATTTTCTCTTCGTGTTTCCGCCCGCGTTCATCTTGTGGATCTGGAGCATCGAAAAGCTTCGCCTTCGCTATCCCTGGCTGCGTGGCGGCCTGCTTTTTATTCCGATACTGGTTTTGCTTTGGGGTGGGTTCTTTTTTCAGTCCCGGCTGATTTCTCTTCGTGCCTACGGAGTGAAGGACTCGCTGGGGATGATCAGTTATGGCTGGGCTCACCGGATGAATAACGAGCTCGCGGAAGTAATTCATGCGCTGGAAGCGCGGGGACTAAAAAGGGGCGATCCTATTTTGGTGCTGCCCAACGCCACTTCTTTTTACCGCGTTTCGGGGTTTCGCAATCCCACCGCCCATAACCAATTTTTCCCCGGCTACGTAGAGGCTTTCGGCGAAAGCCCGGTAGAAGTGCTAGCCGGATACGAGAAGGCCGGCGGCCGTTACTTGGTTTGGCAGTATAAGAGCGGTCTGAAGAATCCGCCGGCGATAGAGAAGGAAATTTCGGAAAATTATCGCATGCTGGAACAATTTCCCGAGCATTTCAGTGTTTGGGAGAGAAAAACAGCCCAGGCGCCTATTCACTAGTGCGGGCCAGGCGTGGTATCCAATTTTCATGAGCGGTAAAAAAGAAGAAAAATTTGAAGACGCGCTAGAGCGATTACAGGGCCTAGTGCGCGAGCTCGAATCGGGAGATTGTGCTCTCGAAGATTCGATCAAGAAATTTGAAGACGGCATGGCGCTCGCCCGCAAATGCCAGGATCGCCTGAATCAGGCGGAGCAAAAGATCGAAATTTTGCTGAAAGCCGATAAGAACGGCGTGAGTGCGGAACTTTTTGACGAAGAGTAACGAAAAAAAACGCCTTGATTTGCTCTTGCTTGCCCTCGGTCTCGCCTCTACCCGCACCAAGGCACAGGATCTTATTGCGGGCGGCCACGTGACCGTAGACGGCGCGGTGGTGGACCACGCGGGCGCGAAATTTTCCGCCGAAAGCGTCGTTCAGCTCAAAGAGCCGGAGAATCCTTACGTTTCGCGCGGCGGGCTTAAGCTGGCCGCGGCACTCGACGCTTTTCGCGTGCCGGTAAAGGGCATGCGCGCCCTTGATATAGGTCAGTCCACAGGGGGATTCACGGACTGCCTGTTGCAGGCGGGTGCCGAAGAGATCGTGGGGGTGGACGTAGGTATTGGCCAGCTGGATCCGCGCCTGCGCGATTCGCGGCGGGTAAAGTTTCTCGAAAAAATGGATATCCGCCAGCTGGATCCCGTGACCGTGCGGGCGCCTTTCTCTCTCTTCGTGGCCGACCTTTCTTTTATTTCGCTTACTTTGGTATTGCCCACGATCACACGCTTCCTGGCGAAGCCGTCCGATGGAATCATTCTGGTCAAGCCGCAGTTCGAGCTCAGTCCAGATGGAATTGGCTCTGGCGGGATTGTGCGCAATGCGGCGTTGCGGGAATCCGCGTTGGCGCGGGTACTAGGGGCCGCTAAAGACCTTGGATTCACGGTAGCGGGATCGATTCCTTCTCCCGTGCATGGCGGCGACGGAAACCAGGAGTATTTAGTTCATCTGCGGTGGCACTCGCAAGCCACCCGGATTTGATTTATTCTCAATCAATCCATGTTTGCGAAAAAGATCACCCTCGTCGTAACCCTCCTCGCGCTTTCGCTTAGCGGATGCGCGGCCATTAAAGAACGCCAAGCCTCGCAGGAGGAAAACGAGATCTACGACGGCGTGCCCGTGGAAGAAAAAACCATAGACCAGCAAGTGGCGGAAGGTGACCCTTACGGCCCTCCCGCCAGCGATGCTCCCGCGCCTTCCGCGGAAGTGGCGGGTCCGCCGCCTCCTCCGCCCGGTTCCGAAGTGCCTCCGGCTCCAGCCGAAGCGGCTAAGCTTTGTTTATTGCTCGGGCCGGGCATGGCGAAGGCCCTGGCCGAAGCCGCCGTGCTCGAAGCTATTAAAAAAGCGCAAATTCCGGTTCACTGCGTGGTGGGCACCGAAATGGGCGCGGTAGTGGGAGCGCTCTACGCATACGCCAACGGCAGCACGAACACGATGCAGTGGCAGCTGTTTAAGTTTACTAAGGACATTTATTTTAATTTCCCGGTGCTTTCTTTGCGGGACCCGAAATCCAGCGGGAAGAAGCTGCATGACTTCTTGCGCGGGATATTTCGCGATAAGAAAATTGAAGAGTTGCCGGTTCCCTTCGCCACCGCGGCCCTCGACAGCGATCGCGACAGCCTCTTTTTTTTCGAGCGCGGAGAAGTGGCCGACGCGTTGAGCGCGACCCTGGCCGTTCCGGGCATTTTCGAGGCCTGGAAAATCGGATCCGCTTCTTACGTAACGGGTGCGGTATCGTCTCCGGCCCCCATAGAGCTGGCGCGGAAGCTTGGCGGGAATTTTTTCGTATTGGTCGACGTTACCGCGGACAATTCGGGAGCGAAGGCCGGGGCTCGTTTCCAGAAAGCCTTTTCGCCCGTTCGCAATTTGATGAGGCTGCAGAAAAAAGAAGCCTCCTTCGTGATCGAGGTGAAGGCCGGAGCGATCAGCTACGATGATTTCGATCGTCAGGGAGAAATTCTGGCGGCCGGAGGGCGCGCTGCGGAAAAATCTGTGCCGGAGTTGAAAGCGGCCTGGGAGAAGTGGAATGCTGGCACGCATTAGCCAATTGAAAGCCAAACGTCTCGGCTATGCCATCGTGGGCGGAGCGTTGGCATGTGCCGTGCTCGCGGTTTTGATTTTCGCTTGGGCGATCCTGAATCTTCCGAAGCTCGACAATATGCAGGACTATCGCCCCTCACTCGGCAGCGTGGTGCTGGCGCGCGACGGAAAAGTGCTCGGTGAGTTCTACGATAGTGAGCGTCGCTACCTCGTGAGCATGGACGAGATTCCCGAGGTGGTGGCTAATGCCTTCATCGCGGCCGAGGACGATCATTTCTACCAGCATTCCGGCGTGGATTTTTCCGGTATCGCCCGCGCCTTTTGGGCCAACCTCAAAGCCGGGGGAGTGGTGCAAGGAGGGAGTACGATCACGATGCAGGTTTCGAAGGGACTCCTGCTCACTTCGCAGCGCACTTTCGGTCGTAAGCTCCGCGAGCTATTGCTGGCCCAGCGCGTGGAGAAAAATTTTTCCAAGCGGCAGATTCTTTATCTTTACCTAAATCACGTCTATTTCGGCCAGCGCGCCTACGGCGTAGAAGCCGCCTCCCGCTCTTATTTCCATAAAAAGGTGAAAGACATTTCGATCGCCGAGGCCGCGCTGCTGGCGGGTCTCGTGAAGGCTCCCTCCAGCTATGCTCCTACGCGCGATCCCAACCGCGCGCGCGAACGCCAGCTCTACGTGCTGCGCCGGATGCACGAGACGAATAAGATCACCGCCGAGCAGTACAAGGCCGCGCTAGCCGAGGAGGTGCGCGTGTATCCGGAAGACAATCCGAACGCAATGATCGCGCCCTATTACCTGGAGCATCTGCGCCAGATCTTGATCGCGAAGCATGGCCAGGACGTGCTCTACCGCGGGGGCCTCGTGATCGAGGCCGCGGCCGACGCCGATCTTTCGCTCACGGCGATGAAGGCCGTGCGGGCGAACGTGGACGAACTTGATAAGCGCCAAGGCTACCGCGGGCCGGTGGGCCATGTGTCCACTCCCGAGGGCATGGCTGACCTACAAAAAGAAATTCACGCCGAGGTTTTCAATCGCCGCTTCGGATTCCACGTGATGCCGCTCAACCCCGAAGAGAAAATGAGCAAGGGGGTGTGGGAAGATTATACTCGCGCCCGGCTCGCGCTTCAGGACCCTTCGCTTACCGACGAGCGGCGCCTGCTCCAGCCCTGGGAGAAGTACCGAGCCATCGTGACCAAGGTAGAGGCCGACGGGAAAAGTGCGCAGCTCATGATCGGCACCATTCCGGCTCGTCTCTCGATCGGCAATATGCGTTGGGCAAAGCGCATCAAGCCGCCGGAAACCGCCAACTACGCCCAGATCGCGCACGTGGGAGAGGCGATCAAGGCGGGTGACGTGATTCTCGTGAAACCGATTTTGCCGCTTTCGGAAAAAACCGAAGATCCCGTGAATGTTTCGCTCGAGCAGCATCCAATTGTGCAAAGCGCCCTGCTTAGCATGGAGGCGGCTACCGGCCACGTGGTGGCGATGGTGGGCGGTTACGAGTTCAGCGGGTCGGAATACAACCGCGCCCTGCAGGGAGAGAGGCAGCCCGGCTCTTCGTTCAAGCCCCTGCTCTACGCGGCCGCGCTGGACAAAGGTTTCACTCCTTCTTCGATCATCGTGGATTCTCCGCTCATCTTCGAAAATCAGGGAGGCTCGAACCTGAAGTGGATTCCGGAAAACAACAGCGAGAAGTTTTACGGCGATACCACGCTTCGCACCGCGATCATCAACTCGCGCAATATCCCGGCGGTAAAGCTTCTCCAGGAAATCGGGCTCACCTATTTCGTGAAGTACCTGCGTAGCGTGGGCATCGGGGGAGATATCAGCCCGGATCTTTCACTGGCCCTCGGATCAAAATCCATTTCCCTGCTGGACCTCACTAAAACCTACGCCCTATTCCCTCGGCTCGGGATGCGGATCGAACCCGTATTTTTGCTCAAGGTTACCGATCGCGACGGCAAGGTTTTGGAAGAGTATTCTTATAAGGAGTTTCAGCGGGAGATGTCGGCTAAATGGCTGGCTTGGAAAGAATCCCAGAATCCCACTAAGCCTACGGACACCACAGTGACGGCGAATACCCAAACCGCCACGGCCACCGCGACCGAGGTGACCAAAAATCCCGATCAGCCTCCTACCTTCGATGATCCTCTGCGCGCGATGGATGAGCGCACGGCTTTCGTAATGGGCAATCTCCTGCAGGAGGTGGTGCTCTACGGAACCGGAACCGGCGCCCGCACCCTGAAGCGTAAGGTGGGTGGTAAAACTGGCACCACCAACGATTTCGTGGACGCTTGGTTCATGGGGTTTTCGCCCGAACTCGTGACCGGTGTATGGACCGGTTTCGACAACCCCCGTTCCCTGGGAAAAGGCGAAGTGGGAGGCCGGGCTTCGCTGCCGGCCTGGAACGAATACATGGCCGCCGCGCTCGAGCACTATCGCGCCGATGAATACGCCGTGCCTAAGGGGATCGTTTTTGTGAGGATCGACCCTAAAACTGGCTCGCTCGCGAAGGCCGGAAATAGCGCGGGTGTGAAAGAAGCCTTCGTGGAAGGTACCGAGCCCACCCTGGAACGGCAAAATCAGCAAGCTCCTGATTCCAGTGACTTTTTTCGCGAAGACCTTTAAACGCCGCAGTTTGCTCTCAGATTACCTGGAAAATGATAGGATGAAGTCAAGAGAAGCGGTTCTCGAGTGAACCGCTTTTTCTGCAAGATCACGGCGTTTTTTTTGCATCGTTGTGATCAGATTGCCGATACGTTTTGAAGGAGGGGCATTTGTACCCTACGAGCATGGAAGCAAAAAGAAATCGTGAAGCACTGACGCTATTTTTAGCGCTCTCTTTGCTCGCTCATTTCGCTTTCGTGCTCACGATGTACTACGCGCGCTGGGAGCCATCGGCGCGTGCTCCTGAGGCCGTATACGTAGATCTCAATGCGCTTCCTCCCTCGGCACTCACTCCTGAGCAAGAAAAGGCCAAGCAAGTGGCCGAATCCGACGTAGCGCCCAATACCGATATTCCTAAAGACGCGAAGTATCTTGGCGAGCGCAGCCAAACCGTAGAGGAAGAGACCAAGGCCAAGACTGTGGATCGTTTCCGCAAAGGCGGAGCCACTTCGATTGCCGGCGACGGCAAACAGCTCAGCTTGAAGGATCTCGCGCCTCCCACGAAGGCCGTAGCTCCTCCTACTAAGCTCGAGATGGAAGGCTATAAGCAAGAACAGCAAAAGCTGGCCCGCACCGAATCCGGCCGGGGCGGCACGATCGCTCCCGATAGCCAGGGTGCGGCCACCAATGATTATTTGAAAGAAGTAAAAGACGGCGACAAGACCATGCTGAGCACGAAGGAGTTCGTGTACTTTGGTTACTACCGTCGCATCCGCGAGCGCCTGGAAGTAGCCTGGAGCACCCGCCTGCGCGCCGCGATGGAAGGCTATGTCTATGGCGGGCGCCAGCTAGCCAATAACCGTGATTACGTGACCGGCGTGGTGGTGGTACTCGACCGCAATGGAAAAGTTACGGGCGTGCAGCTGCTGCAGGGATCTGGAGCGCGGGATCTCGACCAAGCCGCCATCGATGCTTTTCAGTCTGCCGGGCCTTTTCCGGATCCGCCTTCGGGCTTAGTGGATGAAAATGGGGAAATTAAAATTCCCTGGAGCTTCGTGCTGCAGAGCTAGTGAAATTGCTGGCTCAGCCGGGCCAAGCCTTCCTTCAATAAAACCTGATTCCAGAGCTTATCCACTTCTTGCAAGTTCATGATGATCTGCTGAAGGGCTTCGTGCGGAGCCATGCCGTGGCGTTTCGCGTAGAGGGTGGCGGCGTCCAGCAGAGCACCCACGGGAGAAGAGTGCATGAGCTCGAGCAGGCGCGTGTGCGGATCGGATTTTGCGTCCTCTTGGTTCGTTTGTGCAAGCTTTACGTTCACGAGAACGGAAGAGAGCACGCGCGGGTCGAGAGTATCTTCGGCGGATTCGGAATTATTGGATTCCATGGTCGCCATATTTCGTTGCAGGACGTCGATCATAAGTTTTTGGTTTCGGAGTAGTTCGGAAGTTCTATTGTGGTAGCGAAATCGGAAGCGCTTGTCAAAACGCTTTGAAGAAAATTTTTTTGACGAAAAAAATTTCGGCTAAGTGCTTGTTCTGCAGCTTAGCCGAACATTGACGCTTGACAGTTTTTTATGACGCTACAGAGATTCAACCAGCTTTTTATAGTCAGTCGCCGAGAGCAAATCGCTCGTCTCGCTCGAATTCGTTAGTTCCAGCTTGATCATCCACGCCTTTTGGTAGGGATCGGAATTGGCGAGCCCTGGCTCATCTACCAAACTGGAATTTACGTCGAGAATTTTTCCGCTCAGCGGCGAATACAAATCGCTCACGGCTTTAATGCTCTCCACTACGCCGAAAGTATCGCCGCGCTTCAGCGTTTTTCCCTTGGCGGGGAGCTCCACGAACACTACTTCCCCCAGTGCATCTTGCGCGTGGTGCGTGATTCCGATGGTAGCGATCTTTCCTTCCACGAGCGCCCACTCATGATCCTTGGTAAATTGGAGGGTGGGGGGAATTTTTTCCGACATATTATTCTCCTTTTGAAATCTCTTATTCTTTTCTCTTATAGAAAGGCGTTGCCACCACTTCCGCAGGAAAGAACCGGTCGCGAATTTGTACGCTCAGCTTCGTTCCTGGTTTTTGCCAGCCTTGCTTTACGTACGCGATCGCAATTGGCACCCCTAAAGAGGGGGCCAATGTGCCACTGGTTATCTTACCTAATTTTTCGGCGCCATCGGCACTAAAGACCTCGTAACCTTGCCGCGGAATCCCGCGGTCCTGGGTCTTAATGCCCACCAGGGCGCGGGTAAGGCCGGAGGCTTTTATTTTAAGCAGGGCTTCTTTGCCCAGAAAGTCGTTGGGCTTATCGAGCTTCACTACCCAGCCCAGTCCGGCTTCGAGCGGATTGGTTTCGGCGTCGATTTCGTGGCCATATAGAGGAAATTTCATTTCGGTGCGGAGCGTATCCCGCGCGCCGAGGCCGGCGTGCAGGAGCCCAAGCGGTTTTCCTGCCTCCCAGATTTTTTGCCAGATTGTGCTGGCGGCGGCGGCGGGCGCGTAGATTTCAAAGCCGTCTTCGCCGGTATAGCCAGTGCGGCTCATGATTACCTTGATCCCGAAAAAATCTATCTCGGCGAAATGGTAATATTCGATGGCCTGGAGATTGAAATCAGTCAGTTGCGAGAGGATTTTTTCCGAGAGTGGCCCCTGGAGCGCGATCTGGCAGAATTCGTCGGAAACGTGTTTGAGGGAAAGCCCGGGGAACTTTTTCCCCTGACGCGCGATCCACTCCCAGTCCTTATCGATATTTCCCGCGTTGATGCAGAGGAGATATTTATTGGCGGCGCGCCGGTACACGAGGAGATCGTCCACCACGCCGCCGTTCTCGTAGCACATAACCGTATACTGGGCTTGGCCGTTCACGAGGCGCGAAACATTATTCGTAACCAGATAGTTAAGGAATTCTTCGGCGCGTTCACCTTCCACCAGCACTTCACCCATATGGCTTACGTCAAAGAGGCCGGCCTTCGTGCGCACGGCTTGATGCTCCTGAGAGAGGCCGGTGTACTGCACGGGCATATGCCAGCCGCCGAAATCCACCATGCGTGCGCCGGCGTCGATATGCGCTTGATTGAGAGGAGTTTTTTTCATGGACGATTTATTCATACCTTGGGGCCTTCGCGCGGAGCAAGTCGGAAGGTGGTTATCGCTAAGCGTTACGCGCGTTCGCGGCGCGCACGGTATTGCGGATCAGCATCGCGATCGTCATCGGTCCCACGCCGTTGGGTACGGGAGTGAGGAAAGAAGCGATTCCCATCACGGACCTCGCGTCTACGTCGCCCACTACACGCTTCCCGTCGCGATTGATGCCCACGTCAATGATCACGGCGCCTGGCTTCACGAATTCTTTGGCCACGAAGCGGGCTTTTCCCACGGCCACCACCAGAATGTCGGCGCCGGCGCAGAGCTCAGCGAGATTTTTCGTTTTGGAATGGGCGATGGTGACGGTGGCGTCGGCACCGAGCAGCATCAATGCCATGGGTTTTCCCACGATCGAGGAGCGGCCAAGAACCACCGCGTGTTTACCGGAGGTGGGGATTTTCGCTTCCCGGAGAATTTCCATCACGCCGGCGGGGGTGCAGGGCGGGAGGCCGCTGGCTAGGGTCTGTTTTGCGTCTATGAGGAGGGCTCCGGCATTCTGGGGATGAAAGCCGTCTACGTCTTTTGCGGGATCGATGAGGGCCTGGATTTTTCGCTCGTCCCAACCGCTGGGGAGGGGGGACTGCACGAGAATTCCATCGATATCTTTGCGGGCGTTCAGCTGGAGGATAGTTTCTTCGAGCTTCGCGAAGCCTTCGCTGGGCTGGAGGTGGAAGTCTTCGGCGTGAAGGCCATATTTGCGGCAGGTTTCGGTCTTCTTTTTCACGTAGATGCTGGAGGCGGGATCATCGCCCACGAGGACCACGGCGAGGCCGGGCTTGCGCTGGAGTTTCGCGGCGCCGGCGCGCGCTTCGCTAAGGGTTTTTTCGGCCAGCTCGGGGGTTTTGAAAAGGAGGGTTTCCACCTGGAAGAGAATAGCTTAGCTCTTCCAGTGTTCGGACATCTTTTTTTCGCCAAATTCCTCGAGGGCATGGAGCTGATTGTGCGCGGGGCAGCGGAGCCGAAGGTTTTCTACGGTATTGAGGCCGCCCTTGGCGAAAGGGATGACGTGGTCGAGCTGGAGGGAGAATTGGCTGCCGCAGCTAGGATAGGTGCAAAGGGCTTGGTCGCGCAGCCAAACGGCGTGGCGGACTTGGGCGGGGATGTGGCGGGAGTGTTTGGGGTGGGGATTTACTTGCGACGTGATAGAAGCATTGCGTCGTTTCGCAACTCGCAAATTTCGTTCAGCTTTTTTTATGGGGTCGTACTTTTGTAACGCAACATCGGCCAATTTTTCGACGAGTTGTTCGATGGACTTGGCAGCGAAGATTTCTTTCAAACGTTCTAACTTTTGAAAAAGTTCCCTAGTGGCAGCAAATCGAATCTCAGTATGAGAATTGGAAATCGGACGGACCAGCTCCCGAAAATTAGTGGGATCAAGTGACCGTAAGATTTTTTGAATGTCGCGAGCCGATTTGTTTTCGATTTGCATTAAAATCTCGATTCGTTTTTCGCGCGGTAATTTCTTTTTGTGGAAAAATACTTGAGCCTGTCCGGCCGCGCTTAGGGTTAAATCGCCCTTCTGAAGCTTCTCCTCCATCTCCGGAAACTCCCGCATTAGTCGGGCCGCACAAATTCTCCGCTGTGCCTGCGATTCCGAAAACCGCAGCACCCGCACGCAATACTCAAATAGCGAAGGGTAACTCTCCTTCGCGTAGAGCCGTCGCAAGGCAATTTCATTCAGGTGATGCAGCAGTGCTGTCACCAGCCGGCGCTCGGCCCGCGCCAGCTGCCAGGTACTCTCAAGCAATTGATCGTCGGAAAATTTTCGTAGGTCCATGCTTGTGAGCGAGCAATTCATGCGCCCGTTCGCTCATCGGCAACTCCTTGGAATCAAATCGCGACTCCACACGGCGTCCGGAATCCCGTCAACAAACTGACGTTTTCTGTCCACCCCGTCAAATCCGCCGCCCACCCAAACCAAGAGCCGAGAAAATTCCTAAACGATTTCGCGCGCCACGAAATGGTACGAGCCTTGCTCTTCCGTGGTTGGGAGAGAATCAGATGAGCAAGGGTTTCTGGCCAGCCATATCCGGAGCAGTCGCGCAGAGCGAGCGCATGGATACTATCGCCAACAATCTAGCCAACTCCGATACCACCGCCTTTAAACGGGATCAGGTGGCCTTCCAGCAAGTTCTCAGCAGCGCCACAGCCGCCGCCCAGAAAGAAGAGATTCCCCACAAGCCGTATACCGAAAAAGATTTTCATCGCCTCGACGGCAGAGACTCCACGTTCGTGGCCGTAGAGGGTTCTTTCACCGATTTCTCCCAAGGCCGCGTGAAGGTAACCGGCTCGCCCCTCGATCTCGCCGTAGAGGGGAAAGGTTTTCTCGAAGTGCTCGCGCCACAAGGCTTGCGTTATACCAGGCAAGGAAGCCTGAAGATGAATGCCGAAGGCGGCCTCGTGACCACCGAGGGCTTTCCCGTGCTGAATCCGGGCGGGGCCCCCGAGCCGGGAAAAATTCCTACCCGCGAAGAGCTGATGGCGCGGGCGATCCGCCTCGACAGCGCCAAAGATCCCAAAATTACGATCACCAGCGACGGAAAGATCTATCAGGGCAAACAGGAAGTGGCCCAGCTTTCCGTGGTGGAGTTCGTGGATGCAAAGTTGCTGACGAAAGACGGCAGCTCTCTGTTCAATAATAACGAGCTCTCGGCCAATATTTCGCAGGACGATAAGTCCACGACGATTCGCCAGGGGGTACTAGAGACTTCGAACGTAAACGCGATAGCAGAGATGAGCGAGCTTCTGAAAGCCACGAGGCTCTTCGAGGCCAATGAAAAAATAGTGAAAACGTACGGCGACCTCGAAGGCCGTGCGGTGAACGATTTAGGCAAGCTCTAACTCTGAACTGATTCCATGGAGGGAACAGTATGCTGAGAGCAATACATACGGCCGCAACGGGCATGGAAGCCATGCAGAATAACTTGGACAACGTGGCCAACAACTTGGCCAACGTAAATACCACCGGCTACAAAAAGAGCACGGCGGAGTTCCAGGACCTCTACTACCAAAATATCCGCGATCCCGGCACCCAGGTTACCGCCGACACGAATACGCCCACCGGCGTGCAGATCGGAACGGGCGTGAAAACCGTGAGCGTGCACAAGGATTTTTCCCAAGGCTCGGCCAAACAAACCGGAAATAGCTGGGATCTTCTCGTAGACGGAGAAGGTTTCTTTTCGGTGCAAAAAGAAAACGGCGAGTTGATGTATACCCGCGACGGCAGTTTCAAGATCGACGGGACCGGACGCGTAATGACCAGCGGGGGCTACCTGCTTCAGCCGGCGATTACGGTGCCCGCCAATGCCGCCACCGTTACGATTTCCCGCTCTGGGATCGTTACCGCCATCGACAGCGAGGGCAAGCAATCGCAGATCGGGCAGCTCGAGCTCGTGAATTTCGTGAACGCCCAGGGCCTCAGGGCTGCGGGCGGAAATCTTTACCAAGTAAGCGAAAGCTCCGGCGCGCCGGTGCAGGGCACGCCCAGCAATAATGGGCTCGGTGGCATCGAGCAAGGAAAGCTCGAGAGCGCCAACGTGAACGTGGTGAGCGAGATGGTGAATATGATCCAGGCGCAGCGGGCCTACGAGATGAACTCGAAGGTGATGCAGGCGGCCGACCAAATGCTGCAGGTTTCGAACAATGTCATTAAGTAGCCGTAATTTCCTATTCCTGGCTTTCGTGTTTCTGATGCCGCTCGAGGTATGGGCGGCGATTCCCGTGCCCACGAAGGATATCGAAGTGCGCATTGAATCCGCGGTGCCCGTCAGCAGCCAGCGGATCGTGCTCGGCGATGTGGCCACCATCTACGCCAAGAGCATGCGCGATTTCCGTGAGCTATCCGAGCTCGTGATCTCGCAAATCCCCGAGGATAAATCGGAGTTGCGGTTGCCGCAAAACTATCTCGAGCGTCGGATCAAGGAAGTTATTCCCGCGGGCACCGAGTTCGCGCTCCACGCCCCGAATGAAATTATTTTCCGTCTGCAGCGCATTGGGATCACGCCCGTGGATTTCGCGGCCGAAGTGGAGCGTCAGGCGAAGGTGGGCGGAAAGTTCCCCCAGGGAATCGAGACCGAGATCGAGGTTATTTCCGGCGCCGATCAATTGAAGTTATATAAGCCCGATGCCGTGCGCATCGAGCCGGCTGCCGAAATGGCGCAGTGGCGCGGCGAGCTCGCGTTCAAGGTGGTGGCTAAAGACAATTCCGCGCAGATCTCGTGGGTAAAAATTAAGTTGCGCTGGTTTGCCAACGTATGGGTGGCCACCAAGACCATGGGCATCAACCAGTCCCTCGATGCCGCCGCTTTCACGCAGGAGCGCCGTGAGCTCACGGGCCTCCGCGAAGAAGCCTTCGTCGCCTCCGGACTCGAGGAGCTGAGCACTAAATTAAGTTCCGCGCGCGCGCGCCGGAGCATAGGCACGAATGCGGTGCTCACTTCCGCCATGGTGGAGCGCAAGCCCGACGCCGGTCCGGGGCAGATCTTGAAAGTAGTATTCGTTTCGGAAAGCGGGATCCGCGTTTCCACCGATGGCGCCCTCATCGGCGCCAGCTCCATCGGGAGCGAAGCGCGTGCCAAGCTGAGGTCTTCTAGAAAAATTGTCACCGGCAAGCTCGTTTCGGGCGGCGTGATGGAGGTTAGCCTATGAAGTTTGCTCTTTCGATGATGTTGGGTTTGTGGGCCCTGTATTCTTTTTCCGGCTGCGCGATGATCGATTCGCTGCGCGATGAAAGCGCCACCATCGATGCCGAAGCCGGTACCGATCATGATCGCGAAGGAAATACTTCCGACATAGAGCGCCCTGTGCAAAGGCAGCGCGGGCTGAACGGCCTGAGCGCCAATAATGTTCCCAGCTACGAGCCCTCCGTGGCGCGCGGCTATGGGCGCCGGCTCTCGAGCCTCGCCAACGACGACGCTCCCGCCGCCATCAGTTCCGCGCAGCAGGAATTCCGCCGTGCGACCCGCGAGGATTTCATCGATAAGCAGGCCCACGAAAACAGCCTTTGGGACGGACAGGGCCAAGGCAACTACCTCTTTTCCAATAACCGTAAGCGCGAAGTGGGCGATCTCATGACCGGCGAAGTGGAAAAGGATCTCAAGCGCGAGATCCAATACCAGCTCTGGATGACGCTCCCGCCGGAACAGCGCAAGACCAAGCGCGCTCCGGCTAGCGTGGCGGGTGCGGCCACCGATCCGGCCGCGAAGGCCGCCGCGGCCGCCGAAGCCGGAAAATCCGCCGAGGAAAAGGGCAAGGACGCTGCCGCCGAAGCCGCGAAAACCAATATGGCCGATACCAAGGACGACGACGTGGTTCGCATGGAAGTGGTGGAGAGCCTCGGCAACGGGCTCGTGCGCGTGGTGGGCCAGAAGCGCGTGATCTACCGCGGAGTGTCCCGCGTGGTGGAAGTGATGGCGCTCGTGAACAACAAAGACGTCGACGACAATAACCGCGTGAAGAGTTCTAACTTCCTCGACATGAAGACCCAGGTGATCCAATGAAAAATTTAATTGCCCTCGCTCTCGCCCTCGCCTTTCTTCCGCAGCCGGCCGACGCCGCGCGCCTGAAGGATATCGTGCGCATCAAGGGCGTGCGCGAAAACCTTCTCATCGGGTACGGACTCGTGGTGGGCCTCAAGGGCACCGGGGATTCCAGCGCCGAAGTAACGGGCAAAGCCTTGCTGCGCATGTTCAGTAAGATGGGAATGAATATCGAAACGGAAGTGAAATCCAAGAACGTGGCTTCCGTGGTGGTGACCGCAAAGATTCCCGCGTTCTCGAGAGCTGGGCAGAAGCTCGACGTTACCGTATCCAGCGTGGGCGATGCGGGCAGCCTTGAAGGCGGCACGCTCCTGATCTCGCCGCTGCGAGCGGGCGACCAGCAGGTATACGCCGTGGCGCAGGGACCGGTGAGCCTGGGTTCGGCGACGGACGGCAGCGGAAAGTTCGCTACGAACGGACGCGTGCCCATGGGCGCGATCGTGGAGAAGGAATTGGCGGGCGATTTCGCCAATAAGAAGGCGCTCCGTCTGAATTTAGACGAACCCGACTTTACAACCGTGGCCCGCGTCAGCCGCGTGATCAATACGGAGCTCGGCGGCAAATACGCAACCTCCGTGGACCAGAACACCGTGGACCTGATCGTTCCATTTTCTTACGACGGGAACGCCGTCGAATTAATGGCGGTGCTGGAAAATTTGACGGTGAATACCGACACGCGCGCACGCGTGGTGATTAACGAGCGTACCGGAACCGTGGTAACCGGCGGTAAAGTACGCATCAAAAACGTGGCTCTGTCGCATGGCGACTTATCCATTCAAGTGGCCGGCGCCAAGAATGCGAAGAAGGGGGAGGGGAAGAAAGTGATGGAAATTCCAAGCACTACGAACGTCTCCGAGCTCGCCACGATGCTTAATGAAATGGGGGTGGGGCCCAAAGACCTCACCGCAATTTTTCAGTCGCTCAAGGCGGCCGGTGCTCTCGAGGGTGATTTAGAAATACTCTGAGGCAATTTGCCGGCTTGGCAAGGAGCGTGCATTAGGTTCAGCAGGTGCACGATTCTAGGATGGAATCATGTGGAACTCACGCAGGAAACAGGAAAAAGCTTCGTTTGCCATGGATGGCGTTCAAGAATTTCTAGTTTTGAGTTTCCGATCGCAAGGATGCGAACTGCACCTCGGAGCAGGGAGACCCCGGAAGAATGGGTCTCCCCGCTTCTTTATTTTAGAAGGGATTGCGCATGAAAATCGATAGCCCGCGCCTCCCGGCTCCACCTCAACCCGTTGATCCCGAATCTCTCAGTAAAGATCATCCGCTCTGGCAAGCCGCGCAGGGAATGGAAGCGAACTTTATGAAAGAGATGGTACGCAATATGCGTAAGACCGTGCAGGAAAGCCCGGAGATGGAAAATAGCCGGGGGTATCAGATTTTTCGCGGCATGCTCGACGACCAGTACGCCGAGACCGCGGTGAAAACTCAGGGCATCGGATTGGCCGAGCTTATCGTGCGCCAGGTATTGGAGATGCAAGAGAATGCCCGGGCTGCCAGCGCTCCGGTTCCGGTGAGAGAAGTAAATAAAAGTGATGTTCTCAAGAAATAAAGATTCAAGGCATTTTGGCAGGACGTGTTAAGATTGAGTTATGAGGTAAACTCTCGGTAAGCGAGGGTACAAGGTTCAGGAAGGACAACTCATGAAGGTAAATAATCATAAAGATTCCGTAGAGCTCTCGCAGCTCTCTCGTTCCAAAAAAGGCGAAAAAGCCGGAGCAGCGAAGGCCCAAGAAGGCGGCGCCGATTCTCTCGCGAGCGCAATCGCTCCTGGATCCACGGCTAACGTGGAAATTTCCAGCGAAGCGAAAACGCTTTCCGCCGCGAACCAAGCCGCCCGCGCCGGCGGCGTAGACCAGGAAAAAATTGATCGCATCAAAGCAGCGATCAACGGTGGAACCTACAAGCCCGACTTCGGGAAAGTTGCAGATAAAATGATTAACGAGACCGTGCTCCAGGATCTCTCGTAACCGAGAGTTTTTCCGGGGCTCTCGTCATGGATGATGAGGGACGACCATGGATGGCCTAGCTCCAGATCTAGAGGAACTTACTAAGAACCTCAAGCACCAGCTCACGCTGTACCGCCAGCTCGTGGATTTGCTGCGCAGCGAGCGCGAGCATATCGTGGCCGTTCGCCTAAAAGAGATTCGCGAATCCACTTATTCCAAAGAAGCCCTGCTCGATGAAGTGCACCGCGAAGAGTTTCGCCGCATGCGCTGGGTGAAGCAGGCGTCCACCTTTCTCGGCCTTTCCGAAAAAGAAATCACCATGGAGATGGTGGCTTCGAAAATCGGCGGCCCCGAGCAGTACGAGTCGATGTTCAGCCTGAAGCAAGCCCTTCTGCACATGGTGAAGAAGGCGCGCGACATGAATCACGACAATCAGCAGCTCGTGACCACCGCTCTCAAGGACGCGCAGCTCCTGAAGCGCAATATTTTGGGCCTCTCTTCGGACCAGCCGCAAGTCTATGGTCCCAAGGGCAGCATCGGATCGGCCGTGCGCGATCAAAGCGCCCGTTTCGTGAATAAGGAACTCTAGATGGGCAGTACCGTAAACATGTTCAATATTGGGAAGAGTGGCCTCATGGTCACCAAGCAGGCGTTGACCACGACCTCCCATAATATCGCGAACGTGAATACGGAAGGCTACTCGCGACAAAACGTGGAACAAGGCTCTGCCCCTCCCACCACGAATGGGCGCCTTACGATCGGCCAAGGAGCCTTCGCTAAAAAAGTTACCCGCGTCAGCGACGAGTACCTCGAGAAACGCATCCAGAGCGAACATAAGAACTTTGCCAATATGGAGGAAAAAGACGTTTACCTCCAGCAAACCGAGCAGATCTTCAATGAGTCGAATAACGATGGCTTGAATCGCCTCGCCACCCGCTTCTTCAACGAGTTCCGCCAGCTTTCCACGGATCCTTCCAATCCTGCGATCCGCGCGGCTGTGCGTGAGTCCAGTAGCCAGCTCTCTTCCGACATCAACCGCATGGACCGGGAGCTAAAAGAAGTTTCCCACAATATCGACGCTCGCCTTGAAGGCTACGTGCGCGAAGTGAACTCGCTGGCCCGCGAAGTGCGCGACCTCAATCTCTTGATCCAGAAGTCCGAGCTCGGCGGCGGCGAAGCTCCCGATCTTCACGACAAGCAAGATCTCGCGCTGAAAAAACTCGGCGCCCTCGCAGATATTTCTACCAGCAAAGACAATAATGGGCGCGTGACGGTTACGCTCGCCGGCCAAGTGGCGATCGTGGCGGGCGAGATGGTGAAGGAGCTCGAAACGAGCCGCACGCCCGCGGATCCCGCCAGCGGCAAGCCCGAGGGCGCCATGGACATTTTCATCAGCGATCCGGTGCCCGCGAAAATGACCGGCTTTCTCAAGACCGGCCGCCTGGGAGGATTGCTCGAGGTGCGCGATAAGGATATCGGCGCCGCCCAGGACCGCATCAATACCATCGCCTTTACCATGGCGAACGAAGTGAACAATTTGCACCGTCAGGGCTTCGGCCTCGATGGCGCCGGTAACCGAAACTTCTTTGCGCAGCCGCTCAATAAAGAATCCGCGGCCGCCACGCTCAAAATCAGTGCCGATATCGCCGACAATCTCGACGCCATCGCCGCCGCCAAGGATCCTGCCGGGCAGAGCGACAACCGCATGGCAGTGGCCCTCTCCGGGCTGGGCGATCTCAAGGGCGTGATGGGCGATCAGAATTCGTCGATTCTCGATTCCTATAACTCGATGGTGTCGGAACTCGCGGTAAAGACCGGAGCCACGAAGCGTGGCCTCGTCTTCCAGAAAGACGTCCTCTCCCAGCTCGAGAACGTGCGTGAGTCTCTGGTGGGAGTGAACCTCGATGAGGAAACTGCGAACCTAATTAGGTTCCAGCACGCGTATGCGGCGAGCGCGAAGGTGATGTCGGTGGCCGACGAAACGCTGCAAAGCGTTTTGAATATGTTTAAGTAAACGGGGGCTCTGAGCGATGAGAGTGGGCGAAAACACAACTTTGAACACCGTGCGGGATAGCCTGAACCGCTCGCGCTTGCGCATGAATGATTTGCAAAAAGAGAACTCCACGCTCAAGCGCGTGAATGCTCCTCACGACGATCCCGTGGGCAACGCGAAATTAATGTCGATCCGCAATGAGCAGCTCGATAATACCGAGTTCGAGCGCAATGCCAACCTCGCCAAAACTTTTCTTAATTATACCGACTCCTCCCTTGAGGAAGTGACCAACCTGCTCGTGCGCGCCAAAGAGCTCGCGCTGGGGCAGGCCAGCTCCGCGGCGAATGGCGCTGAATCGCGCGCGATGGTGGCCGAAGAGATCAAAAATATTCAGGCGGAAATCAGCTCGATCGCTAACCGCCGCCTCGGCGACCGCTTTATCTTTTCGGGCTATCGCACCGCCACCACCCCTTTCGACGAAAGCGGCAACTACGCCGGCGACGACGGAAAGATCATGGTGGAAGTGCAAAAGGATGTATTCGTGGGAATGAACGTGCCCGGCCGCGAGATTTTCCTCGGCGCCGCTAAGGCTCCCGCGAGCCGTGATCCGGCCAGCATGGAGCTCCAGGCTGAACAGACCACCCAGGGGCCAGAAATGGCTACTAAGCAGAAAGCCGAGCGCCCGAACGAAGATATTTTTCGTACTTTAGACGCCCTCCGCGTGGGCCTGATGACGAACGATGTGGACGGCATCCGTGCCACTCTCGAGCCTCTTGATCAGGTACGTGACCGCGTGATCACCACCCGGGCCCAAGTGGGCGCCCGGATGTCCGGAATCGATTCTGCCCTCTCAAATATGGGCAAACGTGGCGTATTCAACGCGGAGCTTCAGTCGAATATCGAAGACGCCGACATCATCCAAGTAGTGTCTGATATGGCACGAGAAGAGAGCGTTTTGCGGGCCAGCCTGCAGGCCTCTAATAAGCTCATCCAGCCCACGCTCTTAGACTTTTTGCGCTAGGGCCATTGCTACAACCTCTGAAATCGGTTATTCACACCCTCACTTAGGGACAGAGTCCCTCATAGGGATATGAGAGGTTTTGCAGTATGCTAGTTTTGACCAGGAAACTCGGCGAATCTATCGCCATCGACGATCACATCAAAATCATGGTCGTTCAGATCAAGGGTAAGCAAGTCCGTTTGGGCATTCAGGCTCCCAAAGAGACTAAAATTCACCGCCAAGAAGTCTACGAAGCTATTCAGACGTCTAATAAAGAAGCTGCGGCTTCCTCCCCCAAATCCGTGAGCCAAGTAGCCGAAATGATGAAACGTGGCGGCTCCTCCGAAAACGACGGAAAAAATTCCTAAGTTATTGTGCAATCTGCCACGGCAGGCTTACAATAAATAAGGTGACCCGCTGTGGAGCGTTGGGGGAATAAATGAAAGTAAATACAAGCCGTTTTGGTGCCGTTGAAGTTGCTGATTCCGACATTATGGAATTTGCCGATGGCTTGCTCGGATTCGAGCAGTTGCAACGATTCTTCATCGTAGATCCCGCGGATGAAACTCTCATCCTATGGCTGCAGTCGATGGATTCGCCCGATGTGGCGTTCCCGATTCTCGAGCCGAGGCTCTTCAAGGCTGACTACAAAGTGCGGCTCTCGGCGAATGAGCTGCGCTCCCTGAAAATCGATTCCACCAAGAATAAAGACACCCTGGTGTACTGCATTCTCACCATTCCTGCCGATGTGATCTCGATGAGCGCGAACCTTAAGGCGCCGATCGTGATCAATACCGGAAGCCGCATGGCCCGCCAAGTGGTTCTGCAGGAGAATGAATACTCGGTGAAATTCCCGATCTACAAAGAGCTCCTTGCGGTGATGATGTCGGCTGGCGGCTCGGTGGCGAAAAAAGAGAAAACGCAAGACCTGCCGGTTTCGGCGCTCTCGCTGCGGGATACTTCTTCCCAAGTGGAAGTTTCGGCTCTTTAAGGGAAGTCTGCTGAATCCAAAGAGGGGATGGCGAAAGCCGTCCCTTTTTTATTTAGAGCGAGCTCTCGGTGGATTGCCGGGTCATGTCCAAATACATCTTCACTTGGCGATTGGCGGGGTCTTTCATCTGCGCCTCCTGCAATTCGATCTGCGCATCCACCACATTGCCGAGCGCATGATAGAGCAGGGCGAGATGCACGCGCGCGTTCACGTGGTCGGGATTTTCGCGCACGAGATTTTCCAATTCTTGCTGAGCGAGCTTCATTTGCCCGCGCTGTCCGTGAGTTTTCGCCAACAGAATGCGGGCCTCGATATTCTCGGGGTCTACGCGGCCGGCTTTGAGGAATTCGTTGGCGGCTTCATCGAAGCGCTGGAGCTTACGGTAGAGGTTGCCGAGCTCGAGGTGTTTGGCGGAGATTTCTTTGCCGAGCATGATGCTCGGGGTGGGGCCGCCTGATTTGCGGTGCGCGCTTTTTTCCGCCTGCGCGAAAACCTGTGCGCCTTCTTGGTAGTGGCCGGTATCATTGTAGATCACGGAGAGGCTGATCGCGGCATCGGTGAAGTGGGGGTCGAGCTGGAGCGCGCGTTTGAAGCGGTCCACGGCTTCGCCAAGGCGATTTTCCCGGTGAAAAATCGTGCCGAGCACGTACTGGGTTTCAGCGGTGGCCGCGCCGGCAGAATCAATATCCAGCAGGAGATCCTTGGCGGCTTCCGAATGGCCTTGCGCAAGGAGGCGTTTGGCGTCGTCTAAATTCATTTCGTCTCTTCCTGGGTGCCGAGGCCAGCGATGATTTTTTTCCTGAGGGTCTTGCGATCGTTTTCGTCTTTCGGAAATTCTTTTTCGAGGCGATCCAGGGCTTGCTCAGCTTTGCCGTAGTCACCGGTGCGCTCATAAGAATAAGCCAAGCGGTACAGGGACTTTTCGGGGGTGCCCAGATCCGGATACTGAGTAAGCAAGTAGAGGTAGCGGCCGGCGGCGGCTTGATAGAGCTCGCGCTTAAAGTAGAAGTCGCCCACGTAGGTTTCTTTTTCCGCCAATTTCCCGCGCAGCTCGAGGATGCGTTTCTCGGCATCTCCTCGCTGGGGGGCAGCCGGATATTCCGAAATTAGCTGTGAGAAAGCCTCGATCGCGCTCTGGGCGGGGTCGAGGTCCCGGTCGGTCGTAGAGGGCATCTGGTTATAGAAAGATTCGCCGATGCGGTAGAGCGCGTAGGCCGCAAATTCATGCTTTGGGTAAAGTTCGCGGAAAATTTTATAGGCGGCGGCGGCCTCGAGGTAGGCCTCGTCTTTGAAGTGAGTGTCGCCAATTTTGAGGGTGGCGAGAGCGGCGTACTTGCTATAGGGGTAGCGGCTCTTCAGGATGCGGAAGCGCTCCACGGCCTCGAGGTAGCGGTCCTTGCTTAGGAGGCGCTCCCCTTCGGCGTATTGCACCTCCGGAGGGCTATCATTATCTAGGGTGGTGCTGCTGCAGCCGATGATCAAAACGTAGACAGCTACCAGGTAAAACCAAGGTAAAAATTTAGCGTACACGGTAGCGGGTCGCATGTTTTTCTCTTTCCAATTGAAGCCTTACCTTACGCAAGGAGGCTTGGGGGCGTCAATCGAAACTCAATAGTTGAGTAGTATTGACGGAAATTGGCCAATGGCGTATCCTGATAGTTAAGGATTACTAACAGAGTGTTCCGGGCTTAAGGAGTCTTTATGTTTTCCACCTCTACTCTCTATAAAGGCAGCGCCCGCTGGCTCACTTTCTTCCTAGCATTCAGTGTTTTAACGGCCTGTGATCCGCAAGAGGCTGAAAAGCCTAGTGATTCTTGTAAGGATAAGAAAACCTCCAAGGATTCTAAGGGCAAGAAGGACGACGCCTGCGAAGCCGGTAACGACGGAGGAGGAACCACACCCCCTCCTGTCAATCCCAAGCCCTATCCGTTTCCTACGCTTCCCAACCGTGTTTGCACCATCGATAAGTTTAAGCAGGATCAAACCACCGGTGGCGGCGTGAAGAAGCTCGACGTTCTCTTCGTGATGGACCACTCGGGCTCGATGGCCGACGACTGGGAACGCGTGGCGAACAATATTCAAGAAATGGTGCGTGAGCTTCCGGCGGATCTCGATATTCGTTACTCAGTTCTTCTCTCCGATGTGGGCACGCAAAAAGGCCGACTCTATGCTCCCGTGGGATACAAAGTAGTTCTCGATAATCAGAAGATGCGAGTTCAGGAAATTTCCAGCGCCCTCCATAAAACTTTCGTGGAAGGGATGAAGGTAAGTGACCCAACTGGGGAAGCCGCGTTTTACAGCTTATATAAGGCGGTTACCGCCAATGCCGTGGACAACCAGCGTCTCGGCTTTTTCCGCGCCGACGCCGCCCTCTCCGTGATTTTCGCCAGCGACGAGCAAGAAGCCGGGTTTCCGTTTCCGAATCCCCAGGCTCCCGGTTTACCGAAGCGTTGCGATACCGACTACGAAGAGAACATCAAAAAGACTTATTACGATAAGCAAGGCGTGAATCTCGAGGTTGCCTTTAATGCCGTGAAGAAACTTAAGGGAGACATGCCGGTAGTGACCCATGCCTTCGTGAATATTACGAAGGAAGATCTTTTCAAGCGCAATTCGAAGAATGCCAGCTGTCTCTACGATTCTCTCGGTTATGGATATTTCGAAATGGTGGCGAAAACCCAAGGGGTGCTTTTCAGCCTTCAGGCCAATCGCGCGGAAGGTATGGCCCGTTGCGGACAAGTTACTCGTGAACGCCTGCAGCTCGTGCACGACTTCAAGCTCTCGAAGCCCGCCGAAAAAGTGGATCCTGCCACCATCATCTCCGCGGTGGACGGTAAGCTCGCTCAGTATACCTACGCTGCCGCCAGCAATATGGTTCACATCGACGAAGCCGGCGTGGGCGGAAGCATCATCGAAATTCGCCATTGCGAGCCGGACGGCCGCAAAGACTGGACCCTCGTGGATTTCGCCGGAACCGCCGCGCAGTATTCAGTGAATCTCGCCTGGAAAACCCCGGAATACGCCACCGACGGAAAAGTATTGTGGGGCCTCTCGGCCACCGCACTCAATAACACCACGCCAGTTGCCGCCAAGGACACGAACCACACCATCTCGGTTGCTTCGCTGACTCCGAATACGGTTTACTACTTCCAGGCCGTTTCGAAAGATGAGTTCGGCCAATCGAAGAGCAGCTCCGTGATCAGCGTGCGCACTCTTCCTGATTGGACGATTACCGGCGTGAGCGGACAGCCGTCACGCAATACCGCCACGGTAAAATGGCGCACGGCCGAGTATCCCACGAAAGGGAAAGTTCGCTGGGGCTTGGATTCCGCGGCCCTCGTGAATGAGAGCGCGCAAACCGCCGTATTGAACGACCACACCGTGGCGATCACAAACCTTCAGGCCAATACCGACTACTACTACCAAGTGGTGTCGAGCGATGAATACGGCCTGGAAAAAACCAGCGCCGTGGCTTCCATGCGCACGGTTACCGACTGGGGCTTGATCGGTTTCGGCGGCACCGCGGCCCGTACCAGCGCGGCTCTCACCTGGCAAACTCCCGAGTACGCCACGAGTGGTAAAGTTATGTGGGGCACTTCGGTGAATAATTTGGTGAACCAAGCGGTAGATGGCGTGGTGGGAACTAGCCATGGCGTGAGCGTAACTGGTCTCACCGCGAATACCACCTACTACTTCCAGGCAGTGGGCACCGACGATCTCGGCTCCGTGAAACGAAGCGAAGTGATCGCCCTCCGCACCGTTACGGACTGGAGCCTCACCGGTTTCTCCGGAACCTCCACCATCGACTCCGTTCACGTAGCTTGGCAGACCGCCGAATACGCCACCAGCGGCAAGGTGCTCTGGGGCCTCTCGGCCGATGCCCTCACCAACGCCCAGGGAGATGGCGTAACGGGCACTTCGCACGGCGTGGACATCAACGGCCTGAACGAAGACACCATTTACTACTTCCAGGCGGTATCGCGCGATAACTACGCTCTAGAGAAACAGAGCGCCGTGATCGCCATCCGCACCGCGAAGAAGCCCGTGGATCCTACGCCGCTGCCGGTATGGGACATCTCGGATTTCAGCGGTTTCGCTACTACCACCTCGGTCACCATCAACTGGAGAACCGATGGCTACGCTACCTCCGGTGCCGTTCTCTGGGGAACCGCTTCCGGCGCGCTTCATAACGAAGTTCCGGAGACTGGTGCCGGTTTCGCTCACAGCGTAAACGTAAGTGGCCTCACCCCCGATACGCTCTACTACTTCAAAGTGGTAGCTCGCGATGACCAGGGCCAGGAAAAACAAAGCGTAGAAATCCCGGTTCGCACGATGGCCGTGGTTACCCCCGATCCGGATCCTACCCCTACGTGGTCGGTATCGGCTTTCGATGGTACTACCACTCCTAATTCCGCCACGCTGATCTGGCAAACTCCGGGCGCTCTCACTAAGGCCACGGTGAAGGTGGGCACTAGCCCCACGAGCCTCAATCTGCAGGCGGTGTCGGTAGATACTTTCGCGGAAACGCAGCTGATGTCCGTAACCGGTCTCAGCCCGAACACCGCCTACTACTTCCAGGTGATTGCCGTAGACAAAAACGGCCACACCGTGGAAAGCGTGGTGCTAATGAAGCGCACCAAGGCCCAATAGTCAGCGATTTCTACGGAGCGGGTTAGCGCAACGACATTAGCGCGCCCGCTTCGATCCATCCGACCAGCTCTTGCTGATCTCCCGCTACGAAACGGATCTTAAGCCAGCCGTCGCGCTCTTCTTCCGCGTTCACCAGCGCGCCGGGCTCGAGCGCGATGATATTGGAGAAAGTAGCATTGGGGCCGCTCTTCACTTGGCCCGCTTTTACGAAGGCAGCCACGGGAGAATTCGATTGCTGATAACCCGTGAAACCCACCGCGAAGCAGAGCGCGAGGGCCGAGGCCCAGCCAATAATCCGCGCGCGCGATTCACCTGAGCCCGCGCTCCAAAGCAAACCCGCGGCGCACACCAGAATGGGCACCAGCCAGATGCCTTCCGGCAAAAAATGAAGCGGTACCGGCCAGGAAGAGAGCCAGGTACTCGGCCGAATCGCGCGCGTGGCTGGGCTCAGCTTGCTTTCCGTGAGCTTCAGGTTTTGAGTGATGTCGCTGTCTAGCGGTTTTTGGGAGAGGGCTTTTAGCAAATAAGCGTACCCGACACCGGTTGATCCGGCGCGTGCAGAAGCGGTTCCTAAATTATAATAAAAGGCAGAAGTCAGATTTTCGGCTGGGCCGGCGGCCAAGATTTCATTATATGCCTGGCGCGCTTTTTCCCATTCTCCGGTCAGGTAAAGCTTTTCTGCCTCGGCCAATTTTTCTTCGTTGGCTAACGCCACCAATGGGGCCAGGAGCATCACGAGCAGCAAGATTATGTTTCCAAATCGCACGGCCCTAATTGTAGTATGAATCATGGAATTTCTCGAACAAGCTCTGAAATTTCTCGAGATTAAAAGCGTATCGGAAGAGGGCAACGAAGAGGCCGTAAACTTCCTTATCCCGCTTTTCGAGCAGGCCGGCGCCAAATTAGTGCTGCAACAGGTGCCACACTCGCTGAAAGACCATTCCAAGCGCCAGTATAATCTTTTAGCCATCTTCGGCGACGATCTGGTGGACAGCCGTACCCGCAAGGGCCTGCTGCTTACGGGTTCCGTGGACACCGCGAACCCCGGAAATGCGACCGATTGGACGGAGCTTGGCGGGAATCCATTCCGTCCAAAAGTGAACGGCGAAAATCTTTGCGGCCTGGGGGCCGCCGGCGCCAAAGTAAATTTTTTGGCCATGCTCGCGGCCGCCAATTCCGCCGCCGCTTCCCGCGCCCGTTTTCTGCAGCCGCTCTATTTGGCGGCCACGTGCGGGGGAGAATCGGTGCTGGCCGGTTCCCGTTATTTGATTCAGTCGGGGGTGGTGAATCCCAAGCACGTGATCGTGGCGCGCCCCACGAATCTTCGCCTGCAGAATACCGAAAAGGTGCAGCTCGTATTTCAGCTGCGTATTTCTTTTGTCTCCATCGAGCGCGATGCCCACGAGTTCAACGCTAAGGTTTTCATTTCGAGTAAGAGCAAAGGCATCCACGCCGCTCATCCCGCCGCGAATAAGAACGCGCTGGAAAACGTGCTCTTCTTCCTAGAGAGCCTTAAATCTTCCCCGATCGAAAATAAGTTGATGTCGATCTACGGAACTGGCAGCTTGAACCGAATGCCGGATACGGCTTCGGCCGGAATCGTGATCCGCTCCAAGGACCTCGATTCCATCCGCGATCGTTTTCGGTCTATTTCTGCCAATAACCGCGATTGCCATTTTGAGATGCGCCTCGGCGGCACCGGCGATCGTGGCGTGCGCTTGCTACCCGAGGAAGTTTATTCCGTGCTGAAGCGGATCCGGGAAGAAATCAGGTCTGTGAACGAGGCCATGCGCCCGATGGAAGACAATAGCTTCGAGCCCAACCATTCGCGGGTAATTCTTAGCGGAATGGCGCAGGATCGCGATGCGCTAGAGCTCACCGTGCAGTTTGGCTTGGTGCCCGAACTCGGCTCTCTCGAGAGCCGTAAAGAAATTGAGCGGGATTTTAAGGAGCGCATCGCTGGAATCGCCCGGAATTTCGGGGCCGTTTCGGTGGAATGCCGCCGCACCCACGCCACCCAGCGTTTCTTTACCGACCCCGCTTCCACGTTCATGACCACCCTCCGCGCGGACATGCAGCGGGTCGGCCTTGCTTCCGATACCGTAGCGGGAAATTCTTCTTCGGAAGCGGCGCAGTTTTCGGAGCGCGGTTACGAAACGATCGGGTTCGGGGCGGGGGATAACGTGCATAACGGAAATTGCCCCAACGAAAGTTTGAAAGTGGAAGACCTGCAGGCCGCGGTGCGCTTCTATAGCCGGGCGATCGATGCCTTTTGCCTGCGTGGCATTTAGCGCTCCAATAACTCGATGCGGTTATCGTCGGGGTCATAGACGAAGCGACGCTTCTTAAAGCCCGCGATAATTTTTGCCTCTTGCGAGCGCCCGCCATGCGCTTCCACGCGTCTTACCAGCTCTTCTAAGTCCGTAGTGAGCAGGGCGAGATGCTGCTCGGTTTTTTGCACGGAATCGCTGCGCTCCTGCAGGTGTAGCTCAAGCGCTCCCACCCGGAACCAGGCACCGCGGTTCTTGCTGATGCTTTCGGTGAGCCGCGGGATCGGCACTAGGCCGAAAGCTTTTTCGTAGAAATCTCTGCTGGCGTTCACGTTCGTGACGATCACGGCCACGTGATGGATTCCCTCTACTAGCATGGGCGCACCAAGATTTTCCCTTCGCTCTTTCGCTGATGGTTCAGCCTCTCCGCCGCTTCCGACAACGAAATGGTTTCGCGTACGAGTTTCTCGGCCCTTAGTTTTCCGGCGGCCATCAGTTCGATCACGCGCGAAAAGGTGGATTCTCCCGAATGCCCTTGCGAGCCAACCACGCGGGCGTTCTTCGTGATCAGTGCTTCCGGAAGGAGGGAGGCGGGCTCATCGGTGCGCGCTAGCAAGCAGAGCGTTCCGCCCACGGCGAGTCGCGCTCCCGCGATTTCGAGCGCGAGGCGGGTGGCGCCGGCGGCGTCGATGATCCAGTCGAAGGTTCCGGTTAAAGAAGAGGAATCAGCGGAAGATACAGCTTTGGTTACGCCGATTTCGAGCGCGAATTTCTTTCTTTCCTCCACGTTTTCCACCGCGAGCACTTCGGTGGCGCCGGCGCAGAGGGCGAGGTCCGCGGCGGCGAGGCCGATGGGGCCGCAGCCTAGGATCAGCACGCGATTTCCGGGAAGCCATTCGCCGCCGTGGGTTCCCTGAAAGAGCGCACGAAAGCTTACGGCATAAGGCTCCACTAGAGCACCGAGCCGCAGGGCTTTATCGCTGCCGAAACGAGCGGCGAGCTTATCCAGCTTCCAGCAATATTTTGCGGGCACGGTGATGAATTCCGCGTGGGCTCCGTCTTCGGTGAAGCCCAGCTCTTCCAGATTTTCGCAGTGATTTACGTTTCCGGCCCGGCAATGGTGGCAATCCCCGCACCATTGCATTTCTTCCGCGGTGAGCAGGGTACCCAGGGGGAAGTTTCTCATTACTGCCTCGCGGCTGCCTTCGCCGTGGCCGATTACTTCTCCGCTGAATTCGTGGCCGATCGTTACCGGCAGCGTGGCCAGCCCGGGATAAGAGAGTTTTTTGTCGTGGCCGGTTTCCGCCAGATGAAAATCGCTGCCGCAAAGGCCGCAGTAGCGCACGCGTATGAGCAGCTCATCGGGGCGGGGCTTGGGCACGAGGGCCTCCTCGAGGAGAATGCGGGGATTTAGAAAAGTTTGGCTCGCATTAGCGGTGCGCACGCGCGTAGCCGGCTTATTGCCGGTAGCCAGATCGGCATGCAGGCGAAGCGCCTTCATTTTTTTGCCTTCGTCTTGCGCAGGGGAGACACGATCTCGAGCAGGATACCGTTTGGATCCTGCACGAACGTGATGGAATCGCCGCTATAGCCCTTCTTAGGTTTGATCCAGGGGTTGAGCCCCATTTTTTGCAGGGAAGAAACCGCGCCCTTAAATTTTCTGGTTCGAAAAGCGATGTGGCGAATTCCGGGCTCGAAGTAGCTGCGGGGCACTTTTGCTCCGTGCACCTGGCTCAGGCGCTTGGCGAAGGTCGGTTTGTCGCTGCGGTACTCGAAGAGCTCGAGGCGGCTGCCCTTGCGCTTGAGCACGATCGCCCGCACGCCCAGTTCGCGGTTGCCGAATTCCCGCTCGATTTTAAAGCCGAAATATTTTTCGTAGAAGCGCACCGTTTGGCGCAGATTTTTCACCACGATCGCCACGTGATCGATATTTCCGAGCGGAAGTGAGGGGGCTTTAGCCATTGGGCTTGATGCTAGTATGGAGGGCGGAGGCTGTAAAGGCGCGCTAGGCGACGAACTTTTTCTTTAGGGCCTCGGCTTCGGCGGCCTTCGCGTCCGCCACTTCGATCGAATCCAGATCGAGGATGCAGCCACTGCTTTTCTTGAATTTCATTTTTCCGCGCCTTTGTTCGGCGTAGCTGCCGTTTCCTTCGAGCCGCGTAAAAATACCCTTGGCCTTTTCGCAGATCTTTTTCTGGGTAACTAAAAGTTTTTCCCAGCCTAGGCTCAGGCGGATGAGGTTCTCGCCCTGCACCGGAGTTTCAATGGCGTGGGCCAGCGGGCTTTCTTTGGCCTTTTCTTCCTCGGTGGTTTCTTGCTTTGGTTTTTTGCCGAAAAACTCGTAGCCGGGGGTGGATCCGTTGCCGAGGCTGTCATGGGATTTATCGGCCGCGGCGGTGCCGGGCACCTGAAACGACGACTTCGCCGAAGGCGTAGCGGCAGGTTTCGTGTCGGAGGCCTTCTTGCCTTTCCCGGCGCGGTCCGGGTTAAAGAGGGCGGCCATGCTTTGTCCTAAAGGACCGAGCTTGCTCATAAAATCGTGGTTCCCCTATAACTCTATTCGGTAGCAGGTAGGTTATACTTGAGAAAAATGATCATCAAATGAGATTTTTCTAGCCAAGGTGCGTAAAAAGCTGCTAAAGATCCCCTGAGTTTTCGCACCTTTGGCCATTCTTAGCTGGTACTGCGTAAAAGCTTACGCAGTAAAGCTTGCGCCCTGGGTTTACCGGCTTCTAAGATAGAAGGGCTCGGTTTGGAAGGAATAGAACTATGGACCTTTTTGAGAAGTGTTACGCATTCCAGGACGCCAAAATGCTGCAGCAGGCAGGCGTATATCCTTTCTTTCGCGCGCTGGAGGGCGCCGCCGGCCCCCGCGTGGTGAGCGACGGCAAAGAGCGCGTGATGGTGGGTTCGAATAATTATCTCGGTCTCACGCAAAATCCGCGCGTGCAAGAAGCCGCCATCAAGGCGATCGAAAAATACGGCACGGGCTGCACGGGTTCTCGCTTCCTGAACGGCAACACTGATTTGCACGAGCAGCTCGAAGCCGAGCTCGCGAAATTCCTTCAGCGCGAAGCCGTGCTGGTATATGCCACCGGCTTCATGGCCAACCTCGGCGCGATTTCCTGCCTCGTGGGCCGCAAAGATATCATTTTCTCCGATCGTGAAAACCACGCCTCCATCGTGGAAGGCCAGAGCGCCGCGATCGGCGAAACCGTAAAGTACAAGCACAACGACATGCAGGAGCTCGAGCGCCTGCTTCGCGAATACGAGCACGTTCCTGGTAAATTAATTGTATTTGACGGCGTATTCTCCATGACCGGCCGGATCGTGAATCTTCCCGATATCGTGCGCCTGGCGAAAAAATACGGCGCCCGCACCTATTGCGATGACGCCCACGCCCTCGGCGTGATCGGTGCCGGCGGCCGGGGCACGCCTCATCACTTCGGCCTCAACGACGACGTGGACCTCACCATGGGAACCTTCTCGAAGAGCTTCGCTTCCCTCGGCGGCTATATCGCCGGGAAAAAAGACATCATTCACTATATCAAGCACAAGAGCCGTTCGTTTATGTTCTCGGCCTCGCTTCCTCCGGCTTCCGCCGCCACCGTGCTCGAGTGCGTGCGCGTGATCCAGGAAAATCCTGGTCTCGTAGATAAACTTTGGAAGAACGCCCGTAAGATGAAAGCGGGCCTCGAGGCCCTCGGTTTCGACACCATGGGATCCCAAACCCCCGTGATCCCGGTATTGATCGGCGACGATCTCAAAGCCTTCATGTTCACGAAGCGTCTCTATGAGCTCGGCGTATTCGCCACGCCGGTGGTTTCTCCGGCCGTGCCCAAGGGCTACGCCTTGATCCGTACCAGCTACATGAGCACCCACGAAGATAAAGACCTCGATTTCGTGCTGGATGTGTTCGCGCAAGTGGGCAAAGAGTTCGGCATCATCCGCCCGCAATAAGGTAGGGGTTATGAGCGCCATCGAGTTAGTAGCCTTTACTCCCGCCGAGAACAAAGCCGAGCGCAAGCGCTTCATCGAGCTCGCGTGGACGATCAATAAAAAAGATCCCGCTTGGGTTCCGCCGCTCCGCCTCACCGTCGAAGACTCTCTCGATACCAAGAAAAACCCTTTCTACCAACACGCGAAGATCCAGCTCTGGAACGCGTACCGCAACGGTGAACACGTGGGGCGCATCGGCGCCATCGTGGATGATCGCCACAACGAGTTTCACGGCGAGAAAACCGGTTTCTGGGGTTTCTTCGAGTGCGTGAACGATCACGAGGTTTCCACCGCGCTGTTTGCCAAAGCCCATGCCTGGCTCAAGCAGCACGGCATGCGGGTGGCCCGCGGCCCCGCCAATCCCAGCCTCAATCACGAGTGCGGTCTCGTGGTGAACGCGTTCAACGAGGCCCCCTTCGTGATGATGACCCACAATCCCGCCTACTATGTGGAGCTCGTGGAGAAACAGGGGTACCTCAAGACCAAAGATCTCTACGCGTTCAAGATGACGCCCGATGATTTCGATCCGCGCGTGGTGCGCATCGCCGAGAAGGTGAAAGCCCGTGGGAAAATGGAAATCCGTTCGATCAACATGAAGCGTTTCCACCAAGAAGTGCAGCTCATCCGCGAGATTTATAACGCCGCCTGGGAAAAGAACTGGGGCTTCGTGCCCATGGACGACGCCGAGTTCAAGCACATGGCGAAATCCCTGAAAGATATTATCTGGCCGAATTTCTGCCAGCTCGGTTTCATCAACGGTAAAGCCATCGGCTTCGCGCTCAGCCTGCCCGACATCAATCAGGTGCTGAAAGATATTCCCAACGGCAAGCTTCTCCCTTTCGGGATTTTCAAATTGCTGAGTGGGATGAACCCCAAGGCGAAAAAAATCCGTGGCGTGCGCGTGATCACCCTCGGCGTGATTCCCGAGTACCGCGCAAGCGGCCTGGCGAGCGTGTTTTATTCCGAAGCGGCGCAGGAGGCGAAGCGCCTCGGCCTCGGCGACTGCGAGATGAGCTGGATCCTCGAAGACAATCGCGACATGGTGGCCGCCATTCAGGCATTCTCGGGCGAGCCCCCGTATAAAACCTTCCGGCTCTACGATAAGTCGCTTTGATCTGCCTCACGCTCGCCCTCGTGCACCTCTGCTCATCTAAGCCTTAGTCAAAATCTTTTCATCTTACACTCCAACCGGTGTCTGTAAGCATATGTTTGCGCGTTTACGTGGAAGACAGTCACGGAATGCGAATCCGCTTCCGAATAGCTCTTACTAAGGAGCTATTATGACAACCGCTTTCTCTCTCGCACTCGCTTCCGTGATTGCCCTGGCGCTGAATGTTACCCCCGTATTCGCAGCCCAGCCCTCCAATCCGGTGATGGACCCCAACTTCGTGATTCTGCCCAACGGCAAAGATCTCCGCACTCTCAGTACGTCCAACGGAAAACTAGTTTTGAAGAAAGGCGACGGAAAAACCTTCACCGCCGCTCTTCAGGCCAAATACTTAAAGATCAAAAATGATTCCCTAACCAAGAAGAATACTCCCGTTACCTGGGTGCTGATGGATCTCGATGCTCATCAGATCGTGGCTCAAAGCGCCGAAGCCAGCCGCAAGCAGTTCGGTGCCTCGGTGAATAAAATTTTCATCGCCGCCACTCTACTGGATAAAACGCGCGGACAGCTGAATTCCAACCAGCTTCACTTGATGGTGAAGATGCTGGCCGATTCTTCGAACGTAGCCCGCGACGAAATGGCCTGGAATGAAATCGGCGGGGGAAATAAAACCCGTGGCCGCCAAGCCATCCAGAATTTCACTCAGCGCATGGGGTACCTCCGCACCCGCGCTTATGGCGGATATTTAGGCAGCCTTCACGGCAATGAGCTCAGCGCCACCGAGACGGCCGAATTTCTCTACGATACTTACCAGGGCCGCTATCCCGGTGCCGAATACGTTTGGAAGCTCATGCATACCTGCCGGACCGGCGCGGGCCGAGCCCGCACCTATTTGCCCACGAGCCTCATCGTAGGCGGAAAGACCGGAACTTATTCCGGCGGCACCGTGGATCCCGAGACCGGCCGTAGCACTTCCGTGCGCGTGAAGCACCACACGATCATCTTCAACTACGATGGCCGTGAGTATGCGCTCTCGATCTACGCTAATACCGGCCTCGACGAAACCACCGCCATCCTGGCCGGCGGTCTGGTGCGCGAATATATCATTCGGTAAAAGTTGCCTAACTTAAGCCGGGCGCCCAAAGCTTCCGGCTTTTTCTTTTTTTGGTGCCCCGGTTTTGGTAGATTTCAGGAATGAAGCTACCGCTCGATAACTACGAAGCCTTTCTCTTCGATCTCGACGGTACTCTCGCCAATTCCATGCCCCTCCACAATGAGGCCTGGATCGGCACGCTGAGGGACCGTGGCCATCATATCACCGCCGAAGTTCTCCAGGAGTACGCCGGGATTCAAAACCCGCGCACGATCGAGCTCTTCAACGAGCGGTTCAGCTGGAAACTCGATGCGGACTCCGTGATAGCCGAAAAAGAAGCGCGCTTTTTAAGAAACCTCGCGCTCGTGAAGCCCATCGAAGCGGTATTGAAAATCGCGCACGAAAATTTCGGTAAGAAAAAACTAGCGATCGTATCCGGCGGACATAAAGAGTTGGTGAAGCAGATCCTGCATGCCCTAAAGATCGAGCAGCTCTTTCCCGTAGCGGTTTGCGCCGAAGATACCGTGCGCGGGAAACCGCATCCCGATCCCTTTCTGCAAGCCGCGATTCGTTTGCGGGTTCGGGCGGAGCAGTGTTTGGTATTTGAAGACGGGGAGGCCGGAATCCAGGGCGCGAAGGCGGCGGGGATGGGCGTGGTGCGAGTGGGATCGGGGCCGGGATTTAGGCTGGAATTTTTGTGTAAGGCCTAGAGAAGCTTAATAAGCGCCACAATAGAATTTTCGCCGACCAGCGTTCGAATATGGTTCTCGGGATGATCGAAAACTGCCCGCGTCACGAGCGCGCAATCGCGAAGCGGTTATGATATTCTTCACCTATGAGAGTGCTCGGCATCGATCCTGGATCCAATTATATGGGGCTTGCCTGCGTGGAAGCGCGCGGCACCTCCGTGCAGTGGATCGGCCACCGCGTGATCAAGGTTCTCGATAAGAACGACAAGGCGATCGCGCCCCGTCTCAAAACAATTCACCTAGCCGTGCAAGAAGCGATTGCGCTCTGGCGGCCCGCCTCTATTTCGGTGGAAGAAGTTTTCTTCGCCAAGAACGCGCAGAGCGCCCTGAAGCTGGGCCAGGCCCGCGGCGCCGCGATTGCCAGCGCGGCCATTTTAGAGATCCCTGTATTCGAATATCCCGCCACCATCGTGAAGCAGGCTGTGTCGGGCTCGGGCCGTGCCGAAAAAGAGCAGGTGGAGAGAATGGTGCGCGCTATTTTGGGGAAATCATTGCCTTCCGAAGAGGATTTCGCCCGCGCCGACGCCTCCGATGCGCTGGCCGTTGCGATCTGCCATTTGCAGTACCGCCACCGGGCCGAATTATTACGTCCTTCCAAGCCGGAAAAAAGGCTTGGTATCGCCCCGCGCTAAAGGATACAAATTACCTATGATCGCTAGGCTCCGAGGATCACTCGCAGAAAAAACGGAAGAACGCCTGATCGTCGATGTTCAGGGCATGGGCTACGGTCTTTTCATTCCCTCTACCGTTTTCCATAAGCTTCCCGAAGTGGGCTCCGACGTTACCCTTCAGGTCCACACGCACGTGCGCGAAGATCACATCATTCTCTACGGATTCCTTACCCAGCTCGAGAAAGACGTTTTTGAAATTCTCATGAGCGCGAGTGGGGTGGGGGCGAAAACCGCTCTCGCGATTCTTTCTTCGGTGGAAGCCGACCAGATCCTTGCCGCCCTTTCCCAGGGCAATACGGCCCTCCTCTCGGGAATCTCGGGCGTGGGCAAGAAGACCGTGGAAAAGCTCTTCATCGAGCTCAAAGAGAAGGCGGATAAGCGTCTGATCCTCGAAAAAGGCGGGACCCCTTCCAGAAAATCCGCGGGATCCATCCCTTCTTCCGGAAAAACTTCCTGGATCTCGGATCTCGAGCAGGCTTTACTGGGGCTTGGCTACCGCGATAGCGACGTGAGCACCATCGTGCGCGACGTGGCCGGAAAAACCGCTGAGCTTGGTGGCTTCGATGCCGCCCTTCGCTACGCCCTTTCGAATCTTTCACGTGGATCAACTAAATCCGCTAGGGGGAATGCGTGAACGAAATTTTTGAAGAATCCAGAATGGTTGCGCCCGACTTGGCCATGCCCGAGATGGTTTCCGAGCAGAACCTTCGTCCCCAATCCTTTTCCGATTTTATCGGCCAGAAATCCCTCAAGGATAACCTCGCCGTTTATATCGAAGCCGCCAAGCGCCGTAGCGAAGCCCTGGATCATTGCTTGTTTGCCGGCCCTCCGGGCTTGGGCAAAACCACCTTGGCCTATCTCGTGGCCAAGACCATCGGCTCCGAGCTTTTCACCATCTCTGGCCCGGCCCTCGATAAAAAGGGCGACCTCGCCGCCGTGCTCACCAACCTCAAGCCCAACGATGTGCTCTTCATCGACGAAATCCACCGCGTGCCGATCGCCGTGGAAGAGGTGCTCTATAGCGCCATGGAAGATTTCAAGCTCGATATCATTCTTGGCCAAGGTCCCGGCGCCCGGACCATGCGCATCGATCTTCCTCGCTTCACCTTGATCGGAGCCACCACTCGTTCCGGCCTCCTGTCCACGCCGCTACGCGACCGCTTTGGAATCAACTTCGTGCTCGAGTTCTATAAGCCCGAAGATATCCAGCAGATTTTAATGCATGGCGCTACTCGCCTGGGCGTGAAGCTTCTCGAAAGCGGAGCCAAAGAGTTGGCCCATCGGTCCCGCGGTACCCCCCGTATCGCCAACCGCCTCCTCCGCCGCGTTCGCGACTTTGCCGAAGTGAACGGCAAAGGCGTGATCGATGAAACTATGGCGAAATCCGCTTTGACTAGCCTGGCCGTAGACCAGCGTGGCCTCGATGCGATGGATAAACGCATTCTCCTAACGATTATCGAGAAGTTCGACGGGGGCCCGGTGGGCCTAGATACCCTGGCTTCGGCGATTGGCGAAGAAGCCCAAACGATTGAAGACGTGTATGAACCCTTCCTTTTGCAACAGGGCTTCATCCATCGCACTCCGCGCGGGCGTTTGGCGGCCCGACTTTCCTACGAACATTTTGGCTTGGAATATCAGCGAGAAGCGCAAATCGATCTAGAATTATGATTGACCCAAACCAGGGCCTAAGGTTATTACCAAGACCTTGGAAAATTCGGTGACGAATTTTAAGGGCCTATAGCTCAGTCGGCTAGAGCATCTCACTTTTAATGAGAGGGTCGGTGGTTCGAGTCCACCTGGGCCCACCAGTTTTCCAAGAGAGTTTTGTTACTGCGTTCCCTTCGTCTAGCCCGGTCTAGGACACCTCCCTTTCACGGAGGTAACGGGGGTTCGAATCCCCCAGGGAACGCCATTTTTCTATCTCTATAAATTTCAGTTACTTATTCACGGACTCCCCCAATAGATTCGAACCAATCCGAACTACTTTATGCGTAAAGAGGCGTTCCATTACTACGCCCATCAAGATGACGAAGGGGACGGTCACTGCGAGCCGCAGCAACGAAAATCTCAGGCCGAGGAAATGGCTTTCGATCAGTAGCATCGGGATCTTAATGGATGCCCACGAGCCTAAAAATATGACGGTATTGGCTGTGCGTCCGCCCTTCTTAGAAAAGGTAGAGGCGATGGGGAACGCTGCGAATAGGGGGCCTGCTGCAAGGGATCCCAGCAATATTGCTAGAAACATTCCTTTGGTCCCCGATTTTTTTCCAAGATACGCTTCCACTGTATTCGCAGGTAACCAAGCCTCGAGGAGTTTGAGAAACAGAAGAACCGGCGGAAATATACTGAGTACGCTGATAGAGAAGTGAAAAGCATTTATGCCTGTTTGTTCCAGCAAGCCCATTGTCATAGCAATACTCCCAGCAGCAGGCCGATTGAGACGGCAGCAACAAAACTCATTGATTGTCTCAGGAGCGTAAATCGCACTCCAAAATAAGATATTTCCATCGGCGCCGTGACAACGCCCACCATGGTCAACGTGGTAATAAACGAGGCTAGCAGAGGGAGAGGGGCCCCCATTTCTAAAAGCGTTCCCGCCAAAGGGAAGGCGATTGGCCCGGGGATTGTCACCAAGGCGCCCACCAGTGAAACCCCGATATGATTCCAAACACTATCTGCCTTGAATAGGCGGAGCAGAGTTTCTTGCGGAAAGAGCGCAAGGGTGAAACCTACAATGGCGATCATCCCTAAAAGCCCGGGCGCGAGATTCTTCAAGGCACAGGCGCTTTTTTTCAGCGCCAGAAGCGTTCTCGCGCGGTCTTTGCGGTATGAAATCAGCGTAGCTAGCAAAGACGCTGCCCAGATCAGCGCGAGCATCATAATTGCTCCCAGCGTTCCATGCGGCCGGCCCGCTCTTCTTCTTTAAGATCCAAGCTCGTGAGCCTTAGGATGACTGCGTCTTCTGAGCAGCACTTGGTGTCGTGAATCTCTCCGGGCAGGTAAAGGCGCGTATCACCGGCTGTAAGTGTTTCTCTGTTCTTTAGAATCAGATGATCTGAGCCATTAAGGCGAGTCGCGTTGAAATAGTTTCCCATCTCCACTTGTCCCGCTACCACGGCGTAAACGACCCAAGCGTCGCCGTGATTGTGTGGAATACGGTATTGCCCCTTTTTCTCGGAATAAGCCAAGAGAATGAAGCCTTCTTTGGGGGCCCGAAATAGTTCGACTCCTACGGGAGGGGCGCGGGTAGCTTCTTCCAGTTGCTCCCTTACCTCTGGGTCGCTCGCCAGGCTTTTTAGGGCGGCTTTGATTGTGTTCACCGATTCCATTCTCAGGTTTTTCCAGAGTTCTTGTATCTCCAGAGCCGCATTTTTGATCCGCATATTGTCCTCCTGGGTCCAGTAAGCCACTTAAAGTCAACTTGAGGTCAATAGAAAAAATGCATGGGTGTCTAACCGCTGGCATGGTAAGAAAAAATGATGGATATCGGAGAGGTTTCCAAAAAGTCCGGCATTCTCCCTTCGGCGCTTCGCTATTACGAAGAGATCGGCTTGATCCGCTCAACTGCGCGGAAAGGATTGCGGCGCCAGTACCCAAAGAATATTTTGGACTTATTGGCGTTAATCACTTTGGCCAAGCAAGTAGGATTTCAACTGGAAGAGTTGCCGACTCTGTTGAAACCCCGTGAAGGTGCGATCGTGATCAACCGAAATGCCCTAAAAGAAAAGTCCCTTGAGATCGAAAGAAGAATTAGGCGACTGGAAGCCGCTCGCCAAGGCTTGCTTCACGCTTCCCTGTGCAAGGCGCCCAGCCATATGGAGTGCCCCAAGTTTCAGCGTCTGCTGGCTCATGCGACTAAGAAGCAGGTTAAGCGCCAGAAAAAATAGCACAACCTCCGTGGCGTAAATAATGTCCTTGTAATGGATTGGCTAGGAGCATTACCTTTTCTGGACATTTATTTCGCACTCAAATGGGATAAGAACTGGTTCGGCGTGTTCAAAATTGGAAACGCCATTTTTTCTTTCTTATATTTTTTCGCGAAAAATCTAATAAATTCCTCCCGTTGCAGGTTCGAATATAGTAAAAGTTATTTATGAATAGTCTTTTAGTGCTCGTTATCTTGCTTTCGCCGCTAGTTTCTAGTGGCGCAAATTTTCAGAAAGAAATCGATAAATCTTTTCCTGAGCACGTTCTGCTTAAAAAAGGCGAGTTTAGTTCTGATTGCACGCAGAAAGATCCGGGATTGATTGCTGGCGATTTTGATGGTGACAAGCGCTCAGATTTTGCAGCAATCATTCGCGCCAAAGAAAAGAAACGCTATGAAGCGGGCGTAAATTCCTATCACTATTATGATGGCAAACTCGTCGTTTGCTATAGCCAGAAAAAGAGCGGCTACAAGTGCAGTTCCATTTCTAATTCTATGGTAACGATTCCGGAGAACTCTTGCCTTGAAGTCATTAAGCCAGGAGAAGCTGGGTGCATTCAAGATGATGGAACGAAGAAGTCTAAAGATATAAAATTCGATAGCGTTGGCCTCATCTTTCCTGAAAGGGCTGCCAGCCAATATATCCGCCAGCCCGATGGCTCCTTTCAAAATTGCGTGATTGGAGATTAGGATTCCCTAGGGGATTCGAACTGGCCGGAATTTTGTAAAGCGGAGAACAAAACGCGCCGAGTTGATGCCGAATGTTCTCCATTTCTGGCCCAGAAACTGTTCTCTACAAAAATCTAAATCATCGGCATTTCAAGGGTTTGGAAGGGAGTTACACTGGAGAACAAAGTTTCGAATTTCTTCGAGATAAGGACGCCATTTTTTTCTTATTCACATCTTAAAATGAAAAACCTTGTCCGATTCGGACAAGGCAGACAAGGTGTTTTCCTAAAGTTTTGCGGCAAAGATTTCGATGAAGCCTCCTGTCGGGAGATCTATGGGTTACTGCGTTCGTGAGCTAAAAAGAAACCCCCTAACTGGAAGGTGCAGTTCCTTTCCTACAAGAAGAAGCATGCGAAAGTTTACGGTCGAAGTTCCGGAAGTATTTAAGCGGGAATTCGAACTGAAATATGTTTCTGGTCGCTTTCGTGATCCAGGATGGAAGAAAAGGATTTTTAGATTTGATGCTAGGCTAGCGGCAGGATTTTGTGCATATCAGTCAATGGATGGAGCCTAGTTCGCGCTATTTACGATTTTATCGTGAGCAAATTTGGTTAGAATCGATTGGAACTGGGCGCTTACGGGGCCGACGGTTAAATCCAGAACGGACTGGGCTTTTGGCGGTTTGGGTGCAGAAAAGCCATGCCCCACGCCTGGCACAATAGAAATCTCGCAATTTGTCTTGCCGACAGATCGACATGCAGAACCTAGGGCCAATGCCTCTCGAGCCGGAGTTTGCATGTCTAGCTCCCCATTGAAAACATAAACGTCTTGCTTGAGTGATGCGGCCTTAGAGTTAATTTCTCCTCGCCTAAATATTCCATCCGCATAAAGTGGGGAATTTTCCAGCTTGGCGAAAATGCTTTTGAGTTTTTCGTCGTTGAGAAGGGCTGCTTCAATTTCACTGTAGGATACGAGTTGATTATCGCTTTTCCAGTTCCAACGAAACTCTGGCCATGCAAGGGCCTCATCATGGCTGACGAAACCATCTTTATTGGCATCTACGTCCGTTGCGATAAAAAACTCGATATCCCTGTGAAAAAGTTGCCAGTCCAGGATGGTGGCCAGGTCTACTCCTAGGTACCCCAGTAAGATAATTCCTTTCACACGAGAGTCCATGGCAGCGTAGTCTACCGCAACTTGTGTTCCTTCGGAGTGGCCTAATAAATAGATTTTATCTGGGTCTACGCCGGGTTGTGCAAGGGCGAAGTCAACGGCGGCTTTCACATTTGCCAGTAAATCGCGCCAATGTAGTGCTTGATACATGGATTTGTCGTAGAGCCACTTTTCACTATCCCAGCCGGAAAAAAATTCAACACCAGGCTTCCCGAGCGCAATGGTATTTACTCCGGCTTGTGTAAGCGCATCAGTAAATTGTGCGAATAAGCTATGATCTCTTCCGTCCAGAGTTATGCTTGAGGGCATCATTTCCTCTGGTCCGTTCGCACCTGATCCGGGAATCAAAATGATTGTGGGACGCTTTTCATTTTCAAAGATTTTAACAATAGCCCGCGAATGGAATGGACCAATTTCTGTTTTAGTTGCTGTCGCTGAGTGGGCTGATGCAGCGGTAACCAAAAATCCTAGTAAAAGTAAAGGAAGTACCTTTCGCATTAGGGACTTATACCGCGCGTGGCCCGGCGCGTCAACTTCGTTCTGCTTTTAGATCCTGCGGGCTTCTTATTCGCTGTAGGAGGACAGAGTTTCTCTGGGAGGATGCCGGCGGCTTACCTTTCTACCTAGCGCAAGATATGAAAAGTGCGGGCCTTTTTAGACTATAAGATTTACGGGCGTTTGGATGGGTTCGACGATTGAAACATCACGAACGCCATTTTTATAATATCGGTATCCACGGATACGAGTTAACTGGTATCCCGGTTCTGATATGTAAGTTCACCTACTCAAAATTTATTTACCTTAATCATGGCCTTCAGCAAGTCGCACAGCCAAGCGCCGCGCATTTCACTACCTACCGCGAGGGCCTCATTTGGCAGTCATTTTTCACTAATGGCGAGTTCGAATAAGCAGGGCTATCAACTTGTAGATTATGCGAAATAGAACGCGGCTAACTATCATTGCGTCGTAATGAGTATTTAAATGCAGCGATCTCTTGCCCCGATGGAAGATGCCTTTTACGCTTCGTGGATGCGGTTAAAAAAATTGAAAAAACCAAAGAACAAAAATTCTAGGGCCCTCAAGCCCGGTGGGGTCGCCGAATACATCGCGGCATGCCCGAAAGAATCGCGGGCCAAGCTCAAGGATATAAGATCGGCCATTCGGGAAGTGGTCTGTGACGCCGTTGAAACGGTTAGTTACTTCGATATGCCTGGTTACTCCTATGACGGCTACGTTTATAACGGCATGTTCGCCTGGTTTAGCTTTAAGAAGCCCTTTGTGCGCCTGCATGTTCGTCCCCAAGCGCTAATAAAGTATAAAAAGGGCCTTGAGGGCTTCACCACCACTAGAGCGATCATCAGTTTCCCCGTGGATAAACCGATTCCCAAGGCACTGGTAAAAAAGCTAGTTCGGGCAAGTTTAAAAGACATGATTGATGCCAGCTGATTCCGAGTCTAGTGGCTTCGCCGCGTCGGAAGAATAAGCATGATTTCTCCAGCGCTCGCTTTTTGTGACGAGCGAAGATATGATCATTCATATTTTTGTTTATTAAGCTCCGGGGATCCTATGAGTGACTGCGCCTACTGCGATAAGCCGTACGAAAAAAACAGGACGAGAGAGCACGTTATTCCGAGCTGGTACCTAAAAGAGGACGGAATTTCCTTTAATGAGCGCAGCCGGAATAAGGTCAGCAATGATGAGATCGTTATCCGTGACGTTTGCGCCGGCTGTAATAATGGGCCGCTATCGCGTCTCGATGCGTATGGGAAAAGTCTTTACCTTCAATATTTCCAGAATTTTGTTTTTGCCGAAGAGCAGGTGGCCCTTAAGTACGACTATCAGGAATTGGTGAAGTGGCTGCTGAAAATTTCCTATAATTCGGCGCGCGCCAATAACTCTGACCCAGAAATCTTAGGCCAATATCGTTCGTATCTTATAGGCGACGCCGCCCTTCCAAATGGCGTCATGCTCTTTCTAAGCATGATTGCTCCTTCGGTGGATGATCCAGAAGCGGGAATTCGGGCCGCGAATAGGCTTGAGCCCGATAGTCATAAGCCCGATATTTTCCGCGTGGGGGTGGGAAGTTTCCCGGGGATCGACGGCATTTATTGGGTAAATCGCGTGGTTAGCATCGGTTCTTTCCGGTTCCTGCTATTCGTGCCCGATTTGGTGCAGGCGAATATAGCCACCGAAACCGCGCAAGTGCTGAACGCATTGAGGGCGCTGCCTTCTTCTCCGGTTCGGCTCACCGACAAGAATGAAGTGATTTCACCCAAGCCCTATACCGACTTCGCCTCGGATTTCTCGACTCACATGTTTCAGAATCCGGTGGCGGTCAAGCGGCACCTGGGGGCGTATAGCGAAGATCCCGAAGAGGCGGAAGCGGAAAAAGCGTTGGAGCAGCTTCACGCCCAAAAGGCGGATATCTTTACGGTTGTAATCGATCGCATGGAAATCGAGTCGGGAGACATAACGGCGACCTACCAGTATTTAACGAGCTTTATTAGCAATCGTGAGGGCGTTTTAAAGTATTTTGGCAAAGTGGAAGTCACGGTATTTGGTTACGACGATGATCCGAGAGAGCTGTATCAGATAGCCGAGGTCCGCAAATTCTTGAAAGAGCTGGATGCCAAATTTCCCTACTGGTTGGCTCTCCAGTCCGATAAGGGAATGTGGATCAAGGTTCTTTTTGCCTGCTTAAATAAAACGGAACGTATCGGCGGGAAAGTTCACTGGGAAAAAGAGGACGACACGTTGATTCCGCGGTGGTTCATGGGATTAAATGAGGTGACCCATCGCTTTGCGCTGCCGATAAATAAAAATCGCGCCCAGTCAGATTTGGTGAAAAAATTAATTTTCGATCATTTTCAGTAGGGCAAATAATGGAGCGCCCGTACTAGACTCCCGCGCTTATATTCCTTAAACTTTCTCCTAGGGAGTTAAGCCATGAATATTCTCTTGTGGGTTCTTCAAGTTCTTCTTGCCCTGCACACGGCGATCGGCGCGGTATGGAAGTTTTCTCATTCCGCCGAACAAACGATGCCTTCGCTGAAGGCGATTTCCGGCGGCGCCTGGTTCGTGCTAACCGTTTTTGAAATAGTTTGCGCCCTGTGCCTGGTCGTTCCCGCCGCCCATAGGCCGCTTGCTCCTTTGGCTTCGATCGCGGCCTTGCTTATCGCCGCCGAAATGCTCCTCTTCTGCGGGCTGCATATTTCTGCCGGCGCCGCGACCAAGGGCCCCACGGTGTATTGGCTAGTGGTGGCGGCTTTATGCGGATTTATCGCCTATGGCCGATACGTGATGAGTCCGCTCTCGTAAGCCAAATCAGTTATGCCCAATGAAATCTTAGAATTTTGGTTCTCGCCCCGCGTAAGCAAGCTCTGGTTCAATTCCACGCCGGAGTTCGACAAAGAGCTGAAGGATCGCTTTGAGCCGCTCTTAAGGCGCGCGATTGCGGGAGAATTGAGCGATTGGAAAAATTCGGCCGCGGGAGCTCTCGCCCTCGCGATCGTGCTCGATCAGTTTCCGCTCAATATGTTTCGCGGAAAAGCGGAGAGCTATGCCACCGGACACCTCGCCGTGGCCGTGGCCAAGGACGCGATTGCGCACGGCTTCGATTCCACCTTGCCGAAATCGCAGCTGGCTTTTCTCTATATGCCGCTGCTGCACAGTGAGAGCATGGCCGATCAGAACCAAAGCGTGGAGCTTTTCGAAAAGGCCGAGCTGAAAGGAAATATCGCCTTCGCCAAGCACCACCGCGAGATCGTGCGCCGGTTTGGGCGATTCCCTCACCGTAACCAGGCGCTTGGCCGGGTGAGCACCCCCGAAGAAACGGCTTACCTTGCTTCCAAAGAGGGCTTTCAAGGGTAAGCGTCTTGCCATCTTGCCTGGAGTAGAAGCAAAATGGCCGGATGGAAACCTCCGCACGCTGGCTCAATCCCTTATTAGTAACGGCTTTCTTATTTACGCTTCTCTACTCGCTGTGGTGCGCCACCGTGGGCTGGGGTACCCCGATCGTGCAGCAATATGAGTTCGTGCAGGCGAAAGCGGCCATTACTACTTACTATATCGCGCAGGGCGGGCCGATCCTTCGCTACGAGCTTCCGGTGATGGGGCCGCCCTGGTCGGTGCCGTACGAGTTTCCCTTCTACCAAGTGGCGTCGGCCTGGACGCATAACCTCACGGGAATGCCGCTCGAGGCGGCCGGCCGGATCGTGGCCAAGATTTTTTTCTACCTCTCTTGCATTCCTTTATTCCTAATCGCCAGGGTGCTTGGATTTACGGGAAGAACGCCGCTGGTCCCCGTCACGCTCTTTCTGGCCAGCCCTATTTACTTGTACTGGTCGCGGCAGTTCATGAATGAGTCCACGGCCACGTTTTTTGGGTTGGCGTACTTGGCCGCCGCCATGCTTTGGGCGAAGAACCCAGGGAATGGAAAATGGTTGTTGGCTTTAGTTTTTGGAGTGGCGGCCGCGCTGGCAAAGTCCACCACTTACTCCACCTTCGGGCTGACCGCGGGTATTTTTCTTAGCTACGAGCTCTTCCGCGGGAGGTCTATTTCTTTCGCCGCCGTGATGAGGGCGCTCACGATCCTCGTTGTTCCCCTGGTAGCCGGGTTGCTATGGGTCCGCTATACCGACGGGGTGAAGCTGTTGAATCCTTTGGCGGCCGACACTCATACCTCCGCCGCGCTTTCGCAGTGGTATTTGTCGAGCAACTGGGTGGAGCGGATGTCGGGGAATCTTTGGTATCATTTTTTCCGCATCACTCTCCACGACGCCATCGGGCACCGTGCCGTATGGATTCTTTCTCTGTTCGTGGCGGCTTACTTGGGAAAGCGGGCGTGGCTCTATTGGCTATGCTCCTGCTTGTTCCTAGTGGCACCCTTGCTTTTCACCCACGCTCATCTATTGCACGACTACTACGCCAATGCGAACGCGGTGTTTCTGGTTTTCGCGGCCGCGGTGTTGGTGGAGCGTGCGATCGCCTCGGAAAAAAAGTGGGGCGTTTGGCTGGGCGCGGTTTTTTTCGTTTTGGTGATTGGTTACGAAGTGCGGGATTTCATGGGTAAGGGGTATCTTCAGCAGCAAGAGCGGAGAATGCCGCAGATTGATTTTGCGAAGAAGCTCCAGGGCATCGTGGCTCCGGGCGACGTGATGCTGATGTACGGGGAGGACTGGTGCCCCGTGATTCCTTATTACGCCGAGCGCCGGGCGATCATGATGCAGAATTCTACTTGGTATAATCCGCGATTGGCGGAGAGCTTGGCTTTGCTGAAGCAGGAGGGGAAGAAGGTGAGCGTCACCGTTCTTTGCCACGAGGCCCGAACGGACGAAGTGCTCAAGAGCCGGATTTTCCTCGGTCCCTTGCTGTTGCGGGATACCTGCGACGTCTACGCCTATCGCTAGAAGAGCATGAAGCTCAGGCCGGCGTAGTATTGCTTGAAGCTGCCGTCGGCTCTTTTCCCGCTGCTTTCGCTGGCGGAATAAGTAAGGCTACGCATTTCGAGAGAAAGAATGAAGGGATTCTTCAGCACGAAGGAAACGCCGGTGCCCCAGCCATCGCCATTGGAGGCGGCGTCGCCGTTCATGTGGGCTTTAAAATATTTCGTATAGTAAGCTTGCAGCGGAGTATAGGGAACATCAATTCCGACTACTGCGCCGAGCATGGAATTTTTACTCTTCACGCTTTGGCGACTAAAAGTATTGGTCGGTCCCTCTACCAGCGTGTCGCGGCTGATGGACTGAATGGTATAGTCTATGCCTACGCGTAACGAGCTCATGATCAGTAGGCCGCCGCGTCCGCCGTAGTAGAATCCCTGCACGTCGAGATCGCCGGCGGTGGTGGTGGCTCCGCCCGGAGCGGTTCTTTTTTGTTCGCTGCTGCCTGAAGCGTAGCCCGCGTAGGGCTGCATCCAGATATACACTAAGATGCTCTTCATTTTCTCTTTGGCGGGTCCGATCAAGGGTTCCGAGAGATCGCCGAGAAGATCGATTCCGAAGGCGTGGGCTTTAACGGGAATGAGGAGCGAAGAGAAGAGAAAGCAAAACAAAAATAGGGCGGTCTTTGAAGCTCTGTAAACATCGTCCATGACGTCTCGCTCTCTTGTCTGAAATTTATCGATTGGGATTTGCCCGAATGGCAAAAGCGCCCACAGCTATATTGTACTTTGCTTTGAATTCCTTTTTAAAGGGGAAATGTGGGGGCCTGCCACAGCAAGAGGTAAGTGGCTGATTTTAGGGAGGGTGGGGAAGAAGAAAGTCGGTGCCAGGTTTTTCTTTGACCTAATTTTTAGACCGTGATTTTCGACGTAAAAATATCGCCTGCCGCCGCGGAGCGTTGGGCGGAGTCGGGCTGGTTTTTATCCCATTGGCGATGGTAAACAACTAAGCAATGGCCATGCATAGTAAGGAAAGTGCCGGAAGGGTAGCGCCGCTTAGCGATTACCTGGATTCCTCGCGCGAGGATTTGATTGCGTTCGTGGAGCGGTCACTCGGTGAAATGATTCGGGTGCACGATAGTGACGTCGCCGTAGAAGAGCTGGAGCACCAACTCTCGCAGCGCGAGAGTTTTTTCTCTCTCGTCAGCCATGACCTGCGTGGTCCGCTTACCACCGCGAAAATTTGTTCTGAATTGCTGAGCTGTTCGCCCGAGATGCCCGAAAATCTCCAGGCGCTCGCGCGGCGGATTACGCTCGCGGTAGATCGGGCCAACGGAATGATCGGTGATTTTCTGGATGCGCGCCGCTTAGAGAGCGGAATGGCGGTGCCGGTGCAGCTTGCGAGCTGCGATCTCCACGAGGTATTGCAGCCCGCAATCGAAGAGATGAATCTCATTCATCGCGGACGCTGCCGCTATCGTGGCCAGGCCGGAACAGTCGGTATTTGGGATCGCGTGGCGCTTCGCCGTGCCGTGGATAATCTTGTGAATAATGCCCTAAAATACGGTGCCGCCGATGGAGAAGTGTCGGTTTCAGTAGAGGACCTTGGCGGCAGCGTGAGCATTTCGGTGCATAATGCCGGCAACCCCATTCCCGCCGTAGACCTCGATACTTTGTTTACCTGGAACCGCCGCACGGAATCTGCGCTACAGAGCGGACAGACGGGCTGGGGCTTGGGCCTGGTGCTGGTGAAGGGAGTGGCCGAAGCGCACGGGGGTTCCGTAAAGGCCGAAAGTTCCGCGGAGAGTGGAACCACGTTTAGTATTTTCCTGCCTAAGCACGCGGCAACTCCGCGGTCCGTTCATTAGTTAGCCGAGTACCAGCGGTTCGCCTTTGCGCATCGATTCCGCAATTTTTTTAAAAACTCCGCCCGTATATTCCGGATCTTTTTCAAAGAGAAAGGCCTCTAGAAAATTTGTGGAAGGATTTGCTGGTCGTTTGTCTAAATAAAAATCCAAAAGATCATGGGCCACGATGAAGATCGACGCTAGCGGGCTGATCTGCTGCGAATAGAGGCCGCGGGGGAAGCCGCTGCCATCGGGGCGCTCGTGATGCTGGGTCAGAATCACGTCTATGTCGGGGGGGAGCTGGGGCATCTCTCGCGAAAATTCGGCCGCGCGAGAAGGATGAAGTTTTAGGTTCTGGTTATCCGCGGTGCTGAAATCGGTGGCGTCATCGATGTCCTTGAGACGGCGTATGCGGGCCAGGCGATTGTCGGTGAGGGATAGGTCGTGAAGGAGGGCAGCCGTAGCCAGCTTCATAAAAGTGAGCGGTGATTTCCAGCCTAGCTGAGTGGCGAGCGCGCACGCTACTTCGGCGAGCATAAGGCTATGCGAGGTAATGTATTTGCCTTCCTGTTTCTGGAGCTTGCGCAGAATCAGGGAGAGTTCGGGGCTCGAGCCAATGGCGCGCATAATGAGCTGCACCGATTTTTGGGCAAGCTCTTGCACAGGCGGAGTGAATCCGAGCTGCAGCGTTACCTCGTGCACCAGTTCCAGAGAGTCTTCCGCGGCTTCGCGAACTGCTTCCTGGGAATAGTTTGGATTAGAGAGGATTTCGTCGATGCCGGTGTCTTCGCCGGCGAGGAGGGCGGGAGCGTCTTCTTTTCTGATGTAGAGGAATTTAAGGCCCTTGCGTGCCAGAAGTGGCCGAAGGTCTGCCGGGCCGAACCCGTCTTCTTTACGAAATCTTTTTTGATAGTGGTCGGGTGCGAGCCGCACATAGGCGTCGATTTTCAGCGACCGCCGAAAAATGGGACTGCGTAGTTCGATTCGGATAAAATCGGAGTCCGGCAGCTTCCTGTCGTTTTGTGACTCATCGTCGATCAGGGGGAACCTCGCCTTTCATTGTAGAAAGCTTCGCGGTTCGATTCAATTCGGGATAAGAAGAATGCATTGCGCAAACTATTTTTGTGCTAAAACGCCACGGACGGTATGGTACCGCCGTGGTGCGCCTGCCATGCGATCAATTGTGGCGGTTTCCGGGGCCAGGGCCGCGAGCGAGTTTTGTATTGCCCATGGGCTTGGGTTGCAAATTCGCTTTATCGTGTAGCTCGTGGGGAGGCGCTTGGTGCACATGCGGATCTTCGGAGGAATGTTGTGCCTGTTGCTGCTGTTTCATTTGAAAAAGCTCCATTACCGAAAGACCTTTCGATTTTGCTTTCGATTTCGCTTTAGTCTTTGCTTTCGCCATCGTTTTTTTCGTCGGCTTGGCGAGCATTTTAGCTTTTGCCTTTACTGGTTTTTTTGCGGATTTTTTCTTGGCTTTCGCCGGAGCCCTTTTGGTCTTGGTGGATTTTTTCATAGTTACTCCAATTTTTTTGCTAGCGATAAAGTATATCGGTTTGTTTCGCGAGATGCACGTACACCTATTTCTAACCCCAGAACGCCTTTCGATGCGTGTAGCCATTACCCACCCCGGGCATGGGAAAATTTGGACACGTGTTCCGGAGGTGCAAAAGCTGCACCAGCTTAGCGGTACCGCATTTTTAGGTGGCTGCGAAAATCAGTTGTTGGGTAAAATTGAGGTAATAAACTTGGAGAACATTGAATGTTGGTAAAAATATTAGTCGGCTTGACGGTCTTGATCGGTTTGCTGCTCGGTTACGTAGCTCTTCAGCCGAAAAATTTCGCGGTTAGCCGCGAAATTAAAATCGCCGCTTCGCCCGAAAAAGTCTTTCCTCATCTAAACGACGTAAAAAAAGCCAATGCCTGGAATCCCTTTTTGAAGGCAGATCAGGGCGCTAAGATTACCTATTTCGGCCCTGCCGCGGGAGTGGGGGCCGGCAATAGCTGGGATGGTGATTCCCAAGTGGGAAAGGGCTCGGCTACGATCGTGGAAAGTATTCCTGGCTCCGCAGTGCGTTTACGTCTGGACTACGAGAAGCCGTTTAAGGGCACCAATACTGTAACGTACGCCCTGAAGAGCGAGGGGAAAGAGACGACGGTCAGTTGGTCTATTGCCGGAGAAAGCGCGTTCGTTCCTCGCCTTTTCTGCACTCTATTTTTCATGAATATGGACAAAATGATCGGAAACAGCTTCGAAAAAGGATTGGCTGATCTGAAGGCGATCGTAGAGACGGAAACCAAGAAGTAATCGTGAGAGTAAAAAAGCCGTCGCTCGAAAGAGCGACGGCTTTTTATTTTATCTAGAAGGCTCTATAGAACCACGGGAGTATCGATCACGATATCCACGCGGCGGTTCGTGGCGCGACCCTCTTTGGTTTTGTTGGTGGTAAGGGGGCGATCCGATCCGTAGCCTTCGGTATCTACCCGAAGCTCTTCCGACAACCCTTGGCTCACGAGGTATTTTTTCACCGATTCGGCTCGCTTTTCGGAGAGGGCTTTATTAGTGGCGTTCGAGCCGACGGAATCCGTGTGGCCTTCCACCGTGATTTGCTTGGCCGGAACGGCGGCAATCAGGTTATCCACTTTACGAAGCGTGGCGAAAGAATCGGGGTTTAGATCCGAACGGCCGGAAGAAAATTGCATTTTCTTGAGGCGCACCACGATCTTGGTTCCGTCTTTCATTACTTCGGCTTCATCGGGGGCAAAGGTTTTCTTCACTTCTTCGATTTTCTGTTTTAGTTCCTCGGTGCTGGCGTAGTCGCTATTTTCAGACCGAAGAGCGGCGATCGCTCCCCCTTGCGAGGCAATACGGGCATTCTTCGCTTCTAGGTCGGAGGCTAGCTTCTCTTGCTCCGCCATTGCTTCAGCCTGGGCCTTGGCGAGTTCAGCGTCGGCTTCCGCTTTGGTTTGCTGGAGTTTATTGGCAGCATCCGCTTTCGTTTTCGAAAGAGCAGAACGAGAAGCTTCGAGCGCCTGGTTCTGGTTCCAGATCGTGAGCGCTACGGTTTCCGATGCCTTATTCTTACGGGCGATGGTGAGCACTTCCGTGAGTTTCCGGGCGGATTGCTGGGCTTCGCTAACGGCATGGGCATAGCCATCGGCGGTATGCGGACTCAACTCGATAGCGTGTTCCGCAGAATCGGCGCGCGACACGGCGATCTCATAGAGACTCGGCGTTTTGCCTTTTGCGCCGTTGCTCTTGGCCTGCTTGATCTGCAGCCTTACGTTACCGAGCTCGCCATGCTTGCGGGCCGCGATTTCCGCTTCGCCGAATTTCTTTTCTACGGATTTTAGATCGTCCGAATCAATCGAGTTTCCTTTTTCGAGATCTTTTCCAATGTCGGCGAGGTCGTCATCGGCCGAGCGGAATTTGCTCTCGCTAAACTTCGGGCCCTGAGCCATCACGGCATAGCGGCGGGCTTCAAGGGCACCACGCATCAGGCCTTGGTTCGTATCGCCCACGTTTTTTACTTGCTGGATTGCCTGCAGAGAAACGGCCACGTCGGAAAGAATGCTTTCGGAGCCTTTGCCTTTGCTGAGTTTTTCGGCGGCAGAGTTACGGTAGTCTACGGCGCGGGCGAAGTTCTTGGGAGCCAAGCGGTCGTACTGTTTTGCGCTGGCGTCCTCGATGGCAGCAGAAACGCGGCCGATTTCGGCCTGAGGATCGGAGTTCGCGGCAATTGGGGCTTTCGCGGGAGTTGCGCAGCTGGCTAAAGCGAGCACGCTGAGCCCAAATAGGGCATTAAGGTACGTACTTTTGATTTTCATAAGGAGAACTCCTTTAAGAGTAGAAATAGAATAAGTCATACGGATGTACGCAATAGGCGATGCAAGCCGGTGGCCGTATGGCGGAAGATGGGGTCTATTGCCGCGCTCGGAAGAAATTTAGCAAGGCCTTTCAGATTTCTTTCCTTTATTATGCGAAGAAGAAGCCGGGAGATTTATGGATGATCCCATAATTGATGACGTAACCGATACCGCGCTCTGGGTGGCTCATTATCGCGCCCAGGAGACGAAAAGACCCGATGCGCTTTTTCAGGATCCATTGGCCGAACGCTTAGCGGGAGAAAAAGGCAAACAGATCGCTGCGAAGATGCTGGGCTCGCGCTATACGGCCTGGACGCTGGCGATCCGGACCTTCGTGATCGATGCCTACATCACTGAGCTCGTGGCAACCGGCGTGGACACGGTGATCAACCTTGGCGCGGGTCTCGATACCCGCCCTTACCGCTTGGATCTACCCGCTTCGCTACGCTGGGTGGAGGCTGATTTTCCCCGGATCATTCAGCACAAAGAAAAAATTCTGGCCGCCGAAAAGCCTAGATGCAAGCTTGAGAGAATCGCCATTGATTTGGCCGATGCGAACGAGAGGAAAATGTTTTTGGCCCGCGTGGGGATCGAATCGAAGCGAGCGCTGATTCTTACCGAAGGCGTTACCCCTTACCTAAGCGAGGAGCAAGTAAGCGCGCTGGCCGCCGATCTATTGGCCCAGTATGCCTTCCGCTATTGGCTGCTCGACTATTACTCCCAAGAAGTGAAGCGCCATATGCAAAGTAAGCGGAGAATGCGGCAGATGCGGAATTCTCCTTTTATTTTCTTTCCCGAAAACTGGTTTTCTTTTTTTGAGGAAAGGGGCTGGAAGCTGAGGGAGATGCGCTACATCGGCGAAACCTCCCAAAAGCTCGGCCGCGCTCTCCCCACTCCCTGGTGGGTGAATATTCTCATTTCTCTTTTTGGAGCGCAGGACAAAAACCCGCTTACTAAAATGTCGGGCTACGCTCTGTTGGAGCCAAAATCGTAGTTCGCGTTTTCCTCTCTTTTCTTCCTATGCAAGCGGTACTCGAAGGCTTAACGGGTGTGCCGAAAACCAAATAGAAAAGCCCGGCGCGAGAGCCAGGCTTTTCTATTTTCTCAGTAGCCGACTATTAGGCGATATGGCGGCTGCGTTTGCCTTCGCTAACGAGGGGCGCGATTTCTGCCGAGGCTTTATGGGTGAGCGCAAAGCCGAAATAGGCTCCAAGCAGCGCGAAGATACCGTGCGCCCAAACTTCGGCTCCGAAAAGGGGCCAGTAGCCGTAGACGGTGTCGGTTTGCGGGAAAAGACCTAAAATAGCGCCGATTCCCATCACCACGAATACCGTACGTGACCATTTTACCGATGCGGGCAATGCCGTAGTGGGCCGCTGCGAGGCAATAATTCCCGCTACCCCGAAAAGAATCAGAACGACTTTATTGATAATATTCATAGGGAAGAGATTCAGGAAAAGGCCATAGCTGGTCTCGAGGTTAAGTGCGGGTAGCATGGCGGCGGGATAATCATAGAGAGCGGGGATGAGAGAAACGGCGCCCATCACTAACATTAGGATCCCACCGAAGAGGGCATAATTTCTTGGTTGCATAGTAAGTACTCCTTTTAAATTTAGACCAACGTCACTGGGCGGAAGCGTGCAAGCAGAAAGCCAATTCCAGGTACTGCGACATTTCGCTGCATTTTAGTTACTATGTCGCAAACGATTTTGAAATGAAGCGAGGAATCATATGGGCAAGGGCAGGTTGGAAGCATTTAGCGACGGCGTTTTGGCGATCATTATCACCATCATGGTACTGGAGCTGCGCCCTCCGCACGAAACCGATTGGAACGCGCTCCTGCATCTGCTTCCCGTGATGGTGAGCTATATCCTGAGCTTCATCTTCGTGGGAATTTACTGGAACAATCACCACCACCTGCTGATGCTAGTGCAAAAAATCACGGGACCGATTCTTTGGGCCAACTTGCATCTGCTCTTCTGGCTTTCCCTTGTGCCGTTCGTGACGGCTTGGATCGGCGAGCATCCCCACGCGTCTCTGCCCCTCGCGGCCTACGGAGTAGTGCTGTTGGGAGCTGGCGTGGCTTTTTATATTTTGTGTCAGTGCCTCGTATCGGTGCACGGGAAAGAGTCTACGATCGCTAAGGCGTTCGGCCGCGACGCCAAGGGAGTGGCTTCGGTGGCGATTTATGCGGTGGCGGTTCCGGTAGCCTTCGTGCTTCCTTGGCTTTCCTACTCTCTCTACGTGCTGGTAGCTCTGCTGTGGCTGGTGCCAGATAAGCGCGTAGAAAATATCATTACGAAGAAGGCCTAGGTACACGTTCCCCGATAAAGAAATCGCACGGGGATGCCTGCCCACTTTCGAAGAGATCTAGTAAACTAAAGGTCTACCAAAAACCATGGAAGGGAATCCGATGAAGCGTATCATTGCCAGTTTATTTCTAATCACCGCAATCTGTTTGGCTCCGGCTGCTTTCGCCCACGATGATAAGGCCGCCGATGGCGACCATAAAGTAGCGCATGCCCATAAGCATAAGCACGCTAAAAACTGCGGTCACAAAGCCGAGAAGCACGGCGATCATACCGACTACGAAGAAACCGTAGATGGAAAAATCCACCACCACAAGAAGCACGATAAGCATTATGACGAGTGCGAGGGCCCCGAGGCCGAAGCTGCGGCCGATTCGGCCAAGAAGTAATCTTTCGAAGCGCTAGCCGCGCCTAACGGGCGGCTAGCCTTTTACTTTGAATCCTTTTTTCTCGAGAAGCGCACGGATCTGTTCGCGCTTTTCTCCCTGAATTTCGATCAAACCCTCTTTTCCTTCCAGCGAATACGTTCCGCCGGCGCCACATTTTTTTTTCAGCTCGGTGGTGAGCTCTTTTAGGAAAAGCTCCTGCTTAGGTAGCTGGTCTATTACCGTGACGGTTTTCCCACCTCGGCCCTGTTTTTCAATGCGCAGAACGGCCACGAATTTATGACTGGAAAGGGGTTGCTCTGCCTCGCAGGTGCAGGCGCCGAGCAGTTCTTTGCATTTGGGGCATTTCTTATTGAGCTCGGGGTTAGAGCTATATACTAAGCGGGCGTCGTTGCTCATGCCGCTCTAGTTTACGCGGCTTTCTTATTGAATTGAAACACTTCGTCGTGCAGCTTTTTTGCTTTTTGGCACTCGAGATGGATGGCGTGCCCGATTTTTTTCGTGGCTTCGGGATCGTGGATGCCCTTCACCAGCGCATCGAGGTGCGACATGCAGGTTTCCAAAAGCGAAACTACTTTTGGCTGGGGGCGTTTATTCGCCGAAGCGGCGCAGTCATAGCACGTTTTCTTTAGGGTACCGCAGTAGGCGGCGAGATCAGTGAGGCCAAAGGTGGCGGCGGTTCCATAAATGCGGTCGATAATCTGGCCGAACTTTTCAAATTGAGCCGGCTGATCGTTATTGGTCTTGAGCGAAGCCACTACGGTGGCAAGTTCCGGCTCCAAAGATTTAATCTCGGCCACGAAGTCGTTCAGCAATTCAGCGTCTAGGCCCATAGCGATCTCCTTGGGGGCTTATCGGTGTGGAGAATCCTTAACCTTAAAGAATTCGTCAGTGGCGGCGCTAAGTGCTTGTTTGTGGGCAAAAAAAATATTCTCGTCGGTGCGGCGCTCTGGACGAGTGCGTTTGGATACAAGGCAAGAGCTCAAAGCTGGCCGGTCCATCCAGGGCCTGGAGCACGAGTTTGCGGCCGCCGGAGAAATTCAATTTCGCGCCACTGCGCAGGACAATATCTTCGGTGCAGCCATCCTTGGTGAGCCAAAGCGATCCCGAGAGCACCTTTACGGCTGAATGGGGTGGGAATGCGGCTGAGGTGGTGACTTCGCCTCTATTTATTGTAATAATCATAATGGTCATTATGCCTAATCACATTAGGCAAATCACAAAAATGCCTAATGTGATTAAATAATTGAATGGTGTTCTATAGATGGGGTGGGGGAAGGGCTATGGTAGACGAGATCGACCGAAAGATATTAAATTTGCTGAAAAAAGACTCTCGCCTGCAGTTTGCGGAAATCGGCCGCCAAGTTCATCTTTCGGCCCCCGCCGTTTTTTCCCGGGTGAAAAAACTCGAAGCTAAAGGCGTGATCCGCAAATTCAGCATCGAAATGAATCCCGAAACGCTCGAGGCCTCTATGTGCGCTTTTATCCGGATCGTGCTCAAAGGAGTGGCCACGGCAGACGCGGTGGCCACGCTTGAGAAATACAAAGAGATCGAAGAGGCGCACCACGTGGCCGGAGAAGACTGCCTGGTATTAAAGGTGCGCACGCAGGGAGCGCTGCAGCTGAACCAGCTGCTGGAAACCATCAAGCGCCAAAAAGGCGTGGAGCGAACCGTTACCAGCGTAGTGCTCAAGTCGGAATTTGAACGAGGGCTCACTCCCTAATGAGCCGGCGCGAAATAAAGTGGGCGGCGCTCAGCGGGATCCTTCTTGGCATTTCGGTTTTACCCACCGATAAAATTCCTTTAGGCCACTGGCCTATATTTTTCGGCTTTGTGCCCCTGTGGAATTACTGGCTCACCAATCCCGAAGGGAAAAATATTTTTCGCGCCGGTTGGATAACCCAGTTTCTATTCACGCTAATCGCCTTTAACTGGGTGGCTCACACGGTTCACGAATTTAGTTTCCTGCCTTGGCCGCTGGCCGCGCTCGTGCTCATGCTCTTCTGCGCGGTAGCGAACCTTTATCTGCCGATCGCCGGAATGCTCTGGAAATGGCTTTTTCCTTCTAGCGCCTACGGGGAAGGGGCTCGCATTATGGCGCTGGTGTTACTCACGGCGCTCGGGGAGCGCGCCTTCCCGATGATCTTCGAATGGAACTTCGGTTATGTTTGGTTTTATGAGCGCTGGCCGGGATTTCATTTTGCCGACGTGATCGGTTTTCGCGGGCTAAGTACCGCGTGTCTCGTGCTGAATGGGCTAGTGTTGTTTGCCTGGCGAAAAAAAATCAGAGGCGAGCGCTGGTGGGTTCCGCTGGCGGCCGCGTCGGTATTTTTAATGGCGTTGAATTGGGCGGGCACCTACCGCCTGCATTCTTTGGTGCCGGCCGATCGCTCGCTTCGCGTGCTGGTGGTGCAAGCGAATATCGGGAACAAACAGAAACACCAAGCTGAATTTGGCGAAGGATACCGGGATGCGATCATAGGAAAGTATATCGATCTCACGGAAAGAGCACTGGGCGCATCCGGCTCTAAGCCGGATTTCGTGGTGTGGCCGGAGAATGCCTTTCCTGATCTCCTGCTCGAGCCCACGCTCACGCAGGGGAAAGCACTCATCCTCAAGAGGTTTTTGGTGGAGCAAAAGGTGAGCCTCATAACTGGCGCTTACGGCTTTAACGGAACCGATGCGATCACGAACTCAGTTTTTCTCCTTTCCTCCGGGGGAGAGTGGGCGGCAGCGCCTTACCGAAAGACCGTACTCCTTCCCTTCGGAGAATATATTCCCGGTGCCCGGTGGTTTCCCTGGCTAAAAAATCTCTTGCCTCACGTGCGTGACTTCGGCGCGGGCTCCGGCCCCGCGGTGCTCTCTCTGCACGAGGCAAGGCTCGGCATTCAGATTTGCTACGAGGGGCTTTTTGATTGGTTCACCAGGGCCTCGGCCCGAGACGGAGCGAATCTGATCGTGAATGTAACGAATGACTCTTGGTACGGAAAATGGCAGCAACCCTATCAGCATTTCTATATGACGCTCGGGCGTGCGATCGAAACGAGGCTTCCTTTATTGCGCGCCACGAACACCGGGATCTCGGGCGTTGCGCTGGCGAATGGAGAGATACTGGAGCTTTCTCCCATGCACGAAGAATGGACGCACGTGTATTCCATTCCCTACACACAGGCTCCTGGACTCACGCCATTCGTGAGATACGGGTATTGGCTGGTGCCGGGAATGCTCGCAGCGCTTCTGCTTGGGCTATTGGGGATGCGCCTTCGCCGGCGCTCTTCCCATAGTTAGCGAGGCTGGTAAGCCAGGCTGTCGGGAGCGGGGCAGAGGGCCGCTTTCTCCGCGCTCGTAAGCTGCATGCTCGGATTCACCGTGAACGAACGGATCATCCCACGAATGGTCTCAAAGCCCGGCTCGGTATTGAATCCGTCGGTATTTTGGTCCCAATACGCAACGGCCTGCTCGGCGGTGAAGCCGCAGAACTGACGAAGCGTGGTAGCCGCCACGTAGCCCGAAGCATGCCATCCATTCCAGCAGTGGGCGTACATGGGGCCTCGACGTGGATCGCGTACGTGTTCGAAGATTTGCGAGTGAAGCAGATCCAGATCTTCGGGGCGGTAGGAAAGTGGGCTGATCTGCACGTACTCCAAGGTGTTCTCCACGTTGTCGTAGGTGCGGCAGCGGGTTTGTTTTTTGGCCGTATTATAGTTCTTGGCGTAGAGGTATACCGCGCGCGTGAATCCTTCCTTGCAAAGATTCTCCAGGCCTTCTTTGGGCAGGGGATTCGAGTTAGAGCGCTTTTTGTGTTTATTGTAGTAATTATTAGCGCCGCCGCGGTAGTACACGCCGTTCAGCACCGCGCGGGTATTGCGTAGGCCGTAAAGGCTGTCGTGTCCGTTGCCGTAGTTGTCCAAGAGCTTGTCGCCGGCCGTTGGGAGTTGGTAGCGCGTGCGGTATTTGCCGCCCACGATGGTATCGATGCCTTTTGCCGAATCGGTTTCAATCCCGAAACCGAGCTGCGGGATAAGCGCGAGCGTGGCTATTAAATAAAATTTATTCAAACGTAGAGTCATTTCCGCCTCCGTGCGTAATACTCCTCGGTCCATTAACTGCTTTCCTTAATGGTCCGACGAGTGGCGTTATGGGCCAAAGAGAAATCTTCCCTTTAGTATCCACCTGGCCAGATTTTTTTGGCTGAGCTAGCGGAAACGTGACTAAATCTTAAACAATTCCAAATATTTATACCGGTACCGGTAATAGTCAACTAATCTTGTCAATTAAGCTCGATTTTGGTAGTATCGGCCCCCACCGAGGAGTTTTTGTGAAACCAATTCTTGCTGCTCTCGTACTACCTGCTTTGCTCAGCGTGACCGCGCAGGCGACACTCGATTTGCGCCAGCTGCCCGGCCGGCAGACGATCACGCAGTCGCAGGCCGACCGTCACGATTTCTGCATTCTGCCGAAAACTCTTCCTGGTTTTGTTTATAACCAAAAACTTTTAGAGAAAGACCAGGGCACCGAAGCCGACCTTTGCGGCCTGAACCTCTATTCCGCTAGCGGCGAGATCGCCGCCTGCGCGAAGCTGAACAGCACGAATCCCGGCCTGAAAATCTTCAAATTAAAAACCGCCGCCGGTGGCCGCGCGAAATGGGAAACCGCGGAATGCGGAAAAGTGGATCCTAAGGGCGAAGGCAAAATGGTGGCGAAGTTCAAGCAGACCATGACCTGCTCCTATGCGCCCTCGCCCATCGCCTACTATCATATTTCTCGCGTGTTGGATGCGCAGCCGGTAGTTCCCGTGGGCGTTCTGCGTACTATGGATGCCCGTACTCATCTGGAATACGTAAAAAAGGGCGCCATCGCGGCCAAAAAAATCTATGGAGTATCGGAACCCGGCGCACCCATCCTACGGGCATGGACTCAGCTCTGGCCCGCGGCCCATCAAAATAAGCCCGCCGTGCTCTTCGATAGTTCCGGCACCCAGGTGTGGGGCGGCTTGCTCGATTCCCCGAAAGGGAAAGAGCTGTATTCGGAAGTTTTCAAAAAGCCCGGCGCACGTTTCAACTACGATACTCGTTACCAAGATTTCAAACTCACCGCGCCGTACCTAAAATTGAAAAATTCCGCTCCGCTCGCGACCAAGCTCGGAACCGATCTCACCACGGTGGCGCAACCCATGGTGCAGATGAAAGACGTTTCCGACATGATCCTGCTGGATTATTTGCTTAATCAGCAAGATCGCATGGGCAATATCCATTATCTCTCCTACTACCTCTACCTGAAGGACGGGGAGCTTAAGGACAAGAAAGTAAAAGACGAAGACGCTACCGACGGCACCGCGGCCGACATGAAGGCCAAAGGCGCGGTGGTGGTGAAGCGTATGCTGCTCGCCGATAACGATTGCGGCGTTACGAAAGACAATCTTATGCGCTCCAACCAGATTCTGGAGGGCATGGGCCATATGGGGCTCGAAACCTACCGCCGCTTGCTCTGGCTTTCGAAACAGCTTCAGACCCCAGAGTGGAAGAGCTTTTTTCGCGAAGAATTGCAATTCACCCAGAACGACCTCGAGAAAAGCTCCGGCGCGAATCCCGGCCTGCTCGTGAATGCCGCGAATGCCGCCAAGATTCTTCAGGATAAATGCCGCAAAGGAACTCTTCAGCTCGACCTGAACATTATCTTACAGCTGCAGGGAAAGAATATTACCGATAGTAAGCCGTTCTGCGATTTGCCGGCGAACTACCAGCCCGGAGTTTAAATTATGAAGAAGCTCAATCAATTTCTCGCTGTTTTCCTGACTCTCGGATTTTTGTTTCCGGCCGCGCCCGCGCTGGCCGGCAAGGCCTATACCCAAGCCGAGCTCAATAAGCTTTGGCACCAAACGGGAAAGAAAGAGCGTAAGCTCGTTACCTCCAATTCCACGCACTTCTGGGCATGGGCCAAGAATGAAGCCGAGGGCTACGTGGGCGACTACCTCGCGCCCGAAGGGGTCGTGATCGGCGATCCACACCCGAGAAACGTTTTCGACTATCGCAATGGCGGTAAAGCGAAGCTAGCCGTAGCGGACATCGACGACGGCGGCCAGGCCCCGCTCTTTCTCGATATCGTGCGGCTGATCGTCTATACCGAAACGCTCGACATGAAGATCAAGATTAGCGAGATCTTCGACGCTTACGTGGATGGTCTCCGTGGAAGCAAAACGGAAGAGCCCGATGCCATGGCGGACGCGCGCGCCGAGAGCCAGCGGGATATCGAGGCCGGGCACGCAAAATATATCGATAAGCATACCACCCAAAAAGGAAAACTCGATCTCGAGGAGCTCAACCTTACCGGCCAAGACGATTTCAGTGCTGCCCAGAAAAAAGCCCTGGCCTCACTTTCTAAGATCGCGCTCCAGAGGACCGGCCTCGCCGAAGTGGTGGACGCCGGATTCAAGGTGAACGATAGCGGCAGCAGCTTGGGCATGGACCGCTACTGGCTCCTGCTCGGCAAGAACGGGGAAGGAAAGCTCCTCCTCGAGTTCAAGGAGCTCGGCCGCTCGGCCGTTAGCTACTACCAGCGTCAGGCCGGTACCGAGGCCCGCGTGAAAGAGGTTCTCGACGTATATAGCGACGACGGCCTCAACGACGAAAAATTCGGCGTGGTAGCGGCGGCCGGAAAAGAATTCTGGATGCGTCCGCGCCATTACCAGGCCCTCGATCTCGACGACGAAGACCTTTCTTCTAAGGACCAGAAAGAATTTGCCGAATATACCGCTAACTGGATCGGCCTCTCGCAACGCAGCCAAGTCGACGGCAAAAAGCTCTTGAAGCTTATCGAGAAAGACCGGAAAACCGCCAAGGACGCCCTAGAAGAAATGGTGCGCGCCTACCTGGAAGAAATCCGCAATTAAGGCCGGGCTTACCTGCTGCCGTTTGGAATTAAACTGATTCGCCTTAAGCCCTTGATCGCCTTAATTAATTCGGGGAAATGCTCCGATTAGTTAAGGTGGTTACATTTGGGCGCATAAAACAATATCTATTTGCATGCCTGCTTTCGTCGCTGCTGTTCTTTTCGGCGCTCTCCTTTGCCGCCGAAGAGCGCATTCTCGTGCGCGGCGTGGCCGCCGATTTCATCGATATCCTCGCCATGCCGGAACCGGATCAATCCCGTGCCTTGCGTGCCTTCGTGAGCAAGCATCGGGAAACCCTCCAGCGCCTCTCTTCCGCCAAGTCGCCCGGCCGGGAAATCCTCGATTCTAGGGTACTGGGCTCCGCCGTGGACTGGACCCCCGAGATGGATAAGTTATTCGTGGAGGCAATCGATGCCACTTTCCGCCACCCCATGTTTCTGCAAATCCTGCCTTTTACCACCGATCTCTTTCAGCTTGTTCCCGACGATAATCTTAAATTCGTGCTCATGCGCAGCTCGGCCAAGCTGGATTCGTTCAGCGTGTCCAACCAGCCCGGATTCCGCAGTATCTTAGATCCTAAAACCGGCGTGAGCATTGCCAACCCCGATATCAAAAAGCTGGCCGAAGAGATGCTGCCGAAGTTCTACGATTCCCTTCCCGTGAGAATGAAGGCGAAAATCATCGCCTCCGTGCTGCGCCTTTCTCCCGATGCCAGCGCCACGCACCAAGCTTCCGAAGTTCTCCAGAGCTCGGGGCCGATCGCGCAAAAATTATTCCAGTTGATTGGCCGGGAGAGTAACTCACCCGAAATGGCGATCGTGCTTGAAGAACTGCAGGCCAACGTAAAGCCCATTCCACAGGTGGAAATTGTGCAGGTGGTGGAGGCCCGCCTCGGCAAAAAGATCCCGGAAGTATTTTCTAGCTTCTCCGAGCCCATCGCTTCCGGCACGGTGGGCCAGGTGCATTTCGCTACCCTGGCGAGCAGCGGTGAACAGGTGGCCGTGAAAGTGAGGCGGCCGGGCGTGGAAGCCGCGTACCGCGGAGAATTGGAGGCCCTGCGTTTGGCCACGAAGGGCACCGATAAGGCTCAGTTGGTGGTAAAGATCGAAAGCACCGTGGGCCGGGAACTGAATTTTCTTCTGGAGTCCCATAATCTCAAAGCTGGCGAAGTGTATATTAACGATAAGAGCGGTATTAAGATCGCGAGTCTCGTGGATGGAATCGCCCCGCACGAAGATCTCCTCGTGATGCGCAAAGCCGAAGGAATGAAAATTAATCGCTTCGTGCGCGCCACGGATCTCGTGAAGCGGGGGGAGGCGATGAGCCGCCTGCTCGACGCGTGGGTGCTTGAGTCCGTTTTCCGCGACGGATTCTTCCACGGGGATTTGCATCCGGGGAATGTATTCTTCAAGCTAGACGACAAGGCCCGAAATGGCTATGAGCTCACCATGCTTGATTTCGGCAATGCCGGCCGCATTACGCTGACTCAGCAGAAGGCTTTCGTGAAGATGCTGGCCGCGATCACTCTCCGCTCCCCCGAGGATCTGGCCGCCGCCATCGGCACGCTGGGGAGGATTCCGGACGGAGTGAGGGACGTGGTGCTTGCCGATTTCCGGAAAGCGCTGGAGCGATCCCCGCACTATCCCCTCGATTCCTGGTATAACGAGGTTTTTTCGGAAATCCTGGAAAGCTGCCTAAAGAACAAGGTCGATATGCCGGACTCTTTCTTGGCCTTCAATCGCGGAAAGGCTTTTTTGGAAATCGAGCTGCACGAAGTGAATAAGCTGCTCGATAAGGTGGACCCGAAACAGGCGCTCAAGCGTTTCGATGCGACCCGTGTGATGGCGAAGGTTCTGCTGCGCCAGATCCCGAAGGTTCCGGCCAATATGCTCAAGGGTTCCGATAAATCGGTACTTACGTTCGAAATGATGCGGGAGATCGCGGGCATGTGGAAAAATTCTCTGTACGAGAACTCCATTCAGATGTGCAAGCAGCTCTTCGGGGCGCTGAAGAAGCAATAGTCACGAAAAGTTTTTTCATTCCTCTTGCAACCTTTTGCCTCCATCCGCTCAAATGCTGTTAATGAGCCTGCAGGATATCAATTGGGACGCGACGGTCTTAGAGCTTGGCCCTAAGCTATACCGTTACTTTTCCGGGCTTTTCCCGCCCCAAACGGCATCCGATTTGGTGCAGGAAACCTTCATGCGTCTTTTAAAGAAGATAAGGTCGGGCGAGTTTCAACCCGAAATGGGCGCTTTGCCATCCTACGCTTTTGGCATTGCCCGGTGGATACGCATCGAGCGGGCCCGTGGCGATCGCAAGAACCAAACCCTGCAACTCACCGAAGAGTTTGATGTGGTCTCATCCGAGACCCCGGTCGACCGCTCCAATCCTGCCATTTTCTTACGCTGGGCTATCGGCCAGCTAAAGCCAGTAGAGCAGGAAGTCATTCTAAGGATGATCGATGGGGAATGCGGCCTCGAGCAAATAGGTGGCGAGCTCGGTATGCCGCTCGGAACCGTGAAAAGCCACGCGCACCGCGCAAAGATTCGATTGAAAGAGCTAATGGAGGTAACCGTATGAATGAACGTGACGATGAGCTCGACGCTTTACTGGCTCCGCTTCGCGGCATAAAACCAAGCGAGGCTCAGCTGAGCGGTTGGCGGAACGCCGTTCGTGGTGAAATGAATCCTACCAAAAGAATGAATCCATGGATGGCTCGTGCCGTACAGCTTACGGCGGCGGCTTTCATTGGATTTTTAGTGGGCGCTTGGTTTTTCCGTGCGCACTCTTTCACCGCGCCCGCTGAAGATATTTTTGCGCATTCCGATGCAACCTTCGAGCGCTCACATATCAATTTAGATTAGAAAAATTAACATGGAGATTTTATGATCGTAAAATTTTTAGTTCTTTCCAATCTGCTCGCTATTTCAGCCTTCTCCGCGAACCTTACGCCCGCCGAAATTCGCGAACGATTGGAAGTGCGCGCTGATGTGTACCAAATGGATGCATCGGGAAAACGCGTCGTCGCCGGCCCTCTGCGCACTAACTATTGGCGCTTTAGTCCTGAGGAAACGGTTCTTGAGGGGGACTGGTCTTCCAATTTTAATAACGCCGTCTTGGCCCTTCGCCACCGCATTGAGGTCACAAACACCGGGACCATCAAGTTTTCTTTAGAAGAATTCGAAAAGATATACGAGAAAGTTCCAGGAGCGAAGGGGCCGACCCTCAAAGAATCTCTCGGGAAAAAAGAGATGGAATTAGATGGTCTGGAGGCGATCGTCTGGAAAGTAAAAAATCCAAAATCGCCCGGTATGGTGGTTCGCTATTTCTTGAATCTGAAAGAAACCTCCGAGCCGATTTCGATGAATGAGCTCCCCGTGGCGGCTACCGGAGTTTCTATTGCAGATACCGACGGCTACCTATGGGCCGATGAAGTGGACATGCACGGAAAATACACCGGGATAACGACCCACAGAGGGACTTTGCTTCTCAGCTACGTTCCTTTCGCGGGCGCCAAAGAGATGGGAATCGTAGAAAAGAACGAAATGCGGTTGACGGTTTCTAAAAAATTTAAAATTACCTTGCGAGCCAAGACTGATTTTTTACCGGCCACCTTAAGCGCGAAAGTATACGCTTTATATAGGGCAGATAAGCGTACTAAAGCCCCTAATTCCGTAAGCAGCTTCGATTCAAATAAAGAAGAAAATATTTTAGAGCAGTTGAAGTGAAAAAATGCGCCGCCCTTTTCGGGCGGTGCATTTTTTTATTTTATATTCAGTATTAATGCTTTGTTAATCCACCGAACCAGGATTCTTAAGGATAATAATCACCGCCGTCACGCGGGCGAGGTATTCGGTATCGTTTTCGTAGCCGGCGCGGACGAGTTTCCAGGCATCGCGCGAACCGGTTTCGACAATGGCTTTTTGCACGGACCTCTCGCCCATATTGTAGGCCATGAGCGCGAGCTGCCAGTCGCGGAACTGGAGATTGTTCGCGCTTAAGTAGCGGATTCCGGCATCGGTCTCCATTTCCACATTGAGGCGCTCGTCGATTTTTTCGTCCACGCGCATTCCAAATACCCTTGCCGTGCTGGGAATGAATTGCCAAAGTCCCGCGCCTTGACCGCCCGATTTGGGCTGCTCCAGGTTTTGGTAGCCCGATTCCACGATCGGCACCGCCATCAGTTCCGCCGGTGCTTTATATTTTTCGAGTTTGTCACCCACCACGCCCTGGAAGTTTTTCATGCGCTGGAGGGACTGGCGCATGAAGTTCCTGCCCTCCGCCGTGCCGAGGAAGCGATTCAGCTGTTTGAGCACCAAATCGTTCACCACGATCGGGAAGGTGGTGTCTTTCTGGGCAATTGCCTGCATCGCTTCGGCTTGGGCCATTGTCACGCGTCGGTCTTGCACGAGGCCCTTAGCGGCGTAGCTAGTGGCTCCGAGCGAGGCGAGCAGGATTGCGCCGAGGGCCAGCGCGGTTAATTTCGTATGTTTCATCCTTGTTACATTTTTCATAGACTCGATTCTCCTTCTGAGAATATTGCGTTCCGCCAGGAAGAGTAAACCCGTTGCGCAGGCGGGAATAAAATTCTGGCGGTTCGCGGTTTGTGCCACCGTAACGAGGCAGCGGGCGTAAGCCTGTGAATCCACTTTTTTACGGTCGACCAGCGTTTCATCACAGGCAAATTCTTGCGTTTCCATCATCCATCGCGCCCAGAGATGGGCGGCGGGATTGACTGCGCAACTAGTTCTGAGCAGCCAGATCGCGTAGATCCACAGCGTGTCGCGCTGGCGGTGGTGCTGGAGCTCGTGGGTGATCGCGATTTTGTAGTCGACGAGAGAGCCCAGCAGGCCGGTAGGAAGAACCACGGTGAGTTCGCCCGGAATCCAGTAGGTGAAGGGGACGGTTATCTCATCATTCGTGGTAATACTGATGCCGTGAATTTTCTTTACGAGGAAGGATCGCTTCCGGATGCGAGCGAGGGCGCGTAAATCGCGAGACAAGCGCAGCGCCAGAGCCAGGAGAAGCAAGGTTCCTAGGGTTGAGCCCGCCCATATAATTTTGTGAGTGGTCATAGCACCGATTTTTTTGCCGGCGTTCAGTCGGAGGAAGCCGCCACCCTCCGAGCGTTGGTAGTCCTGGTTGAAGTTCCGCATCGAGGAGGCCGACCAAACGCGGGCCGCGGGCCGGAAGTTTTCTCCCGGAATCAGCGAGGAGGCGAGGGTGCACGCCAATAGGAGCGGAAGCGTAAAATAATGCAGGCGTAGAAGAGCGGAAGCCGATATGGGGCTGGCCGCTTTTTTAAGGGCCAACGTACAAATAACCAGAATTCCCCAAGCGAGTAGCACCAGTACGTTCAGCGCAAGGTAGCTGGATAGGATTACGGCCAGCATTAGGATTTCTCCTCGAGATCGCGCACGAGCTTTTTCAGTTCCGCCAGCTCGGCCTCATCGATTTTCACGCTGCCGAGGAGCTGCTTCACCATTGCCATGGGCGTACCATCGAAGACCCTGTCCACCACGTGGCGTACAGCCTTGGTTTCGTACTGGGACTTTTTCAGCGCGGGGATATAGACGTGGCCCCGGCCTTCCTTGCGGGTCTTCAGTACTTCTTTTTGCTCGAGGATGCGAAGGATGGTGGAGACCGAGGTATAGGCGAGCTCCCGGCCCTTGGGCAGATGGGCGATCACCTCGTTCACCGAGCCCTCCCCGAGCCTCCAGAGAATGCTCATGAGCTCGAGCTCTACCTCGGTCAGCATTTTTTCGTCGCCATGGGTGGACTTGGGCTTGGTCATCGCGCATCTCTCCTTGAAAGAAGAGTAACTAAGGAATTAGTTATTAGCAACTAAAGTTTTAGTTGCTTAGGATTGTTGAGATTTTCGCAGGAAAAGTCCGCAGCATACCTTTTAGTCGGTAGGGGAGAAGCGGTTGCCAATAAAAGTAGCATCAGATCTCTTTCAAAATAGCGCGGGCGGCGTTCAGTCCCGGAATGCCCATCACGCCGCCACCAGGATGCACACCGCTACCGCAGAGGTAGAGGCCCTGCACCGGCGTCTTATAGTTCGACCAGCCGGGCACCGGGCGCATATGGAACATCTGATCTAGGTTAAGGCGGCCGTGGTGGAGGCTGCCGCCAGTAATGCTGTATTCGCGCTCCATATCCAGCGGGGAGAGCACCTGGCGGTGAAGAATAGCCTGTTTAATATTCGGGGCGTACGCGGCGAGCACGTCGAGGCAGCGGTCGGCAAAACCCTCCTTGATCTGGTCCCAATTTTTTCCATTTTTTAAATTATATGGGCCGTATTGCACGAATAGATTCATCACGTGTTTGCCCGGAGGCGCGAGGGTATCGTCGATGGAGGTGGGGATCGAGCACTCGAGGATGGGATTCTGGCTGGGGCGGCCAGCCACGGAATCGGCGTAGGCTTCCTCCACGTACTGCAGCGTGGGACCGATATGAATCGTGCCCATATGCTGAGGGCCGAGAGTTTTTCCGGGGGCCGCGAGGAAATCGGGCAGTTCGGAGAGCGCGAGATTGATCTTCACCGAAGCCGAGTCGTAATTGATGCGGCGGACGTTTTTTAGGAATTCCGTGGGCAATTCGTTCTCGGCGAGCAGGCGGTTGAACGTAATATTCGGATCCGCATTCGAGGCCACCACTTTGGCGCGAAATATTTGCCCGTCGGTTTCTATTCCCGTGGCCTGGCCGTTTTCTACGAGAATTTTGTCCACCCCGTAGCCGGTATAGATATCCACGCCAAGTTCCATCGCCGATTTCGCGATCGACTGGGTAAGCCCGCCCATCCCTCCGCGCATATAACCCCACACGCCCTTGGCGCCATTGCATTCGCCCATCACGTGGTGGAGGAGCACGTAAGCCGTGCCGGGCGTGGAGGGGCCGGAATTGGCGCCAATCACCGCGTCGGTAGCGAGCGTCACTTTCAGTTCTTCGCTCTCGAACCAGTCGTTGAGCATATCGTTCGCCGACCCCGCCAGCATTCGCATGAGCTCGGGCCAATTTTGTTTCAGCTGCTTTCTTTTCTTAAAAAGAAGGCTGCCGTAGCGGGTGAGATCGCTTAGCGTGATTTTTCCCGGATTCGGCGGCGCCATCAGCATCATCGGCTTTAGGATCTCGGCGGTTTCTTCGAGCATGGCTTCATAGCGCGGGTAGTTTTCCGCGTCTTTCCGGCTGAACTTGGAGATTTCCCGGCGATTCATATCTTTGTCCGGGCCAAGCAAAAGATGGCTGCCATTGGGGAAAGGGGTAAAGCTCGAAGGATTACGCGGCAGCATCTCGAAGCCGAATTCTTTTAGCTTAAGGTCTTCGATGATCTCGGGATGGAAGAGGGAGTTCACGTAGGAGAGGGTGGAGAATTTAAATCCGGGGAAGGGCTCTTCGGTAACGGCGCATCCTCCCACCACCGGCCGTTTCTCGAATACGGCCACGCTCAGGCCGGCTTTGGCGAGGTAGGCCGCGGTGACTAGCCCGTTATGGCCGCCCCCCACGATGATGGCGTCGTAGCTAGTTTTCATCCCCGTTTTTTACCTTTTTTTCGCGATCATCACCACGCTTTTTCCCAGGCGCCGCGCGGTGATTTTATCGAGGAGGATGGATAGCGGAATTAAGATTTTGTCCCAAAACCAGATTTGGGCGGGGCGGGGATGCGCGCTACGGAGCAAAAAAGAATTGGCGGCCGAGGCGCAGAGTCCCGCGCTGTCGAGGTAGAAGCCGTTTTCCACCTCTAGGGTGGGCGGAACCAACTTCGTTAGCGCTTCGCGGTTGTAGCGGCGGTGGTGGCCGAGAGCGCGGTCAAATTCGCTGAACAGTTTTTGGTGGGCCGGTGCCAAAATAATGAGGCGTCCGCCAGGATTAAGGTGGCCGGAAGCCGCTTCTATTTCGACGCGATCGTCACGGATATGTTCCAGCACGTCGATGTAAAGGATTGAGTCGTATCGGCGGGCGGCGGGTAGGCCCCCGATATTTCCCGCGATTAAAACGGCCGGCGCGGAAATTTTTCCTAAAAGGGCGGTGTCGGGTTCGAGGCAGGTCCAGCTGCGGAACGCAGCCCCGCTCTTCTGCAGGGGTGCCGTAGTGGCGCCGGTCCCAGCCCCAACCTCCAGCACGTCTCCCCGGATATAAGGCGCGAGCGCGCGGGCGAAATATTTTTTCCAGTTCGTGGCCCCGCCGAACAGGGCGAGCTCGGTTCCCTGGTAGGAGAAATTTTCGTTCATGAAGAAATTTTCCTCACGCCTTTTACTAAGTTTTTGGCGTCGGCCAGCGGAGTGCGCGCGAAGCCCTGCTTTTGAGAGAGGTGCAGAAAGCATAGGAAGACGGCGGCGAATAGCGACTGGAAAATTATCATGAGCAGCAAGAGAGAAACGTAGGTGGCCCATCCGGGAATGGCGAGATTGGTGGATAGGCGGATCGTGACTACGGCCGCGATGCCCGCGAGGCAGGCGGCCATCAGGAATAGGCTGAATAAAATCACTCTCGTGAGCACGATTTCGCTGAAAACTGCGATGGCATTCAAGCCGTGCAACACCAGCGAGACGAAATTCATGCGGGAGGTGCCGGCATAGCGCCGGCCACGATCTACCTTTATGGACACGCACGGCAGCCCGAGCCGGACTACGGCCGCCGCTACGTGACTGGCGGTATATTGGGAATGGCAGAGACTCTCCGCGTGGGCCAGCGGGAGAAAAATAAAATTTCCGAATGCAATCGATTTGCCCGTGAAAAGGAAAAAAATTTTTTTATAAAAAAAGTAACCAAGGCGGAAAAAAATATTTTCAAAGCGTCTGGCTCTTTGCGCCACCACGATGGAACCGGGGTTTTGCGCCTGCGCGGCGAGCAGCGCCGGAACCGCGGAGGGTTTGTCTTCCCCGTCGCAGTCCATGAGGAGAAAGCCGTCGCAAGCGTGTCCGGAAGAAAATAGATGGGCGAGGCCGGTGGCGATGGCGCGCTGGTGACCCTGATTCCCGTACAGCTCGATCACATTTATTTCGCGAATCCCGCTTCCGCCGTGGATTTTTTTTCCCTCAGGGAGCTTGTCCGTGGATCCGTCATCCACAAACCAAAGAGAGGCCTGGTGCCCGGCCGGTGCCAGTTCGCGCTCCAGGCGGAGGCAGAGCTGCTCGGCACTTAGCCAATCGTTCCAAACGGGGGCGATAATGACGAAATTCATAAAATCTCTTCTTTGTTCCCAGCACATGCTGAGGTGCTTCATATACCATGCGGGGCAGCTAACCGCCAAAAACACCTAAATTTCGCTGGTGAGTATCCAACTTTTTGTTTTTATTCGGTGCGCGCACGCTCCAATTATTGCGGAACCAAGCTAAATAAATAATGATGTCGTAAATATTTGGAGAAATGTGAAATGGGCAATGGGGGGGACCCATCAATCGAAAATTTGCAGCGGAGCCTGGTGCTCAATCGCAAGCTTCTCTCGCTGATTCAGAATCCGGGATCCGAGCGCGACGTGGCCCGGTTCGTGGTGGATATGCTCTTTGAAGAGTTTCCGCAATACCGCGTTTCTTGCACGAATCTTTGCCCCGACAATTCGGTGCACGTTTTTTATAGCCGGCAACCGGAGGGAATGCGTGCCCTCTCCGGGCTATCCGCGCCTTTTCCCGACAGCCCGTTCGTGCGTAATCTCCAGGAGATGCGGATTTCCGTGATCGATGATATCCGGCTGCATCCCGACACCGAGAGCATCGCCCAGGAAATGCAAGCTATGCTGGGCACCTTGGCGCGACTGGACTTTCCTTTTGAAAAAAAAGAGAACGGCGAGATCGGGCTCATTACCCTTTCCCATCTCGAGCCGCTGCGCTGGAGTGCACATACCATTCAGCTGATTTCGGAGATCGTGGAGCTTGTTCACCTAATGTTCCGCGAAGCCCGTACGCGCGAACGCCTAAAGCAAAGCGAAACTCTCTTTCAGCAGTTCACCGAGAATATGCCGTTGGTGTTTTGGGTAGTGGAACCGGTTGAAGGCGTTCAGAACCAGAAAATAGTGTACGTGAGCCCGGCTTACGAGGAAGTATGGGGGCTTTCGGTGGAGAGCCTCATCGCCGACCCCGCGAGCTTTATCCGCGCTATCCATCCGGAAGACCGGGAACGTATCGCCGGGGCGATGGCCCTACCGCGTTCTGGTCCTTATGAGCAAACCTACCGCGTGGTGCATCCCGACGGCAGCGTGCGCTGGGTGAGAGATCGTGGCAACCCGATTTTCAATGAAACGGGTAAAATGATAAGGAACCTCGGGATCGCGGAAGACATTACCGCCTTGAAGCTCGCCCAGCAAAAGCTAGAGGCCACTCAGGCGCAAGTAATTTCCAATGCCAAATTCGCCGCGCTCGGAGAGATGGCGGGCGGGATCGCGCACGAAATCAATAATCCACTGGCCGTGATTTCCGCGCTAGCGCAACAAATGCGTGAACTGCAGTCGCTGGGGCTTCTCACCTCCAAGGCCATTAGCGAAAGCATTGACTCCATCGATAAAATGGCAAATTGCATCGCCGGAATCGTGAAGGGATTAAGAACCTTTTCCCGGCAAACCGATCGTGATCCTCTTCTCTCCGCTGATGTGTGCGGGATCTTGCGGGAAACGCTTGCGCTCTGCGAGGCCAAAATCCAGCAGGCGAACGCGGATTTTCAGCTGAAAACCCCGGAATTTTCGGTGCGGCTCAAATGCCGGGCCTCGGAAATTTCTCAGGTAATCCTCAATCTCATTAATAACGCGCTCGATGCCGTTGCTGACGTGGCTGAAAAATCAATCACCTTATATATTGAGGTTAGCGGCCGCGAAGTGCTGCTCACCGTAGAAGACTCCGGACCGGGCGTTAAGGCCGAGCTGCGCGAAAGCATATTTCAGCCGTTTTTTACGACGAAAGCGGTGGGCAAGGGCACGGGGCTCGGGTTGTCTATTTCTAAAGGAATCGTGGAAGCGCACGGCGGAAAGTTGTATTTAGATAGTTCGAGTAAAAAAACCCGGTTCGTGGTGCGATTACCTTTGGAGGCGTGATGAGAACATTAAAGCGATTTTTATGGAGTATCGTGGCCGGCACCCTGGTGGGAGCGGTACTCTTCGCTTGGTTTTCGCCGCACATCATCGTTTGGTATTTCTCTCCTCCCGCCGATTTGGCTATTTCCTGCAAGCCTGCCGTAGAGTGGGCCATCGTGACTTACCGTAAAGTGATTTTTACCGGGGTTCTACTCGGAGCGATTATCTCCGCCATCCTATTTTTCGCCATTAACCCGCGGCGCAAGCCGCCCGTCCAGCTGCCCGGTCAGCCAATTCAGTAAAAGGGCGCGGAACTTTAGCGCAAGCAAGGGCATCCGAAAGGAAGTGTGGTATTTTTTTCGAATGAGTATTTTCGGAGGAAGATTTCGATGAAGTTATTTCTGGGTTTGCTGATTCTAACTTCTGTTACCGCGCACGCTAAAATCATCGCCAATAATGTGGAGTATAAAGACAAGGCCGGCAACGCATTCGTGGGCTACCTTGCCTTCGACGACAGCGTGAAGGGTATCCGTCCCGGCGTGGTAGTGGTGCACGAATGGAAAGGCCTCGACGGCTACACGAAAATGCGCACGGAACAACTGGCGAAGCTCGGCTACGTGGCTTTCGCCGCTGACATTTATGGAAAGGGCATTCGCCCGGATGCTTCGGAGGCCGGTAAGGTTTCCGGCTCTTACAAGAACAACCGTCCCCTTTATCGGGAACGCCTTCTCCTGGCGCTTGAAAAATTTAAGCAGGAATCCCTCATCGATAAGAAGCGCATTGCGGTTATCGGCTATTGCTTCGGGGGCACCGGCGCTTTAGAGCTCGCCCGTGCGGGAGCCGACATTAAGGGAGCGGTAAGCTTTCACGGCAGCCCCGATAGCCCCACTCCCGAGGACGCAAGGAATATCAAGGGTAAGATTCTCGTGCTCCACGGAGCCGAGGATCCGAACGTGCCGGAGGCGCAGCTCACGAGCTTCGAAAACGAGATGCGCGCCGCAAAAGTGGACTGGCAGCTCGTGAAATATTCCGGTGCCGTGCACGGATTCACGAACTCGCAAAACGGCAGCGATCCCGCCAAGGGAGTGGCTTACAACGCGGAAGCCGATAAGCGCTCCTGGATCGCAATGCGCGACTTTTTTCAGGAGATTTTCGCGCGTTAACGATATCCTTTACCGAATGGCCAGAAAAAAAATCCGACTTCACTTCGAGAGCGCTCGCTTTGAGCTGCGCCTGTACCGTGCTTCCGACTATCGCTCCTGGAAAAATGCCTACGAGGCCATGGAATCCAAACGTAGCGAGTTCGATCTGGAAAAAAAGACCGCGAAGGAACTCCGGAAAACGGAATTTCTGCGGTTCGTGAAAAAGAACGTGGGCTTCGCCAAGACCGGAGAAATTTATCACTTCGGGGTTTTCGAGAAGAAGACCGGTAGGCTGATGGGGTTCGTACTTTTAGCATTAGTGCTTCGCTTCAATGTGCAAACCGCCCGTATTTCCTACACCATTTTTAATAATTATTGGAAACACGGCTACGGGCGCGAGGCTGCCGACGCCGCCATTCGGTTTGCCTTCCAGAAGTTAAAGTTGCATCGCCTTGAGGCGGAAATTCTGCCGAATAATCGCAGTTCCCTGGCGCTTGCGAAGCGGCTTGGCTTTTCTTACGAGGGCCTGCGACGGGGAGCGGTATACATGAAGGGAAAGTGGCACGATCACCTGGTATACAGCCTGTTGGCCGAAGACCGTGGCGTGCGCAATACCAAACCATCGGTGTTCAGCTGATATAGACCGTTTTCACGTTCACGAATTCACGAATCCCGAACCCCGAAAGCTCACGGCCGTAGCCAGATTCCTTGGTGCCGCCAAAGGGGAGACGCGCATCCGACTTTACCAGCGCATTCACAAAGCAGGACCCGGCTTCGAGCTCCTCGCGTGCCAGGCGATCGCCTCTGGTGCGGTCTTCAGTGAATACGGCGGCGCCCAGGCCGAAGTTAGTGCGGTTCGCGAGAGCAATCGCTTCTTTTTCCCCCTCCGCCTCGATGATCGCCGCCACCGGGCCAAACGTTTCCTCTTCGAAGATCGTCATGCCGGGCTTCACCGCGCTGATGGCGGTAACGGGATAGAAAGCGCCCGCGCCGCCAGGAATTTTTCCGCCGCACAGTAGCTTTCCTCCGGCGGCCAGGGTTTTCTCCACTTGCTGGTGGAGCTGATCTCTCAGGTCTGCCCGGGCTAATGGGGCGGTGGGGGCAGCTTCGAGAAATTTTATGAAATGAGCCTCGAACTCCGCCCTTACTTTTTTCTCCACGATGAAGCGCTTCGCTGAAATGCAGCTCTGGCCCATATTGATCAAGCGCGAGTTCGCGCAAATTTTTGCGGCCTCGGCAATATTCGCATCGGCGAGCACCACGTAGGCGTCTGAGCCGCCGAGCTCCAATACGCATTTCTTAAGCGCCTTTCCCGCCGCCTCGGCAACGGCCCGGCCCGCTTCGGTGGAGCCCGTGAAGCTAATGGCGGATATTTCGCTTTTTCCAATTAGGGGCAAGGCTTCTTTTCCGCGCAGCAATACAGATTGAAATAGATCTTTTCTTCCCGCGGCTTCCTGGACGAGTTTTTCCAGCGCGAGGCTGCAGCCAGTAACGCTGGATGCATGCTTCAAGATCACGGTATTGCCGGCCAGGAGGGCGGGCACCGCGCAGCGCACGGCCTGCCAGAAGGGAAAATTCCAGGGCATGATCGCGAGCACCGTACCGATGGGCTCGAAAGCGACGTAGGATTTCTGCGCGTCGGTGGCTATCGGTATCGGCCGCAAAAATTTGGGTCCGTTTTCGGCATAGTAGTCGGCGGCGGCGGCGCACTTTTCTACCTCGGATTTTCCCTCTTCCGTGCGTTTTCCCATTTCTTCTTGCATCAACACTGCGAGTTGATCTTGATCGCGGCGCAGGAGCTGCGCAAGTTTCGTGAGCAATTCCCGCCGTTTCTCGATCGGAACGCGTCTCCAATCCTGAAAGCCGTTTGCGGCGGCCTGCACGATTCGTGCAATTTCTTGGGGGGTATGAATAGGGTATTCCCGCAGAATTTTTCCGGTGGCGGGATCAATGGTGGTGATGAGATTGGATTCGGACATGTATCGCACTTTACATTAGCGAGCGGCTCTCATATAGGAATTTGCATGAGTGCCGAGCGAGTGAAAATCGAGCCCGAATGGAAAGCCGCGCTAGGCGATGAATTTTCCAAGCCTTATATGAAGGAGCTGCGGGAGTTCTTGCGGCAAGAAGCCGCGAAGAAGAAGGTAATTTTTCCTCCTGGCCCCGAGATTTTCAATGCCTTCAACCTCACTCCGCTCAGCCGGGTGAAGGCCGTGATCCTAGGGCAGGATCCCTACCATGGGCCGGGGCAAGCGCATGGCCTCTGCTTTTCGGTGAAAAAGGGAGTTCCGCCCCCGCCCTCTCTAAAAAATATTTTTAAGGAAATGGCCGAAGATGTAAAAATCCCCGTGCCCAAAACCGGGGATCTCACCCCGTGGGCTGAGCAGGGAGTGCTTCTGCTCAATACCGTGCTCACCGTGGAAAAAGGCAGGGCCGCTTCACACCGGGATCGCGGCTGGGAACAGTTTACGGATCAAGTGATTCGGATTCTTAGTGCGCGAGAAAAGCCCATTGTTTTTTTGCTATGGGGAAGCTTTGCGCATAAAAAGGCCGAAATGATCCAGTCGCCCCCCCACAAAATTCTGAAGGCCCCTCATCCGTCGCCGTTGTCGGCGTATACCGGATTCTTCGGCAGCCGACCATTTTCCAAGACGAATAAAATTTTAAAGGATCTCGGCGAACGCGAGATCGACTGGCGCCTGGAGGCCTGATGCATTCTTCCGGCGATGAGGAACAAGAGGAACTTGAGACCCGAATTGAGGACTCCAAAGCCCGCGTGCGTGCGCAGCTGGGGCTCGAAGTTCCCGTGGAACCTTTTGCCAATTCGGTTCGGGTATTAGTGCTACAGCATCCGCAGGAGCCTGATAAGGAGCTAGGTACGGCTTCGCTGCTGGTGCGTGCGCTCGGAAAGGCCGAATTGCGGGTGGGGCTTTCGTGGAAATCCCTCAAGCACTTGGTGGGATCGGAAGTGGTGCCGGGTACTTGGGCGGTGCTCTACCTCGGCCCTAAGGGTAAAGAGTATTCGCAGCCGGTAAATTTTGTGAATAATAAGGGGGAGCCGGTGGCCGTCACGGCGAATATTCAGGGCCTGGTGGTGCTGGATGGAACCTGGAGCCAAGCCAAGGCGCTGTGGTGGAGAAATTCTTGGCTCACGAAGCTGAAACGGGTGGTACTAAAGCCAGCCGGCCCCTCCCTTTACGGAAGGCTCCGCAAAGAACCGCGTGCGGAGGCGCTGTCCACCATCGAATCCACGGCCCTCGCGCTTTCCAAGATCGATCCGAAAGGTGCGGAGTTGCAGCGCCATCTCGAGGGGGCTTTTGCGAGGATGCTCGAGGAATTCAAGGCGCGTAAGCGCGCTAGTCCAGCGGCAAAGCCTTAAAGGCCTCAGTAGCTTCCAGTAGTTTCGCCTGAATTCCGGGCTCCCAAGCGGAATGACCCGCGTCGGGCACGATATGAAGCTGCGCTTCCGGCCAGGCGGTTTTTAAGTCCCAAGCGTTTTTAACCGGGCAAATCACGTCGTAGCGGCCGTGCACGATCACGCCAGGAATCTGGCGAAGCTTCTCTGCATTCTCCAGCAGGTAATTGTCGGTTTCAAAGAATGCTTTGTTCACGAAATAGTGATTTTCGATGCGCGCAAATTCCAGAGCATGCTTATCGTCGTCGAAAACCTTGGTTTCCCTATCGTCCACCAGCAAGTGCGCGGTTCCGCCTTCCCACTTGGCCCAAGCGCGCGCGGCATTCAGCTTCTCGGCTTCGTCGCTGCCAGTGAGGCGTCGATGGTAGGCCTGCACCAGGTTTTCTCTTTCCTCGGGCGGGATAGCGCCAAGGTAGGTTTCCCAAAGATCGGGAAAGATTTTCGATGCGCCGTCTTGGTAAAACCAGTCGATCTCTTCTTTGCGGCAGAGGAAAATTCCGCGAAGGATGAGCCCGCGCACGCGCGAAGGATGTTTGGTGGCGTAGGCGAGGGCGAGGGTGGAGCCCCAGCTGCCCCCGAAGACGATCCAGTTCCGTAGCCCGATATGTTTGCGGATTAATTCGATATCGTGCACCAAATCCCAGGTGGAATTCTCTTCGAGCTCGGCGGTGGGGGTGCTTTTTCCGCAGCCGCGCTGATCAAAGAGAATAATCCGGTAATAACTGGGGTCGAAAAATTGCCGGTGTTTGGGGCTGGTTCCGGCTCCCGGGCCGCCATGCAGGAAGATCACGGGCTGTCCATCGGGGTTTCCGCTCTGTTCCACATAGAGGTCATGGAGCGGCGAGGCCTTAAGGGTTTCGGTTTTGAAGGGTTCGATCGCGGGAAAAAGCTCTGGCATGGGATCTAAGGTAGCGGGATTCGCGGCGGATGACAAAATTTTCAGGGGGTACGCGCCTCCAATAAATTCTATTTATCGCTATGCTTTCTGGCGCCGATTCTTAGGCATTCTTTCACTATGCAGGAGGCCTGCGGCCGAATTTTTTTCCGGATCTACTGCGCCAACCCTGTAATTTTTATAGAAACATCTGTTCGGTGCTCCGGGAAATTGGTCCGTAAGCCACTAATAATACTAATGATTTTATCTAACGAAGAAATCGATTTTTTTAGCGGTTTATTTTTGACTTAGCGAGTCAACCTAAACTATAACGCCTGCAGAGATGTTTCTCTGAGGGAGCATCCAAAAAGGGGAAAGGACCCAACCAATGAAGATGAGAAGCGTATTGGCAGGATTAGCAGTTGGAACGCTGCTGTTTTTGGGAGCTGCGCAAAATGGCGTGGCCGGAATGTCGTCGGAGCAACGCCTCAACGATTATAGTCAGCTCGTAAATATCATCGAGCGCCATTACGGTCCTATGCGCTGGAAGCAAACCACGATTAACCTCGATTGGAAGCGCCTCGTTGAGGAATTCCGCGGCAAGGTGCTCAATGTGCGCTCCGACGCCGAATTCTACCGCGTTTTGGCCCAGTTCATTGCGAACCTCCAGGATGCTCACGTGAGCCCAATGATTCCTTCCAACTACAAAGCCAGCCTCGGTTTTGGCATCGATCTCGTTGAGGGCAAGGCCCTGATCGAAACCATCGATCGGCTCCGCCTGCCGGAAGTATTATTCCCCTTCAAAAAAGGCGATCAAGTTCTCGCCATCGGCGGGGTGCCGGTGGAAACGATCGCGGAAGAAATGAGCCTCGTGAGCAAGACCGGCTCCGATGCGAGCACCAAGCGTATTGCCTACGCTCGTATCACCACTCGCAAGGAGGCTTCGGGTGTGGCGGTTCCTAAGGGCATCACCACTATCACCGTATTGCCCAAGGGCGCGGGCACTCCTGTTACGGTTACCGCCACCTGGATACTCACGGGAACTCCGCTCGTGGAGCTCGATGACCTCGCCGGCCAGCTAAGCTCCAGCAATGTCAGCACCGTGGCCACCGCCAGCGATGGCGAGAGCCTCACGCAAGAGCTGAAGAAGCTTTCGATCTTCAACCTCTCGCTTCCTCAGTCGTTCCTGAACGATCTCCAGCGTACCGGTATCAGCGATATGGGCGCCGCGAAATCGATGTTTACTCTGCCGGCAGGCGCTAAGGTTTACGACGATATTTCGGTTACGGCCGCGGTCTACGAAGTGGCTGGCAAGAAAATCGGCATTCTCCGCATTCCTTCCTATACGGAAGAGGGGCTCACCGAAGTTCTCGCCCGCGCGCTCGTGCGCATGGAAAAGGAAACCGACGTGCTCGTGCTCGACCAGACGAATAACCCGGGCGGATCCGTTTCTCAGGTTTCCGACATCGTGGGCCTCTTCGCTGATAAGAGCTATAAGGACATGGACTTCGAAATCCGCCCGAGTCTCGCTTGGTTGCAGACTTTCCAGGACATCAATCAGCAGATCGACACAATGCTGAAGAACGATGCGAACGACATGGCGGCTAATGCCCTGAAGGCTCGCTTCGATTACCTGGAATCAGAAGTGCGTGAATCGCTCGTGCAAAAGCGTTTCCTCACGAACCCGGTTTCCCTCAACCTCGTGGGAACTTTCGGGATGATTCAGCCCGCCGCTTCGGTTCATTACACCAAGCCTGTTCTGCTCTTGATCAACGAGCTGGATTTCTCTGGTGGTGATGCATTCCCCGCCCTCATGAAAGATAACGGACGCGTTACGATCTTCGGCACCGCCACTACTGGTGCCGGCGGAAACGTGCGCGAGTACGGCCCCCTGGCCAATTCCTTCTTCAAGCTTCACCTCACGGAGAGCTTGATGGTTCGCCCCAACGGCGAATACATGGAAAACCGCGGCGTGAAGCCCGATGTGGAATACGCCTTCACCGAAGACGATTTCATGAACGGCTACCGCAACTACGTACAGCGTTTCACGGTAGAAGCTTTGAAGCTCACGGGAATGACCCAAGAGCAAATTGACGCCGCTGCCGTAGCTAAATAGGCGACGAAAAATCCTGATACCGGCTGCTTCACTGCAGCAGGAAATAGAAGGGCCCTTTGGGGCCCTTTCTTTTTTGCTCCGTTCCAAAAGGCCGGCATTTCCCCCCGGGCCCTACCTGTGCCGAAATTGGCAAACCATGCTACGCTGAAAGCGCACATACTCTCAATTGAGCCCAAGGAGCCGGGATGAAAATCGACAGCACCAAAGAATTCGTGGAAAGCGCTTACCAGCGCATGGAAAAAAATCTCGCGGTGGTGCGCAAGCGCCTCAATCGCCCGCTCACGCTAATGGAAAAAATCGTGCTGGGCCATCTCGAAGATCCCGCCAACCAAGAGCTGAATCCTGGCGAGAGTTTCCTGCTGCTGAAGCCTGATCGCGTGGCCATGCAAGACGCCACCGCGCAAATGGCGCTTCTCCAGTTCATGACCGCCGGCGTGCCCCGCACCGCGGTTCCCACCACCGTGCACTGCGATCACCTTTTGCTCGGGCGCTTCGGCGCCGCCAAAGATCTAAGTACCGCGCTCCAAGTGAACAAGGAAGTGTTTGAATTCCTCGAGAGCGTTTCTAATAAGTATGGCGTGGGCTTCTGGAAGCCGGGATCCGGGATCATCCACCAAGTAGTGCTCGAGAACTACGCGTTCCCCGGTGGAATGATGATCGGTACCGATTCCCACACTCCGAACGCCGGCGGCCTCGGCATGATCGCCGTGGGCGTGGGCGGCGGCGACGCCGTGGACGTGATGGCCGGTTTCCCCTGGGAAGTAAAGTACCCGAAGCTCGTGGGCGTGAAACTCACCGGAAAAATGAACGGCTGGACCAGCGCCAAGGACGTGATCCTGAAATTGCTCGGCATCATGACGGTGAAGGGCGGAACCAACAAGATCGTGGAATACTTTGGGGATGGCGTGGCCTCCATTTCCTGCACCGGCAAGGGCACGATCACGAACATGGGAGCCGAGCTTGGCGCCACTACTTCCGTATTTCCTTACGACGAAAGCATGAGCCGTTACCTGAAGGCCACTAACCGTGCGGATCTTGCGGCGCTCGCCGAGAAATACAAGCACTTGGTAACGGCCGATCCTGAGATCGCCAAGGATCCCTCGAAGTACTACGACGAAGTGATCGAGATCAATCTTTCTACTCTCGAGCCTCACGTGGTGGGGCCGCATACGCCCGACCTCGCGCGCTCCATCTCGGAGCTCGGCCCCGAGGCGAAAGATAAGGGCTACGCGATGGCCCTCTCGGCCGCCCTCATCGGCAGCTGCACCAACTCTTCCTACGAAGATATTTCCCGCGCGGCCGACGTGGCCTCCCAGGCGCTGGCCCACGGCGTGAAATCCAAGAGCCAGCTCTTCATTTCGCCGGGTTCCGAACAAGTATTCGAAACCGTAAAGCGCGATGGCATGCTTTCCACCCTAGAAGCCGCCGGCGGGGTAGTGCTCACCAACTCCTGCGGCCCTTGCATCGGCCAATGGAAGCGCGACGACGTGGTGGAGGGGACGAAAAACTCCATCATCACCAGCTTTAACCGCAACTTTCGCGGGCGTAACGACGGAAATCCCGAAACCGAAGGCTTCATCTCTTCTCCCGAAGTGGTAGTGGCGATGGGGCTCGCGGGCCGCCTCGACTTCAACCCGATGACCGATGAGCTCACCGGCGCGAAGGGCGAGAAATTTAAATTGAAGGAGCCGAAAAAGGCGGACGATATTCCGCCCTCCGGATTCATCCCCAAGCGCGACGGATTCGTGGCCCCGGCCGACGATTCCTCTAAGGTGAACGTGAAGATCGCTCCTACCAGCGATCGCCTGCAGGAGCTCGAGCCTTTCGCCGCCTGGAACGGAGGCGATTATATCGACCTTCCGCTCTTGCTGAAGGCCAAAGGCAAGTGCACCACCGACCATATTTCTCCGGCAGGCCCTTGGCTGAAGTACCGCGGCCATCTCGATAATATCTCGAACAATATGTTCCTCGGCGCGATCAACTTCTTCACCGGCGAACCCGGTAAGGTAGTGAACGCCTTCACCGGCGAGAAGCATGAAACTCCGAAAGTGGCGCGCGATTATAAAGCCCGCAATCTAAACTGGGTGGTGGTGGGCGACGAAAACTACGGAGAAGGCTCTTCCCGTGAACATGCGGCGATGAGCCCGCGCTTCCTAGGCGGCGTGGCCGTGATCGTAAAAAGTTTCGCGCGTATCCACGAGACCAACCTGAAGAAGCAGGGAATGCTGCCGCTCACGTTCGCCAATCCCGCCGACTACGATAAGGTTCTCGATAAGGATAAAATTTCCATCGTGGGCCTCAAGGACATCGCCCCCGGCAAACCGCTCAAATGTGTGCTCACCCACGCCGACGGTAAAAAAGACGAGATCCAGCTGAAGCATACTTTGAATGCCGAACAGATCGTTTGGTTCAAGGCCGGCTCTGCGCTCAACGTGCTGCGGAAAAAAGATAAGAACTAATCAGCTAGCGATACTACGAAGGCGCCCTCGAAAGAGCGGCGCCTTTTCTGTTTTTAAGTGCTTGATATTTCGGCACTTTAAATTACTGGACTAAATTACTTTATTTGTCTATTATTCTCCTCCCACGCAAGACGCGTGCGGCAAGAACTAGGAGTTGTTCGATGACCAAACGCGCGCGGAGTTTTCTTCCAGCTAGCTCTACCCCTGTTGCCTTTGTGGATAATGGTTCTGCTGCTTAAGGCGATTTAACTCACTCTTCTTCTTTGAGCTTCTTCAGCGCTTCTTCTACTGGAGTGCTGAGCTTCTTCGTAGCGTTGCAGGCCTTGCACGCGGGCACCACGTTGCCCTTCGTGCTGGTGCCTCCGCGAGCTACCGGCACGATATGGTCCATCGTGAGTTCACTGGCTTTGAATTTTTTCCCGCAGTAGTGGCAGAGGCCCTTGCCCAATATATTCTTCCACCACTGGGAAGCTTTGAGCTCCTGGGCTTTTTTGCGTTCCTTCTTACGGGTCGCTTCGTCGATTTCGAGGAAATACCAATCGGCCATCTTTGCCTTTCTACCGCATTTGGATATATTGCGTCCAGTCATGCGGTCCAGCGATATCACTAGAGAAAATCTTTGGCAGCCTTTCCGCCTGGCGGAGAAGGGCGACGCGATTCGCGCCATGCAGAGCGCGGAGGGGGTGGCCGATCGCCTACGGCTCGTGGCCTTTGCCGAGCTCCAAGCTAGAGATGCCTTTCGCTCTGGCGCCGCCCGCTTCGAGGGGAAGATCGCCGAAGAGTTACGCCAAACTTGGCTACGATTCGCCGAGGTAGAGGACCGGCACGCGCAGATGCTGCTGGCGCGGATGGCGGAGCTCGGAGTGGATCCGGGTGCGCGCGCGGTGAGCGATAAGCTTACGCGGCTCTGCGAGAAGGCCACGGACCCGATCGTATTTCTTTTTCTCCTTTCAAGCGCCGAAGAGCGCGGAATGGAACAAGGCAAGATTCTCGGGGACCAAATGCTTGCGGTAGATGCCGCCTCCGCGAAAATTTTCATTCAAATCGCTGAGGAAGAAGTAGAGCACGTGCAAATGGCGCGCGATGCTCTCGCCGGTTTTGATCTGGATAATTTGCGCACCCAGGCCCGCGCGGTGAACGCTTTGCTCTAAGCGGAAATCCTCGCTATCATTGCAGTCATGGGAATCAGCAATAGAATGTACCTCGTGCTCGGCGTGTGCGCGATGCTCGTGGCCGGCGGTGGCCTCCTGGTGGGCAAGCAAAGGGAACGAGCTTATATCGAGGCCCTGCAGAGTCACCATGATTTCACCCTGCTCGACGACGCCGACGAGCTGTTCCAGCTGAACAAATTTCCCAAAGACGAAAAACTTTTGTTGATCTTCACGCCCGACGGAATCCCTACGTCTACGGTAAAAGCCTTCTACGATTTTTCGCGTCACCTGCCCCAGTTGGCGGCCTCTCATATCCAGGTGAAGCTGATCACACGCATGAATAAAGAGATCGTGGCGAACTTCAAGCGGGTTACGCGCTTCGAAGGAAGAGTGCTGCTCGACATGGGCGGCGCGGTGGGGCGCGCCGCAGGCGTTTGGCCTACGATCGATCCCGTGACTCACTGGAGCTACGTGCTCGTGGACAATCAGTTCAAGATTTACTGGACGAAGCTATCCGAGGCGCCCTTGGCCTTCGAGGAAATTCCGCGCTAGAACTTCGAGGCGGATTTCGAGTGCTCTACCTTCACGACCGTGTGGATATTTCCGCGCACCGTGAAATCGGCGGCTAAGTGAATCTCATGCGGATCGAGCAGGGTGATCAAATCGTCGGCGATGATATTCGCCACGTCTTCGTGAAATACGCCCATATCGCGGAACTTATTGATGTAGAGCTTGAGACTCTTGAGCTCCACGCACCATTTGTCGGGCGAGTAAGTGATGTAGATGGTGGCGAAATCGGGGAAGCCGGTTTTCGGGCACACGCAGGTGAATTCTGGGCAGGTGAACTCCACGGTATATTTGCGCTTCGTGGTGCGGTTGGGAAAACGTTCTAGTTTGGCTTCGCGGATCTCGCGGACGCCCCGGGGTTCTTCGGTCTTTTGCTTTTTGGCCATGGGAGAGGGTTTAGCACGCATGGGGGCATAATGGCAAAAGGGCAGAGGGGTAAAATGGCCTCGAAAATAGCACTCTATACGGCATTCCGCTTTTTAAAGAGCGGGACCAACCCATCCTTAGGTCGGCCTTATTCCACTCTACGAGAGAGATTCTATTTCGGTAGCTTGCGCACTATGGCGGCTTGTCGGTTCTATTCACGGACTCCTCCTTTCCTTGGCGCGCCGGCATCCTAGCCAGCTGCCTTGATTTCTTAACCTGGTCTTTCCGCGGGGGGCGGTTCCTGGTTAAGCTGCGAGGCATACCCGGTTCTTGCCGGTATGCTTGGCATCATAGAGAGCTTTGTCCGCCGCACCCACCATGCGGCGTACTTCACAACCTTCACTTCTCGCGGTGGCAACTCCAACACTCACGGTCACGTTCACTTCTCGCTGAATTTGTTTGCGAAGGGCCTCGGCTAAAATCTGGGCCCGGGCTTGGTTAGTGCAGAGGCCCACCACGAATTCCTCGCCCCCGAAGCGTCCTACTTCGGCGCCGGCTTTGCGGCAGCGGTGGATCACGTCGGCCACGCGCTTGAGGATATGGTCTCCCACCACGTGGCCTTCGAGATCGTTGATCTGTTTGAAATTATCGATGTCGATGAGGATGAGCGAGATGCTCCCGCCCTGGCTCTGCTCGCGCATCATTTCCATCCTGTGGAAAAATTCGTTGCGGCGGAGCAGGCCAGTGAGGTCGTCGGCGTTTACGCGAGCCTTGAGCTTCTCCAGCATGCCCATCATTTTGTAAACGTCGGCTTCCATTTCCTGGAGCAAAGCGCTGGCTAGATTTTTGTTCATTACGTCCTGCATACGTGCCTCTGGAAGAGGTAATTGCAGCGTTGGTGCCGTTCGGGGTTTTTGAGTGAAATTGAGGGGTTGGGGAGGTGGGTGTATCCGCGTGGAGACAGTCTTACCTGGTTTATTCGAGTTGAGGGGAGACAGGCGACTCCGCTTAGGGTGGGAGGGGGAAGTGCCGATAAATAGGGATGATACGGGCAGCTCTACTCTTTATCCCTTTGTTGGTTTTCGCCCAAGCACCGGCCTTCGTGCCGGACGAGGCGGGAGCCCTGGAAGTGCTGCGTCCCCTGGTAAAGACCATGGATAGGCCAATCACCACTTTCCACTGGGAAAAAGCTAATAGCGAGTTTTCCCGAAAATTCGATACTTCGAAACCAGAAGGTAATTTGGCGTTGGCGAGAGCGCAGACGGAAAGCTTTCTGAAGCTGAATACAAAATACGGTTTTTATCTCGCGACGGATCCCGCCACTTCGCGGCAGTATGGAGGCGCCGATCCACAAGGATACCGCCTTATGGTGGTAGAGTTACCCAGGGATTTCAGGTACCTCGACTTGCAATTAAATCTGGCGCTCCGTTTGAAGCTAAAACCGATTTTGGGAGAGCGGTGCGCTTTTGATTTCGTGAATCCTCTTTCGGCGGAGTTTGAGGAGGGCCCTTGCGCCGATATGAAACGAAAAATCTTTAAGGAGTTAAAAATTGCGGGCATTCGTTATGGTTTTGCGCAACCCAAGATCAGGGGCCTTTGCCCGGGCGAAGATCAGAGCGCTTTCATTCTCACGGATCCTAGTTGGCTACGTCCGGAATACCTAAAAACCTTTACCGCGGGCGACCGCGACGAATTGGAGGCTCGGCGGCGGATCAATGAGATAGTAACGATCGCCTTGAAACCAGACAAGGTGAAGGCTTTGTGGGCCGATTTGCTAATGCCTACAAAGGTAAGCGACGAAACCAGGCGCTGGATGCGTGAAAATTTGCTGAACTGCCAGGCCGATGGGCCAAAGGGCGAAGACGCTGCGGAAGAGCATCCTGGCGGGGCGTCGGCGGAATGATAGCATTTTTATTTTTGTTATTAGCCCCCGTTATCGGCCTGGCCGCTTCCGACGAAGATCGTATCTACGAGGCGCTCCTGCCAAAAGTGCGCAGAGTAGATCGCGCCTTCACCGTGTTCCACTGGGAGAGGGCCGATTCGGAGTTTGCCCAAAAATTTAAGCCGGAGACCCCGAACGGATTGCTGGCGCTCACGCAGTCGGCCGCGAAGAGTTTTTTGGAGGAAGGCGCTAGCCGCGGCTTCTATGTGGCCACCGACCCGGTACTTTCTCGGTCTTTTGGCCGAGACAATTGGCGCTTGGTCCAGATAGAGATTCCCGAGGGCTGGAGATACCTCGATATCACCGGATCAAATATGCTCGGCGAGTTGCAACGGACCGTACCGAATGCACCGTGCTTGGCCTCGGTATTGGCTTCGAATAACTCGAAGAAGCTGCGAGAGCGGATGCCGGAGGGCTTCCAAAAAGAAAAGTGTACGCGTCTAAAGACCAACGTGTTTCGCCGCCTCGGTGTTTCGGGAGTTCGTTATGCCTGGCTTAAGCCGCAACTAAATCGCTACTGCCGGAAAAGCGATCCAAGCGCCTTCATCATCACGAATGGAAATTGGCTATCGAAAGAAAATATGAAGGCATATACGACGGATTCCAAGGGCTCCAACGAAGACCGAAAGGCAATCCAAGAGATGCTGCTAAGCGTACCGCCGCCGCCGATGTTCGCGGGCCAGGAGCCGGCCCCGCTATGGCAGGATCTTCCGCAGGAAGGACCCCTCACGCCGGAAACGAAGCGATGGATGAAAGAGCGCTTGCTGAATTGTCAGGAGCGGCAGAGACAAGAGATAGAAGATCCTGGTTTCAATGAGGGCGCTTCCGCCCAATAACTTTTTCCCGTCCAAACGTCTGTATCGCGTGTAGCTGATTATGCGTAAAGCAACGTAAGCGCAGGTTCTCCACCGTGCTGGGACCCCCCATAGCGAAGGGAATAATGTGATCGAGTTCGAGGCGATAGCGTGAATGGCAAGCCCTTTTGCCGTCCGTGAATGTGCACTGGCCTTGGTCGCGAACCCAAACCGCGCGCCGCACGGCGGCCGGGACATGGCGCCCACGGGTAACTTTTACATCCGACGTCGGAGGTAAAGCCCGCGACGCCTGAGGGTCGGCCTTTGCTAGGGCACGCTCGGCCATCTTGGTCACTACTTCCTGAAATGATTCGCACTTCCATAGCTCTTTGAGGCGAAGGAGGCTCTCCAGGAGATTTTCGTCCAACGGAATGCGTAGTTCTGAAATAGATTCGGTAACAGCGCGTAGACGCTCGCGGGGAACTTCGGGATTGGAGGAAAAGGAAAGCAGGATCCTTTCGCACTTTCGCGACGATTGGCTTTCGAGCTTGCTGAGAATCTCCAGCTTCTGGGTAGAGGAAGTTTTTTCTCTTCGGAAAAAACTATACGCTTGGCAAATAGCGCTGAGGCTCAGCACGCCCGCGGAAACTTTATCCTCTAGATGGGGAAATTCCGCAAGCAGTCGCGCACCGGCGATGCGGCGCTGGGCTTGCCCTTCTTGGTATCCAAGCACGCGCACGCAGTAATCGAATAGAGAAGAACAGGCGAGCGTGGCGTAAAGCCGGCGGGAGTCAATTTCCCGGAGGTGATGCAGAATGGAGATGGTTATTTCTCGCTCGCGTACGGCGAGTTCTTTGGTGCGGGCCAGGAGAGCATTGTCGGGGAGATGAATGAGTTCCATAGCCCAGTAACTAATCAAGTCCAATGCCAGCGCACGACTTCGTAACTACCTTAAGCGTAAAGCTCTTCGGCTAACCGCGTTCGAAAGCCGAACTTAGCTGTGGCGGGATTTTCGGATTTGCTCGGCCGCGCGCACGCCGGATTCCACGGCGCCTTCCATGTACCCAAAATAATAGGGTGCGGTTTGTTCGCCGGCCAATATCAGGCGGCCGCCGAGCTGGGCTTCGTCCGCGCAGCCCACGATCGTGGTAAATTGGCCCATGCTGGGAGAGCTATAGGAGCCGCCAATGAATTTATTGGCGGGCCAGTTCTTCACGGCCACGCGGCCGTTGAATGCGGCGAGGGTGCCCGGAAAGATTTTTTCGATATCGCCCGTTACTTGGGCGAGGTGGCCCAGACCGAGGTCCACGGCGCGCTGGCTCGGGGAATACGAAGTGAGGATTCCTTCGGTGCCCGATTCCATGCGGCTGGCTTCCCAGGTATTGAGGGCGAAGAGATCGGAAATGGCCATGCCTGTAGCTTGGGAAGGGGCTTCGCGCCAAACGCGGCGGTTATAGCCCACGAGCATCTTGGAGTTTTTGCCGTACTGGAGCTCGCGCACGGCCCTCATCACGCGGGGATCGATCGCGAGGGCAGAATCGGCGAAGCCTTCCACTTGGCGGAGGGTGGTGAAGGGGGCGGCCAGGATCACTTGGGCGAAGGAGAATTTCTTCGCGCGCCCGGCATTCTCGAAGGTGAGCTCGATTTTATTGCCTTTTTCGCTCACGCGCAGGAGCTGATGATCGAATGCCACGGCCGAATGGCCGCCGATCGCCTCGAAGGCGGCGTTCATGAGGCGGGAGTTTCCGCCTTTGATGCGGCTGGTTTCGTCGCTCGAGCCGAAGAGGCGGAACTCTTCGGGCGAAGTGCCGGTGAAATAAGAGAAGAGCAGCAGAACGGACTGGGAGTCGGCGGGTACGCCGCTGTCGGATTCGTAGCCGATTTTTACGATTTCCTTGAACCAGGTTTCGAGCTCGGGAATGGAATCAAGGTATTCGGCCAGGCTCATGCGGTCGAATTTGGCGGCCGCGGCGGCGTAAGGGCATTTCCAGGTGATGGGCAGCTGCTCGGCATTGCCGTAGATCAGGCTGTTGTCGCGCACTACCGCGCGGAGCAGCGGCTCGGAGGCGGCCACGATCTCGGCTTCGCTATAGATGCGGCCGTTGAAGTAAAACGTATCTCGGAGATTGGTTTGGTCGGCGTCGGGAAAATCTTCCACCTCCACGCCTAGCTGCTTGGCGAACGCACGGATCGAATGATGATCGGTATTGATCATTTCTCCGCCGAGCTCGCCGTACTGGTTTTGGCCCGCGAAGGTGCTGAAATCGGTGAGAATGCGGCCGCCGATTCGGTTGCTACCTTCGAAGAGCTTGAAGGGGATGCCGTGGCGGTGGAGCTGGTAGGCGGCGGCCAGGCCCGCGGCACCGGCGCCTACGATGGCCACTTTATCGAGGGTATTGGAATCGAGCATAGCGCTTAAGGGACGCAGAGGCCCCGAGGCCAAGGCCGCGGCGGCGAGCGTGGTATTCTGAATAAATTTTCGGCGCGAAGGGTCGAAGCCCTCTTGGCTGGCGAGCTGGCGTGCAAAAAGCTGGTGGAGTCGCTGGCTAAACGGGCTGCGTGGCATTGTTTTCGTTTTACTATGCGCCGCCCTGAATGCAATCGCTTTTCACGCCCAAAAAAATTTTCCAAAAGCACGGATTTTTTGGGCGTGCGCGGGCCGTCATGAAAAATAAAAAAGCCCGCCGGTTTTCCGACGGGCTTCCATCTCAAGCAATCTTTTAGGCGGCTTTGAGTGCTTCGTCGGCACCGGCCACATGGTCACGATATTCCTCGGCATGCAGGCCATGCTTTTTGAGGAGACGGCAGAGATTTGGGCGGCTCACCTTCATGAAGCGCGAGAGAGCCGAAACGTTGCCGTGGTAGTGCGAGAGCTGCTGCTGCAAATATTCTTTTTCCATATTTTGCATGTAGCTCTTTTTCCACGCGTGGTAGGGCATTCCCGCCGGCGCCGAAACCGGCTGAATCGGTACTACGGCTCCCCCGCCATCACCGCTGGAAGCCAGCGATAATGCGGGCTTTCCGGCAGCGGGGCGAATCGCGGTTACGGTTCCACCTACGCCGAGGGCAGTGGCCACTGCTTCTTGCGTAACTACGGGGCCGGTGGTGAGCATTGCGGCCCGTTGGATCACGGAACGCAACTCACGGAGGTTACCGGGGTAGTCGTGGCTGGCAAGGAGCGGAAAGCAATCCGAAAGGAACTCACGCGGAGCCTTTGGAAAGCCCTTTGTTACCTGGGCCAGCAAGGCTTTGGCGTAGAAGGGCAGATCGTCCATGCGTTCCCGGAGGGAAGGTAGCTGAACCTGCACGGTATTGAGGCGATAGAAGAGATCCTCGCGGAAGCTCTTCTCGGCCACGGCCCGGCGAAGGTCCTTATTGGTGGCGGCCACCACGCGCACGTCCACTTTCAGTTCTTCTGATCCACCCACGCGGCGGAAAGCTTTTTCCTGGAGAGCGCGAAGCAGCTTGGTTTGCATGGGCAAAGGAAGTTCGCCGATTTCGTCCAAGAAAAGAGTTCCGCCGTCCGCTAGCTCAAATACGCCCATTTTACGGGCATTTGCGCCGGTGAAGGCTCCCTTCTCGTGACCGAAGAGCTCGCTCTCGATCAAGGTTTCGGGAAGTGCACCACAGTTTACTGGCACCCAAGGACCCTTCGCTCGCGTGCTCAGCTCGTGAACGAGCCGGGCGGCGACCTCTTTCCCTGATCCAGAGGGGCCAGTAATCAAGATGCCCACGTCGGAGCCGAGCGGGCTCTTCGTCAGCTGGCCGATGGTTTCCTTCACGGACTTCATCGACTCGGACTTACCCAGCATATCCAGGGAATATTCCGATTTGGGGCCTTCGTGCTGGATGCGGTGAACCAGTTCGGTGCGGGCTTCTAAGCGCTCTTTTAATTTGTCGTTGGCTACCGCCAGATCTGCGGTGAGTTTGTTGTTTTCTTTCGCCATTTTACCGTGGTTGATCGCGGCGTCGAGGCGGTGGTTGAAATCGTCCATATCGAAGGGCTTTTCGAGATAGTCGAAGGCGCCCATGCGCAGGGATTCGATCGCCGCGCTCTTTTCACCGTGGCCGGTGATGAAGATGATGGGGGGGCAGTTCGCATTTTTCGCTTTCAGCTGTTCCCACATCTGGAAGCCGGTCATTTTCGGCATTTTGATGTCGGAAATAATCACGTCGGGCTGGAACACGTTGAAGACGTCGCAAGCGCGATACCCGTCCTCCACGCAAACCACTTCGTGTCCCTTGCGTTGAATGCTCCCGGTGAGGAGTTTGCGGATAGTATCTTCGTCATCCACTACGAGTATTTTGGCCATAGGTTATTGCCCTTCCTTTGTTACAGAGTTGCTAGTTTCGGTTGAATGTAAGCTGCGATAGTCGAGCGGCAGCGTGAGCAAAAAGGCGGTGCCTTTGCCGGGAGTGCTTTCGATCATCATGGTGCCGTTGATCTTGGAAAGAATGCCGTAGGAGACGGAAAGGCCTAGGCCGGTGCCTTTACCCACTTCCTTAGTAGTATAGAAAGGCTCCATCGCGCGGTTCTTGGTCTCAGAGCTCATGCCCACGCCATCGTCGCGGAAGAGGATTTCCACGAAGCGCTTGGGATCATCGGCTTTGAGGCGGGCTTCGATCTGAATTTTTCCGCTGCTGCGGCCGGTGGCCTCGATGGCGTCGCGCGCGTTCGTGGCGAGGTTGATGAAAACCTGCTCGAGCTGGAAAGGATTGCAGTAAACGGTGGGCAGATCTGTGAAGGGAGTGATTTCCACTTCGATGCCGCGGCTCTTGAATTGCTGATCAAGGAGATTGAGGGATTCATCCACCACCTGGGCGAGCGAGACATTCTGAAAATCTTCCACGCTTTTACGCGTGAACTCGCGCAGCTGCTGGATGATTTTCTTCATGCGCAAGGAATTTTTCGAGATCTCGTTGGCGTAGTCCACGCAAGTGGCGTCCGCTTTTTGAGCGCTGAGCATGCGGAAGAGTTCCTGGCTGAACCCCATGATGCCTGAAAGCGGCTGATTCAATTCATGGGCCACGCCGGCGGCTAATTCCCCGAGGGCGGCTAATTTTCCGGCTTGCACTAACGCTTCCTGGGCAGACTTCAATTCCATGTGGGCGCGCTCAAGCTCTTCGTAGGCAGACCGGAGCTCCCAGTGTTTGGCGAGGAGATCGCGCTCCATCGATTTTTTTTCGCCCATATCGTGGAGAATGCAAAAGGCTAGATTGAGCCCACCGGTTTGTTCGGCGGAGAGGGTTTTTACGGAAAGCGTGGCGAAGGCGAGGTAGCCGTCTTTCTTGGCGAGGGCCATGTCTTCATAAAAGCCGCTGTGGCTCAGCATATCTTTGGAGAACAGGGCGGAACGCACTTTATGCTCGCCTTCGTTCGGAAAAAGCTTTTCGGCGCCCTGAGCTTCGAGCTCTATCGCCACGAAGCCGGTGAGGTCCTGAAGGCGGCGGTTGGCCGAGAGAATTTTTCCGGAATCCCGGTCCACGAGCAAGATAGCATCGTTCGCTTCCGCGAAGAGCATCTCGTAGAACTCCACGGGGGCGGCCGCGTGGGTTTCGGGAACCGCGCGGAGCTTGGTTTGTTTGATCTTCTTGGCGGCACTCATGCGGCGCTCCCCAGGAAGGCGGCGGCGTTGTCCACTTCCTTCTTGATGCGTTCGGTGATCGGAGCCACGTCTTCGGGGGTTAGGCCGAGGGGCAATAATAGTTCGGGCGTGATCTCGCCCCCGGAGGCATTGCCGGAGTAGCCGATATTTTCTTTCACCACGATCTGGTTGGCGAGGGCCACGATCTGCACCGCGGGTTTGATCGAATCGAGCATGGTTTCCATTTTGGAAACGTCCACGTGGTGGTAGCGGATGCTCATGCGGATCACCATGGGCAGGCGCCATTTGTCGGCGATGTATTCGCCGAGATAGCCGTGGGAGGGGATATCGAGGCGGCGCTCGGCTTCGAAGAAGGAAATTTTTTCTTTTTCGGTGAGCGTGATCAGCTTCAGGAATTCGGTGGGCGCAACTTTGAGCAGTACGATCTTGCCGATGTCGTGGAGCAGGCCGCAAGTGAAGCACTCTTCGGGCTTAGGGTAGCCGATTTTCTTGGCGATAATTTCGCTGGCCACGGCGGTGCCGAGGGCGTGCTGCCAGAACTGGCGCATGGAAAATTTTGCGTCTTTATTTCCGGAGAACGCGGTGATCACCGAAACGGAAAGAACCAGCTGCGCGAGGGTATTGAAGCCAAGGTAGGCGAGGGCGCGCTTCACGTCGGTTACTTCGCCGGGAATCGAGTAGTAAGGCGAGTTGATGAGCTTCAGGACCTTTGCGGTGAGCACCTGATCTTTTTTCAAAACTTCGGCGATCTCGGCGGAGCTCGAGTTTGGATTATTGATTAGCTCCGTAACCTTGGTGGCCACGGCGGGAAGGGTGGGAATATCGTTGAGCTTCTCGAGGATGGGTTTCCAGTGCTCAATTCTTTCCTGATCGTTGGTATGGTTGCTCATGGCAAGTATGTATCGGCCAAGAGACGGGTTCTATTGAGCTACAACTGGAATTTTCGGATCTTGGCCTAACTGGCTGAAATAATTAATTATAATCTATATAGGAAAGCGTGTTTTTCTCACGCGGCGTAGCAGTCGGGATGGCCGCTAGGCCGAGAGACGTTTAGGTAACGACTTCGCCGGGATCCGCGGCGCCGAGGCGATCCAAGGCCCGGCGGGCTAGCTCCTGCCCGGATTCGAACTCTTCCCAAACGATGTCGTCCGCTCCGAGCGCCAGGAGGCGATCGCGATCGCTCATATACTTCACGCGGCAAACGATGGGCAACTCTGGTCGCATGCGTTTCACTTTTTTCACCAAAGATTGCATGGCCAGGGGATCGGGAATCGTCACGATCAAGAGAGAGGCCGTATTTAGCCCGGCCGCTTCGAGCACGATCGAAGAGGAGGAGTCGCCGTAGACCGCGGGCTGCTTCTGCGATTTGAGCGACTGGATCATTTTATAGTTCAGGTCCACCACCGCCACGGGAATGCCCACGCCGTGCAGCTTCTTGGCCACGATGGCGCCCGTGGGGCCATAGCCGCAAAGGATTACGTGGTTCTCGAGGGAAAACCCGTGCCCGTCGTTTTCCTCTTCTCCCATTTTCGGCTCATGGCGCTGCACTTCGCGGGCGATCCAATCAATGCGGTTCATGAACGCGAAACCTTTTTTCACGCGTGGGTAAAGCTTGAGCAGGTAAGGCGTGGCGATGATCGAGAGAATCGAAATTCCCAAGAGGCGCTGGTAAGAGCCTTCGGTGAGGATCCCGAGCTTCTTGGCCTCCACGAGGATGAGGAAGCCGAATTCCCCGATCTGCGAAAGGGCGAGCGCCACGAAAACAGTTACCTTTGAAGGATAACGGAAGAGGAAGCAGACGATGAGGATCACGAAAAATTTCGCGATCATGATCAGGGCCAGACCCACCGTAAAGAGGGGCCAGCGGTCTACGAGGTAGGAAAAATTCAGGAGCATGCCCACGCTCACGAAAAAGACGGCGCTGAAAGAATCTTTGAGCGGAAGGATCTCGCTCGCGGCCTGATTGCTGAAATCGCTTTCGCTAAGCACGAGGCCAGCCAGAAAAGCACCGAGCGCGAGACTAAGGCCCACCTGATGCGTGATGGCGGCGATGCCAAGGGTGAAGCTCAGCACGGAAAGGGAGAATAATTCCTTCGAGCGGGTTTGCGCGATGAAACGCAGCAGGCGGGGAACGAGAAAGCCGCCTACCACGTAGATCACGAGCAGAAAGCCACCCAGCCGCGCCAGGATAAGCACGAGCTCCTTCATCTGGGCGGCGCCGCTCGAGTTGGCTCCCGAAGCCAGAATCGGCAGGAATACCAAAATGGGGATCGAGATAACGTCTTGGAAGAGGAGAAGGCCGGTGGAGATATTTCCGTGCGTGGATCCCACTTCGCCCCGTTCGGCCAAAAGTTTCAGCACCACCACCGTGGAAGAAAGCCCGGTGGTAAGGCCCCAGACCGCGGCTTCTGCGCCGGACCAGTGAAATACCGGTGCGCAGGCCACGCAGATCGCGGTGGTGATCGCCAAGATCAGCAACCCGCCGAGGATGGAAATGTATTTCACGCGCAAGAGCTGCGCGATCGAGAGCTCCACTCCGATCGTGAACATGAGCAGCCCGATGCCGATTTCGGCGAGCAGCTCCACGTTTTCATAGGGGACCAGCTTGAGCCCATGAGGGCCGATCAGCATCCCGGCCAGGAGGTAGCCGATGAGGTTGGGCTGACGCAAGCGCGCGAGGATACTCGCGCTCACGAGCGCGGCGGCGAAAACGAAGAAAATAGAAATGAGCGGCGAACCGTAGTGCATTCAGGGGCTTTCTGCGCCCCTGGATTTACTCGCCGCGTTTACCGAAGAGAGCCGTAACCTTGGAGCTAATTTTTTTGATGATAGCAGGGGCGGCTTTTTTCTTGCCAGCGAATTTCTCTTCGGCCGCGCGCAGCCCTTTATCGTAATCGCTCACGAAGCTCTTATACTCAGCAGCCGAACGATTTTTCGGTTTACCGGTGGCCATATCGTAAATCACCGGATTCCCGGTGAGGGGGGAAGGTAAGTCTGCGGGGGCTACTTTGGAAACGGAAGGTCCGTCGTAGTGCTCGCGTCCTCCACGGTCGCGTCCGCGTCCACGGTCACGGCCTCTGCCGCGGTCCCTGCCTTCGGGGCGGGGGCCACGGGCCGAGCGTTCGCCGCCCTCGGGAACCGGCATATCTTCCCGGGGAGCGCGCGGCTCACGGGCGCGGGGTAGCGGCATGGGTTCGCCGTCGGCGCGGGGAATAGGCAGGCTGCGGGGTGGCGGCGCTGCGTGGGCTACGTCATCGGCACCTTCAGTAGAGGCTACGGCCGCATGGGGGCCGGTTCCGGGTGCATACACATCGCTGGCATGAGGCCGGCGTTCGGGTCTTGGGCCACGATCTCCGCCACGGTCGCGTCCACCGCGAGATCCGCGATCGCCACCACGGCCAGCACCGCGGGGTCCACGATCCGGGCCACCGCGTCCGCCACGGGCCGGCGGCACTCCGCCAGATCCAACGGAAGATTCGTCTCCGCTTTCGTCGTCTTCTACTTCACCGCGTCCGGGCATTTTTACGTCCTTTGGAATTTCATCTTCATTGAGCCACTGCACGGGGATCTGCATCTTGAGGAATTCCTCGATGCGGATCTGGTTGTAGGCGTCTTCGGAACTGGAGATTGCTACGGCGATGCCGTGCTTGCCGGCGCGGGCCGTGCGGCCGATACGGTGCACGTAGGTGGCCGCTTCTTCGGGGAGGTGGTAGTTCACCACGAGGGAAATATTGTCTACGTCGAGACCGCGGGAAGCCACGTCGGTAGCCACGAGCGCCCGGAACTGGCCGGTCTTGAATCCCTGGATAATTTTATTCCGCTTTTCCTGGCGCATGAGGCTAGATAGGCCCTGCGCGGGAATTCCGTTTTTGGTGAGGAAGGCGGCAACCCACGGCACGCGTTCTTTGTAGTTCACGAACACGATGATGGTGCCGGCGTCGGGCGAATGCTTTTTGCAAACGGCCATGAGGGCGGCGGGTTTCTCGCGGTCGCCCACGTGGTAGAGAACCTGCTCGATCTTATCGGCGGTCATTTGGTCGCGGGACACGTTGATCTCTTGGGGATTTGCGCCGTACTCGTAGAGCATATTCAGCACGGAAAAATTCATCGTGGCGCTGAAGAGCAGGATCTGGCGCTTCGGATTCACCTTCGCGAGCACGTACTGCATATCTTTGATGAAGCCCATGTCGAACATGCGGTCGGCTTCGTCGAATACCAAGATATCTACTTTGGAAAGATCGAGGGCGCGCTCTTTGAACAAATCGATCACGCGGCCGGGAGTTCCAGCCACGAGGCGGGCGCCGTTCTGCAGGGATTTAATCTGGTCTTCGGAGCTCATGCCGCCCACGATGGTCACGCTGCCCATGCCCATGCCCTTGGAAAGTTTTTCCGACTCCTCCATAATTTGCTGGGCAAGCTCGCGGGTGGGCGCAAGGAAGAGGGCCAAACGATCCGGGCCTAATTGAGAAAGCCGGTGGATGGTGGGGATCAGGAAAGCGGCCGTTTTGCCGGTGCCGGTGCGCGAGAGTCCCGAAACATCTTTGCCTTCGAGCGCCATCGGCATCACTTGCACTTGGATATCGGTGGCCTGGGTATACCCCATGTTGGCAATATTGCTCATCAGGGTTTCGTGGAGCGAGAAGTCTGAAAAATTCATTACGTTTCCGCCTAAGTAGCCTTATGGCGCGGCGCCTCTCGGGGGCCGCTTTCTCCTTGCAATACGCGGAGAATCAGGATTTTCTGAGCCTGGTCTACTATTGGTTCGTAGCACGAAATGGGTGAGAGGGGGAGAGTCATTATGGCGATTCAGAGCCTATCGGAGAAAGAAATAGCCGCGCAGCTTCAGGAGGCCGCCCTCTGGAGGCGGGAGGGGCAGGAAATTAGCCGTACCTTCCAGCTCCCGACCTTTGCCGATTCTATCCAGTTCGTGGGTAAGATCGCCGCTTACGCCGATGCCGTAGACCATCATCCCGACATTTTGATTCAATACAATAAGGTTACCTTAACCCTCAGTACCCACGATGCGGGCGGGCTTACCAAAAAGGATTTCGATTCAGCCCAAAAGGCCGACGAGCTTTTTTCGCGATGCTAAAATCTAGACAACGGGTTTCCGGCTGGGCCCTCTACGCTTCGCCGCCGCTTTTACTGCTCACCCTCATCAATCTGTTTAACTATTTGGACCGCTATATCCTGGTGGCGCTCTCGCCCTCGATTAAAACAGATTTGAACCTAAGTGATACCCAAGTGGGTGGGCTTGCCACCGCCTTCATGATTTCCTATTTTCTCATTTCGCCGGCCTTTGGCTGGCTCGGAGACCGTAAGCCCCGCTATCGTCTTATGGCCCTGGGAGTAGCGCTCTGGAGCTTGGCCACCGTGGCTTCCGGGCTGGTGAAAGGTTTTGCGGCCCTGTTCTGGAGCCGGCTTTGCGTGGGGGTAGGAGAGGCAGCATATGGCTCGATCGCGCCTTCCGTGCTCACCGATCTCTATCCTAAATCCATTCGCGGCAAGGTATTCGCTTTTTTCTTCATGGCCATTCCGGTGGGCTCCGCGCTGGGCTTTCTCCTCGGCGGATTGCTCGAGCAGCTATTTGGCTGGCGGCATGCATTTCTTCTGGCCGGGGTTCCCGGCTTGCTGCTGGCGGCTTCCTTGATGCTTCTCACCGAGCCCAAGCGGGGTGCCCAGGACGCCGGGGAGCTGGTGAGTAAGCCCACCAAGCAGGATTATTTCGGCCTGCTCGGCAACCGCAACTACGTGCTCACCGTGCTAGGTTATACGGCGTATACCTTCGTGGTAGGCGGAGTGGCCGTGTGGATTCCGCACTATATGGTTCGCTACCTCGGCGTTTCCGCGCCGGATGGGAATATGCGTTTCGGCACCGTAACCGTGATTGCCGGCTTCCTTGGTACTTTCATTGGCGGCGCCTGGGCCGACCGTTGGGCCGCGCGTAGCACCGACGGCTACCTCAAGCTATCGGCGCTCTCTATGTTTGTGGCCCTGCCGATTTTTTTCGGCGTGCTCTCGGCGGAATCCTTCGGCACTTTCAGCCTCTGGGTTTTCGCCCTCGAGTTTCTTTTATTCCTCAGTACCAGCCCAGTGAACGCGCAAATCGTGAACTCGGTTTCGCCCAACCTCCGCGCTTCCGCGATGGCGGCCTCGATTTTCTGCATCCATATTCTGGGCGATGCCATCTCTCCCACGCTCGTGGGAAAAGTTTCGGATCTCGCCGAGCTCAAGGTGGGGATGCTGGTATTCGCCCCTTTTATCCTGCTCTCCGGCGCATTTTGGGCCTGGAAGGTGATTTTCCAGTGGGAATGCCTGCCGTGGCCGGAGGGCGGTGTAGAGCTGCCAAAAATTCAGTGCCACCGCGGCTACGAGCAGGGAGGCGTTCAGGAAAATACCCTGGATTCCTTCCGGGCCGCTGCCCGCGCCGGCGCCGAGATGATCGAGCTCGATGTGCGTTTGTCGAAAGATGGCATTCCGGTAGTGGTGCACGATATCGATATCCAGCGGATCGCGAAGAGAGAGGGAATCGTATCCGCCCTCGATGCGGCCGAGCTTCTTAGCTACGCCAAAGTTCCCTCCCTCGCCGCTCTGCTGGCCGATCCTCAGTGCCTGGGCCTTAAGGTGAATATCGAGCTGAAAACCAATAGCGCCGGCGACAACGGCCTCGAAACCGCCGTGGCCGAAGCGGTAAAGGCGGCGAGGGCGGAAGGACGCGTGATGTTCTCCAGCTTCAATCCGCTCGCGTTGCGAAGAATGTCGAAGCGATTGCCCGAGGTTCCCCGCGCGCTCCTCGTTACCGAGGACACGGCCGACAAAGAGAATAAATTTTATTTACGTAAGGCGCTGCTCGCGTTCGTGGCAAGGCCTCACATGCTGAATTTCGATTGGCGCTTCTATACCGCCGCCCGGGCCGCACAATTCGCCGCCCGTAAGGTGCCGGTATCCTTGTGGACCGTGGAAGATGCGGCCCAGGCCAAAAAGCTCTTGGCTATGGGCGCTAAAAGTATTATTTCTCCTTTACCCAAATTATGAACTTTTCCGATCTTTTCCAAAGCCAGAGCGCCAAATCTACCCACCCCTGGATCGATTCGGTAAAATTCGAGCCCCTCTCTCAAAAGGAAGTGCTCGACGGAATCCTTGCCCGGGTCCGCGAAGAAGTGCGCGCCCGGATCAAACATGGCGGCAAACCCATCCAGGTGGTTTTCGATCTGGATTCCACGATCTTCGACGTAAAACCCCGCACCCTGCGCATCCTCAAAGAATTCGCGCGCACGCCCGAGGCCAGGAAGATCTCCGAAGAGATCGTGGGCTGGTGCTCCGGTCTCGAAGCCTTCAAACTGCTCTATACCCTCGAAGAAAGCGCCCGTGCCAATCAGGTTCCCGGCGATGAGGCTACCGCCCGCGCCTTCCTCAAGCAGGCCTTCCGTTTTTGGCTCGATCGTTTTTTCACGCACCAGTACCTTAGCGTGGACGTGGCCACTCCGGGCGCCGTGGATTTTGTGAACCGTGTGGTAGACGAAGGGGCCCACGCCATTTACCTCACCGGCCGTGACTGGCCCGGGATGGGCCGCGGTACCCGCTCTATGCTGGAGCACTGCGGTTTTCCCACCGATCCTCGCTATACGAATTTGCTCATGAAGCCCAATGCCGGCCTCGACGACGCCGAGTTTAAGGACGACGCCCTTCGCCAGCTCCGGATCGACGGCAACGTGGTGGCCCTCTTCGATAACGAGCCCGCCAATTTCCACGTATTCGAGAAGAATTTTCCCGAAGCCTGGCTCGTTCTCTACTATTCGAATTGCTCCACCAAGGAAGCCAAGCCGGTGAAGCGCATGTATAAGATCGATAATTTCTTGTTCTAGGCAGATCGCGCCGCCGCGGTTTGCGCCTATCCAAACTTTCGACACCTGTTGAATTCCCTGCCCCTACTGTTTCTGTTTAGAGGAGATGTCTCCGCGCGGAGACGGCTCGAGTTTTTACGCCTCTTTTCGTGGCCTTCCACGCCTCCTTTCACTTAGCGCTCTTTTGGGGCGGTTGGCACCGAGGGTGCAGTTACCTTCACATGAAAACCTTTATGCCTCTTGTCATCGCTTCGATTCTGGCAGCCCTGTTCTCTATTTCCTCGGCCCAAGCCTTTGAGGAAAATGGAGCCGACGCCAGCGCTAGATCCCCCGGCTACCTCTCGGCTCCCGACCTGCCCGTAGCCGTTCCCGCTGAAACCGAGGTTCGCGCGGAAGACCTGAAAACTTTTCAAGACAGTAGAGATACTCAATCGAAAGAGGAATAATTTATGAAGCCAATCAATGCCGTTATTTTGTCTGCAATTTTTTCCTTCGGTTTCCTCGCGGCCCAATCGGCGAAAGCCGAAATGAGCCAGGGTGCGGTAGAAACCGCGAAAGCCTGCGCCTATATGGGCGCCATTGGCGGAGCCGGTGCGCACGTTATTTTAGAAAGAAGCGCGTTGAAATACGCCGCCGTGGGATGCGCGGGTGCCGCCGCCGCCGTGGGGGGCTACAATTACCTGGCCATTCCCATCGAGGCTGACACGCCCAAAGAATCCGAGCTCCAGGAAGAGCCGGAAAACCAGGAACCCGCTAGCGAATAGCGCCCTGGAAACAATTTAAAGATAGAGCCGGCACTAAGCCGGCTTTTTTCGTTTCTTCTTCCGTGTAAATGCAGGCTTAGTGGCCGGAATCCTTAGTTTTTCGGTGCTTTTTGTCGATACGGATAGTGATGAACTCCGTGCCACGCTTTTTTCTTGCTCTCTTGCTCGTGCTATTTTGCGCGAGCCCGTTGGCGCGCGCGCAGAACGAACTTAGCTGCGCAACCGCGTTCCGCAAAATGACTACCACGCTCAAAGCGAACTGGCAGACCGTTCGCGGCAAGGCCACCCTAAATCTGGATCCCGAGTCTTTCGCGCTCTTCGAACGTGTGCGCTTAAATCCTGCCGCGGAAATTTCCACCACGGAGATGGAATTACTGCGCACGAACGGAAACGAAGAGCTGTTCCGCCGCTACCAAGAAGCGTCGGTGGCGTTGAAAAGCATCAATCACTTCTACGCCGTGGCGGCGCGTTCCCGGCCGATGAAGAACCGAAGTTTCAGTTGGACGCGGGGAATGCTGGATTCTCTGCCCGCCGTTTTCGCGCCGGGCCTTCCGGTGGGGATTACCGGCCGGGCGAGACTGATTTATCAGCGTGCGCTCCGGAGCCCGGATTTCGTGCTTTCCGCGCAGGAAGAGGAATTTTTAAGAACCTGGAAGTTTTGGGAAGATTTCCAGCGCTTCAAGGCAGAGGGGCGCCGTTACCGGAAAGAATTTTTAACTTCGAACGCGGTCGGCAATATGACCAATAACCTCCGCTGGGGTTGGATTGCTTCCGCGGGAGTGGGCGCGCCCCTTATTCCCTACCTAACGGCCGATCGGATTGGCTCTCCCGAAGAGCTGAAGGCCAGGGTAGAGGCCATCAAGGGCGGGGTGCAGCTTCTCGTGTCGGATAGCCCTACGAAAACGGTAATGCTTCGTACTGATACCGAAGGGGTGATGTTCGGCGGCGGGAAAGCAAAGTTCTACCGGGGAGAAAAGCTGAAGGAGCTGGAAGAGGAAATCGCGGCCGAGAGATTAGACTATAGCCGAATCGCATTCCGCGCCGATGCCGATGAGGCGAGGAGGGTGATGAAAGCCGCGAAGGAATTCGTTACCCGCACCCGCACCGGGGCGGATGGACAGAAAGAATTGGACGTCCGCGCTTTCGTGGACGCTCCGTTGGCGGAGGCGTATAAAATTCTCGAGGATGGGCTGGGCCTGCCGCCGGCGCCGATCGTGAAGCGGCATGATTCGTATATGGGCGCCTATTTCGGCGTGATGAAGTTCTTGGGTGGAAAAGGGGGCCGCATCCAAGACTATTTTCGGGCGCGAGCCGGGGAGAATTCTCCTTCGGAATGGCAAGATGCTGCCGACGCGGCTACCAGCGCGTACCTGAATGGGTTGCTCTATGCCACTAAGAGCGGCAAGCTGCTCCTGCCGCCGGCATTGGCCCTAGACGCGATGCCCACCACACGCCGGCAAACGGTTTTAAAGATCGAAGAGAAGCGGGGGGAAAAATGAGTTTCGCCCTGCGCCCGTTATTCGCCTGGCTCGCCTTTGCGATTCTAGCTGGTTCTCCGGCCATCGCTGCGGAAGAAGCCGGTTGCCCGGGAAAATTTAGCCGCTTGCTGAATAAGGCCGATGCGAACTGGAGCCTCTATTCGGGCCGGGCCACGGGAAGCCTCGAAGAGGATGCCTTCGCTATTTTCGAGAAGGTGAGGAAGAATCCCGGCACGGAAATTTCCGCCGAAGAGCTCGAGTACCTAAAGGCGCGGGGCCTTGATCTGATTTTTCGTAAATACCAAAATGCCAATACGATAATCCGAAAAATAAATCAGGTGATCGGCACGAATCGCCGTTCGCAGCCAATTACTAGAGACTTTCTAAAAAACTGGAAGCGAACTGGGCTCGATTTTATCTCGAGTTATTTTGCTCCCGGGATTCCCGTGGGGCCTCATTCGAAAGCCAAAGTTATCTTCCAAAAAGCCATCGAAACAATGGACTTCGATTTGGCGCCGGACAAGGTGGCTTTCCTAAAAAAATGGAAGCTATGGGACGACTTCCTCCGCCTCAAGAGCGAAGCCGCGGAGTACCGCGACGGTTACCTGATGGCCACCCGCTTGCGGCGCGTGGGGAATGCGCTGCGCTGGGGCCTGGTGGGCGGGGCGGCCCTGAGCAACGCGATGGTGCCAATCGCCGAGACGGAACGGGTAGATAGCGAGGCGGCCCTGAAAGAGAAGTTGGGCGCCGGCGATAAAGGCCTGCGGTTAATATTTTCCACGGATGCTCGCTTGCCCGCGATGCTTCGCACCGAAAGCGGCGCGGTAGTGTTCCGGAAAAAGATGGCTACCTTTTATTCGGGGCAAAAGCTCCGGGAGCTGGACGAGCAAATCGCTAAGGATAAAATTTCTTATAATCAGGTTTTCATCCGTGCCAGCAAGGCCGAGGCCCGGCGAGTAATGGATCGGGCCAGGGAGTTCGTGGTTACCAAGCAAATCGTAGATCGCGGAAGAGACTACGCGAGCAACACGAAGTACGTGGATGAGCCTATGGCCGAGGTTTATAAAATTCTCACTAAGCAGCTCGGAATGGCGCATGCCCCGATCATCAAACGTACCGAATCCCTGATGCTGACCTACCTCAGCCTAATGAAGAGATTCGAGGATCCTCGCGCCGGGAGGGTGAAGAGAATCATCCGCGTACGGCCCCTGGAGACCGCTCCTTCGGTGGAGCGGGAAGCGCTGCGGGGAGCGCTCGACGCCTACCTTGGCGGGATGTTCTATATCGGCAGCAATTCGGCATATTTCACCGTGCCCATGCTCGGCGTGGACGCCCTGCCTACCACTAAATACCAGAAAAAAACCCCGCTGCCCCCAAGGCCCGCCATGCCCGCTTCCGGCCCGCCTCCCGGGATGCTTTTCGAGGATTTAAGTAAATAGTTTTTAATTACCTTGGGGCGGCCTGATTTCGACCCTAAGCCGCCGCATTTTTCAAGCGTCAAAATTTTTTTTCCTTTCGTTAACAGGTTAGCTGGGCGGCGCTCGCGCTAAATGCTTGAACGCTCTGGGGAATCGAGAAATTGTTAAGCGATTTTGGATTTTGTTCACGGTATCCGTCGACGACAGAAGTTTGACAGTGGATATCCACGCTGTTAGCCTATTTATAGGTGGCGGGGATTTTTGATTGAGTCCCCCAAGGGAATAATAAGCTTAGAAAAAAAGTCAGGCAGTCCAAGGTTGGGACTGTTGTCTTCCTAGGAAGGATTTAAAGGCATGACACGTAAGTCTATTCTTGTCGTTGACGATGAAGTTTCGATAAGAAAGGCTCTTTCCAAAGCTCTGGAGAGAGACGGCTACCTGGTTACCGCGGTTAAGTCGAAGTCGGAAGCTTCGGCGGTTGCCCGCGAAACGGTCTTCCAACTTCTCCTTTGCGATCTCCATCTTCCCGACGGCAACGGCCTTCATTTAATCCAAGAATTAAAACACAGCAATCCTGAGCTCGCGTCTATCGTGATCACCGGTAACGGTAGCGTGGAAAGCGCGATTCAGGCCACGAAGGAAGGCGTATTCCATTACGTAACCAAGCCTTTCAATATCGACGAAGTGCTCGTGTTGGTGGGCAAAGCTCTGAAGCTCGAAGAGCTTTCGATCGAGAACAAGCACCTCAAGCAGGCGCTCCATAAAAAATACAATTTTGATAATTTCATCGGCGACAGCTCCGCGATGATGTCGGTTTTCTCGATGATCGAGAAGGTGGCCAACTCGAACTCCACCGTTTTGATCACGGGCGAGAGCGGTACCGGCAAAGAGCTCGTGGCCCGCGCCCTCCACTATAATTCTGATCGCGGCGATAAGGGCTTCGTGCCCGTGAACTGCGGAGCCATCCCCGCCGGCCTCCTCGAGAGCGAATTGTTCGGCCACATGAAAGGCTCCTTCACCGGCGCCGTGGCTAATCGTCCTGGGCGCTTTCAGGCCGCCGACGGCGGAACGATGTTTCTGGATGAAATCGGCGAGATGAGCCCTGACCTCCAGGTGAAGCTCCTGCGCGCCCTGCAATCCCAGATGATCGAGCCCGTGGGCTCCATGCGTCCCATCGAGATCGATGCCCGCATCATCGCCGCCACCAATGTAGACTTAGAAAAGGCCGTGATGGATCGCCGCTTCCGTGAAGATCTTTACTACCGCCTGAACGTGATTCCCATTGTGATGCCTCCTTTGCGTGAGCGCCGCGGGGATATTCCTCTCCTGATCAACCACTTTCTCACCGTTTATAACGAAGAGAAGAAGTGCGACGTGATCATGCGTTCCGAAGAAGTGATGGGCATATTGATGGCTTACGACTGGCCTGGGAACGTGCGCGAGCTGGAGAACCTAGTGCAGCGCATGGTGGTGCTCAAGCACGCGGGCGAGATCGAAGTGAAAGATCTGCCCCAGAAGTTTTTTGTTTCGAAAGCCGGCGCGGCCGTGTTCGCGGCTCAGGCCGTGGCCCAAGGCATCGACGACTTCTTGAATTTCGAATTGCCCCAAGACGGAGTGGACTTAAAGGCCCTCGTAAACAGCTTTGAGGACCATTTGTTGAGACAAGCGCTCCAGCGCACCAACGGCAATAAGAATAAAGCTTCCGAGCTGCTTCGCATGAACCGCACCACGCTCGTGGAGAAGATCAAGAAGAAGCAGCTCTCGCTTTAGTTATTTCTCTTCGGCGATCTTATTTAAAATGGTGTTGGCCATTACTTTCAGCTCTCGCTGACCTTCTTCGCTTTTTGCATAAACTTCGACATCAAAATTTCCGTACCTCTTGGAGAGGGCGGCGATTTTTTTATAAGAAGCTTCAAACTCGGTGCAAGTTTTATCTGCGGGGAGCTCTTCTAGCGCTTGTTCGGCCTCTTTCTGGAGATTGGCGTTGCCGCCGTCTGCGTCTAGGAAAACAAGACCCAGTATGGCAGTTAACAGCTTAGCCGTAGACATTCCACTGGCATCGCATTTGGCCATTGCCGGTATAATCTGAAGTAAAGCCTTTTCATTGTTGGCTTCGTCGGAGGCCCCGGCTTTCGCGTTCGAGGCGAAGACGCCGACGGTTACAAGAGATACGAGCAGTAACTGGCTGAGCTTTTTCATGTTCACTTCCTTCGGAGCGTTTATTGAAGGCAGGAACATACCATTCCAAAACCGGCGATTCGCCTGTAATGATTCCGACGAGTGTTTAGGGTTTGGACGGAAGCCGCGCTAAGCAGCCAGAATAACAGATTTTTTCTTTTTTGGGGGAAGGCTGCGCTAAGCCGAAAAGTCTACTTATCGCTGGCGAAACGCGCTTCCGCGGCGTCGATATAGCTATTGATCCAATCCGCTAGGTACTTTTTATCGTCCTTCTCTAGGGGAGAACCATTTACTTCGGCTAAGAGCGCGGCGCGGCTGCCGATCAGGCGGCGCAGGTAAGGGGCATAGTTCGATTTTTCCACTGAAACGGCGGAAAGGCTGGATAGCATTTGGTGGGCGGCTTCGGGAATATCTCCTTCCTTTTCGCTGAGCCCGGAGCGGTCGAAATCGTAGGGAAGCAGCGCGATCACTTCGCCCTTAGCATTTTTAATCCGGCGCACGTTGTGGTCCGAGTATCCGGCAGCTGCTTGAAAATCGAAGTTGCGCAGGAAGCGTTCGGCGATCTCAAACTCTGCATAGAGACTCGCATAGGGAATCGCGGCGGTGGAGTCGTTGAGGTCCAGGCGCGCCATGGCGTCTTTGATGTTCTCGATGAAGAAGCCTACTCCGCTCCCGTACTGTTCCCCGCTGGGTAGGCGGTAGGTTACTTCGGCCAGGCGAACCTGGAATCCCGGAAAGCCGGCGACCGCCAGCAAGCGATACTGCAGGTATTCGCGGATGGTGGCGGCTCGCGAAGCCTCGGTGGGCTTAGGCATGCAATTGGTGACGAATTTCATGTCACGGTCGAGGCGTTTGAAAATCCTGGGCCGTTTTCCTTTGGGCAGAATAATTTTCAGCGGCGGCAGATCGGAGCAAAGAAGGCGACGGTAGTTTCCGCGAGGCGCTATCTCGATCTTCATGGATTTTCCGGCAGCATTTAAGGTGCCAGGCAGTAACTTTTCTTCCACGTCTTTCTGCGCGGCGATTTCTTTGAAGTCGGCCTTTATTTCGATCGGTAGAATTTTGGTGGAATGGAAAAGCGCCGGCTGACCCGCGAACGCGAGCGGCGCAGTCAAAGAGAGGAAAAGGGCGAGGATTCCCATGGTTACTTATCGGTATAAGCCCAAAGGAAAGTAAGGGGCTAGGGCGAAGCCCGGTAGGAGGTAAGGCGGAATGGCGCGATCTATTTCGAAGCCGGAGCTTTTCCTTTTTTTGCGGGAGAAGGCGCGGGAGCGGCTTGTTTGGCGTCGTCGCTGGATTTCACCGCTTGGCGCACGAAGAATTTCAGCACGTTATTGCGGTTGGCGCCGCCGATGAGGTTTTTCAGGTCTTCATAGAGGGTAGCGTCGCTGAAGAGGGCGCCCACGGTGCCTTCGCCGTTCTTCACGCGTTCGGAAACTACGCGTAGATTCTTCATCGTCTGGCCGAGCTCGCCCATGGCATTGCTGGATTTCATCTGCTTGGTGATCTCTTTCATGTTGGTCGAGGTTTCCCCTAGATCCTTCATGATATTTTCCATATGGTTTCCCTTAGCGAGCGCCGAGGTGAGCACTTTTAAATTCGCGAGGTTTTCTTTGAGGAGTTGAACGGCGTTCGATCCGTCGGAGAGCATGGCGTTGAGATCCTTGCCGGCTTCCGAGGCGATCACGGCGCCGTCGTTCAGTACAGCTTTGTCCGCCGAGCCGCCGGTGATTTCTAGAAATTTATCGCCGAGCACGCCTTGGGTCTGGAAACGCACCACGCTGTCTTCGCGCACGCGGTTTTGGTAGCTCTTGTCGATCAAAATAGTAACGCGCACGTTTTCGTAGTTTTCGGAGAAGGTGATGTCGCCCACGCGGCCGATTTTCAGGCCGCCGGAACGCACGAAAGCACCCTTGGCGAGGCCGCCGGCATCGGAGATGTCCATGAAGAGCTTGTATTGTTTTTCGAAGAGGCTCTTGGTGCCGCCCATAAAAAGAATGGTGAGCATTACCACCATGAGGCTGAGGAAGAGGAAGATTCCCGCTTTGATTTCGATGTCGAGTTTCCGTCGCATTTGCAAAAGCCTCGTTCCGTGTACGAATTCTAGTGAACAGATCCTTCGATAAATGCCTTAACGACGGGATCAGTACTTTTCTTAATGTTTTCGACGGAATCAATCACGTGAATTTTCTTATTGTAGAGAACCGCTATCCGGTCAGAAACCTCTAGGGCAGCAGGAATATCATGGGTCACGAAGATCGCACTCGTTCCCATCTGCCGCAGCTTATCCATAATCTCTATTAGATTCTTGGTGTTCTGCGGATCGAGGCCGGCGGTGGGCTCGTCGTAGAGGATGATTTCGGGCTCGAGGATGATCGCGCGGGCTAGCCCTACACGCTTTTGCATTCCTCCCGAGAGGCTAGCCGGGAGCAGGTTTTCACTGCCCGCCATGCCGATGAGGGAGAGCATCTTGGCGATTTTAGCCTGGATCTCTTGGTCGCTGAGGTTGGTGTGCTCGATCAGGGGATACGCGAGGTTCTCCATCACGCTCATCGAGTCGAAGAGGGCGCCGTTCTGAAAAACGTAGGCAATTTTTTTTCGCACCGGCGTGAGCTTATTCTCCGGCAGCCTGGCGATATCCTGGCCCTGAAACAAAATTTCGCCGCCGTCGGGTTTCTCGAGGCCGATGATCGAGCGCAAGGCCACGCTTTTGCCCGTGCCCGATCCGCCGAAGAGCGAGAGAATCTCGCCTTTGCGCAGCTGTATATCGATCCCATCGTGTACGGTTTTTTCGCGGAAGCGTTTCTTCAATCCTTTAAGCTCGAGAACGATTTGTTCGGATGTGCTCACGATCGCCTCATTTGCCTAGGGTGATGAAAAATTTAGTGAGAAAGAAATCCCCGATCATGATCGAGATGCTCGAGGCTACCACCACCCAGGTGGTGGCATTGCCCACGCCCCGGGTGCCGCCTTCGGTATTCAGGCCGCGGTAGCAGCCGATAATGGAAATACAGAATCCGAAGAACAGCGTTTTAGCGGTGCCGCTGAGGTAATCGTTGAATACCAGGCTTTCGTAGACTTTCTCGAAGAAGAACTGAGGATTAAGGCCGAGCGTGGTTCCCACGAGCATCCCCGAAAAAAGCCCCATCATATCGGCAAACAGCGTGAGGAGAGGCAGGCAGATCAGCATGGCGAGCACGCGGGGGATCACGATGCGCTTAATCGGGCTGGTGCCGAGGGCGCGGATCGCATCGATCTGCTGGGTCACCTTCATGGAGCCGATTTCGGCGGCCATCCCGGAGCCCATGCGTCCCGCCACCATGAGGCTCGTGAATACCGGCCCCATCTCGCGGATGATGGAGAGGCCCACCACTTTCGGGATATAGAGTTTTCCGCCGAAGCGCTCGAGGCCGTAGCCGAACTGGAGTGTCATCACGGCCCCGCTGGTAATTCCCGTGATGGCCACGAGCAGGAGCGACTGCATGCCGATCACCACGATTTGTTCCGCGGTAAGCCCGAAATAGTAGGGAGGAGTGAAGAGCTCCTTAAACGTTTGCTTGATGAGAAAAAGAATTCCGCCCAGGGTAGAGAAGAAATCCAGGGCCGCGTCGCCGATTTTCCGGAAAAATTCCATCGCTCACTCCGTTTTGAAAGAGGCGAGGAAGGTATCGAAGGCAGGGCCATTCTTTTCTTCCCGTTTCGGAACCGTAACGTAGATGAAATCGTAGGTGCAGGAATTCTTGATGAGTACCACGGTCCGGATATTGAGGGGCACATTGTCTACCAGGCCGCTGAAAGTGGTATCGAGGGCTGGCGCACCCGCTAGGGAAATTTCTTCGCGCTTCATTACCTCGCGGTTGCTAATTCCGCGCACAAGATTATTCGTGAGAATCTCGAGAGAGGATGGAGAATATTTCCGGCAGATACTATTGAGAGAAATAATCGCGCCCGAATCGGGGTTCTCGTAGGCCACGTCGGCTTTCATGGCATCGGTGGAGCTGGGATCGTCGGCGGTGGCTAGTTTGTGCCAGGGTGAGGGCGGCGGCGTAACGGTATAATCCCGGCTCTTCGGCGCAGTCCTGTCGGGGAAGAGCAGGGCGCAGGAAGAGAGCAGGAAAAAGATTCCCATCCATGGGAGCTTAACCACCATCCATGATCGCATAGGGATATCTTCTGGGATTGAAACAGCTAAGTCAATTGAGGGAAGCGCAGTTGGGGAGATCAGTTGGCGCTTATCGGTTCGGGGATCGGTTGGATATCCAAGCCGAAAAATGACACGGGCTCTACAAACGGAAGCGTTTATCGCGGCGTCACGGTTTTGACTCTCCGCTTTGTGCCCGTCATTATTCCTGGGAGGCGGGGGCCTAGCCGAGGCTGAAACTAGCCTAGAAGGCCCGATAGGCGTGGCATATTAGTTGCGATTACGTTGTGGGGGTTTGTAGGATGCGAACCGAGTTTACCTGGTGGCTTGCCATTTTTCTTTGCTTCTCGTTTGCGGCGATCGCTTCGGCGGCCGATGCTCCGCTATTTCAAACCTTAGATCAATATACACGAATTCAGATCCCCGTAACCACCGGCTCTTCCTTCCGTTTGCTCAACGGCAATCCGGCCGAGACCAAGCTGATCGTGGATCGCCTGCGGCCGGAGGCGCTGAGTGCCGTCACCAGCTGGAGCGACAAGCGCGTGAAATCGGTGCAAGTTTCTGCCACCGGCCTCGATAAGGCCGAGCTCACGATCCGCTTTCAGGAAAATGACACCGAAGCTTTCGCGTATATGCAGGGCCCGAACTTGGTGCTCGATTTATGGCGCCAGGAGGGAACTCCCGCAAAACCCATTGCCGCGGCTCCGGTTCCGCAAAAAACTGTGGCTACCAAGCTTCCTTCGCAGGTGAAAAAGCCGGGCGGCGCCCACCGCGCGATCGCGAGTGTGGAAAAAGCGGAAAAGAAGAAAGCCGCTGCGAAAATTTCCACCGTGCCTCCGCTCGAGAGCGGAAAAGATCTTTTCCAGAAATTTATTTTGCCCATGCCCGAGCTAAAAATTACCGCCAAAGACGGCGGCATCGATTTGCCGCCGGCGGTTAGTCCGGAGCAAAAGTGGAAGTTCTCCGAGGGCGATAAAACCACCGAGGAAGGCCGGGCCTTCGAGCTGGCCAAGCAGCTTTTCGCGCGTGGAAAATTCGGTCTCACGGTGAAAACGATCGAGATCGCCCTGCGCGACTTTCCGGAATCCGAGCACGTAGACGAGCTTCGCCTCCTCCAGGCCTTCTGCTACCGCCGCCTCGCGGAAACCACCGGCACTCCCTCCTTGGCTGACAAGGCGGAGACGATGTTTCTCGAAATGGCCTCCCAGCGCGACGGCGACGGGAACCCGCTGGCGTTCCAGCGCATTTTGCAGTTTTATTTTGGACAGAAGGAATTCGCCAAAGAGAATTGGCTGCAAGCGATCCAGCACTTCGAGGCGGTGGCGGCGGCCACCCCGGAAAAAGACGTGGACTTTCCCTACGTGCAGATCATTCTCGCCGAATGCTACACGAAGGTGGATCAAGCGCGCCGTGCGGAGCGTATCTACCGCTACCTTGCCGAGCACTATCCGAGCCATGTTCTTGGCAAAGAGGGCCGTTACCGCATCGCCAATCTGCTGGGCCTCGAAAAAAACTACGGCCGTGTGATCGAAGAGGGCGAAAAGGCGCTGCGCGAACAGCCCGCCTACGAGAAGCAGCGCCTAGAAGTTTTATTCCAGATCGGCGAAGCAAGTTTTGCTCTCGGTCAGTACGCGCGCGCGGAAAAGTACTTCAAACGCTTCACCGAGCTGAATTCTGCCGCCACCACTGCCGGCCTGGCCTGGGTACGCTTGGGTGAGATCGCAGAAATCGCGCGCAAGGATGTAATGGAAGCCCGCAAATATTATATGCGCGCCAAGAACGGATATCCTTTTTCGCAGGCCGATCTAGTGGCCACGGTGCGCCTGGCGCGCATCGATTTGCCCAATGAGCCCGATCCCGCCTATATGGTGAAAGTTCTTTCGGATCTCTTGCCGAGCAAATTCCTGGATTCGGATTTGCGTAATATGACGAAAATTGCGCTCGGCCAGTACCTTTTGGCCACCGGCCAGCTCGACGAAGCTATTTCCCTCGCGCAAAACGGCATGGCGCAAACCGAAGGCCCGGCCTACGAGGGCTTCAAGACCGCTTATATGCGGGCGCTCGTAGCAAAGATGAATTTTCTCAACTCCAAGAATCGCTTCGCCGAGGCACTGAGCCTCTTTAACCGCGAGCGAAAATGGTTCGATCTCCACGGCGCGGAGAGCTATCGCGTGGCCGCCGAAACATTTCGCGGGCTCGGTCTCTACGCCACGAGTAACGAAATGATGGAAAAATTCCGCCTCGAATCCGCCAAGGGGCGAGGCCTAGCTTCCCTGGCGAGCGATCCATCCCTGCAGGCCGCCAAGGCGAAGAATAGTTTCGCGCGCGGGGCCTACTCCGAAGCGATCGCCCTCGTCTACGGTAAAAGCGATGCCGAGAGCCTCGTGATTAGAGCTCTTTCCGACTATCGGCTTGGCCATAAAAAAGAAGCCTTCGCCGCGGCGGAAAAAGCCTTCACCCAGATCAAGGTGGAGAACGCGAAGGTGAGCGACGCGAATATCCTGAGCCTGAATGAGATCGTTGTAGACCGCGATCAGACCGACCGAGATTTCCGGCGCATGGAGCAGGACATAGATCGCAGCGCCGCGCTGATGGAAAAGGAAAGCGAAGAGTTGGCCTACGCCAAGGCCGACGCTCTCTGGTACCAGAAGCGCCACGCGCAAGCGCAGGCGGCGTATGCGGCGGCGATCGAAAAATTTCCCAAGAGCGCCCGCGTGGATCGCGCCAAGTACAATCTCGGCATGAGCTTCGTGAGTGTCGGGAAGCGCCAGGAGGCCGTCAAGGTGTTGACGGAGGTGCGCGATTCGAGTCAAACCGTATGGGCGGAATCCGCGAAACAGGAATTACAGCTTATCGAGTGGGAGTCGAAATACTCTTCTATATTAAGGACCTTACCACCGAGCGGGCTCGGTATTCCCAATTGACGAGGGCTGGCATACGCCTTGCTCTTGGTTAGGCAGTAACGTTCCACTCGGCCAAGGAGGGCTAGGTGAGCATTAAACTGTTCGACAATACTTTTGAAGCACTCGCCAAGTCGCTCGACTTGCGATCGGAGCGCCAGGTTGTCATTTCTTCCAACGTGGCCAATGCCAATACTCCCGGATACCAGGCCAAAGAGCTGGATTTTGAGGGAGCTCTTTCGCGTGCGCTCACGCTCGACGGTAAACCGATGGATCGCACCAACGAGATGCACATGACCTCGGGTGGCGAAGTGGGAGATGTCCGCGGAGAAATTTACAACCAAGTGAATAATGTGATCCGCGAAGACGGAAATACCGTGGACCGCGATGCTGAGCTCACCGCCATGGCGGAAAACCATTTGCTCTACAACGCGGCGGCCGATCTGGTGAAGAAAAAACTCGCCATGCTGAAGTACGCCATTACCGACGGAGGTAGCCATTAATGGATTTGCTTTCTTCGATGCGCATTAGCGCCACCGGCCTCGCCGCTGAAACTACGCGGATGAACACGATCTCTTCCAATATCGCCAACGCCGAAACGGCCGGCTATAAGCGCAAGGATCCTATTTTTCAGGCCGAAGCCGATCGCGAAAGCTTTGGGGAGATCTTGAAAGACCGGATGGACGAAAACGCCCAGGGTGTGCTGGTTTCCGATATTGCCGAAGATACCCGCCCGGCCAAACTTGTGTACCGGCCCCACGACCACCACGCGAACGCGGAAGGCTACGTGGAGATGCCGAACGTGAGCGTAGTGGAAGAAACCGCCAATATGGTGGCCGCCTCCCGGGCCTACGAAGCAAACATCGCGGCCATCAATACCGCCAAATCCATGGCGCTCAAAGCGCTGGATATCGGAAAGTAAGGTAGAGCATGTCGATCGAATTTAGCAAAATGAGCGGAGTGGGTGGGGGTTTCGATTCCGCCCGCCTGCGCGAGTCCCGCGAGAACCTGCTGGAAGGTACGAAAGAAGTTGGCCCCACCGGAGAAACAGGCGGAGCAAGTTTCGGAGATTTCCTGCAAAATATGGTTAAGGAAGCAAATTCGTCGCAGGTATTGGCCGACCAAAAATTGAACGAAGTAGCGGCGGGAAGAAATAAAGACCTCCACGGAGCAGTGATGCAAATGGAGAAGGCCGACGTAAATTTTAGATTGCTCACGCAGGTGAGAAACAAGGTGATCGAGGCGTACCGCGAGATCATGCGCATGCAAGTTTGAGTGGAGGGGTAAGTGTTCGAATTTTTCACTAAAAGCGCTTCTACGATGTGGGCTTTCTTCCAGGGGCTTTCCTCTGGCCGCAAAACCGCGTTCGTACTGCTGGTGATAGGCCTCGTGGCGGGCATGGGCACGCTATTCTACTGGGCCAGCCGCACTAGCTATGCCACCCTCATGACGAACCTCGCTCCCGAGGATTCCACCGCCATCATCCGCTACCTCCGTGATAAGCGAATTCCTTTCATCGTGGACGAATCCGGTCGCAATATTTCCGTGCCGCCCGAAAAAGTCTACGATCTTCGCCTCGAGCTCGCGAGCACTGGCCTCGCGCAAACCGGCGTGGTGGGCTACGAGGTTTTCGACAAACAAAGCTTCGGTGCCACGAGCACGGTGCAGAGAATTAACGAGCAGCGTGCCCTCGAGGGCGAGCTCATCCGCACGATCAATCATATTCGCGGCGTGGAGCGCTCGCGCGTGCACTTGGCGATTCCCGTGAAGAGCGCCTTTCTAGAGAGCGAGCAGAAGCCCACCGCCTCGGTGATCCTGGATCTCGATCCCTCCTTCAATCCCAGCGAAGACCAGGTGAAGGGCATGCAGCGCCTCGTGGCCTCGGCCGTGAAGGGCATGGATATCAATGCCGTAACGATTATTTCCAATAGCGGAAAGCCGCTCTCGAACAATACCGAAGACCCAGCCGCCGCGTTCGCCGCCGCTTCGCTCGATTACCAGCGCAAGTTCGAGCAGAAACTGGAAGCGAAAGTGCAAGGCTTGCTTGCCACCGTGGTGGGCGAAGGCAAGGTGGTGGCGAAGATCAACGCCGACTTCGACTTTAGCCGCGAAGCTTCTACACAGACTCTCTTCGATGGCGAGAATACCGCCATCCGTTCCACCAATCGCGATGTGGACACGATGCAGGGCTCGCGGCCGCTTCCTTCCGGGCAGCCCGGCGTGAAGTCAAGCATCCCTGGCGCCGAGAATCAGCCGGCTAATAACCCGGTGGCTTCGAACTCCACGAACCGCAACCAAGAAGTGGTGAACTACGAAGTTCCCAAGACCGTGAAGAGCACCGAGAAGCCGATGGCTACTCTGAAGCGCCTCTCGGTGGCGGTGATGGTGGACGAATCCTCCTCCAAGGACGCGAACGGAGTGGTAACGCACCAGCCGATCTCGAAAGAGAAGCTCGCCGAGTTCCAGTCGATCGTGGCCAACGCCGTGGGCTGGGATAAAGACCGCGATCCGCAGATCGAAGTGAAGAGCCTCGCTTTCTTCCGCGAAGATCTCGACGCCGCCAACCAAGCGGCCATTTCCGCCGAGCGCAGCAAGCTCTTTGGCCAGCTCGCCCAGTGGAGCGCGATCGGCTTGATCTTCACGCTCTTCTTCCTCTTCGTGGTTCGCCCCTTCATTAAATGGGTTACCGAGAACACCGTGGACAGCGTGGAAGATTTCTTGCCGCAGACTCTCGAAGAGCTCGAGAAGGTGCAGAGCCGCCAGGTGGCTCAGTCGCTCGAGGATATTCTCCCGGAAATCGAGGAGAAGGTGGATCCCGAGAAGGTACAGAGCGAGATGCTCAAAGAGAAAGTTGTGGCCCTCGTTACCGACAATCCGCATAAGGCTTCCCAGATCCTGCACGAATGGATCATGGAAAAGCCGGAAGACGGCAAGAAGGATGAGAAGAGCGCCTAGTTTTGAGTTTTTCGGAGGTTTGATCCATGGCCGCGTTTCCGATTGAATATGATGAGCTGACCGGGCTGCAAAAAGCATCCTTGCTGATGAACGTTTTGGGCCCCAGCTGCTCGAAGAAAATTTTCGGCCAGCTCAAGGATAACGACATCAAGCGTTTGCTCGGCACCATGTCTTCCGTAGAGAAAGCCCCCGTAACGATGGTAAAGCGCGTACTCGAAGATTTTTTCTTTGAGCTCAGCGAGGAAGAATCCCTTATCTTCGGCACTTCGAAAGGCAAAAATTTCATTCTCGAAACGCTCGGCGAAGAGCGCGCGAAAAATATCTTGGGCAACGTGGGCCTCCACGACGGCGCGAAAACCCTCGAGGCCCTCGAGCTCGTGGATACCCGCACTCTCGCCAATTTCCTCGTGAACGAGCACCCGCAAACGATCGCCTTGATCGTGGCGCATCTCGATCCGCTCAAGAAGAGCGATACCATCAAGCGCTTGCCCGACGCGCTTCAGGCCGAAGTGGTTATGCGCTTGGCGAATATCGATTTCATTTCTCCCGAGCTTCTGGCCCAGCTCGACGACGTGCTCAAGATGGAACTCGCCAATGTGGGCACCATCGACTCCACCTCGCTCGGCGGCGTGGAACCAGTGGCCGAAATGCTCAACACGATGGACAAGACCACCGAGACCAATATCATGGCCCGCGTGGAAGAGAAGGATCCCGAGCTCGCCGAAGAGATCAAAAAGCTCATGTTCGTGTTCGAGGATCTCGTTATGCTCGACGATCGCGGCATGCAGGCTTTACTCAAGGAAGTTCCGAACGACAAGCTCATCATCGCGCTCAAGACGGCTCCCGAAGAGATCAAGCAAAAGATCTTCAAGAACATGTCTTCCCGCGCTTCCCAGCTTCTCCAGGAAGACTTGGCGAACATGGGCCCGCAAAAGCTCTCCGACGTGGAAGCGGCCCAGAGCGAAGTGGTCAATATCGCGAAGCGGCTTGAGACCGAAGGCAAGATCCAGATTAACCGCGGCGGCGCGGATACCTTCGTATGAGTTTCGAACCCTTCCAATACCAAGGCGCCAAGAAAGTTTCCGGATCGGCCGATCCGAAAGCCCCGGTGCCGGCGGGAGTTTCCGGCGGGCCGGTTAAATACCAAGAGCCCACTTTCGTTAGCCGCGTGAGTCCCAAGGAAGCGGATTCCTCTCATCGCCACCAGAACGAGCATTTCCACTTGGATAAAGCCGTGGCTGGTCAGCTAGGCATCGACGATCGGGTGAAGCAGGAGCAGGAAGACTATCTCGAAAAAGAGCTCGCGCGGCGCTGGGAGAAAATGAGCGATCAGGCGGAGGCCGCCGGTTATACGAAAGGCCTCGAAGAAGGGAAAGCCGAGGCGCACAAAGCAGAAGTTCCGCGGCTTACCGAGCGCATGGCCAAGTTCGATCAGCTTTTGCAAGAGCTCGACGGCTGCCGCGCCCAGGTGTTTACCGCCAACGAGGCTTTTCTGATGGACCTAGTTGCCCGCGTGGCCGGCATGGTGGCGCTCAAGGAAGTGGAGGTCGATCCCGATTATATTCGCCGCGTGGTGATGGCCCTGCTCCAACAGCTCGGCAGCAAAGACGATTTAAAAATTTTTCTCTCGGAGGCGGATGTCGCCAATATCGACTCACTCCGCGGCGTGATCGAGAAGGAATACGGCAAGCTCACCAATACGGTGATCGAAACCAGCCCCGAAATCCCCGTGGGCGGCTGCAAAATCGAGACGCGTTTCGGCGTGGTGGATGCTTCCGTGGCCACCCAGATCGACAACGTAATGAAGGCGCTCAAAACGCGCTAGTCTTCATAAACCATTGATTTTATATCATTTATTTAGATAGCTCCTCGGCGCTATTCTCCAATATCCTTTCTCGGAATGGATACCATATCTTTTTTGTCTAATAATCGTTGACTCTAATAACGCAGAGCGATAAATATTCTTCCACGCCAAATGGCGAATCTTTACAACTGAGAGCTTTGAAAATGAAATTTCTGTCGGTGCTTCTTTGGCCACTCCTAATTCATCCGGCGCTTGCAGCGGAAAAGGGAGCCGCTCCCACTCCCGCCGAAACCAACGCGATCATCTCTAAGCAAATCGCCAAGCAGTTCGCCGCCCTCGGCGGATCTCCGAAGGCGCTGAAACACCTTGGCTGCTTCCTCAAAAACCAGCGTAATGCTCGTTTCGGTCTCAAAGAAATTAAGAACAAAAAAGACGCCAGCACCGTAGACCGTTGCAATAAAGTAGAAGGCGGCAAAGCCGAGATTTCTCTTCACCGCGAAGATTATGCTCTTGTAGTCGACTATACTCGCCCCCCCACCTCCCGCCGCATGTACCTCATTCCCCTCAGCGGGAAAGGAAAAGTAGAAAGTTACTACGCCGGCCATGGGCGCTTCGGCGAAACTCCCCGCAATACCGAGAAGGCCACCGTTAAAGGCAACGCGATCAATTCCCTAAAGCTCTTCAGCAATAAACCCAACTCCAACGCCACCGCCACGGGCTTCTATATCGCCGGCCACGCGTACGTGGGTAAATACGACGGCCCAAAGATCGAAAAAGTAAAAAAGCTCAAGAACGGCAAAACGAAAACCATCACCGTTAAGGAAGATCCCAAGCACCCGAAATTCTCTCTCGTCCTCCACGGCATCGAGCCCGAGGTGAACGATAACGCCTGTAACCGCGCCACCGTGATCCACGGTACCTCGAAAATCTCTGAAGCTGGAAAAAACGAAGGCGTGCATTTAATGAGCAGCGGCTGCCCAATGGTGGACTATAGGGCGGTAAACCGCATCGTAGAAAGCCTTAAGGGCGAGCGCGACCAAGGCGGCGCCGCGATCCTGTCTTTCGGCCCTCGTGAAGCGGCCCTCGACGATGACTATTATTGCGAGATGCGCCCGGGACAGAAGCCTAGCGTAGACGATTCCAAAAAGTCGGAAGTGAAGCCGGGGGACGATAAGGCCGACGACGAAGACGCTACACCCGAAGAAGATGATAAAAGTGACGAGCCGGTAAAAGCCGACGCGCATGATCCGTTGGATCAGTAACGAAAAGGCAAAATGGCAGAAGGGCAAGATAGTGCTGGTTGCTATTTTGTCGTTCTTCACCCTCCCGTCGCCTTGCGATAAGACGATGCCCGATCTAACTGGTTTCTTAGGTGCCAAGGAACTGACGTTGTTTGGCAAAGCTGGGTGAACGAAATGGCGCCGTCGAGAGCTCGGGATTCGGTCGGCATGAAATGGTCTATTCCTATATGAATGGTTTTTGAGCTTTCACCTCCCACCGTGGGCAAGATCCAAGCCAGCGTTCCCACACGGTCTCCTAAATTTTTTTCTCTCTGCCTTTTTGCCCTTATCCCCCTTTGCCTTTCCTTATGGCCCCCCGTATAATTTTTATTAGTGTGATGCGTTTTTCTCCAGGAGGGAGACTAGCAGCATGGACAGTTCTTATTTGCTCAACGAGCGAAAATATTTAGATCCGCTCGCGCGGACGGTGCTCTATGGCTTCACGGGAAAAGTGAATAAAGCCGTAGGGCTCACGTTTGAAGCGATCCTTCCCGGCGCTGCCATCGGCAGCATTTGCCGTCTAGATATCGGCCCGAATATTAAACCAGTTCTCGCTGAGGCCATCGGCTTCCACGGGCACAACGTAGTGTTCATGCCCCTTGAAGAAGTGCACGGAATCAACAACCAGTCGCGCGTGACTCTGCTCACCAAGCAAGCCACCGTGCGCGTTTCGGATCAGCTGCTCGGCCGCGTGCTCGACGGCCGCGGAAATCCCATGGACAAGCTGCCCGCGGCGAGCGACGGCGTGGAGATGCCGCTCTATTCGGCCCCGATCAATCCGCTCGAGCGCGAGCCGATCACCGAAAGCTTAGACCTCGGCGTGCGCGCCCTTAACGGACTAATCACCTGCGGTTCCGGCCAGCGGATGGGAATCATGGCCGGCTCCGGCGTGGGCAAGAGCGTGCTCCTCGGCATGATCGCGCGGTATACGCGCGCGGACGTGAACGTGATCGCGCTGGTGGGCGAGCGGGGCCGCGAGGTAAGAGAATTCTTGGAGCGCGATCTCGGGCCAGAAGGCTTGGCGCGTTCCGTGGTGGTAGTGGCCACCAGCGAGCAGAGCGCCTTGCTGCGCATGCGCGCCGCTTATCTCGCCACCACGATCGCCGAGCGCTTCGCCGACGAAGGCAAGAAAGTTCTGCTGCTCATGGATTCCCTCACGCGCTTTTGTATGGCGCAGCGGGAAATCGGACTGTCGCTCGGAGAGCCACCCGCCACCAAAGGGTATACGCCTTCCGTATTCGCCACCCTGCCCCGTCTGCTTGAGCGCGCCGGTGCCCGGGGAAATAAAGGCGGATCGATCACCGGTCTCTATACCGTGCTCGTGGAGGGTGACGATCTCGATGATCCGATCGCAGATTCCGCGCGCTCCATCCTCGACGGTCACATCGTGCTTTCCCGCGCCCTCGCCGATAAGGGCCACTTCCCTTCGATTGATGCGCTCAAAAGCGTGTCACGGGTGATGCGCTCGGTGGTGAGCGCGGAGCATTCGGATCTTTCGGCCGCGATCCGTGAGCTGATGTCGATCTATCGCGACGCCGAAGATTTGATCAATATCGGTGCCTACGTGCGCGGCAGCAATCCCAAGATCGACAAAGCGATCGAGCTTAATGACTTCATCAACCGCTTTCTCCGCCAGGACGTGCGCGATAAAACCTCTACCCAAGATACCGTGGCGCTCATGCGTGCGATCGTGAGGGGAGCGTAGATGAAAAAGTTTAATTTCCGCCTCGAAGCCGTAGAAAGGCACCGCAAACTGCAGGAGCAGGAACGGCAGGTACACTTAGCTCGCTGCCTGGAAAAAATGCGGACCACCGAGAAGCGTTTACTGGAGCTCGATAAAAAAGAAGTGCAGGCGCGCCGGGAGTTTTCGGGCCTGGGGAGTCCTGGGCAAAACGAGGGGCTTACGGCCGCGAAATTTTGGATGCTCGATCAGTTTATTCAAGGCCAAAGGGTGCGCCGCGTGGATTTGAAGCAGCAGCTGGAGATCGAGGAGCAAACGGTAGCGCAGGCCTACCGGGATTTCCTCCATGCCCGGCAGCAGAGAAAAATCATGGAAAAGCTGCACGAGAAAAAGCTGAATCAGTTTAAGGCGGATTTTCGCCGCCACGAAGGGCACCTCGTGGATGAGCAGTACGTTACGAGGAATCGCCTGAAGACGAATGGCAACGGGCCCGGACAAGGAGGCGAGAAGTGAAAGGTAAAGTAGTTCTACTCACGGGCTGCGTATTCATGTTGCTAATGGCCGCCAGTGTGGTGGCAGAAGAAAGCAAAAAGGAAGAGGCAAAGTCCGCCAGTTCCGCTCCGGCCGCGAAGAAAACCAGCACGCCCGTAGCCCTCACGGTGGAGGCGATCCAGGAGCTCGAGGAACGTAAAAATTCTCTCGATGGCCGCGAGCAGGCCCTGAACGAGCGCGCCACGGCACTCGATCTCCAGGAAAAGATTTTGAAGGATAAGCTCAAGCGCATGGAAGAGCTCAACCAGAAGATGGCGGAAAAGCTCGATACCTTTAAAAAGGACCATGATTCGCGGGTTACGAAGCTGGTCACGATGGTGGAAACCATGAAGCCCGCGGCGGCCGCGGCCTATATCGAGCAGCTGGACCCCGATCTCGCGGTGGAGATTCTCGCGCGTATTCAGGTGGCCCGCGCGGCCAAGATTCTAAACCTCGTGGAAAAAACGAAGAGCGCCCGCCTCACGGAGCTCTACGCCGGCTACCGGCAAAGCATCGATCCGCCCGCACCCGCCGCGGTGCCGCCCAGTGCGGAGAAGAAGGAGGACGCGAACGCACCCAAGAAAATGTAAGTGGTTAAACGTCGGTTTCAGTTTGAGTTTCGGTTCAAAAACCAGAAACGAGAGCCAGAAACAGCGATCGAAAACGGAAGACAGACAACAATTTACCAGGAGGGTAAATAGAATGGATATGTCGAACGCAACCGCTGCCGGCCCTTCCTATGGACTATTCGATGTTTTATTCGGATCGGCACCTAAGGAAGAAACGGGAGACGGACAAGAGTTCGGGCCGATGATGGATATCATCAAAGCTCTGAACAAAGGCAAGGAAGAGTTATCGCAAGGTGGCAGTCGGACCGATAAGGGGACTGTTTCGGAAGTTGGCGCGGGTGAATCCCGGGCCATGATGGCTTCCGAAAAAGACGCGATGGCAGCTGAGCTGGCACAGAATCGCCTCGAATCCGAGACGAGAGACCGGGAATTGCGGGAACGCATGCAGGCTCTCTTCGGAATCGGGATGGTTCAAGGGCCCGCGGCAATGAATCAGGCTCCGGCGACCCCGGAAATGCCGGAAGCATTGCCCACGCTCGATGCCAAAGAGATCAATCGCGCCCTGAAGGAAAAATCTCTCCCTGGCCTAAGTGAATCCGAGCAAAAATTGCTCGAAGCGGTGAACGGAAAACTGGCGGCAACCAATGCCGAGCAGGCCCTTTCCGCTAAGGAACAAGCCTCGGCCAGCGCGCTCGAAAAAGAGCTCGCCGGCAAGGGCATCAATCCACGCGATATCAAGAGCGGTGAAGCTCAGGGTACTACGCCAGAAAAAATAGTAAGCACGGAAACCTACCTCAAGATGCACGAAGCTTTCGGTAAGAACCAAGCGAAGGACGCGGGCGTCACTAAGCGCCTCGTGGCCGTCGACGACGTTCCGCCCCAGGGCGTGAGCGGACCAGAAAGCTTGGTCCGCAATGCAGTCGCTGAGTCCGAAGGCAAAGGCAAAAACCAGGATCTGCTCGGGAACGCGCACCGTCAGGGGCTCGATAAGCTCGATGGCGATTCTGGATCAAAGGTGAAGGGGCCCGGCAGCGGGGCTTTCGCCGAGATGATGCAGTCGCTGAAGGGTGAAGGCTCGCTCGAGACCAAGGACGTATTTCTTTCGGGTAAGCCCGAACAGATGCGCCCCGTCTTGATGGGCGAAGTTCAGCAGGGGGTGAACGTACAGGCACTGAAGGGCGGCGGCGAGATGCGTCTCGTGGTTCATCCTCCGGAGCTCGGTGAAGTTCATCTCAAGGTGGGTACTAAGGAAGGCAAAGTAGAAGTTTCGGTTACCGCGGAAAACAACAAGGTAGCCGATATGATCCGGGGCGGTTCCAAGGAATTGGAAAGCTCGCTCCAGGATAAAAATCTAACTTTGGCTAAGTTCGAAGTAACCGTAAGCGACCAAGTAACCGTTGCTTCCTCCGACACGAAGAGCAGCCAGAACGATCAGTTCTCCTCGCAGAATCAGAATGGATTCCTGCAAGGAAACGGCCGTGAAGGCAGCTCCTCGGCTCGCCGGGAAAGCAATCAGGGGCGGGAACCCAATTTTGGTTCCTTCCTCGATGAACCAGCGCGCTCGGGCCCCGGCACGCGAGTGAAGAATTCGGCGCGTGCGCCGGTTCTTTCCTCCGCGGGACGGCTCGACGTGGTGGCGTAGCGATTAGAAAATAGTAGAACCCGGGGAGATAAATCCCCGGGAACTTTTTGAAAGGCGAATATGTCCGATATCAAAAGCGTAAATAATAACGTAGCCAAAGGCCCCGATCAGCACGTCGAGCAAATCCGCCAGAAGCTTGGAACCGATTTCAGCGATCGCAAGATCGCCGGCAAGAAAAATAAGAACGAGATGGGGAAAGACGATTTCGTTAAGCTGATGAGCGCCCAGCTTAAATACCAGGATCCGATGAGCCCGATGAAGAACGAAGAGATGGCCGCGCAGCTCGCGCAATTTTCCGCGCTCGAGCAGATGGTGAACGTGAACCAAAATTTAGAAAAAATGACCGCCGCGCAGAAGCCGCAGGACAACGTGCTGGCCGCCTCCCTCATAGGGAAAAGAGTGCAAACCGATTCTTCGCGCTTTCAATTGGCAAAGGGCCAGCAGCCAGAAATTAAATTTGAAATTCCTGAGAACGCCGAAGCGGTGAATGTTTCGGTCGTGGACGCCAAAGGCGAAGTGATTCGCGAGATCGAGCTCGGCGCGATGGGAAAAGGCGCACAGTCGATCCGCTGGGACGGCAAGAACGGCAAGGCCCAGGAGCAGGCGGTGGGAGAATATACTTTCCGCGTGAACGCGGCGGGCGAGGGCGGTAAGCCGGTTCAGGTGATTACCAGCACGAGCGGGCTGGTGTCGGGCGTGAGTTTCGAGGGCGGAAAACCGATGCTTCTCGTGGGTGACAAAAAAATAGCACTAGATACCGTGGGAAGAATCGAAGCAGATAGCCCTGCAGCGGCCCGCCAGGAAAATTCGTCCGTCAGCGCGTTGACGGATCAAGACGTTTTGAATGCCGGAACCAAACTTCCAGGAGCCAGCGACGAGAAAAAATCCTCGTCGGGAAAAAATACAAAATCAACGCAGCAGGCAAAAAACAACTTGCCGAACGAGCTCAGCGCTGAGAAAATAAAATCTATGTTGCAGGCTCTAGGCGCTTCTCCTTCGCAAGAAAGAGCGGAAGCAGAGCAAGAGGCAGCACCCGAGGGACTGAATGGCGGCATGGGAGCCGACCCCCTCTGGAATCCCGCAAATCTTTAAGTTGGAAAGATTCCGACCGAGGTTATCGAAGTGAGTGAATTGTTGATTCCACAAGTAGGCGCGATTCGGCCCCAGCAGGGTGCGGGCGAAGTTGCGCGCACTCCGGCGCAGAAAGCGCAAGACGGGGCGGCTTTCGAAAAGCTGCTGCGTGGAACTATCGACGACGGCGCTAAGACTGCTCCCCTGCCGGGCAAGACTGTTCCCTCGGAATTAAAGTTCAGCTCCCACGCCCTGAGCCGCATCAAGGATCGCGGAATCTCGATGGGCGATGGCTTGATGGAAAAGCTGGAGAAGGCGGTAACGGCCGCCGGCGAAAAAGGTTCGAAGGAGTCGCTCGTTCTCTCCAAGGACGCGGCCTTCATCGTTTCGGTAAAAAATAAAACGGTTATTACGGTGATGGATCGTGCGCAAATGAATAGCAACGTATTCACCAATATAGATTCAACGGTGGTCATCTAAGATGGAGGACAAACGTTGAAGTGAACTTTGGGATCCAGCGCCAGTGAGGGCGCATAGATCCACGAGAAAATAGGATGAAAAGAATGATCTTTATCATCCGGGGAAATTAGATGTTTAACTGACGGCCGGACCCTTACGGGAGGCCATGGACAGCGGCCGATTGCCGAAGTCCACGTAAGAAAGAGCAGGAGGCTCTCGTATGGGTATTCTATCTTCAATGTACACTGGTGTATCAGGCGTTCAAGCGAACGGTGAAGCGCTGGGAATTATCTCGGACAACATTGCCAACGCCAATACCGTGGGTTTCAAAACCAGCCGGGCAGAATTTGCCGACGTGGTAGCGAAATCTCTCAAAGGTATTCTCGGCGGTAACCAGATCGGCCGCGGAACGAAACTGAACGGCGTAACCCAGGTGTTCTCGCAGGGTTCGATCACGCAAACCGACAAAGCCACCGACGTTGCCATCTCCGGCGACGGTTTCTTCGTGGTTGATGGCCCGGAAGGCCGCGCTTACACTCGTAACGGCTCTTTCAACTTCAACAAAGACGGCGAGCTCGTGAACGTAGACGGTGCCATCGTAAAAGGCTTCCGCGCCGAAGATAACGGGAAGATCAGCACCCGCCTCGACGCCATTAAGCTCGACCGCACGGTGATCGACGCGAAGAAAACGGAAAACGTAGACATCGCGATGAACCTCGACATCCGTTCCGACGTGCTCGAGATTCCTTTCGATCCGATGAAGCCCAACGAGACTTCTAACTATTCCACCGGCATCACGGTTTACGATTCCGCCGGTAACGCGCACAACCTCACCATGTACTTCAACAAGACCGCGGATAGCCAGTGGACCTGGAGAGCCATGGGTAAAGGCGAAGAGATGGTGGGCGGCGTGAAGGGCCAGGGATTCGAAGGCGCTTCGGGAACGCTACAATTCTCGATCGACGGTAAGCTTCAGTCTCAAACGATCACCAAGAACGCGTTCAGCTTCACCAAAGGGGCTCAGCCGGACCAAGCCATTAACTTTAAGTTCGGCGATGATATCCTCGGTGGCGGAACCGGCGTGAAGGGCTCTACCCAGTACGGCTCGAACTCCGATATCTACAAGCATACCCAGGATGGATACACCGCGGGAACCGTGGGCGGCCTCTCGTTTAACGACGACGGCGTGCTGGCGGCGTTCTACACCAACGGCGTAACCAAGAACTTGGCCCAGGTAGCGATCGCGAAGTTCGAAAACAACGAAGGCTTGCTCAAGGCCGGTAACAATATGTTCCGCGAATCCCGTAACTCGGGCGCCGCGAACGTAGGGGCACCGAACAACGCGGGCCGCGGAAAGGTGTTTTCGAAGTCGGTAGAGGCGTCCACCACGGACATCGCTTCCGAGTTCGTGAACCTGATCCAAATGCAGCGCGCCTTCCAGGCCAACGCCCGCACGCTCACCTCGTCCGACGAGCTGATGCAAGAGATCCTGAACATGAAGCGCGGCTAATAGCTGGCTGAGTTCCAAGTAGTTTGAACATCTAGGCGGAGGATTCTTTTACGGGATTCCTCCGCCAACCCTAGCCCTTTTCCTACCGAGGTTCTCTTGAAGAAGATTCCCTGGCTTATATGCCTGGTATATTTGCTCGCGGCCGTGATGCCGTCTCTATTCGTAGATAAGGTAAATGCTCGCCAGCCTGCCTCCAAGTTCACGACCGATTATTAGCCAAACCTTTGACACCACTGAACAGAGCAGTTTGACGCTTCTGGGCCGTAGTGCCGAGATCCGCCTTTCACACGTTTCTCGCTAAGAAAATTCTTCCGCACTTTCAGCTATTTCCCTTCTTTCTTCCTTTTCGGGTTTTCGACTCCGCCAATTTGCCGCTGGCATATGCATTGCAATCTCCTTTTTGGGTTCATCTAGATTCTCATGGAGGAGTATCGTGGCCGAGAAAGAAGCAGCAGCAGAAGCAGTACCCGCTAGCGGTGGGAGCGATAAATCCGGCAAGATGATGATGGGCATGCTTGGCCTCAATATGGTCGTAGTGATCGCCGTGGCTATAACCCTTTTCCTCGGGCAAAAGAAACAAGCCCAGCAGCAAACCCTGGATCAAGTAGAGCAGGGCGCGGCGGCTGGTGGCGAGCATGGGGCGGCTCCGGCCGGCGAACATGGCGCAGCTCCGGCCGGTGAGCACGGCGGCGGCGGGCACGGTGGCGGCGAAGCGCCGCCCGCGAGCGACGCCCACTTTTTCAGCGTGGGCGATTTTACCGCTAATCTTTCCGGCCCGGCTTCCACGCATTACGCCAAAATTTCCGTAAATTTTGAAGTGAGCAAAGACAGCGACGAAGAAGAAATGAAGCAGCGCCGTCCTCAGTTCCGCGACAAAATCATTTCCTTGCTGAACAGCAAAAAGCCCGCCGACCTGCAGTCGGCCGAAGGCCGCTCTTTCCTGAAGGAAGAAATCCGCTCCACCGCGAACCAATATATTAAAAAAGGAAAAGTAGAAGGAGTCTACTTTTCCGCATTCGTTATCAACTGAGGAAGCTGAATGAATCAGGTCTTATCTCAATCCGAAGTAGACGCACTCTTAAACGCGGTGATGGATCCGGGCGCGGATGCGGGCGCGGCGGCGCCCGGCGGTGGCGATAGCGGCGCTGGGGCGGGGGCCGACGGCGAAAAGGCGAATTACAATATCAACGTGATGCCGTACGATCTGGGTAACCAGGATCGCGTGATCCGCGGCCGCATGATGACGCTCGATATTATCTATGAGCGCTTCATCCGTTTGTTCCGGGTGAGCTTGTCTACGGCGCTCAGAAAAATCGCTTCCCTCTCGATTATTTCCACCGATCTTCTGAAGTTCGGGGAATTCCTCAATACCCTTCCGATTCCTTCCTGTATGGGGGTAATGCGTTTCGATACTTTGCGCGGCTCGGGCATGATCGTGATCGAATCGAAGCTGGTTTACGCTCTCGTAGACGCTTTCTTCGGCGGCTCGGATCGCCCCTACACGAAGAGCGAAGGAAAAGAATTTACGCGCATCGAGCTCAGCGTGATCGCAAAGGTAGTGGACCTTGCCCTCAAGGACCTCGATGAAGCTTGGGCACCGGTGCACAAGACCGATATTTCCTTCGTGCGCATCGAGGTTAACCCCCAGTTCGTGGGTCTCGTACCTCCTTCCGACATCGTGATTTCGACCACCTTCGAGGTGGAGCTCGAGCACGCGTCCGGCACCGTGGCCGTGGTGGTGCCTTACCAAACCCTCGAACCGATCAAAGAAAAACTCAACGCCGGCTTTCAGCCCGAGGGCGACCGCTTCGAGAAGGTTTGGACCGGGCAAATTCGTGAGCACTTGGGTGATACCTATCTGAACGCCCGCGTGAATCTTGGTGAGACAAACCTCACCGTAGGTGATCTCGTGAACCTCAATATCGGCGACGTGATCCCGCTCAAGCAGGATGCCGACGGCGAGCTGGATTTTTTCGTGGAAGGTACGCCGAAGTTCAAATGCCGCTTTGGAGTGTCGCGGGGAAATCGCGCCATTCAAGTCACGAAGCCGATCGTAGAATAATTTTTAGCAGGGGAGAGAAAATATGGAACTAGAAAACGCAAATATCGGAACCGCCCCCGGTGGTAACGCCGCTGGCGCAACGAAGAAACCCGAAGGCGATGAGATTCATAATCTCGACTTCATCCTCGATATCCCGCTGCGCGTAAGCGTGGAGCTCGGCCGGACGAAAATCCTCGTTCGCGATCTCCTGCAGCTCGGGCAGGGTTCGGTGGTGGAGTTGGCGAAGTTCGCCGGCGAACCTCTCGAGCTTCTCGTGAACGACAAGCTCATCGCTCGCGGTGAGGTAGTGGTGGTGAACGAGAAATTCGGCCTTCGCCTGACCGACATTATTTCTCCCGTAGAACGTATTGAACAACTAAAGTAAATCGAGCCGCCCGTGAGGGGGGGACGCAGGATGCGCCCTAAGGTTCACTGACAGCTGAGGAACGAACATGAAGTTCATTCGCAACAGTCGCATCCGTGATCGGATCGTTGACATCGCCACGAAAACGCTACTCCTAGCCGTATCCGCGCTGGCTTGCCTCTGGATGATTTCCGGGGCTAAAGCCGCCACCGTCGACATCACCAGCATCCACCAGGGCGCCGCGGGTGAGGGGGAATACGCCATTGATTTCGCCTTCTCTTCGCCGGTGACGAAGGAAGACGTGTCGGTGGAGTTTCAAAGAAACTTCATCCAGGTTTCTCTTAAGGGTGTAAGCGCCTATCCGGCCCGCACCGAGAAGCTTACCCACCCTCTCCTCGAAAAAGTTTTCACCTACCAGTACCAGCCCGATCTGGCCCGTGCCCGCGTGCTCCTGAAAGTGCAAGCCTCGAGCATCGAGAGCACTTCTAGCTGGAGCATTACCCCCCAAGGCTTACGCGTGGTGATCAAAGGCGAGGGCCTCGCCGCCGCTTCCACCGTGAAGCCGGCCAAAGCGGCCCCGAAAGCAATCAAAGAAGCGAAAGAATCCAAGGATTCCGTGAAGACCAAGGCTTCTTCCACCGCGGCCGCCGTTTCCGAGGATCCGGAAGACGCCCAGGTGGTGCAGCAGATCTTGGCCGAAAGCAAGAAGCCCGCTTCCGCCGTTGCTGCGGCGAAGGAAAAGAAAGCCGAAGCTTCTTTGGCCCATTTGCCTTCCACCGAAGAGCAACCCATCTTTGCCGCGCAAACCAATGCCGCCATTTCGAAAGATTCCAGCGCCAAAACCTCTCCGGTAGCGCGCATGCTCGCTTCGCTCCTGCTGGTAGTGGGAATCATCGGCGCGGGCGCGATCGCCTACCGCCGCTTCGTGCTTGGCCGCGGGATGCCCTTCCAGCGCCAGAACCGCATGATCGAAACGATCGCCAACCAGGCCCTTGGCCCTAAGCGTGCGATCGCGATTATTCGCGTGCTTGATCAATACATGGTGGTGGGAATGGCCGGCGACAATATGAACCTGCTCGCCAACCTCGGCACGAATATTAATATCGAAAAATACGACGATATCATATCGGGCGTTGGCGCCAGCGGCGGCGTTTCTTTCGCCGATACCTTTCAGGGCGCGATCGGCGCCGCTATTCCGGGTAATTCTGGCAGCAAGAGCAAAGAAGCCGCCGCTCCCGAAGCGCCCCGCGCCGATTTTCGCTCGATGATCAAAAAGCGCATGGAAGGTTTCAAGCCCCTATGATGAAAAGTTGGAAGAAAGCCATTGTTTGCTTGCTCGCGGGACTCGCCCTAAGTTCGGCTGCCCAGGCGGCGGGTGGAGGCATCGGCGTTCCCAATATCAATATCTCGATGGGCAAAGGCAATAATCCCACCGAGACCGTGGCCGCCGTGCGTATTCTTATTCTATTCACGGTTCTCTCGCTCGCTCCCGCCATTCTCGTGATGATGACTTCCTTCACCCGGATCGTAGTGGTGCTTTCGTTCCTGCGCCAGGCTTTGTCCACGCAGAACATGCCGCCCAACCAGCTCATCATTGGGCTCTCGCTCTTCCTCACTTTTTTCGTGATGGCGCCCGTTTTCCAGGAGATCAACGAAAAATCGCTTACTCCGTATATGGAAGAGCGCATCGATCAAGGAACCGCTTTCACGCGGGCCGAAGGGCCGATCCGCGAGTTCATGTTCAAACAAACCCGCGAAAAAGATATGATGCTCTTCATCGAGCTCGCCCGCGTAAAGAAAGTAAATACCCGCAAAGACGTTCCCACCTGGGTTTTGATTCCCGCGTTCATGGTGAGTGAGCTGAAAACCGCGTTTCAAATCGGCTTCATGCTCTACCTTCCCTTCTTGATCATCGACATGGTGGTGGCGAGTGTGCTGATGGCGATGGGAATGATGATGTTGCCACCCGTGGTAATTTCTCTTCCCTTCAAGCTCTTGCTATTCGTTCTCGTGGACGGTTGGGAGCTAGTGATCGGCAGTCTCGTAAGATCTTTCGGCTAAGGAGCTCGCATGAATGAAGATATCGTACTCAGTTTAGGGCGCGAGGCGATCATGACCACGGTTATGCTCGCGGCTCCGCTACTTCTTTCCGCCCTGGTGGTGGGTCTGGTAGTGAGTATTATCCAGGCGGTTACCCAGATCAACGAGTCCACGCTTACCTTCATTCCCAAGATGCTCGCAATCGTGGTGGTGATGATCATTATGGCTCCCTGGATGACCCAGATGATGACTTCTTATACGACCGAGCTGTTTACTTCTTTGCCAAATTACGTGAGGTAGTGCGTGAGCCTCGACGGCTTTACCGAAACTGAAGTTCTGCTCTTTTTCGCGTCGCTTAGCCGCGTGATCGGGCTGTTCTTGCTTCTGCCCATCTTCGGTGACCAAAACGTTCCCGGCCTCGTGCGTATCTTCCTCGCGTTCACGATCAATATCGTGGTCTATCCGGTGGCAATGTCTTACGGCACGGCTTCGCTGATTCCCCTGCTAGGAAGTGATATGGGCATCGTGATCCTCGTGCTGAAAGAAGCCGCCGTGGGCGTAGTGATGGGTTTCACGGCGAGAATTTTCTTCGATGCCATGACCTTCGCTTTCTCCCATATGGGAACCCAGATGGGATTCAGCATGGCCTCCGCGTATGATCACCATTCGGAAGCAAATACTCCCGTGATCTCACAGCTGATCATGATTCTTGCGATGCTGCTTTTTCTGGCCACAGATGGGCACCATTTCTTCGTGCGCGCCCTGGTGGATAGCTACGGGGCCGTACCGGTTGGCGGCTTCGTGCTAAAAAAATCGGTAGCGCTCCATATCTTAGAAACCTCGGCTCAGGTTTTTTGGATTGGCGTAAAGCTCAGTGCACCGATGGCGCTGGTGATCTTTCTCATCAACTGCGCCTTTGGCATCGTGGCCAAAGCGGTACCGCAGATCAACGTGTTAGTGGTGAGCTTCACCGTGAATATTTTGGCGGGTTTTCTCGTGATCACCCTTACCTTGCCGGTTTTTGGCACGAGTATGGCAGAGGTAATTCAACTAATGGTGGAACGGGTTGAAAGCGTGATGAAAGTGCTGGCGTAAACAATGGCGCAGAATGGTCAGTCGGATTCCGACGAAGACAAAACAGAAGAGCCCAGTAGTCAGCGCTTAGAAGACTTTCGCGAAGAAGGCCAGGTATCCCAATCCAAAGAGCTTACTTCCCTGATGGTACTGATCGCCACCCTCGGCTCTATGTATGCGATGGGCCCATCGCTCGCCGGCGATTTCATGGATTTCATGCGCCGCATGTTCGTCGAGTCCGCGGGTATTGAGCTTACCGCGGAGCGCGCCGGGCAGGTTCTCTGGCTTTGCCTCGGCGCCGCGGGCCACGTGGTGCTCCCGATTGCGTTCGCCGGATTTTTGGCGGGCGTGCTCGGCTCCGTGGTTCAGTTCGGCTTTCTTTTTACCTGGGCTCCGCTCGAACCGCAGCTGGATCGCCTGAACCCGATTAGCGGCTTCTCGCGAATCTTCGCCTGGTCTTCGTTGCTCGAGGGAGTCAAGTCCTGCCTCAAGCTCGGCGCAGTGATTGGCGTTACTTATATGCTGATCAAGAGCGAAATCGTAAGCTCTGCTTCCGTGATCGATATGGAGAGCCCGCAGCTCGTGGCCTATATGAGCTCCACCGCTTTTCGCTTGATCGGCGGGGTTTGTATCGGCCTATTCGTGGTGGCCGCCCTGGATTTTGCCTACCAAAAGTTCCGCTACCGGAAGAGCTTGATGATGAGCAAGCAGGAAGTGAAGCAGGAACATAAGCAGCGCGAGGGGGATCCGCTCCTAAAAGCGCGTATGAAGAGCATTCAGCGTGAGCAGGCCCGCAAGCGCATGATGCAAGAAGTACCGAAAGCCGACGTTATCGTCACAAACCCGACGCACATCGCGATCGCGCTTCGCTACGATGCCGAAAAAATGGCGGCTCCTAGGGTGGTTGCCAAGGGCGCAGACCTCATGGCCCAGAGAATTAAGGACATTGCACGCAAGCACGGCATCCCAATGGTGGAGAATGTGCCGTTGGCCCGAGCCCTGCATAAGTCAGTGAAAGTGGGGGGATCGGTTCCGCGTCCTCTCTTCCAAGCAGTAGCGGAAGTGCTCGCATACGTTTATCGGCTCAAGGGCAAATTAGGTTTGTAAAAGGTTGGATAAGTGAACGAAAACAATAGCAAGACTGGCTTCATGCAATACGCGAAAAACGCGGATTTGCTCATGGCCATGGGCTTAATCGGCATTCTCGTGCTGATGATCGTGCCGTTGCCGCCGTTCATGATCGACATTTTCTTGACGTTGTCGATCGCGCTGTCGGTAGTGCTTTTGCTCACCGCCACCTACGCGAAGAAGCCGCTCGATTTCAGCGTTTTCCCTTCTCTGCTTTTGACGGTTACCCTCTTCCGGCTAGCGCTTAGCGTGGCCTCTACCCGCCTAGTTCTCCTACACGGCCCTGAGCAGGGCACCTCGGCGGCGGGCGCCATTATTCGCGCCTTCGGGGATTTCGTGGTGGGTGGTAATTACGCCGTGGGTCTCGTGGTTTTCATCATCTTAGTGATCATCAATTTCGTGGTGATCACCAAAGGCGCGGGCCGCGTAGCCGAAGTGGCCGCACGTTTTACTTTGGACGCCATGCCCGGTAAACAAATGGCCATCGACGCCGACCTCAATGCCGGCGTGATCAACGAACAAGAAGCCCGCAAGCGCCGCTCGAACGTGGCGCAAGAAGCCGACTTCTACGGAGCCATGGACGGTGCCAGCAAATTCGTGCGCGGAGACGCAATTGCCGCCATCATGATCGTGATCGTCAACATCGTGGGTGGTATCATCATCGGCACGATTCAAAAGGGGATGCCGATTGCGGAAGCGGCGCAAACTTTCGTGCTCCTCACCGTGGGTGATGGACTCGTAACCCAAATCCCCGCCCTTATCATCTCCACCGCGGCCGGTTTGATCGTAACCCGTGCGGGCAGCGGAAATAATCTTACCGAGGATCTCGGTACTCAGCTCACCACTCACCCCAAGGCCATCGGGGTAGCGGCGGGAGCGATGGGCGTGATCGCGCTGATTCCGGGAATTCCCGCCCTGCCTTTCCTTGGCATCGCCGCGGGCTTGGGCTACTGGGCCTATAGCCTAGGTAAAGGAAAAGAAGCCGCCGCCGTTACCGAGGCCGCCGCCGCCAAGGAAAAAGGCAAAGAAGTTTCCGAGAAGATCGAATCCCTCTTGCCCATGGATATTCTCGAGCTCGAAGTGGGCTACGGCCTGATCAGCATCGTGGATCCGGAACAAAATGGCGAGCTGCTCACGCGTATCAACCAAATTCGCCGCCAGTTCGCGCTGGATATGGGCGTGATCATTCCCTCGCTGCGCATCCGCGATAATCTTCAGCTAAATCCGGGCCAGTACAACGTGCTCCTCAAGGGAGTTTCGATCGGGCAGGGCGAGCTGATGGTAGATCACCTTCTCGCCATGGATCCGGGCAACGTGGCCGAGCCGGTAGCCGGCGTGCCCACCACCGAGCCGGCGTTTGGATTGCCTGCGCTTTGGATTTCCGCCAACAACAAAGACGCGGCCACCATGAACGGGTACACGGTAGTAGATCTCTCCACCGTGATGGCCACGCACCTCACCGAGCTCCTCAAGAAACATTTGCCGGAGCTCTTCGGCCGCCAGGAACTGCAGACCCTCCTCGACAATTTCAAGGAGCAGTACCCCAAGCTCGTGGAAGATTTGGTGCCGAACCTCATGCAGCCCGTTTTGCTGCTTAAAGTGATGCAGAACCTGCTGCGTGAGCAAGTGCCGGTTCGCGATATGCGCACCATCCTGGAGTCGTTGCTCGAAGTGGCCGCGCAGACCAAGGATCCGATCGCACTCACCGAAGCGGCCCGTACCGGCCTGCACCGTTCGATCACGATGCGCTTGCTGGGCACGAGCGGCGAGCTCGCCATTCTTACGCTGGACCGCCAGATCGAAGAAACAATCGCGAGCTCCATCGTGGCCACCGACCGCGGGCACGAACTGGCCACCGATCCCGATTTCGTGCGCCGTTTGTTGGGCTCGCTCAACATCGACGTGGCGCGCTCGCTCGAGCAGTACTCGCAGGCTGTAGTGCTTTGCTCGCCCTCGATTCGCTATCACTTTAAGAAACTGGTGGAAAGATTCATCCCCAGCTTAATCGTTCTCTCCCATAACGAGATCGCGCCCAACGTGAATCTCAAATCGATTGGTATCGTGAGGTTGGAAGATGCAAGTTAAGAAATTCGAAGCGGCTACCATGCAGGAAGCGCTGAAGGTCATTAAAAGAGAATTGGGCCCGGATGCCATCATCCTGTCCACCAAGCATCTCAAGAGTGGCTTCGGCTTGATGAGTAAAGCTTCGGTGGAAGTTACCGCCGCCGTGGCCGAAAAAGATTTAAAGAAGAAGAAAATGGCCGAGAAAGATCTGCCCCAGAACGTGAAAGAAAAAATCTGGAACAGCAAGGCGGAAAAACAGAGCGAAATTTACGATACTTATTTCGAGAAGCAGCTCAAGCGCGCCAATAAGGACCGGGTGGAAATCGCCGAGGCTTCTCGCCGCGCGAAAGAGCCCGCGCCCATTCAGCAGACGCAATCGCGCCAGATCACCGACGACCAGCGCGCGGCCGCGGCCATCAACGCCCAGCGCCAAGCGCAGCGCCAGCAGCAGCAGAGCGTGCGTCAGCAGATCATCGAGACCGAGCAGCCGCGCTATGCCGCATCTCCCGCGCAGGCATCTTCCCCGGCCACCGCCGTGCGCGAGCGCCGCTACATCGATATCTCCGACGAAGAATCTCCCGCCCAGGCTCGCGCGTCGATCGTTAATACGGGCGGCGAAAGCTCCTCCTCCGATACGAAGGTGCGTTCCCTCGAGAAAGATATCGAGCAGCTGAAATCGATGATCGGCGAGCTCGCTTCCGGCGCCAGCGGGCGCGAAGAGAGCGACCCCGACCTGAGCGAAGAGCTGGTTCGGGCCATGCACGACCTCGCCAATCAGGGCATCGAGAAGAAATTCGCCCGCGCCATAGTGCGCCAGGTTTCTTTCGATCTCACTCCCGAAGAGCGCGCTAACGAAGGCGCTATCATGGATAAGATCGCCTACTACCTAATGGAAGGCGTGAAGGTGCGCGACCTGCTCGACCACGTAGGCGCCGTTGCCGGCAAATCTACTTCCACCGCCGTGGCTCTCGTGGGGCCCACCGGCGTGGGCAAGACCACCACCATCGCCAAAATTGCCAGTCTCGGAATTCTCGAGAAGCGCTTGCGCGTGGGCCTGATCAATCTGGATTCTTATAAAGTGGCCGCCGCCGATCAGCTCGCAACCTACGCGAAGATCATGAACGTTCCTTTCCGTTCGGTAACCACCCGCGAGGAACTGCAGCAGGCGGTATACGATTTCGCCAGTCTGGATCTCGTGCTGATCGATACCACCGGCCGCAGCCAGAAAGACCAAGAGAGTCTTTTGCAGCTGCGCCACATGCTGGCCTCGATCGAGGGCGTACAAACCGCGCTGCTCGTGAGCGCCACCACCAAAGATACCGACATCACCGAAGTGGTGACCCGCTTCAAGATTTTCAATCCGGTAGGCTTGGTATTCTCAAAACTCGATGAAACCAGCCTCTACGGCTGTATCTACAATGTGCATAAGCGCAGCGGGCTGCCCTTGCTCTATTTCACCGTGGGCCAGCGCGTGCCGGAAGATATCGAGAAGGCCAGCGCAGAGCGCATCGCCGATTTAGTTTTGGATTTATAGTTAGTCGCTGATTCGAACGTTGAAAGTCCATGGAGGGACGAATGTTGCAGTTAAATACGGGCGGAAAAATTCGCCGGAGCAGAGATAGAGTTGGCTCGGAAAGCCCACGGATGCGGGTAATTTCGGTCACCAGCGGTAAAGGCGGAGTGGGTAAGAGCAGCGTGGTGGCGAATCTCGCTCTATCGATCGCGGCCCGCGGCCAAAAGGTGCTATTACTCGACGGCGATTTCGGCCTCGCGAACCTGGATATCATGCTCGACGTTCGCTCCAAGGGGACGATTCACGACGTTCTGCATGGCGGCCGTGACCCGCTCGATATTCTCGCCCGCGTGTGCCCGAACGTGGACGTGCTACCCGCGTCTTCCGGAGTACTGGAAATGACCAGCCTCGGGATCGAAGACAAGAGCCGCTTGCTGGAGATTCTCCAGAGCCTCGAAAATCATTACGACTACCTGCTCATCGACACGGGCGCGGGTATCAGCGACGACGTTACCTGGCTGAATTCCTCCGCCAGCGAGATCATCGTGGTGGCCACTCCCGAACCCACTTCGATCACGGACGCCTATGCCTTGATCAAGGTGCTCAACCAGAAGCACAAGATCAAAGATTTCCAGCTGCTGGTGAATCAGTCACGCTCCGAGGCCGAAGCATTGCGTGTGTACCAGCAGATCACCGCGGTTTCCGATCGTTTCTTGAACGTGGCGATCGACTACCTGGGGCACGTGCTTTGGGACGATATGTGGACGCACGCGGTGCGCCAGAGAAAACCGATCGTATCGGCTTATCCCACATCGAATGCCGCTAAGAATTTTGAACGCCTAGCCGATACGTTTGCTAAGCCCCTCGAACGCACGGTTGCTTCGGGGAATGTACAGTTCTTTAGAGCACTGCTAGGGCACGCCTGAATTAGGAGGATGAGGGATTATGAACAAGGCAGTTGAGAAATATAAAAACCAATCCGAGAAACAACCCCGTCCTTCCGAGAAAAAAATCGGGAAGAAACTGATCGACGGCCTCACCAAAGATGAAATCGTGGTGAAGTACGCTTCGCTCGTAAAATACCTCGCGCAGAAGATCGCGATTCGTCTTCCGGCGAATATCGAGCTCGACGATTTGATCAGCTCCGGCGTGATCGGGCTGATGGATGCCGTGGATAAATACGACCATACTCGCGACAACAAATTCAAAACCTACGCCGAGTTCCGAATCCGGGGCGCGATGCTCGACGAGCTTCGCTCGCAAGACTGGGTTCCACGCTCCGTGCGCGAAAAGGCCAAGCAGCTTGAGCGCGTTTTCGCCCGGATCGAGCACGCCAAGGGCCGCCCGGCCACCGATACCGAAGTTTGCGAAGAGCTGAAGATCAACCCCGAAGAATACGGCGAGCTCCTGAACGAAGTTCGTTCCGTCTCTTTGCTCAACTACGACGATCTCAATAGCCTGACCAAAACCGATAAAAAATCGATGCTCGGCCTGATCGAGAACGGGAAACTGAACAACCCATTCGCCGAAGTAAGCCGCACCAATCTCAAGGGTATGGTGGAAGAAGCCATCAACGGGCTTCCTGAGAAACAGCGCTTGGTGCTCGCTCTATATTATTACGAAGACATGAACCTGAAAGAGATCGGGCGCGTGCTCGAGGTAACGGAATCCCGGGTGAGCCAATTGCACACTCAGGCCATCCTGCGTCTCAAAGGAAAGTTAAAGAATAACTTCGACGAATTTTTACAGCTTTTGGCCTAGGCCAGAATGGTCTCCGCCGCGTAAAGAAGCGGCGGAGATTTTTAACCGATATCGCATTCTCAATGGAGTGAGCTTGCAGCGGCAACAGATAAAAGAGCAATTAGGAGCCCTCGAGGAGCAGTTAGAACTGCTGGGTAGCCGCGCGCGCACCGAAACCCTCGAAGCCTTCCAGAGCCTGCACGAGCTCATTCACAGTGATTCTCTCCGCAAAAGTCTTTCCGCTTCGGATTTTCTTACCCGTATTACCGCCGTGCTTGTGCAAGAGGCTTCGGCGCAGGGCTACGAAATCGCCGTGTCCCACTATGGCGAGGGACGAATTTCGGCTGAAATGGTGGAAGTTTCAATGGGCGCCATCATGGCCTGCCTGAAAGCTTCCCTCCGCTCTTTCCGCGGGATGGGAAAAGCACAGCGCTTGCAACACCACCTCTTTCGCACCTATTCCGTCTACATCGAAGTGCGGGCCACTAGCGATGGCGTACACTTCCGTCTGATCGACGACGGCAAAGGCTATTCCGGCGGCTTCATCACCGAGCTCGATTCTGAAACCCAGTTCCAGAAACTGCGATCGCAAGTGGCGGCGCACGGCGGCTGGTTCGCGCGCCATTCTTTCCAGAACTTTGGCGGTGCGATCGAATTCAAGGTTCCCGTTCCGCGCGCCCGATTCGAATGCCTGGTGTTGCGCCAAGGAGCCGTTGAGCTGCTGTTGCCCGAGTCTTACTGCACCAAGCTGGTAAATATCCACGCGGAAGGCCTGCCCTGCGCCGATGGCGACATCGTCACTCTTCTTTGCGCCACCGAAGGCTTACGTGTTCCAGCGGAGGGCGAGAATATCGCGCCGGTTTATGCCGTGCAGGTATCGGTGGCCGATTTCCAGTTTTGGATTCTCTGCGAGTCGGCGGCGGCCCGGGTAAAAACGCGGCGCTATTCCTGCGCGGATTTTTTGGAAGAAGGAACTTGGTTCGAGAATCTTGGCCTTTATCCTAGCAGTGGGGCGCTGAATGCGTTGCCGCTGCTCGAGGGAGAGAATTTAATGCGGCTTTATAGCCGTTGGGAGGCCGCGCGTGCGAGCATCTAGGATCCATTTTACTTTTTCGGCCTGTATCGTAGGGGCTTTCGTGGTCACGCTCTTTCTCACCCTCGCCGGATTTTTCCGCTCGGTGGAAAAAAATTCCGCGATGGGATCGGGAGAAAACCGCATCGTGGCGCAGCTGAAGGGTTTCCAGGAGCAGCTCAAGCAATCCCAAGAACCGGAAGACGTGAAGCGCAGCCTGAAATCCTTTGATCTTTCCTCGGGCTTTGGCCCCGAGAGCCAGGTAGGGAAAGACCTCCGCAAGGCGTATGCGCCCGTGATGACTAATTTTGCGAATAAGCCCCGCGAAGCGGAGGCCCGCTACCTGCTCGGTAAGAAGCGCGAGCTCATGGAAACTTTGGTGAACGCCTACCGCAAAGAGATTCCCCGCGGCGACATCCGTCTCCGCGCGATCTACCTGAATATCCTCTTCGATACCCAGAATAGCCTCCTCAACGAAAGCGATGAGACCGAGGAAGTATATATCCGCCGCAACAAAGAGCGAATGGCTTCGCTGCGCCCCCTCGTGGCTGGTGCCGGTGATCCCACCCTCGCGCCCCGCGTGGCCGCGCTCGAATCATTATTCACCAGCTACGAAAAAGCATATAACCAGGCCTCCGAATGGCGCCGGCAGAAAAACGAGTTGCTCGAGCGGGCAGAGAAGGCGATTCCAAAAACGGCGCACGATCTTTACCAAGCTCAAGATACGGGCACCGAAGACTTCCGCCGTTCCTTCCTCTATTCCTGCGTGCTGGGCCTCCTCGTGGCTTGCGGTTCGGTAGTGGCTCTGCTTGTGGCGCATAAAATCGCGCGCCTCCAATTTGAGACCCGCAGCGGCGCCCTCGTGGCTTACCTCAAGGAATTCGGACGGGAGCGCACGGATCCTCAATCGGAAAAAGCCGCGGAGCTACTGCAGGAAGATGCCGATTGGGCCGCGATCTACCAGAAGACCAAGGCGGCCGAGGAGGAGTTCGTGGTGGAATACCAGACTCACCTCGCGCTCTCTAAATCTCTCGAGCTCCCGTACTTCGTGTTCACCAAAGACCGAGTGGCGAAGCTCTGGAACGCCGAAGCGGGTGCCTTATTCGGCCTTGAGGCCGGCATGACCCCCTCGATCGACGATTTGATCCACGAAGGACGCATTGCCGTGCGCGAAGGCGAAGTCGGCGTACTCACCGAGCTTGTGCGCGGATCCTTCGCGCTGCCGCAAACCGATGCTTTCGAGTTTTTGGTACGAAAGGGTGATGAGCTGATTCCCGTGGAATTGATCTCTAGCCCCATTGTGAGTGGCCGGGCCGCCGGCGGAAAAGTATATTGCCTGCGCGAGATCCGCAACGAGGCCGCCCGCATCGACCGTGCCGTGGCCGTGCAGATGGCTCGCGTGCGCGAGTTCGTGCAGAAGGTTTCCAATTTCTATCCCGCCGAGCTCGTTTCGGGCGAAAAAGACTCTCCGGCCGTGCGCGATATGACCGCCGATCTCAATAACATGAAGCAGAAGATCGACGAGCGCGAGCACCTCTGGAAGAGCGAGACCGGCGCCCTCATCGATCAGATAGAGCGTCAGAAAGAGATCCTGCAGAAAATTACCAGCGAGCTTACGGCAATCCGCAAGGGCCACAGCGAGGTTCTCGGCCTCGTGCGTGCCGTGCACACCACCGACGGAGATTTCTTTTCTGAAGTTTGCACCCTCGAGCGCGACGTGCAGCGCTGGCGGGCCAACCGCACCCACTTGCTTTCGGATCTCGCGAGCTACGAGAAGGTGGTTACCACTGCCACCACTTATGAGCAGGAACTTCGCGGCGCCACGAAGGAAATGTCTGATTTTCTGAAAGAGTACGAAACCGCCCAGAAAGCTTTGGGCGCCTTCGCGGACGAAGCCAAGGTTCGCGCCGTAAACCTGGGCCTTACCGAAGATAGCGCGCAGTGGGAGTATGCCGATCACGCGCGCGCCTACGCCGACTCTCTCCAGCGATTCATCGCGAGCACTTCGGAGCTCGTGGCTAAGGTGAACGAGTTCATGCAAAGCCATCCGGCGGGATCCATGGCCGCGCACCTCGGCGGCAAGAAGATCGATACCTCCCTCCTCGGCACCATCGGCGAGGAACAGGATCGCTTGGCCGAGTTCTTCCAGCGCTGGAAGGAATCGGGGGCAGGCTTGGTAGAAGGCGGGGAGCAGGCGCTCGGGCTGCTGCAGGCCGTGGATAAGAAGGGTGCCCTGGCCGCCCAGCTCAACGATACCGTGCTGCTCATCAACGAGCAGGCGAAGGGCAACCTCAGCCGCTGGAACTAAGCAGGGCTTCTAATTTTTGGAGAATTTCTTGGGCATTTCCGTGCAAGGAGCTCTCATCGGTTTCATTCGCAATTAGATAATCCGCGCGCTTCATCTTTTCGGCCTGGGGCATCTGGCTCCGCAAAAGTTTCTCGGCCTGTTCTTTTGAGCAATGATCCCGCTTCATGGTGCGCTCGATACGCACTTCGTCGGGAGCATGCACCGTGATCACCAGATCGAGTTGCTTCTCGGATTTTGCTTCAAAAAGCAAAGGAGCTTCGTAGAACACGATTTTTTTTCCCGAAGCAAACAAGGCGTCCGCTTTTTCTTTCGAGAGGGCCTGAATTTTCGGGTGCATGATGGCCTCTAGCTTCAGCCGCAGCGCGGGATCGCGGGTGATTTCCGCGCGCATAAAGCCCCGGTCCAGCGAACCATCGGCCGCGATCGCGCGTGCGCCAAAAACGTTTTGGATTTCTCCTAAAGCGGGGCCACCTGGTTGCGTGAGCTCCCGATTGATTTCGTCGGCGCTGAGCACGGGATACCCGGCTTCCGCGAAAAAACGGCTCACGGTGGATTTTCCCGAGCCGATTCCCCCGGTAATACCCACCCAAAGGTGTTTAGGCTTGGCTTCTTTTTTCATCACTACACGCTAGCCTCGCAGAAGGTGCTTCGGTAAGCCCCGGAGAATGCCGATACATATGATACTATAGAAGAATTAGGCCAAATTTACTATGCCGGACCAAACACCAAATTCGCGAAATGAAAAGCCCTCGCGCTCCGTGCTCGAAACGGACCATCCTGTTTTCGGCAAAGTGAAGCGTGAGTTGCCGATGCTTCAGCCGCGCATGCTCTCGGCGAAGCACCCTCATATCCAGAAGCTGCGCGAGTGGGCTAGCTCCGCATTGTTTATTCGCGTGGGCCTGATTTTCGCTGCCGCTTCCATCCTGAGCTTTTTCATTTACCGCCAGATCACCGATCCCTTTCTCGATTATAAATTGAATGATGTGGCTCAGCGCCATTTGATCGCCCAGCGCACCATGGAAATGGTGGACGAAGAAACCACCGAGGCGAAACGGAAGTCGGCCACCGAGGCGATTCTCTCTGTCTACGACTACGATCGCCGTATTCCCGGGCTCGTACGCGGCCGCATCGCCCAGGCATTCCTGCAGATGCGGCGCCAGCACCAGGACGTGGTGAGCCTCGCGAATCGCCGTAATATTTCTCCGGAAGAGCTGGATAAATCGGAGAGCTTTCTAAGCGCCAAGAAAACGTTTTCGGAAATTACCGAGGTAGACGTATCCGACGCCCAGTTCGTGGGCTTGGCCCGCACGGGCTTCAATCCCCGGGTGGAAAAAATCCTAACCCACCTGCTGGCCGACGTGAACCTGAACCTCATCGTATCGAACCGGGAGCTCCTTAAAAGCGAGATCGGCAAAGGCATTACCTTGAATCGCATCGACGCCGGAGTAGAGGGCCGCACCGAGCTGGTATTCCATAATATCGGCGCCATCATCGACGTGGAAACCGCCCGTGCGGATCTGGAGGCCAAGGCCAAGGCGATGTTCGATACTCCACAAAACCAGGCCTACGCTCCGCAGGCCGAAAAAATTATCGCGGTGGCCAAGCGCTTCGTGGTGCCGAACCTGACCCTGAATCGCCAGGAAACCGAGCGCCGCCGCAAGGCCGTGATGGACGAGATCAAGCCCGTGCTCGTGAAGATCAACAAGGGCGAAAGCATCGTGAAGTACCAGGAAACGATCAATAAGCGCCACCTCGCGATCTTGAAGCAGATGGAGCGCAACTCGCAGAGCGATAATTCCCGCTTCCAGTTTTTCTTCACTACGATCTTCCTCTCCCTGCTGATCTATTCGCTGGTGGCTTTTCTTTCCGGAGGAATGGCGGCGTTCAAACTGAGCTGGCAGGATTTTCTGGCCCTCTCCATGCTGATGGTGGCCACGATCTTGCTGATCAAAGGATTGCAGTTCATCGTGGCGGAAGCTTTGCTCGAGCGCATCCCGCAGCTGCCCTTCGATTTCTATTATTACCTCGTGCCGGTGGCCGCCGGGCCCGTGATCGTGCGCATGCTGATGGATAAAGAGCCGGCATTAATTTTCTCGGTAGTGCTTTCGATCGTGGGCGGGATCCTGCTCGAGCGAAACTTCTTCTACGCCGCTTATATCTTAAGCTCTTCCTTGATTGCGGCGCAGCTCGCCCACACGATCAAGACCCGCTCCGTGATCTACCGCGCCGGTATTCTCACGGGGATCGCGAACGTGGCCATGATCACCTGCATTATCGCCAATACCCGCAACGCCGCTTCCCTCAGCATGCTTTGGCAGGATATCGGGTGGATCGCCTGGGCCGGATTGCTCTCGGGGCTTTTCATGTCGATGATCGTGGTTTCGCTGGTTCCCCTCGTGGAATTAATTTCCGGGCGCACTAGTGATCTGCGTTTGCTCGAGCTCGCGAATATGAACCACCCTCTTTTAAGGGATTTGATGGTGAAGGCCCCCGGCACCTACCATCATTGCATCGTGATCGGCTCCCTCGTGGAGGCCGCCGCCGAAGCGATCGGCGCTAATCCACTGATGGCGCGCGTGATGGCTTACTACCACGACGTGGGCAAGACCGAGCGTCCGCTTTATTTCATCGAGAATCAGGGTGGGGGATATAATCGCCACGATGGATTGCAGCCGCATATGAGCGCGATGATCATCCGGGAACACGTGAAGCGCGGCCAGGAATTGGGCAAGAAGCATAAATTGCCTCAGCCCCTGATCGATGCGATGAGCGAACACCACGGCTCTTCCACCATCGCGTATTTTTATAATAAAGCTCGCTCCCAGGCCGAGGATCCCGAGTCCGTGCTCGAGAGCGACTATAAATACGACGGCACCAAGCCCCAGTCCAAGGAGACCGCGCTCGTGATGCTCGGCGATGTGGTAGAAGCCGCCACCCGTTCCGTGGCCGACCCCACGCCGCTCCGCCTCAATGGCGTAGTGAAAAATATCCTCAATAAATATTTCGCTGAGGGCCAGCTCTCGGAATGTAACCTCACGCTCCGCGATCTCGATTTGATCGCCAAGAGTTTTCTCGACGTATTGCTCGGGATCTACCACGCCCGGATCGAATACGGAGTGCCTTCCATCCGCGACGGTGCTAAAAAGAGGAATGCCAATTCGGATCAAAAAGGAAGTGCGCGGTCACCAGGCGGAAGCGGAGTGGGTCCTTCGCCGAGCGCGGCGCCATATACGAAGCCTTTCCCGGTGCCGGGTTCCGGCGGCGGCGGCTCTAAAAAAAGCTGAGCTCTCCATTGTTCTCGTAAACGATAGGTCCATTCAAGCCCTCAACTTTCAGTGGCGTAAGAAAAATAAAGCCACCGACGTGCTTTCATTCCCCCAAATGACGGTGCCAGAATTAAAAAAAACTAGCGGGGAGGTAGCGCTGGGCGACGTGGTGATCAGCGTAGAAACTGCGGCCGTTCAAGCTAAAGAGCGGGGCCATAGCCTCAAGAAAGAGCTCGATATCCTGCTCGTGCACGGAATTTTGCACCTTCTCGGCTATGACCATGAGTATTCAAAGTCGGAATCTCTGCGCATGCGCCGCATGGAAAAGAAGATTCTCGGCCACCAAGGGCTGATCGTCCGCTAAATAGCTGATCTAATACGCTTGACACGGTAGTACGTGCCTTGTCACACTATTGCCATGATGGATCGCTCTTCTCCCGAAATTCAGGTGCCGCGCCAAATCATGACCTCGCGCCCATCCCGGGACGGCCACTGGCTTAAGCGCCTCGTGGACAATGAGAGCGAGCTCCTGCGCACTGGCGCCGGCGATTTCATCAGTCACCAGGATCACCGAAAAGTAGTGGAAGAAGCTTCCCTCGAGTTCATGCAGCAGATCAAAGAAGAGTTCCTTAACTGCGTGGACCTTTTCAATTCCTACCGCGGCGGATCTCATCTCCCGAACTCGGTGAAGATTTTCAATATTTCGAATACCGCGGCCGATTTCATCATCTTCCGCAATACGCTCAAGCTCGTGATCTCGAACCCGGCCCTCGGCGTGATCAACTGCTCTTTCGTGAACCGCGCGAATACCTTCACCAAGGCGCCGGTGAAATCGAAAAAAGAAGGCTACGATCTGATCGCGCAGCTGTATCCCTTCAATGATCTCGCCTGGACTTTCCACGGTGAGCGCGTGAACGTAGAGGCCGTGGTGCGCTACTTATTCACCGATTTCGTGAAATCTTCCGCTATTTTCTAGCGCTTGCCTCCGGCGTCGAGGGCGAAAATTACGCCCCTAGGCTCTTCACCGCTTTATCCCATTTTTCCAGGCCCAGCCCTGGGCTGAGGTCGGCGAGCAGATTCAGGTAGAGTTGCGCTTTCGTCTCGCATTTCCAGGTGGGGAAAGACTTCGTGAATAGGTCGGAGTTCAGCGAAGTATCGCGCGTCCATTCGTCGCTGGGCGTTTTCACGGTCACGCTATCTTTACCGATCACGCGCAGCCATCCCTTCAGAAAATCGTATTCGCTCAGGGCGGGCCCACCGAGGTGAAACGTGCGGTGCTTGCCGGGAAAGGGGCCGGTGAGCGCCTGGTGGAGCGCATGCGTGAGCGAGCGGGTGGAGATATAGCTATGGATGCGCTTCTTCTGGCCCTGCATCGCTTCGCCCTTCGCGCACCGCACGCGGATGCGATCGAAGCTGCTGAGGCGGTAGGGGTGACCGACTCCCACTACGTGGCCCACGCGGAAGATCGTGCTTTCGAGGGTTTGCGCGCGAATATAGCTATGGGCCGTAATTTTTTGTTTGCCGAGAGTATCATCGAGGGTGAAAGAGGTATCCTCCTCGGAATAATTTCCAGTTTCCCCGTCGTACACATCCGCGCAGCTGAGGTGCAGGAACTGCGCGCGCAGCTTGGACGCGAGCACCGCGAGCGAAACGGGCAGAACCACGTTCATGTTATCGCTGATCTTGGGGTGTTCATGGATCTGTTTACGATCGGTGATGCCCATGCAGTTGACGATGAAGTCGGGTTCCTGCATGCGGATCACGGTCTCGAGCATCTCGAGATTTTTTAGGCTAACGGGGTAAATCTGGGTATTGGGAAAAAAAACCCTATTGTCGAAGTAGCAGCCGGAAACCAGAAAGTCGGCGTTTAGGCGGCGGGCGAGGTGGTAGCCGATGAGGCCGCTTACGCCCACGATGAAAACCTTCTGCTTTCGCACGAATCCCGCCATGAGAATATTCTACTGCCCGCAAGGGCAAAAAAATAGGGGTGGGAAAGATTCCCACCCCCTTTAGAGTACGTTGGTTCGAACTTAGGCGAGCAGCTTCAGCGCCATCTGTTGCGACGAATTGGCGTGACCCAATACCGCTACACCAGCTTGCTGGAGGATTTGCTGTTTCACTAGTTCCGAGCTCTCTTCGGCGATGTCGGTATCACGGATACGAGAGTTCGCGGCCGAGAGGTTTTCATCGTAGATGGAGAGGTTGCTCACCGTGGAGGCCAAGCGGTTCTGCATGGCACCAAGGGTAGAACGTACTTCGTTTACGCGCTTCAAGCCGGAGTCAATTTTCGAAAGCGAATTTTGGGCTCCTAGTTTAGATATTACCGAGTCTTGACCGATTCCCAAGGATTCAACCCGGGCGTCGGCAAATTTGGTATCGTAGCTCAAGCGATCGTTAGCCGTGTTATTCACACCCACTTGGATATCGATCGGTTGTTCACGTCCGCTCAAGAGCGGAATACCGTTGAAGTTCGTGGATTCGGAGATCCGCTGAATTTCCTGTTTTAACGATTGGAATTCGCGGTCCGTGAAGGCTCTTTCCGTGTCACCGATCGTATCAGATGCAGCTTGGATCGATAGTTCGCGGAGACGAACAAGAATGTTCGATACTTCGTTGAGACCACCTTCCGTTACCTGTACGAGGGAGATACCGTCGGATGCGTTACGCTTCGCTTGGCGCAAGCCGCGGATCTGAGCTTTCAAGTTTTCAGAGATCGCGAGCCCCGCAGCGTCGTCACCGGCTTTGTTGATCCGGTTACCGCTAGAGAGTCGCTCGAGGGATTTCTGCGTGGAGTCGGTGCTGCTAGTGAGCATTCGACGCGCATTGATCGCCGCGATATTTGTATTAATTCTAAGTCCCATTTTCTTATCCTTCCGTGGTCATCTTTCTATCCTCCGTGAATAGCTTCTCTCTATGTAGAAAAGCACAGCATCCTGCTGTTGATGGTTTCTATCAGTTTTTGACTCGCCCAAATAAAGTCGGTTCCGGTCATTAAGACCGGAACCTTCCGCAGGAAACAGGGCGCAACTTTAACATCGCGTTTTTATGGCTTCGTTCGCTTCAGCTTGGTAACTCAACTAGTACAGGCCAAAATCTTTCATAAGCTTCATCCTTTAGTGTTGCATCGCGCTTAGGAGCTGCAAGGCTCCGGCGCCGCTATTGTTCGCTTGCGCTAGTACCGAGGTACCAGCCTGGGCGAGGATGTTCTGCTTCGTGAGTTCTGCCGTCTCTTCCGCCATATCCGTGTCACGGATGCGGGAGTTAGCGGCCGAGAGGTTCTCGATCGCGATGCCGGCGTTATTAATCGTGCTTTGTAGGCGGTTTTGCATGGCGCCGAAGTCCGCGCGAATCGCCGACACGCCCTGAATGGCTTTGTCGATGAAAGAGAGCGAGGCTTGGGCTCCGTTTTTGTCCAAAACGCTGGTGAGATTCAATCCGAGAGCGGTAGAGCTCACGTTCGTGGCGCTCGGATCGAAGGTGATCCGGTCGATGGTGGGATTATTTCCCACGCCCACTTGGATATCGATCACGCCGCCGCCGCCATTGAGCAGGGGCACGCGGTTGAATTCGGTAGAGTTCGAAATACGGTCGATCTCGGAAAGAAGGGCTTCGTATTCTACGTTCAAGAATCTGCGTTCGGAAGCGCCGATGGTATCGGATGCGGCTTGCACCGAAAGTTCGCGCAGGCGGATCATGATATTGGAGATCTCGGTGAGCCCGCCCTCCGCTACCTGAACCATGGAGATACCGTCTTGAGAATTTCGCTCGGCTTGTTTCATGCCGCGGATCTGAGCCTTCAGGCTCTCGGAGATGGCGAGGCCGGCGGCGTCGTCGCCCGCGCGGTTGATGCGGCTACCGGAAGATAGACGCTCTAAGGATTTATCGAGTGACAGTCTCGTTTGACGCAGGCTTCTTTGCGCGTTCACTGAGGCCACGTTTGTATTAATTCTTAAACCCATGACTCCATCCTCCTTGATGGGAATCGTTTCTCTCGGTTCCGCAGTCCTTGCTTCCCCGGTAGGCCACTTGCTTTGTTTTCAGTGCCTACATGTATCTCTTCGGAGTCAGGAAAAATTTCTTTAAGGAAAATAGGAAAAAACTTTAGACAGTAGGCATGATCATTAAATGGACATTCGCAATCCGAACCAGGTAGAGCTAATGGATTTAATTGGTCGGGTATCCGCTGCTTTCTCCTATACTAAGGAAGAAGGAACGGTGGCCCGGGATTTCCCACTCTTCTACAATATCCACAACTTAAAGCATCTATGGGCCGCCTACGAAGGGGAGAAACTAATAGGCCACGCGGGCTATTTTCCGGCCGTTTTACGAGTAGAAAACCTTCCTTTGCCGGTGGCGGGAGTGGGTGGGGTCTACACGGAAGCCGATCACCAGGGCCAGGGTTTGGGCACACAATTAATCGAAAAAAATATTTTCGAAGCCAAAAAAAATGGCGCCGCGCTCGCCGTTTTATGGAGCGACCGCCACGATTTCTACGGAAAAATGGGGTTCTATCTCACTGGCAGGCAGTGGACGATCGTGCTCGAACCAAAATTCTCCGCCGCCCTTCACGAGAAGGGCACGCAGCTTCACCTCGATAAATCTTCGCTGGAAATATTTGAGGGCGGAGACGATTCCAATTTCCTGCGCCAGAGCCACGAGATGATTTCGCACCTTCCCATCGGCGTGAGCCGGACCTTAGAGGAGCATACTGCTTATCTCGCTTCGGGATCTTGCAGGGTAATTTCCGCCTGGGCGGGAAACGAGCTCGCGGCCTACTTCGTGATCGGCAAAGGGAAAGACCTCACCAACTGCATCCATGAATGGGCGGGCGACGAAGCCGCGCTCCATCACCTGGCGGCGCACTGCCTGGAAACCTTCCAGCAAACGCTGTATCTGTTCAGCCCTCAGTTCATGCCCGACGAAGTGAACTGGATCTATTCCCTCAATGAACTCGGCATTCCGATGAAGGCCGAATACATGGCGCTCGTGAAGCTCTTGGATTTCGCGAAGATGAAACGGCTCGTGAAGGATTACTTAGCGAAGGCTGGAATACCGGAAACGGATTTGCGGCTGGAGCAGAAGGAAACGGATAAGGAGGCCCCGGGGGCCGACAAATATACTTATATAGTGCAATGGCGCCAAGAGACGGAGCTACACTTTACCGAGGCGCAGTTCTTGCGCTTCCTCTTCGGGCCGGAGTTGCCCACTTCGCAAGAGATGAAGGCCTTCTTCCCGCTGCGGATTTGGTACTGGGGAATGGATTCGGTTTAGGGATACGGAAAGCGGATAAGCGCTAAATCTGGGGAAAAGCCTCGAACCTTCCGATACGCCAGTATGTTCCGCGTGTTTCCTCTTGCCCTCTTCGTGCTCTTTCTTTGCGCTGGCCCGGCCCGCGCCGAGGTGCGTTTGGCCGTCTGGAACCCTCCCGGTTTTAAGTACGCCTTTGTGGTGGCGGTGAGGGAAGGGGAGAGTCTGGCCGCGGCGGTTGGCCGTTACCAGAGCGCGGTGAACCTCAATCCTGATTTACGGGCAAGCTTGGTGAAAAAGCCACTCGCGCTAAGAACTGGTAAGCTCAGCTTATTTTCCGAGCAGGCGCCCGGGCCGCGCGCGTTGGTCTTGGCGAATAAGGCCGTTGATATGCAGCACGCGCAAGATTACGTGAACGCTCCCGCCAAACCTTTGCGGGCGAGGGGAGTGAAGCCCTATGTTCTGCCGCTGGCCGCCGAGCTCGGCTTGTCGGCTTCCGAAGCGGAAGAGTTTCGGGCCAAGCTCACGCGGGAATTCGATTTGCTCCTCGCCATCGGCGGCGACGATACCCATCCGCACCTCTATGGCCGCGAGATCACCTACGCCAAAGAGCCCCTGAGTATGACGCGGGACCTCGCGGAAAAGAATCTGGTCGAACACTATACTAAGAGCGAGCGGGGATTTTTTCTCGGTATCTGCCGTGGGAGCCAGCTGCTCGGGATCACCGTGGGGTGTCCCTTGGTTCAGGACATCGAAAAGGAGAAAAACGTTGCTGGGCACCGCCATGGCTTTCATTCTGCCTGGATCGATCGTGGCCAAAGCGAGCACCTCACCAAGATTTTCCCCGGCGCCGCGGAGATTGAAATTAATACTTTGCATCACCAGGCTGTAGCAGAAGGCAACAGCTTGCTGCGCGTAGTGGCCCGGGATCCCTTCGGCGTGGTGGAGGCCACCGAGCTCGCGAACGGGCGTGGGCTCGGCGTGCAGTTTCATCCCGAGCTCATGAGCGCGAAAACGAAGAATCCTTTTTTCGACTACGTAGCCACCCAGGCTAAATCCGCTTATGCCGAACGGGTCCGTGGCGGCTGTGAGGCGCGCTACGGCCTCTTCGCGAAACCAAACTAAGCCAAAATTTTCTCCACGCCCAAAATCCTTGCGCCGGAAATTTTTTGTTCCACTGGATTATTATTTGGCGCAGGAAAAAAATCTGTTATTGCTAATTTCAGGTCTTGAACAAAGGGGGAATGCCGAAGATGGGAAAAATCTGGCTGGTTCTGTTCTACGCTCTCACTCAGTCCGTAGTTGCCCACGGAGGCGCGAACAACCCACCGCCGATTTCTCGTCCTCGCCCAGCGGCCCCCGAAGCCGGCACCGATCCTTACCTTAGTAAGCAATGGCACCTCGATCGCATCGGCGCCAAAGAAGTTTGGAAGATCTCCATGGGAGATCCTTCCACTACGATCGCGATCGTGGATAGCGGCGTGAACTACAATAATCCCGATATCGCGCCCAACCTTCACTTCAATCCGAACGAAATCGCCGATAATAAATTCGACGATGACCACAACGGCTTCGTGGACGATATTCTCGGCTGGGATTTCGTGCGCAATTCGGGGCTTCCCTTCGATCGCTCTGGGCACGGCACTTTTATGGCCGGCATCATCGCCGCCGTGGCCGACAATGGGGTGGGCGGGGCGGGGGTTTGCCCGAAGTGCTCCATCATTCCGGTGCGCTTTTTGAACTATGATGGCCTCGGAGACACCGAGGACGGCATCAAGGGCATCTATTACGCGATTAAGGCGAATGCCCGAATCATCAATATGTCGTTTGCGGGCGAAGGTAAGGACGACGATCTCGAAAAGGCCATTCAGGTGGCCGGTGAGCACGATATCCTGATGGTGGTTTCGGCGGGGAACGATCACGAAAATATCGATTTCGCCGCCACCTATCCCGCGCGTTACGATTTGCCGAATATGATCACCGTAGCGGCCAGCAGCAAAGAAAGCGATTTGAATTATCGCTCGAACTGGGGCCAGCGCCACGTGCATCTTGCCGCTCCTGGCGACGATATCTGGAGCGCTTGGTTCGATAAGTGGGATTACGGGGATGGAACTTCAGATGCCGCCGCCGTGGTAAGCGGTGCCGCCGGATTGGTGCGCAGCATTGCGCCCAGCCTCACGGCTCCTCAGGTGAAAGCCATTCTTATGGCCACGGTTCGCCCTTCGGCCGCCCTGGCTCGTAAAACGATTAGCGGGGGTGTGCTCGATGTGGAAGCCGCCGTTAATTGTGCTCGTCAGCGGGCGTTGCCTTGCCTTCGGAAGGGCGGAAAGTAAATCCGCCGATTTCGCTCTTCTCTTTTTCCGCGGCGGGCAGGAATGAATCCGGCCGCATCAGAGGCAGTCTGGCGGCCTCTTCTTTTTGCTTCGCCGTCAGCCTTTTTTCTTTTCTGGCTTTGCGCTTCGCTACTTTGTCGAGGGACTCGTCTTGGCCGTCCGATTTGGCGAATTTCTTTTTGAGTTTTACCGTAATGGTAGGCGCCCGCGCCGCGTTTCTTTCTTCGATTTTCGCGCCCTTCGCCATCTGCTGCTGAATCGCCTGTACTTGCAAGGGGCGGAATTCGTCGGGACTTAGGCCCAGCGACTCTAGGAAGGCATCACTGTCGGCGAAGAATTGCTTGGGATTCTCCCGCCACGTTTTGAGCATATTAGGCGCGTTATCTTCGAGGGAAAGCACTACCTTTTCCCCATTCAGTCCCCGATTGGCCAGCGCGCGGAAAAATTTGATCTGCAACGCTTGAAGGTGTTCGTCGGTCATGGCGTCGCTCATGCGGAACTCTACGCGGTCGCTGCCGCCCTTGGAGAAAGAAGGGAACCAGTCGTCGATACCGGCTTTTTTGATATCGATGGTTTTCTTGTAGGCCTCGGGCACCACATCGTTCATCAGGCCGGTGGTATTCATCTGAATATAGGCCGGTTTGCGGGTAACGAAGGGATTGAAGTACTGCTTGTTGTAGAAGAGGTACTGGAGGTCGCCCCAGTCTCCTTTGAAATCGTTGATGCTATTCACGAACTCTTTGCCATAGGGAACGGGGATGGCCACGCGCTCGCGGAAGGGATGCTGGAAGAGAGCCTGGATTAAGGTGCGGTTCTTCTCGAATACGCGCGTGAAGTTGGCCATGCGGCTAGCGGCCTCTTCCGAACTAAGCTGCTGGAGCTGTTCGAGGCCCATATTGAAATGGGCGCCGCCGGCGGAGCGCTTGGGGTAATTGCCTTCTTTGCGCATGGCCCGGTAGAGCGCAGCGAGCTCGGTCATGTCTTGCGGTTGTATCTTCGGCGTAGGGGCCTCGATATGCCCGCCGTGAGGATTGATCGCTTTTCCCTTGGCGTCGTAGGAACGCTGCACGCCATCCCACTCCACGCGCCAGTCCCGGCCCTGCTTGTCGGTCACGAGGTAGCGAACCGAGAGGCCGTGCCCATGGCCGCCGTCCTCTACCTTAGTTACCTTAACGGCGTCGATTTCTTTGGCGAAAGATTCCGCCGCACGCCGGATGCGCATCTCGGCTTCTTTTTTGTTCTTCGGGCTGAAAGCGAAGCGGTGGGAGGTTTCAATCCCGATGGGGGTTTGATTCACGTCGATCGGGCCGTCGCTCTTCACGGTAATTTCCGGAAGCTTCGTGGGCTGAGGCATGAGGTAGTGCTCGAGATCCACGTCGAGGCGCAGGCGGCGCGCGAAAAGGTAATTGATGCGCTCTAGCTCGCTTCTTACTTCCTCCCGAAGCGCGGCGAGCTCGTCGCCCTTAAGCTTGGGCGCCTTTTTCACGTATTGCTCGGCGAGCTCGAGATATCGTTTAGCGAAACGCTTCTGGGCGCGCTTGAGCACGTCTTTCTTATAGTCGATATCCAGGCGGTTTTCCCAGGGAAGCATCGGGGCCAGCACGCGGTTGCGGAAATGGTTATAGGCCCGCTTCGAATCTTTGTATTCGAGGTTGGGGAACATCGCTTCGAATTTCTCCAGCGTGCCGATTTCCTTTTCTTTCAGCCAAGGGGAGAAAAGCTTTTCGCTTGGCGAGGAGGCATTGAAGTCGTAGGAGCGGAAATCCTTCATGCCGGAGTAATCGCCGGAAGAAAGGCGGGCTTCCATCACGTCGGCGATGAAGTCCCGTTTGGAGCCGGTATTACCGGAGCGCTGTTCGAAATCGGTGAGGCGGCTCCAGCCGTCGGTCTCGGAGCCCTCACGCGGCTTGAAGGCACGGGCGCCCATGGTGCGGTACTTCTGGTTGAATTTTTCGGGCTTGCCCTCCACGAAGGCTTCCGCGAGGCGATCGAGCATGTCGCGCTCGTATACGCCGAGGTAAGGGTGGAATAAGAGGCTCTTCACCTCGTCCGGATTTCGCTTGATCTGGCGCCAGTAGAGGAACCAGCTGGTGGCATCGAGATTTTCCAGGTATTGCCCCACCATTTTTTCACGCGTGGCTTTGTCTTTCGACCAGCCGTGGAAGAAATGCTGGTGGCCCACTTTCGCTTCGAGGCCGGTTTCCACCGTCTGGCGGTCTTTGAGGTATTTTACGCGGTCGGCTTCGGAGCCCACGGAACGCACTTCGTAGGATCCGAGGTCGTCGCCCACGGTAAGGAATTTCGGCGTGATCCCGGAGCTGCGCACGTCGTCGAAGTTCAGCACGTTATCGTAGAATAAATTCTCGCGGCCCTGCACGTTGATGAGAGAGAAGGGATTTTCGGCGCTGGTGAAGAACTTCACCTGGTCTTCGCGGGAAAGCTTTGCCCATTCTTCGGGTTTCACCGTCACGCCTTCGGGCACGTACTTGGTGGGATACTCGTCGAGGAAGTTGAAAAGGAAGCTTTTCTTGCCGAAGGCTTTCTCTTTTTCCAGGCGGTCGTTCATGCGCTTGGCGAAGATCGTCTTGTCCACGGAATCGAACCACTGGGCGATATCGCTGTAGAGCAAGCCCTCTTTCTCGAAGGCGCGGGCGATGGGAAGATTACTGTCGAAAGATTTTACGATCTGCTTGTCCGCGGTGAGGGTGGTGGCGCGGAGATTGAAAAACGCGTCGTAGCAGCGAAATGGATCCGCGCCATAGGCGGAAAGCGCCAGCACCGAGTAAACGGCGGCAAAAAGCGCGGTGGTCTTAAGAGAGCGGAGGGAAAGCCAGAATCGCATAACGACGTATCGTCGGCGAAAGGCGAATCTTTAGTGATTTAGGGCGGTTTGCGAAGGGTTAGGGTTTATCGCAATACCTTCAAGAAGGAATACACGGCGGCGGCTAGGAGAGAGAGGCCAAGTACGCGGAAACTCATGGACCCCATATGTAGAGAAACAAAAAAACAGGTGGCGCCCACCGTGAGGCTGCCCACGAATACCAAAGCGGTAGCGAGTAAGCGGAAGTTTTTTTCGCTTTGGGCGCGCTCGAGTTCCGCGTCGCTATTCTTAACCTCGATGGCGTAGCCGTTCGCCGCGAGCCGTTTAAAGAACCAGTGGAGCTGCCGCGGCAGCATCTTTACCACCTGCTGCACGTCGCGGGAACCGAGCAGCATGCCCTTAGAGACTTGGTCCCAGTCGTAGTTGGGCTTTAGGAGCGGCGCCACGTAGCTCTCGAGGAGGGGCATGGGATTGAAATTTGGATCGAGTTTTTGGCAGGTTCCCTCGAGCGTATAGAGTGCCTTGAAAATCAGCATCCATTCGCGGGGGATGCGGATCTGGTGCCGGGCCGCTACGGAAGTGGCGTCGATCAGAACCTTGCCCACGTTCAAGGTGGAAAGCGGCAATCCGAGGTAAGGGGCCACGGCGGCGTGGATGCTGCGCTGGAAAGAATCGAAGTCGGTTTTCCCGCGGCTAGCGCCGAGCTCGGCGAACTCGAGGCAGAGGGTTTCAAAGTCTTCTTCGGAAAGTGCCACAAAAATACGCAGCAGGGATTCTCGGGCGCGAGGCGTAAGGTAGCCCATGATGCCGAAATCGATCATACCCACGCGGTTTCCGTGATCGCCGCCCGCGGGCAGGGCAAAAAGATTGCCGGTGTGAAGATCGCCGTGGAAGAACCCGTCTTCCAGCGCGGTCTTTAGAAAAGCGCGCCCGGTGATCTCGGCCAGGGATTTACGGTCGAAGCCCCCGGCGTTGAGCGCGGGGATATCATCGAGCTTTACCCCATCCAACTTTTCGATCACGAGCACTTTGTGGCTGCAAAGCTGGAGGTGCACCTCGGGCACGTAAACATCGGGCATTTCTTTCAGGTTGGCGCGGGACTTTAAAATATTATTCGCCTCGAGAATAAAATCGAGCTCGAGGCTCATAGCCTGAAAGAATTCCTCCACGCAAACCTGGGGGGCCATTACTTTGGTTTCGGGAAAGTATTTCTCTAGGGCGGCAGCTAGGCCGGAGAGAACCGAAACGTCGGCCTTGATCAAGGTATCGATGCCGGGGCGCTGCACTTTCACGACCACGCGCTCGCCGGTATTAAGCACCGCGGAGTGCACTTGGCCGATTGAGGCCGAGGCCAGCGGGGTTTCATCGAAGGAAGAAAAGAACTCGTCGAGGCCGGAGTTGAGTTCACGTTCCACGGAATTTTTGATCACGGCGAAGGGAAGGGGGCTCACTTGGTCTTGGAGCTTGCTGAGCTCACGCACGTATTCTTCCGGCAAAAGATCGGAGCGGGAGGAGAGCAGCTGGCCTAGTTTAATGAAGGAGGGACCGAGCTCCTCGAAGGCCATGCGTAGGCGTTCAGGCGCGGAGAACTTAATTTCGGCTTCCGATTTTTGGTATTTTTCGGGGATGAAGCGGCTAAATCCCAGCTTTCCCATCAGCTCTTGGAAGCCGTACTTGGCGAACACGCTCGAAATCTGCTTAATCCGCCCAATATTTTTAAACGTTCTGGAAACCTGCCTGGGCGCCGACAGAATGCTCACTCAAAATCCTCGGGCGTCCAAAAATCCCGGTTGGCCGCCGGGGGAATGTTTTTCTTGGGACTTTCCGCGACGGGAGTGCTGGAGGCAGTAATGGCCGGCTTATTTTTCTTCGCCTTGCCTTGCAGAGGCTCGAGCTCGATTTGCAGGAGGTGAGGATTGGTGCGCACGATCTGCACGTCGATCTTATTGCCCACCTGAATCACCAGGCCGGAACGCTTGCCGCGCAGATGGAAGAGTTTCTCGTTGAAGGTAAAGTCCGCACCGAGCCGCTCGATGGGCACGAAGCCCTCCACGAACACATCGGTGAGCTCCACGAAGGCACCCTTGGCGTTGATGCCAACCACGGTGCCCGTATGCTCTTCACCGAGGTGGCGCTCGGCGTAGCGCACTTGCTTGATGCGGATGAGCTCGCGCTCGGCGTCGGTGGCCACGCGTTCCTGCTTGGAGCAGTGGGCGGCGGCTTCTTCAAGATCTTTCGCCACGGAGCCCTTCGCCATCGATGCTTCTTTTTTGCTCTTGTGGATGAAGGCCTTCAGCAGGCGATGCACCATGAGATCAGGGTAGCGGCGGATCGGGCTCGTGAAGTGGGAATAGGCCTGTGACGCCAAGCCGAAGTGCTTGAGATTCGTGGTGGTATAGTAAGCCTGCTTCATGCTCCGAAGCATGAGGAAGTTCAGTACGCGGGAAGCAGGGTTTTCTTCGATCGCGCGCAGGATCTTCTGGTAGGTGATCGGATTAATGTCATCGATCCACTTCTCGTTGATGCGTACCTGAAGGGTGCGGGCCACGTCCATGAACCGCTTCACGGCATCTTCTTCGGGCATTTCGTGCACGCGGAAGATGAACTGCATTTTATGCTCTTCCATGATCTCGGAAACGGTTTCGTTGGCCACGATCATGAACTCTTCGATGAGGCGGTGGCTATCGAGGCGCTCAGTACGGATGATCGTGTCCACTTCGCCGGTCTCTTTGTTCACCTTCACTTTGGCTTCGGGTAAATTAAGATCGATGGAGCCGCGCTGGATCCGCAGATGGTGCAGCTTTTTATAGAGATCGAACAGGAGCGCGAGGCTTTCGCGCACGCGCGGATTATATTCGTGGCCGTTTTCCGGCCGGTCGAAGAACTGCTGCAAGGTTTCGTACACGCAGCGGTGCTGGGAGCGAAACACGGCTTCCAGCACCCGGTGCTTCACTTTGCGGCCGGTGAGATCGAAGTCGATTTCGGCCACCATGGCGAGCCGGTCTTCGTTCGGGTTCAGCGAGCAAATTCCGTTCGAGAGGCGCTCGGGAAGCATGGGCAGCACGCGGTGAGGAAAATAAATCGAGGTGGCGCGCTCGTAGGCTTCCTTATCCAAAGCGGTTCCGGGGCGCACGTAGTGGGCCACGTCGGCGATCGCCACCCAGAGGCGAACTTGGCCGTTTGGCAGTTTTCTGGCGCAAACTGCGTCGTCGAAATCGCGGGCATCGGCGCCGTCGATCGTCACGAAGGGGAGGTCGCGCAGGTCTTCGCGGTCCTTGATGTCGCTCTTTAAGATCTCGGAAGGGATGGCCTTGGCCTCGGCGATCACCTCGTCGGGGAAGGTTTCGCGGAGCTTATGCTTCACAATGATATAGGGGTCATCAGTGGTGCTATTGAGGGAATCGGCCAACACGTTGAGGATGCGGCCTTCGATTTGGCCGCCGCCCTGGGGCATCTTCGTCACTTCCACCACGATGGCCGAGCCGTCCACCACGTCTTTATAGGTGGGGTCGCGCTCGAGCACGATCTGGAGCTGCATCTCTTTGGTGTCGATCTCGGCCATGGGCGGAGCGTAGGCGGTGCCCTTGATATAGCGGGCCACGGCTTTTTGCAGGCCGCGCTCCACCACTCGGTATAACCGCCCGCTGTAGCCCTTTTCGGCGCGGGTATTATCGAGCACGATTTCCACGATATCGCCGGTAAGCAAGTCTTCGGCTTCTTCCGGATTAAGAAACACGTCTTCCTTGAGGAAGGGGGGGGGATCGATGGGAGCCACGAACGCGAATCCGCGGCTGTTCTTCATCACCTTGCCGGTAACTAAATTTTTCGGGGGCGGGCGTTTGCCGGTCTGGCGCGAATCCCCGCGTTGATTTCCTTCTGAATTCTGCCGCTCGCGGAAATTGCTGGGGCGTCCTTCGCGGCCACGCTCTTCGTTTCTCTCTTCGCCCCCGCTTCGCTGGCTATTGCGGTTATGCTCGCCGCGGGCATCGCGCGCGCGCTGATTTCCTTTGTCGCTGCCGCGGCGGGCGGTGAGCCGGCCGGGAGTTCCGCTGGCGAGCCGGGGTTGGGCGAGTTCTTCACGAAGCTCGCGGTTATCTTGGCGGCCGCCCGGGCGCTGCTGATCGTGGCCGCGAATTTGTTTGGCGCGATTCGTTTTCGGGGGGCGGATGCGGAAGAGCCCGCCGGATCCGCGTTCCACTTCCTTGATTTTCACTAAGTAGCGGAGCTCGGTGTCCACCGCGCGCTCGATTTTAGGATTGCTCAGTTCTTCTTTCGAGAAAATCGAACGAAGAAGAACGCGTAAAGTAATGGGGCCTTGCGCTTGGGAAAGGGCTTGGAGGATTTCGTTGCGGAAGCGGAGTTTCAGTTTCGCCATTCTAGTCTATGGGTCTCAAAGGGGTCGGCAGTCGCGTTCTGAGAAGCGACATTTCATGCACGTTTGCATAGTACTCTCAGTTGGCGGGGAATTCTTGATAAACCCTTGTCAGGATTCCACACCCAATAAAATCTATGGTTTAAAGGTTACATTAAGGAAATAACGCAATGCGCGAATATTAATTACATAGTTATGATGCAGATGCTTTTGTCAAAAGTTCAAGAATTATCTGGCACTCCATTTGGTTCTTGTTAGCATTATTTTACTAATTCGTTAGGGCCAACGTTCAGGGATTTGAAAGTCGGCGTGAATCTACATGGAGGAATTTGTATGAAGTCAGCAGGAATCGCATGGTCCTTAGCAGTTATCGGTGCCGCCGGTGCCGGATTGTTCACTGGGCTCGACAATAACGCACATTCAGATATCGCAAAATTTACGACCCAGCTTGCGCAACACGAGCGCGTGCCCGGCGAAGTAATCGTAAAGATGTCGCGCCAGGGTAAAACCCTCGCCGTGAATTCTTTGCTCTCGCAATTCAGTATCTCCTCCATGAACGCTTTCGAAACGAACAACAGCTTTTATAAAGTGAAGCTCGCGCGCGATTCCGATACGGCGCAATTCCTCGAGGCCGCTTCCCACAATCCTTCCATCGAATACGCCGAACCCAACTACATCATGCATGTGCTTGGTTCCGAAGATTCTGAAGTGCTTCCTAACGACTCCGATTTCGACAAGCTCTGGGGCATGAAGAATATCGGCCAAAAAGATTCCGCTGGTACCGTTGGGGTTGCCGGCGCTGATATCGGTGCTACCAAAGCCTGGAAAACCACCACGGGTAATAAAGACATCCTCGTGGCCGTGATCGATACCGGCGTGGACTATACCCACCCCGATCTCAAGGACAATATCTTCGTGAACGCGGGCGAGATCGCCGGTAACGGCATCGACGACGACGGCAACGGTTTCGTGGACGACGTGCATGGCTGGAACTTCGCCGGCGTTTCCACCAACGATCCTATGGATGATAACGAGCACGGTACTCACGTATCGGGCACGATCGGCGGCAAAGGAAATAACGGATTGGGCGTAGCCGGTGTGAACTGGACCACCTCCATCCTTCCCGTGAAATTCCTCACCGGCGCGGGCAGCGGAACCTTGGAAGACGCCGTGAAGTCGATCCAGTACGCGACCCTCATGAAAGCCAAAGTGATGAACAACTCGTGGGGCGGCGGTGGTTTCACCCAGTCTCTCTACGACGCGATCGCGGGCGCCAAAGCCGCTGGTTTGCTCTTCGTAGCGGCCGCCGGTAACGATAGCCAAAATGCCGATTCTAGCCCGCACTATCCCGCCGGCTACCAGATCGACAACGTGATCGCCGTTGCGGCCACCACCAACCAAGATACGCTCGCTAGCTTCTCCACCTACGGAAAGCGCACCGTGCATATCGCGGCCCCTGGCCACAAGATCTACTCCTCCGTTCCGGGCAATAAGTACGATTCCTTCAGCGGAACCTCGATGGCCACTCCTCACGTAGTGGGCGCCGCGGCTCTTCTCTGGGGAACCGATACCAGCATGACCTATGCTCAAGTGAAAGAACGTCTCTTGGCTTCCCGCGATTTCATTCCTTCGCTCTCGCGTAAGGTGGCATCGAGCGGCCGCTTGAACATCTACAATGCGATCAACGGGATCTATCCTCCTTCTCCGGAACCAGCCGAGAGCGCTTGGCGTGATTTCGCCTTCCAAGGCACCGTAGAATCGGAACACCCTTACGCGAACTCCGCGAAGCAAGAGTGGTCGATCGAGGGCCCCGCCGATGCGAAGTTCATGCGCGTGGTATTCTCGAAGGTTGACCTCGAGAGCGGCTACGACTTCGTAAAAATCTACGACGCTTCGGGCGCCGAGATGGATGCCGTGTCCGGCAAGAGCGATAACCAGACTTCGTTCTACGTAACCGGCAACAAAATGACCCTGAAACTCACCTCCGACTCCAGCATCAACAGCTGGGGCTTCGCGGTGGGCAAGGTTCAAGTAGTTTATTAAGACCTTCTTATGTAGCTGACTGGGGAAAGGGCTCTCGCAAGGGGGCCCTTTTTCTTTTTGTGATCGTTGGGAAGAACCTTTGAAGAAGACTCTCTGTTTATTCCTGTTTCTCGCCCTTTTCGTGAGCCATTCGCTGGTGCATGTGGGCAGCCTCCTGCGCGGTAAGCAGCCGGCGCTAAATTTCTCCAGCCCCGTGCTCCCGGTTTTGTTTTCTTTCGCGCAACAGCCCCTCGTGTTCGACCGCGAAAGCGTATTCTTCAACACGATGGAGATCACCCTGAGCGCGGGCACCGAAGCTCTGGTGCTTTCGGGCGCGGGAATGCGGAAGTTCGTGGAGAATTACTACCGGGCTCTGCTTTTCTTCCATTGGCCCCACCATGTGGGCAAACTCACCGGCAAGAGCGTCCTTACGCAGACTTTCTGCCGCAATGAAGAGAGGCTAAAATCGGAGCTAGGATTTCCCCAAAAGCCGGAAGCAGTGGATTGGGTGGTTCGTAGTTCCTCCCGCACCATTCTCTTCTCGGAGCACGTGGAGTGCGGCCCATGAAGTTCTTCGGTGAAAATTTCCGCCAGGTATTCGTGCGCGTTTCTCTCGGTGCTGCCGTTTTTTACTATTTCCTTTGCCTGGCCCTGCGCTTTACGGATTGGATGGCATTCAGCGTTCTTTCCGCCGAGAACAATTCCTGGCTCCTCCATTCCGTTCTCATTTTCGGAATTTTATCTTCCGTTACTTTTTGCGCGGGTTTCCATACGAGGATTTCTGCCCTAGTCCTGCTTCTTACCTTCCACGGATCCACGCTGCTGTTTCCGATTCTGCGCGAAGTGCACACGGCCTATTTCGCGGCGATTCTTTTCATCTTCGCGCTGTACTATTGCGGGCCTAAAGCCTGGTCACCGCTGGAAGTGAAGCTTGGCGAACGCAAGCGCTGGCAGCCATGGCTATTGCTCGCGGTATACTTAGGATTTTCCGTGTCGGGTTTCTCGAAACTTTTCTTTGCTCCCTGGAAAACGGGGGAGCTCATTACCTTTTTTTGCGGCCTGAGTCCGTTGGCCTCGCTAGTGGGACCAGGGATCTGCGGGATCCTGCCGGCCAAACTATTGGGCTGGGGCGTGCTCTTTATCGAATCGAGCTCATTTTTTTTGGCGCTGTTCCCACGCACGCGAATCGTAACCTGGAGCCTAAACACGCTCCTGCATTTTGGGGCGCTTTTTTTCGTGAATGCGTCCGTGGTATCGATCGGAATCTTAATCCTGCAGGTATTTCTCTTGGATGAGGACTGGCTGAAGCGGGATAGGGCGAAGTAGGCTCGCAGCTCCCAAAATTTTCTTTCTCCAAATTTTGCGCGAAATAATCTAAGGAAAATTTTTCCCATCGGCCGGCAAGGATCCGCGGGGGATCACGCATAGGCCTGGGCCCGTGGCCTTATAGTCCACGCGCTGGAAGCCCACCGGCTGATCGAACATCGCCATCGAGCAATCACCCACTTCGTCGCAGGAAATCGAATTGCGTTGGCGCGTGATTTCCATGCGCGGCGTTTTCTTGGTGGGAGCCATCACGAGGAGATCGTCGAGGCGGCCGTTTTCATTCACGAAGTTCGTGGGCAAAGGCCGATGGATGGATTTTGGCGCTGCCCGGTAGGCCTGCACCAACTCGAGGCCGGAGGGGCACTTGCCTCTAACGGCCGCGGATCCATAGCCTTGAAGCTCCGGCGCGAGACCCGGGGCAGGCGAGAGCGATACGGCCACCGAGAACAAATCGCTTGGCGCAGCGGCCAGGCCAAAACGAAGCTCGGGGAGTGTTTCGCTGCAGCGCATGCGCATCACCGGAAGGTTACATACGCCTTCCGCGTAGAACTCATCGCGGGCCATTTTTTCAGCATTCGTGAAAGCGGCGGAATGCGAAAGGTAATGCGTGAACTTTGCCGAGAGCAAGCCCAGTTGCTGGAAGGAAGTGCAGCTTAGTTCGTTGCCATTTACGCCTTCGCCTTCGAGGAAATTCGTCTCGCACTGGTAGGAGTAAACTTTGGCGATATCGGCCGGAAGCTCGGCGGCGTGAGCGGCGGTGAAAGCGGCTAGCGACAGGAAAAAAGACAAAAATAGCGCGTGCATGGAGCCCCCCGTTTGGCGTGAGCGAGTTTTATAATCAGAACGGATTGGGGGGTCAATGCGAGAGGCGGGGGTGAGGCATTTCGGGGGGCTAGGGGATTCCGGGTGAGATTTGGGAGGGATGAAGACAAAAACCGGTAAAATCCCAGCACAATCAAAGAGATATGCTCACCACCAAATCCCTTTTCTTGCGCCGTGCGGAACGTTACTATTTTCGTCCGATGGACGGTGACTTTTACAAATCCCACTTAGAACGCGTGAGCAGGAGCTTTTCCTTCTGCATCGCCCAGCTCGACGGTGATTTCCGCAATTGGGTGAGCCTTTCTTACTTACTTTGTCGCATTCTAGATACGGTTGAGGATGCAAATTGGGCCAAGCCCGAACAACAGGCGGAAGCCTACCTTCGTTTCCAGGAATTCTTAGATCGTTCCGTGCCTCCCGCCCGCGTGAAGGCCTGGATTGAATCCTTTCCCGCGGGCATCTCCGAGGGAGAGCGCTTGCTCATCGTAGACGCCGGCGGCGCCTTCGAGCGGTTCCATGCTTTACCCCAGAGTATTCAGGCGATGATGCGTTCTTCGATCCTCAATATGTACCGGGGCATGAACTATTTTTCCCGCGAGCGCAAAGAAGGCAGCGCGATCCGGCTGCGTGATCTGCCCGACGTGAATCAGTACTGTTTCTTCGTGGCGGGCGTGGTGGGAGATTTGCTCACCAATCTTTTGGCCGGGGCTTCGGGCAAGGCCGTGGATCCCTCGCATTTGCTGGATGGCCACCACTTCGGGCTTTTCCTGCAGAAGGTGAATTTGCTCAAGGATCAGGCGGAAGACGAAAAGCAGGGCCGCCACCTCGTGGTGCCTTCGCGGGAAGCATTGCTGGCGAGCGTGAAGGCGAATGCCGAGGGCGCGATCCGTTACCTTACGGCGATACCGGTAAAGGAACGCGGGTACCGGATTTTTTGTGCCTGGTCGCTGTTCTTGGGGCTTTCTTCGTTGCGCTGGATGGAGAGATCCACGTTCTTTGGCCACGTGTTCATGAATAAGCCGCCCCGTATTTTTACCAAGTGGAAACTCAAGCGGGTAAAAGACCGGATCGACGATAACGAGGCTCTCGTGGAATTTTTCCGGCAATGCTTGCCTGCTTTTCCCGCCGTAAACGAGCCGGGCTTGGAAAAAAAAGAGCTGGCTTCTACCTCTTTGCAGGCTTACCAGGGCCCTCTGGAAGGATCACAGTTCCGTGCCCTAGGGATGATCTAAACTCACTCTACCGGGAAGAATCCTGTCTCCGCGTACGTCAACTATTCGTTTCCCGGCCCCCGGCTTCCGCATTAATATTATAAGACGATCTTTCTAGAGACTGGAAAGCACCTACCCACGGATGGGGAATACAATGCTCGTACTGCTCGGATTTTCTGCCCTGCTGCTTTTTTCCACCACGCTCTACCAAATCACCACCGTTTGTTTGCTCCTGCGCCGCCAGGCGAGGAAGCGCGCGCTGTCTCAGTCCCCCTCTGCTATCCGCGAGTTTCCCGGGATTTCCGTTTTGATTCCCGTGAAAGGAATTTATCCGACCTTCGGCGGAAACCTGCGCTCGATTTTTGAGCAGGATTATCCGGGGCCTATCGAAGTGATTCTGGGGGTGCAGTCCGAGAGCGATCCCGTGCTGGAGTTTTCCCGCAAGGTAGCGAGCTCGCTGGGAAAAGGCGATAAGATTCACTTCGCGGTGGGCGGGAAAGACGCGGGCCTCAACCCAAAAAATTCCAATCTTTGCCGCGCTTTTCCTAAAGCCAAGTACGACTGGCTCTACTGCTGCGATTCCGACGTGGCCCTCGAGCCTTCGTTTTTTCTTAATGCGATCGCGGTGCTCGACGAAAATACCTACGGCTCCACCTTCAATATTTTCCGCCAGGCGCCGAATCTGGGCGCGATGCTCGAGGGCGTGGGCACGAACACCGAGGCTTCCGCATTTTTCCTCCTCGCGGCGTTAAATCCCGCCAAGGGCGTGATGAACGGCGCCTCAATGATTTTTCATCGGAGCCTGCTGGCCCGGGTGGGCGGCTTCGAGGTGGCGCTGAATCAGATCACCGACGATCTCTACCTCGCTAATAAATTTAACGGGCTCGGTGCCCGGTTCGCGCTTTTGCCCAATAATGTGGTGGAGCATATTCCGGCGCAGTCTTTTTCCGTTTTCTGGAACCGCGTTCTGCGTTGGCTGTTGATCGCGCGCTGCAACCGCAAAGATCTTTTCTACGGCGCGCCCACGAGCTGGGTATGGCAATGGAACTTGCTGATGCTGCTGGTTACCTGCGATTCCCGCTTCCTGCTTCTCTTCGGAGCCGCGCTGGCTGGGCGCCTCCTGTTCTCGATGATTTTTCAGGGAACGCTAGCCGGATGGCGTGAATGCTGGAAGGTGATCGTGATCCCGATCTACGATTTGCTGGGGCCCGTGGCCTGGACTATCTCCCTCTTTACGAAAAATATCGTGTGGGCCGGGAACGAGCTGATCGTGAGTTCGAGTGGTACTTTGGAGCACAAGAAGTAAATGGCCTATAGCCCCGCAATGAAAACCGCGATCGCTAAAGCGGAAGATTTTCTGCTCGCTGCCCAGAACAAAGATGGCTCCTGGATCGGGGAGGTGGGCCTCAATCCCGGGCCTACGGCCCAGGCGGTGATGCTCTACGCGAGCCTGCAGAAAAAATTCCCGGCTTCGGTGGCACCGAAGGCGAAGCAGTATGTGCTGCGCACCCAAAATCCCGACGGGGGATGGAGCACGCATCCTGGTGCGCCCAGCGAGGTTTCGCTTACCTGTGAATGCTACGTGGCGCTACGGCTCTTGGGAGTGCCTGCATCCGATCCCGTTTGCGCCAAAGCGCGGAGCGTGATCGAAGCGGCGGGGGGAACGAGCGCGGCCAATCCCTGGACCCAGCTTTATCTTGGCATCCTGGGAGTTCTTCCTTGGGAAAAAATCCAAATCATTCCCATCGAGCTCGTGCTCCAGCCCGCATTTTCACCATTTTCGATCGAGCATCTAGCCTACTGGGTGAGGGTGATCACGGTGCCGATGATGCTCGTGGGCGCAATTGGCCCTTATCCGCTCGCGAAAATGGCGGGAGAGCTGGCCGAAGAACTCTCCACCGAAAATTTCGACTCGCGAAGAAATATGGGGATGATCGGAAAAATCATCGCGAAGTGCGCCGCCGTGGCGGGCCACGTGGGAGTGCCCGGGCTGCGCGCAGTGGCGATTAAAAAATCCCTGGAGTATATCCGCAGCTGGACCGAGAAACACGGCGACTTCGGCGGCAATACTTGCACTGCGATCAACGTGATCGTGGCGTATTCGAAAATCGGCGAACATGAAGAGGAAGTGCGCAAAGGGCTCGAAGCGTTCATGAGCTACGCGATCGAGACGGAGGAGGAATGGCGCCTGCAAACCTGCCAGAGCCATGTCTGGGACGCGGCCTTCGTGATGCAGGCTTTGCGCGGGGAAAACCCCAGTGCGAAGGTAAAGGCCGCGCTCGAGCGCGGAGCGGAGTGGCTTACCGATCGCCAGATCGTGAAAACGCGCGGGCCCTGGAGCAAGAACGTGAAGGCCGCCCCGGGGGGGTGGTGTTTCGGGAATCGCCACGAGCATTTTCCCGTAACCGATTGCACGGCGGTTTCGGTTTTGGCGCTGAAAGATACCGTGCCCGATTATTGGAATACCCGCGGCTCCCGGCTCGCGGTGGACTGGCTCGTGGGGATGCAGCACGGCACGGGCGGCTGGTCGGCCTACGAAAAATTCGAGCGCGGCGAGCTCCTCAACCGCCTGGTGACGTTCAAGGATATTCCCGATGCCCTTGTGGATCGCCCGAAGGCCGACGTTTCGGCCAAGGTAGTGGAGGCGCTCTGCGCGGCAAGGCCCTGGCATCCGGAGCTTCATTCCGTATTGGCCGATGCCCGGGCCTTCCTGCTCGCGAAACGGGAAACTTCCTACCAGGTTTGGCGGGGGAACTACGGAATAAATTATATTTATGGAACATCCTTCGCCGCCAAGGCTTTGCGGGCCATCGATGGGCATCCCAGCGTGGACTGGGCTCCCGCTGTGCTGCGCTTTTTCTTGAATCGCCAGAACGGAGATGGGGGCTGGGGTGAGAGCGACGCCAGCTACTTTCATAAGGAGAAGGCGGGGTACGGGCCCTCCACGGTTACCCAAACGGCCTGGGCTCTATTGGGTCTTATTCACGCGTTGGATCCGTCAAACCCCCCTAAAGAGGCCTTAAAAGCGATTAAAAATGGGGTAGAGTACCTGCTTAAAAAACAGGAGGAAGCCGGCAATTGGACCGAGGAACTGTCTTTGTGCACGGTTTTTCCGGGCATGGTTTACTTCCACTACGAATTTTATCCCGTGGTATTTCCGCTGCTCGCTTTGCGCGAAGCGGGCAAAATACTGGCAGCTCACTAGGCAAAACCTCCACACCTGTACAAAAGATAAACAAAAAATGGGGGCCGGAATCGATATTCCCCAACGAAACTCAGGTGTTTGCCCGAATTTATACTTGACTGTTTTTGTCGGATTCTTTAGTATACTTGCACCATGTTGAAGCTAAAGCTGTTGATGTTGCTTACCGTAGGTTCCACCGCGCTCGCCGCCAATTCCTTCGCTGGAGTTATATACGATAAAGGCGGGATGCCCCGCTGTATCTCGATGGAAGGAAGAGACCTCCTTCTCCTCTGGGATGCATCAGACCTCTACTCCCGGGAGATCTATACCCTCGACACCGGTACCTATACGGCCCGCGATACCATGAATCCGCAGACCTATAACTGCCACAGCTTGCCCGCGAAGCTGAGCGAAGTGCCAAAATCTGATTTAACCGTTCTCGCCAAAGGCGCCAAAAGCGTGGGCCCATTCAGCCTGGCCAGCGCCCGCATGCAGAAATCCTTAGACCAAATTCGCAATGGCGCTACCGCCTACCGCGAAGAAACCGACGCAAAATCCTTCCTGCGCAAGTACCCCATTTCGAATTTCACGCTCGAAACCAACCGCCGGCTCACCGCGATGTATGGTGTGGGCTTCGTTTCCGAGATCTACGCCGAGATCATCGCCAGCGACCCAAACAACAAGGCATTCTCCGATTTGATCAACGGCAACCTTCGTTCCCAGGCTTCCGATCTGGCCGCCGTGAAAAAGAATCGCACCGTGATCTACGTGAAAGGAATCGGCCACGAGCTGAACAATTCCAAGCAGTACGATGTGTTCGTGGATAATCTCCGCAAAGGCGGCGTGGAAGTGAAAATCGTGAAAACTCACTCTTGGGACACGATCGATACGAACGCCGCGATCGTGAAGAGAGCGCTCGAGATCGAGCTCAAGAAAGGCAAAAGCCTGATCTTGATCGGCCTTAGCAAGGGCGGCTCGGAATCCCTCCTCGCGCTTTCTATGCTTAGCAAGACTCTCGATGCGAAGCCCGCTGGCTACGGAAAAGTGGAAGCCTACCTCGGCCTCTCGGGCGTATATGGCGGATCTTTCCTTGTGGACTGGGCCGGCAGCCTTCCCCAGCGCTTGATCATGAGTCATCTCATGAAAGACGAATATGAAAAAGAAGGCAAGAAGCTGCCCACGATCGACGGAATCCTCGACGTGAAATCCGAACCCGTGGCCGACGTGATGAAGCAAGTAGCCCATAACGGCTTGCCCCAGGAAACCACTTATTTCAGCATCGTGGGCGCGATCACCGGCGATGGTCTCGCCGCTAAAACTTCCTATATTCGCAGCTTGCAGCAAGACATCATCCGCGCGCAGCTCGACGGCTACGGCGCGAACGATGGATACATCGAGTATCCCGGAACCGCGGTACCGAAAAAATTAGTGAAGAAGTCCTATATCGGTAGCTTGAATGCGAGCCATTCCCTTGTGGACGGCACGTACCAAGGGCAGCCGGTGGTGGGTGGCCCGGAAAACGTAGTGAACGCCATCTCGATGGCCGTTTTCCAGATTCTCGCAAAGTAATCCTCGTTGTTGTTGAACCAGTTGTTGTTGTTGAGGTTTTGAAATGTCGAACGTTGTTAATAAGAATAGTCCTGACTTTTTGATCGTTGGCGCTAGCATCGCGGGCACCGCCCTGGCGGTTGGTCTCAGAGAAAAAGGTTTCAACGTGATGCTGATCGAGCGCGAAGCTTCGCCCCGTGAGCGCTTCAAGGGAGAATTTCTCCAGCCCTTCGCCGTGAAACAATTCACGAAGCTAGGCTTCGGCGATCTCTTCCACGCCGAAGGCACCCAGAAGATCCGCGAATTGAAATTCCGCGATCTCGACAAGGACAATAACGTGGTGAGCGAAGTACTCGTGCCCTACCTGGGCCAAGATTTTGCCGCCGTGGTTCCCCATAAAGATTTGATCACCGGCCTCCAGAAGCGCGCCACCGAGCTTTTAGGCGAAAGCTTCCTACTCGGCACCACCGCGGAACCGCTGAACCAAGCTGACGCCGATTTTCTAGAGCACCCACGCTTCCTGATCAAGCGCGAAGGCCAAGAGTCCTTCGAGATCTCACCCCGTTTCGTGATCGGCTGCGACGGACGCCAGTCGGCGGTTCGTTCCTGGATGGGGGGCCCCAAGGCTCCCGCCATGGGTTCGCCCACCTTCGGCACCCAGCCCGAATTCATCGTGGGCGCCGAGCTTCACGGCAAACGTCCACTCCCTTGCCGTTACGAAGTGATCCGTACCGCGGGCCAAGGCACAATCGCGCTTTTCCAAACCCGGCCGGAATCGCAGCGCCTCTACTGGAACGCGCTCGCCGTTCCCGGTTCGAATAAAAAAACCTGGGAGAGCTCGCTCCAGAAGATCGTTCCCGAGCTGAAAGAGCTGGCCGACCTCGATTCCTCCGACGTGGAGAACGTAGCTGGCAGCCCCGCCGACCAAGTCTGGTTCGGCCCCGCCGCGAAATCGAACTTCTTCCTCGTGGGTGACGCGCTCGCCGTTACCTCTCCGCTCGGCGGACAGGGCATGACCTGCGCCATGCGCGAAGTGGAATCTCTTCTCCAGAGTTTCCAGCAGTACGTTGATGGTGTTTCTACCCTCGGCGAAGTACGGGAAGACTACTCTTCGCTCGCCCGCTCCACCTACTACCATATCTGCCTGCTGAACTTCGGCCTCTACTATCTCTTCTACGCCTCGGGCCGTATGTTCAAGCTCGTTTCCCGCTTCATTCTCGGGGAATGGAATAAGCATCCCGAAATTTGCGCTCGCGTGGGCGCGCTCTTCAGCGGCATGAGCTTCGACACTCCCGGCCTCGGTGAGCTTCTCCGTCTTTGGGGAATCCTATCCTGGGTACAACCCGCCGCCCACAAGCCGGCTCCTCGCAAATCCTTCATCGGCGCCGCGCTCTACCGCCGCCGTTATACGGATGCGCGCGAGCAGCACCGCGCCAATAAAGCGCACTCCGCGTAATTCTCGATCTCTCAACAACATGGTGGGGCCGAACTTTGGTTCGGCCCCTTTTTCTTTTTAGCTCCGCAACGCCCACACTGCAGAGTGTTCGGTAAAAAAACACGTCTCTTTTTGGCTCGATTTTCGGCGAAAAGATAACAGGTAGAGGGGCCCGTTTTCCCTCGGGAAAAGCCCACCTAAGTTGACGGTTTTTTGAATCTAATCGATCATTAAACATGCCTTTTTCCGCCCCCCGAAAAGCAAAATCGCTTTCGCTCATTTTATTGAGCTGCGCGCTTTGCCCGGCGGCGGACGCGGCCCGGCCGATTTTAACGCCGCGAAAGGCCGCACCGCTGCTGATCTACGATATTGGGCTCGAATTGTGGGGCGCAGGCGGCGCACGCTCGCTCGCGAAAACCCCGGTGAATCCGGACAATCTCGTGGCGCGTATTCCGGAAACCGCGCTCACGGCGGAAGCGCGGCCAGACGTGCGCCTCCGCGTGAAAAAAGCCCGCGTAACGGCGCGGCCCCGCCTAATCTATACGCAAAACAATACGAAATCGGGCGCGGCCAAAACCACCAAGAACGTGGGCCGGATCCAGTGGAGCGAAGCCTACGCCTCGCTCGACATTTCGGATACGCTAGCGCTCGCCTACGGGTTGCAAAATTACCAGTGGGGCCCTTCTGAGTCGGCGAGCCCCAGCAATAGAATTTTCCGCGATACGGTAGAGGCCAAAGACGTGCTCTACGTAGTAAAGGGCAAACACCTCGTGCGCGTGAATTTTACTCCTCGGCCGGGGTGGAGCGAAGTGGCGCTCTTCGAAGTTTCCACGAACGGAAGCCCGGAATACGAAGCCCAGGAAAAGTTCGCCCAGAAGGCGCTCCTGAAATCGGAGTATTCCTGGGGCGGGGGCGCGGATTATGCCGGCATCGTTACGGGCTGGAGAAACCACGATGGGCTCTGGATCGGAGAGTACTTTAATTCCGACGTCTACGAAGGCCTTTCGCTTTTTTTCGATATCAGCCACCAGATGGGAAGCCTGGCGTACTATCCCGTGGATAATTCCGGCGTCACCGTTCTTTCCCAGGCGCATAAGTCCGATAAGAAAATTTATACCTTCGCCACCTTCGGCGGCCACTACGCGTTCGTGAACGGAATCGATCTCCGCTTCGAGGGAATTTTTCAGGAAGCCGGTTACAGCAAGAAACAAGTGCAGTCGGTATGGAACGCCCTCGCTTCGAACGTGCCGCAGCAGCAGGTTTTCTTCGCCATGAACTCGGCGCTGGCGTACCAGAACGGGCTCGAGTTTCCCGGGCAGAAATATCTATTCTCCTCCGTGCGCTATCCGAATTTTTTGAACGTGCGGAACTGGACGCTCTACGCGCGCGGCCTTCTTTCGCTGCAGGATTCCTCGAGCTCGGCCTTTCTGAGCTCGGAAAACGCCGTGGGCCAGCGCGGAACGATTTTCGCGAGCGTAGCCGCCTTCTCGGGAAAAATGGATTCGGAGCTGCGGGGCCTCGTGGCCTACGCGGGAATATTGGGGTACCGGCATGCCTGGTAGGAGTGAGTGATGAGCAAGTCGATCATAAAATTGGAAAATATTTCGAAGGATTACCGCATGGGTCAGATCCGCGTGCCCGCGCTGAAATCCGTGAACCTGGATATTTTCGCCGGTGAATTCACCGCCGTGATCGGAGCTTCCGGCTCGGGCAAGAGCACGCTGCTGAATATGATTGGCTGCATCGATCAGCCCGATACCGGGAAGATCTTTCTCGACGGCGTGAATATCATTCCCCTGAGCGACGATAAGAAGAGCGATCTCCGGAACCAGAAAATTGGATTTATTTTTCAGTCGTTCAATCTCGTGCCGGTGCTTTCGGTATTCGAGAACGTAGAGCTTCCGCTGCTCATCAATCCCGCCATCTCGGCCGAAGACCGCAAAAAGCGCGTGCTCCAGGCCATCGACGATGTGGGTCTCCAGGCGTACGCCAAAAATCTTCCCGATCAGCTCTCGGGAGGGCAACGCCAGCGCGTGGCGATCGCCCGCGCCCTGGCCGGCAATCCCGTGCTGGTATTAGCCGACGAGCCTACCGCCAACCTCGATTCGGATTCTTCCAACAAGATCCTCGATCTGATGATCGATCTCAACTCCAAGCGCGGGATCACCTTTCTCTTCTCCACCCACGATGAAAAGCTGATGAAGCGCGTTTCCCGTATCATTCACATCAAAGACGGGGTGGTTGGCTGATGTGGCAGTTCTGGTTCCTTTCCCTTAGAAACCTTCGTCGCAATTCCAAGCGGAATCTCGCCACGGGCTGCGCGATCGCGTTCGGTTTCTGCGGGATCCTGCTTTTGCAGGCCTACGCCTTTCGCGTGGAGAATTTTCTGCGCGTGCACACGCTCTACTCCCTGCACACTGGACATATCGTGTTGCTCGCGGACCAGGGCTTCGATAAATTTCGCTATAATCCCCGCAAGTATAGCCTCACGCCCGAAGACCAGCGCTTCATCCTGAACGCCTTGAAAGACGAGGCCGGGATCGAGGCGGTGGAGAAGCAAATCACCGGGCAGGGTCTGCTGGGGAACGGCTGTATCTCGCTGCCGTTCATAGCGCGGGGATTAGAGCCCGCGGTCGACAAGATCCTCCGGGCGCACCCGCAAGTAAAGGAATGGATGCCCAACCAAAAATTCCTGAAATCAGGGCAGGGGCTTTCCGATTCTAAGGCAGGTGAAGGCCTACTCCTGAGTTTGGGGCTGGCTACGGCGCTAGGCAAAACCACGATGCTCGGCGATATTCCGCCTGGTGCGCCGATTACGCTCGTGGATTGCGCGGCTCCCGACGTGAAGGAGCAGCTGAAAAAAGATTCCAACGTGCAGCTGCTTTCCGGCACTTGGCGGGGAGCAATGTCGGCGGTGGATGGAGAAGCCATCGGAATCTTCCAGACCGGGTTCCAGGAAGCCGACAATTCCGCCATTTTGGCCGACGTGGCCTTGCTCCAAAAATTGTTCGATACCGAGAACGTGGAGAGAATTTCGGTCTGGCTTAAAGACGATAAAAAAATCCCCGAGCTTTCCAAAAAACTAAACGAAAAGTTCGCCGCCGCCGGGAAGAAATATGATCTCGTTTCTTGGAATGAAGAACGGCTTTCCCCTTACTATTTCGGCTCGAAGCAATTTCTCGACACTCTTTCGGCCTTCGTTTCGATGATCCTCGCCGCGGTGATCGCCCTCTCCGTGCTCAATTCCACCACCATGACGATCATGGAACGTTCCCAGGAAATCGGCATGTACCGCGCGATGGGATTCCGCCGCCGGCAGGTGCGACGCCTTTACCTGCAGGAATCGCTGCTGCTCTCCTTGATTTCGCTCGGGGTGGGCACGCTTCTAACCATCGCGGTGATCCTGGCCATCAATTCCGCCAATATTGTTTACTATCCGCCTGGTGTCTCAAACGGGATGGTCCTTCGTTTCGTGCTTAACGAAAGCTCTGCGGCGAAGGCCGCGGGGATGATCCTAGTCCTGGTTTTATTGGCTACGTTCATGGCGGTTTCTAGCCGGCTCCGGCAAAAACCCGCTGACTTATTGGGAGGTACTTTACGATGATCCGGTTTCTTATGGTTTTTTTCCTCAGCGTTTCCGCCATCGCCGCTTCGGGCCCTAAGGGCAAAGCTCCGGCTAAAGGAGAAGGTGTGAATGCGCTCGAGCTTCTTAAGGTGAGTGACCGCGCACGCGGAGCCGCCGCCGCGCTCCAGGGCGTGAGCTGGACTTCCCAGGTGAAATCCGTGGAGGCCGATGAGGAAAGCAGCGTAACCTACGCGATCAAGATCCGTGGGAACGACGCGCTCGCCGAAGCCATCGATCCTCCCCGCCAGAAAGGAGAGCTCGCGCTCTTCAACGACCGCACACTCTGGTTTTTTAAGCCGGGCCTGAAGAAACCCATTAGCATTTCTCTACGCCAGAAGCTCATGGGCCAGGCGGCAAACGGCGATATCGCTTCCACGCAGTACGCCCGCGACTACGAACCCGTTTCCACGAAGCAGGAAACCATCAACGGACACCTGGTTTGGCTCCTCGATCTCAAGGCGAAAGCCAAGAACGTGACCTACGACCGCATCCGTTACTGGATCACCGATAAAGAGAAGCTCGCCGTGAAAGCGGAGTTCCTCACCGTTTCTGGCCAGGTTTTTAAGATCGCGGAATTCAAGTATGGAAACACGATCGTGCTCAAAGGCACCAAGTTTCCTTTCGTGGGCGAGATGAAGATTCGCGACGCGAATAATCCCAAGAACGTGACCACCATCACTTATAGAAATCCCCGGGAAGAAGCGCATGCTCCGAGCCTTTTCAACGTGAACAACTTGGTAAAGTAAGAATGTATACCTCGCGGAAACTATTGATGCTCAAGCTGGCATCGAGAAATATCTTCCTGAACTGGCGCCATAGCTTGGCCACCGTGCTTGCGATCATGGCGGGCTTTACCTCCGTGGCGCTGCTGGACGGATTTATTTCCGCGATCAACGAAGTTTCTCAGGATGGCACCGTGAACAAGGGAATGACCGGGCATTTCTTGCTGGAAAAGCGCGGAGCCAAAGATCATCTCTTCGAAGATCCTTGGCTCTATTCGCTGAGCAAAGAAGAGCAGGATAAAGTTTCGGGATGGCTTGAAGGTGATAAGCGCGTGAAAGCTTCGATGCGCTACCTCACGCTCAGTGGTCTCATTTCCAATGGGAAGAACTCGGCGATCTTCATTGGCGCCGGCATCGACGAAGCGCGCGGCCTGAAATTCCGCGGGGATAAGTGGGCCTGGAATACCGTGGCCGGGAAACCTTTCTACCTCGATAATTCCGGATTCCAGATGGGCGTGGGTATGGCCACCCGGATGGACTGCAAGTTCAGCGAAAAGTACGACCTCAATAAAGACGGCTCCTATAAGGCCGAAGAGAGGCCGCTGGAATGCGCGAATCCCGTATTTCAAATTTCCGCTACCACGGAGCATGCTCAAGTGAACGCGCTCACGTTGAGCCCCACGGGCCTCGTGGATCTGCATATCCGAGAATACAACGATAAGATCATCTACTTGCCCCTCACGGCGGCCCAACAGCTCCTCGATACCGACCGGATCACTCGGTTCTCGGTACTGCTCAACGATGAAGGCACACGAAACGCCTTTGTTCGCGATTACGAAGAGAAAATTAGGGCCTCGGGACTGGATCTTGAGGTCGTGCACTGGCTCGATCACCCCGTGGGCTCGGCTTCCAAAGGCGGGATGGCAGTGTTGAACATGTTCCGTTGGCTCTTCCTCACGATCGTGGCGGTGGTGGCCGTGATGTCGGTGGCTAATTCGCTGATGAAGAGCATCAACGAGCGGATCCGGGAGATCGGTACCCTGCGCAGCTATGGCTTCCGGCGTACCGATATCGTTCTTCTATTTTCGTTTGAAGGTCTGCTGCTGGGGTTCTTCGCCTGCCTGTTGGGAATAATCCTGAGTTCCGCCCTGGCTTTTGCGATTTCCAATGGAGGAATGACGTTCAATGCCGGCGTGATGAGCACGCCGCTGGCCATCAAGATCGATCTCGCGCTGGGCGTATGGGCAGGTTCTTCCTTCGTGCTGTGCCTGGTAACGTTCCTGGCTTCCTGGATTGTTTCCCGCCGGGCGGCGAAGATGACGATCGCCGATGCCTTACGGCATATCGCCTAAGCCAACCACCTCTTGCGCTTGAGCCAGAAGAAGATACATAGCTCGATCACGAGCATGGCACTAAGCGCGCCGGGATAGCCCCATTTTGTGTTTAGCTCCGGCATATGCGCGAAGTTCATCCCGTAGATACCGGTCACCAGATTTAGCGGTAAAACGAAGATGCTCACCAGGGTCAAGAGCCGCACCACGTCGCTCGTGCGGTTCGCGCTCAACGAAATCGAGAGCTGCACCAGGTCGGTGGTGGTTTCCACGAGATCGTCGGAATAAAAAAATAAACGATCGGCTTCTTCCTTCAACGTTTGAATCGCCGCCGAATTGGGCTCGCCCAGTTTTGATACCGAAGGGAGGAGGTCGCGCGTGAGGCGGAGCATGCGCTTAAAGAGCGTGGCCCGTTTTTTCACGATCAGCGCGGTTTCAAGGATGGGGGCCGGGGCCGATGTGGACGAGTCGCGGAAGATGGCGTCTTCGAGCTCATCGAGAACCACGTTAGCGTGGTCGATCGGGGCATCGTAAGTGAAAAGGCATTCCTCCACGATATCGTGAAGCACGCTCGCAAGCTTGGGCGGTTCCCGGTTCGCGCTCTTTTCCCAAGCTACGCGCACGCCCTCCAGCCAGGGAAGCTGTGCCCGGTGCACTGAAATCAAAAAGTTCTCGCCCCAGAAGAGCGCTACCTTGCGGGTGGTTTCCTGCACGCCGGTGGCCTGGCCGGGAGACTTTTCGTCGAAGGCCCGGAGCATGAGCAAGCCCCCGTTCGGCGTGCGCTGGAATTTGGGCAATAGATCGGGATCAAGGCAGTCGCGGAGAGGGGATTCAGGAAGACCGTACCTGGCGGCGAGTGCCGTAAGCTCACCGGGACTTGGCTCGTAGACATCGAGCCAATGGGAAGAGCCGAATTCGAGTTTGCGTTCCATTCCCTTTTTCTAAAGCGCTTCGTATTCTCTTACGAGTACTTTCTTCTCGTTGATCGACCATTCTTCGCCGCTTCCATGCTTGGCGGTGCCGATGAAGGACTGGCCATCGCCTCCTATGCGGAGCTCGAGCTTCCATTCGTTGCATTGGTCGCCCTGGGAAGTGAATCCAATCTGATCCAAAGAATTCGAGTAGGCATTGTATTCCGCATGGTAAGCGGCTTCTCCGCCGTAGATCGCGGCGAGGGAAGTTTTTGCGCAGTAAGGGTCTAGTGGCTTCTTTTCGGCGGCGAGGGCGCATACCGGAACCAAGAGCAGAAAAAGGGCGATTTTTCTCATAAGCACTCCTATTTAAATAATAGCAAGGGCTCTAGTTGTGCGCCTAGGTGGCAATACCTACAGTTTCGGCAGGGTGAGTCCCGGTTGATTCATGTACTTGCCGCTTTTGTCTTTATAGCTGGTTTGGCACGGTTCATCGCTCTCGAAAAAGAGGAGCTGGGCGATGCCTTCGTTGGAATATACCTTCGCGGGCAGCTGAGTGGTATTCGAGATCTCCAGCGTGAGGATGCCCTCCCACTCGGGCTCGAGGGGGGTAACATTCACGATTAATCCGCAGCGCGCGTAGGTGCTTTTTCCCACGCATACGGCCAATACGTTGCGAGGGATGCGGAAATGCTCCACGGTGGCCGCCAGGGCGAAGCTATTGGGCGGGATGATGCAATGGTCGGCGTTGATCGTCACGAAATTGCGATTATCGAAATTCTTAGGATCCACGAGAGTGGAGTTCACGTTCGTGAAGATCTTATACTCGGTGCCCACGCGGATATCGTAGCCGTAGCTCGAAACGCCGTAGGAGATCTGGCCCTTACGAACTTGTTTCTCTTCGTAGGGCTCGATCATCTTATGTTCCCGGCACATGCGGGTGATCCACTTATCGCTCTTGATGCTCATTATTTCTTTTTCTTGTTCTGCCAGAAGCCTTTGGGAAAATAGTCGCTGTGGGTGGAGATGAAACGGCGCATGGCCGTGTTCACGAGTTCTCCCTCGGGAATCTTCATGTTGTCGCTCATCACCTTTAGGCATTCGGCAACTTCGGCCTCCACGGGCACGGAGATCGACGAATCGAGCTTGAATGGTTCGCGGTATGGATTTTGTGGCATGTTCTGTCCCCCTGATTCGAGGGACAGATTACTGTGGACTAGGGGATTATTCCAGCACTACGGCCAGTTTGCGCGTGCTCTGAGCGGCGGCGGTTAACGCGGCCACGCTGGCGGAGTCTTCGGCTCCGCGGCGTATTTCGAGGTAGCCTTTATCTTCAGAAGGAAAGCCGAGGGAAATCTTCAGGTCCATCTCGAGCACTTTCACTTCTTCGGCGCCATTGTGCGTGGCGGCATCATCGGAAATCACGGCGAAAGAGCGGGCCCGCAGTTCTTTTAGCTCGGCCAAGAGGTGGTTATACAAAGCCTTGCGCGCGTTATTCTCGAAGTTTGCTTGAAGGTAATCGTTGAGGGCGATGCGCACGAAGCCTTCCCGCCATAGGGCCTGCTGCTGGTCCACGCTGAGGTTCACGGCGAATAGGGCTGCGCGTTTTTTAGCGGTCTGGCCACCCATGATTTTTTTGCGGCTATTGAAGCGAAGTTTTACTTCTTCTTCGCGCACGTTGCGTTCCGCCTGCAGGGCGGGAGCCGCAGTGAGGGCGAAGTCGGATTCGGAAATGATCGAGAGTCTCTCGCTGGAAAGGAGGTTCATCGAGCCGGAGATGGCGTTCTCGCGGAGTAGTTCCTCGTTATTGCCAAAGCCGATACGGGTGGGCTGGGCGCGAGGGCCGATTTCTTTTTCGGTGGAGGGAGCCAGCGGCGAACAGCGGCTGAGTACTAGCATGAGGCTAACGAGGGCCATGAATTGCAGCACTGGCTGCACGAGGTAGAAGGTGTGCAGGAAGCGCTTAGGGAGGGTGGCTTTGGGCGCTTTGGATTTTTTGGCTGGCATAGAGGTATCTCCTGCAGGGGCAATTGCAGGGGCTGTGCCGAGTTTCCCTTGGGACAATGCTTTGAATTTACTGATCTTTTTTGATTTTTCCGTCAATTTTCTGATCAGCTTTTGGACGGCTGTACACAGAATAGACGGACTCGGGGCAGAGGTTTTCTGGAGAGGTAGGCCTGGACAGCAAAGGAGGGCTCAACCCCATAAGTTATTGAATTTATGAGGTTAAATCAAGGCTTCACTTGGCGGGCGTTAGATGAATCGAAGCTCCAATAATACATCCGGCCCATCTCGTCTTCCCGCTGGTCCTGGCCCCACCGGACTTCCTTGGAAGAATCCACGCGCGTGGGATTCGCCGGGGAATTATCGTACTCGAATTCCACGCGTAGCCTCGAGCCCGCACTCACCGCGAGTGGCTTTTTATAGATCTGCGCGAGCTTATTTTTCAGCAGAAAGCGCGGCAAATTGCAGAGCGGCCGCAGTTTTCCGTCTCGCGAAATTTCCGAAAACTTCACTGATTTTCCCCGGGCGTGCATGTGAAAGCCGGTGGCGAGAATCTGAATATTTTTTTCCACCGTTTTTTCGGCGGCGGCCCAGGTGGACTCTGAGCCCGGCGGAATCCGCAGTTCTGCTAGCCAGATATTATTAAACTTCAATTCTCTCGGTGGCACGGAATCCGAGTATTTCTCTAGCGAAACTTTCACGAATTCGGTTTCAGGTTTTCCCGTGGGGGTGAAGTGAAGCTCCAGGTAAACTCGGGAGCCCTTCGGAATTCTAAAGGCCAGGCCATTCTTCAGCTTATACGGCCGCGGAACCGAAATGGTTCCCCAAAGCATCCCGCTCACGTTCTCGGGATCGGCCCATTCGGGCTCGAAGATATTTTGGGAAATATCGACAGGCTTCTGGGTATAGAAAATATTTACGTGATTGAGAACGGCTGGATTAGTGAACTCGAAATGATAGCCCGAGATCCACATTTCCTCCGCGGTTTCGGCGATGAGCTGTTCGTAGTGCCAGGGGAAGGAATCATCGGCTTTGATCTTCACCGGCGCTTTCATCTGCAGCACTAAATCGGGCCGGATGCTCGGGTAGTGGAATACTTCTTTTTTCTCTTTTACCGGCGGGCCCTCCGGATAGCCGGAATCCACCCAGGCGAAGATCGTGCGTTTTTCCTCGGCGGTGAGCGCCACGCTTTGCCCGAGATCACATACGGTTTCATCGGCCTCCCAGGGAGGCATCCGCTCGGCACGGATCACTTCCCGGAGCATCCTTCCCCAGCCGCGTAGGTCGCGGTAGTGAATGATATTGGTGGGCGCCACTTTCTGGTTTACGTGGCAGGTATAGCATTTTGCTTCGAGGATAGGGCGCACGTGCTGGGTATACGTTACCGCGGGCGCCTTCAAGTATTCGATCGCGCAGCCGAGGGCGGGGATATTGGGATGGCTGATCGCCCGGCCGGCGAGAAACTGATCGGCGGCCCTTTCGAAATAATTTTCCGCGGCCTGGGGCTTGGAACTTCCGTAGCCGAAGCGATCGTCGATGGCGCCGCGGTAGAGGATGTTCCTCGATTTCGGCTCTACCAAAATAACCTCGCCGGTTCTTTCCACGTTCAGCCCGCGGAGCACGTCTTGGGTTTCGTCGAGGAGGATGGGGATTTTTATCCCGAATTCTTTGGCCTCGGCTTGCAGCGAGGCCCGGGTGTCCTGGGGGTTTGCGTCCACGAAGAAGAAGCGAATTCCCTTGGCGCTATACTTTTCGCGGAGCTGCTCGAGCTTCGGAAGCATTTTCCTCACGATGGGGCAGCCCACGCCGTAGGAGATCAGCGCCACCGCTTTGGCCGTGGTTTGGCGGGAAAATTCCATCATCGTGGCGTTCTGATCGAGGAGGGCGAAGTCCTCGATGCGGGTGCCTTCCGTAACTATTGGGACAGGGGAAGGGCTTCGGTAGCGGGCTGAGAAAAAGAAAATTCCCGCTCCCGCGGCCACCGCGCAAAGAAAGAGCAGAATTTTATTTTTCGTGCTCATCGCGAAAAATTTACTTCTCCCGGAATCGCGTCCATGCGGCGTTTCACTTCAAGTGCAACTTCTTCGTTGGATGCGCCACTTACGATCACCGGCTCACCGTATTCCACTTCCACGCGCGCGAAAGGTTTGGGCAGGTAGGTCTTATTCCAGGAACGTGGGAATCTCCAGGCGCGGTCGGCCCGGGTGCGCAGGGGGATGATGGGCTTGCCGGTTTTACGCGCGAGCTCGATCACGCCGGGCTTCACCACGTAGATCGGGCCGCGGGGGCCATCCACGGCCATCGCGGATTGGGATCCATCGCGCACGGCCTTGATCAAGCCGATCAGCCCGCGCGCTCCGCCCTTCGAGGAAGAGCCGCGAAATACTTGGTAGCCCAGCAGCGTGAGGGTGCGGGCCATCAGCGTTCCGTCTTTGGAAAGAGAAGAGAGCACGGCGAGGCGGCGGTAGCAGTAGTAGCCCACGAGCACCAGCTCATCCCCATGCCAGAAAGAATAATTGCAGGATTCGCTGGGGCCTTTGCGATCCACGTAACGCGCCAACACCTCGGAAGGGCCGAACTCGCGGATGCGCCAGGTGCAGCTCAGCAGGTAATAAATCGGCGCAAGTAGTGCGGGTAGAATGGCCTGGAGGATCGCGGTCATTCGGGAACTATAGCAAAGGAAGACAAGCGGAACGAGCCGGCAAGCCGGTTTTACTGAAAAAACCAACGAAGCGAACCAAGCCTTAGCTAGTGGCGTGATCCAAAATCTCCGCCACGTCTTTCACGAGCACTTGATCCTGCTTCTCTTTGCTCTTCACGCCGTCGGTGAGCATGGTGGAGCAGAAGGGGCAGCCTGATGCGATCACTTTCGCGCCGGTGCCTAAAGCTTCCTCGGTGCGTTCGATATTGATGCGCTTGCCAATGGTTTCTTCCATGAACATGCGCGCTCCGCCGGCGCCGCAGCAGAGGCCTTTATTTTTATTGCGCGGCATTTCTTTCACGTTCAACTCAGGAATCGCATTCAAGATCGCGCGCGGATCTTCATACACATTGTTCCAGCGGCCGAGGTAGCAGGAATCGTGGAAGGTAACTTCGCCGGAATCCGATTTCACGGGTTTTAGTTTTCCCTCGGTAATGAGATCCGCCAAGAAAGTAGTGTGGTGAACCACGTCGTACTGCGCGCCGAAGGCGGGGTACTCGTTCTTCAGCGTATTGAAGCAGTGCGGGCAGCCGGTGAGGATTTTTTTCGGCTTGTACTTGTTCAAGGTCTCCACGTTTTCCTTGATCAGCATCTGCGCCAGGTACTCGTTGCCGGCACGGCGGGCGGGGTCGCCGTTGCATTTCTCTTCTTTGCCGAGGATGGCAAAATCCACCTTGGCTTTTTTCAGGAGGCTCACGATCGCCGTGGCCACTTTCTTGGCGCGGTCGTCGAAGGAGCCGGCGCAGCCCACGTAGTAGAGCACTTCGGCGTTCGGGTGGTCGGCCATTTGTTTCACGTCGAGATCGCGGCACCAGTCGGCGCGGGTATCGTGGCCGAAGGCCCAAGGGGTAAAATTATTTTCGAGGTTCTTGAACACGGTTTGCATTTCGGGCGGGAAGCGGGATTCCATCAGCACGAGGCTTTTGCGCGTTTCGAAAATGAGGTTGGTTTGCTCGATATACACCGGGCAGACTTCTTCACAGGCGCGGCAGCTCGTGCAGGCCCAGAGCACATCCTCGGTGAGGCCGGAATCGGCGCGTACGGGGTGGGGAATGCCTTCATGATTTTTGGCGAGCACTAGGTCTTTTTGCTTGAGCAGTTCCACCTTGAAATCGTGCACGAGGCGCGCGGGGGAAAGGGGTTTGCCGGTGATCGCCGCGGGGCAAACCTCTTCGCAGCGCCCGCACTCGGTGCAGGCGTAGAGATCGAGGGTATTTTTCCAGGAGAGATCGGAAATTTTATTGATGCCGAAGCTGGTGGCGTTCTCGTCTTCGAGATTGGTTTTCTCCATTGCCTTGGGAACGCCGAGGTGCTTGAAGAAAATATTCGGGGCGGCGGCCAGGATGTGGAGGTGCTTCGAGTTCGGGATATAGCAGAGGAAACCCAGCACCAGGAGGAGGTGGGTCCAGTAGAACATTTCCTGGCCCACGAAGGCGGCCTCGGGACTTACTCCCGGCAGCAGGCTGGCCCATAGATGAGCGGAGATCGGGAAGAAGCTGGCGTAGAAACCGGGATCCGTGCCCACGCGGAAAGCATTCATCGCAAACAGCGAAAGCATAAGGCAGGCCGTGATGGCCAAAATGAAAAGCGCATCGGGGCCAGTGCGCAAGTAGTGGGGCTTGATCACGAGGCGGCGGAAAAAACCAAATCCTACCCCGAGCAGAACGGCGAGCGTCATCACGTCGGCCACGGTATTGTAGGTTCCGAACACGCGGTCTCCGAGAAGGCGTAGGTTCACGCCGTGGAAAATACCTTCGATCATCATTTCGGTGGTGCCGATGGTGATGATGATGAAGCCCCAGAAAATCATGGTGTGGGCGGTGCCGGGAGCTTTTTTGCGGCGTACGGATCTTTGCCCGAGAACGTCGATCAACACGTACCAGAAGCGGGCGAGGGGATGGGAGAGGCGATCGGGGCCGGGCCGGGTTACGGATTGCATCACCGTTACCAGGGATCTAGCGCAGATGGCGAAGTAGGCATTAGCGCCCACCACGGCGGCTAAAACGAGAAAAGGTTTGATCGTCCAGTACATGCAGTCCCTCGAGAATGAGTGTGTGGATAAGGTGTATAAGTCGGGGAAGAATTTTGCAATGGCGGGGCGCGTAAACTTGATTCTGCCTGGTGGCCCCGCGGCTTCGAGAATAAGATTTTACCATGAGAAAAATTCTAGCCCTTCTTTGCCTTCTCCTCGCCTGGCCCGCCTACGCCTCTACCCCTTCGGTTCATGGCCATGAATTCGTGGCGGAATCGGAGCGTGCCGATCCACCAAGCGAAGAATTAACCGAACGCTTGGCTAGGGATTCCGAGTTCGTGGACGAAACCGGAAGCATGGGCTTTCCCAAGGCGGTAGCTACCCTCCAGCGCATCTACGATTCGAAGGAAATTTATTGGGAAACCAGGGAAGAGGCCTTGCGCACCTTGCTCCTGCGTTTCGAGCGTTCGCCCGGCAAGAAAGCCCGTACTTTGCAAAAATACTTAATCGGAAAGCTACGCACGAAGAAAGAGCCGCTCGAGGCCAAGAAGCTGATTTACGATTCAATCGCGGGCCAGGCGAATAAAGCCGCCATTCCCGCGATGGTAACGGTGGCGAGCGATCCCGCCGTGCACGAGTTCGTGCGTTTCGAAGCGTGTAAAGACCTTGCTTCCGAGAAACTAAAGCCCGGCCAAAAGCAGATCGTGCGCAAGGCGCTAAATCAGATCGCTTCCCTTAAGGCCGTGAAGGCGGGGGAAGTGGAAGGCATGAACGTGGCCGAAGTGGAAAGCCTATTGAAGAAATTTTAGGGAAAATCCTAAGGTGCGAGAGCAAATGATTTTGATTTTGCGCGATGCCAAATTGTAACCATTTCGTTACAAATGTAAGGTCGCTCTGTCATAAAAAATCTAGTGAAATGTAGCTAAGTAAATCTACTAGTATTCCAAGCGGCTACAATAGATTTTTTTTTATTTTTATTAAGGCCTCTCTGGTTCCGATCGATAGGAGTATGTACCGCAATCGCGGTTTCATTATCCCGGAGAGCACGTGAACGAAACTAATCTACCAGTCGACCAAAAAGAAAAATCAGTCTACGAAGAGCGTTTCCTCGCCTTCACTCTTTGCAAAGAGCAGTACGCTATTCCTTTACAGCAAGTGAAAGAGGTGATCGGCTATCAGAATGCTACGCCGGTCCCCCAGGCCCCGAATTACTTTAAGGGAGTAATCAATCTACGCGGCCAGATTATTTCGATTGTGGACCTTCGCACTAAGCTGAAGCTCATCAATCCCGAGCTCGGCCCCGAGACGGCCATAATTATTCTCGACCTGAATCCTTTTTGCCTCGGCGTGGTGGTGGATACCATTGATTGTGTGCATGCTTTCGCTAAGTCTGACATCGATGACTCCAATGGCATCGAGAACTATGCGAAGCAACATTATATTACCGGCATCGCCAAAAAAGATAAGCAGCTGGTGATTCTGCTCGACGTGAAGGCCACCATCGATCCGGCCGACGCACAAATTCTAAATCAAAATAAAAAAGCCGCTTAATTTAATTATACCGAGGAAAATATGAAGAATAAGAGCCTGCGCGCCAAACTGTTCCTGCTTTCTGGATTTCTCATTGCCGTTGCCTTAGTGGTGGGGGCGGTGGGATATTGGTCTTCCGAAAAGATCACCGAAAAGTTCACCGTAATCACCGATGTGAGCTTGCCTAATATTAAAGGCCTGCTTGAGATGGACGGAAACATCCGCCTGGCCACTGTGCAGGTTCTTTACCTCACCTTGCCAGGAGCTACCGAAGAACAGGATGCCCGCGCCATCAAAACCGAGGAAGAGCAATGGGCCGAATTTGATAAGACGATCAAGGAGTATGAATCCATTCCCTTCACCGAGGGGGAAAAAGAGCTTTTCGAAGACTTTAAAAAGAAAGCGCTGGTCGTACAGGAACACCTTGGCCGTGCCATGGTTTTGGCTAAAAAGAATAAAGATCCACAATCGGCCGAGCGCAAAGAGCTGATTCACCTGATGATGACTGACGTGAGAAATTCCGCCCGTGAATCCCGTGCCGCCGTAGCCAAGCTCAAAGAGTTTCATGTGAAAGCGGCTGAATTCAACCAGAAAGCCGCCGATAATGCCTCCAATCTAGGAGTTTTGCTCTCCGTACTTACCCTGTTAGTTGGTTGCGTCAGTGGCGGTGCATTTGCTTGGTTCTTCTCCGGCTCCCTGGTGAAAACCCTGCGTTCCATCAGCGATTCCATCTCGGAATCCAGCCTGCAAGTTTCCTCGGCCTCCGGCCAGATCGCGGCTTCTTCGCAGCAGCTCTCGCAAGCGGCTACGGAACAGGCAGCCTCGCTCGAAGAAACCGCCAGCTCGATCGAAGAGATGAGCGCGATGGTGAAGAAAAACAGCGACAACGCCAAGAATACCGCGTCGGTTTCTACCGACTCGCAGAACTCCGCCGAAAAGGGCAAGCAAGCTGTGGAGAAAATGCTTCACTCGATGGATGCCATTAATCAAAGCAATGCCGTGATCATGCAGCAGATCGATCATAGCAATAATCAAATCGGCGAGATCGTTAAGGTGATCGCGGAGATCGGCAATAAAACAAAAGTAATCAACGATATCGTTTTCCAGACGAAGCTGCTTTCCTTTAATGCCTCCGTGGAGGCCGCACGGGCCGGGGAGCACGGGAAAGGTTTCGCCGTAGTGGCCGAAGAAGTGGGCAATCTCGCGCAAATGAGCGGAAACGCCGCCAAGGAAATCTCCTCGCTGCTGGAGAGCAGCACCCAAAAGGTAGAGGGTATCGTGCACGAAACGAAGACCAAAGTGGGCACCCTCGTGGCCGATGGAAAAGCGAAGGTGGAAGAGGGAACCAACGTGGCCAAGGAATGCAGCGAGATCCTGAACGAGATCGTGAAGAACGTGGCCAGCGTTTCCTTGATGTCCACGGAGATCGCCACCGCCAGTGAAGAGCAGTCGCGCGGCGTGAACGAGATCACCAAGGCCATGGGCCAGCTGGATGCGGTAACCCAAACCAATGCGGCCACTTCCGAAGAGGCCGCGAGCGCGGCCGAGGAGCTTTCCGCTCAAGCGGAATCGCTGAAAGGGCTCGTGAATGAGCTCGTGGTGGCGGTGAACGGGAGAGCCGATGGCTTCGCCGCTCCCGTGATGGTGGCCAAGCAAGTTCCCGCGAAAAGCGCGGGCGGCAAGGTTGTTCCCTTCGCGGCCCGTGCCTCCCAGCCGGCGGCGCCCATGAAAAAAGCCGCGGGTGATGAGCGTCCCAGCTACGACGACTCGCGCTTTACCGAAGTTTAGTTCCAATCAAACGGCCCTCCTTGTTTTTTAGGAGGGGCCGTTCTCATTTTAGGTGACTATGTCTGCGGCGATCATAGCTTCTTTTAGTGTTGGTCCGGAAATGGAGCTTTCCGCGAAGGAATTCTCCTATTTTTCTGGTCTATTAAGACAAGTTGCCGGTATCCACCTTGCGCCCGCGAAGATGCAGCTTTTACAGGGTCGTCTCCGGCAACGCGTACTGTCGCTGGGGCTGAAATCGTTTGCTGAGTACCAGCATCGCCTCGCCGCTTTGTCGAATGGCGATCCAGAGCTGCAAGAGTTCGTGAATTTACTGACCACGAACAAAACCGAGTTTTTCCGCGAGTGCGGGCATTTCGAATTTCTCGCCCAGGTTTTGGCGCAACGAAACTCTCCGGTGCGGATCTGGTGCGCGGCCTCGTCCACCGGGGAAGAGCCCTATACGCTCGCCATTTTACTGCACCACCTAGGCGTGGCCGACTTCGAGATCTTTGCTTCGGACATCGATACCGAAGTACTTTCCGTGGCCGCAAGCGCCGTATACTCGCGGGAAAAGCTCCGCGAGATTCCGGAAGAATACCAGAAGACGGCGTTTGACTTCGGAACCAAAGGAATCGAAGATTGGATGCGGGTAAAGCCCGCCATCCGTCGCCGCGTGAAGTTTGGGCAGCATAATCTGATCGATCCTCGGTTGCCGGCCAACGGCTTGTTCGATTTCGTTTTCTGCCGCAACGTCTTGATCTACTTCACGCCGGAAACCTGCGAGCAGATCATGAATAAGCTTTATCAGGCCACGAAGCCGGGAGGCATGGCGTTTATCGGGCACTCCGAATCGCTGCAGAATATGAAAACCGGCTGGAAGCCGCTTCGTGCTTCGGTTTACCAGAGAAAGAGTGGCAAGTGATCATCGATCCCGCCACGCAAGTGCCCATCGGCATCGGAGAGCTCGCGGTGTTGAAAGAGCCAAAAGTAATCACCACGGTGCTGGGATCCTGCGTTTCCGTGTGCCTCTACGCGCCCGCCCACCGAGCTGGGGGCATGAATCACTTTGCCATGCCGAAAAAGCTAAATGGAGCCCAGGGGCATAACCAATACCACTTCGGTACCGACGCGATTCCCGCCCTGGTGGAAAAACTGAAGCAGTTAACCGGAGCTCAGGCTACGGATTTCGTAGCGAAAATAGTGGGGGGCGCGCAAGGATTGTCGAGTAGTTCCGGCTCGGTAGGCAAAGAAAATATTGCTTTGGCTTTGGCGATGCTGCAGCAATATAAAATTAAAATACTCGGAACCGATACCGGCGGGAATCTGGGCCGCAAAGTACTGTTTTATCCTGAATCAGGGCGGCTTTTAGTGGCCTTATTGGATGCGCAGGCCGCTGCCTAGGGTATAGTGGAGGCAGGTGGACTAACCGCCTGAATTCGAGGTATTCCATGCGCGCTCTTTTTTTGATTTTACTCGCCGTTCCCGGCTTATCGTTCGCTTCCCCGAAGGCGAGCCCGCCGCAAACCGAGACGGCCCTCTTCGCCGCCGGCTGCTTCTGGGGCAGCGAAGAATTTTTTCGCAAGATTCCCGGGGTAATGAGCACCAGCGTGGGCTACGCCGGCGGAAAAATGGAAAATCCTAGCTATGAAGCGGTGAGCGCGGGAAAAACCGGCCACGCCGAAGTGGTGAAGGTGGAATTCGATCCGAAAAAAGTAAGCTACGAAAAGCTGCTCGATCAATTTTTCAAAATGCACGATCCCACCACGCTGAATCGCCAGGGCAATGATGTGGGCCCCCAATACCGCTCGGCGATTTTCTTTGAGAGCGGCGCGCAGAAAAAAATAGCCGAAGAGTTTAAGCGGAAGGTGGAAAAATCAGGTGCCTGGAAAGGCAAGATCACCACCGAGATCGCGCCCGCGAGTAAGTTCTTTCCGGCGGAAGACTATCACCAGCATTACTTGATCAAGAATCCCGACGGCTACGATAATCATTACCTGCGGAATATTTCGTTCGAAAAAAAGTAGGTGCATGCTCTCGCTGGCCCCAAAATATCTCCATAGATCGGGTAGTTGGGTAAAAGAGTAGCTTGCCTTACACTCTAGCGGTTCATGCGCTGAATTAGCGGTAGCGGATTTCGTAAGAGGAATTTATTTAGTTTATCCTTAGGTAAGCCGTTAAGAAATCAGGCCTCAAAGGAAGAGACTGAATGCAACGATGTTTCCCCAAATTTTTTTCACGCGCAGCCCGTTCGGGCCTGAGCCTCGCCGCGGGCGTGACCGCATTGGCCTTTCTCTCCGCTTGCGGCATCACGAATAAGTCCGGCAAATCCGACACCAAGGCTTCTTTCTCGAGCGGCGGCATCAGCGTAAGCGAAGCTTCTCCCTCGGTGCAAATCCCCGTGGTTCTCAGCCAGTCCGTGCAGTTTGCATCGTCGGTGAGCTACAGCATCGTGGGCGGAAGCGCCATCAACGGCAGTGATTTTACGGCTGCCACCTCCGGCTCGCTTAGTTTTCCAGCCGGATCCCGCGTGGCTTATATCAACGTAAATCTGATTCAGAATGCGGTGGTGAATTCCGACCGCACGGTGGTGTTTAAGCTCAGCGGCGCGAAGGTCATTTCCGGTATCGGTGCCCAGTCTTCTTTTACCCTTACGATCGTGGACGACGATTCGCAGGCGGAAGTAAACTTCTCCACCTCCGCCCAAACCGTTGCCGAGGCGGCGGGCACCGCTTTGGTAACCGCCACGCTGGCCACTTCGAAATCGTTCGACGTTACCATTCCCGTTTCGGTTTCCGGCACGGCTACGCAAAACGTGGACTATACTCTCTCGGGCACCACGATCACGATTCCCGCCGGGAGCACCTCCGCATCCCTCACCGTAAATCTTGTCAGCGACGGCGTCGTGGATGCGGATGAGACGATCATTTTCACCATGGACACGCCCACTAACGCCACGGTGGGGAGCATTAATTCCCAAACGATTACCATCACCGATTCGGGTGGAACCGCGCTTCCGACCGTCAGTTTTTCTGCCGCTACCCAGCTGGTGAGCGAGAACGCAGGTAGCGTGACGGTGACCGTGGATCTTTCCGTGGCCGCGCCGGCCGCCACCGTGGTGCCTATTTTTATCGGTTCGGGAACTGCCACCGAGGGTGCCGATTTTAGTCTTTCCTCTACCAGCCTGTCTTACGCGATTGGAGAAATTTCGAAATCGTTTACCGTTACCATCGTGGACGATACCGCTTCCGAGGGAACGGAGTCCATCGTGCTGGGGATCGGTACTCCCGTGAACGCCACCGTGGGAGCCACGGGCACCCAGACGATTTCCATTACTGACAACGACGCTGCCGCTTTCTCGATCACGAGCGTGAATCCCGACAGCGGGCCAGCCCAGGGGGAGAACCGCGTAACCGTTTACGGAAATGGTTTCACCGGTGTAACGAGCGTGACCCTGGCCGGGATCGCGTGCGGTTCCGTGAACGCGATCAGCTCCAACGAGCTCACTTGCATCGCCGGTGCGGGCGCGGCCGGCACGGGCGACGCCGACGTAACCGTCGCCGGCCCGACTACTACCACCTTGGTGAACGCCTATACTTACCTGGACTGGACGCCCACCGCCGCCGGCTCCGCCCCCGCGGCCCGTTACTTCCATTCTTCCGTTTGGACTGGATCCGAGATGATCATCTGGGGCGGCACGAACGAAGTGGGAACCTATTTCGGCAACGGGGCTCGCTTTAACCCGGCCACGAATTCTTGGACCACGATTGCCGCGAGCGCCACGAACGAACCTTCCTCCCGTGGTGACCACACCGGTACTTGGACCGGCAGCCAAATGATTATTTGGGGCGGAACTAACGGCACGAGCTACCTAGCCGACGGCGCGAAGTTTACTCCCGTGCTCGGAACCTGGACCGCCATGGCCAGCACTTCGGCTCCTTCGGCACGCAGCCGCCATACCGCTACGTGGTGCCCCGATGGGCTGCTTGCGGTGTGGGGCGGTTTCAACGGCACCGCGCTCGGCAGCGGCGCAAGATATAATCCTACGGCGGATACTTGGGTGGCGATGACGGCGCCCCCCGCAGCGGTGGTTCCGCGGTTCGGGCATACGGCGGTACTTTCGCTATCCAGCGGGTTGTTCCGATTGATCATCTGGGGCGGAAGCGACGGTTCGAACGAATTATCCAGCGGCGGGATGTATAACTTATCCGGAGGTACTTGGACCACCACGCAGACTACCGGCGTGCCCTCCGGCAGGACGGGCCATTCGGCGATATGGGATGGTAGCTCGATGATCGTGTGGGGGGGAGTATCCTCCACCATCGCGCAGGGTGGTGGTGCGAAGTTCACTCCTCCTACGACCGCCGTGAACGGCGGAACCTGGGTGACTATCAGCAATACCAGCGCGCCCGCAGCGCGCGAGTCGCATTCCACCGTTTGGACCGGCCTCGAAATGCTGGTTTGGGGCGGACGCAATGGGTCTTCCATCTTCAACGACGGCGGACGCTACAATTCTAGTTTAGATTCTTGGACGACGATTTCTACCACCGGCGCGCCCACGGCGCGTTTCGATCAATCGGCGGAATATACCGGCGACCGCATGATCGTATGGGGCGGGAACGACGGGGCGGCCGCCTTGGCTTCGGGATCGCAGTTCTTCGCGCCCAACGCGAGCTCCAATACCTGGACGGCCACCGCCGTGCCTACTTCTCCGGCTCTCGCCGCCCGCCAGTACCACTCCGCGGTGTGGACTGGCTCGGAAATTATTCTCTGGGGCGGTTCCACGCTCGCTTCCGCCACCGACTGCGTAAATACCGGCGCGCGATTCAATCCCGCCACGAACGCCTGGAGCACGGTGGGCGTAAGCACCACCTCGGCCCCGACCGCGCGTTGCGAGCATTCCGCCGTTTGGACCGGCGGCAGAATGATTATCTGGGGCGGCCGGACGGCGGCCAACGTGAGTACGGCCACGGGCGGATTGTATAGCCCGGTCGCCAATACCTGGACCACGGCGCTGGCGGGCACCGGCACGAATAATCCCAGCGCGCGCTTCGCCCATTCTGCCGTTTGGACCGGCCAGCGCATGATCATCTGGGGCGGGATCGATAGCGGCACGACTAAATCAGATGGATTTATCTATAATCCCGATGCCACCACCACGGCACTTGCCTGGACGGCGCTTCCCTCCACCGGCACCCCCGCCGCCCGCCTGCGCCACGTGGCCGTTTGGACTGGGAGCCAGATGATTATCTGGGGCGGAAAAAGTGCGATCAGTGCCCCCACCTATTTTGCAACGGGGGCCATTTATGATTTGGCGGGCAATACCTGGACGGCTACCGCCGCGGGCAGCGCGCCCACCGGCCGAGAGGGCCATACCGCGGTGTGGACCGGCTCGAGAATGATCGTATGGGGCGGATACGACGGATCTTCCCGCCTGAATACCGGCGCGGAACTAGATCCAATCGGAAATGCCTGGACGGTTCTTACCACTACCAATGCTCCTACCGCGCGTAGCGATCACTCCGCCGTGTGGACGGGGACCAAGATGATTATCTGGGGAGGTTTCTCCACGGGATCGGCCCATACGGGAGCGGAATATAATCCGACGAGTACCAGCTGGACAGTGATGACGACCAACTCCGCTCCGGCCGGCCGCTTCCGCCATACCGCTATATGGACCGGCGATCGCATGGTAATATTGGGCGGAGTAGACAATGGCACTTCGATCTTCAATACCGGCGGCATGTATATTCCCTAGGTTCGGGCGGAGCCTCGCCGTTCTCGTTTGTGCCCTCGCCGTTTTTTCCTGCACTGGAAAACAGAATAGAATTTTGGCCGAAGTGGGCCGCTTTACTATCACGGCCGGCGACGCTAAGTACCGCGACGAAATGATCCAAGTATTTTACCCTGGGTCGAAAGAGCCCGACGCGGGCTTCCTTCAATTACGTGAAGTTTTTATTCAGGCGCAGGTACTGGAAAATAACGGAGTGAAGTTCGGCGAAGATGCCATTGATCGTGAGGCGGCGCGGATCGATAAGGAAACGCAGGCGCCGGCCACCCTGGAAAAGATCAAAGCCATCTTCGCGAAGAATCCCGCCGCCTATAGAAAAATTTTCGTGCTGCCCACTCTGGTAGAGCGCACGATCTATTTTGATTTTTTCTTGCGCAACCCGCAGGTGCAGGCCGGGCCCATTGCCGTGGTGAAGGCATTGCTGGCGGCCCTGCCCGCGGAGCTAAGCGGGGAAGCAAAAAAGCGCGGTCTCACTCGGCTGGAGCTCGAGTATGAGGCTTCGAGAGGATTTTTTAAAAAAGGCCAGGTGGTTCCGGAGCAGAAGCCTGCGAACGAAGCCTCGGCGCGGGCGCTGGGCGATATGCGGAAGAAGGCGCTGGATTTCGACAACGCTTATTTTCTGAAGCATGCCGCGGAGATTCAGGCGGGCAAGCCGCTAGGGGAGCCTCTGGACCGGGGCGAAGTATGGCTGGTGCTTCAGCCTAAAAAGAAAGGCGGAAAGATTTTTTCCGCCTTCGTGGTGCCTAAAATTTCTTACGAGGACTGGTTGCGAGCGGAACAGAGAAAAGTTACGGTCCGCGAATTCAGCCAAAACTGAACTCTTAGTGCTGCAGTTTTTTCAGTTCTTCCGTTAGCGCGGGAGCCACTTGAAAAAGATCGCCTACCACGCCGTAGTCAGCTTTTTGGAAAATCGGGGCGCTGGGATCGGAATTTACCGCCACGATCACTTTCGAGCTGCGCATTCCGGCGAGATGCTGGATCGCGCCGCTGATGCCGAAGGCCATGTAGAGCTTGGGCGAAACGGTTTTTCCGGTTTGTCCCACTTGATCCGAATGCGGGCGGTAGCCGGCATCCACGGCCGCGCGGCTCGCCCCCACGGTGGCGCCAATCACGGAAGCCAGGTCTTCGAGGATCTTGAAGTTTTCAGAATTTTTCAGGGAGCGTCCGCCGGAAACGATCCGCTCGGCCTCGGTGAGATCGGCTTTCGCGGCGCCGCCGGCCTTCGCCACTACTTCTTTCACGGAGGTGCGGGGAGTGCCGGGATCTACGCTGAGTTTATTGATGGCAGCGGTGCCGGGTTTTTCGGCCTTCATGCCCAGCGCATTAGGGCGCACAGTGGCGATGGCGGGCTTGGCGCCGAGGAAGTCCACGGTGCCCAAGCACTTGCCGGAATACATCGGGCGCTTCGCTTCAAGCTTGTCGCCGGCAATCGTGATCTCCGTGCAGTCGGAGGCCATGCCGGTATCGAGCTTCACGGCCACGCGCGGAAAGAAATCTTTCGTTTGCGCGGAGAGAGAGGCGAGGAGCGCATCGGCGCCGGCCGCTTTGGCGGCATCTGCCACTGCTTTGCTGAATCCTTCGGCGGAATAATGCGCGAGGGCGGCGTGCTCCGCGAGGTGCAAAGTTTTCGGGGCGAATTTATTTACCTCACCGGCAAGAGCTTCGAGGGTGCCAGGGGCACCTATGAGCAGTGCTTCGGCTTCCACGCCGGCCCACTGGGCGGCGTTTGAAAGGAGCTCTAATGCGCCTTTTTTGATTTTTCCGTTCGCGGCTTCGCAATAAATAAGAACTTTCATTTTAACCTCAAATCACTTTCGCTTCGTCGTGGAGAACGCGGGCCAATTCTTTCGCGGCGGCGGCGGCATCGCCCGCGATCATTTTGCAAGCGCTGCGATCCGGGGGGAGCGAGAGCGCTTTGTAGCCGATCTTTTTCTGCGATTCGGAAAGATCAAGATCGGCCAGGGACATTTTCTTAATTTCTTTTTTCTTCGCCTTCATGATGTTCGGCAAAGAGGCATAGCGCGGCTCGTTCATCCCTTTTTGGGCGGCGATCACGCAAGGCGTGGGTAAATCGTATTTCTCGATCGTGCCGCCCTCGATTTCGCGCTCCACTTGGATGGTGGCGCCGTAGGCGGCGCGCAGCACTACCGAAACGGCGGGCAGGTTCATGAATTCCGCCATGCCTTGGTGCACCTGGGCGGCATCGTCGTCGATGGCCTGCTTACCCGTGAACACGATATGGGCCGGGCCGTTCTTTTCGATGGAGCGGGCCAAAGACTTAGCGGCCAGGTAGGAGTCGGAATTTTCCGGCAGGCTCACGTGAATGGCTTCGTCGCATCCCATGGCCAAAGCGGTACGCAAAGAATCCACCACGCGATCCGGGCCAGCGCTCACTACGGTAACCGTGGCGCCCGCATTTTTTTCCTTAAATCGGATAGCTTCTTCCACTGCAAATTCATCGTAGGGGCAAAGGATCCATTTGATCCCGGCCGTATCGATAGATTTTCCGTCGGCACCGATTTTGATTTTGGTCTCGGTATCGGGCACTTGCTTGATGCAAACAAAAACTTTCATGCACTGCTCCAATTGAAGAAAGGTGGGACGCTCTTTTCTAGCATAAGTTTTAGGATTGCATAGAGCCGAAAGCGCTTAGCGTGGCCTAGTTTTTCGTGCCCTGGGGCTTATACTTCGGATCCCGGACGTCGCAATCTGGCTCTAAGGGAGAACAGCTGAGTTTACGCAGATCGGCGGGCTTTTCTTCCGGGGCAATGGGAGGAGCTTTCACTCCGCAGGCGGAGAGGAGTAGGGCAAAACAAAGGATAAGGGCAGCCGGGATACGCATTAAAATTTTACCACCAGGCCCACGAGGAAACCGTCGCTGCCGGCTTCGGCCCGGGTATCTACGGAACTGTTCATGAGCAGCTGTGCGCCCACGCCGCCCAGTAGGCGCCCGCCCGCGAGCGGCTGGAGGTCGGTCACGGTTCCGTTCGTGGCGCTCACTACGTTATTTTGGTAACCCACGTAGGGATATAGCTTTAGTAATTTGTTTACTTCCACGAGGTAGCGCATCTCTACGCCGATGGGGATTACGCGCACCTGCGCCACGCGATCGCTGGGAAGAGTATGATTGAAATTGTAGATCCCCGCGGTAAGTTCCGCGCTGAGCAGGGCCATCGCGTCGGATCGCAGCCAATAGTGGCTGCGAAAGGTGTAGGCGTAGCGAACCGCCCATCCCTGGTAGGTAGTATAGGGAATCCCTCTATTCGTGCCGTCGTTTTCGTTCGCGGTATCGCCTTCGGCGGTAACCGTGGGGAGAACGTGGTTGCGGAACATCGCGAGGCCCACCGTCAAGTTATGCGGATTGAAGCTGCTCGGCTGTGGCATACGCGGCCGGAGGGTGACTTCGGGCGAATAACTGTCGTCGTCCAGCTCTGGATTTAATTCTTTTCCGTCCGGCGTGAAGAAGCGCTCATTGGCCGGGTTGTCCGTTTCGTTTTCCCGGTCGGCTATATAGTCGGGAAGATTATCGGCTTCGGGGAAGGGCTCGCCGTACAAAATATCGTATTCAAAATCTACGGCCGGAGTTTCGGCGCTGTATTTTTCCAGAACCGCTACGATCGCGGTTCCTCCGTCCAAGCGGATCACGCGTCCGGCCGCAACCTTACGGTCTCCCGAGCTGAATAGTACGGGGCCATTCATTTCCAGCCCGGCGGAATTCCCGGCATTCAGGCGCACGAGTCGTCCGCTGCTACTGGTTTCCAATATCGATACCGCACGACGCGCAGCGTGTGCGGGGGCAATGAGAAACGGTAGGGTAAAAGCAATGAGGCAAAGCCGGCTCTTGTGGATCATCTTTCATAACGATAGTGTGGCGTGTAATCTAAGTCAAACCCGCCGGGAGCCTTCATGAGTATCCAATTTCCAGCGCGCGGCAGCTGGGCCCGACTGCCCACGCCCATCCATAAGCTTGAGAAAATCTCTTCGGAGTTGGGGGCGGAAATTTATTTGAAGCGCGACGACCAAACCGGCTTCGAATGGAGCGGAAATAAGATCCGTAAGCTGGAATTTTTGGCACACGATGCTTTGCAAAAAGGCGCTACCTGCCTCGTTACCTGCGGAGGGGTTCAGTCGAATCATTGCCGGGCTACCGCGGCCCTGGCCGCTAAGCTCGGGCTGCGCTGCGTTTTGCTTCTCCGGGGCGAGGCGCCGGCACAGGCACTTTCGAATAATCTGCTCGATCGCCTTTTGGGCGCCGAAATATTTTATCTCACCAACGAACAGTACTACGAGGGCATGACGGAGGTGCGAGCGATGATAGATTCGCAGATCCGTTCCACCGGTGGCAGTTCGTATTTCATTCCGGAAGGCGGCTCGAACGGGCTCGGCTGCTTCGGCTACGCGGAAGCCTGGCGCGAAATCGAAAGCCAGCGCCAGGCCGGGGAAATCCTAGGGCTAAAAGAGCCGTTCGACTCCATCGTGGTGGCGCACGGAAGCGGGGGCACGCAGGCGGGCTTAATCCTCGGAAAATTAGCCGGCGGCCCGGAAGCGCCCGATACCAGAATCGTGGGGGTGAACGTTTGCTATGGCGCCAAGGAAAGCTTCGGCTTGGTAAAAGACGCCCTTTGGCAGGCCATCCAGCAGTATCATTTTCCGCTCGCCTTCATGACCGAAGATATTGAAATGCTCGATGGATTCGTGGGCCGTGGCTACGCGCTCAGCACCAAGGAAGAATTGGTTTTCCTGAAAAAAGTGGCCAGCGAAGAGGGCGTGCTCCTCGATCCGGTCTACACCGGCAAGGCATTCTACGGGATGTTCCACACGATTAAAAAAGATCCCTCCAAGCTCGGGAAAAAAATTCTTTTCATCCATACCGGCGGCGCCTTCGGTTTGTTCAAAATGGAAGAAGAATGGCGCGAGGTTCTCGCATGAAGCAATTGGTGCTACCCCTGCTTTTATTTTTGCTTTCTCAGAGCGGGTGGGCAGCCAAATCCCAGTCCACGCTGGCGTACCAGAACTATACCCGCGGGGTGGAGCTGGCGTCGAAAAAAAAATGGGCAGAGGCACTGGAGAAGTTTCAGTCGGCCATCGATTTGAATCCGGGCTACGTGGCCTCTTACTTGGAGTACGCGCGCACCGCCGTGATGATGGGCCACCGGAAAAGCGGCCTGCAGAAGCTGACCGCGGCCCTAGAATTTGCCCATAACCGGGAAGATCGCGAACGCGTGGCGAAGGAGCGCGATAATCTTTCGGAAATTTTCTATACCAACGAAACGTTTCAGCTCTACCAGAACGGCTTGAACTACTTGAAGCTCGACCGGGCGAGCTCGGCGCTTGAGGCACTCGAGATGGCGCTAAAAACGGAGCCCGATAACGTGATGGTGCTCACCGCTTACGGACGTACCCTTCGCGAGCAGGACCGGGTGCGCGAAGCGCAGGAAGTTCTCGAGCGCGCCCTCGCGCTGAACGACGGCAAGCGCGAAGTAAGGATCGAGCTGGCAAATATTCTTCTACCCACCAAGCCGGAGCGCGCCCTGCTTCTCGTGCAGCCGCTCCTGGCGGGCCTCACCGATGAGCGGCTGGCTTTTATTCACGCACAGGGCCTCTCGGGCACGAAAAAAAACCGGGAAGCCATCGAGTTTTTAAAAAATTCCTATGAAAAGCAACCTTCCTGGACATTTGCCCCGCTCTGGCTGGGCCGTCTTTATGCCCAGGAGCCCGATGGAGGGTGGAACGCTCGGAAGTATCTGATGATTTTTTTGCGTCGCACGGAAGTTGAGACCCAGGGCGCAACGGCCGATACGAGTCCAGAAGCCTTAAAAATCAAGGCGGCGCGGGCCGAGGCCGAAGCGATTTTGGCGCGCGTCAATCGCGCCCTCGAGTAAAATTTTCCGCAACCTATTTCCTACAGTTTTCCGTGTGCATTTGCCTTGACCAAGCTTCTTGGCCTCGATACCAATATTGGGAGGGGAAATAATGTCGGGAAAGCTATTCATCACGATTGCCGGAAATATCGGCACGGGAAAAACCACGCTCACGCGCATGCTTGCCGATCACTACGGTTGGAAGCCACACTTCGAATCGGTGGCCGACAATCCTTACCTGAAGGATTTCTACGGCGACATGGCTCGCTGGAGCTTTCCTCTTCAAATTTATTTTTTGAACCACCGCTATAAGACTCACCGCGAAGTGGGCTTCGGCAATAGCAGCTGCATCCAAGACCGCTCCATCTACGAAGATAGCCATATTTTCGCCCGTAATCTTTTCGAGGGCGGGAAGATGGAAGAGCGTGATTACCGCAATTATCTCGATCTCTATAATGAGATGATCAAGCACCTTTCGCCGCCGGATCTGATGATCTATTTGCGGAAGTCGGTTCCAAAATTGGTTAGCCAGATTCAGAAGCGTGGCCGTGATTTCGAACAAAATATTCCGGTAGACTACCTGACCTGCCTGAACCGTTTTTACGAAGACTGGATTGGGAATTATACTACGGGTCCCTTGCTCGTGATCGATACCGACGAGCTGGACTTCGTGGCGAAGCCGGAAGATTTCGATCTGATCGCTAAGCAGATCCTCGAAAAGCTGGACCAGCGCGAGCTCTTTCTTCCGCTCGCATCCTTGGCACGATCCGGTACCAGGTAAATCGAATTCATTTTTGATCTCGGCCACTTTTCCGTTACAATTAGGGAATATACGTTCTGCTGCGCTCACGGAGGAGATGCAACATGTTGCTGTCCAGACAGAAAATTTTATTGCTCGCGCTTTGCGCACTGCTTTCTACCGGCTACGGCTGCTCCAACTCGCAGACGGCTAGCGAAGGCGAACTAGCCGAAGGCTCCGTGCCTGATTCCCAGGCCGACAGCGTGGGCAGCATTCCCGAAGATCTTCTAGCTAGCGAAGAAAAAGGCCAGTCCACCGAGAATGCCGAATCTGCGGACCCTTTCTCCGATCTGCAGGAAGGTGAGAAGCACGAGGAAGCCGCCGTTGCTCCTCCCGCCGCCGGCGAATCCGAAGCCCCGATGTCGCTAATTGAAAACGGCGACGAGAAAGCCGCCGAGGTCGAGCATTCCAGCGGTTCCGGCAATATGGAAACCTACACCGTAAAATCGGGCGATACCCTGATGAAGATTGCCTTCACGATCTACGGAGACATCGATCGCTGGAAAGACCTTCAGGAATGGAATAGCGGCAAAATTAAAAAGGCCGCCGCGCTCCGCCGGGGGATGAAGCTGAAGTACGAGGCTCCGATGAGCGCATTCGAGCCCGAGCAGCACGCCCATACTTATACGATCAAGAAGGGCGATACCCTCGCCAATATCGCTGATGAAGTGTACGGCCGGAAAATGAAATATAAGAAGCTGCAGAATTATAATTCGAAGCTGATTCGTAACCCCAACCGCATCTTCGCGGGCTTCACGATCTACTACGACATCACCGCCAAGGAAATCGCCGAGGCCGAAGCGCGCCGCCAAGAGCGTTTGGCCGCGAGCGGCGGCAGCGTAACGCCGGCTCCCACGAGCATGGTGCCCAGCGCGATTTCTCCTCCGGCCCAGGATTTCGCACCCACCGCGCCGGCCCCGATCGCGATCGCTCCCCAGCCGCTAACGCCCTCGAATAACGGCGCCGTGCCCGCGCCGGCTTCGACGAACGAACTGGCGCCCCCGCCGCCCCCGATGAACCAGTAAGCTATCCTTGAAGACAAAAGAAAAAGGACCACGTTTCGCAACGTAGTCCTTTTTTGTTTTCCGCTGAAGAAAACCGGAGAGCCTAGCGGCCGCCGAATTTCGTGAGCTTAAGGGTCATGGTGATTTGGGCTTCGATGATCTGCTGAGCAGCGCCGTCGAGGGCGATGTCACGGGGATTCATCCAAACTTGGATCTTCTGGCCTTTTTCGTCTTTCGCCGTGATGTGAACGGTTTCGAAAGTGCCGGCAGGAACGGTGATCGAAGCGGTTTCTTGATCGATGATCTCGAGTTTCGAATCAGGGATCTGCTGGGGTTTGCCGTCTTGCTTGAGCTCAACGATTTTCGCCGTAGCGCGGTCCATTTTCGCTTCTACCAAGTGCTTGCCGATCAAGCTGCCATCCATTTGCTGGTTGAGCCAGATGAAGTTTCCTTCTTCGCTAGCAACCACTTTGTGGATGGTGCCCAATGGCATGCCGAAACCTTCGATATTCATGTCGCTGTATTCGCCCACTTTCCAGTTGATCACGTTGAGGGCAGAAGGGCCGGTAAGTTGCGAAAGGGCGATCTGACGTACGAGCGCGTCCACGTCGCTATTGGCTTGAGCTACGCCGAAGGTAGCCAAGAGTCCGGCAAGCATTGCCAAAGTAAGTTTTTTCATAAATCTCCTCCTAGTTAAGTTGTACCCGAGAGAGTGTAAGCAGGCTTTTTTGGGAAAACAACGGATCTCTTCTGCACTTTGCTCTAACGCAAGGCGATAGTTGCTTTTCGTATGTATAATTGAAGGACGATGCGAACCCTTGTTCTCTCTATGATTTTTGCGTTTCTTGCTTCCTGCTCCACGCAGCAGTCGGAGCAGGACGGCGGCAATCTGACGCGAAGCGAAGTGGAACTTCTTTCCCACCGGATGTCGGAGGCCATAGAGCAGGAATTTCCTCTTCTTCAGCACAAAGTGGTGAATCGCTACGTGAACACTCTCGGGCAGTCCTTGATCTCGCGCGCCGCGAATATGCCTCCGCTTCCCTATGAGTTCCGCGTGCTCAAGACGAACGAGATGCTAGCCTTCTCTCTTCCGGGCGGAGTTGTTTACCTCTCGCTCGGGATGCTGAGAAACGTTACCTCGGAGGGGGAGCTAGCCTCCGCGCTCGCCCACGAGTTGGCCCACCAGCAACTCAGCCACCAGCTGATGCAGTGGCGCCGCCGGGTGAATAGCAATCGTGGGGAACATTACCTCCTCGACTTCAGCGGTGACTGGCGCGAGCGTTTTCTCGGCAAGGGCGGAGCCCTCGAGCTGACGCCGGGAATGGAACAAGAGGCCGACGAGCTGGCTCCGTTGCTTCTCTACCAGGCTCACATCGAGCCCCGTATTTATCTTTCCTATCTTCAGTTGCTCAAGCGCAAGGAACAGACCGAACTCAGCGAGGTGGCGGGTATGATCCGCACGCATCCTCCGCTCAACGATCGGATCAATTGGTCCAAGGCCGCAATGGCGAAACTTCCGCCGCTCAAGGATCCGGCGGGTTCTTCCTCTTCGTTTCAGCAGGTGAAAAGCCTGCTGCGGGAAACCGCCAAAAAGAACGAGAAAGCCGCACCGGGAAAGGGCAAACAAGAATGAGCCAAAACTTACTGAACCAGGCCCACGCCTTGATCCAGGTGGATAATCTCACCGATCCGCAATGCCAGATTCATAAATTGGCGGGAGACGCCTCGCTCCGCCGCTACTACCGCCTCCGCACCCCCGAAAATACTTTCATCCTCATGCTGATCGAGCCTTTCGACGCCGCCAAAAATGATTTTTTGCTCGTGCGCGCGCACCTCGAAAAATGCGAAGTGCCCGTGCCCCGCCTGCTTGCGGTGGATGCGGCCAAGGGCGCGATCCTCCTCGAGGATTTAGGCGATTGCACCATGCTTCACCGGCTCGGAGATAAAAATGAACCCGAAGCCGAGCAGGGATTGTTCCGTGAATCTTTGGATCTGCTCGCAAAATTTCATTCCAATACCAGGGCTAAGCCGGGAACCCAACCCACGCCGGGCTACGCGCTCGCGTTCGACGAACCCAAACTGATGTGGGAGGTGGATTTCGCGCTCGAGCATCTTTTCGGTAGCTACCTAAAGCGCCAGATTCCCGAAAAAGAATTCCGCGTGATCCGTGAGTCCTTTGTGGATATCTGCCGCCGTCTCGCCGCCGAACCCCGAGTTTTCACGCATCGCGATTACCATAGCCGCAATATTATGATTCCCGATCGCGGGGGAATGGTGTGCATCGATTTTCAGGATGCGCGCATGGGCCTGCGGGCCTATGATCTCGCCTCCATTCTTCGCGATTCCTACTATCAGCTGAGTGAAGAGCGCGTATACGATCTCGTGAATTACTATTGCGGCTTAGCCGATAAGGACGAAATCATCGACCGCCGGCACTTCGTGCAGGTTTTCGATCTCATGAGCATCCAGCGAAATTTCAAGGCGATCGGCAGCTTCACTTCCTTCTACGGCAAGCGCAACGACGCGAGCTATATCCGCTTCGTGGGCAATACCTTCGAAAATATCCGCCGCAATCTCGCGAAATTCCCGGAATACCGCGAACTGCGCAAATTACTTTTTCAGTACTACTACTTTTAGGGGTTGGGATGCGTGCTCTGATCATGGCCGCAGGACTCGGTACCCGGCTTAGACCGCTCACCGATCATTCTCCGAAGCCGCTCGTGCCCGTGCTCGGCCGTCCCATGGTGGAATATGTCCTCGAGGTGCTCGCTCAGCATGGCTACCCCGAAACGCTGATGAACGTGCATTACTTGCCGGAAAAAATGCGTGCCTTCGCCGAGCAGTGGAATTCAGCGGGCAAGGCCCCACGTATCGAACTCCAGGATGAGACCAATGAGATCCTCGGTAGCGGCGGAGCCCTCGCCAAAGCCCAGGCCTGGCTTTTCGAGAAGGATTCTACTGCGCTCATCTGCAATGCCGACGTGATCGCGCGGCCTAATTTGGATGCCTTGCTGAAGGCGCACCAAAATGCGGGGGCCGAATGCACCATGGCGCTCACTCCGCATCCTGAAGCCGGCAGGAAGTACAACGGCGTGATCTTGGAAAACGGCCTGGTAAAGGGATTTTCCCAGCCCGGCACTCCTGATCCCAAGCTGCTGCATTTTTTTGGCTACTACCTGATAAATAAGAGCTGTATGGCTCGTCTCGCGCCTGCCGGCCAGAAAAGCAATATCCTGGAAGACGTATGGAAGCCGCTCATGAAAGTGGGCAAGCTCGGCGGCTGGAAATACGAAGATTATTACTTGGATTTAGGCACGCCCGAAGACCTTCGCGAAGCGGAAGCTTTTCTTAAAAACCAGAATCGCTGACGGGATCGCGGAATCCTGAGTCGGCTTTCGCGCCGTCCAGCAACCCCAGCGCGGTGGGCAGAGCGTTCTGCGGCTTTCCCGCCGGTGCCAGCCACGTAGATCCTTCCGGCACGATGCTTTCGCGCAGGTTATTTTTGGGCCGGTAGGCTGAATCGAGCGAAAGCAAATTCACGATCGGAAAACCCTGCCCCAGGGGCGGGCTGCGCTCGAGGTTTTCCCGGTACACGCGATAAGCATCCGCCTTTGCCTCCGCGGCCGAAGCGGCCACCGGATCCAGGGCCAAGCTTGCGGGGGCGCGGGTCTCGGCCGGGGCTTCGCCGTATAATTTTCCGTTCAGGTTCACCCAGCCCCTGATCTCCATTTTTTTCCGGAGGCCGGGATAAAGATCGAGCGCACGGTAGATCACGCCGCCGGCCTGGTTCTGGCTGAAGAGAACGATTTTCTTTTCGTTGCGCTGGGAGAGTGCCTGCACCAGTTCGGTGGCCTGATCGTCGGCGCTGGAGAAAGGCGTGATATCGAGTGATTCCAGGGCATAGCCTGCTTTCGCCAGCTGCTTTTGCCATTCCAGCATTTCTTTCTGGGCGGCAGTTTTATGCTTCAAGGAGTCTTCGAGAGTAACGGTTCGCACCCAGAGAACCTTTTGCTTTTCTGGAGCAGGGTTGATCGGCAGTGCTGGTAAATCCCGCGCCGCGAATACCACCTTAAAGAACGCTTCCTCGGTTTTCTTGCCGAACCATTCGTTCACGGCTTCCCAGTCTACGAGAGAAAAGAGATTGGCCTGAGGAAAGGCGGCCACGAGAAAATCGAGACCCTCTTTGTCCACGGCGAGATCGGAGGCCTTTTTCTTTTTCGTCACTTGCAGCACGCGCGCTCTTTGCCAGGCGGAAAACGATGTATCTTCGGCGTGAGCTAGATCGTAAAAGTGGATACGCGCCTGGGTTAAATCGGCCGCCACTTTTTGGGCGGCGGCGGGAAGCTTTTCTTCCTTGATCCCGGAGTAGGAGAGGAGGGCCTGCTCCCGCTCCAGGCGGCGCATTTTGCTGTAGGCTATAAAGGCGTCACGGAACGGGGTACTGGCTTCCGCGTGTAAGCTGAAGAGAGAGGCTAGGAGAAGGAGAACGAGTGCCCGTGTCATATACGAGCTCTTCGGTCTAATTTCCGATCAAATTAATATGTTATTTACTATTTAGAAAAGCCTGTAAAATTATAGGCTTGGGTGCTGGGGGTTTTTAGAGAGCTTCTTTTGGCGCTTGGTTTCAGGCTTTACCACCTCATAGGCGATGGTTTTCGCGTTCTGGGCCACGCGCTGGCCGAGCAGAAAGGCACGAGCGGGAAATTCTTCGCTCTTTTCCAAGATGGCTACACGCTTAGCCTGTTGGATGGCGCGACCAATCTCTTCGAAGGGCTGTTGCTGTTCCACGGAAGCAAAAGCCGATCCGGCCACTAGACTTGAGAGTAAGAGAGTTTGGTAAAGCATGCTGATCCTCATCTTTGCCGCGAGGCACTTACTAAAGTTTCCCACGGGAACCGTCTTTGACGCAATTCTTTCCCCTTGTTATAGAGCATAGGTGCCCACTCGTAAAGCCCCCGCCACGCGACGCGTTAACTTTTCTCATAAGAAAGCCTTCCTTCTGCGGAGGGAGAAGATTATCCGATCAATTAGATCTGTTTTTATGGGCCAGGATTTCCTTGAAGTACAAACCCCGGCCCTGCAGGTTTCCCCTGGTTTGGAGCCTCATCTGCAGGCATTCCGCACGGAATTGAAAGACCCGCGGGGTAATCGCACTTCCACGCGCTACCTTCACACGTCACCGGAATTTGCGATGAAGAAGCTCCTCGCGTCGGGCCTAGAACGGATTTATCAAATCGCTCAGGTCTACCGGAACCAGGAGAGATCCAGCACCCATCACCCGGAATTCTCCATGCTCGAGTGGTATCGGGTGGGTCAGCCCTACACGATACTTATGGAGGACTGTGAGGGACTCCTGCGAGCGTGTAAAGATGCAGCGGGGGGCGATTCCTTGCTTACCTGGAAAGGGGTAAAATCCGATCCGTTTTTGCCCTTTGAGCGCCTCAGCGTTCAGCAAGCTTTCGTCCGCTACGCGGAAACGGATCTTTTGGGCTCGATTTCTGACCCCCTTCAACCATCCCCTGAGCTATTGCGCGCAAGTTGCCGGAAGTTGGGCATTCATTGTGTTGAGAGCGATTCCTGGGAAGACCTCTTCTTCCGGATTTTTCTCGAAAAGATCGAACCGAAGCTGGGAATTGGCCGACCCACGATCCTCTACGACTACCCAATCTCGATGGCGGCCCTCGCGCGGCCGAAAGCTTCCGATCCGAAACTGGCGGAACGCTTCGAGCTCTACGTTTGTGGGCTCGAGCTGGCCAATGCCTTTGGCGAGCTTACGGATGTGAAGGCCCAGCGGGCTAGGTTCGAATCCGACATGGATAAGAAGCAACGCCTCTATGGCGAGCGCTATCCGATCGACGAAGATTTCCTTCAGGCCCTCGAAGAGGGCTTGCCCGAAAGCTCTGGAATTGCCCTCGGCGTGGATCGCCTGGTGATGCTTTGCACGGGGGCGGAGCATATCGAGGATGTGCTTTGGTTGCCGGTGGCGGAGCCGGATTCTAATTAGCTTGGGTGTGTCACTGAGCTCTGTAGCTTCACGAATCTTGCGTAGGTAGAGTTCGCCGCGAGCAGCTCGCTGTGGGAACCTTGCTCGATAAGCTTCCCGTGATCCAAGACCAAAATCCTATTGGCTTCGCGCACGGTCTCGAGGCGATGGGCGATCACGAGGGAAGAGCGTTCCTTCATGAGCTCCTTCGTGGCCAGCTGCAGCTGACGCTCGGAATCCCGGTCCACGCTGGAAGTGGCTTCATCGAGAATAAGAATTTCCGGCTTCTGCAAGTATACCCGCGTGAACGCTAAAATCTGGCGCTCGCCTAAAGACAAATTCGATCCGCGTTCGTCGAGGGCGGTGTCCAGCCCCTTCGGCAACCGCGCCACGATCTTGGCGAAACCCGTGTGCTCGCAGCCCTCGAGGATGGCTTTGTCGCTGAGGCCGGAGCGCAGGAGCATGAGGTTCTCGCGGAGCGTTCCCGAAAAAAGAAATACGTCCTGCTGCACGAATCCAATGCGTTGGCGGAGCTCGAGTTTAGGGATTTCTTTCAGGTTTTTTCCGCCGAGAAGGATTTTTCCCGAATCGGGTTCGTAAAAACGGAAGAGCAAAGAGGCGATGGTGGTTTTGCCGGCGCCGGTATGGCCCACGATCGCCACGGTTTCGCCTTCGGCCAGGGAAAACGTCAGGCCATCGAGGGCGGGTGTGCGCGCGGCGCTTTCGCCGGTGGGGTAGGTGAAGCGTACGTTTTCAAATTGTAGCGCGCCCACCTTGCCGGCTTCAGCGCGGTTTTCCATCGAGGTAGGCCCGCGAAGATCAGATTCCTCCGCCATGTCCATGAGCGTGAAGATGCGTTCCGCGCTCGACATCGCCGCCAGAAACACATTGTAGCGATCGGTGATATTGCGCACGGGCTGGTAGAGGATCTGCACGTAGGCGAGGAAGGTAACGAAAGTTCCGAGAGCGAAATCTCCGCGCTGCATAAAGCCCGGGCCGAACCAGAGCACGAGGGCTACCGAGGCCGCGCTGAGGATGGTGATCGCGGGATGGAAGAGGGAATAGATATAAACGCCCTGGAACTGGCGGTTCCGATATTCTTTCGAGAGCTCGTGGAAAGATTGGCGCTCGAATTTTTCCCTCTCCATGAGTTGCACGATCGGCATCCCGGCCATTCTCTCGGCGAAGAATGCGTTCAGGCGGGCGAGCAATTCACGGGAGTGGCGGAAGGCGTGGCGGAGCCGGCCGGAAAAATAGTACATGAAGAAAAGCATCAGCGGGAAAACGGAGATGGCGATCAGGCCGAGCTGCCAATGAATGGCGATCATGGCGGCGATCACGCCCACGATGATGAGGGTATCACTGAGGAGGAGCACGAAGCCGGCGCTGAAAAGTTCGGAGAGGTTCACGGTATCGTTGGTCACGCGAGTTACGAGCTTGCCGGTGGGATTTTTGTCGAAAAAGGGCACCGGCATGCGCAGCAGGCGGCCGAAGAGATCGCGGCGGATCTGGTGCATCACGGACTGGCCGATGCTCTGGAGCTGGTAGCTTTGCAGAAAGCCCGAGGCGATGCGCAGGAGTTCGAGGCCGGCAAAGAGCAAAGCGAGTTTTTGCAGTAGGCTATAGTCTTTCGGGATGAGGGCTTGGTCCACGATGCGGCCCAGAAGCTTGGGCGCGTATAGCGCGATGCCCGCGGAGAAAAACACGAGGAGAACGGCGCCGGTGAAGCGTAGCAGGTGAGGGCGCAAATAGGGGAGGAGGCGGAAGACCACGCGATCGTCGAGTTTTTTTCCGCTGATATCGTCGAATAGGGCCTGGAATTTTTTCATCGCAGCAGATCCATCCCTTCCAGCTCTTGGCGCCGCGCGAGCTCGGCGAGGGTTTCGTTGGAGCGCTTGAGCTCGGCGAGAGGGCCGAAGCCCGCCACTTGACCTTGGTCGAGCACGAGCACTGAATCGAGGTAGTCGAAGGAGGAAACCCGGTGCGAGGCCACGATGAGGCTGATCCCGCTCGCGGCTTCGAGGATTCCGTCCAGGAGGCGTTTTTCGGTTTCGGCGTCGATGGCGCTCATGCAATCGTCGAGCAAAAGCAATTCGGGATCGCGCGCGATCGCGCGGGCGATGGTGAAGCGCTGGCGTTGTCCCCCGGAAAGATTGGTGCCGCGTTCGCCGAGCAGGGTTTTGTAGGCTTGCGGGAGGCGGAGGGCATCGCCATCCACGGCGGCGAGCTTTGCGGCCTTGCGCGCTTCATTTAGGCGTGCTGGCTCGTCTATGGATTCAAAAGATTCGCTGCCGTAGAGAATATTGTCTTCGACGCTGCGGGAAAAAAGAAAAGCTTCTTGGGGTACGAAGGCGATATCGCGCCGGAACTCGCTCATGGGGAGCTCGGTCACGTCGATATCGTCGAAAAAAATCGTGCCGGAGGGCACGCTCACGGTGCGCGCAAGGCAGGCCAGCAGCGTGGATTTTCCCGAGCCGATTCCGCCCGCGATGCCGAGTTTTTCCCCCGCAGGAAGCTCGAAGGAAATATTTTTCAGGCTGGGCTGGGCGGCGCCCGGGTGGGTATAACTGAGATTCTCCACGCGGATGGCGGGTGGGCCGCGGTGTTTACGGTGTTGAGGCGCAGCGGCTTCGGGCTGGGGTTTTTCGGCGAGCACTTCGTCTACGCGTTGCTGGGAAGCCATGGAGCGCTGGAAAATATTGGCGGCGAGACCGATGCTTTCCATCGGCCAGCTGAGTTTTTGAATATAGCGCTGGAAGGCCACGAACACGCCGAGCGAAACCTTTTCCTGGATCACGTAGGCGCCAGCCGCTAAAAATAAAATTGTGGTCGAGGCCGAGAGCGTAAAATCGAGCCCGGCCGAAAGGGTGGACTGGGTTACCGCCGCTTTCATATTCGCCTCTCGGTATTTTTCTCCCAACTGGTCGAACTCCCGTTCCTTGAAGCGTTCGAGGGCCGAGCCTTTCACGATGCGCACGCCGCCGAGCGCCTCTTGGCAATTAGAAGCCAGCTCGGAAAACTTATCCTGTACGGTGCGGTAACGCTTCTGGATCGCGCTTTCCATCTTTCGAACAAAGAAAGGCATAAGGCAAAGAGGCAAAAAGGCGACGAGGGTAAGCTTGGGAGAGATCCACAGCATGATGGGCGGGATGGTAATGAAATAGAAAATCGCGTCGAAAAGCGTGAGCGCACCAGGCCCGAGGGCGAAGCGCATGGCTTCGATGTCGTTGGTGGATAAACTTACGAGCTCACCCACGCGGCGCTTCTGAAAAAATCCCGGCGGCAAAGAGCTGAGGTGGGTGAAGAGTTCCCCGCGCATATCGTGGGAAGCGAGCATCGAGGTGCGGATGATATATTTGCGCCAGAAAAAACGCATGAGCCCCTGAATGGCCGCGATCGCCATATAGGCCGCGAGGATTTTTAGGAGGAAGCGGCTCATCTCGGGGCCGAACTGGCTGGTAGTGAGCTCATCCACCGCGCTCTTAAGAAGGAGAGGAGGGAAGGCTTCGAGGCCGTCCACCACCACGAGCGCGAGAATGCCATATACGTAAAAGCGCCGGTATTTCCGGAAATAAAACCGGAATACGCGCGAGTTATCGCGCCAGCGCTGAAAGTAAGTGGAGATTTTCATAGCGAGCCGAAAGGTTATTTCGCGGGCTCGGCAAAATCAAGGTTGCGGAAGTCTTGCGGCATCGGGGCGTAGAAGGATTTCCCGAGGATATCCAGGCGCCAGGCGTGGAGCATTAAACGCGGTACGCCGGGAAACTGCACTCCGTAGGTATGATCACCCAAAATAGGCAGGTTATTTTCGCTCAGGTGCACCCGGATCTGATGAGTGCGGCCCGTTTTGGGCGCGGCCTCTAGGAGGGAAATAACGCGGCCCCGGGAGTTACTCGTGGCCATGGAGCGCACGAGGGTTTCGGCGAATTTTCCTCCCCGGGCCACGGTGGCTTGCTGGCGCTTATTTTTGGGGCTGGGGCCGAGAAAGCTTTTGATCGCGATGGGTTTAGGCAGCCCGCCCAGCGAGATGGCCAAATAGGTTTTGCGCACTTCCTGCGCCTGAAAGGCCTGGGCCACGGCGGCGTTGGCCTCGGTTCTTTTGGTAAAGAGGATCACGCCCGAAGTATCGCGATCCAGGCGGTGGTGGATGCCCAAATAGACGTTCTGCGGCTTTCCTCCGTCGCGCTCGGCGAGGAACTCTTTCAGGGCGAGCACGAGGTGGTGGCGCGAAGTATCGCGGGTCTCATGGGTGGGCAGGAGAGGGGGCTTATTCACCACGATGATATCTTTGTTTTCGAAAAGGATCTGATCGGCGGTGAGCTTCACGTCTTCCTGGTCTTTCTCCAGGGCGGCGAGCATAACGCGCACCTTATCGCCCACGTGGATTTCCTTAGCGTTCATCTTGCAGCGCTTGCGGTTCACGTAAACGGAGCCGTTTTCGATGAGCTTGCGGGCCGCGGAACGCGAGATATTCTCCACGTAGAAAGGGATCACTTTGTCTAAGCGCGGCTCGTCGGGGAGCTTATCGATCGAGAAGTCTAATTGGGACATCGGGGGGTCATACCGCTCCGCCCCAAAAAGGGCCAGTGATTTCCCCGTTTTACCGTCTATCTTGGGCTGCGACCGAATTGCGAAAATTGGGGGAGAGGATTAAGATCCCTGAACCTATTTGCTGGTCGTTTTATTGGGTTTTAGGGAGTGGCGATGGCCGTATTCGAGTCTTTGGAGAACGTGACGATTTTGGGTTCCGGCCCTGCGGGGCTTTCGGCCGCTATTTACGTGGCCCGCGCCAACCTGAAGCCTTTGCTCATCCACGGTGGCCAGCCCGGCGGACAGCTCACCACCACCACCGAAGTCGAGAACTATCCTGGTTTCGAAAAGGGCATTCAAGGCCCCGAGCTGATGGAGATTTGCACCAAGCAGGCCGAGCGTTTCGGCACGCGTTTCATCCAGGCTCAAGTAACGAGCGTGGATCTTTCCAAGCGTCCCTTCAAGGTAACGATGGATAACGGCGAGAGCTTCCACACCAAGACGCTGATCGCCGCCACGGGCGCCACCGCTAAATACCTCGGCTTGCCGAACGAGATGAGCTTGGTGGGCCGCGGCGTTTCCGCCTGCGCTACCTGCGACGGATTCTTTTTTCGTGGCCAGGAAGTGGCCATCGTGGGCGGAGGCGATACCGCCGCCGAAGAAGCTACCTTTCTCACCCGTTTCGCATCCATGGTTTACCTCATTCACCGCCGCGATACCTTGCGTGCCTCCAAAGCGATGCAGGCCCGCGTGTTCGCCAATCCCAAGATCAAGATGATCTGGGACACGGCCGTGGAAGAGATCGTGGGCGAAGGTGAAGTAAAGGGCGTCAAGCTCAAGAATCTGAAGACCGGCGCCGTTTCGCATCTCGGGGTTACGGGCTTATTCGTGGCGATCGGTCACAAGCCTAATTCTGATTTGTTTAAGGGCTACGTGGACATGGACGAAGCGGGCTACGTGAAAACCGTACCCGGCACCACCAAGACGAAAGTTCCGGGATTCTTTGCCTGCGGAGACTTGCAGGATCACGTGTATCGCCAGGCCGTTACGGCGGCCGGTACGGGTTGTATGTCCGCGCTCGACGCGGAGAGATTTTTAGGCGCCGAAGAAGCGGCGAAATAATTTTTTAGAATAAGAGGGGAATGAAATGTCGGACATCATGAACGAAAGCGTATTTTTCTCGAACGAGCTTTTCAAAAACGTGAGCAAGCAGATCGAAGAGTGCTGTGTGCTCGCGGGAGTGGATCCCAACGTGGGTGATCGCCTGAAGCGCCCCAAGCGAGCCCTCGTGGTGAGCGTGCCGGTGCGGATGGACGACGGCTCCATCCACGTGTTCGAAGGCTACCGCGTGCAGCACAATATGACCCTTGGCCCCGGTAAGGGCGGTATCCGTTACCACCAAGACGTTTCTCTCTCGGAGGTGGCCGCGCTCGCGACCCTCATGACGATGAAGTGCTCCCTCGTGGGCCTGCCCCTTGGCGGCGCCAAGGGCGGTATCCGCGTGAACCCGAATTTGCTCTCGCGCGCCGAAAAGCAAGCCATGACTCGGCGATATACGGTGGAGATCGCTAACGTGATCGGTCCCGACAAAGATATTCCCGCTTCCGACGTGGGCACGGGCGGCCAGGAAATGGCCTGGATCATGGACACTTTCTCGCAGATCAAAGGCTACGCGATCCCCGGTGTGGTTACCGGCAAGCCCGTGGAAATCGGCGGTTCCCTAGGCCGCGAAGAATCCACCGGCCGCGGCGTGGTTTATTGTGCCGAAGAAGCCGCGAAGATTTTGAAGATCCCCATGGGAAGCAGCACCTCGGTGGCCGTGCACGGCTTCGGTAAGGTGGGCTCGGTGGCCGCGCTCGAAATGCAGCTGCTGAACAATAAAGTGGTAGCCGTGAGCGATGTTTCCGGCGGTATCTACAATAAGGCCGGCCTCGACATCAAAGATTGCATGAAGTGGGTTTCCCAGCACGGCGTGCTCAAGGGCTACCCAAAGGCCGAGCCGATCTCGAACGAAGATCTGCTCGAACTCGACGTGGACATTCTCCTGCCTTGCGCAATGGAGAACGTGATTCATATCGGCAACGCCGACAAGATCAAGGCCAGGCTCATCTCCGAAGGCGCGAACGGCCCGATCACCCACGATGCCCATGAGCACCTCTCGAAAAAAGGCGTATACGTGGTGCCCGATATCCTCGCGAACGCTGGTGGCGTGATCGTGAGCTACTTCGAGTGGGTACAGGACATCGCCTCCTTCTTCTGGCAAGAGCGCGAAGTGAACGAGAAGTTAAAGACCGTGATCGTGCAAGCGTTCCACGAAGTGCATAAAACTTCCCAGGAGCTAAAGTGCGATATGCGCCAGGCCGCCATGGCCCGTGCCATCCGCCGTCTTGAGCGCGCGATGCTGCTTCGCGGTCTTTTCCCGTAAGCCATCCTTTCGCCGCCGGCTAAATTTTCACGCGCATGCTTCCGATACGAAGGCATGCGCGTTTTCTTTTTTCTATTTTTCTTTTTGGCCCAGGCCGTTTGGGGCGCCGATATTTCCCGCAATCCCGAAGTGGAAATAGTGCTGAAGGAAAACCGTGTAAACGCCAAGGCGGGGGGGAACTACCAAATTTCTCAGCCCAGCGAGACCAGCACGGTAGTCAGCGGCCCCGAAAATTATCTGCTCCAGGTGAAGTCCCAGGGCGACGTGGCCCTCGTGAGCGAGGCCTGGCTCCAGCCCGATAAGGGCGGATCTTTCCGTCTCGACCGTAATCGTTTTACCAAGCTGAGGATTTCCGACGGAAAAATCGAGCGCGTGATTTCTTGCGCCTCCGCCACCGTTTTTGCGAACACGAACAAATTGGGCTTCGCGGTATTCCAAAGCCGGGAGTTCGGAGCTCAGGGTTGCGCCACGATCGATGCTACCTTTTGCTCCGCCCTCAAACGCCGCGATTCCTGGGACTGGCCGGGCGGTAAGGGCGAAATTAAAAAGCTGAAGAGCCTCGCCGAGGTGCGAGAAAAGGTGCTGGCCTGTCAGTCGCTTAGCGAGAGCTTGGCCGCGGGCGCCGGGGATAAGTGGCGCCGCGATAAAACGGTGAAGGAAACCGAGGAGGCGAAAAATCAACTCAATGATTTCATGACGGCCGCCACGAACCGACATTTCCCCATGAAGATACTGGCTCCGATGGATCGCTCCGCCCCCGGAAAAGAGATTTTGGCCCGCGAGCAGTCGCCCCTTCGGGCTGCTGCTCGCTCACTACGGCAGCTGGAAGATGCTTTATTGATCTGTGATCAGTTTGAGGCTCAGATGGTGCCTGAAGGCCAGCTGGGCGCCGGGCTTCCTACACGGAAAGAGGATTCATCTTCTTCGGCCGCCGATTAACGATAGCAACTTCAGTAATTCCGCCAACTTGCCGAAAAGATAGGGAGTGATCCCTATGAAAACAAAAATTATCTTATCTCTCTTGGTATTGGCTCTTTCCGCCTGTGCCTCTCTCGGTGGATCGGAGCCTAACCGTACGATCGCCCAGGTGGCCATCGATCACGAAGCCACTCTTCGCTGGCAGGAAAAAATATTTCAGGATCTACTTTCTTCGCCTACTCCCAGTGCGGATTTTCTGCGCCAGATGGACCGCTTAACCTCCCTTTATTTCCGCGCCCAGAAATTTCTGATGGATTTCGACCAGGAGCAGGCGAGCGAGGATCTTAATGCCCTCAACCGCTCGGAACCCTATTCTAAGCTGCAGGTAATCCGGGTGCTGCAGGAGCAGCAATCGGAGCTGCTGGTTTTTCTCTATGGCCGCTTGGTAGACCTAAAAAAATCCGGAAGTGCCGAAGAATCCAAGAAAGCCGGCGCGGTGCTTTCCAATTTTGGCCGTTACATGCTCATGAATCGCAATAAGCTGAATCGCTTGGCGATGCAGGAATTCGTGCGCGATCTGCGCCTAGCGCGCGCCGGGCACGACAAGCAGAGCGCCGATCTCGAGCCCGTTACCTTCCGTACCCCCGAAGAGATCACGGATTTCCTGGGTGAGAAGGAAGGCGGGCTTAACCGCCGCGACGCCCTCGCTGCCGCCGCCCAGCGCGAAGCCACGCAAAAAGACCCCGAGTTCGAGGAGGCCTTCGCGCAGTTCACCGCCTCCGCCATCCGGGGCGCCGCCCGCGATCCTCAATCGCAAATCAATTATTTTCCCAATACCGGCCCTAGCGGAAATCTTTTCGGCCACGAGCTTCCCATCGGCACCTTCGCCCTCACGTTCGACGATGGCCCTTCCTGGGAATGGACTCCGCAAATTCTCCAGGAACTCCATAAAAATGGGCAGCGCACCACGTTCTTTTGGCTCGCCAAAAACCTACGGAGCCACGGAATGGACGAAATCGTGCAAATGGCGCGCAACGATGGCCATACCCTCGGCAACCACTCCTATACCCACGCCGATCTCTCCAAGGCCGGCGCCGATCTCGAAAAAGAAGTGCGGGAATCTACGGAAGTGGACAAAGAAGTCTATGGCTTTCGTCCCTCCTATTTCCGCTGCCCTTACGGCTCCTGCATCTACAAGAACGTAGCGAGCGTGCGTAAGGCGCTCGCCGATCTTCGTATGCTGCACGTAACTTGGAGCATCGATTCTCTCGACTGGCAGGATAAAGATCCGGCTTCCGTGTATCGGCGCGTGATCCGCCAGGTGGAACGCAATGGGCGCGGGATCATTCTCTTCCACGATATCCATCCGCAGAGTTTTGCCGCTTCGCGATCGGTGATGCGCTATTTCCGCGAGCATAAAGACGAGTTAAAATTACGTACGATCTCGCAAATCGTGCGCGAGCTGAACTCCCTGCCGCAGCAGGAAACGCCGTCGATTTTTAAATGGTTGCCCTGGGGTAAGAGCGAATAATTCAACTGGAGGTACGTATGAAAATTCTAGCCGTTCTGATGGTTCTTGGTTTATTTCAGGCCACGTTCGCGCGTGCCGACGAGGAGATTTCCTGCGCCACCGACGATCAATGCCAGCGTGACAAGGTAGAAGCCGGCTACAAAGAATTCCAGCGCAGCCAGGCGCGCGAGGCCCGCCACGCCAAGAAAAACAAATCGCATAAACCTAAAGACGAAGAACAATACGTGCCCTGCGCCGCGAGCGATGATTGCCAGCGCTCCAAGCTGGACGCGATCGACCACGCCAACGGCGAAGAAGTAGAAGATTAGGCCCTTATCTTATAGGAGGAAATGTATGAAAGTTTCGATGTTTGCATTTTTATTGCTCGCGATCGCTAGCTTTTCTGCCCAGGCCAAAGAAACTACCTACAAGGCCGTTTCCTCCTGCAATACCGGTGATGGGCCAATGGACCACGGCCTGCTGCAAGAGAAGAGCGGGAAGTATGATTTCTTGGCTTTCCGCAAGGGCGACATCAATCCGGTGGAATTCGATTTCGGTAAACTGGGCAAAGTTTCCGCCTGCGGAAAATCCAAAGGCAACAAAAGCGATTTCAGCGGCGAAGTAAAAGGACGCACGATCAAGCAGGGCAATTCTCTCGTTTACCAAGAAACCGGCTGTAAAGAAGACGAGGGCTGGAAAGCAGTTCGGCATATCCGCTTTCTTGATAAGGAATTCGCGGAGATTAAATTCTTCCCCGAGTCCCGCCCCTGCCGCCTGAAGATATTTACGAAACGCGCCCAGGCCGCTCAGCGCGAAGCCGCCGTGCGTGCCGAGCCATTGAGCGAGGAAGCCTTGGCTCCCGACGCGATCGAAGAAGAGCAATCGGTAGACGTTGAGCTGAAGTAATTTTTACTCTTTGTACAGCGCTTCGAGCTGTTCTTTATATTTCGCGCTTACTTGCTTGCGCTTCACCTTCATCGAGGGGGTGAGGCTTCCGTCTTCCACGGTGAATTCCTTCGGCAGCACGATATATTTCTTGATCGTTTCCCAGCGCGCGAGCTTGGCATTCAGCTGGTCGATGGCGTTCGCCACGAGTTTGAGCACTTCGGGATGTTTCACGAGCTCGGAGTAATCGCTGGTGATGATCCGGTGCGACTGCGCGAATTCCATCACGTATTCTTGGCTGAGGGTAATCAGCGCGGAGGCGAAGGGTTTCTGATCGCCGTAGAGCACCACTTGGCTGAGCACCTTGAAATCTTTGGCCATGCTCTCGATCTTTTGGGGCGCGATGAACTTTCCGCCCGCCGTTTTGATCAGGTCTTTTTTCCGGTCGGTGATGCAGAGGTAGCCATCCTTATCGAGGTGGCCAATATCGCCGGTATAGAACCAGCCCGCGCGGAGCGACTCCGCCGTGGCTTCGGGGTTTTTGTAGTACTCTTTAAAATTTTTCGCCGTCTTGATAAGGATCTCGCCGTCTTCCGCGATCTTTACCAGCACTTCGGGCAGAAGCTTTCCTACCGAGCCGAAACGGTTATTGCCCGGCAAATTCACCGAGACGGGCGCGCAGGTTTCGGTGAGGCCGTAGCCCTCGTAAACGGGCACTCCCACGATATGCATGAACTCCTGGATATTTTTGGCCAGCGGCGCCGATCCGCTCACGCAGAATTTCAGGCGTCCGCCGAAACGGCTGGAGACTTTGCTGAATACCAGGCGTTTCGCCAGTTCGTACTGAGCGGTTTGCGCCAGCGAGGGGCTTTTGCCCTGGCTCTTGGCTTCGAGCACCTCGCGGCCCACGCCAAGCGCCCACTCGAAGAGCTTCTTTTTTACCGCGGAAGAGTGATCCACCTGGCCGAGAATCTTGCTGTAGATTTTTTCGAACACGCGGGGAACCGAGATCCAGAGGGTGGGCTTTACCTCGCCGAGATTGGTCACTAGGGTATCGATCGACTCGGCGAAGTTCGTGGTCCAGCCGAGGTAGTAAGGCGTGAGGCTTTCCCATTTACCGAAGATATGGCTCATCGGTAGGAAAGTGAGGAGTTGCTCGCGGTTAGTGACGATTCCCGTCATCACGATTTCCACGTCGCGGTAGGTGGAGCTGATGGCCGAATGCTGGAGTACCACGCCCTTGGGGAGCCCGGTGGTTCCCGAGGTATAGCAAATCGTGAAGGTATCTTCGGGTTTTGCCTCGGTAAAAAAAGCATCCACTTTCGCGCCGAGCGCTTTTTCCTGATTGAGGCCGAGGTCGTAGAGGGCGTTCCAGGTAATGATCTCGAAGGGAGCCTTTACGTCGCCCGCGCGGAACTCGAAGTTTACGATCACGAGCTTGAGGGCCGGGCAATCCTTGGCGATGGCAATGATTTTCTGCAGGTTCTTGAAATCGTCCACGAACAGAACCGTGGCCTCGCAGTGATTGAAAATATACTGGGTATCTTCGGGGGTATTGGTGGGGTAGATCGGCACCGTGATTCCGCCCGCGCCGAGAATGGCCAGGTCCATCTGCGCCCAGTAAATCGAGGTTTGCGCGAGGATGGAGACGCGCCCGCCCTTTTTTACGCCGGAATGAATGAGCCCGCAGGCGAGGCGGCGCACGGTTTCGAGGTGTTCCTTGAAGGTGACTTCGATCCAGGCGCCGTCCTTCTTGTAGCTGGCATACACCTGATCAGGATTGGCCTTGGTGCGGCGGAGGAGGGCTTCGGTAATAGTTTTGGATTCGGAAATAAGAGATGCCATGAAGGTATTGTAGCCGGAAGAAGCCGGATTTTGCACGCCTCGCCGGGGCGAACTAACGCTACCGTTTGCGGCTGCGGTCCATCTCGCGCTTGGATTCTTTTTCTTTGATGCTCTGGCGTTTGTCGTGGAGCTTTTTCCCTTTGCCCACGCCGATCTCGATCTTGGCTTTGCCCTTCAGGAAATACATCTGGGTGGGCACGATCGTGAGGCCTTTTTCTTCCAGGGCCGCGGCGATCTTGGTGAGCTCTTCCTTATGCAGGAGTAATTTCCGGGTGCGCATGGGAGCATGATTCTCCCGGTTGCCGTGGGAGTATTCCCCGATATGCATATTGGAGAGGAAGGCCTCGCCGCCCTGAATATACACGTAGGCATCGCTCATCTGCACCTTTGCCGCGCGCAGGGCTTTTACTTCGGTGCCGAGCAGGGCGATGCCAGCTTCGTAGGTGTCCGAAATAAAATAGCGGAAGCGCGCGTCTTTGTTGGTGGAGATGATTTTGCGGCTATTTTCTTTATTCGCGGCCATGGCCCCTTGAACTCACCAGGAATCGGCGGAAAAGGCAAGCGCTTGGCTTAGGCCTTACCCAGCGCGGCGAAGAGTTTTCCGAATTCCTCGATGGAGATCGTCTCCGCCCGGCGCATCCCATCGATGCCCACGGATTTCAGGATTTCCTGCAGGTTTGCCTTGGCGATTCCCTTGAGCCACCAGAGCTTGGCCATGTCCATCGAGAGAGAATTTTCTACCGTCTTGCGGCGGTGGGCGAAGCACGCTCTCACCATCGCGAGGAAGCGGTCCTTCTCATCTTTGCTCAGCGCGAGGCGCGGCTGCGCACGGCGGTGGAATTCGAGCACGATGGAGTCTACTTTCGGGCTGGGCCGGAAGGCGCCGGGTTTCAGGATCTGCTGGATTTTCACGTCGTAGAAAAGCTGTACCGCCACGGAGATGGCGCCGTATTCCTTACCGCCCGGCTGCGCGGCGATGCGCTGGCCCACTTCCTTTTGGAACATCAGCACCATCAGCGGAATTTTTTCCTGCAGGCCCACGAGGCGGAAAAGAATTTCGGTGGCCACGTTGTAGGGGAGATTGGCGGCCACGGTGAGGGGGGTGGTGAGGGGGAGGCCGTTATCCACCCAGAGACGGAGCCAATCGAAATCGAGCGCGTCGGCATGGAAAACTCTGTGTGCGCGGCTGCCGTGGATGAAGAGGGTTCCCTCGATTTTTTCGGCAAAGAGATCGTCTTTTTCCAGGAGGGAGAATTTCTGCGCGCGTTTGTAGAGCTCGGTGGAAAGGGCGCCGCGGCCGGGCCCGATTTCGAGGAGGAGGGGCGTGTTTTCGGGCACGGCTTCCACGATTTTTTTTATGGCGTTGGCGTCTACGAGGAAATTTTGCCCGAGAGATTTTTTGGCGAATTGTTCTTTCTGGGGGCCGCGTTTTTCCATTGGGGGTATGTAACACGGACGTGCCCAGGACGGAAATCGGAGGCCGAGCGGGGAAAGAATAGGGTTTGCGGGCGGTTTCCCTGGGCGGAGCTGGCCAGGGTTTTTCATCCCGGCGGGAATGGAATTAGATCATTTGAGCGACGCGAAACTTTTGGCAAACACGGAACTGCTGGTGCGTGAGGAGAGGCGACGGCTGTATGCGGCGCTGGGGTATTCTTCACTGTTTCAGTATGCGGTGAGGAAGTTGGGGTATCCTGACAGCCAAGCGCATCGAAGAATGGTCGCCGTAAAAATGTTGAGGGAGTTACCGGAGATAGAAGAAAAAATCGCCAAGGGAAGCCTTAACCTCACTCATATCAGCATGGCCAAAATTGTTTTCCGCACCAAGGGATTGGATCGCGCAGAGAAAATTGCCCTCCTTGAAAGGTTGGAGGGCAAATCTACGAGAGAAGCCTCGGCCATCCTCGCCGAAATTGCACCTCAGTCAGCTAGGCCGGATAAAATCCGCATGATAACTGGGGACACTATCGAGCTTCGCTTTGTGGCGTCGAAAGCCTTGCGGGAGAAAATCGAAATCCTTAAAGGCCGACTCGCCCACAACAACCCATGCCTGGATCTTGGCCGATTATTTGAATTTTTATGCGATGAACAGTTAAGGACGATTAACAAACTTGCGGCGCCGACAGGCGGGGTGCGTCAATCCTTCTCCTCCCTCCGTAAATCCCTACTCTCACGCGGAAGCTGCGAAAACTGCGGGTCCACCTACGCCCTAGAAATAGACCACCGGCACCCCGTCGCCCTCGGCGGTACGAATGCTCCCGAAAATCTCCGCGTTCTTTGCCGCGCTTGCAACCAACGCGCGGCCATAGAAGCGTTCGGCCAAAAAAAAATGGACCTCTACCTGTAGCCGGCTTGCCGCAATTTCTGGCCGAACCTGCGAGCCTCCCCTATACTATAAACATGAAAACTCTATTTTTAATCGCCATGCTCCTCACCCCCCAAGCCCGCGCCAGCGACTGCCGCGAAGAATCCCTTGTGCATTTTTTCTCGCAAGGGGCGGAAGTAAGCTCCGAGGTAATCGGCGCCGCGGATCCTTGCGATGAGTTCGGCGGCAACCTCGTCTACACCCCGAAGCACCATCTTTTTCTTTACGTAAATTTTAATATTCCGGGGAATATCGATCTCGACGAGTACGAGCAAGCGTTCGTGAACGGCGGATCGAATAAATTTTTCTACAACTTCCAGGTGGCGATCGTGGACAAGGGCTTTATCAAGCGCATGTACAATTCCCCTAAAGATGCCGTGCTGAGCATCGGCGGCGATACGCTGTTCATCTCGGAGGTCGTGGTTGCGGAAGGCCGCCTCACCGAATTGATGAACGATTTTTTTAGCTCCGGGCCTTGAGCTAAGGCAGGAATTCGCAGCTCAGCCAATTTCCCGAGAGGTAAGAGATTTCTTCGGTCATCCAGCCGTTGCTCAGATCCGTCATTAGCAGCCGAACCGAACTGGAGTCATAGTCGGTCTGGAATTTTCCCCAATAATTTACTTCCGTAAATTTAATGTCTCCGAAGCAATGCCCCACTCGCGAGCAGTAGCCGAACGCCACCACCTTGCCGTCGTCGGAAGATCCGTCGTAGGGGCCCACGAAGGCATTATACCAAGCGCTCGTGGTTAGCGGCGGGCGGCCGTCGCTGAACGTTTTTAGCGTCTTGAGCAGGTATTTTCCCGCGCCGAGAGCGTAACGCTCGGACTCCAGGCGGTAGCCTTTTTCCGGAACCACGATGAATTTTTTGCCGGGGCGATCCAGCCGGTACACCGTGCCGGTGCCGGTATAGGTGCAGTCCGGCGGGGGAAGTTCGCTCGCGGAAACGGAGAACGAAAAAATTAGCGAAAGAATGGCGATCATAAGTACCTACCTCGAGTGGAAGATTTCATTGTTTTCCCCGCGCACTTTTGGCCTCGGAGCCGGGGTTTACCTCTACAGAAAATAGTTCCGCGCCGGTAAGATAATTCTTCTCGCGAAAGCGAACCGCGCTGAGGGCGGCGATCATGGCGCCGTTGTCGGTGCAGAATTTCGGGGAGGGAATATGCAGGCGCACGCCTTCGGGCAGCGCCGAAATCATCTTCTCCCGCAGCCGCTGGTTTGCGGCCACTCCGCCGGCCACCACGAGATCGCGGTAGCCGCCGGCCTCGGCGGCGGCGGCGGTTTTCGTCACGAGGGAATCCACGATTGCTTCCTGGAAGGAGGCGCAGACGTCGGGCAAGGCCGGTGTGGGATGATCGCGCAAGTAGGTGGCGATCGAGGTTTTGAGTCCCGAAAAGGAAAAATCGGGCTGGTTCCAGGAATTCAGCGCCCGAGGGAAAGCGACCGCGGAAGGATTTCCCTGGGCCGCCAAGCGCGCCACCTCGGGGCCGCCGGGGTAGGGAAGTCCCATTAGCCGGGCACCCTTATCGAAAGCTTCGCCGGCGGCGTCGTCGCGGGTATGCCCGAGGGCTCGGCCCAGCCGCCAGCCTTCCGTGATTTCATACAAAGAAGTATGGCCCCCGGAAATGATCAGGCCTAGGCAGGGGAATTGGATTTGCGCGCCTTCGAGCGTGACGGCCGCGAGGTGAGCTTCGAGGTGGTGAATCGGGATCAGCGGGATGCGCAGGCCGTAACATAATGTTTTCACGGCGTTCACGCCGATCATCAGCGAGCCGATGAGGCCGGGGCGATTGGTTACGCCGATCGCGCTCAATTGTTGGTAGGAGATTCCAGCTTTATCCAAAGAGGCGCGGACCACCGGCAGCAAGCTCTCCAAGTGTCGTCGCGAAGCGAGCTCTGGAACTACGCCGCCAAAGCGCACGTGCACTTCTTCCTGGCGCGCCGTGATGTCGGAAAGTAGCGTCATTCCCGATGCATCGAGACGCACCACGGCGGCCGACGTTTCGTCGCAGCTGGATTCAATTCCAAGCACGTGAAAAAGCATGCCTTTTGTTAATCCAAAGGGAGCCAGGAATCCATTGAAATAGGGCCCTATCCGTGGGTATAGTGCCGGCATGGTTCTCCCAGCCACTCGCTCCCAGCTGCATATCTTCTCCGGTGGGTCTAATCGGCCCCTGGCGCAGAAAATTGCGGAGAGCCTCGGGGTGGAATTAGGCCGAACCGATCTGCGCCGCTTCAGCGACAAAGAAATCTTCGTAGAAATCCAGGAAAGCGTTCGTGGCCGCGATGTGTACGTGGTGCAAAGTACCTGCGCGCCGGTGAACGATAACCTGATGGAGCTTCTAGTCATGGTGGACGCTTTGAAGCGCGCCTCCGTGAACTCCATCACCGCCGTGATGCCCTACTACGGTTACGCCCGGCAGGATCGAAAAGTGCAGCCGCGCACGCCGATCACCGCCAAGCTCGTGGCCGATTTGCTCACCGCCGCGGGCGTGAACCGGGTGGTTTCGATGGACCTTCATTCCGGGCAGATTCAGGGCTTCTTCAATATTCCCTTCGACAACCTTTTCGCCCGTCCCGTGATGCTGAACTATATTCGCGAAAATCTTTTGGGTAACGCCAATGGCGAGGATCTCGTGATCGTTTCACCCGACGCCGGCGGCGTGGAGCGCGCCCGCGCCTACGCGAAAAAAGTGAACGCGAAAGTGGCGATGATCGACAAGCGCCGCACGGGCCCGAACGTGGCCAAAGCGATGTTTATCGTGGGCGAAGTAGAAGGCCATCGCGCGCTGATTCTCGACGATATGGTGGATACCGCCGGCACGCTCACCGAAGCCGCCGACACGCTGATGAAGCACGGAGCGAAGGAAGTATACGCCTGCGCTACCCACCCGGTGCTTTCGGGCCCCGCGATTGGCCGCCTCAAGGAATCCTGCATTAAGCGTTTCATTTGCACCGACACGATCCCGCTTTCCCCGGAAGCCCTGGCTTGCGGAAAAATCGAGTCGCTCTCGGTGGCCGGGATTCTCGGAGAAGCGATCCGCCGCATTCACTTTCATGATTCCGTAAGCTCCCTTTTCGACTAAAATGTATCTCTTAGTTGGTCTCGGAAATCCTGGGCGCGAGCATGTGATCAACCGCCACAATCTCGGTTTTTTGGCGGTGGAGGCCTGGGTTCTTCTCAAGGGCGAGGAGTTCCGGAAAAAAGAATTTCATTCCGAAACCGCCCGGCTGAAAGTGGGCGGAGAAGAAGTGCTGGCGATGAAGCCGCAAACCTACATGAACCGCTCGGGAGATGCAGTTCACGAGGCCATGCAGTTTTATAAGGTGCCGATGGAGAACGTGATCGTGCTGCACGACGAGATCGATCTCCTGCCGAAAACTTTCCGCATCAAGCGGGGCGGGGGGCACGCCGGGCATAATGGCTTGCGCTCGCTCATGCATCACGGAGAAAATTTTCTCCGCTTCCGCATGGGAGTGGGCCGACCGCCGCATAAGGATATGGACGTAGCGGATTACGTGCTCGGAAATTTGGATAAGGACGAGCTGAGTTTTTGGGAAGAAGAAATGCCGAACGTATGCGCGGCGATTGATCTCTGTCTGCAGGGAAAAATGGACCAGGCGATGAATCAGTTTCACAAGAAAGCGAAGGAATAGTTTATGGGTCTTAGTTGCGGAATCGTTGGGTTGCCCAACGTAGGTAAATCCACTCTCTTTAATGCGCTCACCAACGCGAAGGTGGCGGCCTCTAATTTCCCCTTCTGCACCATTGATCCGAACGTAGGCATCGTGAAAGTGCCGGACGTTCGCCTCGATGAAATCACCAAGCGGGTGAAACCGCAGAAAACAGTTCCCGCCGCCATGGAATTCGTGGACATCGCCGGTATCGTGAAGGGCGCCTCCAAGGGAGAGGGCCTCGGCAATAAATTTCTCGCCAATATCCGCGAAGCCAATGCCATCGTGCACGTGGTGCGCTGCTTCGACGATCCCAACGTGATCCACGTGGATGGCTCGGTGGATCCGATCCGCGACGTGACCGTGATCGACATGGAGCTCATGCTCGCCGACCTCGAGGCCGTTTCGAAGCGTTACCCGATCGTGGAGAAATCCGCCGCCCGTGATCCAAAGGCGTTCGGAATGCAGGTCCAGGCCCTCAAAAAAATTAAGGAAGCCCTCGAAAAGGGGATTCCCGTGCGCGCGCTCAGCCTCGAGGAGGAGGAGTGGAAGGCCGTGGCTGATCTGCACCTCATGAGCCAGAAAAAAGTTCTCTACGTGGGTAATGTGGACGAGAACAACGTGGCCGATCCCATGAAGAGCCCTTTCTATCCCAAGCTCGTGGAATACGCGGCAAAGGAAAAAAGTGGCGTGGTGCCGATCTGCGGAAAGATCGAGAGCGAGCTCGTGGAGCTCGAGGGCGCCGATAAGAAAGAAATGCTCGAAAGCCTAGGCCTGAAGGAAGATGGCCTTTCTCGTCTGATCCGCGAGGCGTATAAGCTCCTCGGCCTCTGCACCTACTTCACTGCGGGCGAGCAGGAAGTGCGCGCCTGGACCTTTCACCAAGGCTGGAAGGCCCCCCAAACTGCGGGCGTGATCCATACCGACTTCGAGCGCGGTTTCATCAAGGCCGAAGTCTATCACTACGACGACCTCGTTAAGCTCGGTACCGAAGCCGAGATCAAAGCGAAGGGGCTGATGCGCCTCGAGGGCAAAGAATACGTGGTGCGTGATGGCGACATCATGCACTTCCGCTTTAATGTTTAATGAGAAAGAACGATCTCCAGGAAAGCTTTAACTTCAGCGCCCCAGGCTCGGGCGCGCTCGTGAACCCTCCCTTCGATCCGCGGGAGCTAGCGCGGCTGGCCGCGCAGGGTATCTACCTCGGCACTTGTTCCTGGAAGTACCGGGGCTGGGAGGGAATGATCTACCAGGGAGGTTATTCTTCCGAGGCTCAGTTCCAGCGCTCCTCTCTGCGCGAATACACCTCTTCTTTTCCCACCGTGGGCGTGGATTTTACCTACTTCGCCTGGCCCATGCGCGACATGATGGCCTACCTCGTGGAGTCCACCCCCGAGAATTTTCGCCTTTGTCCAAAAGTTACGAAGCGGATCACGCTGTCGACATTTCCAAATCTTCCGGCCTATGGAAAGTGGGCTGGGCAAGCCAATCCCGACTTCCTCAACGCCGATTTATTTCGCGAGCAGTTCTTGGCGCCGATTGCGGTGCTCAAGGATCGCATGGGCATCGTGCTCTTCGAATTTTCGGGCCCAGAAAAAACGGAGCTGAAAGCCTTCGAACAATTTTTCCGTTCCATTCCCCGCGATTTCCCCTATGCGGTGGAGATCCGCAATCCTGAGCTCGTGACGCCGGAATTTTATTCGTTGCTGCGCTCCCTTGAGATTGCGCCGGTTTTCTCGCACTGGACAAAAATGCCGGCCATGCAGGAACAATGGAATGCTTATATCGCATCGGGCGGCGCGGCCGACCACGGCCCCATGGTGGCCTTATCGCTGGTGACGCCCGGGCGGAGTTTCGAGGAGGCCGTGCGGCTTTTCCAGCCCTATAACGAAGTGAAGGAGCCCGGCGAGGCGGTTCGGGCTGATTTGGCCGCGATCGGATCTTTTGCGATGCGCGCGGGCCGCAAGGCCTTTATACTCGTGAGCAACCGCGTGGAAGGTTCTGCGCCTTTCACGATTGGAGCGGTAGCGGAAAAAATTAGGGGTTAGGTATATGTGGAAAATTTTAGGCCTGAGTCTTCTGGTTGTATTCGCGTCCTGCACGAAGAAGCCCGCCGGCACGGTGGTTTCCGGAGAGCCCTTGGTCTCGCCGGTATCGGATCCAAACCGAATTATTTTTGACGCGATGGTCACGCTCCCCGCCGAGCATAAGGGAAAATTGAAACGTACCGACGTATTGATCTGGGATCTCAAGGACGGCAAGGGAGACGTTTTGGCTTCCCAAATCATCCCCGTGCCCAGCTTCCCTCACCACCTCACCGTGCAGGCCCGCCAGCTTCAGCGTGCCACTCCCGAAAGCACCACCCTGCTGTTTGCCGCCCGGGTGGCTCATTTCGGCGAGGAGCGTAAACCGCCCGCCAAAGGACAGTTAAACGTGCTCGTGGGCGTGGTGCCCTCTAAAGACGAAGTGCAAAATCCCAATGTGGACCAGAAGCGTTTTGCGAAATGGGCGAAAAAAAATAACGTGGTGGAAGAAAAAGTACTGAAGATCGGCTCGAAGGTAGAGGCCTCGTTGACTCCTAGCCTATGGTAAACACAGGCTTTTCTTCGCCCTTGTGCGATCCCAAACTTTCCGCTAATCATGGGGCATGGCCTGGCACAAGAGTCTCACTCGCCTTCTTCATTCTCTGCAGCATGGTCCTGCCCAGCGCGTAGTATTTTACTATCCTGGCGAAGAACCGACCTTCGTGGAAGACGCCCACGTTACGGTTTTCCGTAACGGCATGGTGGAAGTGAAGCACCGGCACGAACATGTTTCTACCCATATTCAGAATGTAGAGATTTTGTGGACGAGCGCTCCGGATCAAAAGTCTCCGGGACGCGCCTTCACCCTGATCAAATCGGATATCTCTAAGTAGCTAGCTATTCCAGGCCCGCGGCCTGCCGTTCTCATCCACCGACACAAATACCAATTCGCAGCGGCAGATCTCGGATTCCGCTTTTACGGCATAGTTATTCAGTGGCGACTTGGCTTGCGCCGGATCGTCCGCGAAAGACCTCCGCGCCACGAGCGTGCTCACGGTGAGCGAGGTGGTTCCCGCCCGCGAAACCTTACACCAGATCTCGAGCATATCGCCGAGCTTGGCGGGCTGATTGAAAACCAGTTCAGAGATTTTCGCCGTCACCACGCGGCGGGCGTCCATCTGGCAACTGGCGAAAATCGCGGTGCCTTCGTCGATCCAGGCCACGAGCTTACCTCCGAATATAGTTCCGGCGGCGTTCAGGTCTTCGTACATCACTATTCTTCGGTAGGAGCGGAAGTATCCGAGCTTTTCGGGGTCGACGGTATTGGGTTTGCCGGTTCCGGCTTTTTTACTGGGTTTTGCCATTGGAATGCGAGCTCCTGTACGCTTTCAATCGTAGCATCATTTCCGAGCAGCTTGTACCAGGCAAAATTCCTTAGGATCGAGCCCACGTATTTCCGCGTTTCGGTGAAAGGGATCGAGTCGATGAAGGTATCGATGTCGAAGGTGGCTTTCATCGAAGTGGATTCTAGCATTAGCCTTTGCCATTGCTGCGCCCGGCTTGGACCGGCATTGTAGCCGGCGAGCGCGAGGGCGATATTTCCCTGAAAGCGATCGATAAGCTTTTTAAGGTACTGCGCTCCGAGCATGGAATTCACCGCGGGATCGAAGAGCTCCGCCCGCTTGAGGTCGGATTTCATTTCCTGGCCGGTGGAAGGCAATAGTTGCATGAGGCCGAGCGCATCGGCGCGGGAAAGTGCGTTGGGGATGAAAGCCGATTCCTGCTTCGTAACGGAATAGAGGAGGGCGGGGTGCAATCCGGTAACCAAGGAGGCCGCCGCGAATTCCGCGGTAAAATTCTGGGGGAAAATAAGCGCCAAGGCATCGTGCCCAAATAAATCCTTATTGAAGGAGATAGCGCTGTAGGCGTGGGAGAAAGCGGCGAGCGGATAGCCGGCCTCGGTAAAGAGCTTGGCCACCATCAGCGCGCCGAGGCTGTCTTCCTGACCAAACGTGGAGCCGGATGGGCGATACAGGAAGAAAAATTTCGCTTCTTCACGGGCCTGCTCGATTAGCCCGGCTTCCATCAAGCCGCGTAGTTTCCACAGCGAAGCGGCCTGGCGGGTAAGCAGGGCGCCGGTGAGGCGGGGTGCGGGCGCGTTTTCGGCCTTAGGCGGAATCAATAAGGTGCGGGGGTCTTTTTTTAGGCGGAGCGCGCTCTGAAGGCCGTAGTAGGAAAGGGGGGAGTCGGCGAGGATTTGCTCGTAGCGCGCTTTGGCGGCTTCACCATTGCCGATTTTTTCGTCGGTGCGGGCGGTCCAGTAGTTGGCCGAATCCAGCCGCTCCGATTGGGGGAAATCTGCCGCGAGCTTCTTGAAGAGGTTGTTCGCGTCGAGCCATTTTTCCTTCAGTACCGCTTGCATGCCCTGATCGAAAAGATCGGCATCGGGGTAAACGGCCTTCACGCCGGCCTGATTAGGGTTCTTGGCGCGGTAGCGCGCGAGGTTGGCGTATTCGGCTAATTTCGCGTCGGGAATTTCCGCGGCGATTTTTTTTCGCAAATTGGTTCCCGCCGGTAGAGCCTGGATGATTTCCGCCACGAAGGGGCCGAGCAGGGGATCTTTGGCCGCGGAAAATATTTTATAGAGCTCTTCGGCCTGTTCGCCGCGTTTGCTCCACTCTTTCCAGGGCGTTTTATTCAGGCAGCGCTGCAACAGCAGAACTTTTTTGCCTTTTGCCTTCTGCCCCTTTGCCATTGGCTCATCACAGTCGTTCTCGCGAATAAGATCGGGAACGCGATCGAGGTAAACCGAGCCGGGGAACTCCAGGTAGAGGCGCTGGGCTTGGGCGGTGCTTTTCGCGAATTCTTTGTGGTCGCGGTAGGCGAGGGCAAGCTCGAATGTGGCGTGCTCGGCGTATTCCCCATGTTCGGCGAGGGGAACGAGGCCCGCTATTTTATTCTTCGCGTGGAGAGCATGGCGAAACGCCCGCGCCGGCTTCAGGTAGTTTTTCTCGAATCCCGCGGGAGGAGGGCCAAGAAAATCTTGTAGATCCCGGGGCAGGTTCGAAGAAGGCGCGGCAAGAGCTACCGAAGTAGCGAGGAATATCCAGGCAATCAACATGACTCCTACTTTAGCGGAAGTTCGCGGCTAAGTTCTTGGAGTGCCGTGAGAACTTCGGTGGCGAGCGCTTGCTCTTCGCCCACCAGCGAGCGCTGCAGGCGCTCTAGTTTAGGCACCACGGAATGGATACGTTCGAAATCGCGGCGGCGGCGGATGAAAATGGCGTCCGTCATGGCATTGAAACCATCGGCAAGCTCCTGAAAATTATCGTTGGTGCGGAAGCTCACGTGGCGGTCAAGTACGCCTTGTTGCATGGCCACCATCGACATCCGCAATTTATAAATCGGGCCGGCGATACGGTGCGAATGGAAGAGCGCGAGCAGAAAGGCGGTCATGATAGTTACGATGGCCACCACGATGAAGAAGATCGTAACGTCGTAGCGCGCTTCGCGCAGCGCTTGCAGGGCGGCGCCATTTTTGGCGAAGAAGCTTTGGTTCTCCATCGAATCGAACATCGTGTACACGAAGATCGGAAAAATCGAGGAGAAGGCCACCACGGCGGCGGTGAATAAAAAGGCAAAACGCACTTGGAAGGCGGGATGGATGAGGAGGTGCTTCCGGAGGTTCGTCATTGGCCTTTATTTTCCAGGAGATGAAGCAAAAAGTCTATTTTAACAGGGCCTAAGGCACCAAGTTACGCACAAATTCTGAAGCGGAAAAGGCGCGGAGATCTTCCGCGGTTTCTCCCATGCCCACGAAGGCCACCGGGAGGCCGAGATCCGCGCTCACGGCAAATGCCGCGCCGCCCTTGGCCGATCCATCCAGTTTCGTGAGCACCACGCCCGTGGCGGGCACGGCCGCATTGAATTCTTTTGCCTGCGCCAGCGCGTTTTGCCCGAGCGTGGCATCGAGCACGAGCAGCACTTGGTGAGGAGCATCCGGAATTTTCTTTTGGATCACACGCACTACTTTGCGCAGCTCTTCCATCAAATTCTCCTTCGTGTGCAGGCGCCCGGCCGTGTCGATGATTAGCTCATCGGCATCACGGGCAATGGCGGCGGCTACCGCATCGAAAGCTACGGCCGCGGGGTTCGCTCCCTGTGCGGGCACGATGCATTCCACCCCGATCCGATCGGCCCAGGTTTGTAGCTGCTCCACGGCGGCTGCGCGGAAGGTGTCGGCTGCGGCGAGCATAACTTTTTTCCCCGAAGCCTTGGCCTGGGAGGCGAGCTTGCCGGCCGTGGTGGTTTTTCCCGCACCATTCACGCCGATGAGCAGCGTAACGAAGGGCTTCGCTTGCGGCCGCACGCGTTCCGGAACTGCCGCGAATACCGCGCCCATTTTGTCGCGTAGTTTCGTGCGTAGGCTGTCGGAATCGGGCTTCTCCTGAAAATCTTTTTTTAACGCTTCGAGCAGCCGCTCGGTCATCGAAGGGCCGAGATCTGCGGCCAATAAGGTTTCTTCGATTTTCTCCCAAAGCGGGTGGGAGGAATTCCAGGGTTGGGCGGAGCTAAGCTCCACGAACGCCTCTTTGAGGCGCGAGAGCAGTGGCTCCCGGCTCTTTTTCAACGCGAGTTCCCAGGGGGCGGGAGTAGCAACGGGAGCTTTTAAGGGGAAATCTTCGGAATCGGTGCGATTTCCAACCTCGCGTACACTAGGGCGTAAGCTACCGAGATTCTTGCGTTTTTGCCTGCGGGCCCAAAGGAGCGCCGCGGCAATAACAAAAAGTCCAATAATTCCAATAACTAAGACCAGCATTTCCGGGCGCATATTTCCCTCACTCGGTTGACTTTACCTACCGGCGGCGATAGCTCAACACATCCATGAAACTTTCTCGTCTCTTACCTATCGTGCTTCCCCTCGCGGCTCTCTTGAGTCTGGGCGCTTTAGGCTTTTCGGAAGGCGATAGCACTCAGGCCACACTGTATTATTCGAAGCCGGAGTATCGTCCAGTTCTAGAGGAATGGAAGAAGGTAGGTCAAGCTCCGGGAGCAATTGCCCTCCTTACTTTCGGGGATCCTCGCTCTATCTGGAAGCAGAGCCTTACCATCGGCCAGATGATCGAATGGCGCGCCGACCCACAGGTTTGGTCTAAAGATCAGATCCGCGATCTTTCGCAATTCATCCTGCTGAAAAGCCAGCAATACAATATTTCTCCCGTGCTCGTGGTTTCCCTCATCGAAGTGGAAAGCCAATTTCAAGCTGGGGCCCTTTCTCCGCGCGGGGCGATGGGCCTGATGCAGGTGATGCCATCCACCGCCGCCTTCCTCGCGAGCGGCGATCCGGGCGATCTCAATGATCCAAAAGTGAATATAGAATACGGCCTGCGCTACGTGAAAAAACTCAGTTCGCGCTTTCAGAAACCCGAACACGTGATTACCGCTTATAATATCGGCCCTGCCGCCCTCGCGAGAAAACTAAAAAAAGGCGAGGTAGTTTCCCTCCGCTATTACCAAAAAGTAATGGAAGCCATGCAGAACTACAAAAAACTCCCCACGGCTAACCGTAAACCGCCAGCTGCCAACGGACTTCGCTCATGGCTGTAGTCCTTCTCTCCGGCGGCCTCGATTCCGCGCTTAACCTTGCTCTCGCCGCCAAAGCCGGCCGCGCCTCGCTCGCGCTCACCATGCGCTACGGCCAGCGCGCCGAACCCGCCGAAGTGCGTGCGGCCCATGCTCTGGCGCGCCATTACGGAGTGCGCTGGGAAAGCGTGGACCTCGGCTGGCTCGGCGACGTAAACCCCACGCGCCTCACGCGGCCCGATACCGAGCTTCCTCAGCCCACCACCGCCGATCTTGATTCGAAGGAAAAATCCACGGCGAGCATGCAAGCCGTGTGGGTGGCGAACCGCAACGGGTTGTTCCTGAACGTGGCGGCGGCTTACGCGGAAGCTCTGAAGGAAAACGAAATCCTCGTGGGCTTCAATGCCGAGGAAGCCGTTACCTTCCCCGATAATTCACCGGCCTTTATTTCGGCCATCGACAAAGCTTTCACCTTTTCCACGCTAAACAAGGTGACCGTGCATTCCTATACCCTCGATTGGGAAAAGCCGCGCATCATGCGCGAGGCGCTCGAGACACAGCTCCCCCTCGATCTCGTATGGAGCTGTTACGAAGCCGGCCCCGGCCGCTGCTGGAAATGCGAAAGCTGCAAGCGCTCGGAACGCGCGCTCCTCTCGGCCGGTAACGCCGGAAAATCTTGGCTCGAAAAGTTAGGCTGGAAAGCATGAGTCTTTTGCATACCGAATTTCTGCCCGAACAAATTCCTTATACGGGAGCGGAGCTTGCGCCTCACTGGATCTCGGCTCGCACCGAAATTTTCTCGAGCGCCGTGGTGGCCTTTCGCGGCCCCTGCATGGTGGCCACGGCGGAGCTCGTGGACCTCGAAGACCAGCGCGAAGGCGAAACGATTCAAGCCAAAGAGATGCTGCATTTCCTCGGCGAGTGGTTCGAGAACGATTTGAATTTGGGCATCGCGCGCCAATTGCTCTTCATCGCGGGTTTTGCCGAATTGCTGAATCAGCGCATCACCGGCGGCCAGCGCGTGGTGCGCCGCGGGAATGATCTCTACGTGGAAGATTCCTCCGCCGGGATTGTGGGTAAGCTCTCGGTTTCGATCGTTACCGCTAGCCCTGTTTCCACGCTCTTCCACTTCGGCGTGAATATTGATCCCTCGGGCGCGCCGGTGAATGCCATCGGCCTCGCCGCCCTCGATATCGATCCCGATACATTGGCCCGCGATACCCTCGAGCTTTGGGGCCGCGAGTGGACGGGGATGGCGAAGGCGCGTTGTAAGGTGATGGCGCGCTAGTTTGACGCGCCTTTCTCGCACTCTTCACGTGAAGAGTTGCCCGGCATTTGCTAAAACCTAGCCATGTCCATCGTCGCACTCAAGCCCAAACTCCCCGAAGTAGCCGATTTTATCCGCGCCTGCGCCACCTACCAGCCGGGGAAACCCATCGAAGAGCTCGAACGCGAGCTCGGCATCAAAGACATCATCAAGCTCGCCTCGAACGAAAACCCGCTCGGCCCTTCGCCGAAAGCGCTCAAAGCGATCGAAGCCGCCATGGGCTCGGTGCACCTCTATCCCGATGCCTCCCACTTCCGTCTTCGCGAAGCGCTCGCCGCCAAGCTCGGCACCGATATCGAAGAAATCTACGTGGGCAACGGCTCGGAAGAAATTTTTTCCACGCTGATTCGCGCCTATTGCCGGCAGGGCGACAATAACGTGGGTTGCGGCGCCGCCTTTCTAGCCTACCGCGTGTGCAGCCAGGTGCACGGAGTGGAGTGGAGAGAGCCTACTCTCGACGAAAATACCGAGCGGGAACTCACCGCGATTTTGAATCTCGTGAGCGAGCGCACTCGCATCGTATTCTTGCCCAACCCGAATAATCCCACCGGCACCTACGTGAAGCGCGCGGTATTGAAAGCCGTGCTCGACGAATTGAAGAAGCGCGAAGTGATCGTGCTCCTCGACTACGCCTACAAAGAATACGCCACCGCCCAAGATCTGCCCGGCGCGATGGAATTCTACAAAGATTATCCGAACCTCATTGTTACCGGAACCTTCTCAAAAATTTATGGTCTCGGCGGGATGCGCTTAGGCTACGCGGCCGCACATCCTGATTTGCTCCTCCCGATGCGCAAAGTGAAAATGCCCTTCAACGTATCGAGCCTCAGCTTGGCCGCCGGCCTCGCGGCGCTAGAGGACCACGATCACGTGCGGCGTTCCCTCGAAGTGAACGCGGCCGGCCTCGATTTCCTCGCCAAAGAATTCCGGCGCATGGGCCTCGATTTCTGGCCGAGCCAGGGAAATTTCTACCTCGTGAAAGTTCCCAAAGACGCCAAGCTCATCTACGAGGCGATGTTGCGCAAAGGCGTGATCATCCGCCCGGTTACTCCTTACGGATTAAAAGATTGCCTACGCGTGACGATCGGCACCGAGCCGGAGAACCGCCGCATGATCCAGTCCTTCGAAAAAACGCTGAGCGAGCTGAAATGAGAACCCGCGAGCCAGTGGTCGCGATCGACGGCCCCGCGGGCAGCGGGAAGAGTACCATCGCGAAGATGATCGCGGCCCGCTTGCATTTCACCCATATCAATACCGGCGCGCTTTACCGCGGCGTGGCCCTGCTCGCGCTCGAGAAGGGGGCCAACCTCGATAGCGAATCGGAGGTGGTGATTGCCGCTAAGAGCGCCACCTTCGAGTTTCGCGCATCCACCGCCGGAAATGTTTTGCACATCGATGATCGCGACGTTGGCAGCGAAATTCGTAGCGAGGAGGTCGGGTTAGCGGCCTCGAAGGTTTCGGCTTATCCTGGCGTGCGTAAAATTCTGCTCGGACTGCAGCGTGATCTGGGGGCGCAGGGCGGGGTGGTGCTTGAGGGCCGCGATATCGGTACCGTGGTTTTTCCCGAGGCCGAGGTGAAAATTTTTCTGACCGCTTCGATCGAAGCTAGAGCCGAAAGGCGGACCAAAGAGCTTATGGCCAAAGGGGAACAGGTAGACCTCGAGAAAATCAAAGCCGAAATGGCCCTCCGCGATAAACAGGACTCCACCCGGGCGGTAGCCCCCCTAAAAAAAGCCGACGATGCCCACCTTGTGGATACGAGCAACATGTCTATCGAAACCGTATTGGATCGATTAGAATCGATAGTACGGAATGGCAAAAAACCCTGACTTTTCACGGATCCTTCTCGTTCGCACCGATAAAATCGGCGACGTGGTTTTAACCACGCCAGCGATCGCGGCCGTACGCAAAAAATTTCCCGAAGCCCATATCGTGGGCCTCGTTTCTCCGATCGCGGCCGAAATCTATCGCCTGAGCCCCCACCTTAGCGATCGCATTGTTTTGGATCCCGAACAGTACTCTGGCTTTTTCGGATTCTGGCGTTTGGTGGGAAGGCTCCGCCGCGAAAAATTTGAAGTGGCCGTGGTTTTTCAAACCAAGATGAGCGTGGCGCTCGCCCTCCTGTTTTCCGGAATCCGTTTTCGCATCGGTCCCTACTCGAAGTGGTGGTCGTGGATTTCTTATAATAATGGCCGTCGCCAATCGCGTTCCGCCGTGGAGATGCACGAGGCCGATTATAATATTCAGCTGCTGCGTTTCTTCGGCATCAGCGTGGCCGACACCTGGGAAAAAACCTACCTGCGGGTGGATGAAGACGTGCGCCGCGAGGCCACGCGCTTCTTCGTGGAAAAAGGCGTGTCGCGGAGATTCAAAACGGTAGCGATCCATCCCGGGATGTCGGGCTCGGCGCTGAACTGGCCCGAGAGCCACTACGTGAACCTCGCGCGCCGGCTCGTGCGCCGCTATAACGTGATCATCACGGGTGGTCCGGGAGAAGGCCCGCTCGTAGAAAGAGTTTTTCAGGGAATCGCGCGCCAGCAAGTATATGCCCCCGATCAGCCTGTGTTCACCAAGTACGTGGGGGAAAAAGGCCTCGCCGAAACTATCGCGATTCTCGACCAATGTGATGGAATCGTGGCACCCAGCACCGGCCCCATGCACCTCGCGGTGGCCCTCGGAAAAAAAGTGGTTTCGATTTTTCCTCCCATTAAAGTGCAGAGCGCGCTGCGCTGGGGGCCTTACGGCATCCCAATCGGGACCAACCTCGGCATTAATCCCGAAGACCAAGCCTCCGTGCTTGTGCCCGACGTGAATTGCGGCGAAGACTTCCGCTGTGCGCTCTCGGCTTGTATCTATTATCCCTGTATGCCGCGGGTTTCCGTGGAAGACGTGGAGACCCAATTGCTTGCGCTAGTGGAAGGCGGCTCGCTCACGATGTATAAAAGCCAGGGCTTCACCGGCTACGACTGGGAAGATCCAGAAGAGGACGAAGTATGAGTGCGTATTCCCTCCGCCGCGATCGTTTTTTAGAGATCACGGCCCAGATTTCCAAGAAGAAAATTTTGATTCTCGGCGACGTGGGCGTGGACCGCTATACCATCGGGGCGGCCTCCCGGCTTTCGCCCGAGGCGCCGGTGCCGGTGGTGGCCGTTACGGAACAGCTCGATAAGCTCGGCATGGCCGCCAACGTGGCCGATAATATCAAGGCCTTTGGCGCGCATCCCGAATTGGCCACGGTAGTGGGCGAAGACCGCGTTTGCGAAGAGCTCTTCACTCTCATGCGCGAGAAGAAAATTTCTTCGAAGCACGTGTATAAGCACAAAAGCCGCCGCACTTCGCTGAAAGAGCGCGTGATCGCGCAGAATCAGCAAGTGGTGCGCATCGACCACGAAAAAACGGAACCCCTGAATTCGGAAACCGAGGATTTTTTTCTCAAGCAAGCATTGCCGCTGATTTCCCAGTTCGATGCGATCATTCTTGAAGATTACGCCAAAGGATTGCTCACCGAGAAGGTTTTGCAGGCCGTGATCGCCGAGGCCAAGAAGCATAATAAATTTATCACCGCCGATCCCACCACGATCGTGCGCTCGCCGGCGCATTATCGCGGGGTTTCGCTCTTCAAGCCCAACCGCGACGAGGCCGCTAAGCTGGCCGGCGTGGAAATCGCCGATGAGGTTTCGCTCCACCGGGCCGGTAAAATTTTGCTGGAGAAAGTGGAGGCCCCGATCGTAGTGATCACCCGCGGGCGCGACGGCGTTACGCTCTTCACCCGCACCGACGCTCCGGTGAATATTCCTACTTTCGCACGCGCGGTCTACGATGTTTCGGGGGCGGGAGACACGGTGATTTCCCTGCTCACCCTCGCCATGGTTTGCGGCGCTACGCTCGTGGAAAGCGCCTTGCTCGCAAATTTCGCGGCCGGCGTGGAAGTGGGTAAGCAAGGAACCGCCACCGTTACGCTCGAAGAGCTCGAGCAGTATATGCAGCTCTTCGGGGCGCTGGTTTAGCATATATTATTTTTATTTATACTGCTCGCTTCGGAGTGGAGAAGCGGCGCAGCATCCGATCTAAATCGGAATGCACCTAACGCGCCTGGCCGCAAAGCGCGGCAGATCGCACCCTTCTCCCGCATTTCTCAGGAACATTTCTCTATGTTTTTAATCCATAAATGATTAGATTAGGTATGGTTTTCAATCATGTTTTCGCTATCGGAGGAATGAATAAAGTGAAAAATTTATTGCTGGTCGGTTTGATGGTTATGAGTGTTTCCCTTGCTGGTTGCAGCAAAAAGTCTGACGTAAAGCCAGATGAAGGCATTACCTCTGGTGACGTTGGCAGCGGCAATATGGATGGAATGGGCGCTACCGATAGCGATTCCGGCAATGCGATGGGCCTCGAGACGGTTCACTTCCCTTACGATTCTTTCGAGATCGTTGGCGAAAACCGCGAGATCCTCAAGAACAATATCCGTATCATGAAGGATAACCCCACGCTCAATATTCAAATCGAAGGCCATTGCGATGAACGCGGCGGCATTCAGTACAACCTGGCCCTTGGTGAAAAACGCGCTAACGCCGTTAAGCAACAAGTGCTCGCCGGTGGCGTAGCTGGTTCCCGTGTGAACACCATCAGCATGGGCAAAGAGAAACCGATCGCTCCTGGCAGTGGTGAAGAGGCTTGGGCGAAAAACCGTCGCGCAAATTTCGCGATCACCTCGAAGTAGTTTGATCCCGTTTCTCAAAAAAAAGGCTGTCACGCTCATGGCGCTGACGGCCTTTTGCTTTTCCGGCTGCTCCACGTTCAAATCCCGTCCCTTCAAGCAAATGGCCTACGCGGAATCGGCGGTTCAGGCGGCGGTGCTGGCCGGTTCTGAAACCAGTCCCGAGGCTGCGCCTATTTTCCAGCTCGCCAAAGACCAATTGGCCCGCGCGCGCGCCTTTTACCGGCTGAAAAACTTCAAGAATGCCCGGTTATTCGCCGTGAAGGCGCGCCGGCTGGCCGAAGAAGCCGAGTGGCGTAGTATTCATGCAAATTCGGATTCCCAAGACGATCAACCTCTGGGAAAATAGGCCTATGCGATCCATCTATCTCTTTATACCCCTGCTTTTCGTTCTTACCCTCACCGGTTGCTTGCGCACCCGCGAGCAAATCGCGCGCGAGCGAGAGGAGAAGGAACTCCAAGCCTCTCTTCAGCAAAACGTGGTGCAAACCGGCCAGGGAGTAGAATCCTTGCAGGCCGAGATCGGCCGGCTGCAGGGACGGATCGAAGAGATGGAGCATCGCCGCCAGCGGGAAATGAACGGCCTAAATTCCAGCCGAGAGGGCTCGGAAAAAACGCTCGCCGATATCAAGAATCAGCTCGCTTCGCTGCAGCAGTCGCAGGCCGCACTTTTCGAAGAAATTAAGAAACTGAAGGAAGATAATCTCCAGCTCAGCAAAGCCGTAGCCGAAAGGCCCCGCGCGGCGTCGGCACCGAGTTCCGCTCAAAAAAAAAGCGCCGGTAGCGATTACGACGCTGCGTTAAAATCTTATCTCGCCAAAGATTTTCCCCAAGCGATCGAAGGATTTCGGTCCTACCTCGAAGTGAATTCTAGCGGGAAGAAAAGCAATAGCGCCCATTTCTATCTGGGAGACAGCCTCTACCGCACGAAAGATTTCACGAACGCCATCGTGGAATTCGGTGTGGTTCACGAGAAAGCCGCCCGTTCCGCCCTGGGACGCAAAAGCACCCTCAAGATCGCGGAGAGTTTTAAGGCTCTCGGCAAAAATAAAGACGCCAAGGCCTTCGCGCAAATCTTGGTAGACTCGAGCCCCGACAGCATCGAGGCGAAGCAGGCTAAGAAACTTTTGAAGTAACGAGGTTCGCATGAAGATCCAGGGATGGGGTCGGGTAGTGGCAACGGTTGCCTTTTCGCTCGTATTTTTTTCCGCTTGCACCGGCAAGCAGCCCGCTACCACCGCGGGCGGCAAGCTCCGCATTTTTTACAATAACGACAATAACGGCTACCTCGAGCCCTGCGGCTGCCGCGTTTCCCCGATCGGTGGGATCGACCGACGCTGGAACGGGATGAAAGCCTACCCGGATGAATCGCGCGTATTCGTGGACGCTGGGAATCTGCTCTTTAAGTCTACCCAGGCCACCGACTTTCTCGCGCCCCAGTGGTACGAGCAAGCGGCGGGTGTGATCGAGGGCTATAATCTTCTCGCCGCCGACGCCGTGGCCGTGGGCGAAACCGACCTCGGGCTCGGCGTAAAAAAATTCGAAGCCCTCGCCAAACTCGCGCGCTTTCCTTTTCTCTCCGCGAATATCTACTGGAAGGGCACCCGCAATCTTTTCGTGAAGGATTCGATCGTGGTCGAGCGCATGGGGAAGAAGATCGGGATCTTTGGCCTCTTCCATCCCGCCCTCAAGCTCCCGCCCGAGCTCGAAGCGGGTGATCCCATCGCGCATGCGCACGCGGTGGTGAAAAAATTGCGGGCTCAGGGCGTAGACATGGTGATCGCGCTCGCGCACGAGGGCTACGACCGCGACATCGAGCTCGCTAAAGCCGAGCCCGGCATCGATTTGCTCGTGGGCGCGAATTCCCAAAGCTTGCTGCAGAGCCCGGATATGGTGGGCAAGACTCTCGTGGTTCAGCTCAGCAACCAAGGTCAGATGCTCGGGATGGTGGAATACGAAGCGGCTTCGTTGCCGGGCAAGCGGACGGATTTCCAGGTGGTGGAGCTCGATGGGCAATACAATGAATCTCCGCGTGGCCTCGCGAACCCAATGAAGAATCTTCTCGCCGTCACGAACCTCCGTATGGGCGAGGCCAATCGCAAGCTCGACGAAAGAATCTGGGCGGCGCACGAGGGCAGTGCACCGGCCGGCTTCGATACCTTTCTCTCTTGCCGAGATTGTCACTCGAAGCAAGCCGAGTTCCAGGAAGGAAAGCTCCATGCGGCCGCTTTTCTTACGCTCGTAGCCCGAAAAAAAGAAATGAACCTCGACTGCGTGAAGTGCCACAGCGTGGGTATGGGGCAGCCGGGAGGATTTAATTCCCTGGGCGAAGCCTTCCGCGACGAAGTGGGCCAGCCGGTTCCCTTCGAGCATATCAAGAAAGCTATGGGCTCCATTCCGGCGCCGGACGCCGACTATCGCGCCAATCCCGCGAAGATCCGTCCCGACGTGGCCCGCTGGATTGCGAGTCTCAAGCAGGCGGGCGTGAAGAAATCTTTCGTGGGCGTCCAGTGCGAGAATTGCCACGGCGCCAAACCCGGCCATCCTTTCGCCAACGACGGTTCCGCCACGAAGGTGGCCACGGGGCTTTGCCTCCAGTGCCATACCAAGGAGCAGATGCCTGCCTGGTACGACGGTACCGGTAAGGTGAAGCCGGCGGCCGTAAATACGGCCTTAAAATCCGTGGCCTGCCCGCGCTAGAGTCCGACTCGTTTTTACACCTGTCTAAAACTTTTTCAGGGCTTTACCCCCCTGTCTCCTTCCATCACCCTGATTTTGTTCAGTAATTTATTGGGCGCGGCCTTGCTTATTACTTGGCAAGTATCTTAAGCGAGGGAGCCTTTATGAAAAGCATCTACTTCTTACTAGCAGTTACTTTATTTATCGCCGGCAATGCCCGCGCGGAAGACGCCGATTTTAAGCGCTGCGTGCGCGTGCTGATGAGCAATAATCCCGATTTTAGCCGCGCAAAGGCGGAATACGGCTGTACCAATCCTTTTACCGATCAAGCCCCCGACAGTCCCCAAAAGGAAAAATGGCGTGAGGAATTTGCCCAGGACGCGGCTGATGCTCAGGCCGAAAATCAACGCGCCGACCACGCAGATCGCGGCGAATAATTTTTTACTATCTAGGCCCTCTAGCGGAAGCGAGATCCCCCCTCGCTTCCGTTTTTATTTCTATTTTGGGCAGTCGATTTTTTCGATGAGCCAGTTAGCTACTAGGCGCTCATCCTCAAGACCAATTCACCGTGAACTTCGCCTTGGAGCCATCGGCCTTATCGATTTCCACGTAGCCTTTGTTCAAGCCATGCAGGAAAACGTCGCGGGTCACTTCCACGTCCTTGATGCAATAGTCGATGATCTGCTGCACTTTGCCTTCTTTCCACCACTGCACGGCCATCAAGCCGTCGGCGCTTTTGCCGGTGCCGAGGGTGGCGTGGGCGATCTTCTCGAGCTTCACGAAGCGCCAGCCGCTGATATTGTGCACGTCGAGCATGATGTCGAATACGTCGAGCTCGGAGGCGGGAGGCAGGCCGTATTTTTCGAGGATGGGTAAGTCGAAGCCGATGAGGTTATAGCCGATCAGCACCCGCTCTTTGCAGAGCTCCACGAGCTCGCCGAGCTTGTCTTCGGTATAGCTGTGCATGGTATTGGTCTTGGAATCGTAGGCGCAGGCCACCGAGCATTCGAGCTGCTTGAAGTTCTTCCAGCCGCCCACGCTGTCCACGAGATCTTTGGTCTCGATATCCACCACGAGAAAATGCTGGTTCTTTTGGAACAGCGAAGCGGGGGAGAGGTCACTTCCGAGCGGCACGGAGAGATCGTGACTCCAGAATGACGCACTTAATTTTACGCGGTTGGGGGTGGCCATGGGGATTTCATAGCATACCGCAGATTCCTGGTGGCTAAGCGGCGCGTCATCCTTGACCTAAGCCCTTAAGTGCCTTCAAATAGGCAGGTCTTAAACCGAATACTAGGAGCTTAGAAAATGAGTGAAATGATTCGTCCGCTCGTGCAAAAGTCTGCCCCTGATTTCAAGGGCGTTGCCGTTATTAACAAAGAGTTCAAAGAAATCTCGCTGAAGGATTACAAAGGAAAATGGCTCTGCCTTTTCTTCTATCCCCTGGATTTTACTTTCGTATGCCCCACCGAAATCACCGCGTTCTCGGATCGCGTAGAAGACTTCAAAAAATTGGGCTGCGAAGTGGTTGGTTCTTCGATCGATTCCCAATTCTCCCACTTGGCTTGGATCAATACCCCTCGTGCGAACGGCGGCTTGGGCGAGATCAAGTACCCTCTCCTCGCCGATGTGAATAAAGATGCCGCCCGTGCTTTTCAAGTGCTGGCCGACGACGGCGTGGCTCTCCGCGGGCTCTTCTTGATCAACCCCCAAGGTAAGATTTCTTACCAAGTGGTGCACGATCTCGGGGTAGGCCGCTCGGTAGACGAAACCCTTCGCGTGCTCGAAGCGTTCCAGTACGTAGAGAAGCACGGCGAAGTTTGCCCCGCCAACTGGAAAAAAGGCGCCGACACGATGAAGCCGGACCCTAAGGGCTCGCAAGACTACTTCAAGAAGCAGAAGTAAGTTTTTGCCGAAGGGGCGCTTTCTCTCGCAAGAGGGAAGGCGCCTTTTTTATTTTTGGATAGCGTCGTAGTCGGGGCCTACCACGTCGGATACCGCGAGGCCTTTTGCCTCCGAGCAAACCGCGGAGATGAGGTATTTGCGGTAGTCGGCGTGGAGCTTGAGCTGTGATTTCTTTTCGCCGGCGGGTAGAGAGAATTGCTGCGCCAGCACGAGCGGCGCCGTGTTCGTGGCTTGGGTATAAAGGCTGCAGTTGGCCGCTCGGGGCTCTTTGCGGTCGATCTTCAGCAGCACGAAAGACGGGGGCTTCGGGGTGGGATCGCGCGTGAGGAAAATGGTATTGGCCTGGCCGTAGTCCAAGGGGGTGAATTGGAAGGTTTTCGCCATTTCGAATGGATCGATTGCCGGCAGCGACTCGCGGGGCACGTTGAGGTCTGCCGGGTGAATCAGCTCTCTTGCCAGCAGATAGCGCCTTCCGGGAAAGGTGGTGGCGCTCAAGCCGAGCCGGCAATTTACCGTGCCGACGTATTTTTTTGCCGAACCGGCGCTGCCCTCGAGAGAAAGTTCAGCTTCGGCTAAGCCATTATTGCAGACGATGAGGGCGCCCTGTTCCGTTTGGCGCAGGCTGAAATGGGTGCCGTTTTCATTCGCGCCGATGCTCAGCCCGTAGCCGACGAAGCCGATGGAAAATTTCTTCGCCTGGCTAAGCAATTCGGCGGCGCCTTGCTGGAGCAGCAAGCCGATCACGCCGTCCTTCGCCTCGATACGCCCCGCGCTGCCTTGCCGAAAGGAAGCGCGGAAGGCTTCTTTGCATTCGAGATCGGCGCCCTGGGCTTGAACCTGAAAAGAATCGCCGGGGAGGAGCGCCTTTTTTACGCCGCCGTCGCGGAGCTGACAAACGGCCGTTACGGGAAAAATCGCGGGAAGATTTGCGTAGAGAAAAAGATGCGTTTCTCGCGAGGTATGATTCAAGATCCAGCCTTGAACCGCTCGATACTTCTCCTGCAGCGAATCCCGGGTGGGTACGAAATCGCGCCAGCCGGCCTGCGCGGAGGAATGGAGCGTTAAAAATAGGAGCAAAAGCAGCTTCATTTTTTTCCAGTCTAGCATGGGGCCTGTTTCCGGGCGGCCTGTATCTCACTGGATTCGCTGATGTATTCACTACTTCCGCAAATTTGAATAATTGACTCAATTTATCGGAAATGAGATGATGAAAGAAGGTAGGGTTTCAGAAGATTTGAAGCCGTTAAACCCGGCGCATAGGGCGCTAAGGCGGCGAAAGCTAGCTTCAGCGAAGGGGGATTTTCGGTACCCACGCTCTCGAGGGGCGGTGGAATCACTGGGTTGGGGTTTTCGTGGCGAACGAGGCCTCAGGGTTACCGGAATTCAGAGGAGTAATTATGGGGGCATGGCTTCGGGCAATACCGGGGCCGGGCACCAAGATAAAAATTGTTTATAAAAATCCAGCTGCAGGCGCCTAGCGCGCATTCCGGAAGCTTCCCTTCGTGGGTTCAACTTCCGGGACGATTGATCTGATAATCATTACGCAGATTCCGATATTGATCGGAAGCAGAAAAAGGGACCCAATCCGCGGGTTCCTTTTTTTTTGGAAAAGAATGCCGTTTGCGGTAGGGAGCGGAAATCAGGATCAGATCTGCGTCCGCTTTGAATGCCAACTGATTCTTACCGCAATATCTGCATCATCGAAGTATGGACGTGGGAATTCGTGGCGAGCACTTCTTTGCCGTTGATCGAGAATTCCTCGCCGTTATAGCCCGTAACTCTTCCGCCGGCCTCATTCACCAAGAGGGCGCCGGCGCACACATCCCAGCTCGCGAGATTTCTCTCCCAGAATGCGTCGAATACCCCGGCGGCCACGTAGGCCAGATCGATGGCGGCGGCTCCCGGGCGGCGCACGGCCCGGGCTTCAAGGTGGGCGCGCTCGAAGCGCTCGATCTCGGGGCAGAGCTTGTCTTCGTCGCGGATATAAGCGAAGCCCGTGGTGAGGAGGCACTGAGAAAGATGATTGCGCTTGCTCACCTGCATGGGTTTCCGGTTCAGGAAGGCCCCGCCGCCTTTGGCGGCGTGGAAGGTTTCTTCCACGGTGGGAATATAAATCACCCCTAGGATCGGCTGATTGCCGATGGCGAGCCCGATCGAAACGCAGAACATGGGAAATCCGTGCACGAAATTCGTGGTGCCGTCGAGGGGATCTACGTGCCAAGTAGGCACGGTGGGATCGGTCTTGCCGTTGTCGCCGCTTTCCTCGCCGTGAAACTGGAATCCCGGGTAGGATTTTTTCAGCATCTTTTGGATAAGGGCTTCGCTCTTCAAATCGGCCTCGGTTACCAGGCTCGAGCGGGCCTTCTCGTGCACCGCAATTTTTTTGCGGTAGTAACGCATGAGCACTGCGCCGCCTTTGTGGGCGGCCTCGATGGCGTGCTTCTTGATCTTGGCGAGTTCGGCGGGTTTCATATTCTTAGAACCAGGCCATGGAGCGGCGGGCGTTCACGTAGTCTTTCACGTACTGGCCATAGGCATCCCGCACTTTGGCCGTCACGGGGCCAAAACCTTTGGTGAAGTCCTTGCGTTTTCCGCCGGGCAGGAGGATGGCGGTTACCGGCATTACTTCGCGGGTGGCGCTCGAAACGAAGCATTCCGTGGCGGCTTCCACGTCTTTAGGGAACATCGCGCGATCCTGGTAGGGCAATTTTAATTTTACGGCCAATTCCGAAATCAAGGTACGGGTTAATCCGCGCAAGTTGCCGGTATTGGAGCGCGGCTCGTGCAGCGGGGTGTGAAGGCCGCCGTCGATCACGAAGGTAACGTTCGAGTTCGACGCTTCGGTGAGCTTACCGTCGAGGCTGAGCATGAGGGCGTCGTGGCCTCCGAGCTCCTTGGCTTCTGCCACGGCGAGAATATTATTCAGGTAGTTTCCGCTTTTGATATTGGGATCCAGCGCCAGCGGAGAATTGCGGAGCGTGGCGGGCACGGCCAGCACCATCCCGGTCGAATAAAATTCCGGTTTCCAGGGCGGAAGCTCTTTGGCCAAAATAATAAAGGAGGTCTTCGTCGCGGTGGCGGGATCGAGGTCAAGGGGGCCGTCGCCGCGGCTGATGGTATAACGGATGAAAACGTCCTCTCCCTTTTTCACGCCGCTTTCTTTTACGGTGCGCATGATTTCCTGGGTAAGGAACGCGCGGTCTTGGGAAATTTTCATGCGGGCCAAGCGGGCGGAATTTTCGAGGCGGTCGAAATGCTCTTCGAGGAAGAAGGGAACGCCTTCGTAGGTGCGAGTTACCTCGTAAATCGAATCGCCGTACTGGAAACCGCGGTCGAAGATGGAGATCTTGGCCTCGGCGGCCGGGGTAATCAATCCGTTAACATTCGCCATTGCGCGCATGCGATGAGGTTACTAAAGCGTGCGGATCTTCGCTAGGGGATAATAATAGGACAAAATTTCCTTGAAACGCTTGCCCTCTTCCGCCATCGCACGGGCGCCGATCTGGCACATGCCCACGCCGTGCCCATATCCGTCCCCCGCCAGCTGCACGCCGTGCGCGTCCTCGGCCACCTGGAAGGCCGTGCTCTTGATGCGGGTATTGCCCACGGCATTGCGGAATGCGTTGGCGGAAATCAGCGCGCTATTGCCGGAAATATCGGAGAGCATCACGTCGCTGAGACGGCCGCTGCTATTGGGAGCGCCCGCTTCCAGGTGAGCGAGGCGCACAAAGCCTTTGGGAAGCAGGCCCGCCACTTTTCGCAACGCGTGTTCCAGCTGGGGCTTGGAGAGATGGAGCGCCCAACGCTTCTGGTCCCGTTTGTTCTTATGGTAGGGGCAAACCACGGGCCGGAATCCGCCGATATTTCCGCCCCACACAAATTCGGGAACTTCGGTGATGCCGCCGCAGTTCGCGTGGAAGTACGCCTTCACGATAGATTGCGAAAAAGTAAGAACCATTCCGCGCGTCTCGTCCACGGCGGAGTTGGAGCGAGGGGTTTCGCTTTCCGCGCCGTCGTATACCTGATCCTGCGTGGTGCTTTCGAGATCGAATTCGCGGCCGGCGCTCTGCTGAATTTGGTAGATTGCGTAGGAGCGGGAAGCCACCGCTTGCGCTTTCAGGGCCTCCATCGGCCAGCTTGGAGACATTTCGCGATTGATGAGCCCGGCGATATACTTTTCAATTCCGAGCGTGTTCACCACGGCGCAGCCACCCTGGCGCGGATAAATGGTAAGCCGGTTGCGATAGAGCTTTCCATTCACGCGCAGAAAACCGGCGGAAGTGGCGATTTCTAATTTCTCCGTGGTTTGGCGCCCGGGGCCGAACTCCACGAAACCCCGGCCCGATTTATTTTTCCCGCAGTGCACGCCCACGAAGCTTTCCCCAGCGAAGGTTTGCTTTCCGTCGATGACGAGATCAGCTCCCGATAAGCGGAAGCGCGGGTAGGTACCGAGAAGAATACGCACTTCGCGTTCGGCATTCGCGGAACTTAGAAGGCCGGAAGGGGAAATGGGAAGGGCGAATGCCTTCCCCGAAAAAAGAGAAAACCATCCTAGTGCGAGCGTGAGCCCGCTGAGCTTGAAGCAATCCATTGCCACCACGCAAAAATTCTAACAGTAGCGGTGGCAATGGCGCGAAGAACTTCTCTACCTTGTACCGGCTGGCTTCACCACTTCGCCGAGGAAGCGCATGATATCCGTGGGGAAAGGGAAAATAATCGTATGCGTGCCGGGCTGGCCGCTTACCTCTTTGAGTGTTTGCAGGTAACGGAGCGCCAGCGTGGAAGAGTTCCGGCTCATTTCCACCGCGGCTTCGGCGAGCTGCTTGGCAGCCTGGAATTCCCCTTCGGCGGCGATCACCTTCGCACGGCGCTCGCGCTCGGCTTCCGCCTGGCGGGCCATCGCTCGCTGCATTTCGGGCGGAAGATCGATCTGCTTCACTTCCACGTGGCTCACCTTGATTCCCCATGGCTCGGTCTGCTGATCGAGGATCGCCTGGAGTTTCACGTTCAGGGTTTCGCGGGCGGAGAGCAATTCGTCGAGCTCCACTTGGCCAAGCACCGAGCGCAGCGTGGTTTGGGAAAGCTGCGAAGTGGCGAACAGATAATTCTCGATCGCGATCACGCTTTTCAGCGGGTCCACCACGCGGAAGTAAATCACCGCGTTCACCTTGAGAGTCACGTTATCGCGGGTGATCACGTCTTGGGGAGGAACGTCGAAGGTAACCGTACGCAGGTCCACGCGGCTCATGCGGTCCATGATCGGAATCAAGATCATTAGCCCCGGGCCTTTAGGTTCCGGCAGGGCGCGTCCGAGACGAAAGATCACTGCTCGCTCGTACTCGTTCAATACTTTTACGGAGCTGAATAAAAAACCCAGCACGATGATTACGAATATTCCGCCGCCGGGCAGAAGATTGATGATTTCCATTTTTACGTTCTCCTTTGTAGTGTCACTTTTAAGCCTTGTACCGCGATAACTTTTGCTTGGTCTCCGGGGGATAGCGGATCGTCCGACTCGAACTGCCAGAGCTCGCCGTTCACATAGGCCGTGCCGTTTTTGCCCTCGACCGTGACCACCGAAGCTTCCGCGTCCCGCATGCGATCGATGGGAAGGCCTTGGAGGCGGCGGTCCCGCAAAATAAGGTAGGTAATCGCGCCCGCCACCACCGCCACCGCGGCCACGAGCGCGAGGAGCATAGGCAGAGGAATTCTCTGGGCGCTGCTTGCGGGATCCACGAGGAAGAGCCCGCCGAGGAAGAGAGCGGCTACCGCCGCCACCGAAAGCAAGCCGTAACTGGTAACGAAAATTTCCGCGATCAGGAGCACGAAGCCAAACGAGAAGAGCATGGCCCCGCCGGTATTAATCGGCAGCATCTGCATGCTCACGAACGCCAGGATGAAGCAGAAAATTCCGATCACGGCCGGAGCGATGAGCGTGAAGCCCGCCGAAACTTCCGCATAGAAAGCGACTCCGCCCACCGTCATTAGGATGGCGCTGATGCTAGGGTCGGCGATGAAGTGCAGGAAGGACTGCTTCGTGTTCATCTCCCGGCGCACGAGGCCGGTGGCGCCGAGGCCGGAGGTACGTAAGGTAATCTCCCGGTCGGGATTTTGCAGTTTTACTTTATGTCCCTCGAGTTTGCGCAGGAGATCTTCGGTATCGGCTGCGATGAGATCCACCACGCCCGCCTTCAGCGCTTCGTCGGCAGAAAAAGAGACGCTCTTGGTCACGAAGGTTTCCGCGGCTTCGGGTTTCCGTCCGCGAAGTTCGGCCTGGGCCCGGGCGAGGGCGGCCGTATCGTTCAGTACTTTGCGGCCCAGCTCGCCCTTCACGTCTTCGCCTTGGCCGCCCACCGGATGGGCCGCGCCGATATTCGTGCCGGGAGCCATGGCCGCCACGTGCGCGGAGATCGTGATTAGGGCCCCGGCGCTGGCGGCGCCCGCTCCTCCCGGAGCCACGAACACGATCACGGGAATCTTCGAGGAAGAAAAGCTCTGGATGATATCGCGGGTGCTCGAGAGCAATCCGCCCGGAGTATCGAGCCGGAGCAGGAGAGCCTGGGCATTTTCTTTTTGGGCCGCCGCGAGCGATTCTAAGATGTACGCGGCGCTGCCGGGGTTGATCGAGCCGTGCAGCTCGAGAAAATGAACAGGCCCCGCGGCTTGGCCGAAGGTGGAAAAAAATAGGGAGAGAAAAAGAATCATGCGCGGTTCTCCAGCATCTTCATCACGGACTGGAGGTCTTCCCAAGCCTCTTTCTTTTTGGCCGGGGAGTGCAGTAAATCGCGGGGGTGGTGAGTGCAGATCACCCGTTTACCGTTCCATTCAAATTCTTGTTTGCGCAGAACTCGAAGCGGAGATTCGGAGCGAGCAATGGCCTGAGCCGCGCGTTCGCCCATGGCCACCAGGATGGGAGCATTCACCCATTGCAGCTGCATCTTCAGGTGGCGCTCACACGCGTCGAACAGAGAATTATCCACGCTTTGTCCTACCGGCGGGTGGCACTTGAAGGCGTTGGTGAGGTAAGCCTCTTCCGGCTTTACCTTCATCGCCAGGATCATCTTGTTCAGCAACGCGCCGGCTTCATCGGAAAAAGGCTCGCCGGTTTCGTTATCGCTGTCGGATGGGAAGTCTCCCACGAATGCCACCCGTGCCTCCGGGCTTCCTCGTCCAAATACAGATTGTTTACGGCCGATATGGAGCACGCAGGCTTGGCAAAAGCGAACCTCCTCGGCGTAACCCTGTAAGCTGAGCGCGCCGTTTGGCTGAGCCTGGGCATTTCCCTCGAGGGAAAAGAAGGGGAAATCGAGTAAATCTCCGTAGAGATTCTCGAGGGTATGCGCGGCGGATTGCGCCCAATCTTGCTGATTCATGGGGCTGACTCTAGGGCTGGATCGATAGCGAAGCAAGCCTAACCGGCAGCCCGGTAAGAGCGCCGCATTAAAGGCGATTTCTAACTCGCGCCGTGTAAAACCGACTTATTACCTCCAGTGAAAAAGCTTCAACTGTTTCACGAAGTTTCCGAAGAGATACATGTAGCCACTAGGCATCACGGAGGATGACGGCAATGGATAAGAAACAAGAAGAAAATTTTGAAGAAGACGTAGAGGCTGCGGAACCTGAAAATTTCGTGCCCTACCAGAACCCTACCGCCAATGCCGACGAAGCGTTGCGCCTCTTAGAGGGTTGCCCGATTTGCGGCTGCAAGCTGCATTTCACCAACTTTACCGATTTTGCCCGCATGGTTTCCCACGAAGTTGTCCGCTGCGACGACTGCGGATACCGCGCCAAAAAAGATATGATGCAATTGCAATAGACGAAGACCTGTTTCCTGCGGTGAGAGGCCTGGCGAAAGCTGGGTCTTTTGCATTTCTGCTTTACGGTACCGAACCGGCTGTCGATAAGCCTCTATGGGAATTTCCCTTTTCGTTCTGCTACTGAATGCTTGCTTCGCGAAGGCCGACTCTTCGGCCGAAATCGTACGTTATCTCGGCACCGCCGGCGCTTTCGGGCAGCAGTCCATTTCCCTTCTCTGCGCCGACGGCGCGAAAAAGTGCCGGATCAAGGAAATGAAGAACGCGGAAGTTCTCGGCCAGGCGGAACTAGAAAGCGCCGAGGCGGAAAAAATCCTCGGCGAATTTAAAAGCGGGGTGGGTAAATCTTTCGCCGCCGTTTCTAATCCGGCGTTGAGCTGGAGCCTGCATTACCGGGGCGAAAATTTATTCGGGAGCGTTTCGCGAAAATTCGGTAACTCCGCCGCCACTCCTTCCTTGATGAAGCTGGAGCTCGAGCTCCGGAGCAGGCTGAAATGATCGCGTTGCTGCTATTTCTTTCCGCCTTCGCACAGGCCCAGAGCAGCTATGATCCCAATGAGCTGCTCCAGGCGGCCAGGCTCGAAGCAACTCTCTCCTGCGATCTCGATACCGCACCTCCCGCCGCGGAGGAGCCTATGTGCCAGGGCACCTTCGAATCGCTGTGCGGCCAGGAGCCCTCGCGCACCGCGCTCACGGCGGGCGATTTCCGGAAAAAGTATTTCGGCGAGGCTCATTGGCAGAGCTTGCAGGATTTATCGCGGCGGATTTTGGCCGCCGGCCAAGACCGCAAAGAGAAAAAAGCAGCTTTGGCCACCTACACTCAAATCGTGCGCGCGGTGCAGGCCCAGGTTGGCGCAGCGGCCGCCGAAAATGGCATTCCGCCCGGCGCGATCAAGCGGCAGCTAGAGGAGGTGAAGGCCGACTTCGTGAAACGGCTGCGCGCTTATCCTCAATTCAAAAACCTTCGGTATACGCAGAAGAAAATCGCGGCCATCCAGCTTTTCGATGCCGATTCTTTAGCGGGCGCGGAGGCGGAGGATATCGAAGATTTTTATCGCTCCTGCGGCGTGGATGGGCTGATGACCCAGGCCTACTATAATCCCGACCTCAACCGGGTGGTGCTTTGCCCGGGATACGTGCTGGAAAACCTGAGGCCCGAAGGAGTGCGGGGGATGACCTTTCTCTTCGGCCACGAGATCGGGCACGCGGCGGATCCCCTGGAGATGGACACGTTAAGCACGGACGCCCAGCCCTATAGCTACCTTGCTCGCTACCAGAATTTTCTTTCCTGCCTCACCGAAAATTACAAGGATGAATTTCGTTCGATTGAAGACGCCAAGGCGAAAGTTCTCGGCGTGACGAAGCCGGGACTGGAAGCTTGTGAGCTGAAATTAAAAAAAGAGGGCGCTTCCGCGGAGGATATTTTTAGCGTGAGATCCCAGCTCGACCGCTTGCCCGCGGCGGTAGAGGAATTCGACGCTCAGCTGAAGGAATACCATGCGAACGGGAAAGGCGGCGATCCAGTTTTCAGCCATTCGGGGGAGCTAGCCGCCGATTTCATGGGCTCGGAGGCCAGCGGAAACCTGCTATGGAAAGTCAGCCCCGCCGAGCGCCCCGCGATCGCACGTTCCCAGGTTGCCTTCTTTTGCCAGATCGACGAGACGAAGAAAAAAGTTTCCGATCTTTGCGGGCAAGATGCTTCCCCGGTTGCCGAAGTGGGCGACGATGGCTCGCATCCCCGCTTCCGTTTCCGGATCGAGTTTTTCCTGCGCAATCCCAGAATTCGCGCCGCGCTCGGGTGCACGTCGGTTTCCGCCAAACCCTGGTGCTCGCTCTATGGGAAAAAGTGATGCGGTGGTTAGCCGCGGCGAACTTTTAAAAATTCTTTCTCTGCTGCCGCTGGAAATTTACCGCGAACCGGTGCGCCTCATCGCGTACCCTCTGCAATAAATGCGTAACTGGAGAATCCGGCGCGAGCACGATCGGGTTCATGCGGCCCGGCTTGAAAATCCTCTCGAAACCGCGGATCAGCTCGCGGTTATCCAGTTTTAGCGAAGCCCTCTGCTCCAAAATTTCTTCCGCGGCTGGATCGGCCACTTCCGGCATCTCGGCCCCCGTGCCCGGCATATTCTGCACGGCTTCGATCCCTTCGGCCGTTGGATTATCGCCCGCCGCCCGCGCCGCGGCCTCCGCCGCCTTTTGCGCCCGCCGCTCGGCGAGCATTTCGTCCATGTCCACGGCCTTGGCTTTGGCGAGTGCTACGAGGTCGATGCCGGTCACGTTCAGTTCTTTGATCACTTCCACCGCCATCGAGAGCTGGCCCTTGCCTCCGTCTACGATCAGGAGATCGGGCGGTTCCTCGAAGTTCTTCGCGTCGTCGAGGGTTTTCACGAGGCGGCGCTCGATCACTTCGCGCATGGCCGCAAAATCATTCTGGGTATTGGTGGAGCGGATCTTGTAGTGGCGGTAGAGGGATTTATCGGGTTTTCCCTCGATGAAGGTTACCCGCGAAGCCACGATGCCCGTATCGCCTAAGTTGGAAATATCGTAGCACTCGATGCGGCGGGGATAGTTTTCCAAACGCAGTTTCGCCTTCAGGTCGGCGAGCACGCGGTAGATCGAGCCCTTCTCGCGCTGGCGTTCGTCGAAGGCGTTTTCGGCATTTTTTTCGCCGAGGAGAAGCATCTCGTGCTTGGCGCCTTTTTGGGGAAGGGTAACGGTGATCTTGTGGTTCAATTCCTGAAAGGATTGTACCAGCACGTCGAGATCGGGAAAATCGAAGGGGAGCAGCAGCTCTTCCGGCCAGCTTTTTCCTTCGGCGCCCGGAAAGGCGAAGGCGCCGGTGGGAGCTTTGCTTTCTTCTTCCTCAGGATCCAGGCGATCGGCAGTGAGGTAGAACTGCGCGAGGAATTGCGAAAGAATTTCTTCGTCGGAACGGCCTTCGAGGTCGTCGAAGTGGAAGGTGGCCGAATCCACGAGGTTCCCCCCGCGCACGAATAATAGCGCAATCGAGGCGGCGTCCGGCTTGCGGTACCAGCCCACCACGTCGCGGTTCACGCCCTCGCGGTGGCCGCGCTCCACCGTGGACCCGTCTTTACGGCGGCTGATCGTGTCCTGGAGGGAAGTAATTTGGTCCCGCACCCGGGCGGCCTGCTCGAACTCTTCGAGCGCGGAGTATTTTTCCATTTCGTCGGAAAGCTGCTGGATGGCTTCTTTGCTGTAACCCTTCAGCACTTGAAGCGCGCGTTCCACATCTTTGCGATAGTTCTCCGGGGTGATTTGGGCGGTGCAGGGCGCGGAGCAAATTCCGATTTGGTAGTTGATGCAGGGACGGGAGCGATTGGCGAATTCGGAGTCGCTGCAGTCGCGCAGGCGAAAAATCCGGTTCAAAGTGCGCACGGCCGAGCGGAGAGAGTAGGAGGACGCGAAGGGCCCGTAGAGCGAAACGTTTTTCTTTTTCTTGGGTCGCCTTACGTAAAGCACTTTGGGGAAGGTATGGCCTTCGTCCACCATCACGTAAGGATAGGATTTGTCGTCCTTGAGCATGATATTGTAGCGGGGCTTATGCTTCTTGATTAGAATGCTCTCGAGGATCAGGGCCTCGGCTTCGGTCTGGGTAAGGATCACGTCGAAGGAATGCACCTTCTGCACGAGGGCGCGGGTCTTAGGCTCGTCGATATTGGGCCGGAAGTAGGAGCTCACGCGGTGCTGGAGGCTCTTGGCTTTGCCGATATAGAGAATCTTCGAATCCTTATCGAGCATGCGGTATACGCCGGGGCCTTCGGTGGTATTCCGGGCTTTGTCCTGAAGGACGATTAGGCGTTGCTCGTAGGCGCTGCTCATGAAATCAAACACTCCTAAGTCTGACGGATTCTCTCTTGGAGATTCTACAGCCTAACTGCCCCAAATTCTCGGCAAGCTTTAACGCGCCGCGCACTAGCCCGCAAAGCGCTCTCGCTGTATAGTGCTTTTCACACACAGGAGCTCTATGCCAGTCGGTGAAGAAATTATTTGTTTTTGCTCGTCCTGCAAACTCGATTTGCGCCACGTGATCGTTGCGCACAAATCGGGAAATTCCGGGCCGATCTCGAAAGTACGCTGCAATACCTGCAAGAAAATCCACGCGTACCGCAATAATCCGGCGCATACGGCCTCCGCTTCCACCCGCACCCGCAAAGAATCCTCCCCTAGGGAAAAAGTTCAGGTAATTCCCATTGAAGTAGAATGGCGCGAGCAATTGCGCTCCAACGAAAATAAGCCTTCGGTAAAGTACGCGCCCACGGGAGAGTTCAAGGTGGGGGACGTGATCGATCATCCCACCTTCGGCTGCGGGATCGTGCGCTCCATGAAAGACGCGAATAAATTTGAAGTGCTTTTCCAGCGTGACGTAAAAACGCTGGTGCACAAACTGAAAGAGGACTGATATGTCGGAAATTATCACCGAGACTCAGAAGCCAGGAACCGTAACGTATCCCACCTATACGGTGCCGGATCATATCTTGAACCGCTTTCCGAAAGCTCCCCGCTCGATCTGGGCCGGGGCCGCCGAGAAGGACTGGAATAACTGGATCTGGCAGCAGCAACAACGCGTACGCAACCTCGAGGGCCTCGAGAAGGTGATCAAAGTTACCGACGATGAGCGTAAGGCCTACGAAGGATCCGTGGAGATGTTCAATATGAGCATCACTCCTTACTATGCTTCGCTGATGGATCCTGATAATCCGAATTGCCCAATCCGTTTGCAAGCCGTGCCGAAATTAGGCGAGCTGCATATTTCTCCCGAAGATTTGGAAGATCCCCTGGCCGAGGAGCGCGATATGCCGGTGCCCGGGCTCACGCACCGCTATCCCGACCGTGTACTGTTCTACACCACCCACAACTGCGCGATGTACTGCCGCTTTTGCACGAGGAAGCGCAAGGTTTCCGATCCGGGCTCGGCCGCGCAGACCAAGCAGCTCGACGGCGCGCTCGAGTATATCCGTAATCACAAAGAGATCCGCGACGTGGTGATCTCCGGGGGCGACCCGCTCTCGAACTCCGACGAGCGCCTCGATTATATCTTGAGCTCGCTCCGCGCGATGCCTCATATCGAGATGTTCCGCATGGGAACGCGTAACCTCGTTACGCTCCCCCAGCGCATCACCGACGATTTCATCTATATGCTACGCAAGCACCACCCGGTGTACGTGAATACCCACTTCAACCACCCCAAGGAGTGCACCCGCGAAGCCTACGATGCTTGCCGCCGTCTGGCGGACGCCGGGGTTCCGATTTCCAATCAGGCCGTATTGCTCAAGGGCGTGAACGACGATCCGAAGATCTTCAAAGAGCTGAACCACAAGCTCCTGATGATGCGTGTTCGTCCTTACTATATTTATCAGTGCGATCTTTCGCAGGGGATTTCCCACTTCCGCACTCCGATCGAGAAGGGCCTTGAGATCATTGAGAACCTCCGTGGCTGGACTTCTGGTCTCGCGGTTCCTCACCTCGTGATCGATGCTCCGGGCGGCGGCGGAAAAATCCCGATCATGCCCCAGTACTTGCTGAAAAAAGAAGGCAAGAAGGTAACGCTGAGAAACTTCCGTAAGGAAGAATTCACCTATATCGAGCCGTAGGCTTGTTACTTCCGCTGCGGAAGGAATGGCGCGTTATTCCGCAGAGCGATGGCTTTTTTCTAATGGCTCGTGGCCCGGTTTCGCTTTTCTCTTCTTCGCGGGCGCGGGACTTTTCTTTTTTTCCACGATGGGAATGATGCCCTTGGCGGGCGGGCCGATCAGTTCCGGGACAGGCGGAAAATAATTCGGCGCTTCCGGCGTGCGCAGCTTCAGCAGCATCTTGCTCGCGCAGCTGCTACAGCTATTGAATTCCCCCACGTAGTGAAAGATCTTCCGGAAGGGCTCGATGTCTTTTGCGAACTCATCGAAGCGTTCGGTGCCGCGGTAGGCGGTTTCGCACTCGTATTTATTCGTGGCCGCATTCGCCTTTTCCACCCGAACCTCGTGAAGGTCGGTGCCGCCGAAGATATAAAGCTCTCCGCCTTTTTCGTGTTTCTTTTTCGTGGCCTCTTCCTCTTCCTCGTTTTTCTCTTCTTTTTCCTTCTTCGCCTCTTGGGCCATGAGCAAGGTATAGTCGAGGTTGAAGGTGCGGGTCTTGAACTTCCCTTTCTCGTCGCGCTCGGGAACCCAGAACTCGATGGAGCGGTCGAAGCCCGTGGCATCACTTCCGCAGTCGATGGCCTTGATGCCGAGCGTATTTTCTCTCAATATCTGCTGCATCTCTTCCACCTGGGAATCGCAGTGCGCCAGCACGTTGCCCACGATATTTACGCTCGCCACCACGAGGCCGCTCACGAACAGCTTTCCCACGTAGCCGAAGTTTGATTCGAGGAGGGCGGTGGGAGAGCGGAACATGAACTCGAATTTGCTCTCGATGCAGGTGAGCTGCAGGGCTTCGGCCTGGGCCAAAGGAGGCGCGAGCCAGGACGGGAACAGGCGAAGTGCGGTTTTCTTTTTCAGTCGGCCATCGATTCGCTGCAGGGTTTCCAGGAGCGTGGCGCGTTCGCCGAAAAATATTTTTTCGCCGTTTAGGATCACTTCGCCTTTTCCGGCATTGGCGAAGTCGGCGGTGATTCCGTCCACGGTGATCACGAGCTCCGCATCATTGAAGCGCCGCTTAATCTCCGGCATTTTTTCGGAGAGTTTGGGTAGGCGGAGGAGGGAGGCTTTATCGATCCGGGAAAATAGGCGCGTCGATTCAATCCATTCCCGCACGGTCTGGTTTTTCCGTGCTTCGGCCACGAATCCAGTTATTTTCTCGCGCACCTCGGCGCGAATCGGTGCTTTCGTGGGCACGGCCGCCAGGCCCGCGAGGGGGCTCGCGAAAAGAAGGATCAGGCTAAGTTGGACGAACGGCTTCATGGCTATTAAACGTTTCGGTCTCGCCGTGAGAATTCTTCAGTGAAATTAGGGAAAAACCTCGGGAAAACAGAAGCTTGACCAATATTCCGGGGCGTTCTACACCAACCCTATGGCGCAGCAATGGCAAAACGATATCCGGGAAGCGGTAACCACGCTGGCCGATCCCCGCCTAACTGGCTATGCCTTCCTTTCCCGGCTGGGAAGTTTCATTCCAGCAATAGAAGCCCAGTTCCGCACTCTGGTTTCTCCCTATTACCTTTCGCTCATCCACCGCGCCGATCCCCACGATCCGATCGCGCGCATGGCCTTTCCCAGCTCCGCGGAAGCCTCCACGATCGGCTTGCGCGATCCGATCGGCGATCTCGATCAGAAAGCCGCCCCCCGTCTCACGCACCGCTACCGCGATCGCGCGCTCCTGCACGTGACCAATCTTTGCCCGATGTATTGCCGGTTTTGCTTCCGTAAAAATCTCATGAACGAAAGGGAGGAAGAGCTCTACGCCGGAGATTTCGACCAGGCCTTCGCTTACCTTGCCGTGCATCCGGAAGTGGAAGAGCTGATCTTGACGGGCGGCGACCCTTGGATGCTCTCGAACGAAAAGCTTTCGGCGCTCGTGGAGCGCGTGGCGGAAGAACTGCCGTCGATCCAGCGCCTGCGCTTCCATACCCGGATGCCCGTTACCTTGCCTTCGCGCGTGAACGAAGGCCTGCTTGGCGCCATCGTGCGGCCGAATAATTTCCGCACTTTTGTGGTTACGCATTTTAACCATCCCCGCGAACTCACGCCGGAAGCCAAGAGGGCCACCGATGACTTGGCCGACCGGGGGATCATTCTCCTGAATCAGGCCGTGCTCCTGCGCGGAGTGAACGACAGCGCGGAAACCCTGCGCACGCTCTTCGTGGGCCTCGGCAATAGGGGGATTCTGCCATACTACCTGCACCACTGCGATTTGGTGGCGGGCGCCGAGCATTTCCGTTTGCCGCTAAAAGAAGGCCGCGCTCTCGTGGCGGAATTGCGCGGGAAGCTGCCGGGGTATTTATTACCGGAATACGTGCTCGATCTGCCAGGTGGGCTGGGGAAAATTCCCGTGGGGCAAAGCTTCGTGGAAAGCGAAAATAACGGGGAATACCTATTGCGCGGGCGGGAAGGCGAGCGGATCCCCTATCGCGACGTGGAAACTATTTTGCACTAGCGCTTTTCATTCGTCCGTTTCGAGTCTTTCAAGATCTTCACCACTTCAAATTGTTTTCCCGAAAAGTAGTTCCGGTATGCACGATTCCGCCCACGGCGATTTTCGTAATGCCGGTTTCTCGGCCAAAGCCAGCAGGCGAGGGAAAACATGCCCTATCCCTAGCTGAATTTCGCTAGCCTTTTACCGGGTGGAGAAAAGGCCGGATCCTGCCGATACGAAAGTAGGTTTAGCAGAGGATTAGTTCATGAAATCTCTTTCACTACTGAGCGCGGTATTCTTCGGCCTGCCTTTACTGGCACACGCCGCTAACCTGCAAGAGCGCGGCACCTGGAAGGGCCCGAGCAAAACGGTGGAAGTGAAGGCGAATTCCATTCGCTTCAACGGGCAGGAATATACATTCGGAAAAGAAGAGCTGAAGAAAGCCTATTCCGCGGTGGCCTGGGACGTGATCCTCTGCAAGGCCGATATCAGGCAGGCGTTCAGAACGAAAACCGGTGAAGTGGTGCTCCTGAACGTTACGCGTTCCAAGACTTCGCTGTCCGACGGGGTATTTTGCCGGCTCAGCGAGGACGCGAGCCAGTTCAAGCAAGTGCACGAGTTCCAGCAAATCGTGTTGAAGGAAGAGGCTGGTAATTTAGCGATCAAGGTAACGGACGTGAAAGACGGGAAGCAAAGGCCCGACATTACGCTCGCCGATCTGCAAGACCCTCAGCTCCTGGAAAAAAATGCCAAGCTCCGTAAGTTCATCCAAAAGGGTGATCAGGTGGACGGCCGGATAGTTTCTACCGGCAGCGTAAAAGAATTCGAGCTCTCCAGCTTCCAAGCGAAAAGGCAGGTTTCTCCCACAGTGGGGGACGAAGAAAAGCGCGAGGAAGCTTCGGAAAAATTCGTGCCGGCCATGGCCGAAAGCCAGGGCGAGGAAGAAATTCAGGTGGAGCTGAAATAACTCAGCCCGTGGCCTTCGATTCCAAAATCTGCAATTCCAGCTGTTTAAGCGCACGCACGCGATCGCGCAGCGCGGCCGCTTCCTCGAACTCGTGCTCTTTCGCGGCCAGCTGCATCGCCTTGTGGAACTTTTCGATGGCGGCCCGAACATCCTTGATGGACTTGAGCCCCTTCATATCGTAGGCCTCCACGTCGCCCATGGCTTTTTCGGCGGGAGAAAGGCTCGTGCCTTCGGCCGCGAGCTGGCCTTCCCACTGGCGGATTCCGCGGATAACGGTTTTGGGCACGATGCCGTGCTCGAGGTTATAGGCGCGCTGCTTCTCACGGCGGCGATCGGTTTCGCCCACGGCCTGCTCGATGCTTTTTGTCATCTTATCGGCGTAAAGAATCACGCGGCCTTCGGCGTTCCGGGCGGCGCGGCCGATGGTTTGAATCAAGGATCTGGCGGATCTCAGGAAGCCTTCTTTATCCGCGTCGAGGATGGCCACCAGCGAAACCTCGGGCAAATCCAAGCCTTCGCGGAGCAAGTTGATTCCGATCAAAACGTCGAAGATCCCCATGCGCAAATCACGCAGGATCTCGATCCTTTCGAGGGTATCGATATCGGAGTGGAGGTACTTCACGCGGATTCCCTTGGAGAGCAGGAAGGTGGTGAGATCCTCGGAGGATTTTTTCGTGAGCGTGGTCACGAGCACGCGGGTTTTCAGCTCCGGCGCCACGTTTACTTTCTTTTTGATTTCCTCGAGAAGATCGTCCACTTGGGTGCGTGCCGGTTTGATCGTGATTTCGGGATCGAGCAATCCAGTGGGGCGGATGATCTGTTCCACGATCTCGCCGCCGGTCTGGTTGAGTTCATAGTCGGCGGGCGTGGCGCTCACGTAGAGCAGCGAAGAGGCTTTCGCGTCGATGATACTGGTTACTTCCTCGAATTTCAACGGCCGGTTATCGAGGGCGGAGGGCAAACGGAAGCCGTATTCCACGAGGCTAGATTTACGCGCGCGGTCCCCTTTGTACATGGCACCTAGCTGGGGGGTGGTCACGTGGCTTTCGTCGAGCACCATGATGAAGTCTTTCGGGAAATAATCGAGGAGGGTCGTAGGCGCTTCGCCCTCGGCACGGCCGTCGAGGTGGCGAGAATAGTTCTCGATTCCTTTGCACACGCCGATCTCTTCCATCATTTCCACGTCGTAAAGCGTGCGCTGCTCGAGGCGTTTCGCCTCCAGAGTTTTTCCGATCGAGGTGAGCTGTTCGAGGCGATCGCGCAGCTCGGTAAGAATATTGTGAATCGCCCGTTTGCGCGTGGTGGCTTCGGTAACGTAGTGCGTGGCGGGATAAATCGCCGTGAATTTCACTTTACGCAGCGGCAGGCCGCGAAGGGGATCTACCTCGGTGATAGACTCGATGAAATCGCCGAAGAACTCCACGCGCAGCGCTTTCTCTTCTTCGTAGGCCGGGAAAATCTCCACCACATCGCCCCGCACGCGGAAGGTTCCGCGGTGGAAATCCACGTCGTTGCGCTGGTATTGGATCTCGATCAGGCGCTTGAGTAAATCATTGCGCTTGATCTCGGTGCCTTCCACGATCTGCACGATGAGGTTTTTATAGAGCTCGGGGGAGCCGAGGCCGTAGAGGAAAGAAACCGAAGCCACCACGATCACGTCGTTGCGGGTAAGCAGGGCGTGGGTGGCGGCGTGGCGCATGCGATCGATCTCTTCGTTGATCTGCGCGTCTTTCTCGATATAGGTGTCGGTATGGGCCACATAGGCTTCTGGCTGATAAAAATCGTAGTAGGAAACGAAATACTCCACCGCGTTTTCCGGGAAGAATTCTTTGAACTCTTCGTAGAGCTGGGCGGCGAGGGTTTTATTGGGCGCCACGATGAGGGTGGGCTTGCCGATGCGCTGGATCACGTTGGCCAGCGTAAAAGTTTTCCCCGAGCCCGTTACGCCGAGCAGGACGTTATGCTTCTTGCCGTGTAAAATATTATTCGTGAGCTCGTCGATCGCGCGCGGCTGATCGCCCTTGGGCTCGAAGAGCGAAGCTAATTTGAAGGGCGATTTTGGGAGCAGCTTCATCGAAAATTTTCTTTCTTAGTTACGGATCGAGGCGGAAATGAAACGGGCTCCTGGTCTCCTGTTTTCAACGGCCAACCGAAAACCGCCAACAGCCAACTGGATTTCCCCCTCCAACCCCCTTTATACTACAACCAATGAGTATACTCGAAGCGGTGAGCGCTCTTTATGAAGCACAGCCCTATCCTCCGGTAGGCCGCTTTCGTTCCCTATTTCAGGGCGTGCGTAAAAAGGATCTTCCTTTACTCAACTATAAGGAAGGCTATGCGGCATCTTATGGCGGCCTCGAGGGGGCCGTGGACCGCCCTCGCATCCTCGTGGCCGGCTGCGGTACCTTCGAGCCCGTGGTGGTGGCGCTGGCCAATCCTGATGCCGATATCCTCGCCGTGGACCTTTCCGCGCGTTCTCTGCGCGATTTGCAGTGGCAGCTGCGCTGGCGCGGGCTCGCGAAGCGGGTGCAGGTGCTTCAGGGCGACCTCGAGAAAATTTCCGGCACCTTCGACTACGTGATCGCCACCGGCGTGATCCACCACCTCGAAGATCCGCTGCGGGGCCTGCAGAGTTTGGTGGCCAAATCTTCGGAGCGCGCCGTGTTTCGCTTCATGATCTATAGCCGCTGGGGAAGGGCGCTACTATACCAAACCAAGGCACTCGCCGAGGCGCTGGGGATCAAGGATCCGAAAAAACTCCGCAAAATGATCGCGGCGCTTCCGGCCAACCATCCGTATAAAATCTATTTTCACTTGTATTCCGACGCCCGCACGGATGCCGGACTAAGCGACGGATACCTGCATCCCTGCGACCGTGCCTTCACCGCGCTGGAGCTGGAAAAGCTTTTGGGCGATGCCGGCCTGCGCGCCACTAAATTTTTGCAAAGGCCCGAAGGGATGCCGGAAGCGGCCACGCAGCTGAGCGCCAGGGCGGCCGGGCTTACCGACTGGAAAAAGATGGCATTGCTCGAAGCCTACGGCGCGCTCGAAGAAAATTTTCTGTTTTTTGCGGGGAGGGGAGCGTGAGCCAAATCGAAACCTGGTTGCCCACCGTGGTGAGCAAAGAGCTGCGCTCGATTCCTTCCTGGGCCGCCAATCAAGGCGCCAAAAGGCTTGAAGCCGCCGCCGCTTTGCTGGGAGTCGAAGAATCGAAAAAGGTAGCGCGCAAGGCTGGAGCTTACGAGCTCACCGATTCTTTGGCCCACGAGCTTAGATTACAAGGGGTAGAAATTTCGGCGCGAGGCGAGATTCCCGCGCTTTCTCCCGCGAACTGGTTATGTTCCTCGGCCTTGCACCCGCTTCCGCTTACGGAGTGGCGCCATCGCTGGGAGAGCGAAGGCGTACGCCTCGAGGGAATCGTATTGAGCTCTGCGCGGCGCAAAGCTTTTTTAAATTTTCTGTCCGCCGTATCCTGCACGGAAGTAAAGGACGTGTGGGCTCTGCTCGAGATCGCCGATCACTTTTTTCAGGCCGATAACTTCGAGCTGGTGGTCAGCCGCAGTTTCTAGTTTTTTAACGGCCGCAATCCTTCAGTTTTCGTTCCACTAATCTTTTAATGTGGGCCTCAGGGTCCTGGGAGAGCCGTTCGAGCGCCGGGCGCGCCGCGGGTTCCACGGAGCAAAATTTACTAACAACGCTCATGGCAGAGAATCGTATGTCGCCTACGGGGCTAGCGAGGCTCTTTAGGATTTCCGGCCGGGTTTGAGGCCGTGGTGCCTCATCCTTCATTGCGAAAAGCTCGAGCACGCTAGCCTTTACCTCGGGGCTTCCTTTGCGCAGAATTCCCAATAGAACGCTCTCCACCTCTTCCGAGAGCGGGCGTGGATTCTCCTGAGTGAAATAGAGTACCGCTGCTCCCCGCACGTCCTCGCTAGGATGGTTGAGCTGCTCGGCGAACATTTTTTGCAGGTCGGAGCCGATGGTCCAGCCGGCTTCCCAGAGAGTCCACATGGCGCGCGTCACCACTTCGGGGTCGCGGTCTTTGAACAGCGCGAAAAGAGCATTTCGCCCAGCCGGCGAGGAGATCTGCCGAGGGCCTACGACGGAGTAGATGTCGCCGGGAACGTTAGGATTGCGCACGAGCGCCAAAAGCGCGTTTTCCGCCTTCGGCGTAAACGAGCTGCTGTTTTTTATCCCGTCGAGGGCAAAGCCGAAGGCGATATCGTCCTCTTTCAGGATGCTGGCGATGAGTGCCAAGTGTACCGCTTCGAGCGTGGAGCCGCCTTCCGAGAAGGCGTAGAGCGCGGCGATGCGGAGGTCGTTGTCTTTGCTTTGGGTATAATCCAGCATTTTTCTCTGGGTGTCTTCAGAAAGAGGAGCCAGTTTCCCGAGGGTGACGATCGCGGCCGCGCGCAGCTTGACCGGCACGTCCGGCTTTTGCAGGTCGTTGATGAGGGTTTCTTCCACGCCCGGGCCGCGTGCCTGCAAGCACCCGATGCCTTCCAGGGTGTTTTCCGTCCAGCGCTCCCGCGGCAGCTCGTCTTTGCTGAGCTCGAGGTGCACTTCGGCGGAGCAGATGGAATCTTTTTGCTCGAGGGTGAGGTTGTTGCGGAAGAAACCGCCTACCAGCGCTTTCGAGCGCTCACGGTAGGCGCGATCGCTGAGCCAGCCCACTTCGCGGCTGAAGTTCAGGATCTCCGCCTGCTGGCTCAGGATACCGGGCGTCGGTTTATCCACCAGGCGGAGAAGCCTCTCTTTGGCACCCTTGTTCTGCTGGATGTCTTCTAGGTAAGAGGCCTCCGCTTCCGGCCAGCGGTTATTGAAGCTTTTATCCGCTTGGCGAAAGTATTCCATAATGTTCGGAACGTAGGCGAGAGCGTAACGATCGTCGCTAAGCACTTGGTTGATCCAAGTCAGCTTTTCCACGATGCGGCGGTTGCTTCCTAGCACGCAGGCAGGATTATTGATTTTTTGCGCACTTGGCAGGGCTTGGGCAAAGCTCGTTACCTTGAGTGCATCGGCCAAGCGAGTATTGAGAGATTTCGAATCCCATTGCCCGAGGTAAGAATCGTAGTTCGGCACGGCCGAGAGATATTTTTCGAGGAAAGGACGCACCGTAGTGCCGGCGGGACCGATGGAATCGAAGCCGTAAAGCTTGGTATTGGCGCCGGGGAAGGCCATCCGCATCCGCTGGAGATTGCTTGAGCCGATCGAGGAATAGCGGGCCGCGGCCACCTGCTCGGCTTGCTGCCGCGAGAATCCGTCCGCCATGAGCACGCGCACGTATTCTTCCGGCCCGCGTGAATCCAGCTTTTTCCCGGCCAGCGTATTGCAACCCATCAGAAACACTTCTTTTGGTTTCTCGAAGATGCCGGGGCAGGTATTGGAGCAGGAAGTATTCTCGAGGGTGGCGAGAGGAAGGCGGAGGCCGGATTTTCCGAAGAAGGTTCCAGCGAAGTGGCCGGATATGAGCAGAACGTCGCACTGTACTTTGCTCTCGCAGGCTTTCTTCAGCCAGTCGCCGTTATCTTTGCTGGTGAGCTCTATGAAATTGAAGCCCTTGAGCCTGCTTTCGAATACGTCCTTTTCGTCGTCGGAATTCAGCGTAACGGTACATACCGTTTTCCGGTTCTTATCGAGCTCCTTCACGTCTTCCTGAAAGGAAGCGAGCCGGCGTTCCGGCAGGGCGTGGGAGCAGGCGGCCAGGAACAAAAGCAACGGCAGCAGAAAGAGAAAGTTTTTCATGAAACTTTTTCGGAATAGTGAAGGGGGAACTTTACCTGGTTACACGCCCCCGCGTTTTCCTCTCTCGAGCATCGCGCTAGACTGCCCGCGCGCTCGGCTGTTACCATTTTACTAATGATCACTCTCCATCGCTTGAACGGCAAAGAGTTCACGCTCAACGCCGACGTGGTTAAATTGGTGGAAGCCACGCCTGACACCTTGATTACGCTCGTAACCAACGACGAAAAATTCATGGTGAAAGAGAGCGTTTCCGAAGTGGTCGAGAAAGTTATCGAATACAAGCGGAAGTGGCTCTGGACTCCCCTCGAGAATAGGAAAACGTAATGGATATATTAAGCATAGCGGGATTTATCCTCGGCATCGTGGCCGTAGTGGGCGGGGCGATGCTCGAGCATTTGCCTCCTTCCGCCATTTACGCTCCCACCGCCTTCATCATCGTGATGGGGGGCGCCACCGGCGCCATCCTCGTGAGCTACCCGATGGCCGACATCAAGCGCGCCATGACCGAAGGGATGAAGCTCGTATTCAAGAACGTCGATACCGACTACCGCCCGCTGATCGAAGAGATCACGAAGGTGGCCACGGTAGCCCGTAAAGAAGGCGTGCTCGCGATCGAAGGCATGCGCAACAATATCCAGGACGAAAAATTCAAGAAGGCGCTGAAATACGTGATCGACGGCTTCGAGCCCAAGACCGTAACCGAGATTCTGGAGGCCGAGTCTTTCTTCGAATTCGAGGAGACCGAGGTGGCCGGTAAGCTCCTCGAGGGCTTCGGTGGGTATACCCCCACGGTAGGTATCATCGGGGCCGTACTTGGTCTCATTCACGTAATGAGAAATCTTTCCAATCCGGACGCGATCGGTCCCGGTATCGCCGTAGCCTTCGTGGCCACGGTATACGGGGTAGGTTTCGCCAACCTGTGGTTCATGCCCATGGGAACGAAGGTGAAACGCAAGGCCTCGATCATGCAAATGCGGAACGAGTTGATCAAAGTGGGCGTGCAGGGAATCCAAGAAGGATTGAACCCCCACTTCCTCAAGGAAAAGCTCGAAGTATTCCTCGACCATAAATACCGCTCGCACGGGGACGCTCACTAGTGAAGAAGAAACACCCGGAGCACGTGAACCTAGAGCGCTGGCTGGTAAGCTACGCGGATTTCATCACGCTCTTGTTCGCCTTCTTCGTGGTGATGTATTCGATCGCCAACCAAGATAAGGCCAAGATCAAGCAGATCACCGAAGCCATCGAGCGCACCTTCCGGGGCCCATCCACGATGCTCGACGCCGGCCAGGGAAATCAGGTGAACGTGTTTAGTAACCCAGCCAGCGACTACGGCCAGGTGCTGGATACCACGATCGGCCGCTCCAACGTGACTCCGGAATTCACTCCCGAGCTCCAGAAGATCGCGGAGCGGGTGGAGGAAAGCCTTTCCTACCAGCTCACCACTACCGATTTAAAAGATACCGTGCGGATTATCCACGACGATCGAGGGCTAGTGATCCGTTTCTCGGCCTCGAAACTTTTCCGCCCGCTCAGCGACGTGGTGGAAAAACCTTATTTGCCCGTCATCGATAAGATCGCCAATATCGTGCAGACGAGCGATCGCGTGATCCGCGTGGAAGGGCATACCGACAACGTGCCTCTGCCAAAAAACGACCGTTTCGAGACGAACTGGGAGCTTTCCACGGCGCGCGCAATCTGGATCGTGCGTTACCTGCGCGCGAAATTTAATATCCCGATCGGCCGTCTCTCGGCCGCGGGTTTTGCCGATGGGCAGCCGGTGGTGAAGAACGATACCGAAGACGGGCGCGCCACCAACCGCCGGATCGAGATCGTGGTCACGAACCAGCAATACAAGGGAAAGTGATTATTCCGAGCGCAGGGCTTCTACCACCTGCAGCCGCTCGGCTTTGATGGCGGGAAATAGCCCGCTGGCGATCCCCACGCAGAGAATCGCGATACCGGAAATTCCCAAAGCGCCCCAGTTAATGATCCATTCGAATTGCACTTTGGGCACGAGCTTTGTGGCCGCCCAGAGGCCCGTTTCGTAGATCGCGAAGCCCGCGACCAAGCCCACGATTCCCGCGAGCGCGCATACCACCAAGGACTCGAGCAGGAATTGGGTGCGGATCGTGCGCGGCGTGGCCCCGAGGGCTTTGCGCAGGCCGATCTCGCGGAATCGCTCCGAAACCGACACGAGCATCATATTGGCGATTCCGATTCCGCCCACCGCGAGGCAAACCAGCGCGATCGCGGTGAGCAGGATCGAGAAGAGGCTCAGGAAGCGATTCATTTGGTTCACGAGAAGGCTATCGGAATCCACGCGGAATCTTCCTGACTTTCCATACTTTGCCTCGAAGAAAGCCCGGATTGCGCGCGAAGTCTGCTCGATATCGCCGTCTCTTTTTATTTCTATCAGGGCTTGGTGCAGAAGGGAGCTCCAATAGTCACTGGCAATTTGGAAGTAGGTAAAGGGAAGAAAGATTTGGGTATTAGGCTTCATCCACTCTTTGTTCGATTGCATGGGCTTAAGGACTCCGATTACCTTGCAGGTATTGGCGCCTTTACGAAAAGTAAAATTCAGCATTGAGCCCACGGGCTTGGTATCGGTGAAAAGCTTCTGCGCGATATCGAAGCCAATGATGCAAACGGGGCTACGATTCTCGATATGGTGGGGGTTGAAATCTTTCCCCGCCGCGAAGGTGCGGTTCAGGAGGGCGATGCCGTGCTCGTTCACACCCATAATGCGGACGTCGGCCTCCACCTTCCGGCCGCCGAAACTGGCCGCTCCGTCCCAGGAGGAAAGCATGGGAGACATTCTGGCGATTTGCGGGAAGATACGGGGCATGGGCTTTAGATCCACACGCCAATCGAAATAGCGGAACACATTTGGAACCAAATCGGCCGCGCGCGATTCCCAGTTCGGGGAGCCGTAAAAGGAAAGGGTGTTCACCCCGAGATCGGCGTAGGAATCGAGAATCTTCCTCTTCGTGAACTGGCCGAGGGTGATCATCGAGAATACGGCCCCGATCCCGATCGTGATTCCGAGCATGGTGAGGAAGGTACGGATGCGATTCCGGCGCAAATTCTCGATCGCCGAGGGGAAAAGCTTGCTCGCGATAGCGAGGGTGGCCGCGAAGGGGGTGCGTGAGCTGGCGCGGGTGACGATTTTTCGCGAAGGTGCCCCCGCCGTCACGGGTTCCGCCCTGCGGATTTGGCCCGTGATTTTGCCGTCGCGAATTTTGTAAACGGTAGAGCATTTCTCCGCCACGCCCGGGTCGTGCGTGATCAGCACGATGGTTTTTCCTTCCCGATTTAGGCCAGCCAGCAGATCCATGATTTGTTCCGAAGACCGGGAATCCAGGTTTCCGGTAGGCTCATCGGCAAAAATGATATCGGGGTCGTTCATCAGGGCCCGCGCGATCGCCACGCGCTGCTGCTGGCCCCCGGAAAGCTGGTTGGGCAGATGATCGAGCCTATCCTCGAGGCCCACCTTCGCGGCGAGCGCCCGCGCCCGCGTTTCCGGATCGCGATAGAGGGGCGGTTCCTCGCAAGGGTAGAGGGTGGGCAGCAAGATATTGTCGAGCACGTTGGCCCGGGGAAGGAGGTGGAACTGCTGAAACACGAAACCGATTTTCCGGCTGCGCAGGAAGGCAAGCTCGGTTTCGGAGAAATGGGAGACGTCGAGCCCGTCGATTTCCATTTTTCCTTGCTGCACGTGCAGCAGGCAGCCCATTAGGTAGAGCAGAGTGGACTTTCCTGAGCCGGAAGGCCCCTGAATGGCCACGAAATCGCCCCGCGCCACCGCGAGCTCCACCCCGTCGAGCACTTTCACGCTCTGGGTGCCCAGCATATAGGCGAAAGAGATATTTTTTAGCGAAAGGAGCGCCATCCTAGTCCTTGAGGAGCGAAGCGAAATCCACCTGCTTCACGCGGTCGCCCTCTTTCAGGCCGCTCTTGATCTCGAAAGCTTCTTCGTTTTGTAGACCGATCTCGATCACCCTCTTTTCGCCGTTGGCCATCGTCACGAAATATTTCGCGTCTTCCCGGCTCACGTATTCTTGAGGAAGGGTAAGTACGTTTTCCGCGCGGTGGGCGATGATGTCCACCACCACCGTCATGCCGGGGCTGAGCTGCTTATCGGCGTCCAGGATCTCCAGGCGCACCGGAAATTCCACCTTCGATCCTCCGCCCCAGCCGCTGCTATTGTCTTCCTGCTTGGCCGCGAGGGAAAGTTCCCGAATCACGCCCTTATACGTCCGCGTAATCACCGCGGCCGCCCGTATCACCACTTCCTGGCCCGGAGATATTTTTACCCAGTCGATTTCGGGGGCGGAAGCCGTCACGAAGAGCTTCGAAAGGTCATCCACCCGCAAAATAAATTCCGCTACCACTCCGTCGTGCGCCAGCTGGCCCTCGCTGCGCCCGACCTGCACGACGATGCCGGGAAAGGGCGCGCGCAGAGGAAAAGAATTTTCGGAAGACTGCAGCGATTGGGTCATCGTTACGAGGGGGTCGCCGGCCGAGACGGTATCGCCTACTTTTACGAAAAGCTTCTTCACGTAGCCCGTGAACGGCGCGGTAACCACCGTGGAGCGGTTAGGCACGATATTGCCGGCGATCGTGATTTTTTGCTCGAGCGTCTCTTTTTTTACGGTACCCAGGCTCGTATCTTCTTGCCCGGGGGACAGGGCTTTCCAGGCAAAAAATCCGCCCGCGAGGATCGCGATCACCGCGGCGGCCACGAGACTACTTTTTCCTGAGAGCTTCATAGAGCGTTCCTTGGTGGTAAAGATAAGAATAGATTCCCTGTTGCAGATCGTAGAGCGAGCCGTAGTAACTGAGCCTGGCGCTGGATACCGATTCGAGCCCGGCGATATAGTCGAGGTAAGCCACTTTCCCCTGACGGTAGTCTTCCGTGAGGTTGGCCAAATTGCGGTTTTCCAGCTGGAGTAATTCTTGGCTGAGCTCGTTGTTCTTCTTTTTCTCTCTCAGGTCGAGCATGAGATTCGCGAGCTCCTCGCGTAGCTCCAGCAAACGGACGCTGGTCTCGTTTTCCTGGATCAGGGATCTTTCGGTGGCAATGGCGGCGTCGCGGGAGCGGGTGCCCCAGTCGAGCAAGTTGAACTTTAGGTTCAGCAGCGCATTCCACTCCACGCGATCGTTATCGGAAAAGCTGCGCGTATTCCGGCCCAGGTAGCTAGAGCTGCGGTAAAAGGCTCCTGAGGTTAAGTTCAGCTCTGGCCAAATTTTCCGGTGCACGAGATCGGCTTCGAGCTCGCTGATCTGATTTTGCAGAACGGAGATCCGGTACTCCCGGTGGTCCGTGATGGCGGGCGCCTGATCGGGAATATTGACCGCAGGCACCTTCTCGCCCACCGGCAAAAAATCCACCTGGGTTCCGAGGTCCACGCCGAGTATGGTACGTAATTTTTCTTTGGCTTTCGCCACCGCGTTCTGGGCGCTCACGATTTGGATTTCGGTGCGGCTTAGCTGCGCCTTGAAGCGGAGGTAGTCGCGCTGGGTTTTCCAGCCTTGGCGGTAGCCGGAAGAAATCAAATTGAACTGCTTGCGCAGGATGGCAGCCTGCGCTTCCTGCACTTCCAGATTTTTAGCGGTTTGGGAAAAGCGCAGGAATTCCTGGGCCACATCACGGCAGAGCCGGTCTCTTTCCAGCAAAAATTTTTCGCTCGCCTGGTTTTCTCGGAGTCGGGAAATTTTATACTGCGTGAAATTACGCCCGTTGTCGTAAAGGTTTTCGGTGAGATCCAGGGAAAATTCACTCGCCCAGGGATTTGGGTTGGTGAGCGGGATATCGCGGCGAATCCCGTGGGTGGTATTGAGATCGAGGGAAGGAAAGAACGCGGACAGCACGTTTTGGCGGGTATACCGGGAAATATTATTTTCGCGGGCAAAGGTATCGAGGCGCGGGGAATGTTCCACCGCGTAGAGGGCCGCCTGCTCGAGGGTAAGCCTCGTGGGGGCGGCTTGGGCCACTAATCCGGAAAAGAGAATCAGCGTCCAGGGGCTCATGGCAACCCTATCAACCCGCAAAGGGGTTTCTTACTTCCAGGGTTTGCCGGCGATCGGGCCCTACGGAGAGGAGTACCGTTTTTACTTCCATCTCTTGCTCGATGAATTTCAGGTAGTCTTGCAGCGCGGCCGGAACTTTATTCAGGTCCGTAAGCTCGGTGATGGTTTCGTTCCAGGCTTTCAGGGTTTTATAGACCGGCTTTCCGTGCTCGAGCGTGGCGAGATCGCCGGGTACGGTCTTGAACATTTTTCCTTTGTATTCGTAGCCTACGCAAACCTGCAATTCTTTGAGCCCCGACAAAACATCGAGCTTCGTGATCGCGAGGCCCGTGAAGCCGTTGATATTGCGCGAATGGCGGAGGGCTACGAGATCGAGCCAGCCACAGCGGCGCTTGCGCCCGGTGGTGGCGCCAAATTCCGCGCCCACGCGCTGGAGGGTTTCGCCCACTTCGTTCAGCTGTTCGGTGGGGAAGGGGCCGGCCCCTACGCGGGTGGAATAAGCCTTCACGATCGCGATCACTTCCTGCACCGCACTGGGGGGAACTCCCGCACCGGTGCATACTCCGCCGCTCGTAGTATTGGAGCTCGTCACGAAGGGATAGGTACCTTGGTCGATATCGAGGAGCGCGCCTTGCGCTCCCTCGAAGAGGATTTTTTTCTTCGTGGCGATCGCTTCGTGCACGAGCAAATTCGCGTCGGCCACGTGAGCCTGGATTTTTTCACCTAGGGCCAGGTACTTTTCGGTGAGCTCGCTCGCGTCGAATTTGGCATGGCCGTAGTGTTTTTCGAACAATACGTTTTTTTCCACCAGGGACTCTTCGATGCGCGCCTTGAGGTAGGAAGCGTTCGAAAGATCACCCACGCGAATTCCGAGGCGGGAAGTTTTGTCGGAGTAGGCGGGGCCGATGCCGCGGCCGGTGGTTCCGATACTGGTTCCGTCACGGCTCTTCTCGCGCAATTGGTCCAGAATTTTATGGTAGGGCATGATCACGTGCGCGCGATCGCTCACCAGCACTTTGGAGGTTTTTAGGTAGCCCTTATTCTTAAGGCCTTCGAGCTCGGTAAGGAAGATTTCGGGATCCACCACCACGCCGTTGGCGATCACGCAGGTTTTTCCTTCGTGAAGCGCGGCCGCGGGAATCAGATGAAGAACGACTTTTTTTCCATCCACCACGAGCGTGTGGCCGGCGTTGTTTCCGCCCTGGTAACGGACCACCACTTCGGCGTGCTTGCCATAAATATCAACTACCTTGCCTTTACCTTCGTCGCCCCACTGGCCGCCGACTACCGCAACGTTGGCCATGCTATTTATTCACCGCCGTGGGGGCTTTGCCATCACGATAATATTCAATGAGGTATTTAGCGGCCGCGAGGCCCACCTTATGCTGGGCTTCCTTCGTGGCGGCGCCGATATGGGGAGCGCAGATCACTTTCGGGTGCTTCACGAGAGGGTTATCGGCTTCCACCGGTTCCTTCTCGAACACGTCGAGGGCGGCGCCTGCGATGGTGCCGTTGTTCAGGGCTTCGAGGAGCGCGGCTTCCGAAGCGATTCCGCCGCGGGAAGCATTGATGAAGTAGGATCCCTTCTTCATTTTGCTGAACTGCGCGGCCCCGATCGAATTCTTGGTGGAATCCATGAGCGGCATGTGGAGCGAGACTACGTCGGCCTGGGCGAAAATTTCGTCCATCGAAGAGGGCCAGCTTTTTACGAACTTATATTCGGGATTCGCCGAAAGTTCTTGGCCGCGCGGATCGAATACGATCACGTTCATGCCGAGGGCATGGCAGGCTTTGCCCACGAGATTGCCGATGGCGCCGAAGCCGAGCAAGCCGATGGTGCGGCCCGAAGCCTCGTTGCCCACGAGATCCTTTTTCTCCCAGAGATTCTGTTTCATGCCGGAAGTGGCACGGGGAATCTCACGCATAAGACCAAAGAGAAAGCCGAGGGTAAGTTCCGCGACGGCGTTATTGTTCACGCCGGGACAGTTGAGCACGAGCATGTCCTTCTTCGTGGCGGCCGGAACGTCCACGTTATCCACGCCCGCACCCGCACGCATGATTACTTTCATTTTCGTGGCGGCCTCGATGAGATCCTTGCTCATCTTGGTGGCCGAGCGGATCACGATCGCATCGTAGTCCCCGATCATCCCGAGCAAGGCCGTTTTTTCTACCGCCTTATTGAAATTCACTTCGAAGAGCCCGCTCTCTTCGAGCATCTTCACGCCTTCGGGCGAGAGTCCATCGGTGATCAAAAGCTTGGTTTTTGGCATTCTTTGCATTTCCTAAAGTTGGGGATGTCGAGCGAATGACGATCCGGCCCATCATAGCTTCAATCCTGAAAATCTGGCAAAAAAGACAAAAAAAAGAGCGGCTGTCTTCAGCCGCTCTCCTGCGTCTCAAATCGGGAGATTTAGTGCTTCTTTTTCGCCAGTTTCATCAGGGCTTTTTGTTCACGCACCTTGTCTAAAATCACGAGAGCTTCGTCGCGAAGGTCGTTTTCGTGCACAAAACGATAGAAGGCTTCCATGTCCGCTTGTTGGCGGAAATTTTTAGGAATTCCTCCGGCAGCTAGGGCGGCTTTTCCGGCTTCAGAGTTCATGTCGAGATCTTGTTCCATTGCTATTCTCCTTCGTTCGGTGACTAAAAATGCGTTTCAGGGCCAGCCTAGTTGTGACTTTGTTCTACCATAGCGGGGCTAGTTTCCAATAAGCCGTAGCGATGGAGTTTGTTGTAGAGCGTTTTAATAGTGATTCCGAGCACTTTGGCCGTCTTCGTTTTATTGCCGTGCTGGTAGGCGAGCATCTGCAGAATATGATTCTTTTCGAGGTCTTCGAGCGTCATCGCGATCGTATGCTGGCTGGCATTATTTTGCGTACTCGCATTGGTGTTGGAGCTCTGCGACATGCGGATATTGAAAGGCAGGTCTTCGATGCGGATTTCGCTGCCTTCCACCAAGATTTTTAGCTGCTCGATCGTGTTCTGCAGCTCGCGGATATTTCCGGGCCAGGCATAGTGTTTCATCGCTTCCATGGCTTTATTTTCCACGGAGAGAATCCGGGTGCTGCCGTAGCGCGAGTTATCGAGGAAGTAACGCACGAGCAGCGCGATGTCTTCGGGGCGTTTTCTCAAGGGAGGAACGCGGAGGGTGATCGTATTGAGGCGGTAGAATAGATCTTCGCGGAAGCGAGAATTCTTCACTTCCTGCTCCAGATCGCGGTTCGTGGCCGAGAGCACGCGCACATCCACGCGGATAGGTTGCTTGCCGCCGATACGGTACATTTCGCCTTCCTGCAGGAAGCGCAGGAGCTTGGTTTGGATGCTGAGGCTCATCTCGCCGATCTCGTCCAAGAAGATGGTTCCGCCGTCGGCGGTTTCGGCCAAGCCGATTTTTTGCGCTACGGCGCCGGTGAAGGATCCTTTTTCGTGCCCGAAGAGCTCGCTTTCGAGCAAGCTTTCCTGGAGTGCTCCACAGTTGATCGTTACGAAAGGTTTATCCGAGCGATCGCTCTGGCGGTGAATTCTCTGGGCCACGAGCTCTTTCCCCGTGCCGCTTTCCCCTTGGATCAGCACGCTCACGCGCGTGGGGGCGATTTTGTCCACCATGCTGAGGAGCGAGTGGATGGCGGAAGACTGGCCGATCATATCGCGGTTACCGGAATTGCGGTTCACGATGGTTTTCAGGGCGCGGTTCTCTTTCTGGAGCAGCTTCTGCTGGTCCATGATGCGATCGTTGGCCACGCGCAGTTCCTGCGTTTTTTCTTCCACGATTTTTTTCAATTCTTTATTGAAGCCGCTCACCTTGTTGTAGAGCTGGGCGTTCGAGAGGGCGAGCGACACTTGGGCGCCGATGCTCTCCATCACGTGCTGATCCTCTTCTTCGAACGCATTGCTCTCGGCGGCTTCCACGTTGAGCACGCCGATCAATCCTTCTTCCGAGTTCACGATGGGAACGGCGAGGGCGGATTTCGTTTCGATGGGTAGTTTCAGCGAGGTGAAATTTTTATCCTGGGAAACATCATTAGAGAGGTGCGCGCGCTTCGTGGCCACCACGTGACCAATGATGCCTTCGCCCTTGAGCTGGAATCCGGGAGAAAGAAAATTGGCGTAGGCGCCTTCGTGGGCCTGCAGCGTAGCGGTGCCGTCAGCGGCTACGGTCCAGAGGCTCATGTAATAATAATTGAAGCGGCTTTGGATTACGCGCAGGGTTTCTTTATAAACGTTGTCGGCGCTGAGCACGCTTTGTAGGCGGTGGCTCAGTTCGTTGAGCATATGCAGCTGAGCGCGGGATTTGCTTTTAATGGCGCTCTGTTGATTTTCCGTCATAGGGTCTTGCTCCTGAGTCCGTACCTGCTAAAAACTTCTACAGGGTTACGGCGCGGTGCATAATATAAAAAATACAGGTAAGGCGCAAGCACAAAGTAGACGGAGCTACTCCGCTGATTTTATTCAAAAGGCGAAGAGACACCGGTCGCTACTCCAATTAGGTTTGAGTAGGCGAATTGGAATCAAAAAAATCGGCCTCGATTTTGGGCAATACCCTTACTTATTTTCCGGGTGGTTAGCCTTTTCTATAGATAGAGGGAAAAGCCATTCCTGGGACCGGAAGAAAATATTACGTGGTGGTTTCTGGGCAAAACCTTGGGGGGCTTATTATTAACTTGCTGAAATTAAAGGAAAATATCGCTAAAATACAGTAATTGATTGATTTGGTCTTGTATTATGTTCCGAATCGGCGTACAACTGTTTCCTGCCTTTACCAGGAGCACCCATGAAACACCTTCTCCTTCTCTCCGCCCTCTCCCTCTTATTCGCCAGCGCCGCTATGGCCGGAAGCGACGGACCCTGCGCCAGTTTCGCTAAATACGGAGCCATGCGCGCGTTCAAAGCCGAAGGCCACGATCTTTCGGGTGATGCCAAGTACGAGCTTAGTCATATGAGAACGAAGAACGATAAATCGCTCTACTACGTGACCATTACCGAACCCGTGGACGCGACCGTTCCCGTAGGAAGCAGCAGCAACCAGGAAAGCACCAGCTACTTCGTGACCGCGCAAGCCCGTGAATCGAGCTGCCGGATCCTCGACGTTTCGAAGACCAGCCTCGCTGATTTTTAAGTAAACTGTTTCTAAAATAAAAAACGCGGCCGCCAAAAGCGCGCCGCGTTTTTTATTTGTGCTATTCCCGTCCAATATTCCGCAGTGCCTTGCCTTGCAGCAACCTTGGACCGTATTGTGAGGGCACGGAGGATTCATGAGATTTCTCATCCTAGCTTTAGCCTTGTTCACGAGCGTGGCTCGCGCGGAGATCGATATCGGCCAGGAAGTGCGCCAGCAATTCGATCGTATGCGGGCGGTGGTTTCTAAAATGAAGCCCGAGTTCGCAGTGGGCGGCTATCTCAACGGCAAAAGCTTCGGCGATCACGAAGTGCTCTGGCATCTCGAACCTACCGGCGATGCCGAGGTGATTCGCATCTACCGCGAAAAGAAAAACGGGCAAGCCTTCGATATCACCTTTCACCGCAATGATGCGATCGTGAGAGGGCGCACTGTGGTCCGCCGTTTCGTGGGCCCTTCTCCTACCGGCTGGCGCAACGATACGGTGGATGCCGATACAGGCGAGTACCTCGGCAGCCAAGGCCAGGAAGAGCCGTTGATGGATAAGCGAGATCGGGAAATTTTTAAGCGCTGGCTGGAGTGAATTTTCCCAAATAAAAAAGCCGGCATCCCTGCCGGCTTTTTTGTGCGCTGCTTCTCCGCTGTAGAGTTTTTAGTTCGCCGGCCCCCACTTCGCCGCTTGAGCTCGGGCTCCTGCCCTCGCCTCTTGCGAGCGCTCGCTTCGCTGCGCGTCCCAATCGGCATTCCTGCCGATTGGTCGCAGTTTCCGAGAAATTAATTAGCCGGTCCCCATTTCGCCGCTTCGCAGTTGCCGAAGTCGGACGTGATCTGGCGGTGCACGGTATTGTCGATATTCGTGATGTAGAGGTTCTTCTTTCCCTTGCGGTTCGAGGAATACACGATGAAATAACCGTCCGGAGCAAAATCCGGATCCTCGTTATTGCCCATATTCTTGGTGAGGCGCTCGAGGCCGGTGCCGTCGGTATTCATGATGAAGATATCGAATTTGCCCGCGTCCCAGCCCGCGAAAGCGAGCTTATTCCCCTGGGGGCTCCAGCTCGGCGTGGCGTTGTAGAAGCCCGCGTAGGTGAGGCGTTGCACGTTGGCGCCGTTGGACTCCATCTTGTACACCATGGGGCGGCCGGAGCGGTCGGATACGAATGCGAGCCATTTGCCATCGGGGCTCCAGGAAGGATCCACGTCGAGGCCAAAGCTATTCGTGACCCGCTGGATTACCTTCGAGGCGGGATCCATCAAGAAGATCTCTGGGTTGCCGGGGAAGCTCATAGTGAGCGCGATCTGTTTTCCATTGGGAGAATAGGCCGCGCCGGAGTTGATGCCCGGCTTATTGGAGAGCATCTCGATCTTGCCGGTAGGCAGGCTATACATGAAGAGGTTGTGGTTGCGCACGTTTTTTCTGTTTTTGGTGATCGCGGTAAATACGATCTCTTTACCATCGGGGCGCCAGCCGGGGGCCATGGCGTGGGAGAAACGCGACGTTACCTTGATTGGGTTCTGGCCGTCGTAGTCCATCAGGTAGATTTCTTTTTTTCCGGTGCGGTCCGACACGAAGGCGATCTTCGAGGTGAAGGGGCCTTTTTTGCCGGTGAGGGCGAAGAGGATATCGTTGGAAACGGTATGCGCCATCTTCCGGATCGAATCGTTGCCGGCTTTGTAGCGCTTGCCGAGCAACTGCTTGCCGGTGGAAATTCCGTAGAGGTAGAGCTCGAGGCTCACGCCAGAGCTGTCTACGTTGCCGCGTGCCTTGATGAGGAACTCGGAGCCGATGGCGGACCAGTCGGTCATCTTGAAGGAGCCGAGGGTTACGCCGGCTTTGGTTGGGTCTTCCACGAAAGCGGAGGGGTTAAGGAAATCGAAGAGGCCGGAGAAGGCGAGGTCTTCCATCGTGATCTCGCGCACGGAGCGGAGCCGGCCTTCGCCGTCGTTCGGGGCCACGATCGTGGGAAAGGCCACGATGGATTTACGCGTGCGGGCATCGCCCACGGCGATCTTGAGCACGGGCTCGTCGGCGTAGGCCGTGAGGGTGGTTGCCAGGAAGGGTAAAAGCAGTAGGAATAAGATTTTCATAGGGGAAACAATACCTCCACACCAGTATTACGCAATCCTTTCGCTAAGTCCTCCGGGGGAGGCGCGAAGGGACTGCTTTTTTGTACCGAAGTTTTTACGTACTCGTCGAAAACGTCGTTGCCCGAGCGCTGCAGGAAGGTGACCTGGGTCACCGTGCCGCGGCCGTCAATATAAATGCGCACCACCGCCCGCAGGCCTTTGCCCTGGAGCCATACCGGGAGTCCCCAGTTGGAACGCAGGCGCTCGGTGATATGGCCGCCGTAGGCGTTGAGGGTCTCGGCCATGTCGCCGGTGGAATTCGTGCCCTTATGCACTTGGTTGCCCGAGATCGCGTTGCGGTAGGTCTCTTCGAAGCGCTTGAGGTCTTCCTTGCGCTTGTTGAGCTGTTCCTGCTGCTGCTTTTTATTCTCCGCCTGCTTTTTGCTCTCGTTCTTTTTCACTTGCTCGCGCAGGCGCTCGAGGGCGTTCTTGGCTTCCTTGGCGGAGTCTTTCGGGGGAGTGGGAGCCTTGATCGGCGCGGGTTCCGGCTCATCGGGCTGGGCTTTTTCTTCGGGGGGAGGCGGGGGATTTTCTTTAACCTTGAGGGTGGTATCGATCGGATCGGGATTTTCCTGCTTCACTTGACTGGGCAGGGCCACCATATCGATTTGCACGGCAGGATTGAATACCAGCGCCTTCGAGGGAAATACGAGTTGCCCGAAAAGGAGAAAGAGGAAAAGACCCGCGTGCAGGGAAAAGGAAATCGTCAGGTAGCGCTTCGCGGTTTTTTTCTGCTCGGACGCTTGCGGTTGCATCACCGTTTCGTATTCGCCGGCTCGGTTACCAGGCCAATGCGCAGGATGCCGGCGGCCTGGGCTTGCGCCATTGCGGCGGCCACGAGTCCGTAGGAAATTCCTTTGTCGGCCTGGATGAAGATTTCTTTTTTCTCGCGCTTCTCGAAGATCGCTTTTAGCTTCTCGGAGAGTTGAGCGGCGGGGATCGCGTTGCCGTTGATTTCGGCGTTTCCGCTCTTGTTGATCACGAGCACGATCGGCTTTTCTTGCTCGGAAAGCGAGGGAGACTTGGTTTTCGGCAGGTCCACCTGGATGCCTTGCTGCATGAGCGGGGCGCTCACCATGAAGATGATGAGCAGCACGAGCATCACGTCCACCATGGGCGTAACGTTGATCTCCGCGAGCATCCCTTCGGCGCCGTGGATATTATCCGTCTGCGCGGTTTTTCTGCCGCCGCCCATCCCCGCCACTAGATGGCCCTTTCACGCTGGAGCAAATTGAGCAGGTCCTGGTTGAAAGAATCGAGGGCTTGCGCTTGTCCGCGAATACGCCCATTGAGCACGTTATAGAAAATAGCGGCGGGAATGGCGGCGGCGAGGCCGATCGCGGTGGCGATGAGGGCCTCGGAAATACCGGGAGCCACGTTCGCAAGATTGGCGGAGCCGGTGATGCCGATCGAGCGGAAGGAATTCATGATCCCCCAAACAGTTCCGAAGAGGCCCACGAAGGGCGCGGAGCTGGCGGTGGTGGCGAGCCAGGAGACGGAGTGCTCGAGGGCCGCGATCTCGGTGGTATTGGCTTTGCGGAGAGCGCGGACCACTACGTCGGCCTTCAGGCCGTCGGTGGGTTTATCGTCGCCGAGCTTTCTCAGCTCGCGAATGGCGGCTTGGAAACTTTTGGCCACGGGGCTGAGCGGATAATCCGCGGCGCGGCTAAAGGATTCGGAAAGATTCCAGCCGCCCCAGAAGCCATGAAGAAATTGGTCGTTTTGCTTTTCCGCCTGGCGGAGCAGCTGGCGTTTAAAAAGAATGATGGCCCAGGAAGAAACGCTCGCGGTGAGCAGCCCGAGCAGGACGAGTTTTACAACCCAGCCGGCATTCCAAATGAGATCGATCGCGCTAAGGGAAACTTCATGATTTTGCATGCTTTAGAGAATAGAAGGGGCATCCGCAAAGGTCAATTGGAGAGGGTTTTGACGCAATGGTTTGGCCGACTTAGACTTTTTTCTATCACACGGTAGCGGTTAATTTTGCCTTGCGTACGAGGCCGCCACGTCTTGTTTCCAAGTAAGGTAGGCGCCGCCCACGATCATTACGAGAATACTCGTGAGCCCGAGTCCGGAAAAAGGAGCGCCGTGCAACCCCGCCAGAAGCTCGGAGCCCTTGCCGATCGGCTTGAACAGGAAGAACGAAGGGCCTTCGGTTTCCCAGAGCGGAAGGCCGGCAATCGGATGCAGCATGCAAAGTAAGGAAAGCAGAAAGCCGAGCCCGCGGTGAGAGCGGCCGGATTTTAGGTAGAAAAATCCAAGGGCCAAGTTCACTAAAACTAAGTTCAGGCAGTCGAGTCCGGTCAGCTGAAATTGCAAATTTTTTACGAAGAGGTAGGCCGCGGTGGTGGCGCAGATCGCGAGGCCCGCGGGCAAGCGGCCGAGCAGGAATTTTTGAATTTTGTGCCGAAAGATAAATTCCTCGCAGATCACCAGCACCACGAGCGCCGCGAAATCCACGAAGAAAAGAGGGAATACCGGCGTGCCCAGGGTTGAGGTGATGTAAACCCCGAGAAAGGAAAGCTGGCCGGAGAGCGTGAAGAGGAAAAGGTAGACGAGCACGGCGATCGCGCCGCTCGAGAGACCGCGCAGGAGCTCACGCTTGGTGATGCGATCGAGCTGCCAAGCTGGCTTCAGCGGGGAATTCCAGAAGGGATCCTGGCGGTAAAGAGCGCGGTCGGCCAGCCAGGTGGTAACCGAAAGCAGCAGGGCCGCCAAGGCGAACGCGAGCAGCAAGTATTGGGAAGAAATTTCGTTCACCGTATTGCCGAAATCGCTGCCGGTTTTATCCGTGGCGGAAACTAGATAAGCCACCACGGTATAGAGCAGAGTTTGCGCAACCTGCGTGGCGATTAAATAAAATAATAGAATGAAGAAAATGGGCTTGAAGGCGAGCAGGCGGGCGAAGAACGAATCGTTCATGGCATGATATTCCAGCGCGTGGTGGCGAGGCTGAAGCGCTTGGGATTCGTGACGCTTCCAGGCGGAAATTTTTGTTTGGCGAGGGCGTCGTCGAGCCGGGTGGTGATTTGCTCGAGGCGGTATTCCAGGCCGATCGAATGATCATTAAACCATTTCGACCAGGGTTTTTCCCGGGCGGCCGCGATTTTTCGCAGGTAGTTTACTCCGGCGAGCGGGCGGTAGCCGGCGCGCGCGATGCATTCGAGGGCGAGCATGTCCACGGCGATATCGTCGGCCACGTCGAGATTCTCGGCGTCGCGGGTGCTCTGGGCGCGGAGGGTGCGGTCCCACACCAATTCCGACTGGGCCTGCAAGCTTTCCGGCCATCCTTTCGCGGTGAGGCTAATTGCCGGGCGCTTCAGGCGCGCCTCGAGCACCATCGGGCGCACTAGCAGAAAAGCGAGCTCGGCTTCGTTGGCGGCGAGATCAATGGCGCGGGCGCTGAAGGTGAAATAGCCGCCGGGCAGGGAAATATCCTGCCAGGGATGGCGCACTTCAGGCCGGGATTTCAGGCGGAAGACGCGGAACGCGTTCCAGCGCCGGTTCTTCCAGAAATTTTGGATGGGCTTAGGGCAGCCTTCGAGGGCGCGGAGGCCGGTGGCGCGCATATAAATGAAACCGTCTACCTCTTCGTGGGTGAGGGCCGGGAGCTCGAAGTATTTATTCAGCATAAAGCGGCCGAGAATTCCCACGCGCGCGGCGAGATCGATCGCGGGAGCCTTCGGGGGGCGGAGCTGCAGGGCAAGGCGGTCCCGCTCCGCTTTGCTCTTGGCCTGCTTCACCAAGCTGAATTCTTGGTCGAGGAAAGAAAGGTCGGTTCCGGACAATCCCATGGGCGCTTCTTCGGCCGCTTCGGCGGAAGGCAAAAATAAATAAGGCGCGAGCCTGGCCGGGAAGGAAGGCAGGAAGCTGGAGGAAGATTCGTCGTGCTGGATAAAAGCATTTTCGGTTCCGCGCGAGAGAATGAGGCTTTCGAGAAAATCCAGGGAAGCCATGCTTGGATCGTGGTCGAGCTTCAATTTTTTCCAGGCTTCCCGCGAATGATAGAGCAGCGCCTGGGATTTTCTGATCACCACGGGGGCGAGGGAATCTTTATCGCCGGGAACCAGCATCATCCGGCTGAAAATCCAGCCCGGCTTGGCATAGTCGGCGGCCTTCATATTTTTGGGCGGAACGGGAGTTCCGTAGAGCCAGCGTCCGTAGATTTTCTGCACTTCGAAGGAAGTCCCGATGGGGAGTGTGGGCCCCCAGGTTTTCGCGAGGGGTAGCCTTTCGGCGTCGAAGGTAGGGGCTTTCCGCAGCTCCGTCCAAGGGCCTCCCACTAACGGAGCTTTCCCCTCGGCCAATGCAAAGCTAATGGCGCAGAAATAAAGGGGCGGTAGTAGGCGGAAAAGCACTTTCATTTCGTTAAGTTTAGGTGCCTTCCCCTGGGATCGCAAGACTACCAATGGACACTGAAGGGTGTTACGCTTTCTGTAGGTCCTGCGTTTACGCGGGATTGGTGGAGGAATTTAGACCGATGATGGTCTCCCTAAAACAGGTATCAAAAGCCTATCATCCGAACTCCCTGGTGCTGCGCAACGTGAGTTTCGAGCTCAAAAAGGGCGAATTCTTATTTGTGGTGGGCGACAGCGGAGCCGGGAAGACTTCGCTTTTGAAATTGATCATGGGCGAAGAGTTCGCTTCTTCGGGCATCGTGGCCTGCGGTGGCGTTAAATATGAAGCCGGCTCCAGCAAAATGCTCAAATTGCGCCGCCGCATCGGCGTGGTTCACCAAGACTATCGATTACTCAAAGACCGTACCGTTTTTGAAAATGTGGCGATCCCGCTGTTTTTCGGGCGCGCCGGCACCGGCCAGGAAGCGATGAGCTTCCTCGGGCGCGGGGCCCAGCATCTCGTAGAAAATGCGATCGCGGCCGTGGGGCTCTCCACCAAAGTTCTCGACGCCACCGTGCGGGAGCTTTCTGGTGGCGAGCAACAGCGCGTGGCGATCGCGCGCGCCATCATCAATTCCCCGGATTTGCTGATTGCCGACGAGCCCACCGGCAGCCTCGATCATGATCATACCTGGACGGTGATGGATCTTTTCCAGAAGCTGAACATCAAGGGCATGAGCATGCTCGTGGCCACCCACGATCGCGATATCATCCGCAAAGTGCGCAAGCGTACCCTCCACCTTTCGGGCGGCGGCGTGCGCGTGGACGACCGGGAGGGCGCATGTATTTTTTAAATTCCGCGCTCTCCGGCATGCGCCGGCGCATGGTGGCCTCGGTGCTCACGATCTTCGGCGGCGCCGCTTTGCTCACGGCATCGGCCGCGATCGGCCTTTGGAGTTATTGGCTGATCGGGCAAGAGAGCCATATCAAGGCCGTGCGCGCGGCCTCCGTTTTCATCGATAGCTCGGACAGCTCCGTGGTGGAGGAAGTGCTCACGAAGGTGATGCAAGTGAAGGGCGTGGAAACGGCCCGCATCGTTTCCACCCAGGAGTTCAGTTCCTTCCTGAAGGAGCACTTTCCCGATCTGCAATCGGCCCTTGCCGATTTGGGCGACGACGTGATCCCCCGCATGCTGGAAGTGGTGTTTCCGGCGGACGGAAATACCTTCGCGCGCCGGGAAAGCGTGGACGCTATCGGCCGCATTCTCAATGTGGCGCGCGTAGACGACGGCGCGCTCCGGCTCGGCAAGGCCCTCGCGTCGCTGCAGTGGCTCGGCTACGGTGGAACCGTGCTGGCGCTCGGCCTCTGGCTAGTGCTCTTCATCGTGTGCCTCGGCCACTACCAAAATATTCTCTATACCGACGCGCAGGAAATTCAGCTCATCCGCTCCTTTGGGGCCACCAAGGCGGCGATCTTTATGCCCTGGATGATCGAAGCGATCGTGCAGAGCCTGGCCACCGGCGTATTTTGCATACTCGTTCTTTTCGCGGGCAAAACGTATTTGGCCGAGCTCTATAACCAATTTTTCGGCGCCGTCGGCTACGAGCCCTTTCACATCGATCTGGGCAATTTCATGCTCGCCGCCGGAGCCATGGCCGGGATGGCCCTCGCCGCCCATCTGCTCGCGGGCCTCGTGGCTTTAGCGCGCGGAAGGATCGTGTGAATGTGGATCCTCGCTCTTTTCGCGCTTAGCTCCGCTCACGCGGCGCCGGCTCAGCCCAAAGTGGTGCAAAAGCAGGATCTTCAGCATATTCAGGAAGAAGTGCGCCGGCTGGAGAACAGCATCAAATCGGCGCAGGAAACGGCCGCTTCGCTTTCTTCGGAGCTCGGCAAGCTCGAAAAACTTTTGAAGCTCCAGGCCCTCGAGATCCAGCTGTCTTCGCTTGAGCTCGAAAAACTCGGCGATCACGTGCAGGAAATGACGATGCGCCGGGATAGCCTCCAGCAAAGCATCAATACGCGTAAAGCCCGACTGCGCCATTTGCTCTCGCTGTTGCCCACGCTGGAAACGCGTTCGCCGATCGCGCGCCTCACCGAATCCGATGGGCCCTACCTCGTGCAGTACAAGGAATTGCTCGGAAAAATTTTGAAGACCGACCGTGAAGAAATCGTTTCCCTGCGAAAGGTACTGGATGAAGTGCAGTCGCTGAACGAGAAGCTGGCCGACGACCGGGAGCGCCTGGTAGCGCATAATGAAGACCTGCGCGAGAAGCAGGAAGTGCTCGAGCTGAACCAGAAGTTAAAAAAAGATCTCCTGCGCAAGACTCGGGCCGAGCAAACGGACCGGTTGCGGGCGTACCAGTCGGCGAAGGCCGCCGAGAGCGAGCTCGAAACCGTGCTGAGCCGCTTCAATATTGCGGCCGAGCTTAAGAAGCAGCAGGATGAAGCATTGGCGATTACGCCCGTTCCGCGGCGGCCGGGCGTGGGATTTGCCGCCCGCAAAGGCGGCCTCGTTCTTCCCGCCGAAGGGGACATCGTTACCAGCTTCGGGCGGCGCTACGATCCAAAAACGAGTTTGTATACTTTTCACAAAGGCGTAGACATTCAGTCCGGATCGGCGGCGCCGGTGAAGGCCGTTTTTGCCGGAAAAGTGGTGTTCTCGGGTAAGATCGGCGGCTACGGGCAGCTGCTAATTCTCGACCACGGTGATCAGTACTATAGTCTCGTGGGCCAGCTCGGTGAGAGCCTCAAACAAGAGGGGGATGAGGCGAAGGAGGGCGAAATGATCGGCCGTTCCTCGCTCGACGGTACCCCCGTCTATTTTGAGATCCGCCAGCGCCATATTGCCGTGAATCCGGTACCGTGGTTTGTGGCGAAAGAGAAAAGCCGCCACTTGAGCGCGAAACTTCCCGAGTGATCCAAACTCTGCGAAAATAGTAGGGACCAATTCCCGTGTTCGCGAAAGGATTCCCATGCGTTCCGCCCATTTGCTATTGTTGTTCTCCTTCGTGTCTTCTTCCGTGCTGGCCGCTGAGGCCGAGAAGAAAGACGCCGTTGTTTCGAACGCGAAGTACGACGATATCGCGCTCTTCGGGCGCGTGATCAATTTCATCGAAAAACAATACGTGGATAAGGTGAATACCAAAGAGCTCGTGTACGGCGCGATCAAAGGAATGCTCGAGACGCTCGATCCCCACTCGAATTTCATGCCGCCCGATATCTATACCCAGCTGAAAACCGACACGGCCGGAAAATTCGGCGGCCTCGGGATCGAAGTATGGGTGAACAAGGATGGAGTGCTCACCGTGGTCACGCCGATGGAAGGCACGCCCGCTTGGAAAGCCGGGATCAAGCCGGGAGACCGCATCCTGCGCATCAATAACGACTCGACCAAGGGCATGAGCATCGTGGAGGCCACCTCGAAAATTCGCGGCGATATCGGTACCTCGATCAAGTTCACCGTGCAGCGCGACGGCGTAAGCAAGCCGCTCGAATTCACGATGAAGCGCGTTTCCATCGACGTGAAAAGCGTGAAGTACGAATTGCTCGCGGGGAACTATGGCTACGTGAAGCTCAATCATTTCCAGGAAAAATCGGCGCAGGAGATGAAGGCCGCGATCAAAAAAATGGAAGCCAAGCAGAAGCTCGCGGGTCTGATCCTGGATTTGCGCAATAATCCCGGCGGATTGCTCGACGAAGCGGTGGAAAGCGCCAATCTTTTCATCGACGGGGGCGTGATCGTTTCCACTATCGGCCGCAATAAAGACGAGAAGGACATGAAATACGCTAAGTCGGGGATTGCGCGCCTCGATTTCCCCATCGTGGCCCTGGTGAACGGCAGCTCGGCTTCCGCCGCGGAGATTATGGCCGGTGCCCTGAAAGATCATAAGCGCGCCCTTATCGCGGGCCAGCGCACCTTCGGCAAAGGATCGGTGCAGACCGTGATTCCACTTGCCGAAGACGTGGGCCTCAAGCTCACGATCGCTCGTTACTATACGCCGAATGGGATTTCCATTCAGGCCAAGGGCATCGAACCCGATATCTACCTCGACGATATTGATCCCGACACGGTGAAGCGCATCCGTAAGCGCAACAAGACGATGAGTGAGGCTGACCTCAAAAATCATATCGTGGAAGGGAACGGAGATCGCAATGCTAAGGGCGAGGGTGATAGCGACGAAGAAAAAGCGCAAGAGGCCAAAGATTCCGTACCCCGCCTGCTTGATCCCAAAGAGGATTATCAAGTACAACAGGCTCTGAACTACCTAAAGACCATGAATTTCAAGGCTCCCAATACCGGCCCCGTAACGTTATGAACTTATTCGAAACGCAAGACGATCTTTTCGGCCGCCCCCAGGAAGGCGAAGAGAAGATCGTGAGCGTTTCGGAGCTGACGGCCGCCGTAAAGGAATTGCTGGAAGAAGGTATCGGTTCGATCTCGGTGCGCGGGGAAATTTCCAACTGGCGCCCGGCCGCAAGCGGGCATATTTATTTTTCGCTTAAAGATACCGACGCCACGATCGCCTCCGCTTTTTTCCGCGCCGCCGCCGCCAAGGCCAAGCACCTTAATTTGAAAGACGGCGTGGAAGTGGTGTGCCGGGGAAGAATTTCCGTTTACGCCCCTCGCGGCACCTACCAGATCATCGTGGAGAGCATCGAACTCGTGGGTGCCGGTAGCCTCCAGGAAAAATTCGAAGCTCTGAAAAGAAAACTTTTTGCCGAAGGCCTCTTCGATGCGGAACGAAAGCGCGCCTTGCCGCTCCTTCCCTCGCGCATCGTGGTGATCACCAGCCCTACTGGCGCCGCGATCCGCGACGTGCTCTCCGTGCTGAAGCGCCGCTCGGCCGGCGTGAGCGTGATGATCATCCCGGCTTTGGTACAGGGCGAATGCGCCCCCGCTGAGCTTATTAAGGCATTGCGCACGGCCAACGAATATAAGCTCGGCGACGTGATTTTGCTCACTCGCGGCGGGGGATCGCTCGAAGACTTGTGGTGCTTCAACGACGAAAATCTCGCGCGCGAAATTTTTAACTCCGCCATTCCGGTGGTGAGCGCCGTGGGCCACGAAATTGATTTTACGATCGCTGATTTCGTGGCGGACCTTCGCGCCGCCACGCCTTCGGCCGCCGCCGAGCTGCTCGTGCAGGAGCAAGGCGCGCTCCTCGAGAATCTTCGCGAGGCGGAGCTTCGTCTCGTGCGTGCCGTCCAAAACGAGCTCGAGCAGGCCGGCCTTCGCGTGGCGAACCTTGCGGCTCGCCTGAAGAATCCCCTCGATCGTATCAATGATTTGCGGCTTCGCTTCGACGATTGGCAGGAACGCCTCGCCTCTGGCATGCAACAGACGATCACGCGACAACGCGAGCGTTTGCTTCGCTTTGAGGGGTCGCTCCAGGCGCTTTCCCCTCTCCAAGTATTAGAGCGCGGCTATAGCATCGCGTTTGCCGCCGACGGACAGGCGCTGAAGAGCGCCGCGGAGCTGCCCAAGGGCACGAAATTTCAGTTGCGCCTGCACGACGGCACGATCGCCGCGGAAGCGAAGGGCTAAGGGGACAAGGCCATGGAGAGGGTTTGGATCGTAAGCGAGGATTTATACGCCAAGCGCGATGAGTTCCCGCGTTATCCGCAGGCCGAGATCGTGATTCTTCCTTCGCTGAAGGATTTCCGCGAGCAGCTCGCCGCCGGTGAACGCGCGTTATTGCTTTCCGGCCTCGATAACTTGCGGCGCGCCCACGAGGAATTTCCCGACCGCCTGACCTCCGCCCTGCTCCCACCCGACGCCAACCCCGATCGCCTCGTGTATTCGATCCGCGCGCTCATCCGCGATGCCAAGCTGGAGCACGATCTCGGCGCGGCCGATAATGTGTCCTGGAGTGGAGGAGCCGGGGCCTTCGATGATCCCTCAATCGAGCTGCTCGGCGCGAGCATCCTGGAGCTTTCCGCTGCCCGCGACATGGAATCGGTGGATCAGGCGGTGAAGAAAGTCTGCGCCGGCATGGCCCCGGTGCTAGAAGCGCGCGTGCTGGCCTATCCCGAAACGGCGAGCGTGCGGGAAATGAGCCAATACCAGCTGGCAATGCCCGTGCATTTTCAGGGCAGCCTGAAGGCGCATATTTATATCCGTTTCGACGGCGACCCGGAGCAAAGCGCGCTCGACCGGGTAGGAGAGATTTTACTCAATCTCAGCGACGCCGTGGCTCTTTCGGTGGAGCGGAACCGCATGCTTTCCCGCGCCGAAGAAACGAAAGCAGTTTGGGAAGCGAGCTTCGACGCGGTGGAAGATCCCGTGGCCATCCTCGACGAAAGCTACCGCGTGCTGCGCGGTAACCGCGCCTACAGCCGCTTCACCGATACGCCGCTCAAGATGCTGCAGGGTAAGAATCCCGGGTTCGTCAGCGTGGCCGAGCTCGCGCAATTTCCCAGTGAAAAATCCAGCGAGTTCGAGGTTTCTCACGGAGGCCGACAGTACCGCGCGTTCTTCGATCCCATTCCGCAACCCCTCGGCGCCGGCTGCTACGTGCTGCGCTTTCACGATATTACCGAAGAGCGCACCCTTACCGAGAAGATCTTGGCCAAGGAGCAGGTTTCGGAACTCGGGATCCTGGTGGGATCCGTGGCGCACGAGATCAACAATCCCATCGGCGGCATTCTTGCCATCGGCCAGATTTTGATGAAGGACATTGGCGCGCAAGAACCGCTCTACGGAGATATCGAGAATATCGTGCAGAGCGCGGAACGCTGCCGCAAGATCATCCAGACCATGCTTTCTCTCGTGCGCAAGGCCGACGAGGAGAAGAAAGCGCTCGGCATCGCGGACTGCATCCAGAGCGCCCTCGATTTACTCGGCTCGGAGGCCAAGCGCCTTCAGGTAAGGCTGCGGTTCGCACCCAATTCGGGCACGATGAACCTGCAGGCGGTGGGAAACCGGAATCGCCTGTTGCAGATGTTTTTTCATCTCCTGCAGCAGTCCCTGCTCGCCATCGCCGAACGCAGAAAGCGCGATCAGTTCGATCCTTACCTCGCCATCGAGCTGATCCCGGGCTACCAGAACCTCGAAGTGCGCATCGAGGATAACGGTGATCCCATCAAGCACGAATACGAGATCCAAAGCTCGGTGGCTTTCACGGTTTCGAAGATGATTCTAGAGGAGCATGAGCTTGGTTATTTTTTCTCGAAGCTCGAGGGCAAGAACCAGCAGCGACTGATTTTTAATCTGCCCGAGCGAAACTAAACTTCCGCCAGATATTTCTTCGTGAGCACTTTCGCGGCCTCCACGCCGGGCTGATCGAAGGGATTGAGCTCCATGAGGGCGCCCGCTATCGCGGTGGTGCTTTCGCAGAAGAAAAACAAAGCGCCCACGGCGAATTCGTCGAGGTGGTCCACTTCGATCGTGCAATTGGGTACGCCCTGATTGGTGAGCGCATCGCGGGTGGCGCGGAATTCCGCATCGAATAGATGGAGCATGGATTTTCCGCGCAGTTCTTCGAACGACGGTAATCCCGCCACCTTTTCCGGCAGGGTAAGCGGCAAAGTCTCCCGGCTCTCTTTCACGTGCACGAGGATCACTACCTTATCGCGCGGGCCTTCCATATAAAGCTGCATCTGCGAGTGCTGGTCGGTGGTGCCGATGGCGGGGTAAGGGGTAAAGCCGTGCCCGCCTTTGCCTAGGCTCTCGGCCCAAAGCTGGCAAAACCAGCGGGAGAAAGCCTGGAGCCGCGAGCTGTAGGGCATGAATATGGTGATGGGGAACTTGCGGGCGTTTTCTACCAGCGAGCGGGCGAGGCGGGCGCAGGGGTTTTCGTCCCAGGCGTTCTTCTCCCAGACGGCTACGGAGCGCGCACCTTCGAGAAAGGCGGGAAGCGAAAGGCCCACGAACGCCGCGGGAAAAAGGCCCACGGGCGTGAGCACGGAAAATCTCCCACCCACGGGCGAGGGCACGTCGAGGCAGGCGAGATTCCAGCGCGAAGCCAGCTCGCGGAGATCGCCTTTGCTGGGATCCGTGCAAAGCACGAAATGCTTTTTCCAGTCATTATCAGGAAGTTTCTTCTGGGCCCAGGCAAGCGAGACCAGGAACTGGGAGATCGTTTCCGGCGTTTTTCCCGACTTAGAAACCACGTAGAAGAGGGTGGTTTCGGGATCCAGGTTTTGGAGCATCCACTGGAACCAAACGGGGTCGTTATTGTCCATGAAATGGAAGTGGGGCGCTTCTCCCATCGGCTTAAGCGCGCGCAGCATCGTCTCGGGGCCGAGGCTCGAGCCGCCGGTGCCGAGGAGAACGAAGTCTTTGATTTTTTTCCCGGTGCTGCCGTGTTGGCGCTCTCGGGCGAGCTTTTCGATTTCGGAAAAATTCGGGAAGCAGTCGCTGCCCGGATCGAGGAGCCGGCGGTATCCCGCGAAGTCCGACGAATGCCATTCCTTGAGTTTGCTCTCGATGAGCTTGGCTTTTTCGGTCCCGATGGGCGCATCGAAGCCGGGAATTTTTGCGTCGATAAGCTGGAGCGATTCTCTCACTATAGGTTCCTCGAAATTAAGATGCGCTGCACCTGGCTCGTGCCTTCCACAATTTGCAGCATTTTGGCTTCGCGCATGTAGCGCTCCACCGTGAATTCTTCCATATACCCATAGCCGCCCAAAACCTGCACGGCATTCACGGTGATCTGCATGCAGGCCTCCGTGGCTTTCAGCTTGGCCATAGAGGCCTCCAGCACGAACGGTTCGCCGCGGTCTTTCACCATCGCGGCCTTTAGCACGAGCAGCCGCGAGGCCTCGAGCTCCGTGGCCATGTCGGCGAGCATAAAGGAGATGCCCTGAAAATCCATGAGCGGTTTGCCGAACTGCTCTCGTTCTTTGGCGTAGGCCACGGCTTTATTGAGGGCGGCCCGGGATATCCCGTTCGCGATGGCCCCCATGGAGATGCGGCCGGAATCGAGCGCCCGCTTGGCCACCACGAAGCCTTCTCCCTCGGCGCCCACGATATTTTCGGCCGGAATTTCTACGTTATCGAAAATCAATTCTTGGGTAGGCGAAACGCGCATGCCCATTTTCTTTTCGATCTTGCCGCCCTTCACGCCGGGAAAATTCTTTTCCACGATGAAGGCGCTGATCCCCTTGGATCCCGCGCCGCCCGTGCGGGCCATCACGAGGAAAGTATCGGCGGCTATTCCGTGCGTGATGAATTGCTTCACGCCGTTGAGAATATATTTATTTCCTTTTTTCACGGCGGTGCTCCGCAGGCTGGCGGCATCGGAGCCGGAATTCGCCTCGGTTAGGCAAAATGCCCCGATCGCCGTACCCGCGATCAGGGGAGGAATATACTTTTTCTTCTGAGTGTCCGTGCCAAATTTGTCGATGATCGCAAGCGGCAAACCTGTTACGGAAAAGGAAACGGCGTAGCCCGAGGAAACCTGAGAGATCGTCTCGAGCATCAGCGTATATTCCGTGGCACCTAGGCCAGCGCCGCCGAAATCGGGAGAAAACATAATTCCCAATAGGCCTGCTTGTCCGGCTTTGGGAAAAAGTTCCGGGCGGAAACGCGCCTGTGCTTCGTCTTCTTCGATGATGGGGGAAATTTCTTTGGCCGCGAACTTAGCGGCGATATCCACAATTTCTCTTTGGGTTTCGCTGAGGGTGAAATCCATTTTGATCTCCGTTGCCACGGTGGGCCAAGACTGACACGAGATCCGTCTCGCACACGTTTCCGTTATAACTTTAACTATTCGAAAAACAAGGTTTATTCGGATTAACCCTTCGTGTTAAGATTTTTTCGAGTCACTGCAAAAACAGGTAAGTACCATGAAGTTAGAGCTCATCCCCGTTGTCCGGTACTGGGATTACAATTCGAAAGAAATTTTTTCGCTCCTGGAGAAGTTCCGGGAAAGCGGCGCGGATACTGTTGCCGCTTTCGTGCCCTGGTCTCACCTCGAGACGGATCGTCATCACCTTCTGCAAAAATTCGTGAAGCAAGCAAGCGCGAGCGGATTCTCGCTGCGTCTCGGGATTTGCCCGGAGCTCGGGATCGGCTATTCCAATGCCGGAATTCCCGATGATCTCTTGCGCGATCGTCAGAATCTCGCGCAGGATCGCCTTGGCCATCCTTTCTACGCTTGCGTGCCGCCTAATATTCATCCGCTCGTGAGCCTGCTCGCGCCAAACGTGTTCCAGCGCTACGGCCACTTTCTCCTGAAGTTCACCCAGGAAGTCACCGAGGTCCTGAACGAAGGCTTCGCGGGGAATATCGAACTCGTGGTCACCGATAGTCTCTTCAAACATTATCGCAATACCGGCCTCGCCGCTTCCGATCACGGCGATTTTTCTCTGCGCCACATGCAATTCGGCGCCGGCTATAAAAAAGAAGAGTGGACTCCCGCCCTCGCCGAGAGAATTTTCCACTCCCGTGCTTGCGATTTCCTCAACTCGCGCTTCGCCAAATATCCCGGCGTGAAGGTGGTTTCTCAGAATCTTTTTTCGCGCGATGTCTCGCACGGTCGCCTCCTCGAGGAAATGATCGGCTCGGGCTCCAACCAAACCGAGCTTTTCCGCGCGCTCGTGAAGGCCCGTTCTTCCTGCTCGGTGGCTTGGCTCGACGATCTCCACCAGCTGCGCGATCGTGAGCGAAATTTCCTCGTTTCCTCCTCACTCGTGACCTTCGGCCAAACCTGGATCAACGAATACGATTATTTTTCGCTCTCGGCTTCTTTCCGCAAGAAGATCCGCAAGCTCATCCAGGGTTTTTCCACCGATGAAACCGAGCTTTCCCGCCCCGCGATCTCGATCGTGCAGAATCGCTTCGCGCCGGCCCGTATTTCCTGCCTCCTCCAGGAAAAGCTTGGCGTGGGCCTAAAATTCAAAACCTCGCTCAACGATATCGACGCCAATGAGCGCAAACGCACCAAGCTCTTTGCGGTGGAAGAGGGCTATCCCCTCGAACTGCGCCAAACGATGGACCTCCTCTCGATCGCCCGCGACCGCGATTGCACCGTGGTTTTCTTCCGCTCCTCGCTCTGCGAAGCGGGCCTCAAAGAAATCCATAAGCTGAAAACCTTCCGCCTCAATCACGGCTGGCTCTTCGAGATCGGGATTTTCCCGAACGGCGGCCACGTGCTCCTGATCGAGGGCCAGGAAGCTTCCCAGCTCTCCATGGACACGCTGGGCGACTCGCTCGTATCGGTGGCGCGCATCGAGCCGTTCTGCTCTTTCGACCGCACCGGCAATAGCGTGCACTCTTTTTCCGTGGACTGGCGCCTAAAAGACGAAACTCCCGAGGAGCGCGCCGCGGGATCGATGAAGACTCTTTTCCTCGTGAACCCCGATACCGAGCAGCGCAAGCTCGCCCTCGAGTTTTCCGGCAAAGTGCGTCTCCACGGCCTGCAGCAGGGCGAAGGTGCCTCCGCGGAGCAGAGCGAAGGCGCCGAAGGAAAAGTGTTCGAAACGGAACTACCGGCCCTCTCGGTAATTCCCCTCAGTATTTTTGTGGCCGCCGAGCCGGCGGTTGCGGAGAAAAGCGAAGATGGAACTCAGGCAGAACTGGCATAAATTTCACCGGATCCTCGGTCCCTTGCCTCCGCGCAAGTCCGGCATGGCGGTATTGCACGCCCACAAGCGCATCGTCGCGGCCGCGCTCGGCCTCGCCGCCGGCTCTCCTTCCTCTTCCGGGTTTATCGATCAGGGCATGGCCGCCGAAGACCTCGACGGAGCCTGGGAGCTTTTTTCCCATAAGTATAACGTGGCCGGTGCCACCTTCATTGATCACGAGCAACTCATGACGGCGCTCTCCCAGGTGGCCGCCGTGCGGGCCTCTTCTCCCGCCACCGATCATTTCTACGCCCAGATCACGCGCCTGCGCGAAATGCTCAAAGTGGAGCGCGGAGAGAAAACTCTGCTCGCCACGCACTACGGTGATCGCCCGGTGGAAAATTTCTGGCCCCGGAAAAATTTCCTGCTCTCCATCTTCCGTTCCTTCTTCGGCGAGCTTTTTCCCGAGAGAAAGCTTCTCCTCCTCGGCGTGGTAGACGGTCCCCATAATATGGATGCGCTTCTCCTCGAGTTCCAGGGCCACGAGCTCAAGGGATTCTGCGAGCCCGATTTTTCCACGATTGATTGGAAGGGCAGCGATTTATTCTTGCCGGAAACGGCTTCGCGCTTCGTATCCTGGTGCGAAAATTACTATATGCTTCCCGCTTACTCCTTGTTCTTAACCCGCAGAGTTTGGGAGGACTGCCGCGAGATGCAGATGCTCCACGGCGAGAAACAAGCCTGGCGCTATTTGCAGAAAATGCTCTCGGCTCGCGACGTGGAGAAGGAAGTACTCTTCGAGCCTAAGCCCTGGCCAATGAAGGCGCTCGTGCGCTGGCACGGGTTCCGGAAATAATCATAGAGCTCCGCTTCTTCTTCCGGCCTACCTGCTGGATATCCATTAGAGCTAAAATGCCCCGGCTCCAGATTCCCAGCACAGTGTAGAACTGCGTTCTCCGCTAAGAACCCGGCTTTCCTCGTGACCAATTGGGACAAATTTCCAATTTAGAGTCTGGCCAGTGTTTTGCAATGTCTCTTCCGCATTCAGGAATTTTCACCAAGGAGAAAAAATGATTTTTAAGAAAGCAGTTATCACCCTCGCCCTCGCCGGTTTCGTGGCCTTGCCCGCATTCGCCGCAAAAAAAACTTTTACCTGTGAGCAAACGACCGATGCCAGCGGCAATATGATCTACCTGCCGGTAAAAAAAGTGGCTAAAGCAAAAGTAAAACACCGCCGCGTAGCAAAAGCTCCCGTGAAACGCGTGTATCGTGACGAGACCAAAGTGGTGCGCGCCGCTCCCGTGGTGGTGAAACCCGCTCCCGCACCGGTATATGAGCCCGTATTGCACGAAAAAACCGCCGCCGAAAAACGCGCCGAGTGGCTCCGGGCACATACCCCGAGCGGTCCCATTTACGGGAATACTTCGGGCTGGGCCGGACGCAGCACGATCTCTTACCTGCATGGCACCGACAATCCATTCGGTAAGCTGGCTTTGAATTCGGATATCGGCCCGAGCGCCAGTGACTATCGGAACACCGCTACCGAAAGCAGCGACGAAGGCCTCTAGGCCAAGTTAGTTCCGGAAAATAAAAAAGCCTGGGCATCATTGCCCGGGCCTTTTTTTGCGCACGTAGAGCGTCTTCACCACGGCCGCCACCACTTCGCCGGCTTCGCCGAGAATTTCCACCGGCTTATCGAATACGTATTTTTCCTGGGAATCCGCATGGGCTTTCACGTCGGCTATTTCCGCTTCCGTAAAACGGAACTTTACGCTCACGCGGCCCAGGCCCGGCTTCTTGAAATCGATTTTCGCGGCCTTGTCCCACACGATATATTCCCGCCCGAGGTTCTGCAGGAGAATGATCATGAAGAAGGGGTCGGTCATGGCGTAGAGCGAGCCGCCAAACTGGGTGCCCACGTAATTTCTATTATACCAGTGCAGGCCCATCGAAACGTCGATTTCGCGGAAGTCGGGGGAGATGCGCGTTATGCGGATGCCGGCGAAGAAAAAAGGCGGATAGAGATTGGCGAGGAGGCGCAGGAGCCAGATTGGGAGAGTACGGCTGTTTTTGCGGAGCAGGTTCGCGGACATGCCTTTAGCTTATCCGCGAACGCGAGATTGGGAAAGTTAGCGGCAGAGGCGGATGCCGGTTTCGCCGGCCGTGGGGCCGTTTGTTTTCAGGAGGCTCACGAGGCATTCGGCGGGCTCTTTCGAGGTGGCGCCACGGCATAGGGAAACCGCGTCGTCGATCACGATGGAATCCACATTTTTAAGTACGTGCTCGAAGCAGGCGGCGGGGGCGTCTGATTTGGCGCCTTCGCAGAGCTTCAGGGCATCGTCTTGGCTCATGAGCACGTCGAGGGTGCCGAGTTTTTGGTAGCAGCGCATGGCGCCCATACCGGCATGAGCCGAGCTAGCTACGAAAAGGGAAAGGGCGAGGATGAAGAGGGGGCGCATGGAAACTCCTTAGAATTAAAGTGAGGAGGCCGATATAGCACAATGCGTTATTTCGGTAAATTGATTTAGTCGCATTGCGGCAAATTCCTTGTGTTTTCGGGCCCGAAACGCCATATTGGGCCACCCATGGACATCCAGGAAAACCTCGTCAGCTTGAATCCGGCCATCGCCGCCGCTCCCCTCGATGAGCGCGCGAAGATTTTCGATATGCCCGCGCAGCCAGCAAAATTGCTCGAGACGCGTAAAGCCATCACGGGTTTCACGATCGGCATGCTCCAGCAGGAACTCGCTGCCATGGGCAAAGAGAAGTACCGGGCCGAACAGATCTTTTTCTGGCTCTACCGCCGTCGCGTGACTTCCTTCGCCGACATGACGAACCTCTCCAAGGAAGTCCGCGCTTACCTCGAAGAAAATTTTTATATTCCCAGCGCGCCTTTGGTGAGCAAGCAAATCTCCGCCGAAGACAAAGCCCAAAAATACCTTTTCCAGCTCGGCGATGCCCGCACCCTCGAGACGGTACTGATGCCGATCAAGGACCGGCTTACCCAGTGCGTTTCTTCGCAGGTGGGCTGCGCCATGGCTTGCGCTTTTTGCAATACGGGCGATATGGGCCTCATGCGCAACCTGAAGACCCACGAGATCGTAGACCAGATCCTCCAGGTGGCCAGGATGTATCCGCCGGAAATCACGGCCCAGTACGGCGACCGCATCACGAATATTGTTTATATGGGCATGGGCGAGCCGATGCATAACCTGCAGAACGTGCTCGATTCGATCGACATCCTCACGCATCCCCACGGCTTCAATATTTCCCACCGCAAGATCACGGTTTCCACGAGTGGGCTCGTGCCCCAGATGCTCGAGCTCGGGAAGCGGTCGAAGGTGAATTTGGCCGTTTCGCTCAACGCCACCACCGATGAGCTGCGCGATGAGATCATGCCCGTGAACAAGCGGTATAATATCAAGACGCTGCTCGAGGCCTGCAAGCAATACGAGCTCGGCCCCGGCCGCCGCATCACTTTCGAGTACGTGATTCTCAAGGGCCTCAACGATTCCCGCTCCGACGCGCAGAGAATCCTGATGCTCCTAAAAGGCATTCCGGCGAAGGTGAATTTGATTCCCTATAATCCGCACCCCGCGAGCCCGTTCCAGCGCCCGGAGCTGCCGGAAGTGTACGCTTTCCAGAAGTACTTGCTCGACCGCAATATGCAAACCAACGTGCGCATCTCGAAGGGCGTGGATATTCTCGGCGCTTGCGGCCAGCTGCGCTCGAAAGAAGCGCTCAAGAGCAAATACGCCGAAACGCGCGCGCGAAAATCCGCCGCCGGCCAGCCCGAAGCCCGCGCCTAAATTTATTTGGATTTCTTGACCGAAGCCGGCACGCGCTTCGGCGGCTTCACGAGCGCGGGATCGCCGTAAGCGGGATCCTTCTTCAGCGCGAGCTCACGCTCTTTCATTTCTTTTTGGTCGCGCTGGTATTCTTCCTCGCGCGCCACCACCACCGCGTGCATGCACTGCATGCGTTCCGGGAAACTAGAGAATTTATCCCGGCAATTATAGGTAGCGAGCGCGGGCACGTTGAGCTCGAGGCAGGCGATGCGTTCGCTGGTGGTGGTGCCCATTGCGTTGCAAGCATGCACTTGCGCGGCTTCGCGGCCTTCGCGCACGCAACGAAGCTGATCGTCCTGGCGCGAGCTCACCTTTTTGCATTCTTTCACGAGTTCGGGAGTGGGATAGGAGCGCATGCAGCTGAGCGTATTGTCGACCGACCAGTTTAAGCTTTTGCAGAGTTTTAAGGTGTCCACGCTGGCGCCGCTTTTTAGGGCCTTCATGCGAATTTCGATCGAGGAATGGAACTCCACCACGGCGCGAATGTATTCAGAATCCACTTCGAATAGCTCCGCGTGGTTCACGCAATTTTTCGTGAGCTGAGGATCGCGGCCCGTGAGGCGGCCACAGGCATCGGCAATTTTATTGCGTACCACGCCGGCTTCCGCGGGAAGCGAGCACACGAGTAGAAGTAGGAGGGCAAACTTCATCCGAATCTCCGAGTAACTGGCTCAGATATTATCGGATTTTTACCAGGTAACTTGAGAGGGAAATGGCGGGAATTGCCTTACAATTGGGGGCGAGTACGACGCTGCGGGGCAGGGGCCTGAGTAAGCAAAATCTTTGAATTCATAGAAGAAATTTGGTGTCCGACCTGTTTTTCTAGATTAACGCTTAGCGTTGCACTTAAGTCTTTATCGTGCAGGAAGAAGACGGGTCGAGGGATCCGTCCCCAGCTCCTCACGGAACCAGGTAAAGCGCCTAGGTAGATAGAATTCTGGTCGAATAGGGCACATTCGGTTTCGAGCGGCCTATGCTCAGCCGTAAAGCGCAGCACGGCCCCCGCACGCAGCAGGCGCCCAAAGAGCAGACGGCTGCGCAGGCGGCTCATACCGAAGGAATTGCTATAGATCCTTACCTTCACGCCGCGCTTCATGGCATCGAGCAGGGAGCGGCAGAGGCGAGGGGAAATACGAGCGTCCGTGAGACAAAGAGAAATTTCTTTGCGGGCCCGGCTGGCGTACACGAGGAAGTCCTTTTCGGCGCCCTTGCCGCCGCGGAAAGAGAATTCTTTGTGACGAACCACGAGCGCCACGCTTTCGGGGTGTCCCTCCCAGCGGTGATCGAAGTAACGGGCCGCCGTTTTCGCGGGAGCGCGGGCCAGCGGACATTCCACCGAAAGGCGGCCGGGATCGGGCAGAGCTTCCAACTCCCTGCACTGGCTGCGGTTCCCGCCGAGTGCGCTTTCGCGGTCGAAGATCCAGAATTCTTCCTCGGTGGAGGAGTCCACGCCAAGCCAGCGGCGGGAACCTTCGCGAACTTGGATCCCGCAGGCGCGCATCCGCGCCAGGTGGCGGATCGGAAAGAGCGGCTTATGATTGAGGTAAACTTTTACGCTGAGGCCGGATTTGGCCGCGTCGAGCAGGGTCTCAAATTGTTCGGGGTCCCAGGAGCGAACGAAGGAGGGGGCGGTGAGCACGAGGATCTCGCGCTTGGCATCCGAAATACTTTGAATTTTACGAGCCATCCTCGGCTCGTGCAAAAGCTCCATCTTTTAAATTGTTTCAGATTTTTTAGGAAAACCAAAACGGTTTCTTGTTAGGCCAGATCGCCCTGAAGCCAGCCGCGGGCCCGCATTCCCTGTTTCAGCTGCTCTACGGGGTGAATTTTCTGGGTAGACCATTCGGGGCCCACTAGTTCTTCAGGATGGGGCGCGAGGCCATGCGTGCGATGAATAACAATTTTCTTATCGAGGTGGCGTAAAAAGAGGGCGGCCTTCCCGAAATATTCTTCCATGGAAAGCAGAGTAAACTCCCCGGCTTTATAGCGCCGTTCGAGCTTAGTTTTCTTAAGAATATGAAGGTGGTGGAGCTTCACGCCGTGCACGCCGATTTCGTTCAGGGTATGGGCGGTTTGGATGATGTCTTCGTCGGTTTCGCCGGGGGCGCCCAAGATTAGGTGCGCGCTCACGTCGAGCTCGTTTTTATGACCGGCGTTTTTGAGCCTTTGCGAGAACGCGAGGGCGCGCTTCAGGGCATCGATGGCGCAGGCGGCGTCGTGGCCGCGCTCGAACCAGTCGAGCATTTTATCATTGAGCGACTGCACGCCGAGCTCGAGCTGCACGTCGACGCGATCTAGGTAGGTGGCGAGCAATTCCAGGATCTCATCGGGCAAGCAATCGGGGCGGGTGCCCACCGCGAGACGAACCACGTTGGGAAAAGCTACGGCCTGATCGTAGCGTTCCTTGAACTCCACGATCTCCTCGTGGGTGGTCGTATAGCTCTGGAAATAGGCCACGAACTTTTCGGCCTTGAAGCGCTTCTTGATGGCGCCCACGGCGGCGTCCATTTGTAGGCGCACGGGAAGCTCGCGGCGCTGGTTGGCGAAGAAGGAGGCGGAACCGTGCACGTCGCAGAAGGAGCAGCCGCCCCAGCCTTTACGGGGGCCGAAGGTGCCGTCCCGCGTGGGGCAGGTGGAACCGCCGCTGAGGGTGATCTTATAGGTCTTCACGCCGTAACGGGCGATGAGGCTGTCACTATAGGTGGTGAAGGGGGCTTGCACAGGGAAGGGAATAGCGGGGCGAGGACGTAAAGTCAAAAGGCGAGTGGCTAACTCACCAGTTTGGCTAGGGCTACGGCTACGCCGATGGCTACGGTAACGATGGTGCCGAGCTTGATGGTCATCCGTTGCTCGGACTGGACGATTTTTTGCTCGAGGAGCACTAAGTCTTGCTTTAGGAGCGCGATGTCCTGACTCAGGAGGAGTGTATCTTGTCTTGAAACAAGCATGTCCTGCTTGGTGGCTAAGTTCATTTCTAAAAACTCGCTTATGAGTAGTACGTGCGCTTCCGCTTGTTGTCTCGGTACGCCCGCTTCTTCTAAATTTTTAGCATATTTTAGGGAGTTAAACATCCGGCACCTCTTGTCGAACTGAGAATGCAAATCGTTTTCCTGCCTGAGTTTTTCAAGTGCGGAAAACAGCAGGACTTTTCTGTTACGGTAGATGATTTTCGGCGATTATCGCGGACTGATTCCGGACAAAGAATTTGCGGTGGATCTTCTTTCCGCGGGTGGTTTGGCCTAAGCTAGGCCTATGATTCGCGCGACTTTGAAACCATACTGGACTGGAACTGCCGCCCTGGTGTTGTCTGCCATCGCTTGGGCTGTGCTTATTCATAGTGAACGCACGGGCGAGATCGAAGGCAATGTTGCCTGGGTGAACGGCAATCTTTGGACGGCGCTTTTTTTCGCCGTACCGCTTTCTCAGGTGATCACGAAGCTTTTTGCCCGCCTGGCCGGTCCTTCGCGTAACCGTTTGGCGCATGCGACCGTATCGGTCACCGCTTTCTTCTTCGCCTTCGGTATCCTAGTGCTGCTTTTATTCGTTTGCTCGGAATCGATGATGCAAGGCTTTAGGGTTTGGTCGCCCGATTAAGGGCCGCATGTGGGCTCCCTTTGTGCCTCTTTGCCCTTCTGCCTTTGTCGCTAAAACATCGATTTCTTATTCGCGATATTCGTAAGGATCGAGATCGCGAGCATGCAGGCGATCATGAAGGATCCCCCGTAGCTCATGAAGGGCAGGGGTACGCCCACGATCGGCATGATCCCAGTGGTCATCCCCATATTGATGAATACGTGCCAGAAGAAGAGCACGCCTAGCCCATACGCAAACAGCATCCCGAACTTATCGTTGGAGCCGTAAGCGATCTTGAGGGCGTTGGCGAGCAGGATGAAATAGAGCACGAGCAAAACGATGAAGCCGATGAAGCCGTGCTCTTCGCTGAATACGGAAAAGATGAAATCCGTATGGTGCTCGGGCAAAAAATTCAGCTGCGACTGCGTTCCCTTTTTATAGCCCTTGCCGAGGAATTGCCCGCTGCCCACCGCGATCATCGACTGAATCGAGTTATAGCCCGCGCCGCGAGGGTCGCTCTGGGGATTCACGAAGGTGATGATCCGTTGCTTCTGGTAATCCTTGAGCACGAAGCGGTAAGCGATCGGCACCATGGTCACGATCCCGAGCCCGATGATCACGAGCAGGCGGGTACGCACTTTCACGAGCAGGATCATGCTCACGCTCACGGCCATGATGATCATCGCCGTGCCGAGATCGGGCTGGGCCATCACGAGCAGGGTAGGAATCAGTACGAGCAGGATGGGAATCATCAGGCCTTTGAGGTCGTAGGATTCGCGGAACTGATCATCGTGGAAGTACTTGGCGAGGGTCCAGGCGATGGTGATCTTCATGAACTCGGAAGGCTGGATCGTGAACCCGCCCACGCCGAGCCAGCGTCGGGCGCCGAGCACGCTTTTGCCCACGAGCAATACCGCCACGAGCAAAAGCAAATTCGCGGCGTAGGCCGCGTAGGCGAAGCGCTCGAGCACGCGGTAGTGCACGAGGTAAGCCACGCCCGAGCAGAATAAACCGATCACGAACCATATGGCCTGCTGCTTCCAGAACTGCGCTTCCACGCCCTGCGAGGCATACGTGGCGGAGTAAAGGTTGATGATGCCGATCCCGATCAGGCAGAACATCACCCACACCGCATTGAGATCGTACTTAGAAGAGCCTACTTCTTCGCTCATTAATGTGGCCATTAATCCTCGTCGTTTCTGGCGGCCGCGGCGGCGGCCGACTTATGTTTCCAGTAGTCGGTCTTGGCTTGCTTGAGGGCCTCGTCGGAATACTTCTGGGGATCTAGTTTTTGTAAATATTTTTTAATTACGGCCATGGCGATGGGCGCGGCCGAAGTTCCGTGACAAGAGTGCTCGGCCACCACTGCCACCGCGATCTTGGGGTCGTCCACCGGAGCGTAGGCCACGAACAAGCCGTTGTTGCGGTACTTGCGCTCCATGTGCATGCAATCTTTATAGACGGTGTCCACCGTGAAACGAACTACCTGGGCGGTACCGGTTTTGCCCGCGGCCTGGATGCCGGGAATGAAATGGGCGTGAGCGGTGCCGGTATCGTGCTCGAGCACCAGCTGGAGGCCCTTGCGCACGGTTTTGAGATTCTCCTCAGAGAACTTCGCCTGGTGAATCACTTCCGGCTCGGATTTCTCGATGATGGAGCCGTCTTGGTTCTCGAGGTATTTCATGAGGCGCGGGCGGTAGATCGTGCCTCCGTTCGCTACGGTGGCGATCATGTTCGCGAGCTGCAAGGGAGTAGCGGTGAGGGAGCCCTGGCCGATGATCACCGAGAGGGTTTCCCCGGGATACCAGTCGGCGCCCATCACGCGCTTTTTCCACGCCACGTCGGGCACGAGGCCAGGAATCTCGCCGGGAAGGGCGATGCCGGTGCGGGCGCCGAGGCCGAGGTTGCGGGCGTAGCGCGCGAGCACGTCGATCTCCATATGGGTGGCGAGCTTATAGTAGAAAACGTCCACGGAGCGGTAGAGAGACTTCACCACGTCGGTGGGGCCGTGACCCTCTTTTTTCCAGTCGTGGAAGGGGCGTCCCCCGAACATGAAGGATCCGCCCGCGTTCACCACCGTATTGGGAGTGATCAGGCCTTCCTCGAGGCCGGCGAGCGCGGAAACGATCTTGAAGGTGGAGCCCGGGCTGTAGTGGTCGAGAATCGATTTATCGCGCAGGGGCTTGTCTTCGTTGGAGGTGAGCTCCCTCCAGTATTCGGGCCGGATGCCCACCGAAAATTCGGTGGAATCGAAACTCGGCCAGCTGAGCATCGAGAGGACCTCGCCGTTCTTGGGGTCGATCGCCACCAAGGCGCCAGTTTTGCCGTCTTTGCTGAAGGCTTCGGCGGCGGTTTTCTGCAGGTCTTCGTCCACGGTGAGCACGATGTTTTTTCCCGGAATCGCCAGTTTCGGCGGGATCTCGCTCACCACGTCGCCGCCACTGCGGTCGCTATGAGTTTTTTTCTTGCGGCCGAAGGCGTCCACTTCGATGTATTCCACGCCGTCGATTCCGCGCAGCGTATTTTCCCATTGCTGCTCGAGGCCCGACTTTCCGATACTGTCGCCCTGCTGGTAGGGGCGCTCGGTCACGCTCCGGTTCACGCGGGGGAGCTCGTCGGCATCGATCTCGGCGATATAGCCGAGAAGATGGGAGCCGATCATGCCATTCACATTGGTGCGGCGGATCCCGGTTTCTACTTCCACGCCGAGCAGGGAGTTTTTCTCCATCTCGATGAGGGAAACTTCGTCCATCGAAAGATTTTTCTTCACCACCACTGGCTGGAAGCTCGGCTGCTTGCGCGCTTTGGCGAGAGTGTCGACGATCGTTTTGCCGTTCATGCGCACGATGCGCGAGAGCTTATCGATCACCGCTTCCTGAATGGCCGGCGGCGCGGCGCGGAAGTACTGGGGCGTGATCGTTACGTTGAACGTGGGGTGGTTATCGAGGAGGATTTGCTTGTTGCGATCGAACACCATCCCGCGCGGAGCTTCGATCTTGATTTTCTTAAGACGGTTTTCTTCGGCGAACTGCTTGAACTCTTCGCCCTTGAGGATCTGCAGGTACCAAAGGCGCAGGAATAGAATGGTGGCCACCACCACGAGCACGGCGTAGAGGTATCGAAACCGGTCCTGAAATGTCTGGAGCTGTTCGTTCTGGCCGATCACGAAACTAGAACTCCTCTCCGGTAAGCTGGCGGGCCTCGGAATCGCGGTCCATCTTCGTCCATTGGTCGAGGCGGCGGATCAATTCGAATACCGGTTTCACGAAGATTCCGAGGGAAAGCAGGAAGGGCAGGAGGTACTCGAGCGAGGAGCGCCAGGTATTGCCGAGAATGCCGTAGCGCTGGGCGAATAGCAAGAAGGCGATCTTCCACACTAGGCCTCCAGCCACCGCGAGAATCACCGAGGAGAAAGAGGAGGCCACGAGGAACATTTCCTTCGTGAACACGAGGGCCAGGAAAACGGCGAGGTAGCAGGCCACGAGAATTCCGGCCGGCGCGCCGGAGTGCAGCTCGGCGATGCGTCCGATCACGATGATCAAAACCGCGCCCTCCAGGAAGGCGCGGTTCAAGCTGAGATAAATCACGATGAGCAGCAGGAGATCGAGCTCCAGCCAGGCGAAAAGGGGAAGCTTCAGGAGCACGGACTGCATGGCGGCGCAAACAATGGCTAAGAACGCCACGAGCAGAAAATTGAATACGCGGTAGAGCTCGTGGATCATTGGCCCGGAGCTTTCTCTTTTTTCTCTTTTTCTTTCGGCTTGGCTTCAGTCTTATGCTCGGATTTCGCCTCGGTCTTGCCGTCTTTTTTGGCTTCCGGCTTCACGGCGGGCAATGCCACCTCGAGCGTAGCCTGTTCGAGAGGAACCTTCGGCGGGTCGATCACGGTCACTTCTTCGAGGCGGTTGAAATCCACGCTCGGCACCACCTCCACCGTCTGGCTGATCCCGAAATTCTTCTTTTTCACGCTCGTTACTTTGCCGATGGTGAGGCCCTTCGGAAATAATCCACCGATGCCGGAGCTCACGATCAGATCGCCCTCCTGCACGTCGTCGGTGCGGCGTAAGTATTTCATCGAGAGCTGCTGCCCGCCTTGGCCTTCGATCACGCCGCGCACGCGGTTGCGCTGGAGGATGGCGTCGATGGCGCTCACGGCGTCGAGGAGGGAGAGCACGTCGGAAAAATTCCGGCCCACGCGGATCACGCGGCCCACCACGCCCTCGAGGGCCACCACCGCCATGCCGGCTTCCACGCCTTCGTTCGCGCCCTTGTTGAGGCGAAGCATGCGGAACTCGGGAGAAACATCCTGGGCAATCACGCGGGCCACCACTTTGCGCCCGGCCATCGGATTATTAAAATCCACGAGCTGGCGGAGGCGATCGTTCTCCCGCGCCACTTCCTGGAAGGAAGCGAGCTCGTTGAGCAGCTTACGGTTCTCGAGAGCGAGGGATTTATTATTGTCCTGCGTGTTCCAGAGAAGAAGATAGCTCTGGAGCGCGTCCCACGAGGTATCGATCGACCAGCGAATCGCGGATTGAACCGGCGTACTCACGGCTACGGCGGCTTTATCGAACCAATGCAGATCGGCGGAGTTTTTTCCCCCTGCGTTAAGCGCGATTACTGGCACGATAACGAGCACCAGCGTGGCCAGATAGTGGCGGTACTCTTTGATAATGTTCCACATTAGTGTTAAAGATTTTATCTAGGTAACGCACTGAATACAAAGGAAAAACGGGCAGATGCTTAAATTCATGCGCGCTCATATGGGCCAAAAAGTTTTGTTGATCATCGTGGGAGCAATCGCACTCACCTTCGTTTTCTTCGGAGTTTTTCCGGAAGCAAGGAATGGAGCCGTTATGGGCGCTTCCGAAGTGGCTTCCGTTAACGGGGAAAAAATCACCTACCAAGATTTCCAGCAGGCCGTGGCCCGCGACGTGGAGAACTACCGGAACCTCGGCATGGAGCTACCGCCGGAACTCATGGAGAACATCAAATTCAGCACCTTACAGGGTTTGGTGAAGAATAAGTTGATGCTCGTGGAAGCGAGAAGGTTGGGCATTACCGCCAGCGACCGTGAGGTAAGCGACGAAATCCAGCGCATGCCGTACTTCCAGGATAAGGATAAGAAGGCTTTTGACGTGGAGCTCTATAAGCGCGTTCTTAGCTCCAATAATCTTTCTCCCGGTCAATTTGAGCAAAACGTTCGTGAGGGTTTAATCAACCAACGCATGATGAAGTTCATCGAAGCACGGATCCGTGTAACGCCGGTGGAAGTAGCGCGTGAGTACCAGCTGGCCAACGAACAGCGCAATCTCAGTTTCGTGCGTTTCGCCCGCGAAGACGCGTACAAAAAAATGAAGGTAGACGCGAAGGAGCTCGACGCTTTCCTCGCCGACAAAGACAAGAGCCTTCAAGTGAACACTTTCTATACCCAAAATAATTCTCGCTACAATAAGCCCGAATCGGTTTGCGCGCGCCACATCCTCCAGCGCGACGAGAACCGCGAGTCGAAAGAGGCCCCGAAGTCTTTCCTGAAATTGAATCCCACCGCCGCCAACTTTGCGGCGCTCGCGGAGAAAAATTCTCAAGATCCCGGAACCAAAGCTAAGGGCGGGGATTTGGGCTGCTTCCAAAAGGGCCAGATGGACAAGGCCTTCGAGGAAACCGCTTTCAGCTCTCCCGTGGGCAAGGTTTCCGCGCCGGTACGCTCCAGCTTCGGCTGGCACTATATCCTAGTGTACAAAAAAGAAGCCCCCGTGCACAAACCGATCGAGACCGTGCGCCGTGAGATCGCCGAAGAAATCCTGAAGAAGCAACGTATCGACGAAGTTCGCAAGATCAACCTCGCCGCCGGCGAAGAAGCCGTAAAGCACTGGCCGCCCGCGGGCGAAAAAGTGCAGAGCACCGGGCTCTTCAATAGCCTCGAGGGCAGCATTCCCCAAATCGGCCGCGCCGATGAAATCATCAAGGCCGCTTTTGATCCCGAAGCCAAGATCCAGAAGGGCCCTCAGCTTTTCGAATCGGCCGGCGGCGTGATCGTGGCCGTGGTAAAAGAACGCAAAAGCGCCGAGATGGGCAAGCTGAAGCAGAACGAAGCCCAGCAGGAATCTAGCCTGCGCGAGCGCAAACTCCGCGCTTTCATGCCGGCCTGGATGGAAGATGTGCAAAAGCGCGTGAAGATTTCCTACAATAAGAAGCTGCTAGAGCAGATGTAAGTCACCCCCTAGCGTGTAGAGAAACCCGGCCCACCACGCCGGGTTTTTTTATGTCTAGAATCGGAATAGCCGATAAATAAGGGTGAAAATCCGCGCAATTATCCTCGCGTTTCTCTTGCTGGCGTTTGGCCAAGAGGCAGTTGCGCGCGTGAGCAGCGAAGCGGAAGCCCGCGCACTTTTGGGAATCGGGAATATGGCGGATGAGCAGGCCGTCAAAACAGCTTACCGCCAAGCCGCCAAGCGCTTTCATCCCGACGCTAACACCTCCGAAGCTTCCGCGGATAAATTCAATCAGATCCAGGAGGCCTACGATTTTCTCCGCACTAAAAACAAGAGCGCACCGAATCCCGGATTCCGGCAATACGGTTTCGGCGAAGATTTTTCGGGCGCGGGAAGGGAGAAGGCCCCTAGCGAGGTTTCCAAAGACGATCCCTTCGTGAAACGTTTTGGCCTCGCGATCGAAGCCGAAGGGGGTCTGGGGGAGAAACCCTCCCTCACTAGGGCCCTGAAAACCAAGCTCGAGGCGCACGTGCAGAAACTCGAGCAGCTCCTGCGCGCGAATAAAACGGCCGCGATCCTCGATTTGCATTTCACCCTCGAAGCCGTCGCGAGCGACGCCGAAAAGAAAATTTCCCGGGATATTTTCTTCACGATGGTGGGCGAGCATGCGCGCCGCTCTTCCCGCGAAGCGGATGCGCTCCTCAAGGGGGCTATGGACCGCTTTGGCCTGGAGAGCCTACCCGATTTGTTCACCCTGAAGCGCGAGCTCCGCCTCACCGGCGGAGACTACGGCAAATGGCCGGAACTCTACCCCGAAACCACCAAGGCTATCCTCGGGAATCCGGATCTCGGCAAGCTCGACTACGAAACGCACCGCCGCCTCTTGCTCACCCTGATGAGCGATAAGGATCTCGCGAAGCACCCGCGCTTCTATGACGAGATCGCCCTCAAGAATCCCTACCTGCGGGGAGAACTCGAAAAGAAGAGAATCAAGCTGCTGTTCCTGCGCGACGGCGCGGCCTTGCCCGAGCGTGAGTTCCAGGCGCAGAGCAAGATTCTTTTGGCCAATTTCGAAAAATTCGGCCCCGAGCTCGACGGCGCCCGCCTGCGTCTGCTGGGGGAGCTGCTTTCCACGAACCGGAATTTAGAAACCTTCCTTCCGCTCGTGGGCGAGATAAAAAAGATAAAGAATTTTTCCTCTCTGGATTTGGTGCAGGCGCTGAACGGCCAGATCTTGAAAGGCGATGCCAAGCAGGCCGCGCTTCGCCGGGCTATGCTCGGAGATTTCCTTTCTTCACTGGCCCTCCATGCGCCCGAGGTGGCCACGCGGGAGCGCGCTAATTTTGCGGCGGCTTTGAATCGATGGGGAACCAAAGGGTGGGAAGAAGTGCTAGAATTTCTCGAGGCGCACCTGGATCGCCCCGGCACGGATATGCCCGTATCCGCCGAGTACCGGTTAATGGCCCAGAAATGCTCCGATCTCTACGCAAAAACGGCAAAAAACATAAGGTGAGAAAAATATGAACACGTACTTATTGTTGGGATTACTCGTTTCTTTCGCGGCCCATGCCGGAGCCGGCCAGCCCCCCAAGGAAAACGTAGGCTGCTATGCCTACGGGCACTCCTTCGCCGCCGGGGAAGACGACTGCGATGGCCGCGTTTGCCAGCCGGACGGCACGTGGAATGGCGTGGTGAAGAGCGGGCTCTGCGAGTATCCCGAAGAGGAGACGGATGGCCGCGATCCGGCTAGCGTGAAGAAGCCCTCTAAGAAAACCAAAAAAGCCCATAAACACTAGCTCCTCGTGCCTTAAAATTTGCAGCGCCGCAAATTTCGGTCGGAAATCGCATATCCTTCCAGCAACCGTACAAAAGATATACGGTGGCAAAAGGAACCCCCGCGCCTAAGTGCCTAATACTAAAGAGTCCAAAATTGGTCTGGGACCTGCATAAGGGGCCGCGACCGAAACGAGGACTTTATGAAGACGAATAAAACTATGCTCTGGATCGCCGCTTCGCTGCTCACCGGTTTCTTTCTCTCGGTGAATGCAAAGGCCGATGTGGCTCACCCCAACGAAGCCTACCACCGCCTCACCGCCGTGGAGCTCGCTCCCGGAAATGCTCCTGGCCTCAGCGGCGGAGTATACGCTCTCTCGAATTACGAGCCTCGCTATAAAGAGAAGTTGCCTCTGCAACTCACCGGCGCCGTGGCTAAAGTGAAACGCGCTAAGTATCGCCCCTCGGCTCGCTAAGAATTTCTCTCGCTTTGATCCTGCTCACCTTGCCGTTGGCCAGGCGCGGGGTACTCTCCAGCTCTCTCCACACGAACGGCCGCATATCCAAGGACAAGGATATGCGAGACCGTTCTTTTATTTTTTCCGCTAGCGCTTCTTTCTCCAAATCACAATCCGGCCTGCGGGCATAGACGAGCCCGATCCGCTCCACGCCCTGAATCTGGATTCCAAAGGCTAGGCACTCCGCAATTTCTGGAACTTGCGCGAGGATTTCTTCGATCATCTGCGGAGCAATTTTCCTGCCCCCGAGATCGATGAGCTCTTTTTTTCGGGAGACGAAAACCAGCTGCCCGCGCTCCCGAGAAAAGATATCGCCGGTAGAAAGCCACTCCGCACTCGCGATGAATTTCCCTTCTTCGCCGTAGCCCACCGAAAATTGGGCCCCGCTGAGCAGCAGCTCCCCATCTTCGGCCAATTTCGGCCGCGCGCCTAGGCTTTGGCCATCCAGCAAAACTGGCCCGGCCATTTCCGTCATGCCGTAGATTTCCCGTAAAAATCCCGGGCAAACTTGGCGGAAACGACCGCGGTGGTTCTCGTTCAACGGAGCCGTGAGCGAAATCACGTCCAGATTTTTCCCACCAAATTTCTCGTTGCGCAAAATCATCTCGAGCAGAAAGGGATTCACGCTAAGTAAATCCACGCGAGCTTCTTCCAAGGCCGGGGGCAGCTCATGCGCCGAGTTCGGTAGCGGATGATTCCACCAGAGGATGCGCTTGCCCGAAAATAGGGGGAGCAAAAGATGAAAGGCGATCCCGGCCATTCCCCAGGCAGGGAGGAGCGAGCACTGGGAAATCGGCGCGCCCAAGCCGGTGGCCAATTGCTCGGCACTCGCGAGCAAAGAAGCTTCCGAATGAAATACGGCTTTGGGCTGCCCGGTACTGCCGGAGGTAAAGAGCGCCAGCACGGCGCCGGCGGGCGGCTCCGCGGGAAGCTGGCGCAAAAGAATTGCCAAAGCTTCTTCACTCATTGGCCCGAGGATTACCAGCGGTTCACGAGCGTCCAGTGCCTGCGCGAAGCAGCTCCAGAGATTCTGGGGAGTGGGGGAGTGGGCCACTAGGTATTTGCCGTGAGAAGCCAAAGTAAAGCTACCCGGCCCGGCTTCGTGCAGCTCCGCCTCCCTCCATTCGAGAAAGGTGAGGGCGCGCTGCCGGGATTGGATTAGGTCAAGCAAGGGGGCCGGCATTTTGGAGTTTGCTCACTAGGGCGGCGATGGAAGAAACGGTCTGGAAGTTTTTCAGGGAAACCTGGAAGGAAGGTACGTAGATCTTGCATTCCTGCTCGAGAAAAGAAAGCAGGCGCAGCTGGAGCAAGGAGTCGAGCCAATTGTCGGTAAAGAGATTCGGGGAAATCGCGGGATCTTCGTTCCGGGAAGGATGGGCCTTCTTTAGAAAGGCCGCAATCTGCGCTTCCATCTAATGGCGCCCGTCCTGCGCCACGTAGATGCGGTAGATATACTTTTTCTCGCCGTAGCGGCGGAAGAGATCGGTGAATTCCTCAAGGGGCTTGAAGCTCGATTCCTTCGTGAGCTGGTTAAAGGTTTCCACGAAGATGGTGTTTTCGTCGATGTCCACGTGCTGGCCGAGATTGGGCTTCATGTAGTTCGAGAGGCTCTTGCCGCTCGAGGCTTCGAAAAATTCCACTCCCTTGGCCTTGAGCTTGGTTTTCAGCTCCATGGCCTCGGCGCTCTTGGAAGGATCACCCTTGGATTCGTGCACCTCGAGGCCCACCTTGAAGGTACGGCGGGCGAGGATGCGCTCGGCCCAGCGGTTGCCGGGAGAATCCTTGCGGAGGTGTTCGTAGAAGAGGGAATCGTCGCACTTGATATATTCTTCGACATCGCTCGGCACCTTGAAGGAGCAGTCCGGCGCATCGAGGTATTCCTCAAGCATGCGTTCGTAGGAAACGCTCTTGTGGTGGAGGTAGACCATCAGAAACATGTGGTAGCGGGAGAGGAGGAAATCCTCAAAAGTATAGATCGCGCGGGAATTGAGCGAGAGATGCGCGGTTTTTTTGTCGATGTGCACGCCGAGGTTGGTGAGAATCCAATTGGCGTCGAATTTTCCGTAGTTCACGCCGGAGAAATAAGAGTCGCGCTGGAGATAGTCCATGCGGTCGGCGTCCACTTCGCTGGAGATGATCTGGTGGAGCACTTTGCGGAAACTCACGCCGCGGTCCTGGAAGAAATTGTCTTTTTCTTTGAAGGAAAGGTTCATCACGCAGGCGAGGTGCCAGGGCGTGATGCCGAAGGGCGCATAGGCTTTCTCGAGCACGGGCGTGAGCGAGGAATCGAGAATGATTTTCAGGGTATAGTCTTCGTGGCTCGCCTGGCGCTTCGTGTCTTTGCCTACCACTTCGGCGGGAAGGTTCAAATCCGAAACGGGGGGCATCGCGCTCTCGATGGCGTGGGAGAAGGGGCCGTGGCCAATATCGTGGAGGAGCATGGCCGCGCGGGTGAGGTAGTAGAAGTGGTGGTAGACTTCCTGGCCCGAGAAGAAGTGGTTGCGGAAAATCGCCTGGAAGGCGGTGCCGGAGAGATGGCAGGCGCCGATGCTGTGTACGTAGCGGTTATGCACGGCGCAGGGGTAGGCGAACTCGGAGAAGCCGAGTTGCTTGATATTGCGCAGCCGCTGGAAGGCCGGCGAATCGATGATCGCCAATTCCCAGGGGTAGAGCTCCACGGGGCCGTGGATCACGTCACGCACTTCGGTAGTTTTCACGTCGCCCTTGGTGGGGATTTTCTTATTGGAGATGCTCATCATAGCCAGGGATCTTCTTTCGCGCCGCCGAGGCGGTTGAGGTGGCGGGCGAGCACGAAGAGAGCGTCGGCCAGGCGGTTCATGTATTGAATCACGAGCATGGGCACCGTTTCGCCGGTTTCCTGGAGAGCGATGCTTTCCCGCTCGGCGCGGCGGCAAACCGTGCGCGCCACGTGCACCTGCGCGCCCACGAGGCTGCCTCCCGGAAGGATGAAGGATTTCATGGGCTCGAGTTTTTTCTCCCAGAGATCGATTTGTTCTTCCATCTCTGTGATCTGCGTTTCATCGATATGCGTGCGATTTTTGCGCGCGCCCTCAAAGGCTTCTTCGCCCTTGGCGGCGCGTTTGGAAGCTTCGGGGCTGGCGAGCCAGGAACCTAAGGCAAATAGATCGCGCTGCACTTGGAGCAGCCAGTCGATTTCCTTGGCGAAGGTTTTGTCGCCCGCCTCGCGGCAAAGCGCGATGGCGAGGCCGAGCTGAGAATTCAATTCGTCGAAGGTGCCGTATACCACCACCCGTCCGTTGGACTTGGAAACGCGTTTTCCGCCGAAGAGAGAGGTTTGCCCTTTGTCACCCGTGCGGGTATAAATTTTCATACTTTGTTTTTACCCTCGAAGCGTCTCGAATGAAAGGTGGCCCCATGCCTAAGAAAGCCATAGTTTTTACAACCCGCGTCGGAATCTTGCTGACGCTCCTTATTTTCACGCGCTGCGCTCACGGCCCGGCCACCCAGGCTCTTCCAGACCCCGCGAAATACGACCAGATCGTGGTGGTGGGCACCAATGATTTCCACGGCTACCTCCGGCCTTTCGAAAGCACCTACGCCGGGCAAAGCGTGGTGAGTGGCGGCGCGGAGTGGTTTGCCGGCCACGTGCGTATCCTCGAAAAGAAGTATGGCGACCAGCTCGTGCTCCTGGATGCGGGCGATATTTTCCAGGGCACGATGGAATCGAATACCTTCAAGGGCGCCTCCACTTTGGCGTACTACAATCTTTTGCCTTACCGGGCATCGGCCGTGGGCAACCACGAATTCGATTACGGGGCGCTCACGAAGGGTTCCAGAGACCGCTTAGGCGCCCTGAAGGCCCGCATGGCCGAGGCGAAGTTCCCCTTCTTGCAGGCGAATATTTTTATCAAGGGAACCAATAAGCTCTGGCGCGAAAAAAATCTCCAGCCTTCCGTGATCGTGAAGGCGGGCGGGCACAAGGTGGGAATTATCGGGCTCACCACCATCACCACGCCGGCCAAAACTCTACCCACGAACGTGGCGAATTTGGATTTCCGCGCCTTGGAGCCGGTAGCTCTCGCGGAAGCGCAAAAGCTGCGCAAGCAAGGGGCCGACCTGGTAATCATCACCACCCACGAAGGGGGAGAGCAGCCCGGGGATCCGATCTACGAGCTGCTGCACGCTCTGCCCAAGGGCACCATCGACGCTGTGGTTTCCGGCCACGCCCATAGCGAGATCCACCAGTTCGTGAACGGCGTGCCGGTGATTCAGTCGAAAACGCGCGGAGTATTTTTCGGCCGCATTGATCTCTTCGTGGACAAAGCTTCGGGCAAGGTGGAGCCTTCGCTTACCAAAATCTACGATATGCACCCGATCTGCGGAATCTGGTTCGCCCAGATGGACGCTTGCGATGCCAAAATGGCGAAAAACCTGGTGGACGCGGGAAAAGCCAGGGAAGCCGACTTCGTGCCTTTCCGTAGGGTTGCTTACGAAAACGAAGAGGTGAGCCCTGATCTCACCGTGCGCGCCACGCTCGCGCCCTATTTTGAAAAGATCAATGTTCTGCGCAAAGAGGTGCTCGCGGAATCCGCGAAAGATTTCGAAAGGTATCCTTCCGGCGAAACGCAGATGGGATTTCTTTTCTTGCATGCCTACCGCTGGAAATTCCCGCAGGCCAAAGTGGTTTACCTGAACGGCGGAGGAATCCGCCGTGCTTTTCTCAAGGGGCCCATGACCTACGGCGATCTCTTCGAGGTGCATCCCTTCGAGAACTACGCCACGCTCGTGAAGATCAGCGGAAAACAGCTGCGCGCTCTCCTCGAAGTGGCCGTTTCGGGCGCGCAGGGCATCCCCGCGATTTCCGGCATCAAAGCCACCTACCATAACGAGGATCGCCCCGAATACCTGCGCGACTTAAACCGCGATGGCAAAAAAGAAACCTGGGAAAGAAACCGTCTAGTTTCCCTCACCTGGGACGACGGCACCCCGGTGAAAGACAGTGATGATTTCTGGCTGGCCACCATCGATTTCCTCGTGAACGGAGGCGACAACGCCGATGTGGCCTTCGGGGCCTTGCCACCCGAACGGAAAAAATTTACCGATCAGCAGAGCAGGGATGTAGTGGCCGAATACCTGCGTGCGCATAAAGGCATCGCCTTGCCCACCCGGGATGAAATGAGGATCCGGGCCCTGCCTTAGCTATGGGCCTGCTCTACGCGCTCCCGGCTAGGCTCCGACGAAAGCGTTTCCTTCGGGAATGCTTTCTTTCGGTTGCCTCGCTAGTCCCAATTTTGTGCGTTAAACTTAAGGGATGAAGGCAGCCGACCCGATTCACCGGCAAATCAAAGACGAATACGAAAAGCAAAATAGGATCCTCTCCTACGAGGAATACCTCGAGTTCGTGCGCCAGGATCCCGCGCGCCAGCTCCGCTCTTCCGCTCAATACCTCGTGGACATGATGGACCACTTCGGCCGCGACGGCCGCCGCTTCAAATTATTCGACCAAGCCTTCGCCGACACGCGCTTCCGCCTCATCGGCCAAGAAGCCGTGCAGGAACAAATCTACCAAATCCTCCAGAGCTTCATCCGCGAAGGCATGAACAATAAGCTCATCCTCCTCCACGGCCCTAATGGCTCCGCCAAAAGCTCCATCGTCGCCTGCCTCATGCGCGGCCTCGAGGAATTTTCCAATCGCCTCGAAGGCGCCACCTATAATTTCCACTGGGTATTTCCGGTGGATAGATTCGGTAAAGGTGGCCTGGGTCTCTCCACCGGCGGATCGGGCAAAGAAGATTCCAGCCTCGAGAGCTACGCCAAGCTTCCCGATTCCGATATCGCCGCGCGCATCTCCTGCGAGCTCCGCGACCATCCTATTTTTCTCGTGCCGCAAAAGCACCGCGAGGCCCTGATCACCGAGATGAAGCTGCCCGCGGGCTTCAACGTTTCGGAATATATCCGCAAGGGCGATCTCTCGCAGAAATCCAAAAAGATTTTCGAAGCCTTGCTCCGCTCGTATAAGGGCGATTATAAAAAGGTTCTCCGCCACGTGCAGGTGGAGCGCTTCTACGTTTCCAAGCGCTACCGCGATGGCGCCGTTACCATCGAACCGCAGATGCACGTGGACGCCGCCGCCCAGCAGATTACCATGGACCGCTCCGCTTCCATGCTGCCTTCTTCCCTCCAGTTCCTCTCGCTCTTCGATCTCAGCGGGGATCTCGTGGACGGTAACCGCGGGATCGTGGAATACAACGACATGCTCAAGCGTCCGATCGACGCTTTTAAATATCTGCTCACCACCACCGAAACCGGCACGGTGAGCATCCAGGGCACCATTGCCTTCATCGATTCCGTACTGCTCGGCACCTGCAATGAAGCCCAGCTCGACGCCTTCAAGGAATACCCCGATTTTCCCTCCTTCCGCGCCCGCATCGAGCTCGTGCGTGTGCCTTACCTCCTCGACTACAAAAAAGAGGCCGACATCTACCGCACCCACGTGCGCCGCCTCGCCGGCGATCACCACGTGGCCCCGCATACCCTCGAGAGCATCGCGCTCTGGGCCGTGCTCTGCCGCCTCAAGAAACCCAACGCTTCTCACTATCCTGGCAATTTCGCCTACCTCGTGAACTCGCTCACACCCCTCGAGAAGGCCAAGCTCTTCGCCGAATCCTATATTCCTCCGCGCCTCAGCAACGACGAGCGCAAGCTCCTCAAAGCCCACCTCGAGGACGTGCGCAACGAATACGCCGCCGTGCCTTACTACGAAGGCCGTATCGGGCCCTCGCCGCGCGAGATGAAGATCGTCCTTTTTAACGCCCTCGAGAGAAATCCCAAGCATATCCTCTCGCCGCTGGGCCTGTTCGCCGAGCTCGAGGATTTCGTGAAGCGCACTAGCGAATACGACTACCTTCGGGAAGACGTAGTGGAAGGCTTTCACGACTCGCGCAACTTCATCGCCACCGTGCGCGAGGTTTACCTCGATAACCTCGATTCCGAAGTGCGTTCCTGCCTTGGTGTGCACGACGAAAAACAGTACGAAAACTTCCTCCGCCGCTATATCCAGCACATAACCGCCCACCTCAAGCGCGAGAAGGTGCGCAATTCCATGACCGACAAAATGGAAAGCCCCGACCAGGTGCTGATGAACGAATTCGAAAAAGTAGCGGGTGTGCTCGAAGACAAAGAAGTATTCCGTCAGAACGTGATGACCCAGCTCGGCGTGTTCGCCCTGGAGAATCCGGCTGCCTCGAAAGAGAAGGACGGCCTGAATTACGCCGCGGTTTTTCCAGACCTGATGAAGCGTATCCGCGATTTCTACATCGACGAGCATTCGCAGCTCATGAAGCGCGTCTACGACATGATTACCCTGTTCGAGCAGCGCGCCGGGGGCGCCAAGCACCAAGAGGGCCGCACGCCCACCGTGGAGCAGCTCGAGGCCGAGAAGATGGCCACCGACATGATCGAGAACATGAAGCGCAAGTACGCCTACAATGACGTGTCGGCGCGTGAGGCGTTCGTCTACTTATTCCAGAAACGATACTAACTGGCCTACATGATTGTTGATTTTGAGGGCGGTTGTTTAGGAAGTTGCCGCCCTTAGACCAAGTTTTCGTTATGAAAATGCGCGTAGATCACGAGATGCGCATAAAGGCGGTCGGCTTGCTTGGTTGTGCACCAGGTTTTGCGGATTAAGCGATTCACATTGGCCCGAAACATCGCGCAGGTATGGTTAAGGCTAAAGAGCGGATCAAAGACGACCTTCTTTAACTCCCCCTGTCCGGTATTGGCCCCTCGCTTTCCCTTAAACGTCACATGCCGGGCTTTAGGGAAGAACT
>JBFWVL010000002.1:0-392206 GCA_050246755.1 Bacteriovoracia bacterium
CCGTAGCGTACGATTCCACTACGGGGAAGCCGCTCTATCTCACATTTAGGGCACTCTGGGCGATGCATGCGCCCGGCAAAAGCAAGTTCCTGGCCAATGAAAAATCAACAATCATGTAGACCGGTTTCAGAAGGAATAGGCCGCCGTCACCGTAACTTCATGCTTCGCATACTGGTACTGCGTCTTCGATTTGGAAAAATTCCTCGAATAAGCATACTCCAGCGAAGTATCCAGCCATTCCACAAAATTTCTCGCGATCTCCACCGAAGGGTTCACTAAAATTTCGTTGCCGCGCGATCCCTTCTGCTTCATCGTGTCCTTCATCGTAATGGAATAACCGGGTGTAATATCCACTTTCTCGATCAGCCGCGTGAGCGCCACGGACTGGCGGAACTTGTAGTTTTTCTCGTCGTTGATATCGTCGCGCGCGTGGGCATAATCGACGGTCACTGAGTTGGAGAGATCCCACTTCGAGAAGATTTTAATATTCTGCTGGAGCGAGATTTGGGGGGAATAGAAATTCCTTCCGGGATCGTAGTTTTCGTAAGCCTTCAGCGCGGCCTTAAATGTTGTGCTCCCCGTTGCGAACCAATTCAGGCGTTCCCCGAAGGTAAGATTCCAGTAGCGGGAATAGTAGGGAAGAGAATGTTGCTGGCGGTAGTCCCGCAGCATTAGGTTGAATTCGAGGTCCATTAGCGCGGTGGCGGGCCTGCCGTGGCTCATATGCTCGTATTTCGTGCGGAGCGCGGGGGCTAGGGTCACGTTATCGTTTTGGTACACGCGCGGGGTTTCGCGTTGGGTATAAAAAATCGCCGTGGAGCTGAATTCGGGAACGAGGCTGAACGTCTGGGCGAAGTTCAGCTGGTATTTGGCCAGCACCGAGGTTTTGGAAAGCATTGAGTCTTTGTTGGAAACTGCCACCAGGGCTTGGTCGGCTTCGGTGATCACGTTGCTATCGTAGCCGATAGATTGGGAGAGTCGCAGCGTATACGGCTTGATCGGTAGCGGATTGCCGTTCCGCATGCGGGAAGCGAGGGCGCTATACTCCGCCTCGATTTCTTTCACTTTGCTTTCTGCCTGCTCAAAGGTGGGTGTGCCGATTTCGAAATCGCGGGCGCGGCGATAGAGCGGGAGCGCGAATTGGAAGACGGCTTTCGCGCGCGCGGCATCATTTTTTTTGAGTTTCTCCGACACCCGTTCTTTTTCCATCTCCGCGAGCTGGTAGAGGGCAGGCTGTTTCACTTTGTCGGGATCGACGCTCAGCCGCTGGATGCGTTGGTAATAGTCGCGGGCCACAGGATTATTTTCCAGGAGCTGGTTAATGAAGGCCACATAGTAGGCCGATGCCGCCACCTTAAACTGCGCCACGATCGAGCGCTTGAAGAAGGTCTCGGCCTCCTTGAGTTGCTGGGTGGCAAATAAAGCTTGGCCTAAATCGTAAGACAAGCTCGGGGCACTATGCCTTTCTATGGATAAATTCAAAGGTGTCACTGGTAAATGAAAGCGGCAAGGTAATTTTAGACTGCCCAGAAGAAGCTGTGTCGGTAGGACTGAATAAAAAACACGAAAATAAGATTGATCGAGAGCCTGCTCAAGCCACTTTTCAAGTCAAAAGGGGCCAACCGAGGTTTACTATAGCAAGCGTGCATCTTGTTCCAACTGCAAAGAAGCCCGCAAACGAAGTGCCATGGTTATTTGATTCTGTAGATGAAATCAAAGGTGTGATTATTGTGGTCGGCGATTTTAATCTCGGATCTTCACATCAGGCCTTTAAAAAAGCATATGATTTGAAGTTCGTGCCGGTACTCGATGCTGTCCCCACATCATTAAAGATGAATACGAGATCTCTAAACCAGGCATATGATAATCTTTGGGTCAGGGGAGCTAAGATGAAAGAGTCTACTGTTGTTGATTTGTATAGGGCGCTTCCGAGTATGGGGCAAAAAGATATTTATAATAATGTCTCTGATCACTCCCCAGTGTCGGCAGTGTTCGGAATGTAGAGATCTAGTTTAAAAAATCAATCTTTTGCTTTTTCTTTCTAACCTGCCTAACAGACTGCTGATAAATATGCGTGTATCGAAGGGTCGTTTCTTGGCGAGCATGCCCGAGCCAATATCGCGCTAGCACGAAATCTCTCGTTTGCCCTACAAGCTCGGTGCACCTGGTATGTCGGCAGCAATGATAGCTTTTGGCCTTGTACTTCGTTTTCGCATAGGCGTCTCGAAGCGCTATGGAAACCTCGGTGGTCGTCAGCTCATCAAAAAGTAGGTAGTTCTTTAAATCAGAGCCGAACTTCTTTTTTGCCAACAGCTTCTCTTGCTCTTTGTAGAGGCCGACTAAGCAATTAAACAGGCCCTTATCGATGATGGGGATGATGCGATTACTCTTCTCATCAATCTTACGGCGCCCCTTTAACGGCTTTCTAGCAATGCTTCCATCTGGATGGCGCTTTCGAACTTTATCGGCTGGCTGGCTTTCAAGCACGATGTATCCAAAGTATTCGATCCCATGCTCTTCAAGCGCAGGCTTCAATACGGAATCTTCTAGTTCACCAACGAATAGATCGTCCATTGAAAGGCCATAAATTTCGTTGAAGCGCATTCCGGTGAAATAGGCAGTCTCAAAAAAGAGGGCTATCGCGGGATTGCTCTCACGGAGATGGCCACGAATCTCTTCGAACTCTTGTTTCGAAATGACGTCATCGAAGTTCCGGCTGTTCAGCTTATCAATGCCAAAGGCAGTTATCAGAACCTATGTGTAGTTCTAAATAATAAATTTCCAGAAGTTTTAATGCGTACGAATGCTCAAAAGAGCTTTCGCCGCGTTCTCTCCCTAAATACTCGTTTGAGATTTGAAGAAAATGTTTGGATCGGAAATATGAATTTAGACTTCCTCTTCACTCAAATTAGAGGCTAGTTTTATGTTTCAAGGCAATACTCTCCTAGGGCGTCCCACAGACACTTTCAAAAAAATCCATGTAATTTTGAGCGCTTGAATAATTTTTCTCTTTTGAGTGAGTAAGAATATTTACAAGGCACTAGTCCAATTATAGCGAGAAATTCGGGACCCGTTTCAGAAGAGGTCCTTCACCTTGTCTCGATTGGCTCTGGTGAGATGTAGGTATTGCGAAGTGACGGCGATGTTACTATGCCGAAGATTGTCCCTGACGAATGTTAGCGATAAGCCTTTGTCCAAACAGAGGGTACCGTAAGAATGCCGGAGAGAGTGGATAGAGAGATCCGCTGAAAGTTCAGTCAGCCGCAACCAGGATTTGAACCTAGAATGCATATGAGAACGGCTAGGAACGCGGCCATTCAGTGAGAACACTGGGTTCCAATGGTCTCGCCCCAGAACCTCCTTCTTAATAGCCAGGAACTCGTCGATGATGGCACGGGTCTTGGGCCCAAAATAGACAGTGCCCTTCTTTCCGTTCTTTGAGATCTCAGCCCGAACCACCAGAAAATCCTCGTGGATGTCTTCCTTCTCTAGCTTTAGAGCCTCAGAGATTCGTAAGCCCGTCTGCGAGATCAGGGTGAATAGAAAGTAGTCAACCACGGTCCTGACTTCCGCCGGGTTCCTTTTGGGCGAGCCTTTGATGATGGCCAGTGACTTGTCTTTTTCCAGTCTCATGCGCTTAAAGAGCCGGATGAGCTGATTTTCAGTGAGTATGCGATCTGCAGATACCATGGAGCCTCCAAAACTGAACTTTTAGAGGAGGATAGTAAGTTTTGTTCGGAAAGAAGCACACGGCTGGTGCAGGTTTCACCTAATGGGATAAGGCAGTTTCTGGTTCTGCCACTTTTTCACCGGCAGTATAGGGAGGGCATTAATTCCTCCGGCCGACACTGCCTGTACCAGGCGGGGGTGAAGGGCGGTGAAGCGTAGGGAAAAGCTTGCCGAAGAAGAGAAGCCATTCATAAAAAACTTAGGGGCAATATTTATGCCTGTGGCAGCCATGCGAGCCCGGGCGTCTTCAACCATGGCGATTAATTGCAGGTCTACGCGCTTGAGCGGTCCTTCTTTGATTTGGATCGTTCTTCTATTCAAGTAGTGGATGTAGTTCTGCCACTCACTCTTAGGCCGAGGAAATACTGGAACCAGCATGGGCAACTTAAGCCGTTTCGAAATCCGGTAGTAATAGCCCCTCTCAGTTACTTTTTTCGCAGCTTGGTCATGCAAAGACATATCGTCGCTGGCCCGGCCGGTGTTGTTAGGTTCGATTAAAAGAACCGGGTGCTTTTCCGATTCCACACCTGAGGGCAAAAGCAGGTAGTAGGCGTAGTTGAATCCCTTGGCCGGATCCGGCCCAACTTTAAGTAAAGCATCTTTCTTAAACGTGAACTGGGCTGTTGTTGGTGGGTTCTCGAAGTAGTCAACGCTTGGCGTTTCAGTAGCTTTCTGAGCCGTAGAGCTGCACCCCAATAAGGCGACAAAGCAAAGAATAGAGATAGCGCGAGAAGCCATGCCTCAAGAATAACTGGCTACTCGGCTGCGGTCATTAAAGTAATGGGCCGGCCCACTGCCGGATCTTGAAATTATACCCCCAACCGCAAAATGGTTTTCATCCTAGCCCGGAATCTTTCCCGGCCCTCTCGATACAATTTCTAAGTACCCCTCCGCCGCCCCCGGCCTTCTCATTCCCTTCAAAATTTAGTAAAGTGACGCGAGGTTCCGATACTGGCCACCTCCACCATATTTGGAACCATGAAACGCACTTACGCGTTTGAAACGATTCAACAGTGATTTGGTGCGGTTCTCTTTTGTGGTTCCTGACCCGGCGGGGCAAACCCGGTCCGCATCATAACACCTGATCCGGACCGGTTTTGCCCGGCCAGGTCAAGTATTGGATAAAATTCTGAGCGCGGTAAGCAACCATTTGCTGCATAAAAAAACCACCCGGCCGTTTGCGCCAGGTGGTTTCGCTTTTCGCGCGAAGAAATGCTGAAGGCTAGTGGTCGTGGCCGCCACCATCGCCGCCTACGCTTACGGCCCATATCTTGGTCTCTTCCGTTTCAGAGGGATACTTCACCTTTACCCGAATCTCCCAGTTGCCCGGCATCATGAAATACATATTTCTGACCTCGTAGGTACCAACGATCACGCTACCCCGATCGTCGAGCATGCGCTGGATCTGGGTAGGCGCGGAACCGTGGCCCATATCGGGCATCCAAAGGGACACCGATACCGGAAGCGCTGGCTCGATGATTTCGTGCGTAGAACCGTCGCGCCATTCTAACTTCATTTTTGCCTCGCCTTTGGTGTTCGGCTCGACCAGCCAGGAGAGGTGAGCATGCAGCTTGCCCTCGGCAAAGGCCAAGTTTCCATGGCCGGGATGAGCGAATGCGGGCGCAGACAATGCAAAGGCGACGAGAGCGTATAAAATAGATTTCATCTTTCTTACTCCAACAAAATTAAAGTTAATCCAACATCAGCATGCGGCGGTCGAGGGCCATGGGAACGCTTCGGTAGTATCCGCCGTTCTCTCCTGGAAGCGGTGCCTTCGAAAAGCAAGAATAGTAGTACTTGTCGTCCATCATGGGCGCGCCAACCGGGTGGCCGTTGACCGGGAATCTCCAGACGCGGATTTCCGGTTCCGGAATTGCGCGTCCTTTCAGCGAGTTGATGCCGTATTTCCAAATTGGAACTCCGCCGAAGCTTACGATCACTTTTTTGGCGTCCGACACGATGCTATCGGCGCCGGGATCCATGCCGCCCAGTTCAGCTACGACGGCTTCCGTATCCATGTTGATGACTACGATGCCGCGAAAGATCTTCACGCCGTCGCCCGGTTGCGTGAGATGAAAGTTATCCAGCACTACGTAAGCGAGGTTGCCCTGCACCGTTACTCCCGTGGCCATGGACTCCAGGGGAAGCTGCTTCTGAATCAGGCGGTATTGGTTCGTAAGCCGCTTGGTGCTGGTATTGAAAAACGACACTCCAAGCCGCCCGTGGGCAATGATGAGCTTGTCTTTGTAACGGGCGAAAGCCTGGGCATGCTGCTGGTACGCCAGAGGACCATTGATCGCGTATGTCTGGTATCCGGCAGTTCGCTCGCGCTTGGCTAGGTTCCATTCTTCGATGGAAGAATAGGTGAGCACGTACGCGGTGCCATCAACGGTCGCGGTGTCGATCGCGGCATCTTTGGTGGCCAGGTTGTAAGCCTCGCTCCCGTCAAACGGAACCACACGCATCTGGCCGGGGATTGGGTTTCTGGGTTCCTCGAAGCCGCGGCGGTAAGAACCAAAACCAAGGTAAAGATTTTGATCATCGTAGCGCACGAAGTTGCCGCAGCTGGGCTGTGCTTCGAGGGTGGATTTGATCAATTCGGATTCCGGAGCGGCGGCGGCATTTATGGCCGCAGTCAGGCCAAAAAGAAAGACGGGCAGAATTTTCATTACGTTCATAACTCTCCTTTAAGTGTATTTTTTGAGCTTTCTCTGCAAGCTTTGGCGATGAAGGCCAAGGTCCTTGGCCGTACGAGAAATATTTCCCTCGTTTTTGGTGAGCACGAAGTCGATATACTCGTGCTCAACCTGGGAGAGTGAAGGCGCCTTGAACTCAGGATCCACCGGGCCGCGTTTGCCAAGGAGCGCGGCTTCGATGGCGGAGAAGCTGGCAGGTTTAGTAAGGTAGTCTACGGCTCCTCTCTTCACGGCTTCCACGGCCGTGGCGATACTCCCGTATCCGGAGAGCACTACGATGCGGCAAGCGGGAGAAAGTCCCAGAATCAAATCGATGGCATCGAGGCCGAATTCTCCCGAAAGTCGAAGGTCGATCACGGCGAATGAGAAGGCGATTTTTGGAATAGCTTTGATGGAGCCTATCGTCGAGGGCGAGTAGCCATGATCTTCGAATTCACGGGCCAGTCCATTCGCTAACCGCGTGTCGTCTTCGAGGATAAGCACGGCTGGTTTCATGCGGAGTTCTCGCCTTCTGGCCATTCCAAGAAAACGGTCGCGCCAAGGTCCGAATTCTCCACGCGCAGATCGCCGCCTAACGACTGGGCGAAAAGCTGGGACACATAGAGGCCTAAACCAGTGCCCTGAGGTTTAGTGGTGATAAAGGGTTCACCGAGTCTTTCCAGTACGGAGCGGGGTATGCCCGCACCATTGTCTTTAATCGATAGCCGTAAGGTGCCGTCTTCACGCTGGAGATTAACGAGAATTTCTTCTCCGGGAGCGGCAGCCGCGGCGTTATCGAGAAGGTTCAAAACTACTTGCGCGAAATTTAGCGGTGGAAGCTTCCCGGAGAACGAGGCTTCCGCCCTAACTTTCACGATGCAGGTTGGATTCTGTTCTTGCCAAGAATCGACTACGTCTCGTAGCAGGTCGCTGACTACTACGGAGTTGAAGCGAAAGGCACGGGCGTCCAGCTGCGAAGCGTTCATCTGATGAAGTACGGTTTCACAGGAATGGAGCGCCTCTAATGCCTCCGTAACGTCCTCGGAGGGCGTTTTCCGATTTAGTCTTTCCAGCCGCAGCTTCGCGGCATGGAGGGGGCTTGCGAACTCATGGGAAAATCCCGCCGCGAGCGCTCCCAGCGAGCGGAGCCGATCTTGCTTTTCCAGTAAATGGCGCTGGTGAAGCTGTTTCTCTTGCTGGCGGTCCAGGTAAGACCCCAGCGATCTCATTACGAGCCAAAAGCAAATCAGGAGAAAGTGGAAGGCGGCAAAGGTTGCATAGAGCGCGCCGAGAGCAGTTTCATTTCTGTCGATGAGCGATCGAAGCTGCAATACGCATAAGAACATATGAGCAAAAGCCAGGAAGACCACTCCGATGCGACCCCGGATCAGGATCGCGCCCAGCGATGCGTGAAGGAAAAACAGCGCCACGAAGGGATTGGCGAAACTTCCGGCCAGGAAAAGCAGGCTCGAAAGCATCGTCAGGTCAAAACTGAGCTGAACGAAGGTCAGGAGAGGGGTCGCGTTGAGCGCCCCATTTTTCAGGAAGAGCTGAGTGAAAAGATTTACGAGGAAGAGCAGGGCGATAATTCCCAAAAACACGGGAAAAGTACTCGCGGGCACTACGCCGGAGGCGAGTGCCGGAACCGAGAGCGCCGAAAAAGCGCCGATCGCTAGCCAGCGTAGGCGCACCAGCCAAAGAAGTTTTGCGCGTTCCGTGCTTCCTTCCTTGTGGGGGAATAGAAAAATGCGGCCGGAAGTATCCGCCACCACGCCAAGAAGCGTCCGAAGCCGCGATGAAATCGCGGAAAATACCTGGAGCTTCGAATTCTGAGATAAGGCTACTCTCATAGCTCAAGATTTATCTTAAATTTGCGGCATTTGCGATGCGGTCAGCGTGGTGCAGCGTTTTGTTGCATTTCCAAAGAGCGCGGTTGCCATGCTATGCAGGAGTAATGCGAACCTCTTTTGTACTCCTGGCTCTTTCTATCATCCTATTTCTCCCACGCCAGGCCATTGCTGCGGCGCAGCCTGAGTCTATTTCGGGTATCGACATCGTGGACGCAAAGCCTGTTCTGGTAGAAATGGCCAAAGAGAAGGGGGTAGCGGTGGTATTTCTTTCCGCGGTCTGCCCCTGCTCCAATAGTCATCTACAGGAACTCTCCGCGCTCGCAAAAGAGTATTCTGAGTTCAAGTTTCTCGGTGTTCATTCCAATACGGACGAGGCGAAAGAGGCGACGGAGCTCTACTTTAAGGGGGCGAAGCTTCCTTTTCCTGTCATTCACGATAAGGGTGCCGCAATTGCAAACCGGTTTAAGGCGTTTAAGACTCCGCATGCTTTTCTAATGAAAGAAGGCGCGGTGGTTTATCAAGGCGGCGTTTCCAGCAGTAAGAATTTTGAAAATGCTGACCGAAAATTTCTTCGCGAAGCGCTGGAAGATTTGAAAAACAATAGGCCGGTGAAAACTCCCGAAGGCCGCACACTAGGGTGCGTCATCACCCGAGGAGAAAAAGATGTCTGGTAAAATCGTACTTCAACTCATTGCGGTCGGCTTGATGCTACTGGGTTGCGCGCAGCCAAAATATGAGAATTCTCCTTCGTCCGGTTTGAGCACCGATCAGCAGAAGCAGGGACAAGGCCTCGGGATCAAGTTTCCTCAGTCCGGGATTCAGATGGCCTGGCGTTGGGAGAAAGAACCAGTTGGCCCTGAAGAGGGCGTGCTCGTAGTGCGCACGTATCGGCTTTCGCCAGTAGACAATTTTCCGGAGCCGGTAGATGTGAGCGCCGACCTAACCTTGAAGCTCTGGATGCCCGACATGGGACATGGCTCTGCGCCAACGGTGGTAGAGCGAATGCGCGACGCGAATGGAGTATTGGTGACGGGCGCATATCGCGTAAAGTCGATCTACTTCATCATGCCCGGCTACTGGGAAATGATCTTCGAGATTCAAGAAGGGGGAGTGGTTCGTGACAGCGCCAAAGTCAGTTTGGTTCGCGCTTCTTAGCGTCCTACTTCCGGTAGCGGCGCAAGGTGCCGCTTGCTGCGGCGGAGGATTTGCTCTGCCTTCCTTGATAGCAGGTGACGACAAAGCTCAGCTTAGCTCGTCTTATTCGTTTTCCGAAGTGTCCGTGGACAACGTTGATGCAAGAGGGATCTGGAGAAAGTGGGGCGAGCACCAGCGCGTTCAGACTTTCCGGCTCGAAGGCGCGCATCTTCTTTCAGATCGTTGGCAGGCTGGCTTTTCAGCGCCCGTGGTCCGTCGCACCTTGTCTGGGCAAACCTATTCTGGTCTAGGCGATCTAGCAGGTTCGGTGGCCTACGAGATTCTTCCCGACTGGGACTACAATCCGTTTCGGCCTAAGGGAATTGCCTTTTTTCAGGTGACGGCCCCTACGGGAAAATCAAAGGCAGAGTCGGAGGTAGGCGGTCTGGATAGCCGTGGAAACGGATTCTGGGCCCTGGGAGCGGGCGCCCTACTGAGTAAGTCAATTCGCAGCGTAGATGGGTTCCTGTCGTTCGAAGCGCATCGCTCGCTTGGAAAAGAATACGCCACCTCTCAGCTTACGGGGCAATTGAAACCCGGCTGGGGCGGGAGTGCCGGTTTGGGCGGCGGCTACAATACCAAGCTCTGGCGTTTCGGCTCGTCGATCACGTGGTTCTACGAAGATCCGGTCGAAATAAAAGGTGCGATCAATTTTGCCGGCTCGTTGGAGCGCTACGCAACAGGGGTGCTGTCGGCGAGTTTTATGCCCAGTGATCTCTGGAGCGGAACATTAAGTTACGCGGATCAAACCCTTTTCGGCAGCCCGGCGAATACAAGCCTAGCGCGAACGGTGGCGCTTTTGGTGCAGCGACGTTGGGGGCGATGAGGTAGCGTAGGGAAAGTAACCCTCGCAAGGCGGGTGCCTTCAGTTTAATGCATAAATTCTATTTATATATACTTTTTTCCGGGGCTTTATTTTTGGTGGACCCGAAAAATGTGTGATTTATGTATGGCCGGAGGCAAAGCTCACACCTTGTTTTCGCGCCACTTTCCCTGCCGGAATACATACCAAGATAGCGCCGTGAGCAACGCATGGGAGATTGGGATCACCAGCATCGCCCCCGTTTCTCGCAGGGACGTGTGCTTTACCAAGTAGTAGGCGAGGGGCAGCTGAAATACCCAGAAGCAGAGAAAATTTAGCCGAGTGGGCATCTTCGTGTCGCCCGCGCCGTTAAGGGCCTGCTCAAAAACCATCGCTATGCCGTAAAACACGAATCCCGAAGCGAGAATCCTTAAGGCCGATACGCCGAAATCGTATACCGCCTGTTCTCTGGTAAAAATTCCCACCAGCGGCCCGGCACAAGTTACGAGGAAAATAGTTACCAGCAGCATCATCACCGCGCTGTATTTCGCCGCTACCCGCGCGCTCTCCGTAGCGCGTTGCGGTTGTTTGGCGCCCAGGTTTTGGCCCACGAGGGTGGCCACGGCATTGCTGAGCCCCCAGGCCGGCAAGATAAAGAATACGAAATTGCGGAAGGCGATTTGGGAACCAGCCGAAGCGGCGGTGCCGCCCGTTTCCGCGATTAATTTGTTCAGGATGATCCAGCTGCCGCTGCCGATTAAGAACTGAATGGAAGCCGGCCAGGCGATTTGAATGATTGATTTGAATACCGGGAGATCGAGCGAGAAGTGGCGCCGCAAAAAGCGCAGCTCACCGCTTCCCTTTTGCAAATGGTAAAGCTGGTAGGCCACGCCCGAGCTGCGGCCGATCACGGTGGCCCAGGCGGCGCCGGTGAGCCCGAAGAAGTGGATGAGGATCGGGCAAAGAAGGATGTTTACGCCGCTGGCGATCCAAAGGCTTTTCATGGCCATGGCGGCGTCGCCGGCGCCGCGGAAGATTCCGTTGATGAGGAAGAGCAGCACGATGGGAGCGCAGGCACCGAGCATCAGGCGCGCGAAGGGCGTGCCTTCGAGAATAACTTCCGGCTGCGCGCCCATCAGGCGCAGAATATCCGAAGCAAACACGAAGCCGCACGCGCCAACCACTAAGGAAATGAGCAGCGCCATCACGATCGCTTGCGCGCCGGCATGGGCGGCAGCTTCGGGATTCTTCTCGCCGATCCGGCGCGCTACCACGGCGGTGGCGGCGATGCTGATGCCCATAGCGAGGGAGTAGACGAGGGTGATCACGGATTCGGTGAGGCCCACGGTGGCGATGGCGTTGCGGCCTAGGCCGCTCACGAAGAACATGTCCACCACGGCGAACACGCTTTCGAGCCCGATTTCGAGGATCATCGGAACGGCGAGCAGGATCACGGCATCGGAGATGCTGCCGGAGGTATAGTCGTGGTGCTCGCCTTTAAGACCGCGGCGAATGAGAGAGAGCTTGGATCGAAGGGACATCGAAAAATAGTAGCATGGAGCTTTAGGGGCAGCCTTGGCCAAAACTTAAGTTTCCCAAAAACGCAATTTATGATACATAGCGTCATTGCTCTCGGCAAACGATCTATTTGGAGAACAAAATGAACACGCTTTACTCTGTATCCCTCCTCGCGCTCCTACTCCTTTCGCAGTCTGATTTTGCCCATGCCGGACCGGTAAAAAACCAGCAAAGCGTCCTCGGTGGAGTGCTGGTGCGTGCGGGAGTTAGCGGCCAGGCTCAGCTGTCCAATGAGCAGCTAAGCGATCTTTGCGAGAAAGGTTTTTCCCAGGCTTTCTTTCTCTATTCCGGGGCCACTCCTCGCAGCGTTTCCTGCTCTAGGGGAAAGATTGTTTACCGCAGCGTCAGCTGGCTGAATCCAGCTCCCGTGCTTCAGGCAATCAATGCCGGCCTCCAGGGCGGCGGCAGGGTTTTCGTTCACTGCAATAACGGCGCGCACGCTTCTGGTTTCATCGCTGCCATTGCACTACGGCAGTTCTGCCGTTATTCGGGCGACGAAGCGATGGCGTATTGGTCCCGCACCAATGCTTATGGAAATCCTCCCGGAATCGGACGGATTCGCAGGGAGCTTAACTCTTTTTCACCGCTCGCAGGCATGACCGCGAGTTCTTCCTGCCGCTAAACTAGCCATCGAGTATTTGCGAGGCTATCCTACGGTATGGGTGAATCGCTTTCACCTGCCGAAGGAAAAATTCGAAAAGGGTCCGGATATGGTGGTCGATAACTTTAATGGCGTGATGAAATTTTTGAGACTCTAGCTGGTCTACTTGATTGTTGTTTTTACAGCGATTCGCATATGAGTTTCCAACAATAATTAAGTAGGCCAGGTGGCGTATCGTTTTACGCACGGCATGTAGATCAATCTCCGCTACCGAGATAGAATTCACATCAGGAGATTTAAAAATGCAAAAAGCCTACGCCTGTATCTGGTCCAATAAAAGCGCCGCCGAGATGGTGAAGTTCTATAAGTCCGTCTTCAAGGGAACTAAAGTCGGTAAATTCGCTTACTGGGGCAAAAATCCCATGGGAGTGAAAGAGGGGTCGGTACTTACTGCGCACCTCACGATCCTCGGGCAGAAACTCATGCTCTTGAATGGGTTCGTGGATATGCCGTTCAATGAATCCGTCTCGTTCGTGGTTCCCTGCAAAACCCAGCGCGAGATCGACACCTATTGGAAAAAGTTATCGAGTGGTGGCGGTAAGCCCGTGCAATGCGGCTGGGTGATCGACAAGTTCGGCGTTCGCTGGCAGATCACCCCTGCGCAATTCGACCAATGGAATACCACCAAGAACAAAGCGAAGAAGGAAGCCATGATGGTGGAGATGTGGAAGATGACGAAGCTCGACATCAAGAAGCTGCAAGCGGCGTTCGATAACGCTTAAGGGCTGAGGAATCCGGCGTAAAGGGCGCTCATAAGGGAAAGCTGAGAGCAGGAAGCTAGCCGCTACCGCTTGTATCGTCGGGCTGCCTAGTTCTTAGTCATCAATGGTCCCGGCTGCTATGGGAAAATATCATCATGCCTACCGGCGTAAGTTCATTTAGTCCGATCCTGCAATATACTCGCGCATCAAACCAGTTGGTGTAAGTGGGATCCCGGACTCCTGAGACTAGGCTAATATGGAGGGCTAGGATCTCCTGGCAAGGCAAGCTTCTAAAAATTCCTTTCCAGAAATCGTCGTAGGGAAAATGCAGGCCTCCAAAGTAGACCTCATTGTCAAAATAGGGAGATTGCCATTGAGAATAGGAGATATCTTTCCAGGCACCATTGTCTTGCGCTCGGATCGAGGCTACGTAAGGCGTGGTAGTTCCTCTAGCACTTAGCTTTTCGATATCAGCAAAGAAAAGCGTTCTATTTTTGGTTTCGCCCAGGCTGAAAACGGTTGCGTCGTACCAGCCTAGTTTTACGGGGCGAAAGGTGTCTTCTTGCCATGCATTTGCGCCGTTTCGATTTCTTTTATTATTTTTTAAAAATTCCTCGTCGAAGCGCGGATCGCCGAAATTTTTAAGTGCTTCGGAATCGTCGCTCCAATCATAGGTTTTCAAATTCTTGATTTTTAGCTCGGAGGGAAAGTGAAACGTTTCTAGGTTTCGTGGTAATGGCATCGGCTTCCGTTCCCGATCTGGGGCGAAGGCGTTTGGTGGCGGTTGGGCTGGGGAGGGAGAGGAGGAGTTTTTTTCTATTCGGGGCGAATCGGGTACATTGCTCTTCGGTTTGTTCTGCAACGGCAAATCGCTTGGAATCTGAGCGGGAGGGCTTAAAAAGCTAAGTGTTAGCCACACCGATAAGATGCCCAGCAGGGCGAGCAGAACTTTCTTTCTCATATTTTTCTATGTTAGCAGAGGAGTTGTTTTACGGCATTTAGGTAGGCTCGAGTTACCGCCACCAGGTAATGCCGGAAATTCTAAGACTCGACTTCTCCCGTACCGATAAGTCTACCTATGCTAAAACCTAGTTTTTTGTCGGTAATCTTTGCCATTCTTCTGGTCTCTTCCTGCGCAAATTCGCAGAAATTTCGGGTAGTTGCCTCGGAGAATTCCGAAAATGATAATCCGGCAACTGTTAAAAAATTCACCGCACCCGAAACGGATCCGGACTTCACCAAATTCCCGAACGGTAAAACCTTCGCGGATTTCAAGGCCGCTTTGGTCGGCGGCGAGGGCGAGCCTTGGACCGAAGTGCAGCAGGCGCAGTATGAGGCCTTGAAGCAAATGCCCGTCGACAAAGTGCAGTGGGCCCTCATTGATCTCGACAATAATAAAATGCTGTCGCAGAGCAAGCCTTCTGCCACCAGAATTTTTGGTGCTTCTACCTCCAAGGTTTTCGTGGTGGCGGCCCTGCTGGATAAGCAGAGGGGCGAAGTGCTGCGCTATCCGCCGATCCTAAAAGAGATCAAAGACAAAAAGGGCAATCTCTTGCGGACGGAAACCATTTCCGACGACGATATCAACCACATGGCCCGCATTTACATGCACTCAGACAACGACTCTTGGGTTCTCCTTCAGTCGCGGCTTGGTAAAGATAAAAGCGGTGAGCTCAACGCCGACCGCGGCCGCGCGGCGGTGATCGAGTTCACGGAACGCATGGGCTACCACGATATCCGTGCCTGGCAGGGCGATTTGCTGGTGGAAAACGAAAAGAACGTTCTAGGCAGCCTGAGAAAAGAAGTGAAATCCCGCACGCGCCTGGGGATTGACGAAAAATATATCCACGGCAACGAGCTCACCGCGGCCGATACGGCCAAGTACCTCTACGATACTTATACGGGCCGCTACGCGGGCGCCGAATACGCATGGAAGATGCTCTATACCTGTCAGACGGGGGATAAGAAGGGCAATAAGTATATTCCGAAGAATATTTTCGTGGGCGGGAAAACCGGCACTTATCCCAATGGACGCGCGCAGATGTCTGAGGTAAACGGTGTGAAAAAGAAAGTGGCCGTTCGCAGCCACGCGCTGGTTTTTCACTACAACGGCACCCAGTACGGCCTCGTGGTGCTGACGGATTTGGGAAAGAATGAACCCGCGGCCGTGCTCGCTGGCGGCCTGATCCGGGAGTTCGTGGGAGTAAGGTGACCCGTTCTCGGTTTTGCGTTAAACTAAAGCATGTCGATTGAATCCGAAAAAGACCTTCTTGCGCTGAGAAGAATTGGCCGAATCGTGGCTAACTGCCTGAAAGCCATGGGGCAGGCCCTGGAGCCGGGTATGACCACGCGCGAGCTCGACGAAATTGGCCGGAAATTTCTCGAATTTCACGGCGCGAGGTCGGCGCCGAAGCTTGCCTATAATTTTCCTGGAACGACTTGTATCAGCGTGAATGAAGAGGCGGCGCATGGGATTCCCGGGAATAGAATTTTGCGTGCCGCGGATCTAGTGAATATCGACGTGTCGGCCGAGCTGGATGGTTACTTCGCCGATACCGGTGGTTCCTTTATCCTTCCTCCGGAATCGAACCTCAAACGCAAACTTTGCCTCGCCACGAAACGGGCTTTGGAGCTTGCGATCAATGAAGCCAGCGCGGGAAGGCTTTTAAATGGGATCGGGCGGGCGATCGAGGGCCACGCCGTGCAGAATCGCCTGACCGTGATCGAGAATATCGGCAGTCACGGAGTGGGCCGCGCCCTGCACGAGGAACCCGGCTTTATTCCGGGATACTATGATCCCCGAGACAAACGAGTGCTGAAAGAGAATCAGGTTATCACCATCGAGCCTTTTCTTTCCACCGGAGCTCGCCAAGTTTTTGATACCGGAGACGGCTGGACGCTCGCAACCAGCAAAAAATACCTAACGGCCCAATATGAGCACACGATGGTGATCACGAAGGGGCGGCCATTATTGATGACGGTGCCGGATTAGGCTTGCATGCTTTGCGTAGTTTCGCTCATTTGCTTAGTTCAGCGAAAAAGAGTTCATTAGTTTTGCTGCGATTGGATTTTCCAGTTTCCGCTGCGCGGAAATGAGCCATACCTCCTCGTATACGCCTGCGAGGCGACCAACCCGGATCAAGTTCTCTTCGCGAAATTTAGCGCCTTCGGAGAAGGGCGCTAAGCCAATCCCATGTTCGGCGAGCAGCTTTTGCAGGCTGGTATCCTGGGTTTCGGCTACGGGTGAGGTTTGAATTTCGTGCAGCTTAAAGAAATGGTTGAGATCGTGGCGTAGTTTGCTGTGGATCGTGGGAAGCACGAAGGGTTTGCCGTTCAGTGATTGCGGGAAAGATTTTTTCAGGCCTTTGAATTTCGCCGCACCGTAAACGGAGACGGGCAATTTTGCTACGGATCTGGAGTATATTTTTTCCTCTTCCATCATCTGAGCCGGATAGTTCGACACGATGAGATCGATGCGGTGGGCGCGGAGCTCGCGGTAGAGTTCATCGCCCTTTCCCTCTAGGATAGAAATGGTGCAAGGAGCGATTTTGTACGCTTCCATCGTAAGGGAAAGCAGCACGCGCTTGGGCACGCTGTCGAGGGCGCCGATCTGGAGGTGCGTGTAATTTTCCGGCGTACGATCTTTGAGCACTTCGAGCATCTCGTCGCCGAGGCGAAAGATTTCGTTGGCGTAGTCGAGCGCGGCCTTGCCGGCTTCGGTTAAAAGGAGCTTGCGGTTGCGCCGCTCGAAGAGGGGTTTGCCGACCATTTCTTCGAGCTGCTTGAGCTGAGTGCTCAGGGTGGATTGGCCGATGCGCAGTTTTTCCGCCGCACGGGCGATGCCGCCTTCGGCCGCGATCACGCGAAAATAAAATAAGTGATGGTAGTTAAGCCACTGCATTTGGGTCTCCTTTGTGATTCTGTTAAAACGAATATTACGTTCTAATTTATCGATTTTTAAGAAGTATTGATTCTAGCTATAGTATGGAATCTCGGAGGTTTCTATGGCTTGGGTAAAAAGAATCGGACTTTTTCTCGCGGTGAACGCCCTGGTGGTGGTCACCATCTCGGTTATACTGAATGTGCTGGGCGTAAAGCCCTATATCACCGCCTACGGGCTGGATTACCAGTCTCTAATGATCTTCTGTTTACTATGGGGGATGGGAGGGGCGTTTATCTCGCTCGGGCTTTCCCGCATCATGGCTAAATGGATGATGGGCGTGCAAATTATTTCCACGGATACCAGAAATCCTGAGCAGCTGGCTATATTGCAAATGGTGCATGAGCTGGCCCGCGCGGCGCGCCTGCCCGCGATGCCCGAAGTAGGGATTTATGACTCGCCGGAAGTGAATGCGTTCGCCACTGGCCCCACGAAGTCGCGCTCCTTGGTGGCCGTATCCAGCGGGCTTCTCCATCGTATGCGGCCCGAAGAAATTCGCGGCGTGCTCGGGCACGAAGTGGCCCACATCGCGAATGGCGACATGGTGACGATGACCTTGATCCAAGGGGTGGTGAACGCCTTCGTGATGTTTCTGGCCCGCGCGATTGCGTACGGCCTAACGATGACCCGCGGAAACGATAGCGAGGAACGGAGCGGTACACCGATGTCGTTCTACGCCGTGCAGTTCGTGCTCGAGATGGTGTTCATGATCTTGGGCTCGATGGTGGTGGCTTGGTTCTCGCGCTACCGGGAATACCGTGCGGATGCGGGCGGCGCGAAGCTGGCCGGGCGCGGGAGCATGATCCAGGCCCTTGAAGGTTTGCAGCGTACTTTTCAAGGAGTGGATACCGAGGCCCAGCCCGCGGTCCAGGCCCTGAAAATTTCCAGCCGCCCGAGCGGATTGTTACGCCTCTTTTCCACGCATCCCCCGTTGGAAGAGCGAATCGAGCGCTTGAAGCAGTCGGTGGCGTAAGATGATTTCTTACTCGGTTTATAAAATCATTCACTTGTCTGGCGTGTTGATGGTCTTTCTCTCGCTCGGGGGAGTAGCCACCAGCGCCATCAATGGAAATGGAAAAAATCACCCTTGGCGCAAACCCCTCGCGATCACCCACGGAATCGGGCTCCTGCTTTCCCTGGTGGGTGGTTTCGGGCTGCTCGCGCGGCTCGGGATCGTGCACCACGGCCTTCCCGGCTGGGTAATCGCTAAGCTCGGCATTTGGTTTTTCTTCGCCGCGATGGCGGGCGTGCTGGTGCGCAAGCCAAGTGCAGCCAAGCCCGTTTGGTTCCTTACGATTCTTTTGGGCGCGGCCGCCGCGTACCTCGCCGGCGCGAAACCTTTTTAAGCAGGAAATGAAATGAAAAAACTGGAACATTTATTTGAGGCAATCATTTTCTCGAGCCGCTGGGTGCAGGCGCCGATTTACGGTGGCTTGATCGTGGGCTCGGTTCTCTACGCCTACAAATTCCTCGTGGAGCTGATCCACCTCTGCGCCACCATAGGAACCATCAAGGAGGAAGTGCTGATGCTAGGCATTTTGACCCTCGTGGATATCTCGATGGTGCTCAATCTCCTCGTGATGGTGATCATCGGGGGCTACGCCACTTTCGTGAGCAAGATGCACCTAGATAAGCACGAAGACCGTCCGGACTGGCTGGAGAAAATCGACGCCGGCACTCTTAAGGTGAAACTAGCGGGAGCCCTGGTAGGGATCTCGGGGATTCATTTGCTGAAGTCCTTCATCAATATCAGCAATAAGGATCCCGCGTTGGTGAAATGGGAAATTATCATCCACGTGGTTTTTCTTTTCTCCACCCTCATGCTCGCCTTTACCGAAAAGGTTCTTTATTCCTCGCGTGCGAAGAAAGCCTGATAGGGGAGACGCATGAATTTTATTTCTCAAGTGTCGGTGGCGCCTCCTTGGCTCTGGATTTCCTTTTCGGTCGGGATCTTTTTTCTTTTGGTCGTGGATCTAAGCCTGTTCGGGCGCGGCGGCCATGCCATTTCGCGCAAAAAAGCGTTGATCGAGAGCGGCCTATGGGTGACCCTCGCGCTGCTCTTCAACGCTTGGTTCGCGTTCACCTTCGGCAAGGAACTCGGCCTTGAGTTTCTCACGGGCTACTTAGTGGAGAAGAGCCTGAGCGTAGATAACCTCTTTATCATTCTGCTCATCTTCAGTTCCTTCAAAATCCCCGCGCAGTACCAGCACCGGGTGCTCTTTTTTGGGGTGCTGGGAGCGATCGTGCTGCGGGCCTTCTTCATTATCGTGGGCGCCCAACTCCTGCATCTCTTCCATTGGGTCCTCTACCTATTCGGCGCGATCCTGGTGGTGACGGCGATAAAATTCCTGCGCGATTCCGACGAAAAGATGGACGTGAAGGAGCATTGGTCGATTCGCTTGCTGAAGCGGTTTTTTCCGTCCACCGGCGTATTCCATGGGAATCATTTTTTCGCCGTGGAAAATGGGATCAAAAAAGCCACCCCGCTTTTTCTCGCCTTGGTGGTGATCGAAGTAACGGACCTCGTGTTCGCCGTGGATTCCATTCCCGCGGTGTTCGCGGTTACCCAAGACGCGTTTGTGGCGTTTGCCTCCAATATTCTCGCGATCCTGGGCCTCCGTGCGCTCTATTTCGTGCTGGCCGACTGGGTAGCCGAGCTGCGCTACCTAAAGCCCGGCTTGGCGGCGGTGCTTGGTTTCATCGGTTCGAAAATGCTCTTGGTGGATTTTATAAAAATTCCGAGCTGGGTTTCGCTGCTCGTGATTTTCTCGATCCTCGCCACGGCGGCGCTCGGCTCTTGGTATGTGGCTCAAGTAGAAAAAAGGAAAGAGGGCCGATAATGAGCGCTGATCACCTGCAAGAAAAAATAAAAGCCTACGTGAAAATTCTTCAGCGCTACGTGCACCGTGTTTGGTATCCGCCCTTGATCGGTTTGTTGGCGGCGCTCGATAATATTTTGGTATTTATTCCCAGCGACGGAATCCTGATTTCCAGTTCCATGCTGATCCCGCGGCGCTGGTTCATCCTCGCTTTCAGCGTGGCGCTGGGATCCGCGCTGGGCGCCCTCGGTTTAGCGGCGCTGGTGGAGCACCATGGCCTCCCTTGGATTCTCGAATTCTTTCCGGGCCTCAATGATAGCCGGAGCTGGGCGTGGACTTTGGAATTTTTCGATAAGTACGGGCTCCTGCTCGTGTTCGCGGTGGCAGTTACGCCCTTCGTGCAACAGCCGGCGGTGATCCTCGCTACTCTTGCCGATACGCCTCTGCTAGAGCTGGCGGCCGTAATTTTCGCGGGAAGATTCATCAAGTTTTTACTGATGGCCTATATCGGCTCTCATGCCCCTCGTTTGCTCACGAAGGTATGGGGGCTGAAGAAGGAGCTCGCCGCTACGGGAGAGCCCACTCCGCCTTCGCCTTAACCAAAAGCATTTCGCAGGCATCGTGCGCCGTATCGATGCGATAGAGCAATCCCGTGGCATCGTACCAAGTATCGTAAGGCGCCACCACCCGGCGGATATAGTCGGCAGTCCACCAGGAATCTGCGCCGGCGGGAATATAGTAGGGCTTCAGTTCGGGCATCATCTCCACGGCATAGTCCATCACGCGCGCCGCCACGAAACTGGTTTGATTCACTTCCCCTAAGAAATAAGTCACCGGGCTGCCCACCACGCCGCCTCTCGCGAACCGGTTCATGTCCCACGTATAGTCAGGGCCGAACAAAAGTTTTTGTAGGATAAAATCACGGATCTGTTCGGGCTCTTTCAGGGCGGCGAGCCTTTCGAATAATTTGGGATGGTCCGCCATTGCGTAGCGTGCCTGGAAATCTTTGCTTAGCTGCGCATCGTATTCGGCGAGGTCGGCCGGTGTGAGGCAGGGATGGCCGGCATAAGCGAGCGAGTTGTGTCCGAGGGAAATCAATCCGAGCAAAGTGGTGGCCACGTGGTTCTGGAAGTATTTGCTACCGCGAACGAGAGAAGCCGCGCTTCGCCCCATTAGGCGGCCAAAGAAATTTCCTAAGCGGTTTCCCGGGCGCAATGAATGCGAGAGGTGGAGGCTGAGGTCTTCTCCATCGGCATCCACGAAGGGATACAGGCGGTGCTTAGGATCTCGAATCAAGTGGCGGTAGCGTTCATGCTGGGGCTGGATCGCCAGGAAGGATTGGAAACCCTCGTAAATTTCCGGTGCGGTTTTTTCGCTAATACGATCGTCATTGCCATAGGTGCCGGGCCAGTCTTGGTAGGAGCCCCAGATGGGCTTCGGATTGGCGGAATGGCAATTCACGCAGGAGCGAGGATTTTTCGCCGAGAACTGCGGAGCATTACCTTCGAACTTGATGAAGCGAAGCTCGAACTCATTGGTCTCTTCACGAAATTGCAACACCTCGAGGCGATCATAGTTGAGGTGCTTGGGGTCCCCGTTAAAAGTAACCACGAATTTCGCGTCTTGGCCGAAAAGAATCGCGCGGGGATGCGTGGGCGAAGAGGGCTGGGCACTCATGCTGTCGGACATCAGGGTGTAGTTGGCGCGCAGTTCCTCGGGCAGAGCCGCGATGGCGTCTGCGATCTTGGTGATATTTTTTTCCTGGAGGAGTTTTACGAAATCATCATAGGTGAACGAGGCGGCTTGGGCGCGTAATGCGGATAAGAAAAATGCTGCAACCACCAACAAGCTCATGACGCGGATCCCCATGTTTAGGGGTAGAGGTTATTGCCGCGCGGGAAGCATGTCTAGAAGTTTTGAATCAGGGGCTGCGGATTGGAAATAGCTATTTTTAGATCTTTTCGGCAAACCAAGCCGCCGTCTTTTTTAGATTTTCGGGCCCTAATACTTCGGCCACTTCCTTCACCGTTTCAGAAAGTTTTTTTTGCTTCAGCACGAAGCGCCAGGCCTGGTCCGCCTGGTGCATCACCGCGGCAATGCCGCAAATATCGGAGTAGGCAGCTGATTTCTTGGGAATGCAGGGATTTTCCCGACGAATCTCATGGCACTGGAAAGTTTTCTTCCTGCCCTCCACGGCCTCCACGATATCCAGAAAACTAATGGCCGAGGCGGGCTTGGCCAGGCGGTACCCGCCCTTGGGGCCGAGCGTGGTCTCCACCAGCCCCGCGTTGGACAGGGCCTGCAGGGCCTTCGAAAGGTATTCTTTGGGGACCCCATGAAATTCGGCCAATACTTTCGCGGGCACCATAGCGTCCGGCGGCATTCCCGCCAGAATCGACATGCAATGCAGCGCCCACTCGACTTGGTTTCCTAAGGTCATAACCCAGCTTTATCTAATCCCAGCATTTTGTCCATCGAACCGGGAGTGGTGCGGAAGGGGGCGCCAAAGCGGTTCCAGGCATTGATCATCGCGATCACCATGGTGAGCTCGGTGAGTTCCTTATCGGAAAATTGCGCTTTTACTTTGGCGAATAGCTCATCGGAAATGGGCGCCTGACTGAGCTTGGTAACGTGTTCCGTCCAGAGGAGAGCGGCTTTTTCTTTTTCCGAAAATAGGGGCGACTCTTCCCATACGGCCACGTGGTAGAGGCGCAGTTCACGCTCGCCATCGATCTTCGCTTCCTTGCTGTGCGTGTCTACGCAGAGGGCGCAGCCATTGATTTGGGAGGCGCGGAGTTTCACGAGGTGAACTAGGTGGTGATCGAAGGAGCTTTCTTTGATCAGCGTTTCGATCTCGGTCATTTTTTGAAAGGCTTTGAGGAAGTGGGGGTAGTAATTCAGGCGTTGCATGTATTTGATCTCCTATTACGGACATAATATATCCGTAATAGGAGATCGTCAATACTTATCTTAATTGACGCGAGGCGGTTATTGCGATCACCGCGCCAAACGCCAAGAAAAGCAAGCTAGCCCCCACGCGAATCCATTTCATCGGGATGCGAGCGAGGAGCTTATGGCCGAGGAAGATGGCCAGGGCGTTCGAGGCCACCATTCCCAAGGTAGTGCCGAAAGTTACTAGGGTGGTATTGGAATAATGAGCGCCGAGGGCGATGGTGGCGAGCTGGGTTTTGTCTCCCATTTCACCGGCGAACACGAGCAAGAACGAGCTGAAAAAAGTTTCCAAGGAATACCTCAACGTTGGGCCGTGAGGTGTTTTCGATAAAACGAAACCGCACGGCGAGTTTTTCGCCAGTGCTAGTCTCGTTAACAGGGGATCCTGCGAAGGGGCCGGGGTTTTGCTACCCAGTACGTCGACCCATTCCTCGGCCGTAAGGCCGAGCAACTACTCCCTAATAAAAGTAGACCACTAGAGGCGGTAGTTGCTCGTCAAGAAAACGCGGCGTTTAGAGCTTGCCCACCAAGAATACGGCGAGTTTGTCCAATACGTTCTGCCAGCCCTCGCACTCCTTGTAGGAATGGTCGAGGCTCTCTTGCGTGGCGGCGTAGCCGGTGGATTCCACCACCAATTCGGTTTCACCGGGGCCTTTATCCCGGAAGGAAAAGCAGACCACGGCTTCGCCCCATTGGAAGGAGATCATCTCGCCGGGTATCGCTTGCTTGACCACGAGTTTTTGCGTGGGGTAGCCGGGAAAATTCCACTCCACCGTATTTCCCGCCACGAAATCGGTGGTGGAATTGCAGCCAAAATACTGGTTGAGCTGTTTGTGATCGGCGTAGGCTGCGTATACTTTCGCGCGGGGAGCGTGGATCGTTTTCTTGATCTTGAAGTAGAGATCGAGGCCCGAGGTATTTTTCTCCATCTTCGCGATCAGCTCGCGGAAAGATTTGCGCAGGTCGCTGAGCGCGTCGTCCCAGCCGAAATCGTGGGCGTTGAGGGTGATGAAGCCGTCGAAGCCTTCGTGTTTGAGGGTGAGGATGGATTTTCCGTAGTTCTCCTGGATGGAGATCGTCACGAGGGTGGAGATTTTCTCATTGGTGTCCTTGCTCACGGTGGGCCAGGTGAAGACGATTTTAGAGTGGGGGACGATTTGTTTGAATTCCCCATCTAGGTTGCCGTTAGCTTTAGGCCATTCCAGGTGAAATTTCCCGCCTTCGCGGAAATCCACCTTCGCTTTATCCACGGGTGCGCCCGTGAATTTAAAGAGCAAGCCGTCGCCGATGGCTTGGAAGAGGGTTTTCGCGTCGCATTTATAGATGCGGCTCATATTGAGGTTGTATTGGGTGTTCATTGTTTGGGTCCTTTCTTCTTATTTGATTCGATATAGTCGTCCAGTGCGCTGAGTTGCTGGTCCCAGAACTTCCGGTATTCGGCCACGATTTCTTCCACCATTTGCAATCTCTCGGGGTTGATGGTGCAGCGCTGGATGCGCCCATCTTTCTCTTTGGAAATTAGTTTCGCGCTTTCCAAAACCTGCAGGTGCTTCGACACGGCTTGCTTGCTGATGCCAAAAGGCTGGCCCAGCTCCGAGACGATCTGGGTGCCCGCCGTCAATTGCTTGAGCATGCGCCGCCGCGTGGAATCGCTGAGCGCGTAAAACAGCTGGTCGATTTGTTCTTCTTTGAGGGCGGCACTCATAAATAAACTATAAAAGAGCTTGGATTAATAATCAACCAAATGATTGACCATTAAAAATGATAAATCAAATCGAGGGCTTAGATGAGTGTATTTCGATCGGAGGGCAGTCGATAAAGAAGCATGAATGCATTTATCTTACTCTGCATTTCCCTGCTTCTATCTATTCCCGGCAACGCGCGGGCAAATTTCGAATGCCTCCCAGGCCCCGAGGAAGAGTGCTACTACGAAGAGGTATGGTCTACGCCCGAAGAGCTTGAGCACATGGCGAGGAATCTCAACAATGGGCTTTGCGAAGGAGAAGAGAGTGGCGGCTCGGGGGTAAGTACGGGAGCTGAGTACGAGTATCACTGCGACAACGGAAGATCGGTGTTTTCGCAAGTGAAGCCGGATAAAGTGCTTCGCAAGAGAGTGAAGGGAATGCGGCCTTATTTTGATTCGCACTAAGGCCGCGCGCCCTTGATGCCCAGGAGATTGGGCAATACCAGCCAGGTGGCGTGCTCTTGCCCGAGTTCAGGAGAGAGAAAGAGGGCGGCGTGATTGCCGCCGTCGAGGTAGAGCAGGCCGGTGAGGTTGAGCTTTAGGTTTAAGATTCTTTCTACCAGATCGTGAACATCGACCAGGCGGGGATGATAGAAAAATAAAATCCTGTTTTTATCGTCTACGCCCACGAGGCCCACGTGGTGGTAGATGCTGGCGCCTTTATTCCAGAGGATGCCTTTCTCCGCGTCCCACATCCGGTAGGTTTGGAAAGTGGTATGGTAGGCGCCAATATCTTCCTTAGTGCCGATCTTTACGGCGGGAGATTTGGGACTTTTGGGATTGAACATCAGGAATCCGCGGAGTTTGGCGCTGAAGCGAGGGTTATTCACGTTCTCGTAATTCCGCATATAGCCGATGCTGGTCACGTAGTCCTTACCAAACATGGCGGCATTGATGACCACGTCGAAGTACTCGTTCGCGGCGATAGTGGCCACGTTATCGGCGGAGCCAGCGGGAGAGTTGATGAGCGATAGCGGGGTGACGAGGGGATCGGCGCGCACCACAATCAGGGAGCCATCTATATTCGTGACCTCGATCTTGCCGCTTTCTTTCCAGACGGGATTTTCCGAAGATAGATTCCGCTCCTGGGCCACGGGCGCCGAAGCACAGGCGCTCAGGAAGAGAAATAGGCCGAGGTAAGCGGGTGAGATCCGTTTCATGCGTAAATTTTACCAAGATGGCCGGAAATACGAAAGAAGCAAAGACGAGAGCTTTGCGGCCTATTCAGGCCTTTTTCACGAATTCCGATTTGAGTTTCATCGCGCCGATTCCTTCGATCTTGCAATCGATATTGTGGCCGTCGCTGCTTTCCACGAGGCGGATATTTCTCACCTTGGTGCCCACTTTCACCACCGAGGAGGAGCCTTTTACTTTTAAGTCTTTAATAGTGGTCACGGCGTCGCCATCGGCCAAGGCATTTCCGTGAGCGTCTCGTACGGTAGAGTCGGGCGGCGTATTTTCCGCAGAGGCCGCCTCGTGCGGGCTCCATTCGTGGCTGCACTCCGGGCAGACCCAAAGATTTCCATCGGCGTAGGTATTCTCAGAGTTGCAGTGCGGGCAGCTGGGTTCTTTTTTCATCGGCGGTCTCCAGGGATTAGGCAAGATACCATAATCGGTGATTTTGCCGCACAGCCCGCCGCAGCTTGATTAAAAAAAATAGCGGGTGATAATTTATTTTTTTACCAGAATAAGGAGTTTCCGTGGCTAACTACGTAGATGGATTTGTTTTACCGATTCCCCGCAAAAATATCGCCGCTTACATAAAAATGGCGAAGACGGCCGGCAAGGTTTGGAAGGATCACGGAGCGCTCGAATATTTCGAATGCCAGGCAGACGACGTGAAAAAGGGCAAGTGGACTTCGTTCCCCCAGAGCGTGAAGCTCAAAGCAGGCGAAGTAGTTTTCTTCTCTTATATCGTTTACAAATCCCGCGCGCACCGCGATCGCGTCTTGGCGAAAGTGATGAAGGATCCCCGCCTAGCCGATATGATGGATCCATCGGCCATGCCCTTCGACGGCAAGCGCATGATCTACGGCGGATTCAAACCCGTAGTGTCGCTCTAGGTCAGAGCTGCATTTCCTTGGTGACCACGGGCGGGCGCCCCTCGAAGAAGGGCTCTCGCTCGTAGTTGAAGCTGGTGGGCTTAACCTCAACACCGCGGGCCTGGAGGAAATGGCTGAGCGCGATAAGGGGAAAGGCCGGCGCGTATACGGAGTAATGCATATAGGCCTGGCCGGGATGCCCGGTGGCCGTCACGCTTGGATCAAACCATTTTCCGTGCTTCTTAAAGTATTGAATCAGGTATTCGGCGGCTCTTTCGGCTGATTCGGAATTGGCCGCACCGGCCTTTACGAAAGTCATGAGGGCCCAAGCCGTTTGCGTGGGCGTGCTTTGGCCTACGGCACTGAGGCTTTCATCCGAATAGGAAAGGGTAGTCTCGCCGAAACCTCCGTCGGTATTTTGCTTGCTGAAGAGAAACTTCAGCGCACGCTGAATATAATCCGTCTGGAGGGATTCGCCCGTGGCGATAAGCCCGGTCAGGGAAACCGAAGTGCCGAAAATCGTATTGAGGGCCCAGCGCCCCGTCCACGCGCCTGATTTTTTCTGCGTGTTTTTTAGGTACTGCACGGCTTTTTTCGCCACGGCGTGATTGTCCTTATTGAATCCGTGGAGGGCCATCGCCTCGAGCACGTGGCCCGTGCAGTCGGCCGAAGAATAGTCGAAGAGGGACTCAACCTCTCCGTACCCCTTGAGGAAAAAATTGAGCAGGGGATTATTTCGATTATTCTGATTGAAGGCGCCCCAGCCTCCATCGCTGTTTTGCCGCTTCATCAGCCAGTCTAGGGCGCGCTTCGCATTCTCATGGTATTTTTTCTCGGTAAGGCTCCAGAGCACCACGGAGGCGGAGGTATCGTCCACGTCGGGATCGGCCTGGAAATCCATGCCGTAGGGCATCCCGCCATTTTCCATCTGCTTGTCGCGCACGTATTCCAGCGAGTGCTGGAGCTGTTCGGGTTTGAATCCGGAGCTAAGCAGGGCGGTGGAGGTGAGGATGGTCTCCCAATATGTGCCATCGCAGCTGATCCCCACGTAGGCGCAATTTTCTTCATTTAAATAAAGTGTGTGGAGGTGCTTGAGGCCGCGCGCGGTGGCTAGCTCGATCTCGCGATTCAAAAGCGAGCAGTGTTCCTTGAAGTCGGCGAGCGCCACCAGGGAAAAAATTGTCGAGGTAGTATATCCATTCCAGCTGCCGAAGAATCCCTGCTTGGACAGCAGTTTGCGGATGATCCAGCCGTCGATCAGGGAGTTTACCTTTTTGCGCGCGGGAATCGGTTTGGTGTCGCGCTCTAGCTTCAGCTCTTCGAGGCCGAACTTATCGCCCATGTCTTTGTGAGCCCGCATGCGGCAGAGATAGGCCAGCGGGAGCATATGGGGCTTGGCCCAATGGGCGAAGCTCCGGTAGTTCATCGGCATGAATTCGAAAAAGGAAATATAGGGCGTGGCGGGCACGCGATCCCAGGGCACGATTCCGAATAGCGCTAAGATCGCGACGAGAAAGATCTCTACTTTCGCGAGGCCGCCGTTCTTCAGAATATATTCCCGCGCTTTTTTCATGGGTGCGGAATCGGGCGATTCCCCCATGCCCTTGAGGGTCCAATAGGTGAGGATCGTGGTATTGAGCTCCCCGCGGACATTATTAATGTCTTTTATTTGATACCAGGATCCATCGTCTAGCTGGCGACTTAGGAGCAGTTCGCGGAAGCGTGGTTCGTCGAGGTCGATGGCGAGACCGGCCCAACGGCTCATCAGGTAGAACTGGCAAATATAGACGGGGCCTAAGTAAGCGGGGATTTGCCAGGACCCGTCGGATCTGCGGAGCCGAAGAAGGTATTCTTGTCCGCCGTGAATGGCCTTCAGCGCTTCTGCGTGGAGGCCCGATTTATTTTCCGCCATTCAAAAGATTGTAGCAAAGAGTGCGGTAAATGACATTGAACGCGAAGACTGGCGCAAGGTGTCGGGTACAGGGGAGAGTGTAGCGAAACTAGTGCACGGGCGCGGAGTCCTGAGGCGTGGTCTCGGGCTCGCGGCTGGCGTCGGCAGGACTTGCTGCTAACCATTTATCCAAGTTGGTTCCGCAGCCTTTATAACCATTTTGTTTGAAATCGCTGCCTAAATAAGGGGGCGCTTTCGTGTTCACCACGGCGAAGTGTAGGCACCAGGCCGTTTTGCACTGGGCGGCGGGATAGCGCTTCTGATTTTGTTTGGGACAGTTCGTGGTCATGCTACCGGCGTTCCGCGATCGGAGGCCCGTATTGGGATTCTCCGCGTACACACAGGTGGTTTTTATTCTTTTTTGTAGGAGGGGGGATGCAGCGAAGCCGTCGAGGTCCACGAGCTCCACTTGGGAAGGATTTTTCACGCGTTCGGCCACCGCATTGGCGAGCGCGGCGCCGGATGAATGCCCGGCGATGATAAACTTACGCTTAGGGTCGCGCGCGGACATCTCGCCGATTCTCTTTAGCACGCGCTGAATCGTGTTTTCGCCCGCCGCGAGCACGCTGGCCTTAGCGCCGGTGGCGCCGATCGGGTAGGGGAAGGCTTTAAAATCGTAACCGGCATAGCGAGGGTCTTTGCGCGCGCCGTCTTCCCAGCATTTCATTTGTTCCTGGCTGGCGCCGTAGCCGCCGAAATAAATAACGGTGGTGGCCGCCTCGGCCGCGCCGAGGACTGAAAGCGAAAGTAAAACCATCAGGACGAGTTTCATGGGGCCTCCGCCTTCAGTATGCCTTAAGGTTTCGCATTGCAAAAGGCGGCGGCGACAAACAATTTATAAATATAAAACATTTAAGTGGGTTTCCCAAAGAAGGGCATAGTTGATCGTTTTACTTCAGGTAAAAATTTCCTGCTTTTCCAGGTCACTTTGGCTCCAATTTTTTTTCTGTTCGCTGAAAGGCTAAAAATAATAAGCAGAGGCTGGCATCTAAATTGCGTAGTGCGCGTGTTTAGCAAAATTTTCGAATTGGAGAAACCTAATGAAAGTTCGTTTTATCTCGTTGCTGCTCGCGGTGATCACCGCCATCCTGCCAGGAAATCCAGAGGCCTTTGCCGATGCCTCAGTTCGCTTGAATGCCATCGTCGACGCGCTGCTCGATACTTCCGACTCGGCCACGATTCAATTCGACGGCAAAGATATGGTGGGAAAGTACGGAGAATATTTCGAAGCTTCTTTCGTGTTGGCTCCTGAGCAAACGGCGCCCGTTCGCTGGCAAGCCCTCGACTCTTTGCTTCCACCCGGGCTTGACCTAGAAGATACTACAGCGAATACCGTGCATATCTCCGGATACCCGGGATTCACCGGTACCTGGTGCTTCACCCTAGCTGCCAGCGATGAGAGCAATCTGGGAATAGCGGCCCAAGAAGTATGCGTTAGCTCCGCCAATAATTCCGAGCTTCGTTATCCTCGTTTCACTTCTACGTCGCGCCTCTCCGCCGTCGTGGCCAAAGAACGCTTCCAGAAAAAACTCACCTATAAAACCAACGACGGCCTTAAGAGCGAAGGCGTCGTATTCGACGCGGAATTGCCCGAAGGCCTCACGATCGTTCCACATAGCGAAAGCTCTTACTTCACCGTTCAGGGAAAGTTTTCCGAGCCCGGTTACGTGCGCTTTACGCTCCAGGTTACCGACGCCGAGAACAATGTAAATTTTCAGCAGTTCCAGCTGCCTATTCTTGCGAAAGCGCAAAATCCGTCCTGCGCGCCCGGCTACTATTTCGATCCCGCTCTCGGCTACTGCGTGGCTGACCGCGCCACCGACTGCCCAGATGGTACATACTATGATCCCGGCCGCGATTCCTGCGTAGCCTACGCACCGCCGCCACCCAGCTACTACTGCGGCGCTTACCAGCACTACGATGATTTCCTCAATGCCTGCGTGGACAACGACGCGCGTCGCTGCCCTCGTGGCACTTGGTGGGATTCGTACGAAAATCGCTGTGTCTACCAAGAGCACCACGAGTGCGGTTTCGGCCAGCGTTACGATTTTTTCACCCGCAGCTGCGAGTGGATCGACCGCGGCAATTCCTGCCGCGCCGGTGAGCATTACGATTATAATGATCGTCGCTGCGAACCCAATCAGGCTAGCTGCGGCCCTGGATTCGTCTGGAACGGACGTACCTGCGCTCCCGCCCGCAATCATAACCGCTGTGGCCCTGGGCAAACCTGGGATCCGGGACGTGGTTGCATTCCCGTTAGCGGCGTATGTGGTCCGGGAACGGTATTCGATCCGCGCACGGGCCGTTGCGAGGGACGCGACCACCAGCAACCGCATTGTGGTCCTGGCCAGCGTTGGGATAATTCTCAGCGACGCTGCGTAGATTTCCGCAACCCTCCGCCACGCCCAAATCCTGGTCCTCACCCGGGCCCGCGTCCTGGCCCGCACCCCGGTCCTCACCCTGGCCCAAGACCTGGTCCTCGTCCACAGCCTCCGCGTCCGGCACCGCAACCGCCTCGTCCGGCGCCTCAACCGCCGCGTCCAGCACCTCAGCCTCCGCGCCCGGCACCTCAGCCTCCACGCCCGGCACCGCAACCACCGCGTCCGGCGCCTCAGCCGCCGAGACCGGCACCGCAACCGCCTCGTCCGGCACCTCAGCCTCCGCGCCCGGCGCCTCAGCCTCCGCGCCCGGCGCCTCAGCCTCCGCGCCCGGCGCCTCAGCCTCCACGCCCGGCGCCACAACCGCCGCGCCCGGCACCGCAGCCGCCAAGACCTGCACCGCAACCGCCGCGTCCGGCGCCTCAGCCGCCGAGACCGGCACCGCAACCGCCTCGTCCGGCACCTCAGCCTCCACGCCCGGCGCCACAACCGCCGCGTCCAGCACCGCAGCCTCCGCGCCCGGCGCCTCAGCCGCCGAGACCAGCACCACAGCCACCTAGGCCATCACCCGGTCCTGGTAACCCTGGATGGGGCGGGGGTCATAATCCCGGCAATCCGGGTCGTGGCGGTGGTGGCCCCGGTCACCGCTAGTCCTAGCTGAAAGTTTTTGGGGCAGATGAAAGAATTTCATCTGCCCTTTTTATTTTAAGCCACCCTTATCCGCGCGATCGATAGACGGCTTCAAAAAAATGCGTTAATTTCCAGCTGTGAGAAAGCTTGTCGAAGGCATCATCGAGTTTCGCCGTAAGGTGCAAAAAGATTATCGTGACGCGTTCGGCGGCCTAGCGGCCAACGGTCAGTCTCCCGATACCCTCTTCATTGCCTGTTCCGATAGCCGCGTGGTGCCTAATACCTTTGCGTCCACGAACCCGGGCGACCTATTTGTATTGAGAAACGTAGGAAATCTCATTCCTCCTTGTGGAAAGCATGGAATTTCTCAAAGCGATGAAGCCGAGGCGGCCGCGATTGAATTTTCCGTCGAATCCCTTAACGTTTCCGATATTATCGTGTGCGGTCATTCGGAATGTGGTGCGATGCGAGCGCTCATGGGCAACCGGCATACGGTGGCATTTCCCAATTTAAAAAGCTGGCTACGCCACGGGGATGAAGCGGTGGAGCGCCTGAGGGCAGGGGCCGCCCTGGATAAGATGATGCCCGAGCACAATCAGCTTTCCCAGCTCAACGTTTTGCTCCAGATGGAGCACGTGAAATCCTACCCGGCGGTGAAGAAACGCATCGAAGAAAAACGCCTGGCGGTGCATGGGTGGTGGTTTGATATCGCCCGCGCGGAAGTGTACGTGCACGATGATGAGTCCAATCTTTTTGTGCTCATCGATGAAGAAGGCGCCGAGCGGATGCTGGCTAAGCACACCAGGTAAAAGTCAGCCGCGGCAAATGGCTAAAAACAAATGTTCTAGTTTGTGGAGTATGGCCGCTCGGCCAGATGGGCAAATTTCCGCAGTCAAAAAAATGCCGCTTGTCCCGGTACTCTGCCGCGCAGGTAAAACCGAAAACTATGTTTCAATTTTAGTGGAGGCAAAAATGAAAACAAGTTTTTCCCGCAGGATACCCACTGAATTAAAACCGGACGACTTATGGAGGTTCGTAGCCTCCTCGTTGCGAAATTCAGACGCGCAACGCCTTTGGCCTTCAGCCTTGGAAACTTCACGGGCCGAATCCCTACGCGTAGGCAGTGTGATTCACGTTACCTATCACGCTTGGATATTGGATAAGCCCGTAAGGTACCGGGTGGCGGAGCTGAATCCCGACCAGTATAGGTTAAGTTACCATGCCACGAAGGATCATCCGTTGAAGGGCGGAGCTACCATACAAGTGCAGGCTTCAGCTAGGGGCAGCGACCTTCTTTGGAAGGGAGCCTACGAGCATCCCTGGTACTCGGCGGCCGGTTTTTTTCTCCGTTACTATTTTCTCGAGCGTTTTTTCGATCAGCTCGAACTTGGTCTCCGCTCCCTCGAAGAGAGAGCGAAGCGCAAACGCGCTGCCTAAGGCATGGCATCCCGCAGTATGTGTTCGGGGAGGGGGTTTGGTATGAATTTAGCCCATGCCGAGCAAGCCGAAAAGTGTAGCTTTCAAATCCAAGGTTGAGAAATTCACCAACTTTTCGATGTACTACCTGGAAGTTCCCGCCAAGGCGATAAAGGTGCTCGGCGGTAAATTCCGCCTCCGGCTCATCTGCACCGTGAACAAGAAAATTTCCTTCCAGTGTGGGTTAATGGCCCTCGGGGAAGGGCGGGGTTATATCACGCTCGCGAAGAAACGCATGGAGGAGCTCGGAGTCGGCCTCGGTAGCTCTTTGAAAGTGGAACTAAGGCCTGATACCAGCAAGTACGGGATGAAGGTGCCGGCGGAGTTTCTGGAAGTCTTACGTCAGGACGACGAGGGCAGAAGGAGATTCGACGCGCTCTTGCCCGGCAAAAAGCGCACGATGCTGTTTTATATTTCCGGAACCAATAACGTGGACCTGCGGATTGAACGGTCTTTGCGTATGCTGGAGAATCTTAAATTATTACCCAAAGGCAAAGAGACCATCTCGGGAATTTTCGGAAGGCGAGCTTCTCCCGGTAGCGGCCGCTGGTAAGGGAAAAAAATAAGGCCGAGGTGCTTATCGCAACCCGGCCTCATTTTGCAGAACCTAAAGACTATTTCAGGTGCTTGCTAACCAATTTGGTCATTTCGAACATGTTCACAACGGCTTTGCCGAAAACTGCTTTGAGTTTTGCGTCGGCATTGATGTTGCGGCGGTTTTTGGAATCTTGAAGGCCGTGCTTCTTGATGTAAACCCAGAGTTTCTTTACCACTTCCGTGCGGGGAAGGGCTTTAGGGCCGAGAACAGCAGCGAGTTTATCGCTAAGTTCTAGGGGACGCATGAATGCGGCACTTGGTTTACGTTTGCTTTTTGCGGCTTTTTTAGCAGCAGGTTTCTTAGCGGCTTTTTTCGTAGTTTTCTTTTTGGCAGCCATTATGACTCCTCCGAGTGGGTTGTTTTTTTCCGTGTACAACACCAAGATACAGGTGATTTCCGCTTTGTCCAAAAGAAAGTGCGGATCTGCTATTCTATTTCTCCGAGGAGAATGGCGATGAGTTGGTTTCTTTATCTCTTAGAATGCGAGGACGGAAGCCTCTATACCGGGATCGCACGCGACGTAAACGCTCGTTTTGCCCTTCATTCTTCAGGGAAAGGCGCGAAATACACCCGGTCGCATCGTCCGGTTTCCATAGTGGGATTCGCGGAATTTCCCGATCGCTCCTCTGCGTCAAAGGCGGAATACGCGGTGAAATGCCTTTCGCCAGGGGAGAAATGGTCGCTATTTTTGTCTCTTTGAGGGGGGAAAACGAAAAAACCTCCCGCGAAGGAGGTTTTTTTCAGGGGGAAAGGGCGCGCTACTTCTTGCGCTTGAAAACCATCTCCATATTTTTGAATTCCTTCTTCGTGTTCATGTCGGGCGCCCACATGGTGTAGATCATATTATTCTTATCAATGATCTTCCATTCCGAGCGGTATTCGGCCTTTTTATCGGCTTCCATTGGGCAGGTGAACTCTCCGCTATCTTTCAGGGTATTGCTTACAGAATCGAAAGATCCAGATCCATGCATCATTCCCGTGCCCATATTGTCGGCCCAGAAAGTCTCGTATTTCTCGGTGAGATTATTGTAGCCGGTAAGCCCGAGCCCTTCAAAAGGCATGCCCATCGCTTTTCCTTTGATGTCGTGCTGCAGGAAGCGACCGCCGAGAATCATTTTGATTGTGCTCGTACCGGAAGACTCCTCGGGCTTGGCACCTTCGGACATCCAGGCCTTCGAGGTATAGCTCCATTTTCCCGCCATCGGAGCGAGCAGTTTATGAGCGGCACTAGGGGTGGAGTACTTTTGCCACGCGGCCATCATTTCTTTCATTTTCGCGTCGCCGGGAGCGTCCTGCGCGAAAACCGAAATGCTGGATAGGGCAATGAAAGCGACAAATAGAAGCTTAGGCATAGATTTCTCCTCTGAGGATTGGCCGTATGCGCCGAATCAGCGAACGTTGCAAGTGGTGGAAACGGTGGTGCCCATTCCTTGGCCACCCAAAGACATGGTGCCGTTGTATTGGCCGGGGGCCGAGTAAGTGGTGCTGATCACTACGCGGCTGTCTGGGCCTTGGGCAGTGAAGCGCAGCGCCTGGTTCGGAGTGAATTGGCTGTCCACTATGGGAAGCGCGCCTTTTTCCGTTACGGTTCCGCTTTTCTTTACGACAACCATCGCGCTGCCCGCAACTTTGGAGCTGGCGGTTTTTGCACTCACGATGAATTCATAGTTCAGCATGCTGCCCGTGCAAACTACCGAGGCGGCATGCGATACGCCGCAGAATAAGAGGGAGGCTACGATAACGGCAAATTTCTGCATTAAATTCTCCTTAAACGGGGTGGTTATTCCTAAATATGCTGCCCAGTTTTTTTCGGAATGACAATCTTTAATCCCCGGCCGATTTGCCGCGTAGGTGGTTGCCCGCGAGTCTGCCTCGGCATATCCTGCTGGTAATGGCCGATCCCATTTTTAGCGAAGACTACCGCATCACTTCTTACCTCGTGAATTTACGCCAGCGGGCTGGCCTCTATGCCATTTTGAATCTCGTGCAAGACGTGGGCTGGCAACAGGCCGTGCACTTGGGATTTGATTTGGCGGGGCAGGGGCTTTCCTGGGTTTTTACCCGGCAGAAACTGGTGATGAGCGCCTGGCCGAACTGGAACGATACCGTGACGCTTCGAACTTGGCTGCGCCCGGCCACGAAATCTCCCTTCGTGTTTCGCGACTATGAGTTACTCGTGAAAGGGAAAAAAATTGGAGAATGCACTAGCTCCTTCACCCTGATCGATTCTACTACCCGCAAGCTCGCCATTCCCGACTGGAGCTCGTTCGAAACTGTATGGCGCAGAGACGGCTCGCTCACTCATCAACCGGAAAAAATTTTATTGCCTAGAGAGGTAAAAGACTTGGCCGCATTCGAAGTGCGCAATAGTGATCTCGATTTGAATAACCACGTGAACAATACCAAGTACGCGCAGTGGGTGCTCGATGCCGTGCCGCTCCAGACGCTCAAGACCGCCGATCTGCACGAATACGAAATCAATTTCCTCGCCGAGACAAAAAAAGGCGACGTGATTACATTGCAGCAGCCGGAATCGGCGCCGGTGGACGGCAACGAGCTATTCCAGGGGCTGCGCAAGGCCGACGGGAAAATCGTATTCACTTCGAGACTGAAAGTGACGCAGCATGAATGAATTCCGTCCCTCCGAGCGGCGTTTTCTCCGTTCCCTGAGCACGCCCGCGAAAATTCAGTCTTTTCTCGACCGTATTCCTTACCATCTGGCCGGAACCGCCTTTTCTCCCCGCATGGTACTGAATGAAAAAACCGCGCACTGCCTCGAGGGAGCTATTTTTGCCGCCGCCGCTCTTCGTGTGAATGGACACGCTCCGCTTATCCTAGATTTAGAGGGGCACCGAGATTCCGATCACGTGATCGCCGTCTTTAGGGAAAATGGGGGCTGGGGAGCGATCGCGATCTCTAACTACGCGGGTCTTCGCTACCGGGCACCCGTTTATAGGAGTCTGCGCGAGCTCGCCATTAGTTACTTCAACGATTATTTTAATCTCCGCCGGGAGCGATCACTCCGTACTTTTTCCCGGCCGGTGAACCTGAAGCGATTCGATTCGCTGAACTGGATGACTCGAGAAGATAACGTGTGGTTCATTGCCGAATACCTCTGCGATATTCCTCATACCCGTTTGCTGACGCCGAAAATGGAAAAGACGCTAACGCTGGTAGACCAGCGGGCACTGGGTGCCGGTACCTTTGGGAAGAAATATAAAAAATAGCTCCCCTGCAGTACAATTCTTTCATGAGCATTCTTATTCTTCTCTGCATCGGTCTCGTGGCAATTTTGCATATTTATTTTCTCGTGCTGGAGATGTTTCTTTGGACTAAACCCCTCGGCAGAAAGGTATTTCGCCAGTCGCCCGAGAGGGCGGAAGCCACCGCGGTATTGGCGGCGAACCAAGGGCTATACAATGGATTTTTAGCGGGCGGGTTGCTGTGGGCCTTATTTCTGAATCTGCAGAATAATTTCCAGTTAGGCAGGCCAATAGCGATCTATTTTCTGGGCTGCGTGATTTTGGCGGGCGCTTACGGCGCCTACAGCGTGAACAAGAAAATCTTATTCGTACAAGCGTTGCCCGCCGCCGTGGCGCTGGCCTTCGTGCTTATTTCTTAAGATTCTGGTCGGAGACAATCAGGGAATGATTGGAAGCGGAAGCGATGAGCTTTCCTTCTTTAGAGTGAACCTCGGCCTTAAGCACGAGCAGTGTTTTAGATTTGGATACAACCTCAGCTTTGATCGTCACGAATTCGTCTTTTGCCGTGAAGGGTCGTAAAAAGCTAGTGCTCATTTCGATGGTCACAACCGGCCGTGCGGCCGCCATGTAGGTAAGGGGGCCGAATACCTCATCGATGGCCGCACAAAGAAATCCGCCCTGAAGCATGCGCATGGGATTCGTGAAGCGGGTATCGAATTTAATCTGGGCCGCGAGCATTTTTCCGTAGTCGATCTCTACGTACTCGGTGTTGAGGGTGCGATTTGATTGGGGCGGCATTTCGAGCGCCACGCCATTTTGGGCGAAGGCCTCGGCCATTTCTTCCATGCTCTTTCTTACTTGCTCGTGTGGACTCATTAGAAAGAAATAGCACTTAGAAATCGAGTTCGCAGTTAACTTTTTTCCCGTTGGCCTCAAGGGAGGCGTGGAAGTAGGAGTCGTCCGCGGTCAGGGCGGTAAGCTTTCCTTGGCCGGGGATTTCGTACTCTCTCACGTAAGAGCCGTCGTCCTGATAAGACTGCGTAAGCACCACGGCACTGTCGTTGCGGACGTCGAGCCAAGTGAGGCCTTCCTCCGAGATCATGCCCAAACGAATGCCGCCGTCAAAACGCTGAATTTTTAAAGCGCACTCTTGGCCTTCGCCGATCATCAGGGAGAAGTTTCTCGCATCGGATTCGAGCTCATTCACCGAAGCCAGCTTTTGCGGCAATACCGCCAGCGCAGGTTGGGCGGCGAAGAGGGTGAGGGCTAGCAGGCTTAGGGGCAGTATATTTTTCATAAATTCTCCGAACCAGTTTATGGGCAGAAGCTACTCCTCTCGTATTTATTATGCAAAATAATACGTTAAGGCATATTTGTATTCTCTTTATGAATAATAAAAATGAGGCCTAAAGGATGGTTCCCTTGGAATTGCGCGTCGGCTCTTCGGGAAGAGGAATAAATTCACTTTCGTCGCCGGGAACTTTCGGAAAACGGCTGCCCGCTTCTCCAGGCCCTTTGCTCCATGCGGCTTTTGCCTCCGTGATATTTTTTTCCGAGCTCGAAACGAAATTCCAGTCGATAAAACGCCGCCCCAGCGGTTTGCCGCCAAAGAGCATTACCCGCGAAGGAGCCAGCGCTTCCATCGTAAGGTCGGTACCCACACGGCCGATTCCCATCGAAAATTCCTTCAATTCTTTTTCTTCCACTTTCAGGGAGCCGCTTACCACGTATAAGCCCGTCTCCTGATTCTCGGCGGGGAGAGTTAGCTTGGTGCCCTGAGGGAACACGGCATCAACGTAAAATAGTTCTGAGCCGGCCGCAGCGGCGCTGGTTTTTCCGAAGGCCGATCCAAGAAGGAGCTTTAATTTTACTCCGCCGAGTGTAAATTCCGGGAAGCTTTCCGCCGGGTGATGCACGAAACTGGGCGGTACGTCTTCGCTGCCTTCCGGCAGCGCCACCCAAAGCTGAATTCCGCTCAGGCGCCCGCCCGCCTTTCGCAAATCATCCGGCGTGCGTTCCGAGTGCACTATTCCGTGCCCCGCCGTCATCCAGTTGATGGCACCCGGCTCGATCAGCTGCTTGGATCCGAGGCTGTCGCGGTGAAGGATTTTCCCTTCGAAAAGGTAGGTTACGGTGGCGAGGTGAATATGGGGGTGAGGCCTTACGTCGAGGCCCTCACCGGGCGCAAAGGCGGCAGGGCCCATATGGTCGAAAAAGATAAAAGGACCAACCATCCGATGCGAAGCGTAAGGGAGGAGTCGGCGCACCGAAAAACCGCCGAGGTCTTTTTCGCGCGAGGTGATAACGAGTGATAAATTTCCCATGCCCTACACTTACGGACTTTAACTGGTCTGTCAAATTTGCGCGGCGGTTTTGACGGCAGCGGTGGGGGAGAGGCGGTAGCCGGATCCCTTCACGGATTCGATATAGGAAGAAAGAGGGCCGAGCTTTTTGCGGATGGCGGAAATGTGGGTATCTATGGTGCGGTCAAAAACGGAACTTGCGTTACCCCAAACGGCGTCGAGCAACTGCTCGCGGCTGAGGATATTATTTTCATTCTTGGCGAGAAATACCAAAAGCTTGAATTCCCGGCCAGTGAGCTTAATGGTTTTTTGATTCTGAAGGTCGAAGGCTTGCTGACGGTCGAGGTCGATCTGCAGCTGGCCGATTTTAAATACATTTTTATTCGACTTCTGGCGGAAAAGCTTCTTTACTTGCGCGTCGAGGCGGGCCGCGAGCTCCGTTACTTCGAAAGGTTTTACGATATAGTCTTCCGCGCCGAGTGCGAAAGCGGCCACTTTAATGGCCACTTCCTGCTTGCCGGTAATAAAGATCACGGGAATTTCGCTCGAAGCGGTCTGAATTTCGGAGAAAAATTGAAAGCCATCTTCGTCGGGGAGGGAGAGATCCAGAAGAATCATATCCGGGAAGGCCGCGCCGGCGGACGCACGTGCCTCGGCCGCAGTGGAAACACATTCCACCTTCACTTCGTGCCGCGCCAAGATTTTCGCCAGAAGAAACTGCGTTTGGAGGCAGTCCTCGATCACTAGTATTTTCTTCACGTACTACCCATCGGAAGTACGCGAAGAAAACCTTTCAGGATGAGACGTTTTTTTGCCAGATTTACGTGGCAGCGTGTTTTTAGGGGGCGTTCTCGCTTCCTAAGGAAGGGCTTTGGAGGGGCTGACACGCCTAATTTTGTTTCCGGCATCGTCGGCTATTATTATTCGAGGATCCCACCGTTTTTGAAGGAACAGGCAAAAATGAGTCAAGCCAAGCTAGTGGAGCGGCGCCACAATTTCCTCGGCCGAAGGAACGGCTTCTAGCCCCTCCGGCATTCTTCGTTTTCCGAATAGGAAAACCAGCAAGGCGGCGGAAGACGAAGTGGCAAAAATAGCGACGATGGGAAAAGTTTGGCGCGCATCGAGTAACCCAATGCCCATTGAGGCCAGGGCGCCGGCGCCAATTTGGAGGAAGCCGAGTAGAGCGGAGGCGCTGCCGGCATTTCGGGAAAAAGGCGCGAGCGCGAGGGCCGCCGCATTCGGGTAAAGAAAGCCGAGGGTAGATAAATACGCGAAGAGCATGGCGATGGTAGTTAGCAAGCCAAACCAGCCGGCGGCGGTGCCCACCAGAAAGAAAAAGGCCATGGCTACTTGGGCGCAGAGGGCGGCCTGGTAAATGCTTTCGGGACGAAAGCGGCGCGAGAGCAAAATATTCACCTGGCCGGCGCCGATAAAGCCTACCGAGAGCAGGGCAAAGATTCCGCCGTAGGTCTGGGCTGAAACGTGAAACACTTCCATGAAAATAATCGGCGATCCCGCCACGTAAGCGAAGAGGCTAGCAAAGGAAAGCGAGCCCGATAGCGCGTAGGTGAAAAATTGGGGGTCGCGGAAAATTTCGGCATAGCCGCGCAAAATCGGCACGATCCGGAGTGAGATGGAAGAGTCTGGCTGATGACCTTCGGGTAAAACGAAAAAAGTAACTGCGAGGATAGCCGCCACCACGAGCAGAAGAAAAATAAATACCGCGTGCCAGCCGAAGTGCACCGAAATAAAACTTCCGGCCGTGGGTGCCAAAAGGGGCGAAACGCTGAGGATGAGCATCAGCATGGAAAAAACCTTGGCGCCTTCCTTGACCGGAAAGAAATCGCGCACCATCGCCGTGGCGGCCACTCCGGCGGCGCAGCCCCCGAGGGCTTGCAGGAAACGGAAAGCGATCAGGGCCTCCACGGTATGGGAATAAAGGCAGCCAACCGAAGCCAAGATAAAAAGTAGGAGGCCAAAATGAAGGGGGGGCTTTCTGCCAAATCGATCGAGCACCGGGCCGTAGAATAGCTGGCCCACCGAAAGGCCCACGAAGTAGCTCGATAGTGACAACGCAACTTTTCCCACCGTGCTATTGAGGTCGGTGGCGATTTGCGGAAAGGCGGCTAGGTACATGTCGATCGCGAGAGGGCTGATCGTGGTGAGTGCCCCGAGAATCAAGATCAGCACGAAATTACTTCTCGGGGTCACGGTCATTTTTATTCCAGTTCTTTGAGGTAGCTGACCACTTTTTCCACCCACGCCACTCGTTCCACCGGCGTGGCTTGGGCCGGGCTGCGGTTTTCGAGGATGGGGGATGAAGGCTCGCCTTCGGCAAATTTTTGCACGAAGGCGAGGAGGGATGCGAGTACTAATAGTAGAAAAAAGTGATTCCGCATAACGGTACCGTTAGATTTGGCCGAAGCCGCCGTCCACGAACAGCTCACTGCCGTTCACGAAGCTGCTTTCCTCGGAAGCCAGGAAGGCCACGGCTTTGGCCACTTCGTCGGGATCGCCCATTCGGCCTAAGGGAATTCCCTTCACCATTTGCTCCTTAAACTGCTGGGCCTGCGCTTCGCTTCCGGCAATTTTAGCGATGGCCGGCGTGGCGATGGGGCCGGGGCTTACGGCATTCACCCGAATTTTCCTGGCTTTCAAATCCAGAATCCAAGAGCGGGCAAACGAACGCACGGCCGCCTTGGTGGCGCTATATACGCTGAAGGACTCCATGCCCATGCTGGCCGCGGTGGAGGCATTGAGGATGATCGAGCTTCCGTCGCGCAGGAGAGGCAGCGCTTTCTGCACGGTAAATACGAGGCCCTTCACGTTATTGTTGAAAGTGGTATCGAAGTGTTCTTCCGTAATTTCGCCGAGGGCCGCAAATTCTCCGCCGCCGGCGTTGGCGAAGATCACGTCGATCTTTCCTTTTTCTTTTTTCACCGCGGCGTAGAGCTTATCCAGGTCGGCTAGTTTAGCCACATCACCCTGAATCCCGGTGGCATTGGGCCCGAGCAAACTGAGGGCCGCATCTAGCTCCCCTTGGCGGCGGCCCGTGATGAATACATATGCGCCTTCGGCGATGAAGCGTTTTGCTGTGGCCAGCCCAATCCCGCTCGTGCCGCCGGTGATTACCGCAATTTTTCCTTCTAACTTTTTCATGGTCTCTTCCTTTTTCTGTAATGATTAAAGTAACAATTCAGCGCAAAAAAATTCAGCTTCAGTTCCGCTTTTCACGGCCTCCTCTCAGGAACTGAAGCTGGGTGGATGGGTCCTGGCTTTCCGTTATGCCGGCGGCGTAGGAACTAGGAGAGCGTGCATTTTCCGCCTTTGCGTTCGTGGAGATCGCCGAGCAGGAGCTGAACAGGGTGAGCCCCAAGAACAGCGCCGAGATGAACGAGAGTTCCACGAAATCTTTTTGCCGGGCGATCGCGTTACGCATTGAAGCCTCCGTCGATATCGAGAGTGGTACCGGTGATATAAGAGGCGGCAGGGCTAGCGAGGAAGACCACGCCGGCGGCGATTTCTTCGGGGCGGCCATAACGTCCAAGCGGGATGCCGGCCTTCATCGTCTCCGCCATCGCTCCGTCTTCGGGGTTCATGTCGGTAGCGATCGGCCCGGGCTGCACGGCGTTCACCGTGATTTTTCTCGGGGCGAGGTCACGTGCGGCGCCCTTGGTATAACCGGCCACGGCGAATTTCGTCATGGCGTATTCGGTCATGCCGGGGAAAGCGGTGCGCACTCCCAACACTGAACCGATATTGATGATGCGGCCGCCATCGGAAAGCAGGGGGGCCGCTGCGCGGGTGGCCGCGATCACTCCACCTACGTTCACCGCCAGCTGGCGATCAAGGGCCGCAAAATCATTCTCGGCCCCCACCATTGCCGAAGTAGCCACGCCGGCATTGTTCACCAAGATATCGAGCTTGCCGAATTGCTTGTGCACGGCCTTTACGAGCTCGGTCACTTGCTTGGCGTCGGCTTGGTCGGCCTTGAAGGCGGCGGCGCGCACGTCTTTGCTTTCAAGCTCCTTCACGAGGGCGTTCGCTTTATCGGCGGAGGCCACGTAGCTGATCGCCACGGAGGCCCCTTGCTCGGCAAGGGCGATGGCGATCGCTCGGCCGATGCCGCGGGATCCGCCGGTTACGAGAGCTACTTTACCTTTGAGTGTATTTGCGTTGTTCATTTTCTGATTCCCCATCTTTTAGTTAGTTATTGTTTATTCTGTTATTTTATAAGTAACACTTAATGTCAAAAAAAATGCGCCTAGCCCGTGTCCATTTTCAGATCCGCGATCACCTCCGCTAAACTAAGTTTCTTTAAGCTTTCTTCCATGCCTTTTTGGGCCTTATTCAGCACGCCCTCGAGGGCCGGTTTGATATTGCAGCTCACTTTGCAGGCTTTCTCCGCTTCGTAGTTATGGATCGCGAAGGCCTGGGGAGCTTCCACGGCTTTGTAGATATCGTAGAGTGAGATGTCGGCGGGCTTGCGGGCTAGGCAGCAGGAGCCGCCTTTGCCGGTGGTGGTATGCACGAGGCCGGCTTTCGAAAGTTTCGCGATCACGCGGCGAACGAAGCTCGGGTTCGCGTTCACGCTGGAGGCGAGAGTGCCCGAGCAAACGTCGGCTTCCTTGCGGTAGCCCAATCCAGCCATCAGGTGGATCGCGATCGAGAATTGTGTGTTAGCGGCGGCCATATTGTTATTCTAATAGTAACAGATCGGAAGGGCAAGGGGATTTATTGAGGGGGAAGGGGGTTCGCTATAAATTATTGATTTTATTAATGAAATTTTAGATCTAAATAGGGCGGAGCATCTGGGGGAGTGCGGCTTATGAAAAAAAACAGGGCTTTAGTGAAGGATAGAATTCAGAGCATTTCTGATCGAGCTTTATATCGGAAGTTTCTGATCTTGGAACGGTATTCGCAACCGATGCTGGCGACTGCTTAAATCGAATAGGTGACCCTAGATAGAGACTTCATTATCCGAATTGTTGGCATCTGTCGAAATATTAGACAAGGAATACCGCGGTGTTAGAAATCTACAAATCTTCTATCCTCCTCTCGCTTACTCTTTTCACTTTGACCGCTGGTGCGGCGCCCGTTGGCACCCGCGTTGAAGATTCTGATCGCGATCAACTGGTCGTTTTACAAAGTGCTCTGGAGAAAACATTCAAAAGTAAGTGCCAAGCAATCTCAAAAGACGGCAACAGATTCGTATTGGATACTTCGAGTTGCATCCCCGGCCGGGTGCGAGACATCTTGGGTAAACGCGCGCTCATCGGTGGCCCCAACTGCTATAATTTCGCACTGTATTCCATCGGCATACTCGATTCACTTCGGGCTGTGAATAGCAATGAAGTCGACGAGCAGTTTTTTACCCCGAGAAGCTCCACCTGCTCTGAAATGAAAACCGCACCTCAGCCCGGACAAATTGTTTCGCTTGAAGAGAAACGTGAAAATGCGAGCAGAAAGATTCACGCTTACGTGCATCTAACGGACAAGTACGCTTTAACTAAAAACGGTCCAGACACGGATTCATTTTGGCAAATCAGCACACTCGACCGAATTAACGCCGCATATCCCATTCCTAATTCGGAACGATTGGCAATTTCGTACAAGTGCACCCCACAAACCATCCCCCAGTTGCCAGGATCGAGGGAAATCCGCGATTTCTCCAAGCTTGTTACTGATGCTCAGATCGCATCTAAAATCCCGGCGAACCTAACAAGAGATATGGAAGCTAACATCGCCAATCTCGACGCTATCCTCAACGCCAAAAATATTAAAGCACTCGACTCTGGTGACCCGACCAAGCTCTATGAGCTGGTCGCCCAACTCTACCCGGTAAAAGTTTATTATTACGGCTTACAGAAAGTGTCGCAAGAATCTGCAGATTCGTTCCGTCCATCAGCCGAGACGTTTCTTAAAATACTAAGTCGCGTCCTCGATACTTCTCGGAAGGAATACGGTCTACTAGATGTCACAAATGCTGACGATCAACTGGAATATGAGTTCTGCAAGAATCACCAAGCAAGCATTTGTTCATTAGATAGTGGCGGACACTAATCTGAACGTCAGTCTAAATCTCTAACTTTTAGAACGCCTTTCGAGCAGAAAGACTTAGGCATTTAGTTTGTGATAAAAGAACCCATGCCTGAACCAACCGATTTCTCCAAAAAAGTAATCGCCACGATCAAGAAAATTCCAGAGGGAAAAGTAGCCACCTACGGACAGATCGCGGCCCTCGCCGGCAAGCCCCATGGCTCGCGGGGAGTAGCGTGGTTGTTGAATTCCAGCACGCGCGCTCACGGCCTACCTTGGCAGCGCGTGATCAATAGCAAAGGGAAGATCTCGTTCCCCGTAGATTCCGATTCTTTCCTGCGCCAGAAAGCGATGCTGGAGCGAGAAGGCGTGGAGTTTCTTACGCACGAGAGCGTGGATATGAAATCCCACCAGTGGAAGAAGTTCGCGAAGATCCCGAAGTTTCTTAGGGGCTAATACCTGCTGGCGCGTACGCGGTTTCGCTTCCCCGTCCGATAAGAAGGAGTGAGATACCCATTCCTCATTTCCGCTCTTTCTTTGGTGCTGGCTCTGGCTTCTCGTCCAAGCCTTGCCCAGGAACCGCCTCTGGCAGAAAAGGTCCGCGACATCCAGCGCTTCGTGGATACCCAGTCCGAAGTGGGAGGACTAAAAAATCTAGAGATAGAAATAGGAAAGGGAGCGAAGGTTGTTTTCCGGCAGGAAAGCGCTCGTTCGGGAGTGATCCAAATCTTGAGAGGCAGCGAAGTAGTGCATACTCTGGATTTGCCCCAGTCCTTTCCCCTTCACGCGAATCAGTTCGCCATCGACCGGGTTCGATCCAGGGTGGGTTTTCTCACGCAGTCGAATACCACGACACTGCAGATTCAGCCCATTGATGGAGCTTTACTCAAATGCCCCTCCCTGCAATTTTCTCCCTATGCCCGGATGGTCGAAATGGCGGGAGAGTTTTTCGTTCTCGTTCCCGGAGATAAAAAATTAGAGCTCTATCGATATAGAGCAGCAGAGGGGAAGTGTGCAGTTGATTCGCTAGAAAGCGTTTCCATTTCGGCGGTGGAATCATTTCGGGTTGCCAGTGTAGGCAAGGAGCTTCACCTGTTTTTAGAGCAAGGGAATAAGAAAGACGGTTTGTATTTAGAATGGCTAATTTTAGATAAATCCGGAGCGCCAAAGGAAAAGCATATTTTTCCGGATTTCACTCCTGATTTCTCAACCGATCATTATTATACCGGCCCCTCCGTGAGTGAACAGGGCGTTCTGATTTCGCTCCTGAATAAAAATGGAGATACGAGAAGGCGCGGTATTTATTGGCTACAAAAAAACGGGTCCATTAAAGTGATGGATGAAGCGGGACTGGCCGCTTGGTGGCTTCGGCACGGAGAAGTCTTGCTCCAGCGGGGTAAGCACGCCCGTGGCTCGGAACTCGTGGTGATAGACGCAAAAAACTTTCAAGAAAAAAGGAAGCTTACGACGGATGCCGGATACCAGCAGGCCGTTTACTTCGATGGGAACGCCGTTTCCTTCTTGGAGTATAAAGTGGGCGAACCGGTGGCGAGGGTTTCTGTAGAAGTTACCAGCCGAAAAAAGATAACCAGCAGCTCTCTGCTGGCTGCGCCTTCGCTCGGCCGGTTGCCGGTGGTAAAAGAAATTGAGTATATCCAGGCAGAGGGCTCAATTCCCGGGATGCTTTTGCTTCCGCCAAGCCTGAGAAGTTGCAATAGCACTAAAAAGGTTCCGGCCATCGTATATGTTCATGGAGGTGCCTTTGAAGCTCTCCCTGACGGACAATACAATACAGACACTGAAGCGCTGGCATTAAGCCAAATGGGCTTCGTGGTTTTGCAGGCGAATTATTTTGGAAACTTATTTTTTGGCAAAGAGTATCCGAGCCTCAGCCAGCGAACGATGGTGGAAGAGCGCGCTCGCCCGCAGTTGAGCGGCCTGGCGGCCGCGGGGAAATATGCTCAATCTCTTCCCTGCGTAGATAAGGGAAAAGTCATTTATTTTGGCCATTCCTACGGGGCGATCTTAGGGGGACTATTCTTTACTGATGCTGCGCAAAAGAAATATTCTCCGTATAGGGCGGCGATTCTCAAGAGCGGACGCTATACCGAAGAGAATAACGGCGTTCTCCTTTTTCCTTCGAAACCTCCGGCGGCTCTTGCCGCCACCCGAGAATTAAAGAAGCGATGCTTTGGCTTTGGTGCCGACGAAAATCCCGATAGGCAATTCTGCGCAAAATTTTTAGAGGATCTAGTCGCCATTAGGCGTGCCGCAAACGCTCATACCCAAACGCCGATTTTCCTCATAACCGCCACGGACGACGGCGCGGCCGATACTCAGCGCTTCGAGACCAAGCTGAGGGAGGTCCATCCCAGCGTGTATTCCTGGTACCCGGAAAACGCCCATCACTCGTTCCATGGGGTGCATGAAGTTGAGCTGGTAGAGAGAGTAAAAGAATTCGTCGATGGTCTGAACTAAGAGCTGATCGGCAAACCGCCCGTTTCGGCGATGATCGCGCCGGTCACGTAGCTCGAATCCGCATCCGAAGCCAAGAATACGTAAACGGGCGCCAGCTCTTCGGGCTGAGCCGGGCGCTTGATCGGCTGGTCGCTGCCAAATTTTCTTACCTTGCCCACGGAGGTTCCTCCGTCGGAAACATTGAGCGGAGTCCAAACGGGGCCGGGGGCCACGGCGTTCACGCGGATCCCTTTTTCCACCAGCATTTGCGCCAGCGATTTCGTAAAAGTATTGATCGCGCCCTTGGTGGAGGAATAATCCAAAAGTTCTTTCGGCGCCATCGAGGCGGTTTCCGAGCTCGTGGCGATGATCGAAGAGCCGGGTTTCATGTACTTCACCGCCGCCTGTGCGAGCAGGAAGTAGGCGTATACGTTTGTCTTGAAGGTACGGTCGAATTCGGCGAGCGTGATTTCTTCGATGCTGTCTTTGCGCATCTGGTGGGCGGCATTGCTCACGAGGATATCGAGAGCGCCGAATTTTTTTACGGTTTTCTCGATCACACTTTTGCAAAACGCCGGTTTCGTGAGGTCGCCGCCGAGGAGGAGGCACTCACGGCCAAGGCTCTCGATATATTTCTTCGTTTCTTCCGCATCACTGCGCTCTTCGGGCAGGAAAGTGATGGCCACATCGGCGCCTTCGCGCGCGTAGATCACGGCCACGGCCCGGCCGATTCCGCTATCCCCGCCGGTTACGATCGCTACTTTGCCCGCCAGCTTTCCGGCCGGCTTATACAGCGGCGCTTCGAAAAGCGGGCGGGGCTTAATTTTGGATTCCAAACCGGGAGATTTTTGTTTCAAGGCCTTGCGAAAGGGGGGCTTTGGTTCGTGCTGGATTTGGGGGCTCGCCATGATTGCTCCTCAGAAATAGTTCTGAGAGCTCTGCAATGCGTATACCAGCGCGATTGGGGAATTTTTCCCTGCGCGCTTAGCAATACTTGAACTTAACGCAGCGCTTGGCCGGCGGCGGCGGTGCTCAGCATTTAATCTTTTTATTCTCGGGATCGAAAAGGGGCTTTAGTGAAACGGCCGCCGGGTAGATCTTTCCGTTCACTTCCACTTCCCATTTGCCGGCGTCGAGCCAAGCCAAATTGATCGGCTCATTGCCGCCTTCGATCATGGCGAGGCCCACGGCCGCGCCGAGGGTATGGCCGTACGAAGCCGCGCGCACATAGCCCACGGGCTTGCCGTTGCGCCGTACCACTTCCGCATGGAACATCATCGGCTCTGGATCCTTTAAGATCACTTGCACTAGGCGGCGGGTGAGGGGCGCGGCTTTTTGCTTGAGCGCTTCCTCTTTGCCGATGAAATGATCTTTCTTGAGGTCCACGGCGAAGCCGAGGCCGGTCTCGAAGGCATTATCAGTATTATCGATATCATGGCCGTAGTCGCGGTAGCCTTTTTCCATGCGCAGCGAGGCGAGGGCCTTGAGGCCCGCGTGTTTCAGGCCGAAATCGTCGCCGGCCGCTACGATGCGGTCGTAGACGTGCGTGGCTTGCTCGGCGGGAATATAAAGCTCGTAGCCGAGTTCCCCTAGGTAGGTGATGCGCACGCAGAGGACGCGAGCAAAACCAATATCGATTTCTTTGGCAGCGCGGAAAGGGAAGGCTTCGTTCGAGAGGTCGGTGGTGGTGAGCGACTGTAAGAGCTCGCGGGATTTTGGTCCCTGGATATTGAGCTGTCCATAGGCGGAGGTAACGTCGGTCACGAAGGCGAATTCGTCCGGTTGGATCTCGCGCTTCATCATCGTTTCGGCGTGGCGGAGCTGCGTATCGGTTACCACCACGAAGAATTTATCTTCTTCCAGTTTCGTTACGGTGAGATCGGCTTCGAGCTTGCCGAATTTATTCAGCCATTGGGTATAGGTGATCATGCCGAGAGTGCCGTCTACGTTGTTCGCAGAAAGGCGGTTGAGTACCTTGCCGGCGTCGCGGCCCTGCACGAGGAATTTGCACATGAAGCTCATGTCCATGAGGATCACGCCTTCGCGTGCGGCTTTGTGTTCGGCTTCCCAATAAGGAAACCAGTTATGCCGGCCCCAGCAGAGTTGCTCGACCACGGGCTCCACGCCTTCGGGGGCGTACCAATCGGCGCCTTCCCAGCCACTCACGTCTTTGAAGTAAGCGCCGGCGGCGGCGAGGCGATCGTGGAACGGAGATTTTTTGGCACCACGCGCGGTCTCGGGACTCTTCGTGGGGTAGTGGCATTTATACACCATGCCGAGGGATTCCACGGTGCGGGTTTTGCGGTACTCGGGATTGCGCTGGTAGGTTTGCAGGCGATCGATATTGAAACCGGTGATATCAGCCTGGGGATCGCCGGTCATGATCCAGTTCGCTACGAGGCGGCCCATTCCGCCACCGGTGAGAATCCCGATCGAGTTGAGGCCAGCCGCTACGAAATAATTTCTCAGCTCGGGCGCTTCGCCCACGATGGGGCGGAGATCCGGCGTAAAACTTTCGGGGCCGCAGAAGAACTTGCGCACGCCCACTTCCATGGATTTGGGCACGCGGCTCATGCCTTTTTCGAGGTAAGGGCCCATGCGGTCCCAGTCTGGCTGAATTTCGCCAAAAGAAAAGTCTTGGGGAATGCCTTCCACCATCCAGGGGGCGCAGATCGGTTCAAACATTCCCACCATCAGTCCGCCCACTTCCTGGCGGATATAGGCGTGAGAGGCGGGGTCTTCGAGCACCGGCATATTCTGGGGAAGATCTTTGATATCGTCGGTGATGAGGTAGTAGTGCTCGGCGGCTTGGTTCGGAATATTCACGCCGGCCATTTCGCCGAATTGGCGCGCCCACATACCCGCGCAGTTCACCACGTACTCAGCCTTGATATCGCCCTGGGCGGTGCGCACGCCGGTCACGTAGCCGTTCTTTTTCAGGATCCCGATGGCGGGAGTTTCTTCAAGGATGGTCACGCCCTGCATGCGCGCTCCCTTGGCCAGCGCCATGGTCACGTCGATGGGATTCACCACGCCGTCGTCTTTCACGTAGAAGCCGGCCAAGAGATCGTCCACCTTAGCGAGGGGAAAAAGTTCCTTCACTTGGCTGGGAGAAATTTCCTGCACGTCGATCCCGCAATAGCGGTTGAAGGCGGAAACGCGGCGGTATTCTTCGAGGCGGTCTTTATCGCTGGCTACTTCGATGAAGCCGATTTTTTTCAAGCCGGTAGCTTGCCCAGTTTCGGCTTCGAGGCGTTCGTAGAGATCGCGGGAATATTTGCGGAGCTCGGTGGAGGTTTCGGAAGTAGAACCGAACGTTACCATCAATCCGGCGGCGTGCCAGGTGGTGCCCGAGGTAAGGCGATCGCGTTCGAGGAGGACCACGTCTTTCCAGCCGGCGTGGGCTAGGTGGTAGGCGATAGAGCATCCGATGATGCCGCCGCCCACGATCACTACGCGTGCGTCTTGAGGTAATTTTTGATTCTGCATTCTTCCCCCTAAATCGTCGATGGACTCGGCACTTTATCCGCCAAGGCGGGGCTCGTCAAATTCTTCGTCTCATAGAGGAATTCGCGGAAATTCTTTCCGTTTTCATAGAGGAAATTGGGGTTATTTTGCAGCGCGGCGAAAGGCCTATGGGAGCTGAAACCGCTTCTTCAGGCGCGCCAGCTGAGTGGCGCCGGCTTTCACCACGAAACGGGTGCCTTCTTCTTCGAAACTTTCGGAGATCACCAGCATATTCGCGCGGATTTGGCCCACCATTCCCTCGAGGCGATAAGGAACGAACACTTCTTCCTGAATCATGCGGTCTTCGAAAAATTTTACGATCTGCGCGCGAAGCTCCGCGATGCTTTCGGGCTCGAGTGCCGAAGACTGAATGGCGTTCGGAAATTCCAATTTCAGGCGCTTGCGCTGCCCTTCGGGCACGCGATCGATCTTATTGAGCACGAGCAGGCTGGGAGTTTTTCCGGATCCCACTTCTTTGAGGGCTTCGTCCACCACTTCGAGCTGGGTGCGAAAATTCGGATCGGCGGCGTCCACCACATAGAGTAGAAGGGAAGCATTATTCGCTTCATCGAGCGTAGAACGAAATGACGCCACGAGATCATGCGGAAGTTTTTTGATAAAGCCCACCGTATCCGAAACCAAAATACGGGGTAGGGTCTCCGGTTTCAGGGCTCTAACGGTGGTGTCGAGCGTGGCGAAGAGCTTGTCTTCTACCAGTACCTCGCTGCCGGTGAGGGCGCGCATGGTGGAGGATTTTCCGGCGTTGGTATAACCCACTAGCGCCACGCAGGCGAGCTCGGCACGAGAGGCGCGGCTTTGGCTGAGCTCGTGGTCTAGTCCCGCGAGCTCTTTCTTCAGTTCCGCCAAACGATCGCGCACGTTGCGCCGGCCCGTTTCGAGCTCGCTTTCCCCGCCGCCGCGGCCCTGCTGGCGTTCTCCGCTCGGGCCTACTTCGCGCAGGCGCGGGGAAAGATAATTGAGGCGGGCGATTTCCACCTGAAGGCGGGCGGCGCGGGTTTTGGCGTGGCGGCTGAAAATTTCGATGATCACGCCGGTGCGGTCGAGCACCTCCACTTTAAGGGCCGCTTCGATCACCCGTAGCTGAGAAGGACGGAGGTCGCAGTCGAATACCACCACATTGGCGAGTTCGATTCCTGGGGAAGTGGTATCGGCCGCAGCCGTAGTGAGCTGAGCTAATTCTTCCAGCTTTCCCGCGCCCACGGCGGAGGGGCCGGTGGTATTCGGCATCCGCTGGAACTCTTTGCCGATCACGCGAAAACCCAGGGTGGTAACTAGGCGCTCGAGCTCCTCGATGGAATCGAGGGACTCTTCGTCGCTTACGTCGGGGGTTTTTACGGAAACCAGGAGGGCTTTGGGAATTTCTTTTTCGGTCTTAAACGTCATTCGTCTTGGAATTAGACCAAGATTTTACCGGGAAAGCGAGGCCTCTTAACGGTCTTTGCGGAGGGATTCGCGGAATTTTCCCGGGCTGGCCTTCGTATTGTTGCGAAAAAAACGGGCAAAATAATTGGGGTCGTCGAAGCCGAGAGCGTAACCGATGTCGGCAATGGGGTCTTCGGAATGGGCTAAGATTCGTTTGGCCTCGAGAAGAATTCGATCATGAATGATCCGCCGCGGTGGAGCGCCGACGGCCCTGCTTATTCTCATGGTGAGCACCTGGGCGGAAACACCTAGCTTTCGTGCGTAAAATTCCACCGAGTGCTCGTGGTGGAAGTGGCTTTCTACGAGTTCCTGGAAGCGCTCCGTTTCCGCGCTAACCTCCGGCATACGCGGGGAGGTGGAGCTGCGCCCCAGGGCAATCAATAAAATCCGCAAAAAATTCTCGTTCGCGAGTTCAAATAACGAAGGGCGATCGCGGAACTCGGCCAGCATCTCTTCCGCAAGGCTAAGAATTTTTTTCCGGTTGGCGCCGCTGACCTGCAACGAATCCGCGCTGCCGCGCAGCCACTGGAGGAGGGGGCCTTTCTCGCGAAGCGACTCCCCTGTGAACTCAATCACGTATCCTTTGGTGTTCTTCCCCAGCTGCCACGAGTGCACTTGTCCAGGCTTCATCACGAAGATCTTTCCCGCCTCCACTTTAAGGCGGCGAAAATCAATTTCGTGCCAGCCCGACCCGGACTGGATTAACAGAATTTGGAAAAAATCGTGCTTATGGGGAAAGGGCACGCGGGGGCTGAGCCGCTCTTCGAGCTTTTCCGCGCGCACCGCGCCCCGGCCCACCTCCGCGATGCCGAGGGCGCGGAGAGGGTGTAGGATACCTAAGCTACTTGATTTCTTTACCGCCATTTTCCTCTTCGCCCATCCGCTCCACGTTCTCCAGGAGCTCGGTGATGGGAAATATACTCAGGAACGTAAGCAACGCTATTTTTAGCATTTTTTTCATATTTCTACCTCTCTTACTAATTCTACCTGCGGGAAACGAATCCGACAGGGACGGGCTTCGCGCGTACTAGCACAAATTTCACAATATTGGCCGCGGGGATGGTAGGAATGAGTATGGACGAGCCCAAGAAAATCAGGAAAAAAGACCCGCTCGAAGGCGTGACCTTGGAAAAGTTACTCACCGAGCTCGTGGAGCACTACGGTTGGGAAACGCTGGGCCAGGAAATCCGCATTAATTGCTTCAGCAACGATCCGAGCATCAAATCCAGCCTTACGTTTTTGCGGCGTACGCCCTGGGCGCGCACGAAGGTGGAAAAATTATATCTCAGCTATTTGCGCGAGAAGCAGAATCCAGAGGAATGGTGACGGAGAAGGTGGATCCGGAGCCGAGCTCGCTGGCCACGCTGATCGTGCCCCCATGGGCCGCCACAATTTGCCGGGTGATATAGAGGCCTAGCCCCAGCCCGCTGATATTCTTGGAGGAGATCGCGCGCTCAAAGCGCTCGAAAATTTTGTCGAGGTACTCGGGGCTGATGCCGATGCCGTGATCGATCACCTGCAAAAGCGCGGCGGGGCCTTCGGTTGAGATAATCACCTGAATTGGCTTGCCGTCGCCGTACTTCAACGCGTTAGTGAGGAGGTTTTCCATCACCTGAGAAAGACGGGAAGTATCTCCACGCACCAGTAAAGAAGGTGGCGCCTGCAGGCTCACGGGAGAGCCTCGTTCCTCGGCCTGCGTGCGCAGCATGCTCAAGGTTTCCGTAACTACGGCCACCAGATCCACCGGCGCGAGCGCGAATTGGAGCTTGCCGAGGGCGATCTTGGAGACGTCTAGCATTGATTCCACCAGCTGGGACAAGCGATCGATTTGGCGGCTCGTGATCGTCACGAATTCGCGCATCTTGGCGGCGGGGTAATTCTCTCCGGTGATTTTCTTAAGGTCGCGTTCGAGGATTTGATTGCGTAGCTTCAGCGAAGTCAGGGGAGTCTTCAGTTCATGAGAGGCGATCGAAATAAACTCGTCGCGCACACGTATGTTTTCCGCAAGGCTGCGAGAGGAAATTCTTTCCTGCTCCATTTTCTTGCGGTCGCCGATGGGCTGCACGGTAACCAGGCGGACCTGTTTATTGCCGTCGGTGAAATTTTTAGCACGCACTTCAATATCTATCGATCTCCCGTTTGCCCCTAGTCCCCGTGTTTCGTAAGGTGTTTGGTCGGCGAGACCGATTTTTTCCGCCGCGGATGCACGGTCGGCGGGATAAACGATATCGAGGATGTCTTTGCCGACCAGGTCCTGCCGACTGATTCCTACCATTTTCGCTAGCGATTCATTGGCGTTTACGATCCGTCGGTTTTCGTGCACCAGCACTCCCTCAAAGGTGGCATTGAACAGGAGCTGGAACTGCTCGTTGCTTTCGGCTAAGGCCCGGAGGGCTTTGAGCCGCGTGTGCATGCCGATATTAGCTTGCAGAACGATGGTGAGCAGGCCGGGAAGAAAAATGGAGTGGGAAAGAGAAGGAAGGAGGAGCGTGGCCGCGACTGACAGCGCGAGCACGAATCCCGAATAAAGCAGCAGCGCCGGCTCAGAAAGAAAACAATAGTTGATGGCCATCACGGTGATGAAAGCCCCGATGATCCAATTCGAATCTCCCCCATTGCGATAGAGGAGATAGAAAAAGTGCGCCGTGAGAAGCCAGACTCCTACATAGAGGAGCGGGCCGAGATGATTTTTCACGCGTTGACTGAAGTAGGAGAGGCCTAGGGCCAAAGCAAAAAATCCAACCACCGACAGGCGGGAGGAAAGGGGGTTGTAGTAGTTGGGGAGAAGGAGCTCCACTGCGAACCACCAAAGTAAATAAACGACCCCCGCCACTGCGTGGAGACGGCGCAATGTCACCAAATCTTTCCCTGGAATGGCCTCCATCGATGGCATCGGCTGAATCTAGAGGAATTTTTTTTAGAATGCTACCGATAATGAGCCGCGTTAGGCTCTGCGCATTATCGCCGCAATTCTTGTTTGGTATGTAATACTATTCTTATGGATACGCCCATTTTCTTAGCCTTATTGGGCAGTTTGGTGACCATTTTGTCTACGAGCCTGGGAGCCCTGCCAGCGCTCGCGGCACGCCGAGTTTCGGAACGCACGCAAGATACCCTCATGGGATTTAGCGCCGGAATCATGCTGGCGGCGGCGTCTTTTTCTCTGATCAATCCCGCGCTGCGCCTTACCGCGGAAAGCTCCGGGCGAGTGAACGGATCTTTGCAGGTGGGAGCGTTCATGCTTGGCGGGGCGCTCTTTCTGCACCTCTGCAATCGTTTCATTCCCCACGAACATTTTTCTACGGGGCGCGAAGGTGGGCCGTCCCAAATTCAGCTAAAGCGCATTTGGCTTTTCGTGTTTGCCATCACCCTCCATAATTTCCCGGAAGGCCTCGCGGTGGGAACCGGCGTTGGCAGCCAAAGCCTAAAGCTAGCGCTGCCGATTCTCGTGGGCATCGGCCTGCAGGATCTGCCGGAAGGTTTCGTGGTGGCGATGGCGCTGCTCACGGTGGGGTATTCTTCGCGCCAGGCGATTGGCGTGGCCGTGCTCACGGGTTTGGTGGAGGGTTTCGCGGCGCTTTTGGGTTACTGGGCGGTGGTGGAAGTACGTTCGATTCTTCCCTGGGCGCTGGCCCTTGCTGGTGGTGCCATGCTCTACGTGGTGAGCGACGAGATGATTCCCGAGAGCCACCATAAAGAACACGCCAAGTACGCCACGGGCGGCCTCATGGTGGGATTCGTGCTGATGATGATTTTGGATTCGGCGCTGGGTTAATTTGTGACGGAGAAAGTATGAAGACTTTTATACTAGGGGCGGGAGCGAGTTACAACTACGCTTATCCGTTAGGCGCGGGCTTGGTGGACCGTTTGATTCGAAGCGCCGAACCTCCCGACCCGCTATACGCCTCGTTGCACGAGCTTTCCCAGGCGGCAAGGGTGAACGTTTCCGCTGATATGCTGCGAATGTTTGCCGATGATTTTCATGCATCGGGAAGGCCATCCGTAGATGCATTTCTCTTTGATAGAAAAGAAGACTATGGAGACCTCGTAAAGGTAGCCGTGGCCACTCTATTCTCTGACATAGAGAATAGATTTCCCATCATTGTAAGAAGAGGCGCCGGTGATCAGATGGCGATTGGCGCCCATGTGCGCGCGGGAACGGATAATTATTGGGACGAAGCTGCAAATACTACTGCCTGGTATAAACCCTTTTTCAACGCCATTTTCTCCAATAAAGCGGAATGCTTTAGGGGAGACATTAAGATCATTACCTTTAACTATGACCGTTCATTCGAATTTCATCTAGAAGCGTTCTTGAGGTCCATTGGTCTAAGCACTTCTGATATCGAGAGGGTATTTGCCAATCTAGAGATCATTCACGTGTATGGCTGCCTTGGTTTTCATCCCGCGCACCTCGAAGCGAAGAAAAAGGGTGCGGTGGTTAGAGCCTATGGCGATAAAAATGTGACGCACTTATGCAATTCACTCCATATGCTCACCTTCATTGGAGATAATCCCGGACGTGCCGAAGAGATTAAGGAAATAACCAGTGCATCGAAAGAAATTTATTTCGTGGGGTTCGGGTTTTCTGCTGATAATTTGAAAATTCTTGGAATGAAAATGAAAACAAGCGAACGGGCTGTGATGGCGTCCACCTTGGCCGGCAACGACTGGAGTTTTGACCGTGTAGTATTCGCGCAAAGGCTTGGCATTCGCCCTGAGAAAATATTTCCCAATATGCGAATAACGGCATCTCAATTCGTTTCACGCGTGATAGGGCCACGATTCGCCATGAATTTGACCCTACAGGAAGCGAGAAATATTGGATTCGGAAGTTTTTAGAACGCCTCGATGAATTTCCATAAGCTTTCGCCAATGGCGTTCACGTACTTAGGAATTTCCGTAGGAGAAGGAATCTTTTCCTGTCCCATCTCGATCGCGATGCCGGCGGTGCCGGCTTTCCAATAGTAGTAATCCGCGCTGGATCCCGGGGCGATATAGATCACGTCGGAAATAGGGCCATAGGCATAGTGGTTTTGCGCCGCCATGCTTTGCGTGAGGGAGTGCAGCTTCGCCTTGGTATTGGAATCGATTGGATCGTGGGTATAGGCCCAGGGGTACATGATCATTTCTCCGTAGGCGTGGAAGTCCAGCGAGGCCACGGGTTTGATCGTCTCGAATAATTTAATGATACCCGCGATGCTCGCCGTGGGCGTGGCATTTTCCACGCCCGGGTAAGGGTAGGAGCGGTTCGGATCCGCGTTTCCATCGAAGCGGCGGGTAGCCGAAAATCCATCCACGTTGAGCACCGGCACGAAATAAAGGTCGTGCCGGTCGATCATTTGGGTGAAGCGCTCATTGCTTCCGTAGCCCGCGAGGAGCTGATCGATGAGGTTCATCGTAACTTCGGTGGTGATGAGCTCATCACCGTGCGTGGCGGCCGTGATCATGAGCGCGGGCTTTGGCGCAGATCCGATATTTAGGCGCAACGCAAGGAGCGGCTTTCCGGAAGCGGACGTTCCGTACTGCACCACTTTGGCGAAAGGGTACTTGAAGGAGCTGGAGCGCATCCAGTTCTGCACTTCCACGAGGGTGCGGTAGCCGCGGGCTCCATCGAACGCAAAGAGGCCGTTTTTGAAAGAAGCGAGGCGCTTCTGGTTCGCGGCGGCCATATCCGCCTCGACCAATTTCGCGCGGGGAGCAATCGCGAGAAGCAATTCGGCCTGTTCTTGGGGGACCACGACTTCAAAGGCGCCGTCGTGGTGGTGGTCGAGGTTAAAGTATTTGGCTACCGAAGCGATCGTGGCGGCGTCGGGGCTTTCTAGCTCGTAGCTGGAAAGGATCGAGTCCTCGGCTTGGGCAGAAATAGATAGAACGGTAAGTGCGGCAATAAATAGGTATTTCATGATTCCCTCTATGGAAATCATCTGGGGTAGAGGGGCGGAACGCAATCCTCTGTAAGGAAGCGTTAGGAGAATCGGCCCAAATTATGCAAATCCGAGGGCAAACGACCTTAAAAGGAGGATCTATGCCACAAGGAAGCAAATCTAGTTATACGAGCAAACAGAAACGCCAAGCCAAGCACATTGAAGACAGCGAGAAGAAGAGCGGAAAATCCGCCAAGTCCGCCGCCCGCATCGCTTACGCCACGGTGAATAAGCAGGACGGGGGAGGGAAGAAATCCGGCTCCGGCCGCAAAAGTTTCAGCCACGGCCATCGCGCAGCGGCTTGAGCTTCGAAACCGGCCGCCAGATACTAGCGGCCGGTTGAATGAAAAAATCTGGAGAATAGTATGAGAATTTTTATGGCGGTTTTCCTCGGCTCTTCTTCCGCAATGAAAGAATGGGAATCCCTGAGCGCGGAAGAAATGAGAAAACGGCAGGTGGCCGGCCAGGAAGCTTGGGGAAATTGGGTGAAGAAGAACCAAGCCTCGATCGTAGAGCATGGCTCTCCTCTAGGGAAGACGCTGAAGGTAAATTCCAGTGGAGTTTTGCCAACCAAAAATGCATTAACCGCGTATACGGTGGTGAGAGCCGACTCTCACGAAACCGCCGCAAAGCTATTTTTAGAGCACCCACATTTCACCATCTTCCCGGGAGATTCCGTGGAAGTGATGGAGTGCTTACCGATTCCAAAAGTATAAGCTCGCGCTAAGTTTTTAGATTTTTCTTCAGCGAAGCCAAGCCAGCGAAGGCATTGTTCTTCAGTTCCTGAACCTTCGGCGGAGGAGGGGGCGTCGATCCGCGAGGGCCACGCGAGCCTCCGCTGGAAGCGCTGGTGCCTGTGGGCCGAGCGCCCGTGTTCGTATTCGCTTCCTTCTTCATCGAGAGGGCAATTTGGTTCTTCTCGAAATTCACTTCGAGCACGCGTACTTGCACCTTATCGCCGGGACTCACCACTTCACGGGGATCCTTCACGAAGGTATCGCTGAGCTGTGAAATATGAACGAGTCCATCCTGGTGCACGCCGATGTCCACGAAAGCGCCAAAGTTGGTCACGTTGGTCACGATCCCTGGGCAAAGAATGCCGGGCTTCAGGTCTTTCACTTCGTGGATATCTTCGCGGTACTGAAAGGCCACGAATTCTTCCCGGGGGTCTCTTCCCGGCTTTTCCAATTCTTTCACCACGTCGGCATAGGTAAAGGCACCCACGTCTTGGGCAAATTGCTTATCGGCTTTCAGCGCCGCCACTCCGGGGCCGATCAGATCCGAAACTTTTTTTCCTAGGCGCTTGGCCACGGTTTCGAGGGCCGGGTAGCGCTCGGGGTGCACGCCCGTATTATCGAGGGGATTTTCGGCATTCGGGATACGCAGGAATCCGGCGCATTGCTCGAAGGCTTTCTCGGTAAAGCGGGGAAGCTCTTTTAGCTCGGCGCGGGACTTGAATAGTCCTTTTTTATCCCGGTGGCTCACGATGGTTTTCGCGAGCGAGCTCGAGATGCCGGAAATATGCGCCAGCAGATGAGAGGAGGCGGTATTCAAGTTTACTCCCACGGAGTTCACGCAAGAATCCACGACGAAATCGAGGGATTTCTTCAGTTCGTTCTGGGAAACGTCGTGCTGGTATTGGCCCACGCCGATGCTCTTGGGGTCCACCTTCACGAGCTCGGCCAGCGGATCCTGTAAGCGGCGGGCAATCGAGATCGCGCCGCGCACCGTGAGATCGAGCTCCGGGAATTCCTCGCGCGCTACTTCGCTGGCGGAGTAAACGGAAGCTCCCGACTCACTCACCATCACCACGGGTATCTTAATATCGTGTTTTTTGAATACTTCGCGGAAGAAGGTTTCGGTTTCGCGGCCCGCGGTTCCGTTCCCCACGGCCACGGCTTTCACGTTCGCGTTCTTCACCACTTCCTGGATCATTTTCTCGGCGGTGGATCTCTCCCCGGCGCTCTGGGTATGAATCACGGTAGAAGCCATGTACTCACCCGAATCCGAAACGAGGGCGAGCTTGCAGCCCGTGCGGATCCCGGGGTCCACGCCGAGCACGGATTTAGAACCGAAGGGGGAGGCGAGCAAAAGTTTGCGCAGGTTCTCGGCGAATACGTGAATGGCCGCTTCGTCGGCAATCTGTTTCAAGTTTTTATTCACTTCGTTTTCGATGCTGGGGAATACGTAGGCTTTGTAGGCAAGGAGCGCAGCGCGTTTCAGCAAGGCTGCACCGGGAGCAGATTCCACCTTCACGGCGGCGCGCTCGAAGTGCTGGAGATTTTTCTCGTGAAATTTGTCGGCCTCGGAGGCTCCATCGATGCCGAGGGTAAGCTCTTCTTCCGTCCAGCCGCGGCGCATGGCTAGGTAGCGGTGCGAGTTGGCGGGATTCTGGAGAGAGGCGATAGCCTCCACGTGATCGAAATAGCGCTCGAATTTGCTGTTGGGCTGGGGCTTTTTCCCTTTACCGGACTTCATATAGCCGGTTTTGAACGTAGTGGTGCGCACGAATTCCCGCAATTCAGGTTTCATCGAGAGCATCTCTACGAGGATATCCATGGTTTTTTCGAGCACGGTTTTGAGGTCGGGAACTTCTTTCTCTTTCGAGATGAATTCCATCGCTTTTACTTCCAGGGCGGCTTCGGCTTTTTCTTCACCCTGCGCCGTATTCCAAATCCAGAGAGCCAGAGGCTCGAGGCCGGCTTCTTTGGCCAGCATTGCCTTGGTTTTTCTTTTCTGTTTGTAGGGCAGATAAATTTCTTCGAGCTGATCGAGGTCGAAGGTAGAGGTCAGAATTTTTTTCAGTTCGGGGGTGAGCTTCTTTTGGTGCTCGATTTCGCCGAGAATGAAGGCCTGGCGCTTGAGCACGTTGTCCATCTCCTCTTTGGTCTCGATCACCTTCTGGACCATCACCTCGTCCATATTGCCGGTTTGCTCTTTGCGGTAACGGGCGATGAAAGCCACCGTGCCGCCCTCCGCGGCGAGCGTGAGAACCGTGCTCGCGTGGTGAAGGGAAATGCCGGGAATTTTTTTGCTCAACCAAGTTTGAAAATCCATAGGGGAAGAGCATAAGGACAAATTTTCAGAATCTCAATGCGAGATCGGCTCTGATGCGAAGCGCATCGTAAAATTTAGCACTGGAACCAATCAATATTGAGGCAGACCAGTTTTTCCGAGGGCGAATCGGCCACTTTTTTTGTTTGCTTTTGGATGAACTGTACGATCTCTTCGCGGATTTTTTTGGCGAGATCCGCGCTCAGGCTCAGTGGCGCAGTATAGTGAAGGTTCTCTTCGTTTCTTCTGTCCATGGACTGCATGGATTTCATGCGCCAGTTCATGTGGTGCTTCACCACGAACGGTGAATCGTGCGGGACGTGCACCACGTTGGTGCCGAAATCGAAACCTTTGCTTTTTTTTATGAGTAAGCCTTTGTCCAAAAGAAAACGGAGCACATCGGCGAGCACTTCTTCCGGAATATTGAAATGTTTCGAGAGCGCCGAGACGGAAGAAAATTCCGCAATGGGGGCGGCGAGCCAGGTGGCGATAAAGTACCAGCTGGAATAGAAAACGGCTTTGTCCTCATCGGTAAGCTGCTCATGTTTTATACGATTCTTGATTGCCTGCCCGCGCAAGCGGCATTCCTCCGCCTGGCGTTTGAGGATAGTGGTGAGGTCGTGGGTGCCGGAGCGGGCGATCTGCACGAGCAGCAGGAAATAGTCAGTCTCATTGCTTCCGAGGCCCATGAACTGGGCTAATTTGGCGGCTTGTTCGAGGTTCAGGTCTCTATCACCCTTAAAAACCTGGCTCATGATCACGGAATTGGTGCCGAGATAGGCGGCGATTCTGCTGTAAATTCCGTAGCCTTTATTTGGCTGTTCCTGCACCCAGGCATTGACGCACTGCTTATAACTGTCGTATTCGTAGACCGTCATTCTTAGCCCCGATTGTTAGCAATTTAGATAAAACTATCACTATTTTTTAAGATAAGAGATGTGGAGAGCGCAAGCGTTATCTGCGAAATGTTGGTGGAGACGATTATTCGAAACCACAACGAGGATCTAGTATGAAAAAGTTTACGATTTGGAATCTAGCATTTCTGACGCTCACTTTGAGCAGCATCGCCTTGGCGGATGGAGGGGTAGGTAGCGGAGGCGGCGGGACTACGAATCCGAGTCCTGCCAATCCAGAACATATTTGGTTATCGGCCCATTTGTACGGAGCCAAAATAATTACTGCTTGGCTTCATAAGAAGGAAGATGAGTTCAATCACTACAAGGAAGCCGATCAAAAGATATCACCTTTGGCGAAATTATTCCGGCCAAGCGGAGGAAAAAATATTTACGATCTGTTGATCGATACGGAAATCGAATTTCGCATGAACGAGCCTTGCCGGGATTTCGTCGGTAATCCTGTCGATGGCAGCATTTACGGCACCCGGCCCGGGTCTATTTGCCTAAGCCCATTTTCTATGGCGCCAAAGCTAAGCGAGATAAATGCCAACGCAGAGACTATCGCGCTCCTCATTCACGAGTTTAGCCATTTAGTGGGAGCCAACGAAGAAGAAGCAGTTAAATTGCAGCAAGCTGCTATTTGGGATTTTTCAAGATTCGATATGTTTGATGCCCTAAGTGCCATCGACGTTTTGGCTACTCCCAAAATGCCTCCTCGCTCAAACGAAATCAATATTCTGATGACGGAACTTCATATCCTTAAGGCGCAGTTGGAGAATGGTAGAATGCGCTATCGCGATTTTTCTAGCCTAGCGGAGCAGTTTGGCCATATCCGTAGAAAAATCAGTATCGAGTTTCGTTATCTGCTTTTTATCAGCCCGGCTATTTCTAAACTGTTAGTACCTCACGCGTTGCACTTAGACATTCCTTTAACCTTTGCTTGTGCCAATGATGTTACGGAACCCGATCACCAAAAGTGGTGCCAAGACAAATTAGACAAAGGTTTTGGGAGCGAGGAATCTAGTTCTCTTCTTATTTATTTGGCGCGGTTGTCCGACTCCCCTGAGTCCACTTTTCCTGCGGAATATTCACTGTTAGAGGCAAGGCGGCCAAGATCGGCTCCTGATCTCGTTTTCTACTTGGATTCTTTGGAGCAGTACCTTGTTGCTCTTCAAGTTGAGGTAGATCATCTCCGTGATCTGCAGCTAAATTTCTACCGAAATTAGTTTTGTTCCTAAAGCAGAGGGGCCTCAGAAGAGCCGCTTCTGCTTTTTTGCGCACGCTCCTTGCTACCCCTCCCCCGAGCTTTGAAATGCTCCGTTATTCGAGGCCAAACGCCTCGGACGCGGGGCAAAAACACGCAAGGGGAGAATTTATATGCGTTCGGTCACCTCCATTTTCATTCTTTCTGTTTTGGCAGTCAGTTTCAGTGCGGCGTTTGCGATCGGCGCGCCCTCCAGGCCCCGTTCCGACATGAACAAGGTGCTAAATGAGCTTCTGGAGAAAGAAGGGCAGCCAATCGAAACGCTCACGGCCGAAGAAGCCCGCAAGCAGCCTACGCCCACGGACGCCGTACAATCAATTTTGCTGCGAGAGAAGATCAAGCCAAAATCCGATCTCGCCAGCGTGGCCGATACGAAAGTGCAGGGCGCGGAAGGCATGATTCCAGTGCGGGTGTATACGCCCAAGGGTAAACAGCCTCTGCCGGTGGTGGTTTACTTTCACGGCGGCGGTTTCGTGATCGCTACCAACGACGTCTACGACGCCACTCCGCGCGCCTTAGCGGAACAAACGGGCGCCATTTTTATTTCGGTGGAGTACCGCAAAGCCCCCGAGCATAAATTTCCGGCGGCCCACGACGATGCCTTTGCGGCCTATAAATGGGTTCTGCGGAATGCGGCCTCGCTCGGCGGAGATCCCAAGAGAATTGCCGTGGCGGGGGAGAGCGCCGGCGGAAATTTAGCGATCAACGTAGCAATTCGCGCTCGCGATGAAAAAGTGCAAGCCCCGGCCTACCAAGTGCTCGTGTACCCCGTGGCCAGTAATAATATGAATTCTCCCTCCTACGAGGAGAACGCCGGTGCGCAGCCGCTGAATAAACCGATGATGGAGTGGTTCGTGAAGCAGTACCTGCACAGCCCGGCCGAGGCGGCCGATCCCCGGATCAACCTTTTGGCCGCGAATCTTAAAGAATTACCCTCGGCCACGGTGATCACGGCCGATATCGATCCTCTGCGTTCCGAAGGCAAGGAACTCGCCGATAGGCTGAAAGCAGCCGGCGTGAAAGTGGAGTATAAAAATTATAAAGGCGTGACCCACGAGTTCTTCGGCATGGCGGCCGTGGTGGGAGAGGCCAAGAGCGCGCAGAAATTGGCCGCGAAGAATCTGAAGAAGGCGCTTTGGTAAGCGAAAAGAATTTACGCTTCGGGACTCACTGGAGAAAAAACAGTATCCGCGGGGATACGGCGGGGGTCCGTGGGCGAGAGCAGAGTACGGCGCACTTGCTCATCCTGAAAGCGCCAGAGCACGCTGTCGATGAAGAAATGGTGGATATTGATAAATACGGCGAAGGCGATCGTAAAAAATACGGGAATATTGCCTAGCGAATAACTCAGCCCGGTATCGAGCGTGGAAGGCAGGGCCTCGAAGGCCACGAAGCCGATGACCAAGAGAATCACTAGCCGAAACGCGAACTTTCTTTCTAGGTTTCGCCTATTCTCCAGGCCCTTCATTTCCATGCGATAAGCGAAGGGAAGGTATTGCAAGGAATGAAAAAACGGCACGATCATGAAATAGAATTCTTTTTGGTAAAAGAGCGGTATCCACCAGGCGTAGAAGGCCACGAAGGGTACGAGGAAGTTTGCGGTGGGCAGTTTTCCAAAGGCGCGAAAGTTACGGTAGACCACCGCGTAGAGAAATCCGGCCACGCCCAGGCCTAATCCGAGAAAAGACAAACCTTCCAGAATGGTGGGGAGGCCTAGCTCGCTCAGCGCCAAACCGTAGAGCTGAAAAGAGGAGGCAAAGGGAAAATAGTTCCGCCAGTGAAAGCTGAGATGGCAAAAACTGAAAAAGGCCACGCTAAATACGGCTAATTTAATGAAGCGCCGTTGCGTGCCGCTGAGCGGATAGGCGTCGTAGTTGGCGTAGACCATCATGCAGCCGAAGATTTGTTTGGCGTAATGCCAGCCCACCGTGAGGTACATCAGCCAGATCGAAGCGCCCACCAGCTCGGATCCGAGGTTCTGCACGTTGCCGAAGCGGAACCCGATTCCGATATGCTCGAACACGAAATTAAAGGGAACGATCCAGGTGGCGTTGATGACCGGATTTTCCATCGCAAAATAAGCCACCGCGTAGAGAAGGATCAGTGCGGCGGGCACGGCGATGAGGGTGAACCAATGCTTGGCGCAGAACCGCCAGCCGCGCCCGTAGGCCATGCGGTAGGACGCCATAAAGTGGGGATGATTGCAGACGATGGAGAGCAGGGCGAAGGTGCCGGCTATTTGCTCGAAGCGCTGGCCTACGTAAGAATAGTCGGTGCGGATGAATTGGCCTAGTAAGAGGGCGGCCCAAACCACGAGGCTCGCACCTCCCATGAGCCAGAAGTCCCAGAAGCGAGGAGAAAGCGCGTCCCCGTTGGAATGCTGAGAACGAGAGTAAGTGGGCAGCATAGTTTCGTTTTCGTGAAGGGGAAAAGGCGGGTGGAAGTCCTTCCTTAATTCTAGAGTACGGTGGTGGTGGATGTCACGGCCGCAGTGGAAGGACAGCGTGTATCTGGCAAAGGGGGCCAATCAGGCTCAGTGCTTTTTTAACCGTTCTAGCATTTCTTTGGAAAACTCTTCTTGGTAGATTCCGTAAGATTCCATGAATACGCCCTTCAGGTGATGCGAGGGGGAGGAAATCGCATAAACGATAGCTTGGTCGTCGGGGTCCGACGCGTTTTCGAAGCGAAATACCTCATCCACCACGAAATCTTGAGGGAAAAGCTTCTCGGCTCCCGAATTCACCTCAAAATGGTCGAAGCGGGGAACGATGTTTTTGTCATAGCCACGCTTCTCATAGTAGGCCAAAGCCTCGCTCACGCTTTCCATGAATCCGGTGCCGGCTCGTTGGGTATCGTCGTTAGGGTTTTGTGTATTCATGTTCCTTTAGATGCAGGGAGAATACCAAATCTGGCAAGTGGGTCGTATTGTCAGGGTTTGCTGTGCGTCATGAGTGGGACTTTGCACATGTGGTAGCCTGCCAGTTACGCGTATGCTGGCCAAACTACCGAAAGGTCTCTACTGCCCAGAGGGCAATTTCTTTATCGATCCTATGAGAGCGGTGGACAATGCCGTGGTCACGCACGCGCATAGCGATCACGCGCGGCGGGGAAGCAAGCAGTATTTTTGCGCGCGCACCGGCGTGGAATTGCTGAAGGCGCGCCTGGGAAATTCCATCCGCATTAGCGGCGTGGATTTCGGAAAGCCCTTCGAGCTGGGGCGTGTGAAAGTTTCTTTTCATCCGGCGGGCCATATCTTGGGCTCCGCGCAGGTGCGGATGGAATGCGATGGAAAAGTTTGGGTGGCATCGGGCGATTATAAACGGGATCCCGATCCTACCTGCGAGCCCTTCGAGGTGGTGCCTTGCGAGGTGTTCGTGACCGAAGCCACCTTCGGCACTCCCGCCTACCGCTGGAAAAAAGACGCCAACGTGGGGCGGGAAATTTTCGAGTGGTGGCAGGAAAATAAAAAAGAGGGCGTGAATAGCGTAGTATTCGCGTATTCGCTGGGGAAGGGGCAACGAATTCTCGGAATGTTGAGGGCCTTCACCGAAGAAACGATCTTTTGCGATCCCAACATGAAGGCCATGAATGATTGCTACCGCGCGCAAGGGATTGCCCTCGCCAATACGGCTTGCTTGTCGGAAGTGGAAGCTCCGTTGCGGGGGGCTTTAGTATTGGCGCCCCAGTCTTTTTTGAAATCGGAGAGAGCCGCTCTACTGGGCAATAATTTTAAGACGGCCTTTGCCTCCGGCTGGATGGCCGAAGGTAGCGAGGGCTACGATAGGGGATTTCTGCTCTCCGATCACGCGGACTGGGACGATCTCCTACTCACCGTGAAAGAATCCAGGGCCAAGCGAGTATACGTGCAGCACCGGGGTAAGGGCGCGCTCGTTCGTCACCTTAGGTCTATCGGCCTAGAGGCTTTTCCTGATACTGATTTAACGATGCCCATGCCCCTTAGCGAACAGCTGGCCCTGCCATGGTAAAGAAAGTAAAAATCAGTATCGGTGATTTTGCTTTGCCCGTTCCGCGCCGGGGCAGCATCGAGGCGCATTCCGGTTTTGGCCGCGCCTCCGCGCTCGGGCAAGAAATCCACCAGCGGGTGCAGGCCAATCGCGCCAAAGATCACGCCAGCTACCAGGCGGAAGTACCCATAAGCTGCGAGTTTGAGCGGGGTGGATTTATTTTTGAAGTTAGCGGCCGGGTGGATGGTTTTTTCGGGGAGAAAGATCCGCGCATCGAGGAGATCAAATCCAGCTTTAGCCTGAAGGAGCTTTCCAAGCGCCTGCGCGAAACTCCGGATCACCCCTATTGTTTGCAGCTAAAAACCTACGGCTATTTTCATTTTCTAAAGACCAAGCAGGTGCCCCAGCTTTCGTTTCACCTCGTTTCCACCCGGAACTGGGAAACCGAAGATATGGCATTGCGCCTGGATATAGAGGAATACGAAAAATGGCTCGATCTGAGGCTCGATGAGCTGGTGGAAGAAGCGATCTTGGCCGAGAAGCGTGCCAAGCGGCGCCGCAAGGCGGGCGAAGCGCTGGTATTTCCCTTTACCCAGCCTCGCGCTGGCCAGATCGATCTCATCCGCACGGTGGAAGAAGGCATGCGGGAAGACAAACGCATGCTGATCCAGGCGCCGACGGGTCTGGGCAAAACCGTGGGCGTGCTCTTCCCCGTGCTCCAGGAAGCTCTAGGCCGCGGGCAGAGAATTATTTACGTTACGCCTAAAAACAGCCAGCACTCAGTGGCCGAAGAGGCCGTGGCCAAGCTCCAGGAGCAGGGCGCGAAGATCAAGGCGATGACCCTCACCGCGAAGAGCAAGATCTGCTTCAAGAATGAGCCGCTCTGCAATCCCGAATACTGCGAATACGCCAAAGGCCACTATACCAAAGTGGCCGAGCATAAAGTTTTGGAGGAGTTGGGGAAAAAACGAAAGCTTAGTTCGAAAACCTTTCGCGAGCTCGGGGAAAAGTACGAAGTTTGCCCCTTCGAGCTGCAGCTGGATTCGGCCAAAGAAATGGACGCGGTGATCTGCGACTACAACTACGTGTTCGCGCCTCGTTCCGCTTTTGGCCGCCTGGCCGCGAGCGGTTTCGATCAGGAAGGCAAGCCCAACCTCGTGATCGACGAAGCCCACAATCTTCCTGCCCGAGCCATGGGCTACCATTCCCCCGAGCTTTCCGTCCAGGCGCTGCGCCGGATCGCCGATGATTTAGATGCCATCCCCAAAAAATTCCAGATCGAAGTGAGGGAGCTCATCGATCTTTCCGTGGCGGCCATCCGCCAGTGCGAGCCCGATGATTGCAAATCCACCGTGAAGATCGATCCTCCGGCCGAAGTTTTTCTCGAGCAAGATGCCTTACTGCGCGCTTTCCTTTCCCGTTACCTCGAATCCGACGTAGACATCCAGCCCCGGGATCCCGTGCTCCGGCTTTGCTTTTACTGGTCCGAGTTCACCGCCGCCCTCGAATTCGTGGAGGAGGGGAAGCGCGAAGAATTTTTCACCACCTATAATCCGCAGGGCGCAGTGAAGATCACTTGCTGCGACGCCTCCGAGATGCTCAAAGACGCCTACAATGAGTACGAACAGGTGGTGGGATTTTCGGCCACGCTCAAGCCCTTCGATTTTTATAGCCAGCTTTCGGGGCTGGAAGGAACTGATCTCAAAACGGCGGAGTTTCAGTCTCCCTTTCCTAAATCCCAGCGAAAACTCCTGATCATCCCGCAGATTTCTTCCAAATATTCCGAGCGCACGCGCAACTATCCCCGGATCGCCGAAACGATCTCCAAAATTTCCTCGCTGAAACCGGGAAACTACCTGGCCTTTTTTCCGAGCTTTGATTTTTTGGATAAGGTGCTCGCGCAATTCCAAATTCCGGAAGGTTTTTCGATTCGGCGCCAAGAGCGCTACATGAAGCAAACCGATACCGAAGCTTTGCTCGATGATTTGCGCTCGGAAACCAAGCCCACCATCGTTTTCGCGGTTCAGGGGGGAGTTTTTTCCGAGGGCGTGGACTATCCCGGCAAGATGGTGATCGGGGCCTTCGTGGTGGGGCCTCCGCTTCCCAATTTCGATCTCGAACGGGAAGAGATGCGGGCTTACTACGAGAAGAATTATAAGGCCGGCTTCGACTACGCCTATACCTATCCGGCGATGGCGAAGGCCGTACAGTCGGCGGGGCGGGTAATTCGCTCCGAAACGGATAAGGGCATCGTGGTGCTTATGGACAATCGGTTTCTTCAGCCCAGTTATACCAAGTCTATGCCCAGGGACTGGTTCGATACCGACGCCAAAGAGCTGGTTTCGACGGGGATTCTCAAGGAAGTTTCGGATTTTTGGCTGGAGCCTAGTCCGGGCTAGGCAATTCTCCCTCCCTTTGCTAGAAATCCCCGGTGAGAAAAAAGAAAAATAAACCGAAGCGGATCCGGTTCGCCAAGCTCGATACCGAAGGGATTCCCCTCCGCGAAGTGATCGCCGTGCACCGTCAATTTGCTCCTGGGGATTCATTGCCGGACAATTTGGGGGACGGTTTTTTGGTGCAGACCAATCCCGTTTACCGTTCCATCCGCAGAGAATTCCTGAAGAGGGGATTTAGCTATAGCCCGGAAGATCCCCACAATTATTTCGCTTTTCCTCTCATGAGCCTCGATGTCGCGATCGCGCATAAAACGGTTCCTTACCGGAAAAATTTTGCCTGGCTCGAGGTGCTGGAAAAGAGGGCCCCCCGGAAATTCACGCTCACCGAGTTAAAGAAGAGCGAGCTGCAGTTCAATTATCTTTTTCACGAGTCGGCTCATTTCATCGCCCACGACGTTTTGTTCGGGAATACGGCGCCGGATTCAGTGCCCAAGAACGCCGATTCCCTGATGCGGATTTTCATTGGGGAGGCGATGGCCAATTCCGTGGAATGCCTCGCCTCCGTTTTTGCCGAAGGGGAAATCGGGGGCTATTTTCTCGATGCCAACTGCCATTTCCGCTCCACCGAGAGGGAAGCCATGGCGCTGGCGAAGGCGGCGCAGAAAGTTGGATTCCGCCGCCTCACTAAAGCCGTGATGGCGTCTTTTCTTTATGCGAACTATCTATATGAGCGGCTAAATGAGAGAGAAAAAAAGCTAGTGGCGGCCATCGCGGGAGTGGAGAATTTCGCCGTGGTCGCCCCCGCGATTCGGGTGGGATTCGAGTTATCGGAAATTTTTCGCACCAATACCACCCACCTGCATTTGCTCAAGCTCGGATTCCCCGCAGACCTGCAGAAATTGATTCCCTCCGATCCTCTGAAAAAACTAATGGACGATAAAAAGCTGCTCGCGCAGTTTAACGAGTTGGCCGAAATTATCGTGGAAGAATTAAAGCGCTAACCGCACTATTCTACGATCAGGTAGCTTTGGATGAGGTCTTGGCCGCCGCGCCGAATATTGATTCGGACCACCGAACCTACCTTCGCCTTCGCCAGCTTCTGGCCCACCGCCATGATATCGCCCAGGCCCCCCAGCTGCTGCCCGTTTACGGTTTCGATCACGTCGCCTTCTTTGATCCCGAACGAGGGAAGCAGGCAGTTTTTGCCAAAGCGAGAAACTTCGATGCCCGATATATAGCCCATGCCGAAGGAAGGCAGGGCCCGGAAGGTGGAGAGCTGGGCCTGAGGATCCTTCACGTCTTTTTCCATACGGCTCTTGCTCACTTCGAATTTCGCCCTGGAAACTTTCGCCACTAGGGGTACGAGGTTTTCCGCGCTCTTTTTCGCGAGGGAGGCGAGGGGGCTGAGGGCTAACAGCAGGAGTAGAAGGGCTTTCATAAAGAAAATTCTACCAGGCTGGAAGATGCTTCCCAATTGGATAGCTGATAGGGACTCTCTTTTCTGCCACCTTTGCGCACAGCTTGTTTTTCGCGGCCTGTTTACGGTAGTTTCACTCGATAATGACCGAGCCAAACAGAATAGTTCATCACGGCGATGCCCTCATCTGGCTGAAAGAAAACGGCATCCAGGAAAATGCCTCCTTCATCACTTCGATGCCGGATTTCACGGAGTTTCCTTCTTTGAGCTTGGCCGAATGGAGTGCCTGGTTCACGGGCGCCGCGCAGGCCGTACTGGAATCCTGCCCGGAAAATGGCGTGTCGATTTTTTACCAGCGCGATAGCAAAAAGGACGGCGCATGGGTAAACAAAGCCTACCTCATCCAGAAAGCGGCCGAAGCCGCGGGCCACGCGCAGCTCTGGCATAAAATAATTTGTCGTGTGCCGCCCGGAAATATCACGTTCGGGAAGCCCGCCTATTCTCATTTGCTCTGCTTTTCCAAAGGGGTACGGCCGGATTTGACGAAATCCACGGCCGATGTGGTTTTGATGGCCGGGAAAACCACCTGGGCCCGCGGCATGGGCACCAAAGCCTGTGAAATCGCCTGCCGCTTTATTTTAGAGAATACGGACACCCGCACCGTGGTGGATCCGTTCTGTGGCCAGGGGGCCGTACTCGCCATCGCTAATAAGCTCGGGCTCGCCGCGGTGGGCGTAGAGCTCAGCCGCAAGCGGGCCGAGAAGGCTCAAGCCCTCGAAATGTCGCTCGAGGGAGCCTGGTCTTTGCCGCGGGCTTAGCGTAGTCTCGCCACGCATGAGCAACGGCACCGCCCTCTATCGCTTCCAGATCAATCTTTCCGACGTGGATCGCAACCTTTACGAGAAACTCGATTTTCGTTTGGCCAAGCATCCATCTGAATCTTCGGATTTTCTGCTCACCCGCATGTTCGCCTATGTTTTAAATTTTCAGGAAGGCTTGGTGTTCTCGCCGGCCGGCCTCGCGGAGCCCGACGATCCCTGCCTGAGCATGCCGGATCCCCGGGGCGGGCTCGAGCTCTGGATAGAGGTAGGCAGCCCGAGCGCGCGGCGTCTGCACAAGGCGGCCAAGGCCTCCACGAAGGTGAAGGTGTATACCTATAAAAATCCTCAGGCCCTGGTGAAGGAGATCGTTACGGAGAAAGTATATAATCTGGAACGCATCGAAGTGTATTCCCTGACCTTCGAATTTCTCGCGCGTCTCGAAGCCGCGATGGAGCGGGATAATTCCTGGGACGTGCTGCATAACGAGGGCTCGCTTACGGTGAATATCGGCGATCTTTCGGAAGCCGGTGAATTATCCCGGCACGAGATCCCGAAGGCGTAGTTATGGGTAAAGTAAGCCAAAAATTGCAGTTCGTTTGCCCGATCGACGGCCTTCCCCTCGCGAAGGAAGGAAATTCCCTTCGCTGCGAAAAGAAGCATACCTACGATCTGGCCAAAGAAGGTTACTGCAATCTATTGCTCGTGCAGCAAAAGAATTCCCTCGATCCCGGAGACAATAAGGAGATGGTGGCGGCGCGAAGGCGTTTTCTCGACGGGGGATTTTACGCGCCCATCGCCGAAAAACTTTCCACCCTTGTTTCTTCCATTACCGGGCATACCGGATTCAGCATCGCCGACGCCGGCTGCGGGGAGGGATACTACCTCGATTACCTAAATAAAGCGGGGCACTATAATCTGGCCGGTTTCGATATTTCGAAGTGGGCCGTGCAGGCGGCGGCGAAAAGAAATCCCAGGCTGAGCTGGGCGGTGGCCAGCAATCGCAAAATTCCTTTTGCGCCGGGAAGCGTGGATTTGATCCTCTCGCTCTTTGGCTTTCCGCTCTGGGATAGCTTTCGGAAAGTTCTCGGGAAGGAGGGGCTTGTTCTCCTCGTGGATCCGGCTCCCGGGCATTTACTAGAACTAAGAAAGATTATCTATCCGGTGGTAAATGCAACGGAGCTCTATTCGCTTCGCGAGGCGGAGGCGAGTGGATTTCGCCTCGCGAAAGAAGAGGTGCTCAATTTTTCTATTTCCTTAAATAGCCAAGAGCAAATCCAAGACCTATTGGCTATGACTCCCCATGCGCACCGGATCGGCCAAGAGGGGCGCGAGGCGCTTGGCAAATTGCGGCAGCTTACGGTGACGGCTGAAGTAGTGCTCCGTGTGATTGCCGTCTGACTATTTCCTAGTTCGCCTTGCGGCAGCTGCCGTTGGCCTGGCAGCTCATGATCTGCTGGCGAAGCTCCATGAGCTCCTGCAGGTCCATTTCGAGGGCCATATCGAAGCCGGCGCGGTCGGCGCCTTCGCTGGAAATCGAGATAAAGTTAGTTACGCTGGCGAATTGGCTCTTGCTGTAGTGCTGGCCGTTCTTCGTGGCCCAGAGGTTTACGTCGTCGCCGGTGCCGATCACCGAGAGAAAACGGGATCTTTGCTTATTGGCCTTATTTTTAGCGCTGTTGAAGTTGCTCCAGCACTTCACTTCACCTACCAGCACGGCTTTCATGGTGGGTTTTTCGAATACCACCACGTCTAATTCACCTTCGGTGGCGCGGTTGCGGCCGTAGGCGATGCCGTTGGTGATTGCGTAGCGATTTTCGGGATAATCTTTCATGAGCTCCAGGCGGGCCACTTGTTCACAGATGGTCCCCACCACGGTCATGTTCTCGCCGCTGTCGCGGAGTAGGGCGAAGGCTTGGCTTTGGCTCAAAGCGAAGGCCGAAGGAGAGAGGAAAACAAGCAAGCAGGCGAACGCAAAACAATTGCGGAAAGTGGACATCGTAACCTCGTAGGCAAGCATTGCGGTGCTTGGTAGAAACGCCGAGCCAATTCTCGGCTTATACAAAGGACGCAGGGGTTGTAACGCTGATTTTGCCTTATTGCACCCATTTAATGGTTTGATGCAAGTCATTAATTTTAAAAGAAAAATAACTCGCTCGGTTGTAAATAAAAATCGCCCGAGAGGAGGGGGCTCTTTTTTGATTCTTGGGATTCTAAACCCTCTTCGCTACCATGGCCTCATGCAATTGCAGCCAAATGAAGCGCAGCCCGGCTTGCGCGAACCACTGCGCTTCACACGCAAAACCTTCGGCGCATTGATCGCGCTCGCGGCGGTGATCGCCCTTTTGGCCATTACCCGCAATGACCTGGCTTCGGCGGAATGGAATGCCATCTTCGGCCACGGGAACTGGGCGGTTCGCATGGACTGGCTGCTCTTTGGAATCTTCCTGTTTTTTTTGATCTGTACCTCTCTGGATCCCAATCTGCGATTGGATCTTGCCACCGTGGCGGCGGGTTTCGCGGGCGGAACAGTGATTGAGATCTGGGGCACCCAGACCGGCCTTTGGTATTACTATACGGGCGAGAAGCCTCCGCTATGGATATTGCCGGCCTGGAGCGCCTCCGCCCTCGCTAACGAAAAATTGCAGCGGGCGATAATGAGGCTTTTACCAGAATCTTGGCGGGAGAAAATCATCAGCGATGCCGGGGGAGGAAGGGAGGTAAGGGTTCTGCACGCCTTCATCGCGGCGCCGTTACTCCTGTTTTTTCTGTATTGGTCGAGCCCCACGATCACGCAACCTATTTCGATCGCCGTCACCCTGCTGATCTTTACTGCGATTTGTCGCCATCGCTTTCCTTACTATGCTTTCTCTCTATTTTTTGCGGGCGCAGTGCTGGGTATTTTTTTAGAAATTTGGGGCACTACGCGTCATTGCTGGAATTATTACGACGGAAAAACTCCTTCTCCATTTCCTATCTTAGGGCACGGAATGGCGGGGGTCGCTTTTTGGCGCCTAAAAGGCTTTATGAGAAGCCTTTTTTCCTTCTTAAAAGCCTAAAATTTACTGCGTATTTCAAGAGAGGCGCGGAGATTCGCCGCATGCCGATCCTGAACCGGTGTTTTGGTCTATTTGCGACTAAAATCATGCTAAGTCGCATATAGCCAAAACTAACCGAAGGTGATCCTTTGACGCACGTAGACTCTCCTACTTTTAAACGCATCCTTTTACGCAACCTCGCGCTCCCCCTTTTTATGAGCGCATTATTGGTGGCGATTTTTATTGGGGTACTTAGCTACTTACTCGCGAGAAACGCCGAAATCGCGGAGATCGACCTCGCCATTAGCGAAGAAACCGAAACCTTGAAGCTGGTAGTAGATGCCGAAACCGGGCTGCGCGGTTTTCTTTTAGGAAAAGACAAAACCTACTTGGATCCTTATACCACCGGCGTAGCCCAGATTGGCGGCCGTTTCGATTCGCTGGAAAAGCATCTCCAAGCCACGATCGGCGAGTCTCACTCTCTGCGCAGTGTTCGAGAAAAGTTTGACCGCTGGAATAAAGCGGCGGAAGTGGCCATCGAAAGGGGCACGAAGGGGCACGCCTCCGATAACCAAGGAATGCTCAGCCGCAAAGATGACATGGACTCCATCCGTGCAGATTTTGGCGCCATTCACCAAAAATTGGAAACTAGCCGCAGCGAATTGGCAGCGGTCGCCGATACGCGTTCGCGGCAGGTAGCGCTCGGTACGGCACTGTTCACGTTAGTGATCGGGGCTTTCATGGCGCTCTCGGGGCGTAGCCAGTTGATCGCTTTGTCCAGTTCCTACGAAGAATCGATGGCCGTGCAGGCCAAGCAAAACGAGCTGCTCGCTAAAAGCGCGTGGATTAAAAGCGGGCAGGCACAGCTGGCGGAAAAGGTGCGCGGGGATTTGAGCCGGGAGGTTCTCACCAAGCAAATTTTGAATTTTCTTGCAGGCTATTCCGGGGCCCAGGTGGGAGCATTTTACACTAAAAATCAGCTGAACCGTTTCGAGCGCACCGCGCAGTTTGCCTATGCGGAAAATGAGTTAGGCGTGCAGAGAAGAGAATTTGCCTACGGCGAAGGCCTGGTAGGGCAGACGGCGGAGACGCGTACGATTTTAAGCCTATCGAATATTCCGGATAACTACGTGAAGGTGACTTCCGGTACCGGCGATGCCCTGCCGCGGCACCTCATCCTGGCTCCGGCTTACGCGGATGGAGTTTCTCAAGGGGTAATCGAGCTGGCCTTCCTACAGCATCCCAAGGAAGAAGTCTTGGCGCTGCTCGACGGCTCGGCCGAGATCATCGGAAATGCCGTGCAGTCGATGATTTTCCGCACCCGCTTGCAACAGCTTCTCGAAGAAAGCCAGCAACTGACCGAAGAGCTGCAGGCCCAGCAGGAAGAGCTGCGGGTTTCGAACGAAGAGTTGGAGGAAAGAACGAGAGTCTTGCAGGAGACTCAGTCGCGACTCGAAAGCCAGCATGCGGAACTGGAACAGACCAACGAGCAGCTCGAGGAACAAGCCAGCGTGCTCGAAGAGCAAAAACGGAACCTGGATTCCCAAAATCGCGTGCTCGAAGACGCAAGCCGCGAAATCGAAAAGAAAGCGACGGAGCTCGAATCGGCGAGCCGCTACAAATCGGAATTTTTGGCTAATATGTCGCATGAGCTGCGCACTCCGCTCAACTCCACCCTCATCTTGGCCACTCTCCTCAAAAATAATTCCACGGGGAACCTTACCGAAGAGCAGATCGAGTTCGCGAATACGATTTATTCTTCCGGCAATGATCTGCTCCAGCTGATCAACGATATCCTCGATCTCTCCAAAGTGGAGTCGGGAAACCTAGAGATTTTGCCCGAGCCGATCGAAGTGAAAGATATGCTCATCGGCCTTGAGCGCACGATGCGACCGGCCGCCGGCCAGAAAAAAATCGATTTCCGCCTAGCGGAAAATAGGGGCCCAAAGGTGGTGGTATCTGACCGCCAGCGCGTGGAGCAAATTCTAAAAAATCTGCTTTCGAACGCGATTAAGTTCACCGAGCATGGCCACGTAGAGCTGAGCTGTGAAAAAGACGGCGAAGACCGGGTGCGGTTCCGGGTGCGCGATACCGGGATCGGAATCGATCCCAGCCAGCAGCAAATTATCTTCGAGGCATTCCGCCAGGCAGACGGCACCACGAGCCGCAAATTCGGCGGAACGGGGCTGGGGCTTTCGATCTCGCTTAACCTAGCTCGTCTATTGGGAGGAACGATTTCGGTGGAGAGCGCCCCGGGCAGAGGAAGTGTGTTCACGCTGGAGCTGCCGCTTAAGTACGAAAAAATGAAGGCGGAAACTCAGCTTCCGCACGCCGCCGTGCTCCCGCCTCCGCGCACCGAGACGGCGAGTGCCCCCGCGCAGAAGCCCGCCAAGAGAACCAAGCCGGAAAGGCTCACGGGGGTGCCCTTCGAGGATGACCGCGAAAAAATTAAGCCCGGAGACCGAAGGGTGCTCTTGGTGGTGGAAGACGAGCCTAAATTCGCCCACCTGCTTTATAAATTCGCCCATGAGTTTAAGTACAATTGCCTGGTGGTAGACAATATCGCCGAGGGCTTCAAGAGTGCCGAAGAATTTTTGCCCACCGCGATCATTCTCGACGTGAAATTGCCGGATGGATCTGGCCTAGCCCTCCTCGATCGCCTGAAGCAAAATCCTCGCACCCGTCATATTCCGGTATACGGATTATCCGTGCAGGACTATTCGATGGAGGCCCTTCACCTCGGCGCTGCCGGCTTCGGGCTCAAGCCTCATGATGCCGATGAGCTTCGCAAGGTTTTTGAAAAAATCGAGGCCAAGATGCGGGCTCAGACCAAGCGCGTGCTCGTGGTGGAAGACGATCCAGTGCAACGCGCGGGAATCGAGCGATTGGTAGGGGAAAAAGGCGTAGAGATCATCTCGGTAGGCGCCGGCCAAGAGGCCCTCGAGCAGCTAGGGAAAACCGTATTCGATTGCATGATCATGGACCTGCGCCTACCCGATATGGAGGGCAATGAGTTGCTCGAACGCATGGTGAAGAATTCCGCGGCGCCAATTCCGCCGGTGGTGGTGTATACCGGCAAAGAAATCGACCGTCGGGAAGAGGAAGCTTTGTCCCGTTATTCTAGGAGCATCATCATCAAGGGCGCTAGATCGCCCGAGCGCCTCCTGGATGAAGTAACGCTTTTCCTGCATCAGCCGGAAGCCGAGCTCTCGGCCGAACGCCAAAAAATGCTCCGTTCCTCCCGTAACCGGGAGAGGGCCTTCGATGGGCGTAAGATTTTGCTCGTGGACGACGATGTTCGGAATATTTTCGCGCTCACGAACGCGCTGGAGCAAAAGGGCGCCTCGATCGTGATCGCGCGCAATGGGCGCGAGGCGATCGAAAAAGTGAATACGGAATCCGAGCTCGATCTTATCCTCATGGACGTGATGATGCCGGAGATGGACGGACTCGAGGCTACGCGCAGAATCCGATCCGGAGCGCGCTCGCCGGAGATTCCCGTTATTGCCGTGACCGCCAAAGCAATGCGCGATGACTACGAAAAATGCCTGGAAGCTGGTGCAAATGACTACCTCGCTAAACCCGTAGACGTGGAAAAGCTAGTCTCTCTGATCCGTGTGTGGCTCCCTAAAAGGCTGGGGGGAGCTTGAGCCGAGATACCGACACATGGGAGTTTGAGATAAAATTGCTCCTCGAGGCGATTTTCTTCAAGTACAGGAGCGACTTCCGTCATTACTCCACCTCGTCGATACGCCGCCGTCTCGGCATCGCGCTCCCTAAGCTCGGCCTGCAGACGATCAGCCAGCTCCAGGATAAAATTTTGGCGGATCCCGCCGTGTTCGATTTTATTTTACAGCACCTGAGCGTGCCTACCACCGAGATGTTCCGAGATCCCTCTTATTTCGCGGCATTACGCACGGAGGTGTTTCCGGTTCTCGCTACCTACCCGTCGCTGAAGATCTGGTCGGCGGGCTGCAGTACGGGGGAGGAGGTTTTCTCGCTGGCGATTCTGCTCCACGAGGAACGACTCCTGAGCCGGTCATTGATCTACGCCACGGACATTAATCCGGCGAGCCTGCGTAGCGCGCAGGCGGGAATTCTCGCGCAGGACGAGCTCGCCAAATTCACCGCAAACTACCAGAAGGCGGGCGGTAAGGCGGCCTTTTCGGATTATTATACCGCGGGAGAAAAAGGCGCCTTTCTGCACCAGGAGCTGCTCGATCGCATGGTATTCGCCGATCATAGCTTAGCCACCGACAGCGTGTTCGCCGAGGTGCAGCTGGTTTCGTGTCGCAATGTGCTTATCTATTTTACCAAGCCTTTGCAGGACCGAGCGTTCGGACTTTTTCATGATTCGCTATCGAAGCGCGGCTTCCTTGGCATCGGCTCTAAAGAGTCGGTACGTTTTTCTACTTACCGCGATCAGTTCCAAGAGTTCGACGCGCGCCAAAAAATCTACCGGAAGGCCCAATAGATGCTTATTCCCGCAGAAATTGGAAAACAAATAGATTTCGTGGCGATTGGGTGCTCGGCCGGGGGCTTCGATGCTCTGCGTATGATCCTTCCAAAGCTGCCCGCCGACTTCGATAAGGCCGTGGTGGTGCTGATTCATCTGTCGCCCGACAGAGAATCGCTCGTAGCCCAAAATTTTCAGGGACGCTGCCTCATCCCGGTAAAAGAAGCCGAAGATAAGGAAGTGATCGCGGGAGGAAATATTTATATCGCCCCCCCGAATTATCATCTTTTGGCGGAACCCGGCGGATCTTTCTCTTTGAGCGTAGATGAGCCCGAGAACTGCTCTCGGCCTTCCATCGACGTATTGATGGATACCGCCGCCCACGTGTACGGGCCCAGAATGATCGGGGTATTGCTTACCGGCGCCAATGCCGACGGAGCGCGCGGCTTAGCAAAAGTTAAGGAACTAGGCGGGATTGCGGTCGTAGAGGATCCCGCCACCGCCATGTATCCACAAATGCCGGGGGCCGGCCTGGAAGTGGCGAGGCCCCAATTGGTAATGCCGGTGGCGATGATTGCCGACTGGCTGGCGGCCTTGGCGAAAAAGGAAGGGAAGTGAACGTGAAAGATATCAAAGTTCTCCTCGTGGACGACCGGGAAGAAAATCTTCTGGCGCTGGAAGGCCTGCTCAAGGGGTCGGTGGGTCAGGTGGTTCGCGCCCGCTCCGGCAGAGAAGCCCTGGAGAGCCTCCTGCAGCACGAATTCGCCGTGGCGGTAGTGGACGTGCAAATGCCCGAGATGGATGGATTTGAGCTCGCGGAGCTCATGCGCGGTAACGAAAGAACTCGCACGGTGCCGATCATCTTCGTGACGGCCGGAGCCCATAGCCGTTCTAGTACCTTTCGTGGATACGAGAGTGGGGCGGTGGATTTTCTCAATAAGCCGTTGGATCCGCACGTCGTAAAGAGTAAAATTCAAGTTTTCATCGAGCTAGCTAAGCAAGGCCAGCTCGTGAAGGAGCAGCTCGCGGAAACACAGGAGGCGCTCCGAGACCGCGACTCCGCGCTTAAGGCCGCCCGTGAGGCGTTGCAGTCGCGTGACGAATTTCTTTCGATTGCCAGTCACGAGCTTAAAACGCCGCTCACGAGTTTGTTTCTGCAGCTGCAGATGATGGACCGTATTCTGAAAAAAAATATCGGTCTGAGCGATGATTCCAAGAGCCGGGAGACGTTCGCTAAGTACCTTGAACGCTTCACGGGCTCGATCGATAACGCTCTCCGCCAGAGCACGAAGCTTTCTTCGCTGCTCGATGAGCTGCTCGATCTCACGCGAATTCGTCTCGGCAAGTTATCCCTCCAGAAGAGCGAAGTAGACGTTTACCAACTCGTTTCCGAAGCTTTCGATCGGATCAATGCGCTGGCGCAAAAGGCAAAAATTGAAATGGCCTTCGATTGCCCCAAAGGCTTGACCGGCTTTTGGGATCCGGTGCGTATCGACCAAGTGATCTCCAATCTGCTCACTAACGGTATCAAATACGGCGGCGGCTCGGCCGTGACCATGACGGTAAAAAAAGCGGGCATGGACGCGGTGGTCATTTCCGTGGAAGATCGCGGCCCCGGAATCCCCCATGAGCTCCAGGACAAAATTTTTGAGCGCTTCGAGCGCGCCGTTTCCGGAAATCAGATATCCGGGTTGGGTCTCGGCCTCTATATTTCGCGGCAAATTGCGGAAGCGCACCAAGGCTCGATTCAGGTGCGTAGCGAAGAGGGCAAGGGCGCTTGTTTTGAGGTTACCCTGCCGTTAGGAAGAAAGGAGGGGGCGTGAAGAATATCATGGTAGTGGAAGACGATGACGATATTCGGGATGTGCTCGAATCCGTGCTTAGCGATGAGGGGTATTTGGTAAACAGTTTCGAAAGTCTTCCGGCCGCTTCCGATTGGCTCGCCGGCGAGGAGGCGCGTCCCGATCTTATTCTTTTGGATTTTATGTTCCCCCAGGGAAATAGCTCCAACTTTTTAGCCGCTCTACAGCTACGCGCCAACCGCGTGCCCGTATTGCTCATGTCGGCCGGAAACAGCGTAATCCTCGGTGGCGATGCCGACCGCGCCGACGGGTTTATTAGCAAACCCATCCAAATAGACACGCTTCTCGGGGAAATTGGGAAATGGGTCTCGCATGGCCAGTCGCCTTTCGGGCCCTGCGGTTAAAGGGTTTTTCGCATCTCGATATTGCAGCGCTCGTAGTCTGGGTGCGGACCGAGATGGGTAACGGTATAGCCATGCTTCCGGTAGAGCGAAATTGCCGGCTCGAGCACGGTATTGGAGAGAATTAAGATTTCGTTGGCGCCTTTTTCTTTGGCCCACGCTTCGGCCTTCTCCATGAGCAGATCGCCATAACCTAAACCGCGATAATTGGGATCCACGGCCATTTTCGCCAGTTCAAATTGCCGGGGGCCGGTTTTATACATTGCGCAGGTGCCCACTGCTTCACCTTCCACTACCACGAAAAATATTTCACCGCCCCCGCGCAGGCATTCTTCCGGATTATTCACCTGCTCTAAGTCTTTTTTCTCTACGCGAAAATATTGCTCGATCCAGGCGAGATTCAGGCGCTTGAAAGCCGGGTTAAAGCTCGGGTTATGGGTTCGCAGTTCTTGAATGGGTTTTGCGCTCATGCGGATTTTTTATCTGGATCCGCGGGAAAGGGAAAGTAGCAATTTTTTTGTGACTAGTATGGTTTGTGATACTAGAGGGCTATGAAAAAGAAAAAATTTAACTGCCCCGCCGAGCTGACCGTGCATTTGATGGGGGGTAAATGGAAAGCAGTTCTTCTCTATAACCTGCGCAAAGGCCCCCGGCGTTTTGGCGAGCTGCGGAGATTCAGCCCCGGGATTTCCACCGCCACGCTCACCGGCCAGCTCCGGGAAATGGAAGACACGGGGCTTATTAAACGGCGCGTGATAAATCCTTTACCGAATTTGGCGGTGGAATATGCCCTCACGGAAAAAGGGGAATCGCTGCGCCCTATTTTGACCGCCATGATTCGCTGGGGCATTGCCCACCAACGGGACTATATTTTGGGTGAGTTCGGGATGGCTATTTTCAAAAAGTAGCCTATCCTTTAGCAAAATGGAGTTGCCATGAATTGCCCCTGCGGAAGCCAAAAAGACTATAGCCAATGCTGCGAGCCCTATATTACGGGCAAAGAAAACGCGCCTACCCCGGAAGCCCTGATGCGCTCGCGCTATACGGCGTACGTGAAGGTAGCCGAACCCTACTTGAAAGAAACGTTGGCCCCCGAATCTCGCGGAGATTATAACGAAGGCGAAGTGCGCGAGTGGGCGAAGAAATCGGAGTGGCTTGGGCTGCAGATTTTGTCGGCCAAGGGCGATACGGTGGAATTTATTGCCAAGTACCGTACCCAGGGAAAGGTGCTAGAGCACCATGAGGTTTCTAAATTTAAGAAAAAAGGCGACCGCTGGTATTTCGTGGACGGGGATTCTCACGTGCATGAAGAGGGAAAGGGGCATGAGCATCATGCGCCGCGCGAGCCGCAGAAGCCCATGGTGCGGGAAGAGCCAAAAGTTGGCCGTAACGACCCTTGCTCCTGCGGAAGCGGGAAAAAATTCAAGAAATGCCACGGGGCCGCTTAGCTATTTTTTCGCTTCTTGCCTTTACTCACGCTATTTCCTAACCGTTTTTGGCTTTTCTCGGCTTTAGTCTGCCTTCCCGGTTCATTTACTGCTAGGGGATCCAGGCTTTTGGGCCACGGTTTTCCTTTGAGGGTTTTGGGCGTGATCGGCTTGCTTTGCATTTGGGGCATGGGGGTCCTTTCGGTTGGCGGTTATCCGTTGGCGCTTGGCCACCCTAGACTAGTAAGCAAGCGGGGCACCAAATGAGTGTGATGCGGTAAATTTGCCATTTTTCCTCCCCCGAAATTTCCCGGCACTGCTAAAATCTCTCCATCGCTTGGGGAGTAATGAGGTACGTAAATATACTTATTGATCGTTGGGCCCGGTTAAATTTCCGTACTCAATTAATTTTTTCCCACGGCCTGCTGGTGATCTTTGCGGTGGCCGCTTTAGGCCTCCTGGTGAACGGCCTGACCGAAAAAATTCTCTTTAGACGAGGCTTCGATTTATTGGAGTCCACCAACCGGCTTTCTTTCACGCGATTCCGCGAGCGAATGGACGTGTTGGCATCGGCCGCCGACTCCTGCGACCCGAGCAGCAAACACTTGTGGAAGAGCCTTTTGTCTTCGCCCCATTTTGTCGGGTTCGATGCGACGGGAACGGAAAAATTAGACATCATCAAAAAAAATGGCGAGTCCTTATTGCGTGTGGCGAGTGGCTGCGCCAAGAAAGCGGCCTTGCTGCGCACTAGCTGGCTTTCCAGTCTTTTCAACGACCGTACCGGCTTGGGAAAAAGCGGGGAAACTTACCTGATCGACCTGGCGGGAAGTCTCGTGACCGAATCGCGATTTTTAAAGAATCCGTCTTCGGCACCGCTCCCGACGAGATTAGCTGAGCACTGGCAGGGGTTGAAAAAAGACTACCGTGGTATTTCCGTGCTGGCCAGCTGGCGAAAAGTATCCTTGGGTGAATTTTCCGGCTACATTGCTTCCGAGATCGATGAAGCCGAGGTGAGAGAGCCGATCAAAGAGCTTTTTATTTCAGTGTTTGCGTTCTTTCTCGCGGTGTTGGCCGTGGCGGCGGCCATGGTGCCTTGGCTCGCAAAGGCTTTATCGAAAAATTTCGAGCGCGCGCAGGAGATGGAGCAGGTTAAAAACTTAGCCCTCATCGAGGGCCAAGAAAAAGAACGCAACCGAATCAGCCTAGAGCTTCACGATGATATTGGGCAAAAGCTTACGGCCTTGGGCTGGAAGGTTTCGAGCGAAGGCGGCAGCGGTGCGAAGGCGCTCAACGATTTGGTGCGCGCGCTGGCCCAGCAAGTGCGCGCGCTTTCCGGTGATTTGTCGAGTTTGCTTATTCAAGAGGTAGGGCTGACGAAATCGCTCCGCCAGCTGCTAGATGAGGCCGGGGAAGCCCAGCGCGGAGCGACCAAATTTAAGCTGAACGTGGAGGGTAACCAAGCTGCGCTCCCCGGACAAAAAATCAGCACGGCGGTATACCGCGTGGGCCAGGAGGCGCTGTCGAATATCGTAAAGCATGCCCGGGCGAGAAACGTGGAATTTTCTCTTTTGCTTACCTCGGCGAAAATCGGCCTAGTCGTGACCGACGACGGGATCGGATTTGAATCCGGCGAGCGTGGAGGCGGCCTCGGCTTAAAAAATATGCGGTCTCGCGCCGAGGCATTCGGCGGAAAACTATACGTGACGAAGAACCAGCCGTCGGGCACGCGGGTGGAAATGACGATTCCATTAGAAGGAGGAAATGCGTGAAAATTTTATTGGTGGACGATCATGTGATGGTTATCGAGGCATTGGCCCAAATGGTGAGAAAGTACTTTCCCCGGGCTCAGATATCCACCGCCGCCGACAGGGCCGCGGCGCTCAGTTTTCTAAAAGCGAATGAAGATTGCGATGCCTTGGTTAGTGATCTTAGTTTTCACGGAAAAATGGATGGCTATGCAATCGTGAAAGAAGTGAGCAGTAAGTACCCGGAGATAGGAGTGGTAGTGCTTTCGATGCACGATGAGCATGCTTTCGTGCGCAAAGCTCTCGTTGAGGGGGCCCGCGGGTACATCGTAAAAACCGATCCGCCGGAAGAAATCTGCCGAGCGATCGAAAGTGTGGTGGCGGGGAAAACGTATTTATCCTCTTCGCTGAACGCTAAAAAAATTGGCGAGCTCGAATCCTCGGCCCAGGAGCTTTCCGCGCGCGAGCAGGAAATCGCGCAGCTCGTGAAGAGTGGCGCAAGCTCCAAGGTAATTGGAGAGAAGTTAAGTATTAGCCCCCGCACGGTAGAAGTGCATCGGCGCAATTTAATGCGAAAGCTCGAGGTTCACAATACGGCGCAGCTGGTGGCGCTCTTAAATAAATAGCCGCGACACTTTGCCGCGAAGGGGCGGGTTGCCTCGTTTTTAGCCGGAAATATTGGTAAATCTGGACGATGGAAAATATTGAAACCACGCAAGCCGTTCCCTCCACTAAAGTAAAATGGGGCATCAAAGTTCGCTGTGAGCCGGAAAGCCAGCTCTACGAAGTGAAGATCGTTCTGCCGATGGGCGAAGAAGATAATCTTCCTACCCTGATGGAGCCAAACGTGATTCAGGCGTTTCCGGAAATCATGCGGGCGCTCGCCTCCGGGCGTTTACCGGGCAACGAGATTGACCTCGCCAATCGCCAATAGCCGCCCGAACAATCTGCCGCGTATCTAGAACCTGGGCCCTATCTTGTATACGCTTTGGTCGTGCCTAATGCCCGCCAGGCGAAAGGGGGGGCCTTTATTCAGGGGTTTTATGAGATTTTCTAAGATTTTTTCCTGCACCGTCGTTTCCCTCCTCTCCTTTGCCTTAGTGGAGGTGACTTTTTCTCTCAACGCGCACGCCGGCATGATCGCTACCAGCACCGCCGTGGCTGATATGGCGCGAAGTGAGAACCGCGCGAAGGTGGACGCGTTTCTCGCCCGGCAAGACGTGCAGAACGAAATGATGAAGCGGGGGGTATTCCCGCAAGAGGCGGCCCAGAGGGTGGCGGCGCTATCGGATTTTGAGTTGCAAAACCTCGCGGGCAAAATTGATAGCGCGCCGGCCGGCGCCGACGTGATCGTGATCAGCTTGACCACGATTTTGCTCGTGGTGATCATCCTGCTTCTCCTTGGCCGCTAGGCGGGTGATTGAACAGAGCTCTTTGTCTCTTAGGTATCTCCATATTTGCTTTCGCCGGCTTCGGCTGCGCCGTTCCTGCGCGGCAAACCGAAGCTTTTCTATTAGCTCCGCGGGATATTCCCGAAGCTTATAAAATAGAAAATGTTTGGTTCATAAAACAGACCGAGAACTATTGCGGGCCTGCCACCCTGGCGATGGCCATGCGGTTCTGGGGAGAGCCTAGATCCGTGGAAGAATTGGCCTCGCAGGTATATACACCCGGAAAAAAGGGAACCTTGCAGCTCGATCTGATGAGCGCTAGCCGCCGTCAGGGAATGCTGGCGGTTCCGATTCAGGGCCTTTCGGCTTTGCTCCATGAAATCGCGGCGGGGCATCCTGTGATTGTGTTCGAGAATCTTGGCCTGAGCTGGTACCCAAGGTGGCATTACGCATTGGTTTATGGATACGACCTGCGTGAGCCGGAGATTATCCTTCATTCGGGGCCTGATAAAGAAAAGCACTGGAGCATGCGCAAATTCGAGCGGTCTTGGATGCTCGGCGACTATTGGGGGCTGGTGGTACTACCGCCGGATAAAATGTCGGCTTCCGGCGATGAGCTTGGGCACGCCGCCGCCGCGGCCGGCCTGGAGCAGGCGGGAAAAATTCCGGCAGCCGAGCTGGTGTATCAGAATATTCTGAAGCGCTGGCCCGGAAGCCTCGGCGCGCTGATTGGCATGGGAAATACTTCTTACGAAAAGAAAGAGTATCGGACGGCAGTTCGCTACCTCAAAGAGGCCACCGAGAAGCATCCGCTTTCGGCGGCGGCCTGGCATAATCGCGCCACGGCCGAGGGGGCCGCGAAAATGGTTAAGGCCGCAAAAAAAAGTGCGGCCGAAGCTTTGCGTCTAGCTCCGGCCGAATCTATTTCCACTTATCGCGAAAGCCTTAAGAATTGGCTGAACTAACTTTCCGCGGATCCGTCTTTTACCCATTTCTTTAGGACGAATTTCTTCTTTTTGGGACGGGCATCGCCGCCGAGAGAAGGGGGCATATAATCTTTTTTTGCTTCCGAAGCGGCGGCCGTTTTGGGGGCCGACTGTTGCTGCGCCGAGAATGGCTTGAAGGAAGGCTTGGATCCGTAGCGGGCGCCAGGGGTCTTATCGGAAAAGGTAGGGCGGCTGCTATGGCCTTCGGCTTTGCGTTTCCAGGGCGGTAGGCGCGTGTCGGCACCGGCCGCGCGGGGCTGGTAGCTGCGCTTTTCCCCGTAGGCTGGATTTTCGGAAAATCTCGGTTTGTCCGAAAATTTAGGACGGTCGGAGAACTTGCGATCCGAAAATTTAGGCTTATCGAAACGAGGGCGTTCCGAATCCTCGCGGCTGCGGGGAGCTGGACGTCCGGCACGGGCACCGCGCTCGGAATCGCCTTTGGGAGCGGCGGGCCGGGAGTCGGCCATTTTTTCGGTTTTTTTATCCGAGAACATATCGGGCAGCATCAGCGCGAGGAAACGGCCGGCCACGTCTTCGGGGCTCATTTCTTTCAGCGCGGTCTTCCACTCTTCGGGCAAGATCGCGGTGGCGCGCCCTTGCGGGCCGGCCGCGTCGAAAGCTTTTTGCACGTTCGTGATGCGCTTCATGGCGATATCGCGGGCCGTAGGAATCACGCCTTCGTTGATCTTGCTCTTCGTCATGCGCTCGATGCGGCCGAGCAATTCACGGTGGGAGAAGGTAACGAGGCTGATGGCCACGCCTTTCTTGCCGGAGCGGCCGGTGCGGCCGATGCGGTGAACGTAGTTATCGAGCTCGCGGGGAATCGAGTAGTTCACCACGTGGGTGATATCTTTTACGTCGAGGCCGCGGCAGGCTACGTCGGTGGCGATGAGCACCGAGATCTTGCGGTCGCGGAAACCTTTCATCACGCGGTCGCGGGCAGTTTGGTCGAGATCGCCATGCAAGCAATCCACGCGATAGCCTTTGCCGGAAAGGAAAGAATTTACGTCGGCCACGAGGGCTTTGGTTTGGCAAAATACGATTCCGTAGAAATCATCGGCGGCGTCGATGATCTTGGTGAGCAGCTCGGGCTTATCATATTCGTGAGTTTTGTAGAAAATCTGCTCTACGGTATCGGGAACCATCTCGGTGCGATTCACTTGCACCTTTTTAGGGTTTTTTAGGTAGGCATCGGCTACGCCGCGCACGTCGCCGCTCATGGTGGCGGAGAAGAGCCAGATATTAGACTGGCCTTTGGGCGCAGCCTGGAGAACTTTCTCGAGGTCTTCTTTAAAGCCCATCGAGATCATCTCGTCGGCTTCGTCGAGGATGAGGGTTTTGAGGTTATTTAATTTCAGGGTGCCTTTATCGATATGGTCCACCACGCGGCCGGGAGTTCCCACCACCACGGTGGCGCCGTATTTCAGGCCATCGATCTGTTCGCGGTAGCCGGTGCCGCCATAAACTGGCAGGGATTTAATGCCGAGGTGTTTTCCCAAAAGATCGATCTGGCCGGCCACCTGAATCGCGAGCTCGCGAGTGGGGCAGAGGATGAGTGCTTGCACGCCGGTCTTTTTCTTGTCGATACGCTCGAGCAGCGGGATTCCGAAGGCAGCCGTCTTGCCGGTTCCGGTGGCGGCGAGGCCAAGGAAATCAGTGTCTGCGCCGAGCAGGAGGGGAAGGGTTTCCGCCTGAATCGGAGTAGGGGTTTCGTACCCTAACTCTTGAATGGCTTTCATTACGGGGGCAGAGAGGCTTAATTCATTGAAATTTTGCATTGTGACAGCTTCATATCACGCATTGCGCAAATCTCTGACTGATTCTCGGCATGGTGCAAAAATAAAAAGTAACCATTGGTCATTTTTATAAAAAATTAATGATATCAGCAGGTTAATATATGGTGAGCCGAGCGAGCCCCATGCTCAATCGGCTTGCCGTACCCCTCGCTCGACCCCTCATCCGCGCGCGCTGTGAGGGCTACAGCGAGATTTCTTTCTGCCAAGAAAGTGACCGAATTTCCGGCCTCGGAAATCGGCACGTTCATAAAAATATTGAACGCGGTTTCCAAGATAAGTTTTATTTATTCCGTGAGCGCGTAGGCGCCCGGCCACGGAGGAGCAAAGGCGCTCAGAAAACAATTGGGGTTTTGCGCGAGATTACCACTCATCCCTTATTTCCCCTGTCGGCCCGCGAGCTCTTTGGCGAAATGCTGGTGAAGATCGTGAAACTCTTTTTGCAGCATTTCCAGTTCTTCGTCGCTAAGGCATTCCAAATCTACGAGCGCATTGCGGGCGCCCTTCGCTGCCTTAAGGAGCTCGTTGAGCTTAAGGTGAACGGCGCGGGAATCACGGTTCTGAGAATTTTGGATCACGAAAACCATGAGGAATGTAATGATCGTGGTGCTGGTATTGATCACGAGCTGCCAGGTATCGGAATAGTGGAAGTAATGGCCGCAGGCGAGCCAGGCTCCCACCGAAAATAAGGCGATAATGAAGGCAAACGGAGATCCTGCGGCCTCGGCGGTAGCATGGGAAAATTTGCGAAATTCATCTCGGAAGGTCATGAAGGCTCCTAGAATTACCGCGCCGAAGCTCTCACACTCCAATAATGGAGAGTTAGCGCGAACTTGCCGCACAGTTTACCCCTTTACGCTCGAAGGCGCTTACGGAATTTTTCCCAGTCCCATTTGGGCTGTTGGCATAGGGCGGTGAGCTCGAGGCAGATCTCGTCGGGCATGGAATCGTAAAGCGCCATATAGGTGGCGGGCGGATTCCTTATTTTTAGCGTAGCGATCGCCGCCTGATCGAGTGAGAAACCGAAAGCACGGCAAATGACCAGGAGAATTTCTTTAGGATCTGGAGAAACTTTCTCGGCGCAGTCTCGGAAGAGCTCCGATTCAGAAACCTTGAGGGTTTTGGCGAGAGTGGTGATGGTTTCCGGGCCTACCCATTTTTTTCCCGCCTCAATATTCTGCAAGAAGCTCGTCGAGAGTTTCGCGCGTTTCGCGAATTCTCCCTGAGTGAGGTCGCGCTCTTGGCGTAAGCGTTTGATATTTTCTCCGAGGCATTCCGAAACTGTTTTCATTTTTCCTCCTCTACACGCAAAGGTTTATCGTCGGGCAATTACAGCCTAACAGAGTGTTTTTGATTGACAAAGAACATTCTATTGGAGTATATTGAGCCTATCAGTAAGACCGGGTTTTGGATCCCAAGGATTGGGGTAGTGGGCTGGCAGACCCAGACCGAGAGGCTTGCACGCTAGCCAAATTGCGGTACCCGGCCGCTTAGCACAAGGAAGTAAGTATGAGTCGTACGTTTATCACTGAACAGGGCACGGAATTGCCGTTGCTCAATCTCAAAGGCAAAGACTATCTCGAGGTGAAATACCGCCTCGTGTGGTTCCGCGAAGAACACCCTCAATGGTCGATCGAGACGGAATTCCTATCGATGGACGATCGCTCCGCCTGCGCGCGGGCGGTGGTGCGGGATGAAACCGGCAGGATCATCGCCACTTCCCATAAGGCAGAAACGGCCGGAAATTTTCCGGACTTTATGGAAAAGGCGGAGACCGGTGCCATCGGCCGCGCGCTCGCGCTGATCGGATTCGGAACCCAGTTCTGCGCCGATGAGCTCGACGAGGGAGATCGCATCGTGGATGCCCCCGTGGCCAAAAAATCGGACTACCAAATTCCTCCCAGCGTGGGTTTGGCGCGAATGGCCTCGGACAGGGAATTCAGCCTCGGGGATTTCGAAGTGAAGTTCGGGAAAAAATATTTCGGCAAACGCCTGAAAGACATTCCCCGCGCGGAAATCGAATCCTATGTGGATTGGCTCGAAACCAATGCCAAACAAAAAATGACGGGCCCAAGCTACGAGCTTACTTTGCTGAAAGAAGCCGTGGACCGCTTCCACCATCCGGAGAAATACAAAGCTCCGGTGAAGGAAGAAAAAGTGGCGAAGAAAGAGGAGAAGCCCGCTAAGAAAGAAGAAAAGGCAGTGGTGGCCAAGGAAACGAACGCCGTGGTTTAGTTCTTAAAGACCAAGAGAAAAAGAGGCCGGTGTTTCCACCGGCCTCTTTTTCTTTCGGGGGCTCAACTAATAAACATCATTCCGTTCATTCCAGGATTTACGGGCCTCTTCCGAAGGATGCTTCGCGAAGATCGCTTCGAGCTCTCTTTTTTGTTTCAGGGAAGCCCGCTTGCCGTTGAATAAATCCGCTATCGTGGCGGCGTAATCCGGCGACGTATCGGTCTTGAGGCGCTCAATCAAGGCGCGGGCAATGGGTTCGGGAGAGGGAGTTGGCCCTTGCCTGTTAGCGGCGGCGTAAGTAAGTAAGTAAGTTTACGTTGTCGGGGCTAGCGGTGGCTGCAATTTTGGGGGCGTAGCGAATGAGTTCCTTATCGTCGGGCATGTGATAGGCTAGGTGCCCAATCAGCCTAAGTTGATCTACCTCGGGATCTTCTTTCAAGTTGAGGACGGGTGTCGAAGGATCAGGCAGCTTGAAGCAAGGATCGACTAAGCTAATGCCTAGTCGATTATTGTTTATAGTGAGTTGGTGCTGATTATCCGGCGCGGTCGAGGCGAACTTTATTACCGCGGATCTTCAGCTTGCCGGCGCTATTTTTCGTGGCCGTGAAGGTGAAGATCAACGAGCTCTCGAGTTCAGGGCCTTGGTAGCCCGTTTCGGTGGCGGTATAGTCGCCATTATTGATCTGCAGGCGGCATTCGAGGAGCGCGCCGCGGGTGGCTTCGCAGTGGCCCGAAACGCTATTGATCACGATTTCTTGGCCAACCTTCTCGATGCGGGTATCGAGCGCAAGGGCTTGGCCCAAAAGCTCGGGCAGGCTCTGCTCGGCTTTTTGGCCATCCTGGTATTCGAGCTGAAGGCCGGCGGAATTTGCGATAAGGGCGGTGAGGATGTCCTGGGCTTTCACTTCCTCCTGGGCGTAGGCGCTGAGGCCGGTGAGCAAGGCGGAAGCGAGGGCGAGGGCGAAAAACTTTTTCATAAAATCTCCTGGGAAATGGTGGCACCGTTTTGGTGTGCTCCTCTTATAGGAAAGAAATTAACATCTAAAAAGTAGATAAATTGCATAGAAACCATTCTTTTTTTGAATGGATGGGTTATCGAAGCAAATCCACGCGGAACTTCCGCCCTTTGATTTTTCCGTCTTGCAGGCATTTCAGCGCTGCCGTAGCAATGGAGCGCGAAACGGCCACGTAAGAAAATCGATCATGGATTTCGATCTTGCCTACGTCGGCGCCGTTGAATCCGCCGGCATCGCCGGTGAGGGCGCCGAGGATATCGCCGGGACGTACTTTGTCTTTTCGTCCGCCGCTTATATAGAACGTGACCATTTTCGGCGGCGCTAATTTCTCGCCGGTGGATTCCATGTCGGTACGGCCCGGAAGCTCACCCACGGTGAGCGGATTCTCTTTTTCCAAAAGCGACGCGCGGTGGCGCTCTTTGGGGGAAACAAAAGTAATGGCCACGCCGCTCTTTCCCGCCCGGCCCGTGCGGCCCACGCGATGGGTATAGATATCCGGCTGGGGCACGTCGAAATTGATCACGAGCTCAAGATCGGCCACGTCGATCCCGCGCGCGGCCACGTCGGTGGCCACGAGGATGCGGGTGCTGTGGTTGCGGAATTTCGCCATCACCTTATCGCGGTCCTGCTGCTCGAGGTCCCCTTGCAGCCCCTCGGCCTGGAAGCCACTCTGGTTCAGGATTTTCGTGAGCTCCACCACCGTAACTTTCAGGTTACAAAAAATGATCGCCTGCTCGGGTTTACGCTCCCGTAAGCAGTGGAGGAGGGAGGGCAGTTTATTTTGCTCCTCCACTTCGTATAAAATCTGTTCGATCGAGCTGGCGGCCCCGGAAGCTTCGTCTTGGATTATTATGCGGGCCGGTGATTTTTGGTAGCGCTCGCTCATGGCCTCGATGGAATCGGGAAAAGTGGCGGAAAAGAAAATCGTCTGGCGCTCTTCGGGAAGTGCGGCCAGGATTTCTTCCATCTCTTCCTGAAAACCCATATCGAGCATGCGGTCGGCTTCGTCCAATGCGATTTGCGTGCAGCGGCTTAAATCCACGGTTCCCCGGCGCAAGTGATCGAGCACGCGGCCAGGGGTACCCACCGCGATATGGGCCCCCATGCGGAGGGCTCCAAGCTGGGACTGAATGGGCTGACCACCCACCAGGGAGGCCACGTTGAGGCCCTGGAAGCGGCGGCCGAGGCGGCGGATCTCGCGGGTCACTTGGGTGCAGAGCTCCCGGGTAGGGCAAAGCACGAGGGCCTGGAGCTCGCCCTCGGAATCGGGAAGGCGGGCCAGGATGGGGAGGGCGAAGGCGAAAGTTTTGCCAGATCCCGTTTTGGATTGGCCAATGAGATCCTTCCCTTCAAGGAGGAGGGGGATGCTTTCGGCCTGAATGGGCGTGAGTTCCGTAAAACCCAGTTCCTGGATTACGGTGAGCACCTCTTCAGGGAGGGGGAGAGAATCAAAACGGACTTTACCCATGGGCCAGCTTCTATCACTTAGAGTTCGGGGACTCCAGTTTCTTGATTCGGAGAGTCAAAATCGCCCCTTTTTTGCTGGCTGGGCTTCGGCTAGTATCCGCCCATGCAAAACCAACATCCCAATGCCCTGATCCTACAGAAAATATACGCCCATTTCATTGATGGCGACCTGCCCGCCATGCTCGCCCTCTGCGACGATAAAATTAAGTTCGATGTGCCGGGGAAAAGCAGGCTCGCCGGCAAGTATACCAAGGAAAATTTCGCCGCTGGTTTTGCGGAAAAGCTCATGGAGCTTTCGGGCGGCAATTTGAAGCTCGAAGTGCACGACACGATGGCTACGGATCGCCACGGGGTGGCTTTGGTTTCATCTACCATCACGCGCCAAGGCAAGCCGGAAGTGGTGCGTGCGGCCCATGTGTGGCGCTTCGAAAATGGCAAGCCCGTAGCATGGTACGAATACGCTAAGGATCTTTACCAGTACGACAGCGTGTGGAGCTAGATTGGGCGCGGGGTTCAAAATCGTGACCCTTCCTTCGGGCGCAAATACCCTGCGCTCGCTCTCGCGCAATGAAACCTACCATCCCTGCGGGGGCCCGCTCGAAGAGGCGCGTGTGCTGCACGTGGAGCAAAACCAGCTGGCCGAGCGCTGCGCGGAAAAGCGCAAGTTCGTGCTCTGGGATGTGGGCCTTGGCGCGGCCGGAAATTCCGTATCCGCCATCTCGGCGCTGGAGGGCTGCGCGGCCGACTTGGAAATCCATAGCTTCGATAAGTGGACCGACCCCCTGGAGTTCGCCCTCGAGAATTCCGAAGCTTTGCCTTACCTGAGCCCCTATCGCGAAATCATCGCGCAGCTGCTGGCCCATAACGAAGTTCAGGTGCGCCCGAATTTAAAATGGTTCTTCCATCGCGGGGATTTCTGCGAGCAGATCGAACGCAGCGATCTGCCTCCGCCGAACAGTATTTTTTACGATCCCTATTCTCCGGCCACGAACCGCGAGATGTGGACGCTCGCTCATTTCCAGAAAATTTTCGCGCACCTGAAATCCGACTGCATGCTCAGCAGCTATTCGCGTTCCACCGCCGTGCGCGTAACCTTGCTGCTGGCCGGCTTCCAGGTGGGGATCGGGCGATCGATCGAAAACAAAGCCGAGACCACGGTGGCCGCCAACCGCCTGGAGCTGCTAAAGCAGCCGCTCACGAGAAAATTTTTACAAAGAGTGAAAATTTCCGGCAATGCGGCGCCGATGCGGGATCCGGTGTATTCGATCACCCCGATTTTGCCCGAAGACCTTGCGGCCCTAGAGTTGCACGCTCAATTCGCGCACTGAGGAATAGATGAAAATAAAACTCAGAAATATGGCTCCCGACGATACCGGTAAATTTAAGGCCAAAGAAGAAGCGGCCTCCGAAACCGAAGCGTTGCTGGAGGAGATGTACCGCCTCATGTACCTGATGTTCGCCGAAGACCGCCGCTCCTTGCTGATCATCTTGCAGGGCATCGATGCTTCGGGCAAAGACGGCACGATCCGGCATATTTTCTCGGGTGCCAATCCCCAGGGCATCCGCGTTTATTCTTTTAAGCAGCCCTCCGAAGAAGAATTGCGTCATGATTTTTTGTGGCGCTGCCAGCGCTTGGCTCCTGAGCGTGGTTCGGTGGCGATTTTTAATCGGTCGTATTATGAGGATGTGACCACGGTGAAGGTGCACCCCGAATACTTGGAGGCCAGGCGGTTGCCGCTCGGCGTGAAGCCCGCCAAAATTTTTTCGCAGCGCTTTGCGCAGATCAATGACTACGAAAAAATGCTCAGTGAGAATGGCACCACGGTACTGAAATTCTTTTTACATATTTCAAAAGAGGAACAAAAGGAACGGCTGGAAGAGCGCTTGGTAAGCCGAGAAAAGAACTGGAAATTTTCCGTTTCGGACATTAAAGACCGTGAGTATTGGGGCGAGTACCGCAAAGCTTTTGAAGAAATGATGGCCGCGACGAGCACTAAGCATTCTCCTTGGCATATTATTCCGGCCGATAAGAAGTGGTATCGCAATTATCTCGTGACGAAGCTGATCGTAAATACGTTATCCGCCCACGCCATGAGCTTCCCGCGCGCGAAGCATTCGAAGATCAAAATCGTTTAAACGTTTAGCCGACCGTTGGTGCAGGAATTTCGTTTGGCGGAGAAGGCGGCGTAGCGTTCGGTGAAGAATCGGGCAAAACTTCCGGGGGAGAAACCCCACGCTCAAATTCCGATCCTTGGTCGGGATTGAATTCCGGGGTTTTGGGCGGAGTAAAGCCTGGCTCGGCCCGGCGGTCGGGGTCGATTTCCGGGGTAGGGGTGGGTTTAGGCGAGGGGGTGCCCTGGTTTAAGCTAATCATCATTCTCCTTTTCACTGGCTAGTGAGTATCGGTTTCCGCGTCGCGGTCTTCCTTAGGGTCGGGGCGCTCGGAAGAGGGAGCGGTGTCTTCGGTGGTTTGGTCTTCGAGCCGGTTATCAATCGTGCGGGCCGCGGATGGCGTATCCGCCAGCACGTGCGGCTCTTCGTCGTCTTCCTCGAGGTAGTTTTTTCCGATCACGGCTTCTTCCAGCTCATCGGAGGCATCGTCGTCTTTGCTGTCGTCTTCGGGCCGGGGAACCGTGTGGCGGTTTTTCAGTACGCGATTAAATTCCTGCCAGTCGATATACGCAGGCTTTTCATTTTCTTCGTCGTCGAACTCATCCATTTTTTTAGCGGTGTTTGCCATAGCCTTCAAAAGAGCAACTAGTATGCCATGGCTAGGAATGGCTTCGCCGCGGGTCAAGCAGGGCAAATTTCCACGAAAAAGGGAAAAGCGACCCGTGTGGACTGAGGCGATACGGGGTATATTTTTGGCATGTCGCTGGAGCGGGGATTTTCTTGGAACTTTCAGGACTGGCAATTCACGGGCTACTCGCTCGCGGGAATTACCACGAGCGTGCTTTGCAAAAATGCCAGCGCCTGCTTTGATGTGGGCCAGGGATTGCCCTTCCAGAATTCCGCACGCCGGATTTTTCTTACCCATGGCCATCTTGATCACGCCGCGGGAATTCCTTACCTTATTTCGCAGAAAAATATGGCCGGGCAGAAGGAGACCGATATCTTCGCGCCTTCTTCCCTTGTGGGTCCCCTCGAGCAAATTTTGGGCATTTGGCAGAAGGTGGATGAGCACAAGTACACGTATTCGCTAAAGGCCGCGCAACCTGGAGAAATGATCGAGCTCGATAGGTTCTTTTCGATAAAGCCCTTCGCGACCACGCACCGAGTGCAGAGCCTTGGTTACCTTCTCTACCAAAAGAAAAAGCGGCTTAAGGAGGCGTATCGTTCTCTGGGGCAGGAGGGGATCCTGGCGGCAAAGGCGGCCGGTGAGAATCCCAACGAAGATTTCTTGGAGCCCGCGGTGGCCTTTACGGGCGATACCCAGATTGAATTTATCGATGCCGACCCCGACTTGCTGAAGGCGAAGATTCTTTTCGTGGAAGTTACGTTCTGGGACGAGGCCAAGCCCGTGGAGCACGCGAGGAAATGGGGGCATATGCATTTCGATGAGTTACTCGCGGTGCTGCCGCGCCTGAAGAACGAGAGGATCGTGCTGATTCATGCCTCGGTTCGCTATACCACGCCTTACCTCGAGCAGATTTTACGGGACCGCTTGCCCGAGAAGGACAAAGCGCGGGTGGTATTATTTCCGAGGCCGCTCTAATTCGGTAGGCAGTTATCGGTTGGCGGTTAAGAATTAATCGATAGCTGCGAACGGCCAGCCGCCAACTGGATTTATTATCTCGTGCAAATCCGGAGGGCTTGGGTCCAGCCGGTGATTTTAGCCAGGTTCGCTTCTTTGCGGAGAACGGCCCAGTAACGAGCGCCGCCTCTCCACGCAGTTCCTGATTTTCCGCTCACCACGCCGTCGCTGCCGATCCAACGGTTCAAGATGCGCAGGCCGCAGGCGAGGTTACGCTGCGGATCGTGCAGCTGAGAGGCGGCGGTGAAGCCGCAGCCGTAGCTATTGGCGCTCTCGATGGAGATCTGCAGCAAACCGCGGCTCACTACGCGGTTGCCGTTCGCGTCGTTGAAGGCCTCCGTATAACTTTGCGTAGGATCCTGACCGCTTTCCAGTTCGCTCATGGCCGACAGCATGTATACCCAGAAGTTTTTCTTGTCGTAGGTGTTTAGATTGCCGTAGTTGGCGCAGAAGGTGGTGATGTCGGCGGGGTTACGCGCCAGGATGCTCGCGCCCAATACTGGTAATTGATTGTAAACGTATTGGCTCCAGGCAGCCCCGTCACGGTTTTTGGATTCCCAGCGAGCGCGAACTTCGAGGCCGGGATCGCTCGGCGGCGTTACCGGCTTTTTCCCGAAGGCCATGGCGGACTGTTCGGAGGCCACCAGCAGAAGAGCGGCGGCGGCGAGGGTGGCTAGGATCGACGGGCGTTTGTTTTTAAGTATTAGCATTGTTAATAAATATTAACTTAATTAGCGCATTGAATCAATCCGAAAGAGTCGGATATTTATTTAGTTAAATAGAATCAAGGGGATAGCTAAACTTTTTCCGAAGAGGAAATCTCAAAGTGGGAGGATTTTTTGGATTCGTCGTCGACAAATTTCCTGCGGCATTCGTTCAGCTCTCCGCATCTTGTCCGTAACCGACCCAGGCTGTAGCGTAATCTCATACATTTTTTTGGGGGTAATATGGATATTACGGTAAACGGCAAAACAATTTCTGTTGATGCCGCGCAGGACACTCCGCTTCTCTGGGTATTGCGCGACGAACTCAACTATACCGGCACGAAATTCGGCTGCGGCATGGCCCTTTGCGGTGCTTGCACCGTGCACCTGGATGGCGAGCCAGCCCGCTCCTGCTCGGTTCCCCTTGCATCGGTGGCCGGAAAGAAAATTACCACGATCGAGGGGCTCGACGATAAAATTTCCCAGACCGTACAAAAAGCCTGGGTGGACAATTTCGTTCCCCAGTGCGGCTATTGCCAGAGCGGGCAGGTGATGACCACCGTGGCCCTGCTGCGCAAAAAGAAGTCTCCCTCTGACGCCGACATCGACGCCGCGCTCGGCGGCCATATCTGCCGCTGCGGAACCTACCAGCGCATTCGTGCCGCCGTTCACCAAGCCGCAAAGGACTTAGCGTAATGGACACGAATAAGGAAATTACCCGGCGTGCATTCCTGCAAACTTCGGCCTTAACTCTCGGCGGCCTCGTGGTGGCCTTTCATATCCCCTTTGCCCTCAAGAAGGCATTTGCGGCGGAAGCCGCTGCCGCTGGCCTAGAACCTAATGCGTTCGTGCATATCGCTCCCGATGGCACGATCACCTTGATCATCAATAAGCTCGAAATGGGCCAGGGCGTGAATACTTCCATGGCGCAGTTAATTGCGGAAGAGCTTGAATGCGATTGGACCAAGATCCGCTCCGTTTCCGCGCCCGTGGCCCCGGTGTATAACCACACCACCTTCGGCATGCAGATGACCGGCGGCTCTTCGGCCCTGGCTTCCTCCTGGGAGCAACACCGCAAAGTGGGCGCCACCATGCGCGAACTGCTCAAAAATGCGGCCGCGCAGAAATGGGACGTTCCCGTTTCGGAAGTGAGCGCCAAAAACGGCTTCATCGTGCACGCCAAAAAAGGAAAGCTTTCCTACGGTGAGCTCGCCGAGAGCGCCGCGAAACTGCCCGCGCCCCAGAATGTGCCGCTGAAAAAATCTTCCGAGTATAAAGTAATCGGCCAATCCAAAAAGCGTGTGGACGCCGCCGATAAATCCAACGGCAAAGCCGTATTCGGGATGGACGTGAGAGTTCCCGGGATGCTCTACGCCGTGGTGGCCTGGCCCCCGGGGCCCAAAGCCAAGTTTCTCTCTATGGACGAGAAAGCCGCGCGCGCTGTTTCCGGCGTGGTAGACGTGGTGAAGTTCGGCGATCGCGTAGCGGTGCTTGGCAAGAATACCTTCGCTGCGAAGGCCGGCCGCGATGCCCTGGCCGCGCAGTGGAAAGCCGACGCCAGCCTTTCTCACGAAGCGCTCATGCAGGATTTCCGCAAGCAAGCCGACGGCAAAGGACTCGTGGCCGAGGAAAAAGGGAATGCCGAGCAGGCCCTCGCTAAAGCGAAAACCAAGCTCCAGGCCGAGTATGAATTTCCCTTTCTCGCCCATGCGCCGATGGAGCCGCTCAATTGCACGGTGAGCTACGATGGCAAGACCGCGGAAATTTGGTCGGGGCACCAAATGCCCACGATCGACCAGCAGACGGCCGCGCAAGTATTGGGTCTTAAGCCCGAGCAGGTGACCGTGAACACCGTTTACGCCGGAGGAAGTTTCGGCCGCCGTGCGAATAAAAATTCCGACTATATAGTGGCGGCCTGCGAGCTCGCCAAAGTGGTGAAGAAGCCGCTCAAGCTCGTGTATACCCGCGAAGACGATACCCGCGCCGGCTACTACCGTCCCATGAATTTCCACCGCGTAACGGTGGGGGTGGGGGAAGATAAAAAACTATCCGGCTGGAACCACCGCCTCGTGGGCCAGTCGGTGATCGGCGGATCCGTATTCGAGCCGATGATGGTGAAGAACGGAATCGAAGCCACGGTTTCAGAAGGCATTACGGAATCAAAGTACGAGCTTCCGGATTTCCGCTGCGAAGTTACGCGCGCCGAAACCCCGCTCACCACCCTCTGGTGGCGTTCGGTGGGCCATACCCATACCGCCTACGTGATGGAAACCATGATGGATGAGCTGGCCGAGGCCACCGGCAAAGATCCGCTCAAGATGCGTAAAGAGATGCTGCAAAAATCTCCGCGCCATTTGGCGGTGCTAGATTTACTCGCCAAGCAAACGGGCTGGGGCACGAAGAAGCCGCCCAAAGGAAGGGCCTGGGGATTGGCCGTGCACGAATCGTTCAATTCCGTGGTGGGGCAGATCGCCGAAATTTCTCTCGACGAGAAAATGCCAAAGGTTCACCGCGTATGGGCGGCCGTGCATTGCGGGCAGGTGGTGAATCCCGAAAGCGCAAAAACGCAGGTGGAAGGCGCGATCGTGTATGGCCTATCGGCGGCGCTGCGGGGAGAAATCCGGCTCGAGGGCGGAGAGATCCAGAACGGAAATTTCATCGATTATCCCGTGATGCGGATCCAGGATATGCCGAAAGTAAACGTGGAGTTCGTGAAGACGGACGACGCGCCTACTGGTTTGGGCGAACCCGGCCTGCCGCCGATCGCTCCGGCCGTGGCGAACGCTTACTATAAGCTCACGAAGAAGCGCCTGAGAAAGCTGCCTTGGAGCAAAGAGCTCGAGGCTTAATTATTTTGCGCGAAGGCACTGATCGATAGAAGTGCCGTTTTTGCTGTAGCAGGATTGAAAGCCCGCGTCAGCGCGCAGGCATTGGTCGATCGAAGTTCCATTCTTGCTGTAGCAATCCTGAAAGCCGGCCTTTGCCGGAAGGCACTGGTTCACCGAAGTTCCGTCTTTGCTGTAGCAGGATTGAAAGCCTGCGTCGGCGCGAAGGCATTGCTCTACCGAAGTTCCGTCCTTGCTATAACAATCTTGAAATCCTGCCTTCGCTTTGAGGCACTGGTTTACGGAGGTACCGTTCTTGCTGTAGCAGGATTGAAAGCCCGCTTCGGCGCGGAGGCATTGGTCTACGGTAGTTCCATTTTTTGAATAGCAGTCGTTGAAGCCTGCCTCGGCTGCCAAGCATTGGTTTACCGATGTGCCATTTTTGCTATAACAGTCCTGAAATCCCGCCTTCGCTTTGAGGCACTGGCTCACCGAGGTCCCGTTCTTACTATAGCAATCCTCGAAACCCGCTTCTGCTTCAAGGCATTGGTTGATGGAGGTGCCGTTCTTGCTGTAGCAAGATTCGAATCCGGATTTCGCTTCGGCGCAAACGGAGGGGCTCCCGCCTTTCGAGACGCAAGATTCAAAGGGGGAGCTGGCGATATTCCGGTTGCCCGTGGCGCAACCGGCGAGGGCGAAAGATAAAATAGCGAGTGCAATTTTCATAGGTCCTCCAGAATCTAGTATGCCGGAGGTTTTTAGACTTGAAAAATTAATTCGGGCAAGCCGCTCCGGTGGCCACCCATTCCGCCACGAGCCTGCCGAATTCTTTTTGGGTACCCGGCACCGGCGCTCGGTCCCGTCCCGGATTCCATCCCCATCCTACCAGCGGGTCTTCGGCATTGTGGGCGATGAACTTTTCCATGCTCATATGGGTTCGCTTTGTGTCCTTAAATAAAACACATAGCTCGTGATCGGTAAGGCCCTGCCAAGCAAGACTGCGCGGAGCGAGCGCCCATTTCGGTGCGCCCGGCACGTTGGAGGGCGCGTAGTTGCTGGTGCCGTGGCAGGTTTGGCATTTCATCGCCACCGCGCCGTGGTCGTCGATCCCGCGCTGCACGTTCATGATGTGCTGGTGCATGTCATCTCCTTGCGTGGGGCGGTCTCCGCCGGGATGGCAGTTCAAGCAACGGGGGTGGCGAAAAACCTTCGTGGCTTCTAAAAATAATCCCACCGATTTTTGTCGCTGTTCCTCGTTGGAGTCCGGCAGGCAGAAGGCGATCACGGGCATTAAAAATAGAAGAAATAGATAAGGCTTTTGCATAGAACATCCCCCTCCCTGATCTTCCGCGAGAGAGGAGTGGAGTTCAATGTGTCGATTTTGCGTTGTCGATGAGTTCAGCCACGATGCTGAGGGCGATCTCCGCGGGATTGCGGCAGTTCAGGCGCAGGCCGGCGGGGGCGCGCACCTGTTGCAGGAGTTTTTCGGGAAATTTCTCGGAGCGAAGGTGTTCGAACACGAGCCCGGCTCTTTTGGGGCTGGCCACCATTCCCACGTAGGCCGCGCCGGCCTGGAGCGCCTCCTTGATATAGATGTGATCGCCTTTATGGTGGGAGGCCACTACCACGAAACTATTGGCGCGCACATTGAGGCCGGCGTAGTTGGGGCGGGCCGCTTCCGCTTTCACGGTGCTGGGATAAAGATCCTTTTCGAGCTCGAGGCCGTAGACCCTCGTGTTCCAGCCCAGGAGCGCGCCCAGTTTTGCCAATTCCTGGGTGATGCGGCTATGGCCGAGGATGAGAAACTCCGACGGGGTGGAGGGCAAGAGGCTGCGTTGCCCGGCGAGGGGCTGGAAATCCAATTTGCGGGTTTGCGCGAGACTGAGCGCCAGAAGAAAAATTTGATCGCGGAGCTCTAGTTCGCCGCTGTTTTGATCTGCTTCCTTTTCAAAGTGCGGCAGCAGATCGAAGTGCTCCGCGAGAGCTTGCAGCGAAAGTGAACGAGCGGTGGGCAAGGAAACTTTTTCCTGAGGAAGGCGAGGCTCGATATAGATTTCCATCTTGCCGCCACAGGGCATGCCGAGGCCGAATACTTCATCGTCGAGGTCAGCCAAAATAATTCTTGGGCTTCTCTCCTGAATCGCCTCGAGCGCGTTGGTGAGGGTGAAACTTTCGGCGCAGCCTCCGCCCACCCAGCCCCAGAGATTTTTCCCTTCTTGGGAAATTAGGCATTTCGATCCTGGCTTGGCCGAAGCCGATCCGATTACTTTTATCACGGTGGCCAGCACGTAGGGAGTTTGGCTTGCCTCGAGCTCGCTCTGCAGCCTTAAAAGTTCGAGATCGCGCACTGGTAGTCCTCCTTCGTATCGATATCAAAAAAGTAGGCGCTTTCTTCGGTAGTCCAGAGACGAACGTTGTCCTTATGCGATTGGAATAAATAGTGGGCCCCGCGATCATCATCGGCGCGGGCGAGAATTTCCGGTATATAGCGGCGATGGATCAGGCAGGGATTTCCGCGTTCTCCCTTTCCATTCACGGGCGCAACCAAATCTTTGCCTTCCGAGCGCGCGATCGGCCAGATTTCGAGGAGTGCACGGAAGTGCCTTTCTTCTAGAAGGGGCTGGTCGGCCAGGGCTACGCAGAAATATTCACACTCGGCGTCCAGCAAAGAAACTCCGGCGCGGAGGGAGCCATGCATGGGCGTCCCGGCGGGTACGGAAACCACCCGGAATCCATCCAGGTGATTTTTCTGCTCGGAGGAAAGCACCAAAATTTTTTTCAGGAAGGGGACCTCCCGGATCGCGGCGGCGGATTTTCCCAAAATGGTAGTTTCTCCGAACGGCAGCTGCAGCTTATCGCGGCCCATGCGCCGGGAGAGACCGGCGGCGAGGAGAATGCAGGCGTTTTGTACTTGATGCGTCACCTAGGGCAGAGTACTTTTCTCCCTCCCGGGGAGCAAGGCATGGACAAAAAAATCGAGCTGGTTGGGCGCTATGCGGCGATTTTGGCTCTCATCGAAGTGTCTTTGGGATCCGTGCTCCATTCTTTTCACGTTCCGTTCAGCGGCCTCTTCCTATCATTGAATCAGGGATATCTTTTATGCCGCGCCACGATCGAGGGTGCCAAGCTCGGCATGGGCCGTGGAGTGGGCATGGGAATTTCCAACGTGGCGGCCGTGCTGAAATCCCTGGCTCCGGCCGGAAAAAAACTCGGGCCTATGCTCAGCCTCAGCATGCAGGGATTATTTTTCCAGGTGGGCATAGGGATTTTCGGCCCTGGCCTCGTGGGCCTGATGGTAGGGATGGCGCTGCTTTCCCTTTGGGCCTTCGTGCAGCCGGTGATCACGTACTACTTATTTTTCGGGTCTCGCTGGTTTGCGGCCCTTGATTTTCTTTACGAGAAAACCGTACCCTTCCACGGAATCACTCTTCATAAATTGTTTTGGGCCTTCGCGGGGATCGTGGCGGCGAAGATGACGTTTGCGGCGGTGCTCGCCGTGCTGGCCTGGAAAAATTCCGGCGGATCAAAATTCCAGGATCGTTTGCTCACGCTCGCGGTGGAAAAAGGAGCTAGGCCGCTCGAGGGAAAGCCCGGAGCGAAGCGAGGAAGCGCAGTTGGGCTGGCGCTGCGCGATCTTACCAATCCGCTATTCGTATTTTCGCTGGCGGCAACAGCTTTTTTTCTCTATTTTTCGGAAGATGAGGCGGGCGCCAAAATTTGGATTTTCCTGCGTCCGCTGGCGATTGGATTTCTCTTTTTTTATTTTTCGCGCACGCTATTGCTCGATCGTTGGCTCGCGAAACTCGAAGGCACGCGCTTCGCGCCGTTCGCGCAGGCCTGCCAGGCGGCGCTGCAGGAGCTGCGGCGATTTACGAAAATTTAGTTCTGGATATTCTCGCCGCCCACGTATTGCTTGGCGCGGTGGGGGCAGGGCCAACGATCCTGGCCGGTGATTCCCCAGCGTACTTCGGGAGAATGCTCGGGCTCCGAGATCGAGAGCACGGTATCGGTTTCGTAGGCCTGCCAGAGCTGGTTTAGGTCTACGGAATGTTCCGCGGTAACTTGGAAGCGATACTGCTCGAATAAGCGGTAGACGCCATCCTCTCCCACGTGCCGAACCGCGGCGCGCCTCAGGATCTCGAGCTCGCTCTGGATCTTCACGTCGCGGGTCGGGGTGGAATAGGAATCGTAGTCGCTTTCGCTCATGCAGCCTTCGCCGCGGTATTTTCTCTGGTATATATTCCAGGAATTTCTCACGAGGCCGGTACGCTCGTGGATGTATCCCTTCACGTTCTCGAGGGCGCCGGCGAACTCTTCGGCTCCGGTGGCGCGGCGTAGGGCGAGCTTAGCGCGAACCGCATCGTGCCAGCGTTGCCAAAGGCTGCCGTTGCGGTAGCCGTTCGCTACCCAGCGGCCAAGCGAAAACTGCATTTCGCTTTCGCCGGGGCGCACGTCAGAGCCGACGCGTTTCCAGGCCCGGTAGCCGCCGTCTTTGGTGAAGGGAGCGAACACGATTTCCACGCGGGGCTGAAGGTCGCGCACCATTTCGGGAACGGTGGAGCTGATGAGACGGATCATGCCGTTCTCGAATACGTTCGTTACGTAGTAGACGTGGCCCGAGCGGTAGGTGACAGGAACATTCTTATTTCCTTCTGGGTGCAGGAAGAGCGCGCCGCCCTTAATATAGTTGCGGGAAATTTCGAGCGGGTAGGTATCGGCCACGATGGTTTGGGTATTAGTATGCGTGCGCACGAAATTGATGAATTTGCGCAGGCGGGGCTGGCCTTCGGGAACCGAGTCCCAAGTTTTATTGGCGTTCGAAAGATCCTTGCGGTCGAAGTTGGAAAATTTTACGGGCAATCCATTTTCGTAGGCGAAGAGAATGCGGAGTACGTAGGCGGCGTCGGCGCAGTCGGTATAGATGCCTTGGTAGGGAGAGCCTTTGCGGGTGAAAAGATCGAGGGGGAGTTTCTCGATCCATTTTCCGAATGCTTGGTCTTCTGCCTCTCCCCAGGATTTGGTGGTAGGCCAGACATCGGCATTGGCCTGCGGCGTGAGCCAGAGCAGGACGGTGAGTAAAAGGGTGTTCAGCATCGAAAGATTCTCCCGAAAAGACAAAGAACTAATGCATTGCGTTAATAGCATAGGGCTGATGATTTCGTTAGTAGAAGACTAAAAAAATCTGACATTGGGTAAATAAAAAACCGATAACCCATAAGTATCTAATCTTATTAATGAATAATTAAGTGAGTAAGGGGCGAATTCGCCTTAGTAATTCAAGGTTTAGGCCTACCCGCCGATAGGCATGCATAGAATTAAGGGGAATTTGCCATGTCGATCCTACGAAAAACTTTTCTTACTCTCTTCTTCCTATGGGGCTGCCTGGTTGCCTACAAAGCCCGCGCGGATGAACTCAAATATCTCGCCCATCCTCAGGAATCTCTTTCTGCCTTCGTTCGCCTCGCCGAACAATCGAAAACTTCCCTGGAGCTCAGCACCTTTATCTTCGAACCCTGCCACGCCAGCACCCAAGTATTGATGGATGTGCTCGCTGCCCGCGCGAAAGCCGGCGTGAAGGTGCGCATCCTCCTCGACGCCTTCATGATCGATCAAGGCAATCGCCAGGAGCTCGCTAACTACTTCGCCAAAAATGGCATCCAAGTTCGTTTTTATAACGATACCGCCATGGTGGATCCGGGAGGCAACCTTCGTCTCCACTCGAAGGTGATGATCGTGGATGGCGCCGCATATATTTCCGGCGGCCGCAATATTTCCGACGAATACTTCGCCATGTCGGCCAAACAGAACTGGGTGGACCGCGATGTATACGTATACGGCTCTTCTGCCACCCAGGCCGTGAAGTATTTTAATGAAATTTGGGCTTCCGATATGACGAAGAACCGCAAAGGCAGTGGCTCCGCGTTCAAAGGCTGGAATAAATACTGCGGAACCGAGCTTTCGAAACGCGCTCCCGACGTGCGCGCCTTCATCGACGCCAAGGGCAATGATCTGATCAACCGCATTCCTTCCCGCACCTGCGCCAGCGTGAAATTCTATAACGACGCTCCGGATTTTGGGAATCCCAAGTACAGCGACGAATTCGGTGATTTCAACAATACTCCCGATTCCTACATGACGCCGATGCGCATGGAACGCAAGCGCACCACCAAGAATCTCCTGCAATTCATCGAAGACACCCGTTCCCAGATCGATCTCGAGAACTGGGGCTATATTCCCGTTGGTTATTTGCGGAATGCTTTCTCCGGCTTGCGATCGCGCAACGTGAAAGTAAAAGGCATCGTGAACCGCGATATGGAATCGGGACCGAAATTCTTCCAGGAAGCCCAGGAGTGGGCCATTTCCTGGATCTCAGGGGAAGATTCCGAAGGCTCTCAATCGATTCGCTTGATCTCTTCGCTGGGTAAGCTCAAAGATTCTTACGAGCTAACGGTTCCGAAGGTGAACTTTTTCCTCCACGGTAAAGTGATGGTACGCGACCAGAGAGATGCCGTGGTTAGCAGCTTCAACCTGGATGCCCGCTCCTATAATACCAACCTCGAATCCGCGGTGATGGTGAAGAACTGCCCCGAGTTCGCAGCCGACGTGAAGCGCGAGATCAGCAAAGTGAACGCTACGTACGACGACGACGTGAAATCGGGCCGTGTTCCCGAAAAAGAAGAGGCGGGCCTCTTCTCGAAGATCTTCGCCCTCATGAACCTGAACCTATTTTAGGGCTTCCAGCTCCGACCAGCGCGCATAGAGGCGCTGGAGCTCGGCCTGCACTACGCTCATTCCCGCGGTGATTTCCTGCAGCTTCTTGGCGTTCGCCGCGAACTCGGGCTTGGTGCTTTCTTCCGTGAGCCCGGCGAGCCTGGCTTCCGTTTTAGCGATCAGCTCTTCCATGCCGTCGAGCTCGCGCTGCTCTTTATGGGTGAGCTTGCGTTTTTCGTTAGGGGCAGATTCGGTTTTTTTCCCGCTCTTTTCTTTTTCCTTCTTTCCCGGCTCGGGCTGGCTCTCGTGCCAGTTTTCCCATTGCTCGAGATTCGTGAAGGAAATAATTTCTTTCTTGCCGTTGGGTTTTACGCCCCAGCCCAGGATCTGGTTCGCTACTTGGTCCAAGAAGTAGCGATCGTGGGTAACAAGCACCACGGCGCCCTTATAATCCACCAGCACTTCCTGGAGCATATCGAGCGTGGCCATATCGAGATCGTTCGTGGGCTCATCGAGCACCAGCATATTCGCCGGCTCGAGCATAAGTTTGGCGAGGAGGAGACGGCTCTGCTCGCCCCCGGAGAGGCGGCCCACGGGTTGCTCCACCTGGTTGCCCGTGAAGAGGAAGCGATCGAGGTAGGAGCGGGCGTGGATGCGGCGGTCGTTATAGTCGAGGTGCTCGCCCACGGGACAGATCGTTTTCAGCACGGAGATTTCCTGATCGAGGCTGTCGCGGTTCTGCTCGAAGTAGGAGATCTTCAAATTCTCGGAATGGAAAACGGTGCCGGTGGTAGGTTCTTCCAGTTTCAGCAATACTTTGATCAGGGTGGATTTCCCGCACCCGTTCGGCCCCAGCAAGCCGATGCGGCTTTTCGGCGTGATCAGCAAATCCATTTTGGGCAGGATCTCGCGGCCTTCGTAGATTACGGAGATGCCCTCGGCGGAAACGAGTTTTTTTGGTTTTTTCCCCGCTTCGAGGAAATCGAGCTGCACGTTCGAAGTGGCATTGCGATAGGCGAGCTCCGAAACGGTATCGGCTAGTTCACCCACGCGCTGGATGCGGGCCTGCTGCTTGGTGATCCGCGCCTTGGCTCCGCGGCGCAGCCATTCCATCTCGCGGCGCAAAGTATTACGGAGTTTCGATTCGGTGCTGGCCTGCTGCGCGAGCAGCTCTTCTTTGCGCTCCAAGAACGTGGCGTAGTCGCCGGTGGCGGAGAGGAGCCCCCCCGGGTTGCGTCGGTCGATTTCCATGATCTTATTGGAAACTTTTTGCAGGAACACGCGATCGTGGGTGATCGTGAGCGTGGCGAAACGCGAGCGGGCGAGCAAGTCCTCGAGCCAGAGAATGCTTTCCACGTCGAGATGGTTGGTGGGCTCGTCGAGTAAAAGCAAGTCGGGTTGCTTCAATAGTTCGCGGGCGAGGGCCACGCGCTTTTTCCATCCCCCGGAAAGATTTTCGATCGGAGTCTCTTCGTTGATATAGTCGCCCCCGCTCAGGGAAAGCTTCGCCATGATCTCCTGCGCGCGCACGATCTCTTCCCAGTCGAAAGGATTCTCGGAACCTTCCATCACCGAAGAACCCACGGTGGCATCCGGGGTAAATTTCGGCACCTGCTCGAGCAGCCCCACGCGCAGGCCCTTTTGGATGGCGAGGTTGCCGGCATCGGGGGACTGTTCGCCGGCCAGGACTTTGAGCAAAGTGGATTTCCCCGCGCCGTTGGGGCCGATGAGGCCGATGCGTTCGCCGGATGAAATCCCGAACGTGAGCGATTCAAAGAGAGGGCGGTGCGCGAAGCCCTTTTTGATTCCGTGGGCGTTAACTAGAATGGCCATAAGCTCTCTTTCCGATCTGTTCTGCAATTTTTTCCGCGATACGAATTCCGTCGCAAGCGGCCGAGGTGATTCCGCCCGCGTAGCCCGCGCCTTCTCCGGCAGGGTAAAGGCCAGGGTGCGAAACGCTTTCTAAGCTATCATCGGAACGAGTTACGCGCACGGGGCAAGAGGTGCGGGATTCCACCCCGTAGAGCTGCGCGCTGTCGCTACGGAAGCCCTTCATATTGCGCTCGAAGCGCTCGAGGCTACCCAAGATCCGGTCGCGGATCTGCGCGGGCAGGATTTGGTCCAAACGCACTCCGAGGGCGCCGGAGGGAGAAGATCCTTTGATGGCTTCGCCGGAGCGGCCGGCGGCAAAGTCCATGAGTTTCTGCGCAGGGAGCTCTTTGGTGCCGCCCGCATCTTTCACGCTCTGGAAAGCGTTTTGCTCCAGCTGCTGACGCAATTTCATACCGCCAAAAAGATCCTGGCCGAAGTTTTTCTCGTGGTCGATCGAGACCACGAGGGCGGCGTTCGCGAAGGGAGAATTGCGGTGGTAATTGCTCATGCCGTTCACCACGATCCCGTTCTCCTCGGTACCGCTCGAGAGCACGTAGCCGCCCGGGCACATGCAAAAACTATAAACTCCTACATTATCCACCGGATCATGATCGGCGAGGCGGTAATTCGCGGATCCCAATTTGGGATGTCCGGCGGCGTCGCGGTACTGGATTTGATTGATGAGCTCCTGCGGGTGTTCGATGCGCAGGCCCATGGCGAAGCTCTTGCCCTCGAGGGTGACGCCGAGATCGCGAAGGTGGTTCAGCATGTCTTCGGCCGAGTGGCCGGTGGCGAGCACCACGTGGGGGGAGCGGATCACCTTTCCGTGCTCGGTGCGTACCCCCACGATTTGCTTGCCCTCGGTAACAAGTTCCGTAACTTGGGTATCGAATTGGATCTCGCAGCCGTTGGCCAACAGAAATTCCCTGAGTTTCGGGATCACACGGCGGATGCGGTCGCTGCCCACGTGTGGGTTGGCCAGCCACTGGATCTCTTCCGGAGCGCCGAACTGCACCAGGCGGTTCATCACGTAGGGGATATAAGGCGATTTGATGCGGGTGATGAGCTTGCCATCCGAATAAAGACCGGCACCGCCTTCCCCGTAGCAAACGTTATTGCGCTTATCGAGCTCCCCGTGCCGCCAGAATTTTGAAATGCCTTTGATCCGGGCGGCTGATTCGGATCCGCGTTCCAGGAGCAGACAGGGGATCCCGCGCTCTACTAAGCGGAGGGCCGCGAAAAGACCGGCCGGGCCGGACCCCACGATAATAGGCCTCTCGGTGCCCGGCTTTGGGGTGATTTTTTCTAAGGAAAACTGCTCTACCTTGAGCACTTCCCCGGCTTCGGCCACTTCCACGGAATAGACGAAGTGGGGGGAGTGGCGCTGGCGGGCATCCACGCTCTGGCGCAGGATACGCCAGGGGCCATGGTCAGGCACCATCCATTGGAGGCGCTCCGCTAGCTCTTCGTCTAGCGGCACTTTCAGGTCGTGGAGGATGCGGGACATGGGGCTTCTGTACCACGTTATGACGCGATTCGCCTTATTTCCGGTCGACAAACCCCCCTTGCCAATGCGAAGGTTGGGCCCCTATGGAAAACAGCGATCAGCCAGGCCAAACCCACCAGCACGCCCCGAAGCAGCCCGAGAACTCCTTTCGTATCGTTCTCACGGTGAATAAGCGCATGCCGAGGCTCGATGTGCTGTTGCTGGAAGCCATCCGCGCCCAGGATAAAAACGAAGAGCTGAAGCGGATTTCCCGCACCGTTTTCAAGGGATTGTTTAACGACAAAAAGATCTTGATCAAAGGCCAGGCCGCGAAGCCTTCTTCTTCCCTCGCCACTGGCACCACCTACGTGGATATTTTGGGATATTCCGAAGAAGGCTCGGTAAGTGATATTTAGTTTTCCGGCCCATCACTAAGCCAGAGCCTTTCGGAGTGCGGTACTAGTTGGACGAGCAGTGTTATATGGTCGCTTCAACCTATCGGCGACCTAGGAAAACAGAAGTCGAAAAAAAGAGAACGAAAAATGCAAGACCGGCGGAAAAGCCGAAAATATGAAGGGCCGCGGCTCCGGTCTCATATTTCGGTTCAGTGAAAAGCGTGAGGGCTTCGTGTCCCGTCATGTACAGTGCGAGGCCGATTGGAAGGCCATTAAATATCCATGTAGAGAGAGTTCTCCAGCGCCCCTGCGATAAAACCCATGCTACATACCAGCCTGCCAAGCCAGAAATCGCTTGGGAGGCACCAATGGTAATCGATAGATCATGGTGAAAATGAGATACAAAAAGTAAACTCGCAAGGATTCCGCTGCCTAGGTAGATACAAAGCCACTGTGTACGAGATGTCCGGCGCTCCACTAAAGCGCCAAATATCAATAGCATCAAGACATTAAGTCCGATGTGAAATGGAAATCCATGAAGCCATAGGACTTTTACGGAGGCAAACAGGCCCCATTTTTTTCCGAGGAGAATATTTTCGGACTGAGCAAGCTGGTTGAGCCCCTCTTTCTCCGCGTTCCACCCGGACGTAAATTCACCATATCCTGGCAGTTTGGAGAGTTGCATTTCGTGTTGAAAAAAAGCTTCCGTTAAATGTGTCGCGCGTTCATTGATTCCATCAGGATATCGTCTTCCGAGAATGTATATGGCCGCCGCCTTTACGTCTGACTCACATGTTTCGGCTTGGGCAAATTTGAAATCGCAATACTCCATTAAAATCTTAGCAATGTGATAACCCGCCTCATGCTGATAATTAATGCGCTTAATCTCTGATTGAAAGTTTGTGGGATCAAAGGTCGAAAAGAAATAGGCCAGAATGAGCGAGGCCGCCATCGCGAAGGTGAAAATCGGAAGGCCACTGGGTTGGACCTTGATTCCGAACACCCATGGCAAAGAATATTTTTTCAGCATGGAGAGTCACTATCATCGTCCGAATGGGTGGTCCATAATGGAATTATTTCAAATCAAAGCAACGGATACAAACTCGCTACCCTCTAGGTTGGCAAGGCTATGATGAGCGGCAGATCATTCACTTGAGGCGACTCAAGTGGGTAGGTGAAGTGAGCTTTACTTACAAACCGCCTCAGCCAATTTAAACGCCCGGGCCACCATCGGGTCTTCGCCCTCTTCGGCGTTTCTGTTGGCCATCATGGTCTTGGATTTTTTCACGTAGACTGAGCAATTCTTCGCCTGGAAATTCTTTTTGGTCGGAAAATCGTTGAGCGTATCTAAAAAAAGGCTCATGGAAAGCTCATCGGGTTCGGGCTGCCGCGGATTGCTTTTGCGCAGCTTCACCAGCGAATCGTGGGTGGCTAGAAAAAGATCGTAGCGCTTCGCGATGTTTTTTTCTTTCGCGAGATTCGTTTCGAGCGCGGTGATTTGCTGCTCGAATTGCGTGATCAAGGGCGCCTTTTCCGCGGCATGCGCGGAAAAAGACGCAATGAGTGCTAAAGCTCCAAGAATTTTTGCTGGGTGCACGTGCCCGCTCCTAATGCTTTGTCGAGCCGCGTGGCTTGCACCTTCACGGCCGAGATATAGATGCTGTTCTGGTACACGTAGAAATACTCGGGGAGGGTGAGGGGGCGGCCGACCGCGCCCACGTGAGCGGTACGCCGTTTGGCGCGCTCGAGAGAAATTTCGCGGCGGGTGCGGGCTTCGTCCCAATTTTTCGTGGCGGCCAGCGCACGCACGTCGTTTTCCGCATCTTTCTGAATGGCCGAAAATCCTTTCGGCGGCCAAAAATTAAAATCGAAATCTTTGGCTGAGATTTTTCCGTTCTTGAGGGAAGCGCGGTAGCGCAGCCATTCCTTGAAGCCCGTCACGGGAGGGCGGGGCCCGGAATTGTATCCCATCACGAATAGCATCTCGCGGAGCTTGGCATTGTCGAGCTTGGCGCCGGATTTTCGGAGGAGCTCGTCCACGCCCTCGTAGCCGGGCTGTTTCGAGTCACCCTCATTCCAGGCATTGTTGGAGTAGCGCTTGGCGGATTGGTAGAAAATTCCGTAGTAGAGCAAGCTGCGCACGGGGTTGGGTGGCATGGCGATGGCGTGGCAGCGCTCGGCGTCGGAAGTTTTGATATCGGCGGCGGTGTTCACGAGCGCGCCCGGCACGGAGCGGAGCCGCTTGCAGGAGGCCTTATTGCTGGCGAGAATTTGGTTCTTAAACTCCGAATAGTTATTGGCCACGTCTTTGAGCGCGGATTCGGTGAACTGGCCGATCCCGCCGTCGTTCACGGGGCCGAGCACGTTATTATTGAGGCCGCTTTCGTTGGCGAATTTGGGTACGGTGAAGCTCATCGGGAGATCGAGGCATTCCGAAACGTCGGCTAGGGAATTATACACTAAGTTGAAATAATCCTCGGTGATGCAGGGCTTTTGGCGGATGCGCACGGGCTCGCCGTTGCTGCTCTTGCACGAAGCGAACTGGCTGGGGTCGGGCGTATAGTTTTTGTCGGCAATTTCCTGCGCGGTCATTTTTCCGGCGGCGATGTCTTCCTGCTTTTTTTGCTCGGGAGTGCGAGCTACGTCGCGGAAAGAAGTGCGCATCACGTAGAGCACGCATTTGGGCGGGATCAGATTTTTTCCGCCGGCGTAGGGGCGGGTATTGAGGAAGGCGCCTTTAGGATCGATTTTCCGAAACGCGAGGAGCGAGCCCTGGAGGTAATTGCGGTCGGGGCCGCAGCTGTCGGTGGTCTCGAAGGTAACTTCGTTGTCGGAGCCCTTGATCGAGCAATCGCAGGACATATCCATGTTTTTATAGCTGCCGCGGTTGAGGGTGGTATTGGCGTTCAGGAGCGGGCGGAGCATATCGGCGGTAGCCTTGGAATTGCTCGCGGCGTGCGCGTTCGGTAAGCAGAGAAGCAGTAGTAATAGAATCTTCATCATTCCTCCAATCCGTTCCCATTAGTATTGTAGGGGGAATTCCGGAGGAACTAAACCTTAACTGCGAAGGCGGCCAAGAAAATTAACGCATTACGTCGGTTGGTGCGCTGGAGTGTTTTTAGCGATTCGGAGCTTGCCCGCGATTCATGAGCAGTGCCCGAGTGAGCATGATATGCCCGGCGATCGCTCCGCCCACGCATACCGGAATGATCCAGGCAAAGGGCAGGTAAAAAGCCAGCAGGAGCGGAGGATTTACTTGCCAGGCGAAGGGCAGGGGGGAAGAGAGAATCGCCACGCGGAGCACGTTCCCGAGTAAGACGATCCCCACCGCATTAAATAGCCAGGCCGCCGGGCGAAAATGGCTCACCAAAGGGGCTAGCAAGACGGCGAGGATTCCACTCGCAATATCGAAGTTGGAGCCCTCCCAGCTCATGGTGGCGGGAATGGTGCCTTCCTGAACCCAGGAGTGCAGCACGAGCTCGAGGGGGAGGCGAAATGCGTGGAATCCCACCAGTAAAGGTAGGGGCACGGCGCCGGCGATTACCCCGCCGAGCGGGGAAAGTGCGAAACCGGCGGCGATTGCGAGATTTCCTAGCAAAAAAATCGGGAGGGCGGGCATCGGGTTGTTTTCGAGCCAGCCCGAGGCCACCACGGCGGAGTCGGCCGTGAGTAGAAAAGCGAGCCCAGCGGCCACCAAAAGGGTGCGGGGAATCGCGGGATCAGCTTCGCGGCGATTGGCGAAATAAACGCTCAAGATCACCATCAGGAGCACGGCGAGCACGATCACTAAGAATGCGATTTCCGAGGCGATCGAGGGCGGAAAAAAGTCCATAGATTAAATTTATAGGAGATCGGCGGTAAAAACAAAAAAATAGGATACCGCGTAAGAACGCTCAGCTCGGCTCTTCCTCGAAAACTTCTTCGGCGGCCCCGGGCTGGTGGCTGCGTACCTGCTCGAGCAGGCTGATGAATCCTTGGGGAGGAAGCATTCCGGCTTGTTCGAAGATCAGCTCTCCCCCCTTGAAGGCCATAATGGTGGGAATCGAGCGTACCTGAAATGCCTGCGCGAGCTCCACGGCTTGTTCCGTATTCACTTTGCCGAAGTAAATATCAGGGTTGTGAATCGCCAGTTCTTCGAAAACCGGCGCCAAGGTTTTGCAAGGCCCACACCACTCAGCCCAAAAATCCAGGACCACCATCGGGTTTCCTTCGATCACGGCGTCGAAATTTTCCATCGTCACGGGATGCGTGCTGCTCACGAGTTACTCCTTTTCGCCTCGCGGCTCCGCCAGAGCCCGTTGCTCGAGCGCGTCGGCCGAAGCCACCGGCTCCAGCGATTTGTTCTTGGTGCTGGCGTAATAAATTTTTCCCGGAGCGAAACGAGCCTCCTCTTTCGCCACTCCGTTCAGGAGCTCGGCCGCAAAGCGCCCGCAGCTGTCGGGGATCGCGTGCCAGGAAGGGCTGAAGTAAACGAGGCTCGCGCGTGATTTGCCAAAAGCTTTCCAAGCCAGAAATTGGTCTTTGAGGGCGGGGGCTTCTTCTTCAGAAGCTAAAAATAGATGCACGCGGCCTTCCAGGCCCGGAAAGGTATAGGCACGAAGATCGAAGTCCCGGGTCGCCCTTACTTGGTGAAAAACCGATTCCTTATAATCTTCGGATACGTCTTTCATCTCGTCTGGAATTTTTTCCGGCACTAGGCGCTTGCCCATATAGGAGCGGTAGATCCAGTTATAGTAATAATCATACACGTAAGGACCGAAAAGCGGCCCCCAGCTGAGGCGCAGGGCTTGTAGGTTCCAGTGAATCCAGGCGCCGCCGGCATCGTAGCGATCGAGCGGGATCACGAGGGGGGCCAGGAAAACCAGCTGCTCCACTTTTTTCGGGTACAGGCGCGCGAATTCGGCGGCGATGGAGGAACCATAGGATAAGCCCACCACGATGCCTTTCTCGATTTTTAGCGCGTCCATGAGCTGAGAGAGCTCAAGGGCGAATGTTTCTCCGCTGAGGCCGCTAGTGAAAAAAGCCGGACGTCCGTTCTTCAGTTCTTGGCGAAGGGTGGCGAGCTGGCCGCGAAAGTAATAACGAAGCACGCCGTACCCGGATTTTTGCAGAGGCCGGGAGAGTTTTTCCCAGCGATCGAGCTGGTATACGAGTCCGTTCACCAGCACGAAAGTAGGTTTTCCCGCCTCGGCCTTTTGGTAATCGAAATAGAGCTCGTGGCCGGCCGGAATTTTTATGAATCCGGATTCAGCGTGGGCACCCAGAGAAAGGAAGAGCGAAAGTAGAATAGTCAGCATGCGCAAAGGTAGACCATAAATTTCCGTCCCTAGGCAAGGAGGAAACTACTGATTGAACTGGAGCAGCGCCCGCTCGCCAGCCACTTTTCCCTTAAGAGAGCCAAGCCGCGCCGTTTTCGTGCGGAGGAAGCGTTCCACCAGGGCGGAACCTTCGAGAAAAGGGTATTCGCGCAGCGTTTTCGCCATCTTTCCGGCCGCCATCGCCATTCCAAAACCTACCGACTGGTACGTAACGGAGCGTTTTTCATCCACGGGCGCGCTGAGGCGCATCGCGGGAACGGCCAGGCGTACTAGACTTCCCACGGGGGAGTATTCTCCCACATCAGTAAGATTCGCATTCAGGGAGGTCACAAATAAAATATTTTTTGCGCGGCAGGGGCCATTCATATCCCGCGGGTCATTGGGGTTAAGCATGGCGGCGGAAAACAGATAGGCGGTATGGGGGTTCGAGGCGGCCCGCTCGCAGGCGGCCGCGGGGCTTCCACCGCCCACCGTAGCCAGCACGATCGCCGAATTTTTGGCAACGTCGAGAGAAACGGCAAAGTCCACCTTCGTAGCGTTGCCGCGTTCGTTCAAGATCTGGATCGCCTGCGCCGTTTCGGTACCGTTTCGTTCCGCGAAATAAAAGAGCCCGGTGGTGTAGTCGGTTTCATTCGCTCCCGGCACCATACCCACGAATTTCTTCAGGATTTTCGCCACGAAGGGGAGGTTTGCGTTCGGCGTGCCCGCAATGGTAGCCAGCTCGTAGGTGGCGGCTTGGGCGGAGTTCGCAAGAAAAAGAGCAAATAGGAAAAACTTCATTTGGGCATCCTCGGTTGGAATGAGCTCGCTTCAGAGTGTCCGTAAGTGAGGATAAACACTAGAGGCGTAAGGATTTGTTGGAAATTTCTTGGACTCCGCCGCCCGGCATTGTACTCCACCTGACGCGGCAAATTGTCGAGGCGCCAAAGAGGGGCGAGCTGCCTATACTATAGGTAGGTGGTGAGGTTTTTATGCAAAGCGTATTAGTAGTTGAAGACGATATGGACATTCGTTCCGCCCTCCAGGGATTCCTGACGGACGAAGGTTATAACGTGATCACGGCGGAAAATGGCAAGGCCGGCCTTCAACTCATGGAAAAAGAGAAGCCGGGCCTCGTGCTCTTGGATCTAATGATGCCGGTGATGAACGGCTGGGAGTTTCTGGAGGAGAAAAGCCATAGCGAAGCCAACGCGAAAGTGCCCGTTTTGGTGATCTCGGCCGTGCCCGGAAATCCTAGTATCCCAGGTGCGTTGGGCTTCCTAAAAAAGCCCATCGATCTTGACCGCCTCATTGATTTCGTAGAACTCTACTGTCAGTAGGCTAAATTCCTTATAAAAATCAAATAAATGCCCTATGTTCAATATTTTGTTATAAAGTTGACAATATAAGTCGGGATAGCTATTATCCGAAAAATTCGGAGCTTTTCCCCATGTCACGATTTCGAATCGGCAAAATATTTCTCCTGATCGGCTCGAGCTTCGCTCTCGTGGCCGGAATTACCGTACAGGCAGCCGAGACCCTCGACTGTGACCTCCAGCGCCTCGCCGGAGAGTCCTTAAAAATCTCGAGTCCCATCAGTGATCGCCAAGCCCTCGTGCAAGACGCCAAGAATGCACTCCAAGTTCGCGTCGACGCTTCGCTCGCCCCGAGTAGTTTTATTTTCGTGGCCCAAGACGACGCCAAGCAACAGCGTATTTCTTTTACCGGCGCGCCTACTTCTCTTAGCTGGGACGGAGCAAAGATGTTGCTGAGTAGCGGCACCGAGTTCAGCTGCCGTACGAAATCCACTGAGTCCGCTAAGGCCCTTCCAGTGGTGAAGAAAAATCCCGCTCCTTATCTAGTCTGTTTGCTCGATGAAGCTACCTTCGAAGAAGGAAAAATAACGAAAACCGAGCGCTTGCTGGAAACGGTGAGCTCATCCTTCACCTTTCGCAGGCCTCTTAAAATCAGCGCCGAAAACGAAAAGGTGGCCTTCACCTTGAGTGCGTACGAATTCGATCCCATCGATGGCCTCGACCTTAAGATAATGGACAAAGCAAACGGGGAAACCGCCCGTTTCATAGGCCCACCGCGCAGCCTTACCACCTCGATCATGTTCGGGTTCACGCAAGGAGACCGTGAAAAAGGGGACGCAAAGTTCCTGCGACTCGGCTGCGTATATACGGCCGACCCTAAATTATTCCTCGAAAAGACCAAGTGATTTTCGTTACTCCCGAAATTCAGATCCTAGACTCTGAGCTGGACTTTTCCTTTACGCGTTCCTCGGGGCCTGGCGGGCAAAACGTAAACAAGGTAAACAGCAAAGCCGTTTTGCGCTGGAGTTTCACTTCTTCCGCGATTCCCTATGGCGTGAAACTCCGTTTCCAGGCCGCCCACGGAAATCGCTTAACGAAGGAAGGGGATTTTCTCGTAACCAGCGACCGTTTCCGTGATCAAGGGCGGAATTTGGCGGATTGCCAGGAAAAATTGAGGGAACTCCTGCTGGCGGTGGCGCTGCCGCCCAAGCCCCGAAAAAAAACAAAGCCGACGCGCTCGAGTCAAGAGCGTCGGCATACGACGAAACGAAAACAGGGCGAGAAAAAGCGTAATCGCAGCTCTCGTGGATCCTGGGGCGATTAATCTTCGCCTTTTACTTTTAGGGCTCCGGAGTTTTCTTCGATGAAGCCTTTGATCTCCTCGGAAAATCCGAGAAGCTTTAGCCACTGCTCTTTGTAAAGGGTCACGGGAAAACGTCCCATACCATAGAGAGAAACCGCGCCTTTTTGGCTTACTTTCAGCGAGAGTGCTCCGCCGCGCTTTTTGCTTGCCTTTAATTCTTCATTTTCGCGCTTGAGGCGTTCGAGTTCGGCCTTGAGATCAGCATCAGACATTATATTAGCTCCTATGAAAAGGTGATTTGAGAGGAGCCTAGCGCAGATTCTTTTCTTACGCGAGTGCCTTTACTTTCGGGCGCTTTTCAACGCTTTTTTGCAGTCAGTCTTACTCATCGATTTCGCGCACTCCGCCATCGCGTTCGTGGCGCAGAGCTGCTTATCGTTATTATTGGCCGCGAGGCAGCTCTTCATCACTTTCGAGACGTTGAACTTATTTTCCTGCTTTTCGAGCTTCACGTCGGTGTGATTATTTTGGATAATCGTGTCCGTTTTCGCGGCGGGATCTTTGGCCGACGGCAGATCGTCGGCGAATACGGCGGAGGAAATACCGAGAAAAAAACTGGCGGCGAGAATTTGGGATCGTTTCATGAGGCTCCTAATTTTGTCTGCGTTGGCAGGCAAAAAAATGCCCGGCTTTGCATTAGGCTCAGCCGGGCCGATTATTTTAGAACTCGTCTTCGCTCGTATCGGAAGCGGAAGTCCGGTTCCAGCCGTCCGGGCGGGCGCTGGGGCCTTCGTCGTTATCCATTACCACATGACTTTGCGGGGTGGCCGTACCATGGAGGTACGCAATGGCACTATTGCCCGGCGCATTGGCCATGCTGCCGAGAATCATGCCCGAAGGCGTGTGGTCCCGGAGCCAAATGCGGCGCTGTTCGGCGGCGGAGCGCTGAGGCCGAGCCTTCGCTTTGGTCACCTTAGTGGTGGGAGTATAGTACACGTTCTCTCCCGTGGTGCTGTTGGAGGGTACGCAGGCCGCATCGTCTTTGTGGGCGAGCGCTGGTAACGAGAGTGCGGAACAGAGAGTCATAACGAAAATAGCCTTGTTCATATTTTCTCCTTTCACGAGAAAGTTTCACGAAGGAAAGTGCAAGGCGAGGGCCAGTTATGCCAACTGTGGCAAAGTGGCGGCGGTTGGCTTTATTTTTTTCTTATTTCGCGTTCTTGTATAGCGCGAGCGCATGCACTTTTCGGCGCGCATGTTCCACCATTGGCTTGGGGTAGGCGCTTCCCCGGTTCCCTTCGGGATCGTGAATGTCCTTTAGGGAAATGGCTTTTAATTCCGGAAGGTATTTCCGAATATATTCGGCTTTGGGATCGAACTTCGCGCCTTGGAGCCAAGGGTTGAAAACCCTAAAATAAGGCTGAGGATCGCAACCGGTAGACGCGGCCCACTGCCAGCCGCCGTTATTGGGAGCTAGGTCGCCATCGAGCAGTTCCCGCATAAAGAATTTTTCGCCTTCTTGCCAGCTGATCAGCAGATCCTTGGTGAGAAAGGACGCCACGATCATGCGCACGCGATTATGCATCCAGCCGGTCTGGCGCAGCTGCCGCATGCCTGCATCCACGATGGGAAAACCAGTTTCTCCTTTTTGCCAGCGCTCCAGCCAGGCAGGGTTGGTCTGCCACTCGAGGTGTTTATACTTGGCGAGGAAGGCTTCCTTTTCCACGCGCGGGCAGTGGTAAAGGATGTGGTAGTAAAATTCCCGCCACACCAGTTCCTGCAGGAATTTCGTACGGCTATTTTTTTCGCTGAGTGCGCAGTCTTGCAGCCCGAAAAAAGCCACCGCCTGCGCGGGGGTGAGGGAACCATTTTTAAAATAGATGGAAAATCGGGAAGTGCCGCCGAGGGAAGGTAGGTCGCGGTGTTCGTCGTAGCGAGCGAGGTGTTTCTTGAAGGCCTGCAGGCTTTCCCAAACCGCCTTTGAGCCCGCAGGGGGAAGGGAAATGGTGACCATTTTTTTATTCTTCACGAGAAAAGCTTCCAGCTGATCCGGATAAGGAAAATTTTTGCCGCCGAGATCTTTCCACTTTAACTGGAATAATCTTTTTTCGAATTCGCCCGCGGCCGCCTTTTTTAGGTAATTCAGTCCCACGATCTTTTGATCGAAGCGATCGCGGAATTCTCCCCCGGCTTTTAGCTGGAACCACCTTTTCGAAAATGGCGTATACACTTGGTAAAAAGAGTCAGGACCGTCTTTTTCAAGCTCGCAAGGCTCGATCATTAAGTGATCGCGTTCGGTATGAAGGGGCAAATCCAATTTCCCCAGAAGCTTTTGCACGAGACTATCGCGCTTTCTAGCAAATGGTTCGTAGTCCCGGTTATGGCAGAGCTCGGCGATATTTTTTTCTTTCGCCTCGCGCCGGATCCAGTCCACGATTTTTTCCAGGCATTCCACTGGCAGGGCATCCACCACGAGTAAATCTCCGCCCTGAGCCCGCATTTCTTCACGTAAGGAGGAGAGCGTATTAAGGAAGAAGCCGAAGCGATTCGCCGAAAAATCCTGGCGCCCCAAAAAGGAAGCATCAAAGGAAAATAGGCCCAATACCCGGCCTTCGTATTTTTTCAGGGCATACTGAAGAGCGGGGTTTCCGGCAATGCGCAGGTCGCGGCGGAACCAATGGATGGCGAAAGGTTTCATTAGTACGCTTCAGCTCTGGCCAGAATCCAAGAATAGAAAATCACCGAATCCGGCGCTTTCTTCAGCCGTTCAGATTCCGCCGACATCTCCTTCACGAGATCGGGCGTAATCCGGCCCGCCGCGATCAAGCCCGGGGCGCCGCTAAGCAAAAGATTGGTCCAGTAGTCGATGAAGGCCGCACGTTTCTTGGGCATGCGGTTATCGAATTGATAGGTGAGCACCTTGGTGGTCACGTTCTGAAAGCCCGCTTTCATGAGATAGTTTGCGAGCTTCCCGCCCACGAACGGATCTCCTTTGAGCGACCACTGGTGGTCATTGAACTCGAACCAATACTTCAGCGTCGCGGGTGAATAGGGGTGAACGTAAAAGGTGGCGTTGAATACCTCGTTGCAATAAATCACGCCGCCCGGCCTCAGTACCCGGCGCGCCTCTTCGAGGATTCCCACCGGATTCTGCACGTGTTCGAGCAGCCAGCAGATAAAAGCGCCATCGAAAGTGCTGTCGGCGTAGGGGAGCTGGAAGGCATCGGCTTGGTCGATTTTCACGCGGCCGTTCGAGACGAATTCCTTCAGGGCTTCACGGGCCCTTGCCACCTGCTCTTTGGAGGCGTCTACGCACTGGACCTTCGCTTGGGGGTTTCGCTCGAGCAAAATCTGGGTTTGGGCGCCTACGCCGCTGCCGATTTCCAAAAGGTTTTCCCGCCCGGAAAAGTCGATCTGGGAAAATATTTTCTCTTCGTGCACCCGGGCCTGTTTGAATAAGCGATCTTGCTCTTCCTTCGTGAAGCCGTGGATATAGCCGTCTGCCATTCCCGTTTTGGGGCCGGATTTTTTCGTCATCCTACCCTTTTACCCCGACACTCGTCTTACCGGAAGCATTCGGGGAATAATGCCTCGGAAATTTCTGGCGCGGCCCCTGCAGTAGGCTCCCTTACGAACGATGAAGTTCGGGCTTTTTCAAACTTTAAAAGGAGAGTTATGCAAATTCTAGCAACGATTCTAATCGGATTCGTGGTGGGCCTCGTGGCTCGTTTCGTAAAACCGGGCCGCGATAGCATGGGCATCGTATTTACGACCGTATTGGGAATTGTGGGAGCCGTGGTGGCTACCTACTTGGGCCAGGCGTTGGGAATCTACTACGTGGGCGAGCCCGCCGGATTTTTGGGCGCCGTGGTAGGAGCCGTGTTAGTGCTGGCCGTGGTGCAGGCTATTTTCGGCCGCCGCCGCGCGCGGTTTCTCTAATGATTAATACGTACCTTTTCGCAGTCATGGCGGTGGCCACCATATTGGTGGGGGGGTATCTTTGGATACGACCCAAAAAAAAGCTCTAGCGTATGGCCTGACCCGGGGAACCGCGCCTTCCTGGGTTGGGCTTTTCTCATCCTAGCTGGTCTACTTGATTGTTGTTTTTGCGACGATTCGCGCGTGAATTCGCGAACCTGCCTCCAGCTGGCATAAATTAGAAACCATTTAAAAAATTGCCGAGCGACCAGGCGTGGTTAGCGACTTCCATCAACAATTAAGTAGACCAGGTCTTATTTTTCAGCCTTTCCAGCCACTTGAGCTATCGCTTGCAAGTGCTCGATATTAAAACAAAATAGATCACTCAAGATTCTGCCCGATAATGACGATGAGTAGAGCGAGCTAAGAGCTTTAAACGAGGCGGTTTCTCATGAAATTTGGAATATTTTTCGGCGTTTTTCTTCTGCTTCCGCTGGCGGCCAGCGCGGAGGATATCGGCTTCTCGTATACCAGTGCCGATGGCACGGTTTATACCAGCACCACTGCGCCCGCCTATTGTAAGCGTTATTATGCCAAAAGTAGTTCCGCGACCGTTCAAGGTGGAGGCGACATGCCTTACGCTTGTATCGACCCGCAATTTACCACGTCGAAAGCGGCGGCGCGTAAGATCCGTGAAACCGAATCCAAAAATGACGAAACCACCGCCAAGGGAGAGCGCAAGTGGTGGCAGTGGGGACGCGACGAAAGCGAATCTAAGATCACCGAACGCGACGAAGAAATCAAAAAAGTAGGTCGTCCTAAGGCCTCGGTTCCTCCTGCGCCGCGCCCCCGTTCGAGCCGCGAAGAAAATGTGGTGGAACTCACGCCCGTGATTGAGGGCGAAGAAGATGGCTTCATTGACGAGAAAAAAGACGGCCGCATTGGCGCGAAGCTTCCACCGGCTCCTGGTTCGGGCCGCAGCACGGTGAAAATTCTTCCTCCCGCTTCTGACTTTGAGAACGAGGATGGAAATGGCAAAGGCAAAAAGGGCGGACGCCCAGTAGCCAAGTTACCTCCGGCACCCCCGAGTGAAGATTTCGGCGACGATGACTCTTTCGACGGAAACGGCAAAAACGGTGGCAAGGGCGACAAAGGTGGCCGCATTGGCGCGAAGCTTCCACCGGCTCCTGGTTCGGGCCGCAGCACGGTGAAAATTCTTCCTCCCGCTTCTGACTTTGAGAACGAGGATGGAAATGGCAAAGGCAAAAAGGGCGGACGCCCAGTAGCCAAGTTACCTCCGGCACCCCCGAGTGAAGATTTCGGCGACGATGACTCTTTCGACGGAAACGGCAAAAACGGTGGCAAGGGCGACAAAGGTGGCCGCATTGGCGCCAAGCTTCCTCCGGCTCCAGGCTCGGGCCGCAGCACGGTGAAAATTCTTCCCCCCGCGTCCGATTTTGAAGACGATTTCGATGGCAGCGGTAAGGGCAAAAAGGGCGGACGCCCCGTAGCTAAGTTGCCTCCGGCGCCTCCTTCCGAGGATTTCGAAGAACAGGATGATTTTGGCAAAGGGAAAAAAGCCTTACGCCCGAAAGCGAAGCTGCCCCCTCCGGCCCGAATCAGCGATCGTGACCGCGACGTAGACATCGAGGGCCTGCGCGCGCGCCTCCAGCCGCTCACGATTACCCAGCCCAACGGCAAAAAAATCACGATCCAAGACACCAAGCCGGTATTTGCTGGCCCGGAAGTAGAGTGTATCGACTCGAGCTCTCGCCCCAAGGACGTAATTCCCACCGCTCCCTGGTTTAAGGACGTGAATCGCCGCGTGGCTCAAGAAAATTCCAGCGACGAGGCCGATTTATATGCCCGGATGGCGAAACGCACTCCCGAGCAGGAACGGTGCTTGGCCGAAGCTCCCGAATCTCCTACGCGCATATTGCTCGCGTTCGACGCTTTCGGCGATTTCGACTACGTGGACTACTATAAACAGAAAAAAGCTAAGCTTTCGGAACAGGACGCGGAAGCCTACCGCCTCAGCGTCGGAAAAGCCGTGCCCAAAGAGTACCGTGAGTCCACCAATATTCATTGGAAGTACTACGGCAAGGAAACTTCGAATAAAGACGCGCTCACTCCGGCCGCCCGCTGCGCGTTCGAGTTGGCCACCAAGCCTTATAAAAATAAAAAGGGCGAAATTGTTTACAATACGATCGCGCTCGGGGGCCATAGCTTTGGGTCCGCCGCCGCTTATAAAGTAGCCAACGTGCTGAAGAAGCTCGGGGTACGGGTGGATCTCATGGTGACCACCGATCCTCGCCAGCTGCCCACCAACGGTAAAAAAGCGGACACCCTGCAGGTTCCTCCTACCGTGGGCCGCTGGGTGAATTTCTATCAGCGCAATGATTCGCTGATTAAGGGATTCAACGTGGACGGCGCCATCAATCGCGATATTAGCGATACCGGCGTAACCCATGCGCAAATCCCGCAGAACGTGGAAGTAAGCAAGCGTATTGGCATGGAGATCATGCAGTTGCCTCGCTGTAAGGCGGATTTTAAAAACGCGCTTTCGCAACAAAACGCTTCCTGCGACTAATCAGTATTGCGCTTAACGGCACAAAGCGGCGGGAGAAATTCCGTCCCCTTTGCTTTTTGACGCGTTTTAACCCAAGCAAACTGCTGGTATAGTATCTCTAAATCAGAGGTATGGTCATGAAGCGCGTTTCCTATTTATTGCCACTTGCCGCCGTTTTGCTTTTTACCGGCTGTTCCCATATTCCGGGGGTGAAAGAGCCCACCGAGGCCGAGCTGAATGCGGAATCCGCCAAAGCCTACGAAGAAGTGAAGGCGAAATCCAAGCGCTCCACGAATGCCGAGTGGACGGCAATGGTGGAAAGGGTTTCGAAACGAATTGCGGCGGCTTCAGGGGAAAATTTCCAGTGGGAATATATTTTGATCGAAAATCCTGAGCCGAACGCATGGTGTATGCCGGGCGGGAAGATGGCGGTTTATACCGGGATCATGCCGGTGCTGAAAACAGAAGCGGCCTTGGCCGCGGTAATGGGGCATGAGGTGGCGCACGCCACGCGCCGGCACGGGCAGCAACGCTACGCACGCGCGATGAAGTCGAACGTGATTGGCCTCGTAGTGGGCGGCGCTTCAGTGTTGGGTGGGCAGCTCCTCTGTAAGACGAAGGAATGCAAAATGCTCACTGGCCTCGGCGGTGCGGCGGCTGGATTCGCGGTGGCGTTCTTCGATCGCAAGTTTTCCCGTGCAGATGAAACGGAGGCCGATAAAGTGGGCCAAATTTATATGGCAAAGGCCGGTTACGATCCTTCCGAGTCCATCAAGCTCTGGGAGCGGATGGGGGCGGCGAACAAAGGCAAGGCGCCTGCGGAGTGGATGTCCACGCACCCTTCGGATTCCACGCGGCGTTCGAACCTAACGGCGTGGATGCCGGAAGCCGAGACGGTCTATTCCCAGGCCCCGCAGAAATTTGGCCTCGGCGCGCCGATCCGTTAGGGCCTCATGAGTTTTACCATCTATCATAATCCGCGCTGCTCCAAGAGCCGGGAGGCTCTCGCGCTACTCGAAGCGGAGGGTATCAAGCCGAAGGTGGTGGAATATTTGGCGGAGCCGCCGAGCGAAACCGAGCTCCTGCTTTTGATTTCTATTTTAGACGCGCCCTTTGCTTCGCTCGTGCGCAGCAAAGACGAGAAATACCGGAAGCTGAATTTCGATTTGTCCACGAAGGAATCGGTGGCGAAGCATCTCGCGCTTCATCCAGAGCTGCTGGAGCGGCCAATCGTGGTGAAGAATAATAGGGCGGTTCTGGGCCGCCCACCCGAGAATATAAAAAAATTATTCTGAGCACCTCACGTACACGTATTTCGAGTTCCTCACTAAATCGTTAGCGAGCGATTAAGTGCGGTACTATTAAAAATAGCTGAGGCGGCTTTGACAGAAGGAAAAGCGTGCTCATCTTTCCTGTATGACTACAGCACTACCCGCAGAATATTTACCAGTGATTGCGATTCGTCAAACCGTTCTCTTTCCCGGCGTCTCCATGCCGTTGCGGATCAATCGCGCCAAGAGCGTCGCCGCTCTCGAGCGAAGCCACGCCAAGGGCTGGCCGATTTTATTCGTGAGCCAGGAGGCCGAGAATGAAGACGATCCCCGGGCGCGCCACCTATATAAGGTGGGAACGCTTTGCCGTTTGGAAAGGGTGAAGGGATCGAAAGAGGAGGGGTACCAGGTTTTGGCGAAAGGCCTCTCGCGTTTCCGCATCAATGATTTTGCCGAGACCGAGGGAATGATTTCCGCGCAGGGCCAGGTTTGGGATGATCTCAATGATCTCGACGATGGCACGCGGTCGGCGCTCCTCGATAGCTTAAAGACGGTGGCGCAGGACATCCTCAGTCTTCTCCCCACTGATGTGCAGCAGCTTTCCGAGATGCTCTCGGGCATCGATGAGCTCGGTTTTCTCACTCATCTTATTTCCGCCAACCTGGATCTCACGGTGGCCAAGCGCCAGGCGTTACTCGAAACGATCTCGGTAAAAACGCGGGCGCTGACCGTGCTGGAGATCCTCCAGGAGAGAAAAAATAATCTCCAGGTGCAAAGCGAGATTCGCGATAAGCTGAGCCAGAAATTCGGCAAGCAGCAGCGGGATCATATTCTCCGCGAACAGCTCCGTACGATTCGGGAAGAGCTCGGCGAAGGCGGAGGCGACGGAGAAAATAAAAAAGACGATTACAAAACAAAAATCGAAAAAGCCGGGATGCCCGCCGAAGTGAAAAAAATCGCGCTCGACGAATGGAAACGCCTGGAAGATATCGGTAACTCCCCGGAAGCCCACGTGATTCGCAATTACCTCGATCTTCTCTGCGCGATGCCCTGGAATACCTCGGCGCCTGAGCAAATCGATCTCGAGCACGCGAAATCCGTGCTTGAGGCGGATCACCATGGCTTGGAGAAAATAAAAAAACGCGTGCTCCAGCATCTAGCCGTAATGAAACTGTTGGCCGGACGTCCGAAGCCGGTTCTGGCGGAGGGCGAAGTGGCTCCCCTCGGCAAGGATGGGAAACGCGGTTCCATACTGCTTTTCGTGGGTCCTCCGGGTGTGGGAAAAACCTCGCTTGGCCAAAGTATCGCGCGGGCGCTCGGAAGAAAATTCGTGCGGGTCAGCCTCGGCGGCGTGCGCGACGATTCGGAGATCCGTGGGCACCGCCGCACCTATATCGGCGCGATGCCGGGCCGCGTAGTGCAAGGAATCAAGCGCGCGGGGGAAAATAATCCCGTGGTGATGCTCGATGAGATCGATAAGCTCGGCTCCGGTTTCCAGGGAGATCCGGCCGCGGCCCTGCTCGAGGTACTGGACCCTGAGCAAAACGCCACGTTCACGGATCACTACCTCGACGTGCCGTTCGATCTCTCGAAAGTATTTTTTATCGCCACGGCGAATAGTTTGGAAACGATTCCCGGCCCTTTGCTCGATCGAATGGAAGTGATCGAGCTTGGTGGCTATACCACCGCCGAAAAATTCCATATCGCCAAAACGCACTTGATACCTAAGCAGCTTGGCGAGCACGGGCTCGACGATTCGCAGCTATTGATCCTCGACGATACCTTATTGAAGGTGATCAACGATTATACCCGCGAAGCGGGCGTGAGGAATTTGCAGCGTAAGCTGGCCACGATTTGCCGGGCCTCGACCGAGAAGGTATTGGCTCCCGATGCAATCTTGCCCATCAAGACGCAAATCTCCGATCTCGACGAAATGCTGGGACCGGAGCGCTACCAGCACGAGAAAGCGGAGCGCGAGGTGCCTCCGGGGGTGGTAACGGGCTTGGCCTGGACTCCCGTGGGCGGCGAGATTCTTTTTATCGAATCGAGCTTGATGCCCGGATCGGGAAGATTGATTCTCACCGGCCAGCTTGGCGAAGTGATGAAGGAATCGGCGCAGATCGCCTTGAGCCTGGTGCGCTCGCGCCTCCCGCTCGCGGTAGGAGTAGGCGAAGTGGACAAGCGCGATATTCATATTCACGTGCCGGCCGGCTCCGTTCCGAAAGACGGCCCGAGCGCCGGCGTGGCGATCACCACGGCCTTGGCCTCCCTTTATCTGGGAAAAAGCGTGGACGTGAAAACCGCGATGACCGGCGAAGTCACGCTGCGCGGGATGGTTACGCCCGTGGGCGGGATCAAAGAGAAAGTAATTGCGGCGCATCGCGCGGGAATAAAGCGGCTAATTCTTTCGCGGCAAAACGAGAAAGACCTTCGCGACGTTCCGGCCGAGGTTCGCAAAGACTTGCAGTTTACCTTCGTGGATACGATCACGGACGTATTCAAAGAAGTACTAGGGGTGGATACTTTACAGAATCCGTTCCTAGGAAAACCAGCCAGCACCGCGCCGAGCGCGGGCGGTGTGGCCGGAGTGGCTTAACGTTAACCCGGCCAAATGCCGCTTACGTCCCGGTCCTGGGGAAGAACGCGGTTAGGCCGGTAACTAAAGTTATCGTCGGTTTTATTCGTGGCTTTCACCGCGCCCATTTCTTTCGTGACCAGTTCGGGGTTCAGCGGTCTTTCGCTTGGTTCCTTCTTGCCCTGGAAGAAATCACGCACGCTCGTCCAGAATCCTTTGCGGTGGTAGAGCTGTCCTTTTAGGCGCTGGCTCGCGCGTCTCGTTTTCGGATCGTCGTTGTAGCCTTGCACATTGGTGGGGGCGCGGTACGAAAAGCCCCGTAAATCGGAATGATCCGGTACTGGAATAGTGGCCTTAATATTGTCTCTATTTTCGGCTGGCATGTAGTCTTCCTCCTGCGCTGGCGTTGGCCAGCAGCATGGAATAAATGCAATTTTCTGGCCGTTCCGGAATGAGGCAAATTTACTGAACGGAACTGGCGGCGGAAAGGACAGCCAGCGATCCGGAATCCAATTCCAGGCGAGTGGAGGCCAAAAGCTGATCCAATTGGCCGAGATTGCTGGCACTGGCAATCGGCGCCGAAACGGTAGGTTGGGCCATGAGCCAGGCCAGCGCCACCGCCGAAGGCGTGGATTCCAGGTCTTCGGCTACCTGATCGAGTGCGGCGAGGATCCTCATTCCCCGTTCATTCAAATAGCGCTCGGCCCCGGTGCCACGCATGCTGCGTTTTAAATCGTCCTTGCCGCGGTATTTTCCGCTGAGGAATCCGCTCGCGAGGGAATAGTAGGGGATCACGGCCACGCCGAATTCCCGGCATACCGGCATCAGCGAGGCCTCGAATTCCATGCGGTCGTAGAGATTATAGAGGGGCTGGAGGCTAATGTAGGACGGGATTTTTGCTCGCTGGCTGATCTTCAGTGCCTCGGCGAGGCGGGCGCCCGAGTAGTTAGAGGCGCCAATGGCCCGCACTTTTCCGCTCTCCACTAGGCGCGCGAACGCATCGAGGGTTTCTTCGAGGGGAGTATTGGCGTCGTCACGGTGGGCCTGGTATAGGTCAATATAATCTGTTTGTAAGCGGCGCAGGGATTCTTCCGCCGCCAGAATAATCCGCTCCTTCTTCAAGCCTTCTTTTCCTTCGCCCATTTTCATTCCCACCTTGGTGGCGATGATCACGTCGTCGCGGCGCCCGCGCTTGCGTAACCACTTGCCGATGATGGTTTCGGATTCTCCCCCTGTGTTTCCAGGCATCCAGCTGGAGTATACGTCGGCGGTATCGAGAAAGTTTCCGCCGCCGGCGGTGAATCCGTCGAGGAGGCTGAAGGAAGTGGCTTCGTCTACCGTCCAGCCAAAGGGATTACACCCAAAGCAAAGGGAGGTTACTTCGAGTTTCGACTTTCCTAGATTTCTTTTTTTCATTCTAATGATTTTAGCACAGAAAAAACGACCCTACTGAAAAACCACGATGGCGGGCTGCAGGCAATCTGCCACCTTTTCTTGGAGCGTGGCGAAAGCGGGGCTCTGGATATCGCTGAGCGGAATCGGAGATTTTTTGAATTGCAGTTCCTCGCTTAGCTCTAGGGCATCGCCGCGTAGGCGAAAGGAACGAGTAAAATCCAGCCAAGCCGATTTAATTTTGCAGCTGGGCTGATTTTTGAGTAGGGCCTTTTTTCCGAGGAAACGAATTTTCCGGCGCCAGGTTTTAGGATCCTGCAGGTAAAGGCCCGAGATTCTCTCGGCGCGGCGGAACTGAAGCTGTCCGAGGTAGGGAGGCGCGGGCACGAAGAAACCGGCGCCCGCGGAAGTTTGCACCGGATTCCAGCGTTTGGAAAATTCGAACTTGGTGGAAAAGTCCTTCACGATGCGGGAAGAAAAGTCGAACGGCGGAAATTTCCAGCCTAGGAGGTTGCCCGGATCGGTCAGCCAGCTCACCAGCTCGTAGTCGATATGGGATTTTTCCCACATCAGTGAGGTGCCCGTCATGCCGATGATCGCCCGCCCGCCGAGCGTGAAGTTTCCGTCGGCTTTGAGAATGGATTTTGGAAAAAAATGCAGGTTCATTTCGATATCGATCAGGCTTCCGTTTGCGGTGGCGGGCGAAATTTTTCTCGGTGAAAGGTTGGTGGGGTCCAGCACGAGCGCATTCCGTCCCGCGATGTCTTCGTAGACGCCCTGGGCGAAGCTGGTAGTATTCGTGGGATCCACCCAATATTCCCGGCCGTTTTTTTTGGCGTACACAATGGCGTGATTGTAGGTGCCGGTGGGCAGGCGGATCGGCGCGTCGCTCCAGTTGCGCGCCCGGTTCGTCCAAGCCACGTGGGTATCGAAGCCTAGTTTGCGTAAGATCGTGGCGGTCACGGTGGAAAAATCCTTGCAGTCGCCAAAGCCGGTATCGGCCACCACTTGCAGCGGCCGGGGATGGCAGAGTCCTTCCACCGGCACCCAGTCGCCCACGTAGCGCACGGCATGTGCCAGCTGCGAAGTGACGCTGTTGATTTGATCCACGTCTTTTTTTTCTAGCTTTGCCTTTTCGTAGATCGCGAGGAAGCGGCCCGGCAGCTCTCCTTTATCCAAGATCGCCTCGTAGGCGGAAGGGGTGAGTACCGGAAAGCTGTTCCAATCTTTGGCGGTGGAAACGGCGATCCAAGGGAGAGAAGCCGCGTTCATATTTACGTCGTCCTCTTCCGTCACGGTTTTATATACGGGCTTTTTAAGCTCTATTTTTAGCGTGAAAAGATCTCCTTCTTTTCCGCTCGTGGCCTCTAGCACCTGTTCCGGATCGTTTAGCTCATAGTAAAGCGGCACCTCCGACTCGTAGGTGAGAATCATCCCGCGCTGTAGTTCGCCCCAGCCCACCGCGTATTGCACGGCGAATAAATCCTGGATGGGAGGGCTTTTGATCACGCGGCGATACCGGTAGTGCACATGGGAGCCCACATTCACGTCGGGAAACGCAATGGTTACTTGGCGTTGCTCGTCGAATCCGGCACCGGAGCTCGCGAGGGGTTTAATTTCGATATGCTGCGCGCGTACGGGAATTTTCTTTTCGCCATTCTGGGTAAATGCCTCGAGCAGTTCATAGTCGCTGGCGTGGGCATCGAAGTTCATTCGCGTAAGGCCCATGTTCAGCCGCTCGTTGTCCTTCAAAATTTCCACTTCGCGGGCAGTTTCTACCGAATAACGTCCGCCTTTTTTTATCTTGTATGCGGCGGTTTCCATCACGATGGCATAACCGGCTTCTTTCCTGTCGGCCCAACGGGCAAGAGCAGGTGGAACCAATAAGAGAGAGAGAAGCAGATAAAATTTCATGCCCTAGTATTTTTGTGTGCCGGGAAGTGAATGTCTACGCTTTTCGCGGCAAAGATGCCGATCCGGCCATAACGCGATTTTCTTGGCGCAGATATTGTAAGGATACCTATTGGGTCCCTAAACCGGAGGTAGCTATGCCGAATACACCGAGCATTAATCCAACCCAGGTAAGCGCCAGAAATACGGAAGGAGGGGCTCGTTTTAACCTCGCGCTTTTCTCCACTTTAGATGCCCTCGAGGAGGCACAAATCCCCTTTGCCCTCATCGGGGGGGTGGCCGCGAGTGGTTTGGGACGTCCCCGTTCTACCCACGACATCGATATTTTCGTTCGCCCTGAAGACGCCGAATCCGCCGTGCAGGCCCTAGCGGCCAAAGGTTTTCGCACCGAGAGAACCGATATCGAATGGCTTTTCAAAGCGTTCAAGGAAGATATTTTGGTAGATATCGTGTTTCGTTCCAAAGGCGATATTTATTTCGACGATGAGATGCACCGGAACCGCAAGCTCGTGGAATTCCATGGCCGAAAAGTTCCGCTCGTGAGTCCGGAAGACCTGGTCATCATCAAGTGTGCTGTGCACTATGAAGGCGGGCCCCACCATTGGCATGATGCGCTCGCGATCTTGTCTCACGCCACGATCGACTGGAACTATTTGCTGAAGCGCGCCCGCCGGGCCCCGCGCAGATTGCTCGCCCTCCTACTTTACGCGCAATCGAGCGATATCTTGATTCCCAATTCCATGATCGTGAATCTCTTTCACCATATTTTCGTGGACGACGGAAAAATCGGAAACCAAAACCTGCCTCCGCTCGAGAAGCCGCGGACTATTTCGGCCGAAAAAAGCAAGCTGCATCCTGCGGCCAGCCCGGTTCCGGAAAATAATTCTCCCGACTATTTGCTCGCGCATATCCGCCAAGCCCTGGCCGAAGACGGCCGCACCGCCCAGCAGGACCTGAAGATTCTCCTCGATGGGAATCGCCTCGTGGTGAAAGGAGAATGCCCTTCCGAGGCCCGCTGCAAAGCGGTGGTGGACGTGATCCGCTCCGTTGCGCCCGGGCTTGAGATCTCCAACCAGATCCAGCTCACGCACAATGAGGCACCCGAACGCGCCGAGGTGATATCGTGATCCGGCTAGCGGCGGTGGGGGACGTACATTTCGACCGAGATTCCAAGGGCCGCATCGCCGATTACCACGACGATATTTCGCTGGGCTCCGATATTTTTCTTTTGGCCGGAGACCTAACCCAGACCGGCCATCCCGAAGAAGCGCAAGTACTGGTAGACGATCTCGCGCAAATTCGCGTGCCCGTGGTGGCTGTGCTCGGCAATCACGATTACCACCTAGGGAAGGAGCGTGAGATTAAGGCCATGCTGGAAGGAGTGGGCGTGAGCGTGCTCGAAGGAAGTTCCGTGGTGCTCAGTGTGCGAGGGGCGGCCGTGGGAATCGCGGGCATCAAGGGCTTCGGCGGAGGATTTTCCGGCGCCTGCGCCAGCGAGTTCGGCGAGCTTGAGATGAAGGAATTTATCCGCTACACCAAACAGGGGGCGAACTTATTGCGGGAATCTTTGGTCTCGCTGGATACTCCCTACAAAGTGGCGCTCCTGCACTATTCACCGGTGGGCGAAACGTTACTTGGCGAGAAGCGGGAGATCTATCCTTTTCTCGGCAGTTATCTGCTCGCCGAAGCGGTGGATGAGGGAAAGGCCGACATCGCTTTCCACGGCCACGCGCATAAGGGAGTGGAGCGGGGGCTCACGGCCGGCGGAGTGCCAGTGCGAAACGTGGCGCAGCCGGTGATTCGCCACGTTTGCAATATCTATACGATCGATAAAGAGGGCATCAAGTGCGCCCAGAATATGGCGCGGCGGGAAACTCCGAGCCCTCCGCAGGATCGGCTATAGGATCAGTTTTTCTTCGAAAGCAGCGTGGTTGCGAATTCTTCCTTGAAGCCGAGCTTCTCAAAGAAACCTCGTAAGTAATCGCCCTTCGTTACTTGTAGGGTGGCTTCTGTGCAGCCTTTGGCAAAAGCATCGGTAATCGCTTTCTTGAGGATCGTGGCGCCCACGCCTTTTTTCCGCGCGCCGGGCAGAGTGGCGAGAGAATATAGGCCCACGGTGCTTGCAGTTCTCAGCGCGAGCACGACTCCCACCGGCGTATCTTTTTCGTAGCCCACGTAGAAGGTCTGGTTCTCGCTCTTGAGATTTTTCTCGTTGGCGTGGTGGAGGAAGGGGGCCCACTCCTGGTAGCCTTCGGGGGTGCCGAGAAATCCGCGTGCCTGCACGTCGGTGAAGGCGTAGATGTCTCCCTTGTTCTGGGCGATCCGCACATCTATTCCGGTATTTGCGGCGGGCCAGGAGTCCGGAATTTTTTCCAGCTGCATATAGCTGATGGCTCCGTTGGGACGGAAATTTTCGAAGCTGGAATCAAAAAGGTTTGCCCACGGCACGATCTGGAGCGTGTGGTATTCGGCCAGCACCTCGGGGGTTACGCCGGTGGTATTCGGGACGAGATAAGTAAATTCTTTTCGCTCGCTCTTCACGTGAATGCCATCGGCCGGGCGGCGCACTTCGGCCCGGTGGGTTTCAAGAAAAGCCATATGATTATCGAAAAGCGCGCGCCAGCGCTGCTCATGAACTCCCATGGCGTACTCCGGCCTGCTGCGACATAACCGGTGTTCCAAAAAAAACTCCTGTGCCAATAAAGGTTCCGATCACATGCTCAATTGCCTCTCGGAGTCCCAAATCGCGTAGTAGAGCCTCTTTTTTCATAAAATTATTGTGTCAGTTGGCTAAGAATTCCGCCATTTTTCCGCGTAACCGAAAATGGATGTTGCATGGGCATGGATCAATCGTGCTATGAAAAATTCTACGGAAAATCCTGAATTCTTGGGTGGGCAAGGGCTCGAATTGGTTTTTGCTGCGCTGGGTTAGCGTTATTTCGTAATTATTAGGTATAGTTATCTCAAGGTAGGGAACTGTGAGCAAAATCACCAAGAGCAGTACAGCAGAATATTTTGCCAAAAATTTGCAGCAAGTGGGTTTTTCTTCACCCTTAAAAGCAGTTTTAACCACGCTAAAAGAGGCGTTGGATAACTCGCTGGATGCCTGCGAACAGGCGGGCATTTTGCCCGAGCTCGAGGTGCAAATTAAACGCGTGGGCACGGGGTCCAGCAAAAATACCGACCTAATTAAAATTACGATCGAGGATAACGGCCCCGGGATCGATCCCGACGATATCGCCAAGGTTTTCGGGGAGTATTTGGCTTCTTCGAAATTCGGCAAAGGCCAGTGCTCCCGTGGGCAGCAAGGGATCGGTATTTCTGCCGCCACCACTTGGGCGCAGCTCACGAATGCCAAGGGCGCGTTCGTTACTTCCAAAACGGCGAGCATGCGCAAAGCCATGCAAGCTCAGGTAGACGTGGATATTAAGTCGAATACCGGCGTGCTGCGCCACAAAGAAATGATCGAGTGGGATAAGAAGAGCGGCGTGAAGGTGGAATTCACCATCGACGGGCGCATCCAACTCAATGGGGATGGAGGTTTGATCACCTACCTTGAAGGTACCGTGCTCGTGAATCCTCACCTCACGATCCGTTATAAGCTTTTGGACAACGACTGGGTGAAAGTGGACCGCGTGACCACCGAGGTTCCGGAAATCCCGGAATCGGCGCTTCCTCACCCCCATACCTTTAAGCTCGGGGAATTTATCACCCATAGCCACCTCTACGGGAAGATCAACCTCGATAAGTTTCTTAAAACTGGTTTTTCCCGCGTAAGCGATCAGTCTCTCAAGGATTTCGTCGCTAAAGGCCTGCCGAAAAAACTGCTCGGCACTCCGCTTACTTCTCTGAAGGACGAAGATTTTAAAAAAATCTTCCAGGTAGTTCAGGATACTGAATTGATGGCCCCGAGCACCAAATCCGTGCTCACGGTAGGGGAGCCCGCACTCTCCAAATCCATTCAGCGTCTCGGTGAAGTGGATTTCTTTTCGGTAGTGGCGCGTAAACCCACGATTTGCGATTTCAAACCCGTGGTGATCGAGATCGCCCTGGCGCGTTTCATCAACCGCAACCTCGAGGCCGACGAGCCCGTGCAATTGCTGCGTTTCGCGAACCGGGTTCCTCTCCAGTTCGATAAGTCGGGCTGCGCCATTACGTGGGCGATTGAATCCGTGAATTGGAAAACCTACGGGTTGCAACAGCCCAAGAATTCTCTCCCGATAGGCCCTTACGTATTCGCCGTGTCGGTAGTTTCGCCCTTCATTAAATTTAAAAATGCTTCCAAGGAGACGATCGACGCCTCGGAAGAGCTAGTGGAAGAGATTCGCCGCGCCCTCATCCAGGCCGGACAAAAACTTTCCCGCCACATCAAGAAAGAATTCAAGGAAGCCGACCTCGAGAGAAAATTGCAGCATATCGAGCAATTCGGCCCAATCTTGGTGGAAGGCCTGGTGCGCCTCACAAAGAGCAACGACGCGCGGAAAAAGCGCGCCGAAGAAGGCCTGCGTAAGCTGCTCGGGCGGGATTCGAAAGACGCCCACGAAGAGCTGGCCGAAGCCTCCAATAAACTTGCCGAGCAGCACGCCCGTGAGAAGAAGAAACGTGGTGAAAGCGACGACGAAGCCGTGAACCCGCACGCAGAAAAAGCCGACGATGGCGAGCCGGGCGAACAAATGGAGCTCGCGATCGCGGGTGCCGGCGGTGGGAAAAAAGCTAAGGGAAAGAAAAAGGGTAAATAGCGATGGCCAAGTTACTGCACGTACGCGAATTAAATATCGATATCCCCAAAGAGGCCCGCGAGCTCGCGGAGCAAATGCTTTCCGACTTAGAAAAAAGCAAGCGTCCCGTGCTCGAAGCCGTAAAAACCTCGCTCGATAACTCGATCTATAATCCCCGCGAAGGCTTTCTCACTCCGGGCGACAAAATGGTACGCACGGAGCTGAACGTGAGCTCGGTGCAAAAGCTGGCCCGCGTAGTATTCATTCTCGAGATCCTCCTCGGCAATCTCGAGATCGCCGCGGTGAACACGAAAAGGGAATTGTACTATATGTGCAAGGGCTTGATTAAAAACAGCTCGCGCCTCAAGCCCCTCGATTTTGAAAGCCAGGACGAGAGCGATTCCATCATCGATTTTATCGGGGATATGCTTCAGGTATACCGCGAGGAATTGAACTGTTTCGCCAACGACCGCGGCGGGCAAACCTATTCGCAGCAGCTCGTGGTAACCGAAACCCTGAACGACGGCACCAAGGCTACGATCGATCTTTCCACTCTGGGAACCGCGCCGTTTCAGCCAAAAAACAAGCCGCAGGCGCTGAAGCTGAAGGCGAAAAAGAAAATTGATTTCTGCCTTGTGATCGAGTCGGAAGGTACCGCAAATACCCTCCAGAGCATGGGATTCACCAAACGAAATAACTGTATTCTCATGGGCGCCGCCGGGGTTCCCTCGAACGGCGTGCGCGGATGGTGCAAGCTCATCCAGGATAACCTCGATGTGCCGATGTATTTCTTCGGCGACTTGGACGCGTATACCTTGCAGAATATTTACCGGACCCTGAAGGCCGGTTCGGCGGCATCCCTTATCCGGAATGCCCACTTCTCGGCACCAAACGTACGCTTCCTCGGGGTACTGCCCGAAGATGTGAGGAAATACGACCTTCCTTACTATCGCGTGAAAGAATCGGATCCCGCCGAAGCGCGCCAGCTGAAAAAAGCCAAGGATGCGCTCGAGGGCGATCCCTTCTTTCTGGATAAGAAGAATAAAGGCCTGGCCGATATCCTGCGCTGGTTGATGAAAGAAAAGATTCGTTGCGAGCAGCAGTCGCTCTTCTCCGTTGACCCGAAAGATCCGATCAAGATGGAGAAGATCATCCTGGAGAAGATCAAAAAGGGCTCCTACGTTTAGATTTCTTTGACGCAGCATTTAGCCGGAACGACTAAATGCTGCGTCATTTTTTCTGAGTGACGCCAGCCTTCGCTATGCTAGCGTTTACCCATGAATACCTTATTTCTCCTTATGCCACTTCTCGCCTTCGCCTGGCAGCCCGCCGATTTTAAAAAGCCCTCGCAGGCGGAACTCAAGAAAAAACTCACGAGCGAGCAATTCGAGGTAACCCAAAAGGCCGGCACCGAACCTCCGTTCCGGAACGCCTTTCACAATAATCACGCCGAGGGAATTTACGTGGATGTGGTCTCCGGAGAGCCGCTCTTCAGCTCTAAGGATAAATACGACTCGGGCACTGGCTGGCCGAGTTTTTCCAAGCCTCTCGTAAAAGAAAATTTGGTGGAAAAAGCCGATCACGAGTTATTCGAGACCAGAACCGAAGTGCGCAGCAAGCACGCGGATTCTCACCTCGGGCACGTATTCAACGACGGGCCTAAGCCTACGGGCCTGCGTTACTGTATGAACTCGGCTTCGCTGAAATTTATTCCTAAAGAGAAACTGAAAGAGAGCGGTTACGGTGAATACGTATCGCTCTTTAAAGAGGGGGCAAAATGAAAGTAGCGATCCTCGGTGCTTCCGACAATCCCAGCCGCTACGCCCATATGGCGTTCCGTATGCTGAAGGACTACGGCCATGAGCCTATCCCCGTGAGCCCTAAATTAAAAAATCTTGAAGGCGTGCCCGTGTTCGCGACGCTCAAAGACGTTCCCCGCCCGGTGGATACTCTTACGATGTACGTGGGACCGGCCATTTCGGCCAAGCTTCAACCCGAAATTCTCGCGCTGAAGCCACGGCGGGTGATTTTTAATCCGGGCAGCGAGAATCCGGAGCTGATGGCGGCGCTCGAGAAAGCCGGAATTCACGTGGTGGAAGGCTGCACCTTAGTTCTTCTTCGCACGAATCAGTTTCTGGCCGCCTGAAGTCAGGTTTCCCTTTTTTCCCCATCTTAAGCGGTGCTTTAATTCGTAGCCCTGACATTCTAAAAACAGAGCTCTTAGGTTGGATAGGAAAAATCCCGGTCGGCCTTTCTGGTCGACCGGGAATACGAAGACTAGTTCTTCGCTACGGCAGTTTTTAGGCGAATCATGAACACTTGCGTGAAGTCACGCAGGTCACTTCTCTTCACGCGCAGAGCGTGAGCGGCGTTCGCGAGGGACTGTTCCGATGGCATACGGAAGTTTTGCAGTCCGTTAATATCGTGGCTCGACATTCCGATCGCCTCGAGTTTGCGGGTGTCGCCATCTAGGGCCTTGTTAAACGCACTCTTGAGGTAAGAAACTGAGCGATTGCTTAAGTTGAATTCTTTTTCCCAAGTAGTAGGGCGGCTGGCTTCTGACGCTATTAGGCCGTGTCCCCAACGCCATCCCGGATGGCGGCGGCCGAATACGATGCCGATGGTGCCCCCATCGTTATAGCCATAGTCGCAACCGTAGTCCCAGCTATTGCGGCAATAGGGGTCTCCGTACCAAACACGGTCGTAAGCGCGGCCGTAGGATACGCGTACGCTGCTATCGCAAGCAACGAGGGTGGTGAGCGCAACGGCGGCGGCTACCAGGGGTAGAGCGGCGCGGCTGATTCGATTAAAGTTCATAGTACCTCCAATAATTTTGTCTCGGATTGAGAACGTTTAAACAGCAGTACGCCCCGTTGCGGAGCGCAGACAACGGACGAAATTCCGCACTTCGATGGGTGGCAGATTGCCGGGCTCTTTCTTCAGCGGCGAGGAGTATAATTAGTTAAGGCAAAGGTATCCTTCGAAAGGAGAATTATGCCGAAAGAAAATATCATCTGGGCGGTGGATCCTTTCACGGCGCAGAAAATTCCCCTCGCTAAATCACGCCATATGCTGGCCACTTTGCAAAAATGCGGCTCCCTCGCGGTGGAGCCGGTAGCGATCGTGAGCCCCAAAGACGCTCGCTGGCCATTAGAATTCGACGGGCGCTGGAGCGAGCGATTCCTGGAGGTAGCGGAATTTTCCCTCAAAGACGTGAAGCGGAAGATGCGGCTGCCGGAAGTGGCGGACCCAAAGCTGTTGGTGGAAGCTTCGGTGCGCCGTGAAGACGCCATCCGGGCATTGCTGAATTTCTCCAGCGGGGAAGCCGCTAAAATAATCTTGGTCAACCTTCACGCCCATGCGGGCCTGAAGCGATTTCGTCTGGGGGGATTCACCGAGTCTCTCTTTGCCGCCTCCTCGATTCCCGTACTCACCCTGCGCGGGAATACCAGGGTACCTAATCAAATCAAGGTTATCGCTTTTCCCACGGATCTCACGAGACTGGCGAAGAAGTACTTACCGAAAATAATTTCCATAGCCCGTGATTTCGGGGCGCGCTTGGCGATTCTCCACCGGCTAGAAGTGCCGGCTATTTTTTCGGTGGACTGGGTAGGCTTTGCGGCTGCGGCGGAAATGGAACCGATGCAAGAAGTAATGGCGGAAAATGAAAGTATCAAGAAAAAACTTGGGGAGGAGTTCGTGGCCGAGGCTCATTCCGCCGGGGTGGGCGCGGAGTTTCATTTGATCCGCGGAATGACTTCGCTCGGCGAGGCGATCGTCCGGGCCTCCTGCGAAGCAAAAGCGGATATTGTGGCGGTGGCGGCGCAGGACCATAGTTTGACGCAAAAAATTCTGGGATCCACGTCCCGGGAGGTATTGCGGCTTTCGCCACGTCCCGTGCTGGTATTGCCGGGACGTATATAAGGCGGCTCGAGCGGTGCGGCGTGGCCTAACCACTTCCCTGGGGTAGGATTTCCGCGTGCGCTTGCTCCTTTTCGTATTTTTATTAGTACCTAATTTCGCTTTCGCCCTCGAATGGGACGGGAAAGGCGATTTTTCGCTAGCTAACGAGTACCGCGAGTTTCCTCAGTCCGGCTTCGGGCCTCACTCTCATGCCTACGAAAGCATCGTGCTCGCAAAATACCAGCTGCGCTTTTTTCCGTCCACGGCGGTTCGTCTGGAGGCCACTCCCGAGGTGAGGGGATTCGTGAGCCGGATGGTGGGGCGAGGCCCGGGGGAGCCGGGATACGCTACGGTAGAGGGCCCGGAGCGCTTATTCGATTTTAAAACGAATCTCGTATCCGGAAATACCGCGCAGTGGCTGCTGGATACGGAACGCCTGAATTTTATTTTTTCGCTCGGCGATTTCGAAATGCAGCTGGGGCGTAAACCCATCGGCGTGGGCACGCTCAAGGTATTGCCGATTTGGAATAAATTCAGCCGGCCTTTGCCGAATACGGCCGGACCAAATTTAATTTTTGGGCAGGATTCGGCCACGCTGCGTTGGCAGTCGGGGCAGTGGTCGCTGCAGGCGCTCGACATCGAGGGGAAAAGCGCGAGACCAGAAGAAGCCGTGCGCTGGATGGAGGCCATTCTTTATAACCCCGCGCTCGAGCTGCACCTCATGGCCTCTCGCTGGTGGGAAAAGAACGTGGTGGGCCTGGCCTTCGCGAAAGACCTTGGCGGCGCTACACTGCGCGGAGAAGCGCTCGGCATCGGCCTCGACCGCTCCGGCAAAGAAAACGAATTTCAGGGCGGGCTTGGGCTCGAGTACGCGTTGAACGAGACGTGGACTTTTCTCGGCGAATCCTTATTTCAGAGCGACGGCGCCGATCGTACTTCGGAATATACGGTATTGATTCCTTCTCCCTATCGTCCATTGCGCGCGAAAGCTTATGCTTTTCTACAGGCCACGGCCCAGATCGACGCCTATTGGATCGCAAATTTTGGCACGCTCGTGAACGGGATCGACGGGAGTTTCTATCCACTCCTCAAGCTCACTCGCTCTCTCAGCGATCACCTTGATGCCGCGCTTGATCTACGCGGCCCGGTGGGGCGGAACGGAAAAGAGTTTTCCCGCGAAGCCTTTCGTTTCCCGCGTGGGCGCACGATCGGGGCTCCCTCCCAAATCCAATTTCTGCTCACGGCTTCATTCTAAGTTAGTTCGACCGGCTTTTGCTGGATCACCTTAGGTTTGGTTTGCGCGTGAGAGCTTTTCGCCCACAGCGGATGTTGCGCGGGCAAGGGTAGGCGGCGGATCGGCTGCAGCAGCTTATCGCGGATATCCTCGAAATATTCGGGATTGGCCTCCTGCAGCGCTTTATCGAAAACCCCGAGGCTTTCGCCTTCGTGATTAGATTGTTCTGGATGCGCGAACAATAACCCCGAGGCATCCGCCGCCGGCGCCAGGATCCATGGAGAAGGAAATTCCAACCCGGAATTTTTCAGCGCGTTAAGCACGTGGGTCTCGCTGATGCGGGTATGCCCGAGGCTCACGGTATTTCCCGCTTTTTCCACGAATTCAAGAATGGGCGAACGGTGGAAAAAACCCGTGCAGCGCACGATATCGTAGAGACGAAAACGCACGAATCCCATTTTGGTGGTGAGCAGAATTTCGTAGTTTTTCCCGGGTTCCAAATCCCAGGGTTTTAAAATGTTTTTTCCCGGCTCTTCGCCCGCCGGAAAAAATTCGGTAACGAGGGCGCCGGGATGAAGCGGGCCGCCCGCTTTATCGCTATAGAGCGGCACGGTTACCCAACCTTCGGTGGCGGAGTAGGTGGCGTCTACCACCGGAACTTCTCCGCGCAGCCAGGGATCCAGGCGTGGCAGCTGCAGGCCGCAGGTGGCGGTTTTCCAGCAGCAAACAAATTCCAAGGAAGGCCAAACGCTACGGTAAGAAAAATGCTTTTCTTTTTTCTTGAAGGCATTGCGGAGCAGGGCCACCCGTTCCGCGCTCACCTTCACCTTCGGCAGCCCATCGGCGGGCGGGGAATTAATCCTTCCTTCGAGGTAGGGCCAGTAGGAGTCGATATTTTTTTCGATGGCCAGCGAGAACTGCTCGAGCATGGAAGGCGTGATCGCGATCATGGCGGATAGATCCGTGGCGAGCGCGTAGAGCGGGCCCCAGCGGAAGAAAAAATCGCGGTCGCGGAATACGCCTAGGGGAAAAGCATATTTTTTCGCGAGAAGCGGAGGAATATTGCGGTAGTTATAGCCGCTGATAAATCCTTTCTCCACGCCCGCCGGCGATTTTTCGGTGGGAAGAGTGGCGGCAAAATACAGCACGGGCTTACCCAGGAAATCTTTAAACCGCTGCGTGAGGCTATGCAGAAAAGGGGGAGTGGTGCTTTGGAAGCTTTTTTTGTACGCCGGGGTAATCGGATAGATTTTCGCTTTACCGGTGGTGCCCCCGCTCTCTGACCAAAAAAGGATTTTGCCGCCCGTGAGCGCCGAGATATCGGAGCTATAGCTGGCATCCAGGGCTCCGCGGTAGTCTTCGTAGTCGGTTACGGGATAATCTTCGAGGCGGTCCTTCACGCGGCCCCGCCAGAAGTCTCCGCGGCGCAGCTCGTCTTTGGTTTCCGCCCACACGCGGGCCTGGGCGGTTTCAATTTGCTCGCAGTCGCGCACGAAGCTGCGGTACTTTGGGTAGGTGAGGGCGCGAATGATTTTGGTCGTAATGGCCATAGGAAGACGGTACAATTTTGTCTCGGAAAAGGGGAGAAAAGTATGGCAAAAAATTCTAGCCGCGTGGCCACCGGTCTCCCTTCCTACGCTTACCTGATAATCGACTTAGTAAGTTTTTTGCTATCGGTGGGGCCTGGCGCGATCGCGTTCGGTGCCACGCTATTGTATCTGCGTCATTTTTGGTATTCCCCGCTTTTTCCGCTCTACGCTTTATTGGCGGTACTCCCATTGGTGATCTGTTTTCTGCTGGCGGTTTTTTGTTTGCGGTTGTTGGTTCCGCGCCTGAAAAAAGGCGTTTACCCAATGGCCGTAAACCTCGGAATGTTTTCCTGGTATTGCAATTTGGCGCTTTCCCGCGCGGCGCAAGTAAGCGGCCTCAGCCCTCTTTTAAATAGCTTTTATATTACGAAATTCCTGCATTGGCGTGCGCTCGGGATGAAAATTGCGTTCGGGGTGAATACCTCGATCGGCGTGAGCTTCGTGGATTTGCCGATGATCCGCGTGGGCAAAGGCTGTACGATCTCGGAAGGGGTGCATATCGCTTGCCATACCTTCGTGGGCGACCGTTTGCTGATCATTCCCGTAGAGATTGGAGAAAATGTTTTCATCGGCATGAATTGCGTGATCGGGCCCAAAACTCGTCTTGGGGACCGGGCGTGGATCGGAATGAATAATTTAATTTCGGAAGGAATTCCCGCCGACGCTAAGCTCGAGAATTTTGCGTGGGAGCACGGGAATCCTGAGCGAGCCCCCGCCAAAGACTGATCGCTGCCGTACCAAGCAATATTCCCGCGAGCGCCCAGCGTTGGAAGGCCTCGTCTTGGGTGCGCCACTGCCAGAGAATCGCCGGCACGAAGGCCATCGGTAAATCGGTCACCAGCATCCATACCGAATTGTGCCGGCCTATTTTTTCCGGCTTATCCCAACCGAGGCGGCCCACCGCGATCGTCACGAATACTCCGTACCAATAGCCGAGCGCCGCGAGCGCGGGCCACCATGCCCAAGCCGTTCCGCCGAGGGCGGCTTCAAGGCCGAAAAAGCCCAGTAAGGAAAAAATAGTAGCCGCGGGGTGAGGCCGGAGGCTTCCCAAAATAAAGGAGAGGCCGAGCACCAAAAAGCTCGCGCCGGCCACCGCCGCGCTTAAGTGCAGGGTACTCTGCGCCCACCAGGCGAGGTTGGGTTCCCAGCCCACGGCGAGCGCTTTGGCGGCCGTTAAGCCAAGGACGAACCAGAATACCGTGCGCGGCGCCTCGCTGCATTCTTCGTGGGCGGGAAGGATCGCTTCCACGCGGCGGTACAAGCTGCACTGAAAAAATAGAAAGACCGCGTTTAGCGTGGCCAGCGCGAGGATGGCTTCCACCGGGCCGAGCGGAAGGAGCGCGTAGCCCACGAAGGGCCCGAGGATCATGCCGAGTCCGCCGATGCCGAGAAGCTTTGCCACGGACGCCCGGAACGCGGCCGGTTCGGGGGCCAGTAAGCGCAGAAAGCCGAACGTGGAGAGGGTGCCTTGTGCCAGCGCGATTCCTTCGAGGGAGCGGCCTACCCAAGGATAATGGGGAAGCAAGGCCACGGCGGCGAGCGCGATACACTGCACGATCAGCGCTAGGGTGAGAGCCCTCCCGCTGCCCACGCGATCGTTCACGAACCCAGCCGGGACGAGCCAGAGTAATTTGCAAAGCAGAAAAGCGGTAAAGGCCCAACCCGCGATGTCTTCATTCAAATGGGGAACGATCGGGAGCAGTACCCCGTAGGTAAAATTAAAGAGAAAGGAGAGGGCGAAGAGAAAAGATAGCAATAGCTAGTCCTTCACGGGCTTGCGTAAATTCTCTTGGGTGAAAATCGAGTCGGGGATCGCTTCGTCGAAGGCCACTTCGTCGTATTTCAGGATAGTACGCGAATCGCCTTTTTTTAGATTGCGCATCACGAGCTCAGTCGGAATGGTTCGGACGCCGAAGGTCTTTACGTCTTTGCCTTCCATTACTTTGAGGAGCTCGCCGTTCTCGCTATAAAATTCCTGCTTGAGCGGAACGCCGTCTCCCGCGCGCACCCAGGCGACTACTTTTCCCCAAACCACCGGCGCATTGGGCTTGGGCACGCATTCGATTTTTACGGCGTCGAAGGCCTCGTATTTTTCGCGGCCCAATAGTTTGTGGGTATAGTCGCGGGTGAGCGAGCTGGTTTTTACGAGGTCGTCGTTGGTGAAATCGGATCCCATCCAGCTTTGGAGCATGAGGCTGGGCGGAATTTTGATGATGCGTTCCACGTTGGGCAGGTATTGCCAGAGGTTGAGATCGATGCGCAAATTGCCCGAATCCCGGTCCTTGGAGGGAGAAAGCACTTTCACGAAAGACTTTTCGCGGCCGATCGACCAGTTGCGCAGCACCAAGGTACGCTTGGCCCCGCTATGCTCCACCGTCATGGTCATTTTCCCGCGGAAACTTTTTCCGCGCAGGTGATTTTCGGATTTTTCAATCAGCGCATCCGCGTCGTCGGCGGAAGTTTTTTTTGCTTTGGCGGAAGCTTCCAGCGGCAGAAGAAAAGTTAGGGCTAGGACAAGAGCTAGATTTTTCATACGGATCGCATTGCCTCCACGGGTTTCAGCATCGAAGCGCGCCAAGCGGGATAGAGCCCGGCCAGCACGATAAAGCCCATCATGGTACCGACGGACTTCAGGAACGGAACAAATTTAAAAACGGGATAGATCGTTAGATCCAAACGGAACTGGTCGAGCGAAGAATGATCGCCGAGGAAAGGTTTTAGGTCGAAACCATATTTTTGGTGGTAGGCCACCACTGCGGCCCCTAGTAAAACGCCGGCTACGCTGGCCACGAAACCGAGCACCAGGCTTTCGAGCACCACGAGGGCGCGCAGCTGCCAGGGCGTGGTGCCGAGGGCGATCATCACGCCGAATTCCCGGGTGCGCTCAAACACGCTCATCAGTAAGGTATTCACTATGCCGAGCGTGATCACGATGAAGAGCATGGAAGAAATCATCACCAGCGTGGCTTCGTTGTATTTCACCATGGTGGCCATGCCGGGCAAGCTTTCCCGCCAGGTGGTAACCTTCACTCCAGCCGGAACCGACTTAGAGAGTAAATCGCGGATCTCGAATTCTTTGGCGATATCTGGAATCCGGATCGCGAGCTCGTGAATTCCCTGGATCGCGCCTACCTTCGCCACGCAGGTTAGGGGAGCGAAGGCGTAAGACTTATCAAAGTCCGGCGAGCCGGAATCGTAGATGCCTTTCACGCGAAAGAGCTCATTGCCGAGCGTTCCGTCGGCTGCTTGGGCAAGAATTACGATCTTATTTCCCACTTGAACTTTCAGCAGGTCCGATAGTTTACGGCCGATATAGATCTGCCGCGATTCGCAATCGGGATTTGGATCGCTCACCAAGTATTCGCCTTGCGCTAAATTTTGTTTAACGTTAGTCACGCGCGCTTCCGCTTCGGGTTCGATGCCTTCGAGTTGAATGGGCACGGACTGCTCTCCGCTCGAGACGAGGGCCGGCAAGTGAATGCGCTGGGCGGCAAACGTGCCTTCGGGCAGCGCGGGAGTCACGGCCGGAAAGGAAAACTGAATAAGCCGGTCTTTCAGGTAGTCTTCCCGGAAGAGCTGGATATTTCCGGTGTAGGTGGTGGTGATGGATTCGATAATATGCTTATTACGGCCGGCGAGCACGCATTGCAGCCATAGGATTACGGCCAGGCCGAACGCGATCGTGAGCATGGTGATGATGGTGCGGCGTAAGTTGCGAAACAAATTGCGCGCGGCGATACGTAGCAAGAGCGGCATAGGCCGTTCAGTATATAGGTTTATGCTTGGCCGTCAATCGCGAGCTTTCCGCTTGGCGCGAACCCGCGGCGGCGCTACACTGACGCCAATGACGGAGAAAAATAACCAGCCCGTATTAAAATTTCTTAATGTGGAAAAAATATTTCCGGGCGCGCCGCCCGTGCACGCGTTAAATAAAGTTTCTCTAGAAATCAAGCGCGGTGATTTTGCCGCGCTGATCGGTCCCTCTGGTAGCGGAAAATCCACGATGTTGAATCTCGCCGCCGGGCTCGATGTGCCCACGCATGGCACCGTGGAAATCGGCGGCCAGGACGTGAGTCGCCTCAGCCAAAACGAGCTTTGCCGCGTGCGCCGCGAGCGGCTGGGTTTTATTTTCCAGAGTTATAATCTTTTTCCCGTGCTCACCGCCGTGGAAAATGCCGAGTATACCTGCGTGATGCGCGGAGACAATCGCCAGCTGGCGAGGGAACGCGCGCTCCGCGCGCTCGAAGCCGTCGGGTTGGGGGATAAGCCGAATCGCTATCCTACCGAATTATCCGGCGGGCAGCAGCAGCGCGTGGCCGTGGCGAGAGCGCTCACTACGGAGCCAGATTTTATCTTGGCCGACGAGCCCACCGCGAACCTGGATTCCAAGACCGCGCTGCAGCTAATTGAACTTTTCGAGGAGCTGAATCGCTCCCTCGGAGTTACGTTTCTATTTTCCACCCACGATCATAATTTAGTGAATCGCGTGCGGCGCCAGCTCGAGATGCGGGACGGCGAGCTGCACGAGACCTTGCAAGCCTCCCACTAGAGGCCCCAGCGTTCCGGGACCGGCAAGTTAGGATCGGATTTATATTTTTTTTCGGTCCAGACACTCAGGGCCTGGCCGATCGTATAAGGTGCGCCGCGGATGTTCAGGAGCGTAACTTTTCTCGCGTCGTCGAGCGCGGCCTGGCAACCGGGGCTACACATGCCGTCTTCGTAGAGACTTTCCATCTCGCCTACCAGTCTTCCTACGGCGGCGTCACGGGAAGGAGTGCTCCAGGTTTCCCAGGAAGCGCTGCCTTCGGGACAGCCACGCTGGTTCAAGCAGAAGTCGAAGCCGTCTTCCACGATTTTCACTCGGGCGGTAAGGCGCTCCTTGAGTAATTTTACCTTTTCCTTCATCACGGCGGCTGAGTCCGGCTTCCAGTCGGGAATGATTTTTTTGGTCACGGCGGCTACGAAGGAATCAAAGCCTTGCACGAATTTTGGATCATACTGCTCGAGGGAATAGAAAGGCATTTCGTGGGCCGCGGCCACCGACCAGTTCTCGCCCGATTTTACCGCCCAGCGGAAACGTAGGAGGCCGGATAAGTTTTCGCTGGGTGGCGCTCCCCAATCGAGCATTCCATACTCGGCCAGCTCTCGCACTTCTCGCGGCACATTGGAGGCTAGTACCCGGAGAGGAGAGGGGTGGTTGGAGGCTTTGATTTCGTGCAGCCATTCCGTGTGGCCGGTCTCGGCATTATAGAGGTGGATGAAAATAGTGCCCGGCAGAGTAGCCTCGCGGCTGATCTTCACGGGATAGAGATCTTTCATCAAAGAATGAGTGTAGGTATTGCGCAATAAATATTCCAGGGCGGCCCGGAAGCGCGCGTCGTCCTGCCAGTTGGTTGCCGTAGGCAACGCGGCCCACTGGGGCAGCAAGGTTTCGTTGGTGAAAAGGTCTTCGCTCACCGACAAATGATTGGCCGCCGGCAGCCCGTTTATGCGCGCGAAGATCCAGCGGAAGGCGTAGGCTGCGTCCGCACAATCGGTGGAGATTCCGTAGGTGCGAAAAAAAACCGCGTCGGTTTCGTCGGCTACCCACGCCGCGAATTTTTGTTCCCAGGCCCAGCTCCAGGCTTGCGTTACCGGCCAAATTTCTCCATCGAGAACCCGCGCTTTTTTCCCCGTTTGCACGAGCAGTAACGGAGGCTTTCCGGGCGTAAAGCCTAAGGTCAGCTCCTCAAAGCGGGATTTGGCCCTCGCGCTATCGGCAAAGCTCTGGTGTTCGGCGAGGTCCTGGTAGAGCCCCGGTTTCTTTTCAAAGCGATCGAGTTCGTAAACCCCCGATTCCGCATGCAGCACCCAGAAGGTGAGCGTGCCGTCGGGCAAAGTGTGCCAGCGCACCACCTCGTTGGCGAATGCGGGAATCGAAGCAAAGAAAAATAACAGTAAGGTACAGAAACGCATAAGGGTTCTCCTCGCCACACTGATCGGAAGATTCGGTGCGCGGGAAGAACCCTAAATGGAGAAAAAAGAAACGGAGCCGTGTAAGCTTTACTGCTTACAGTGTGTGAGTTCGCCGTTCTCGAATTCGAAGCGCAACCCGTTCAGGGTAAGCATCTCGGTGGCACCGGTGGTAGCTACGGTGCCGAGGCCGCGTACGGTAGATTCGATGAGCGGAGAATTCTTATCGCCCGGGTTCTGGCGATAGTGAAGTACCGCTTCGATGAAAGGGGCACGCAAGCTGCCGCCGATGGAAACGGTTTCGATCTTGTAGGTATTTTCTACGCCTTCGCTGCTCTGGCAGCGATAGGTACCGTCGCTATAGGCGAAAGCGGAGGTGGATACGGACAGGGATAGTGCGAGTAATAGCAAAGTTTTCATTCTCAGGTCCTTTCGTTACGGTTAAAGCTTCTTCCAGAGCTGGGCGGCAAAGGATAGCCCTCCACCCACGCTCATGAAAAAGATGAGGTCATTTTTCTTAAATCGTTTCTGTTCCAGCGCATGGGCCAGGCTAAATAATACCGAAGTACCACCGAGATTGCCGAATTTATCCGCGTCCCAGATCAATTCTCCGGCGAGCCCAGTTTCTTTGATCACTTCCTCTGAAAGCATGCGGTTTACTTGGTGGGAGATGATCCATTTCACCGCGGCCCGATCTTTTTTGGTGGGGAGAACCGCATGAATCATCTCGAGGTAACGTTTCTTCGCGTGGTCTTTTAGTTGGCTGGCGTCTCCCGTGAGCGAAAACCCATTTTCGGCCAAGGCTTCGGCCGTGGGCGGAAGGTCTCCGGGAGTGGTATAGAGATCCACTAATTTTCCATCGGTGGAATATACGCTCTTTAAAATTTTATAGTCGCCCTTGGTTTTTGCTTTGCGTAATCCTATCGCCGCGCCGGCATCGGCCAGGCCGAACCAAGTATCGCGCACGCCGGGATGCACCACTTTTGAGAGCGTTTCGGCACAGGAAACTAAAACCGAATCGTAACCTTGGCTGAGCAAGGCTTGGCTCAGGTGCAACGTAGCGAGGGAGGTGGAGCAGCCGGCCTTCAATTCGTAGGCGGGAATCTCCATATTGAATTTTGCCAGCACCGAGGTGGCTTGGGAGCCGGTATAGCGGCGCGTGGTGGTGGAGCCGAGGAGAAAAGCCTCGGGCTTAAATTTAGGATTTTTTGCGAGGAGATGGCCCACGGCTTTCCCCGCCAAGGATTCCGAGCTTTCTTCGTTGGCGTGATCCGCTTTGCTCCAGGGTTTTCGCGTCATGTGCCGCTGCTCGAAACCGTAGGCGCGGGCCACGCGTTTCCCGAGCTCTTGCAAAAGTGCCTCAGGCTTATCGCTGGTATCGGGGTGGTGCTTCAGTAATTCCGCATTAGAGAGCGGCGCACCATCCGGCCATGCGCGCCCAACGCCCTCTACTTTTACGATTAAGTTTGGCTTCAGCACTTTCATGACGGAAAATCCTTTCATGGAAATTTTAGGCTCTGCCGCTAATGAATTGCCAGCCCTGATCGGTACCTGGGGCACAACATCCTATGGTGAGCTCCGATCGCTAGTAGAGCACAAGAAAAGCCTGTCACGCAACCGCAGCGACACGCCGCTTCTCGCTTCCCATCCCACTCCTGAATTCATTGCCTCCCTTTTAGCGTACTTGAGCGAAGGAATTCCGGTGGCGCTGGTTGCCCCCGAGCTTTCGGAAGGAGAGCTCGCGCAGAGGAGAAAAATTCTCCAGACCAAACCGCATCCCGATTGCGCCCTGATCGTATTTACCTCCGGCAGCACCGGGAATCCCAAAGCCGTGCAGCTTTCCGCCGCCAACTTAGAGGCCAATACCGAAGCCGTGATCGACTCCCTCGAATTCGCGCGCGCTCCCGAGCAAAAACTTTTTCTCTCTCTTTCTTACTCCTATGGGTTATTTGGGCAATTGTTGCCCGCGCTTCGCTTGGGAATTCCCACTACGATCCTGACCCGTTTCGCCGATGCCCGAGGTGAATTCGTGGAGGGCCGTGGCGCGGGCATGTGGAGCGGGGTACCTTCGCACTGGGAAGCCTTGCTGCGGGTGACCACTCCCGAACAATGCGAAGGAGTTACCCACGTGATCTCGGCCGGCGCCGCTTTGCCGCTGAGCTTGCGCGAGCGGCTCAAAGCGCATTTCCGCAACGCCACGATTTACAATAATTATGGCCTCACCGAAGCTTCGCCCCGCGTGCTGAGTTTTTCCTCCAAACACCCGCGCTTCTTCGAGGAAGATACCGTGGGATTGCCGGTGAAATTTTTGAAGGTAAAAGAGGGAGAGGGCGGAGAGCTCGAGGTGAAGGGCTGGCAGGTGATGCTCGGCTACCTCGGCGACGAAAAAGAAACCGCCGAAAAATTACGGAGCGGCTGGCTGCGCTCCGGCGACGTGGTGCATATCGACGCCGACGGCCTCGTGCATATCGTGGGCCGGCTCGATGATTTATTTAATATCGGCGGCGAGCGCGCGAGCCCGCTCGAGATCGATGCCGCGCTCCTGCATATTCCCGGAGTGAAAGAGGGCGCCGTGCTGGTGGAGAAGCATCCGATCTACGGCAGCCAGCTCATTGCTTTTCTCGTTGGTGAAAATATTCCTCCTAAGAAAGAAATTTTGGAAAAATTACGGCAGCATCTTTCTGGGCACAAAGTTCCGCTCGAGTACCGAATAGTAGAAGCCTTGCCGCGCACGCCGAATGGGAAATTGCGGCGTAAGGGCTTGGTGGAGATGAAGGAACAAAGCAGAAAGATAGGGTAGAGGCTACTTAGGCCAGCACCTGCGTCATCTCTAGGGCGCCACGTCTAGGCAAGCCCGCCTTTCCATGGAATAATCCGTGGCATGCAGCAGCAAGATTTTCAAAATAGAATTCGTAAATCCCTCCTCGGCCTGGGGCTTTCTTCGCTTCCGGATTCTTCCGAGGAGGCGCTCGCCGATCATGGCCTCGATAGCCTGATGATGGTGTTGGCGGTAGCTCAGTTCGAAAAAGAATTTTCCGTAAAAATTCCGGGTGATTTGGTGGAAGAAGAAAATTTCTCCACGATCTCCAAGTTGGAGACCATGCTCCGCCAGGCGGGGGCGAAATGAAGCTCCTGATCACCGGAGGATCTTCGGAGATTGCGATGGCGCTCGCGAGCCGCCGCGTGCAGGCGGGCGACGAGGTATGGATCACCGCCTCTTCCGCCGATTCTTTGAAAGAGACTCTCGCCGAGTACGAAAAAGAAAATACCAAAGTGCGGGGCATGGTTTTTAACCTCGGCAGCCCTGCGCAATCCGAAAGCGAAGCTGCTTTCGCGGAATTCGACTCCGTGGTGCTCAATGCCGCCACCCGCACGATTAAGCTCCGTAAATTCACGGAGTGGGACGAAGCCGCCGGCGCCGAGTACTTGCGTACCAATATCGACGGCAATCTCTGGCTGCTCCAGCGCTGCATTCCTGGAATGGTGAAAAGAAAATTTGGGCGCGTGGTTTTCATCTCGAGCCTTTCGGCGGCCCAGGGCACGAGCCGCTTCGCGTTTTATTGCGCCGCCAAGAGCGCGCTCGAAGGTTTGTTTTTAAACCTCGCCGTGGACTACGGGGAAGAGAATGTATTCTTCAATATCGTGAGGCCGGGCGTGATCGCTACCGAGCGCACGAAGCGTTTCTGGAAGCGTTCGCATTACCTCGAAAAAGTGCAGGAGATCATTCCGGCGGTGGCGCTCGGCGCACCTTCTCAGGTGGCCGAAGCCATGGATCCGCTGTTTTCTTCTACCTCCTACATGAACGGCTCTACCATCACCGTGAGCGGAGGATTGCCGCTGCTGAGGAGCGCGGGAGTGCTCGGCGTATGAGCTTTCATCGGCCCAAAGAAGAGATTTTCCTCCACGGCCCGGTTTCGTTTTTACCAAAACATAAAGTAACGAACGATGATCTGATCGCCTGGATGGGCCGCGATATCCGCGGATCCTGGATCGAGCACCGCACGGGCATCCAGAGCCGGCACTGGGCGAGCGAAGAAGAAGCTTGTTCCGATTTGGCGGTGGCCGCCGCCGAGAAATTATTCGCGGAATTTCCCGAGCGCAGAGAAAAAGCCCGGCAGATCATCTTGGCCACCATTTCCGGCGATTATCCTACCCCTCCCACCGCGCCGCTGCTGCAGCACCGCTTGGGATTAAAAGATGTAGGCGCCATGGACCTCACGGCCGCCTGCGCGGGATTCGTGACGGGCGTGCACGCTTCGGCGCAGTTTTGCGCCAGTACCGGGGAAGATCAGTTATTGATCGCTTCCGAGATTCGCTCGAAGTTTTTGGCGAAAGACGATCTTGCCGCTACCGCTCTTTTCGGCGATGGTTCGGCCGCTTGCTTTCTGAGCAAAGAGCCGGGAAGCTTCCGCGTGATTGCGACTCAAACATTTTCCGACGGATCCGTGGCCGATATTATCGCGATCCAGGCCGGTGGTTCGCGCTTGCCCTACGAGAAAGCCGTAAACGCCGACGACAAGCACCTGAAGATGAAGAAGGGGGCAACCCTCTTCGTGAAGGCCGCGGAGGGCATGGCCGACGCCGGGCTGCGCTTTTTGCAGCGAATGAATTTGTCCGTGAAAGATATTGATTGGGTAGTGCCACACCAGGCGAACCTCCACCTCGTGCGCGACGTCACGCGCCGGCTCGAGGTGGCTCAGGAAAAAGTGGTAGAAACGGTGCAGTTTACCGGGAATACTTCGGGGGCAAGTGTCGGTATTGCGCTCGCGCACCTTCGCGCCAGCGGGGGCGTAGCAAGGGGCCATCGTATCCTACTGTTGGCCGCAGGCGGTGGAGGACTGGCTGCATGCGCTCTGCTGGAAGCTCGCTGAGCTCGTCGTGCAGGCGGCGCATGGTGGCGCGCTGTTCGGCTTCCACGTCGGCCAAAGCCAAGAAGTATTCTACTTCCTGGTAAATATCTTCCGGATCCACGAATGCATCGATCACGCCGTTGGCAATTAAGTCCGCGAGGTCGTCGCGCTCCGTTTTGCGCATTTCTCGGCGCGTTTCCAGGAGGCGCGGGGAGTTTTCCAGAACCTGCTCGAGAATGGATTCGCTCATTACACCCATTTGGCAGCCTTGCACGGCGATGCAGCGCTGGGAGCGGAAATTTTTCGGAAATCCCAGCGTGGTGGCGCCGCCAAAAGCACGGCCTAGTACCACGCCCATGTGGCCATGGGGATACTCGATGATTCTCTTCGCCACGCGCACGATCAGGCGCACGATATCGTCGTCTTGCTGCTCGAAACGGGGATCGATTCCGGGGGTATCCAGGAAGCTCACGATCGGGATACCCATCGATTTGAAGAGGCTCAATCCGGCATCGTAGCGGTTCAAGGTATCTACGGTGATTAAATTGTTGGGGTGTCCGGGAGGATTCACGAACACGCCCACGGTGCGGCGGCCACGGCGCACGAGGAAGGTGCGCACTACGGGATTCATCTGCTCGTAGACTTCGAGGGCAGAGTCTCCCACTTGCTGAAGGAGCTTAAATAGTTTGGAATCGCATTCGTTCAGCTCGCTGGCGGAAATATACTCGCCGATCGGAATGGAGCCGGGAAAGCGAAGAACGGGCGAGGAGGTGGCGCTCTCATTGCTCAGCACGTGGTGGAGCAGGGCGTGGGCTTTGGAGAAGGCCGCCTCGGAATTGTCCTGCAGCTCGTGCACGAGCTCGTTTTTTTCCATCTGGTGCTCGCCCGAGGCGAGCGCGTCGAAGGAAAGTTTGCCGCCGAAGAATAGGCGGATCACTTCCGGGCCCGTTAAATTGAAAGCCGCTTTTTCGCGTACCGCGATCCGGTAGTGGCCCATTTGGAAAAGGATGGCGCCGAGGCCGAGGCATTTCCCGAGGGCAATGGTGATCAGGGGAAGGTGCTTGGCGCGGAAATCGAAAAGAGAAGGAATGGTGGAAAACGCATCCATGAACACATTGCGTCCTTCCATGATTCCAACGCCGATCGTATTGAACGCCATCACGAGGGGGATATCGTTCTGCGCACAGAAACCGATAAAGGCATTGGCCTTCTGGGAGTTGGCGATATGAAAGCTGCCCCCGCTTACGCGAAAATCATTATAGAGGACTCCAACTTTTTTCCCGCCGATTTGCCCGATGGCAGTCACTAAGCCTTGGCAGGTGATGCGGCTAAATTTCTCCTCTTTTAAGGAGAAAGACTCTAGCTCCTCCCAGGTGGGAAAAAGGGGGGCTAACGCGCCGAGAAAAGTGTGTTCTGAGATTTTTACTGTCGTCCAATGACCTCGTACAAGCATGGAAACGATTGTAGGTATTTGCCGCATAGGATGTCTACCTGGTGATTGTGTTTTAATGCGTCGTATTAACTGGCCGTGTCTATTCTGATTCTAGTAATCGGATAAAAAGCGTTTAAAATTTATTATTGATATCTGTGAGTTAGCGATGAATTTTTTCAGGTGCAAAATGTTTTACGCGGACACCGCGAGGCCGGGAGATTAATTTCGGTTAATCAAAGATAGGAGAAGTTGGAATTTAGGGGGCCTAAAACTCGTATTTTCCGGCGTTTTAATCGGAAACTATGCCGCATTTCTTATCATAATGCGGCGCAAAGCAAGTAGGAGCCATGGATTCGTTAGGATCGTAGACAAAGAACCTTCCTTCCCATAGGCTCGGGGCCTTCCGAGGAGCTTACTTGAAGATTTTCCACACGGCCGATGTCCACCTAGGGCTTAAATTCGGCTCCTATCCAGAAGGTTTGAGTAAACGCTTGGCGGAGGCTCGCTTTGAGACCCTTGCCAAGATGGTGGAGATCGCCAACCACCGGCACTGCGATCTCTTCGTGGTGGGTGGGGATCTTTTCGATAATTTGCGCGTGCCGCAAAAAGATATTATTCGCGCCGCTAAAATTCTCGGCACTTTTGAAAAGCTCGCGGTGGTTTTGCCCGGCAACCACGACTTCGTAACGAGCCAAGACGACGATATTTGGAAGGTGTTCCAGAGCGCGGCTCAGGACCGGGTGCTCGTGCTCACGGAGTGTAAGCCATACTCGCTCACGCAGTTCGACATCGACGCCACCCTCTACGCGGCACCTTGCCAAAATAAGCATTCGCGCACGAACGCGGTGGGCTGGGTGAAGGAAGCGAAAAAAGAAAATACCAAGTTCCAAATTGGCGTGGCGCACGGAAGTTTCGAAGGCCTCACCCCCGATACCGAGGGCGAGTATTTTCCCATGACGAGGGAAGATCTCCTGCCTTGTGGGCTGGATATCTGGCTGATGGGCCATATCCACGTGCAGTTTCCGCAAAAGCCGGGAAGTAGCGACCGTATTTATTATCCCGCCACTCCCGAGCCGGACGGATTCGATTGCCGCCACGAGGGAAAGGCCTGGATTCTCGAGATAGGGGATGACAAAGGCGTGACCGCTACCACGATTTCTACGGGCACCTACCGTTTCCGGCACGAAAGCTTGCGCATTGGTAAATTGGCGGACATCGAACAAATCCGCGAACGGATTCCAGACGCCGGCGCGGCGAGAACGCTGCTGAAACTCCAGCTCACCGGATCCTTGCCGCGGGCGGATCACGAGCAGGTGGGGCCTGCGCTCGCGCGCCTGAAGGAAAGATTTTTGCATTTTCAGAGCGACCACGCGGCGCTGACGGTGGAGCTGGCGCCCGCCGACATCGATCGTGAATTCATGAGGAATTCTTTTCCTCACGGGCTGCTTTCCGCTCTGGCCAAGGCACCCGAGGACCGCGAAGCTTTGCAGGTCGCCTACGAGCTCTTGCGGGAGCTCCAATGATTCTCGAGCAGATATCCCTCGAGCCTTTCGCCGGCTTCGCAAAAAAAGAAATTTCTTTCACGCCCGGGCTCAACGTGGTGCTCGGCCCTAACGACGTGGGAAAGTCTTCGCTTTTTCGTGCGGTGGATGCCGCGTTTTTTCTTCCGGCCAAAGTGCGGGCCAATACCGTGGAAGGCAAGGGCCTGAAGCGTCTCATTCCGATCGGCAGCGATCATGCGAAAGTCCGGATAAGGTTTTCGGTGGGAGGACTGCCGTATGAATTGGAGAAGAATTGGGGGGCTAATTTTGCCTCGCGATTGAAGCTACCCGAAGGGAACGTGCTGATTTCCGGCGAGGCCTTGGAGGCCAAGCTACTGGAACTGCTGCCCGCGCCACCCGCTACTTTCCAGGCCGTGCTGCTCACTCCCCAAAATAGCCTGGAGCGCACGAAGGAGGAATTTGAAAAGAACCCCGATTCCCTTCATTCTCTGGGGGACGCGCTCCGGAAAGCGGTGGAGCTGGCGGGCGGGGTATCGCTCGAAAAGATGAAATCCGAGCTTGGCCTGCGCATTACTCAGGCGCTGGATAACTGGGATGTGAATGCCGGCGCGCCGCGAGGCCTGCGCGGAATCGAAAATCCGTGGCAAAAGAACGTGGGCACGGTGCTCGAAGCCTACTACCGAAGAGAGCGGCTCCGCAAAGAGCTTGGAGAGGCCCGTGCTCTCGAGTCGGAACTCGGTGATAAGTTGAAAATACTGGGAGTGAAGCAGGCGTTGCTGCAGGAAAATAGGGATTTTTTGCAGAAAAATCAGGCGAGCGTGGAGGCAGTGGCCGCACGTAGAAATTTGGAGCTCGAGCTCGCCCAGGCGGAGAAAGACTTGCGGAACCTTACCGACGATCTCGATGCCTGGAAAACGGCCGAGGCCGATTTAAAATTGCTCGGCAAAGAGGTGGCGCGCCTCGAAGAGAAAAAAAATGCTTCGGAGGCGGAATGGAAATCCGTGCGTGCCGGGGCCGACCGCAAGAGCTTTCTCGCGCGTTTCGCGAAAATTCAGGCGGCTCACGAGCGCTTTAAGGAAACCGAAAGGGCGCTGGCGGCCTTGCCGGCCGTGAAGAGCGAAGACCTGAAGAAAATTACCCAGGTGGCCGCCGCCGTGGCGCAGTCGAAGGCGGCGATCAGCGGAGGGAAGATCAAGCTCCAATTCTTGGCTAAGCAAAAGATGGAGCTTAGCGTGCAGAAGAATGCCGATCCCGCGCGCAGTGGCACGCTCGAAAGCGGAGGCACGATGCTAATCCAGGGCGGAGGAAAAGTGCAGATCTCCAGCGAGGCCTTTGAGATCGTGGTCACTTCGGGCGAAGGCAAGATTGTGGACGGCGAGAAAGCCTTGCAGACGGAAAGCGCGGTCCTGGCTTCGCTCCTGGAAAAATGGAAGCTAGGCAGCGCGGAAGAAGCCCAGGAAAAGCACGAAAAGTGGCTGATGGCTTCCGGAGCCCTGCGCGAGGCCGAAGGAATTTTCAAGTCTCTGCTGGAGAGAGATGATTTTTCTTCTCTCCAGAAGCGGTTCGAGACGGATCAGGAAGCCAAACCCGGCCGGGACGCCGAATTGGTGGAAAAAGAGCTTCAGGAAGCGAATACCCAGTTCGCCGAGAAAAAGAGCGCCCTCGCGGTGGCACAGCGCCTTTTGCAGGACCTTGCCAAGCGAAATTCGGTAGCGGATCCGGCCGCGCTGATGCGTTTGCTGGTGAAGAAAACCGCCGACTCCGAGAGCTTGGCCGCCAAGCTGAAAGCCCTTCCTCCCTTACCCGCGGGCCTGGAGGAAGTAGACGCCTACGTGGCGAAATTCCGCCGCCTGCAGGCCGAGCTGCCCACGCTTGCCGAAGAGGTGAGGGTAGTTTCCAACAGCGTAGCCGAACTTAAGGCCCGCATGAAACCGGATTCCGCGCAGGAATACGATCGGCTCCACCGCGAAGCGGAAGAGGTATTTTCCGCGCAGCTGAAAAAAGCGAAAGCCTTGCTTCGCGTGGGAGAAGTATTGCGGGAACTGGAGGCCCCCGCGGGAGATATCTACCGGGATTTCCGCGCAGGGTTCGATCGTTTCGTGAATGAGCTCAGCGCGGGAAAATACGGCAAAGCAAAGATGCAAGCTTCTCTGCCCTCCGAATTTTTGCGCCGCGATGGTGCCGAGATTCCCTTCGAATGGCTCTCGGCCGGAACCAAGGATGCATTTGCGCTGGCCCTCCGCCTTTCGATGGCCAAATATTTCCTCGGCGCCGCGCGGGGATTTCTCCTGATCGACGATCCCATGGTGGCGATGGATCCGGTGCGCCAGAGAGCAGTGGCGGAGTTATTGCGGGGATTTGCCGACGGAGTTCAGCTGGTAGTATTCACCTGCCATCCGGCGCATGCGGAAATGCTTGGCGGAAATCTCATCCAGCTTGGTTAGTGAATTTCACCCCCGGTTTCATTTTCCGGAAAGGGGAGAGTTGCTGGGCCACCAGTGTCTGCGGGAATTCTTCTCCCAGGCCAAACGGGCGTTCCACGCTATTTTTCACCGGCTGGTAGGTGCCCCATAGGCGATCGAAAATCGTAAACGTATTCCCAAAATTCGACTGCGCATACAGGTCCATATGGTGCAGGCGGTGCTCGTCGGGCAAGAAAATAATCCAGCGCAAGGCTCTCACCCACCAGTGGTCGGGGAATTTGAGGTCGGCGTGGGCAAAGGGGCCGCCCACGATGGCGCCCACTAAAGTGGCGATCACGAAATAGGAAAGCTCCATCCTCAGCACTACGATGAAGAAATAGGTGGAGAGAAGGAATAGCGGCTGATAGGCGAGAAGGTCGAAAATATGACGCCGCGCCGAGGCCACGGCGTCGAGGTGCACGAGAGAGTGGTGCACCTTGTGGAATCTCCAGCTGAGATTGAAGTCGTGCATTTTTTTGTGCACGTAGAAGCGGATGAAATCCTGCACCACCATCACCAGTACCACCGCGAGCACGGGATTCATATCGCGCCGAGGCTCCCAGGGAAGCGCCTTTGTGGTGAATAGGTAGAGGATGAGAAAATCTTTGGCGTAGTTGAGACCTTGGATCCAAAAGACGTAGCTCGTGTCTAACCACAGGTGCTCGCGCAGCGAAAAAGAAAACCGCAGCGGGGCGAAGCTCACTCGTTCAAGAATCACGATAAGAAGAAAAATGAGGATAAAGGTCATTGACTCTCTTAATACTAAAGTGGAAACGCACGGTGTCAACTTGCCAGCTTTTTAAATTCCTTCTCCTTCATCCGGTATACCGTCCAGGCGCTCTGGGGCTTAGCGCCGATTCCACGGTAAAGCTTGATCGCGCGGGTATTCCAATTGAGGACTGACCATTCGAGGCGGCCGCATTTTCTTTTTCTCGCGATTTTGGCCAGCTCGCGCAGGAGCCTAGAACCAATACCCAAGCTTCGTAGATCCGGGAGCACGAAAAGGTCTTCGAGATAAAGGCCGGGTTTGCCGAGGAAGGTGGAGTAGCTCGGAAAGAAGAGGGCGAAGCCGGCCGGTTTTTTATCGTAGAAGGCCACGAGCACTTCTGCGGTAGCGCCTTTGCCGAACAGGGTTTTTCGCAGCTGCGGGACCGTGGCCACCACTTCGTGGGAGAGTTTTTCGAATTTGGCCAATTCCTGGATGAAGTGCAAAATGAGCGGGGCATCTGATTTTTTTGCGGGGCGGATAGTTAGTTTTTTCATGTTTTTTCCTGCGACATATTCCGACAGTAGGTTCCAGCTTATCCGCGCTATCTTAAGGGAGTGAAGGCGAAATTTCCAAGGTATGAATGCGTGGTGGTAGGCGGCGGGCCGGGGGGCCTACTCTCCACGCTTTACTTACGCCGTTACAAGCGCCGCGTACTCCTGGTGCAAACGGGCGAGCCACGCGCGCTCTGGATTCCCCGTATCCGTAATCTGGTGGGATATACGGAAGGCTTGACCGGCCCCGAGCTATTACGGCGGCTCGAGCGCCAAGCCTTGCGCCTCCGGCCTGATTTTTTGGAAGGCGAAGCGAAGGTGGAGCGTTGTGGAAAGCGATTTCTGATAAAGGTGGGAGAGGCCATGTTCGAGGCGGATAAGGTGATTCTCGCTACCGGTATGGAAGACGTGCAGCCGCCTTTTCCGAACTTCGCCACGCTGCGGGCCAAGGCCTTGCTGGCCTATTGCCCAATTTGCGACGGCTTCGATCACTCCGAAAATAGGGTAGGACTCCTGGTGAAAGACAATAACGGCCTTGATAAGTTGCGCTTCATCGCAAAATTTTCTCCCGACCTGCATGTTCTCCCCACGGAAAAATTTCGGGTATCGGCAAAGCACCGCCGGCAAATGGAAAAGCTCGGCGTTCGCTTCTACGGCTATCCGATAAAAGCGGTGGATGCCTGCGGAAATAAGGAGCTGCGAGTGCGATTTCGGGGCCGAAAACCACTGCGCCTGAATTTGGCTTACGTGGAGCTGGGAGCCACCGTGCGCGACGCGGCCTTCCGCGATCTACGAAAGCTCCGCCGCACCAAAGAGGGATTCCTGATGGTGAGCCCGCACCAGGAAACTTCGGTGCCCGGCCTTTTCGCGGTGGGCGATTGCGTGAACGCGCTAGCTCAGGTTTCGGTGGCGGCCGGGCAGGCGGCGATCGCGGCCACGCGCGTGCACAACGATTTGCCCTTTTAAGTCAGGGAAATTTTTTAGCCATTGCTTCCGCCGCCACCCTTCCCATGGAAGCGCTGGCTTGAATCAGGAAACCGCCGGTGGGCGCGTCCCAGTCCACCATTTCCCCCGCGCAGAAAATCCCCGGCATTTTTTTTAGTTCGAGACCATCGAGCTCATCCCAGCTCAGGCCCCCACGCGCGGAAATGCACTCGGAGAGAGGCCGGGGCTCGAGCAGCTGAAGGGGTAAATGCTTCAGCGCGTGGGCCACTTTTTCCACGCTCGCGAAGGCATCCCGAGGGGCGAGAGCGCGGAAAATAGCCAGGGCACCGGGAGAGAGCTTGGCGGTTTTTTCCACTTTCGCTTCTATGCTTCCCGGAGTGGAGCGTAGGCGTTCCGTTAGCTTGCCCAATTCTACGTCGGGCTTAAGGTCCATCGTGGCGGGGCCGGGGCAGCCCACGGTATATACCGGAGTTCCCTCGAGGCCGTAGGTGGTGATCATGAGCTCGCCTTGCCGCGAGCCGCGGGCGGTGGTGAGGTTGAGGCCCTTGATGGGCTTGCCCTCGTGGGCAGTAAAAAATTCTGGCGAAGCCGCGAAAGCATACCCCGCGTTGGCGGAAGTAAAGGGCGTGAAAGCGATTTTCCGTTGCGTAAAAATCCCGGGCCAGAGGGGGGGAGCATCCTCCCAGCTCGGCCCGCCCAGCGCGAGCAGTGCGGCCGCCGCGCTGGCTTCCTTCCCAGACGCGAACCGCAGCGATACTTTTCCCTCTCGCGAAGCGAAGTCCACGAGTTCTTCGCCAAAATGAAAAGTAACCCCTGATTCTTCGAGCTTCGTTTTCCAAGTACCGAGCAGCCTTCCGGCAGTTTTATTTTCTAGAAAATAGCGGCGCCCGCTACCGAGAAACGTTTCCTCGCCGAGCGAACGGAGGAGCTTCAGCCAAGGTTCACGGCCGAATTTTTCGAAGCAGCCGTTCAGTTCATTCTTTCGCGCGAAGTAATGGGAGGAAAGCTCCGAATCGGGGCAGTCGTAGGCTACGTTGAGCCCCGAGGCTCCGGCTACCAGCAGCTTCCAGCCCGGCGCGGCCCGGCGTTCGGCGATATGCACGGATTTACCCGCCTTGCTCAGGTAATCCGCCGCCACTAAGGCCGCCGGCCCTGAGCCTATGATCCAATAGTCCATAGCCTTTTATACTGAACAGAAGTGGTTCTGGCCACATGACTTTCGGCGTTAGGGGCGGTCATCGCCGCTATGGTAAACTAATGCGATGAAAAACCATTCCATTCCGGCCCGGGGCCGGGGAGCCGTGAGCAATCCGACGGGACGTTTCGAGCAGGCGCAGGTGGCGCCCGAGCTTGATGAAACCTGGGAAGAAGAGATCCCAGGCCCGAAGACCACTTTTTTTCGCGATCACAGTAAGAGCATCCTCACGCGCAATACCAGCCCGGATATTCCCTTTTCGGTAAGCATCAATCCCTACCGCGGCTGCGAGCACGGCTGTATTTATTGCTATGCCCGGCCCACGCACGAGTACCTTGGGCTTTCGGCCGGCATCGATTTCGAGACGAAAATTTTCGTGAAAGAAAATGCGCCCGAGCTGCTGCGTAAAGAGCTGATGAAGCCCGGCTACGAAGTGGATTCGATCACCATCAGCGGGATCACGGATTGCTACCAGCCGGCCGAGCGGCGTTTTCAAGTTACGCGGCGCTGCCTTGAGGTGCTCGCCGAGTTTCGTAATCCCTTCGCGATCATTTCCAAAAACCATCTCGTCACCCGCGACATCGATATCATCGCCCCCATGGCTCAGCAGAACGCCGCGATGGTTTTCGTGACGATCACTTCCCTCGACGCCGATCTCTGCGCGTCCATGGAACCGCGCACCTCCCGGCCGGAGGCGCGGCTCAAGGCGATCCGGCAGCTTTCCGAAGCCGGGATTCCGGTGGGCGTGATGGTGGCGCCCGTGGTGCCCGGCCTTACGGACCACGAGATGCCCAAAATTCTCGAGGCGGCCGCCCAGGCGGGCGCGAAAATGGCGGGGTTCGTTCCGCTGCGCCTGCCGCACGGAGTGAAGGATTTATTTTCGGAATGGCTCGCTGCCCATTATCCGGACAGAAAAAATAAGGTACTCGCCCGCATAAAAGAAATCCGCGGCGGAAAATTAAACGACGCGAATTTCGGCAGCCGGATGGAAGGGGAGGGCGAATTTGCCGAAATGCTCAGGATGATGTTTCGCAATTACACGAAAAAATTCGGGCTGAACCAGCGGGAGTTCCACTTGAACCGCAGCCTCTTCCAGAAACCGGGAGAGCAAATGGGACTGTTCTAGTCTTCTGGGGCGATCTGTCACTATCTTTTTTCGGCATACCTTCCTAAACTAATTTTAGGGAGGATTTTGTATGCCCCAATCGAACCCCAATATCCGAGAGCCTCATCCCGAGAACAAGGGCGAGCGTAATCCGGTACGCTCTCTTCCCTTAAAAAAGGGAGCGGTCAAAGATTTTAAAAAATCTTCGGCCACGCCGAAGAACAAAAATATTCATCAGAACACTACGGTAACGGACGGAGAAGATGGTTAGGTAGGCGGAGCTTCGGGCGCGGCGCGCGGGGCGGTTTCTTGGAGGCCCAGGGCGGCATGGAGGGGAAGGAATACCGAGAAGGTAGATCCTTTGCCCGATTCGCTTTTGAGCTCGATGGTGCCGCCGTGGGCGGTCACGATCTGCTTGCTGATGTAGAGGCCCAGGCCTAGGCCGCCGATGCGATCGTCGGCGGAATTACGTTCGAATCGCTCGAACACGCGGGACTGCTCCTCGGCCGGGATGCCTTGGCCGTAGTCCTTCACGGAAATAAAGAAACTTTCGTTCCGACGTCCGGCGTACACTTCAATCGGCCCACCTTCGCCATACTTGATGGCGTTGGACACGAGGTTGGTCACCACTTGGCCAAAACGAGTCACGTCGGCTTCTCCCGAGATCGGCCCATCGGCCTGGAGGCTCATGCGCGAGCCGCTATTGGCGGCATCATTCCCGAGCTGGCTCACGATTTCGCTCACGAGGCCGGTGAGGTCGCAGCGTTCCTTTTTCAGCTCGAGCTTGCCGAGGCGGATACGCGTGAGGTCCATAAGCTCTTCCGAAAGAACGGCTAGGCGACGCGACTGCCGCACGCAGGCCTGGGCGAGGGATTTTATTTTTTCTTTTTCCTCGCAGTCGGCGGAATTGTTCGCGTGGCGGAGCAAGAGCTGAAGCTGCAGCGAGAGCGAAGTCAGCGGAGTTTTGATTTCGTGGGAGGCAATAGACATGAACTCGTCGCGGGTGCGTACGGCTTCCTGGGCTTCTTTGTAGAGTGCGGCATTCTCCTGCGCCAATCCCGCCAATTCCTGGGTTCTCTCCCGCACTCTTTGCTCGAGCTCCCCGTGGGAGCGTTTCAGCAATGCCCCCATTTGATTCACGGCGGTGGCGAGCTGGCCGATCTCATCGTTGGATTCCACGGGAATGGGATGATGAAACTCTCCCTTACCGATGCTTCTAGCGGCGGCCGTTATCTGGGAAAGGCCGCGCGAGAGATAGCGCGTGGTGAAGAACGTGAGCGTGAGGCCGATCGCCTCCACGGTGAGCACGGCCATCACGAGAATGGAGATCACCATGTATTCCAGCCAGCGCGATCCCACGCCAAGCACGTAGGAAAATTCCTCTTCCTTGGCCGTAAGCTGATCATTGAGCGTACGCATCTTCATTTGGGCTTCGCGTACTTTCGGGTGATTCGGCGAGCGCGTGCGCAGCTGCTTGTAGTAATCCATGCCGGCGGTCTTGAATTGCTCCATCAGGTTATCGGCTTCTTCCCAGATCTGAATGGCTTTGCCGAGGTGGGGTTCCCAATGAAACCGGCGCAGCAGATCGATGATGGGGTCAATATCGTCGGGATGAATATGGCCGGCCAGAAAACCGTTCCTCACTTCTTCGAGGTTCGGTTCTTTTTTCATCAGTTCGAGGCGCGCTTTGTGGTCTCCCTCGGGAACCCTTAGGTGAACGAGGAAGCTTTTATAGTCTTCCACGTTTTTCGTTACGGCGAAGCGCTGGAGGTGGAAGGCCGAATCTTTTTGTCCTTTTGACCATAAGCTCTCTCCGCCCACGAACGCGCGGACGGCCGAAAGGGTGCGCATGGCGAATTGGAGAACCAAGAGCTCACTGGCGATCAAAACCGCCATCGTGCCGATCACGATATAAAAGCGCTTCGAGATCGACAGATCTTTCCAGAAGAGAAAGAGACTTCTTAATGGATTAAAGCTCATGGGTAGGCAAAGAAAATAACCGAATAAGCTCGGGAGTGGAACGGAAAAATCGACAAGAAAAATCTGAAAAAATGAGACTTTACTTTAGGATTTTCGGCCGAACTGCCGCTCTAGGTCCGCGCTGAAGTCCGACCAGAATTGGCTAGTGCGTTCCGCCTCCGGGGTGGCCGCTAATTTTACCCGCAGGTCTTGTCCTGCCTGGGCGGTAAGCACCGTGGAGCGGCGAGGGAAGGGACCGGAAAATGCGGAACGGAAAACCCTATTCCAGTCGAATTCCAGTCCCGGGTCCACCTTGCCGCGAAAACCAGCGATATGTTCGTGGCCGATGATGCGTTCCGGATCACCAAGTTGCGGAAAACGTTGGGCGAAGTGCCGGAGCAGTTGCCCAAGAGATTCGTACTGGGGGTCCGAATAGGGGAAGAGATTCCCGTTCAGGTTCACAATTTCCACGCCGATCGAGTTCGCATTCAAGCGTTCGAATCGCTTTCCCGCCAGTTCGTAGTGGCTATCGCCGGCATGGGCCCCCTGAAAAATGGGGCCTTCCCAGAAATTTCCGTAGTCGTAGAGGTCTCCATTGGGGGCTAATACGAAATGGGCGCATACCTTACTTTCCCGATTGGCGAAGATCGCTAGAGCTCTCTCCAAATCGCAGGCCGTATAGTGGAGCACCACGAATTCGGGTTCGATTTTATTCCCCGAAAAGTTCGGGCTGGAGGCGGGAAGGATGCGCATGCCCTTATTTTAGGCGAGGAAATTGGATGAAGGGAAGGGGCTAAGTGGTGAAATTTAGAAGAAATTCAACCGGCCATCGGCGTGGACTGCGCTGCTCCGCGTTTTTCTTCCAGCCGCTTTTTTAGCTCCACCGCGTTCGCCCACGCATGGCCGAAAGTAGTGTTGTCGAATACACACCAGGCGGGCGCGGCGCGGCCCTCAAGCATGATTTGGAGGCTTTGCAGAAAACCATGGCCGTACTTGCTGCGGTAGATTTCTGGGCTGCCGTGGAGGCGAAAGTAGCTGAGCCCAGATTCCCAGGCCTCGGGGGTGGAGACGGGGCAAGGCTCGGGATCGGCTCTCGCCTTCGTGACCATAAAGGCTTTCAGTAGTTTTTTTGCCTGTTCGCTGGTCCAGGTAAAGTGACGGGGCTCCAACACGAGCGGCCCCTCGTAATGTTTCCTTACTTTAGTGAAGAAGTGGCCGGCCGTAGGAGAATCGAACGTCAGCGAAGGCGGGAGCTGAACGAGGATCACTCCGAGCTTAGAGCCTAGGCCCAATATTCCAGTGAGGGTCGCTTCGAGCTGTGCGGGATCGGCGGCTAGGCGCTGCTCATGGGTAAAACGCTGCAAGAGCTTCACGCTGAAAAGGAAGTGGTCCGGTACCGTATTGGCCCAGCGGTTATAGGTTTTTGGCAAATGATTGCGGTAGAATGAAGAATTGATCTCTACGCAATTGAGAGTGGAAGAGTAACGTTCCAAATGACTTCCTTCGACGGGGAAAAAAAGGGACTCCGTTTTGGGAATATTCCAGCCCGCCGTTCCAATCAGGGCTTTTTTCTCTTCGCTGGGCATTTTGCCACTATTTACCGGGTGGTTCTCTATTTGCATCGTGTGCTCCATGAATCGTGTTTGCAATGTTCGTGCAAAAGCAACTAGGAGAGAAGACGATGACGAAAAGAAAAAATAACCCAGATCACAATCCCACCAAGGATAAGGCGCCGGTGGAAGAACCAGGTAAAGAGCGGAGCGGGATGGTGCTAGCGGATGACTCCGACTTCGATCCCGATTTAGATGAGCTGGAAGACTATGAGATGGCGGATATGCAGTCGATTCGTGAGATCATCATGCTAGACCCTAATGATATTGAATTCCGCCAGCGTCACTCCGAGGTAAACGAACTCGACAACGCGGCCTAAGTTACGAGGTTTCATGTTGCCGAAGCGGATATTCCTTTTTCTCCTCTTATTTTTTGGAGTATTCGCCGTCGTTGGGGGATTTTACCTGCGCAGCCGCGTGGAGCCTCTGGTGAAGCAAAAGCTTCAAGAGGCTTGCCCCTCCTGCAAAATAAACTGGGGTAGCTTTTCTTTCGGCCTCCGCGGGGTTTCTTTTCGCGACCTCGAATTTGAGTCTCCACCCCGTCAAATCACCCGCTACTCGGCCAAGGTTCGCCGCTTGGATATCGTGGTGAACTGGCGGCAGGCCAAAAAGAAGCTGCTCGATCTGCGCAGCGTGGCCGTGGACGGCGCCGATATCAAGGTTATGGAAATCGAGGGGCATAATCCACCCGGCCCGGGTCCGCAGGCGCTTTTCGCCATTCGCGGCATCACCTTCTCGGATTCCACCTTCACCTACGAAATCCGTGAAAAAGGAAAGTTCGGCCGCGTAAGGCTAGACAAGATCCAAGCTTCGATTTCGGCGCTCGGCACCTTTCCCGAGCTGAAGGATCAGCCCGTGGTGGGCAAGGCGAAGGCCAGGCTCGAGCAATCGGGGCAGGTCGACCTCGAAGTGGAGGCCCCGCTTTTCCGCGATATCCCAAAAGTTTTGGTGAAGCTTTCTCTGGCGGACCAGCGGCTGCCCGAGCTGAACGAATATTTCACCCCCATCGACGGGGTGGAATTGAGTGGCCGGGTGATCCAGGGGAACGCCTCCGCGGAAGTCGACGGGAAACTCCTGAGCGCCTGGGCCGATATCCGCTACGAAAAATTCGACGTCCGTTTTTTGCGCACGAAGCAGAGAGGAGGACTAAAAGCCTTTCTCTCTAATATCGTGGCCGACCTAAAGCTGGATCCCAAGAAGGTGACGGCCGACAGTAAATCCGTAGGAATCCACCGCCGCCCGTTGGAGTCTATGGTGAGCTTCGTGCTGCGGGGCCTGAAAGAGGCGGCGCTCAAGGTGGCCACGATCTAAGTTCTTTTATGATGCGGATTGCCAGGTGGGCCTCGAGCTAGTAATCTCGCCCCATGCTGCAGATCGCGAATATTTCCAAGAATTACGGTTCCAAGGTGCTGTTTAAAAATGCCTCATTCCAGGTGAATAGCGGCGAAAAAATCGGCCTCGTGGGCCCCAACGGTGCGGGAAAGACCACGATCTTCCGCATGATCTCGGGTGAGGAATCCCCCGATGAAGGTGCCGTAGTGAAAACCGGCCGTCCCGTGATCGGCTATTTCTCCCAGAGCACCGGCGAAATGGCGGGCCGTTCCGCCATCGAAGAAGCGATGAGCGCCGTGGGCGATATCGAAAAAATCAAAGAGCGTCTTTCCGTGCTGGAGACGCAGTTGTCCGAGCCCCTCGACGACGCCGTGATGGAAAAGGTGCTCGAGGAATATGGCAACCTCCAGAGTAAGTTCGAGGCCATGGGCGGTTATGATCTCGAGTCGCGTGCGGCCACGATCCTGACCGGTCTCGGAATTGGCCCTTCGCAGTTCCATTTACCCACCGAGAGCTTCAGCGGCGGTTGGAAGATGCGGATCGCGCTCGCCAAGATTCTCGTGCTCAAGCCCGACCTGCTGCTGATGGATGAGCCCACCAACCACTTGGACCTCGAGTCCATCGTGTGGCTTGAGGAGTGGATCCAAAATTATGAGGGCGCGCTCCTTATGACCAGCCACGATCGCGATTTCATGAACCGCATCGTGAAAAAGATCGTGGAAGTAGACCGCGGCACCATTTCCGCCTTCACCGGAGACTACGATTACTACGAGAAAGAAAAAGCCATTCGCCGCGAGCAGCTGGTTGCCTCCGCGAAGCGCCAAGATGATATGCTCGCCAAGGAAGAGGAATTTATCGCCCGTTTTGCGGCCCGGGCCTCGCACGCGGCCCAGGTGCAGAGCCGGGTGAAGAAATTAGAAAAAATCGATCGTATCGAGGTTCCCACCGAGGAGCGCGCGATCTCCCTCGAGTGGCCCACTCCGCCTCGCGGCGGCGACGAAGTGGTGAAGCTGGAGAATCTCGGCAAAGTCTGGAAAGACAAAGACGGCAAAGATAATAATGTTTTTTCGGGCGCTTCCGCGATCGTGCGCCGGCTGGACCGAGTGGCGGTGGTGGGCGTGAACGGAGCCGGAAAATCAACGCTCCTGAAGATCATCACGGGCTATGCGGACGCCACTGAGGGCCGGGCGGTTCTGGGTTCCGGAGTGAAGCTCGGTTATTTCAGTCAGAATTCCCTCGACGTGCTCGATCCGAAGCGCACCGTGCTCGAGGAGCTCCAGAGCGTGAATCCCCATGCTACCCTCGGGTACTTGCGCAATTTGCTGGGAGCTTTTCGCTTTTCGGGCGATGAGGTGGAGAAAAAAATCTCGGTGCTTTCCGGGGGAGAGAAGAGCCGCGTGGTGCTGGCCACGATTCTCACTCAGGGTCCCAATCTCCTCGTGCTCGACGAACCCACTAACCACTTGGACATCAAATCGCGGGAAGCCTTGCTCGAAGCCATCATGAAATTTCCCGGTACGCTCATGATGGTAAGCCACGACCGCTACTTCCTGCGCGCCGTGACCACGCGGGTATTCGAAGTGGACAAGCACCGCCTCCAGGTAACCGACGGAAACTGGGAATATTACCTCCAGAAGCATGCGGGCCGCGTCCCGGGGCGTTGAGGCATTTTGCGCCTTACCCAGGGCTTCTTTTCATTCTATGGTGAGTAGAAAGGGAGATCCGCATGCACGCCATCTTATTATTTCTTTCCGTATTCGCATTTGCCGACCCTAAACCGCTTCATATTCCTCTCATGGGAGCGAGTGGGCAATCCATGGGGGAGGCGCTAGTTAGCGAATCTCCCGCCGGGGTAAAAATTGCGGTCACGCTCTCGAACGTTACGCCGGGAGTGCACGGTTTTCACGTGCACGAGAACGGCGTCTGCACTCCCGTGGATTTTAAATCAGCCGGTGCTCACTTTGCGCCCGCGCATAAGGCGCACGGAAAAGTGGAAGGCGGCCCTCACGCGGGAGATCTTCCCAATATCACCGTGGGCAAGGACGGGAAGGGTAGGGCGGAGTTCGTGAACAAGAATATCACGCTCAAGGCCGGGCCGAATTCCCTGCTGAAATCGGGCGGTACCGCGCTCGTACTGCACGCTAAGCCCGATGATCATAAAACCCAGCCCTCCGGAGATTCCGGCGACCGCATTGCCTGCGGCGTGATCCTTCCTTAGGCGTTTCGCCGGGCAGAATGCCTCTGCTCCGGCCATAGGGTATTCTTTTTGCATCGTTGTTCCCGGGAAAAACTAACCGAGGAGCATTCATGAACAAAGACGTAAGCAAATTATTTGAGCTCATCCGCGAAACCAAGATCTGCATGCTCACCACGCAGGACGCAGAGGGAAACCTACGCAGCCGGCCGATGGCCAACCAAGCCGAGTTTCCCGACGAGAATCTCTGGTTCTTCACCGACAAAGATTCCCCGAAAGTAAAGGAGATCGATGGGGCGGCCGCCGTGAACCTGAGTTACGGAGAACCCGGCAAGAATCACTACGTGTCTGTTTCCGGCCACGCTTCTTTAGTGAAGGATCGCGAGCTGATGAAGAAATTCTGGAAGCCTATTTATAAAGCTTGGTTCCCGGAGGGACTCGACGATCCCTCGATTTCGCTTTTAAAAGTGACGATCGATAAGGCGGAATATTGGGATTCGCCGTCGAGCATCGCCGTGCAGCTGATCGGTTTCACCAAGGCGATTCTCACGGGGAAACGGTATGCTCCCAAAGACGGGCACAAAAAAATTGATTCCGTGATGCACTAAATTCCCGAACTAAGGAATGGCTTTGCGACACTCGAGACGGTGCACGGTCACGCCATTTACTTGCGACAAGCTATAGCGGCCTTGCCCGTCGAGCCGGCCTTTGGAAACCGTGCCGCTGGTATAGCCGGGGGCGGCGGTGATCTGCACGAGGAGATCGGAGGAATTGTCTTCCACCACGGAGAAAAATTTACCTTGGAGCTCCGCTTCGAAACGAGTGGCGCCCGCGCCCGCGAACGTAACTTTTAGGTCTACGCTTTCTTCGGAGCCCTTTTGGTTTTCGTCGAGCGTGCGATAGATGGCCCGGCAATTCAGCTCTGATGGCTGAAAAGCGGCAATACCTAAAGAAGCGAGTACGAGGCTAAGTAAGTGCATAGTTCATTCCCCTAAACAGATGGAAAATCCCACACTTGACCAATCGTGTCAAAGGCTTTATGGCTAAAGTTCCACTTCTTTGTGAGGCCGTTCGAGCTTGGAAAGCGCGAGGTAGAGGGCCGGAACCACGAAAAGCGTGAGGATCGTGGACACAATCGTGCCCCCAATGATGGCTAAACCCATAGGAGAGCGGGCTTCGTGGCCCAAGCCGTGACCAAACGCCAGAGGGCCGGCCGCCGCCACGGTAGCCACGGAGGTCATGAGCACGGGGCGAAGCCGTACAGGGCAGGCCTGAAGCAGGGCCTCGATAGGGGTATGGGCGAGTTTCTTCTCCCGCATCTGGTTGGTAAATTCCACGAGCAAGATGGAGTTCTTTTTTGCGATTCCCATCAAAACGATGAGGCCGATAAAACTGAAAAGATTAAGCGAGTTTTGCGTGATCCAGAGAGTAAGAAGGGCCCCCGTAACGCTGAAGGGAAGGGCAATCAGCACCGAAACGGGGTGGATGAAGGAATTAAATTGTACGGCCAGGATGAGGTAGGCCACGAGGATTCCCACCATTAGGGCCGTGCCGAGGCTGCCGAAAGCTTCTCCGAAGCCAGCCGCGGCGCCCTCAAAGGAGAAGGCATAGCCGGTAGGTAGAAGTTCTTTGGCGATGGTCTCGGCCCGCTCGAGCACGGCGGACTGGGACTGCCCCGGCGCCAAGTTTCCGTAGATGGAAATTGATCGCTGGCGGTTCACGCGGTTGATAGACTGGGAAACCGAAGCCTCTTCCACCTTCACGAGCTCCGAAAGTGGCACGAGGTTGCCCGCGATATTGCGCACGAAAAGTTTGGTGATGTCTTCGGCGCCGTGAATCAGCTCGTCGTGGATCTTGAAACGAATATCGTAGCGGCGCCCATCGGTGGTGTATTGCCCCTGGCGCAAGCCGCCTACGGCCGCGGAGAGCACACCGCCTACGTCGGCGGCGCTCACGCCTCTGGCGGCCATAGCGTCGCGGGAGGGAGTAATGCGGAGTTCCGGTATACCTTCCTTATAATCTTGGTCCAGGTCCACGGCGAGCTTCTCGGTCTCGAGGCGTTTCACTATCTCGATCGCGGTTTTATTGAGCAGGCTGAGGTCTGGCCCGCGGATATTGAAAGCTACCGGATTTTGCCGCCCGGAAGCGAGGTTGCGCGCGGAAGGATCGCGCATCGTTACGCGCACGCCTTTGATCTCGCGAAATTTAGGGCGTAGTGCGTTCATGATCTCGGTATGCGAGCGGTCCCGTTTATCCCGGGGCAATAGTTTCAGCGGCATGAAGATGGAGTTCACGCCGCCGGCGGGGCCCCCGCCGCCGATGGAAACAAAGAAGCTCTCCACTTCTGGCTCATTTTTCATCATGGCTTCGAGCTCACGCGCGATTTGATCGGTGAATTCCAGGGAGCTGCCGGTAGGGGTCTGGGCCGTTACGAGGATCAAGTCCTGATCCTGGGAGGGCACGAATTCCTGCCGTACTTTCTTCACGAGCAGGAGTGAAACGAAGAAGATTCCGATCGAGATTCCGAGCACGAGCCATTTAAAGCGAAGGGTGGGCTGCAGCAAGCGGCGATAGCCGCTGGCCAGGCGCTCGAAGAGGTGATCGAGGTATTTTTCGAAACGGGAGATTTTAGGTTCCGCGCCGAGGAAGGCGGCGGTGCGCATCGGCGTGATGGTAACGGCTTCCAGCAGGGAGAGCAGCACCGCGGCCGACATCGTGATCCCGAACTGGAAGAAAAATTTTCCGACAATCCCCTTCATGAAAATCACCGGCAAAAATACCGCGACTACGGCGAGGGTGGCCGCCATGGCGGCGGGCAGAACTTCCTTGGCGCCGTGGGAAGAGGCCTTCGAGGAATTTTTGCCCATATGATAATGACGCATAATGTTCTCGAGCAGCATGATGGCGTCGTCGACCACGATTGAGATCGCGAGCGTGAGCGCCAGCAGAGTAAAGAGATTCAGCGTGAAGCCCGCAAAGTAAACGATCGTGAAGGTGCCTACGATCGAAGTGGGGATGGAGAAAAGAATATTCACGGCGGCCTGGAAGCTGCCGAGGAAGAGAAAGCAAATCACGATCGTGATCAAGGCCGCTACCCAAAGCTTCTCGATCGTGAGATCCACGGTGGCTTCGGTGGAACGGGTGAAATCCACGTTCACCTGATAGTCGTAGCCTTTCGGAAAACTGGATTTCAGCTCCGCTAATTTCGCGCGCACGGCTTTCGCTACGGTCACTTCGTTGGTACCGCGCTGCTTTTTGATGGAAATATTCACGGCCTGCTTGCCGTTCACACGGGAGAGCCGGCGGATATCGGAAAGGCCGTCTTCCACGTCGGCCACGTCTTTTATTCGGATCGTCTTGTTATGAATGATTCCGCCGCCGCGACGGATGATTTGGATATCGCCCACTTGGTCGACGTTCGTGGCTTCGCCCATCCAGCGCACGCGCAATTCACGCCGGCCTTCCGTGATCTGCCCCGCGGTGCTCTCTATGTGCTGGGTGCGGAGCGCATCGATCACGTCGGAAATGGCGAGATAGTTCGCGGCGAGAGCGTCGGGCTTGAGCCAGATGCGCAGATTGCGGTCACTGAATCCCTGGATACTCACCTCGCCCACGCCGGGCAGGAAGCGCAGCTGATCGAGAAAGAAAACGTCGAGCCAGCCGAGCATTTCCTTTAAATTGTCGGTGCCGAAGATAGAAATATAGAGAATAGGATCGTCGTCGGGATTTTGCTTGCGGATCACCGGCGGGTCCACGCCTTCGGGCAAGCGCAGCTGGCTGATGGCGGACTGCGCCTCCTGAAGGGCCACATCCACGTTGCGGTTAATGTCGAACTCAAGATTCACGCGCCCCGATCCTTGGCTGGCGGTGGCGCGCATCTCTTTAATGCCTTCGATTGAGAGTAACTTGGCTTCGATGGGATCGATTAGGTCGGACTCCACTACCGCCGGAGCCGCACCGTCGTAGGCCACCGAAATGCTCAGCACGGGAAAATCCACGTCAGGCATCTGGCTGATCCCGAGGCGCATCATCGAGATCGCCCCAAACACAATGAGGGCGAACATAAGAACCCAGGCGAATACCGGGCGGCGGATCGAGTGGTCAATTAAGTTCATCTAGGGAAAAAGCGTAGCAGATATGAAAACGATGTCGAGGCCTCAAACCTGCCAAACTCTATCATTTTATGGCAGTTCCGCCGCGCCGGGCGATGACAGCCCGGTTTCTTCGTCTTAGTATTTCGCCAAATGGATTATTCGCCCAAACTTGGATTCCGCAACCGCCTGCTCGCGTTTTATGAAAAACACGAAACCCGTATCGATATGGCCTTCTTTCTCGGGGGCTTTCTCCTCGACGTGAGCATGCTCCCCGAGATCGACGATTTTTTCGGGATTATTCAGCAAGTAGGTTACCTCGCCGTGGTGGCCGCCATTCTTTTCGGTGAGCTTCTGCTCGAAGCCCGCGCCCGCGATTTGCCAAAGTGGTTTACCCGCGCATGGGAATACCGCTCCATCGCCGTGCATTTTTCTTTAGGTGCGCTCCTTAATCTCTATTCACTCTTTTTTCTCAAGAGCGCATCCTTCTTTTCGTCCGCCGCGTTCGTGATTCTTTTGCTGGTGATCGTGCTGGCAAACGAATCGAAAGCCGTGAAACGGCAGGGCGTGGACGTGAAGATGGGGCTTTTCTTGCTCTGCCTTTTCTGTTCCTTCTCGATTCTCTTTCCGCTGCTGCTCGGCCACGTGGGCTGGCTCCCGTTCTTTCTCGCGCTTTTCTCCACCACTGTTTTTTTATTCGCGGGGAAACGCTACCTGAAGGGGAAAGTGCCTGCGCAATGGATCCAGCGCCGCTTGCTCATGCCGGGGGCAGCCGTGATCGTGGCGGTTTTTCTGCTCTATCAGTTTAAGCTGATCCCGCCCGTGCCGCTTTCGGTGAAGAAAATGGGCGTCTACCACGGACTCGAGAAGAAAGACGGGAAGTTCCTGCTCCAGCACGAGCGGCCTTGGTGGAAATTCTGGCGTTCCGGCGACCAGGATTTTTACGCCGCGCCCGGCGACCGGATCTATTTCTTCGCCACGATTTATTCGCCCGCCCGCTTCGATGATACCGTGACGCTCCACTGGTGGCAGAAGGACGCGCGCGGCAATTGGATGAGCACCGACCAAATTCCGATGCGGATTGCGGGCGGACGGAGAGAGGGCTTTCGCGGATTCTCGGTGAAGCAGAATTATACGCTAGGGGACTGGTGCGTGGCGGTGGAGACCACCGACGGGCGCGAGATCGGAAGAATGTATTTTACGGTTTCGGCCGCCGAGCAGCCTCTGCCGGGACGCGTCTGGCAGATCGAGGAAAATTAATATTTCTCGCCCTGGCCGTCTTCGCCGGCATCACCCTCGATCTCGGGGGCTTCGTTCATTTTCCTAAGGTCTGCCTTGCGGTCGCGTTCCTCTTGGTCGTATTCCGCCTGCGACTTCGATCCGTCGCGATGCTCGCTTTCACTATCGCCAAGAAAATCTCCGCGATTTCCCTTTTCGGGAGCTCCGTCGCCCGGGCAGCTCACTTTATAGCCCTGTTTCTGCATCCCTTGGCAGGAGAAGCCCCTCACGTCCTTTGCATTAGCCGTGAGAGGGAAGGTGATGGCGGCAATCAATAGAATAAGCGTGGTGTAGGTCATGATTCACTCACGTTCGCAGTCTTCACCTTTGCAGTGGTGATTTCCTTCGTTTTCATCCGCCTCATCCGGAACTTCGCTGGGCTGGCCGTAGCCGTCGCCATTCAGGAGCTTTCTTTCTGCTTGGGAAGATCCTTCATTGGTGAGAGGACGGTCCAATCCATCATCGGGAGTGGAGGTTCTTTCAGCGCTATGCGCGGCAAACGCGGGCGGCGTGGCGGCGCATAGTGCTAGGCCCAAAATTAGAGTGATTTTCATCATAGCCACGTATCGGCAATACCCGAGAAAAACTTGAATCCAGGTATTGATTCGAAGATCGAAACTGTAGTATTCGATTGTTTCCTTATGGACACATTAAGACTCAAATATTTTAGTGCGGTGGCCGAGAGCGGCAGCGTGCGCCGGGCCGCCGAAATCCTTCATGTTTCTCCGCCCTCGCTCTCGAAAGCGGTGAGCCACCTTGAGGCCGAGATCGGCGTGAAACTCTTCATCCGCGCGGGCCGTAATATCCGCCTCACCGATGCCGGGAAACGCTTCGCCGACAAAACGAAGGACCTGCTTAAATCCCTCGATGAGTTGCGCCACTCGGTGGAGGAGGAAAAAAATCCATCCCTGAGCGTGAAGCTGGCTACCTTCGAGGTATTTTCCACTTACTTTCTATCGTTTCTCGATAAGGCCGGCTGGGAAGACGCGATGCTTACCGTGCACGATGTGCTGCCCGGCGAGCTCGAACGCGCGCTCGTGGAACGCCACGTGGATGTGGGGTTGACGTATATGCCGGTGGCTCACCCCGATCTCGATTTTCTCAAGGTGGCTTCGATCGAGATGGGCGTATTCGCCTCGAAAAATGCTTTTCCCGGAGTGGGGCAGGCAGATCTGCCGTTCGTGGTGCCCGTGAATCCAATTTTCGGCACGCCTTCCCGGGTGCGCGGCCTCGACGGCTGGCCCGACGATGCCTATCCCCGCAATATCAAATATAAGGTAACTCTCCTCGAGAGCGCGCTCGAGCTTTGCCGCCAAGGCAAGGCCGCCGGGTATTTTCCCTGCTTCGTGATCGAGGCGCATAACGCCCAGGTGAAAGAAGAATTTCGTTTGGTGCGCCGGTCTTCTCCCTATAAAGGAAGGGTCTGCCGCACGGACGTATTCGTGGTGAAGAGAAAATCCGACGTGGAAAACCGCGTGATGAAGCAGTTGGCGAAAGCCGTGCGCATCGCTTGCCGCGGCGAGGCCCAGTAACGTGCGTCCCTTTACTTTTCCCTACGAGACGAAGGTGGAAGAACTCGAGCTCGGCAGCCGGTGCCTGAGGATCGAAAGCCTCGCGAGCCTCGACCAAACCATCGACGCGCATTTTAAGGAATTCGAGCGCACCGGAAATACCGATCTGTTCGAGGATCTCTGCCCTTACTTTGGGAATCCCTGGCCGGCGGGCCGGGCGCTCGCGAGCTACGCGGATGAGCATTCGGGCGACTGGCGCGGGCTCGAGATCCTGGAGCTTGGCTGCGGGCTAGCGCTGCCTTCCTTGGTGCTCGCCCAGGCGGGAATAAAAGCGCGGGTGATGGACCTGCACCCCGACGTGCCGGCGTTTCTCGAGAGAAATTTAAAGCACAACTCGTTACATGGAATCGAATGCGAAACGGCCGACTGGACCTACGGAGTTGGGGGCGCGGAGCCCGATATTCTTCTCGGCAGCGATATTCTCTACGATGCGAAAATTCCCGAAGCCTTGCTCGGCTACCTCAAAAAAAGTTCTCGCTGGCGGGAGCTGGTGATCGCCGATCCCGACCGACCTCACTTAGGGAAATTTCTCGAGGGCGTGAAGAGCCTCGGCTGGCACCTCGAAGAAGAGGGGCTAATGGGCGTGAGGATTTTCCGGATCTCGCGGGACTAAATTTTGGCGAGGGAGCAATACACGGTGATCTGCCGCGAACCGCTGTCTAAAGATTTTACGGTGCCCGAAATCCGAAGCGAACCTTTTTCACAGGTAAAGAGAGAGCAGGGGTTGCCTTTTGGTGAGGGTGGGAAAAAATCTAACATTTATGCCATGCGGCACTAGTTTCCTTCAGCGCCGGAACAGAATCCCCTATATAATCGAGGGGAACCGCCGACTTTATTCTTAGGGTGAACATATGGAAAAACTGAAAAATCTATTCAAAGCCAAAGCCGAGGCGCAAGCCGCCGAAGTAAAAGACATCATCAAGGAACATGGCACCAAGAAAATCGGTGAAGTTCAGCTAGCCCAGGCCTTTCAGGGAATGCGCGGAATCACCGGCATGATCTACGAAACTTCCTTGCTCGACGCGAACGAAGGCATTCGTTTCCGCGGCTTCACCATCCCCGAGCTCAAAGAAAAATTGCCCAAGGCCAAAGGCGGAAAAGAGCCGCTGCCCGAAGGTTTATTCTACCTCATGCTTTCGGGCGAGATTCCCTCCGAAGCCGACGTGGCCGAGCTTTCCGCCGACTGGCGCAAGCGTTCCAAGCTTCCCGCCCACGTTTTAAAAACGATCGACGCGCTCCCTGTGTCTGCTCATCCCATGACCCAGTTCGTGACCGGCGTGATGGCGATGCAGACCGAATCGGAGTTTTCGAAGAAATACGGCGAAGGCATGGCGAAGAAAGACTACTGGAGCTACGCCTACGAAGACTCCATGAACCTGATTGCCCGCCTGCCGGAAGTGGCGGCGTACGTGTTCCGCCGCAAGTACCACGGCGGGAAAACGATCGCCCCTTCGGCGAACCTCGACTGGGCCGGCAACTTCGCCCATATGCTCGGCTTCGAAGGAAACGGTTTTGCGGAGCTCATGCGCATGTACCTCACGATCCACGCCGACCACGAAGGCGGAAACGTTTCGGCGCATACCACGCATCTCGTGGGCTCGGCGCTCTCGGATCCCTACCTTTGCTTCGCGGCCGGCATGAACGGCCTCGCTGGGCCCCTCCATGGCTTAGCCAACCAAGAGGTGATCAAGTGGATCTTCGAGATGCAAAAAGCCATCGGCTCCGATAAGCCGAGCAAAGAGCAGATCGAGGCCTACGTGAAGAAGACTCTCGCCGACGGCAAGGTAGTTCCGGGCTACGGGCACGCCGTGCTCCGCAAGACCGATCCCCGCTTTACCGCCCAGCAAGAATTCGCCAAGGAACATATGGCGAATGATCCGCTGGTGAACACGGTTTGGCGGATCTTCGAAACCGTTCCGCCGATTCTCTCCACTATGGGCAAGATCAAAAACCCTTGGCCGAACGTGGACGCTCACTCCGGCGCGCTCCTGTTGCATTACGGAATGAAAGAATACGAATATTATACCGTGCTCTTCGGCGTGAGCCGCGCGCTCGGCGTGTTGGCGGCCCTGGTATGGAGCCGTGCGCTAGGATTTCCGCTCGAGCGCCCGAAATCCGTGACCGTGCAGAATGTGAAGGCCTGGCTCAAGGGCGAAGACGAAATCTGGGAGTAAGCTGCCCATAATCTGGTCACTGACCGCTGACTAATAAAAAACAGGAAGGCGGAAACGGAATGGTTTCCGCCTTTTTGCATTTTTGCCCTGTCTCCACGCGGCCCTTTCTTCTCCTTACCGACTTTCAGGAATTGTTCGGCGCGCCCGATAGGTTCTCGGGCCGTAAAAAGGGGGGAGCAGTATGAGAAGAGTTTTCCTGAAAGAAGAAGCGTCGGGCAAATATTCATTACGCGGATTTGGCGAGAGCATCGCGGGGGCTGACGGAAAGCGGCCTTTTCATTTGGTGATTGAATCGCGGAGCCGCGATCTATTGCTAGAATTTCCCGAAACTTGCCTGTTCGACCTGTTCGTGCGCTTCGACCTCAATTCCGCGGCCTATAAAGAAAACCGCTTCTCCTGCGAGAACTTCGTGCACGTAACCTACGAAGAGCGGGAATGCGTGGTGGAGGCAGGTAGCGGAACGCTCTACGATTTCTTCAAGGAAAGGGCGGGCACCGGCCGCTGCGCCTTGCAGAGCCCGCGGCCGATCGCGTTTTATTGGAAGGGCAGTTCCGACCAGGACGCCGCCTAAACAAAAAGCCCCGCGCTCCCGGAAGCAGGTGGCGTTCCCGGCGCGCTGGATTATACTTTAGGCTATGGAATCACAGAAAAAAGCATTCACGATCGCTGGCGCCGCCATTCTGATCATGGCCTGCGCCATGGTGGGTTTTTACTTTGTAAAAGACCGCACGAGAAAAACGGACTCCGATATCGACCTCAATCAAAAAGTGGAAGCCCCGGCTAGCGGAGAAAAGTCGGAGTTCGTAGGAATGTATTCTCCCCAGATTGCGCTCGAAGCCAGCGGAAAGCGCATCGTATTTTTTCAGGTGAACCGCAAGGAGGACGGCGGTTACCTCGGCTCGGCCAAGGTGGATACCATTGGCGAGGCCGAGTCGGCATTCCTGAATTGCGTGGACGTTAAGATCGACGAAAAGGATTTTTTCCTGAAATGCGTGGACGATAAGGTGGGCGTGATCTCGCTCAACGGGCGCTGGGCCAAGGGCGACGCGGGCATCACCGTGGACGGTAAAGTGCTTTGGTCTAAAGACGGAAATGCGTTCCTCGATCAAGCCACCCAGTTCACCCTTGCGCCGCTATAGCGGCAATTTTACCCAAAGCTCTTTACCTGGACCGACGCTTGCACCTCCCTGAGCTTTGGAGGTTCCATGAATGTTTCCGCAATGATCAATAAGAATCTCGTGAGCATGGACGAGTCGAGCTCGGTGCGCGCCGTAGCGCAGCGAATGCTCGACGAGAAAGTTTCCTCCATTCTCGTAACCCGCGGCAGCGCGATCGTGGGCCTGGTGACCGCCCATGATCTTCTCGGGTACTTGGTGAAGAATCTCGGAGACGAGAAAAACCAAGATAGGGGCGGAGCACTGGAAGGCTTTCCCTACTCGCCGTTGTTTACCGAAGCCATGCGCGAGCTGAATGCGGCGGGGATCTAGGTTTTTTCGCGATTGCGCGTTACAAGAGCGGGATGCGCGTCTTAGACCCCAATAATCCATTTCCATTCTGGGAAGAAAATTCTTACGCGGAAGAAAAGGAATATAGCGCCGCCGCCGACGCCTGGCTGGGCCTGCGCATTTCCGAAATCGAAGCGGCGCTCCCTCCTTCCCGGGAATTTGAGCAGAACTGGGCCAGTAAAGGCGCCGATATTTTTCTGACTCCCTATACCGAGCTGCGCAGGATCGCCGAAAGTCTTCCGCTCAAAGCCGGCGATACCGTGGTGGATTTAGGCGCGGGGTATGGCCGCCTGGGCTTCGTGCTGGAAAGGCATTTCCCCGGCATAAAATTCGTGGGCTACGAACTGGTGCCGGAACGTGTGCAGGAAGGAAACCGGGTACTAAATGCCCACGGCTGCAAAAACGCGGAGCTGCTTGCTGCCGACCTCACGAAAATTATTCCCGTGGCCGCGCCCTTTTATTTTCTCTACGACTACGGTACCCGCGGGGCGATCGAAAAAACGCTCGGTGACCTGCGCGGTATTTCCGCCAAGCAGGGCATTACGCTCGTGGGCCGTGGCCGGGCGGTACGCGACGCGGTGGAAAAAAGGCATCCCTGGCTGGGAGAAGTGGTCGCGCCGGAGCACCACGCGCACTATTCCATTTATAGATCGAGCTGAGGAGAGGGCGCCGGAAAGGGGGGGAGATCCGCCATCTTCGGCAAGGGTTTCAGGCTCGCGATGATTTGCTCCAGGGGTACATAGGCTAGCCAATCGAGCACGGAGAGATCGGCCGAGCGCAGCGGATCGTCCGGACGCAGCGAGCGGAAGTGTTGCCAGCGCACGCGGATATCGGCCGCGCGGAAAGCGGCGAGATCGAGGTAGCGCGTGGCGCCTAGGCCGGAATAGTATTCGTCGGCGGAAAACTCGCGGCAGAGAGCGATCAAGCGCTCGCTCTTTACGCCGGATTCCGGAAAATCGCCGGCGCGGGCCGAAGGGGGATCGAGTTTCAAAAATTCGCTCACGGCGGTTACGCTGCCGGCGCAAAGATCAAACAGATACTTGCGCTCGTCCGCACGCTCGAAAAACGGGCGGATCAAGGGCTCGAGCTGGTTCTTGAAGTGAGGCGCGGCGCCGTAGAGGGTGCGCAGCGTTTCCCAGTGGATCCGGGGCCAGTTGCGGCTATGGTCTATTTGAATGTCCCGAAATGGTTTCGTGCGGTGTCCATGCCCATGCACCGGCACGGTGAGCCAGTGGCGGCTTTCGGTATTTCCGGGAGAGGGAACGCGGGTGCGGTGCTGGCGGCCCTGGCGGATCCACTGCACGGTATCGAGGTAGATGAAAAGATCGGCGCTGGCGATTTGTTCAAAATATCCAAGCCAGGGAAAATAATTCGGTTGCTGACAAACCAAGCGCATGCCTCCAGGCTAGCACTACAATTTCGTCTCACCAATACGCTAATGGTTTGAATCGAGGAGATCTTTTGCTAAAACCTAAGTAAACGGGGTGACTCTATGCGATTTCTTCTAGTGGCGATGACGGTATTTTTCTCGGTGCAGGCGTTTGCCGGCGGAGGCACGGGGGTGGGAGTGGTGCTCGGAAGCCCGAACGGGGTAACCGCGCGGCACTGGATCGATGATCAGCAGTCGATCGAGGGATCGGCCGGCTGGGCTATCACGAAATCCCGCTTTCAGCTGAATACCAACTACCTCTGGAATCAGCCCGGCATGGTTTTGATCGGCGACGAAAAAATCGACCTATTTTTCGGCCTAGGCCTCTCCCTACGCTCGAAATCCGGAACCGCGGATAACGAAGTGGTATTCGGTCCGCGCTTGCCCGTGGGCTTAGCCTACGAATTTGCGAACCCCGATATCGAGCTTTTCACGCAGGCCGCGGTGAACGTGGGACTGATTCCCAGCTCCGATATCTATTTCGACGCGAATATCGGAGTTCGTTTCTATTTCTGATCTCCGCCATCCGTGAGGAAATAACGGCGGGGGGCGCCCTCGAGCACGAGGCGGGATTTGCCTCCCTTATTGAATTCGATCGTCCATTCGGCGGGCAGACGGCATTTGGTTTTGGCCACGCTATCGCGCAGAAGCATGGTGATTCCCTCTTCCGAATCCGACTGAGCCGTATACACCGGGCCGCAGCGGGAACTCCGCGTTTGCTTTAGCTGGAAGTGCACTTCTCCTTTGGGGGTGAGTAGCATGTAGCCGGTCACGCCCACGCCATCCGTAAATTCCTGGAGCACGATCGCCCGGTCCACGGATTTAAAAACTCCGGTGGCCACGCTCGCATTTAAGTCGCCTTTGGCGTCCACGCGCACGCGTCCCGGCACGAAGTCGGCTTTGGCTACGAGAGTAGCCAATAAGAGAATCGGTAAGAGATAGAGTAGTTTCGTCATGAGAGGCCTCCTTGCCAAAGATGAGTGAGCATCCCCGGTCTGATTGACAATGCCCTACAGTCGCAAGGCGTATGCCATGGGCGAAGTGTAGAAATTTTGCGAGAGCTTCCGTGTAACAATACGCCACGGGGCGAAATTCCCGAACTCACTGCGACGGTTCGTCAGGAATGGAGAGATTTGACTCAAAAAAATTGTACGCGGAGCAGTATTTGCGGGATTTTTTCTTTACGACCGTTTCGCTCCCAACATAGAATTTTTTGGGGGTTTGATGAGGGTTATTCTCTGGGTGAGTTGCCTAGCCTTGGTGGGCTGCGCGACAAATCGCCCGAAAGAAAATTCTGATTGCACGCGTCGCGTGGCATTCCAAAAAGGCGTGAATGACGCCACCATCGGACGCACGCGCGAAGTAGCCAAAGCTTGCCGGGCGGAAGTTCGCGCCGGCCTTTTGCAATCCTATCATGAAGGATTTGAATCCGTGCGCTCGCGGCGCTTAGGGCAGGGCCGCGGCCCTACGGGACGCATTCGCGTGGTGAGTTCATTGCCTTCGGCGCTCAATAATCCTACCTGGGTTTGCGAGGTGGAGGCAGCCGAGAAAATTTTCACGGGAGTAGGCACCAGCCAGGAAGAGGCGTCTACCGCCGCGCACTCCACGTGCAGCTCCCATTTACAGGCATCCTACTGCCGCAAAACCGAGTGTAAAGAAAATCTCTAGAGAGCGTCGGCGAGCAAGGTGCCGCGGGCATTGCGCATCAGCGTGGGCTGTTTGGCGAATCGCGAAGAATCGTTCTGGCGCAGCTTCGCGGTGCGGGTTTGGATATTGCGCACGTAGTGTTCTACCGCACCGAGCTCGTAGTTTCCGCTTTTGAGGCGGCTGCGCAAGGCGGTGGGACCCATATTATAAGCGGCCAAGTAGTGCAGCGAGTTGCCGAAGCGGCCACGCAAGTAGGAGAGGTAGGCGGCGCCGAGGCGCAGGTTCACCGCAGGGTCGTAGAGGTCTTCTTCCGAGCGGTACGATTTAATGTGATACATCTGGGCCACTTCTTTGGCCGTATCGGGCAAGAGCTGCATGAGGCCCACGGCGCCTTTTTTCGAAACCACGCTATAGCGGTAGCTGGATTCCGTCTCGATTACCGAGAGGATGAGGCCGGGAGAAAGCATATGGCGCTCGCTCAGCTGGAGCAGTAATTTGGCGAGCTTATACGAGTCTTTTTTGTGCTCGGCGGGCAAGCGCGTGGAAAGGTGCAGCGCAACCTCGGACAGGTTTAGGTCCTGGTAGCTGTCTTCCATGGGGCGTAAATCGGTGGTGGAGGCAGAATCCATCAAAGGCAACGAGGCCGAGATGAAAAGAATGCCGGCTAGCATAAGCGTAGGAACACGAAGGTGCTCGCGGATTTCGTTCTCCGCATTGATCCCCTGAAGGGTGAAGTAAGCAGATACGTTATATAGAGCCTGTTGCATAAAAAGCGTCCTTTCCTAAATCGCCGTCCTGGCTTGTGACTATAGTCGCAGGAAGGGTGCCAAGACCGATTGCGTAGGTGCCTGAGATACCGAGGGATTTTACCGTCTCCGCGCGGAGACAGGGATTGGCATAAGGCCGGTTCCTATACGACTGCCTAATCCTTGGACAGGGGGGTTTTATCGGTTTTGAGCTCCAGATCCATGGGGTTTAGACGATGAATAGGTATGTGGTTTCTTTTCCTAGTTACGGTTTTTGCGCACGCCGAGGGGGTTCTGCCTCCCGGGAAAGTGGCCGTGGTGGAGCCGATCCGCGGTTTGATCGTGACTTGTAATAAGAAGTACCTGCCGAAGGTTTCTGAGCTGGCCACGTTTCAACCTCCCTCTGAGCAGGTGAGCGGAGTGCTGATCGGCGCTATTTCCGAGGCACGCGAATTGGTGAAGCCGGAGGATTACCACGGCGGTGGATTCATCGAGGCGGATGGGAAGCATGCGTGCGCTTCGGTTTCGAAGCCCCGGTATCTAGCTACGGTTTGGAATCCGGCGAAAACGAAAATTTGGTGCGCGGTGTATGACGGATATTTTCTCGGCCCCGAGGAGTGCGTGGTGGAGGAGAGGCAAGATAAATAAATTTTGATTTATATTTTTTGTTTGCGTTCGCAATGTATCTATTTATCTACCCGCACCACGACCACGGTCACGTTATCATCGCCGCCATTTTCGCAGGCCGTTTCGAGCAGCTTGTTCACCAGGGGGTTGAGGTCGTCGGTATTCCAGCCGAGCTCGTCGATGATCTTGAGCATCTCGCCATCTTCCACCATGCCGGAAAGACCGTCGGAGCAGGCGAAGTAGAGTTCGCCGGGGCTTAGTTCTTTCTGGTACACGTCCACCAACACGGAGCTCTCAAAGCCCACCGAGCGGGTGATCACATTCCGCGATTTATCGCGCTTCATCTGCTCGCGCGTGATGATTCCGGCCTTCAGCTTTTCGTTCACCAGGCTATGGTCCTTGGTCATCTGCCAGATCTGTCCGGGCCTGGCCATATACACGCGGCTATCACCCACGTGGCCGATGAAAATTTTGTCGGCGGTGAGGTACATCGTGACCACGGTGGTGCCCATGCCGGTGAGGGCCTTGTCTTTTTCGGCGGTGCTGAACACGGCGGTATTCGCGCGATGCACGGCGCCCATCACCATGTCTTCGGGGGCGGAGTTCAGCTTCGAGGCCTTGTCGGTGAGAATGGACTGGATCACGGTTTCCACGGTGAGCTTGGAGGCAGTTTCCCCACCGGCGTGACCACCCATGCCGTCGGCCACCACGAATAGGCGGCTTTTGGGTTCCATTAGGAAGGAATCCTGGTTCACCTTGCGCTTGCGGCCGATATGCGTATTTCCCGCGGATACAATCTTCATGGATCTTACTAGGTTAAACACCCGTGGCAGGGAAGTCTAGTTTGGGAAATTTACACGGAAGGAAGCCTCACTCGAGGCGCTTCAAGTAACAAAATCTATTTACCCGCGCCCGCTCTCGCGAAGCGCCTAGGCGCAGAGCCCCAGGCCCAATCACCAGGTAAATGCCTAAAAAATCCTTACCGCAACACCCGTTAAACCCCTCAAAACCATTAGGTTTTGTCGGATATCAAAAGCCCTTCCTAAACCTTTGACATCATTCGTGACGCAGCAGATAATTAGCTTATAGGGACCTCACCCTATGCACCACGGAGAAGGGGCATTCAATGAGCGAAACCAACAATAAAGACTTACTGAAATTTGTGTCCGGGTTACATAGCCCGAAGTCGTTCCAGGAACTTCACTGGGAAGGAAGCTTTTCCCAATACTTGGATCTCGTAAAAGAGAATCCTAACGTAACGAGAAACGCGTTCCAGAGAATGTACGACATGATCTCGGGCTACGGCACGAGTCAGTTCAACGAGTACAAAAAAGAAGTTACCCACTATAAATTTTTCGAAGATCCCATCGAGAATGGCAAAGACGCCGTGTTCGGCCTCGACGTGCACATGATGAAGCTCGTGAACTTTCTCCGTTCCGCCTCCCTGGGCTACGGAACCGAGAAACGCGTTCTTCTCCTGCACGGACCCGTTGGCTCGGCTAAATCCACGATCGCCCGCCTCCTGAAAAAGGGCATCGAGCGCTATTCCTATACTCCGGAAGGAGCCCTCTATACCTTTAAGTTCGTCGACGATCCTAAGTTCGGCCTCGTGGGCCAGACCGGGGAGATGAAGTCTCCGATGAACGAAGAGCCGCTCTTGCTCATCCCCGAAGACAGCCGCAAGGCCTTCGAAGAGGAGATGAATAAGACGGGCAAGGGCACCTACAAAATGAAGATCAAGGGAGAGCTTTCTCCTCCCATGCGCATGATTTTCCGCGAACTCATGGCGCGCTATAAGGGCGACTTCACCAAGGTGATGGATCACGTGAAAGTGATGCGCTTCACCCTCAGCGAAAAAGACCGGATCGGGATCGGAACCTTCCAGCCCAAAGACGAGAAGAACCAGGATTCCACCGAGCTCACCGGCGATATCAATTACCGCAAGATCGCGGAATTTGGTTCCGACTCGGATCCTCGCGCATTCAACTTCGACGGGGAATTCCAGGTGGCGAACCGCGGCGTGATCGAGTTCGTGGAAGTACTGAAGCTCGACGTGGCCTTCCTCTACGATCTCCTCGGCGCGAGCCAGGAGCACGTGGTGAAGCCCAAGAAATTCGCCCAGACTTCGATCGACGAAGTGATTATTGGCCATACCAATGAGCCCGAGTTCCGTAAATTGCAGAACAACGAGTTCATGGAAGCTTTGCGCGACCGAACCGTGAAGATCGACGTGCCGTATATCACCAAGCTCCACGAAGAGGAGCGGATCTACGCCAAGGACTTCGGTAAAGGCAAAGTGCAGGGCGTTTTCATCGCTCCGCATACGATCGAGATGGCTGCCATGTGGGCGATTCTTACCCGCCTCGAAGCACCCAAGAAAAACGATCTCTCGCTCATCCAGAAGATGAAGCTCTACAATGGGAAAACCCTCTCGGGCTATACCGAAGATAACGTGAAGGAGCTTCGCAAGGAAGCCGTGCGCGAAGGCCTCGACGGGATATCTCCCCGTTATATCCAGGACAAGATCTCCAATACGCTCGTGAAGTACGGGCACCTCGGCTGCGTGAATCCCTTTATGCTCTTCAACGAGCTCGAGTCCGGATTGCGCCACCATACGCTGATCTCGAACGAAGAGCGCCGCCGCGAGTATAAAGAGCATCTCTCGGCCGTGAAGCAGGAATACGAGGATATCATCAAGAACGAAGTGCAGCGCGCGATCTCCGCCGACGAATCGGCCATCGGCAACCTCTGCGCGAACTATATCGATAATATCAAGGCCTATACGCAGAAAGAAAAAGTGCGTAACCGCTATACCGGCCAGCTCGAGCAGCCCGATGAGCGCCTCATGCGCTCGATCGAGGAGAAGATCGATATCCCGGATTCGCGGAAAGACGATTTCCGCCGCGAGATCATGAACTATATCGGCGCGCTGGCCGTGGAAGGAAAAACCTTCGACTACCGCACGAACGAAAGGCTCCACCGCGCCCTTGAACTGAAGCTGTTCGAAGATCAGAAGGACTCGATCAAGCTCTCAAGCCTGGTTTCGAACGTGGTGGACAAAGCGATGCAGGAAAAAATCGACGTGGTAAAGACGCGCCTGATCCGCGATTTCGGCTACGACGAGATTTCCGCCACCGATATCCTCAATTACGTGGCCTCGATCTTTGCGCGCGGAGACGCGAAAGAGCGCGGCTAATCAAGGAGGCAACGATGAACAAGACGATCCTCCTAGCATTGGCGATTCTTCCTTTTTCGGCCCGCGCCGAAATTGCCGAGCGCTGGCTGCCAACCGGTGAAGAAAAGCCCTCGGTGATTGAGCATGTGTATCGTTCTCCCTGGGGAGACCTCGAGTTCCTCAAGCGCGGGGATTCCCATTCGGTACTGCTGCGCAACGTGAAGGGCGCGCTCACCGAGATGACCCATATCAAGGGCCCCATCGCCTGCGACGAATGGTTCATCTCGGAAAAAAGCGAGAGCCTGCCACGCGGCTGCGAGTTTCAATTCTATAGCCAGGAAGACGGCACTTTTCTCAATGTTCGGTCGGAAGAGATGGAGGAGTCGAATTTGTTTCAAGCCGTAAGCGGAAGTGTTCGCGAACGGGGGAAGCATGTCGCTCTTTAATATCCAGCGAGACCACGCCCGGTTCAAGAACATCATCAAGGGCAAGATCAAGCAAAACCTCAAGAAGTATATTTCCAATGGCGACATGATCGTGCGCAAGGGGAAGGACACCGTTTCCATCCCTATGCCCCAAATCGAGATCCCCCGCTTTAAGTTCGGCACCAACGAAGGCGGCGTGGGCCAGGGCGATGGGAAAGTGGGCGATGAAGTGGGCCAGAACGGCCAGCCCAAAGAGGGCGACGGCGGCGGCCAGGCCGGAGACAACGAAGGCAATCATTCCCTAGAGGTAGATCTCACTTTGGCGGAGCTCGCCGAGATCCTCGCCGACGAATTAGAATTGCCGCGTATTGAGCCCAAGGGCAAAGAGATTCTGGAAAAGAACAAAGACCGCTATACCGGCATCGCCCACCAGGGGCCTAATTCCCTGCGTAACTTCAAGCGTTCCTTTACGGAAGCCCTAAAAAGGCAGATCGCCTCGGGGACTTATAACCCCGAAGATCCCATGATCGTGCCGATCCGTCGCGACATGCGCTACCGTTCTTGGAAAACTACCCAGGAGTTCGACGCCAACGCCGTGATCATCTACATGATGGACGTGTCTGGCTCGATGGGCGATGAGCAAAAAGAGATCGTGCGCACCGAAAGCTTCTGGATCGATACGTGGCTGCGCTCGCAGTACAAGGGCATCGAGACCCGCTATATCATCCACGATACGGTGGCCCGCGAAGTGGAAGAAAAAGTTTTCTATTCCACCCGCGAAAGCGGCGGCACGCTCATCTCCAGCGCCTATAAGGCCTGCCTGAAATTGATCGAGACCAGCTATCCGCCCAACCAGTGGAATATCTACTGCTTCCATTTTTCCGATGGCGATAACTGGAGCGGAGAAGACACCAAGCTTTGCTTCGATCTCATCCAGAACCAGCTTTTTCCCAAGATCAATCAGTTCTGCTACGGACAAGTGGAAAGCCGTTACGGCTCTGGGCAATTCCTCAAGGACCTCCAGGAAAACTTTAAGGATGGGCACGAGAAGCTCTCGCTCTCCAAGATTGAGAATAAAGAAGGGATCATGAAGTCGATCAAGGATCTCTTAGGGAAGGGGAAGTAAATGCAGCCGATTCGTCTTCCTCCCGAGCTCAAGGAACTCCAAGAAAAGGTGAAAGCCGTGGCCGAAGGCTATGGCCTCGATTGCTTCGATGTGCTTTTCGAGATGGTGGACTACGACCAGGTGAACCAGATCGCGGCCGGCGGCGGTTTTCCCGCGCGCTACCCGCACTGGCGCTTCGGCATGAGCTACGACCAGCTCTCTAAAGGTTACGAATGGGGGATGCAGAAGATCTACGAAATGGTGATCAATACCGATCCCTGCTACGCCTATTTATTGAATTCGAATCCCTACATTGATCAGAAATTAGTGATGGCCCACGTCTACGGCCACTGCGATTTTTTTAAGAACAACTATTGGTTCTCGAAGACCAACCGCAAGATGCTCGACCAGATGGCGAATAACGCATCCCGCGTGCGCCGCTATATGGATAAATACGGCGAGGATGAGGTCGAGTCCTTCATCGACCGCTGCCTCTCGATCGAAGACTTGATCGATCCCTATTTGCCTTTCCAGAATACGGATCAGCCCAAGCAGGAAGAAGATAAAGCCGGCCCCATCGACGAAGGGAAATTCAAGGCCCCGCGTGGTTATTTGGATTCCTTCATGAATCCTAAAGCCGTGATGGAGAAAAATAAAAAGGATGCCGAGGCGGCGCGGAAAGAGCAAAAAGAGCATTTCCCCAAAGAGCCCCAGCGCGACGTTTTGAAGTTCATGCTCGAGAATGCCCCAATGGAAGACTGGCAGGCCGACGTGCTCTCGATCGTGCGCGACGAGGCTTATTATTTCGTGCCTCAGCGCATGACCAAGATCATGAACGAGGGTTGGGCTTCCTATTGGCACTCCAAGATCCTCACCGAGAAGATGCTCGACGCTTCGGAATTCATCGATTTCGCCGACCGCCATGCGGGAGTGATGGTAACTCAGCCCGGCGGCATGAATCCCTATAAGCTCGGCATCGAATTATTCCGCCACATCGAAGACCGCTGGAACAAAGGCAAGTTCGGGATGGAATACGATCGCTGCGAAGACATGGTGCAGAAGCGGAACTGGGACAAAAAGCTGGGCTTGGGTCGCCAGAAGATCTTCGAAGTGCGCAAAGCCCATAACGATATCACCTTCATCGACGAATTTTTCACGGAGGAATTCTGCGAAGAGCAGAAGCTCTATACCTACGCGATGAACCCGCGCACCAAGCGTTTTGAGATCAAAGACCGCGACTGGCGCCAAGTGAAGGAGAAGATGCTCGCCATGCTCACGAACGGGGGGCAGCCCCTGATCCGCGTGGTGGACGGGAATTATAAAAACCGCGGCGAGATGCTGATCAAGCATGAGCACCAGGGCCAGGATCTCGATTTGAATTATACGAAAGCTACCTTGGCCAATCTTTCGGCCGTATGGAAGCGCCCCGCGCACCTCGAGACGATGATCGAGGGAGTGAGGAAGGTCTATTCCTTCGCGAACGGGGAATTCTCGGAAGAGAAGTAGAGAAAAGACATAAGGGCGCAAAGCCTACTTGACGGGATTGGCCAATAAGCTGATCTTCACCTTCGCGCCGTTGCGGTCCTGGGTTTCCATTCCGGCCTTTTCGCCAAAGAGCGCAATGAATGCCGGGGACGAAAGCACTTCATTATTATTTTTGGCGTCGATCACCTGGTATTCCATGCGCACGTCTTTTTGCGAGCTGGAGATCACGCGGGCCTGGACTTGAATCCCATTGCCGTGGCGGAAAATGGTTTTCCAGCCGTGGTTGGCGCGGTCGAACACGGAGGACGTACTGGCTTCCGTGGTACGGTCTACGTCGTTGTACGAAAATTCCGTAGAAACTTTAATATCGCTTGGGTAAGGAACTTTTGCCATGGCGGGGATGGCGGCGAAGAGAGCGAGCAGTAGGAACGAGCGCATAGAAACCTCCGGTGAATAAAGAAAGTGTAGTGGTTCCCCGAAAAAAATCTAGCGCATTAGTGTCCCAGTGCCTAGTGGACCGGCTTGGTGGGGTTGTCTTCATCGCCATTCACGGTGAACAAATTGTCGTCGTCGATCTCTTTGGCCAGCTTTTGGTAGGACTTCCACTTTCCGCGCTCGGCCCAGTCGTGGATTGCGGTAATCAGCCCCAGGTTCGCGCCCGCTTCGAGATCGAACGCGGTTTCGAGGCCGTTGGCCAGGATATCCAAGTTTTTCGTGCCCTTGGGGTCCACCCGGCGTTTGGCGGAGCCGCGCTTCTTCTGGAAATAGAGGGTATTGTAGTAGGTATACGAAGTGCAGCTATTGAAGAAGAAGATCTGGTACTGCTCTTTGGGCAAAGTGATGCGGAAATTATTGATCCTGGCGATCTCTTCGAGATCGAGGTGCCCGCCGAGGCCGCTATGTCCGTCGTAGATCAGCACCGAGGCGTGTCCGAGGCCATCGCGAAAAAAATAGTGAAAGGGCGTGCTCTCTTCGTCCATCGCGGTTTCGCCGAAGAATAAGCGCACGCGCATCGTGACCTCGCCCGCCGTTTTGGTGCCTTCTTCCACGTGGGGGAGAAGCGCGGAGGCGGGCGCGATTTTGCGGATTTTTTCGGGAGTCCAAGCAGAGAAAGCGAAGCCCATTTCCTTCAGGCTTTTTTTCAGTGCGCGATAGCTCTCGGCGCCGGCATCCTTGGAGCGGGCGGGGTCATGGCTATGCGCGGGATCGTCGAGGCCGAAAAAAGCGTCGATCCGGATCTCCCCGTTTTGCACGAGGCGGTCGTATTCGGGGTAGGTAGACTTAGCTTCCGGATTGACGCGCTCGATGCGGCCATGCACTACCTCATAGTCTACGCCCTCCTTCAGGCGGCATTTTTTATACGCGGGAGCCGGACTCCAGAAATACCAAAAGTCTCCTTCGCCTTGGTAGTGATCGTCGGTGCAGGGATTATAATTTCCCACCATCGCCGCCTGGTAGATGAGGTCGGGATTGTTCGGTAGGATCACGTCGTAGTTCGTGCGCGGGCCTTTTTCCACCACGATCGTGCCTTCGTAGTCGTAGCTGATCTCGGCCAGGCCGGGGGAGGGCAAGCTGACTTGCACGTTGGAAATTTGGTGGTCTTCTTTGGGCGCGGCCATCGAAGCGGCGCGTTCCATCGGGCCGAAAAGGTGGAGAATTTGCTTTTCGATCTGATCGCGGGCTTCCGCTTTGGTGGGGCGGCGATTCGTGATCATTTCCACTTTATGCGAGAACGTGAGAGTGGCTTCGGTGGCGTGCTTGGACACGAACGCCACGTGGCGGTCGGGAAGCGGGCGCGTTTGCGCGCAAGCAGTGAGAAGGAGGAAGCTCAGCAGGATCCGCATGGTATCTCCTAGCTAGAAGAAGAAGATGATGCTCGTGATCATCGAATACATATTTCCCGTGGTGTCGGGAAGGCCGCTGTCGATATAGCTCTCCTCGTTGCGGTCTTTGAAATAGATTTGGTGCACGCGGCCTTCGATGCCGAGGCTGGTTTTGCGCGGTTTGAGGGCGAATTCCATCCCCGCGCCCGCCGAGAGGGCGAAGGCGGTGTCTTTTTCCACTTTGTTCAGCGTTTGGAATGCCTGGGTGCGGAAGGTATTGCTCACGCCGGCGATGATATAGGGATTCGCCATGGTCACGGCGGCGCCCCAGTCTTTCGTGTCCATATAGTATTTCATGTCGGCGTTGATGCGCATGAGGCTCACTTCCACTGCGCCGTTAGGGACGGCGTTGAAGGCGTGGGAAGCCGAGCTGATCCCGATTTGGCCGGCGAGGCGGAAATCGAAGAAATAGAGCAGGCGGAAATCCAGCACGGGAATGGCGGTATTATAAAGCTTACCGATATTGCCGCCGAATTTATGGAGGCCGCTGCCGAGGGAGACGGCAAAGAAGCGGCCGAAATACATGAAGCGCTCGTCTTCATCCACGTCGTATTCGTCTTCGAAGGGCACGAAATCGGAGAACGGGTTGGCGAGCTCTTGGGCGCCGGCCTGAGGCTGCTCGTCGGCGGCCCGCGCAAGGCGGGTTGAAGTGACTAAGAGGCTGAGCGCCAGAATGAGAAGTCCGATCCTTCGAACCATACGTGTCTCCTACCTGTTTATTGTATGGCAGGGAGAGGGGATGTCAATGGGGAACGGTGGGTGGTTGGCCGTTAGCGGTTTGCAGTGAAAATAGCATTCAACGGATAACCGCCAACTGCGAACAGCCAACCGACGTTAGAAGTAAAAGTGCATTCCGGCCGAGAGAAACGAATCGCCCGAAGTGCGGATCGCGAAGGAGCCGGTGGTATTATCACCGCGGATGCCGGCTTCGAAGCTGAGGCCAAGACTGGGGATCTTATCGAAGAAAAATTCGGAACCGAAAAAGAGCGAGCCCTGAAGATTGGAACCGCTGCGGTTGATATAGGCGATCCCGCCGCCCACGTAAAAAATCAGATTCGATTCCACGAACATATTGCGGAAGAGTTTTGCGCCCAAAACCACCGTGGATCCGCCGGCGCGGGTGTCAAAACCGGTGGCCAGGGAAGTGGCAAAGCTGCGGCCCAGGTAGTACTTAGCGCTGAGGGCGGGGATCGTGGAGCCTGAGGCATTGGTGGCGATTTGGTTCGTAAACCCGATGCCGAGCCGGCCCCGAAGATTTTTCTCTTCGCCTCCGCCGATCGCGGCTTTGGCCACGGGGGCCATTAGGAGGAACATCCAAAGGAGCGTCAAAACGAATGCGGCGCGATATTTGAACATGCAGGAAGTATAGGAGATTCTTTACGAATCGGCAAATCTAAAGGTATAAACTTGGGTATGAACACAAAAGCAATTTCGGATCTAGTGGTAGAAAATTGGAAAGCCGTAGCCGGCATTATCTTGGCCGCCTTAGTAGTGGTGGGCGGCGTGGCCCTCTGGAAAGAGCGCAGCGAGCGCCGAGAAATGGCCGCCACGAACGCGCTTTACGAAGCGCAGCTGGCTGCTAAAGATCTGATCGCCGGCAAGCAGCTCGAGCAGGCCGAAAAGAGCTACGAGAAATTATTTGCCGAGTATCCTGGGTCCCGCGCGGCCTACGAGGCTGAGCTGCAAATTGGCGATCTCTGGATGGAGGCCAAGAATTTCGACAAGGCCACCGAGCATTACGAAAAAGCCGCGAGCCACGCGAAAGATTCTTTTTCGCGCCTGCTCGCCCGCTATAATCTTGGTATCTCGCAGGAGAGCGCCGGTAAATTCAAGGAAGCCGTGGCTACCTACGAGGAAACCCTCAAGACCGATGGTTCGGATTTCCTCCGCCCCGAAGTATTGATGGCCCAGGCCCGTTGCTACGAGGCTTTAAAGGAAAATCAAAAGGCGATCGAGCTGTATAAGACGGTGCAGGAAAAATTTGCGGCGCGTTCCTACTATAGCGGCGCGGCTTCCGCCTTCGAGAAACAGCTCAGCGCTAAACGTCTCTGATTTTCGGAGCAATGAATGCGAATTTTCGCGGCTAGTCTATCGTTCGTTCTGCTGTTTACGGCCTGTTCTCATTCGCGCGCGGTTCGCACGAAAGAGCCAGTTTTGCAGCGGGGCTGGAGTTTCGTGGAAGATGAGCGTGATTTTCTGCGCCAAGAAGCCGGGGTAGGGCAAGTAACCTATTCGGCCCCGGTGCTGGCTTCCGAAAAACTGCTTTTTGGCTCCGAACGTTTTGGCATCACCGCCCTCGCTAAGCGCAATGGCAGGATTCTCTGGCAGCATCGCATCGCCGATGGCGTGGCGGCGCAGCCCTACGCCGATGAATCCAGTGTTTACGTGGGCAGCGAAAGCGGAACGCTCCGTAAATTTGAAATTAACTCTGGCCGCCTGGTTTGGGAGTCTGCGCTTTCCGGGCCTGTGCATGGTGCGATGATCCATGCGTTTCAGCGCCTCTTCGTGGGTACCGAGGACGAAGCCCTCCACGCGGTGGATATGGCCACCGGTAAAATCCTGTGGACCTACCGCCGTCCGGCTTTTAACAATACCAGTATCAAGGGCGGCGGAAATCCTTCCGCGATCGCCGGAAAAATATGGATTGGTTTTAGCGACGGAGCGCTCGTTTCCCTAAATCCCGAAACGGGCGCGGTGGACTCGGAAAAGATCTACCGCGATAATTTGAAGTTCATGGATGTGGATGCACGGGTGGTGGGCTGGAAAGATGGTCTGCTCGTGACCACCTATGATGGAAAACTGCGCCATACCCGACGCGATGGAAACATTATTTGGGAGTTCCCGGCCGGAGGCGCCCGCGCGCCGCTCGTGACGGATGGCGAAGTTATTTATTTCCCTTCTTCCGAAGGCACGATCTACGCGATCGGTGCCAAGGGCCAAGAACTCTGGCGCTATACTCTGCGTCGCGGGGTGCCAAGTGGCTTAGGGCTCGTCGTCCGTAATGGCCGCCGCGTGCTGGTGGCCACGAGCACCGAAGACAAAGTATACGCGCTCGATGCCTCTGATGGATCCCTTCTCGGCCAGTCCGGCCTGGGCCGGGGATCGGGTTCCTTTGCGCCGGTGGCGATCGATGAGCAGACGGGCTCGGTCTACGTGCTGTCCAACTATAGCCGCGTGCATGAATTCCGGCTGAATCTCTAGAGCCATGCGAAAAACGCCTCTCCTTGATCTCGGCAACGTTATCCTCAAGGTAGATTTCGCGCCCTTCCTCGATTGGCTGAAAAGCAAGGCGGGCCCGCATAACCTAGCCCGCGCCGAGGCCTTCCTTTCCAGCTCCCTTTTCTTCGATTTCGAGTTCGGCAGTATTGGCCGGGTGGATTTTGCCCGCCGCCTTTCTGATCTCTACGGCACTAGCATCACGGTAGCCGAGGTGGAGAAGCACTTTTGCGATATTTTTCCTGGTCCCGTGGAAGGCATGGACGTCCTGATGGAAGAGCTTCTGGCGGAGGGGCCGGTCTACGCGCTCTCCAATACAAATGAAATCCATTTAGATTGGCTGCGCCTGCACTGCCCGCTGGTAAAACGCTTCACCAAGCTCTATGCTTCCCATGAGATCCATATGCGAAAGCCTTACCCGGGCATTTATCGGGCGGTGGCCGAAAGCCTTGATTTGGAGGCCCGCGATATGGTGTTTTTTGATGACTTGCACGCCAACGTGCAGGGGGCGCTGAGGGCAGGGATGGATGCCCACGTTTTTGCCGGCCCGGAGCATATCCGGACCGTGATGAAGAGTTTTTAGGAAACGGACGATACAGACTATTAGGGGGGACCCATGGGCAAGAATATTAGCAAATTATTGATTTTATTGACTATTTTAATGCCGTTCGGAGCCGTGGCGGCTCTGGCAGACCACGCCAAGATTGAAGCGATCGGCGGGGCCGCTAGCGTGAGCGTGAAGCGCGACGGGAAGACGGTGGAGCTGAAAAAGGGTGAATTTCTCCAATCCGGGGATGAGCTCTTCACCAACGATCATACCGCCGCCGATATCCGCTTCGACGACCAGACCCTCGTGCGGGTGGGCGTGAATTCCACGTATAAAATCGTGGAAGATACCGGGGCTACCAAGTTCCTGCATCGCCTCTTTTCGGGGGTAGTGCGCGTGCTCGTGCCGGTGAAAAAGGAAGCCAAAACGGACGAAATTAAGTTCAAGATGAAGACTCCGCAGGGAACCATCGGCGTGAGGGGAACGGAATTCACCGTGGCCATCGGCGAACAGGGCACCACCCTGAAAGGCCTCAGCGGCGAAGTGATGTTCGGCCCGGAAAATGCCGAGTTTTCCGATACTAGTAAGTTTGTTTATGTTGGGCGCGGAATGGAAAGCTCCGTGGCCGCCAATAAAGCACCGGCTAAGCCCAAAAAATACGACCTCGAGAAGTACCTCAAGGAAATCGACAAGGGCGACGGTATTTTCGGGGGCGTGGCCAAGCGTTCGAATCTGAATATGCTCCGCCGCGGCGAAAGTGCGCCGGTGGTGGTGGCGGCCAATACCGCGCCGGTGAAGGAAGCAGCCAAACCGATCAAAGCGGGCGGCGCTTCGAAGGCTGAAGTGAAAGCTCCGGCTAAGAAAAGCCTCGATGAGCAGTTGATGGACCAGGTGATGATGGGCAACTTACCGAAGGTGCAGAACCTCGTGAAGAACGGTGCCAACGTGAACTACCAGGATGAGGATGGGAACTCTTCCCTCCACTTCGCCGTGCTCAAAGAGCACCAAGAAATCATCCAGTTCCTGATTATCAAGGGCGCGAAGGTGAATATCCAGACGAAGATGGGCACCACTCCACTCATGCAGGTAGCGATCGACAATGCTCCCAAGATCATCGCCGATCTTCTGGTGCAGAACGATGCCGATCCTAAGATCAAAAATAAGGACGGCTTCACCGCGCTGGATATCGCGGAAAGCAAAACGGGTAATGCGCGGGACGAAGCGCTCATCGCGTTCCTGAGGAAAGTTACGAAGTAATTCCTTCGTACAAAGAGAAAAGAAAAAGGAGCCCGAGTGGCTCCTTTTTCTTTTTAGCTAATCGCCAATTTCATCGGTGGGCTTTTGAGGTGTTCCTGGCGCAAACGCAGCAAGAAATCCCGGCGCGTGATGTAGTGCCCCCCCAGGTGTTCCGTTACGGGAGTGAGCATTTGAATGTCCATCCACTGGAGCCCGAGAGATTTTAGTTTCAGCGCCATTTCCACCAGCGCGAGTTTCGATACATTGGGCTCGAGGTGGAACATGCTTTCCCCTGAAAACACGCCCTTCACATAGACCCCGTAGAGGCCCCCCACGAGCTCTTCTCCGCGCCATACCTCCACGCTATGCGCGTAGCCGGCTTCGTGGAACTTCGTGTAGGAGGGAATCAAAGTAGGGATGATCCAGGTGCCTTCTTGGCCGGGGCGCGGCTGCTTGGCGCACTCTTCGATTACACGGGAGAAGGATCTATTGAAGGTGAAATGGTAAGTGCCTTTTTTGCGGAGCCGCTCGAGGCTGCGGGGAATATGGAGGTCGTTAAAATCGATCACGCCGCGGGGCTCGGGGCAGAACCAGAAGAGGGGATAGGATTCTTCGAGGGGCCAGGGGAAGATTCCCTGCGAATAGGCCTGCACGAGAGTTTCGGGCTCGAGGTTCCCGCCGATATAAATCAGGCCGTCGGATTCTTCTGGGAGAATCCAGGGATCCGGGAATTTTACCTGACCGAGATTTATGGGCTTACGGGTATTCATCCTTGGCTAGAACCCTCTGCCTCCATTGTAGCAGTTTGCATGGCTATCGCTGCGAAAGAATTTCTGGGGTAGAATTTTTTTATGAAATTGAAAATCATGTTCCTTTCCATGGCCTTCGGCGCTTCGGCCTTCGCCGCGCATACTCCGGAGGAAAGCAAAGCGCTTTTCGCGCTCTGGGGCAAAGTGGAGCAGCCCTTCGAGGCGGGAAAAACGCAGGCAATCGGGCTTTACGGCGGCGGCTGCCTCCTGGGGGCCCAGGCGCTGCCCATGGACGGGAAGAATTTCTCGGTGATGCGCCCTTCGCGGAAACGTTATTTCGGGCATCCGGATCTATTGAACTTCATCGAAAACCTAGCGGACGAAATGAAGGCAAAAAAAATGCCGCGCATTCTCGTGGGAGATTTGGGCCGGCCCCGCGGCGGGCCAATGATTTCCGGGCATGCGAGCCACCAGATCGGCCTCGACGTGGATATCTGGTTTCGCCTTTCGAAAAAAAAACCTAGCGCGCGCGAGCGGGAAAGCTGGAACTCAGGATCCCTAGTGGAAAAAAATCGCTACGTGAGGAGAGGCTGGACCAATCAGCAGCGCCTGCTCGTGGCGCTCGCCGCGGCCAAGCCCGAAGTGGAAAGAGTGTTCGTGAATCCGGGGATCAAGAAGGACCTCTGCCAAAAATTCGCCGATGCTCCCTGGCAGTATAAAGTAAGGGCCTGGTGGGGGCACGATGATCACCTGCATGTGAGATTATTTTGCCCCAAAGATAGCCCCAATTGCCGCAAGCAGGACCCGCTCGATCCGAAGGTGAACCAGTGCGGCAGCGAGCTCGCCTGGTGGTTCTCGAAAGAAGCGGAAGAAGAATGGGCCGCGAAGAAAAAGCAGATCGCCGCCCGTGAATTTCCGGAGCTCCCTAAGGATTGCGCGCAAATGGTGGAAAAATTATGAACATGAGGCTCATTGGTTTCTTCCTGGATTTTTCCGGTCCGATCGCTTTGCTGGGACTGTTGCTTTGGCTGCGTTCCCTCAAAGATATCATCGAGTGGCCGAACTTTCGCGGCGAATGGCCGCTGGCGGCGCTCGCGCTCCTAAGCTCCGCGATCATTTTTCTTTCGGTGTCGGTAGACTTCAAGGTGCTCAGCGACGAAACCAATCTGCTCTCGGTGGCGAATATGCTTACGCTATTCGGCAAGGCTTCCAATACCGAACTCGTCACGCATTATTATCACCTTCCTCACGCGCTCAACTTCGCGATGCCCACGCGGCCGGTTCTTTTCCCCGTGCTGATCTCGCTCGTGCAGCACGCAGTGGGGGTGCACCATTGGGCGCCCTTCGTGGTGAATTTCGCGCTCACGTTCGTATTGTTTTGGCTAACTCTTCACTGGGCGCGGCGCATGCTTTCCGCGAGCCTGAGCCCCGTGCTGGTTTCCACGCTGGCCCTGCTGATGAGCCCGGTGCTGGCGATCGTGGCCACTTCGGCGGGCTATGATCTTTGCTCTCTGGTTTTTGCCTTTGCGCTCTTTCTCTTGCTGGGGCGCTATAATGAAAAGCGGGACGCGCGCACCCTCCAAGCTATTTTCTACGGCATGGTTTGTTTTGCTTCCGTGCGCTACGAATCCATCGCGGCTTTTCCTCTGTTGGTTTTGGGGCTGGTTTTGTTCGAGCGTTTGGCCTGGATCAAGAAGGTTTCGGCGCCCGTGCTGGGCTTCGTGGCGCTATTGCTGCTACCCCTCGTATTGCAGCGCTACCTCACGTGGGGAAACTTTGAAAATCCCCCCGGCGTTCCGGCTTTTTCGCTAAGCCATTTGTGGCATCATCTGCCGGTTTTCCTGCGTACGTTTTTTCTTGATCCTTCGGGACCGTATCCTATCCTGCTGCACTGGCTGGGGATGGGAGGCTTGCTGCTGAGCCTGCGTACGTTGCGAGAATACGGCTGGCTGCCGCTTTGCTACGGGCTTTTTCTCGTGTGCTTGCTGCTCGCGCACCACTTCGGCTTTGCCGATCACCCCACGCAAGCGCGGTTATTCCTCCCGCTCTCTTTTGCGCTCGGACTTTGCGGCCTCTACTGCCTTTCGCGCCTAGAGAAATGGAGCGATCCGCGGGCGATCCTGGCGATTTTTCTCCTTCTTTTCGTGCACCACCACCAATATGCGGTGAGCGATCCCCTGAGCACCCAGCTCACGATGACGCGGGAAATGCGGCATATCCGGGTATTTTTGGCCAAGGACGATCACCGCGACGATTTGATCGTCTATGACCGCCCTGGCCAGCTTTCCGCCCTAGGATTCAGCGCGGTTTCTTGGACTTATTTTAACGAGCACCGGGCCGAGCTATTGCTGGGATTGAAGAATCGCCTTTACCAGAAGGTGATCGCGATCGACCGCGTTCGCTACGATACGCTGCCCGGAAAAGAATTCGTGTCGGGAGAGGGATATCGTTTGAATGCTTTGCGCGAGCACCAGCTAAGCCCCGACGAGCGTTTGCGGCTCTCGCAGATGGAATTGAATTAGCGGCGCTTCTTTTCGTTTCTCTTCTTGCCGTGCTTGGCGGCCTTTTTTCCCTCGGAGGAAATTTGCGCCCGCAATTTTAGAAAGCTTTCATATTCCCCGGAATCGAGTTGCCCATCGGCGATGGCTTGTTTTACCGCGCAGCCGGGCTCGCTTTCGTGGCCGCAATTGGAAAAGCGGCAGCTGGCGGCGAGTTCTTCGATACGGCTGAAACGGGCGCCGAGTCCTTCGGTTTGGGAGGCGTCGAGCTGAATCTCGCGCAGGCCCGGAGTGTCGATCACGAGCGCGCCGTTAGGCATCACGATCATGCGCCGGGAGGTGGTGGTATGGCGGCCGCGGTCGTCGCCTTCGCGGATGGACTTTGTGGTTTGCTCTTCCCGCTCTAATAGAGAATTCACGAGGGTGGATTTTCCCACGCCCGAGCTGCCGAGGAATACGTAGGTGAGGCCGCGCGTGAGCATCTTTTCGAGATCGGAAATCCCGGTGCCGCTCACCGAGCTGAGGGAGAGGCAGGGCACGGAATATTTCGCGGCAAGATCGCGCAGTATTTTTTCGGAGCCGGGAGGATCCAGGTCGGCCTTGGTGAGCAGGATGGCGGCCTTGGCGCCGGATTCATGGATGATCGTTAAGTAGCGATCGATGCGCTTGGGGTTGAAATCTCGATTGGCGGAGGTGACCACGAAGGCCATATCTACGTTCGCAACGAGTAACTGGATGGCCTCATCGGTGCCGGGAGCTTTTCTTTTGAGGAGGGTTTTGCGGGGCAGAACCGACTGGATGATTCCCTTCTGCTCGTTGCCCACGGATTTGAGAACTACCCAATCGCCGGCGATAGGACGCTCGGCCCGGTCGGTTTTTGGATGCAGGAGCTTGCCGGAGAGCTGGGCCTGGATGAAGCCTTTCTCGGTGACGACGGAGAAAAGAGTGCGCTGCTCTTCTACCACACGGCCGAGGAATTCACCCTCGTCAGTTTCGGCGGAAAAGAAGGCGGAATGTCCCCAGTCGGATAGATTCATTTAGTTCCGGTTTAGTTCGTCGCGGATTTGCGGCATGGTTACCCAGCGGATCTCTTGCTTAGTATTTTCCAGCGAGTCCGAATAGTCCATCAAGATCTTGGTGGCTGCCAAAGATTGCGGGTGGATATCGTGGAAGAGAATGATCCCACGCTTGGAAAGCAGCATTTGTTTTTTCACCCGTGCGAACACGCTCTCGGCATTTTTGTCCTGCCAGTCGAGGGAATCCACGTTCCAGAAAACGTGGATCATGTTTTCATCGGCGATGCGCTGGCGTACGGCGAGGGAATTGCGGCCGGCACCGTAGGGAGTGCGGAAGAATTCGGGGCGTGAACCGTAGAGGCGGGTTTCGAGCGCGGTGGAATCCAAGATCTCGTGGTCGAGCTTGTCTCCCGAAGCCTTGCTGAGGTCGGCGTGGGTAAAGGAATGGTTATTGAGCGACATTCCGGCCGAACGCGCGTAGGCCACGGCGTCTTTGTTTCCGCTCACGTTGCGGGCGAGCCAGAAAAAACTCACCTTATGGCCGTGGGCGCGTACGGTGTCCACCACTTGCTTGGTATAGGTGGGGTGGGGGCCGTCGTCGAAGGTGAGGGCCCAGGTATGAAGCGGGAAATTGGTGCCGATCATGTTTCCTTCCGGGCCGGTGCCTGGTCGGATCTTCGCCGATTTTCTTGCCACGCCGGCGTCGAAATCGAGTCCGGAAGAGGCCTGCGGCTCCGCGGGATCGGAGAAATCCATGTCACTGGTGATTTCGGCCATCTCGAGATCGAGGAGCGAGGGCACGAGCTGCAGCTTGAAGCCGGGCTTGCTCTCGGCTATCGGGAAGCCGAGCTTGGGCTGCAGGAAGGCAGAAAATTTTTCTTCTACCAGGCCCGCGAGGGAGGCTTCGTGGCCGGAAATATTTTCGAACAATACTTTCGCGGCGCTGCGGTCGGCATTGGGCAAAGCGGCTAGTTTAGCCTGCATCGCCTGGATCGTTTTCGCGGCCTGGGCCGGATTGCTCGCCTGGATCGTTTCGAGCTCTTCCCCGATGGCTTCGGCGTCGTTTTCTTTCAGCTCGCGGAGGGCCAGGAGCTGACGGTAGCTGTTTGAGCGACGGAGTGGATTAGCGTTCTCCCCGTTTTTAAGCATCTGGTCGAGCTCGCGGTCGAACTCCGCCATCGCTTTCTCTGCACGCTGGTGAGCCTGCACAAAGTGATCGATGCGCTGGGTGAGCGGCGTATCGGAGATGGCGGCCAGGGCCGGGGAGGCGATTAAAAATCCGAGAGCAAGAAACATGGACGGTACTCCTCTATGACAAGTAAAGTTATTCATCGAGAAACTTATTCATTTTCTCCAGGTAGGCGTCGAGGTCTACCTCTTCGCTGAACCCGGGATTTTTTTGTTCGATGATCCGGGAAAAACTTTGAATGCCGGTTTGGGCCTTGAAGCGGAGCTCGCCCTTTAGACGCTCGAAGAGCTGGTCGCCGCTGATACCGCTCACGAGGCGGGAAATTTTATCGCCCGAATATTGGGCGCGCTTCACCGCTTCGCGGGCCTCGGCCTCGGCCAGGCGGATTTGTTTTTGCAGCCAAAGCAAACCCATGGGATCGAAGCGGTTTCCGCTTTCCTTATATTTTTTCGCGTAGAGGTAAATCTTGCCAGCGCGCTGAATCACCGAGATGGTTTCAGCTACGCCGATCAGGGTATTGGCCCAGGGTGGGGCCGCAGCGGGGTCCGGGTAGGCGCGGAGAAAAAGATCACGGGCGCGGGCGAATTCGCGCTTGTCGGCGTCGGGAGCTTGCACGAAGATCCGCTTCACGAGGCATTTCGGATCCACCCCGCTGAAACTCGCGAGCTTTTCGTTAGAACATTTGGGGAATAGGGCTTGAACTTCGGCCGAGCCTGTTGGCTGCTCTCCGCTCACGCGTGCGGCGAAAGCAAGGGGCTCGATGCCGGATTGGCCGAGGTAGGCCTGGGCCAGAATGAATCGTAGTTTTTGGTTCTGGGGAACGGTGCCGTTGCGATTCTCGATCAGCCAAACCGCTTTTTCGTACTGGTGCTCGTTGAGCAGAGCCACCGCTTCGCTTTCGTTCTCGGCGGTATTGTAGCGATCGGCCGTTTCGGGCGCGCAGCCCTGGAGCACGAGAAGTCCGGCGAAGACGGAGAGTATAGTTTTCATAGCGCTACTCCGATGGAAGCTTGCCAAAGCCGTGTTTTTTCACGGTTCGGGGTAAGGAAGTTCTGGATGCCGTAGGTGGAAGCGTTGAGGAGAACGGGGCCGATTTGCAAATCCACGCCGCCCCCGAGGCTGCCGCCGAAAAGGCCGCCATAGACGGCGACGTTGGGCAGAGAGCTTTCGGTGAGGATGCGCATGATTCCGCCCACGCCGCTCACCGAGCCGAAGCCGGGAAAGATTTGCAGCTTCTGCTGGTAGTCCCAGGTGATGGGCAGGGAGAAAAAAGGATAAGGGTCCTGGCCGAGCACGCTGATGATGCCGAGGCGGGTGCGGCTCGAGAGCCAGGTGTCCACCTCCTTGAGCCACTCGTTCTGTAGGCGCCAGCGCCAGGCGGCGAAGCTGCGGTCTTCATTGGGGCGGCTCACGGCCACCGGGGCAGTGGAATGAAAAAATACCCCGCGCACGAGCGCATCGGTGGCGATCGAAAAGTCTTCTTCGAGGAGGGAATGGTCGAGCAAGTTCACCTGGGCGCCCGCAAGCAGGAGGGTGCCCGAGCGCACGGGGATGGCGTCGATGAGCTCGGCGCCCTGGGCATAGAGGCGTTTTTCGGTGCCGAGGCCGGCGAGCCCTTTTACTTCGAGGAAAGTCTGGCGATCGGCATCGGGAGTGGAGCGAAAGCCGAAGGAGGTGATGCCCGCGCGGTTCAGGTAGGCCTGGATCTCGGGCGAGATCGGATTGCTCACTTCACCGCCGGCGAGGGCTTCGGCCTGAGTTCCGATCACGGCCTGGCCGAGGAGGCCGCCGCTAAAGTAGTCATGTTTATAGGCGTAGTTTGCGTGCAGGTAGGAAAAAAGTAGGTCCGGTTTGCCGTAGCGGTCGTAGAGGGTCTGGTTGATCGCGCCGAGATCGCCGCGCTTGTCTTGCACGTCGTTCACGGTATTCCAGAAATCTCGGCTCTGGGCGTAGGAAACGCCGATTTGTAAATCCGTGGCGTGGGCCGTGCCGGAAAATACGAAGGCTAAGCTGAGAAATAGCAGTGGAGCGCGCATTGTTGAGTGAAGTAGTACAACATAGTGAGCGCTTATTAAAGTAAATTAGTCAGATATTGAAGATTTGTTTTAGCGTGGCGGAAGAAGGCACAAAAAAGCCCATAAATGATTAAATTTACGGGCTTTTTAAGATTCTATTGAACGGTCGTAGTATTGGTTACCGTGACGGTAGAGGTAGCCGTGGCGGTGACCGTACCTCCAGATCCCGCCGCCCCAGCGCAAGGCTGGCCGGCTTGCATTAGCTTTAGGCAGGCTACGTCGGCATTAGAGAGGCGTTTGTCTTGCTGGTCGCCGCAACCCACCACGAGGATGGTAGCGATCGCGAGAGTGACTAGGAGCGAGCATTTAGTCCAATTCATACATTCCTCCTCTGCACGAGGCTTCAAGGCCCGGCAGGTTTGAGAGCCGAGTGGCCCTCTTATTTCTTTAACGGCCAAATCGACGAAAATCTGCAACGTTACCTAAGTAGGGTAAGGTCTATCTCTTTGAAAATAAAGGATAATTTAGGGCGCTTTTTTTGAGAAAAAAGGCATAACCACACGGTAGCGACGCGTAACGATCTCAAAGATCGAGGGATCTTCGGCTTGGGTGCGAATGGCTTCGTTAATTACGGTGCCGAGCATATCCGTCTTCTGATTTGGGGCCACCAGAGTGGGGCTGGAAGCGGCAACCGATGGAACTTCGGCGGCCAACTCGGGCTCGGGCACAGATATCGTTGGAGCGGCCGCAACGGGCGAAGCTTTGGGGGCTTCGGTGGCCACGGGCATATGGATATGGGCGGCGGAATCGGAAGAAGCGGCGGCCATGAATCCCGAGAAAGTGGAAATAGCTTTAGCCACTAGGCCGGTGCGTACGGTCTCGGGAACTTTATGGATATTGGCTTCCACTTTGGCGCGGAACTGCGCATTGGGAATCCGGGAAGCAAAGCTCTCCACGCGGGAGAGTAATTTATCCATCAGCTGAGGATCGGTGCGGCTGATTTTTTTCTCGGAAACGGCGCTCATCTCTTTGAGAAAATCTTCGCGCTTCATTCCGCTTTGGCGCTCGAACTCGTCGGCGATCTTGCCGGCCTCTCCTTGGCGCAAAAAACTCGGGTCCAGGCGGCGAAAAGAAGTATTGGTCTTGGCGGGCGTTTTGCTTACGCCGCTCGCGGCCGAAGCGCCGTTTCCGAACGATACCATCGAGACCTCGTTGAGCGTATTCTGGTCTCCGAGCTTATCGAGGTTCTCGGAATTCCGGTATTTGCCGTACGCGGTCATTCCGTTCGAAACGGCGCTCGGCATTTCGCTGTTCGCAAAGTGCATCAGTGCTTTCATCGCGGAGGTGGTGGAGCTTTGCATGCTCTGGTCGGAGGCCTTGCGGTTGAGGTCTTCGGCCACGGCCTGGGCATTTTTTTGGGTGATCGGTGGGGTGGAAGGTGTGCCGGCGGCGAAAGCGGGAGCGGGGGAAAAGGCGAAAGTGAGCGTGAGCAACCAATGGTTGGCGCTGCGCAAATTTTGTTGGCGAAAAAAGTCCCACATACCCGGAAAAACTGCTGCAAAATCAAGGCCGCGCCCCTAAGTGGCCGAATCCTTAAGAAGCGTTAAGAGGAGATGTCGACGATCTTTTGGTCAGCGTCGAGATTATAGGCGAAAAATTCCCTGTCTCCCGGAGGATACATAAATAAAAAATAATTATACGTAGTTCCGCCAATTTTTCTGGCGGGATGGCCCATTTTCCGGGAGATTTGACGATGGGCGCCACGGCTTTTTTCGGTGGACGCTGGGAAGCGATGCGAATAACCTAGTTCCCATGCTCGCCAAGTCCCTAGCCGTTTACCAAGATTTCCTCCGCCAACATTCTTTGGCCACGCCCAAATGGCATGTGGTACTCGGCTCCGGTTTCGGCAATGCGCTGGGAAGTTTTTCCTGGGAGCTGGTAGGCGAATTGCCATTTTCGGCGCTGCCCGCTTTGCATAAATCCACGGTGCAGGATCACGCCGGCGCCTACCGGTTCTACCGCCGGGGCAACGCAGTGGTTTCCTTTCAGATGGGGCGCTTGCATGGCTACGAGGGGCTCGCGCCCGCCGCCGTGGCGCTCACGGTGATGATCCCGCGCATGGCGGGCGTGGAAGAATTTCTGCTCACGAATGCTTCCGGCGGGCTGACCACCGCTTTTCAGCCGGGCGACGTGATGATGATCCGCGATCACGTTAATTTCACGGGCCAGAATCCTCTCACCGGGCCGAACCCCCTGCACCTGAACGGGGCCGAGCTTGGGCCTCGCTTTCCCGACCTCTGCGATGCCTACGATGCGGGCTGGCGGGAACGCCTCACACGTAGCTGCCGCGCGCGCGGCCTCAAGGTGCACGAGGGCATCTACCTCGGCGTGGCCGGTCCCAGCTTCGAAACGCCAGCGGAAGTGCGCCTGTTCGGTCTTTGGGGCATGCACGCGGTGGGGATGTCTACGGTTTGGGAGGCGATCGCGCTGCGCCATTCGGGCGCGAAGCTCGCCGGACTTTCGCTCATCAGCAATCTGGGCGCCGGTCTCGGCACCCAGAAGCTCGACCACGATACCATCCTAAAAACCTCCCGCGCTTCGGCGGCTAGCATCATCGGGGCGCTCGACGCGGCCGCTACCGAAGCGTTTGGTTCCGCGTGAAAAAAGTACGCTTCGATCTCGGCGTGCACGCAGGTACTCTGCTCACCATGGCCGGCGGAAAACCCATTCCAGCCTTCGACCAGTTCGTGGGCGTAAAGGACGGCAAAATCGTGGAAGTGGGGCGCTATACGCCCGCGCGGAAAAAGGAATCGCGTAAATTTCTCGATGGCAGCCACCAGGTTTGCCTGCCCGGGCTGATCAATGGCCATACCCATCTGCCGATGACGCTTTTTCGCGGCCTCGAGGACGACGTGCCTTTTCACACCTGGCTCTTCGAGCGCATCCTTCCCCTCGAAAACGAGCTCGTTTCGAGGGCGTTCGTGCGCGACGGCACCGATCTCGGCGCGCTCGAATCCATCCGTTTCGGGGTTACCACGGTAAATGAAATGTATTTTTATGCCGCCGAGGCTGCCGCCCGGCTCGACGCGGCCGGCCTGCGCGGGATCGTATCCCAGCCGATGGCGAAGTTTCCTCTGCCCGAGGATAAAATCCTGGGCACGGATAAGTTCAAGCTTGCCGGGGCGCTAGCCAAAAAATTCCGCGGGCATCCGCGGATCGAGATCGCGCTCGGGCCCCACGCTCCCTATAGCTGCGACGATGAAATGCTCCGCCGCGTGGGTGCCTACGCGCGGGAACACTCCATGCCGGTGCATATCCACGTGTCGGAAACGGAGCGCGAGGTGGAAGAGTCGCGCCAGGAGTTCGGCAAGAGCCCCGTGCAGCGCCTGGCCGATCTGGGAGTGCTCGGCAAACGGACTTTTTGCGCCCACTGCGTGCACCTCGACGAATCCGACCGCCGCGTGTTGCGGCAAAGCGGGGCCACCGCGATCTATAATCCCGATTCCAATATGAAGCTCGGCTCGGGTATCTCACCCGTGACCGATTTTCTACGGCGCGGGATTCCCGTGGCTTTCGGTACCGACGGGGCCGCGAGCAATAACGACCTCAGCGTGTTCGGCGCGATGGACATCGGCACCAAGCTCCAGAAATTGGCGAATCGCGACAGCACCGCGATGATCGCGGCGCAGGCGCTCCGCATGGCCACCATCGGCGGCGCCGAGGCGCTCGGCATTGAAAGCCGCACCGGCAGCCTGGAAGTGGGCAAGAGCGCCGATTTGATCTTAGTGGATTTACGCTTGCCCCACCTACAGCCGGTGTACGAAGCCGTAAGCCACCTTGTGTACGCCACGAGCGGCCTCGAAGTTTCCGCCACCGTTTGCGAGGGAAAGCTCCTCTATGCGGGCGGTAAATACCTCACTCTCGACGTGCAGGACGTGCTCACGCGGGCCGCTTCCTGGCAGCGTAAGGTGAGCAAGAGCCTGAAAGCAAAAAAACAGCTCACGGCACCGGGTAGGTAGCCATCCTTTTTCTTCACCAAGCGTAAGCTTTTCCGGGCCTTACGCCGAAAAGTAGGGGGTGAAGTTTCTTATTTTTCCCGCCGCGTATTTTTCGCTCTTCGCCGGGCTCGTGCTTTGGATTATCTTCAGCCGGCTGAAAGCACGGCGTCCGGCCAGGCGGGCGAAGGTGCGCATTCTGCGCGAAGTACCGGGCGTTTCCCGGAACCCGGCTCCCGTCGCGCGGGAAAGCGTAGCGTTCGAGTGCACCCTTTTGCGGGTTCAGCACGAAGAACGATTGCCGGAAGGCGCGGCGCTGCTTAAAGGCGTGATGCTCCGCTACGGCGGGGAGCTCGCCTGCCAGAATGAGGCCGGCGTGAATTTCTATTTCCGCGACGAGGGCGACGGGCACTCGGCCCTGCTCGCCGTGAGCGCCGCGCGCGATTTAGGCGCGCTCCTGAGCGGCGGGAAAACGGCGCCCCGTTTTTCGCTCGCCCATGGGTTTGCGCGGTTCGTGCAGGAGGAAGGCAAAGAGAATCAGCTGCTCGGCGGCACGTTTCTCGAAGTGAATCGCCTGGCTCCCGCCGCAGGACAGATCCTGCTTACGGAGCGCGTGGCGCGCTTTGCGGCGCCCACGGTGAAGTGCAAAACGAAAAATAGTCTCATCGCGTATTCCCATCATACGAGCCTCGGCGAGGTGCTGGCGCGCTGCGAGCGGGGGCTCTTCGGTGAGCTGGATGCCTACCATTCCGACGATCAGCTACGCGAGGTGCTCCACGCGCTCGGGGAAGATCCTTCCGACGAACATTTCGTGGGTGTGGCCGGGCAGCTGCGCCGTTTCTCTTACAAAAATTGCTCGCCCGAAGTGGCGGCGGCGTTCCAGGCGCTGTTCCGCAAGGAGCTCGAGCGCAACGTGAGCTATCGGCTCTCTTCGCTCGTGGCCCTCGCTTCCCAGTTTTTTACCAAGGAGACGATCGGCCGCGAGCTCTACGCCGATTTCGTGGAGGCGCTTCACAATCCGGATCGCCGCGTGAAATCGAACGTGGTGGAGCTTTTTATTCACTTGTATCCCAGTGAGGAAATCGCAGAACTCCGCCCCTACGCCAAGAGCGGAGACCACCGTATCTCGGCCAATTTGCTGATCAAGAAGGCCCTCGAGCGGTTCGACGAAAAGGTGATACGGGCTCTTTACGGAAGAGTTCGGGGCGGCAGCGTGATCCACGTGGCGAGCGCGCTTTTCGCCCTTGGGGAAATCGCCAAGTATTACCGCGCCCAGGACCCGGCCTTTCTCCGCAGCAAGCTTTCCTTTCTGCGCCTGTTTGAAGAAATTCCTTATTGGGTGCAGCATCCCAACGGGATGGTGAGGCGCCAGGCCGTGCATGCCGCCAAAAAGCTCGCAGACGCTAACCTGGACGAAAAACTACGGAAGATTTTTACCGGATCGGAAGATGCCGAACTGCTCGCGCTCTTCGAATCTGTCTATGGCTGGAAAAAGATCGCGAGCAGCGCTGGACGAAGCGCCTAGCCTCTGAGAAGCTTAAGCTCCCGGGAGCTTGCATGCTGAAGTTAATGGAAAAATGGTACTTGCCGCTAGCCTTCTTCGCGGTGTGCGTGCTGAAATGGCCGGGCGCCTGGCTCTCCTATTCGCAAGGCAAATGGCTCGCCGTGCACTTCGCCGGCCTGGCCGTGACCGTGCTCGCGCTGGCTCGTTTCCCGAAGGTGCCACGCTTGAAACTAGGGGAGACGGTTTTTCTGTTCGGCCTAATCCTGGCCTCCTTCAGCCACACTATTTATTTTTCTCCCCGCGGCTTCGAATTCACGATTCTGGATCGCTGGTCTTTTCTATTTCTCGCCCTGGGGGCCTGGTACGGCTTCCGCAGCGGAAAGCTTGCCTGGAAAGATTTTTGGTGGCCGCTCGCCGCGGCGCTGGCGGTAGTCTCGGCGATCGGGCTCGGGCAAATGTGGCAGGCGGGTTTCACCGGCGTGATGCCTTATCTTACCGTAGGCTCCACCTTCGGGCACACCAACAATACGGCGCAGTTCATGGGCATGGCGCTGCTACTCTGGTGGATGATTCCGCGCCCGCGGGTGCCGGCCTGGCTCATGCCCCTGCTGAGCGGGATTGCGCTCACGTATTTCTTTTTTCTTCGGGGGCGTTCCACCTTGATCGGATTCGCGCTCGGGCTCGTTATTTTGGTGATTCTCCGTTACCGCCGGGAGGGCAAAGCGTTTTTTCAGCGGCGTGGAATTCTGGTGGCGGCCCTACTCGCGGCGTTTTTGTTCGGCGGATTTCAGCTGGCGCGGGGAAAGAGCTTTGCTGATTTGATTCAGTTCCAATTATTGTCGGAAAAATCTTCGATGGTCCAGTGGCGGGCCGATGTGTGGCGCCAGACTCTCGAAATGATCCGCGCGAAGCCTTGGGGCGTGGGGGCTGATCGTTTTACCTTCGAGTTCATTCCCTTCCATGCGCGCGGGGTAACGCTCACCGAAAACGGCATCGCCGATACTCCCCATAATGAGATCTTGCGCTATCTCGCTGAAGACGGAATCCCCTTGGCCACGCTCTACTTCCTGGCCTTCTGCTACTTGATTTTTCGCTGGATCAGGCGGGAGGAAGACTGGTTCCGCTTCCTTCCTTTATTCGCTTTTATGGCGGTAGAAATCGTGGCTCAGTACGCCTTCAATAATCCGCTGCCTTCGATCGTGCTCGCCTTGCTCGTGGGCTATATGGCTGCTTGCGTCTGGCGCGAAGAGTTGGCGATTCCGCAGCGGCCCTGGGTGAGGGGGCTAACCTGCGCCGTTCTTCTGCTGCAGCTCTTTTTTGCCACTAAGGTAGTGATCGCGCGCAGCTTCGAGCATGCTGAAACGCTCGAGAAGGCCACGCTCTCTTGCCGGGCCGTGCCGCGCAACTGGCATTCCTGCCTAACTCAGACCCGGATCGAGCTCGATCGTAACGACCTGCGCGCCGCGCGCGAATCCGCGCAGGATATTCTATTTAATGATCCCTGGAATTTCTCGGCGATGCGCTATCTCAGCATCGTGGCCTTTCGCCAAGGCGACCGTCTCGAGGGATGTTTCTACCTCTGGAAATATGATCATCTATTTTTTGATCGCTCTTCGATTCACGACAAATTGGCCCTGAACTGCCCGCCGAAGTGGCTGGATTATTTTCGGCGCAAGAATCCGGAAAACTACCTGCCCCGGTACGAGGAGTATCAGCGGAAGCAGAAGGGCTCTAGCCTTCGTTTTTGGGAATAAAGCTCAGGATATTATTCGTGCGCACGAGATCGAGCACCTTGCGCTTAGAGAGCGCGGAAAGCTCCACGAATTTCAAGCCGTAGCCGGGAGCGGAATCTGGCTCATTGCGCTTCCAGATCACTTCGCATACGGCGTGATGAGCGTCTTCTGAGTCCGGAAGGCGGAACTGGAGTTCCACCTTTCCTCCTGGATCTAGGCGGACGCCTGGTTTTTCGGTCAGTTGTTTCTGGTCGAGGAAGAATCCGCCGAACCCGAGCTGGGTGGTAATGAGATTTACGTTTCCCAGCTGGAGCGCGACGCTGGCTTCCACGTTTTCCTGCTTTGGGTTCCCGTAAACGTATTCCCATACGAGGCGGTGGAGCTTTTCTAGATTTACGGGTTTTTCGAGGAACGCGAAGGCGCCGAGATCCAGCAGAGACTCTAGCTCGTATTCTTCCGGGTATCCCGAAATGAAAATCAGGCCCGGTTCATAGAAGTGTAGCTTGCGGATTTCGGCCAGAAAGCTGAGCCCGTTCATGCGCGGCATGCGGATATCGGAGATCACCACGTCGATTTTCAATTTACGGATCGCGTCGAGGGCCAGCACTGGGTCATTATAGGTATGGGATTCGATTCCTCGCAGTTGAAAGAACTGCTGTAGGATGGAAGTGAGATCCGTCTCGTCGTCCAGGATCAGCACGCGCGGGGGAACGGAGGGGGTATCGCTCTGTAGTTTCTGTTTCTCCATGAAGAGCAGAAAATCGGCGAGGAGTTCAGTTTTGCTGTCGCTACGGGTTTTTTCGAGAATTTTTTTCAGGTGATTATTCACCGTATGCAGGCTGATATCTAGTTTCTTTCCCAATTCCACCGGGCTCACGGTGCGGTTGGCGAGATGGTAAAAAACTTCGGTCTCCCGTTCGGTGAGCTGGAAGTTTTTGGCGTATTGTTCCACGAGATTTTTTAGTGCCATGCGTGCAAAGAATTTAAACGTTCTTTGTTGAAAAATCACCTGAATTCTTTGTTTAGTTTACAATGAGGAATGACTTGCACGCTCTGCAGAGGGACCGCTTTATTTTGGTGCGAAGCCCCGGACCGTAAAAAATATTTTCGCTGCGGAAATTGTTTCCTCGTTTTCCTCGAACCTGCCTCGCATCCCAATGCGGAGCGGGAGTTGGCGCGTTACCGGGAACACAATAATTTACTGAATTCTCCCTCGTATCTCAGCTATTTGGACAGGCTCGCCGCACCCGTGACGGCGGCGATTGCACCGGGGAAAATGAAGGGTTTCGACTATGGCTGTGGCCCGGTGGAAGGGATGCGTCACTTGCTGGAGCCCCGCGGCTTTTTTATTTCCTCGTATGACCCCTATTTTTTTCCTCGCGAAGAACTGCTTAAATTTAGCTATGATTTTGTGCTCTGCTCGGAGGTAGTGGAACATTTTTTTCAGCCCCGCGAAGATTTTTCGCGGCTGCAGCCCTGCCTCGAGCCCGGATCGATTTTGGGCATTAGCAGCCGGCTCTATCCGGAATCGAGCGAAGAATTTGCGCATTGGGGTTATCGCCGTGATCCCACGCACGTGAGTTTTTTTTCGGCCAAAACGGTGCACTGGCTGGCGCGTGAATTCGGGTGGGAGCTACTAAACTTAGAGTCACCTATCTGGATTTTGCGGAAGCGCTGAGAAGTCAGCCTTCTGGACGGAAGCGCCGGTGATCGAGCAGCACGAAGAGGCCGGTGGCCCGCCAGCTCATTTTTTGGTAGCCGTGATTGCGTACCTTGGTGGCCTCAGATTCAAATTTCACCACGCTGTCGTAGTTTTCCCAGGCGCAGAGGAATTTTAGGTGCATCGTGGCGATGTTTACGTCGACGTGATCGTTCACGGTGGTTTTTACCCGGGCTTGCTTGACCAGCGGAACCGGGCCGCGAAAAAGCTTAGAGATCACTTTTACTTCTTTGGACCTTTCGAGCACGGCGTCGTACTCGGCCAGCGCCGGCGCCGCATCGCGCTCGAAGCAGTCCACGCAGAATATTTCCCTTTTTAGCTCCGCGGGTGGGGCGGGGTGGAAGCGGTAGCGCTCCGGATTATTGAAAACCACGCAGTTTTTGCACACCCGCGCTTCGCAGGCTTCGCAGGTATTCGTGTCTTTGGGGGCGGCGCAAAGTTGGCAGGCCATAAATCCTTAACGGGAGGTGGTTTTTAGGTTCGGACGACAGCGATAACGCAGAACGGTGCGTTTGCCACGTATTTTGCGAAAATTACGGAGATCGTAGCGCGTAATCGAGCTGGGAGCCCGGCGGTGGCGCGTGAGGGTGGCACTGATCAGCTTACCTTGTTCGTCGAGAATACCCATATGGCCTCTCATCACGAGCAGGTCGCCCGCTTCGGCGTCTTGGTCGTTTACCGCTTCGAACTCGGGCGCGTCGAGAATGGAATCGGTGGGACGAAATGCGTAGGGCAGGCCGGCCCGGCGGTACACCTCGTGGACGAAATGCGAGCAATCGGTTTCCACTTCGGGGGGAAGCCGCAGGTCAGGACCTTTTCGGTAGCGCGTGGAGGGATAATTCGTGGGGTCGGCCACCTCTAGAATCGCAGCGCGATCATCGGCGGCCAGGGAGCGGCATACCCCGCCATTGGTCTGGTGGATGGTGGCCCGAGATTTTCCGCGGGCGAGGCGCTGGCGCCGGGCCGGGCTCGCGCAGCTCGCCAGAATTCCGGCCGCTAGTACTAGGCAGAGCAAGTTCCAGCGATGGCGGAAATGGGGCAACACTAGGCCGCCTTCGGTGCTTTCGGAATTTTGGGAAGGCCGGGAGGTGCTGGAGGCGCGGCGGCCGTGGCACGTAGGGGTTTAGGCGCTTCTTTGGGAGCGGCGCTTTCCGTCTCCAGCCCTGGATACTGCTCGAGGCTGATTCCGTCGGGCTCGGCCTTGGCTTCCGGAGAAGTATCGATGATGGACGTAGCCGTATTGCCGAAAGAGAGGTTGCGCTGGAAGTCGGCCGGGTTCGAAGCGTATTCGAGGGCCGTGGCCACCGTGATGGAGCCGTTTTGCGCCAGTTCCACGAGGGCTTGGTCGAAGGTCTGCATTCCCGACACTTCTTTGCCTTTTTCGATGAAGCTGGGGATCTCGCCCGTCTTGCTCGCATCGGCGATGCACTCGGCGATCCCGAAATTATTGATGAGAATTTCCTGGGCCACCACGCGCTTGCCATTTTTGTCGGGGATCAAGCGCTGGCTGATGATGGCGTGCAAATTGTCGGCTAAGCGCAAGCGGGCGGCGTCCTGCTCGGCGGCGGGGTAGAGCGATATCAGGCGGCCGATGGTCTTCATGGCGTCGGAGGTGTGCACGGTGGAGAACACGAGGTGGCCGGTCTCGGAGGCCTTGAGGGCGATATCGAGGGTTTCATGATCGCGCATCTCGCCCACGAGGATCACGTCGGGATCCTGTCGCAAGCCCGATTTCAGCGCCTGCGCGTAGCTCGCTGTATCGCGGCCGAGCTCACGCTGTGAGATCCGGCATTTTTTCTGGGAATGCAGGTATTCCACCGGATCTTCCACGGTGAGGATATGCATGGCCTGCGAGGCGTTTAGGTAGTCGATCATCGCGGCGAGGGTGGAGCTTTTTCCGCTGCCGGTGGCGCCGGTTACCAGGATGAGGCCGCGGGAGGCATCGGCGATCTTTCGCAGCACGCCGGGAAGTTTCAAGTCGTCGATGGAGGGAACTTGCTGGGGGATCACGCGCAATACGATGCCCAGGCCCTGCACGGTGCGGTACACGTTGTAGCGGAAACGGCCGAGGTTTTTTACCTCAAAGGATCCATCCAGATCCTGGATCTCGGTTACCTTCGTGCGCAGCACGGGATCGGTGATAATCATTTGCGCTACGCCGGCGATTTCTTCGCCCGTAAAAAGCGGGCAATTTACGGGGGCGAGGCCATCGGACACGCGCAGCGCCGGCGCCATTCCGCAGAGAAAATGGATATCGCTCGATCTTTGCTGGACCGCCAGCTGGAGCACGCCGAGAAATTTTTTCTGCAGATCGTTCATTGGATTTCCTTAGGGGCCAGAGGTAACCATGCCGTTGGACTCGCAGGAAACGGGGCGGCCGGGCAGGCCGGGCAGCACAGTGCGCTCGTGCGGATGCAGGTGCACCACGAAGGAATCTCCCGACTGCACGCTGAGCGAATACCCACCCGGCACCAGCGCGGCGGAGCCCTGGTAGGTTTTCGAAACGAAGCTGTTCCTTTTATTTTGCACGTAGAGGCTCAGGCCCACGGTGGCGGCGTTAGCGTCTTTAGGGTCTACGCGCAGGTAAGCGATGCCAAGCCCCAGCGCGGGATCATCGGGAGTTTCCCGGCAGGTAAAGGTGATCACGCGGGCCGGAGTTCCGCCAAAGCTAGCGGGCTTACGCGCTGGTTTAGCGCTGGCATCGTAGGGCAGTAAAAGAAAAAGGCCGAAAAATAGCAAAAAGCGCATGGAGGTGCTCCTTGCCGTACTCTTCGGAATTCCGGGGCGAAAGTTGAGATCTGCCCGAAATTAGGGCGGAATGCAAAAAGGAGTGATTTATTTCTAAAATCAGTGGCTTAAGGCGGGAAAGCGAAGCTCTTGGATGAGGTTTTTCATTTCGGCGTGGGCCTGCATCGTCTTTACACGCTCAAAATCTGGGAACGGAGCGCGAGCCGCCACGTAGCGCATCCACTGCTTTACCCGGCGCACGGAGTAATTGGGATTGTCGGAAAGCGGTTCGCTAATATCCATAAAGCGCTCGAGCAGCCGGCGCCATTCTTCGGCGCTGGGATAGGCGGGAGCTTCGGCCTTTAGGATCCCAAGTTCCCTGGCCACCTGGCCCGCCAGCTCCGGATTAGCGAGCGCGCCGCGGCCGAGCATGAAGTGCTCACAGCCGGTTTGTTCGCGGCAGAGCTTAAAGTGATCGAGGGTCCAGATCTCGCCATTCGCCACCACCGGGACCGATAGATTTTTCCTAATCTCCCCAATCGGGCCCCAGTAGGCGGGTGGCATATAGCCTTGGGTTTTGGTGCGGCCGTGGATCGTGATCCAGTCTGCCCCTCCGCGGGCAGCCCGCTCGGCATTTTCATGGATCTGGTTGATATCGTCCCAACCGAGGCGGAGCTTGGCCGAAACCGAGACTTCTTTCGGCACGGCTTCCCGCACGGCCTTTACGATGGCTTCGATGCGGGGCGGATCTTTCAGGAGAGCGGCGCCGCCGTCGTGGTTGTTCACCGTGGGAGCCGGGCATCCGAAGTTGAGATCGATCCCGGTAGCGCCCATTTCCACGGCGCGGGCGGCGGAAAGGGCGAGGCGTTCCGCGTTGCCGCCCAATAGCTGAAAGAGCACGGGCACGCCCGAATCCGTGCGCGAGCCCTTGGCTAGCTCCACGGCGTGGCGGCGGTAGCATTTTTTGGGCAGCGCAATCTGGCTGATGCGCAGGAACTCGGTCACGCAATGGGTGAATCCCGGCTTCTCGGTGAGGAGCGCGCGCATGGGTGCATCGGTTACCCCCTCCATGGGGGCCAGCACGAGCGCGGGCTGATTTTTGCGGATCCAGGCGTCCATGGGCATTCTTCTATCGTTTCTCTTGGCGAGTGGGCAAGGCCTGCGATAGGAAATGCGGATGCAAGTAAGGGAAATCCCCACCGAAGCCACCTTCGACCTGCGGCACCGGGTTTTACGCCCCTCCCAGCCGATTTCGGAGTGCCAATACCCCGCGGACGGCCAGGCCGTGCATTTTGGAGTATTCGAGGAGGAACGCCTTTGTTCGGTGGTGACGGCTCATCCCGAGAATAGCCCGCTCTTTCCTTGCGAGGGCCAGTGGAGAATCCGCGGCATGGCCACCGAGCCCGGGGCACAGGGGCGTGGCTTGGGCAGTCTAGGCCTAAAAGCTTTACTCGCCTGGGCGGAGGCCCACCGAGTTTCTTTTTTTTGGTGCAATGCCCGTGAAGGGGCAATTCCCTTTTACTTGCGGCATGGATTCACGGTGGCTAGCGAGCTTTTCGATTTGCCCGGCATCGGCCCGCACAAGGTGATGTTCCGCCAGGTGGACGCATGAAACTAAAGATTTTGAACGAGGGCAAAGGATTCGTGGCCGTGCATAAGCCAGCCGGCTTCGTGACCTACGCCGACTCCAAGGAGCAGATCGCGATCTCCGCGCAGGCACGGGCCGAGCATCAGTTGAAGAAAAAATTATTTCCCGTGCACCGGATCGATAAAGACACCTGCGGGGTTTTGGTTTTTGCGGCGAGCCCGCTTCAGGCCAAGAATTTCACGGCGCTCTTCCGCACCCGCGCCGTAAAAAAACGTTACCTCGCCGTGGTGCATGGACTTCCCGACGCCAAGGGCGTGATCACGAAGCCGCTCGAACGCCATAAGAGCAAAGAAACGGAAGCGGCCGAGACCGAATTCCAGCGCCTGGCCACCACCGAGGTGGAGTGGGAAGGGGAGAAGCGCGCGTATTCCCTCGTGCGCTGCGAACCCCGCACTGGCCGCTACCACCAGATCCGCCGCCACCTGCGCTTCGTCGGTTGCCCGATCATCGGGGATCCGGAGCACGGAAATTCCTGGGACAACGAGCGTTTCGAGAAAAAATTTGGCGTAAAGCGCACGTTGCTCTCGGCGATTTACCTCGCCTTTCCCGATCGCGAGAACGAACGGATGGTGAGGCTCCAGGCTAAGCCCGACGAAGATTTTCTCGCCGTGATCGAAGCCTTCGGCTGGCAGGAAGCGCTCAAGGCATCCGGTAAAGTGTAGCGAGATCAAAACCGGAAATTTCGTGCGATACTTAGGGCATGAAATACCTTTTGCTCCTGCTCCTCTCTCTTTCCGCCCACGCATTTTCTCCGGTGAAAGAAGAAGCCCTATACCGGAATTTTTACCGAGAATTTTTTGAGCTTCCGGGCTTCTCGGTTTTCCCCAAAAACGAAGAGCAAAAACTCGCCCTCGACGCCATCGAGGATGCACTCGAAAACGGCGCGCCTTCCCTCAAGCTGCGCCAGTGGTTCACACCCGAGCAAGTTTCTTCCCTGGGGGCCCACGAGCAGATTCGCCTGTTCCGCCTGAAAGCCGCGCGTGGGCTGGCCACGCCCAACGAGGAGCTACTGGCGCTTTCGGGCGCGAAGCAGCGCATGGACAATTTCGTGATGAGCGAGCTTTCCCGCATCCGGCCTTTCCTGAAATCCCCGGCGGCGCAGCAGATGTTGGCGGAGATGCCCGTGCCCGTAAAGGCCGCCAAGCGTTTCGTGGCTCCGGGTGTGGCCGAGGTGAAGGCACTGTTCTCCCAGCCCCCCGCCTTCGATACCTTCCTGGACGGGCGTTATGCCGCCACGCCGCGGATCTTCGTGTTCTGCCGGCACGATCATAACTATCCTTGCCTGCTTGCGATGCGCGATGCGCACAACGAAGTGGTGAGGGAGAACGGAAAAATCTGGTTGCAGCCGGCGCTCGGCCTCAGCAACCGCGGCCTGCCTTTCGACCAGCGTAACGGGAATACCCCGCAGGGCGCGCAGCTCGTGGACGGCGTGATGCCCGAAGCCGATATGCCTTTTTACTACGGGCGTTTTCGCCGCTTGATTTTAACTTTCGCCCCGGCCTCGAAGAACGAAGCGGAGCAAAAGAAACTATTTCCTGCGTCGTCGCATAATTCCGATTGGTGGCGAGAGGCCGTGATCGCGCGCGATCTGGGACGTAACCTCCTGCGCATTCACGGGGTGGGGGAAATTTCCAAGGAAACCGGCAAGCCCTACTATCCCTTCATTCCCACGATCGGCTGCTTAGCGCAGCGGGAAGGAAAGTACGGAGCCGCGGACTATACCGACCAGCGCAAGCTCCTCGACCGCTGGATGAATGCCATGGGGCTTGAGGCGAAATTCGAGAACGAGCCCTTGATCCGCGGGATCATGTACGTGATCGAGATCGATGATAAAAAATCGGCGGTGAATGCCGAAGACCTCAAGCTTTTTGGGATACGCTAACGACCGCGCGCACTTTCGGCGCCCAGCGCAGGGCTTCGCGGGCGCAGGTCTCGAGGGCGGGGCAAGCCCAGTTATCCTGCTGCACGAAAAATACTCGCTCGCGAAACGGTTTTTGGATGGCGGGCAATACTCCGCCCCGGTAGATGCCGGGGCTGGCAATGGGCAGGGGGTGGCCCCAGCGCGCGATCCGGATTTCGGCCAAGTCCTTCAGATCGTAGCCCAGCGCGGGCAGGACCTCTTTCTCTAGCTGCACGCGAAATTCCTGCTCGAAGCGCGCGTGGCTATCGGGCGAAAATATTTCGGCTCTTCCCTCTGGAAAGGGAAGGGGGCGATAGAGCGTGAGCACGGTGGGGTTCTTTTTCTGATTGGCGAAATTGGCCGATACCACATCCGTGGCGCCGCGGGCGGCGGCGGCCGTGCGGATATTCTCCGAGGCGAGGGCGCCTTCGCCGATCATGAAGATATCGTAGTGAGGATGCCGGAGCGGGGAGTTTAGGAGCGCGTTCGCCACGAGGTAGGGCTGGTAGCGCAATGCTTCGATCGCGGCCACGCGTTTGGGCTCGAGGTTCGGGATGATTTTCTTAGCCACAAATTTCGGGCAAGCCATCACCACGGCCCGGGCTTTGATCCGGCGCAATTTTCTATTTTCGTCTTCGTAGGTAACGAAAGAATGCTTTCCTTTTACTTCCACGTCGAGCACCACGCTCGAAGGCCGGAGGTTCTGCGGGATTTCTTTATGCAGGGCTGCGAGGAAGCGCTCGGCCACGCCGGCGTTTCCGCCCGGGGTCACGAGCACATCGGCAAATTCGCCGCCGAAGAAGCAAACGCCGAGGGCCGCGCTCGTTTCCCGCATGCTGCTTCCCATGCCGGACCAGCAATAATCTTCCAGTAGGGACCGCAGGTGGGAATGCAGGGGAGCGCCCAGCTCTTTTTCCACGAATTCGAGGAAGTTATATTTATCCAGTTCCCGTACGGCCCGCTTCTCGGGCTCGTTGGTGTAAGGAATCACCGGATAGATCCGGCCATTTTGGCTGAGGCCGAAATCGTGAAAAAGCTGCGCGAACTTTTTAAACTGGGCGCGCGCTGCCGGATCCGTATCGCCTTCCAGGAATTTTGGAAATACTTTCCCGCGGTACAGGATTGGGTCCGCTTCTTTTTTGATGGTGGCAATGTCGTATACACCCACTTCGCGGAAAAGCGCGTGGAGCGGCGTGCCCGGTTCGGCCGACATGAAATAGGCCGCGCCGATGCCGTAGTCCACGCCCCGCCAGGATTCTCCGCGCGCGTTTCCGCCGAAACGTTCGCCCCGTTCTAGCAGAATGGGTTTAAGGTCCCGGAGCAGGTAAGCCGAAATGATCCCGCTCATCCCTCCGCCCACGATCACCACCGGCGCTTCCTCCGAAACCTCCGGCAGCCCTCCCGCTTTTTCCAGGTAGGCGGGCTTATCCCAGAGGATGCCGTGCGCGCGGTCGGGATTGTCGCCCGAGTAATTCGTGGCGGGCTTGGCGTAATGGCGATCAATCGGAGAAATCGCCGCGAAACGCAGTTCCGTAGTTTCCACCGGGAGGGAGGAAGGCGGAGCCATTCTATGCGCGCAGCTCCAGAGCGAAGGAAGCGAGGCCGCTACGGCGCCGATTCCGATCCAGCGCAGGGCTTCGCGGCGAGAAATATTTTTCATGGCTCGAGTATAGCGGGAGGCAAATTAAGAAAGCTAGCTGCGCTGCGGGAGGAGGGCGCTGATGCGGAGCGGGATCCGGTGGGTGGATTTTCCGTGCGCCCGCTGATTAAGAAGGGAAAGCAGCACGTTCACTGTGTCGAGATTGAGCACGTAAGCCACTGGCAGCTCGCTGAGGGCGGTTTGCCGGAAATTCAAGGGGCAAACGTCGCGCACTTTTTGGTCTTCCTTTACACTCACCTGAAGCGGCACGCCGTGACTGCGGCAAACGAGGGGCCGTGCTTCGTAGATCGCACACTCTCCCCCCGCGGTCAGCAAAGCGCAGCGTTTTCCCTGGTGAGGATCCTCGGCTTCGGCCATCTCGGCAGCGGCCAGAGACTCGGGGGACCGGGCGAGAAATTCCCGGATCGCGCCCGCTTCGAGCTCGCTCACGCTCAAGCCGGGCTTGCAGCAGGAATGGCAGCCCGGCGCGCAGGCCATCTCGGCGCGGTAGGCGCTATGGATCTCGTTGAATTTATCGTCCACGCGGCCCCTCAGCTCGAGGTATTGGCGCAGGTTTTCGGGATTTTCGCTCATGCCTGCGCGTTGAGGCCAGGGCCGGCGGAGGGCGCGTCGTCTTTTTGCACGAGACTGAAGAGCGGCACGTCCACTTCGAAGAGCTCGCCGTTGTCGCGCATCATTTTATAGGAGCCACGCATACTGCCGAAGGGCGTGGGCAGCGGGCAAAAACTATCGTAGGTAAAGCTCTCGCCCGGCTTGAGGCGGGGCTGCTTGCCGATCACACCGGGGCCTTTTACTTCTTCCATGCGGCCGAGCGCGTCGGTGATCGTCCAGTGGCGGTGGAGGAGCTGCACGGGCTCGGGGTTCTCGTTCGAGATGGTGATCTCGTAGCCAAATAAATATTGATTAAGGGCCGGCACGCTTTTTTCGGCGATGTAGTAGGTGGCCACTTCAATGCGTACACCGTTGGTCGTTTTCGATCTCATGCTTTTTTTCCGCCTTTTTTGACCATCTTCTTCGTCTTTTGGGGCGCTTTTTTCTTGGGCTTCCCGCCCTTAGCAGTACCGCTTTGGATAATATAAGTTTTTCCGCAATATTCACAGCGGATATTCGTCGCTTTACCCTCCTGGAATGATCCTTCTTTTTTCTCCTGCGCTTCCAGGAGCGCCAGGGCGCGTTCCGCGCGATCCGTGGAGCATTTACACGCAAATTTCACGCGCTGGTTCATCACGAGCTTGGGATTTTCTTCGCCGCATATTAGCCGCAGCATATCGAGGGGCACGCATTCGGGCCGCAGTAGCCAACGCGAAATGGGTCCGAGCGCTTGCATCTGGCGATCCCAACGCAGGAGCGCTTCATTTAATTTTGCTTCCGTGGGCTGCGGCAGCACGTGGATCAAGTAGGCGAGCGCGGAGCTTACCTTGAATTTCGATTTATCTTTTTCGTCCCAATTGATCACCACCGAAAGATTGATGCCGCAATTTTTTTGTTCCGACTGTTCGAGAAATTCCACGAGATCGGCGCCCACTTGGCCGGTGGCATTCACCACGCTGGTGCGTCCCACGGCGCCGTGCGCGCGCCGCACTTGCAAAATTCCTTCGCCGAGGCCGGTTTCGTAGTCGGCCACGGGCGGCTGGGGATGCTGGATCGTGCCGCGGACTTCGCCGTAGTTGCGGGCCTCTGCGTATAGATGCCCGAAGGGGCCCGCGCAATTCCACTGCAGAGAAAGAGTTTCGCCGTCTTCGCTATCGGAGAGCGCCTGGAGAAGTACCGACGCCATCATCGCCTGGCCGAGGTGCTTGGTGGCGGGCGGCCAGCAATCGATGCGCTCCATGGATTCCTGCACAAGCGAAGTGGCGTCGAGGGCATATACGACCACCTCTTGGTTTTCGCTGATGGCCTTTAAGAGTGAGTCGTTATTCATTGCAGTGCGCCTGCGATTAATTTAGCAGGAATTTTTGTTTTTGGCACTTTGAGCGGAAACCAGTCGCGCACGTCGCGCTCGAGGCCTTCCGCGTGCATGAAATTATAGAGCGCGCGCTTGAGTCCTTCGCCCAGGGAATCGTGGTCCACGTGCAGCGGATCTTCGAAGGGGATATCGTTCTCGGAAAAGCGCCCATGCCGCGCATAAAGGGAGGGCGGCGTTTCGAGGAGGCGGATCCCGTATTTCTGGGGATTTTTCCCGATCGGGCTGTGCACGGTGGCGGCGAAGCGGTGCCAGAAGGCGCTTTGCAGGCAGCCGAGCGAAAAAAGTTGCCGCACCACTTCGAGGCTGTCGACGGTTTCCTGCACCGTTTCGGTAGGGAATCCGTACATCAGATAGGCATGCACGAAAATCCCGCTGTCCTGAAAGGCTCGGGTCACCTTCGCCACCTGCTCGATCGTGACGCCTTTTTCGATGAGGGTAAGGAGGCGCGCGGAGGCCACTTCGAGCCCCCCCGTGACGGCGATGCAGCCCGCGCGCTTCATCAGCTGCGTGAGCTCGGGCGTGAAGGCCTTATCGAAGCGCACGTTCCCCCACCATTCGAATTTTAGATTTCTTCGCAGCAGCTCTTCCGCGAGGGCCCGCAGGATGGCGGGCGGGGCAGCTTCGTCCACGAAGTGAAAGCCGGTGGCGCCCGTTTCCCGGGAGATTTTTTCCATTTTATCCACGAGGCGCGCGGCCTTTTCGGTTTCATAGCGTCCGATATAGTCGAGCGAGGTATCGCAGAAGGAACAGCGTCTCCAGTAGCAGCCGTGGGCGAGGGTGAGTTTATTCCAGAAAAATCCGCTCCAGAGCCTCGTCATCGGATTCAGCATTTCGTACATGCGGATATAGTTTTTTATGGGGAGGCCTTCGTAGGAGGGCGTGCCGGTTTCGCGGAACGGTAAATCGCGCTCGGCGGGATTCACGGCATAGTGCACTTTGCCTTGGGCGCGATAGTAGGTACGGAAGAGATCTTCTTTTTTTCGCTGGCCCCGCAGGCATTCGATCAGGCAGAGCAGGGGGCGCTCCCCATCGTCGATCGTGATGAAATCCACGTAGTCGAACACGCGGGGATCTTCGAGGCGGCGTAGCTCGGTATTGGGGTAGCCTCCCCCGAGCGCCACGGGAATATTTCTGGCTTTCGCCGCTTGGCCCATGCGCAAGGCTCCGTAGACGGTGCCGGCAAAGGGCGCCGAAAGGCAGAAGAGATCGGGTTTCTCTTTGTCGAGCCACTCTTCGGTGATCTCGAGGAGGATTTTATCTACCAGCGTGGGCGCCCGCTCCAGTTCGGCGCGCAAGGCCTCGAAGCTCGGCTGGGAGGCCGCAAGTTTTTCGCCGTAGCGGGAGAACTGAAACTGGGGGTCGATTCCGAGCTTCACGTAGTCGGCGAGGTCATCGAGGTAGAGGGAGGCGAGGTGCTGCGCCTTATCGGCTTCGGGGAGCGCCTCGAATTGATCGAGGAGAATCCCGCCCTCATGGAGTCCGGCAAAGCGCGGGCCTTCGGGCAGGAGATCGCGCGCCGCTATTTTCTTTTGCGCACCGGGATTTTTTCCCTGCAGGTACCTTACCGCTTCTTCCACGGTGGCGAGGTAATCCTCGAAGGCCTCGGCGAAGAATGCCAATTCGGGCGCGAGGTGCTTTTTCGGTAGCGCGGCCCGGATCCGCGAAAGCCCCTTTTGGCAAAAAAGCCTGAGAATCAGCTCTAACGCGGGATCGGCCTGGGTGGCCTTTACCTCACCGCCGGGAAACTGTTCGTCGAGAAAGCCCTTGAGGTAGGCCGTGGCGGGGTAGGGCGTATTGATTTGCACCATGGGAGCGGTGCAGAGGAAAAGTTTCATGACGCAACTTGTCTATCACGAGAGTTTTACTAGTTGGTATACTTGATTGTTGTTTTCGCAGAGATTCTCGCCTGAATTCGCGCGGGTTCAGGCGAGTGGTATTAATCCGAAACCATTTTAGAAATTCTCGAATAACTATCGGGCTTTACGATGGTCCATACACAATCAAGTAGACCAGGTCAGAGTTTTAGAAAGTTCAAAGCCTTCTTCGACCAGCTCGCGGCGAAGGACTCTGCACTAGCTCGCTGGATCTCGGCCAAGACGCCTTTTCCCAGCGCTTTACCGGCCTTAGCGGGCAGATAGCTCTGCAATACCTTTGCCCCGCCCGGGAAATTTTCCTGCAAACCGGCGAGGGCCCGCGCATAGCCATAGAGGGGGATCTTAGGAGACGAAAGCTTGGCGAAGCCCTCGAGTAGCGCCTCGGCCACTTCGGCCTTTTCCTCTCCACTAAGCAAGGAGTGCCGGGCGATGGCGGCTCCCCAGGCATCGAAAAAAGGCCCTACCGGCAATAAAAAATCCCGGCTGCGGCGCAGGCATTTGGGCTTTCGCAGGGGATAGTGGCGGTGGTTCTCGGGTGCCATAAAGGCTTTGTTTAAGGTTCCGGCCTCGACTAGGGTTTCCTGGGCCGGGCCAAAATCGGCGTGCTTCTCGTGGCCCAGCTTATACACGCGAAGGCGGAGAGGATCATTCGGGGGAAGCTCCCATTGGTCGATCACGCGATCCAAATCCCCGAGGTTATGCGCGATCAGGGTGCAGCACTTGAGGAGCTCCACGCCCTTACGCTGTTTTTTCAAGGAATCGAAAATCTTGGCCTCGAGCAGCAGTTCCTCCACGATTTTTTCCACGAAGGCGGCGGCGATTTCAGGATTGCGGTTTCGGTGCGAGGCGTAGGCGCCAGCCGCCACGCTGAACCACTCTCCCTGGTGCCCGGAAACGTAGGCTCCTTCCGCCTCGGCGAGGCGAGTGGTTACCGGGCGAAAATCCCAGTTCCGCGATTCGAGCGTGAGCGCCGCCATTTTCTCCGTGATCTCGAGCGGCAGGCTCTCGTCCCAGAGGTGTTTGCGGATTTGGTTATCCACGTCGGTGGGAACGAAGGTGGCCACGGTGCCGTAGTGGGCGCAGAGGCAGAGGCGGAAGTACTCGAGGTGGTTGAGCGGGGCAGAGGTATCCGTGCGCACCGCGCTCAGGGTTTGCACATAGGGCAAAGACCCAAACTCAGGGGTAAAAAGGAAGGCGGCGGTATTTTCCACGAGAGAGAGGAGAGCGGCGGGCTCGATCCCGCGCCGGGGAGCGTTCACGGTTATTCCTTCCGAATGGCTTTTTCCACCGCATCCACGAGTGTGTCCACGTCGTCTTTTTTGAGGTCCAGGAACCATTCACCTTTAGGATAGAGCACCGCCGCGATTCCGCGCTCGCACTGGTCCAAACAGCCTGCGCTATTGATCCTCACGCTGCCCTTGGGAAATCCCTTCGCTTTGCAAGCGTCCTTCACGCGTTCCCGTAGCTTTTCGGCTCCCTTGGGGCAGCAGCTTTCGCGTTTGCCATTGGGGCCCCGATCGTTGGTGCAAATGAACAGGTGGGCGGTGAATTTGGGTTCCATTAGGCGGAGACTAGCATGGCTCCCGGCTCCTCGTGAGGGGAGGAAGAAAAAAGAGGTGGTTTTTCGGGGCACAAATGCCCATAATTTTTAAAGCCACACGGGCGCGGGGGTTTTCATGAATAAATACCTTTCGGTTTTCTCCAATAAAAGAATGCTGACCACTTTGCTGCTGGGATTTTCTGGCGGTTTGCCGCTGGCCCTCGTGGGATCCACCCTCCAGGCCTGGCTCGCGCGTTCCAATGTGGACATCGTGTTGATCGGGCAGTTCGCGCTGATCCAATACCCCTATGCCCTTAAATTCCTGTGGGCTCCGTTTATGGACAATAAACCTCTGCCCTTCCTCGGGCTGCGCCGGGGTTGGCTCGTGGTTAGCCAGATCGGGCTCTTCGCCGCCACCTGGGGCTTGGGCTCGATCGGAAATCCTTCCAATACCATCGCGCTCTTCTCGCTGCTGGCCTTCCTGCTCGCGTTTTTCAGCGCCAGCCAGGACATCGTGATCGACGCCTACCGCACCGAAATCATCGAGGACGAAAAAGAGCTTGGCGCCGGTGCCTCCACTTATATCACCGGCTACCGCATCGCCACGCTGGTATCGGGAGGGGTGGCGCTCGGCCTCGTGGACCAGATCGGCTGGAAGCACGTCTATTTCCTCATGGCCTCCATCAACTTGGTGGGGCTCGTTACCGTGCTGCTTTCCAAGGAACCTAAAGTAACGCGTGAAGTGAAGACGCAAACCGGCTCCTTCACGAAACCTTTTATCGAGTTCTTCCAGCGCAGCGGCGCGATGGAAATTTTGATTTTTGTGATGGTCTACAAATTGTCTACGCTCATGGCCACCGCACTCACCACGAAGTTTCTCGTGGATCTGGGCTATTCCAATCTCATGATCGGCACCGTGAATAAGGGTGCCGGTCTCATCGCCACGATCGCGGGCACGCTCGCCGGCGGAGCGCTGATGGCCAAGCTTGGGCTCAAGCGCTCCCTTTGGGTATTCGGGATCCTGCAGGCCATGGTGGGGCTCACGTTCTGCGCGCTTTCCTATCTGGCCAGCCATGGCGGGGAAATCCAGAATCTCGGCCTGGTGATGGTAGTGAGTATCGATAATTTCTTCATGGGAATGGGCACCGCCGCGCTCACCGGATTCCTCATGCACGTTTGCAGCAAACGCTATACCGCCACGCACTACGCCTTGCTCACGAGCGTGATGGCGGTGGGGCGGGTGGTGCTGATCGCGCACGCGGGCACCCTCGTGGCGTGGATGGGGTATAACTGGTTCTTCATCGCCACGGTGCCGCTGGCGATTCCGGGGCTCTTACTCCTGCGCCGCTATGATTTCTGGGAGAAGAGCTCCGGCCAGCTCGTGACCACGAAGGTGCCCAAATTCGAATTAGGGCTGATGGTGGTGATGATGGCCTCGCTGCTCCTGCTTTCCTCGGATCCCGTTTGGAGATTTTTGGATAAAAAGGCCCTGGGCACCGAAGTGGCGCTGCTCGGCGCCTTCGGGGTGCTCGCGGTGGTGGCGCTCGGCTTGCTCAAGCCCCAGGCGCAGCGCACCTAAGCCTGGACCATCACCAGCGCTTCACCGGTGGCGGCGGGTTTGCCGTCGGCCTTGAGGGCTTTGGTCTCAATCGTGAGAAAACCTTTTTCTTCGCGGATATTTAGTACCGTGAGCTCGATGATGATTTCTTCGTCCACGAAAACCGGCGCGGTAAACTTCAAGCTTTGGGTTAAGTAAACGGCGCCGGGGCCCGGCAATTCGGTGGCTAGTGCGCGCGAGATGAGGGCGCCCGTGATCATTCCGTGGGCAATGCGCCGCCCGAAGCGGGTGGTCTTGGCGAACGCGTCGTCGAGGTGCACGGGATTTTTGTCGCCGCTGAGCTCGGCGAAGTCCCGGATCATTTTATCGGTAACGGTTACGCGCACGGAGGCTTTGTCGCCCACTTTGAATTTCATTTCATTCTCCCGAAATTTATTTTCTTACCGGTTTGCCCGCGCCCCGGCAAAATGGCAAGCTGATCTTATGGGGTTGATGCGCTTTTCGTTGATGGGGTTACTATTCCTTTTTTCCGTCCAGCCGGCGGGGGCCGCCGAGTGGAAATTTTCGCTGAACGGCGAAACCGAGGTCACCGGCCTGCATTGGCAGGAAAAAGTTTTGCCCGATAATCGGCAGAACCGCTATCTGCTGAACCAGAAGCTGCCGATGACGTTGCGCTACGGGCGCGCGTGGCGGTTCCGCCTACAGCCGATTGCGCTCTTCGATCCTAATAATATCTCCAAGAGCGAGCGCCTATTCTGGGATATCCAGGAGGGCTACCTCCAGTACCAGGCGCTACCCTGGACGGTGCAAGTGGGGAATAATATTTTCACCTGGGGCGATACCGACGTGTTCAATCCGCTCGACGTGGTGAACCAGCGCCGCTATTTCGATCCCTTCCAGTCCGAAAAGCTCGGCGCCCCCGCTCTGATGGTGAAGCGGGAGTTCGAAACATTTTTCGTGGAAGCGATTTATATCCCGAAGCAGAGAAAAACGTTATTGCCCGGCGAGCAGAGCCGCTGGCTCCCGCGCGACGTGTATAAAAGCCGCAGTTACCGCGTGCCGATCGTAGCCGGTGGAGTCACGAAAACCTACAATACCACCCTGAATTTACCGTCGGTGGTGAACTACCATTATATGAAGCCCGAGGAGCGCGACAATGCCCTCGACAATAGTTTCGGCGGCCGTTTCAAATTCCGTTTTCCCGGTTTCGACTGGACGCTCGCGGCGTTCCAGGGAACCGCTCCCACACCCGCGGTAAACGTAAAGGAAGTAGGGCTCCTTGGTAATATCGCGATTCTGTCGTCCACCGAAATCTCGGCCACTATGCTGGAGCCCGACCTCACGGTGCAGGCCACGTACTATCAGTCGCGCATGGGCGGCACCAGTTTCACGCTCGTGGCCGGAGATTTTTTGGTGAAGGGCGCCTCGGCGTATACTTCTCCCGTAAAGCACGCGGGCGATTTACCGGCGAAAACGCTCGAGAACGCCCTTGGCCTAGAGCGCACCTTCAGCGTGGGCAAGGGATCGCTTACCGCCTTGGCGCAGGGAACCTACGTGAAGCGCGGAGACCGCGTGGACACGAACTCCGTTTCGCTAGCCCGTATGTTCGATCGGGCCGGCATGGGGGCCCTTCGCTGGTCGGCGAGCGAGAAGCTCACGGTACTGGCTTCTTACCTGCGCGATATCCGTTACAAAGGCAACGTCGTGCATGCCGACGCTTCCTATAAGATCGCCGATGGCTGGCGCGCCAAAGTGGGGGCGGATTTTCTTTCCGGCCCCACCGAGACGCCGATCGGTACCTACGGGCGTAACGACCGGATTACTTTGTCTTTGAATTCTCAGTGGTGAACTGAAGCCCGAGGTTTCCGCCGCTCTGGAGCTGCCAGTGTTCGGGCACCAGCTTGAGCGCTTTGCCCACCACGAAGGTGGGGAAGGCGAGGGTGAGGCCCTCGGCACTCAGCGATTCCTTCGCCGCGTCGGCCATAGTCTGGGCGGCGATTCTCTTCGTTGGGTTATACTGAGCCACGTATTGCTTGGCCCAGCTATAGCTCATGGGAAGCTCGTCGGCGGTAACGAGGAAATCCACTTTCCCGCCCTTTTGCAGCTTCATCTTCGATTGGCCCTGGAGCAGGGTTCTGAACTCCACGTAGGGAGTATAGGTTCCTTTTACCGGGGCGAACATGCGGATCGCGAGCGGGAGCGTGAGATCACCCGAGATCGTGTCGGTGTCGGTCGCTTTTTCGTTGTCGAAAGAGGGCGGGCCGTTGGGCACGAAGTTAAAGGCGAAGGTAGTATTGGTCGGGAACTTCATGAGGTCCGGCCAAGCCCAGAATTGTTTCCAGCGCGACTGCATGAATTCCTGGAACGCAGGAATCTCGTAGGAGCGCAGTGAATATTCCAGCTTGCCCGCAAAGTATTCTCCCATCATCAGCGCGCGGATCGTAGCGAACGGCATCATCAATTGAGGAATGGCAGTGCTTTGGGTTGCCGCTTGCGAGGTCTTGGCCGCGGTGCCAACACCGAGCTTAAATTCCTGCACGATGTTTTGGTTGGGGGCTACGTACGGATACACGAAACGCAGCTGGCCCTCGAGCATCAGGCCGCCGCCGCTCTCGCGGGCGTTTTTGGGCTCATAGTAAAGCTTGAGGTAATCTTTTTGCGTGGGCAATTCGCGCTCGCTGAGCAGGAGAATGCTGGCGTCTTTGCTCCACTGCACGAACTTAGTTTCCAGCTCACCGCGAACTTGCGCATCGAAATTCTGGAAACTCGCGAGGGCATTGAGCGCGTACTCACGCACGTTCACGTCTAGGCCTTCGGTGCCGCTGCAGGAAATGCTTTCCACTTCCCAAGCGCCTTGCTGCCAGTCTGCGTTGAAGGAGGGCATGGAGAGCTTTACTTGTCCGTCGAGCACTTCGGCGCGGATGGTGGCGGCCACGGAGCTAAGGCCCGGCTTGAGGCGCAAGGAAACGTTGTGGCATTCGGCGTCGAGTTTCACGCGGTAGCGAACGCCATCGATCACGCGGTCGACGATTTGCGAGGCCGATATATTAGCTACCGTGATGCGCGCGCCGAGCTGATTGCTGGCGAGGGTCCATTCCCGGGTATTGGCGTTAGTACGCTTGGGCACGGGGAAGGCGTAGTTCATCTCGGCGGTGATTCCGCTGATCTGAATGGGAAGCCCCGGATTGATCGTGAAGTTGGGAATCGCCACGCTCTGGGTGCCGCTGAGGCTCTGCCAGAAATCTTCGATCACTTTGTCGAAGAGGCTCTCGGTGAGCTGGAGTTGGAATTCACTTTTCACTTCCCAACGCGCTTGGGCGGCGAGGGGGAGAGCGGCGAGCAGTAACGGCAGCGTGTAAAAAAGTTTTCTCATGGGGCTATTTTCTCACTTCGATAGCTAAAGTTAGTAAGAACCTAAAGTGCCTACAGGAACGAACCGAGTAGTAGCTGATTGACTCGCTCCATTATTAAATGTTAACATGGGTTAACAATATTGCAATGGGCGACGATATTAAATTTTAAGAAAACCCGAGAGCCCGACACATGAAAATTAGGCAAATTACTGAAGTTACTAAGTTTGTTATGAAAAATGCCAAGCGTTTTTCGATTTTAGTGATTTTGGCTTTTTTGGGTTTGGGGGCCATATCCGCCTTATCACTCTCTAAGCTCAAGACCGAATACTCCATGCGTCAGTTCTTGCCGCCCCACCATAAACTGATGGAGACCGACGACGCCCTCAAGGCTCGTTTCCAGCTTCCCGACCTCGAGCCCTTCTTCGCCCTCATTAGTATTCCTGAAAAAGAGACCGGCAACTGGTTCCAGCCCGAACGCATGGCCAAGCTCAAAGAAATTACCGAGGGCCTCAATAAGTATGAGGGCGTGAGCCGTGCCATCAGCTTAGCCACGATCGAGGGAGCCTCGTCGAGCCCGGAAGGAATCACCGTGGGGCGTCTGCTCGATCTCACGCCCGCGAAGGATTGGGAAAATCGCGTGCTTAAAGATCCTATCCTCAGTCCGCACCTGATCACCGCCGACGGCCGCACCGCCGTACTCGCCATGGTCAACCAAGTGGGCCTCACGCAGAAAGCCAGCACCGCAATTCAGGACGAAACCCGCGTGCGTATCCAGGCCGCCTTTCCTGGCTACCAGCTTCGCCTCGGGGGCATTCCCGTGGTGCAAACCGAAATGAGCCAAATTCTCGGCAAAGAACTAAAAAATTTCCTCGTGCTCTCGCTGCTCGCCAGCCTTTTCACCCTCATGCTTTTCTTCCGTTCTTTCTCGAGCGTGCTGATCCCGCTTATCCTATTGTTACTCGCGAACTTCATCAGCTTGGCTTGGATGGCGTGGACGGGCACCGCCTTCACCGTACTTTCGAGTACGCTGCCCGTGCTCGTGGCGCTCACGGTAGTTTCGATGAGCGCGCACACGATGCTGCGCTACGCTTCGGACTGGCAGCTCGCGCTCCGCTCCCAAGAGAACCCGAACCCGATCCGCGTGCTTTTCCATTCCTACGCCGGACTGCTATTGCCGAACTTCCTCACGGCCGTAACCACCTCCATCGGATTTTTCGCGATCGCCTTCGCTAATATTCCCCTTGTGCGCCAATACGGGATCACCGTGGGGATTTCCATTTTCGTTTGCTGGTTCACCGTGATCGGCGCCTTGCTCCCGCTGCTCGTTCTCTTTCCCGTGCCCCAGGTGCGCGACTGGACCGAAAAGCGCGCCAGCTGGGCCCTCTGGATTACCGCTCACAGCCGAAAAGTGGTTTTCGCCGTGGTGGCTCTCAGCGCAGTTTGCTTATTTTTCGGGCGTCAGCTCAACTGGTCGGCGCAGTTATTCGACGATCTTCCCAAGGGCCACGAGGCCCGCGCCACCACCGAGTTCGTGGATTCCCATCTTGGCGGCATGATTCCCCTCGATATCGTGGTGGAGCGCGATGAGGAAAATGCCTGGAACGATCCCTCGGCTCTCGCTAGATTCGATGAGCTCGCTAATGATTGGCGCAAGCATCCCGCCGTTGGCTCCGTGACCGGCCCGCAGGATTTCATTCGCGTGGCCGGTAAAGTGCAGGGGCGGGGCCTCGCTTCCACCCGTCAAGAGGCCGCTGAGTACGCGTTCCTCTACGGATTCGCCGCCGATAATCCTTATAAGCAATACGTAACGTCGGACGGCCGCGCCGCCCGCATCAACTTGCGCTTGCATGATATCCCCGGCGATAAAATGGCCTTGGTGGTGCAGCAGCTCACCGAGCAAACCCAGGCGAAATTCCCCGGCTGGAAGGTAACGCCCGGCGCGATGGCCACCACCGTGCATGTGCTCAATAACGAACTTTGCCGCGAATTGATCTGGGGTTTCTGGCAAGCCTTGCTCTTAATCGCCGTCGTTCTTGCTTGTGTATTCCGCTCCGTGCGCTGGACGATCGCGGCGGTACTGCCGAACTTGGTTCCCGCGTTCTTACTTCTTGGCGCGCTGTACCTAGGCGCTACGCCGATTAAGCCTGGCATCGCCCTGATCTTTTCGATCGCCCTCGGTATATCCTTCGACAATACCGTGTATCTCATGGGGCGTTTACGCCTTCTGCGGGACCGCTCCGCCACGAAAAAAATCATGGTCGCCAAAGCCTGGTACCAAGAAGGCAATCTCTGTCTCTTTTCCTCGCTCGCGTTGTCTTCCGGTTTTCTTGTATTCTTGGCCTCGTTCTTCTCGCTCAATCAGCAGTTCGGTATGTATATGCTCATCGCCATCCTGGGATCCCTCGTCGGAGATCTCGTGCTCATGCCCGCAATGCTTGCGGCCTTCCCCCGGATGCTGGAGAATAGAGCCAAACCCGAACTTCAAAAGGAGAATGATATGTCTGAGAGAGCGATCGCCGCCGGTATTGCACTGGCATTTTTCACCAGCAGTTTCGCCTACGCTGCGGTGGATTTGAAAGACGCGAAGTCCATTCTGAAAAACGTAGAGAAAAATATGTCGGCTACCGACGAAGTGGCCAACGTGAAGATGACCATCACCGAAGCCGACGGCACGAAAAAAGATCGTGGCCTGCAGATCAGCCGCAAGGGCAAAGACGCAGACCAAAAAGTAATGGTGCGCATGAACGCTCCCGCCGATCTAAAGGGCACCGCGCTGCTCTCCGTTTCGAAGGGCAAATCCAGTGACCAGTGGCTCTATTTGCCCTCGAGCAAGCAGACGCGCCGGATCCAGAGCGGTAACCGCAGCGGCGGTTTCATGGACTCCGAGATGAGCTACGAAGACATGGGCACCAACGCCGACGCGAAATTCGAGAGTAAAGTTCTACCCGAAGAGACGATCGCCGGCCGCAAGTACTCCGTGATCGAGAGTATTCCGAAGGGCGAGAGCTCTTACGGCAAAGTGGTGACCTGGGTAGACCAGGGAACGTACCTCGTGGGCAAGATGCAATACTTCGACAAGTCGATGAAGCCGCTCAAGGTGACGAACTTCACGGGTTACAAGCAATACGACAAGGGAGTATGGCGCGCGCAAAAAGTGCAGGTGCAGAATCTGCAAAATAAACGCGGCACCACCCTCGAGCTTTCCGACCTGAAACTTAACAAAGGCCTCGACGACGCCGAATTCACCGAGAGCGCCCTCACCGAAGGCGATTGATCTCTAGTTTGTGTTCTTAAGAGCCGGTCACCTATAAGGGTGGTCGGCTTTTTTGTGCCTGTTTTGCACGCGCATGCTGCCGCCCCGTCCGCTGGAATACCTCTGCCCCGGAGAGTGCCTTCGCTTTTGCGAATACCTCTGCCCCGCGCCAGCAACTCTGCTCCTTAAAATACCTCTGCCCGGTGTGGGGGCAATCACCATCGTGTCAGATTTTCGTACGCGCCCACGTCTGCATACCGAACACCGCTCTCCTAAAATACCTCTGCCCCAGAGGCTTTACCCCACGCGGAAATGGCATGCTTCCCGCTCGGCCCGCCCGCATGAAATTCCAAGTACGTAAATGGAGTCCGCTCGAACACGGAGGTATCGTACGCAAGGGCCAGCGGAAACGCCGCCGCTATATGGATGTGAGTCGAACCCTGCACTTGGTGATGCGTTCTACTAAGGCCAGGGGCCACCGCAGTTTTATTAACCCGCGCAATAAGGGCGTGATCCATCTGCTGCTCATCGATACGGCCAATCGCTACGAGATAAAAATCTATAACTACGTGAACGTTGGCAACCATCTGCACCTTCACGTGCGCGGATGGAAACGCAAAAATCTCCAGGCATTCTTGAAAGTATTCCCGCAAAGAGTGATGTTCCACGTAACGGGCGCACGCAAGGGTCGCCCGCGCGGCAAGTTTTTCGATGAGATCGTCTATTCGCGCGTGGTGAACTGGGGCGGCGATTTCAAGCGCGTGAAAGAATATTTTTGGAAGAACACGCTCGAGGCGCTGGGATTCAGTCACGCCACGATCGTGAAGTGGCGCAGGGCCGCGCGGATAGTGCCGCCCTAACGGACCAGCGGAAAGAAATCGAAGCTATATACGTAGGCCGTTTCTTCGGGAGACTTAGCGATCACGTCTTGGTTCTTTTTTAGATTTTCCAGCAGGGAAACTTTCACGCGCTCGGCATCTTCCCGTGAAAGGCTCACGCAGGCCGAGTAGTGCATGTCGTTGGTGCCCGCCGAGTCCATCGACTGAATTGAAAATAGCCGCCAGTTGCTGTGCAGGTTCTTGATCAGCGGATCGGTGGCGGGTAGGTGCACGTGGCTCGGGCCGGCGGAGTAGTGGGTGCCCTTAAGCTTGAGGATCCCGCAACCCACGAGGAAATCCAATTTCTCGTCGAGTTCGGCCGGATGCACGCGCAGGGCCTGGCTGAGCGCGAGTTTGGTCTGAAAAGACGGGATCGAGCAGAGTACGTGAATTGCGGCGTAGAGGTGGCTCGAGTGGAATCGCGCGGTGTCGCTCGCGGAAATACCGGTAGAGGGCCGCACTACTTTTGAGGGCGTAAGTTTCTGCGCGCGTTTAGCGGCGAGTAGAGTTTGAAATCGCTGGCGGGCTTTTGAGGAGCGGGCGCGGTCGCGGCAGACTAGGAGCGCGAAGTACTCGGCCTCGTCCTCGTCGTGACGAAGAAAATCATTCATGAGCTCGGCCTGTTCGGTGCTAAGGTCGGCTTTTCCCGAAAGAATTTGCGATAAATAGGTAGTGTGAACGGCCAAAGCGCGGGCCGCATCGGCGCGCATGCCCGAGCGATGACCCTGCTCGTCAAATCGTAACTTAAGGTAATCGCGGTAGTTTTGGGATTCGTAGATTTTCATACCTGTGCCCTCGAGGTGTAGAGTTATTCTCTTATTTCAACCTGATGATTTAGTAAAATAATCTTTTCGCGCTTGTGGCCTGCACGTATAAACAGTCTCATGATGAAACTCATTTTGGTTTTGGGAATTTTCGGCGCGCTCCACGCACAGGCCGGCGTGATCAACGGCGGCGGGGGCAAAGGTATTCTCTGCGTGAACCCCGACGGCAGCCGCACGGTGGAGAGCCTCGATCGCTACGAAGCGAGGATCGTTTGGCGCTACTCGGTGCCCGAGAGCAAGGATTTCGACGCCGAGTTTTTGCGGATGATGTCGAGGGCCCACTATGCTTTCAATGGGAACGCCCACCAAGCGCCCGGTCCTTATTCGGCCAAAGAGCACGAAGAATTTTTGTTGCTGCTCAAGGTATTCCAGGCCCAAATGAATTTTCTTCCAGTAGGCACTCACCTCAAACCCACCGATGACGCCGGGGAAGTGGTGATTCCGCCCGCAAACTGCGCCATCACGCAGGTGATCCATTACCTCGATGAAACCGAACGTACCGGGCAGATCCTGGTAGACAAAGAATACTGGGACCTTCTCTCCCCGCAGGATCAAGTCGGTTTTTTCATGCATGAAGTGGTTTACAAAGATTTTCGCACTTCCGGCGAAACTTCCTCTCTGCGCACCCGTAAACTAGTGGGCCGTTTGCTTTCCAGCGAGGTGTATCCAAATCCTTATTCTCCACTCTGGGGAGCGCCCAAGATGCTGCATTGCCTGGGCAAGATGGACGATTATGGATGGGGAACTTCCAGCGGGCTGGATTTTTACGTAGTTCCTGCTGTGGATAAGCCGGGCCGCAATGCGGCTTTGCTCGTGTTCACTACCATCGGCGACGACGGCATGATGGCCGCCACCACGGCGCTCAGTCCTTTCGAGTACGAAAGCTTTACTGGTGATCCGCAGTACGCCAGTTACGGGTCGGCCAGCTTGTCGGTGAATTCATTTTATGGTCCGCGCAGCCTGGTGCTCAGGATGGGGGGAGAAGGAGCTGGCTCTCCGCCGCCGCAGCCTTCCCTGCGGAAGATGTTTATGCGCTTCGATCGTAAAGGACAAACCCAGGAAACGGAGTTTTCCTGCCAACCCGAGGAGAGACAATGAAGTACTTGCTCATCGCCATGCTGTTCGCCAATACCGTTTTCGCCGCCGATAATTGCGGTCCGCAGGAAGGAAAATTCGGCTGGGAAAAAGCCGTGAAAGTAGGGGACGTAGTCACCTTCTTCAACCCGCGTCTCAATCTCGACGGGGTGAATCTCATCCCGATCGCTTTCGACGACGGCGTGACCGAGTCCTTTTCGAACGGCGTTTGCAAAGCCCTCGGCAAGAAGACGGGTACCGTAGGCCAGATTACTCGAGCGTACGAGCTGGAAACCACACTCGCGGTTTTCATCGATGCGGCGGGCCGCGTGGCGTATATGCATGAAATTGGAAGAAATTCTGGATCCTATACTGGAATCGTAAACTCGATTTCCTGCCGCTAGTCATTACATAAAATTTAAGGAGAACGATAACCATGAAATTTCATGCAACGGCACTGCTTTGCCTAGTCCTAACTGCCTGTGGAGCGGAGGAGCCTAGAGACCAAGAAATAAGCACCGATACTGCCACTATCACCGAGAACCTCGTTGCGGCACCGATGCCCGGCGATGGACGGCTAAACCAGACAGAGTTTAAGTCGCTCCATTGCGTGGCGCTTGTGAGTTCCTCGAATAACCCGGCGCGGGTTTTGGCGAGCGTGAAGTGCGATGGGTTCGGCGTCGTAAGCGGGGACTACGTGCTCGAATGCCAAGACAACAGGCTCTGCGTTCAGCGGCAATCCGTGCACGGAGGGCAGACAGAAGCGGTTTTTTCCGAAAATTTCATGCAGATGATCCTGACGATTTCCGACTCGAATGGAAAGAAAGTTTATAGTGATAACTTCGTTTGCGAGAAGGGTTGTGCGCTGGAATTTCAGCCGCCTTCGTTCGAGAAAGGCACTCAGCCACGGCCCTAAAGATTGCGAAATGCCTCGGGCGTGCCCATGCCCCTGATTTCGTCGCCGGCCTTGGTGCTCCCATGGGTATGGAATTCCCGCCGCCGTTTTCGGTAAGAAACACTCACGCGCTCAAACAGCGAAATACCGTGCATTTCGGCCGGGGCAGGCGAAACCGCCGGCCCGCGCAGATCGCTCAGCGGGTTCATCGCGCCCGGCGAGATTTTTTCAATCGAAGCTAGGTGGCGCGCCCCTACGTCTACGGGCGCGGAAGCACCGAAGGCCTGCGCGTAGCCTTCCGAAATACCTCTGCCCCGAGGCGAGGGTGCTAGGGGAGTGGCCTCCCTAGTAGGCGCCAAAACCTGTGCCCCGGCTAGTAGGGCAGGTCCGCCGCTAGCGTTGAACCTAGTCGACTGGCCCGCACTCGTCACGGATACCTCTGCCCCAGAGGCGGGCGTCACGCGGCCCTCCAGCGCTTTCGCCACCACGGGGCCGGGGTCCGCGAGCGTTTCTTCGACGGCGTTGCGTTTGGTTCGATCCAGTTTTCCCACGAACGGTGATTCGTTCACGATCGCCGCAAACGGCTCGCCAGCAAAAGCACGCCGCATGATCTCGCCGTTCTCGTAGCCAAGGTAGACGGATCCGTCGGGGAAGCGCTCCGATAATTCTTTCCACCCGAGCGCGTTCACCGCCGTGGACCTAGAAACCCCCGAACGGCTTTCTTCCGGCGCCAATGTGGGCACCATCACCGGGGCGCCGCTCGCCATTTCGGTGAGCCCAGTCATGGGAGAAACCAGCGCGTCGGTACGCGTTTTCGTAGAGTAGCAGCCCGTCATCGACGAAGCGTATTGGCTGCTGAACGCCATCCAGTCGGTCATCGTGAAGCCATCGGCGCCCCAGGAAGTGCATTCGCCCGCGCCGTCGCGGGTAAGGCAATTGGCGGCGTTCCGGAGGGCTTGGCTTAGTCCCACGCATTCCGGGCTTTTGGGAGAAGCCGCGCAAACGGAATCCGTGCGCCCGCCTACGTTCGTGCCCACGCAGCCTCCCATTACGTTGGAGCCCATCACGAAGGCATTGGCTTGGGTGGACTCGGAATCCACATCTTCTCTATAGAGCTGGTTATTGTATTTCGTTACCTCGTACTCGTCGGAGCGTTTGGAATCGCCGGCGCCGGTCGTTTTACCGTTCTCGCCAACTAGATCGTTCGCGGCGAAGCCAAGGCCGGGGCAGAGGTATAAAATTAAGAAGAGGCGAATCATAGTTCCGTGCCCCCGCGATTCACCAGCTCGCGCACATCTTTGGGCTCGGATTTTTTTGGCAGGCGCTTGATATAGTCTTCCATGCCCCGAAGGTTCGGCACCTGCCGCTGGTAGACGGTGCTCACCCGGTCAAAGAGCGTGAGGTCGAGGCCGAGGGAATAGGGATTGTGCTTGAGCGCGCGCACGAAGTTTCCGTTGCTTGCGGGCCTGGGCGATACCTCTGCCCCGGAAGAGGTGGCCGGTTCGCGATTAGCGGTGCTGCCAATGATGATCGCGCCGTAGCCGCTATCGGGTGCGCCCCAGCGCCGGGTACGCTTGCTAGCCGAAATACCTCTGCCCCCGAGGTGGGTGGTCTCGGCCAGCGCGTCGGCGGGGGTGTCCACCACGGGGTAGGGAGTTTTCGCGGCGAGCTCCATGGTGTCCTGCTCGTGGGCGGGAATCTGCGTCCACATCGGCGAGGAGCTCAGTACGGACTCAAAACTTTCGCCCTCGAGGGTACGGCGCAGGATGCTTCCTTCGCGTAGTCCGAACGAGCTCGCGCCTTCTTCGAGGGAGGCCAGGAGGGCGCGGAAATTGGGATCGGCGAGCGCTTCCTGGGCACCGGAAGAATCGTTGTTGCCATACTGGTTGCGCACGCACTGGTGAAATACCGCGAGGTAACCCGCCGCAACCGATACCCACTGCGACTGCGTATTTTGGCGATACGCGTAGGCTAGGCAGGCCTCGCCGGCCCGCGCGCGGCACTGGTCTTTGCGGAGAGCATTGCGGAGGGCGAGCTGCATGCCCACGCAGGCATCGGCTTCGTGGTCGCTGGCGCAGTCGCCGTCGAAGCGGCCGCCGATCGCGGTTTCGATGCAGGAGAGCGTGGGTTTGGCGCTCGCGCCGGAGCGCAGAGGTTTTGCCTCCGCCGCGGTAGTAGCCAGGAGCAGGATGAAAACGAAGCTGTTCATCCTAGAACTCGAGCGCGGCCGTGCCCTTTAGGTCGAAGATCGGCCGCGGAGCATCCGCTTGCTCGCGTTTCACGCCGAACATGAGAGGCGTCTTTTTATGGTACTGCGCGCGCACCATTTCGAAGATGCTCCGGCTGCTGATCCCGTTGCGATCGAGAGCCGCTTGCACTTCGGGGCTGATGCTGCCGTCTTTGGTGCCGCCACCCAGCGCCACGCCGCCGCCGGTATCTCCGGCGCCGGGCTTCCCGAAGAGCGAATCGAAGTCAGTGGTGGGGGCCGCGGAATTGATCTTCCGGTCACCACCGCTGGCGCTATACGCGCCTTCGCCAGCGAGGTCCTGGGCGTTGAGGCCGAGCCGGTCCATCACTTCTTCGCCGGTGAGGGGATTGGTATTGGCCATCGTGGAATCAATCATCTTCTGGAGCTCGGATTCCGATTTTCCGATTTTTGAAGAGCCGGCGAGAATTTCCGCGGGGCTTTTGCCCGCGTTCAAGCCATTGATGAGGTCGTCGCGGCTCAGGCCGGTTTTGTTTTCGAAGTCGTTGAGAATCTCCCCGATTTTTCCGCCATTGCGAGCGAGGGCCGGGTCGATTTTGATCGAGCTGCCGTTGCTCTCGTTCGACAAATTTCCGGGGCCAACGCTTTTTACGCTCTCGGCGGTGGGGCCGAGGTTATTCGCGTATCCGCCGGCCTGCTGTCCGTTCTTACGCATATTGCTGGCAGCGGCGAGGGCGGCCATTCCGGCCATCATCAGCGCGATCCCCGCGGCCATGAGTGCCATACCGGGAGCCACGGTGGGAGGGCTCGCCATCATCGCGGCCCCGGCCGCCATCATTGCCATACCGGCGGCGATCGCCGCCAGGCCGAGGCTAGTGGAAGAGCTATCGCCTTGCTGATTGAGCTTGTTCGCGTCGTTCTGGTGCTGGAGCTGGGTCACGGTCGGCGCGGGAGGAGTGGGCATGGTGCTGGTGAATTTGTTGGCATCGGTTTTGGTGCTGGTGGAGCCGATATTCACGTCTCCCACGCTCACGCCGGCGGCCATGGCGTCTTCCACGCAAATATCGGCGGACGAAGTCCACAGAACCAAGGCGACAATCAATGTCCAAATGCCTAATTTCATACGATACCCCCATTGGATGGACGCGGCTCGTCCCCGATCCAATAATCCCTATTCTTTTAATCGACTATCTGTGTGAGTTTCTTTAGAAAAAGGTCTAAAAGCGGGTGGATTTATATGGTAAAAAGTCGCCATTCCAAGATTAAGGAAAAGTCCTTAGATTTTGCCGATGTAGCTCAGTTGGTAGAGCAGCGCTTTCGTAAAGCGCAGGTCGCAGGTTCGAGTCCCGTCATCGGCTCCAATTATGGCCTGTCTCCGGATGGAGACAGGGGAATGGTCCATTTTAATAAGATTTATTTAGCGTAGCCAGATGGGCGGCGATTTCGCCTACCGTGAGCTCGCGGCGCGCCGACATTTTCTCGTTTTGCCGCAAGAGCAGCAGTTCCCGCAAATTCAATTTTCGGCCGCTCCGTTTTTCCAGCTCGGAGAAGAAATCCACTAGATCGAGGGAACTGAGGGTCAGCGGCGTGTCTGGCTCAGCGGAAATTTGGGTTCCGGTAACCTCGAGGTAGGACTCCTGGATGAGCTCAACGGCGTTCGGCATGGCGCCCTAAGCTTATGCGCGATCGAGTGCGCTAGGCAATCGGCTTATTGAGTTTGGGAGGGGCAGGGGATATATTTTTTCAAAATGCTTCCAACTTCGGGTTTGCGACTCATTCCGGCCCTCGACGAAAACGAGCGTTTCGTTCTTTTCGCCCAATCCTTCACCGGCAAGCTGCTTCTCGCGCTCCTTTCCGCGGCCCTGCTTTGCGCATTCCGTCTCGAATTTTCGCTTCCTTACAGTCTGCTCGCTTTTTTCCTGGTCTGCGCGCCGCTTAGGGCGGAGCTCAAGCTCCTGCTCGCTGGCGCCGCGGGCTGGATTTTTTTCGAGCGGCCCGCCGCCTACTACGCGCTCTACGACAATCTAATCAACCCCGTTTTCGTGGAAAAGTTTTTGGGCACGGGGGCCTATTCGTACGAATTTTCGGTAGTCTACCGCGCGGTCACGGCCGTGGTTCTGTTCGCGCTCCTTTCCGCGTTGCTCTTCTTCCGGCGTAATGCCAAGGTATTTTGGCTGGCCACCTTCTTATTCGCCGTTTCCGTATTCTTTCTCCCAAAAACCGGCTGGGCCGGGCTCATCCTCTGGACGAGTGCGCTCATCTTCTTCAAGGGCCTGGTGGGAATTTTTTTCGCCCTGGACCCCGATGAGATTCCGAAAAAATCCGGGCTCGCGGGAAAAGCCGTGGTGGCGTTCCAGCTCCTCGGGCACGGCATCTCCGTTCCGCTCCTGCAAAGCCCAGCCCAGCTCACCGATTTCCCGCACCGCGCTCGCTGCCAAATCAAGGGCGTGAAACTCTTGTTGTGGGGCCTTCTCCTGCACCTAGGCAACGAAACCCTGATGCAATTCGTGTTCGGCAATTCCCAGCTCCCCGCCATCCGCGCCCTCGTTCCCCAATCGCTTGGCTGGGTAAATTATATCCAGGCGGGGATGGACGCGTTCAACCTCAGGCCGGCTTCGCCGCTAAAAAACTGGGCCGTGCTCCTGCTCGTGAACTGGGATTACCTCCTGCGCACCGCCGTGATCACCAGCTTTTATATCGGGATCATCCGGCTCAGCGGGATCTACCTGCCGCGCTGGATTTACCGGCCCTATCTCGCGGTATCGTTCAACGATTACTTCCGTCGCTGTTTTTATTTCTACAGCGAATTCCTTCTGGCCGTCTTCTACGCTCCGGCGTGGAAGTGGTTGCGTGGCACTCGTCTCGCGCGCCCGGTACGGATATTTTTAGCCACGTTCTTTGCGGTGGGGCTAGGGGGATGGCTTTTCCACATCGCGCGCTGGGTTAACCGGATCCTCTATTTCGAGCCCAGCTATTATTTAGGGCTTTACCTATCGATCACGCCGTATTTTTTTCTCCTCGGTTTGTTCACGGCGATCTCGGCGCTGCGAAATACGCCACGAGCTTGGCGTCCGGCGAGCCTGCTCTGGGTGCCCGTCTACTTCGTGTTTCATTCCTTAGTGATGGTGGCGTTCGCTCTCGAGAAAGACATGGGCGTCACGCAGAGGCTAGCGTTTCTCGCTTCGCTGGTCGGACGCTAAAACCCCTGAAATCCCGGCAAACTCCATTTGACAGCGCGCCGCGTTCAACCATAAAGTGCTGCTTCAGTTTGCGACGCTGGAGAGGTGGCCGAGTGGCCGAAGGCGCCTGATTCGAAATCAGGTATACCGCAAGGTATCGTGGGTTCGAATCCCACCCTCTCCGCCAAATTTCGCAAAAGTTTAAATCAAAAAAATTGTAAGGGTCCATTCCGGAGACATAGGTAACACTTTTGTGCCGAACGGATCGGCCACGGGCTCGACTCTTTTACCCTCTTCATCAAAATATCCAAGATCATAATTCAAAAAAGATACGACCCAGATTCCATCCTCCACCTCTTTGATCCCCACTTCTTGGCCAGCAAAGGCCGTGCTTAGATTGATCTTTATACGCTTCCACGGCAGATTCTCTCGCACTGGGTGACCTGGATTGTTTTGTCGTGGAAGGGGCAAAAAAGTTCTGGAGCCCCAAGATAAGGGCGGGGCGATGGTTTGTAGAGCTCAACAGGGTACTTCATGCCGAGGCCTTGATGAGGGCGTTCTCGATTAAATTCTTCGATGAAGTGATCAAGTTTTTCCTGCTGCTCAAGGAGATTGTTTCCGGGCGGCCGTGTAGTACTTCGCTTGAGCGTCAGGTGCATACGCTCGTGCCGGCCGTTTTGCTCGGGGTGGTCTGTCCGTTCCAATTAAATCTTAGACTGCAGATTCACTGCTAAAGTCCATAGGCTCGGATGACTCGGGTAGTTCTGCCTTTTTGATCTTCCGGGCCTTCTCTGGGGGCTGCGTAAGGGATTTGATTCCGTCTTCAATCCAAGAGCGATATTTTCCAATACTAGTGTAAGCCGTATAACGAAAGCCACAGAAGAGGGAGGAGTCCGCATAGAAAGCTGCCGAGGCCACGCCCAGCTGCAAGGCTTCTCCATTTTCGTCCAATTCATAGAGAGGCCCGCCAGAATCCCCCTTACAACTTCCGCCCCTGTCTGTGTTTTCAATCACGAACTGGCCGAGTTTTTCTTTTACATCTATTTTTTCAAAGACATCCGTACCCGAAACGGGGGCAGACATCAGAACGGACCAATCAGCAAAACCGGCAACGCGAATCTCTCCCATATCGTGAGCTTCATCAACTAAGCGAATCGCTTTATAGGGGGACGGCACATCGTTTGGCAGCAGGATAAGGGCGAGATCATTATTTTTTCCTTGTGCGTCCAGCATCTCGCCGGGAGTACAACGCTCCTTGGGATTAGCTTTCTGACATGTTTTCAGCGTTCCCGCCCACTGCTTGTGAACGAGCACGTTAATGGGATCGTCAGATATCGGCCTTCCCCAATTATCTCGAGCATATTGGAAATCTACGCGCATCCAGCTTGCTGGCCCTTGGATGCAATGAGCGGCCGTAAGAAGAATTCGTGGGGCGATAATAGTGGCGGTGCAGTCTCCGCCTATGCCACTACGAATTTTCACAGTTGATTTTGATATGCTGCTGACTGGATCTTCTTTTACTCCGGAGCTAACTGCGAAGGCCGCTTGTCCGCAAAACGAGAGAAGAATGACGAAGCTCATGCAGAAGGTACGCATACCTATTAAAATGCAAAGATGAAGCCACGTTAAAGCTAAATAAAATCAAGAGCTTGTCTGGGTTCTATTAGCAGATATTGTAGAAGTTTTAGACGATTCGAGCGACATTCATCATTCGTTTTCGTTTTTTAGAAAGTAGCGGAGGGCGAACATCGATGCATCAAGATGGATGCGGTCGTCACGCACTCACACCGCAGAATGCGGACCGATCCGAGGCCAATCAAAATGGTTTTGCGGACATCGCTGCGGTTACGAGCTATAGACATTGGTTTGATGGACATCGATTTTTCTGTATTGCAGACTAACAAAAGCATGAAGTTGATTCGTTACCTCTTATTCAGTGTAGTGGCAGTCGTCGCGGTAGTATTTGTGCTCTTTTCCTTAGTCCCGAGCGATGAGGTGACCGAGCGATACGAGACGTATGCCGCAGCCAATGCGGCAGGTCTCTTTAGGAGAGGGTGGCTTCCAGGGGTGATACCTCTATCTTCAGAGAGGATTATCGCTTCGAACGATCTTGATTTGAATCTGTCCAGTGGAGAATTCTATTTTTCATTTAACGACAGAAATACATTCCTATCGCAATTGAGTCCCACCTCTCAAAAGACGCAGAAACTTCTTGAGGAAAAGAAGAGAGATCTTTTGGACCAAGGATACAAATCCTACGAATTTTCCCAAAACAGAAGCCGATGGGTTTTTCTGGTTAATCCCACCACGAGTCACGCCTTGTTCGTTATGCAATATGATCGTTAGACACTTGTTTGTAATACAAGCTTGGGAACTTTAAGTCCGGAAGATCTGATTTCTTTGAAGACGGCATTCACTATTTTGGGTTCAAATAAGCAATTGAATTGATTCAGCACCCGTAAAATCCGCCAAATAAAAATCCGACGCCCCGTGAGAGGGTGGCGGATTTTTATTTTGGGCAGATGGGAGCGGTGGACGAACACGCTTAAGGTTCGACGCAGGATGCGCGCGAGCCAGTAGGGATTCTACTCACTCAGTGGTGGGGAACGAGCATCAACGATCTAGTTACAAGCACTTAGTAATCGCAGCCGATAGTTTTGGAAGTTGCGGAAGCCGTAACTCCAAGGGGCTTTTTCAACTTATTTGAATGCTATGACACGGTGCCCTCTAGAGAAATTATCCCTTCTTGTACGCGAGATATCGATCGTAGAATATGCGTGTTGGCTAGCAAGACGATAAGTGTATTGGAGTGAAGCTAATGGACGTGTGGAATATAAACATAAAAATTATATATATGATTATTCTGGTTTATGGCTTCGACGCGATGGCCGTTTGCGCTTCTCGCAGCAAACCCGCCGAGCAACGTTTTTATATTTCCGAAGTTGAGCCCTTGAGATGCCCTTGCGTAAATTCAGACAATGCCCAGTCCATTTTGGAGGAGCAGGGATGCTTAGTTCGTGCAAAAAGCTGGTCCTGGCTGGGGAAAGTTTTAGGACAAAAACCTACTTTTGATCAAAAGGTGCTCACCAACCGCAGGGATATTTGCGCAATTAAAGGAGAGGGCGAGGTTACGGCCACCCTCGACGGAGATTGCCATGATGTTATTATGGATAAGGAAATTCCGCCTTGTAAGTGGCCCCATGGAGGCCTAGAGCCAAAAAATATGTGTAATTTTTTTTACAGAGTAGAAAGAATGTTATTTTAAATGGTTTTCTATATGAATAATCGATCTATGGCTATTTTTCTGGGTATGGGATTTGTCATTTGTTGTTTGAAATTTTCTTCTATCGAAGCTCTTGGCAACTGTCCGAATTTGGGGCCAGACGAAGGACGTTCCGCGAAAGTTAACGTCGAAAAAATAGTTCCGAGTGAATGTGAATGCACCACCAAAGACGGCACTATTCAAAAAATTAAGGTTCATGGATGCATTTTAGAGGGCAAAACCTTTCCCGCAGACGGGGGGCTCTGGAATAATATGGATGAAGCGCCTGGGTATTCAAATGAATCCAAATCATTTTTTCAGAAATTTTTTAATCTGCCAATCCGTAAGGAATATCGAAGTCACCGTCTGTTCGGGTCTATGTGCGATGCGAAAGTGGGCGATTCATTGGACGTTACATTGAGGTTTTATTGCCATGATGGCGGTTCCTATTACGGAAAAATTAACTGCGACGATCCGAAGAAAGAGTCCTTATGCGAAGACAGTTATCTCCTGCGGAGAAGAACATATCTGCAATACAGGCGTTAAATGCTGTGCACCTAAACCGAAATTATAATTCGCACGTCTGATTCCATGGGCCACTAGCATTACGAGCTCCGCCTAGCTATGCTGGCCCCATGGAAAAACCCGCCCTAAAACGAAACATCGGATTACTAGCGCTCACGCTCTACGGCGTGGGCGATATCCTCGGCTCCGGCATCTACGGGCTCGTGGGCAAAGCCGCGGGCCAAATGGGTTCCGCCGTATGGCTCGCGTTTTTCATTAGCATGATCGCCGCCGGCCTCACGGGGCTTTCCTACGCCAGCCTCGGCTCGCGTTATCCCCGCGCCGGTGGGGCCGCGTACTCCACGTATCGCGCTTTCAATAAAGCATTCCTCTCCTACATGGTGGGCTTAGCCGTATTGGCTTCCGGTCTCACTTCGATGGCCACGGCGGCGCGGGTATTCGCCGGCTATTTCGTCGGTCTCGGCGTGAACTTGCCTTTGCCGATGGTGGCCGTGCTGTTTTCACTCGTGGTGGCCGCCGTAGTTTTTTGGGGCATCAAGGAGTCACTGGCGGCTAACGGGGTTTGCACTTTGATCGAACTGAGCGGTTTGCTCATCGTGCTGGTAGTGGGCGCGCGTTATATTGGCTCGGTAAACTATCTCGACGCCACCACCGCCGCTAATCCCGAAGGCAATATCAGCCTTTCGTTGATGCTCACCGGCGCGGTGCTCACCTTCTATTCCTTCGTGGGCTTTGAAGACATGCTCAACGTGGCGGAAGAAGTGAAGGACCCGAAAAAGACTTTGCCACGCGGCTTGCTGCTGGCGGTGGTGATTTCCTCGCTGGTTTATATCGGCGTGAGCATCGTGGCGGTATCGGTGATTCCCGCGGCGGAATTATCGCAGTCGAACCGCCCGCTGGTAGACGTGGTGGTGCGGGCCGCCCCTTGGTTCCCGGCTTCCCTCTTTGCGATCATTGCGATGTTCGCGGTGGCCAATACGGCGCTCCTGAATTTTGTGATGGGCTCGAGGCTGCTCTATGGGATGGCACGCCAGGGGCTAGTGCCAAAAGTTTTAGGAAAAGTTCACACGAATCGCCAGACGCCCCATATGGCGGTGATCGCGGTTTGGTGCTTGTTTCTTGTTCTGATTTTGAGCGGCGATATTTCTTCCCTCGCGAAATCCACCAGCGTTCTGCTCCTGAGCTGTTTCGTGATCGTGAACGTGGCGCTGATCGTATTACAGCGAAAAGAAAAAATGGAAGGTACCTTCGAGGTGCCGGCAATCGTACCGGCTCTCGGCGCCATCGTGTGCCTGGCGATTCTGGCGAAGGCGAAGGCGGCGGAACTGCTCACGGCGGGATCTATTCTGGCAGTGGTTGCCGCGCTGTACTTCGTGATGCGCCCCAAGGCCCAGGCGATCGAAAATATGGACGATGCTTAAGAAGATCCTAAATTACTTCCGCGAGCCCGTGCGCGTGGCTTATATTAGCGACGATCGCTACGCCATGCCGCTCACGGTTTCCCTGCGTTCCCTGATCGAGAGCAAAAGTAATCGCTTCTACGTTTGCCGAATGGCTAAAGCGCACGAAGTGGGAAATGCCGGCTCACCTCAGGTTTGAGGCTTAGTTCGACCTGTGGATTATCTCCCCAGCACGGCCCCTAGATCCCGTGGATCGGCGGCGCCCCTAAGCACATTCCCTTCCCGCACCACCGCCTCCACGCGGCAGGATACGGCATCATCGCCTAGGTTTAGCGTATAACCCTTGGCGCGCAGCTGGCTCAGCGTCTTTTCGCCGGGTCCCGGCAGATCGATGTCAATACGGTCCGGCATCCACTGGTGGTGGAAGCGGGGCACGGCCACGGCCTCGTAGATGGGCAGCTTATATTCCAGGTAATTCAGGATGGTTTGCGCCACGCAGGTGAGGATGCGGGTACCGCCGGGTGCGCCTACCGTCATGATTGGAATCCCGTCCTTGAGCACGATGGTGGGGCTCATGCTGCTGAGGGGAGTTTTCTGTGGGGCGATCGCGTTTGCTTCGCCGCCGAGCGCGCCGAAGGCATTGGCCACGCCGGGTTTTGCGGAAAAATCATCCATCTCATCGTTGAGCAAGATCCCGCTTTTCCCCGCTACCAGGGAGGAACCAAAATAGAGATTGATCGTTTGGGTAGAGGCCACGCTATTGCCTTCTTTGTCCATGATCGAGAAATGCGTGGTTTCGAAAGATTCTTGGCGAGGGCCGAGGCCCGGCTTGATGCTAGAGGAGGAATTGGCCCGGTCTCCGATCTTGGTGCGGAGGGTAGCCGCGTAGGATTTGCTGATGAGTCTCTCCGCGGGAACTTTTACGAAGTCGGGATCTCCGGGGTATTCGGAGCGGTCGGCGAAGGCGAGCTGCATGGCCGCGGCGGTGCGATGAATGCTCTCGGCGGAAAGGACGCCGAGCTTTTTTAGATCGTCCTGCTCGAGGATATTTAGGATCTCGAGCACGTGGATCCCGCCCGAGCTCGGGGGAGGCATGGCGAGGAGTTCATAGCCTTTATAGCTGCCGCGTAGGGGTTCCCGCCACTTTACCTGATAGGCGTCGAAATCTTTTTGTTGGAGGAGGCCGCCGCGGTGCTTGGATTCGGCCAGAATTTCCTGGGTGATTTTTCCGTTATAGAAAGCTTTTTTTCCTTCGGCCGCAATGAGGCGGAGGGATTGGGCCAAATTTTTTTGCACCAGCTTTTCGCCCACTCGGTAGGGAGAGCCGTCCTTCTTTAGGAAGATGGCGGCGGAAGTGGGGAATTGGGCTAGCACCTCTTTCTTCTGCTGGAGAGATTTGGCAAGGCCGGGATACACCTCGAGGCCATTCTCGGCTAGGTCAATTGCGGGAGCGACCACCTCGGACAATTTCAATTTTCCGAATTTTTGGTGGATCTCGGTGAGGCCGGCCACGAGCCCGGGAACGGCCACGGAGAGGATGCCGTCGGTGGAAAGGTTGGGGATCACGCTGCCATCTTTCCCGAGGAACATATTCCGCGTGGCGCGGAGCGGGGCACGCTCGCGAAAGTCTACGGCGTAGGTTTTGCCGGTTTTCGCTTCGTGGAAGAGCAGGAATCCGCCGCCGCCGATGCCGGTGGACTGAGGGCGCTCCACCGAGATCACGAAGGAGGCCGCGATCGCGGCATCGATGATATTTCCACCTTTGTCGAACATCCGCTGCGCGGCTAAGGCAGCCATTTTTCCCTGGGCCGATACCAAAAAGTTTTCGGCGCTGCCTTCATAGAGGGCGCGGTCGGATGAGCTTTGCTCTACCACCAGGGGCAAAGTTTGAGCCGAGCTGCAGGAAAAGAGAAGCAGGAACAGAAGCGAAAATGGTTTCATAGAAATAATCTACCAGGAGAATCTATTACTGATATATAAATAAATAATATTTTGTCAAAAAAATGCCGTTTCTCGACTAAAACTCTCGGCTCCACTGATAAATTCTTGCACCGTAGCAAACCCCACGACTTTGATGCCGCAGTTGGAGATAATGAAAGTGACCCGACCTTAACAGGATGTTTAGGAAGAGGAGTTGACCATGGATTCGGTCTTCGCAGGGCGCTGGATGGCGCGTGTAGTAGTGGGCTTTGGATTTATTCTCTTTACGGCGTGCGGGCCGCTCGCGGAGCAGCCGGTGACCGAGGGTGATACGAAAAACCCGGGGACGAAAACGCCGGGCACTACGCCCGGTACGCCTCCGGCCGACGTGCCGGAAAGCCCGGTGGCCCTGGTGGCCGCGCTCTGGGAAAAACCTCATCCCGATGATGGGCCGGATTGGACGAGTTACGCCTTCGAGGTGGTTCGTGACTACGGCGCGAACCTGATCGCCGGCACCAGCGACACGAAAGATTTCTGCCCGGCGTATTCCACGCTCAATAAAGACCAAAAAATTTCTTTTTGGGTATACCTCGTTTCGGCGATGACGAAGTACGAGAGCGGCTTCGATCCCACCAACCGGTATAAGGAATCGACGATGGGTACGGATCCGGTCACGAAACAGCCCGTCTATAGCGAGGGATTACTCCAGCTTTCCTACCAGGACTCTCGTAACTATTCTTTCTGCAATCAGTTCGATTGGGAGAAGGACAAGCTGCTTTCTCCCAGGGATCCGCGGAAGACGATCCTGGATCCCTATAAGAATCTAAATTGCGGGATCCGGATCCTGAATCAGATCGTGGGTAGCCACAAGGCCATTGCGTTCGGGAGTGGTCACTACTGGGCGGTGCTGAAGAGCTCGAGCTCCCACCACCGGATCAAAGAGATTCAGGCGCTCACGAACCAGATTTTATTCTGCCGGAAGTGAAGAGGTTGCGGCGGGAGCCGCAACGGGCGCCCGGTATTCGGCGATCAGGTAGGTGATTCCTAGCAAAGCTACCGAGACTAAAATCGGTTCCCAGCCCTTATTGCGCAGCCAAAGGCGGCGATTGAACACGATGCCTTCGCGGGGCTCGCGGCGGGGGAGCAGTTCCTGGATAAAAAGCATGGGAGAGAAGAAGCGAGGGACCCGCGCCATATAAGATGGGTAGTCTGCGAACTTTTCCTTCAGCACTTTTTCTTCCTCGCGGATGATCGCGATATGGATCAGCCAGGTGGCCACCAGGATCACGAAGCTAAGCAGCCAGAGCTCTTGGGAAAGCGGAATCGCCACGCCGATAAGAATACTGCCGAGGTAGAGCGGGTTACGGGAAAAATGATAGGGACCGTTGAAGGCGAGTTTGCTTTCTTTGTCGAGGCAGCCCGAGGCCCATACGCGCAGGATGGTGCCGAAGGCCAAAACTAATATCCCAAAGAGCTGGGGATGCTGGCGCACGGTTCCCAAAACGATGGGTAGGAGGATCCAGGAAAGCCACACGCGGAGTTTTCCGCGGAGCTCTCTTCGGTAAAATTCACTAAGCTTGCTCATAAGGTGGGCAAATCCTACCGAACCAGTTCGCGGAAGGGAAGAATTTCCTCGCGGCCTCATTGCGCAAGGCGTCCTAAGGTCGGAGCATTTCGGCGTGGGGGATATCGTCTTCGAGGTAATTTTCGCCCGCGCGCACGAAGCCGAAACTCGCGTAAAATTTTTCCAGATAGGCCTGCGCTGAAATCCGAACGGGAACTTTCCCCCAAAGCTCTTCTATTTTTTTGATTGCTTCGGCGGTTTGCGTGCGCCCCATGCCTGTGCCCCGGACTGAAGCCGCCGTCACCACGCGGCCGAGCGAAGGTTCTGGGTACTTGAGGCCGGGAGGAAGGATGCGTAGGTACGCTACCAGGGCATTTTTTTCGCGGCCTAGTAAATGCCAGGATTCCTGGTCGAGCCCATCGCAGTCCAGGTAAGGGCAGTTCTGTTCCACGATAAATACTTGCTGGCGGAGCGCCAGGATCTCGTAGAGCTCTTGGGCACTAAGCTCGTTAAATTTCTTCCACTGCCACTTCATAAAGAACCTTTCCGAAAATCCAGTATAGCGTGCGAAAAAGTATTTTACACTTCGGGGAAGATGGGCCACCACTGAGGGATGCCCGTCGACCAAGACCGACCTTCCACCTGGATTAGCTATAAGGCGCAGTTTTGCGCCAGTTGCCAGGCCACCTGCTGCACGATGCCGGTGGAGGTAAGGGTGGAAGATCTAGTGCGCATGGGCGTGGTTTCGGAAGACGAAGCCCAGGGTTCACTGAAAAAAGTGGCGCGGAGGCTTCAGGCCGAAGGCTTGGTAAAGAACTACCGCACCTCCACGGGCCTTTTCCTGCTGGAGCAAAAAAACGGCCGCGATTGCGTATTTCTCGGAGCCGATCGCCGATGCACGGTTTACGAAAATCGCCCGGGGGTTTGCCGCGGCTTTCCCGTGGTGCTCGGGCCCCGGGTGGGCTTTTGCCCTTACCGCCCGAAGCGGCCCTGAAAGTTTCCGTTTTTATAAAAGGCGGTGAGCAGGGCATCTTTTTGCCGGTAGAGCTCGTTCACCCAGAGGCCGCGGCCCGCGTCGTCGGGAGGTAAAGCGGCCATGGAGAAGCGGCGCACGTGCACGTGAATCCGCAAGGTGGCGCAAAATAATTCCTTCAAGTTCGGCGCGGGGCCTTCGTAGGCGATGGTGCAATCGTAGAGCGCGTCCACTTTTCCCTCGAGCCCGCGCAGGGTGGCCTCGAAGCCCTTCGTTCTCGGCAGCAATAAATGCTGGAGCGGGGGCATCCCCTGGCGCTTGGCGTAGGCTTGGCTCTTGGCCAGTTTTGCCGGCCGGATGCGCGTGCCTTCGAGAAAAGAGACCACCCAGAAGGGAAAACTGCTCTCCCGGAGCCGCGCGAAGGTGGCGAGCACCTTCGCCTTATCGGCGGCCCAATTTCGTTTCACGAATACGCAATCGAGGAAGAGCATGCCCCAGCCGATTCCGGGCACCCACTTAAGCGGATCCTTCACGAACCACTTTAGGTCTTGCTGCCGGCCTTGGCGCCGGGCTACGGCCACGACCACCGGGATATCGGCCATCGCCTGGTGGTTGGCCACGAGAAAAATATTTTCTTCGCCCGAAAGGGCATCGCCGCTTTGCAAAATTTCCACACCGAGCACCGATTGCAGCGTGAAATCCAAAAAGGCAAACCAGCTGCCGCAGGCAAAGCGGTTGATTTGCTTGGCCAGCCAGGCGCTGAAGGGCCAGGCCAGCAGCGAGAGGCATTGCACCAGATTGCAGAGCAGGAGCGCGAGGCCTAAGAGCAGGGCGAATAGGAGGGCGAGGGGGATACGCAGCATGGCCGCAAGCTTAACGGATCGATTCAGTGCGCGCAAATCGAAGGCCTGTATTTGTGCGGCCCCAGCGTTTATACTCCCCGGATGCGCGTAGCGATCATCGACCTTGGCACGAATTCCGTCCGTTTCGACATTCACTCCATCAGTGAAAGCGGAAAAACCAAGCTCCTCCACCGGGAGAAGCAAATGATCCGGCTGGGGCAGGGCGTGTTCCTCAAAGGAAAAATGGACCCCGATGCCATCCGCCGCGCCCTGCTTGCCTTCGATCACTTTCGCCGCGTGGCGGGTAATCTCCGCTGCCGCAAAGTGGTGGCCTTCGGCACGAGTGCCCTGCGCGAAGCCCAGGATTCGGCGCAGCTATTGGAGCAGGTGAGTGCCCGCACCGGCATCGACCTGCGCGTGATTTCCGGCAAAGAAGAAGCGAATTTGATCGCCCTCGGCGTGCTGGCCAACGAAAAGCTTCCGAGCGGCACCTTCGCCCTCGTGGATATCGGAGGGGGCTCCACCGAAGTGTCTCTCTGCCGCGGAAGCCAGGTTCGCTTTGGTGATAGTTTTCCGCTCGGCACTGCCCGCTTGCAGCAGGTTTTTTTGCGCCGAAGCCCGCCTAAGGCGCCCGCCGTGCAACAGCTGCGCGCGTATATCCAAAACATCCTGAAGGAAAAAATCAACGGCGAGGGCTGGCCGAAGGTATCGCAGATCCTCGCTTCGAGCGGCACGGCCAAGGCGATCGCGAAATTGCTCGGCCGCAAGGGCAAGGATGGTTTTTCCTTAGCCGAACTATCAGAGCTCGTGGCCATCCTTTCCCGCAAAACCACCACCGAGCTATTGGATATTCCCGAAATGGAACCCAAGCGGGTAGACATGATCCTGGCCGGCGCCTTGCTCCTCGAGGAAACCGCCTTGGCGCTCGGCGCGCGTAAAATCCTGCTCAGCGATTTTTCGCTGCGCGACGGCATCATCGAGGAAGAACGGCGGCTCGCCCGCGCGCACAAAACCTCCCTGCTGGAGTTGCACCTCGACGAATTGATCGCCCGCGCCGTTTCCTTTGGGGGCCACGAAGCGCATATGCGCCACCTCGCGAAACTGGCCGAAGAGCTGTTCAATCGCCTGCAAAAAATCCACCGTCTCGAGCGGCGCTGGAAGGTATACCTGCTCGCGGCCGTGATTTTCCGCAATTGCGGCGAGCTCGTGGGATTCGTGGGGAAAGAAAAACACGCCCACTATATCGTGAAGAACCTCGATATCCAGGCCATGGAAGCCTGGGAGCATGGTTTCATCGCGGACCTCTGTCTCCACCAGAGCGGCGGAAAGATCAGCCAAAAAGACCTCAACGGCATCGCGAAAGAGCGCCGCGCGCCCTTCCGGAAGCTGCTCGGGCTGCTCCGTCTCGTGGTGGCGGTGGATCTCGGGCATAATACCACGCTGCACCTGAAGTCGGTGCGGGTCACCGGCACCGCCGTGAAGCTTATTTTCAGCGGAAAGGCGGCGGCCGGCCTGGAGCAGCTCCTGATCGACCGGAAAAAGAAATTATTCGAAGATGAATTCGGCCGTCAGCTCTTGCTGGAAGGCTTGAGAAAGCGCTGATCGCGCAGCGGGGTTTGCGCGTAGCTTTTAATGGCCAGCTCCTCAAAATACCACTGTGCGCGATGCAGCTGGTCCTTTTTGGGAACCTTCGCCCATACGCCGCGAGAAGTGAGGCGCCGTGCCCTCACGTTGTCCTTTAAATATCCCGGGATCACGAAATCAGTGATGAAGGAAAAAATCCTCGGGTCGAGCACGGGGAAAGCGATTTCGAGCCGAGAAAAGAAATTTCTCGGCATCCAATCGGCGCTCGATAGGTACATCGCGTGCGACTGTTCGAAATAATAAATGCGGCTATGTTCGAGGAAGCGATCCACGATCGAGATCACGCGGATATTTTCGGAAAGGCCTTTTACGCCCGGAATCAGGGAGCAGGCTCCGCGCACGATGAGGTCCACCGACACGCCGGCCTGGGAGGCTAGGTAGAGATCCTCGATGATTTTCTCGTCCACGAGGGCGTTCACCTTGGCCACGATCCGGCCTTTTTTCCCCGCCTTCGCCGCCTCCGTTTCCGACTTTATGAGCGCTCGCATTTTTTGGTGGAGCTTGGCCGGCGCGGTCACCAGGTGTTTGAACCCGGTAGGCACGTCTTTGCGAAAAACGGCGTCGAAGAAATAACGGGCGTCTTCGCCGATCTCGGGATGCGCCGTGAGGATGGAAATATCGGTGTATTGCCGTGCGGTGCGGGCGGAATAATTGCCGGTGGAGAGGTGAGTATAGCGCACCACCTTATCGCCATGTCTGCGCGTAACGAGGGTTACCTTCGCGTGGAGCTTGAGCAGGCCGAAGCCAAACCTTACTTCGGCGCCGGCCTTGGCCAGTTCTTCGGCAATGCGCAGGTTATTGGATTCGTCGAAACGCGCCCGCAGCTCCAGGATCACACGCACTTTTTTCTTGGGCGCGGCTAGCTTAAGCAGGCCCACGATCTCGGAGACGGAATCGGTGCGGTAGATCGTTTGTTCGATCATGGTCACATGCGGATCCTCGCACGCGAGGCGCAGCCAAGAGAGGAAGGCCTCGAAGGAATCGTAGGGATGGTGGAGCATGAAATCGGCTTGGTCGATGGTCTCGAAAATTTTCGCCGGGGTTTTGAAGAGGGTCGGCAGCTTGGCGCGCAGCGGAGGGTTGGAATAGCCGGGTCTTTCGGAAATTTTTTCCGGCAGATTATTCACGAAGGAGAGTAAGCCGTGCAGGCAGAGCGTGGCCGGGGCGCGGAAGATCTGCCGCAGGTCCAGCTTGAGGTGGTCGGCTAGCTCGGGAAGGAAGTCCTTGGGGAAGTTTCCGCTGTGCTGAAGGCGCACGGATCTCCCTTTATCGCGCGAGCCGATACTTTTGCGTACGAGGTCGGGAATGGATTCGGTGTCTCCATCCGGGATCTCGATCGTGAAGTCGGCATCGCGGGTGATTCGTAAAATGCCGGGTTTTTCTTTGATGGGCAGCATCCGGTCGAGATGGGATTCCAGCAGTGCATCGAGAAAAAATACCTCGAGCTCGCCGCTGGCCGTATTTTGTTCCCAGAAGAGGGGAGGGAGGGAGCGGGGAACTTCGAAGTACAGATCCTTGTTCAGGTAAACGAGCAGCTGCGTGTTCTCTAGCTCGTTCACGGCGTGGAAGGTGAAGCCGGATTTCATGATGAGCTGGGGAAGGATTTTTTCTTCGAAGATCTTCGCGCCTAGCGCGAAGGCCGGGTGGTCGGTGGCGAGCCGTAGGTGCAGATTGATTTTTTCCAGCGCGCTTTCTTTACGCAAGGCTTCGAAAGCGCGCTGCTGGCGCTCCACGAAGGTGCGCACGCTTTCGAGCACGGTGCCATGCACGCGTGCGAGATTCAGGCGGTTTTCCTCTATTTTCATCGCGGCTAATGAGCGCAGCAGGGAAGAGAACCGGATCATGAAAAATTCGTCGAGGTTCGAGGAGCAGATGGCGAGAAATTTTAGGCGCTTTAGCAGCGGGTTCGAACTCGAGCGGGCTTCCGCGAGCACCCGATCATTGAATTGGATCCAGCTGAGATCGCGGTGAATGAACGGCTTGGCCGGATCCAGCAGAAGGTAGGATAGGGTAGGTAACTTCGCTTCGCGAGGTACCGCTGTTTCACTCATACGTTTTGGAGCTCCAAACCCTAAGAATAGTCAATCCGGGCGCGGGGCGCCATGGTTTTCGGCCTGTCTTAACGCAGTCCTAATAATTGCGCGGCATGCTTCACGCCGGCCTAAAGGAAGCCTAACCGGAACCTGACCCGGCAAAGAGCTTTCCCGTCGATACTAAAATCATGTTCTTAGCCGACTTTCACGTTCACACGAACCGCAGCGATGGAAAGCTTCCACTTAAAACGGTGATCGATCTTTACGGGGAGCATGGATTTGGCGCGATCGCGATCACCGATCACCTTTGCGACCAATATTCTTTTTTGGGGAAGGCCTCGCGGTTTCTCGGCTATAGCCTAAACGAAGAAAATTTTCAGCGTCACATGGAAGATCTGGCGGTGGAGAAAGAGCGGGCCTGGAAGCAATACCGCATGGTGGTCCTTCCCGGGTTTGAAGTGACCAAAAATTCCGTCTCGAATCACCGTTCCTCCCATATGCTGGCGGTGGGCACGGAAAAATACGTGAACCCAAATCTTTCCACCGAAGAAACTTGCGCGGCGATCCGTGAGCAGGGAGGGCTCGCGATTGCGGCCCATCCCGTATTTTCCCAGAAGATGGAGAAGCAAACCTATTTTCTTTGGGACCGCCGGGAGGAGTTACGCGGACATTTCGATGCCTGGGAAGTAGCGAGCGGCCCGCATTTATTTCCCGAGGTGATGCGTAGCGGACTACCGATGATCGCCAATAGTGACCTTCATCACGCCAAACAAATGACCAGCTGGAAGACGGTTTTGCGTTGTGAAAAAAATCCGGAAGCAATTTTGGACGCGATACGTCGACAGGAAATTGAGTTCGCCTTTTACCGCGCTGACGCTGCAGAGCGTGGTATTTTTGGTGCGTCGTTTCGCGCCACCAGCCCCCCGCTGCAATTCTAAAGTTGACCGGTCAAGAAAAGACGTTACACTTTCCCTACGATATAAATCGGACGCCTAATTTCGATTAGGCTTGGCAATGACTTAGGAGGCCTCATGAACACTGTATTCAAGCTAGCTGCGTTGGCTGTAGTTGCAACCCTTTCCGTTGCGGCTCAAGCTGCTCCCAAACAAAATAAAATCGCGATCAAGACCTATGAATCCAGCCCTACCCGCCACAAAGCCGGCGGACAAAATATGGCCGGTTGCGGTCTCGGTTCGATGGTGGTGGACGATCCTACCAAATGGTCCCAAGTGCTCGCCGCTACCGTAAACGGAACCGGCTCGCAAACGATCGGTATCACTTTCGGCACCTCGAACTGCGTAGAAGACGGTGTGTCTTCCGCGGCTCGTGAAAAAGATGCTTTCGTAGAAGCCAACTACGCTGAACTCCGTCGCGACCTCGCTACCGGTTCGGGCGCCTACCTCAGCTCCCTCGCCAGCCTCTACGGCTGCAAGGGCGAAGCGGCTCAAGGCTTCAACAAGGTTCTCCGCAACCATAACGAAAAAATCATCAACGCGAATCCGGCCACTGCCTCCAGCGTGATTGATTCCGTAGTTACGGCTGCCGGCGTTAGCTGCCAAGGCTAATTTAGCCTTTTTCATTGGGCCATGGCTCTGCTACCCTCCGGGGGGCATGAGATCCGTGGCCCTTTTTTTATTTTTCTTTTCCGTGCCCGCGTTTGCCGAACTTAAGGCCAGCGATCCGTCTTGGCGGGCGCTGCTGCATTTTAGCGGAAGCGATTCCACCATCAATCCTAAAGGCGCGTTTTTTCTCGCGGCGGAGGGCTTTCGTGATCCCGCCGCCGAGCTTGAAGCCACTAAAAAATTCTTCGCCCAAAATCCGGAAGCGCCTTGCCGTTACCCCGCGCGAGCGCTTGCGCTCGGCTGGAAAAAAGAAGGGCGCGGGGAAGCCTGCCTGCGCTGGAAAAATTGGCGGGAAGCGATTCGCCCTAAGGGCCTCGAGCTAGTTTTTGCCTCGGCTTTTCTGAACAGCCCGGCTTCGATGTACGGGCATACCCTGCTGAAGTTTCCCCGGGCCGGAAAAACCGAAGGGGAAGAGCTGCTCGATTATACTCTCAACTACGGGGCTAATACCGCCGGCACCAAGGGCGTGGCCTACGTATGGATGGGGCTGTTCGGCGGCTTCGATGGCTTGTTCACTACCGAGCCCTTTTACCTGAAGGTAAAAGAATACAATTTCATCGAGAACCGGGATTTTTGGATTTATCCGGTGAATGTTTCTCCGGCCGAAATCGAATTATTGCTGGCGCATGCCTGGGAGCTTCGCGATACCGGGCTTCCTTATTATTTTTTGCGCAAGAATTGTTCTTACTATCTCCTGGAATTTCTCGAGGTGGCGCGGCCGGGATCGGAGCTCACTAAAGATTTTCCCTTGTGGGCGGTTCCCCTCGATACGATCCGCGTGCTGAAAGAAAGAGGATGGATCGGCGAGCCGCGCTTTCGCCCTTCGCGCTCCAAGCAGCTCGAAGCGGAGTGGAACGAGCTGAGCGGAAGCGAGCGCACCTTGGCCGGAAAATTAGCTAAGGGAGAAAATAGTCCGCTTCCTCCCCAGCGGGAAGCGAAGGTGCTCGACGCCGCCTACGACCTCTGGAAATACCGGAACGAAGCCAAGGCCGGAGCCGATCTCAAGGTGGAGGATTTTCTTCTGCGCGAAAGAAGCCGCTATAAAGATCCCGTGCAGGTATTCGAGTTCCGAGAGACGAAACCCGAGAACGGACACCGCTCCGGACGCTTAGGGCTAGCGGGCGGGCTAAACCGTCTTCACGCCTTTGGCGAAATTCAGTACCGGGGCACTTTCCACGATCTGCTCGGGCCACCCGAAGGCTACGAACCGTACAGCGAGCTCTCCATGGGAGATATGCGGGCACGTTTCGAGAAAGGCCGTTTCTACCTGGACCGCTTCGACGTGCTCCGGATTCGCGCCCTCTCTCCGCGCAGCGAGTGGTTCCCGCGTTTTGCTTGGTCGGTGAAGTTTGGCTTCGACCGCGCCAAAGAATTTCTCTGCGCCGATTGGCGCTGCTCTAAAGGCTTGGTCAACGGCGGCGGCGGGATCTCCGCGAAGATCGGCCCCGTTTTGTTCTTCGCGCTGGCGGAAGGGGACGCGGAAGTGGGGGGAGTTTTCGATCCGAACTACCGGCTTGCGGCCGGCCCGAGTGGAGGAATTTTTCTGCCCCTCTGGAAAGGCGGCCGGGCCCTGGCGGAGGCTGAATACCGCTGGCGTATCTTGGGCGAAAAATTTCAGCGCCGCCCACTACGGTTAGGGCTTTCGCAAACCTTGGGGCCCAATTGGGAATTGCGCGCGCAAGGCGAAACGAATCGCGGCTACCGCGAAGCCTCGGCCGGCCTCTTCCACTATTTCTGAAGCATTTTATCAGCGAATTGGTTGAGCGAGGTAGCCGCGCCCACCATCTGCTTGAGCACGCCGTCCTGAATGAGTTTTCCTTCGGCGTCGAAAGCCTTATCCGCAAAAGGGCATTGCACTTGTTCGGGGATCACCCAAGTTTTGATGCCGGAAAGCACCGTGCGCAGGTGAATTAGGTTTCTCGCGCCGCCGAGGGCGCCAGGAGAGGCCGAGAGCAAAACCCCGATTTTTCCTACCCAAAGATTACCGGGAGGCCGCGTGGCCCAATCGATGGCGTTTTTTAGGTTACTGGGCGTGGAGGCGTTGTATTCGGGCGAGGCGATCACCACGATGGGGTATTCTTCAAGAGCTTTGCGGAAATTCAGGATCGAGGCGTCGAGGGGCTTTTTTTCCAGGTCCTCGTTCATTAGGGGCATCTCGAGGGGAGGATAGAGCTTAGTTTGGGCGCCTTCCTTCTCGAGCAGCGCAAGGAAATTGCGAAGGAGCTTCAAATTATAAGAATCCACACGTAAACTACCACAGATACCCAGAACCTTTTTTTGCATGCGGGAAATGTATCTAACCCCGCGGAGGGATGCAATGGCCGATCGACAACTTAGCCTGAACCAACAGTTGGCGCTCCTCCCGGTGGCGATCGCGGATTCCGTGCTCGATTTCCTCGAAGATTTTAACTACGCCACTGCGCTGCAAACCGAAACCGTACAGTCGAGCCTGGATCCCGACTACTGGAAAAAAAACGGTGAAACCCTAAAAAATGATCTCGAAGCAGTGCGCAAAGAACTGGGAAAATTGCAGACCATTTCGGTGGAGCAGGGCGGCCGGGAAATTCCGGGCGCCTACCTCGTGCGATTGGGATTTGAAAAAGGCACCAAAGGCCTGGGTCTGCTCACGAAGATGAAAGAGAAAACGATTTTCCGCGTTTTACTCCAGCCCGGTGAGTACAACGAAGTTGCGCTCAAGGAATTAGCTAAAAATCCGCCGCAAGCGGGATGAGATCTTTCGGCGCGGGGCTTTCCCACAAGCTGAGGATATAGCCGCCGTTTCCTGATCCCGTAGGTTTGACGGCCAAGGCCCCCGCACTTTTTAATTGCTGCATTTGTTGCTCCACCGCGGTCGGCACTAAGTTCCATTCCCGAAAAATATCGGCCGCTTCGTTCATCGCGTTGGCGAGCTCTTTTTTTCCGTTCGGAGTGGCGAGCGCATTTTTTGCTGCCCCCACGAGCTCTCCCATTCGTTGGTCGAGCTCGGGCCTGGCGAGCGCCATTACCTGCTCCACGCAGGCCTTCGTGGAAGATCTTAGGCCGCTGTCGAACAGGTATAATTTCGGCTGCCACGCCATGGAGAGGGGTTCGGGAGGTGCATGCCGGCGGAAGAGAATGGGTTGTTCGCTGAGCGTGGCGGCCACGTCGATTCCGCTCGAGCTGCCGTGGAAAATATTTTCCAATTCGAGCGCCAACGCGAATGGATCCGAGCTTTGGATCCCGATTTTTTCCAGGAAGCGCACGGTGGCTACCGATAGGGCGGCCGAAGATCCGAGGCCGGCGCGCACCGGAATTTCACTCACGAGGGTAAAGGACCATTTTTTCCCCGGTAGCTTTTTTCCGAGCAGTTCTAGCGCGCGTTCGAGGATGAGCCGGAAAGGCTGCGCGTAGTCACCCGCTGAAACCTCGAGCCCGCCACCGTTTTCTTCCTTCCATTCCAGGCGAAGCTTCTTGCTCTGAAGCGGAAAAACCAGCGCGGGCTCGCCGCGCACCACGCTATGTTCGCCGAGGAGAATGCACTTACCGTGCACCTCAACCTTCACGCCTCGCTCTCCACGAATTTGATTCCGGGATGGGCCTCGCCGAGGAGGGCCCGGTAGCGCTCCCGCTCGGAAACCGGCACCAAGAGGTGCACGTTCGGGCCGGCGTCGATCGTGGCGATCGGGCCTTTGCCCTCTTTTTCCCATCGCTCTTCCACCCAGCGAAGCATCGCCACCGTACCGGGGGAGAAGTAGCTGAAGGGAGGAACGCTGGTATGAAACAGGCTATGCATGTCCCAAAGCTCGGCCCAGGAAATTTCGGCCACGCGCGGGAGATTTCCGGCTTTCATGGCGGCGGTAAGCTCCTTCATCCGGTTTTCCACGCGGGTGGAACGGGTGGAGAATAAATCGCTGGTGCGCACGCGCTGGTGGGCCTCCGAGCTCGACACTTTTTTGAATCCGGTTTCGATCACCGCCACGAAATCCACGAGGGGAGGGAGGGAATTTTCCACGGGGCCGATTTTCTCGCCTTCCCACGCGCACCAGGGAGAAAAGAAAGAGCGGCAGGAAGATCCCGATCCAGTTTGGCTGATCTTGGCTAGCGCCTCGGGAGAAGGCATGGGTTTTCCCAAAATCTCGGCGAAGGCCATATGTGCCGTGCGCGTGAGCGCCGCGAAGCTCGAGGCGGAGCTGGCGAGGCCGGCATCGCTCGGAAAATTATTACCCGATTTCAGCTCGAAGAAGCCTTCCACACCGGCTTCGGCCTTGAGGCGCTGGAAAAACTTCACGAATCGCACCGTGGATTCTTCGCGCAGGGGCGCGGAATTGGGCAGCGGTCGCCAGCGGTCGTTCTCGGCGCCGGTGAGAGGGGAAATTTCTACTTCGGTGCGAAAATCTTTCAGCGTCATGGAAAGGCTGGGATTGGTGGCGCGGTTGCCCGGCTCTTTTCCCATGTACTTGATGAGGGCGATATTGGAGGGGGCGAATGATTTCCAGCTCATGCATCAGGTTTATATCGGGAGGGAGGCTACCTCAACCAAAGAATGGTATTCGGCCCAGTCGCTAAGGTCTATTTTCTTGGCGCTGCACACCAGGAGTACGTCGCTTCCCATGGCCCCGCAGCCTTTGGCGGCCAAAACCTCTTTGATCCTATCCAGGGATTTTAGTGCCGCCGCCGAGTGCCCCGCCACGAGATCCAGGCGCGCTAGTTCTTTTTCATAAGCGCGAACCGAGTCTAGAAAAATCGCGGTTTTGCCCTCGCTGCACGCCAGGATTCCTTGGTCGGCGATTTGCGTCAGGATTTTCACGTTCAGCGCAGATTTCTCTTCTAGGTGCACATGGGTAGGAAGTTTACGGCCGGTGTGAAAGAGCGTGGCCTGAATGCCTAATTTCCCCAGGGGAAAGAAATTCAGTTTTCGCTGATTCAGATCGACATAAAGGAGGGCGGCAGATGTGGTGGATCCCTGGGCAAGGAGATCGGCCCCGCTCCCGGTGCAACCTAGTTTTTTATAAAGGTCCCAGGCTTCCCAGGCGAAGGCTTCATTTCCCGGATTATTTTTTTTTGCCGCCAGCACCGACAGGAATTCCGCGCCCGATCCGCCGAAACCTCCCTTACCTTGGTGAGGATCGCGGAATTCCAGCGTGCGTAGGTCTACGCCGATCAGCCTGGAGGCCTTTCCCGCGGCGGATTCGGCGTGAAAGGCGGGCTTGGTGCGAGTCTTCTCCGTGCTTACTTCGAAGTTCGGCCCGTGCGCCAGGAGCAATGCGCGCCCATTTTGCAAAATAGCGTATTCGCCGAGCACGAAGGTTTTGCTGGGAAAGGAAAAAGTAGGCAAGGATCAGGTGCCGGAATTGAAGGCGCGCAGGAGATCGAGGAGCTCGCGGGCGCGGGTCATCGTGATGGTTTTTTCCCGCTTAAGGGCCGCGAGGAGTTTTTCCCGCAGCGGAGCCATTTCTCCGGGCATCGCGCCCACCGCGATGGCAAGGTTAGTGGCGTGTAGATTCATATGACCCTTCACGATTCCCACCGTGGAGAGGGCCTTGAGCGCGCCGAGATTCTGGATCAGCCCCACGGCCGCAATTTTGCGCGAAAGCTCTTCGGCGCTTTCGGCGTTGAGGATGCGCAAGCATACTTGGGCGGTAGGATGGAGCTTCGTTACGCCGCCCACGGTGCCTACCACGAGGGGCGCCGAGAATTCGCCTACGAGAGTTTCCCCATCCATGCGCCATTTCGTCACGGGCTCGTAATGGCCGTTACGGGTGCAGTAGGCGTGCACGCCGGCTTCCACGGCGCGCCAGTCGTTGCCGGTGGCGATGAGCACGGGGTCGATTCCGTTCATCACGCCCTTATTATGGGTGGCGGCGCGGTAAGGGTCGAGCTCGGCGAAGAGCGAAGCTTCGGCGATGCCGCGCCCTACGTCGGGGTCGATGCCTGGCAAGCGCACGGTGGCTTTCGTGATTTTCGTGTCCACCAAATTAGAAAGGATGCAGAGGCCCACTTTTTCGCCGGTCCAGGCGGCGAGGTAAGGCTTGATCGCTTCGCAGACTTGGTTGATCAAATTGGCGCCCATGGCGTCGCAGGGATCCATGTACACGTGGAGCACGAGCATTTCCCGGCCATCGGGGCGTTCCATCCGGCGTACCTGAAAGCTGCGCACGCCGCCGCCACGTTTCACGAGGCCGGGCACCACCGAGTTGGCGATGGCGAGTAATTCGTCGGTGCGGGCGCGGATGGTCTCGATCAGGTTGTCTTTTGCGTCCACGTGAGGGAACTGCACTTGGCCGATGATCGAGCGGCCCTCCACCGAAGTGGTCACGCTGAAGCCTTCGTGGGAGCGAACCCATTTGGCGGTACCGCTGCAGGCCGCGATCACGGAAGTTTCTTCGATGGCCATCGGGATCGGCACGTCCACGCCGTCGATTTGAAAATAGGCGGCGAGGCCGAGCGGCATCGGAAAGGTGCCGATGAGGTTTTCCACGAAGTGTTCGGCTAAATCTAAATCGAGGGGAGAGCGGCCTTCGAGGATATCGAGGTCGGCGTCGCTGAGGTTCGCCATGCTTTTCAGGCGGGCGAGTCTTTCCTCGCGGGAAATTTTGGAAAATCCTTGGAATAGGGCTTCTAGATTTTCCGCCATTTTTTCGCCTTTCTCAAAGCTTCCGGGCTTTTCGATCCGGTGCAGAATAGGGCCACTTTGAGCTCAAATTCCATTGCCTGCATCCAGGCTTCCAGCTCCGCTTCCCCCAAGAGCGCTTTTTCGAGCGCGGGTTTCGCGAAACCTACTTTTCGGGCGCCTAGAGCCAGGGCCTTAGCCGCCTCTAATCCTGACCGTATCCCACCGCTTGCCCATATTTCAAGCTTGGCGGGAAATTTTTGCTGCATGGCATTATAGAGGGATTCCACGGTGCTTTCGCCCCAGCCAGCGAAGGTTTGGGCGGCCTGTTTTTGGATACTGGCGTCGGGAGCCCGGCCGCCTTCGATCCGGCCCCAGTGGGTACCGCCGTAGCCGCTAAGGTCGATCACGCTGAGCCCGATAGTGCGGAGTCTCTTCAGGGTGGCGGCCGAAAAGCCGCAACCCGTTTCTTTCAGAATCACGGGCACGGGGCTGGATTTACAAAGTTTTTCGAGCGCCTTGAGACCGCCCTTAAAATTAGGAGTTCCCTCGGGCTGCAGGGCTTCCTGCATGGGATTCGTGTGCACGATGAGCGCCGCCGCCTGGAGGGACTCGGCCAAGCCGAGCACCTTGGCTACCGGATTCGTGATGATTTGGCTCAGGCCCACATTGCTGAAAAGCAAGGCCCCGGGCGCCTCGGATCTCAGGCGCTTCCATTCCGTCTTAGCTCCGGAATCGGTGAGCTCGCGGCGCTGGGAGCCAAGTCCCATGGGCCATTTCCGGCGCGCGGCCGTGCGGGCGAGGGTGAAATTAAGAGCCTCTCCCTGGTGGTGCCCGGCCGTCATCGAAGAAATAAAGAAAGGGCTCGCGGCTTGGTATTTCCAAAAATTCGTGGCGAGGCTGATCTCGCTGAAATCGAGTTCGGGAATAGCTTCGTGCACAAGGTGAATTTGACCGAAGCCGCTACCGCCGAGGGCTTCCATCGAGGGATCGAGGGCGAGGCGTAAATGATCAGCCTTGCGGCTCTCGAAGCGCTCCGTATTCATGCTTCTACCTTATAGAACTTCGTTTTTTTTGTCGAGGCGATTGCTTGCGGTGCGAAGGGGCGCAGGATAATTTTTCCCTATGCAAAATGCGGAAGCCAAGCGCGCCTTGAAGCTCGCGAGCATCGTGATTGCCGGGGCGCTCTTAGAGTGGCTCGGCGCCACGAATTATCTCTGGGTTTTTCCGCTCGTATTCCCGGGGCTGGGGCTCTGGCTACTGTTTGCGTGTGGAGACATTCTTCTTCTGCGCTCCGCCTTTTCGGGTATCGAGCAAGCGAGGCTTTTGCTGTGGGGCACCGGGCTTTCGCTCTTCGCGGCCTATGGGGGTTTTCCCCTAACCGGAGTTTTTCTCGTGCTGGCTCCGGCGGCACTATGGGCTTTGAGCCGCCATGGCAATCGCATTTTATTAAAAGCCGCAGTGCCGGTTTTGTTTTTTATTTTTTTTCTCGGCCACGACGAGAATTTTTTTCACTGGAACCTCGACCAAAAAAATCTGGGCTGGAGATTTTCGGTGCACCTGGTGGCGCTCTTCGCATTCTTTCGCGCTTGTTCCTGGCTGGCGGCGGTGGCCGGCCGGGGAGAGCGCCCCTCTTTTACCGCCACGATGGAATATTTCATTGCGCCGGCTTTCTGGCTTAGTCCGCTCCACGCCAGCCACCTGATTTGGGCGCGGATGCAGGAGGAAACCCACGAAGAGGGCGATGCTTTTCTCTGGATCGTCCGCGGGCTTTTTCACGCGGTTTGTTTGAGTCTGGTCTGCCGCTTGGCCCTGCCTTGGCTGGGCGGGCTCTACGGCGGGGGAATAAAACAGATTTTTTGGTACGAATGGCTCAGCCTCGGGCCCGTGCTCTTTTTGCTGGCCTATCTGGATAAATCCCAGGTGTCCTATTTGGTGGCGGGTTTTCTCCGCCTCTCGGGAAAAAATATCGAGCCCGATTTTCGCTCTCCCTGGCTCGCCTTCGATCTCCTCGACTACTGGCGTCGCTTTCACTACTGGCTCTGGGAATTTTACATGGATGTTCTCTACCCGATCCTACTCGTGCCCTTATCGAGGAGAATGCGGGCCGAGTTCGCGTTGCCGCTAGCCCTTTTTTTTTCTTTTTCCCTTGGCACCGGCTCCGGGCATTTCCTTTCCTACCGCGCGGGCTTGGGCATGAGCCTCGCGCTCGGGGCGTTTTTTGGCTTGGCCACGATGCTGCACTATTATCTGCGCTTGCCCTTAAAATCCCGCTGGATTGGTATTCCGGCCACTTGGCTCACGATTTTTCTGTTATATTCCCTAGCCTATCCCGTATTCGGGCTCGGCTGGGGCTTCGCGGAGTTCCGCCAATTTTTTGGGAGCTAAAATGCTGAAGGTAATCGAAGTGGCGGGAAAAGACGCCGCCGAATTTCTACATCGCGTAACGGCCGGAACCGTAAAAAAACTTACGGTGGGCCAGGGCGCGCCCGGGCTTTTGCTCAATGGGCAATCACGGATGATCGCGCAGTTCGATCTGCTGCGAGCTGAAAATTCCTACTGGCTCGTAGCCCCGGAGGAATGTGCCGGTGCACTAACGGATAACCTAGAGCGCTTGCATTTTTCCGAAGAGCTGGAAATTCGGAGCCTGCCAGAAAGTGTTTCGGTGGTGAGGGGGGAAGGCAACGCCGAACGGGGAAAAATCTTTTCCTGGGCCACCACCGAAGCCGGTAAGCGCTGGGCTAGCGGAGCCGAGGATTTTTATTTTCAGCAGAGCAATCTGGCCATCGATCCCGAGTGGGATTTTGCCCGCATCGGCGCCGGATTGCCCTGGCCCATAAAAGATTGGGACGAAAGCACTCCCGCGCTCGAAGCCAGCCAGCTCCACGCGATCGACCGAGAAAAGGGCTGCTACCCCGGCCAGGAAGTGGTGGAGCTTTCGCTCAACGTGGGGCATCCGGTGCGTGTATTGATCGCGGTGGAAGGGGAAGCGGAGCTCATTTCCGGAGAAAAAATCGCGCTGGTTCCTCACGGTGAAGGAAAAGTTTGTTCTGTGGCCGTGCGCGGCAATATCACCCGCGCACTGGTGCGTGTCCCCTGGAGCGCCCGGGAATCGGCGCCAGCTAATTTTCGTAAAATTCGGGGGTAGCGCGGAGCCGCTCCCAAAGTTACAATAGCGTTAGGGGAGACGCATCGAATGCCGCAAGTAAAAGTGAAGCACGCTATCGCCGGGGAAAAGAAAAAAGTATTTGCCGCGGTGAAATCCTACCTCCAGGGCCGCGATACTCTCTCGAAGCTCGGAGCCGATATCGAGTGGGACGATAAATCCTGCTCCGCCGAAATTTCCGGCGGAAGTTTCGAGGGCAATCTCGCCGTTACCGAAAAAAGCGGCAAATCCGAAGTCGAGATCACTATCCAGCTGCCCCTCCTCATGACCCCCTTCAAGGGCAAGGTGGAAGAGGAGCTGAAGAAGCATCTAGGGCGCGTGGAAGTTTAGTTCATCTCCACGGTCTTTAAATCCAGCTTATCCAATGCATTCAGCTTCAGCCCTTTTACGGTGGGCGAAACCAGCACGTTCAACGAATCGATGAAAAGGGGGATGATCACCACGTCTTTCTCGAGGAGCATGGCCTGTGCATTTTTGTACATCGCGAGGCGCTTGGCCATATTGCTTTCACCGGCTGCGGATTCTACGAGTTTGTCGAACTCTTTGCTCTTCCAGTTCGTATGGTTATTGTCGCTGTAGGACGTGAAGAGATCGAGGAAGTTATTCGGGTCCGGGTAGTCGGCGCCCCAGCCCATGCGGAACATCGCGGGCACGTCGGTCTTGAGGCGGTTGAGGTAAACCTTCCAGTCTTCGTTCTGGGCGCGCAGGTGCACGCCGAGGTTGGTCTGCCACATCGATTGTAAGCGCTCGGCGATCACTTTATTATCGTCGCGGGTATCGAACATGAACGTCACTTCCGGGAAGCCCTTACCGCCCGGGAAACCAGCATCGGCCAAAAGTTTTTGGGCTTTCTTTACATCGAATCCGAGGCCGATATTGGGCTCGTAGCCCGGCATTCCTTTGGGGACCCAGCTGGTGGTGGGCAGCTGTCCGCCTTTGAGCAAACTCACGATTTGCGAGCGGTCGATGGCGTGGGCGAAGGCTTGGCGCACGCGCACGTCCTTGAACGGGGCTTTGTCGATATTGAAGCCGTAGTAGTAGCCGCGCAGGAAGGGAGCATTGCGGTAGGCGGGGCTAGCTTTTAGGCGCTCGATCTCGAGGGCGGGGAGGCGGGAGACATAATGGAGCGAGCCGCTCTCGAACATATTGATGGCGGTGGTGTCCTCGTTCACGATGTAGGCGTTCACCTTTTGGAGCTTCGGGGCTCCGCCGTAGTATTTGGCGTTGGGTAGGAGCACTACTTTCGAATCATGCTTCCACTCGCCGAGCGTGAAGGCGCCGCTGGTCACCAGCTTGCCTGGGTCCGTCCATTTATTGCCGTATTTCTCGATCAAATCTTTTCGGATCGGAAAGGTAACGGTGAAGGTAGGGATGGTGGGAAAAAAGGCGGCTGGCTTAGTGAGCGTGACGACGAAAGTTTTATCATTCACGGCTTTGAAGCCGAGCTTCGAGGAATCCTTTAACTTTCCTTCGTTGTATTCCTTGGCGCCCACCACGGAAAAAAGAAAATAGGAATATTCCGAAGCCGTTTTCGGATTCAGGAGGCGTTCCCAGGAATCCCAGAAGTGCTGGGCGGTGAGGGGAGTGCCGTCGCTCCACACGAGGTTATCCCGCAAGGTATAGGTATAGGTTTTTCCGTCTTTGGAAACAGCCCAGCTTTTTGCCAGGGCGGGTTTGGGCTGGAGTTTGTCATCGTAATTGGCAAGCCCATCCATGAGATTTTGGAGAAGGGTGATCGAAACGTTATCGGTGGCGAGAGTCCAGTCCAGCGTGGGCGGCTCAGAGTGAATGCGAAGGTTGAACTCCTGTTTTGCGGCAAGAGCGTTGAGCGAAACAATGGCGGCCAAGATGATCAAAATATTCTTCACGGGTTCTCCTCGTTGCGTTCAGCGCTCGATATCACCTTAGAACTCTGGAACAAGCAAAATTTTCTTTTGAAAAAAGAATTGAAAAATTCTTGCAAAGCCTCAGAAACTTTGTACGCTTAGGGTTGTCAGAGGATGTAAGGGCTTACAACAACGAAATGGATTTCGTTCAAACGGCTCTTACTGGTGGGGGAATATGGGAAATAAATTATTTAGTGAAGTGACGGAGCTCACGGGCCTGCCCGAGGAGCTGATTGGCGCAGAGCTAAAATCTCTGCTCGCGAACAAGGGCGTGGCGCCCGAGCAAATGACGATGGAAAGCCTGCGTGAAGCGCTCGCGGACTATCTCAACCAGGTGGTTACGGAAATGGGAGCGCTCGATGAAGACATGCTCGAGCTCAGCCCTGGTGTAAAAACCAATTAATTCTTTTGACCGCTCCAAAAGTGGGCGGTTTTTTCTTTTATAGCGCCCGCGAAATCTCGAAAATATTTCCCTCGAGGCAACGGAATCCGGCCTTCTCCAGCACGCGAATCGAGGCGAGATTTTCCGCGTCGGCTACCGCGCGCAGAGCGGGAAAGCGCGCCAGCCCATGCTTCACCAACAACGCAGATCCTTCCGTCGCGTATCCCTTGCCCCAAGCCCTTTGCGGTAGCATAAATCCCAGTTCCGGAACCGCGAACTCCGTCATCTTCAGCATGAACCAGCCCACGAGCACGCCAGAAGATTCCGCTCCCCAAACGCCGAGATCGTCGTCGGTAGCGGCCAATAATTTCTCGAGTCGCTCTTCCGTTTTAGCCCGCAACTGCGGCACGCGGAAACCCGTAAACTTCATCACTTCGGAATCGGTTTCAAGTTCAAGCAAGAAGGGCAGATCGGCCCGCGCAAACCGGCGCAGGACCAAGCGCGAACTCTTCACGGGGAGAGTTCTCCGGCCTCGGAAATGGCCAGCGCGGCCTCCGGTTCAGGGGTGCCCAGCATCGCCTCCGGCCAGTATCCCTCGAACCACTCGCGCAGCGCCTTCGCCTCTTCGAAATGAAACACCGTCGCGCGCGCCTTCGCGCCCCCCTTGGTGCCCGCGATATACCAGCCGAGGTGCTTCTTCATCTGCACGAAGCCGAAACGTTCCGGCATATGCTGCGCGATCAAATCCAGGTGGCGCAGGATCACGCGAAATTTGTAGGCATGCTGCGCCTCGGGCGAAAGAAACTCGAACTCCGAATCGAAAACCCAAGGCTTACCCAAAGCCCCGCGGCCGATCATCACGGTCTTGCAGCCGGTCTCGGCCATCATGCGGCGGGCGTCGTCCCAGGTGCGTACGTCGCCGTTGCCCGTCACCGGAATTTTCACCGCGTCCACCACGAGCTTGATGATTTCCCAAGGGGCTTTGCCCGTATATTGCTGCGAGCGGGTGCGCGGGTGAACCGCGATCGAATCCACGCCCTCGAGCTCCGCGATGCGGGCGATCGAAGGCGCATTAATCGTATGATCGTCCCAGCCGCCGCGGATTTTGATCGTGAAGGGGATAGAAATCGCCTTGCGGATTTCCCGAAAAACTTGCGCCGCCACGAGCTCGTCCCGCATCAGTGCGGAGCCTGCACCGGTCTTGGTAATTTTCGGAACTGGGCAGCCCATATTTAAATCAATGATGTCTGCGCCGCGATCCGCGAGGATCTTCGCGGCCTCGGCCAATACGCTCGCCTCTCCGCCGAATATCTGCATCGCGATCGGCGTTTCCTCGGGGAGATAGGCCGCCATGTCGAAGGTTCGTTCGTTGCCGTGCACGAGGGCTTTCGCGGAAATTTCTTCCGAGGTAGTGAGCGAAGACCCCAATTCTTTGCAGATGAGGCGGAAGGGCGTATTAGAAACGCCCGCCATCGGCGCTAGCCTACAGGGACCGTGTAAGCTAACCGGACCTATTTGCATGTAATTCCGCATAGTGCGGTAAACTAGCCCGGCTTTTTGCTTGGTGTCAATTTCGAAGGTTAGGGTAGAATGAAAAATGGCTTAACCGCCTGGTTGACCGTTCCGATAGGAATAATGAGTTAGTGAACTAAGGAGAGAGCACCGTGAGCGACGAAAGAACCTATCCTTCCCTGCACATCCCAAACCCTATCGTAATTGAGCAGACGCCTAGGGGAGAACGTCAGTACGACATTTATTCCCGCCTCATGCTCGACCGGATCATTTTCCTCGGCACCGAGGTAAACGATACCGTATCGAACCTCCTGATCGCCCAGATGCTCTTCCTGGAAAGTAACGACTCCGAGCGCGACATTCATTTTTATATCAATAGCCCGGGCGGATCCGTATCCGCCGGTCTCGCGATCTACGACGTAATGAAGTACGTAAAATGCGATATCAATACCTACTGTATCGGGATGGCCGCTTCGATGGGAGCCTTCCTGCTCTCCGCGGGCACCAAGGGCAAGCGCTATTCGCTACCTAATTCCCGCATCATGATCCACCAACCGCTAGGCGGCGCTCGCGGGCAAGCTTCCGATATCGAGATCCAGGCTAAAGAGATTCTTTTCCTCAAGAGACGCCTCAACGAGATGCTCGCCGAGCATACCGGCCAGCCGATTTCGAAGATCGAACAAGACACCGACCGCGACAATTACATGAGCGGCGACGAAGCGGCCAAATACGGCCTCGTGGATAAAGTTCTCAAACGTCACGACGTGAACTCGAAGGAGAAGCTATGAACAAGACAACCAGCGGCGGCAGCAATACCGGCACCCTTTATTGTTCGTTTTGTGGCAAGAGCCAGCGTGAAGTTAAGAAGCTTATCGCGGGCCCCAGCGTTTATATCTGCGACGAGTGCATCGACCTCTGCAACGACATCATCCACGAGGACGCTTCGAAGGAAGCTCCCGGAGTTAAGAAGCAGAACGTAGATAGCCTCCCGAAGCCCGAAGAGATCAAAAAGCACCTCGACGAGTACGTGATCGGTCAGGAGCGCGCCAAGAAAGTTCTCTCGGTAGCCGTTTACAACCACTACAAGCGCATCATGAACTCGGGCACGAAAACCACCGGCGGAATTGAGCTCCAGAAATCCAATATCATGCTGATCGGCCCCACCGGTTCGGGTAAAACGCTCCTCGCCCAAACCCTGGCCAAGATGCTCAATGTTCCCTTCGCCGTAGCCGACGCCACCACCCTCACCGAGGCGGGTTACGTAGGGGAAGACGTAGAGAATATCATCCTGAACCTTCTCCAGAACTGCGACTTCGACGTGCAGCGCGCCCAAAAAGGGATCGTGTACATCGATGAGGTAGACAAAATCTCCCGCAAGTCCGAGAACCCTTCCATTACCCGCGACGTTTCGGGTGAGGGTGTGCAACAGGCCCTCCTCAAGATCATCGAGGGCACCGTGGCCAACGTTCCCCCGAAAGGCGGACGTAAGCATCCCCAGCAAGAATTCATCCAGGTGGATACTTCCAACATCCTCTTCATCTGCGGCGGCGCCTTCGTGGGCATCGAGCAGACCGTGGCCGGCCGCATGGGCAAGGGCGGATTCGGCCTCGGCGCCGACGTGAAGAGCAAGAAGAAGCAAACCAATAACGAGCTCTTCCAGGCGATCGCCCCCGAGGATCTCGTGAAGTACGGATTGATTCCCGAGTTCGTGGGACGCTTGCCCGTAGTGGCCGCGCTCAATGAGCTCGACGAATCGGCGCTCGTAGAAATTCTCACGAAGCCGAAGAACGCGCTCGTGAAACAGTACAAAGCCCTCTTCGGGATGGACAACGTGGAACTCGAGTTCGATGCCGACGCCATCACCGCCGTGGCCCACGAAGCCATCCGCCGCAAGACGGGGGCCCGCGGCCTGCGCGCCGTGCTCGAGCAGCATATGCTCGACGTGATGTACGAGATCCCTGGCGCCAAGAACATCAAAGCCTGCCGGGTGACCAAGGAAGTAATTTTGGATAACCAGCGCCCGACCTTGGTCTACGCCGAGCCCACCGCCGTAAAAAGCAAAAAGGGCGAGGAAGACGACGATCAAGAGATCGCCTAAGTTTCAAATTGGCCGGAACCCTAGTAGGGGTTCCGGCTTTTTTTATGCCTGAATAGAAGGGGATTTTATGCTGTTTGTTTCTCTCTTGATCGCCACCGTGAGTTTCGCCGCCGCGCCGAAATTCGAAGGTATTTATTCCCAGGCGATGCAGTACCGCATGGGTATGAGCGATTCCGACTGCGCCCAAGCCGGGGGTAAGTTCGAGGAGGGCGGTTGCCGCCTCGTGGGTACCAATACCTTGCAGATCCAGGATACCGGCGACGGGAAGAACTTTAACGTTTCCTTCGCGATCCAAGGCTCCAGCGGAAACGAATGCAGCGCCGAGCTGCTCATGAAAGCCAAAGGAAATAAGTTAATCCCCAGCGCTAAGCTAAAGGGCGCTTCCGCCGGGCATAAGCTCACGCTGGTGCTCAAAGGCGACGAGCTCGAGGTGCAGGAAAAGCTTGGCGCCGCGGAGCTTGAGGAGAATCATTCTCCCGGATGCGGAGTAGATTCTTTCCTCAGCGGCAACGGCCATAAGTTCGAGCGCAATTAGTACCGTCTTGACAGGGGAGGCCCTTCCGCACTAAGTTCGGTTAAACCGTACTTTAGGGAGTAAGCCACATGGCCCGCGTTACCGTAGAAGATTGCCTTCGCTTTGTTCGTAACCGCTACGAGCTCGTTCACCTGTGCACCAAGCGCACCCGCCAGCTTTTCCGCGGCGCGGATCGCCTTGTGCAGTGCAAAAATAACGAAGTAGTGACTGCCCTCCGCGAAATCGCCGCTGGCAAAGTACGCTTCCAAATCTTCGAAGCCCGCACCGCGGCCGCTGCCGAAGAAGCCAATCCCACTTCTACCCTGACCCAGTGAAATTCCTTGGTCTCCTGATCTTAGGCTTCTCTCTTACGGCAATGGCCGCAGAGAAGCCTAAAGCTCCCGCTACGCCTTCCACGCCTGCCATTCCTTACCTCGGCCCCGGCGCCGATAAAATGTCGGCCGAAGAGTACGAGCGCGTTTATAAGAACTATATTCAAACGAGCATTCTGCTCGGATATCCCCTGATCCGCGACCAACGGGCCCCCTGCGACCAAGCTCTCAACGCCATCTTCCGTCAAATGGGAATGTTCTCCTATCCCGTGCCGGGCGACGCCCAGCAATTAGTGAAGCACACGAAAACCGTAAAAGGCTTTAAGGTAGAGACCTATGAAATGGGCGGCAGCCTCATCCAAGTTCTACGCGACGGAAAAAAAGAAGGGCTCCTAAAGCTCATCCTCGTGAACTCCGCTTCATCCCGCGCTTCCCGCAAGCTTTCCCAGATCGCCCGCAACGATATCATCGATCTTGAGCGCGATCCCAAAACCGGCCTCGAGCGCGTGAAGGGCGTACCGGTAGGTTTCCCGCATCCCTTTCTTTCGAAAGAAGCCCAGGGGCTTTTTGTGAAAACCCTGCGCTTCAACGGCAAGGTGGATGGCTGCGAGCCCGTTGAGTTCCTCGACAACGCCTGGGTAGGGGGCTTCGAGCTCAGTGAAGCGCGCTGCGTGGAGCTCCAGGACGATGCCAGGAAAGTATGGGACGCGCGCATGAGCACCGAGGATTTCTATAAGCGTGAACTTACGCGCATGCGCGACAAAGGCGTGAAGGAAGCCATGAAGGGCGGCCTCAAGGAAGACGAAGCCCGTGAGCTGGTAAACAAACACTATACGTTGCCGATCACGAGTGAGATCAGCGTGGTGGGTTCGGCCATGCAGAACCTGGCCCAGTGCAATCTCGTGGCGCTGGGGCACGCGGGAGCTAAGCCCAAAGAAGGCGCACCGGCCGGTTCCGGTGATGGCAATAAAGACGGCGCGGCCAAGGGTTCGGGGTCGGCGGAGTAGCTTTTCCGCCTGTGCGCCCATTAATACTGGATTTTTACGCAGCGCTTAGCCGGCGCCGGAGTCGTCCCCTAAAGATCCCGTAAAAACTGCAAGATCTCATCCTGAGTAAGATCCGCCGTGCCGCCGGCGCCCGAGATCACGCCCTCCGATAAAGCGCGTTTTCTCTTCTGCATCTGCAGGATCTTGTCTTCCACCGTATCCCGCGCCACTAAGCGATGAATGAATACGGGATTCTCTTGCCCGATGCGGTGAGCGCGGTCGGCGGCTTGGTCTTCGGCCGCGGGATTCCACCAGGGGTCCAAGATATAAATATGATCGGCCGCCGTGAGGGTGATTCCCACGCCACCGGCTTTCAAAGAGAGCAGCATCACGGGCGGGCCGTCTTCCTTTTGGTAGGCGCTTACCACCTGATCGCGGTTCCGGGTGGAGCCATCGAGGCGGGAGAAGCGGATATTTTTCTCGTTCAGGCGCGTTTCCGTTAAATCCAGCAGGGAGGTCCACTGCGAGAACACGAGCGCGCGGTGTCCGAGATCGAGCGATTCTTCCAGGGATTCCATCAATAAGTTCAGCTTCGCAGATCCATAAGCAGCATCCAGGCCGGAACCGGGAACCAGGGAAGGGTGGCAGCAAGCCTGGCGCAAACGGAGCAGCATTTCCAAAGCCGCGAACACGGAGCCGCCGGCCCCCACTTTTTCTAAAACGTCTTTGCGGGAAGAGGCGAGCACGGCGCGGTAGAGGGTCTGCTCTTCTTCCGAAAGGTCGCAGTGGAGCACCACTTCGGTGCGGGCCGGGAGCTCGGGCGCCACTTCGGTTTTCTTCCGGCGCAGCAAAAACGGGCGGATGCGGTGGCGCAGTTTTTCCAGCTTGCGCGGATTCCCCGAGCGCATGGCGTCGCCGAAACGTTCCAAGAACTCGGAGCGTTTCCAAAGCAATCCCGGATTCAAAAATTGGAACTGGCTCCAGAGATCGTCGAGGCGATTTTCGATCGGGGTGCCGGAAAGCGCGATGCGGAAACCGCCGCGGAGCCGGTGGGCGGCCTTCGCGATCTGGCTATCGGGGTTTTTGATCACCTGCGTTTCGTCGAGGATCACGGTATCCCATTCGGTGGCGGCGAGCTTTTCCTGATCGATACGCAGGATGCCGTAGCTGGTGAGGGTGATCCCGTCCCCCAAAGTGCGGTTGGCGCCGTGGTAGAGATTCACATTGAGCTTGGAGCGGAATTGCTGGATCTGGTCCACCCAGGATTGCAAAACGGAAGTAGGGCACACGATGAGGGTGCGGCCCTCGATGCAGCAAATGCTCTGCAGGGTTTTACCTAAGCCCATATCGTCGGCGAGCATGGCGCCTAGGCCCGCGTTTTTCAAAAAATACAGCCAGTCCACGCCCTTGCGCTGGTACACGCGGAGATCCGCGCGCAAATCGGAGGGCATGGTGGCCTTGGGGATGCCTTCGGTGCCCATCAGGCGGGAGCAGAGGGCCTGGATGCGTTCCGGAACGTCGATGCCTTCGTCTTCGCAGAGCATTGCGAGGTCGGGGATAAAATGTTTGGGTAATTTATTCTGGCCGGGCACGCGGGCGGAAAGAATGGCTTCCACGCGGTCGGAATATTTCAGCAGCCAGTCGTGGGGCAGGGCCGCCCAGCCACCGCCTTCAAGGGGAACGAAGCTCTGGTTCTCACGCCAGGCGGCCAAAACTTTTTCCGGATTCACCACGCCGGCGGAATCGGGCAGCTGGAAATCGAGGTTGATGCTTTCTTCTTCCCAGGAAACGGAAGGAGCTAGTTCTCCCTGAACGGTGAAGGCGGAGAGGCCGTTGCCGCTGCATTCCCAGTCTTTCAATTTCGAAACGAGGAGCAGGGCGCTTTGGTCTTCGAACACGCTCTGCCGGCCCACTTGGAGCTGGAGTTCCTGGTGGAGTTTTTTGCGCAAAGCTTCTTCGGCCTCCAAGTCTCGCTCGGGTAGGTGGTCTTCGTGGAGCGGCATGAGCTTGGCGCCGATCACTTCGGCGATGGGGGGCTTTCCGTACACGAGCGAAGGGTACACGGAGAGCTTGCGCGCGTTTTCTGCTTGGCAATGCAGGATGATCCGCGCCTCGTGCTTGGAAAGCTTCGGCAAGCGTTTGGTTTCGATGTGAATCACGAGCTTGGCTTCGAAGGGCGGCAGTACCTCGGAAGCAAATTTGTGGAGCTCGTCGGGCGAGTAGGTGCGGAAAGCTTCGCGTTCTTTGCTGGTAAGAGCGGGCTCGCGCACGGCCTTCAATTTATTCCCGCAGAGGGCGGCGCCGTTCTTGAATAATTGCGACACGGAGGAATCCGCGTGCCACTCAAGCCGCACTCCCTTGCCATCGTCCACCACGCGGGCCTGGGGGCTCACGGTTTGGGCGGAAATCTCCACCGGCTCATCGCCGTAGAGTACGCGGCCGCAGCGCTGGAGGGCCGCCATGAGGCGGGTGAGGGTATAGCGATCTAGGGGGTTTTGGTAAGAACCGCCGAGCACGTGGTCCACGGCAAAATCTTCTTTTCCCGCCACCGGCGTGGTGCCGGAAAGCCGCCCGCTCTGGAGGCCGCCGATTATTGAAACTAAACTCTGGTTATGGAGCCGCTCGGATTTTTTTCCCTTTACGAGATAGCGATCGAAGTAGAGGTAGCCGGCTTGCGCAAAAAATCGGTATTCGAGCTGGGCCGTACCGCCGCCCTTGAGCGCCTGCACTTCGGGCTTGGTGGTTTTATCGTCGCGGTAGGCGAGGAAGGCAGCCACGATATGATTGCAGGGATCGTTGCGGTCTCCGCAGTCGCAGTGCCAATCTTCTTCTTCTGGCCACAGCGTGATTTTCGGCGATACGGGCGGCTTATGGTAGCGAAGCAAAATTTCCGTGGGAGTTTCGCTCTCGAGATAAAACGTTCCGTCTTTGGCCAAAGAAACACCCTTCGACCAGACGCCCGGTAAGGCGGCTTCTTGCAGCGAAAGTTGGAGAGGCGAGAGGTTTGGTTTTGGCATAACGGACAATAGAGCCTACCACGCATTGGCTATTCACGGGGGCGGAATCTAGGGGTGGCGAAAAACAGCTAGGAGGTTTCGAAAAACATAGCCCATTGACGCGCTGCTTTTTAGATCGATTCTAAGCGGGAAAAGCCGATTCTCCCTCGTGCACCTTCACTCCGTTCACGTGGATCCGATACCGGATAGGGCAAGCCTTCGCGATCATCGCGCTCACTCCGCAATACTTCGACTGCGATAGGTGAACCGCTTCGATGGCCTTGGCGCTTTCAATATTGCCGTCGAGAAAAAAATCCAGCATCACGAACGCGAACACGGCGGGATACCCTTCGGTGACCGGCGCATCGGCTTCCACGCGGAACATCTTCACGTCTTGCTTGTATTTTTTGAGCAAGCCCACCACGTCCATGCCGGTGCACCCGCAGATCGAAGCTAGACAGAGCTGCTTGGGGCTGAGCGCGCGCCCGTCGCCGATGGGGGCCTGGGTGTCCATGGTCACGGAGTTATTTCCGTCCGTGGAGACGAACGTCATCTTGTTTTGCCAATTCATGGATAGTTTCATTCTCCGACCTTACTTTTCTTTCCGCGCTTTTGCCAGCATACTGGGGGATAAGGTGGTTCCGATGAGCGAAGAAATGGGACAAGTTAGAAATGAAAATACCTGGGCCATGCTTTGCCACCTGGTGGCGCTGCTGGGATTTTTTACCTCCTCCATGCCGCTGGTCGGCCTCGTGGTTCCGATCGGCGCCATTCTCTTCGTGTGGGTCCTGAAGAAGGATTCCGACGCGGAGGTGAATGAGCATGGGCGCCAGTCCCTAAACTGGCAGGCCACCGTGTTCGCGGTGCTCCTGATCACGGTGGTTCCGGTGATGACGTACCAGTATTGGAAGGGACGAAATTTCGCCAATAGCCTCGAGACGATCTCGGTGAAAATAAAAGCAGCCAAGACCGATCCTGAGCGCGAGGCCTTGATGGATGAACGAGACAAAATCGGCAGGGTAATGGAAGCCGACATAGCGAAGAGCCCGATGAGCAATCCGCCCATTCTGGCTTCCGCGGTGGTGGCGTTTCTCGTGGGCGTGAGCAATATCGTGTTCGTGATCTGGAATAGTATCCGGGCGTTTCGCGGGAAGGCGGCGAACTATCCCTTCACTATTCCGCTATTGGCCACGCGGCATCGCCGCGGGCTGATCCGCGCGGCCGTTAAACCACCACTAAGTTAACCAGCTTTTTCGGCACGTAGATCTTCTTCTTGATCTCTTTGCCTTCAACATGCTTTTTCACTTCGGCGCAGTCCAGTGCGAGGGCGAGCACTTCTTCCTGGGTGGCCGAGGCCGGGCAGTCGAATTGGTCGCGGAGCTTGCCGTTGATCTGCACCACGATCTTCATGGAATCGGCCACGAGCAGGGCGGGATTGGCTTTCGGCCAAGGCGCGCGGGTGATCGATTCTTTATGGCCAAGCTTGGCCCACATCTCTTCGGCAAGGTGGGGCGCGAAAGGGGAGAGCAGCTTGAGGAAGGTCTCGAGCAGTTCTTTGTTCTGTACTTTCGCCGCGCCGAATTCGTTCACGCAAATCATGAATTGGGATACGCAGGTATTGAAGTTCAGCGTTTCAATTCCCTGGGTGATTTTGGCGATCGTCTGGTGGAGCAAGCGCTGGCTGGCTTCCGGAACGGGCGCTTCGCTGAACACGAGCTCGTCGGTTTCGGAGTGGGTCCAGCGCCAGAATTTTTGCAGGAAGCGCGATACGCCCTCGATCCCGCTCGTGTTCCAGGGCTTGAATTGCTCGAGCGGTCCAAGGAACATTTCGAACAGGCGTAGCGTGTCGGCGCCGTATTCGTCGCAGATCACATCGGGATTTACCACGTTGAAAAAACTTTTAGACATTTTCTCCACCGCGAATCCGCAGCGGTAGATTTCTTTTCCGTCCACGCTTTCGCAAATGAATTTCGCGTCTTGGTATTCCGGGCGCCAGGCGCGGAAGCCTTCTTGGTCTAAGATATCGTGGTGCACGAGCGCTACGTCCACGTGCAGTTCCGTACACTCGTATTGCTTGCGTAAACCGTGGCTCACGAAGGTTTTGGGATCGGATTTCAGGCGGTACACGAAGTTCGAGCGCCCCTGGATCAGCCCTTGGTTCACTAACTTGCGAAAGGGCTCGTCGATCTTGCAGGTGCCGATATCGTGGAGGAACTTGCACCAGAAGCGGGAGTAAATTAAGTGCCCGGTGGCGTGCTCGGATCCGCCCAAATAGAGATCCACTTCGCCCCAATAGTCGGCTTTTTTGGGATCCACGAGCGCGGAATCATTCTTAGGATCCATATAGCGGAGGTAGTAGGCGGAGGAGCCCGCAAATCCCGGCATCGTAGAGAGCTCAAGGGGATCTCCCCCTTTGGTTTTCCAATTCTTCGCGCGGCCGAGAGGGGGTTCTCCCGTTTCGGTGGGAAGAAACTTATCTACTTCCGGAAGCTCCACGGGGAGCTCACTCACGGGCAGCACGTGGGGGATTCCATTCTTATAGTAGACGGGGAAGGGCTCGCCCCAGTAGCGCTGGCGGGAGAAGATGGCGTCGCGGAGGCGGAAATTCGTCTTAGGGATCCCGATTCGGCGTTTCTCTACTTCGTCGATGGCTTTCTTGATCGCCGCCGGAACTTCGAGCCCGTTCAGGAAATCGGCGTTCACTAATTTGCCTTCTTTGCCGTCGAAGGCTTCTTCCTGCACGTCTTTACCGCCCGAAACTACTTCCACGATGGGTAGGCCGAAGTGCTTTGCGAAGGCGTGGTCGCGGGTATCGTGGGCCGGCACCGCCATGATGGCGCCGGTGCCGTAGCCGCCGAGCACGTAGTCGGCCACCCAGATGGGAATTTTTTTCTGCGTAAAGGGATGGATCGCGTAGGAGCCGGTGAATACCCCGCTCACTTTTTTCACGTCGGCGAGGCGCTCGCGCTCGGTTTTCTTTTTGCACTCTTCGAGGTAGGCCTCCACTTTCGCTTTCTCGGAGGGAGCGCTCAGCTTCTGGGCCCAATCACTTTCGGGGGCGAGCACCATGAAGGTAACGCCGAAGATCGTGTCGGGACGGGTGGTGAAGATACGGAATTTTTCGCTATGTCCATCGAGGGCGAAGTCCACTTCGGCGCCCACGGATTTTCCGATCCAGTTACGCTGCATGTCCTTGATGGCTTCAGGCCAATCGAGCTTCTCCAGGCCCTGGAGCAAGCGATCGGCGTAGGCCGAAATGCGGAGGCTCCACTGCTGCATGATCTTTTGTTCCACAGGGTGCCCGCCCCGCACCGATACTCCGTCTTTCACTTCGTCGTTGGCCAGCACCGTGCCGAGCGCCGGGCACCAGTTCACCGGTAAATCGGCGAGGTAGGCGATGCGGTATTGCTGGAGGATTTCTTCTTTGGATTTCTCGTCGAGGCGCTTCCACTCGTCGGCGGCGAATTGGCGCACTTCCGCGGTGGTGGCCGCGTGGATATTTACGTTCCCTTGGGTAGAGAAGCGATGCGCGAGCTCGGCGATCGGCAGCGCCTTATCGGCGGAGAGATCGTAGTAGTGCGAAAACATTTCCGCGAAGGCCCATTGGGTCCACTTATAGAATTTCGGATCGGCGGTGGAGACTTCTCTTTCCCAATCGAAGGAAAGGCCGATGCGATCGAGCTGGGCGCGGTAGGTTTTGATATTTTTTTCCGTCGTCACGGCCGGGTGCTGGCCAGTTTGGATCGCGTACTGCTCGGCGGGAAGGCCGAATGCGTCGTAGCCCATGGGATGGAGCACGTTGAAGCCCTGGTGGCGTTTGTAGCGCGACAAGATATCGGAGGCGATATAGCCGAGCGGATGGCCCACGTGGAGTCCGGCGCCCGAAGGGTAGGGGAACATATCGAGCACGTAGTATTTTGGCTTCGTGCTGTTCTCTTCAGTTTTAAAAGATTTGTGCTGCGCCCAATAGGCTTGCCACTTTTTTTCGATTTCTTGCGGATGGTACGGCATGGGCAAGAGCGTAGCATTTTTGTTGTGGCGTGGCGACGGGGGAAAGCATGTTATGGTGTGCGTTATGGGTGCCTTGATCGACACAATTCCGGCCGGCGCGAGAATCCTCGATGCGCGTTTTCGTCTCGCCGATCCTTCGGCCGGGAAAAAACTCTACCTCGAGGGCCATATCCCCGGCGCCTATTTCGTGGACCTCGAAACCCAGATGACCGGGAGAAAGACCGGCCGCAATGGGCGTCATCCTTTTCCCGACCGCAAGGTTTTCGCCGATATGCTCGGTAAACAGCTCGGGATCGGCGCCGAGACGTCCGTAGTAATCTACGACGATGCGGATTATGCCGGCGCGGCCCGCCTCTGGATGATGCTGCGCTGGGTGGGGCACGAGAAGGTTTGGGTTTTGAATGGTGGGCTTAAGGGATATGCGGGCGAGCTGGCGAAAGGGGAAGAGCCCCATCCCCCGCTGGCGCGTTTTTTGGCGCGGAAATCTTTGGTGGAGAATTTCACCTGGAACGAGCTAGGCGGAAAATTGCTCGTGGATGCGCGCGCCCCGGAGCGCTTTCGCGGAGAAGTGGAGCCGATCGATTCCGTGGGTGGGCATATTCCCGGCGCGCGGAATTTCTTTTATCAAAATTTGTTGCACGAAGGCCGCTTAGATCCTTCGCGTTTGCCGACGTTTGAGGGAAAGCCCACTTTCTATTGCGGCTCGGGCGTGACCGCTTCGGTTTTATTATTGGCGGCCGCGGAGCGGGGGATGGAGGCTTCGTTGTACGCCGGATCCTGGAGTGAGTGGTGCGTGGTGCGGCCGCAGGATATCGCGAAGGGTGAAAAATAACGCAGCGCTTGGCTAGCGCCGAAGAAGCGTTGCAGCATTTCTACGCCCGCAAAAGACCCAAGAGTTCTTGACTCTTTCGCCGTGTTTTCGTACGAATTAATTCGTCTTTCAACTTCAACCATTTGCACCGCTTCCCTGAGGTAACCCATGCAAGAAAGCTTGCTGTATCTTCCCTTGATCACCGGACCCATCGCGCTCGTTGTGGCGATTGCTCTCTATATCCGCATCAAATCGCTTCCGGATGGAAACGAAACGATGAACCGCATCGGGAAATATATCCGGGAAGGATCGATGGCGTTCCTCACCCGCGAGTATAAAGTTCTCGCCGTCTATTCCCTGGTGGTGATGGCCCTCCTCGGCTATGCGCTCGGCCCCATCGCCGCCGCTTGCTTCTTCGCCGGCGCCTTCCTTTCGCTTCTGGCCGGTTTCTGCGGAATGAAAGCCGCCACCTACGCGAACGTGCGCACGGCGCAGGCTGCCCGCGAAGGCTCGAAGCCGAATGCCCTCCTCACGGCCCTCGATGGCGGGGCGGTGATGGGCTTGGCGGTGGCTGGCTTAGGCCTCGTCGGCCTCGGCGGCCTCTATCTCTTGTTCCGCGGTCAACCGGTGGTGGGCACCGCGCTCCACTCCTTCGCCGTGGGCGCTTCCTCGATCGCGCTCTTCGCGCGTATCGGTGGCGGTATCTATACGAAGGCCGCCGACGTAGGCTCCGATATCGCCGGTAAGGTGATCGAGAATATTCCGGAAGATGACCCACGTAACCCCGGCGTAGTGGCCGATAACGTGGGCGATAACGTGGGCGACGTGGCCGGTATGGGCGCCGACATCTACGAATCCATGGTGGCCGCGATTGTTTCCGCGATGGCGATTGCCCTCACGGTTCCCGTGGAAGGCTTAGCTAAGCTTGTGTCGGTAGATATGGGCCCCGAGACCACGCGCTGGCTCGGCGTGATGCTGCCGCTCTTGCTCTCTTCACTCGGTCTCGTGATTTCTCTGCTCGTGATTTTTATCGCGCGCCTATTGAAAAACGGAAACCCCGCTTCGGTATTGCGTAACTGCTTGATTATTCCGCCCATTCTGCTCACGATCGTTTCTTTCGTGATCATGCCAATGCTCGGTATGTCGCAATCGGTAACCATCGCCCTCGCAGCCGGTGCATTCGGCGGCGCGATCATCGGCCTCGTGACCGAGTACTATACCGCTTCCACGCCGATCCGTAAGATCGCCGAAGCTTGCGTCACTGGCGCGGGCACGGGCGTGATCCGCGGTTTGGCCGTAGGGATGGAATCCATCGTGATCCCGATGGCCGTAGTAGCGATTGCCGCCGGTGTGGCGAACGAATACTTGGGCCTCTACGGAATCGCCATCGCCGCCGTGGGAATGCTCGCGGGCACCGCGATCGTGATGACGGTAGACGCCTACGGACCCATCGCCGACAATGCCGGCGGTATTTCCGAAATGAGCGGACTCGGCAAAGAAGTGCGCGACATCACCGACGAGCTCGACGCCGTAGGAAATACGACGGCGGCGATTGGAAAAGGTTTCGCGATCGGTTCCGCGATCCTCACCGTGCTGGCGCTTTTCTCGGCGTACAATATGGAGATCAACCACGTGCGTGAGCTTGCAGGGAAAGAAAAACTCTTACTCGAGCTTACAGACGCAAAAGTTTTGATCGGTATCATCATCGGTTCCGTGCTTCCCTTCATCGTGGGTGCTACCACCATGACGGCCGTGGGCCGCGCCGCCGGTGCGATCGTGGAAGAAATTGGTCGCCAATTCCGCGAAATCCCGGGCCTCCGGGAAGGTAAAGCTGATCCCCAACCCGGGAAGATCGTGGATATCGCTACCGTTGCTGCGCTGAAGGAAATGATTTTCCCTGGCACCGTAGCGATCTTCGCGCCGATCGTGGTGGGATTTCTGATGGGTCCTGCGGCCCTTGCCGGAACTCTCGCGGGCTCGCTCGCCGTGGGCGCCACGCTTTCGCTCTTCATGGCGAACGCGGGCGGCGCCTGGGACAATGGTAAAAAATACATTGAGAAGGGCAAATTGCCTGGCCACAAAAAAGGCTCTGACGCGCACAAAGCCGCCGTGGTGGGTGATACCGTTGGGGATCCATTCAAGGATACTTCGGGACCAGGTATTTCCATCTTGATTAAAGTGATGGGAGTTGTATCGTTGCTCCTGGCACCGTTGATCGCGCTGTTTTAGTCCTTAGCGAAAGTCCGGTGCTTCACCTGTAGGAGGGGAATCATGCGGACTTTTCTATTTGTACTTTTACTTTCCACGAATGCCTTCGCGGCGGATCTTCCGTTTAAAGACGGAGATTTCGGCTGCTTCGATCGCGCCAAGGCCGATCGCTACGTTTCCGATTATCATATCGACGTAGCCAGCTTCGGCGGGCTCGAGCTTTGCGACGGCGCGAAAGAATCCAAGAAACTTTTTAACGATCTTCACTTGATCGAGAACGCCCAGTTCGTGGCCGGTCGTGATCACGCCTTCATCAAAGGCTACGTGGACCGCGCCAACTACTATAACTGGATGAAGAGCCAGACCCGCTCGGTAAACCGCGGCCACGATATTCCTTACGCCACGGCCTATAACTCCTGGGGTAATTTCACCATGCAGGACGGCTGGACCACTTTGTCCACGCTCGGCCGCGTGGGCACGATCATCCACGAAGCCCGCCATACGGCCGGTTACCCTCACTACCGCTGCACCTTTGGCCCTTACGCGAACTCCAGCGTATCGGGCTGCGATACTTCCTACGCACAGGGCGGATCCCACGGTGTGGAGATGGAATACTACGCGCGCGTGGTGCTTGAGTCCCAGAACCTGCATCCCGTGTATAAAAGCATGGCACGCTTGATGGCGATGGGCCGCTCGAATTTCGTTTTCAACTTGCAGCCGATGAAGAAACGCGAAGCGCTGATGGGCCTTGCCGGCAACCGGCTCGTGCTCGTGGATTCCAATGAGCTCATGGAACGTCCCGTGCCGGTGGCGGCCGCAGGTTCGCGCTTGAAGCGCACTTCCTTCGGCGCCAGCCTCGTGAAGGGCCAGGAGAGCGTGGCGATTGATCTGTATAATAAAGACGATCTCGGCTTCTCCGCCAAAGACGATTATTCCTACTACAAGCTTTTCTCCACTCCCCGCGACAACGCTCCCACCAGCGTGCTCGATACCGAGGAGTTCGACGTGGGCAGTATGCGTTACTTCACCGTGCTGGATCAGCAGGGAAAAATCTCCAGCTACGATTTCCCCAATGGGAATTGGTTCGTGGCCACGGCACCCCAGGCTTCGGCCCGCGCGCTCGTGACCCGCGCTCCCAACGGCCAGAGCGGCCTCTTCGTGGTGAAGGCAGACGGAACCATTCTTCCCTTTGATCCCACGAACCGCAGCTTCGGCGCTCCGCTCAGCGATCGCTGGAGAGCGGATACCGCCGCCTACGCCATGCTCGGCAACAATCTCGTTCGCTTAACGAGCGAAGGCACGATGGTGAGCGCGGCTTCCGGCGCGCCCATCGATGCGTTCTCGCAGTATCATTTCACCGACCTCGTGAACGTACCCGTCTATGACGCTTTCGAAGTGGCTCGTTAGTCTAGTAGTACTCGGCATGTTCCTCGTGGGAGGCTGCCTGTACTACCTCGCGCATCACCGCTCTTCCTTTCCGGAAGAGCGGGATCCGGCTCCTATTTCCAAACCCGTTAGCCAGGAAGTGCAAACCTTCCGTGCCGCCCCGCGGGTCGAGCGCGTGGAGCAATTCTATAAAGCGGAGAGCGCGCGGGTAGGGGAGGTAGATCCCGATCCCACGCTCACCGAAGAGCGGCTTCGTGCGGTGGCTTCGGAGTTAAGCGCGGAGGAGATCAACTGGCTGAAGTTGCGGGCCCTGAGTGCTAAGGAAAATGCCGATGCGCGTTTTTTCGCCGCCTATCTACTCGCGCTCAGCCAGAAAGACGAAGCTTTACCGGCCCTAAAAGAGATTGCCTCCACGCCGCTGCCAAATTCGAAGAATCAGGGCGAAGTGGAATTGGGCCGGCAGATCCGCGCGCAGACCATCGAAGGAATCAGCCAGCTAAAAAGCAAAGCCGAAGCCCGCGATGCCCTGCTGGACATCGAACAGGCGCAAACAGATGAATTCCTGCGGGACCGTGCCCACCGCGCGCTCTATGCCCTCAGCTCCGGAAAGCCGGTGGAGCAGCAGGACAAAGAGGGCATGGGCAAGCTTCTCTATGGGCAGTAGCGCTTAGTGCGCGCTGCTTCCTTTTACCGGATTGTCACTTTTCTTCGCGTCGCCGGTGGCGGAAAGCTCGGTTTCGCCTTCGTAAGGAGGAGTATAGTTATCGAGCAGGTTTTTCGCCGTGGTGCAGGCGGAAGCGGCGCCATCGGTATCGAATACCCCCGGCTCCGCGCCGTCTTCTCCGCATTTCTCGGCAATGTCTTTGATCGCCGCCGAGATGGAGCCGTTTTTCACGCGCACGCTGGAACGGCTATCGTTGGCTAAGGTGTCGAGCTCGTTGGCGGCTTGTTCCGCGCAGCTGCGTTTTTCCTCGCTCACGGCGGCCTTCTTCGCGTTTTTCTTTTCCTTCAGCTGAGAGCTGCGAAGGGCGAGCAGGGCTTTGCGCTCTTCTTTGGTATCCGCGGCGGAGATCATGGCGGAATCTACTTCGTCGGCGTCGTCGTCATCCCCGCTGGCGTTCTTCGCGCGGCTCATGCAGGAAGTGTATTTCGCAGAGATTTTTGATCTATCGTCTTTGTCCGCCTTATCCTGACTCTTGCGCAGCATAGCTTCGAGAGGGGTGAACATCTTGGTCATATTGCTCGCTTTGCAGATTTTCTCCGCATCGCAATCGCCGAGCGCATTAGCGATCGAGGCGTAGTCGGATTTTTTCAGGGCGCATTGAGATTTCATCTTCGCGGCTTCGGTAAATTTTTTCCCGATTGCGCTCCGGCGCTTCTCGATCGACTTCAATACGTCGTCGGTATCGCCCATCTCCACGTAGCTGCCCACGCCGGCGAACGCCGCTTTCATGTCTTTAGGGGTTTTAAAGAGGCCGGTTTTATCGTCTTTCTCCAGCTCTTCACCTTTGACGGTTTTGCTTTCCAGGCTGGCGCTGATCCCGTATTTCGCGAAATCGGCATTTAGCCCAGCGGTAGCCGAAGTGATCATTTCGCTCATCGAGGTGAAGCTCGTGGCGATGCCGCCCATTAGGGTCTGGATATCGCTATTATGCGTTTCCACGAATTTTTCCTGGTTCAGGGTCTCGGTTTGCTTGGCCTTCTCGTGGCTGTCGCGGGCGGTGCTCAGCACGTTGATGCATTCCTGGAAACCGGCGCAGGTCACGGTGGCGGCGGATGAGGAGGGAGCACCTTGGGCATCGAGCTGAAGGTTGGGGATGCTGATGGCGGTGGTGCCGGCATCTACGTTGATTTTCGTGCCGTCGTTCAGCATCACCTCTTCGGGATGGCCGTTGATCCCGCTATTCAGCATACCCTGCATTTTGCGCAGGCAATCCACGGACTCGTTGGGATCGTTATTGGCGGTGCAGGTGGAAGAGAACTGCGAGAGATCGCGGTTATAGGTTTTCGTGAACGAAGTCTTGAAGTCCGTCATCGCGTTCTTCGTGGTCTGAATCAGGTTCTTGGCTTCGAGGGCCACCTGGCGCTCGGCATTGGCGATCGATTTCAAACTGCCCTTATAGGCGTTGCCTTCCGATTTCAGGCTGGCCTTGAAGTTGTTCACGGCCGAGTTATAGCAAGCGCGGTAGCGGGTTTTCACGAAGGTGGCCAGCTCACTCGGCTTCACACCATTGCCCACGAACTGGGTGTTGGAAATTTCTTCGCTGGTCTCGTTCATCATTTTATTAAAACGGCTATCGAGGATCCCAAGGAATCCGTTCGGATCCTTGGCGTCACCCTCGATTTGCTGGGCCACTTCCATCATTTTGTTGGCGGTGATCGAATTCATCGCTTCCGAGATCTCGGAGTTCTTGCCGGCCTGAGCGCGGCTCACGGGATTATCTTTGGCGGTTTTCCCGATATAGCGCTCCACGCATTGTGCGGGGCTCATGGCCGCGCCACCGAAACACGACTGACGGCTGCCTTCGTAGCACTTCTGGGTTTTGTCCATGATATTGAAGTACCAGTTGTTGGCGGTGGTCACCCGTTGTTCTTTGATGGAATCCACTTTGGCGCCGAGGGCAGCCACTTTATCGTTCAGCTCGATCGCGGCTTTCTGCAGCTTGCCGAGCTGGTCGCGGAATCCGCCTTTGCCGTCCACGTCATTCTTGATTTGCTCCGCGATATTTTCGTGGATCTTGATGATCTTATCGCGCGTGCTCCACACCTTGGTGGCAGCCTGAGTGATTTGATTGAAGGGAGCTTTGGCGGTTTCGGCGATTTGGTTCACCTTGTTTTGCATGGTGCGGATACAAGCGATCTTCGCCGCCACTTCGCTCATCTCCTCGGCGTTTTTCTTGGCGGAATCGATGATGTCGCCGTAGTTTCCGCAGGTGGCTTCCACGGTCTCGAGGTCTTTGCCGTCGAATTTTGCTTTTTTAAATTTCGCCGTGTCCTTCTTTGCTTTCTGCACGCATACCTGCGCCTCGATGGCGGCGGTGGACAGATTCATTTTCATTTGGTTGAGCGCGTTCATCTGCGGGGTCATCTGGCCCTGCATCCCGTTGAGGGTACCGAGGTGATTCACCAGCTGCTGCATCTGTTGCGCGGAGGAAGTATAGGCTCCCACTCCCTGCGCGGCCGTGCCCACCGCGCCGGCGGCGGCGTTGACGATATTCGTGCTCGCGTCTTCGGCGTATACGAAGGGCACTTGGCCGGCGGCCATGGCCACGGTGAGGGTGGTGAAGAGAAAGCGTTTGGAGGCGGACAGGGTTTTCATAAATACCTCAGGGACCTTTGACAGTGGAGTCCTATGGTATTTATCGTCTAATTCCGGAATTTCCTTGAGGAAGACGGCGTTTTTGGCCTGTCTAAAAGTTCGACACTTCCGCGCCCCTAGAGGGTGAGCAGCTTCTCAAATATTTCCACTACTTGGCCGCGGTCTGCCTTAAAGGCTTTATCGCCGGCTACGTAGCGGCGCCAGGCGTAGGAAATCGCCTCGCCCCAGTTTTCGGCGGTGGGCAGAGAGCGGTTGGCTAGCAGGTACATGTAGATCGCGTGGTGGTCTTTTGGATCGGGCTTGCCGCGTTCGATGCACTTCTCTTTGAGGAAAGGCAAGAATACCGGGTAGGCCAATTCGGCTTCCTCGTTCTCGAGCAGGCCGTCGTGGTTGCGGTCGAAACGCGCGAAGAGGAGCTCCACGTAGTAGGGCAAAAGGATGAAGGCGCGGGTATCGGAAATGGTAAAATTATCCTCGGCGGAACGGCCCTTGCGCAGGAAGTTCTCCAAACGAGTAAATAAAACTTCTTGATTTCGATCCGTGAGCTGCTTGAAGTACTGGGCGGTTCCGGGAATGGAGCTCCAGATCAGGCTGGCCTGCTTGAGCCAGTTTTTCCGGAAGCAGCGGGCCTTGATGGCGAACTTTCCGTTCTCGGCGGCGGTGCCGCAGGCTAGCGCAAGATTATTGTGCACGGTATTCGCGTAGTAGATGGTGGAGAGAAGCAGGGACTCGAACTCGATCGCCTCGTTCATGGTGAGGCCTTTGTCACCGTCGGAGGAAGGAAGGAAAAGGCTGGCTTCGAAGAGGCGTTTCGGAAAGCTTTCTTGGGTTTCCGCATCGGCGAGTTTCACCTTAGGGTCGCGCAGGATCGGGAAGATATCGTCGAGTAGGGATTTCAGCTGGGCTTCGGTGAGAGAATCCGCTTTGGGGCCGGCGTAGGCGCCGATCAGCAGGCGGTTTACCGAGCGCATAAGGTGCATCTTCGCCATGTGCTGCAAGGAAAGCTTTGGGCGGTTCTTTCCGCTCGGAATCAAAACGTGCAGAGAGCGGCCTGGGAAAACCGTATTGATCTCGCCGGCGGTTTTTACGAGGCTTTCCACGGCCGCGCGGGAAACCTGATCGCGCAATAGGGTAGACTCGAGCAAATGCTCGGTGGTGAAGGAGGCGAAGTCTTCGGTTTTTAGACCTTGGGTTTCAAAGCCATTTTCGCCGAATTTCGCGCGGTAGATCGCCTCGAGCGCGCGCAATCCTTCGGTGGCGAAGTGGAAAGTGCGGGAGAGCTGGGCAAAATTTTCTTTGCGGATCGTATAGCCCTTGCCGGTATCTTCCACGCGGAAGAGTTTGCCGAACACGAGTTTCACGCCGGCGCGCACGGTATCGAACTCCATTCCGCCGAGCATGCCGGCCGAATTCATGGCCACGAGGAGCTCGTCGATCTCTTCTGATTTGATCTCGCCCTCGCGGCGCTGGTCCAGCACTTGGGAAAAAAGCTGGATGCTGTCGTCGAAGAGGCTTTCGAGTCGGAGCAGGCCGGGGCCGTAGGCGTAGTTATGCTCGCCATGGGAATAGAAGCGGGCGCGCAGGTAGAGGGAGTAGTAGCGGGGGGCCATGCGGTAGATGGTGAACCAGTCGGCGGCGAGGATTTCGTCTTTCGGGGGAGAAACGAAAATCGCCTTCGCGGGTCGCAGCGCCTGAGTCCAATTGAGCACGGTCTTTACCCATTCCGAGTCGCCTTTATTATCCGGGTAGAGGAATTTTCCGAGCTCGGTGAAGAGTGCGCCGAAGTGATCGAAAGAATAAGCGCCCTGGGTGTCTTTTAGGGATTCGGCGATCTCGTTCATTCCGGCCTGGAATTCCACGATAGCTTCTTCGAATTGGTCTTTGCTGTAGCTGCGGGTAATGAAGGTTTCGGCGCGCACCGGCATATGGGGACGCAGGCGGGCGGTAACTCGGCGGGCCACTTTCATGATGCGAAGGACGTCGTTGAGCTCTTTACGGGTGATTTCGTCGGAGCGGCCGCCGAGGATGCTTTGCTTAAGCACCATCACTTCGTTGATTAGGCCGGGAGGGATTTCTTTTCCGTTCAGGAAATATTTGCTGAGGAAGCGGGCCAGATCGTTGGCCTTATAGGAATTGAGGGTGTCGCCCTCGGTATGACTATTGAAGGTGGTCACCGACTTTTCGGTGCAGTCCCAAAAGCCCTCGAGCTCGGCCGCAGTGGCGGAACCTTCCGCGAAGCGGGAAAGAATTTTACCGGAATTGGAAAGGCAGCCGCCGCCGAGGCTCACGTTGAGCGGGGCTTTTTCCACTTTATCGTTCAGGCGCAGGGAACAGCCCGAAAATGCGAGGGCGAGGGTGAAGATGCAGAGAAGTTTAGAAGGCATACGTTACCGCCCCCCTCACGCGATCGTTCCGCTGGTAGCGGCTGATAAAATCTTCCGGCCGCTGACTCTCCGAGCCCAGAATGTCCACGCCGAGGTTCAGGAGCAGAGATCCAGCTGGGCGGTAAAATAAGTCGGTGACCAGGATATTGCCCTCGTTGAGGGAGTCGAAAATAAATTTCGTGGAAAACAAAAACGAGCGTGCCCATTTATCCGAGATGGGCGTGAACACGGCCATACTATAGGCGTTCTGGAACGCGTAGCGGGGTTCGAAGGTGGCGGCGCGGGGATTCACGAAAGGGCCTTGGTCGGGGCTATTACCGCCGCTGCGGCGGAAATAGGCGAATTCGAAGCGGGTGTACTTAAATGATTCGCGGAAGGGCATTGTTTTGGCGGTGAATCCGAGGAGGTTGGCGTTCACTACTTCCTGGGTATTCCAGTTGGCGGGGGTAACGTCGCGGGTGGGGCGCTCCGTGATGGCGCTGGCCGCTAGGCTGTGGCGATCGAAATTCCAGCCGGCATCGGCGGCCACGAGATCGTGGTAAAGCACGCGGGGACGGATTACGGCGGGCACGTCGAGCGACGAAACGCTCAAGCGGCCTTCAAAAGATAGGATCAGCTGGTTGATGGGCTTATGCACGTAGGAGATGCGGCCGAAGGGGCCAAGCTCACGGCCGAGGCGCACGGTTGCGCCCGCCGCTTGGTGCATCACGAGGCTTTTTACCGGAGGAATTTCCAGGGAGAAGCGCACGTCGGTTTGCTGATTGAACAGAAAGATGGAAGAGGAAGGGCAAGAGAACCAGGGGGAGGCCGTTTTGCAGGATCCGCTAGAGATATCAAAGGGGGCACCTTGCTCCGGAATGAAGAGGGGAGAATAGAAGGCCACGATCGAGAAATTCTCGGTTTGAAAGCTGGGGAAGATTCCCACTAAGCCGTTTTCTTTTTCGTTCAGATAATCCCAGCGGAAGCGGGGCTGGAAAAGGCCAAGGCTCCAATAGGAATCGAGATTGCTCCACGAGTAGCGCTTACGGCCCATGAATACGCTGAAATTACCCGGCTTATAACCCACGTAAGCTTCGCCCACGTTGAGGTAGCGGAGGTTCGCCTCGCCCACGCCGTAGAGGGATTCGCTGTCGATGCCGAAGTGGAAATCGTCCGAGTTACCCACACCCCTTACCGAGATATTGAGGCCGAGATTTCCGGTGCGGCTATCCGCGATCGTTTCGCTGGCGCGGGTTAGGTACGTATTGCCGGTGAGTCCCACGCGAATTTCTTTGTCGCGCAGCTTGGGCTGGAGCGAAGGCAGGGCGTGTGCGCTCAGGCTCGCCGAGAGCAGGAGGGGCCAAACAAATTTTATTGCCTTCGGGCAAGATCGCATAAATTTCCTAAGGCCCTTTCCCGGGGGAGACAGGGCGACCATAGAATATCAAAGTAGATCATTAAACTCAAGTATTCTTATATAATAATCTATTGTAATTCTAGATGGTTAGCACAGAGCAGGCAAGGCTGGGACGAGCGAAAAACGGCGAATCTCTGGGCTGGTCAAATTCGCGCTGAGTGCGTTCTACAGGTGTCTAAAAGATCGTCAGAGTTTTCGGGCCACGAGGATCCCGTCGCGGATGGGCAGCATCACGATTTCCACGCGCGTATCGGACCTTGCGTAGTCGTTGAAGGCGCAGATATCGCGGTCGCTCTTTTCCTGGGGGGCTAGCACGCGCCCACTCCAGAGCACGTTGTCCACCACGAGCAATCCGCCTTGGCGCACCTTGGGCAATGATTTGTCCCAGTAGGTTTGGTAGCCGGCCTTATCGGCATCGATGAACACGAGATCGATATTGCCCTCGAGCTTCTCCACCGTTTCGGCGCCCGGCCCAAGCCTAAGCTCGATCTTCTTTCCGTGAGGGCTTTGTTCCCAGAATTTTTTGGCCAAGTCGGTAGCGCGGGGGTCGATATCGCAGGTGATGAGCTTGCCGTCTTCGGGAAGCGCGGAGGCCATGGCGAGGGCGCTAAAGCCCGAGAAGGTGCCGAATTCCAGTACGCGCTTAGCGCCGGAGATGGCCACCAGAAGCCCGAGGAAGCGGCCTTCCAGCAGGCCTACCTGCATTTGCGGGGCCGAGAGTTCAGCGAAGGTGGCTTCCTTGAGGCGATCGAATAGAGCGGGTAGGGGCGTGGTGTGAGCACGGCAATAGTCTTCGATTTCTTCCGGCACTAGCTTCATTTTTTTTCTCCCATGGTCTCTGCAGTTCTAAACTCTTGCCATTCTTTCTGCACGATTAGGCGGGCACTTCGGCCATAGGTCACATAAGCCCAGATCCAGGTCATCACCACGAACAGGCGATTCTTGAAGCCGATCAAGTAGTAGATGTGCACGGTAATCCAGGTGAGCCAGGCAAAGAAGCCATAAAAACGCAGCTTGTCCATTTGCACTACCGCGCGCGAACGGCCGATCGTGGCCATCTGCCCTTTATCCTTATACCGGAAAGGCAGTGTTTTTTCTCCGCGGCTTAGGCGCAATATATTTTCGGCGGCATGGCGGCCCGCCTGTATCGCTACCGGGGCGAGCCCCGGCAATGCTTTTCCGTCTTGCTCGAAATGAGCTTGGTCTCCCACCACGAAAACTTCGGGATGCCCAGGCAGGCTCAGGTCTTTTTCTACGGGCACACGACCGGAGCGATCGAGATTCCCGCTAAGCGACTGGTTCAACTCACTCGGCTTCACGCCGGCGGCCCAAATCACGGTGGCCGCATGCAGCGTTTCGGCGCCCATTTCCACGCCCGTTTGGCTTACCTTCGTAACCCGCGTGGAGGTCCACACGCTCACGCCCAAGTTTTCCAAATCTCTCAGGGCGTGGGAGGCCACCTCGGGCTCGAAGCCCGCCAAAATTCTCGGGCCTGCCTCGATAAGAATTACCCGCGTCTGGGATGGATCGATCCGGCGAAATTCTTTACGCAAGGTATAGCGACTGATTTCTCCGAGTGCGCCCGCGAGCTCTACTCCGGTCGGGCCGCCGCCGATCACCACGAAGGTGAGAAAACTTTTTTGCTTCGCCGGATCCGTTTCGCGCTCCGCAAACTCGTAGGCGCTCAGCACGCGGCGGCGGATCTCGGTGGCTTGCTCGAGGGTTTTCAGCCCGGGGGCAAATTTTTCCCATTCGTCGTGGCCGAAATAACTATGCTGGGCGCCGGTGGCCACGAGCAAATAGTCGTAGGAGAAAGTGCCGAATTCACCGGTTACTTCCTTGGTTCCGGGCCTAACGGCCTTTGCGGCGCCAAGCAGGACGTTCACGTTGGGATAGTCGGCTAGTAAGCTGCGGATGGGCGAGGCGATATCCGCCGGGCTCAATCCCGCCATCGCAACCTGGTAAAGCAGGGGCTGAAATAAATGGTAGTTGCGGCGGTCGAGAACGGTGATCGTAAGGTCTTTGCCTTTGCGGCCGAGCACTTTGGCGGCGTTGAGTCCCGCGAAACCGGCGCCGAGAATAAGCACTGAGTGGCCCATTCTCGAGTTTCTATCATATCAGGCGGCGCTTGGCTTTCGCATTTGCTTGCGGCGTTCTAGCAGTTTTTCCTTCGCGTCCGTGAGGCAGCGAGTATGTTCGTTGGCGCTCTGTGTCTGCTGGGGCGTGCGCGCGTGATCGGGATGGTATTGCTTCACCCAGTGACGGAAGGCTTTCACGATCGTTTGGGTGGCGGCATTCTCGCGCACGGCAAGCACCTCGTGGGGCTTTCCGTGGAAGAGGGGAGCTTTGGGTAATTCTTTTTTTGGTGCCGGCTTTGGTTGCGGCTTAGGAGATTCCGCTTTGGCCTTTTGCTCGGCTCTGGGGGGCGCTTCTTGCCGCTTCTCCTTTTTGCCCTCTTGCTTTTCTGCCTTAGGCCCTTCTCGCTTTTTCTCCCCGAGCGGCTTCACGTCCAGAACGTCTTCTATCCGGATCTTCTCTCGCCGGGGTTCTGGGGGCCGGGAGCCGTATCCCGAGCCGGCCAATAGGGCCGCCGGTCTTAGTCCGTCACGCAGGAAGCGCTTGGCGGCGCTTTCCGCCTGAAGGCTTAAAATCATGTAGAGGGCGCTCACAAGGCCGAGGCCGAATTGTCCTTGCGATAGGTATTCCACGGCCGAGGCAATCACCAGGGGAATCAGGATCAGGTGGCGCATAGTTCTTTATCGGCCAACCGAGGCCGGGCCTGCAACAATAATTACTTATAAAATCAGCTAGATAGGTCTCTATCCTAAAGCGGAAAGTCCGCCGTGCTGAAGCTGGCGAATCATCCAGCGGTATTCGTTGAGAGATCGCTCTAGCATTTTTCTCTCGGCGCGCAGGCGCCCGGCCCAGTGCCTTGCCCTCGCTCGATGCGAACGCTTGCCCTCGCGAATCATCGTCTCGCGCCAGGCCTGGAATTCCCGGAGTTTTCGCTGAAAGTCTTGGAGGTGCTGCTCAATCGCCAGGCGCATGGCCTCCACCTGGGCCGGCACCTCTTCCCGCCAATTTTGGATGAACTGATCGGAAGACGTCTCGAGCTTCGCTTTCAAGATGTGGGCATCCGGAGTGCGGCTAAGGTTACGGCTGAGGCCCACGAAATTAAGACAGAGGATGAGCCACTTACTCGGGTCCCACTGGTACCAGCGCACGCCGTTCCGGTAGTCGTTGGCGAAAGCATGATGGAAGTTATGGTAGCCTTCGCCATTGGTAAGGAAGGCAAGCCACCAGCAGTCGCGGGCCGAAACCTTCGTGGAATAAGGACGCGTGCCGAACATATGCGCCAGAGAATTAATGAAGAACGTTCCATGGTGGACCACGATCAGGCGGAGTAGCCCACCCACGAAGAAGCCCGCGAAGGGGCGTCCGATCATCCAGCCCAAAAGAGTGGGTAAACCGAAGCTTACGGCGAAAGCGATGAGCAGAAAATGGCGGTGCTGCCAGCGCACGAGCGGATCGGCCTCTAAATCGGCGGCATTGGCGAAGCTGCGGTCTTTCGGATCATTGCGGAAGATCCATCCCATATGGGCGTAGAAAAATCCTTTGGAGATGCTGTAGGGGTCGCCTTCTTTATCTACGAAGCGATGGTGGTAACGATGATCCGAACACCACTTGAAAGCGGAGTTTTGCATCGCGGCCGCGCCGAATACCAAAAAGAAAAAGCGCACGAGGGCCGGGCTCTCGTAGGTTTGGTGGGCAAATAAACGGTGGTAGCCCGCCGTGATGGAAAAACCGCTCGCGAGCAGCATAAAAGTAAAAATCGCGAGGTCGCTCCAAGCAAATTCGCTCGAGAGCAAATAGACGGGGAAGAGGGCGATCCCGGCAACGGGGGTAGCCAAGAGAAAAAGAGTATTCGTCCAGCTGAACTCACCGTTCCAGCGTGGTTGGTGCTGCCATTTGCTGTTCTGTTCCATCGCATCTCCTTATTCCGTTTGGGCTATTTTACGCGTGGATGCGGCAAAAAGCCTAGGAAGAAGGAGAGTTTTAGCTGGACGCTTTTAGTTTGTTCATCGCGTTGAGGGCGGCTACTTTGTAGGCCTCCGCGAGAGTGGGGTAATTAAACACGTTGGCCACCAGAAACTCCACGCTGGCATTGAGCGCGAACACGATTTGCCCGATATGAATCAGTTCGGTGGCACCCGCGCCGATGGCGTGAATGCCGAGAAGTTTTTTGGTGTCCCTATGCACCAGTAATTTCACGAAACCGTTTTCTTCGCCCATGATTAGCCCGCGCGCGAGTTCCCGGTAATACGCGTGGCCTACCACGTAGGGAATATTTTTTTCCCGGAGCTCTCCCTCGTGCGAGCCCACGCAAGAAATTTCCGGAATCGTATAGATGCCGGTAGGGAAGGATCGCGGGAATTCCGCGCAAGGCAAGCCGAACATGCGGCAGGCCGCCAAGCGCCCTTGTTCGGCGGAAGCAGCGGCGAGCGCGGGGGGGCCGATCACGTCGCCCACGGCGTAGATATGCTTCGCGGCCGTCTGATAGGTAATGGGGTCCACGCTGATATTTCCCTTGGCGTCGAGGGTGACTCCGGCCGCACTTAGGTTAAGTTTCTCGGTATTGGGCAGCCGACCCAGGCAAACGAGGGCGGCGTCTACGGGCAAAACCTTTCCATTCACCTGAAATTTCAGCTTCGTAGAACCTTTAGCAATCTTTTTCTCAGAAATGATTTCAGCCCCCAACTGCAGTTCAATGCCACGCGTGGCGAATTCCGCCTGAAGGGCGGAAACTAGCTCTTGGTCAATCGAGCGCAAAAGCTCTTTGCGGCGATCGATGAGGTAAACCTTGCTGCCCAGCTGGGCGAAAATGCTGGCGTATTCGCAGCCGATTACGCCCGCGCCGAATACGGCGATTCGCTTGGGACGCCGCTTGATGCCTAAAATGCCGTCGCTATCAAATACGCCCGGGTGACGAAAGGCGAAATCGGCGGGCCGGTTAGGGCGGGTGCCGGTGGCGATCACGAAATGCTCCCCGGAAATTTGGGTTTTCTTGCTCCCGCTACCGATGGAGATCGTGTGGGCGTCCACGAAGGAAGCGATGCCGTGGAAAAACTCCACGTGATTCCGCAGAAGCTGCTGTTTGATCACCTTCGCTTCGCCCTGGATCACCGCGCGCATCCGCAGTAAAGCGGGGCTCAGCTCGGATCCTAGGCCCGCGAGCGCGGCCTCGCGCAGGCTTTTGCTCGGAATCGTTCCGGTATGCACACAGGAACCACCGGGGCGGCCGGCTTCCACGAGCGCCACGCGCTTGCCGATTTTAGCGGCTTGTACCGCTGCACGGGCGCCGCCAGGGCCGGAGCCGATCACCACGAGATCGAATTTTTGCGTCATCTTAAAATTATTAAGTTTCGGCCGTGAGTGCGCAAGGAGATCTTACCCGGTAAAGAAGGAGGAAACAGAAAAGCCCTAGACGGAAAAACGTCTTGGGCTTTTTCTTACACTCTAGCGATTCCTAGTGGTGGTGGCCGTGAGGCCCATGCGCGTGGCCGTGGCTTACTTCATCGTCCGTGGCGGGGCGCGTTTCGGTAACTTCCACTTCGAAGTGGAGTTTTTTGCCGGCGAGCGGATGGTTTCCATCGATCGTAACTTTTTCCCCGGTAAGGGCCATTACCGTGAACACGGGAGAATGGTCGTCCTGGCCGCCGCGAAAGCGATCGCCCACTTTCAAGTTAACGTCCGCGGGGAATTGCTTGCGGTCTACTTGAAGCACGAGATCGTCCCGTTTTTCTCCGTAACCTTCGCCGGCTTCCACGGTCACTTTCTTTTTATCGCCGGTTGCAGCGGTGCTCAGTTGTTTTTCCAAACCGGGAATAATATTTCCGGCGCCCTCAAGATATTGCAGCGGTTCGCCGCCCTGGGAGCTGTCGATCACGGTGCCTTGATCGTCTTTCAAAGTGTAATGAATGGTGACTACGCGCGCCTTACTCATGGGAACCTCCGGATTTTCGGCATAGGACCACAAAATGTCACCGTTGTGTAGGGAAAAAGCTGATAGGATATTGGTGAATTCCAAGATTGCCCGTTCATTTTTTAAGGAGTGAAAATGTTTGTTCGTAAGTTCGTTTCTTTGGTTTTTTTGTTCGCGTTAGCCATGCCCGTTTTGTCGCACGCAGGCACGCACCATCCCGACCGTTCCACCGCAGCCGCTAAGCATAAAAAGGCGAAGGGCAAGAAGGCAAAAAAAGGAAAAGTGAAAAAGGCCAAGATGGCACGCAAAGCAAAAGCCAAAAGCAAGAGAGCCAGCCATGCTCCCACCCACGAGATGGGCGAAGGCGTGAACCATACTCCTCCCGAAATGAAGGAAGATCTGCCGGCTCCTAGCGTGGAAAGCACCACCGAAGAGTAGAAAAGAAAAACCCTTTTACCACCATGGTAAAAGGGCCTTCCCAGTCAATCAGGTATGCTTCTAAGAGATAAAAGCAGGGAGGTCGTTATAGGGCCTCGCTGCTTTTTTTTTAAATTTATATTAGACAATCTATTATTCTTTTAATACATAGCAATGCCATGGAACTCATCTCGCACGAACTCTCGGTATTATCTCGGGCCGTGGCCTACAAAAACCTCTCCGGTGCTTCCCAGCACGTAGGCCTTAGCCAGCCCCAGCTTTCCCGCATCGTAAAGAAAATCGAAGAAACCTTCTCGATCGTGCTCCTGGATCGCGGAGCCAAGCGCAACGCCACGTGGACTCCCACGGCCCATCGCTTGGCCGACTTTTACCTTAAAAAAATGCGCCTTTTCGACCGTGAACTCGAATCCCTTTTGGTTGCCAGCCAAACCAGGCAGCTGCAGGTAGGCACTCTCGAAGGACTCGCCGGGATGGCATTGCCCTACGTGCATCATCTGTTAGAAAAAGTGCAGATTCGCCTCGTGGAGATCGACGTTTTCGATCTTGATCGCCTGGAAGAGTTGTTTTCACGAGGCGAGCTCGACCTCGTCTTCACTTCCCGCGAGCCCGGCCGCAAAAAATATTTGTATTCCCACGTGATGGGCTACCAGTCGCTGGATCGCGTGAGCAGCAATGCGCATTTCCAAGTGATGAGCACCTACGAGTACGGCTCGAAGCGGGATAAACTCAAAGAAGTGGAGCGGCTCCTTATTAGCAATTCGCTTGGGATCCGCCGCGAGTGGTTCAAGCGGTTCGGCGGAACTGGCACGATTCCCTCGGAGCCGCGTACCGAGAAGAGAACCTCGGCCGATACGGAAAGCATCATCATGATCGGATCCGATACGCTGAGCCCGAAAGTATGGCAGGAACTAGTAAGAGCGGCGGGCAAGTCGAAATAGACGCTATTTCAGGTTCATCGCGCGTTTCATGATCTCGATTAATTTTTCTTTGCGCATCTTGAGTATCGCCGTGGCGGGCGTGGCCCAGTCGCCGAAGACGGGATCTTTATCGTCTACCGGGGTTCGCCATATGCCTGCCATACGGTCGGCCAAACCGAGTAGAACGGCAAACTTGTAGTTCTGCGCATCCACTTCCTTTAAGCAGTAAGGCTCCCGAAAATAGCGAACCGCCGGCGTGAGTGAGTGAAACACATCGTAGTAGTGCAGCAAATGGGCGCTCACTTCTTCGTGGGCCACCCCGAACGCTGCGCGTTCCGCCAGCGACCTGGCCAGCGCGGGAAGCTTTGCGTCCGCTTCATGGGCCCGCTCCAGCTCGGCGTAGCCGCCCTTGGCGTCGGGGTAATTCGCGGCCAGCAACAGCTTGCCGGCTTGGGTGAGCATGCCGGCGGCGATCGCGTATTTGGGCGTAAATCCCGCCACGTCTTCCGCTAACAGGTAAGCGATCACGCCCGTGCGTTGCGCGCGCTTCACGATATCGCGAAAATAGGGCTCCGATTTTTTAAAGTTCGGGTCTTTCGCCTGAGTATTGAGAAAGCAGTCGAAAAAAACTCCCGCGGCGTAGGCCGTTTCCGAATATTCGAGATTATTTCTCAGGAAAAGCTCTTCGCTGTCGATCGCGGTTTTCAGCAAATCGGCCGACTTTATTTCCACCGATCCATCCGGCATCACCGGAAAGGAGCCCTCTTTGGCTTTATGCAGCTGGAGCGCCACGATTAGGTTCCGGCTGCCGATCATTCCCAGGAGATTCACGAGGCGGTGCGTGGGGCTATCTTGTTCTTTGTCTTTTCCCTCGGCGTTCTTATCGGGCGCGGCGGTTTTTTTGGCGATGAAGCGAAAAAAGAGGGAACGGTACACCTGGTTCCTGTTAAGGATGCGCACCAAGTCGTCGGCGCTCACATCGATATCGATAAATTCCTGGAGCGTGTCACGGGCGGTAGCGCCTATATGATAGGGGAGAAACTGACCCGTTTCCTGGAAGGAAAACGCTTTCATAAATAAAGGATAACTTACAAACGGGTCCGTTGCGAGCTTCGCTAAAACAGCCTATCCTGAAAGCATGAACACTACCGCGAAAGACATTATGTCGAGCCGCCTGATTGTGGCTCGCGAAGGCATGAATATCGAAGATGCCCTGAAACTCCTCGTAAACAACAAGATAACAGGTTTGCCGGTGGTAGATGACTCCGGAATGATCATCGGCATATTGTCGGAATACGACATCATCGCCCACGTGGGAAAGGAATCGCATATCACTTCGGAGATATTCCGCGAGAACGCCACTTATTCGAAGAACGTAGAATCCGTTACCGAGGAGACATCGTTCACCGAGATCCTCGAGCGCTTCATCAAGCTTAAATGCCGCCGCCTGCCCGTACTCGACGCCAGCAAGCGTCTCGTGGGCATCATCTCCCGCCGCGACGTGATGAAAGTACTTTACTACCGCGCGAAGGTTAACTGATGAAGTTATCCCTGAAGCAAGAAGACGGGGTCTCCGTACTTGAGGTTTCAGGAGCCGTAGACGCGCAAAATTTCCAGATTCTCAAGGCCGGTATCTCCAAGCTCCTGCGCGACGGAAAAAACCGCATCGTGCTGCAGGTTGTGGACGCCGACCAAATTCCCAGCGACGTGATGCGCGAGCTCGCGATCGTGGATGTTTTCGCCCGTGAGCTTTCGGGAAAAATCGTGCTGGCTTCCGAGAACGAGAAGCTCAAAGAAAGCGTGCGCGCTTTCGCCAAGCCGCCGATGATCCCCATCCTTTCCACCGTGGCCCTTTGCCTCGAGTATTTCAGAAACCTTTCCGCCGACGATGAAGAAGGCGGAGAATCGATAGAAGAGCTTAAAAAATCCGTTGCCGCGAAAGATAAAACGATCGCGGCCCTCGAGGCGCGCATCAAGCAGATGGATCCTAAAGAGTTGCAGGCTCTGCGCAACGATAAAGCGGCGCTGCAATCGAAAGTGACTTTATTGGAAACGCAGGTGGCTGAATTCGTCAAGGCCAGGCGCGATCCGGGCGACGTGGCCGGATTTTTGGAAAAAATCACTTTTCTTGAAGACAGCGTGAAGAAACTTTCCGCTGGGGCAAAAAAGGAATAGGGGATGGCTTCCCAAATTCAGAATAACTGCAATAACTGTGGCGCCTGCGCCGCCGTATGCCCCACAAAAAGTATTTACTCGGGAGACGTCCATTTCCTCATCGATTTCGATACCTGCACCGACTGCCTCGCCTGCCTCGAAGTTTGCCCGGTAGACGCGATCCGCAATCCCAAAGTAAAGGTTGAGCGGAAAAAATCATGATCCCCGCCGGCTGCGTGCAAGCCTGTCCAGGCTGCAAGCAACGCGAACTCAGCGCCGAAGAGAGCGCCGCCCAGAAACAGGGCTGGGTAGAGCGCAAGCTCGAAACCGTTCGTACCTTGATTCAGCCCATTGTCGTTCCCGAAAAAAGATGGGGCTACCGCCGCAAAGCCACCTTGCACGCGCGTTTAGCGGAAGATGGTTGGCGGTTCGGGCTCATTCAATACCGGGAGCGCGAAGAGATTTTTATTCCGATCCCGGATTGCCCGGTGCATTCGGAAGACCTGAACAAAATATTCGCCGCTTGCAAAGATTTGCCGAAAAATATCCCGGTCGCCTTCGTGCAGGTTTCCGGAAAAGCCGTCACCTTAGTGCTGAAGTCGGGACGGGAAGAGGAATACCTAGCGCAGCTACGCCATTTTTTTCCGAAATTGGAAAGGGCGGGAGTTATTTCTCTTTTCGTCAACTGGCACGCCGCCGCCGGCCGGCGCGTGCTTTCTTCGCGGCATATGGAGAGAATAGCCGGCCCCGAATTTCTTCCGGAAGGGGCCTTTCTGCATGGGCCCACCGCTTTTCGCCAGCAAATTGCGGAACTAGAGGAGCAGGCCCACACGCTTGCCGAAAACCATTTGGGCGCGCTGCCGAAAATCATTGATCTCTACTGCGGGCTGGGAATCTCGCTGGCTCGCTGGCGCAAATCCGGGCGCAGCGCCGTGGGCGTGGAACTCGTGGGAGAGGCCTGCGCGCTCGCGGCCCTCAATGCTCCCGGCGCCGAAATCCTAAAAGGCAAAGTGGAGGAGAGGATTCCCCAGATCGATATAACGGGGGAATTTGGGATCTATACTAATCCGCCACGCGAGGGCCAGGGGCACTTGGTTTCCGCTTGGATGAATCGCAGCGGCGCCACCCGCATCGCCTACCTATCCTGTAATATGCGCTCGCTTAGCGAGGATCTGGAAGGCTTACCCAATTATCGAGTGCAGAAAGTGCAGGCTTTCGATTTCTTTCCGCAAACCGACCACGTAGAGGCTTTGGCCCTGTTGGAAAGAATCCCGAGAGACTAGGCGCGCGCAAAATACGCCGCCGCCTGGCGCCAACGGTTTTTCCCAAGACGAAGCGCATTTTCCCGCCAAGCCGGATCGGCGGGGCAAAATATCTCCAGCATTTTTTTCTGCGTAGCCGGGGAAGCTCCCTGCACCGGTCCATTCGCGTGCCACTCAAAATTTTCGCGCCGTAATACGTCCAGTACTCTCCCAAAAGAGTAAGTGCCCAATTCCTGCAGCACGGCGTGCACCTGGGCACGGGGAAGGGCATCCCGTATCGCCACGGAAAGCCGTCCCTGATTGATATAGCTTCCCTCGGAAGGGTCCGGCTTGGTTGTCGTGCGGCCGAATATCCGCCGGAAAAATTCCGGGGCGCTGGGATCCAGGTCTTCATCGGCAAATAGCCATTCACCGCCCCGCTCGCCGAGCCCGCTATGCACGTCGATCGCGATCGCCTCCTCCACCTCCGGGAAATGCGAGCGCAGTATTTCTTGCAGAAGCTGAATTTCCCGCTGGATGCTTTCGCCCATGAAAAAGAGGCCACGAGGAAAGGAATATTGCCCGGAAGCCACGGCCTGGGCCGTCCTTGCTTTCCCGAGTCTCTTCAGCTGGTAGAACGCCCGGAGCTTTCCCGTGAGAAATTCCAGCCTGGTTTTTGGATTCAGAAAGGAATTAAAAAGCGCGTAGTCGGGGTTAGGCAGCTTCGTTTTAGCGTAGTTGCGATTGAGGTCCACGTTCTGACCGTTGGCACGGCGGAAAAACTGCATTCCGTAGGGATTCACCGCGTGCACGAAAAGCAGCGAGGCATCGCCGGAGGGACCGGGTTCTGCCAAAATGGCCGCCTGGATGGCGGAACCGAGGTAGCCTTCGATGCCGTGCGTGCCGGAAAGATGAAGCACCAGCTTTTTCGGATCTCTTTTCACGAACGCAAAATCCAGGAATAGCTCGGAAGTGGCTTCGTGGGCCACGCGAAAGCGCACCTGGCGCAGCCCGTATTCTTCCGCCGCCACTAAGAACTTTTCGCGCGCTTCGTGGTATTCGGTGGAAAAGAAATTCAAGCCAGCTCCTCGGCGGCCGCCAGCACTTCCGCCACGTGTCCGCTCACCTTCACTTTGCGCCATTCGCGCAGGATTTTCCCTTTTTCGCTGATCAAGAAAGTGGAGCGCTCGATGCCGCGGAATTTCTTCCCGTAAAGGCTTTTCATCTTCATCACGCCGAATTTCTCGCTCAGCTCCTCTTCGGGGTCGCTTACCAGAGGAAAAGTAATCCCCGCTTTTACGCGGAATTTTTCGTGGGAGGCGAGGCTATCGCCCGATACGCCGTATAGTGCCCAGCCTAGTTTAGCGAACTTTTTAGCCGCGGCCGAAAACTCCACCGCTTCCTGGCTGCAGCCCGGGGTATTGTCGCGGGGGTAGAAATACAAAACGAATTTTTTCCCCTTAAGGGCCGCGAGAGAAAAATGTTCCGCGCTCGTGGTTTCTAGTTTCATGATACCTCCTCGGTTCCAGGCAGTAGTTCTAAAGTTAAAGCCCCCAGAATCAATAGCGCGCCCAGGCCTTGCCAGAGGTCGAGTCTTTCACCGAGAAAGAAGTACCCGGCCACTGTGCCGAGGAGCGGTTGCGCCAGCAGCGTGAGCGCCACCATCGCCACGGTCGCGGTGGTTAATGCTTCCGACCAGAAAATATAGGCGATCGCGGTGCCGATGGGGCCAACTAGCAGCAATGCGCCCAGCTTTCTTGGATCGTATAGCGGCTCCAGGCTTGGCCACGCTTCGCCCAGCAGCCAGAAGTAGCCGCTAAGAACTAAGAACCCAAACGCAAGGGAGGCGCCCAGGATCGAAATGGGCGTGATTCTTCCCACGAGCCGGCGGCTAATGATGGTATAGAGCGCCTCGCATGGCATCACCGCCAAGAAGAATAAATTTCCCACGCTGAAGAGCGAAAACGATTCGGCCAAATTATTCGGCTTTATATTGCTCAGCAGAAAAAATCCCGCCACCGCGATCGCGAAGCCGGTTTTTTGCCGGCCACTCAGTTTTTCCCCAAGGAATAGCCAAGCCAGCAGCGCCGCAAAGAGCGGCTCAATCGCCACCACCAGGGAATTCGCCGTGGCGGTGGAGCGGGAAAGGCCCAAGTACTGTAAAATAGGGGAAGCGAAAAAAGTTACGAGTCCCATCGATGCGATCCAATGAAAATTATTTCGGTGCACCACCGCGCGCAGAGGTGAAATACTTTGCGGCCGAAGCCAGCGAAATAGACAAATCAGGAAAAGAGCCGTGCAGAGAGAAGCGCCATATCGAAGCTGGGCGAGCTGGAAGGGAGCATACGAGAGAAGAAGAAATTTTCCCATTATGGGCATCAGCGCCCATATCGCATTGCATGCTAATAAACCAAGAAGAACCCACAAGCTCATAGAGCTTGAATACTAGTTGTTTTTTCGTCGCGCTGCTATACCTTAAGTGCATGGAAAATTGGCAAAATTGGGATTTATATAACCCTACGAATGAACACAAAATGTTGCGCGCGCTGGTACGCGATTTCGTTCGTCAAGAAGTGGAACCCCAGGCCAATGAGCACGATCGAAAAGAGAAATTTAACCTCCCTTTATTTCGAAAATTAGGGGAGCTTGGCCTGCTCGGGATTACCGTCCCGGAAGAATTTGGAGGCTCGGGCCTTGATGCTTCTGCGGCCTGTCTAGTGCACGAAGAGCTTTCGTGGTCTGATCCAGGTTTCGCCCTGGCCTACCTCGCGCATTCGATGCTCTGCGTGAATAATTTGGCGCGGAATGCCTCACCGGAACAGAAAAAAAAATACCTGCCTAAGCTTTGCTCGGGCGAATGGGTCGGCGCGATGGCTATGTCAGAGCCGGGCGTGGGCACCGATGTGGTGGGCATGGAAAGTTCCGCGCTGCTGAAAAATGGCAGCTACGTGGTAAATGGCCGCAAGATGTGGATCACCAACGGGACCTTAGATGATGCCGGCACTCCGGCTGATGTGGTGTGGCTCTATGCCCGTACCGACGATCAGAAATCCGGCAAGCGAGAAATGTCTACCTTTCTGGTGGATCGCACCTGCGCCGGCTACTCGGTGGGCCAAAAAATCGGCGATAAGCTCGGCATGCGCGCCTCGAATACCGCCGAGCTGGTTTTTGATAATTGCCAAATTCCCTCCACGAATCTTGTGGGCAAAGAGGGCGGAGCTCTTCTGCACATGATGAAAAACTTGGAGCTGGAGCGCCTCACCTTGGCGGCCATGAGCCTGGGCTTGGCCCGCCGCTCCCTCGAGGTAATGACCCGCTACGCGAATGAGCGCCAGGCCTTCGGGCAATCCATCTCCAAATTCGGCCAGATCCAAAAGCATATCGGCGAAAGCTTTGCGGAGTATCGCGCGGCGCGCGCCTACGTGTATGAAACCGCCCGCCATATTAACCTGGATGAGGAAGGCAATCGCCTCGATTCGGACGGCGTGAAGCTCGTGGCCTCGATGATGGGCAAAAAAGTTTCCGACTCCGCCATCCAAGTACTCGGCGGCTACGGCTACGTGGGTGAATACGTGGTGGAACGCCTCTGGCGCGATGCCAAGCTCCTCGAAATTGGCGGCGGCACCCTTGAGGCGCACCAAAAAAATATTACCCGCGATCTCGCGAAGAATCCGGCCATGGTGGCGGATTTGTGATTCGTTGCCTTCTGCTCTGTTTTCTTTTTTCGGCCCCCGTTTTTGCCGGCACCGACGATATCGAGAAAGATTTGCTCGATCTTCAGCAAAGCGTGGAAGGTGTTCTTCACAAGTTCAATACCAGCTCCCGCGGCACCCCCGCGAGCCAGCTCGATGTGGCGCGCCGTAAGGTCTTCGCCCTCGCCGAAGACAAACAATTCCTCAAGGCCATGAACGAACTATGGGCGAATCCCCACCGTAACCAATTGCTGATCGTGCAGGGAATTTTTTTCGCGGTGGTTTTTTTACTGAAAGCTTGGCGCCAAGCGAAGGCCGCGAATTGGTTCACGCGAATTTTTGTCGGACTATTTTTCAGCTTCATTACGTGGGGCGGTTTGCTTTACGTGATTCCCGCCGTAGTGCTCGGTGAGCCTTACCGGATTTTCGTGGGCACCATTTGGCGCGTGCTGGTCTCTTCCTAGTTTTTTAGTTTCAGCGTGAAGCTTTCCCGTAAATGATAGTCGGGCTGCTGGCCCGCGTGATTCGTGGAATAAAAATGCGTAGCCTGGCTGGTGCGCAGGATTACGCAGAGGCTGGCCTCTAAAGCGTCTAGTTTATTTTTGCTGGTCAAGTGGCAGGTGAGCGAACTGGGATTTACTTCCAGCTTAGCAATGCGAAAATCGCCGCTTTCCTGGGGTGGAGCGGGCTTCCGATAATCCGAAAACTTATAGAGATTCCATTTCGGCTGGGTAGGAGAAAGATTCAGCTCCCAGTAGCCAGCTTCACCGGGAATGCCCCAGAAAGCTTCGAAACAGGTGGTATGCCATAGACCATCGGCGCGAAAAAGGTCCCGTTCGGTATGAATGGCCAGAGAATCGAGTACCAGATGCCGAGGGTCCGCGAGCTGAAATTTCAAGGTAAGATTTTGGAGGCCGGTGAGTTCGATTTTTCCTTCCACGCCGATGGGTTCCGAATGCGCGTGGAATGGAAAAAGAGGCTGCATGAGAAAATGGTATGGTGATGGCAAGAATTGGTCAAATCATGGAATTTAACGCACCGCTTGGCCGGCCAAGCTTCATTCCAAAGTTATTCCATATAAGGGCGCATTAAATCCCGCGCCGAAATTTTTGCGCCGAGCACGGCCAGAAACGTAAACATCCCGATCATTTTGCGATCCAGAAAAACCACTTCCCGCGGAGGTGCCCTCAGGGGAAACTTCTTCACGATCTTCCAGCTCAGTCCCGAAACACGTTTGGGCAAATCGCTGCCCTTCCAGTCATAAGCCCCATCCAGCGCGAAAGGCTCCACGAGGGCCGCGCAAAGTTCGTAGAACATATCCTTAAGCTCCTGGGGATCGTCTTCGTGCAGCACGCCCATCGCCAGCGCACCCTTTTCGAAGTCGGCACGGATGTGGTGGAAGAGGCCGGAAAGCATATGGCGATAGCGGCGCATGAAATCGGGAGAAATCTCGCGAACGGCGCCGTAGTCGTAGAGCACCAGCTGGTCTTTGTCTTTTCCTAGGCGCACGCGGTAATTTCCAAAATGTGGATCCGTCTGCATTTTGTTCCACACGAATAGTTCTTTTAGGTAGAGCTCCATGGCATTGGCGGCCAGAGCATTGCGGCGTTCCTGCGAAAGCGCGGCTACTTCTTCCGAGTCCACCGCGATTCCCGGCTCAAAGCTCATCGCAATCACGCGCTTGGAGCTGAATTCTTCGATGGGCCGCGGGAGAACGTAGCGCGGATCACCTTTTAGTAATTTATGAAATACTTCCAGCGTTTCCCGTTCGAGCTCGTAGTCGAGCTCGCGCTTGAGCATCGCGCGCACCTCGGCAAAAAGATCATCGGTGCCGGGAAGATTTGGGAGCCATTCCGAGATGGAGAGAATTTTTCTGAGGGCTTTCAGGTCCCCGTCGATCGCCTCGTCTACGCCCGGGTATTGCACTTTCAAAACGATTTCCTGCCCCGTTTTTAGGATCCTGGCACGATGCACCTGTCCCAAAGAAGCGGCGGCATATGCCTCCTCTTCGATTTCCAGGAGCGCCATCCGCTCTTTACCCAGCTGCCGTACCAATACCTTGCGAATTTCTTCCCAGCGCAGGGGAGGTGAATCGCTCTGCAGCGACTTTAAAATCTGGTTGGCTTCGGGCGGAAGGAAATGCTCCCCATAGACCGAAAGCATCTGTCCGGCCTTCATTAAGCTGCCTTTGAGTTTGCCCAATTCGGCGGTGAGCAGGGCCAATTGCTCCAAAACATAGGCTTGCTTTCGTATCTTTTGGGCGGCTTCGCTCTTTAAAATACCCCCCAGAGCGTGGCCAGCGGCCTTAGCTCCGGCCTGAAGGCCGAGTTTAGCCAGGGAAAAGGAGCGCGATACGGAACCCGTGGCGAGTCCGGAGAGCTTTTTCTGGGGTTTTGAGTGTTTCTTTGAGGCCATTCGACCCATTCTACTCCCATTTCTGAGAAATGTTTTCCTGATGCAATCGGGGGAGAAGAGCCGGCTAAAAAAGGGGCAAAAAAGCCTTCCCAGCCGCGTCATTTCGGAGTAAAAATCGGGGGTTCAAAGCCTAAGGTCGTTTTGCCTTATGCCCTTACTTAGGAGCCTTCCATGTCGCAATCAACCCAATCCATCAATCTGAAAACTGGCCTCGCCGAAATGCTCAAGGGCGGTGTGATTATGGACGTGATGAACGTGGAACAGGCGAAGATCGCCGAGCAGGCGGGCGCGGTGGCGGTGATGGCGTTGGAACGCATCCCGAGCCTGATTCGCAGCCAGGGCGGCGTGGCCCGCATGAGCGATCCCCTCATGATCCAAGAGATCATGAAAGTTTCTTCGATTCCGGTGATGGCCAAAGTCCGGATCGGCCACTTCGCCGAAGCGCAAATTCTCCAGGAACTCGGCGTGGATTTCATCGATGAGAGCGAAGTGCTCACTCCGGCCGACGAAGAAAATCATATCGATAAACACGCATTCAAAGTTCCCTTCGTTTGCGGCTGCACGGATCTCGGGGAAGCCCTCCGCCGTATCGGCGAAGGCGCGGCCCTGATTCGTACCAAGGGCGAGGCCGGCACTGGCAACGTGGTGGAGGCCGTGCGCCACATGCGCACCCTGATGCGCGAAATCCGCAAGCTAACCACGATGGATGCCAGCGAGCTCTACGCCGAAGCGAAGCGCCTGCGTTCGCCTCTGGAGATCGTGCAGCTGGTGGCTAAAACCGGCAAACTCCCCGTGCCGAATTTCTCCGCCGGCGGCGTGGCCACTCCGGCCGACGCAGCCCTCATGCTCCAGCTCGGCGCCGAGACCGTGTTCGTAGGTTCGGGGATTTTTGCCGATGCGACCTCCGCCGAATCCGAGCGCCGCGCGAAAGCCATCGTAGCCGCCGTGGCCCAGCCGAATAATGCTGCCGCCCTGCTCGAAGCGTCCCGCGGACTGCCGCGCGCCATGACCGGCGTAGAGATGAAAGCAATTCCCGAGGAACAACGCCTTGCCCAACGCGGCTGGTAGGAAAATAGGCGTCCTGGCTCTCCAGGGTTGCGTGGAGCCCCACGCGAATCATTTGCGCAAGCTAGGCGCCGAGCCGGTTTATGTGCGCCTGCCTAAAGACCTCGATGGCATTGAAGGGCTTATTCTGCCGGGAGGCGAGAGCACCACGATGCTCAAGCTCGCCAAGCAATTCGATCTCTGGGAGCCGCTCAAAAAACGCGCCAGGCAAATTCCGTTCTGGGGAATCTGTGCCGGATCCATCCTTATGGCCGCGAAAGTGGAAAATCCTTCGCAGGAAAGCCTGGGCGTGATCGACCTCGAAGTAAGGCGCAATGCCTACGGCCGCCAGCTCGAGAGCTTTCAACAAAACCTGCAAACCGAAAATGGCCCGCAGCCGGCAGTTTTCATCCGGGCGCCGAAATTCTTAAGCTGGGGAAAAAGCGTAAAGGTGCAGGGCACGCTGAACGGCGACGCGGTTTTTCTCGGCGACGGCCACCATATGGTGACAGCGTTTCATCCCGAGCTGACCGATAATTCCTGGTTTCACGAAAAATTTTTGGCCGAAGTTTCCCGGAGCAATCATGAACAAGCAAAATAGCCTTTTGGTGCCCCTCATTTTCTTCCTTCCGATTTTTCTCTGGTCGGTGGCCGCGCGCGCCGGTGAAGCCGCGATCGAATGGCCCAGCCGAAACTCCAAGGTAGTTTGCGGCGGTACCGTAGACGACGAACCACTCGACCTGAAGGTTATGGCGGAAACCGCGATGCTGAAGGCCGTTTCAAAGAGCGACCGAGTTTTTCTCTTTATCGACCTGCATAAGCCCGGCCAGGTTCGCTTTCTCATGAACGACTCCCTTACCGACCAAGAGTTCGCGATGCGGGAGCAAATTTTGGCCAAGCTGAACCCCGCCGAAGCGGACTTAGTGAGTGCGCTTTTTGCGAATCGCCTTTCCGATTTTTATACCGGTCTCACGGAAGGTTTCGTGCACCTCGTGACCGCGCAGGGTACGCGCACGCTCAACCTCAGCTGCCAAGAAGTGGCTCGCGCGGGCGAGAGCAAATAGGCGCCGGCATTTTTTCCCGCCCCCAGGCTTCCAGCGACACATGACTAAATAATACGGGTTTGCAAAGCGGGGTGCCGTGGATTAAGAATAGGGGATGACTAAAAAATTCCGGATTTTCCTGATTTTTGCCTCGGCTATAGGGCTCATGGCCAGCGCCCAGGCGGCCGAGCGTTCTTTTCTGCCGCGGGTCACCGGCCTCAAGTTCCCTAATTCTGCAATGGAAGGCGCGCTTCCCGTTTCGGCCAGCGCGCTTATTCTGGATAAAGGTGAAAAATACTCCGGGTATACTGATCTTTTGCCTTACGTATTGCTCTCGCCAGACCAAGAAGAGGCCGGAAGCTGCCTTTATATGACGTTAACGGGCATTGCCGAATGGAACCTGGCCCGCCTGCACCCTACGCTTTCCCGGGAACCCGAAGGGCCGCTAGATTTGAGCGAGCGTCACCTCATGAATATTGCGGGTGAAGCAGAAGAAAAGAACGGCGCGGCGAATTGGAAAACAGACTCTGTTTATTTGCTCAACGGAGCTCGAGGTTTATTCCGCAATGCTGACTACCGCTTCACGAAGGGGTGGTATAAATCCGGCGCCGACGACGAAGCCGTGAAGGCGGTGGCCGGAGAGCCTGGCGCCGAATACGATGCCGGCTATAACTGGCTTGACGAACGCCCCACCGGCGCTTCTTTGGTGAGCCTGCCTAACTTTCACCGGGAAGTGCTATTCGCCGACCCTGAATCCAACCAGTGGAATACGGCCGTGATGCCGGCGGACATCGTGGACCGGATCAAAGCCGCTTTGCTCGAGAAAAAATCCCCGGTGCAGATCATCTATAACCACTTCGGTTACTGGCACTCGAATTTTATCGTGGGATTCGACGACGCGAAGCTAAATGACAATTGTAGATTCGTGCGTGATTTTCTTGCGTACATGCAAGCGAGACCGGCGGAGCTACGCAAAGAAGCGGAAAATGAGGCGGATCCAAAGGAAAAGGCGCAACTACTGGCCAAAGCGCTGCGGGCCGAAAACGCCCACCGGCGCACTCGGGCCGCCTACGAAAAAGACGGCTGCCAGGGGAAAGGCGTATTCTATGTGCGCGACTCTATCTATCCCGATACCGAGGGACCGGTCTACGACTACGATCCCTCAACGAAGGGCGACGAGGGGTTCTATTCTAAGAAAATCGTGTTGCTCGAGTACGAATGGGTTCGTTATATGGGCAATCACGCCATTCAGATCCTAGCGGACTAGGGTGCGTACCCGGTAGCGGTACCTCGTCTTTCTCTCAAATAAGCGCGGTCAATTGCCGATAAAATATAGTGATTTATCGTCTGTTATTACTCGCCGCTTTCGCCATCTCTCCCGCTCTAGCGGCGGACCCACTTTGCGCAAAAGATTTTAGCGCGATCATCAACAATACCAGCGAAGAGTTTTTGGCCAGAAGAATGGAACGTATTGTTCTAGAAGAAATTCCCGACAGCTACAAAATGGTGGAACGCCTTAGCCCGGAACGAATTGAGCTATGGAATAAAACGCTGCTAAAAGAATTGAGAGATCTTCCGATGACCGGCGAAGAGCGCGGGCGCAGCAGTGGCCTTTCGCTTCCCGAAATTCATGCCTTATACAAGCGCGTGGCCACCAACCGGGTTGCCGACTACTCAAAGCCCGTTATGGATAAATACGATCCGGATGGAAAAATCGGATTTTGTTTTGGCCGTGCTTCCGCCGCCCACTGGATCGCCCTGCAAACCACCGACATCGCCAAAGAAAATATTAAAAAAATATGGGCCATCGGCACCATGAAGTACAACCAGGTATACTGGGCCCATCACGTGGCTTCGATCGTGAGAGATAAAAATGGGGTCTGGCATTCGCTAGATCCGGAATATGGGCGTCCGCTTCGCTTGCCCGTCTGGTACCAGAAGGTGAAGGCCATGGATGCCGATGGTCGGCTGCAATTATTTGTGACTCCGGCGAAACGCTTCGGGCCAGGCAGCAAAAATACTTATAATACCGTGAATAGGGATAATACCGACGTGGACCTCACGATCCCATTTTACAATAACTACTTCACCGATCTGCTGCAGACTACGCGGGAAGAAGCCGCCGAAATACGAAGAATGCGAGAGGCGTCTGGTGTTGCGCGTAAAATGAATCCTTAGGTTCTTGACAGAAAGTAAACTCGTCCCATCTTTAAATCTGTAAGACGGCCGTCTTGTGAAACGAAAACCTGCCCGAATTGGGCAATTTTATCATTCCGCAGGAGGAATTTATCATGCGTAGAACTTCCGTATTTTTTCCTAATTTTACCTTGGGCCTGGAACCTTTTGAGAGGGAGAGCGTGCGCACCCCGCCCAGTCTGGTGCAAGAAAACGCCGAAGGATATTATTTGCAGGTAGACGTGCCAGGAATCGCGCGCGAGGACATATCCATTTCTTTGGAGCAGGATCATTTGATTCTAGAGGGAAAGAGAAAAGGCCAGCTCTCCCAGAAGATCCGCAAGGCATTTTTGCTGCCTAACGACGTGGACGCCGAAAAAATTGAAGCCGAAGTGGCAAATGGCGTCCTAGAGCTCTTGCTTCCCAAAAAAGCCCAGGCAAAGCCGAAAACTATTTCGGTAAGCGAAGGAAAGGGGGGCATTTTCCACAAGCTACTGAAAAAAGAAGAAAAGGAAAGTGCCTAAGAATTAGTAGCGAAAGCTAGGCGGCCCTGCCGCTTAGCTTTTTTTATTTTTGGCTTCGATCCAGCGGGAAAAATACTTCGTGGCATTATTTTGGGCGTGCCGGAGCAGGGCGCCGGTAATGCCCACGCGGCCATTTTGCCGAATCGCGGAAGCCCTTGCTTCGATAAAAGCCAAGAATTTTTCTCTCAATATATTTTCCGCGAAATCGCGGCGGAGAACGGAAAATCCGTTTCGCTGAAAATCGCTCCATGCCTCGCCAAGCCCCGCCGCTTGGATAAAGCCGTCGGCGTCTTGAAAGGATACTCCCGCCTTATCCTCAGGCTTGCACATTCCTTCGAACGCGAGGGGAGTGCCGATCACCGGGGTTCCCGTGCCCCATGCTTCCAAAATTTTTCCCTTAATGCCGGCGCCAAACCGTAGGGGCGCTACCAGGGCTTCGTGTTTTTTCAAGGCGGCCCGGTGATCCGCTACCGGGCCATGGGCATGAATGCCATTTTTTCCCGCATGAAAAGAAATATGGGCGGGCGGATAAGCGCCGTACAAATGAAGCTCGGCGGTCTTATTCAAAGCGCGCCATCGCGGCCAAATTTCGGCGATGAACCATAAGATCCCATCCAGGTTGGGCGCGTGGCGAAAATTTCCGAGAAATGCGAACCCTTGCCGGCCTTCTCTAGGGAATGGTGATTCATCCGGGCGCCCCATGAGCGGTAAGTGGAGCAGGTTCTCGGCCGGGAACTGAAAGCGTGCCCTCAGGAAATCGGCCTCCCAGGAGGAAACCACGATCGCCCCGTCGGCGCGATGAAGAGAGGAAAGCTCACGGACCATGTCGTCGCTGAGCCCTAGATTCGGCAGGCGCAAAATCTCCTCGGGGCTCGCATTTTTTTTCAGGAGAGCCTCGCGCGCGCGGCGCACGGAATGCAAGTCTTGCGTATCGACCAGCACCAAGGCATTCGGCCAAAATTCCCGGGCCTTCCAGCCGAATTGCTCTTCCATCACGAAGCGATCGAAGAGAACCAAAGCGGGAGCGAGTGCGCGAAGAAATTCATCTTGGCTCGCCTCATTCGCGGCGCAGGTGGACACCGCGATGCCCATCTTTTCGAGCTCCTCACTATACTGACTCGGCTTCGACGAGCTCACGGCGGTGATCTTCCATCCATCGCTCAATAGCCAGCGCAGGAGATCGTGGGTTCTCACTCCCGCCGCGCTGGAGCGTGCTTCCGGCCAGACGTAGACGAAGAAAACGGCGCTTTTCATCCGTGGCCGAGCTTCAGGCCGAGGGTGCCAAGAAGAATTAGGGCAATGCAAAGAAGGCGAAACCAGTTGCTTGGCTCACCGGCAAAGAAAATCCCGAAAAGCACGGTGCCCGCGGCGCCAATTCCGGTCCATATGGCGTAAGAAGTACCGATTGGCAGAACTCGCACGGCCTCGCTCAGGAGATAAAAGCTGACTACTAGGGGAACTAAAGTAATGATCGTGGGAACTAGCTTCGTGAACCCGGCGGTTCGCGGAAGTAAAACGGCCCACATAACTTCGAGGAGGCCGGCTAGTAAAAGGCATACCCAGGGTCGCGTCATTCCCGGAAATTAGCACAGAACTAAGGCTTTTTCAGGGCCTCTTGCACCATGTCGGACACTTTCTTCATGCGTTCCGAAAAATCCGGAATCTGTTCACCGGCCAAGCGAGGCCGGATGATTTGATCCCGTAAATAAGCTTCCGCAGACTTTCCGGCGGGCTTTTCCCGCACTTCGTTCCAGGTATAGGTTTTATAGCCGGCAAATACCCGGCCCGCGAAGCGCACGAGCATATTACTGGATTTGGCGTCGATGCTTTGCTGGATTTTTCCCTGCACGATGAGATCGCCGAATTCTGGAGACTCGATGAGACTATTCATCACTTTGCCTTCGAGCATCGTCATGGCGGCGGTCACCTTCGGATCAGACATGCCTTTGCCTTCGAGGAGCATCGGCTTCAGCATCTTTTCGGTAATAATGGGGCGGAGCTCGGCCAGAATTTGCGGCGTAATGGCTTTTTCCACGGTTGCCTTATCCATTAGCTTTTTCTCGAGATCGGGAGGCATGCGGTCCTCGGCGGGAAGCGCAGCTAGGCTTTCCGCTATTCGTGCACGCACCATGGATTTCAGCAGGCGATCAATCATTCCGCGATCGATGAGGAGCTTCAGCAGTTTTTCCCGCGCGGCCACCGGACCCGCCGACTCTAAATCTTTTACCAGCTGCTTGATCACCACTTCGTAGTCGGCACCGGCTTGGTCCACGTCGTAATTGATAAATTCACCGATCATTTTGGCGAAGTCTTCGAGAAAGCTGGCGGGATCCAGGGCCACGATGGCGCTTTCGATTGGTGTGGGAGGCAGGAGATCGCCGAGGCAGGGGATCGCCACGGCGAGATCGTGGTTAAGCTGGGCTTCGGAGCCTTGCTTTTGGCCCTGCATTTCGCTCACGAACTCGCTCTGCATCAGGCTAACTAGCTCTTCTTCTAGTTTTTTCGAACACTGATCGATGCTAGCAAGGAATTTTCCGTCGAGCGGGGCCAGGTATTCGGCGTCCACGCATTTTACGAATTCTTTTTCGGCGCTCTCGGCCGCGGGCAGACTCGCCAGATAACGTTTCTTGCCCAGCACATCGGCTAGCGACTGGCGCATTTTCACGCCCGCCAGGAACTTGGCAAGCGAACGCGCATAGTTCTTAGCGCAAGTATCGGAAATTTTCCCTACTTGGCCCATGCATTCCCGGAATTTCTCCTCGATGGCATCGAGCTCTTTAGGAAGCTTGCCGGTATTCAATATTTTCTTCGCTCTTTCTCGCCCAGCTTCGAGGGCAATCAGTTGCGTGGCTTCTCTCTGCAGGGTGTTCACGCAGCGGTCCATGCCTGAAGTATCTTCTGCGGGAATTTCGGATACGCACACGACGAAGGGATCCATTAAGTTTTTTTCTAAACTATCTTGTTTGCTGAGCTCTGCCGGAGTGGAAGAGGGCAGGTTTGTGCGCAGCGCTTCTTTCAGCTGCGCCTGGGCTACCCGTTGGGTGTAGATGGTCGTCAATCGAATGCGGCATGTGTCTACCTGACTGAGATAATCGCGCAGGGAAAACTGGCTAGAATCTTTTTCGCTCAGGCAAGCGCCGAAATCGGCTACCATTTCATCGGCCGCCTGCGCCCATTTTGTCCGCTCTTCGGGAGCGTAAGACCCCACGCTGCGGATAAACTCCATCCTTCCCAGGCGCCCGCTCAGCGCTTTGATGGTTCCTTTGAAACAGGTGTCCACCAAGGTATCGGCAAGCTTGGAATCTTTGGGGGTAGGGCTAACGGCTAGGCACTTTCGGTGAGTCTTCAAGATAGAATCCAGGAGCTCTTGGCGCTCCTCGGCTTGGAGATTATAGGCGCCGGCGCCGCCGTGGTTTTCTACGAAACGGTCGAATTCATTTGGGATCAAAGCCTCCGCGGCGGCTTTTCCCGCATCCAGGCGCAGCGCAATGGAGCAGGTATCGAGCACGGACTTTACGGGAGCAGCGCCGAGGCATTTTGCAAAATCGCCCTTGATGATCTTGGCCACGAGATCGTCGATCACCTTAGGGTTGGAGCGGCCAAAAAGAATATCGCGGAACTGAAATTCCGCCACTTTGAGCCCGGCGTCGCGAGTAAGGCGTCCCGTACATCCCGCCACGCGCTCGTTGGTATCGTTAGCTTCCATCATGTTGGTGGGAAGCCGGCTTTCCATACAAGAACGCAGCTGGGCAAGGAGAGTGTCCTTAAATTTCGGTTCTTTCGCAATGAGCGCCGCGGGAAGCTCCTTAGACAGCTGAGGATCGGCAATCGTGCTAACTAGCTGCTGCACAGTTTTCCTCAGGCAGGCATTGTTCACGGATTCACCGGCGGAGCTATTCCAGCAAGTATCGAGCAACTTATAGATTTTTGCCCCGAGCAGGTTTTTTTCTTCCCCGGTGCCATCCACGTTCGCGGCGATATTATCCTTGAATAGTTCATAAGCTACTACTTTGGCGGCGTCGTAGCGCACGAGGTTGGCGCAATTGGAAGTATCCAGGGTGCCGGCCGCGTTTCGCTTGCCGGTGACCCGGTTATTTTCCATGCAAGTAGCGAAATTCGATTTCGTGCGGGCGACCAGGGCCTCAAGATTTTTTCCAGAAATTTGCTTTACCACCTGAGGATTTCTACGCACCGCTTCGGCGGCGATCTCGGCTCCGGCGGCAATGGCAAAATAATCGGCGCAGACGCTGAAGTCGGATTTGGAGCGGGCGGTGGACAAGCATTTCTCGAAAGCGGGCCCAGTGTTTTGGACGATTTTAGCCGCCGCTTCCGGAACTTCGCTTTTAGCGATGGCGAGAACTTTATCTTTACCGTAGACGGCGATGCTGCTCCTCACGTTGGTGAGAACGCAGCCCATCATGCGTTTATTGGAACCGGGCTTTTCGGGCTGCAAGCACTGCACATACCGCACCGGAAAATCTTTGGCTAGATCGGGGCCGAGCTCTTGGCGAATGAGCTCGTAGCCGATGGCTTGGCCCAAGTTGCCGGCGATATCGGCCTGAAAAACTTCCAGGCATTTGGTGGCCTCGGAATATGCCTTGGCGGCTTTGATGCAAGCATTGATGGGCGCCAAAACCTTATTTGCCCAGAGGAGACGGCGGGCGGGATCCCGTGCGCCTTCTTTTTGCATCACGCGCTCCATTACCGTGCGGATGATTTCATTGGCGGCATACTGCGTGGAGAGAATCAGGGTCGTGTTCGAAGTTCCGGCGACGAGAAATTTTTTATTCACGTCGTTCGCGATACGCTTGGCGATAAGCTTGCGTTCTTTGGGGTCGGCGAAATACTTTGCCATCTCGGGATCTTCGAGCTTGGCTAACGCCTCGGCCTCTACCTTAGCGGGAACATCCACGATGGCGCCGGCGAGCACGCCACCCACGGAGGAAACGAATTCGGTTAAGCCACGGTTCGTTTCCTTTTTTGGATCATAGCTTTGCGTGGCGATGAGACGAACGGAGGCGAGCTCATCGGCGGCGAGCGCCGGGCAAATAGCCAGCCACAGCGCTGCGAGCGCGCTCGAGGAAATGGTTATTAGCCGGCTGACTTTCAGGTGAACTCCGATCTTCTATTTGCTCTAAGAAAATCGGAAAAAAAGGCTATTTTCTGAAGGGAAATTGCCTATTTAGCAGATAAATAAATAACCGGCGGGCGCAAAAAATCAGAGCCGATACCTGCTGGCGGGTAGATGAGAGCTAAAGCTTTTTAATCATGTCGTCGCGGGAGAATCTCACCTTCTTAAAGGTAGAAAATCGATCCTCGGGGTTCCGGTAGCCTAAAGCGCAAGCCACGGTAGCGGTAAATCCTTTCGCCGGCAACTCGAGGATTTCATCGTATTTCGCCGGCTCGAAGCCTTCCATGGGGCAGGTATCGATGCTCATCACGGCCGCGGAGGTCATCAAATTCCCAAGCGCGATATAAACCTGGCGAGCGGCCCACTCTCGCACGTAGCGGCTTCTTTCCCCGTGAACCACGTCGCCCAGAATTCCTTTTTTAAGGCCAGCTAAGGTATCGAGCGGAACCTGCCGGATCGCCGCCATCTCCGTTAAATAGCGATCCACGTACGCCTCATCGATCCCAACTTTTTGCGCAAAAATCACATAGTGGGAGCATTCCGCCACCTGCCGCTGGTTCCAAGAAGCTGCCCGTAATTTTTCGCGGAGCGCGAGATCTTCCACCACAAAAAAACACCAAGGTTGGAGCCCATAGGAAGAGGCGGTCAAAACCAGCGAGGCCTCGAGGGCCGCAATCGCTTCCGGAGGAACTTTACGCGTGGGATCGAAAGATTTGGCGGAATAACGCCATTCCATCGCTTCCACTAACTGTTGGGGAGAAAGGGTGGTCATGCACCAAGACTACAAAATATCGGCCGGGCCGGCAACTACGGCAATGGATCGCCGGCGAGTTTACCCACCGGGCTAAATAGTAGCGGGAATGCCAGCAGCGAAGCTCCCGCCACTCCTGCCAAAGGCCAGCGCACGCAAACCGCCGCCAGTACGGTCTGCAGAATTACCGCCTGCAGAAATTGCCGGCGAGCGTATTCTTGATAGGCGCGCCCCAGGCGGATAACGTGCCAGACGCTCGCCAGGTCCCAGCGGGCCGTCGTCACTTCTCCCCGTAATTTTGCGAAAGGGGTCACGATCTTGGGAAATTTGCCCGGCGGCAGGGGAGTGATTCCATTATCGAGCCAAAGTGGGCTCAGGCCATCGCTGCCGAGACGGCCCAGGAGCTCCTCGGCGGCCCCCGCGGCCGCTTCGCCCTGAAAATGCTCTACGCCCACTTCTTCGGCCAATGCCTGGAGGCTTTCTTTATGCACTTGGGAAAGTAAAACCACGGGCAACCCGGCCCGCGCGAGCGACTGAACGGCCTCGGCACTGGAAGCGCGGACCGAGTCCACAAAAGAAAATGCCGCCACCACCTTCGATTCCCGTAGCAGGAAATGAGCGCTAGCCCCCGGCCGCTTCATCTCTTGCGCGAGGAAGCTAGAAAATTTTGCGTAAGGGATTCCTTCCGTCACTAGCGTGGATTCATCGCAGAACCGGACTTCTTCTCCGGAAACCACGCCCGCGCCGCCGCCGGGAGCGGGAAAAAAAACATCCAGCAGCTCGAGGGGAATATTGCGCAAACGCATTTCTTTTAGAATGGAGTAGGCGGCGGGACTTTCTATCCGGCGCGCGAGCGGGGCGGCGAGCCGCAGGGCCCCTTCTTCCTCCAGCGCATCATCGGTGGCCACGCCCGAGAGACGAAGAACACCTTCCATCAGCGATCCTTCTGGGTCGGTAACCAGGGACTGAGCGGTGCTCACGGACCGCACGTCGGCCAAGGAACGCCACAATACGCCGGTGGCGGCGGAGCGGGCCACGAGCGCCAACCGCAACGCCCAACTGCTTCCACCGTACAGGGTGCCGAGCGAGCTTAGCCAGACGCCGAGTAATACCGCGCCGCTATCTTCGATTGCGGCATGCATGGTCACCAAGAAAAGCAGCGCCAATATTTCCAACAAGAAATACCGGATATTCAAAAGCGGAAATTCAGGAAAACCGATCTGCAAGAAATTTGCTTTTCGCTGGAGAAACGTTTGATTCCCGGCGTGCGAAACGCGGAACAGGAAGCTCGCGCTCTTGTTCTTGCTGCCGGCGTACACGCTTTTTCCCACGCCCTTCGCGGCCGGTTCCGGATCTCCGGTAAGCAAAAGCTCTTCGGTAAAGCCGGAGCCGAAAGATACCACACCATCGGCGGGAAGTATTTCTCCGGCCTGCACGCGCACGATATGATCCGGATGCAACGAGGAGGTCGGAGTATCCGTCTCGATGTCATTATCGATGAACAGCCGGCTATTAGCGGGAACCGTCGCCTTCAATTCCCTGGCAAACTCCTGATTAACGCCTTCTTTTTTCTCGGCCATTTCCAGGAGCACGAGACGAAACTGAAATGAAAAAATCACCAGCGGAACCCAGATCTTCCCGAGATGTGGCGGGAGCGGGCCTTCGAGCAAGAGCACGGCCAGGCCTAAAATGGAAAAACCTAGGATATAAAAAATCCGGCGAGGGCGCTGCGCGATCTGCCAGAAACTGATGGGCAGCGAAAAAAGAGATATGTATAAAGCGAGGGAATCGCGCTCGGCAAAAAAAGCCAAAAGGCAGCCGACGGCGGCCAGCGCCAATGCCGTACGGTCAAGCTTCGCCGCGAAGCTCATCTGCTTTTTCTCGTGATCCACATCGCCTATTAAGAATAGCGCTAGGTCGGGCTTTTCACAATGCGCACGCTGCGCTGGCTGCTCTGCCGGTTGAACTCCGCCATTGCCAGCGCGGCGGCCACCGACACGTTAAGGCTCTCTACGTTACCCGTGCCCGGGATACGTAGCGATCTCTCCACCGTCGCGCGCACAAGGCCGGAAACCCCATCTACCTCATTGCCAAAAACGAAAACGGCTTTCTCTGGCAGGCGCGTATCGTAAATAGAAGGATTGCTTTCCTTCGCATCGAACGTATAGGAAATAAAATCACGCTGGTGCAGGCGGTCGAAAAATGTCTCGGCGTCTTCCACCTCCACGAGCGAAACGAACTCGGCGGCCCCTTCGGAGGTGCGATTAGCGGCGGGAGAAAGCCGGGAAAAAGATTCTTTCGGCAAAGCCACGTGCCGAATGCCGAAATGAGCGGCGCTGCGAAGAATGGCACCGAGATTATGCGGATTGCCCACTCCATCGAGGTAGAGCAGGAGCGAGCGTCCGCCCATGATCTCGCGGAAAAAATCCTTTTCCTGCATCGTACGCTTCGCGGCGGCCACGATGCATACTCCCTGGTGATGAACCGAATCAGTGAGCCGCTCTAAATCACTTGCGTCCACCAGCTGATACGCTCTTTGCTCCTTCGCCATCGCGGTGAGCATTTCCGCGTATTCCTCGGTTCTCGCTCGCTCCACGTAGACCCGAATGATATCCCGCGGACGATTTTTCCAGATTGCCACGCAGGCGTTCTTTCCGCAGAAACGGAGCTCGTCTTTATTGAGATGCTGAGGGCGAGAAGAAGGGCGTTCGCTATCGCGGCGGTACATGCCCCGCATCGGTTTCTCGAAGCGATTCAGCCGTTCCTGTTGGGGAACGCCCGCCGGACGCGATGCGGTTCCGGGAACGGGCTGGGAATCTTTTCCGCTGGGGCGGCGTGGTCGGTCGCGCCGCTTCGGAGGACCAGATTTATCGTTCATGATTTCTTCCCTTGGTTAGCTACGGCCGCTGCTGCGGCTTTCGCCTTGGCTTCGTCGCCCAAATAATAGTGACGGATGGGTTTCATGCTCTCGTCTAACTCATATACGAGCGGAATACCCGTGGGAATATTGAGCTCCATGATATCGGCCTGGCTAATTCCATCCAGGTGCATTACCAGCGCGCGGAGGCTGTTTCCGTGGGCCGCAATGAGAATTTTCTGGCCGCGCTTCACTTCCGGCGCGATGGTCTTTTCCCAATAGGGAAGCATGCGGTCCACCGTCTGCTTCAGCGCTTCGCCGGCGGGCAGGTCCTTTACGCCCTGGTAGCGGGGATCATGGCTGGGATGGCGTTCATCTTTGGTTTCCAGCAGCGGGGGCAATACGTCGAAGCTCCTGCGCCAAATATGAACCTGCTCGTCGCCGTATTTGGCGGCTGTTTCGGATTTATTAAGTCCCTGAAGCGCGCCGTAGTGGCGTTCGTTTAGGCGCCAGCTTTTTTCCACCGGTACCCAGAGCAGGTCCATCTGATCCTGTACGATCCAGAGAGTACGGAGCGCGCGCTTGAGCACCGAGGTATAGGCGCGGTCGAACGTCAGGCCCGCTTCCTTGAGCAGTTTCCCGGCTTCGGCGGCCTCTTCCTGGCCTTTTTCAGAAAGGTCCACGTCGGTCCAGCCCGTGAAGCGATTCTCTTTATTCCAGGTGCTTTCTCCATGCCGCAATAATACCAATTTATACATTTTCTTTACCTCACTGGGCGAAGGTTTTTTCTACTTCGCTTCTTACATTTTTGTCGTCGAACAAACGGTCGTGGCTCAACTCGCTGTAAATCACCTTCGCGTTTTTCGCCAGTAAAGCAGGCAACACCGAAGAGGTGAGGGGCACCGTTCCGTCGCCCGGTGCATACAGTTCTTTTTCGGGTAAATTTCTCTTGGCTGGCTTATCCGTATCGAAGATCAGCTCGCCGGAAGAGGGATCAAAAAACGCCGAGGTCAGTGTGTCCCGGTCTTTTCCTACCACGTTTATCACGCTCAGAGAGGCGGGAGGCAACGCGGTTTCGTGCACGAAATTTATCCGGTCGGCGAACTTTTTCGCCCTAGCCAGCTGCTCCACTGTAAATTTTACGCGGGCTAGGCGAATGCTCTCGGGAAGATCCCCACTACGCAATAGGCCCAGCTTATTTTTTTCCCAAAAATGAAAATCAGAAAGGTTCGCTGGTACCGGATTCTGGGCCAAATCTTTAAAGACGGCGGAAACCGGCATCACCGCGTAGGAAGCCGGGAAAGAAGCCACGGTTTCGGCGGGCAAGAGCTTACGGTTCCAGGGAAAATCCGCGCCTCGCTGCATATTGCGGAATACCGAGAAGCAACCCTGAAAAGGGGTGCCTAAAAAGATAATGCGCTCTATTTTCTTGGCTCCCGCCCAGTTCAGCTTCGCGATTTCTCGCGGCTGGCTTCCGTAACCCAAATAATAGCTGGCCACCATTCCGCCCATACTATGGGCCATAATCGTGATCTTGGAGACCCCCTTGGCCTGGAGGGCCTGCACCAGGGCCTCCAGCTGGTTTACCGCGAGGCTGAGATCCTTGCGCCAGTCGTAGGCCATCGGCACAACTTGCACTCCCGGCAACGACTGCGCGTATTTCACGAACTCGCCGTAAACGTCTACGTTATAAAAAATCGGCAGCACGGGAACTCCGCCGAAAAGGCCTTCTACTTCTAGCCGCGGGCCCGGCGGGGTAGCCAGCTCTTCCTGGAATAAACTGAGGGCGTTGCGGCCGAAAAGAATTTCCCGGGCCGAAAGGAATATTCGGCGCTGTGATTCCACATCGCGCAGCGTGCTGCCGTAGTAGCCGTGAATGAAAATCAGGGCCGGCCGGGAATCAAAGGTGGTTTGCTGCATAATCGAAGATTTCTCGGATCCACAGGCCAGCGCCACTAAGGCCACGATCACGATGAATATACGCGGGAGCTTCATTCACACACTTTCGAACGTGCGCTGGATAATTTGGCAACTCTCGCGTACCTGCACCTCGTTGATTACCAGCGGAGGCGCTAAGCGGATGATATGGTCATGCGTCGGCTTGGCGAGCAGGCCGTTTTCTTTTAATTTCAGGCAAAGATCCCAAGCCTTAACGGGCGCTTGAGGATCCACCACCACCGCGTTCATCAGGCCGCGGCCACGGACTTCCTGCACCCAGGGCTGTTTCACTTTTTTCATCTCCGAGCGGAATAGCTCGCCCATGCGCGCCGAATTTTCTGTGAGCTTCTCGTCTCGCAATACTTCGAGCGCCGCCATGGCCACGCGGCAGGCTAGGGGATTTCCGCCGTAGGTGGAGCCATGCTCTCCCGGCTTTAAGTTCATCATCACTTCGTCGTCGCAGAGAACGGCCGAAACGGGCAGCACTCCGCCCGAGAGCGCTTTCCCGAGGATCAGGATATCGGGGCGCACGTTTTCGTGGTCGCAGGCGAGCAGCTTTCCGGTGCGACCGAGCCCGGTTTGCACTTCGTCGGCGATAAAGAGAACGTTATATTTTTCGCAGATCGCCTTGGCCTGGCGAAGGTAGCCTGCCGAGGGAATTACCACGCCGGCTTCTCCTTGAATCGGTTCCAGCATGAAAGCGGCTACGTTTTTGTCTTTACAGGCTTGTTCGAGCGCCTCGAGGTCGTCGTAGTTGATCACTTCGAAGCCCGGCATATAGGGGCCAAAGCCGGCGTACGAGGATGGATCCGTGGACGAAGAAATCGCGGCGAGGGTTCTGCCCCAGAAATTTCCCTTCGCGAAGAGAATTTTTGCCTGCTTATCCGCGATGCCTTTTTTAACGTAGCCCCAGCGGCGGGCCAGCTTAATGGCAGTCTCTCCGCCTTCCACGCCGGTATTCATGGGCAAAACACGCTGGTAACCGAAATACGAGGTGATGAATTTCGCGTATTCTCCCAATACGTCATTATAAAACGCGCGAGAAGTGAGCGTAATACGTTGGGCTTGTTCGGTGAGCGCCGCGAGGATTTTGGGATGGCAATGGCCTTGATTCACCGCGGAGTAGGCGGCTAAGAAATCGAAGTATTTTTTTCCTTCGGGATCCCAGACGAAAATTCCTTCGCCGCGGGAAAGAACCACGGGAATGGGATGGTAATTATGGGCGCCGAATTTATCTTCGAGCGCGATGGCTTCTTGGCTGGAGACGGTTTTCATCCCGGCAGCATAGCCTAGACGCGTCGAGTCAGTCCACGTTCCCCATGACCTCCCATAACGGGAAGCGAGGATAAATTTAGAGAATATCCGCCTCTTCGAATTCATCCAAAACAATGCGCGCGGGCGCTTTCTCATCGAAAAAGGCCATTACCTTATCCAGTACGGCTTTGCCCTGATCGTGGCCGCCGGCGCAAAGAGAAACCGCGAGGGTCCCTCGCTCGGGATTGGCCACCATGTGCTCTTCCACCACCACGCACGACACGTTGAATTCTTTGCGCACTTCTTTCGACAGGGAGCGAAGGGAGCGTGCCTTAAATTCTTCGTCTTCGTTGTTGAAGAACTCGAATACGATTTTGCCGTGGAATGCCACCGGCTTATCTACCGAGCGGTGCTTATTCAAGTTTGGGAACCCTGGGATTTGGCGGCGATCTTCTTGCGGTTCCCGATGATCCTGATCACCTCGGAAGCCGTCTCCTCGAGCGCTTTTCCGGAAACGTCGAATACCGGCCACTTGCGATTCTGGCGGAAAAGGTCCGTGGCGTATTCGATATCGGCGAGCACATGTTCCATGCTCGCGTAGTTTTCGTTGCGGTGATCACGGGGATCTTTACCTAGGCGATCGAGCCGCGCTTTGCGGATCGTATGCAGCACTTCGGCTTGAATGGTGAGGCAGATGATCTTGTTGGGATCTACCTGCTGCAATTCGGGAGGCACGGGAATACCGCGCACGAGCGGAATATTTAGAACCTTATAGCCCTGCATCGAGAGGTACATGGAGAGCGGAGTCTTGGAGGTACGGGAAATCCCGAGAATCACGATATCCGCTTCCTGGAGGCCGCTCAGGGTTTTCCCATCGTCGTGGTGGATCGTAAACTCCATAGCCGCGATCCGGCGGAAATACTGTTCGTCCACCACCCGGGTGAGGCCGGGCTGAGATTTTGGCTGCACCTCGAAGAAAAGCGCCATGGAGTTCAGCAAAGGCCCCAATAAATCGATGGCGGGAATATTGTGCTTTTGGGCTAGTTCCTGGATGGATTTTCTCAGCTCGGGCGACACGAGGGTATAAACCACGAGATCGTGACGCGGAACCGCGTCTTCGAAAATGGCCTCGATTTGCACTTGGGTGCGGATATTTTTATAGCGCGTGAAAGAAATCTCGCGATTCGAGAACTGCACCACGGCCGCTTTCGTCATGAGCGAGGCCGTTTCTCCGGTTCCATCCGAGATGATGATGATCTTGATGTCGTCCTGGTGGGGCTGGGAGTGTTCGGTCATAGGGAAGATAGTAGTGTAGAAACGGTAAGGCGGCTAGGCTTAGCCCATTACGCGGCGTGTGATGGCGGAAGATTTTAGGCGATCACCTTGATCTGCTGGCCATTAAATGAAACTACCTGCCCAGCACGAATTTTTTTCCCGCGCCGGATTTCGAGCGCGCCGTCCACGGTAACCTGGCCGGAAACGATCACGGCCTTGGCGGCGCCGCCACTATCGCTCAGTCCGCTGGCCTTGAGCAGTGCTTGCAGGGTAATAAATTCTTCGCCTTCTAGTTTGAATTCCATAATTCTTCTATCCTGGGCTCATGCGCATCCGGCAAATGGGATTTTCTTCCAGACTCATAGCACACCGCCATCTCCTCACGCTCGAGACTTTGAAGTTCATCGTAGAATATTTGGAAGACGGGAACGCCAAAAGCGCTGCGATTCGCGCTGGTATTCCCGAAACCTACGCTACCCGGCAAGGAAACTGGCTCAAGAAGCTGCCAATCGTGAAAAAAGCCCTCGAAACCGATACTAACGAGCGCGACCTCAAAAAGCTCCAGTCTGCGCTCGCCGTGATCGAAGAGAAAATGCGGGAATGTAAAGCGATTCTTGGGATGGACGCTTAAGCAACCCAGCAGCGCGTTAACACCCAGTCATTTTCCACTAGGCAGGAAAAGCTTTGCTTCCACGTGGTCTCAATTTATATATCTCTGCATGAAAAAACTCTTCATCTTCGCCTCCATTTTTAGCGCGCTCTCCGCCCAGGCAAGCCCTTCCGTTGCCAACGAAATAAATGCGGAAATCACGAAGCGGCTCCTTACCGTGATGAGCTCGAACGGATGCAGCGAGAGGATTTGGCCCGGATACTCCTGGGAAAATCTAACCGTAGTTTTTATCGGAGACGAAGTGCACCAGGCTTTTTCGGCCAAAGAGAAGCGCGTCTTCAGCGTCAGCTCCGACCAGCTTCCCTCGGCCGCCATAAAAACCGCCTACTTTTTCTTCAAACAGAAAGACGGAAGCGAGTGGATGTCCATCAATACGGCCCTGGACCTCAGCACCGGGCCCAAAAGAAATCCGGAAGAAGTGGCGAAAGACAACTTTCGCCTGGCGATCCACGAAGGGTTCCACTGGGTCGCCCAAAAAAATTGGCATATCTACGAAGGAAACCGGGGCACGGAACTTCCCATTCGCTGGGAGCCTCGATTGTACCGTTCGATCATGTTCAGCCAGCTGAAAGCCGCTCTGGCCGAAAAAAACCAAACGGAAACGCAGCTGAGAAAAGCACGCTACTGGTACGACCGCTGGTCGAGCGAGTATCCCGATGAAGTGATCAGCACCGCCGACGGATACGAAGGCTCGGCCCGTTACTCCGACTGGACTGGATACGCCCTTTCTGAACTAGGCTGCGATGCTTCCGAAGCGCAGCTGTCTGTGTTCGTGCAATCCATCCTCGATTCGAATTACGGTTTTGCCATGAACGGCGATCTGTTTGCCTTCGACGTGGAAGGGTACGAATTGGGCAGCCTGGCGGCTTTTCTATTGCGCCGAGACTACGTAAACGACGATTGGCAGGAAAAATTATCCGAAGGACAAAGCCCGGTCGCCATCTTACTCGAAAAATTTAGCCCCGTTTTTTCCGAGCCGGACCTCGCCATGCAGCAGAAGTTTAAGGACTCGGGTAAAAAGTTTCAGGAAGAGGCGGATAAATTGGTCGGTCATGCTACGGCTTTGCTAGCGGCACACGGTACTGTCTTCGTCAGCATTCCCCGGTCTTGGTATCTAGGCAGTTTTTCTCCTCTGGGATTTTTTATCGATCGCGCCACTAATATACAGCTCGTACCGATGGGAATGCCGCTTACTTTCACGAGCCCTAGCGGGACGTCGGCCATGAGATCGGAGCTCAATGCAGTTTTCCTGAGCAATCCCCAGGCGCCGTGCGGATCCCCATCGGACTGGCAATTCGCGGTCTCCGGCACAAAAATACACTTTTCTGAAACCGGCCAGGCCAGGCTCGAGGATTCTTTTTTTAGCGGCAATCTTTCCGGCGTCACCGCTCAAAGCGCAACGGGCGCGCAGTGGTTCTGTGCCGGCGAATAACTAAATCAGTTTTAGGCTTGATCTCAGCGCCGGAAGAAATTCCGGCTCTAGCCATTCCACGTCGCGCTCGCCGCGGAACCAGGTCATCTGCGCTTTCGCGAGCTTGCGGGTAGAGAAGAAAATTTTTCCTTCGAGCTCCTCGGTGGCGTTACCCAAAATCGCTTCCACGGCTTCTTTATAGCCCACGCTGCGCATGGGCTTTGCGTCCGGAGCAACGCCGGCATCCAATAGCTTCCGCACTTCTCGCTCGATGCCTTGCTTCACCATCAATGCCGTACGCGCCCGGATACGGGCTTCCAGCTCATCTTTCGGCAGCTGCAGGCAAAAATAACGGAAATCGGGGTAACGTGGTTCGGCCACGCGGGCTTCGCGGTTGAGCTCGCTCCAAGGTTTTCCGTAGAGCTCCATGGCCTGCAAAGCACGGATCACGCGGTAATGATCGTTGCTATGGATCGTAGAAACGGATTGGGGATCCTTCGTCACGAGCTCGCGGTACATCTCATCCCAGCCCACGGATTCGGCCTTTTTCAACAGAGCGCGCTTTACCGCCGCCGCTCGCTCTTCGGGCTCATCGTCGCTCGAAGCCATGCCCCAGAGCAGGGCGCGGAGGTAGAAACCAGTTCCGCCCACCAAAATGGGGATGATTTTTTTCGCGTGCAGCTCCGCGATCTTTTCCTGGGCGATGCGCACGAAATCGCCGGCGGTGAAATCTTCGGCGGGGTCCGCCATATCGATCAGATGGTGAGGAACGAGGCGTTGTTCTTCTTTCGTGGGCTTGGCCGCGCCGATTTCGAATCCGCGGAATACGGTGATCGAATCCGCGCAGAGAATTTCTGCCCGGCGGTTCATGGATTTCAGTTTCAGCGCAAATTCCACGGCGAGAGAAGATTTTCCGCTGGCGGTAGGGCCGGCGATTACGAGAACGGGCTTCTCGCCCAAGGCACGAATGGTTTTCACAAGGTTCTCTTGAACATTCTCTCGATTTCGCCCCATTTGAACCGCAGCGTAGTGGGGCGCCCATGGGGGCAATGCCCGGAGAAATCCGTATCGCTCATTTGCTCCAAAAGGGCATAGGCTTCTTGGGGCGCCATGCTGCGGCCGGCGCGCACCGAACCGTGGCAGCTTTCGCTCGCGATCACCTCGAGCATTTTATCGAGCAGGGCATCGGCGAGCTGGCCTTCACCCGGCATTTCTTCCCAGGATTGGCAGAGTTTACGCAGAAACTCTCCGATCGGCAGTACGGGGCTGCCATCGGCACGCAAAAGCAGAGCGGGCAATTCACGCACGGCTACCACGGTGGGGCCGGTACGATCGAGACTCAAGCCCCATTCGGCGAATTTTGGAAATTCACTTTCCATGCGATCGAGGGCGTTGCGGGGAAGCTCCACTTGAATGGGAATCAGGAGCGGGGCGCCTTCGCGCTTGGCCAAGCGATTGCGCTTCAGGCGTTCGTAGGTAACGCGCTCGTGGGCGGCATGCTGGTCCACGAGCAAGAGACCGTCTTCATCCTGGCAAACCAAGTAGGTATTGCGGAGGGTGCCCAAGAACTGCGGGCGATTCGAATTGGATTCCGCTGCGCGCACGGCGCTCGAAAATTCTTGGGAAAAATTATTGCCCGGAAACGAAGCCGGGGAGGAAGCGTAAGAATGGGAGGAAGATTGCGGCTCCGAAAAATTCTGGCTTGGCTTCGCCGCCCTCTGGTGGAACTGCGTGGTTCCTCCAGAAAAAAGAGGCGCGGTAGTTTGGGCCGCATATTCAGGGGCGGAAAAGGGCATTCGTTCGCCCGAGGCATCAACTAGGTCCACGGATTCTCGGCGATCGCCGGCGAGGGCTTTTTCCAGGTGTTTCCTCAGGAAACCAAAAATATGCCCGGGCTCGCGGAAACGCACCTCCGCTTTCGTGGGGTGTACGTTTACGTCCACGTAATTGGCCGGCATCTCGAGATCAAAAACCAGCTGAGGGTATACCCGCCCGAATAAAGTTTCTTTCGCCGCCGCTAAGATAGCCTGCTGCAATAGCTTATCCTTCACCGAGCGCTGATTCACGAAAGTGAGAATCCCGCGGGAAGATGGAATGAAATGCGAGGAGGGCAAGATCCAGGCGCGTAGCTTTAGCGGAAAGCTTTCGGCTTCCACCTTCAGGAGGGTTTCCACCTCGAGCTTCAGGTTCCAGGCTTCGCGGTATACCTGCACGATCCGCTCTTCACGGGACTTCGTGGCGGGATAATGGAAAGCTTTTTCCCCGTCTTGCCAGGCTTCGAACTGCACTTCGGGGCTGCCGAGCGCCAGGCGGTGCAAGGTTTGCCAGCAATGCGCCGTTTCGGCGCCGGTGCTTTTCAAGAATTTTTTGCGCGCGGGAGTATTGTAGAAGAGATCCTGCACGCGCACGGTGGTGCCCACGGTGCGGGCCACCGAGCGATCGTCCACTAGGGTTCCGCCTTCGAGCACGATCTCCCGGGCGGTATTGGCTTCGGCTCTTCTCGAAGCAATACTCAAGCGCGAAACGGCCGCGATCGAGGCGAGGGCCTCCCCGCGAAATCCCCAGGAGCGGATTTCGAAGAGGTCTTCGGGTTTGGAAATTTTGGAAGTGGCGTGGCGATCTAGGGCCAGAGGCAGATCTTCCGCGTGGATACCGGAACCATCATCGGCCACTTCGAGTAATTCAATGCCACCGCCGCGCAAATGCACGCGGATCTGCGTGGCTCCCGCATCGAGGGAGTTTTCCATCAGCTCTTTTAGGGCAGCGCCCGGTCTTTCTACCACCTCGCCGGCGGCGATTTGGTTGGCAAGCTGATCGGGTAGGCGAAGGATCCGGGTGGTTGAATTCACGTCCCGTTTACACCATGGCATCGAACTATTGTCGATGATAACGCGGAGCAGGGATTCGATAAAGTTCAGGGCTTTTGAGGGCGCGGGCTAGTTGAAACCGGGGACTTGGTAATAGCCCCTGTTAAATCCTATTAGGATTTATATAAGACGGTTTGCTCGTAGAATAATGTCGCAAACGGTTTCTGCATGCTTCCTTTGAATACTGGATGCGCCCCTCTTTGTTCAGGATTTGCTTGATCAAAGTTAATAGGGCTATTTTTAAGGTTTTCTCATTCTGAATATTGCCGTCTTCTGCCTGAGCATAAAGCCGATCTAATCCTTTCGGTTCCTTACCTTGGAAGACTTCAAGCCAACGGGAAGGTGGCGTATAAGAGACGACTCTTTGGCCCGACTTATACCTAATTAGATCACGCACCACTTCATCGTAAATCTCCGCGGTTCCGTAAGAGAAGCTGTCTATCGTAGAAGATTCGTTAAATATAAACTCTCGATATCTTATTTTTGCCGCCACTCCTCCTTCCGGAGGAACGCCATACTTGTGGGCAACGAAAGGTGTGCCTTCTTTCATTTTGAACCTAATAAGATAGGGACCGTACCCATACGTAGATACCGCTGAACCTGAAGTAAAAATGAATCCGCCAGGAATGTCTGGGTTGACCCAGTGAGGCCAGGTAGCATTGTCGGCTAGGTTGCGTGAGACCGCCTGCATTTTCGCTAAAGATCCCCAGCTATATAGAGTATCCGGCTTGCACCTTTCCGGTAAGGCCTCTCCAACCTCTAGCTTTAGTTTTTCCATGGGAGCAGTCTCGCAGGCGAAAATCGCGGGATCCGGTAATGATTTATTGAAATCGGCTGGATACCAAAGCTTTAAAAAATCTTCTAACGGCGCTGAGGCTCCCCGAGACAGGAGTTTTTGAAAATATTTGTAATTTGGTGAAGAATCAGCGGCGATGGGCCCTAAGTTTTCTTCGCAAGCTTCCTCGGAAAAGTTTTGCTTTTCAACTTCACAGACTGGAGTGGCGGATACCGATCCTTGATTAATTTTTTCGAGATGAAAAAGGGCGCTTTTGATTTCGTCGGCAGCAAAGGCAAAATGCCCAAAGTAGTAGCTGCTAGTTATTAGAAAAATTGAAATTGTTCGAAAACAGCGCACTGATTTCTAATCGGGTCTAACTCTTAAAACAGTGAGATTAAAAAACCGAGCGCCGCCGGTAACGTGTGAGAACTAGCCCACTTGATTGGTTCTATGCGGGCTTATTCCACAAGGCCTTGAGGCGATTGTATAATTAAAAAAGCCCAGGGATGCCGAGGGAATTTAAGTACATGACGAAAAAAGAGCCACGGCATATAACCGTGGCTCCTGCGTAATGGCTGCTACTAAGAAATCTAGTGGCTCTCGGCGATGCCGGGGCGGAAGAAACCATCCACGGCCGCTTCTCTGGTCTCATGAATGAAAAATTCACGGTTGAGGTCGTAGGCGTTGATGATTTTTCGGAACTCGCTCTTCACGTTGCACAGGTGGGGAACCACCATGCCGCGTTCTTGAAGCTCGTAGAGTGAACGAATGAAGTGAGTGATGCCGCTCGAGCCCACGAAGCTCAGGCCTTCCATGTCCACAATCACGCGCTTGCCCTGACGGGTCAGCGAAATGATGCTCTCGCGAAGGATATCCTGGTTTTCAAAATCCAGTTTCCCCTCGAGGGCAATGACGGTTACTTCACCTTGGTTTAATAGACTAGCTCTCAATGACATGTGACTTCCCTCCATGGCTGTCACGCGACCGATATGTGGGAAAGTATTGCTACCTTCCGTAGGAAAAGTATAAAGGAAGTGGATATGAAAGACCAAGCAGAAGATCGCCTGGCTCCGGGCCTTTATATGGTGGCAACTCCGATCGGGAATCTCGAAGACCTGAGTTTTCGCGCGCTTAGGACCCTAAAACAGGCCGATTGGATCGCGGCCGAAGATACCCGGGAAACAAAGAAATTATTAAACGCCTACGATTTAGTAACCGCTACCGTTTCGCTCCACGAACATTCCGGGCCGCGTAAAGTGGCCGAATTGGTGGAAAGGCTTAAAACGGGGGGTACTGGCGCTTACGTGAGCGATGCGGGCACTCCCGGGATTTCCGACCCTGGTGCCGAGCTGGCGGCGGCGGCGCGGGCAGCCGGAATTTCCGTCTATCCCGTGCCGGGAGCCTCGGCGCCGGTAGCGCTGCTTTCCATAGCGGGATTCAACGAAACGGCGTTTGCGTTTCACGGATTTTTTCCGCGAGAAAATGCCGCGCGAAAAGAATGGCTAGAGAAAGCTTCTCTCGGAGGCGTACACGTTTTCTTTGAAAGCCCGTACCGCATTGTGGAAACCCTGCTTTTCCTCGAAAAAGAGAAACCCGAAGCGGAATTAATCGTGGGCCGCGAGCTCACCAAAAAATTCGAGACGGTCACGGCGGGTAACGCCGGCGCAGTGGCGGAAATCTTGCGCAAAGAAGAGGGACGCGGCGAATACGTGATCGGCCTGAAACTTCCCGTTCCGCCTCCCGAAAGCGAAGAGGATCTCGCCGAAAAAACCTCCATCCTGCTCCGGGAATTGGCCGAGCTGGGCGGCAATCAAAAACTGCTCACTCGAGTGGCCATGAGCCACGGCCTGCCTAAAAACCGGGCCTACGCCCTCAGCCTCGAAATTCTAAAAAAACCTTAGTAATTACCTGATATTCGGGAAAGAAATTGCCTATCTATTGGCTTTACTCGGGCACCTTTCGCACCGTAAAATTATAGGGTGAGGGTGTTGGCCATGGATTGGCGCGCAAAGTTAGCAAGGATGCTGGTTCTATCGCCGCGTAAAATTGCGGGTACTCTTCTATTCTGCTTCCTCTCGCTCATCGGCATTCGCCACACGTTTCATGCCTGGCAGCTCATCGATTCCGAAGTAAAAAAAGGCTACGACGCCGAAGAGCAATTCGATGATTTTTTCCCCATCCTTAAGTGGGTAGAGCGCACGGACTACGACCTTCACTTGCGGGCGCACCAGCATGGCAAGCCCAATCCAAATGTAGCGGTGATTGAAATCAACGAGCGGTCCATTCAGGGCATAGGCCAGTTTCCCTTCGCCAGAAGCGTCTACGGGCAACTCATCGATAAGCTCCAGAGGGCCGGCGCGAAGGTGGTGGCCTTCGATATGTTTTTTTCCGAAGCCGAACGCAACGAAGCTTTGTCCGAGCTGAAGAGGCTGCGCGCCGATCTCCCGGCCAACGAAGAAAGCATCTTTCGTAAGATCGACGCCCGCATTCGCCTGCTCGACAGCGACCAAGAGTTCTCGCGGGTGATCCGCTCGAATAAGCTGCCGATCGTGATCGGCTTCGGGTTTGCCGGGTATAAGGGCCAAGAAAATTCCGAGGCGGACCTGGGGGCTAAGGAAAAGCGCATTTTGCAGGGCCACGCCATCCGTTCCTCGCAGGTAAACCGCGAAAACTTCGGCCTTTCAATGTCCGACCGGATTCCCATCGTTCCGCACCGGGACATTCTAGAGAGTCTGCCGAAAAATTCGCTGGGACATATCGTTCCTGACGCCGATAACGACAGCGTGATCCGTCAGGTGCCCGTGGTGGTGGAGTACGAAGGCGGATTCTACGGATCGCTGGCGATACAGGCGGTAGCAAAATACCTGAACTCGGGATTTACGCTGGCGCGGGAAGGCGGAGAGCTCTGGGTTCACGACGAGCACGGAAACGTGAATATCCCACTGTCGCGCAGCCGGATGCTAGCGCGCTACTACGGAGAAGAGCGCACCTTCGAGTACAAAGAATTCGTGGATGTGCTCGAAGGCAAAGTGCCGGACTCCTTTCTCAAGGATAAGATCCTATTCGTGGGTGCCACCGCCCAGGGCCTGAAAGATATCCGCTCTACGCCGTTTTCCAAGGATTACCCCGGGGTGGAAGTGCACGCCACGATCGCGAGCAATATCCTCAACGGGGAATACATGGTGCGCGATACCAGCTATTTCTACGTGGGCTACCTATTCGTGTTCGCGTTCGGCCTTTTCACCTCGTGGATCGTTTACCGTTTCCACCCGATGGTTTCTTTTTTATCCACGATTGCCGCCGTGGTCCTGCTTCAGTTCCTCGCGCAAAAATTCTATTTTGACCGCGGGGTAGTGGTGCCCACCTTCGTGCCCACGATCGAAATGCTCTGCATTTTATTCTCCGGGATCCTCTACCGCTACTTCACCGAAGAAAAAGAGAAAAAATTCGTGCGCACGGCGTTTTCCCGCTACGTATCGGGCGCGGTGGTGGAAGAGCTCCTGAAGGATCAATCCAAACTGCAGCTCGGCGGGCAAAAGAAAGAGCTCACCGTGATGTTCAGCGATCTCGCCGGCTTCACCAAGCTTTCCGAAAAAATGGACGCGGCCTTCGTGACCCTGCTCCTCAACGAGTACTTTACCCGCATGACCCACATCGTGCTCAAAAACCACGGTACCTTGGATAAGTATATGGGAGACGGAATCATGTGCTTTTGGGGCGCCCCCCTCGACCTGCCGGACCACGCCACGCACGCCTGCCAGGCGGCGCTCGAGATGACCAAGGAACTCGAGGCCATGAATTCCGAGTGGAAGCTTAAGCACAATATCACGGTGGGCATGCGCGTAGGCGTGCATACCGGCGACATGGCCGTGGGAAACATGGGCAGCGATAAGGTATTCAGCTATACGGTCATGGGCGATAACGTGAACCTTTGTTCGCGCCTCGAGGGCGTAAATACTATTTATGGAACCCAAGTGATCGTGAGTGGGGAGACCGCCGCGCGGGCCGCCGATAAATTTATCTTTCGCGCACTCGATATCGTGCGCGTAAAGGGCAAGGAAGAATCGGTAAATATTTTCGAGCTCGTAGATGAAAAAACGGAAAAAAATCCGGCCCGCGACGAATGGCTGCACGCCTTCAAGCTAGGCCTGCAGGCTTACCAGGCCGGACGCTGGGAAGAAGCCACCGCCGCCTTCGGCGCCACGCTGATGCTCCGGCCCCAGGATCAAGCGGCTAAAACATTTCTCGAACGCATAGAAGAACTGCGGCGCTCGAAAGCGAAAGAATGGGACGGAGTCTGGAAGCTCCAGTCTAAATAGAGGTAACGATGCTTAGGATTGGCAATATCAATGAAGAGCTAAACCTGCTCCAGGAGCACCTGCACGATGCCGTGGAAAAGGGCGGCAAAAGCGGCCTTGCCAAGGCGAAAAAATTGGAGGAAGAGCTCGCCGGCATCGTGGACCGCGCCAGCCGCTACACCTCGCAGCTCGAGCAGCTCATGGAATTTTCCTCGATTTTAAATTCCACCCTCGATACGAGCCGCGTACGCGAGCTCGCGATGAAGGCCACCTGCAAGCTGCTGGAATGCGAGGGCGCCACACTTTATCTGGTAGACGAAGAGCGAAACGAGCTCTATTTCGAAACCATCGTGGGCAGCGTGGCTTCCGAGCAGCTGAAGCAAATTCGCCTGAAAATCGATGAAAGCTCGCTCGCCGGAGCCGTGGCGATGAAACGCGCATCCATTCTCCAAAACGACGTGGCGCACGAGAAACGCCACTTCAAGAAAGCCGACGAAAAAAACCGTTTCCGCACTAAAAGCATGGTTTGCGTGGCGGTGGAAGCGAAAGGCAAGCTGCTTGGCGTGCTTCAGGCGCTCAATAAATTCGATGGCGCATTTCTTGAGACCGACAAGCGCCTCCTGGAAACGCTCTCGCACCAAGTAGCGATCGCGGTGGAGAACGCGAAGCTCTACGAACACCTCCAGACCCAGTTCCACGAAACCGTTTCGGCCATGGCGATGGCGATAGAGGCTAAAGATCGCTATACCGGCGGCCATACGAAACGGGTAGCATTGTTTTCTGAGCTCATCGCTAAACATATGGGATTGAGCCGCGATCAAATCGCCGAGGTGCGGCTGAGCGCGATCCTCCATGATATCGGGAAAATCGGCATCGATGATAAAGTGCTCAAAAAAAATGCGGCCCTCGACAAAGAAGAGTGGGAGCACATGAAGCAGCATCCGGAATTCGGCTATCGCATCCTCGCCGACGTGAGCAGCATGAAAACCATCACGGATGGCATGCGCTTCCACCACGAGCGGCCCGACGGCCATGGCTATCCACTCGGCCTCAAAGGAGAGGAGATTCCCTGGATTGCGCGCATTATCAGCGTGGCCGACACCTTCGACGCGATGACTTCCACTCGGCCCTACCGCAAAGGCCTCGACTACGAAGTGGCGTTTGAGGAAATCGTGCGTAATCGCGGCACGCAGTTCGACGAGAAAGTGGTTGACGGTTTTATCCAAGCTTTTAAACTAGAGCGAATGGGCAAAAAACGGATCAAGGAGGAGAGTTGAAACTCCGCGTACTAGGGGCAGACGGTGGGGTAGCGCCCGGTTTTCAAACCACCAGCTTCCTAATCAACGACAATATCCTCATTGATGCCGGCTCGGCGGCCTCCGCGCTCACGCTCACGGAACAGCGTAAGATCGATCAGATTTTCATTAGTCACACTCACCTCGATCACGTGAAAGACATTTGCTTCCTCGCCGACAATGTCTTCACGCATCGCCGCAAACCCATCGAACTCATCTCCACCTTCGAAGTCCTGGAAATTTTGCGTAAGCACCTTTTCAATAATCTTATCTGGCCCGATTTTACGAAAATCTCGAACGGCCATTGCCCTATCCTTTCTTACCGTCCGATCGAAAAGAACCTGCAAATTGGCAAAATCGACGTACAAATTTACCCAGTGCATCATCCCGTTCCCGCGGTAGGCTTCATCATCAAGGAACAAGGAAAGAATAGCATTCTGATCACCGGAGACACGGGACCCACGGAAGTATTGTGGGAAGCCGCTAACCAAGAAAAGCGCCTCAAAGCGGTGCTGACCGAAATTGCTTTCCCTAACCGCCTGGAAAAAATTGCGCACCTAGCCGGACATTTCAGCCCCGCCATGTTCAAAGACGAGATGAAAAAACTCAAAAAGCAGGTGCCACTCTTCATCTATCACTTGAAGCCCGAGTATATCAAAGAGCTCAAGGCTGAGATAAAAGCGTTGAAATTCCCGAAGCTTAAGTTAATAAGTAGTAAGCAGCGTTACACTTTTTAATGGTCTTCGAGAAAACTCATGTCTTCCTTTGAAAATATAAAAACTCCCGGCATTAAGGGGAAAACCGAAGGCGAACGCACCACCCGCGTGCCTGAAGGCATGTGGTTCAAGTGCACGGCCTGCGGTGAAGTGATGGAGACGCGCGCGCTCCAGGAAAATCATTATATCTGCGTGCAGTGCAACCAGCACTTCCGTATGTCGGCCCGGGAGCGCATCTATCACCTCACCAAGGGGGCCGCGTTTGAAGAATACGGCCAAGACCTTCGTTCCTCGGATCCGCTGAAATTTTACGACCTTAAGCCATATAGTGAACGCTTAGATGCAGCTATCTTAAAGCATAACGCGAACGACGCTTTCGTGTGCGGACGCTCCGAAATCGGCGGCCTTCCCGTGCAGATCGGCGCTTTTGAATTCAAATTCATGGGCGGCTCCATGGGCACGGTAGTAGGGGAGAAGATTACCATGACGCTCGAGCGGGCCGTACGAGAGGGCACCGGCGCCATCGTGGTGAGCGCCAGCGGCGGGGCGCGGATGCAGGAGTCGATTTTGTCCCTCATGCAAATGGCGAAAACAAGCGCCTACGTGATGGAAATGCGCAAAGCGGGGCTTCCCTTTATCTCTCTGCTCACGGATCCCACCACCGGCGGGGTGGCCGCGAGCTTTGCTATGCTGGGCGATGTCATTTTGGCCGAGCCTAAGGCCCTCATCGGATTTGCCGGCCCCCGCGTGATCGAACAAACCATTCGCCAAAAGCTTCCCGAAGGTTTTCAGACTTCCGAATTTCTTCTTCAGCAAGGCTTCATCGACCAAGTGGTTCCCCGTGAGCGCTTGCCCGACGTGATGGCCTCTCTGCTGCAAATGATGCAGTGGAAAAAAAGCAAAACTCCCGCGCCGGAAAAAAAGAAAAAGACGAAGAAATAAGAAGGCTTTGCTAAGATCGTTTCAAGTTAAAGCTTATGACGCGATCGCTCCAAATTGCCGGCAGCTTGCTGCTTTTATTTTTATCTCCAGTCGCCTTCGGCGCCTCCTCCTTTGAGCTCGATTCGCTCCGCGAAAAACATCACGTCACGGCCGACCGCACCCTCTATCACTCCAATGAAAAAGTGTACGAAGCCTTCGGGCACGTGGTGGTAAGCTCGCACGGCCAGCGCCTCTCTGCCGACTATTTATGGGTAGACGATAATACCAAAGACATCAAAGCCCGCGGCAACGTGATCTTCGTGGACCGCACCACTACCGTGCAGGCGGCGGAGATTCACTTGAATCTTGAAACCGGCATCGGCTCGATTTTTTACGGAAAAGTTTTTAACGATCTCTACACTTTAAAAGGCCAGCTGATCCGCCGCGTGGCTGACGATCGCTTCCTTACCACCGAGGGAGAATATACCACCTGTAAGGACTGCGCCGAATCCTGGAAGCTTTCCGCCCGCTACGTGGACCTCACCATGGAAGGCTACGCCTTTCTCGACGGCGTATTCATCAAGATCAAGGATGTTCCAACCCTGTATATTCCCTACGTGATTCTGCCAGTGAAAACAAAGCGTCAGTCCGGATTGCTTTTTCCGCGCATGGGAGCCAATTCCAACAACGGCTTCGTGTTCGTGCAACCTGTTTTTCTTGCCATCAGTCCGCACCAAGATCTGACGCTGGGAGCGGGCCGCTATTCTACGCGAGGGCTGCGCTACGAAGGGGAGTATCGCTACCGCAGCTATAACGGCATTCACGGGCAGCTCAACTATTACCACACGGGCGATCGCCGCCCCGAAGCTCCGAAAAAATCACGCGTGGCTCTGAAGACAGAAAACGAATGGTCGTTCGCGAAAAACTTCGGCATGCGCTGGCGTGCCACCGAAGTTTTCGACCGGGAATATATTTACGATTTCCCCGAGGATATCCAGGGGCAGGGATATCCCTCGCTCGAGTCCAACGCGATCGCCACCGCTCCCTTCGACGACTTCTACGCCAGCGTGGAGGCCCGCCGTTACCGCAACATGCTCACCACCAGGAAAACCGGGTTCGACGGGGGAACGGTGCAAGCCCTGCCCACCGCACACCTAGGAATGAAGGAACGCTCGATCGCAGGCCCGCTTCTCGGCAGCTTCTATGGCCGTTATGATAACTATACTCGCCGCAACGGTCCCTTCAGCGATCAAAACGCCAACGGGTATTTTGATCCCAACTTCAACTCCGCCGTTCAAAGCCCGGAACTGATCCGCGAAACCCGGCGCATGATTTTTTCCCCCGAAATCTCGGCGCCGTTCCGCCTCGGCCGTTACCTCAATATCGGCCCTTCGGCGCAGTACAATGAAATCCGCTACGACTTCGCGGTGCCGGTGGGGGAAGGGAAAAATCTTCCCCATACCTATACCCGCTATGTACAAACCAAGCTCGAAACCTCTACCGTTCTCGAAAAGGTGTATGAGTACGACGGTAAAGAAGTGAGCCGCGTGAAGCACCAGCTGTCGCCCTTCGTTACTCTTTCGTATATTCCCTGGATCAGCCAGGACCAAAACCATCCGTTCCAGCAGCAGGTGAATAACCGCCCCGAAGGGCTCTTCGATCAGTACGACGCGGTTCCCGTGACGAATTCCACCAGCTTTCTGCGTTACCCGCAGGGGAAGTCCGTTTACTACGGGTTCAATAGCCGCGTGATCCGTAAGATGAAGAATTTATCAGAGATACCCCGGGAATATCCCTACGATCTTATGCCGGCGGCCAAGCCGCGTAAATATCCCAGCCCGCAGAACCGTAAGGATGAATTATTCATCGCCAGCGAGCAACTTTGGGAAAAATACAATCCGCATTACGAAGAATACCAGGAAATCTGGAACCTGAACGTATCGCAGGCCTTCGATTTCATAGATGCCAAGCGCCACGCCGACGATCCGAAACGCGCCTTCAGTTACTTGCTGGCAAAATCCGCTTTCTCGATTCCATTTTTTCGCCACGACTTCGAATATAAGTTTTTCCCGCGGATTTTACCGCCCGTGGCCCCCGGCGCGCCTTTTCCCGAGCCCCTGCACAATAAGCATATCTTCACCACCGGCTTAACCTGGGAATGGATCCACCTCGCTAACCTGAGGAAAACCCGTTCTTTCATCCGCAGCATTTCTCTAAACTACTCGAACTCTAGCCAGCCGAATCCCTCTCGTTCCGCATCCACAAACCTTGTTTGGTCGGTAAACGATTTCGTGGGTTTCAAGGCTGGCTACGGCTACGACCTAATGGCTTCCAAGCAGCAGACCTGGGATGCATTAGCCCAGCTCACCCATCCTTCCGAATGCTGGGGCCTCGCGTTCCGCTATAACTGGAACCGCTATCGATCTCCCAATAAGGGCGAAGTAGGGTTTGAGCTACTCTTGAATTTAATGGGCACCGGTTTCACCGGCTTCAACCGTGAAGGCGGTTCGGGCGGCGTGTTCGGCGGCGGATAGGAGAAAAATGCGCATCTTAATATCGAACGACGACGGCGTGCACGCGGAGGGCATCCACGCCCTGGCGGAAGAGTTCCGCAAAGACCACCAAGTATACGTGGTAGCTCCCGAGCGGGAGCGCAGCACCACCGGCCATTCACTCACCCTGCACAAGCCCCTGCGCTTGCACCGCTGGGGCAGGGAGGTCTATTCCGTTTCGGGCGGCCCCGCCGACTGCATCTACGTGGGCCTCGGCGAGGTGATGAAGGGCAAAAAACCCGACCTCGTGCTCTCCGGCATCAATAACGGCGCCAACCTCGGCCAAGACGTTTTCTATAGTGGCACTGCATCCGCCGCCCGGGAAGCCGCCAACCTCGGCATTCCCTCGGTGGCCGTCTCGCTTTCCCTCGACCACGCCAAGCCCGGCAAGCCAAAGCACTTTGCCACGGCTGCCAAAGCCGTGCGCGCTTCACTCAACCAAGTTCTGCCCGCCTTTGCTGGTAAAGCAAACGCTTCCTGGAAAACGGGCCTGAACGCTTGGCCCAAAGGCATGATGCTGAATATCAACGTGCCCAATGTGGCGGAGAAAAAGCTCAAGGGCTACCGCCTCGCTTCGCAGGGCCGCCGAATATATGGCACCGAGATTCTTCGCCGCATCGACGCCCGCGGCCGGGAGTATTTCTGGATAGGGGGAAAGTACCAGAGCTACGATCCCAATCCCGAAACCGACTGCTGGCAGGTGGACCACGGCTACGTTTCCGTGACGCCCCTCGAGTTGGACACCACCATGCAGGAGGTTTTCCATTCCCTTCAGTTTGCCTTTGAGCTAAAAAATAAACGCTCCGGACCTAAGCGGCGCTGATTTCTCGGTTCCATAGTTTAAATGGATAAAACGGGGCTTTCCTAAAGCTCTGATCCCCGTTCGATTCGGGGTGGGACCACCAAATGGTGTCAGGCACCTTTGGTTAAGGGGCGCGTCAAAAACAGAATACCCCGCCAACTCCGAAGAGAAGGCGGGGTTTTTGTTTTCTATTCTTTATTCTTACTCGGCGCTCGTATTATTCGAGGGCACAGCACCGGCTTCGCCGCTCACGCGCTTCTTCAATTTACTTACTTCGGTTCCATCGGGAATACTCGTAATGTAGTGAGGACGCGAGAGAACGAAGTTTACATCGTATCCGGTAAAATCACAGCTAGGGCCGGCTCCCGTTTTATGCGCCGACCTTGTTAGCGTCTTGCTGCCTTGCTTTACGCTAACGTTGTACTCGTACGGCTCTACTTCTTTACGCTGATAGCGCCATACTCCGGAATTAAATCGCACACCCACTTTATCGCAGTCGCCAACTTTAACCAGGGAGTCCACGTATAAATCCCCATCGGAAGAAGCATCACCGAGGATCCTAGTTCCTCCGCCAAGCGACTCGCGTACGGAACATGTGATTTTTAAAGATGCATTACCGTGGTTTCTCTCTCCAAGTTTCGGAGAAATGACCTTAACGCGCCATTCAGGATTTTCATTTGAGTCCACCAAGATATGTTTTTTGGCCAAGCAGCTGTCCGCATCTCCATAATCAGCAACTGTTAGGATTTTCCCCAGTTGCTGCTTTATGAAATCATTCGAAACTTCCGGAGAAAATGCCGCCGCCACGTAACGACGCGAATCTTTGGAATCGTCTTGCTGTTTCATTTCGCGGGCCAGGCGGTAGGCCGCTTCATGGAGAAAGAAAGCAGCGCGATCGGTAGGGGACAGTGCTTGGTAGACCGAACGGGAAACTTTCAGCTTGCCGTCGTCTTCATAGTAGCCCACGCCTTCAAGCCGGCAGCCTTCGGGTACGGGAATGGCGATGCCTTTTCCCAAATCGGCAGAAGGGTTCAGCGCCACTCCGCTGCGAAGAAATTCGTAATTATTCAGAACGTGCGCCACGGACTGCTCGATCAAGTTCCTGGTAAGCGGATCCGGAGAACGGTTTAGTGCGCGGGACATGGCCGCTACGGAATCGGAATCTCGGGCGACTTCGTAGTCGTAACGAACCTCTCCTTCATAGAGGTCGAGTAGCTCGGCGCGAGCAATTGCGCCTTGGCTATTCCGGCAGACAACGGCATTTCCTCCGCCGCCATTCACACCACCTTCGGCCGCCCAGAGACTGGGGGCAAGGGTTGTAGTGGCCAAGAGAGCGAGTAGGGTTACGTTAGTGGCTTTCATAAGATCTCCTTAATAATCGGTTGTTTGGGCTCAGTACTTGATTACTTAAGACAACTATAAAAGAGCTCTCGAATGAAGAATAGATTAAGCTGCTAAATTAAGCATAATTAAATTTAAATATTATCACTTTAAGTCGATAAGTACTGAGAATGCCAAGCCAATCATTATTTGAATTTAACGATTATCGAGCCTATATTTTGATGCGTTTTGGCGGAAAGGGCCGCCGAGATGGCACTCGCTCTGCTGCCGCCAAAACCATTGGCTGCCACTCTACATTTCTCTCCCATGTTCTGCAGAAGAAGGCCGACCTTAATCTTGAGCAAGCCGCTCGCTTGAACGATTTTTTGCAACACTCCGAGGAAGAGGGCCATTTTTTTCTGCTGCTGCTGCAAAAAGAACGCGCGGGAACCGAGAAATTAAAAAAATACTTTTCCCGGCAAATCGAAGAATTGATTCAGCGGCGTTCGGTGCTGAGTAACCGGGTTCCGGTGAGCAATAGAATTTCTCCCGAGGCCGAAGCAAAGTTTTATAGCTCTTGGATTTACGGTGCCGCGCATGTGCTTCTATCGATTCCGCACCTACAGGAAAGAGCGCAACTCGCAGCGTTTCTGCAGCTTTCTGTGGGCGCCACCACGGAAATATTAGAGTTTCTCCAAGAAATTGGATTGGCCATTTACAATAATGGTAAATACGCCATGGGGCCAGGACATATCCACCTCGCTGGCGACTCGGAAAATATCAATAAGCATCATTCCAACTGGAGAATACAGGCATTGCGTTCGCTCGACTTTAAACGTCCGGATGATTTGCACTATTCCGCCGTGGTTACGCTCTCGAAAGACGATGCGGCACGCGTGAAGGATCTCTTGCTCTCCGGAATGAAGAAAAATATCGAGATCATCCGGAATTCCAAAGAAGAGGAAGCCTACGTCTACTGCTTTGATTTCTTCCGGCTGCGCGGTTTTTAGAAGAGGAAAAGTAGAATTCCTCTCACAAACTGGATAGCATTTGAAATAGGTTCTCGTGATTTTAAACGCCCTTCTCGCAGTTTATGGTGCCCTCGCGCTAGTGGACATTTTGTTCATGACGGTGCTGCACTTTTTCCACGATAGACGGGGCTACTATAAAACGGCCGCCGGCATTTGGGTGGGTACCTTTCTCTCCTACGCCGCCGATGGGTTTATCTCCGAGCAGCCGGGCGGGCTCTACCATATTTTTGGGTTTCCTTTTCTCGCCATCACTTCGTTCAGCCTAGCCAGGCTCACGAGCGATCTTTACGGGTTCCGCTTTCCTTATAAAAAGCTGTTCGCCTTTTTCGCGCTGGCCTGGATTTCCGGCGTTTCTTTGCATTATATTTTCCGCGCAGGATTCGCTATCGAGAGCCTAGCGATTTGCATAGGGATCGTGGCCCCGATGCTGCTCGCCGCCGGAAAACTCCTTTCCTCACCAAAAAAACTGAATGTGATCGATAAAATATTCGGCGTCTCCATTTTGGTACAAGGCCTCCATATTCTCGATTACCCTTTCCTCCGCAATATTCCCGAGGCCGCCGTATTCGGCTTCTCGTTCGGGTTGCTCCTCGTGTACGTAATCTCGGTGGTGATCCCCGTGGTGATCAATAAACGAATCCACGAAGACCTGAATCATTCTCTCGAAGAAAAGGTGAAGGAGCGAACGGCGGAACTACTAGAAGCGAAGGCCCACCTCCTGAACTCGGCAAGGATGGCCGCGCTGGGTGAAATGGCAGGGGGCGTAGCCCACGAAATCAATAATCCGCTGGCGATTATCAAGATGGTAAGCGCCACCATGACGGAGTCGCTTGGCCAGAAAGCACCGGACCGGAAGGAGCTGCGGCATCACGCCGACATGATCGAGCAAACCACGAATCGCATCGCCAAGATCGTCCACGGCCTACGTACTTTTTCCCGCGAAGGCAGCAATGACCTTTTTGAAGAGGTTCCGCTGGAGCAGGTGATCGGCGACACGATCGGCCTTTGCCAGGAGCGCTTTCGTAGCCACGCGATCCGGCTGATCGTGGATCAGGTGCCCAAGCAGCTTTCCTTCGAGGGCCGGGCAACGAATATCTCGCAGGTTCTTCTCAATCTTTTAAATAATGCTCACGATGCGATTATTTCCTTACCGGAAAAGTGGATTCATATCTCGGTACGGGAAGAGGGGAGCTGGCTGGAGGTGCAAGTGACCGACTCCGGCAAGGGCATCCCCACGGAGGTACGAGAAAAAATTTTTCGCCCATTTTTCACCACGAAAGAGGTTGGGAAGGGCACGGGTCTCGGCTTGAGTGTATCGTTGGGAATTGTGAAAGCGCACCGAGGAGAATTAACGATAGATGCCACGAGCCCCAATACTCGCTTCTTGCTGAGGCTGCCAAAAAAACAGGCGCGGCAGCCAATTGAGCCACGGCTTTCGTCTGGAGAAAATCAGTAATTCCAGATACTTATCACGTCAAGGAATCAACACATTCCCAACATATTACCTTCATATTTCCCCTTCATACTGGAATACATGGGCGGATCTCAGGAAGAGAGAGAGCCCTAAAGCAAACTGGTTTCCATTTATATCCCGGGGGGCGAAATGGGCAAAAATTCGGGTGTTAGCGGCAGGTATTTTGAAAGTGTTGGAGCCTATTTACGGGAGATGCGGGTAAACGCTGGTCTCACACAAAAGTACGTGGCGGATGAACTGGGATACTCTACGCCCCAGTTCGTCTCAAACTTCGAGCGGGGCGTGGCGCTCCCGTCTTTGAAAAAAATGAAGGTACTGATTCGTCTCTATAACTTATCGATACCAGAATTCATTAGGCTCGTGCTGGAGGCCGAGCGTAAGCGCATGGCAGACGGACTTACACGCGATAAAAAGCGGGCTTCGCGGTAACTGCGTCAAAAATCCTTCCCGGGAAGGGGCATAGTGGCTGCTATACTGGTGTGAGTAACCAGGGAGAAGCTTTATGCAAAATTACCGGAAAATTCTTTTTACCGCCCTCGTGATCTTCGCGGGCATTCTATCTCTATTCTCGCTTCGGGCCACCGCCGAGAATAAAGGGATGGCGTACGGGGCTTGCTATACTTTGTATAATTGCCAAGGTGGCAGTATCGGCACCTTCGATGATACGCAGTGCCGCGCCTATGGGGGCCACTCGATCAATAGCGGCGGTGTTTGCGTAAATCTCTAAGCGAAGATCTTCGCGATAGCGGCTTCATCCATCACGATATAGTCGCCGGGCTCTAAGTCGATCGGCAAACTCAGGCCGCCGATACTTTCGCGGTGTAGTTCCGTAACGTGGTTGCCCACGGCCGCGAACATTCTTCTCACCTGGTGATAACGGCCTTCAGTTAGATCGAGGGTGCCGGTAGTGGGAGTTTCCACGATTAGCTTGGCGGGTAAGAGCGGCTTGTCTTCGCTCTCCAGCATCAGATTTCCCGCCGCAAATATTTTTTCTTCTTGTCCGCTCATCGGGCGGTCCAGTACGAAACGGTAGCGCTTAGTGATCTGGCTCTTGGGCGCCACGATTTTGCGCAGGAGCACACCGTCGTCGGTCACGATCAACAGGCCGGAAGTATCTTTATCCAGCCTTCCCACGGTGGATAGCACGGGATCCCGGAGCCGCCAGCGGGGCGGAAAAAGATCGTAAACCAAATCACCTTCTTCTTTATGGGAGCAAGTCACGCCCACCGGCTTATGCAGGAGAAGCGTGAGGCCGGGCAGGGGATCTAGCGGCTCCCCTTCGATTTGCATGCGTTCCGGTAAATCTTCCGTAAGCGGAATATGCTGCTCCGATTTTTTCAAAACCTCTCCGTCGAGAGTCACGAGGCCGCTATTTACCAGATTCTGTACTGTGCGGCGGGACCCATATCCGAGATTGGCGAGAATGCGGTCTAGACGAAATTTTTTAATTTCTTTGGTCATTTTCTGCTCACTTTTTCGCTTCGTAAATCTTGAATCCACTCTGTTCGGCAACCAGCTTAACTTCGCCGAAGAAAGAGCGGAGGATGGCTTCGTAGGGGAGGTGGCGGTTGGCCACGAGCCAGCAAGAACCCCCCTGGCGTAAGATTTCCGCCCCGCGCTTGAGGAAGGCCTGGCCGAGGCTTTGGTCTTCGATTCCACCATCGTGGAAAGGAGGATTGGTTACCACGAAATCTAAATTGGCAGGCAAGGCGGCGGTGCGGAGATCCGCCCATTGCAAAGTCACGCGCTTTTCTCCCAGGTTTTTCTGAGCGCACTCGATGGCCCGGCGGTCGATATCCAGCATCGTCAGGTGCTTTACTTTTTTCGATTGTAAAATGTTTCGGGATAAAAAGCCGATCCCGCAGCCGAGATCCGCGCCAACTCCGGCGAGCGCCGGTAAATGCTCTAGCAGCAGACTGGAGCCCAGATCGTGACGATTCCAGCTGAAAACCCCCGGCTGAGTCCAGAGGCCGATTTCTTCCAGAAAATGGGAGGCGCCTTCTTGGAGGGCGTTCTCTAGCGCGGGAGAATGCATGTTTTCCGGCGGCCGGCATACGCAGATCCGGTGATGGCTTTTCGCTTCCTCGCTCACCTCGCAGCCAAATTCCGTAAGCTCTTTTTTTAAGCGGGAACCGCCTTTATCCTTTGGCGCCATTACCGTGAGTGTTCCGTGGGGGGCAAGCGTGCGCAGCGCAAGGGCGAGGGTATACCGGCGGTCTATGGTGCCACCGGGGGCGAGCATCGTCATGGCGGAAACAGTTTGGGGCGCGCAATTTTCTAAAGAATCTGCGCCAGGGAACAAAGGAGAGTACTGCGTGGCCCCCGGGGGCGAGCCCGCGAGATCTTCGGGAGGGTTTCCAAAAACTCCAATTTTCTTCGTTTCCACCACGCGTGCTCCAAGAAATTCGTCTGCTCTTCTTACAATGCTGGGCGCTGATTGAAAATAGCGGGATTCAGAGAAATTCTTCCAGCCGCCAAAACAGCGCGTCATTCTATAAATATTATTTATATCCTACTTAGACAAAATGGCTTTTTACACGGCGAAAACGGCCTGTGCGGCCCTTATGCCCCAGAAGGGAAATTAGGGTGAAATACATACCGGTGCAGCCCTCCGGCGTGCTAGAGTCGGTCCTGCATGAATAAGGAGAAACCAATGATGACCCCGTCTAAAGTAGGGCGACCTGCCAAAAGCCAGCTGAAGTGCTTCGCCTGCAAGTCTCCTTGTCTGCCTAAAAACGGCGATTGGTTCGTTTCCTTAAAATCCACCGACCAGCAGGTTTTCTTGTGCCGGGACTGCGAACGCGGCAGCGCCAAAGACTACAAACGCGCTATGCCATTCCGCTAGGTCTCTAGGGCACCACCTTTGCATCGCATTAGGTGGAGGTTCTTATGGGTATCTATTCTGCCGCCGACCTAATACCGCTCATCTACGCTCACTTCGCCTTTATTGTGCTGCCGGGAGTGATTACGGGGGCCTATACCTGGTGGACCGGCTTTCGCGACGATGAAAACCAAGTATACGGAACAGAAATCATCGAGTTCGAAGTGGAATCTTTGCCTCATCGCCGAGCAGCGTAGGTGCATTTCGCCTCGGGTAGCAAAGTTATTCGCTTAGCTTATCCAGCCCCTTGATGATGAGCTCCGCCGTGCTGAGATTCGTCGCGAGGGGAACGTCGTGGACGTCGCAAATCCGCATGAGCATGGAAATATCGGGGTCATGCGGGTGCATACCGAGCGGGTCCCGTAAGAAAATTACCGCCTGGCAGCGTCCAGTGGCTACTTCGGCCGCGATCTGCGCATCTCCGCCCAGCGGTCCGGAAAGCTTGCGGGTGATTTTGAGTCCCGCCGAAAGCACGAGGCGACCGGAATTTCCGGTGCCGATCAGCTTATATTTATGCAGGCTGCCGAGATTATCGCGCACGAAGGTAACAAGTTGCGCCTTTTTTCCGTCGTGCGCGATGAGCGCGATGGTTTTTTTGCGTGCCGATTTTTTCGCCATACAGGGTTCTCCCTACTTAGTTTCACTAGCGCAGGATGGAAGCGCAAGGCTAAAAAAACATTTTTAAGCGGTGCGTGAAAGCGGGCCTTATTTGTTTAGACCGCTGAAATCCCCTTATACTTTCGCCCATTTCCCATGATATTCCCGAGTAGAGGCAAAATGGAATGAGACTTTTAATCACCGGCGGAATGGGCTTCGTGGGCTCACGCTTGGCCCTCTACGCTAACGACACTTGGCCCGAAGCAGAAATTATCTGCTTTGATAATTTGCGCCGCCGCGGATCCGAGAAAAATATCGAAACTCTCCAGGCGAGGGGAATACGATTCGTGCACGGCGATATCCGCAATCCCGGTGATTTTTCCGGCCTAGGAAACTTCGACGTTTTCATCGAAGCTTCTGCCGAACCTTCGGTGCACGCTGGCCTGGACGGATCTCCTTCCTACGTTTTCGAAACCAATCTCGTAGGCACTTTTCATTGCCTGGAATTCGCCCGCCTTCACTGCAAGAAACTGATTTTCCTCTCTACCTCCCGCGTATACAGCATAGAGAATTTGCGCGCGATCCAGCTCACTGAAAGCGGCCCTCATTTCGTGGTGGCGGCGTCGCAAAAGGAAAGAGGCATCTCCGCCTTTGGCGTGAGCGAAGATTTTTCCACGGCGAATGCCCGCTCGCTCTATGGTGCCACCAAACTGGCCTCCGAGATGCTGATCCAGGAATACGCCGCCGGCTACGGCCTCGAAAGCGTGACCAACCGCTGCGGGGTGATCGCCGGGCCGGGCCAGTTCGGGAAAGTAGATCAGGGAGTATTTGCGCTTTGGGCGGCCCACCATTATTTCGGCAAAGCGCTAGAATACAAAGGCTGGAAGGGCCGTGGGCTCCAAGTGCGGGATTTGATGCATCCCCGCGATCTCTTCGATTTGATCCGTGGGCAGCTGGCGCAGTGGGAAAAAGTAAAGGGCGGAATATTCAATGCGGGAGGCGGAGCCGAGAACGCCGTTTCGCTCGCGCAATGGACCTCGCTTTGCCAAAAGGCCACCGGGCGAACCACCGAGATAAGGGCCAATCCCGAAACGGCGGCGGTGGATATCCCTTACTACGCGAGCGATAACCGCAAAATCGATGCGGCGATCGGCTGGAAGCCGAATTTTTCGGCCGAAAAAATCGCGGGCGAAATCACGGCCTGGATTCGCGAGGACGAATCCCAAGCCAAGAAAATTTTTGGAATTTAAGATTTGTTCACGCGGGAGAAGAGATGGCAGTAGCGATAGTAACGGGATCTTCAGGGTTGATTGGAAGCGAGACCGCTCGCTTCTTGCATGAGAAAGGCCTCGATATCGTGGGGGTGGACAATAACCTGCGCGCGTATTTCTTCGGCCAAGATGGTTCGGTGGACTGGAACACTGAGCGCCTCCGTAAAGAGCTCCCTCGCTTTACCCACCATAGCGCCGATATCCGCGACGAGGCCGCGATCGACGCCATTTTCGCGCAATACGCCAAGGACGTTCAGATCGTGGTGCACGCCGCGGCCCAACCCAGCCACGACTGGGCGGCGCGCGAGCCCATGACGGATTTTTCCGTGAACGCCACCGGAACACTGGTGGTACTAGAAGCCACCCGCAAACACTGCCCCGGCGCGGTTTTTATTTTCACTTCCACCAATAAGGTATATGGCGATTTCCCTAATACCTTGCCGCTCCTAGAGAAGGAAATGCGCTGGGAGCTGGATCCCTCACACCCTTACGCCAAATTCGGTATCGACGAATCGATGACCATCGATCAGTCCAAGCACAGTATCTTCGGTGCCTCGAAAGTGGCGGCGGACGTGATGGTGCAGGAATACGGCCGTTATTTCGGCATGAAGACGGCCGTATTTCGCGGTGGCTGCCTCACCGGGCCTGCTCATTCCGGAGCCGAGCTCCACGGATTCCTCGCGTACTTGGTGAAGTGCACGGTGGGCCAGAAGCCGTACACGATCTTCGGCTATAAGGGCAAACAAGTCCGCGACAATATTCATTCGTTCGACCTCGTGAACGCATTCTGGAATTTCTTCGAGGCTCCGCGCCCAGGCGAAGTATACAATATGGGTGGATCGCGCCACGCCAATTGCTCCATGCTAGAAGCCATCGCGATCATCGAAGAAATTTCGGGCAAGCGCCTGGATTTCAAAATTTCCGGCGAGGCCCGTTCCGGTGACCATATCTGGTACGTGAGCGACGTGCGAAAATTCCAGAATCATTACCCCCAGTGGAAGTATCGCTATGATCTGCGGCATACTCTCGAAGAGATGGTAGAAGCGGCTAAGAGATAGGGATGCAGAAGCTATCCGTCGTCATTCCCGCGCATAACGAAGAAGGCAGCATCGTTGGCACAGTAACCAGCCTGGCCGAAGCTCTCGGGGCCGAAGGTATTCCCTACGAAATCTTGGTGGTGAACGATCATTCCACCGATGGTACCGAAGCGAAGCTGCTGGAGCTGGCGAAAAAATATCCCGGCGTTCGCCACTTGAATAACCGCCCGCCGAACGGCTTCGGCTTCGCCGTGCGCAAGGGCCTAGAAAACTTCCAGGGCGATGTGGTGGCGGTGTTCATGGCCGATGCTTCCGATAGCCCGGCCGATCTGGTTTTATTTTATCGTACCCTGGAAAAACAGGGCGTGGACTGCGTTTTCGGCAGCCGCTTCGCCAAGGGTGCGAAGATCATCGATTATCCCTGGCCGAAACTTCTCCTGAACCGCATGGCGAACTTTTTCATCAAAACCCTCTTCGGTTTCCGCTACAACGACACCACGAATGCCTTCAAAATGTATCGCCGGGAAGTGATCCTCGGCCTCAAGCCCTTTCTTAGCCATCACTTCAACCTCACGGTAGAGCTTCCGCTGAAGGCGATCGTGCGCGGATATACGTACGCGGTGGTGCCGAACTCCTGGACGAATCGAAAATCAGGCGTATCGAAATTAAAAATAAAAGAGATGGGCAGTCGCTATCTCTTCATTGTTCTTTATTGCCTGATCGAAAGGTGGCTCAGTCGTGGTGATTACCGAAAACAGGAAATTTCGGAGTAGTAGGCTTTCGGCTTTGGTGGTGGGTATTTTCTCGGCCGCGCTGCTGTATTCCCTCTGGGCCGCCACCGTGGGCTGGAATACCTCGATCATGCAGGAGCATAGCTTTCGCCAAACCCAGACCGCTTTCAGTTCCTACATGATTGCGGAAGGGGGGCCCATCTTAAAGTATGAATCCCCGGTGCTCGGCCCCCCATGGTCGATCCCCTTCGAATTCCCCCTCTATCAAACCATCGTGGCGGTCGTCTACAAAGCCACCGGCTGGAAGCTGGAAAGCGCGGGGAGGGCGGTAGCGAAACTTTTCTTTTATCTTTCCCTGCTTCCTCTGCTGCTACTCGGCTGGCAGTACGGCCTTCGGGGGGCGGCCCTCCTATTGCCGCTTACTTTGTTTTTGCTGAGTCCCTTATATTTATTTTGGTCCCGGCAATTCATGATCGAAAGCACCGCTACCTTTTTCGGTCTAGCGTATCTCGCTTCGGCCTATCGCTGGGAAAGTAGCCGCACCAGCCACTGGTGGATCGCGGCACTCTTTTTCGGATTCACCGCCGCCCTCGTAAAATCTACTTCTTACATATGCTACGCGCTTGCGCTGGGACTGCTCTTTTCCTGGAATACTTGGACGGAGAAAAAATTCGATCGCCGCTGGCTGCTGGCCGCGGGCACACTTTTACTAATACCCCTCCTCGCGGGACTAGGATGGGCAAAGTTCACCGACCACGTGAAAGAAATGAACCCGTTGGCGGGCTTCATCACCTCCGGCGCACTCAGGGAGTGGAACTTCGGCACCCTGGCGCAGCGCTTGAGCGGAGATTTCTGGTATAAACTTTTCCGCCAAACCATCCACGATTCCATCGGCCACCGCACCGGCTGGCTTCTTTCGGTAGGGCTGGCGCTAGCCTGGGGAAGAAAAGCCACTCTCTACTGGATGTTCTCGTTCCTTTTCCTCGTGGCGCCGCTGATTTTTACGAATCTGCATATCATCCATAATTACTACGCCAACGCGAACGGCGTTTTTTTAGTATTGGCGATCGCGGTTCTCTGCGCGCAAACCATGCTTTCGGAAAAGAGATGGGCGCAGGTAGCGGGAATCGTTCTTTTCGTTTCGGTAGCGGTATTCAGCGTTCGCGAATTTATGCGCCAGCCGTATTGGCAGCAACAGATCGTAAATGAAGGCCCCGTAGTACTCGGCGAAAAAGTAGCGGCGGTGGTGCCGCCGGAGAAAGTACTCCTAATCTATGGCTGGGACTGGGATTCGACGCTTCCTTACTTTGCGCGCCGGCGCAGCATCATGGCGCGCAATGTGGATTGGGAATCTCCAGAGCTGGCGCGGAGCCTCGCTCTGTTGCAAGCGGAGAATCGCGGCGTGGGCGCGGTCGTCTACTGCGGCGGGAGCGATCAAAACCCCCGTTTTTTTCCCCACCCTCACGTAGGAAAATTATTGATCCGGCACTTATGCAATGTTTACGAGTGGCGGAACTGAATCACATTCTTCGTGCGGGCCGCATCGCAGGCTTCATGCAAAAATTGCATCGCCGCCATTTCCGCACGGCGATGGCGCTGAAGTTTGGGCGTAGCTAAGGCCTCCCGTAAGTCCAAGTAGAGCTTGGCGCTCGCGCGCAAAGCTTTTTCGCAGCTTTCGGGATCATCCGATTTAGCGAGCGTAGCGCGCAGTTCCGGGAGAATTTCGCTACAGCTTTCTTCCAGGCGGCGCACGCCGTAGGGCGGCTGCCCGCATTTTTGCAAAAGCAACGGCCCGAGCACGGTACTGCGCAAAAAGGCCACGAAGTTAATCGTCTCAAAAAATTCACCCCGCCCGATTTTCAGGCCGGCGTAGTGCATCCAGGTCCAGAATCGATCTTCCATCCATTGCAAATCCACGGAAACGGGCTGGGGGTCGGACGCCGCCAAAATATTCGAAAGAATATTCTTTCTCTCCCAAAGGATTGCTGGGTTTTCAGCGCGCTGATGAAACTGGCTTTCCGAAACAAATTTAAGATCCACGTGCAGCAAGGGATTTTCGAACAGGCAGATGAGCAGGGTAGGCTCGCCCACGTGCTCAGCGGTAAAGGAAGACAAAAGCGTGCCGAGGGAGGAGGCCGTTTCCTTAGCTTGCCGGACGCTATCTTTAAAATTTTCATCCCTGACTACCAGCACGAGATCGAGATCGGAAAAAACATCAAGCTTACCGATGGCCCAAGAGCCGGCGGCGGCCACCCCGAGAATACGATCGTCTTGCTGCAAAATCGGCAAGGCCTGGTCCACAAATTTTTGATGCGTCGCGGGAATCATTATTCTCCTCGGCTGAATTCTACTATCGGGCGCAAAAAAGCGCCCTGAGTCAAATAGGCGCAATTTTTCCTGGCTCAAATACCTTCGAGTAGGGAGTGAATTGTAGCGAAAAGGTACTTATTTTTATAAATTTTTTTCGTTTCGCCCCCCGCATTTGCACAAATTGCCCAAGGTAAATACACTAGAACGCATGAAAGCAATCTTCCGTTTTTTAGCCGTGATGGCCGTTATCTTTGGCGTAGCCATTGTTTGGAAAGCAGATCGCCGCAAACCAATCGATTTACTCTCCCAAACCTCGGGAAATAAGAAAAAGACGGATAGGCCGGAAGAGACGATGCAGTTGGCTTTCACGCAGCCTTTCCGCACGCCGATGGTGGAAGGATGGTCGAAAGAAAAATTTCAGGCAGACCTCGAGGAAGCTTTTTCTAATGAGGATCCCTGTGCCGTGCATGCACTCCTAGCTCAACTCAAAGACGCTCCGCCCGCGCAATTTTGGGCGGCGGGAATGGCTGCTCTTTTGGCCCGGCAGCGCAACCGCAACCCTTTGCTGGAAGAGCTTTTTGCCTTTGAACAATCTCCGCTTTACGGGAAACCGGCGGAAAATTCTCGAAACCCAGAAACTCGTTTTTTTAACTCCTTGCTCTACTCGGGAATGCTTACCCCAGTGGCCAGTCTTGGTCCCAAGCCCGAACGCTACCGAAACTACGATAAAGCCATCGGTGAGCTCCGGGAATTGGCTCAGCAAGATCCAGAAAACGGAGCCTACGCCTACTATTTGGCCGAGAGCCTAAAACGCAGCGGCGCCAAGAAAGAGGAAGTGCAAGCGGCATTTATTCAGGCAGGCAAAGCGGCCCGTTTCAATACTTATTATCAGACCGCCTACGACACCTTGCTGTCTACATCCTACGACAACGCCGCGGCCTTCACGTGGGTTTATAGCTTTCTGCCCACCATGGCGGTGCCCGAATTTAATACGCGTTCCCTAAAAAACTGGGCCAGCGAAAACGAAACCGGAAAATGGATCGCGCAAAAAATCGCCAAAAAACTTTCCGATATCGGCACCGAATATAAGCAGAAAAGCCCGGGTTATTATTATTCCCACGTCGAATACATGGTGGGCCAAAACCTAAAACACACGCTCAGCGGCCTAGTAGACAAAGATCGCGAAGAGTTTTTTAAGAAAACCAAAGAAGCCCAAGAATATATTTCGGAACAGCCGGCCGCCGTGACGGACGCCGAAACGGCGATTTACATGAGCATGATAGAGGAGCGGCAAAGCTGCAGTACGGAATCTTGGCGCTCGCTGTTCGAAACGTACCGGCAAAAAGCGAAGGGCCATAGCTAACCCGCCCTGGATTGCGCTGGCTGAGATTCCGCCCCCGCTACTTCGTATAGATAAAGCTCCCGCATGCCCCGTTCCCCGGGATCGCGGTATACTAGCAACGTTTCCCGGGAAGAGGTTTCTATCCGGAAGAATTGGCGGTTACCCGCCGATCTTTCCTCGAGCGAAAGAGGCCCATATACTCCCAGCATTTGCCACGATCCCAAAGGCGAAGAGAGCCGCGCTCCTTTGCGTTTCAAGGGCACCGCCCCCGAAAGAGACTGGATAAATTCTTTCATCACGTGAACCTCCGGCGTAAAAGTTCCAGGCCATTCTTTCCCGCAAGCAGCTGAACGCTAAACAATGTGGAGGGAGTAGGGCGTTCGCTGATCACTAAGAAAGTTGCGTTGGTGGCTTTTGCCTGGCGGAGGTAACGGCGCAATTCGCGTTCGTTACTATAGCCCGCACCGAAAACCACGAGCGGGAATAGGCCGGTGGTGAGTACCGCCGATGCCGCCCAGGAGGAATCTTGATCGCCATGCACGAAGAGCACGCGCTCAAAATTCAGGCGTATGCACTCGAGCTCGGGCGGCAGGGGAGCCAAGCTACGTTCGATCCATACCACGGCCTGGTCTGGATTCTGCGCTAGCAAAGCCGCCACTGCGCGCCGGGCGCTAGGCCCGGAAATCTCCACCAGCGCCCCCCGTGGTAAATCCACGAAGGTCTCCGTTTCAGTTCGGACAAAAGTATCCCGCTGCGCCTCAATAGGCGCAAAATTCTCGTGAAGAGACATATTCACATCCTTGTTACGTATATTTAACTAGGTATCAGTATTTATGATTAAGGTTGCGCAACACTCCGGTGAGTATGCCCTCGATGCGTAATTGCACCGGGGGCATAATCACCAGAGGAGCGTACTTCGGGTTGGCTGCATGAAGTTCTACTCGGTTCTTTTTGCGCTGTAAGCGCTTAAGAGTGGCCTGGCCTTCTACCGAGGCCACCACGATCGTGCCGTCGTCGGCATGATCTTGTTTCCGAATCACGGCGTAATCGCCATCGAGAATTCCCGCTTCGATCATCGAATCCCCGGCCACCATCAGGCAGAAATGCTCGCGGTCGATTTGCACGAAGGAGGAGGGAACCTCCACGAACTCCTGGTGCAGGTGGTATTCGATCGGCTGCCCGGCGGCTACTTTTCCTAAAAGGGGTAAGTGAATCCCAGATTGCTTCACCGAAACACCACGCTTGGAGTTAGCGTCCATATCGAGGAAGCCAGCATCGCGAAGGCGCTCCACGTATTTCTGCGCCGTGGATCGGGAGCTGAGGTTGAAGGCATCAGCGATCTCCTGGTAGGAAGGCGAGTAGCCATTCTCCTGAATAAAACGCTGAAGGAACTCGAGAACGTTTTTCTGTTTGGGAGTGAGCATAAAATAAAGGTAAGCGTACATTCGTCGTACGTCAAGCGGATAGTACATTTTTCGTGCAGCCGATTCCAGGTTAAGCGGCTAACCCATGAAGATAAAACGTTTTCTCAATGGAACGAAGCAGCAAAAGAAGCGATTCCGGGCTCGATTTTTGGGGACTGAGCCAATTTTTTAGCTGCTCCTGTTTCAAAAAAACTGGGCAGCGATCATGGCCGGCAGCGGCCACCTCGGCCGGCGGATTATCGGTCACCATGGCGAACGAGCTGATGGCCCCATCGTTTCCACTCGGAGAAACGGAAAAAAGACCGGCGGCCCACATCACCTCGCGATTTTCTGGCGCAAAATAGATTTCTTCTTTTTTGCCGTGCGCGGAAACCCACTCGTAGAAGCGCTGAAAAGGAAAAATCAGGTGATTCTTTCCGAAAAGGGGGCGCCAAGTTTTAGCGCTCAGGAGCGAATCGTGTCTGGCATTAAATACATTATATTGACTAGGAATCTCGCTGCCGTCGGGATTTTGCACCCGAAAGCGCATGGGCCGTAAAAATCGCTTTCCGGCCTCCTCCACGATCACGGGGGCGAAGTAGGAGGGGAAGATACGATCGTCGAGCGGATCGATTCGATCGAAGGAGGCTCGAATCTTCCCGTCCAATTTCACGATGCGCCGCTGCAGCACGCCGATTTTCTTCGCGCCCGTGGCGCTAGGCTTTTTGCTCTCCAGCGCGCGCAGCTCGTGCACGGCGGCCCTCAGCGCAATCTCGTTGCGCGACTTCTCTTCGGCGTGAAAAGCCGAAATAAACGGCGATAGCCTGGCTTCCGCCGGATCCTGGCTCAGCAAAAAATAACGATCCAGCCCGAAGGGCACTCTTAGCTGCGGGCTAGATAGGCGCTGGCGGAGAAGGCTTTCAAAACTGCTTAGGTCGGTTTGCGCCTGGAACTCTCCGGCTATTTCCTTAAGCGAAGTTTTAATGCGAGTTGAGTAGCACATGCCCGCGAGAGTAACGCCAATCCGTTTTTTCTGCTATCGTGTTCTGGTGGAAATAAAGCGCGATAATGTGATCACCCTGAACAACGCTAAGCTCTCGCGCTTCCTCGGCCGCGCCGCCGAGTTTCACCGCAACCGCGACTACCAAATTTCTCTGCGCGCCATCGCCGACGCGGGAAAATTGCTGGACGCCCAAAATAGCGAAGCCCATAAATTTTTAATTTCCTGGGAAGAAGCCATCGAGCGGGAAAGTAGGGGATTGCCCCTTAGCGCCCCGCCCACCTCGTGGGGAAAAATCGCCAGGGAAATCGGGGCGTGCCTGGAGCGCAATGAAAACTTCGACGACTGCATTCTCCAGCAGACCCACCAGCCCAAGCGCATTCTTCTGCAAAGATATGGCTTCGGCCTCTTAGGCGCGCTTCTATTTGTCATTGGCTTTACCGCGCTGGCATTCGTTCTTCGGGGTGTTTTTTTCCGCTTCGACAATGGCTACCGCTTGGCCCAGTTGCCTTTTTTCCGGCAGGGAATCTGGCTTTACTTTCATGCCCTCGCCACCGCCATTTCGGGAGGGGCGCTGGCGGCGCTTGGATTTCGCTGGATTCGTTTTGCCTGCCATAGCCGCGCCTCCCTAAAACCAAAGATGGAGCTGCGGCCCCTCGAATCAGACCAAAAAAGTTTTTAAAATCTTATCTCCTTTCTGCGCCTACACGCTTTCTGGGGGGCATTCTGGGCTACAATTTACCCATGAAGACCCTCCTCTATTTGTTCGTTTTCCTGGCGGGGACTGCCAGGGCCGAACCGGAGCCGAATTTTCAGTTTTCGTACGTGCCCAACGAAGGCGCGGAAGGGGTAGCGTGCGCCCACGAAAGAATCCGCGATCTTCCCGACTGGCGCGTGGCCTGCCCATTTTTCGGGGAAGAAAAACGATTCACCGCCCACGTTCTGCTAAGAAACTTTCCGTCCCAGAAAAAAAGTGCGGTGGAGCTGCTATATTGGGTTACCGAGGCCGCGGACGCACCGGGATCCTCCCCGAAATTTCACGCTACGAGCGCTCTGCTTAAGCTGAAGGGGGAAACCGCTCTGGATTCCCTCTCGCTGGCCCAGGGCGTGGAGAACGACTATGCCTCCCTCGTGCTCGACGCCTCACTGGAAGCCAAGGGAAAGAAATAGGCGCGCTTGGCCGATAAGGAAATCATGAACCTGCATAAAATAAAAACGCTTTTAACCCAGATTCTCTGCCTGCAGCTCGCTATCGGAATGGGCACCGGCTACGCGGCCCCCGTGGTGAGCACCCCGCAAGTTGCCATTGCCAAAAATGTAGATACCCGCGCCCTCGAAAATGCAAACCCGGAATACGTAAAAACTTTGAGCGAAATGCTAAAGGCCTTGGGGGCTAAAAAAGTAACTTGTACCTCGGGGTATCGCTCCCCCGACCAGCAGCGCCGGGCCTGCGTAAGAATTTGCGGAAACCCGAACGGATGCCCGAACCTCTGCGCACGTCCCGGAAGATCCCAGCACCAACAAACGACCATTGCCACTTGTGATCTAGTGGGACTCACGAACGGATGCCATGAGCTGAAGCGCCTGTGCGATGAAAAATATAACGGAAAATGCGGAATTGGCGGCTACGCGGGCGGGGGTTATCACTTCGGCGTGAACGACACCCGTTTTTCCGCCTGGAACAAATGCGCCGGTCTTCCGAGAAATAAGAGCAACTATGGCCCTGATTTTCGCGCCCCGGCCGATCCAAGCCCCGGTTCCCTCACTGGTACCGAGCTGATCGCCGACGAAGCCTCCAAGAGCCACGAGATCATCATCATCGCGGCCATTGCCGCCCTCGGTGTAGGCGGAGCCTTGCTCTACCAAAAAATGAGGAATAAAAAGTGAAGTCCTTACCCAAATTCATCCCCTTCGCGGTTGGCGCTTTCTTGATTTCCAGCGGCGCCCAGGCGGCCGCGCCGTTTTGCCTGCCCTTTGCGGCGCTAAAAATAAATGCCACGAATTGCGACGATAACTTCGCCCTCGGCAAGCAGGCGGACAATTGCCTTTCGCTTTTCACCACGGCGCTGAGCAATAACCGCGCGCAGATCGACAAAATCTTGAAAGCGGAGGCCGCCAAAGGCAGCTCCGGGCAAAATATCACCTATAAAACTACCGGATCCATTTTCGCCCAAACCCTTCAGGAGCTGGACCATCTAATTGCCAGCGGAGAACAGGCCAAGTTTGCGGTAAAAACCTATTCGGATAACCTTTCGCTTCCCGAAGATTATGATCAGCCGGCTCTAACCGGAATGAGCACCGAGAAATACCTTTCGGTAGAACCTTGCTACGCCACTCCCTTTCGCATGGTGAGCGAAGACAGCGCCGTGCTCAGCCTCATGGTGGAAGACCTCAAGAAGGCCAAGAGCGAAGTGCTCGCCAAGAGCGGACTGAACCAAGTCAACTTAGGGCAAGTGGAATCCAGCAGCGACACTAAGGTGCTGAAGGGCAAGCCCGTTGCCCCAACGGGACTTCCGAAAGAATCGGCGGTAAAAAATCGCGATTCCGACGTGACGGGTATTCTGGAAGATCAGAAGAAGCGCGAAGAGAAAAAATAGCTAACTGTTCTCCGCCGATTTCGTGGCCAACAAATTCGGAGCGCGCTCCGTGATCAGCTTTCCTAAATACGCCTGGACCGCCGCCATCATCCCAAACTGGTAAGGCGCCAGACAAACACTCAGGCCTATGGCCACGTATTCCAGCCCCGAGAAGCGGAAGCTCAGCATGCGCACGGGAAAGAGCAGGAGCAGGCTAGGTGCCGCCTGCAACAACAGCGCCAGCAAGCATCCTTTCCAGATGGCACGGAAGGCTTTCCAGGAGTCCCGGGTAGAGTGATGGGAATGCCCGCGGGCGGCCACCAGGGCCGTGGCGCCATGATAGAGAACGAACCATACCGGAATAAAAATCACCACTAATCCGCCCGTGATTGAGGCGAAACGAATGGGATTCGTGATGCTCGTCATATAATTCGTAAGCGCATAAGCAAAAGCGGGGATCAGGGTGAGGCAGGTGAGCGTGGCTACCTTGATCGACATCCAGGTCCAGGAGATGCCGAAATCCCAGAGTGAAGGCTGATGGCGGGCGAAGGAATTACGCAACTTATGCAAAACACTGAAAAGCAAAATCAGCGCGAGGGCGAAAAAGAAAAAACTCGCCAGGGTATACCCGAGAACCGCGAAAGATTCTTGGGAGGCCATTCCCGAATCGATGGCATTTTTTTTCGATTTGCTGAGTTCGCCGAATAATATCCCCACCGCCCAAAAGAATGTGCCGAGGTAGTAGGCGGTTTGTTTCATTTCCAAGCGCAAAAAATCTAGGATGGACTTCATTTCTTTCCCCAAGATGAAAAGGTTAGGGCGGGCGGTTCGCCTAAATTTTAGGCCGAAATAGCCGGGAAGGAAATCAATTTTAGAAAGAGTGAAAGTATTGAGTAGGCTCGATCACCAGGCGCGCTTGCTCGCGGTCTTTGCTCTCGGGCCATACGCTCTTCACGTCGGCCACCCATACGCTATAGGAATTGGTTTCTCGCTGGAGCTTGCCGGTCACCACGAGAAAGCAATTATCCAAAAAAGCATCCTTTACTCTTTCCCAGATATCAGGGGCGATCGCGATATCCAGAAAGCCGAACTCGTCCTCGAGAGTGCCGAAGGTCATGCCTTTCGCGGTGGGCGGCTGCTGGCGCACCAGTAATAAACCCGAAAATTTCACCTGCGTCCCGGGGCGCTGGAGCTTGGCGGTCTGGGTATTCAGCTTGGGCAGGGGCAATATTTTCCGCAGCGCCATCATGGGATGCCCGTGCGTGGAGAGCGAAAATGCATCATATTCTTCGAGAATTTTTTCGTAATCGCCGAGGGCATGGAATTTTGCCCCGCTTTCCTCCACATAACCGGAATCGAGGAATAAATCTCCCTGCACGCGGTCGCGGCGGCGCTGAAACTCGAGCACCTGCCAAAGCGCTTCGCGCGGAGGAAAGCCGAAGCATTCGAATGTCCCCCCCATGGCCAAACGCAGGAGCGCGTCTCGCCGCACAGGGGCGCGCTTAAGAAAATCCGCCAAGCCGGTAAAAGGGCGGAGGCTAAGGATTTTTTCGGCTTCCTCCCGGTGCATTCCCTTCACCATTTTCCAGCCTAAGCGCAGCGCACCGTTTTCGATGGTACTTTCCCAGGCGGAAGCATTCAAATGCACGGGCAATACCGTTACCCCCTGAAGCTTGGCGCTATCCACCAGGGTATGGGGAGAGTAAAATCCCATGGGCTGGGAGTTCAAAAGCCCGCAGGTGAATTCGGCGGGATGATGGCACTTTAAATAACAGGAAACATACGCCAAGAGCGCGAAGCTCGCCGCGTGGCTTTCCGGAAAACCGTACTGCGCAAAGCCTTGGATCTGCTGAAAGATGCGGTCGCAAAACTCCTCCGATAAACCATTTTTTTTAAAGCCATCCTTTAAGCGCTGGCCCATCTTCGTGATCGATCCTTCGGAACGCCAGGCCGCGATGGCGCGCCGAAGCTCATCGGCTTCGCCGGGAGTAAAGCCACCGAGCTCTACCGCCATCTTCATCACTTGTTCCTGGAAAAGCGGTACGCCGAGAGTTCGCCCCAAAATCGCGCGCAGGGCCGGGTGAGGGTAGTCTTCCTTTTCTTCTTTGCGGCGCCGGCGTAAATAGGGGTGCACCATTTTTCCCACGATGGGTCCCGGCCTCACGATCGCCACCTGGATCACCAGATCGTAAAATTTCTCCGGCAACAGCCTGCCCAGCATCGACATTTGCGCGCGGCTTTCAACCTGAAAGGTACCCACCGTATCGGCCATCTGGATCATCTTATAGGTTTTCGGGCATTCCTTGGGGAGCAAGTGCATTTCCGTTTTCACGAGCTTCAGGGTGCGCTGGATCGCGGTAAGCATCCCGAGCGAGAGCAAATCTACTTTTAGGAGGCCGAGAAAATCTAGGTCGTATTTATCCCACTGGATGATGGTACGGTTCTCCATCCTCGCCGGCTCGATGGGCACGATCTCGATCAAGGGATCGGCCGAAAGGGTGAACCCCCCGCTGTGGATCGAAAGATGGCGCGGGAAGCCCGCCATTTCCTCCGAAAGCGCTTCCAGTAATTTCCTGGGCTCCTTAGTTTCGGTGTTCTGGGCGCGCTCGTCGAAAAACTTATTGAGCTTCTTGGCCGAGAGCGTCCCCACGTCGATGCCGAGAGCTTTGGCCAGTTCCCGGAAAGCCGAACGCCGGCGGTAGGTGATCACCGCACTCACCATGCCGGCGCGATCGCGCCCGTAACGCTCGTAAACGTACTGCAAAACTTCTTCACGTCTTTCGTGCTCGAAATCCACGTCGATATCGGGTGGCTCGTTCCGTTCCTCCGAGATAAAGCGCTCAAACAGCAAATTCATGTGAACGGGATCGATCGCGGTGATGCCGAGACAATAGCAAACCACGCTATTGGCGGCAGCACCCCGGCCCTGGCAGAGAATGTCTTTGGAGCGCGCAAATGCCACGATATCGTTAATGGTGAGAAAATAATCGGGAAAGCCAAGTTTCTCGATCAGGCGAAGCTCATGTTTCATCTGCGCGCTCACGGCATCTGGTATCCCATTGGGATATCGCTCTTGCGCTCCCTTCCGGGTGAGATGCTCGAGGTAGGACTGCGCCGTATGCGATTGCGGAATCCATTCCGAGGGATAACGGTATTTCAACTCCGAAGGGCAAAAGGTGCATTGTCCGGCGATTTCAATCGTGGCCTCGACGGCTTCCGGCAGATCCGAAAAAAGTGCCCGCATTTCGGCGCAGGACTTCAGCCTCCTTTCGCCGTTGGGGAAAAGCTTATGCCCTAATTTCTGCAAAGACGCATTCTCGCGCACGGCGGTGAGCGCGTCCTGAAGGGGCTGCCGCGCGCTCTCGTGGTAGTGCACGTCGTTCGTGGCTACGATGGGCACGCTCCAGCGGTCGCGTATCCAGATGGCTTTTTCGGTATTTTCTTTTTCGAATCCATCGCGTAACCGATGGAGGGTCACGTAGAGGCGGGAAAAGAGTGGGCGCAGCCGTAAAAAATCCGCCGTGAGCGGAGCCAAGGCGAATAAACCTTCCGCCGCCTCCGGAAATGCATTCAGCAGCGCGCGCAATTCTTCGAAACGCAGCGCGGCCTTTCCTTTCTCCTTTCCGGCATGGCTGGCGGTGAGGATACGGCAAAGCAAGCCATAAGCCTTACGGTCACGGGCGAGAAGAGTGAGCCGCGACGAATTTTCCAGGGAGAGGCTGGCTCCCGATATCAATTTTAGGTCGGGGTATTTCTTTTTTTCCCAGAATGCTTTCGGGATGCCGTACACGCCGTCGAAATCGTTCAGCGCAATGGCGGATAAGCCGAGCTCCGCCGCTTTAATGATCAGCTCCTCCGGAGAGGAAGCTCCGCGCAGAAAAGAAAAATTCGTCTTTACCTCGAGCTCGGCGTACATCAGTCGAAAATCCCGTGCAAAAAAAGCTCGGTCTCGTTGAAATGGCGGAATACCCATAGCCGTTCTCCCGCCAAAGTATCCACACAAAAATACTCCCGGGAAAATCCCCCGAGCCACCATTCTCCGCGCAACTTCTCCGGCCCCTCAAAAGCCAGGATCCCCCAAGAACGATTCTGGCAACGCAAAAAATTTCCGTCGCGGCGGATCGGAAGGGGCTTAGCCAATAAGCGCAGAGGGCGTAACGGCACATGGGGCAAGAGCTCGCCTTTCCCGGGTTCCAGCGATTTTTTCCAGGCCGCTTCGGGTAATAAACGAGGGGAGGGCGCCGCCAGAAAAGCCGCATTTTCACCCAGCCTTTCGCTCAGTCTGGCCACGAGCGAAGCCCAGGCTTCTTTTTCTTCTTCTACTTTGGAAAAAAAGTCTCGCTGTGCATTGCGGAAGGGGGCCGTTTCGATAATTTCGATCGCAACCTCTTCCAGCGCATCTTCTAGCGGCCGGCTTTCCAGCTCCTTGGCGATTCTATCCTGCAAAAACTGCAGTACTCCTTTCGGATCCGATTGGGGCAAGGGCAGCCTCACTTCCAGCAGACGCTCGCGGGATCCGTTACGCGCCAGGCGGTTGAGCCGAAAACGCAATCGAAATGCCATTAGCATCTCGGCCCTCGCGAAAAGGCGGATAAATACGCGGTCGATCAATCCTTTGAGAATAAAGAAAATAGGCTCGAGATTTTCGATCTGGGCCGCGAAATCCAGCTCCGTTTTCTCTTCGATTTTTGCGGAAGGCACGAATCGGGGCCAGGCGATACGTTTAGCCTCGAACACCTTAGCGTATGCCCGCGCGCCCTCCTTGCCGAAACGTGCCGGGATTTCCTTAAGCGGTACGGCCAAAAATTCACCCAGAGTTTTTATGCCAAGCTTGCGCAGGATGGCACCCGGGGAAAAATCGCTGGGCGTAAACGGAGAAAGATAATCGCGAAGAGCATCCACGGGCAGATTTTCCCGCGCGGTAATTCCGTAGCGCGCAAAGGCCAGCGAAGAAGGTAAATCACCGGCGCTGCTGATCGTGGCGGCGAGCTGGAAAGCGCCGAGGATTTCTTGCAGCCTCGCAAAACATTGCTCGAGAGAAAAAAGCCCTAGGGAACCAGAAACCTCCACGAAAACCGCTTCGTGGGATACGGCTACTTGCGGGCTAAACGCCAAGCAGGCCTCCGCCAAGGCCGGAAGCCGGGAAAAATTTTCGCGCAGCAGGAGGCAAACCACCACCATTTCACTTTTGCCGCAGAACGAAGAGCTTCCGTTCGCGCACCTCCAGCGAAAGGGCGATCGGCCAGGCGGCGAGGGGTTTTTTTCGCGCCAAGAGAATTACGGTGGCCTCGGCCTTTTCGGCCAATAGCTGAAAGCGCCTCAACTGCCGCTCGTCCTCGCGGTAGGGCGCGTGGAATACGAGGATCGGGAATAAGCGGCTGCGGAGGATGGTGGCCGCGGCCCACGCCGCATCCTTTCCAGCCTCAACAAAAAATGTGTTCTCGAGCTTTCTCTTTCTCTGAAAGAGGGCGGGCGGATAGAGGGAAAATTCACTCTCGATCCAGGCGGCCGGTACCTCGGAATTCTCCGCGAGAAAATGCGCCACGTTCTCGGTTTTCCCCTGACCCGAAACTTCCACCAGCACGCCTTTCGGCAAGCCTCCCGCCAAAAGCGAGTAAGGATGGGTTTCGCTGCGGGAGAGTTTCTTGAGGGCGCCGATGCGCGCGCGCAGCTCTTGTAGAGCGGACATCCAGTCTCCAGCGCCCAATGGGGGCGAATTAAGTGGGTGATAAGCAGAGGGATCCATTCGCAGCGATGAACCACCCCTTAAGCATAATAGTACATTTGTAGTACAGTCAAGGGCATTCCATAGATGAGCTCAATATTTTCCTTACAATAAGGAAAGCAGGTATCTAAATCCGCGAAATATTTTAGACTATTCAGGAGAGCTCCCCCCGATAGAAAATTTTGGAGTATCGATGAAACTCACCCTAACTCTTTTGGTTCTTACCTATTTTTTGAGCCCCCATGCGGAAGCTGGCTGCATGCCTGGAACCGAAGGCGCCTGCGGCGATCAAAATATCTGCGTTTCTGATCAGCCCACCGCAAAAAGCGGCCGTGGCGATAATAATAAGTGCCTGCCGGCAAAAGTATGCGGCGCGCTCCGCATGATCGCCAAAGAGTTCGGGAAAGTAGAGATCGCTTCCGCCATGCGCGTAAATAACGCCCGTCGCGGTGGCGCAAAAAATTCTTGGCATAAAACCTGTAACGCCGCCGATTTCTTGGTACCCAACCACCAGAGCAAAGCCACCCAGCAAAAATTGGCTAAGCTCATGATGGGCATCAATGGGATAGGCAAGAACGTCTACTGCACCGGGCGCTCCCACGTGAGCATTTCGCCCCGGGAATATTTCTACAGCAGCTGCGTGGCCGGCGGAAAAAAGCGCGCAAAAAGAAAACACCGTTAAGCAGGAGGAAAAATGCACTACCTATTCATGCTAGCCCTCTTATCCGGCACCCAAGCCCTCGCCGCTAAAGATTATTCCAAGCTGCCCAAAAGTTTTTGCGAGCCCGTGACCAGAATCGCGTCCGCGGTGGAAGATTGCGAAGGCAACGATCTCTTCCTGCAAAAAGGCGAAGACTGCCTAGACCTACTGGATAAAGAATCCAAGACCGTGGCCGGCATCCTACCCGCCGCCTTTTCGAAAGACCTCACCCAAAAGCAGGGAGCGAAATTCGACTCCTCCGGCAAGGACTATAAAGTAACCTCTCTTTCCCTCGCGTACCTGATCGCCGTTACGAACACGGCGATAGCGGAAATCAAATCCTACCAAGAAAATTTAGTGCTGCCTCCAGACAGCGACGAGGAAGAAGTTACCGGAGGCAATGTGCAAGCCTACGCGATGAGCGTGGACTGCTACGGCGCGAATAAGGAAAATCTCGACAGCCTGCTCGAAGATTTCGATAAGCGCCTGAAGCAGCTTCAAGGCGCTAAGGCCATCGCCGACGCTCACGACTCCACCTCAGGCTCCCGCGAGCAAAAAGTGCAGATGAATTCCGGCACCGATATTATTCGGGGCCAGGGTAAAGCCGCCGTACTGCCCAAGGGTGGAATTCCGGAAAATCGAGATTCCGACGTTTCGGGAATCAAAGAGAGCAAAGAAAAGAAAAAATAAAGATCAGCCCTGAAGCGCTTTTAGGGTACGTAACACTATAGGCTCTTCCATCTTCAGCGTTTCCAGCTCGCCGAATAGTGCATAGCAAATATCTTCGTAGGAAAAGGAGTTTTCCCCGTTTTGCTCCAGCAGGGCCTGCACGTAGCGGATGGAGCGGTCGATGAGCTTATTATTGCTCGGCTTCACCCAGGTCATTAGATTCCCTTCATAGCGCCCGAGCCGCGCCATCAGAAGGGAAGAGTGCGTATTCAACAAAAGCTTCAGGTAAATATGCTCAAAGAGCGGATGCAGCTTTTCTACGCTGAAAGAAGTTTCTCCCGCCGGGGAACGCCAAACCATATTTCCGCCTTCGCGGGTGATCGAAAATATTTCTTGCCGCTTGCCGTTCAGGCGCTTCACGCGCTGCTCGCGGGCATTGCGACTGAAATCATACCCACGCAGGCGCGGCCAGTTCGACACGGCGGCCAGCTCGTCCCATTCGAGAGGAATAGGCTCGCGCAGCAAGAGCTCTTTCCAGGCGCTCATTACGTCGGCGGCTTTCGGGAAACTCAAATAGGCCAATGCGGGGGCCGCGTCTTGGTCCAAAAGGTTCTCCACGGGCACGAGGCTAAAGGTGGGAGAACGCTCAGTGGTGTCGGTAAAGATCGTGATGCCGTAGCGATCGGTCTCATAGAGCGTATATCCGCCCGCCAAGTAGAGGGCCGCTTCCCATTCGATATACTTCTGCACCGAAGCTAAGGGAGCCTTACGATAAAAGTCCACGAAAGGCGCGAGGTCCAAAAGCTTTTTTGGATTTTTTGGATCGGCGAAAAGCGCCACACCCGCGGCCAGCATCAAAACCGTGCTCGCCTGCAAGCGCGTGCTCCCCGAGATCGCCATTGGCCCCGTGAGAATCGGAATCGTGCGCAGGGCGGGATTATTTAGGAAGCGGCGGCAACGCTCGAGCCGCTCCGCCAACAGCGCGGGCGGATTACAAAATAAAACGTAGTGGGGTGCGCGGGAAATGCGCGCGGCCTCTTCCACCGCCCCAATGACCGAGGGAGTTTCGCCGCCTTCCGTGGTGGCGATCATCAAATCGCCCTCGCTAAAACCCAGCTCCCTCACCTGGCGTGCGCCGAAATCCGGATGATCCTCAAAATTCTCGATCGAACGCACCAGGGCAATATCCCCGCCCGACATAAAGGAAACCAAGCGATCCGCATCTTTGCTTCCCTGGTGCACAAAGCGCCAGATCACCTCGAGGGAAAGCGATAGTCTTCCGGTGGCTCCGCAGCCATAAAAAAACACTCTTTTACCCTTCGCGAAAGTGGCGTGAATGGCCTCGGCCATTTTTTCGAGCTCGGCCCGTTTTTCGAGAATCTTTTCCATGGCTGCTAAATCCACGGCGCGGAAAATTTCCATGGCCTCGGGAAGATTGTCTTTCGCCAGGGAAGATAATTGCAGCGTGGCCGGGTGCTGGCTTTCGGTAGGCAGAGAACCCAAGCGAAACTGGGGAGCGATTTTCAGAAAATCGTCGGCTTTCTTTCGGGCTTCCGGGCTCACCTTAGGCATGACCTAAGTGTAAGCGATTTTTGGGCTCTTTGTTAGGCCTGGCCCGTGACGCCCCGCCGCCACCATAAAATTAAATAAATATTATTTTTAAGGCGCTATTTAGCTGGGGCGCCCACCCTCGGCGATTTTTTAAAGCGAAGAATTTGCCAATTAAATTAAGCACTTGCATACACGCCACCGGATCGGCATGCGCAAGTAAAATAGATTTTCAGTCGATAAAGCCACACGACGATAAATTTCCTGAAAAACCCTCGTCGAGATGCAAGAATATTAGTGAGGAATCCCCGATGCCCAACTTCAAATCCTTTACGTTTCTCTTGTTTTCTTTTCTTCTCGTATGCCTAGTGGTTGAACAGGATGCGTGGGCAAGAAGAAAAAGACGCGGGCACCGCTATTTAGGCCGGCAAGGCGTGGCCTGCGTGGAATTCGCAACTCCACCAAAATGCGATATTCCCGCCTCCCGGGTTAAACAGTCCAACGGAGAGTTTCGCCTAAATCAGCAGCTTTGCGGAATGGTAAAAGCCCATCTTCAAAAACAGCCCAGCTGCTTTTTTACGATCGGCTATCGCAGCTGTAAAACCAATAGTGGTATCCGTGGAGCTGCACGTAGATCCCGCCACCTATGTGGTAAGGCCGCGGACGTAAGAAAAGGCACCTGCAGTCTCGGCCAAGTTCACACCAAAGGAAGCGCCGTACACCAGCACTTTTCACCCTTAGGGCCTTGCCAATAAATTATAAATATTTAAAAATAGGACCCCCGAATGAACCATAAGCCACTCTTAACTGCCGTAGTCTTTTTCCTAGCCGCTCAAGCCCAAGCCGCAAATGTGCCTAAGTACCTCGGGGAAATCCCTTCTAGCTATTGCGCTCCAGTGAGTAAAATAGACACAAACATCAAAAGCTGCGACGACAATAAGCTCTTCGTGCGGGTGGCGCAGAAATGCTTTGACGACTTCAAAAGCCTTCGTAAATCTACTGCAAATGACCTTGCGGGCCGCTTCGCCAAGGGCGACCAAGATAAGCAGCGCAAAGACTTTGCCGACCATGCCGCGAATAACCAGGAAGCAATCGCCGCCCACAAATACCTAATTAGCTTGGGCGAGCTGGCCGTGAGTGAACTCGACGGCTATTTTGACTATATGGAACATCCGGAAGACGCTGAAAACGACGATGAGATTCTCTCTGAGCCATGTTTCATCGAAAATGCTACCGCCCTAGAAAACATAGTGAACGATTTTGAAGACGAAGTAGACACGATGAAAGAGGCGAAAGAGATTGAAAAGGTACATAGCGCGATCTCCAGCCAAAATAAGCAGCAAATCGATGCTTCGAGCACCAATTTAAAAATCAAATCCACCACTGGCAAAGGTAGCGGCACCATCAAAGCCGGTACCACGGGAAACCGCGAGTCCGACGTGAGCGGCGTGGAAGAATCCAAAAAAAAGAACGAGCAGAAAAAATAGCTCAGTTCGAGAATCGCGCTACGGCATCTAGGATCACATCGATGTCCACGGGTTTGCGCAGGAGCAGCTTCGCCGCCGTACGGCGCTGCTTGTCTTCCACGTGACCATCGGCCGTCATCACGATCACCGGCACGTCTGCAATACGCGGATCTTTTAGCTGGGCTTCGCGAAATTGAAACCCATCCATGATCGGCATCATCAAATCTAAAACGATGAGAGACGGAAGGGGCTTACCCGAACGCAAAAAATCAATCCCCACCTGCCCATTCTGGGCAAGCTCCACCGCGTAACCTTCCGACTCCAAAAGTAGCTGGAGGTTATTTCGGATGTCTTCGTCATCCTCGACGATTAAAATTGTTTTCGCCATAAGTTGTTCTTTGTAAGCCAAATTTTCCTTTTTTGTCACTGGCTGTCAAACGATAACTGAAGGCTTTAGTACGGTTAACGCCCTACCTAGGAAATTTGCCTACTTGAGCAGATTTTAACGTCCAGCTGCGGCATATTGCCAGCGATTATTTGTGCCAAGAAACGACAATGGCTATCACGATCAAGGGCTCCTCGGAAGCGCCTAAGAGCGCCCCCCTAACTCTTTTGGTTATCGGTCACGGCAAAGGTAACAAGCCAAAGAGATCTATTTGTGCCCCAACCCTCATCGTTAAAAATTAAAGCGAAGTTACTACAAAAAACTAAACCGAGGGCGGGCATTGCTCTCCTTACGAAGATGAAATCCCGGAGCGACGAGCGGCCAAAGATCGGATAAGATCTCCGGCGAATGCCCGAAGAAAAAGCCAGTTCGGCGAGCCTCCTTGCTCCTTCTTTCGAGAAGGGATACTGGCGCTCGGCCGAACGGATCCGCTACCGCGACCATGCCGGGTTCTCGAAAAAGAAAAAGCACTTCGAGCCCGAAGGCCATAATGCCTTCGCCGCGCGCTGGGCGGGGGAGCTCACGCGGGATGAACATATCGCCGAAATTAAGCAAATCTACGAAAACGCGGTGGTCATTTTAGGAAATAAGCGGTCGCAGATGGAGCGCAGCGACCAAAGCCTGGATTGCCGCCAGTTCCGTTTCACGATCGATGCTGCACAAGACCCGCAGGATGCCACGAGCATCCTGGTGACCCGCAGCCTCACGGTAAAAGTTCCGCTTAATACCCTGGGCGCCCACTTCGATGAAATCTTCCCCTATAAACCGGTGGAGCTGGTAGTGCCTTTCACCGGCGGCACCGATTCCCGGCAGATGCTCGAAATTTTAGAAGAATGGGAAAGTAGGCTAGAAGGCCGTATTGAAGAAGGCCTGGACCAATCAATGCTAAAGCTTCACCTGAAGTCGGGATTCACGATGGCCGTAGACTTAAATTCCCACGAGGCCATTTTTTCCAAAGCATCGGTAGAAGGAGTTTCGGCGCTGGCGGGAGCGGTAGCGCAGGATTTAAAGAACATGGGTATCACGAAGAAATTGGAATGAAGCTATGCTGAAACGAATCGCGCTCTACGCAATGGCTCTTTTTTATGTTGTGGCAGGCATGAATCACTTTCGCGACACGGGCCTCTACTTAAGAATGATGCCGCCCTGGATTCCGGCGCACGAGCGGATGGTCCAGCTGAGCGGTATCGCGGAGGTATTGCTGGGCTTGGGCCTGCTGTTTCGGAAAACTAGGCCCTTCGCCGCGTGGGGCGTAATCGCGCTATTGATTGCGGTATTTCCCGCAAATGTCTACATGTACGCGAACCGAGACGCTTTGTTTGCCGAAATTCCGGCCATGGCGTTGCTGATCCGCTTGCCGGCTCAGGGCCTGTTGATTTGGTGGGCTTACCTTTACACGAAACGCGGTCCGGTTTAGCGGGAAATAAACCAGTCTACGAGCCGCATGTGAAATGGGTTGGCGCCACCGGGATTGAATTCCTTGCGGTACAAAATTCCGCGCAATTGAGGCTCATCAAAAAAATAGAACCCGGTGATCTGATCCCCGGGAAGGCGCTTTTGCTGAAATAACGTGTTCGCGCCGAATTCCGTTTCTTCGGTCACGAAGATGGTTTGATAGGGACTCGGCGGCCCGTGGCGCTCTAAAGGGTTGCAGTTGAACTTCTCTTCGAAAGCCAGCGCGGGCGTAAGCACGGGGCGCGAAGCAAACGACCCACCGGGTAGGGCGGGGTAGAGGTCTATCAAAAAATTCATTTTTTGGCGGGAATCCCGGTGAGCCGCCAAGCATTTACGGTAATCCACCACGAATTTATGCGTAGGGTGGAATGCCGTTTCTCCGCGTTGATCCAGGCGCGTGCTCATCAGGATAGTCACCATGAAATCTTTTCGCACCAGCACTTCATACTTTTCGGTGGAATAGGCCTGTCCTTTTTGGGACTCATCGAAATAGCGCCAAGTGAACGAGCTGCCGGGCGCGAGCTGATCGAGAGAGATAATGGGCATGGCCGCTGGAACCGAAGCCGCGCAGAAGAAAGAAAAAATAAGATGGAGGAGAGGCATTTATGCTCGCTTTCTGGGGGCCTAGAACGGGGTAATACCTTGGGAAAAAATACGTGTCATGCTATTTCGGTGATATGAACAATGCCTTTATTCTTCTCGTTTTTAGCTTAGTATCCGGCCCGGCCTGGGCGATGGAAAAAAATCTCGTTCCCACCACCCAAGGGCTGGTGCGTGGCCAGGAATCAAACGGAGTCTTTTCCTTCAAAGGCATTCCGTTTGCCCAGCCCCCGGTGGGCGATTTGCGCTGGCGGGAATCCTTGCCCGCCAAGCAATGGGTGGGCGTTAGGGACGCGAGCGATTACGGCGCGCCTTGCATGCAAACCGAAAACTTCAATGCCGACGGAAAGGTGATCGGCAGCGAGGATTGCCTCACGCTGAATATTTGGCAGCCAAAGGATTCGGCCAAGCCCTTACCCGTGATGGTATTCATCTATGGCGGAGCCTTCTCCTGGGGTTCTAGCCGCGGAAGAATGGGGGGAGTGGATATTTACGATGGCACGTATCTCTCCAGCCATGGCCCGGCCGTGGTGGTGACCTTCAATTACCGCGTGGGCGCCTTCGGCTTCCTCGCGCACCCCTCGCTACGCACCGATGGCACTTCCGGAAACTATGGCCTTAGCGATCAAATCTTGGCGCTGGAGTGGGTGCAGAAAAATATCGCGAATTTCGGCGGCGATCCCGCCCGCGTGATGATTTTCGGCGAATCTGCCGGTGCGTTCAGCGTGCTCGGCCTGCTCACCTCCCCGGCGGCCAAGGGACTCTTTTCTCGCGCACTTCTGCAAAGTGGTTCCGATATTCGCGATACGGCGGAGAGGGCGGAAAAAGTGGGCGTGGATTTTGCGGCCGCCGCGGGCTGCGAAGGCGAAGGTCAAGCGAAGTGCTTGCGTGCGCTGGATCAGGCCGAGGTTATGCGCATCACAAAATCTTTCCTGCACGGGCAGGGTGCGAAGCTGATTTTTTCCCCTCACGTAGACGGGAAAATTATTCCCGATTTTCCGCTACGGGCCTTACGGGATGGTAAATACAACCGCGTTCCGGTGGTGGTGGGCGCGAACGCCGACGAGATGACCATTCTCGGGCTGCCGATCATCAGCCAGAAGCCCATTTTCCTGCGTAAAGACTACGAGTCCGTGGTGAGGCAAGAGTTCGGTGAAGAACTGGGCAATAAAGTGATTGAGCAGTATGGGAAACCCGTGGACAGAACTTCCTACGGCCTCTTGCAGGATGTATTCGCCGACAATATCTTCCATTGCCCCGCCCAACAGATCGCCGAGGTGATTTCCCGCGATCAGCCGGGGCAGGCTTGGCGCTATGTATTCTCGCACTCTTATCACCTCGACATCTGGAAAATTCTAGGCGCTGGCCACGGGCTCGAACTCTCCTATGTTTTTCATAATTTCGCTCCCTGGTACGTGCCGTTCCGTGCGCCCAACCAAAAAGAGCTCGAGCTCTCGGAACGAATGGTAGGGTATTGGACTCGCTTCGCCGCGAACGGAAATCCCAATGCGGATGGAGAATTTGGCTGGAGATCTTACTCCGCGGATACGGCTAATTACCTCGATTTAGAATTGCCGCTTTCGGAAAAGTCTGGCTACCGTGCCGAAGCCTGTGCATTTTGGCAAAACGTGAGCGGCCAGTAGGAGCTAGGCCGCTTTTTCTTCGCGAGAAGATGCGTATTTTTTCGGCAGGGTGAGCACGAAGGCAGTATTCGGCGAGCCGTGGTCGAGCGCCAAAACTCCCTTGTGGGCATCCATGATTCCCAGAGAAATGCTAAGCCCCATACCAGTGCCCTTGCCGATTTCTTTAGTGGTAAAAAAGGGCTGAAATATTTTCTTCTGGATATCCGGCGGGATTCCGTTTCCACAGTCGGTCACGGAAATTTTAATTTCGCTCTCCAGCTCACTCACCGAAATTTTCACCCATTTATTTTCCCTCTCCGCAATCGCGTCGTAAGCGTTATTTAAAAGATTGAGCAGCACCTGCGAGATCTGGGTTTCGCGGCCTTCGAACATAAGTTCCCTCGGGCAATCCCCGATTTTCAGCTCCACGCCGTGATTGCGGAATCGCTCTGAGCAAAGACCTACCGTATTTTCGATTAAGCCCATCACGTTCACCGGCCGGAACGGGTCGAGGCTTCCATCGCGAGAAAAAGTACGGAGGCCGAATACGATCTTCGCGATGCGATCGGCTGTTTTCGAAATGGTTTCGCTCATGCGCACCACGAGCGCTTTATCGATCGATTCGTCCTGCATCACTTCTTCAAGCTGCGCAGATACCGCCTTAATGATCGCCAGTGGATTATTAATTTCGTGGGCCACGCCGCCGGCCATCTCTCCCAGGGCCGACATTTTCGCTACCGATAGCAAAGCCTGCTGCTGATCGATTACCAATTGCCGCGAAGCCACCAGTTCTTCCGTGCGTGAGTTCACCACGTCTTCCACCGACGCGATGGTTTGCTCGAGCGCGGCTTGCTTCTCCGAATTGGAACGCAGTTCACGCAATCCGTTTTTAATAGAAAAGAAAAGCACGGTGTCTTCGAATATTACCCATGCTGAATGTTCGAGGGCACGCCCCATGCCCGCCGAAATCACCCCGTATACCGACTCTGGCCAGAACATTCCCCGCACCATATGATCCGCGGCGGTGATCAGGGTGGCGAGGGCGACAATTTTCCAGTCGCGGTAGAATGCGAGGAACGCCAGTGAGCCGAAGATATGAAAATGCGTTTCAATTCTTCCGCCCGTGAGGTGGATGAAGAGAATGGAGAAGAATATCTGCGCCACCGCATTCACGTAGCGGTTGAGTGGCTCGCCCGGCTGAGTAAGGTACAGATATACGGGAAGGGTGGCGAGAATCCCCCCGACGAAAATCGCCGCGTACACGTGAATATGGGTCTGGCTTACGGCGCCGGCCCACGAAAGGGGAGATACGAGAAAAGCCAGCGCGATCCCGCCAAGCCACTGCGCGATGAAAAGATAGCAGAAAATTTGGTCCGTTTTTTTCGCGATCCTTTTATAGTAGAGCGCGAAAATTTCTTCGGCCCTATGTGCGATTAATTCATTTTTTTCGGGAGCCATCATTTTTTCTTTCTGGCGAGAGTGCGTTCGGGGCCAAACAGGGAGCAACCATAGACCGGAGTTTTTCTGATTTCATTCGGCTTATTTTCGGCGAACGCCAGCACGGCGCTGCGGCCGTTATTGTCTCCCATGTGCCCGCGGCCCGGGGTGATTCCGCCCGAGAAAACCAATTTTCCCTTTTCATCGAAAAGAAAAACTTGGCCCGAGGTTTTTGCGCCGAAAAGCGTGGCCTCTTTCCCGCCTTCGTCCAAGTGCGTATGCACTCCGGGAATGCTCTCAGATTTCTGCCATAATTTTTCTTTGGCCCAGTCGTCGCTAACCCCACTCGGCTTCACGAACACCACGAAATTCTCGATTTTATTTCTTGTTTTTGGCAGTAGGCGTTCGAGTTCACCGAGGGTAGCCGCGGAGCACGGGCACTGAGGATGGGCGAACACTACCAACGATGCCTGGCCGGTGCCGCGCTTTAAGTTGCTGGTGGCGGGCCAATCCGGAGTAGAGCGTGCCGCCACGCCCTCGGTATTGGCGTAGATCAGCAAATGCCAGAACCCGCCAGTAAGGATTGCCAACCAAAGGCCAAGCAGCGCATAGTTTCTTAATTTTTTGCCCCGAGTCGACATATAAACATTTCGTCAGATAGAGGGCCGGCCTTGACCTTAAAATGCGGGGGAAACCTGCATTTACACGGTGGAGAGGTCGGTAAATCTAGATTGATCCTTTGGTTTTTCGGTCTCTGGTTCCATACTGAAAGAAGATGCTCGCCCATATTCTAACCACCTTCGTGACCCTCTTCGTGATCATCGATCCCATAGGTTCAGTGCCGGTATTTATCGGCCTTACCGGGAGCTATAGCCCTGAGCGCCGCAAGCAGGTGGCCACCAAGGCGATCTTCGTGGCGGGGGGAGTTCTGCTTTTCTTTGTTTTACTAGGAAAGATCCTTTTCGATTCACTCGGCGTTCGCCTGCTGAGCTTCGAGATTGCCGGCGGCATTTTGTTGTTTTTTTTCGGGCTAAAGATGATTTTCGACAAGCCCGAAGGCTACGGAATTCCAGCCGAATCTGACCACGATATCGCGGTTTTTCCGCTCGCCATTCCCTCGATCGCCGGCCCCGGAGCCATGCTTGGGGTGGTGGTATCGGCCAATAATCCCTCCAATAGCGCCACCCAGCAGGCCATTACCGCCGCCACCATCGTGGTGGTACTTTCGATCACTTATATTCTGTTGCGCTGTTCCGAACTCATCAATCGCTGGATCGGTGGCACCGGCTCCCTTATTTTGTCCAGGGTGATGGGAATTATCCTCACCGCCATCGCCACCGAGACCATTCTCAAAGCCCTCGCCAAACTAAGCCTCCCGCAATAGAAACCGAAAAAAAATATTGCGGCGCATAATTTGAGATTGACTCGTTGCATTGCTTGCCATATAGGTTCCTGAAACCACAGGAAATGCCTAATGAAAACCCTCTCTCTCTTAGCTCTCAGCGTAGTTCTCGGTACGTCCTCGCTTTCCGCCCATGCGGACCTAAAGGCGAACTTCACCAAGATGAATAAAACCTATAAAGGGCCTTTCGGGCTCAACGTGATTCAGGGGCCTAGAGGCAGAGCTTCGATCAAATACGGCGGCAACTCTGGCAAGCAACAGTTCCAGGCCGCCTACCGTAACGACCTAGCGCGCGCCATGGCCGCTCAGGACAATTTCTGGACGGGGAACCTCTTCACCACCAATTACTACGAGCTAATGGGCGAATACGTTTACGGCAATGCCGACAGCAGCCACGACCTTGACCATGCCCGCCTGGTCGCCGCCGCCCCCAAAGCCATCGCCAAGGCTTCCTCCATGGTACGCCACTGGGTTATCGAGAAACACTATGTGTCCCAATATCCTCTCTCCGAAATCGGAAAGGGTTTTACCCTCCGCGGAATCAGCGACGTGGTCAATGAGCAGGAATACGCCAACTACTTCTTCAATTTCTACCTTACCGCCATCAACGACGACTACCAGTACCTTCCTGCCTTCATTTTGGTGAATAAAAGCCCGATCGTAGAGTCTGCTTCGATCGCCAAGGCCCGCGATCTAGTGGCCTCCATCTACGATTCCTACGCCGGTACCGGCTCGGACCAAGACTCGCCCAGCCCAGGTGGCCAGAATGGCGGCGGAGGCTGGTTCTGGGGAGGCCGCGGCCCTTTCAACAATATCATCAGCGATTCCGGCCTCAAGGAAATGTACAAAATCCGTAACGCGATTCATAACCAGCTTTCCAAAGAAGTGATTGGCCAGATCGACCAATTTCTCAAAGCGTACCCTCAGTACCGCAGCGATTTCGCTCCCATCCGCCAGATCCTGGTGGAGTACTACGGAATCAACGCCGGAAAAATCGTGACCCAAGCCAAAAAACTCGGAATGAGCGATATGGCCGCCGCGGCCGCGAAGGTGCTGAGCAAAGCCACCTATATCGACGGCCTGCTCGAGCTCTCCGCAGTGGCCGCCAATTGGCGCCATAATCTGGCCACCCAAATTCCTTATGAGAAACGTGCCCAGGCGCTGGCGCTCCTCGCCGACACTTCCAAGATTCTTAATAAAGAACTCAGCGGCCTCGCGGCGGCTAGCATCAAAGATCCCAAGGTTCTCGAAGCCATCGTGAACACGGTCTATCTTGAAGGGTTCTTGATTAAGGACAACTGGGTATACTTCCAAGCCGAAATGCGCACCGCCGGCGACCCAGTTTCATTGTTCACCGACATCATGGATGCCTCCACCGCCACTTTGTCGGAAGCATTCCGCCCGGCATTCACCCAGTGGGTAGAGATGGAACCCAAAATGCAGAACTTCATGGACTATACCATCAAGGGTTCGGCACTAAATACCGTCTCGGTAGCGATCGAGAAGCTCAACAAAAAGTAAAAAACGATCAGGTCCGAAAATGGCCAGACGCTTCCCTCGTTTAGGGCTATATTGACCCCATGACGAGGGAAGATGTTTATTACGAGGCCATGAAAGCCCGGGACCACCGGTTCGACGGGAAGTTCTTCGTGGGGGTCAAAACCACGGGTATCTACTGCCGGCCCATCTGCCCCGCCAAACCGAAGCGCCAAAATATAGAATTTTTCCAAAACCATATCGAAGCCGAGCGGGCGGGATACCGGCCTTGCCTGCGCTGCCGCCCCGAAAGCGCGCCCGAGAGCCCGGCCTGGATAGGAAAATCGGCGGTGGTGAAGAGGGCGGTGAAGGTGCTCTACCACCAGGACACCATCCGCTTCCACGAAGACCGGTTTGCCGCCATGTTCGGCGTATCCGCCCGCCACCTCCGGCGCTTATTCGTGGAAGAAATCGGCAAAACCCCCAAGCAGCTTTCGGCCGAAAACCGCCTCAATCTCGCGCGCAAGCTATTGAGCGAAACCGATCTGCCTATTTCCCAAACCGCCTACGCCGCGGGATTCGGCTCGGTCCGCCGCTTCAACGATGCCTTTCTCCAGCGTTTCAAAAAAAGCCCGGGCGAAATCCGGCGCAGTCCCATTTCGAAAAGTGGCTTGGTGGTTTCGTTGCCGTATCGCCCGCCCTTCGACTTCGCCGGCCTTTTGCACTTTTATAAAACCCACCAGACCGGGAGTCTCGAATGGTTCGAGGGGGAAACCATGCACCGGGTGATTACCTTCGGCAAAAAATCCGGCGAGGTCGCGGTCTCGAACGATCCCTTGAAGTCGCGACTGCTGGTGGAAATAAACTTTCCCGATACCTCGATAATCCATGCGGTGGTTTCCCGGGTAAGAACCATGTTCGACCTCGACTCCGATCCCGTGGTGGTGGCCAACGCCCTCGAGATTGACCCGAAGGTGAAGGCCATTTTAAAAAAACACCCCGGTATCCGCTTGCCCTCGGGTTGGGATCCTTTCGAAGTGGCCATCTCGGCTATCCTGGGCCAGTTCGTGAGCGTGGAGCGGGGGAGGGCGCTAGTGAGTGATCTCATCGAGCTCTTGGGGGACGATTCGGGAATCGTGGGGAACGGAAAAAAAGTGAAGCTATTTCCGAGCCCCGGAAAAATCGCGGCCTCCGAATTGACCAGCCTCAAAACCACCGGCGCCAGAAAACGCACGCTGCGGGCCTTTGCCGAATCGGTGGCCCAAAAACGAATTTCGCTCGAGCCCACCCAGGATGTAGAAAAATTCCTCCAGAGAATCCTCGCGGTTCCGGGAATCGGCCCCTGGACCGCAAGCTACATGGCCCTCAAGGTGATCCGCCATACCGACGCTTTTCCCGAAACAGATTTGATCCTCGCGCGCGCCCTGGAGCTACACCCGAAAGAAACCATAAGCCGGATGAGCCCCTGGCGCGGATATGCCGCGGTACTTTTCTGGCGGGAATATTCCCAAACTTTGAAAAAGATCAAAACGGCTAACTGATAACTGTCAACGGAGTACCCCATGCCCACCCAATGGAAATTTGATTCAGAAATCGGTCCGCTCTACCTCGTGGCCTCAGAAAAAGGCCTCCAGGGGGTTTTCTGGCGAAAACACGCCTCAGCCCCTACGGTGAAAAACCTGGAAGGCAACGGCCCGGAAATTAAAATACTCGCGTCCACTCACGCCCAGTTACTGGAATATTTCTCGGGAAAAAGAAAAAAGTTCGAACTCACTTTCGATATTCAGGGCACCGATTTTCAGAAAAAAGTATGGGCCCAGCTCGCGAAAATTCCCTACGGAGAAACCACGTCGTATCGCGATATCGCCCAGAAAATAAAAAATGCCAAAGCGGTTAGGGCGGTGGGCACCGCCAACGGAAGAAACCCCCTTAGCATCATCGTTCCTTGCCACCGGGTGATCGCGGCCAACGGAACCCTAGGCGGTTACGCGGGGGGCCTGCCGGTAAAAACCAGGCTTTTAGAGATCGAGCGAAAAAAGAGGTGAGCTTATTCCCCGGTTTCCGAGGCTAGGTTCATTTTGCAAGACTCGATGATTCCAGGAATTAAATAGACGCCTTTCACGCTACCGCCCAGGATGAGCACCTCTAGGCAGTCCTTCTTCGCATCTTTCCCGCGCGGGCCGTCCTTCACGAAACCCGCCTGAACGCAGGCATTCGTGATCACCCGGCAAGGGCCGGTATTTTTTTGTTTAGGCCTCTTCCGCCGGTACTTTTCCATCTCGGATTCTTTTTTTTCCGAATCCCGCGGCTTCGCTTCCGCCGGCAAAGAAGGGGCGAGCGCTAAAAAGCCCAAAACCAGCAACGAATGGAACAAGTATTTCATTCCCTTATTTTACAAAAAATATTGCCGCTACGCAGTGAAAATATCGGAATGCGACGTAAATGCTCATCGCCCCCTCATTTTTCCCCCCTCTTTCCCTCGAACGGAGCTAGGATCGAATCATGCTGGGATTTGATCGCAAGTTACTCTCCGCGCTCTTTTTACTCATGCTGCTCTTTGTACCACTTTTGGCAGGGGCTCTTTACTCCTTGCGTAAAGTGGTTTCCGACCAGGACGAGCTCATTTCGATTTACGCCGAGGAGCTCTTACTGGCCCGCGATCTACGGCGTTACGTGAGTGAGCAGAACGCCGCCATGCCGGTCTACGTGCTCACCGGAGATCCGGCCGTATTGCGCAACTTTGAAGAAGCCCACCTGAATTTTCTTTCCACGCTTACGGCCCTAGAGAAAATGGCCAATGAGTCGGCGAGCCGCCCCATGCTCGAACAGATCCGGCGGGCCCAGGAAAGCCTGCATGCGAAAGCCGCACCCGGGATTGCGCTGAAGAAAAAGGGACAGTCGGTAAAAAAGGTAAACGCTTACTTCCGGAGCGTTTCCGGATCCGGGGCTCTCTCGCTTTCGGAAAAACTAGATGACTTCGTACGTTTTACCACCGATGCGTACGAAAAAGAAAAAAGCGGTAATATCCGCACCTCGCGGCGGATCGTAAGAATCATCGGGATCGCCTCGGCCCTTTCGATATTTTTCGCACTGCTGGTGGGCGCGCTGCTGCTCAACTTGATTCGCCAGCGACGCAGTTACGATCAGACCATGCGGCTCCTGGCGAGCAAGGAAAGCCAGCTCTCGAATGCGCGAAAAGAAATCGTGGAAGTGGTAGCCCATGACCTGAAAAATCCGCTGGCCAGTATTAAAATGAATACCCAGATCGCGCTGCGAAAAATAGAGGGAGATCCGGACAAAGGCGACATCAAGAAAAGCCTCGAAGCGAATCTTAAATCGGCTAATTCCATGCACCGGCTTATCGATGAACTGCTCGATCACGCAAAGATCGAGTCCGGCACCTTTTCTCTCCGTAAAACCGAGGTCCGCCTCGAATCTTTCCTGAAAAACATTGCCGAGCGCTTTCTGCCCTTGGCTCAGGCCAAAAAAATCCGCCTCGAATTCGATGTTTCTGAAAAGATACCGCCGGCAACTATCGACGAGGGACGCATGGAGCAGGTGGTTTCCAACCTCGTAGGAAATGCGCTGAAATTCACTCCCCCCGACGGTAAAATCCAGCTTACCGCGCGCTTTAAGACCGAAGAATTCTTGCTCAGCGTAACCGATACGGGCTCCGGCATGACGCGTGAGCAAACCCAGCACGTGTTTGACCGGTATTGGCAGGTGCGCGAAACGGCTAGCCAAGGCACGGGCCTGGGCCTAACTATATCCAAGGCAATCGTGAAAGCCCACGGGGGAAGGATTTGGGTGGAGAGCGAGCCAGGGATTGGCTCTGCTTTCTACGTTTCGCTTCCAAACCGGTCTACATGATTGTTGATTTTTCGTTGGCCAGGAACTTGCTTTTGCCGGGCGCATGCATCGCCCAGAGTGCCCTAAATGTGAGATAGAGCGGCTTCCCCGTAGTGGAATCGTACGCTACGGCGT
>JBFWVL010000003.1:0-322622 GCA_050246755.1 Bacteriovoracia bacterium
CGATCATTAAGTCAGACAGCAATCCTCACTACCCAAAGGACGTGAAAAAGTTCTTCCCTAAAGCCCGGCATGTGACGTTTAAGGGAAAGCGAGGGGCCAATACCGGACAGGGGGAGTTAAAGAAGGTCGTCTTTGATCCGCTCTTTAGCCTTAACCATACCTGCGCGATGTTTCGCGCCAACGTGAACCGGCTAATTAGAAAAACCTGGTGCACGACGAAGCAAGCCGATCGCCTTTATGCGCATCTCGTAATCTACGCGCATTTTCATAACGAAAACTTGGTTTAAGGGCCGCTTCTTTGCAAACCCGCCCTCAAAATCAACAATCATGTAGGCCAGTTTGATTGGGTTTCTAGAATCTCCCTGTCATACTAGAAGTATGACTCCCTCTCGCCTGAATACGCTCACTAGCCTCCGCTATTTCTTTGCTGTGGGCGCGGTGGCGATTCATCTCATTCCGGTTTGGGCCAACGAAAGCTATAGCCACTGGCCAGCAGCTTTTCATAACTTGCTGAATGCGGCCTATATCGCGTTGCCTTTTTTCTATGCGCTCTCGGGCTTCGTGCTTTTTTATATGTATCGGCAAGATATGCCGCAAAGGAAGAGCCAGCTGCTCTACTTCTGGGGCAAGCGCTTCGCGCGACTTGCGCCAATTTTTTACCTCTCGCTAATGATGGGGCTCAGCGTGCTCGTCGCCGAGAAGGGCTACGGAACCAGCCCCCGTGAAGCGGGAAGCTATCTTCTCGTGAATCTCGCGTTTCTTTCCGCGTGGTTGCCGGAAAGCTTGGTCATCAATTTTCCCACCTGGTCGGTTTCGGTGGAGATGTTCTGCTACTTTCTCTTTCCTTTTTTCCTTCCGCCTATTGCGCGCCTCTCGAAGAGAAGCGCTTGGGCCGGCGTTCTGATATGTGTGGGATTAGGGGCTGCCATACAAGTCACCGCGGCCCTCGCGTATCCCGCGCTCTGGCGCTGGCCCTGGGACATAGCGGGAGTGAGCCCGGCGGTCACGAATTTCTTTCAGCTCCATCCGCTCGTGCACTTGCCGGAATTTTTATTTGGCATTTTTCTGGCGCGGGCATGGGAGCAGCGCCGTCCCGCGACGGATCACGTCGCGGACCTCATCTTACTCTCGGGATTCGCTCTGATCGCCGGGATGCTGCTTAGCGGAATACCCTGGCCCTTCTTGATGCTCACGAGCTTTCTTTTTCTTCCCGCAATCGGGCTTCTGCTCTGGGGCGGGGCGGGGAAGCGCGGGCGCTATACTCTCTGGCTCGAATTCCCTTTGCTGCTGCTGCTCGGGGAGGCGAGCTATGCCGTATATGGATTTCATATGCCGCTGAGTTACTGGTTCTCCCGCACCCTCTCCATTAGCGACGCTCCGTACAAAATGTTCTTTTTATTTTTATCCGTGCTCACGGGAATCGCGATTTTTTTTCACCGCCTCTATGAGCTGCGCGCAAGGGCATGGCTGATGGGCAGGATCGCGGGATGGCGTAGCTGATGGACAGGAAGAATCTCTACTTCGTGAATGCGCCGGTGGATGCCTTCTTCATGGGCGGCCTCTCGATCTTGGTATTTCTCTACTACCAATTTTTCTACCGCGGCTATAGCCATCTTCAGGTGTCCGATACCGCGATTTCGCTCGCGGTTTTTTTTAATTGGATAGTGAACTATCCGCATTTCGCGGCCACGAGCTACCGATTTTACCAGTCCAAAGAGCACCGCGAGGAATTTCGGCTCACGGCTATCCTGATTCCATTTTTAATTTTGCTCGGAACCATCGCGTGCTTCGTGTGGCCCGAAAAATTCGCGCCTGTATGGACCAAGGTGTATATGATGTGGGCAGTATACCACTATAGCGGGCAGAACTATGGGCTCACGCTGATCTACGCAAAGCGCGCGAACATCGAAGTGCATACATGGTGGCGTTTCGTGCTTGCCGGCTTTCTCTATTCTTGCTTCGTGGCCCAGCTCACGGCGATGGAAGCCTTGGGAGGAACCGGCTGGGTAGTGGGGATGACGTTCCCTCTCTTGCAGATTCCTCTCTGGGCTTCCACCCTCATGCGCTACGTGAGCTACGGTTTTGCCTTGGCTTTATTTTTTTACGCAATTCAGTGGAGCCGCCAACACAAGCGGGGTATCCCCTGGATCGTGGCGTTGCCGGTGGTCGCGCAGTATACTTGGACTCTCCTAAGCGCCCAGACTTTTTCGTTTCAAATCCTCGTGGCGCTTTTTCACGGCCTGCAGTATCTGCTAGTGGCTTGGGCCATGGAGATGCACCGCCAAGCCGCCTCTCCCTCGGCCGCAGATAGCTGGTGCTTTCTTTCTTCGCGCACCTTGTATTGGGCCGCAATGATCTTGATTACTGGCGCATTTGTCTTTTTCGGATTGCCCTGGCTAGTATCTCTTTTGGGTTATGAATTGAAATTTCCGCTTGGGGTCTTTTTCGTATCGGTACAGATTCATCACTTCTTCGTGGACGGCGTGATCTGGAAATTACGGGGAGAGAAGCATCGCTCGCCCTTGTTCACGAATTTCCGGGCGGCCTTTGCCAAGGGGGGCGCGTGAGCCCCATGCTGCTGAGCATCTTGGCGGTGGGAGTCGCGCTGCTGCTGCTAATCCCATTCTTAAAAAATTCGCGGCAGAAGCGCTCGCTTGCCATTCTCGGCACGGTCGTGTTCGGAATCGCTGGGCTGGCCTTCGTGCTGGAAGAAGAAAGAAGCCGCGCGGTGAATCTAATCACTTTCGCGGCTATGATAGGGCTATTCTGGCTCGCCGGAAAATTCGAGGCGAAGGACTAAAGAGTAGAGTCGCGCTCTCCGAAGAAGTTGATCGTCGACTCCGTGGGCACGATGCGGAGGCCGTTGAGGGCGTCCATGATGCGTTTGTCCTGGCCATAGATATCCGGGCCGAAGAGCAGGTTCGATCCCGAGAGGGCGATCGTAGTGCCCATCACGAATACCGGCATGCGGGTCGTGAGCTGGATCTTTTTCGCCACCACGGTGGAATCGGCGATCATGCCATCGATCATATTCTTATCGATGCGCTGATCCTGCAGCAAGCGGTCGGCAAGCTCCACCGGCAATTCGAGACGGATGCAGCCCGAGCTATTGGCGCGCAGGAGGTTGCCGAAGAGCTCACGGTGATTCGTGTCGTGCATATAGATATCGTGCTTGTTCTTGAGCAGCTGGAACTTAATCCGGCCCAGGGAATTGTTTGGTCCCGGATCCTCACGGAAAGTATAGGGGGGAGGGTTTTGCACGGTGAACTGGCTCCAGTAGTCGGCGTCGAATTCGTAGGGGTCGAGCTCGCGGCCGTTTTCCAGGATCTTCATACCTAGCTGGCTAAAGTAGGAGGGATCCTGCATTACTTGCGGGAGAATGTCTTTCACCACGATGGACCCCGGGGCGAACCAGTAAGGGTTCACGATCAGGTAGCCGATTTCGTCGGGGAAGGAGGGAGTCTGGCGCAGCGTTTGGCCCACGACCGTTTTCATCGATAGGGTTTCTTGGCCATTCTGCACTAACCGCATGTGCTGGCGGCCGAGGTCCACGAAAATATAATTCTGGCCGAGATCAACGGGCATTAAGCGCCAGCGTTCGATGTTCACTTGGAGCTGGCGAATGCGGGCATCGATCGAAGTATCGAGGGCGTTGAGGGTATTGGGGCCAACGAGGCCGTCAGCGGATTTTTTTTGTCCGGTCTGAAAGTTTTTCACGCCGGCTTCGAGTACGGCATCGTAGGTCGGATTTGGATCGTTACGGTCCACGCCTTCAGGCAGCATGCCGAGGTCGAAGAGGCGTGCGCGGATCGCAGGCACGTTTTTACTCACCGAGCCCACTTTGAGTTGTTTGTCGGAAACGAGCTTGGGCCAGCCGCCTGACTTTTTGGTGGCCTGGAGGCGGGTAAGCGCGGTTACCATTTTTTGGTAGATGGGATGCTTGGGCTCGAGCGATTGCAGGCCAGCGTAGAGCGCTTCCGGGGAGGCAAGGATTTCGTTCAGGAAGGCGTAACTGTTGAACGAGCGTTTTTTGTATTCGATGTCCACGATGTTTTGCGAGGCATCCTGGGGATTGGTGCGGCCGGTAGCGGTATCGTTCGCGTACTGGAGGTAGGCGATCGTCATGAGCAAGTCGAGTTCGCCGAGGGATTTCACATCGCGGAGGGCGAGGCGGGATTCGGCGTCGGAGCTCCAGTAGAAGGAAGCGGAGAGGCCTTTGTTCGCGGATTCTTCCACGAGAATTTTGCGCATCATCTGGCCCACGGGAGTGAGGCCATTCATATCTACGAATAGGGGCTGGAAATTGCGCAGGCTATAGAGACGCTGGGCGATGTCTTTCACCACGTACTGGGGTTGTTTACCGATTTTCAGCGACCCTTTTCCTTGCAGCGAAAGGCGCAGGAGATCGCCGAGGTTGGCGGCATTGGTTACGGAGGAGAAGGGGCCTACTACTACGGGCTTTGGTTTTCCCATTACCACGGGCGGAGCCGGTTCTTCCGGTTGCGGTTGGGGGTAGGTAGGATAGGAAGGGCGGGAGGGAATCCCGAAAAGATCGTCGAAAAATCCTGCCTGGGCAGAAGGGGCGGCTAGAACGGCGGCCAGGAGGAAGAGCTGTGAGAGGCGATTTTTTTGAGCGGATGGCATAACGGGCTCCAACTTCAGCGAATAAGAAATACGTTCGGCCTAGTTATAACGCATATAGTTATAAGTGGCAATGTAAAATATACAATTTTAGTCAGATATTAAATAAAGAATAAGAAATTTAAGGACTTATCCTTGTGAGGGGGAAAGTTTAGCCAAAATAGAAGGTCATAAATCAGGCGCCAAGTAGGCTTATATTCGATTTGGCCTAGCTTTCCTCCTATTTTTGGCACGAAAAAAGCGCCTACGGTTGTGGTCCAAAGGCGCCTTTTGGGAGTTTTTTATTGGGCTCGATGAGCGGCTTAGTTGCCTACGCAAAAATTTCTAGCATCTGCTCTTCTTTGAGCACTTTCTGCACGGCCGGGCGGGCCAGCACGCGTTTCATGAATGCCTGCACGTTTTTGTACTGCTTGGTATCTATCTCCACGAATTTGGTGAAGCCGAGGTTGATGAAGAGCAGGCAGTCCGCGATCGTGAAGTTTTTGCCGGTAATAAAATCCTTACCCGCCAGATTTTTTTCGATGTGCTCGAGGTAGGCATGAATATCGGTCAGCGTTTTCGCCTTGATCTCAGCTTTGGCATCATCCGCAACCATCCATTTGCCGCGAATGCGAAAGAGCGGGGCGAAAGATTTTTGAAAATCCGAGCTGCAGAACGAGAGCCAACTCATAGTCTCGGCGCGCTCCACTGAGCCGGGGGAGGCGAGGAGCTTCGCTTGCGGGCTATTGTCGGCGATGTATTCCATGATCGCGATCGTTTGGGTGATGGGCTTTCCGTCGATGGTAATGGCGGGAACCGCGTTAAGCGGATTCACCTTTAAGAGTTCGTCCACGTTCACGTTTCTGCTCCAGCTCACCTCCACGGGAGTGAATGCCAGGCCCGATTCTACGAGCGCGATGTGAGTGGCGGTGGAGCCGGTTACGGTGGAGTAATAAAATTTCAGCATTGGGATTCCTCAGATTTGTTTAGGTTCTCAAGCTATCACGGGCGGGAGAATGGCGGATTGCGTCGAATGCTGACTTCACCTTTCTCTTCCGCTATAGTTCTCGCTATGGACATGAGCTTTCATCTCTGGCTCGAATACGTGATTCGATTCTCGCACTTGGTGGCCGGCGTGGCCTGGATCGGAAGCTCGTTCTATTTCATCTGGATGGATTCCAGTTTCGAAAGCCCCGAGACGGCGCGACGTAACGTGGAGGGAGAGCTCTTCATGGTGCACGGCGGTTTCTACTACCAGGTGGAAAAGCGCAAGATTTTTCCGGGGGAACTTCCCAAGGTGCTGCACTGGTTTAAGTGGGAGGCTACCCTTACGGTATTTACCGGCTTCCTTCTCCTGTTCGTTCTCTATTATTTGCGGGGCGCGAGTTTGCTGATCGACGCGCAAGTATACCCGCTCACGCAGTGGCAGGCGATTGGGTATAGCTTCGGCATCATCGTGGGCTCTTGGTTTCTTTACGATCTGATGTGGAATGCCAAATTAGTCCCTAGCAAAGCGGTCAGCACGGTTCTTTCGGTTTTCTTTTTTACCGGCCTCATCTATGGGCTCACGCATCTTTTCAGCGGGCGCGGAGCTTTTATTCTGGCCGGCGCGGTGATGGGTACGATGATGGTGCTGAACGTGTGGGTGAGAATTTTGCCGGGGCAGGCGAAGATGATCCGCGAAGCACAGGCGGGCCAGGTGCCGGATTATTCCGTGAGCCTGAAATCCAAAACTCGTTCGGTACACAATACGTATTTTATATTTCCGGTGCTATTCATCATGCTCAGCAACCACTATCCGGTGGTGTATTCGCATCCTCTGAATTGGCTGCTGCTGATTATCCTCGGCGTATCGGGTGCGCTCACGCGTCACGCGATGGTAACGAAGAGCCCCGTGCAGCGCTGGACTTTGTTGCCGGCCGCGATCGGTTTGGGGGCGCTAGTGATGATGACGGGAGCGGAGAAGCACTCGGAGCCCGCCGGGCCTAAAGTGGAGTTTGCCCAATTGCATGGGATCATGGAGAACCGCTGTTTGGCTTGTCATAGCAGTCATCCTACGGATGATGTTTGGAAAACGGCTCCGAATGGCGTGGTGCTCGAGAGCGAGGCACAGGTTCGTGCGAAGGCGAACCTGATTCACCTCCACGTGGTGATCGCCAAATCGATGCCGCTCGGGAACAAGACGAATATGACCGAAGAAGAACGTGCGGTATTTGCTAAATGGCTGAAACAAGAAGCCTTGGTTCAGCCATTTTAGTTTTTCGGAATAACTAACGAACGGTGCAGTTGGTGGCAATGGAGATATCGCCTTGTTCGCCGCTAGCGTCTACACTGCCGGAATAGATTCCGCGGCCGGCGTAGTTCGTGTTCAAAATAATTTTTCCGTTGGAGTCCTGGGCGGTGAAGTGCAAGCTCTGGCCCGTAACGAAGCGGCTGCTCGTCACGCGCATATTGAGCTTCTTCAAAACTTCCGCGTCTTTTGAGATTACCACGCTGGCCCGGCTGGTGAATCGGGCGCCCGCCATTTTCGCGCGTAGCAGAAGATTATAGCCCATAATGCTTCCGGTGCAGGTGAGCTGGCTGGCTTGTGCGGCCCCGCTCAGTAAAATAGAACCCAGGATAAACGCAGTTTTTACCATGTAACCTCCAAATGTTTTCAACCCTATAGTTAGGGTATATAGAATAGTTTTAATTTTCTACAAGAACGGTTTAGCCGCAGCAGCTGACACCGCAGCGGAGAAGCGCTGCGTTAGGCGAAGATCCGGATGCGATTGATGCCGCCGTCGGGGTAAGTTTTCACTTGAACGGCGGTGAAAATTTCCGCGTGGGGGAAATGAAATTCCTGCCGATTCCCCGCAAAGGCCTTGGCCTTCGTTTTCGGCACTAGCTCGATCCATTTATTCCCGCTGAGGCCATGCAGGCTTACATAGAGGGGATTATTGTTCACGAAAAAAGTGTAATCGAGCTCCACGCGGCCGATCTGGGTGGGAGCGGCGAGCTCGATGACTACCTCTTCGTGATGGCCTGGATCGCGGGAGCGCGAAGATTCCATTCCGTCGAACATATGAATTGGCGGGTAGGGGGAGATTACCTGGGCCGCGGGGCCGTAGTGTTCATTGCTGGCGCTCACTAGCTTGGCGCCGAAGGCTTGGCTGGCGAAATCGATCTCGGCGCCGGAATGGAAGTTCTTTCTCTTTTCTTCGGCCGAAAACGTATAGGGAATGGTTAGAGGTTTGCGCGTTTTCGGAATGGCTTCGTCAAAACGGAGGCTCTTGGCGCCCGGGGAAAAATTCCTGGCTTCGGATTCGGGAAGGTCTTGGTAGAGCCCGAGGCGGGAGAAGCCCCCGTCCGGGAACATCTCCACACGAATTTGATCGTACACGGTGGTATTCAAGCCGAGGTCGAAGCGCAGTAGCGAATGGCCTTGCAGAGGAGTTTTCGGCAGGATTTCCCGCCAGGTGCCATGGCTGAGCCCAAAGAGGGCCACGAACTCGGCTTGATTTCCATCATGGAACTTCGTGGAGAGCGAAGCGTAGCGGATGGAGGACGGCTTCCTCAGTTCCAGCACCAGCGTTTCTTTGCCGAGCGGGTTATGGCGAGCCGACTCCCAGCTATCCATGACCTTACCCTGATCGCAGAAAAGCTCGGGATTAAATAGGGGGAGGTGGGGGGAGATCAAGTTCTCGGCGCGCGCGAACTTTTGGTTGGTGCAGGAGAGAATCTTCGCGCCCACCAGAATATTTCGGGAAGCGAGGGGATCCGGAGGGCCCTTTTCAGGAATCTCCGCTGGCAGCGTGGGAAGGAAGGCGTCGAAGAGTAAGGTTTTGTAGCCCAGGTTCACGATCTCTTCTTGTTTCAGATTTTGCGGAGAAAATTTTTCCTGGAACTTGGTGAAATCAATTCCCTGAATGCGGAGCGTGCGCAAAATTTCCTGGGCGGCTTCGGCGATGAAAGGCACCGCACGATTATCGCCGTTGGCGAGAATCACGAGGCCCTTGCCTTGGTCTGGCCCGAAGAAACAATGGAGGTAGAGGGCACGGAAACCTTCGTTGGCACCCTGGTGGAGCGCGAATTTGTTGGGGCCGGCTTCCGCCACGAACACGCCGAGGCCCATCTCGCAGCCCATGAAGGCGCGGCAGCCTTTGTCGGAGCCGTGGAGCATGCGCACGGCCGTATCGTGGGAAATGCCTTCGCCGCCGTCTAGCTCATGGTAAGCCTCGCTGAGGTTGCGCAGGAAGTGCGCTATATCGCTCGCGGTGCCGAAAGCGCCGGCGGTGAAACCAGGAAAGTGGAGGCGGCCTCCGGGAACTTCGTCTCCTGAATCCAGGTAGCCCGTGGCGGAGGGGGACGAGTAATGAAACGTAGTATTTTCGAGGCCAAATAATTCCGAGGTATTTACGCCGAGCGATTTGAGGAGATGCTCCACCACCAAGAAACCGCCGCCGGAGTAATGAAATTCCTTTCCGGGCTCGGCCAAGATTTTGATTTTCTCGTAGCCATGCTTGCCATCCATTAATTCCAGCAAATCCGGCATTTCCCGTGTGGGAGGCAGGCCCTTCACGTAATGCATGTTCAGGGCGGAGTGGCCGAGGAGATGCTCGAGAGTAACCTGTTCCGCCCAATTTTTGTGGGGAGAAGAGAGGCGAAAGGGTGATTTAGCGCGCGCGAAAAGCTCGTTTACCGGAGTGGCAAGGGGGATATTCAATTCGCGGAAGGCCTCGAGGGCGAGGGCGGCGGCAAAAGTTTTGCTGAGCGAGGCAATTTCGAATCTGGTTTCTTTTGTTACGGGGATCCCTTTTTTACTTTCGCCATAGCTAAGAGACTGGGTATTGCCGTGAAAATTTAGGGCCACGCCGGCGCCCATAATTCCGTATTTTACCCGCAAGGACTCAATTTTTTCTTTGAGCTGGTTGAGGGGCTGCGCGGTCATTCGCTTTCGCGTGATCTCCCAGAGGGCGGAACGGGCATTTTCCTGCTCTTGATCAGGAGAATTGTTGACCCTGGTGGCGAGCGATTCCAGCAATTCTTTCGCGGATTTTCCCTGCGCCGAGATGAGGAACTTAAAGCCGAATTTTTTGCAGTACGTTTCCCCTAAGGCGCGCAGCTCTTCCTGCACGCTTTCTTCGCCGGCCAGCGCCTGGGCCTGTTCGGCGGCGGCCTTGGCATCGAGGGTTTTTTTGCTCTGGCCGATATCTCCGTGGAAAGAGGCGGCGGCGAGAATTTCGGCCAGTGAAAAAGAGCGCACGATCCGTTCGGCTTCACCGAAGTCTTCCGCCACCAGCAGGGCCATGTCTTCAGCGAATCGTTCCGATCCGCAGATTTCAAAGTAATGCTCGAAGCGTTGCACGTATTCGGGCAGCGCGAATTTTCCCGGATCCAGCTCATTGGCTTTCGCCCACGGGTCTTGGGCGGAGCGAATGGCATCCACGGTAAAGGGCATCAGCAGTTCCGTGGCGAATTCCACGGGCCTTTCGGCCGTCATCAGCTGGAGCATGATGCGCATTGAAATCGGGTACCAACGTGCGGTGCGCTCGTCCCACTTCACCTGCACGATCTTTTTTCCGTTGGAGAGATCCCGGCGGATGAAGTTCATTTCTTCGTGCGCGATGCAGATAAATTCTTCGAGGGAGAAGCGGCCGTGGGCGAGCTCGGCCCAGACCTCCCAGCGTGACCTTTCGGCGGTGGCCAGATCGTCCATCACGCGCACCGGGATGCCGTCGATGATGGTGGGGAGGGCCACGCAGCCATTCCCCGAGAGCCAGTCGGTTAGGTACTGCAGCGACTGAAACACGTTGTAGCGGATTTCATCGGGGTGATTATTGGGAATGAAGTCCGACTCCTTGATGTCGGCTACGATCAATGAGCGCACGTAGCTGGGATTATCGGTGTCCAGGCCCTCAATATCGGGACCGGAAATAAAGCCCAAAATTTCTTTATGGTATTTTTCATCGAGCAGGGAAGTGACTAAACTCGTGAGCTTCGATCCGTCGCCCGCTATTTTTTGTTTCCAGGCTTCCACCAAAGCTAGGCCCAGGCGCACGAAATCGGGGTGTGCTACCCAAAATCCCGTCAGGTTCCGCTTCATCTGGGTGATCACGTCTTTGAGGTAGCCCTTCAGCGTGATTTGCAGCGAATCATGCCCCTGGGCGGGAAGGATTCCGTACATTCCCCCCACCTTGATGCCGCCGCGGGATCCTACCGCTTCCGCCAGGAGATTATGGGAAGCCTTAATGTACTTGATCACGATATTCGGATCGGCCTTCACGGGGATGCGGTAGTTGGCGTCGTTCTTAAAGAGCCGCGCGGTGGAGGCAAGGTAGTCGTGCCAGCCCAGCGAGGCCCCAGCGAAGTAAGGGTACAGAGCATCCATGATCTCGTGCGCTCGCAGAATGGCGCGAGGATTTTCGAGCACGATCATGAGGCGCACGCTGCCCGGCCGGTACGTATGGTGCTGGGCCTGGATCATGCGCTCCGCCGTGGCGATCATCAGGTGGATATACGCGGCCTCTTCCTCGTTCTCGAGCTTGGGGACGTAAAAAACGAGAGCCCGCGGGTTATTCCAATTACGGAAGAGGTGGAGCGCGAAATCATAGAGGTGAAGGGGGAGGGGATTTGCTTGGTAGAAAAGAAAATTGGAAGGCAGAGCCAATCCCGGAAATCTTTTTATCGGCAGGGCGAGATGATCAGCCGCCAGCTCGTAGTTTTTTGTCCCCTCGCTTAATGAAAGCGTGCCTTCAAAGCAGCCGGTGAGATTTACGGCGGCGTCCACGAGATCGGCACGGAGCGGGGTCTTGGAGTCTTCGTCGTCGGCCCCCCACATGGGAGAGCCAGCGCTGGACGAAGCCAATAGCTCGGCCACGATCGCGGGCTCGGTGGGCAATTTGCGGTGGTAGGAATTCATCGCATTGATCGCCATTTTCGCGGAATCGGGCGGGCCGAAAAGCGTTACGTGTGGGCCCATAAGAAATTCCGGAAGAGGCGCTACCTTCGCCCCGCCTTGACGGCAGTAATTTTTATTTTTCGGCCCGATCACAATGCGACCCTTCGCGTCTTCAAGGCCGAGCACGGTTTGGTAGTCGGGGCTCAGCCAGTCGCGGCGCAAGCTTTCATTGAAGGCATGGCAGGCGGTCACTCGTTCATCAATGAATTTACGGTCGAGGATGCGCTGGCGCAGAACTTTGGCGAGCGTCGGCTTGATTTCTTCGTAGAGCGCGACCAAAAACTTTAGAGACTCCTCGGTTTCGAGCCCGCCGCCCTCTCCCACCTGCGCTAGGCCTTCCACGCCCTTTACGGCGCGAGCCTCGGCCAGCAATGCTTTCAGCAAGTTCGGCGAAATATAGTCGTGGTAGTAGGGGATCTCGAAGCTCACAAAAACTAGCTGCCCCGGTAGGTGGAATACCCGTAGGGATTGAGGAGAAGGGGCACGTGGTATTTCCGTTTCGTATCGGAAATTTCAAAATGCACGGGCACGATGGTAAAGAAGGGTTTCACGTTATTTTTCTTAAAGTAATCGTCCACGAAAAATTGTAGACGATAGCCACCGGCTTCTAGGGCGCAGTCGAAAGCGATGCGCCCATCGGCATTAGTTTTCTCGGTGGCGAGAATGTCCCAGGAACCGCCGTCTTTTTTCTCGAGCTGCACCGTAACTTGGGCGGCCGGGTTTCCGAGACTGGTATCGAGAATATGGGTGCTGATCATGGGCTAAAGCATAGGGCTAGGTGGGCCTAAAGGCAAACCATGGCGCAACGTGACAACCCACCCAAATCTTGGATTCATGGTATAAAGGAGCATGGAAACCAAAACCTATCGGACCAACCTAAACTGTGGAAAATGCCTCGCCACCGTGACCCCCTTTCTCAACGGAGAAAATTCGATTGTAAGCTGGGAGCTGGATATTCAGGACCAGCGGAAACCACTGACGATCCGCGCGGAAAAGGTGAACGACGGCGCGGTGAGGAGTGCGGTAGAAAAGGCGGGCTTTAAAGTTTTCGAAGAAATAAAGCCTAAATCTTCCTCCCCGGTGGCTGCTTCGGTGCCTAATGCCCCCTCCCTGAAAACCTATTTTCCCCTGATCTTGATCTTCGCCTATATCGCAAGCGGCGTGGCGCTGCTCGCCTATCAAACCGGTGATAGGGAAACCGAAACCCTGATGCGCAATTTCATGGGCGGTTTCTTCCTGGTATTTTCTTTTTTCAAGTTGCTCAACGTAAAGGCATTCGCGGAGGCATACCAAACCTACGACGTCGTGGCTAAGGCCGTCCCAGCCTATGGATTCTTCTATCCGTTTATCGAGCTCGGCTTAGGTATCGCGTACCTAGGAAATTTTTCACCGGTGGTGCTCAATTGGATCACGCTCGCGATAATGGGGGTGAGCACGATCGGCGTGGCGAAAGCTTTGTGGAAAAAGAATCGTATCGAATGCGCCTGTCTCGGCACCGTTTTTAAATTGCCGATGACGAAAGTGACGCTCTTCGAAGATCTTTTGATGGTGGCCATGGCCACCGTCATGCTGCTGCGGCATCAGTAGTTACGCGCGGGGCCGCTTCTTCGGGCTCCACTGGCAGAATAGCTTGGGCCGGGCACCGTAGTCGATCTGCTGCTCCACCATTTGATCGAATACGTAGAGCAAATGATCGTGCTCGCGCTTACCTACATTGAATCCGCGGCTATCGCCCAGGAGATCGATCGTGTGGTGGATGGCCTCCACCGTGGAGTGGCAATAGGGTTTGGGCTGGCGGCGTATACGAAACCGAGACGGTGCCGGCGGATCGAAGCAAATCTTGGGCAAACTCTGGAGATTTTTGCTCAGGCGCAGAATTTTCGGAGCGGTGAACCAGGTTCCGTCGATCACGAAAACCACGAGCGCCTTGGATTCCGGAAAAAGCGATCCGCGTTCTTTGGGCGAAAAGGTGCTGAGGTTCATGGAGTGTTCTCCCGGGTAGAGAATCACGCAGTGGTTGCGCCCGTCCTGCACGAGTTCGTTCACGCGGGCATGCCCGGTAAAATCGGTGCCGATGAGCATCTCGGAGCTCGTGAGCATTAAATGAGAAAGGCGGCCCGTACCAATGCGGTTCTGCGCCTCGCGGAGATGCGTCAAAATCACGAATTTAGTTTTGGGATCAAATGGCTTCAGATGGGCACAAATGCAGGTGACGGGGGAGCGTAGGCACTGGAGGCAGAGGCCCCGGTCCTCCACGGGTAATGGCGTAACCTTTTTTCGCTTCTTTAGGTAGTCGGCCATTCGCATGGGGCCAGGTTCGCATAGATCCCAATATATTTTCCAGAAATTCGGCTCTAAGATGGGGCCTGTGCCAGAAATACTCCCAGACCATCCCGCCGAACTCCTCGAGCGATTGAATCGCCTCATGAAGGGACCATTTGACTACGAATTTTCCAAGTACGTATACGTACCCCAGAGCACGAAGGACGACCGGGAATACCTGCGCGTGCCTTCATTGGAGGCTGCCGGAAAGGTAGATTCTTTATTGGGCAGCCTGAAGGCGCATCAGGAGCTAGCCCTGCATTCCCGTCTCTTTCGTGGATCCGAAGTATTGCATATTCCCATGCTGGATTTGGACCAGGCTTTTTCCGACACTCACCTCGCCGCGCTAAACGATCTGATGAGAGAATTCGGGGTTTCCGAATTTGCCGTCTACAATTCCGGAAGGTCGGCTCACGTGTATGGCTTAGGGTTATTGTCCGCGGAGCGCTTGAACCAATTTTTTGCCCGGGCCTTGCTTTTGAATTTGCCCGGAAAGAAGCCGATCGTGGATGCGCGTTGGATCGGCCACCGTCTCTACGCCGGTTATGGTTCTCTGCGATGGTCCTGCAATACGAAGCAGTATTTGGGCGCGCCGAAGGCGATCGGGATTTTTCGAAGCTGACCCATCGCTGCTTTGCTCGAGCTTTCTTCCTATTGCTTGGAAACCTGCTTGCCCATCGTGAGGAGCAGAGTTGCCGAGCTTAGCCAGCCAATCCAGTCGATTCCGGTATTTTGCACGATCCTGCCAAAAATAAAAAATCCCGCTCAGTGAGGGCCGAGCGGGACCAGAGACAAATCGGCTATCGTTCCTTAGGCCGCGGCCAAAACTTCGCCCGAGAAATCCTGGTAGAGGCGGGAATATTCTTGGCCCATCTCCACGCGCTCTTCGAGGTCGAATTCTTTGCGCACGTCTTTGAACATATCTTCTTCTTCCTCTTCGATATGATGCTCCACGAGCTCGGCGAGAACTTTTACGCGGGCACGCCATTCGTCTTTATCGGTGGTGGCTTTGATCTCTTCGATCAGGCCGTCGGCGATATGGTGCTCGGTATCGCCCTCGAAGCCTTCGGTGCGGATATCACTATCGCGCTCTTTCATTGGTACGTAGAGGGCTTTCTCTTCGGGTTTTGCGTGATTGAGGAGAAGAGGGGCAAACTCGCTGAATGCTTTGCGTAGTTCCGGAAGGGTGGCTTCCGAGTTCTTCATGGTTTTAATGAGCTTCTTGAGGGGCTTATGATCCTTCAAGATGATTTCGAGGATATCGTTCTGGTCCGTGGCTTTTTTTACGGCTTTGGTTTTCTTCAATGGTTTTTTGGCTTTTGCGGATTTTTTCATGTGTGTTCCCTTTTCGTTAAAAGATGTGCATCCCGGTGCAGTCCCCCTTTCGCAACGTCTGTGCCATTTGATTCTTTACGGTTGGCGGAAAATGGAGATTGGCAAAAGGGGGAATAGGGGCAATTTGGGCACATTCTTGGTTGGCGACGGGGGAAATAAATCCCCGGATTCCCCGGTTTGCCTTTGCTCGAGGGTAGCATCGAAGCTAAGCTGGCTGCCTAGTGCAGCCCAAAGATCTTTTACTCGGCCTTCTGGTGATGGCTATCTGGGGATTTAACTTCGTGGCCATCCGTATAGGGCTCCACGATATTCCTCCCATTCTTCTCTGCGCCCTGCGATTCCTGCTTTCTGCCTTGCCCGCGGTATTCTTTTTTCCGCGGCCCAAGGGAAGCTGGTCCTTGCTCTTTGGCTTCGCCATTTTTACCTTCGCGTTGCAGTTCAGCTTTCTCTTCGTGGGAATGCAGCTCGGGATGCCCGCCGGCTTAGCTTCGCTCATTGGGCAGTTCCAGGTATTTTTCACGATGGGTTTGGCGCTCTGGTTTTTCGGAGAAAAGCCGAGCCGCTGGAAATTAAGCGGCGCCTTCATTTCTTTTCTCGGAATCCTGATCGTGGCGGCGAACTTTCACGGCTCGGCCAACCTGATCGGCTTGATGCTGAGCCTGCTGGCCGCGTTGGCGTGGGCCTTTGGGAATATGTATAGCAAAAAAATTTCGGCGCAGTCCTCGCTTGCGCTGGTGGTGTGGGGGAGCTTGCTGGCCTCGCCGTTTTTAATCGTGCTATCCCTGCTCGTCGATGGGCCCGCGGCGATTGCCGCGGCCTTTCAGCATCTCACCTGGACGGCGGCGGGAGCGATCGCCTATATCGTTTACCTCTCTACTTACGTGGGCTATTCGCTATGGGGGTATTTGCTCAATCGCTACCCTACGGCTACGGTGGCGCCGTTTAGCTTGCTCGTGCCGGTTTTCGGTTTTTTAGGCGCTCACTTCGCGCTGGGCGAAGAGTTTCCGCTGTGGAAGCTTTTTGCTTCGGCCCTAGTGGTGCTCGGGCTGATGTTCAATCTTTTCGAGGCAAAGATTAGGGCGCTGCTTGCATCGTTTTACTCAGAATAAAGTGCGCGGGCAAAAATAGAACCAACGGCAGCACCACCAGCAAGCCCAAAAACCAAGTGGTGGGGGAAACCCACGTCTGGGCCGCGGCGTCGCTCATTCCCCACACGTAGTTGATATTCACGGGCTGGAGTCCGGCGTCGGGATTCGGGCCGGGCATCAGGAAATAGCAGACGAAAAGCAAGGCCCAGGCAAGGGCCGTCCACGCGGGGAGCCCGCGTTTATTATAGCCCAAGCGGTATACGAGGAAGAGAAGGAGAAAAGGAATCCAGCCGTGGAAGAGGGAAAGCCCACGCAGAAATAGCGAAGAGTTGGGATTGAACATATAGGCGGTCATCCCGGTGAGCGGAAAGCCAAAAATGCTGGTCAAGAAATCTGCTACCCAGAGGGCTTGCGGTAAGATGATTCCCACCGCACACATCGAGATCAGGAGGGTGCTCTCCGTCCAGATCCCTACGAGTGTGAGGATGAGGGCGACGTCGCAGAAATAGAGAAAATTCGTGGGCCCGTAGTAATGCCAGTAAACAGGGATCAGTATGGCCATGAAGGCGGTATAAGCGAGCTTCAGCGGTAGGGGAAGGCGTGGGCTGGCGGGGAATAGCATGGGCTCTCCTGCGTGACTGAAATTGAGATTGGCAAAATTGTCACTCTTTTGCCTGGTAATTGCAGTATAAATTCAAAGCCTTGCAGTTGCTGGGGAAATGGGCTACCGCCCTAGTCCTGACATTTTTCACGAATTATTATCGTTCGAGGACAATTATATTTTTCTTTATGTTTAGTGCGCCGCGTTGCGAATGATTTGTTCTAAAGTTCGCTCTCGCCATTCCCGAAATGCAGGCATGCAAGAAAACAAAAATGGAAATATCGGGCAAGTGTCGGATTCCCGCCTGATGGAATTCAAGCTCGGCCACGAAAGTTTCGCCTTGCCGTTGCTAGCGGTGCGCGAAGTGATCGCGCTGGCGAACGTAACCCCCATTCCGCAAAGCCCCCCTTATTTTTTGGGGATTATGAACTTACGGGGTTTAATCGTTTCGATCGTGGATCTGCGCAAGAAAATAGGCGTCCCAGCGGCCACCACCGCGGAAAACGCCGTGGTTATCTGCGCACTCGGTGGTGTGTCGATTGGATTTTTAGTCGATTCCGTGGTGGCGGTGCTTAGTCCCGAGGCCGAGGACCTTTCGGACGCCTCGGATATTCAGGGAATCAAAAGAGGAGACTTTCTCTCCGGCGTTTACCGTCAGAAGGATCGCATCGTGCTGCTCATCGAACCCACGAAGCTGATGAATGTATCCGACCAACAATTCGTAAAAAATCTGAATCAAAAAGCAGCTTAATTTTTTAGAGAGGCAAATCTATGTTTAAGGGAATGAGTCTGAACGCGAAAATGATGCTGGCACCGGTTTCACTGATGCTAGTGATCGCAGTATTGGGAGGAATTGGTTATTCGGCCCTCAACGATACCGCTAAAACGTTCGGGCGTGTTTCCGACGAAAGCGTTCCTAATATTAGATTTGCCAGCGAGATGTTTTTGAACTACCGCCGTATCCGCATTTCCTTGCGTACCCTGGGGCTTACGGGAATTTCTAAGGCCGATGCGGAACAGGCCGTGCAAGACACGAAGGATGCGATCGCCGCGTACGAGGCCGCCGATAAAGCCTACGTGGCCGTGGGGTTGGATGATCCCGAAGAAAAGGCATTGTACGAAAAGCTGAGCGTTGCCTGGGCGGACTTCAAGGCAACCGGCGGGAAGGTTCTCGGGCTTTATGCTTCCGGAAGGCCGGAAGACATGGCGAAGGTGTACGATATCTTTTTTGTGGAATGCCCAGCGAAAGCGCAAGTCTATACGGCCGCGATTCATGACCTCAATTCGTATCATAAAAGGAACGCCGAGCTATGGTCGAAGGAGGCCCACGAAGCCGCGCAAGAGGCGAAATCAAAAATTCTCGTGGCGATCGGCGTCGGCATTTTCGCTGGCTTGGGCCTGACGATTTTTACTTTGAAGTCCGTCAATGGCCTCATCGGTTCCATTTCGGTGGTAACCGCCGATTTATCCAAGGGCGCGGAAGAAGTTTCGGAAATTTCCTCCTCGGTTTCGGAAGCGAGCGAAAAGCTTTCTTCGAGCGCCGCCCAGCAGGCCGCTGCTTTGCAGGAAACCACTGCGGCCGTGGAAGAAACGAGCGCGATGGTCCGCAAAAACGCCGAAAATGCCCAGAGATCGGCCGAGGCTTCTGTTTCCAGCCAGGCGAACGCCGAAAAGGGGAAAAAGGTAGTAGGCGAGATGATCGTTTCCATCGAGGAGATTTCGGCGAGCAACCAATCGATCATGCAGCAGATTGAGGCGAGCAATAAAGAAATGAGCGATATCGTGGCCGTGATCAACGAGATCGGCAATAAGACGAAGGTAATTAACGATATCGTTTTCCAAACCAAGCTCCTTTCCTTTAACGCTTCCGTAGAGGCTGCCCGCGCCGGCGAGCACGGAAAAGGATTCGCCGTGGTGGCCGAGGAGGTGGGAAACCTCGCCGCGATGAGCGGGCGTTCGGCGAAGGAAATCACGGATCTGCTCGATTCCAGCACTAAACGGGTACAAGAAATCGTGGCGAATACCCAAACCAAGGTGGAAGCCTTGATCGCCAAGGGATCGGAACGAGTGAACGCCGGAATCGCGACCGCGAGAAACTGCGATACCGTGCTCGACGAAATCGTAGCGGACGTGCAGTCGGTGGGCGCCATGGTTACCGAGATCGCGACGGCCAGCCAAGAGCAGTCTAAGGGAATTGCCGAGATCAATAAAGCGATCAACGAGCTCGAAGCGGCGGCCCAGCAGAACTCGGTGACCTCGCAAAACGCCGCGGGATCCTCGGAGCAGCTGACCCAGCAAGTGAAGAATCTTCGCGGATCGATCGGCGAGCTCGGCGGCCTCGTAAAGGGCGGCAAGAATGCGGCCGCGAACGCGCAGGTGATTCCTTTCGCTAAAACCGTTCCCATGCAGGCGGCGAGAAAATCCGCTTAAGGCTAATTCAGTGAACAAAAAAAGCAGGAAGGCGGCCCGGTGAAGGCCGCCTTCCTGCTTTTTTATACTTACTGCTACTGCGCGCGAACGTCGTGGAGGAAATCGGAGAGAACGCGGCTGATGCGGCTGCTCTTCTCGCCTAATTTTCCGGCAATTTTGTTCACCACGTGATTGCTGGGCATTTCCAGTTTCACGATGGGCGCGATTTCTTCGGCCCTCAGGCCGAGGGCGCCGAGGAATTTTTCTTTTTCCCGCGATTCCGCGAGCTGAAGAATTTTCCGTGCCGAGGAGGTGCGGATATTGTAGTCGCGGGCCAACAGCTCGGCGGCATCGCGTTGACGTTTTTTGGTGGGCTCCAGGATGGTCATGAGGCCTTGTACGCCCGGGCCCTTCCCACCGCGTCCGCGGCCAGGACCGTTACCGTCGCCACGTCCGGAGCCGTTATGATCTCCACCGCCGTGATTTCCACCACCGCCTTGCCATCCGCCGCCGCCATTGTGATCACCACGGCCAGGACCGTTACCATCGCCACGTCCGGGGCCATTATGATCTCCACCGCCGTGATTTCCACCACCGCCTTGCCATCCGCCACCGCCATTGTGATCACCACGGCCAGGACCGTTACCATCGCCACGTCCGGGGCCATTATGATCTCCACCGCCGCCATGCCAACCGCCGCCGTTCCCAGGATTTGCTGGAGGGGCCGGAGGGGGATTTGGGGCCGGAGGAGTATAAACAGGAGGAGTATACGAAGGGGGGCTCGGCTGGTCCCAGCCAGAGCTTCCCCCGCTATTCCAGTTATCGCTATTGTCGTAGTCGCGTTGCCAGCCACCGGAGCCGCTGTCGTGGCTATAGGTATAGGATTCTTCGCAGCCTGGTAAAAGAGTCAAAGCTCCGAGCGCAAGCCCGAATAAATGTAGATGTTTCACGAAACCCTCCAAAAAAGATTGTTGAATAGACCGCGACCCGGAGAGCAATGGACGTGCCACGGCGACTCGTCGATAAAACGCATTTGGAGGTCGCGATCAAATTAGTCGGGGTCAGTATGAGTCCAAGGGTCTAGAAAAAAATTCCACCGCTATGCGTTATTATTTTGCTCCATTATTTTTCTGAACCATTTTGACCGCATTCCTTGGCCCTGGCATAGTGACCGCACTCATGAGTCCAGCTCTTCTCTCGGTCCGACGACCGATCTTTATCGCCGCTATCGTAATCCTTTTGCTTTCGCTCGGCCTAATTGCGCTGAAGCGCCTCCCGATCGATCTCTACCCCGACGTGAATTTTCCTACCGTGCTGGTGATGACCACCTACGATGGTGCCGGCCCTCAAGAGGTGGAAAACGAAATCACGCGCGTGCTTGAAGACCAAGTGGCCGCGATCTCGGGCGTGCAAAAGGTAAGCTCGCAGAACCGCGAAGGCGTGAGCATCATCACCGTGGAATTCGATCTGAAGACGAATCTCGATTTCGCCGAGCAGCAGGTGCGCGCGAAAGTTTCCAACGCCCTGAAGCTCTTGCCCGACGATGTGGATGCCCCCGTGATCCGACGGATTAGCCCTTCGGACGCTCCCATTCTCGGGATCGCGCTCGAATCCGATCTTCCCGATGCGAAGCTCTATGATCTGGCGAAAGAAACCGTCTCTCCACAGTTCGAGCAAGTATACCAAGTGGGCCAGGTGGACATTCTCGGCGGGCGTCGCCGCGAGGTGCACGTCAACCTCGACCGGGATCGCCTGAATCAAGCCGATATTTCGGCCAGCGCCGTGCAAGCCGCGCTGAAGTCGGGGGGACGTAATATCCCCGCGGGAAAGGTAAATTCTGGAAAGCAGGAATTTACCTTCCGTACCTTCGCCGAGTTCAAAACGATTAAAGATATCGAGAATACTTCGCTGCGCCTCGCGAGTGTAAGCTACCCAATCACGATTGCCAGCGTGGGCACGGTGGAAGATGCCCTCCAGGATGAAGCCACCCGCACGCGTATCAATGGCAAGAAAGCCATCCTCTTCAATATTTTCCGTCAGTCCGGCGCGAACTCGGTGCGGGTGGCCGATCAGGTGAAGCTGCGCATGGAAAAGGTGAACAAAGACTTCGAGCGCCAAGGTGTTCACGCCAAGATGACCGTAGTGAGCGATATGACCCGCCGGATCCGCCTCAACGTGGAAGATGTGCAGGAATCTATCTTCTTCGGGATTGTCCTTACGGTGATCGTGGTCTATTTCTTTCTCGGTAGCCTCAAATCCACGCTCATCACCGGCTTCGCTCTGCCCAATTCTCTGCTGGGCGCTTGTATCTTCATGCTTTACTTCGATTTCTCCATCAACATCATGAGCCTGCTTGCGATGAGCCTCGTGGTGGGGCTCCTCGTGGACGACGCCATCGTGGTGAGGGAAAATATTTTCCGACGCCTCGAAGGGGGCATGAGCCCCAAAAGCGCCGCGGTGATTGGCACCAACGAAGTGACCCTCGCCGTAGTGGCCACCACGCTCACCATTCTCGCCGTGTTCGGCCCGATCGGAAACTTGCAGGGAATCGTGGGCCAATTCTTCAAGCAGTTCGGCCTTACCGTTTGCTTCGCCATGGCCGTTTCGCTTTTCGACGGTCTCTTCGTGGCGCCGGCCATGAGCGCCTACGTGGGTGGCTCCGCCGGCGACCGCCACGCGGTTCCGAAGAATCGCCTGCTGCGCTGGAATTGGCAGATGCTGCAGGGATTCGACCGCTTCCAGACCTGGCTCGAGCATAAATATACCGCGCTGCTGCGTTTCTGCCTGCGCCGCCCTTTGCTCACGATCATGACTTCCATCGGCGTTTTCATCTTCTCGATTTTCATCGCCAAGCACGTGCCGTTCACCTTCTTGCCTCCCCAGGACAACGGGGAATTCTTCGTGCAGTACGAGCTGAATGCGGGCGATAGCCTGGATGCCACCGATGAGATCGCGCAGCGGATGGAAACCGAGCTACGCAAGCTTCCCCAGGTGGAGAATATCTTGACCACCATCGGCTCTGGCCAGGGCGAGGCGCATAAAGGGAATATTTTCGTGAAGCTGGTGGAATCGAAGCGCCGCAAAGAGAACACTACGCAGATGAAGGAAGTGGTGAAGAAGAATCTCGCTGAGTTCACCGGTCCTTACAAGATGATCGTAACGGATCAATCCAGCGCGGGTGGGCAGCGTGCCTTCAATTTGAACATTACCGGGCAGGATTTTGAAACGCTCGCGCCCTACGCCGATAAGGTGCTCGGGGTGGTGAAGCAGCATAAGGCGCTCCAGCAGGCCGACACGAGCTACCGCACCGGGAAACCTGAGTTCCAGGTTTCCATCCGTCCCGAAGTGGCGAAAATTTCCGGCGTTACTCTCACCGGTATCGGGGAAGAGCTGCGTACGCTGATTTCCGGCATGACCCCTGCGGTATTTCGTGAAAAAGGCGTGGACTACGATGTGCGCGTGCGCCTCAAAGAAAGCCAGCGCGACCTGCGGACGCAGTTCCCTTACCTAAAGGTTCCCAACCTTTTGAATCGCCAGGTGCCCCTGCAGAACGTGGCGGTGATGAAAGAAGTGCAAGGCCCCACCACGATCTTGCGCGAAAATCGCGCGCGCTATATCCAGATTTCCGCCGATCTCGTGCCGGGAGGCGCGGGTATCGGGGGGGCCATCCAAGATTTCACCAAAATGTTTCAGGCCGATCTCAAGCCACCGCCCGGCGTGAATTTCAGCTTCGTAGGGGAGGCCGAGCGCTTCAAAGAGCTGATGACGAACATGCTCGTGTCCCTCGGCTTGGGGATGATGTTCATCTATCTCGTACTGGCATCGCTTTACGGATCCTTCGTGACGCCGTTCACGATCATGCTCGTGATTCCGCTGGCCGCGTGCGGAGCCTTTCTCGCGCTCTTCATCACGCGCTCGAGCTTCGATCTCTTCTCGATGATCGGCTGCGTGATGCTGATGGGGCTTGCCACGAAGAATTCCATCTTGCTCATCGACTATACGATCGAAGAAATGCATAAGGGGACGGACCGGGCCACGGCGCTGATTCGCGCCGGGCAAACCCGGCTACGGCCCATCCTGATGACGACGTTCGCCTTGATCGCGGGCATGATCCCGGTGGCGATCGGCCTGAACGAAGCTTCGAAATCCCGCACCAGTTTGGGCATCGTGGTGATCGGCGGAACGATCTCGTCCACCGTGCTTACCCTGGTGGTGATCCCGGCGGCGCATATGTACGTGGATAGATTCCAGGATGCCCTGATCCGTGTCTATCGCCGGATCTTTGGGCACGACGAGACGGTGGTATAAACTTTACCTCCGACGTCGGAGGTAAAGTTTGCCGTTCGGATTCTCGGCTATTTCTTCTTACTTTTCGCCGGAACTTTTTTTACTGGTTCCGTGCCGGCCGGAATCGTCTCGTCTTCCTTCACCATCGAATCGATTTCCTCCTGGGTAGAAGAGTTCGTGGTGTAGATCGCCTTGCGGCAGAGCTTGCCCTTGAAATCCTTATCGAGGCCGCGTTCGTCCCAATGAATTTCGGTGGGGGAAATCACCGTTAAGGTCACGGAACGGGAGCCCACGGTGAACTCATGGCGATTGCCGGCCGCTTTCTGCACCGTGATTTTCTGGCCCGAATAGGTATTTTGCAAAAAGGCGCCAGTTTGCAGCGAGTCCTTTTTTAAGATCACCGGGCTAGGGCAGGCCTCGAATTGCTTGTCGTTGGCGCCCACGAGCAGGAAGTAGGCCTCCTGGGGAACGATATCCGCTGCGAAGGCCGAGCTCACGAAGCCGAAAAAAAGTAGGTAGCGCATGGGATCCTCTCTCTGTGCGGCCGCTTACCTGTTGGCCGGTATAGCGGGGCCGTCTTTTGCCGATAGGTTAGAATGAGAATCGTACTACTTCTTTGCGCGCTGGTCATCCTTGCGCCCGCCCAGGCGGAAGCTCTGGTACGCGTAAAATTGAATGCGGAATCGGCGAACGGAAAATGTTTACCGCCCGGCAAAGGCACTCCCAAAGAAATTCTGCAACGCAACCAAGTGCAATCCCAAATGGAGGATCGCCGCGCGGTTCCTGCCGATGTGGACAAGGCCCTTTCCGAGGTGATCGATACGATCGGCCGCATCGGGGATGGGCGTTTTCACTCGCATTGGGGAGTGCTGTACATTTTCGGGAAGAAAAACGGCTTTTCTTTTCAGCAATCCGATAATAACGAGATCCGGCTCAATCCCGGCAGTGAGAACCGCGCCAAGATCGACGACAAACGCTTCGGTGGGATCATGAACCGCGGGGTACTCGCGCACGAGCTCGGGCACTATGTTTCGAACCGTGATAACTTTGCGATTTTGCACCAGTACATGGCCGCGGTACCGGCCGCCTGCTACCTCACGGACTACGCACGCGATGTATACCGGGATTTCGGCCGGGAATTACGCATGGAAGAATTTGCGGAAGTGTTCGCGGCCTATATTACCAACCCAAGCTTACTCGCTCGCAAAGGACCAGCCTGCGAAAAGGCCCGGCGTTTTGTGAGTCAGCTGTTTGCGGAAACCGCGAATAAATCGGAATCCTGCGAAAGCCGGCGGGCTTCGTTGGGGGCGGGGGGCGCGGAGTCCTCGGTTCCATTGCCCAAGCCGCGCCCGGAGAGGGCGCCTAAAGCGATACCAGCCCCGTAATTCCCTTCACTTTAGCGTAGACCTCGAGCACTTCCCGAGCCGAGCCCATGGCGCAGTGGAAAGTATAGGCCATATAACGGCCTTCAGCGGAAGGGCGGGTTTCGGTTCTCTCGGCATCCTTCATTATGGTCTCGAGCTCCTTGGCCTTGGCCACGGGTACGATGAATTTAAAAGGATAAATGGAGGGCCACTTATGGCTGGCATCCAAAAGGCTGAGGAGGCGGGCTTCTTCGGCGTCTTTCATGGCGCCCTTCATACCAGAAATTAGCGGGAGATGGAAGCTGAGACTCGACGATAAAATAAATAGGAAATGTTTGGTTCGATTTTTTACGTAGGGCCGGAATCAGGGTAATGCTGTCAGTCTTTGACAGGAGAAAATCCTACTTTTCCTTTCCACTTCGGTCGTTTTCTTGTAACGTTTTCTCGAGTAATAACGCTATGCAGATCGAAATTAAAAAAACGTCTCGGCCGCGTGCGAAAGCTCCCGTAGGGCAGCTTGGCTTCGGAAAATATTTTTCCGATCATATGTTTTTGCTCGATTACCAGGACGGGCGCTGGCAGCGCCCCCGGATTGAGCCCTACGGCCCGCTCTCACTCGAGCCCGGGGCCTGCGTGCTTCACTATTCCCAGTGTCTTTTCGAAGGCCAGAAGGCCTTTCGCGGCGGAAACGGCAAGGTGCGTTTATTTCGGCCGCGCTTCCACGCCGAACGTATGGCCAAAGGGGCGCGCCGGCTTTGTATGCCCAGCGTGCCCGAAGAAGATTTCCTGGCGGCGGTTCGTGCTTTAGTGAAACTGGACGCCGACTGGATCCCGGACAGTAAAGGTTCTTCGCTTTACCTGCGTCCCACGATCATCGGTACCGAGTCTTTCCTCGGCGTGAGGCCGGCCGAGAAATATACTTTCTTCATCATTACCAGTCCCGTGGGTGCTTACTATGCCGAGGGCTTCAATCCCGTGAAAATCTGGGTGGAGGAAGAATTCGTGCGGGCGGCCCCGGGGGGGCTCGGCGCGGTAAAAGCCGGCGCGAATTATGCAGCTTCCATGCAGGCTTCGATGGCCGCTAAAGCTAATGGTTTCTCGCAGGTGCTTTGGCTGGATGCCGTTACCCACAAACAAATCGAAGAAGTGGGCACGATGAACGTTTTTTTTCGTTTTAAGAACGAAGTGGTTACGCCTCCGCTCGGTGGTACCATTCTCAACGGCGCCACCCGTGACTGCGTGATTCGTTTGCTCCAGGACTGGAATATCAATGTGCGGGAGCGTTCGCTCACGATCGATGAAGTGCTGCAAGCGTATAAGAGCGGCGATCTACTCGAAGCGTTTGGTACCGGCACCGCCGCCGTGATTTCGCCCATTGGCGAATTATCCACCAAAAATGAAACGATGAAGCTTTGCCCAGACGGAAAAGCGGCGGAGCTTACGCAACGCCTCTACAACGAAATCACCGCCATTCAATACGGGGAAAAAGCTGATCCCTACGGCTGGATCGAAGAGCTCTAGGCGCAAATGGAAGCCTGGCGTAAATGCAGTTCCTGCAAAAAAGACGTCGGCTTCGAATCGAATTATTGGGCTTGCAACGTGTCCACCTGCAACCGCTCCCGCACTTTTCTGGTTTTCTGCACCGTCAGCTGCTGGGATGCCCACCTCGGCATGCTTCGCCACCGCGATTCCTGGGCACTCGAGATGAAATCTCCCTCGAAGGATTTTTGGGAAAAAGTTCAGGCGGGCCAGGAAAATTGGCCGCCCCGGGAAACAAAGGCGAAAGAAGAAAAAGCCCCCGCGCCCAAGCCGGCCAGCAGCGGGCCTAAAGTAATCCGCCGCCGTTCTTAGCCGCGTGCGCCTGAGTAGAAATCTTCGAGAAAATGAAAAAACTGGGACGTGAGCAGGGGCAAATGCACCGGTAGCAGCGCCGCGCATTCCGAATGCGACTGCACGTGGGGCTCCGTGCTGGGGGCAAGCTCGCCGAATGCTTCCTGAATCCAGTGCGCCGTGGATTCAGGGTGGAATTGCAGCCCGAGCGTTTTTTTATTCAGGGAGAATGCCTGATGCTCGCAGATTTCGTTAGTGAGCAGGGATTTACATCCTTGGGGCAGAGTGAAGCGGTCTTCGTGGTACTGGAATACCCGCATTTTTTCCGGCCAGCGGGAAAGGGCGGGATGCTTCTCACCCGTGCGACGTACTTCGTGGAAGCCGATTTCGCGGGCGCGATTCTTCTCCACGCGGCCGCCGAGAACCTGGGCGAGCATTTGCCCACCGAGGCAGATGCCGAGAATGGCTTTATCTTTTTTCAGCCAGTCGGCCACAAATTGCTTTTCGTTTTTCAGCCAGGGATGCTTGCTCTCCTCATCGATATTCATCGGGCCGCCCAGCACCACGAGCGCTTCGTAGGCAGCGGCATCGGGAAATTTTTGGCCCGAATAGCTGTGGTGAATATGGTAGGCGTGGTCGGATTGCCCGAGCCAGTCCACGAGGGTGCCGGGGACTTCGTCCTTGGTATGCTGAAAGATGAGCGTCTTCATTAGGGCGAGTATAAATCAGCCGGGGCCCTTAGCTCAAGAGCTGGGAGGTGGGGTTTCGGCGGGAGCCGGCAGATCGAAAAAGTCTTCTGCTTTGATGAGGCGCTCCTCTTCGGCCGATTTGAGGCGTAGTTTGTCCCAATTTGGGGCATCTCCCTCGAGCAGGAGGTTCACGCCCTTATAGCGAAGCAAGAATTCCGGGAATCGCCAGGTGCCGGAGCGAAAAATGCGATCTTTCCCGAACGAAAGACTTTTGGCAACTACGCGCACTTTTCCTTTTTTATTGGGTTTACCCGTTTCGCAGAAGAAAACCATGCGGGTGGAAGAGAGCTGCACTTTGGTAAAAACCGGGCAGTCCACCTTGCCGATTTTTTTCCATTCGTTCTTCTTCTGGTCGAAGAGGTGGAGCATTGGCCCATCGCCTTTCTCACCGCTGCCGTTGGTAAGCACGAATAATTTTTGGCGGTCGGGGATGAGACCGACCACGTCGCGATGCTTTACTTCTTCGGGCAAAGGAATTTTCGTGCGCGTTCCCATAGGGGGAAAGGGGAAGCTAACGACCTGCGATTCGGTGGTCGTGTCCCCATGCTTGAGACCTACGTAGGCTACGCCGCCGTCGTCGTAAAAAACGGTGGTGAAGGTGGTATTGGCGGCGAAGGCCGAAGTGGTGAGCGCGAAGAAAAGAGTCAGAAGTTTCATGGCCAAAAAACTATAGCAGGGATGCGGGGCGCCTTACCAGAAACCAGTGCGGTGGAGAAACAACACGCCAGCGGCTAGCGGTTCTGGGCACGCAATCCTTGGGAGGCGAGCGTCCAGGCGGTGAGCTTATAGAGCAGGCGCGCGGCCACGTTGGCGTCCCACTCGTCTTTGCCGGGGGCAACTTCGTTGAGGTCAAAACCCACGATGGTGCGGCCCGAGCGCGCTACTTCGCCGATCAGAAAAACCACCTCGTGGTAGTCGAGGCCCCCCGGCACCGGCGTGCCGGTATTAGGGCAAAGGCGAGGATCGAGGCCGTCGATGTCGAAGCTGATCCAAACCTTTTGCGGAAGTTTGGCCACGATGGTCTTCACGATCGCGAGCCAGTTTTCCCCGCCGGCCTTGCGCTTGGCGAGCTGCGCGTCGAAGAACGTGGCGATGCGGGCGGGATTGGCTTTGATATAGTCCCATTCCTCTTCGCAGAAATCGCGGATGCCCACTTGCACCAGTTTTTTCACCTGCGGAAGGGTTTCCATCACGTTGTACATGATCGAGGCGTGGCTCCACACGAAGCCTTCGTAGGCCTTGCGCGTGTCGGAGTGGGCATCGATATGCAAAATACCAAAATCATTTTCACGCTCGGCCATCGCCGCGATGGCGCCGTAGGGAGAGGCGTGATCGCCGCCCACGAGGCCCACGATTTTCCCGGCAGCCATTTCTTTTCTCGCGGCCAGAAGCACCTCCGCATTCACTTTGTAGGAAAGCTCGTTCACCAGCGTTAAAGCGGCGGCCAAGGGCTTGCTCTTGCCGATATGGCCTCCGGCCTTAATGATTTTTTGTGCGGCCACCTTGGCCTGTTTGTTCCAGGCGCGGATTTTTTTATTTTCCGGAAGCATGAAGAGCCCGGCTTCGTAAGGTTTGCTCACTTCGAAATCGAAAAGATCCACTTGGTAGCTGGCTTCGAGGATCGCGGCCGGCCCATTCGAAGTGCCGCCACCATACGAGGTAGTGGCTTCCCAAGGCACGGGTAAGTACACGAGCTTGGCTTCTTTATGAGTATGGGGAAGGCCGAAAATTCCCTCGTGGGCCGAAGCGGAGTTGGGGTCAAACTGGTTCGAGGAGCTTTCTTTCATACAGCAGTGGTAACGCAGAAGGGGCGAGGGTGGCAAAAACTTTCGCGCCAAAATCGCGGGCTTCTTCCCACTGCAGGGCCAGCAACCGCGGGCTTCCCGGGCTGGGAACCAGGGCAATTCCGCGATGGAAAAAGGTATAAGAAGCCGTGCCGGCATGGGAGTAGAAGCGGGTTTCTTTCTGGTGAATTTTGGTGAACGAAACGAGGCTCGGCTCTTTCGCCGCCGGATTATCGCTCTGGGCGAAGGCCACCATCCACTCCTGAAGATCGGGAGTGGAGCTGCCTTGGCCAGCCATGGGAAAGGGAGAGTTTTTTCCTATGGGAGCGGCGTGCACGGCCTGAGTTTTCGTTTCCTTAAAGCGAGACCCGAGAAAGGCGGTCAAGCTGGGATCGGTGGCCGGGCAGATCCAATACGAAGCCGCGCGCTCTTTCTTTTGGTAAAACTTTTCGATCATCTCGAAGTCGCTGTTTTCGATATAGCCGTCGAGCCCTAGGCCGAATACGCCGTGCACCGAAGAAAAAGAACCAGTGAAAACCGCGCGCGCCGTTCCAAGCTCCAGCGATTCGGCTTCCGACAGATGGTTCAGATCGAAGGTGGCGCGTGCGTGCGCCGCGGCTTCGGCCGCGATCGCCGCTTCGATTTGGGGCACGAGGTCCTGCATTAGGCGGGAATCAAACCGTCGCGGCGGAGCAGGGCTTTGGGATCTGGTTCCCGGCCACGGAATTTTTTATAAAGCTCCATCGGGTGCTCGGTGCCGCCACGGGAGAGGATGAATTTACGGAAGAGATCGGCCACTTCGCGGCTGAAAATTCCTTTTTGCTTAAAGAACTCGAAGGCATCGGCGTCGAGCACCTCGGCCCACTTATAGCTGTAGTACCCGGCCGAATAGCCGCCGGCAAAGATATGCGAGAAGGCCGCCGACACGGAAGTCCCGGGCTGGGCCGGGAAAAAGCGCATGCTGGCGAGCTCGGTTTGCTCAAACGCTTCGATATCGATGATCTCGCTGGGATCGCGGGCGTGCCAGGCCATGTCGAGGGTGGCGAGCGAGAGCTGACGCAGGCTCATCCATCCCGATTGGAAGGTGGAGCTTGCCTTGATTTTTTCGATCAGCTCTTTGGGCATCGGCGCGCCCGTTTGGTAGTGGTGCGCGAAAAGCTCCAGGCCGCTCTGCTCGGTGGCCCAGTTCTCCATGATCTGGGAAGGAAGCTCCACGAAATCCCAGAACACGTTGGTGCCGGCGAGGGAAACGTAGGTGCAATCGGTTAGCAAGGAGTGCAGCCCATGGCCGAATTCATGAAACAGGGTTCGCACTTCATCGAGCGTCAGCAGCGAGGGCTGGGTGGCGGTGGGCTTGGTGAAGTTGCAGACGATGCTCACGTGGGGGCGGCGCACTTTTCCGTCCCACATTCCTTGTTCGAGGTAGTTCGTCATCCAGGCCCCGGCACGCTTAGAGGCCCGGGGGAAAAAATCGGCGTAGAAATAACCCACCAGGCGATCACTGCCTTCCTCGGTTACCTCGAAGGCCTTTACGTCGGGATGGTATACGGGAATATCGGCGCGTTCCTTGAATTTGATGCCGTATAAAATTCTCGCGTGCTCGAATACGCCCTTGATCACGTTCTCGAGCTGAAAGTAGGGGCGCAGCTCTTCGGAGCTGAAGTCGAATTTCGCTTTTTTGAGGCGCTCGGAATAAAACGCCACGTCCCAAGGGTTGATATCGTTCTGCCCCGTCATTTTTTTCTTCAGCTGGCGCAGCTCGGCTAGATCTTTTTCCGCCGCCGGGCGGGAATGGCTGGCCAGCTCGCGAAGGAAGGATTCCACTTTTTCGGGCTTGGCGGCCATTCTTTCTTCGAGCACGAAATCGGCGTGGTGCTTGTACCCGAGGAGCTCGGCCCGTTCGAAGCGAAGCTTGGCAATATCCCGCAAGATCTGGCGGTTATCGTGCGGGCCGCTCATGCATTTGCTAGCGGTGGCGAGGGAAAGCTCCTTGCGCAGGTCCTCGCGGGTACAATGCTGCATGAAGGGCAGGGTGCTAGGATACTGCATCGTGAAGGCCCAGGCTTCGCCGCGATTCTTTTCTTTGGCGAGCTCCTTGGCTTCTTCCAGGGCGTTGGCCGGAAGCTCTTTCAGGGCCGCTTCGTCTTCCACGAAGAGAATATATTCGTTCGTGGCCTTCAGGATATGATCGGAATACTCGTGCGCCAGGCGGGCGAGGTCGCCGTCGATTTTCCGCAGCTTGTTTTTTCCCGCTTCGTCGAGCAAGGCGCCGTTGCGGCGGAACGCTTTATAGGTTTTCTCGAGGAGCTGGGCCTGCTCCGGGCTGAGCTTTTCCTGGGCGCGATTGTCGTAAGCGGCCTTCACGCGGGCGAAAATTTTCCCGTCGAGCAAAAGATCGTTCGATAGCGCCGATAGCTGGGGCGAAATTTCTTTCGCCAGGGCCTGGAGCGTATCGTTGGTGTTCGCGCCCACGAGATTCATGAAGATCAGCGCGATGCGCTCGATGTCTTCCTTGTGGAACTCGATGGCCTCGATGGTATTTTTAAAATTCGGGGCGCTCTGGTCGGCCGAGATTTTCGCGATCGCGGCTTTGGCGCGCTGGATGCCTTCTTCAAGTGCCGGGGCGAAATGCTCATCCTTGATTTCGTCAAAAGGAATGAGGTGGGTATCGTCGACTAAGGGCTTCTTTAAAAGTGGATTCATAGTGGAATAAGTTACCACATTCCCCCAGGAACAGTCACCCGTGTGTGACTAGCGTTTTAGGGCCTTGTTTTTGCTGTTTTTCGAGGCATGGGCATGGATGATCGCCGCGGCTTCTTCGGCGGAATCGACTAGGCTCAGCAAATCCAGATCTTGCACGTCAATTGTTTTCGAGGCCACGAACATGGCGCGCATCCAATCCAGGAACCCGATCCAATACTCGCGTCCCACGAGAATCACGGGGAAGCGCACGCTTTTGCCGGTTTGGATCAGCACGAGGGCTTCAGTGAGCTCGTCGAGGGTGCCGAAGCCGCCGGGAAAAATCACGTAGGCCGAGGAATACTTCATGAGCATCACCTTGCGCACGAAGAAATAGTAGAAGTTCATCGTTTTGGTGAGGTAGCGATTCGGTTTCTGCTCGTGCGGCAAAACGATATTGCAGCCCACGCTGACGCCGTTGGCCTCGAAGGCGCCGCGGTTGGCGGCCTCCATGATTCCGCCGCCTCCCCCGGTAAGCACGGCGAAATTGTCTTTGGTGAGCAAGGCGCCCAGTTTGTGCGCTTCTTGGTAGGATTTGGTTTCTGCGGTGAGGCGAGCGGAACCGAAAACGGTTACCGCTGGGCCGAGAAAATGCAGGTGACGGAAGCCGCGGATGAATTCCACGTTAATGCGAAGCACACGGAGGAATTCCATGAGCCGGGTGGAGCGTTCGCGCAGGAAGGTTTCCTCACGCAGGCTTTTGATGGGTGGCGATGGGGACTTGGGTTCTACGTTATCCATAGGATAAACCTAGCTTAGCGTCTCCGTCGCCGGCTAAGCGCTGCGTCAAGTTCCTTGCAAATTAGCGGGATTAAGCCTATCTCCGGAGGATGCCAAAACCCCGCTGCGAACGATGTTTCCTCCACACGGAGCTTTGCCTCTGCGCGGACATTCCCTCGTTCGCACTCAGTACCCGGGTGGTTTTGCTCATGCACGCGCAGGAAGCTGAGAAGCCTACCAATACGGGGCGGCTCGCCCATCTCTGCCTTCCCAATAGTGAAATTCGCCTGCGTGGTTTACGGATGGGCCCGCCGCTTAGCCTGGAAGGCTTGGTGGACGATACCCACGAGAGCTGGATGCTTTATTTAAGCCCCGAAAGCGAAGCGCTCACCCCGGAATTAGTGGCTCGTACTGCGAAACCCATCCGCTTATTAGTTCCCGACGGAACCTGGAGCCAGGCCAGCAGCCTGGGCGCCAAGCTTGTGAAAAAACTACCGGGCGTGAAGCATATCAAGCTTATTTCCGCGAAGCCCTCGATGTACCGGCTCCGCTCTGAGCATCACCCCGATGGCATGGCCACGTTCGAAGCTATCGCGCGCACGCTCGGCGTGATCCACGGCGCAGCCGTGCAGGAAAAAATGGAGCATATTTTCCGCGTGATGACGGACCGTATGCTCTGGACCCGCGGGCAGTTGCCGGCGCGCGAAGTGGTGGGCGGGATTCCGGGGAAGAAGTAGTTACGCCTTCTTCACCCAAGAAGAACACCAGCCGTGGCCGGGAACGGTATTCTTGGTCATCAGCATGCATTTGCCGATGGCCGCTTTTCCGTCTCCGCTCGTCTTCGTGAAGAGCTGGCAATTGTGGCAATATTCGTCTTTTTTCTCGGCCTTCTTGCGATCCGGGCAAGATTTCGACGGCTTATCGGCATCGAGACAAAACTTCAGCGATTTGGGCATGGGATCGGTTTCTTTGGCCATGGGCAGATCGGCGGCGAAGGCCACCGAAGGGATTTTTCCGAGCAGGGGAACGCTGGCGATTCCGAGACCAAGGTATTTGAGAAAAGAACGACGATTGAAATGCATAGCAATGCCTCCAAGAAGGGGATGTGTGTTGAGGCTATGATACGCCGAAAGAAAAAAAACTAAAGGACTGGATCCATTTGCGGTAATGACGCATGGAAGAAGAGAACGTCCACGTCGGCACGGATGGAACGTTCATCCCAGCTATCGAGAAACAGACGATCGGGATGCGGTACTCGGGAAAGAGCTACGTAGGCCTGGCCCGCTTCCCAGAGGCCCGCCAAACGCATGCGCACCGTATCGAGAGTGGCGCCCTGCGCTTTGTGAATGGTGGAACCATAGGCGAGGTTGAGCGGAAAGTTTTTCGCGGTAGCGGTTACTTCCCCTTCGGCGCTGAGCAGTTCAAACTTCATGGGCTCGAGGTCTACGGTATTTCCGCCGTCAATGAGCTCCACCGTCACGCGGTCTTTGCGGTAGGAGCGTACTTTAGCGAGGCTCCCGTTCACGTACAGCCCGTTAGTTTCATTTTTGCGGATCATCACGAGCGCGTCGGTTTTCAGCACGAGCACATCGGGCACGGGGCTATAGCGCTTGAGCTGCGCAATTGAGCCGGGATCTCCGCGGTAGTCGGTGGTATAGGCAATCGGCTCATCGGGAAGGGCGGCGAGGCGTTCCTGGTTATAGCGCTCGGCTTCGTCGCGGCGGCCGAAGAGGCGGGTGAGCTCATCGGGGCTTTCGCGGTTCATGCGGCCGTTGAGGATTTTCTTTACGGCTTCGGAGCAAATCCCGTCCCGTACGTCATTGAGGGCCTGGGTCCACTCGGGAGATTTGGAGCGGTGGACGATATCGAGGGCCACGGAAGTAAAATTCGTGCGCGCCCATACTTCATGTTGGAAGGCCCAGTCGGTGGTATTGCGGTCGCGGGAAATAGGTGGGAGCTGGGCAAAATCGCCGACGGCGATGAAGCGGAGCCCGCCCCAGGGCTCGGCGCTTTTCCGGGCGGATCTGGCGATTTCTTCCGCGCAGGCGAGGGTATCTCCGCTCAGCATCGAAATTTCGTCTACGATTACGGTGGAGGTACGCTTCAAGCGTCGCTTTAAGTGTGGGTTCTTTAGCGCGCGCTCTACGGTCTTCGCGATGCCGCCTTCCATGATGCCAAGGCCGAAAAAAGAGTGGAAGGTTCTTCCTCCCACGAGCACGGCGGCGGCACCGGTGGAGGCGAGCACCACGATCTCTTCGGGATCGGCGGAGGCGATGAAGGCTCTCAGGACGGTGGATTTTCCGGTTCCCGCGCGGCCCGTGAGGTAAACGTTCCCTTTGCCCCTGAGCGCTTCGAGGGCTTTTTCTTGGTCGCGGGAGAGTTGCATGGGGGGAGCTTAGCCTAGATCGCGAGTCAGTTCCCGGTAAGAAATTGACGCGGTGGTTATTCGGAGCGGGCTTTTTGCGCGCCGCTTCTCTGCTGAGTGGTTGCCCTTGAGTTTTTCGCCCTGCGGCGATAGTCTCGGCGCCATCCATGAGTCGCCTGAACTTTAAGCTAGAAAATACCGCGAAAGATTCCCGCGCCCGTGCCGGAAGATTCAAAACCCTGCATAACGAAGTGCTGACTCCGCTCTTCATGCCGGTAGGCACCCATGCCACGGTGCGGGGCCAGCGTTTCGATTGCCTGCTCGAATCGGGCTCCCAGATTTTGCTCGCGAATACCTACCACCTGCTACTGCGTCCGGGCCCCAAGATCTTCGAAAAGCTCGGCGGCATCCACGGTTTCATGAAATGGCCTAAATCCGTGCTCACCGATTCGGGTGGCTTCCAGATTTTTGCCATGCCCAACGACCGGCAGATGAGCGAAGAGGGCGCGCGCTTCCTTTCCTACGTAGACGGTAAACACATTTTACTTACTCCCGAACTCAGCATCTCGATGCAGCGCTCGATCGGCTCGGATATCATGATGGTGCTCGATCAGTGCGTCCCTTCCACTGTACCGCACAAAGATGCCGAGCACGCGATGGAGCTCTCCAACCGCTGGGCCCTGCGCAGCCTTGCGGCCCGCGAAGATTCCCCGCAGTCGATGTTCGCGATCGTGCAGGGCGCTTGCTACGAAGACCTCCGCGTGCGCAGCGCGGGCTTTCTCTCGCAGCACCCCTTCGACGGTTTCGCGCTCGGCGGCCTGGCGGTGGGCGAATCCAAGAACGAACGGGAAGATACGGTGGAATTCGCGGCCGAGTTATTGCCGCGCCACACTCCGCGCTATTTGATGGGCGTGGGCACCCCGATCGATTTGCTCGAGGCCGTGCACCGCGGGATCGATATGTTCGATTGCATCATTCCCACGGCCCACGCCGAGCAGGGCTGCGCCTATACCTGGCGCGGGAAAGTTTTGCTGCGCCGGGGAGTATATAAAGAAATCGACGCGCCGATCGATTCCACCTGCGCTTGCGCCACTTGCCGCACTTATTCGCGTGCCTACCTTCACCACCTCACCAAGACGGAAGAGCCACTCGGGCGCCAGCTCATTGCTGCGCACAATATCCATTTCTACCATGATCTGATGCGCACGATGCGGGAACGCATTCTCGACAATACCTTCGTGGGATTCTATAAAAATGCCCGTGAGTTGCTGGCCGGATCCGACGAAGAATTTCCGATCAAGCGCGCGAAGCCCAAGAAAATAAAGTCCACCACGCTCGGCGAATATACCCTGGAAAATTCGCCGCAAGGCTTCACCAGCATCAAGCACGTGAATTCCGGCGAAGTGATGCATTCCGTGATCCCGCCCGAGCAAGAGGCGCGTGAACTCTACGTGAATCAAAGCCGCCTCGCGAAGCGCCTGCAGGAGCCCGGCGAAATCGTGATCTGGGATATCGGTATGGGGGCCGCGGCTAACGCGATGGCCGCCATCACCACCTTTGAGGAATTAGCCGAGGCGGGAAAAGTGCAAGCCTCACTCAAGATCATCAGCTTCGAACGCGATTTGGATTCGCTTCGTCTGGCGAATCTGCACCTGGATAAATTTCAGTACCTCCGGCACGGGGCGCCGAACGGCATCCTTCTGCAGGGAGAGTGGCGCGCGAAAAAGCATCCGGTCAGCTGGAAACTGCTCGAAGGCGATTTTTTCGCTCACTTCGGCCGCGCGGCGGCGCCGAATATTCTTTTCTTCGATCCATTTTCTTCCAAGACGAACCGAGATTTCTGGTGTGTGGAAACACTGGAAAAAATCTTCGCCCATATCGGAGATCAGGCGGCGGAGGTGTTCACCTACTCTTCGTCCACCTCGGTGCGCGCCGCTTTTCTCGCGGCCGGTTTCCACGTGGCCAAGGGAATACCTACCGGGCCTAAGGGCGAGACCACGATCGCCCTGAACCGCGCCGCATTGCCGGGAAGAAAAGACCAGCTGCTGGGCCGCGAATGGCTCGAGCGCTGGGAACGCAGCGATGCGCGCTGGCCGCTTTCGCTCGACGAAAAGAAGGAAGACAAAATGCTCGAGCGCGTGCGTTCTCATCCTCAATTTGCGGGCACGAAATGATTTTTCTTCTGTTTTTCTCTTTGCAGGCTTTGGCCGGTCCGCTCACCGAAAAATGGTCGGCCACCGTTTCCGGATCTCCCGTGGCGGCATTTTTCGATGCGGGGAGCGCGAGCGTGTTCGTGAGCGTGGCGGAAGGCCGGGATTCCCGAGTAGATAAATTCGATCTCAGCGGAAAATTGGTGAAACAGGAGATAGTTTCCGCGAAGGGGGCGGCCGGCCCCTTGCGGGCGCATTTCGGCAAGCTCTATTGGGTGGCAGGAGATACCCTCTGGCGTTTTGATCCGGAGGCGGGAAAAAAGGAAAAACTGGGCCAGTTCCCGGAGAGTCTCGGCAAGCCGGCCGATATCGCCGTAGCGAGGAACGGGAGCGTTTACCTTGGCCTCAGCGGAGGAACCCTCTACGAGATCCACGCCGGAAACGGCAGCATAGTCTCCCAAGGCTCGCCGATCAGCGGCCTTTTCTTGCTGGATACCGCGCTCTATATTCTGCGTGAACGGAAGCTCGAGACCTACTCATTGGACGGCAAAAAGGTGGGATTTCAGCGGCCATTCTGCCAGGCCAAATGCAGCGGGCTGGAGAAAAGCTCGGGTGGTTCCTGGATCACTTCCGAGGGAATGTCGCTACGCGAGTTCTCCACGAATAGGAACCGTGTATTGCTTCAGATCAAAGAGGTTCCTGGGCGTTTTGCGTATGTCTACGACCGCGAACCGAGTCAAGATTTCTTAATAGTGCCGTTCCCTGCCGGAAAAATTCTTCGCGCGTACCGCTTTCGATAAAAAATTCTTACCCCACTCAATTCCCCCCTTTGTTTTCTTCTCGTTTTTGCCGAAATAACAGTATTCGGAGGTTCTCTATGTTTCGCTTCCTCGCTTTACTCGCCCTTATTCCTGCCGCTTACGCCAACGACCACGCGATCCAGTCCATGAGCGGCTGGGATGCTTTCTCGGCCCTGCAAAATGGAAATATGCGTTTCTACGAAGGTAAAGCTCTGCACCAACACCAAGACGCGGTCCGAAGAGACGAGTTGTTCACTGGCCAGAAGCCGCATACGATCGTGCTTTCCTGCAGCGATTCCCGAGTGGGACCCGAAGTGATTTTTGACCAGGGCCTCGGCGATCTCTTCGTGATTCGCGTGGCCGGAAACGTGGTGGGTGCGGAAGCCATCGCCAGCGTGGAATATGCCATCGAGCATCTAGGGGCTCGCCTCCTGCTCGTGATGGGCCACGAAAGCTGCGGAGCCGTGAAGGCGGCTATCAGCTCTAAGCCCGGAGTATCGAATGGATCCGAGAGCCTCGATGTGCTCGTGGAGCATATTCGTGGCCACCTCACTTCTCTCTCGCTTACTTCCGCCGCTACGGATTCTAGTTTGCGCCAGCCAGTGAAAGAAAACGTTTCGGCCACGCTGAAAGAAATACTCCGCAAATCAGACATCGTAACGGAGGCCGTGCGAAAAAAAGGCCTCGTGCTGGCCCAAGGCGTTTATAGCCTCAAGACCGGCCGCGTAGAATTTTGGGATGTGGGCGTGAAGAACCAGATCGTGAGCGCAGTTGGATCCGCTATCGACGCGCCCAAAATTCAGGAACAAAGCGTCCACGAAGAAATCATTCCCGACCAAGTGCCGCCTCCGGCGAAAAAGTTGAAGCTAAAAGCGACAGCGCCCTGAATTTACGGTAGTCTCGGGCTTATGCCGGGACTCTTTCATCGCGCCGAACACCTGCTCAAGCATCCCGAAGAGCTGCTCTCCATGCTCGGCGCTGCGGGCAAAAAGGCTTACGCCAAACGCTCGGTGCTCGTGCATATCTTCGAAGAGCTGCTGCTGCTCTTTCGCTTCGTGAAATCCTGGGTTAGCGGCGAATACCGCGATGTGCCCACGCGCTCGGTGTTCTGGGCGGTACTGGCCATTCTCTATTTTCTGAGCCCGCTCGATCTGGTGCCCGATTTATTTCCCGGCGGTTACTTCGACGATATCGCCCTGATCACGTTCGTGCTGAAGAAGATCCGGGCCGACCTGGATACCTTTCGCTTATGGGAAAAGGATAAAAAATGAGCAAGCAATGGTGGAGCGAGGGCATACGTTTTGAGTGCCAGGGTTCAGGGAAATGCTGCGTCTCGCGGGGAGACTACGGGTACGTGTACGTGACCCTAAAAGACCGCCGCGCGCTCGCCAAGCATTTTGGTCTCTCCACCGCCGCGTTCACCAAAAAATATTGCGAAAAAGACGAAGGTATCTGGAAGCTGCGGGATTTCACGAAAGCCTGCGTTTTTCTCAAGGAGAAAATGTGCTCGGTATATGAGGCACGGCCCACGCAGTGCCGAACCTGGCCGTTCTGGCCGGAGAATATGAGCGCGAAGGCCTGGGACAAAGAAGTAACCTCCTTTTGCCCGGGAGTGAATAAGGGCAAGGTATGGTCGGCGGCGGAAATTAAAAAGAACCTAAACGCGCAAGAGCGCAGCGAAGAGCAATACTAATGGAACCAATCAGTTTAAAGCCCGCCACTCCGGCCGATGAAGCAGCCGTGCTGGAAATGGCCACCGCATTTCACCTCGAGGATGGCCATCCCCTGAAGCCTTCTTCGCCCGATGCTATCCGCAGTTTACTGCGCGGAAGCGAGCTGGGCTCGATCTTCGTCATCCAGCGTCTCGGTGAGAGCATCGGCTACTGCGCGCTTTGTTTCACGATGAGCCTGGAGTTCGGCGGGCTCGTGGTGATTCTCGATGATTTCTTCGTGCAGCGATTGCACCGTGGGCAGGGGGCGGGGCGGGCGGCGCTCAAGCAGATCGAGCAAATCGCAAAAGATAAAAAAGCCGTGCAGCTTTTTCTCGAAGTGGAAAATACCAACGGCCGCGCACTGAATTTCTACGAGGGATTTGGATTCAAACAGCGGCATCGCCGGATGATGGATAAGCGCTTTAGTTAATTTCGCAGGTCATCACCGCATCCACCGGTAGAGCTCCGTCGAAAGAGAACTGCACTTTCAGGGCGCCCTGATAATTTTTGTCGGGGGCCCAATAATCTGCGCCAGCTTTGATGCTCATGCCGCCGCTTTTGCCCGCGTACCGGATGGATTTTCCGGGAAGGATTTCTTCCTCTACGGTTTTCATTTTAGCCACTAAATCCAGGCCATCGCTCGTGACGTAGGCGAATTCCAAGTTGCCCACGATCTGGTTCTTCTCCACCTTACCGAGAAGCTGGTAGTAGCTGGAATCGTCGAAGGGGGCCAGGCACTTGAGTTCCGCGGCTTGTGCCATCACGGCGAATAGTAAAAACAGCATCAGTATTCACTCCCGATTGCCTGCATCTCCTGCAGGGCCTGAATTTCTTCCTCCCAGTATCGCGGAGTTGCGAAGAGGGGGAAAGCTTTTTTGAAGGCGGGATCGTCCCAGCGGCGCGCGATCCAGGCCGAATAGTGGATCATGCGCAGGGCGCGGAGGGGCTCGATCAGGGAAAGGGTGGAGCGATCGAAAGGCCTAAAGGCTTCGTAGCCTTCGAGCAGGAAATCGCGGTCACGCTCGGCATCCTCGCCGCGCCCGCGCACCACCATCCAGATATCCTGCACGGCGGGCGCGGTCATGGCGTCGTCAAAATCGAGGAAGAAAGGGGAATCGAGCTGCCAGAGCGTATTGCCGAGGTGGCAGTCTCCGTGGAGAGCCAGCGCGGGCACTTCTTCTAGGGCGTCTTGGGCCTGGCCGATCAAATTCTCGCAGACCATCTCGAATCGTTTGCGGTATTCCTCGTTCACCAATCCCGAATCCAATAAATAATCCAACGGCTGCCAGCCCCAATTTTCGGCGTTCATGTGGAGGCGATGCCGGAACTCAAAACGTTCGCCCACGTTGTGGATGCGCCCGATATAGCGGCCGAGGGTTTTCAGGCGCTCGGGATCCAGTTCATCGAGGAGGCGGCCTTTTACCTTAGGAAAAATAGTGAACCACATTCCCTCTTCTGAGAGAAATAGACTCTCGTCGTCGAGATTCCAGGGGGCCACCACCGGAATTTCGGCTTCTTCCAGCGCAAAAAGAAAGGCATGTTCTTCCCGTATCTGCTCGGGGGTCCAGCGGCCGGGGCGATAGAATTTCGTCACGATATGGGAATTATCCTCGAGCTCAACGTCGTATACGCGGTTCTCCAAGCTGTTCAGGGCGAGGGCGCGGCCCGTAGCGCGCAGCCCGGGGTGTCGCCGTTGCACCACGGCTTCCACCGCATCGAGGATGGCTTCCGGGGTGAGGCGGAAAAAATCATTGAGGCTATTTTTCATTTCAGTGCCTTCTCGATCCGCGCCAAAAATCTCTCGCGGATGCCTTTGTGCTGGAAGAGGTCGGTATGGTAGCCGCCGTCGATTTTCCAGAATTCTTTAGGCTCGCCGGCTTCGGCAAAAAGCTCTTCTCCGCTCGCGAAGGGGACGATTTGGTCGATATCGCCATGAATCACCAGCAACGGGGTAGGGGCGATGCGCGCGATTTCTCCCCGCGGCGCATAGCCATCACTCAGCACTAGCCAGGGCATCCACTGGAAGGGCCAGGTGAACCAAAGGCCGGCAAGTTTTTTTCTCGCGATGCGTTTATAGGAAGAGAAAGTGGAGTCCACGATCACGAGTGGAATGGGATATTTTTCCTTGAGATCGATCATGTTTCGGAGAGCGATGATTCCACCCAGGCTTTGGCCGAAAACCACGATCGGTAATTTAGGCTCGCGTGCATGAAGCCAGGCAAGAGCGGCGGCGCCGTCGCGCACGGTATTTTCGGGTGAAGGGGATCCCGTGGATTTTCCGTAGCCCTCGTAGTCGAAAATAAAGAAGTCGTAGGGAGAGTTCAGGATCCAGTGAAGGTAAGAAAACTGGCTGGAAATATTCTGGCCATTGCCGTGGTAAAAAAGAATCACCGCCCTAGTTTTCTTGCCGGTATTTTGGCGAAAGTACCACCCATGCAGCTTTTCCCCGCCTCCGGCGGTGAAGAAAATATCTTCCGGCGCCGGGTTCAGCTTCGCCGCGTCCACGTAGGTATTGCGATCTGGGTAATAAAATAACGAGCTGCATCCGCAGAGCGAGAAAATCAAAAGTCCGGAAATTAACAGCGCTCTCATGCTAAGCTTTCCCCATGGAAGACAAAGTATATGTGAACCGCACTTTGAACCTAAGAAAAATCCGTTACCTCGGATTTGATATGGATCATACCTTGGTGCGCTATAATAGCAGCGCCTTCGAGCAAACCACCCACGAGCTCGTGCTGGACCGAATGCTGGCCCGCGGCTATCCCGCCGACGTGAAAAAGCTCCCCTTCGATTACGATCTCGCCATCCGCGGCCTCGTGATCGACAAACAGAAGGGCAATTTGCTGAAAGTAAGCCGCCATGGCGGTATTCGTGCCGCCTACCATGGCGTGAAGCCCGTGGATTTCGCCACGCAGAAAAAAGAATACGATTCCACCTATATCGACCTTCGCGATTCCTCGCGTTATTCCTCGATCGATACCGCTTTTTCGATTTCGCTCGCCAATCTTTTCATGCAGATCGTAGACCTGAAAGACAGCCAGCCCCAGCTCGAGCTTCCCGATTATGCCACCATGGCCGGGGATCTCATCGCCTCCGTGGATCTCGCCCACCGCGACGGCAGCCTCAAGAGCCGCGTGCGCGCCGATCTAGCACGCTATATCGTGAAGGACGAAAGCCTGGTGCGGGACCTCGAGCGCTACCGACGCCACGACAAAAAACTTTTCATCCTCACCAATTCCGATTTTCACTACACGAAGCTCCTGCTCGACTACGCGATCAATCCTTTTCTCAAAGAGCACAAAGACTGGAGCGAGCTCTTCGAGATCGTGATCACCGCCGCGCAGAAACCGAGGTTCTTCTTCGATAATCTGAAGTTCCTGAAAGTAAATCCCAGAGACGGTTCCATGACCAACGTGGACGGTAAGCTCGAGGCGGGTATTTACCAGGGGGGTTGCGCTTCCACATTCACGAACGACCTCGGCCTCGACGGGGACGATATTCTCTATATCGGCGATCATATTTACGGCGATATCCTTCGCTTAAAAAAGGACTGCAATTGGCGCACGGCCATGGTGGTGGAAGACCTAGAAGAAGAAGTGGAGCAGTACCGCGAGGTGGCTCCGATTCAGGAAAAAATAGAAGACCTGATGGAGCAGAAGGAGCCCTTCGAGCACGAGCAGGTGGAGTTGGTTTCCGAGCACGTGGAGAAGGGCGAGAGCCTGCGCGACGCGCGCGTGAAGGAGCTTCAGGAAAAAATCGCGGAACTGGACCGGCAGATCGGCGAACTCATTCGCAAGCACCAATCTCACTTTAATAAGTATTGGGGTGAGGTGATGCGCGCCGGGAACGAAGAAAGTTACTTTGCGCACCAGACCGAGCGCTTTGCCTGCATCTATATGGCGAAACTCGGGGATCTTTTGGCTTATTCTCCGCGTACGTATTTCCGCGCTCCGCGCCGCCCGATGGCGCATGAGATTCAAGCGCGGGGCTAGCGAACACGGTAGCGTTAGCTTGTGCCTAACTAACTAAGCGAAAACCCGCTTTTTCCCGATACATAGCCATGCATTCAATGAAAATTATTGTATCGGTATTGCTGCTATCCGCCCCGCAGGCTTACGCCAAAGACTACTGCGTGGCGATCCGCGGAAACGGCGAGAATGCCGCCGCCCACTGGGCCGGATTGGCCCGAATGGTGGAAGAGCAGGGGATGCCGGCGGGCGCGGCGGGCGGTAGCTCGGCCACGGTTTCGATGTTTTTCCTCGATAGCATCGCGGGCAATCCAGCGGTGACCGCCGAAAAAAATGCGAAGAAGAAGCGTCAGATGCAAGCGCTGCTGTTAAAGTCCCTCCCCCAATTCGTGACCACCATGGGGGAGCGCGACAATATTGCCGGCGCCTATAATTTCATCGGTGAGCTGAGCAAAAATAAGTCGGACCTGAAGGCCTCGGCCGCGAAAGTATTCGAAGGCGCCGGCAAGCTGGATTCGAAACAGGTGAAAAAAGCCTTTCATAAATACGGTCCGCTCGTGAATCCCGAGATGCTTCAGGGCCTGGCCAAGAGCCCGAACTTTTTCCGTAAAGAAGCCCAGGAAGGCCTGGCGGTATTCGGGAAATTTGATGCTTCGAAGGATGAGAAATTATTTTTCCGCCCCGGCCTGGTGGATTTCAAATCATTCTCCGTGATTCTCGGCACGATCGCCGATTTCTACGCGGGCAATACGGATCCGAAAACGCAACGGGCCCTCGATGCCTATACCCGGCGCTGCGCCGGTGATTCTTTCGGGAAGGCCTGGCAGAAATCTCGGGAAGCTTGCAAAAAGCGTTTTGAAAAAATCGTGGGCGATTATCTGGACCGCGGAAAATTTCAGAATAAGGCGCTCTTCTCCCCGGTGGGAAATCATATCTCGGCGCTGCCCACCACTTCTCTCGTGAAGGGCGAAGGCATGGCGAAGTATGAGGAACTAAAGGCCGCTTACAATAATGGCGAGAAGCGGGACTACGGAAAATTCTCGGTGAACTTCGATCGCGACGTGGAATTCGGCTATTGGGGAAAGAAGCGCGATCTTGCCAGGGCGGATCGAGGCCTCGAATCCGACCGCCGCGCCGGCGATTTGAAGGCACAAAAATTTAAGGCGCTTGGGGGCGCGAACTGGTTCGAGGTGCTCGCCGTTTCTCCCGCCGAACCGGGCCTCGCCAATCTCCAGGCAATCCCCCAAAAAACTTCCCGCGAGCAAGTCCTGGCTGAATTAAAAAAACCGGTGCTCGATCGCTGGAAAGGCTTGAACTACCGCTCCGATATGCTTTCGGCGGGCGGGTGGTCGGACCTCGCGCCCGTGGGCGTGCTTAAAGCCATGGGCTGTAATTCCGTTACCTACCTCACGCGCAAGGGCGGCGACACGATCTTCGGCCAGCAAGTTTTGATCAAGCTCGCCGGCGACAAAGAAAATGTTCCCTTCTGGATGAATATCAAAGACCAGAACGCGGAGGGCTGGAACACCGCCGGCACGGCCGCCGAGAAAACGGCCTGGAATCGCCTTTCGAACCGAGGGAACCTAAACAGTTCCCTGCAGAATTCCATGCGCAAAGCGGATTCTTTTTATTGCACCGACTGGGACGCCTACGAGGTTTTCGGCGGGCAGATGTGGCCGATGGTGGACGAAGCCTACGCGGCCGGATTGAATTCGCGTAAAACCGAAGCCGGTTGCCACGGCATGAAACTGCCGCAGGCGGAGGCCGTGGCTGAAGATGTGATGGAAAAAAGCGCGCTTTAGTGGCGGGTATGGGCCGAGCAAATTTCGGGCAATAGGCCTTCGATCACGTAGGCTTCGAGCTGGGCGAGCATCTCGTCGGGCTCTTGGGTCACGGAAAGCTCGTCGTAATAAAAACAAAGAAGATTTCCGTATTTTTGCACTAGGCCGCTGATCACGTGGGCCCGCAGGCGCGCCTCGTTCGCGCTGAGGCGATAACCGGAAGCGCGCTGTACCAGCGCCGTAAGCCGATCATGAAAGGGATGCCAGAGATTCGCCGTGATGCGTTTCTTGAGTGCCGGCTCTTCGAGCAGCGTGCGCTGGGCGAGGAGATGAAAGCTTTGGTCGTTGCGCACGAAGGCGAAGAGACCGCGGACGAGCTCCTGCACGTCCTTCAGGGAAAGCGGGCCGGCCTTTTTCGATGGAGGAGCGAGCAATTCGTCGAGGCTATCGAGTTTCTCGTCGAGCACGGCATCCCAGAGGCCTTCCTTACCGCCAAAATAATAGGAAACCAGCGCCCCATTCGCCCCGCTCTTGGCCGAAATCTGGCGCAGCGTGGTGGCCTGGAATCCCTGCTTGGCAAAAAGCTTTTCCGCCACCCGCAGGATGGTGGAGCGGCTTTTGCGGCTCTGGGATTTGGCTAGAGGCTGAACTTGGGCCATTGGTTTAGTTTCCGCGTACTACGCGCAGCTGGCCGTCGATCGTGTCGCCGATCGTGAAAACAATGGGACCTTCGATCACGCCGTTACGCATGGTGCCCGACATCTGCACCACCCCTTGATTGGGAGTGGGGGAAACGATCTTGTCGATATTTTCCATGGCAACGGTTCCCGGCTCTTCGTAGTAGCGGACGCGCACGGGGCGCCGGGCCGCGGGAGTGATGCTAAGGTAATCGGTGCGGATGAAAAATCCACGGAGTTCGGGATGGAACGTAACTTCCCGGCTATCGTTCGTGGTTCCGTCGGCTACGTCTACCACGCTAAGGCGTACTTCTACCGGGATCGGGCGGCGGTCACCCGAGTTGGGCACCACGGTGCCGCGGTAGGTTCCGTTGAATTGCGAAAGCCTGGCTCTCAACCTGTCTATGTCCTGCAATTCCTTCGCGTTGGTGGAATCGGTCTCTTTTGGGCCACAGCCAGCGAGCAATAAGAGCGCGGAAAGGAGGAAAAAGCAGTATTTTGACGTCGACATAGGCACCCCGGGGCGATTTCTCGTTTTCGGCTTGAATTTAATCAACCAATTAACTAAATAAAGGGAACAAACGAAGCTGTCAACGTGATTCCGAAACGGTCGGGGGCCTATGAAAAACAGATTTTTGCTTTTGGGCGTATTTTTGCTCGTATCTTGCGGATCCAAAGACAACGTGGCTACCGATGGCGACCTCGCTTTGATCGGCGGCGGCGGCCAGGGACAAATCGACCAACCCATCGACGGTGGTGGCAGACCCAGCACCGGCACTTTGATTCAGATCGCTTGCCAGTCCACTCCCGAGCTAGGCATCACGCTGCCCAACTCTCAGATGCCAAGCGGCCAGCGTTTCGTGGATGCCATTCCTCGCCTTGGTTCCAACGAGAGCCGCGCTCCAACCGTGCTCGGCGTGCAAAATAATGTCCTCTCGGCGCTCTTCGTGTCCGGGGCAAAAGTGTACTCGGTTCGCTACGATTTATCCCAGCACCAGCAGCTCGAAAAACCAGTGTCTCTAGGCAGCGCAGGTGGCGGCAGCTCCGAGGTCTATCGCAAGCTTGGCTTCTCGCAGCCTCGTTTGGCGGCCACCTCCCCAAACGGGCGTTCATTCGTTCTTTCCAGCGGCGGAAATTTAAGCCTTCGCTCGGTGGCCAACCCCGAGGATTCTTCTCGCGGCTGGAAACTCGGTGGCGGCTTCCAGCAGCCTCGCTGGGACGGCAACGAAATTTTCGTGGACCGCATCAGCGGCGGGCGGCTCGCTCAGTCGGTGATTTTCGTGGACCAAAATGGCAATCAGCAGGGCGTGAAATCCGCCCCCGGTGCGCTTTCCGGACTTAACCAAATCGGCTTGCGCCGCTACGACGCTAAATCCTATATTTGGCTCGAGCACGGCTCCAGCCGCGCCGTACTGCGTGTTTGGAATGCGGAAAATGGCAGCGTAAAAAACTTTGAGCTGCCCAATGGAAAAGTTTTCGGTCCCGGTTTCGCTTTGTTGCGCTCTTCGCCCGAAGCGGGCGCCCGGGCCGTGTTGAACTCGCGTGAGGGTATTTTCTATTTTACCCTGAGTGAAGATGGGCAAGTATCCGCCGATTCTTATCCTTACCCTGACGATACGCAGCGCTTGATTGATAAGAAAGAATATCCGATCGATTGGAATCCGGGCGCAATCTATTCCGCCGCGGGCGATACCCAGTTATTCGCGATCCTCCCTTCCACCTTCGGCAACCGGATGCTGATGGCGATCGACAATGAATACTCCTACCGTTTGCTCGGTTTCGAAGCCTGCGCCAATCCCGATTTCTACCGCACGAGGAACTAGATGAAGACCTGCATGTTTTTTTTATTTCTGTTGATCGCGATGCCCTTGGCAGAAGCGAAGCCGAAAAAAAATTCCGCCAAGCCGGATCCGAGGCAAATGTCGGAAATAGAGCTTAGAAATACGGCCGAGAGCGAATTGCGCAGTGTTGATCTACCGAAAGAAAAAGCGGCTCCCCTCCAAACTCCTTCCTACGATTCCGGTCTAGTTTCGACCTCCGAGATCCTGCGCGAAGACGAGAAAGAGCCTTTGCCCGCTTCCGAAATGGACTTGGGTGCCCAGGCTTTTCGCCCGGTTGGAACGGGCCGGGTTTCTTCGGGAGAGACTTATTCTTTCGACGGCCTCAGTGCCAAGCCCATGATTCTCCTCGGCGGAAGGCATTGGCTTTACCAAGGTTTGCGCACCAGCGTTCCCGCACGCGTGGGCTTGGGCCTGCAAGTAGGGGTGAGTTCTAGTACCCTGCGTATCCAAACCAACCGCGGCTTCGTGTACGACAATGTGCGCCTCAATTCTTTTCTGGCCATGGTCGGACCCGACGCGGAATACTTTTTAGACCGCCGCCGCCGATTGGCAGTGGGGGCTCGCGTAGCCGCCGGCCGCATGCTTTTGAGTCAGTCCGCGCCAAACTCCTCGATCACTCAGAGCCGTTCGGTGGGGGCCTGGGAAGCGGGTGGTCATCTGCGGTACCAGCCCACGCGTTCTTTTTTCGTGAACGCGGCCTACGCGCGTCGCGCTACGATAGGCGCTGGGCAAGGACTGGGAATCCAGCAAAATAATTACGAGGCATTAATCGGCTTTGGAATGTAGAGTGGTGTTCGTGCGATTTTTATCGGCTTTAGTTTTTCTTTTTTCTCTTTCCGCCCATGCCGAGATCCAGGTGGATCCCCAATTCGTGGTGGATAAAGTTCTTGGTGACGGACGCCAGGCCAAACAAATCGAGCTCGAGGCGCAGCAGGCCTTTACCGGCTACTACACGAATTACTCGATCTACGATTGGCGCCTCGGCTCCACTCTTTCTGTGGAAGACAGCCGTCGCCAGCTTCTGTCCGGCGGGGGAAATCTTCGTGAGCGCACCGGTATCTGGGATATCTTGGTTTCGAAACGGATTCCCACCGGTACGAATTTCGACATCGGCTTTTCCCGCACTAAGCAAAATACTATCTATCGCCCGGGAGTGATCAATACTTACCGCGGGGCCTATGCTGTTTATGACGTAGGGGAGTTAACCATCACGCAGGACTTGCTCGGAAATTTTTTCGGTATCGCCGAGCGCAAGGCCAATAAGGCCGCCGATTCGCTCCTTCGTGCCGCGGAACTTCAGAAGAAAGAGAAGCAAGAAGGCCTCGTACTCGATGCGCTGAAGCTGTTCTGGGACACCTTCGTGGCCCGCGAATCCTTGCGCGAAGCGATCGCGCAGCGGGACCGCTACGAAGCTCTCGTGAAGGACGTGGAAAATAAGAACCGTCTCGGCTTCGCCAGCCCTGGCGACTTGCCTAAATCCCGCGCCGAGCTCAATGCGCAAGTTCGCAATGTGAAGCTGGCCTCTTTTACCTACCTGAAAAATTTGGATCTTCTGCTCACCGCGATGCGCTTACAAGACGTGAATGACCGCGACGTGCGCTTCGTGTTGAAAGAGGAAATGCCCGCCGTGCCGGCGATGATGATGCCCGACGTGGAGTCCTTGCGCGTGATTGACATCGCCAAGATGACCCTCGATTCTGCGGAGCTCACCAAAACGGCCGCCACGCTCGCTTCCGACTGGCCGGAGCTGAAGCTGGTCGGTAAATCGACTTTTACCGGGCTCGAGGCCAATCAAAATCGCTCCTTCGCTGCCATGACTTCTGGCGATCATCCTGATTACTACGTAGCCCTCACCCTAAACTATCGCTTTTTCTCCGATAAGGTGAAGGCCGACAAAAATCAGGCCGGAGTGGCGTTCGAGATCGCTTCCAATGCCTACCTCAAGTTTCGGGAAGACCTTCGCCAGGAAATCGGCACCGCGATGGAAAACGTGCGCTATACCTACGCCGCCGCGATCTCGGCTACCGAGGAGTTAAAGCAGTGGGAAGCCGCCATCAAGGCGCAAGAAACCAGCTACCGCCAGGGCCGCCTAGATTTTTCGCAATTCATTCTCGACTATAATTCGTATTTCCGCGCTCGTTCCAATCGCCTGCGCGCGATTGGCGACTACCATATCGCGCTCCACGCCTACGCGGCGGCGATCGATCAGCTCGTAAAATAACTATCGCTCTAGGATCGCCGTAACGCCCATGCCGCCGCCGGTGCAGATGGAGATCAGGCCGCGTCCGCTGCCTTTTTTCTCCAGGAGCTTTCCGAGATTGGCGATGATCCGCCCGCCGGTGGCGCCGAAGGGATGGCCGAGCGCCACGCTTCCGCCCACCACGTTCATTTTCGCGCGGTCGATGCTGCCGAGCTTGCCGGGAAGGCCGAGGCGATTGCGGCAGAAATCTTCCGATTCCCAGGCCTTCAGGGTGCAGAGCACCTGAGCGGCGAAAGCCTCGTGGATTTCGTAGAAGTCGAAATCCTGAAGCTTGATCCCTTTGCGCATCAGCATCTTCGGCACGGCGTAGGCCGGAGCCATGAGCAGTCCTTCTTTTTTCACGGTGAAGTCCACCGCGCTCACTTCGCAGTCCACGAAATAGGCCTGGATGGGGAGATTATGGCGGCGGGCGTAGTCTTCGCTGCAGAGGAGCACCGCGGAAGCGCCATCGGTGAGGGGAGTGCTATTGCCGGCCGTAAGCGTTCCCTTCCCGCTGCGGTCGAAAGCGGGTTTCAGTTTAGCGAGTTTTTCGAGGGTGGTGTCTCCGCGCACGTTATTGTCTTTGGTGGCACCGGAAAAAGGGAATACTAGGTCATCATAAAAGCCTTCGGCCCAAGCCTTGGCGGCGTTTTTATGGCTCGTGAGAGCGAGCTCGTCTTGTTCCTTCTGCGTGAGCTTCCATTCCTGCGCCATTAGCTCGCAGTGTTCGCCCATGGAGAGGCCGGTGCGGGGCTCGGTAACGGCGGGAAATCTGGGTTTTAAGTCGGCGGCGCGCAGCGAGAACCAAGGCTTGATCTTGTCCACGAAAGTGCGGCCCTTGGCGCTGGTCACAAGAGTTTTCGAAAGTTTGGCGCTGTAGGCGATTGGCACGTCGCTCATCATGTCGAATCCGCCTGCGATGCCCACCTCGATTTGCCCGAGGGCGATTTTATTCCCAATTTGGATCGCCGCTTCGAGGCCGGTGCCGCAGGCGCGCTGCACGCCCACGCCGGGAGTCTCGTTGGCGAGGCCGATGCCGAGGGCCACTTCGCGGGCCAAGTTCCAATCCGCCGAGTGGTTCATCACTCCGCCGAGGGCGATATCGCCGAGCACTTTCCCGTTTAAATTAAACTTAGTTACCAGAGCCTTGGCCGCGGCCGTCATGAGTTCCTGGTTGTTATTGTTGGCGTAGTTGCTATTGGCCCGGCAAAAGGGAATCCGGGCTCCGCCTACTAGTACAACTTTTTTCATAAATTCCTCACACGATCGGTTGGTAATGGCTTTGGATGGCCTGGTATGCAGTTTGGGCTATTGTATCCCGGTCCGAATCGGCGGCAACCGGGATTTCCGGGAGTACACTGAGCCGGATACGGATTCGGTTATAGCTTAGCAGCCTTAGCGAATGCGAGAAGAAGGGCATATCGCCGTACCAACAGAGGATCTGGTGGCTAGCGCGGGTCACTTTCCTCCCGTCGATCTTTTCGTACTGGATCACGATCGGCAGAACGGGCTTCCCACCAAGGATGGCCGCCGCGAAGAGCGGGCGTTTGAAGGGCAGGATTTTTGATCCGTCCGTGGAGGTGGCTTCGGGAAAAACGCCCACCGGAAAGCCTTGCTTCAAGGCATTTTCCACCTCTCCCACCTCGCCGCGAATATTAGAGCGGGATCTCCTCTCCACGAAGAAAGAGCCGGCGAGCTTGGTGAAAGTGCCGAGAAAAAAAGCATCGCGCATTTCCACCGAAGTCACGAAGGCCATGGGCGTGAGGGCGGAGAGCAGCAGGGGGTCAAGGTAGGAAAGGTGGTTGGCCACCACGAAATAATTCTCACCGGCGCGGATATTCTCCCTTCCCTCCACGGTAATTTTTATGCCCATCACCGCCAGCAAAACACGGCACATGCGGCTGAGGAAATGGAGTAGAAAAAGTTTTTGGTCGTGGGGATTACGAATCAGCAGCCGGCCCAAGGAGGCGAAGATCACGTAGATCACGAGGAGCGCCGCGAACACGAAGGTTTTCCAAATCCGGTGAATCAAGGTTTTCCCCGTTTCAAGGAAAGGGTGAGAGTGAATTCCGCCACTTTCTCCTTAGGATTTTTGGCCAACACGGCGTAAGCCGGCACCGCAAGATTTTTACGGTCGGGGCTGGCGATGGCCTCGTCCACAACTTTGGCCACCATCTCGCCCGCTTCGCACACGAAGAGCACGTCTCCTTCGGGCCGTTTAATGAAGTTGGCGTGGAAATCCTTGAACGCAAACTGCACCTTCGCTTTGCGTTTCCGCACGTGGTGCACGGCCAGGAGCCCCACCACGCAGTCGGCGCCCATCGCGAGCGTTCCGAAATACATCGATTTGAGGTGGTTGCGGGTCCAGCGGTTGAGCGCGATTTTTACTTCCACGCGTTCGTCGGTGATTTCGGTAACTGAAGGCCGCACCGAAAGCAGGAGCGGTACGTGCAGGAGGCCGAAGCCCCGGAGAAGAGCCGTGGCGCGAAAGGAGGCGGGTAGGTGAGATGCCAGTTTTGCGAAATCGGGAATCATGGCAAGATTCTAGTGCGAATGAACCTTCTGCTCAATTTTTTGTTGGGAATTGGCATCGGCTGCTACGGTACCTTGGTTGGGGCGGGCGGTGGATTTCTGCTCGTTCCACTTTTTCTCCTGCTCTACCAGTTTCCTCACCAAATGGCGGTAGGCACCTCATTGGCCATCGTGGCCTTCAATGCGTTCTCTGGCGCACTGGGTTACGTGAAGGACGGAAAAGTCGATTTCCGTGCGGGGATCACCTTTGCGGTAGCCACGGTTCCTGGCGCCATCGGTGGGGCCTATCTCACCGGTATGATGTCCGGGCCTTTATTTCTCCGCATCTTCGGAGTTTTTCTGATCTGTGTTTCGCTCTACTTATTTTTGCGTAAAGAGCGCAAGGAAGTGGTCGTGATTCACGGGAAGCGCGGCTGGGGTTGGATCACGAGAAAGACCCAAACGGCTCATGGCGAGGTGGAATACGAATACTTTGAGCCGCTCGGCTTAAGCATCAGCGTGGTAGTAGGGGCGGTTTCGAGCTGGCTCGGCATCGGCGGAGGAATCCTCCACGTGCCGGCGATGACGGAGGTTCTGCGTTTTCCGGTGCACGTGGCGGTGGCCACTTCGCATTTTGTGCTGGCATGGACGGCACTCGTGGGGGCAGTGATGCACGCGAGGGCCGGGCACTGGGATCCCACGGTGGCACTCTCGGTGGGGGCGGGCGCCGTGTTGGGAGCGCAGATCGGCGTGCGGTTTTCGCGCCAGGCGAAGGGCTCGGCTATTTTACGGTATCTTTCGCTGGCGTTATTACTGGTGGGACTGCGGCTGTTAGTTGGGTAGGGGCTTACTTTCGCGGCGCCGCGAAAAGTATTCGAAAAACGAACGCGGCGTTACTTCAGCAGTGGAAGTAAAGACCTAACGGAACTTCCATGCGCTCCACGCCAGCGAGAGCCAGCCTACGATAAATAATAATCCGCCCATTGGCGTGATCGCACCGAGCCATTTGGTGCCAGTGAGGGCCAATAAGTAGAGGCTTCCCGAGAAAAAGAAAATTCCGAGCCCGAATCCCCAATGCGAAACGGGAAGACGCGATTGAAACTGACGTTCGCAGATCCCTAGCAGCACGAGGGCCAGGGCATGGCTTAAATGGTAGGCGGCGGCGGTATGCCAGATTTTGAGCCCGTATTCGTCGAGCACTTTCTCGAGACCGTGGGCACCGAACGCCCCCATCACCACCGCGAGAAAAGCCTGGAGGGCGCCATGCACGATCGTCATTTGCCTTTCCCCTGTTTCTTCTCGGGAGTCGGAGCTGGCTTGCCGCCATTTTTGCGAAAGGCGTGGAAGAAGAAGCCGTCGCTGGGGCCGGGGCCGAAAAATCCGCCGCCGATGCTGGTGAAATCGGGGTTAGCCTGGAGGAATTTGTCCACCTGCGCCTGCGTTTCGTTCTTGCGGAAGGTGCATACGCCGTAGGTGAGCGTGCCACCCGGCTTCACGAGTTTCGAATAGGTAGAGAGTAAGCGGGCCTGGAGCTCTTCAAGACGAGGAAGCTCATCGGGCTTCTGGCGCCATTTTACATCGGGATTGCGGCGGAGCACGCCCCAGCCCGAGCAGGGGGCATCGACCAAAACCATATCGGCTTTTTCTTTGAACTTCGTGGCCACGGGCTCGCCGGAATCGTCTACCTTCGCGGTTTTAATATTGAAGAGATTGGCGCGGGTAGCCCGCTTGCGGAGCGCTTCGAGCTTTTTCTCGGACACGTCGTAGGCGTATACCGAGCCTTTACCGAGCAAAGCATCGGCGATGGCGAGGGTTTTTCCGCCCGCGCCCGCGCAAGCATCGATCGCCACGAAATTACCTTTGATCACCGGCAATTCTTTATCGCGGGGCCATTCGCGGCAGGCGCCGGGAACTTTGCGCAGCATCGGAATAAAAATCTCCGGCCAGAGCGCGAACAAGCTCATGATCTGGGAGCCCTCATCCTGGATTTCGTAATTTCCTTTTTTGAAAAGCTCGTGGCCCATCACGGCCGTATAAACGGGATAGTAAAAGCCGAAGGGCGTGTGCGCGGAAGAGCGGGCGCGGATCGGCATTTCGCGGGAATCGTTCACGGCGGAGAGCACTTCGTCGCGTCCCTTGGAACGGGTGGCGCGGAGGCTGAGGGGCGCGCGGCGGCCTAGGGCATCCACGAGATCCTTCGTTACCTTATCGCCAAAGTCTTTACGCCATTCGTTGATGATCCATGGCGGATAATCTTCCACCACGGGATGGCCTTCGTTGGCGAACTCGGGATCGCGGCTCCAGGTGAGGAATAGGCGATGCGCCATCGCGCGCACGGTGGGCCAATTGGCGAGGGCCTCACCTTCGAGGCCCCAGGGCTCGTCGTCGTTCAGTTGGAAGCGGAGGTATTTGCCGAGGGAGCGAGGCCGCTGCAGGAGCAAAGGGGTAAGTTCCGCGAGCGCGGATTTTTGCGAGGGCGGGCTTTTCGAAAGCGCCGAATCCAGGTGGATGGGAGAGGAAAAAATCAGCTCCCAGAGAATATCGAAAGCGTCCCGGAATAGCATCGGGCGTCCACGGTGAACTTCTCGGGAATTAGGAGTGCGGACATTACGAGCATGGCTACGGCCTGATTCGCGTGCAGGGGCTCGTTTTTGTGGGTTTTTCTTGGTTTTCATGGTGGTGCAACGCTTATATGCTGAAATGCAGCAAAACTCCTTAAAAAAGGGGCTTTGGGGAAGGATTCAGGAGGACTAAGGGACTTCCTTCTCCACGAGCTCGAGTTCCTTCTTATGCGACCACCAGCTCTTGAGTACAATCACGGCCACGATCAGCAAAATGGTTCCAAGTACGCCGAACTGCACGCGCTTTACCACGCGCACTACCTTGTCCACGTGGTTGCCAAAATAATAGGTGGCGTACACGATCGTGGGCACGCTCACGAGGGCGGCCAGGCCGTCGAAAAATAGAAATACCCGGAAGGGGAGATGCAAGGTGCCGGCGCTGAAGAAGATCGGCGTGCGAAAGCCGGGCATGAAGCGAGCGGCGAAGATCACTTTGTTTCCTTGCTCGTGCAATTTGTGCCGCACGATTTTTAGCCGCTTGGGCGGAAGGAGCCTTCTCATGAAGGGGCGTTTCCGCAATTTCCTCCCGTATAGAGCGCCGATGGTGAAAACGGCGGAATCCCCGAGCATTACACCTACGAAACAAACCAAGATCATGAGACGTACGTCGGTGGCACCGTAGTAGCTCATCAGGCCAGCGGCAAAAAGGATGATGTCTTCGGGCATGGGTAGGCCGAAGCCGCAGGCCACGAGCAAAAAAAACACGATGAAGTAGGGCGTAGGGCCCGAATGAGTCATCAGTGTATTGAGCAAGGTTTGCACGGCTTCAAAGAATACAAGAAATCCTGGGATGACATAGCGTATAAACGGTGAAAATCCCTTTGGATTTGGCCCAGTACCCGGGAGAATAGGGGCTTCATTTCAAAAGGGAGAAAAAATGGCCTCTACCAATAAAGAAATTCTCAAAACCTTGGACGATATTCTTGAAAGCGAAGTTTCGGGTATTGTGCGTTATCTACATTATTCTCTGATGATCAAAGGACCGAACCGTATCCCGATCGTAAAGTTTTTCCGTGACCAAGCAACCGAAGCGTTCGATCACGCCGCCGTGATCGGGGAAAAAATTACGGCTTTGGGCGGACACCCTTCCCTGAAAGTAAACCCCATCAAAGAATCCAATAAGCATGATGTGATGGATATTTTGCGGGAGAGCTTGGAGCACGAAAAGCAGGCCGTGGCGCTCTATAGTAAATTACTTACTCTCGCCGGCGACAACGTGGCCCTCGAAGAGCTTGCCCGCCAGATGGTGCGCCTCGAAGTGGAGCATATCGAAGAAGTGGAGAAGATGCTCACGCGATGAAGGATTCCTTCTTCGTTCGCATCTCCGTAAAAGGGCTGGGGCACGCTCCGCGGGAGGCCCTCTCCACCTTGGTTATCCGTTTGGCCGCAAGATTTTCTTTCCGCGGCCTTGAGGACTGGACCGTGGATCTCGCTTCCTCCACCAAAATATTGGGGGCCGAGCGGGAGTTTCACGATTTGCAAGGCCGAGGCAAAACCAGCGATCAGCTAGTGGTATACTTCGGCACGAAGGCCGACGCGCTTTCCTTCGGAAATATTTTGCGGAACGCCTTCGCGGATCTCTCTGTCTCCAAACCCATGCGTCAGGCAAAACGCGATTGGATGAAGACCTGGCGCAAATACTATAAACCAGTACGCTTGAAGGAGGTCGGCACCTCGCTCGTGATCACCCCGGCCTGGAAAGCGGCGCCCAAGGGCATGGCGAGCGTGAGGATTTATCCGGGGCAGGCCTTTGGTACCGGCACCCACCCCACCACGCGCTTGTGTTTGCGGCTGTATTTGAAGCATCGCTCGGCACCTAAGAAAATTTTAGATTTCGGCGCCGGCACGGGGATTCTCGTGCTGGCGGCGCTAGCCTTGGATAAGGGGGTGCAGGCGCTCGCGGTGGAAAGCGACCCCGAGGCGCTGGATCAGGCCCGAAAAAACGCGCGGATCAATAAAGCGAAGCTAAGATTTGCCCTGAAAATGGGCGCGGGATCTTACGATTTGGTTTTCGCGAACGTGCTCGCGCCGGTTTTGGTGGCGCAGAAGAAAGCACTGGCACGTGCGGTGAAAAAGGGAGGGATAATTATTCTTTCGGGAATTCTCCGCGCGGAAGGAAAGAAGTTCCTGCGCGATTTCCGAACGCCCGATTTGAAGTTCGTGGAAGAGCTTGGTGAAGGCGACTGGGCGGCTTTTGCGATGCGGAAGGTATAAAACCGTGGGGTTTTTCGTTAAATACCTTAACAGCCCTTGGTGCTAGCCGTCTTACGCTTGGCCTTCTGGGCCTTTTTCAGGCAATTGCTCATGCGCAAGATGCGGGTTACATAGGCGCGGTCGCGGTTATAATGAAAGAGCGCGGCTTCGTGGGATTCTCGATCCTTCTTGGTCCAGCCGTTCGAAGACAAATAATTCGCCACGCTGAGAATGGAATCGTCGGCTTTGAATAGATTCGGTTCGAGCTTCTTGCCTTTCGCCCAGGTGAGGTAGCTAGAGGGCAGGAACTGCGCCATGCCAAAAGCTCCGGAAAAGGAGCCCGAGAGTTTTGTTACGTCTTTAAGGCCGCGGCGGTGCACCTCTTGGAGGGCCACGAGCTCGCTGACGGCCCAAGTCGATTTGGCGCGCGAGCGGTCGATTATTTTGGCCTCGATCACGGGCGTGAATTCGGATGTTTTTTTCCGGGCCGAATCGAGCGTTTGGTCGAGAATGGTAGGGTAATCAGCTTCTACTAGGCTGAGGAACGCGCTGCCCACGTGGAAGGTGCCGAGGTCTTTGCCGTGCTTGGTTTCCACCCATAGGAGGGAGGCGATCACTTCTTTGGGAACAGGGTACTTTTTTTCCGCCCGCATAAATTCTTTGCGGTGGGCACGGATGAACTTTTCCACCCTTCCCAGTTCCCAGCCGGGAATTTTTTCGTCGCCGGTGGCCTTAGAAGAACGTAAGAATCCCAGGAGATTCAGGTCGAGCACTTTGGCGCGCTGGTCGTCGCGGTAATTATTGAAAAGTAGCTGAAGGAAATCTTCGTTGAGGCCGGCGGCGCGGAGTTTTTCGGAAGCGTATTCTCTCGGGCCGATCGAGCTGATCTGACGGTTCGAATGCACGGATCCACCCGAGCAGGCGCCGAAGGCGAGAACTAAGATAAGAAGGCTAAGGCGGGGGACACGCGGCATGCTACGTCCTTGTGAAAGGCTGGAGAGGATTCATTCCCGTCCTAAGCAATATTTTGCCTTATTCGCGGCGGGAGGGGAATACCGCTACCATTTTTTAAACATCACGAAGGCCGCAGCCACTAATAGCCCGAAACCCAAGGCGTAATTCCAGCGGAATTCTTCCTTCAAGTATACCACCGAGAAGATGGCGAAAACGGCCAGGGAAATAACCTCCTGGATCGTTTTAAGCTGGGCAGCATTAAATTGTCCGTGACCAATGCGGTTAGCGGGCACCTGGAAACAGTATTCGAAGAAGGCAATGCCCCAGGCCACGAAAATCACCACGATGAGCGGCGAAGATTTGAATTTGAGGTGGCCATACCAGGCGATCGTCATGAACACATTGGAGACGGTAAGGAGCGCGATGGTCCACATCTATCGACCCAGGGCATACTCGAGGTCGGTCCAGAGGTCTTCGATACTTTCTACGCCCACGGAGATACGGATGAGGCCGTCGTCGATACCGAGGGCTTTGCGATTTTCTGGCGGAACGGAGGCGTGGGTCATCACCGCCGGATGCTCGATCAGGCTTTCCACTCCGCCGAGCGATTCGGCGAGCGCGAAGATCTTGGTGCCTTCCACCACTTTGCGGGCTTTTTCCAGTCCGCCCTTCACCACGAAGGTGATCATGCCACCGAAGCCGCTCATCTGTTTGGCCGCCAGAGCATGCTGGGGATGAGATTTCAGCCCGGGATAAATCACTTTAGCCACCTCGGAATGTTCCGATAGCTTTTGCGCGATGGTGCGGCCGTTGGAATCATGGCGCTGCATGCGCAGGGGAAGGGTTTTCAGGCCGCGCATCGCGAGCCAGGAATCCATCGGTCCCGCCACGCCGCCCAAAGATTTTTGCAGGAAATAAATTCTGTCGGCGAGGCCTTTGTCTTTCGCCACCGTTACTCCGCTGACCACGTCGGAGTGGCCGTTGAGGAATTTGGTGGCGGAGTGGAGCACGATATCGGCGCCGAAACGGAAGGGGCGCTGAAAAATCGGGCTCATGAACGTATTGTCCACCACCGTAAGAATTTTCTTCTTATTGGCGAATCCGATCACTTGCTCGAGGTCGATCACCTTGAGCATCGGGTTGGTGGGCGTTTCGATCCAAACCATTTTTGTATTGGGGCGGAAGGCCGCTTCGTATGCGGCTTGGTTCGTCATGTCCACGTAGGTGAACTGGATGCCCTTGCCGCCGGCGGCGAAAACTTTATCGAACATGCGGAAGGTGCCGCCGTACACGTCGTCGGAAACCACCATGTGGTCGCCCGGCTCCAGCAAATGCACGATCGTGGTTTCGGCGGCGCAACCGGAGGCAAACGCCGCGCCAAAGCCGGCGCCGTCTTGTTCACACTCGAGCGCGGCTACGCAGGCTTCAAAGGCCGAGCGGGTTGGGTTTTTCGTGCGGGCGTATTCGTAGCCGGCTCGTACGGGTTTGCCGAGACCATTCTGCACGTAGGTGGACGTCTGGTAGATCGGGGTCATGATGGCGCCGGTGGAGGGATCGGGAGTTTGGCCGGCGTGGATGGCTAGGGTATCGAGCGAGAGTTTGCGATCTACTTTCATACGCTGATCCCCTTCTCTTTCAGCCAGGCGTCGTTGTAGAACTTGCCCAAATATTTCGAGCCGCTGTCGGGAAGGATCACGAGCATTCTTCCGCCGTTGAGTTTTTTCGCCGCCTGAATGGCGCCCGCTACGGCCATGCCGCAGCTCGAACCGGCAAAAATTCCTTCTTGTTTGGCGAGGCGATGAAGCATCGTGATGGCGTCCTGGTCATTCACCTGCTCGAACTCATCGATATAGTTAAAGCGCACGTTATCGGGAATGATGTCTTCGCCCACGCCCTCGATGAGGTAGCTTTTTGCTTCCACGATTTTTCCGGTGCGCTTGAAATCGGTGAGAATAGAGCCGACGGGATCTACGCCGATGGTCACGAGCTTAGGATTTTTTTCTTTCAAAAATTTGGAGGTGCCGGAAACGGTACCGCCCGTGCCCACGCCGGCCACGTAGTAGTCGATTTTGCCTTCCATCTGTTCCCAGATTTCAGGGCCGGTTTTGGTGTAGTGGGCTTCGAAATTCGCGGGATTATTGTACTGGTTGCCTAAGAACGCGTTGGGAATTTCGTTGGCGAGGCGCTTAGCCACCGAATAGTAGGAGCGAGGATCTTCCGGACCTACTTCGGAAGGGCAAACTACCACTTCCACGCCCACGGCCCTCAAGGCATTCACTTTGTCTTGCGATTGCTTGGAGCTCATCACGCAAACACATTTATAGCCTTTCACTACCGCCACCATGGCGAGGCCCATACCGGTATTTCCGCTCGTGGCTTCCACGATGGTGCCACCCGGCTTCAACTGCCCGGATTTTTCGGCCGCTTCGATAATGAAGGGCGCGATACGGTCTTTGATCGATCCGCCTGGATTCGTGAACTCGAGCTTCGCGAATATTTCGGTTTTCAAACCCTTGGTGATGTTGTTGAGGCGAACGATGGGAGTGTCGCCGATGGCTTCCAGGACGTTATTACAGATCTTGCGCATGCGGGGGAGATTACTGCGCCGCGGAGGAAAAGGGAACCCTAACTAGCGTCCAATTATTTCCCGGCCATTAGCCAAAGTCGACAGTCGACCCAGTGCCCCATAGAGTTTCTCGAGAATTACGTTTTCTCGATTTGGGCTGCGGAAAAGATTCGCAAAGCAGAGAGGCTTAAAGTGAGCTCCGGGAGAATTCAAATTACTCTCCGCGTCGCGATTGGGATTCAGGCGCAAAAATCCCCCGATCGGATCGGTGCCCGCTAGATAAATCACTGGTTCCGCGGTTTCATCGTCTTCTTTCAGGTCGGTGGGAATGCCTTCCATGATGATCACGCTGGAAACCTGCACTCCGCCTTTGCCGACGTTCATTTTATTTTTATCGCGGCGATTTAGCGCGAGCAATTCTTGGCCCGAGCGGGCCGTCATGATGCTGCGGCCGTAGGTACCGGAATTATGCTTGATGAAAACGTGAGGATCTTTGGCGATCCCGCGGGCTTTGTAGTCGGCACGGATTTGGGAGAGCACTAAGTCGGCGCCTTCGGCGAGTTTTTCCATGCCGATTCCGTTATCGAAATCGAGGCCGTCTACCGAAGTGTAGCGGGTGGTGATGAGCCAGGGATCGAAATCGAGCAGGTTGGCGAAACCGGTGGCGAGCTCCGTATAGTGGCGAAGGTGCTCGCTCTTGAGGCGGCGGTGCCAGCCGACGGAAGGGTCAGGGGCAAGCGTTTGCTCGATGCCTTCGAGCTCAGGCGGAACGCCCGAGGAGAGGTCATTATTGAGTAATACGAAATCGGTTTTGGTAAAGGGCACGCGCTCTGTGCGGAGGAGGTTTCCGGCGCGCAGGATACGTTCAAGCACGATGGTGCGGCCAGTGGCGGTTTTCACGGAGGTGCAGCCCTTGGGCAGGTTGGGTTCAAAGGCCGGATTTAGATGACCAAGCACCACTTCAAACTTCGCGAGGGAGAGGATCTCTTTCAGGGCCCAGAGGTTTTCGAAGTAAAATAAATTATTCGTATGGTTTTCGGCCACTACCAGCACGCGCTCGGGCCTAAGGCCGCGGTTCTGGGCGGTAAGGGTTTTTTCAAACGTAGCGGCGGCGAGCGCCCAATCGTCTACGCAGATATTATTATGGCCGCCGGGAAAGATATTGGAGTCCACCGGACTTACCTTGAAGCCGGAATCTCTTAGGTCGATACTCGTATAGGGGGGGGCAGGGGCCATGCGCCCTTGTTCGGTGAACCATTTTTCTAGTTCTTCGTGCTTGGCAAAAATACGGTCTACTAGATCACAACGAAACTCGCGGGCGTTTTCACAGGGGTTCACGGGGATTCCTCAGAATTCTAGGTTCTGTTTTAAGATGGGCGCGATAAGGAAACAAGCAAGAGATCCACGCGCTTTCTGATTAACTCTAAGGGTGCCGAGCTAACGCCTCGATTTTTAAAGGATTTTATGTTTTTATCCAGTTCGGTTAAGAGTCGGTAGAGTTGCCCCTGCGCGGCGCGCTCCAGGGCTTGGCGGTTCTTCAGCGATTTCCCTTCGGCCGCTAAATACTGACGAAGCTTAGCGGCCAGGCCATCGATATTACGGTTGAGGGAGTTGGATACTTGAGGGGACCAAATGCTTTCCCGGGAAAATACCTCGTTGCTGGCCAGGGTGATCGCTGCCCGCAGGCATTCGGTGAAGCCCTCTAGCCAATTTGCGTACAAGGTTTTGCTGCCCTTCCCAGCCGCGATCTTTTGCGGATTCATGGCCAAGCATTCCCGTTCGCTCACGAGCAGCGAAGTATAATAGTAGCGTCCCCACACGTCGCGCTCCGCTTCTTTCAAGATGGAACGATCTTCTCCGGAAGTGAGATCGAGGTATTGGGTGGCATCTTTCAGCTGACCCTTGGCGCCCATGGTTTCATTGTTTTCGATCAGCGCCCGCGCCCACAGGAGCTTGAGCAACGCGCGATTATTCTGGAAGAGCGTTACGTTTTCGGTTTCTGCGGCTAAGCCTAGGAGCCTGGGCCAATCGGACAGCCGTTCGTAAATCAGGAGAAGCGCCATGCGGGCATCCTGGCTTTCCCGACGGGCCTTGCCCACCTGCAAAAACTTTTCGAGGTAGCCGGCGGCTTCCCGGTTATTGCCGCTATTGAAGTGGCTCATGCCAAGATAATAAGGAATGAGATCAAAGTCCGGTACGCTGGGGCCGGTTTTCTCCAACTGGCGAAATTGAGAAATGGCGCGAGGATAATCACCGGCTTCATAGCTTTGCACGGCCCACTCAAACTGGTTCGCACGAATGCGATTGTATGATCGTTCCCGCGTAGGACTACTCACCGTTTCTTTACCCAAATCGGATTCCGGCGTGCCATTGAATATAGAGCAGGCGGGCAATACCGCAACAACGGCAAGAGCCAGGAGGCTATTCCAGGTAGCGCGCGAGCTGCAGAAGGGAAGGCAGGTCATGTACGTCTTTTTCCAATTCCGGAACACGTAGTACCGGGCAAGTTTTGCCCGCTAGCTCCTTAACAAGTTTAAGGTTTTTTTCCTCTTCTTCCACCACAAAGCGCAAGCGCCGGTAGTTTTCGGCCACCACCTCCGGGGCGGAAGCAAGCCCGCGGGGACTTTCTTCGGGGGCTAAGTGGCTGAGGCTGCGGTTCACCACGAAGGCGAGGATATCGATGCCTTGTTTTTTCGCATCGGCGAGGAAAGGCTTTGCTTCCCCGCGGGAAATATCCGAAGGGCTCGTGATAAAAAGCGCCCCGGCCTGTTTGCTCGTGAGCAGTTCCCGGATTTTTTCCTGCCGCGCCACGAAAGCCGATTTCACCTTTTGGATATGCGGCGCTAATGCCACGAAATCACCGATTACGCCTTCGCCCGTGAGTTTTTCCAGCACGGAAAGTGCCACGCGGGCTCCTTTGGCGCGGAGTTTTTCGGCAAATCCCCGGGACTGCGGGTCCGTGAGAAACCAGGAAAAAATACGGTCGTCGAAGAACTTTGCGATCAAATCCGGGGCGTCGAGGAAATCGAGGGTGTGGCGGGCCGGGGGCGTGTCGAGCACCAATAAGTCAAATTCCCCCGAAGCGTCGAGCTTATAGAGCTTTTCCATCGCCAAGTAATCATGGGCGCCGCCGAAATTTCCGGCGATCACTTCGAAGAGCGAGCTTTCGGCGAACCGATTTTTCATTTCGGGCCCGCCTACCTCTTCCAGGAAGCGGTAGAACGTGTTTTCGGAATCGAGCATCATCGCCGCGAGCGAGCCCTTCAGCTTTTCGCCCAGCGCCTTCTCGATGTATTTATTTAAATTCTGCGGCTCGGCGCTCAGCGTTTCGAGGCCGAGCGAAGTGGCTAAGCGTTTGGCGGGATCGATCGTGATCAAGCCCACCCGTTTGCCCGCTAACGCTCCACGCAGCGCGAGCGCCGCCGAGGTGGTGGTTTTTCCCACGCCCCCGGTGCCGCAGCAAACCACCATTTTCTTTCCGAGAATTTTCTGGAGGCTCATCGTAGCTCCTCCGAAATACGCAGGTAAAGCGGCTCGGCATCGGGCTCGGGAAAGAAATAGGGAATTTCTTGATTCTGCTTGCTGAGTTCCTGAATCGATTCTCGCTCCCGCAAAGAGCGGGCTAGGGAATAGGCGTAGGCTTTCCATACCAGCGAATCTTTCTTTGGTGCTTCGAGCTCTTCCATTTTGGGAAACAGCTTATTCACGAACACAAAAGGCTTTACGAAGTTCTTACCAATGATTTGTTCTGATTCGAGCGTTTCCTGGATCGACATTTCTTCCGGTAGGCTCACCAGGCCAATGCCGGTTTGAGCGGGATCGGCGAGAAAATCGGCCATCTTCGAAGCATCGCGGAAAATCGGGCCATTTCGCGTAATGCGGCGAAAATTGCCTGGAGCACTCAGCAATGAGATGGCGTGACCAGTGGCGGGCGCATCGAACACGATCGCGTCGTAACCCGCGCTTTTCTCCGGGTGAGTGAGCTCGTACCAAAGCTTTCCCACGGCCACGAGATCGGGAAGGCCGGGAACCACTTCGAGGAAGGAGGCGGTAACGCTATTGCCAAGCAATACTCCGGCGAGCCCGCCCGTGGGCAATTTTAGATCCACATATTCGCCGAGGCAGCGCGAAGGATCGAGTACCGAAACGAAGATCTTTTCTTTGGCTCCGGGAAGTTTGATTTCGGTAGGCTTATGGCCCAGTTCCTTTTTTCCGACTAGGCCGGGAAGCCGGGAAAAGGCTTTCTCGCGTCCGCGGCCTAACTCGACGAGCCAAATTTTTTTGCCTTCCGTTGCGAGGCGGTGCGCCAAAGCCAAGGAGAGCAGGGATTTTCCCGCGCCGCCCTTGCCGGTAACTATCAAAAGCTTTTTTTCCAAGAAATCCGAAAGCTTCGCGTCCATTGCGAGCACTATAACGATCCGTGGATTTCTTGCAAACGCCGGAATCGTATGGCACAACTAAAAACGTCAATTTTCCCTGGTTAAGGGCGCGTAGCTCAGTTGGTAGAGCACCACAATGGCATTGTGGGGGTCATCGGTTCGATCCCGTTCGCGTCCACCAATTTAAAGATCCCAAATCACGTAGAAACCATTGAACTCAAAGGGGAGTGGGAAACCATCCCTGCAATGGGCCAGTCTAAATCTGGTCTGTTTCTTTCTGCGTATTACGCAAAAAAAACCAAAAACGATTTGAAAATGATTTGAACGGCAAACGCCGCAAGAGATCGGCTTAACCGATGGCCAAGCGCTTTACCGACACTCAAAAATGGGGTACCCGCTCCCAAAATGGGAGCAGTTCGCTCCCATTTCTCTGTCCGTCCGCGTATCCGTGTGTAATAAACACTCCATGAGCAATGAAACACCAAGTTTTTCGGTCCGCTGGCTGGCCACCGAGCTTGAGCGACGCCAACAAGACAATCCTCGCCAGTCGTTGCGAGGGTATGCCAAGCAACTAGAGATTCCATCCGGGCGGCTATCGGAAATACTTTCCGGAAAAAGGGGGCTTAGCCAAAAGCTTGCGGTGAAGCTGGCCGGACGGCTTGGGCTCTCACCCGAGCAAAAGTCCGCATTTTTGTCTCCTGGTAATTCGCTCCAAGGAAGTTCGGAGGAAGCACACCATTCATTGTCCGAAGATGCCTTTACAGCCATTTCCTGCTGGCAGCACTTCGCGTTACTTAGTCTAATGAACACTTACGACTTTCGTTCCGACTTGAAGTGGATTTCTCGCCGCCTTGGGTTAACGACAGTAGAGACACGAGCCACGATCGAGCGGCTCATTCGACTGGGACTGATACAGAAAGGTGCAAAGGGTTATTGTCGAACTCACCAAAAGTTAAAGACTACTAATGAGATTTCTTCGCCCGCCTTGAAAAAGTCGCACCGGCAATCGCTTGAGCAGGCTATTGGTCATATTGAAGCTACCCCCCTTGACGAGCGTGACATCACTTCGATGACTATGGCGATCGACCCAAAGAAAATCCCATTGGCCAAATCCCTTATCCGAGACTTTCGTTACCGGCTGGCAGAGGTGCTGGAGAGCGGGCGCCGCAAAGAAGTTTACAATCTGAACGTTCAACTTGTTCCCGTAACCAGGAGAAAAAAATGAAATACTTACTGATAATGACCTTGATTCTCGCCTTGCCAATTTGCGCTTTGGCGGAGGAGGGAGACGATCGCGGCAATGGCGGCGATGCCTACAGCCAAGAATTCATTTCGACCGCTCGTACTGTGGTTAAGCTTTTGCAGAGATTTCCTATAAAAGGTTTGGATTCGGACGGGATTTCTCGATTGATCGATCGCACGGTGGTTGGATCGAAAGAATCGTTACTTCTGCGGGGTACAGAGGTAGACGCAATTAATTATCCTGACGCCAACAAACCTCGAATCGAGGTGAGCCGGAGGGGATGGGACAGAATGCGGCACGATTTTCGTCGCAAGCGAATTATCGTATTGCATGAGTTTTTGTCCATCGCGGGAATTGATGATTCACATTACCAATATTCGGAGCTTCTTACCGACGCAGACGTTTGTGAACGCACGCCAGCTATTCGCCTATTGCTTGAAGCCCAACTAAAAAAATCTTGCACCCAGATCAGCTCGCGAGATCTGGAAAGTGTTACGTACCTAGACTTTCCCGCCCAACACTTGAACCGGCTCGAGCACGGTGATTTCGCAGGGCTAGTCCGGCTGCGCAGCGTGAGCTTGGGGAATAATAGTTTTACCTCACTGCCAGCCGATCTATTTGAAGGGGCACCAAGCATCGAGGGACTCGGCATGGGGAGTTTTGTGGAAAACCTTGCCGATTGCTCATTCTTGCGGGAGCTTCGCTACCTGGCCACGATCAGCATCGGTAGTGCTGCTTCTCCTATAAGAAATGTTCCGGCCGGGTGCCTTGCGGAGGCGAATTTTGGGATGCTATTTCTTCGGATAGACGGAAATGACTTTGATCCCAACGGCTTGTTTGCGAATTTTACTCAGGAACATCGGCAGTTCGCTGTTACCTTCCAAGGAATTGGCTTTGAGAAGTTGCCTGTAAGCTTTTTGGCGGAACAGCGGCCGGCGTTACATCAAATCAACTTCGAGCTCTATACCTGGCGAAGGAACGACGAATTTTTATCCAGCGTGCAAAATGCCACACATTTGACCTGTGAGCCTCATCTGGGGGTGGAGATTCGCTGTGAGTAGTGATATTAAGGAAAATTTAGTGCTTTTGTCTGCTTGTCCAGATCGATGCACTGTGGAACCTCAACAGAAATATACCTACGCAATGCTGAATTCCTTAGTTGCTTAGGGTGCTTAGTATTCACAAGTGGCGCGCCTGCCGTTTTTCCTCTCGTGTTGGCTTATGGTAGAAGCTCGCTCGCGCGAGCCTCATTATTTCGCATCCTCTTTTAATCGAGCCAAATTCTCGGAGGTGATTACGGATGAATCTTCGTTTTTCTTCCGTAGTGAATGTTCCAAGGCTTTTTTTAACATCAGGTTCTCAAGGTAGAGGTCGGCGATCTCGAGCTTGAGATCCTTCATCTGTTGCTGGCCTCCCGATAGCTCATGCCATCTTCTACAACTTTCTTGGCTACCATCATTCGATATTCGGGTGAATGCTTTGGCTGGCGTCCTGGTGGGCGCTTGGGCTTCACGTCTGGCGGGGTAAAGATCTCCATGGGTCGGTCCTTTTCTCGTGGGCCTGTGCCTATCACAGGGCCCCACACTAAGGCCAACCGCTGTTCAGAAGAGTTTTGGAACGGTGTCTAACCTAAGGGACTCAGTCTAATTACGATAAAAATATTTCAGGGCGTGCGCGTAATAGAGCGGATCTTGAATAAGAGACCAAAAGTAGCGCCCACCAAAAAGGTGCCCAGAACGCCTGGATTGCGTGTGGATAATGCACGTGCTTGAGCTGAGGACGTTTTGCATGACCCTACTGATCGAAATCCGTGGGGTGGTCAGAAGCAGGTGAATGTGATTTGGCATCAGCACGAACGCGTGCACCTGAATTCCGTGCAAGACGGTTTGCAAGTAAAGTTCGCTCGTGAGCGTTTTCCAGGCAAAGTCGAGACCGCAAGGAAACTCTTCTCTATTATTCACCCTTGCGGCCACGTGATATGGGAAATTGGCAGATTGGATTAGGCGTTTGCGTGGCATTGTCAGCTATTGCCTGCAACGACCGCGCCTGTTTCTACTAGTCATTCACGAGCTAAATCTCGACTCCGTATGCCCGCGCCGTTTCCTCTAAGTTCTGAATTTCCTTTTGATGCTTTTCTTTTGCTCACGAATGGACGCAGAGAAGCATGAGACTTGGCCGAGTTTTTGTTCGTTGCCTATTTCGCGCTCATCTCTTGAGAGTGGTCGTCTTCCTCTGCCGTCGCCGGCTCGGATTTTTTGATCGGCGCAAGATCATCCGGTTTCTCGTAAGGAAGGTCGCCGTCACAGCCGAAGACATTCTTTTTTACCCAATCCGCGGTGCCTGCGGCCCGCTGCTTTCCGGCGAGATCGTTCCATAGCAAGCCGCCCTCGTTCGGGATGACAGGGCTGGCATTGCGGGCCGAATCCATGAAGAGGGTTTGGATCAGGAGGCGATCTTCATTGTTCGTGTCCGATTTTTGTGTGAAATAGCGAACTTGTTCCGCGTTCAGGCTATCGCTCCGGAGCATTACGAAAGAATACTCCATAGAAGTTTTAGCGGGACACGCGGGGAATTTCGTTTGCATGTAGTAATAGCCCAAAAGATCTACCTTTAGGATATCGCGGAACACGCTCTGTAATAGCGCTTGGCAAGGAGGCGCGAGCTTGTCTCCGCCGTTTTTAAAATAGGAAGCCGAATCCCCGTCGCACTTGAAGGAAGCGAGAATTTTTTTTGCGTCGGACTCGTCCAACAGGAAGACGCCCAGAATAGGATTGAGTACATCGAATACTTTGAGTCCTGCCGGTAATTTCAGCTGCAGCAAAACCCAATTCTTGCCGCCGTAGTTGCGGGTGATTACTGGGTCGGCCGCCAAGTAGAGTCCGGATCCGAAATAGTTTCCCGATTTTTTTCCAAATTTATCCCAGAAGATCTGGGAGCGCGATTTAAGGTAATCGAGATCCTCTTCTGCATTGTGGGCTTTCGTGAAATAGCTGTCATATTCGACGTGCGACCAGCTATACATCGCTAGCGGACGATTCGTGGTTCGAATGCGTTTTTGAAAATAAGTTACTACTGGGGTTATGTCGGTGCCGTTCAGCTCGTAGGTCTCGCCTTTAGCGGGCGAGGAAAACCAGCAGGCGAAAAATATACCGAGCAAAACCCAAAGGCCGTAGCGAGCCGGGCCGGTACGCGAGAACCGCCATGGCAGTCCGATCAGCGTAAGAGAGGGATAGGTCCATGTATGAGCGAGGTTTCCCATCTTAGACAATTCGGCATTTTGGGAGATCTTCTTAAGGAATCGCCTTCGAAAAAGGGATCTCGGTTTTCATAGGGGCCAAAACCGGCTTTGGGTAGCATAAAAGCTGTCAGCGGGTGTTCCAGAGGCCTTGAATTGCCCCCCAGGACTCCTTTACTTTGCCGCCCGTCTTTGCCACCATTTTACAAATGGAGGATTTTTTATAATGGGAAAAATTACGATCGCGGTGCGTATTCTCTTGGGTTTGATTTTTGTCGCTTCGGGAGTTGCGTTTTTTCTGAGCACGCCTCCCCCGATGGAAGGGCCCATCGCTGATTTCTTTAAGGGCATGGCGGCCACCGGGTACTTTTTTTATCTCCTCAAGGGCACCGAAATCGTGGCTGGATTGCTGCTGATCGCGGGAATGTTCGTTCCCCTGGCGCTTATCATGCTCGCGCCGGTGATCCTGAATATCTTCCTGGTGCACGCCTTCCTGATGCCTAGCGGATTGCCGCTCGCGATCGTACTATGCGTGCTCGAGATTTATCTGGCCTTCTTTTCAGAGCATAGCCCGAAGATTAAGGCGCTTTTTCGCCGGGCTTAGCCAAACTCTTTCAGGTAAAAAAATCCGCGGTTCTCGAAAGAGATTCGCGGATTTTTTGTTTTAAGCCAAACGCTCCCCTCTGCGAAGGGGCGGGAATCTAAAAAGCGGCGCCAAACACGGTATAGCGCAGGAGCATCTGCACGAGGGAGAGCACGATGGCGCCGAAGATGGCGGAAAACCACGAGCTCACTTCAAAGCCCGGCAAGATGAACGCAGAAATTTTTAGGATAATGCCGTTAATCACGAAGGTGAAAAGCCCAAGCGTGAGGATATTGATCGGCAAAGTGAGCACGAAAAGTACTGGCCAGAGCACGGCGGTGCAGCCGGCGATCACGATGGCGGCTATCAGGGCGGAGAGAAAACTTTTGGCGCGGATTCCGGGCATGATCCAGGAAGTGATGAGCACGCCGAGCGCGGCTACGAACCAATAAAGAATGATGCCGAGGTAAGATTGGTTTTGCATGGGGCCAGCTTAGCAAAGCTCGGCGAACCATCCCAAAAGAAAACGCGCAAGAGCCTGATGGCTGGGATATTTTTCCCCAAATCCATACCGATTTAGCCCCGGTGGATCCATTTCCCAAATCCGCGCCGTCGCGTGTAAAGCGCAGAAAATTCGTCTTCTACTCAGTTTTAGGTAGGGCAGGCCAAAAATAAGCGCAGCGTTAGGGTCTTTTGGTTTTCCAATTGCACTATCGGCCCTCGAAACTCGAAAGGAGCTCGATGCATCCGCAAGAAAAGAAGAAAAAAGAAGGGAAGAAGCAGGCCACTATTTCTGCGCGCTTGCTGGACGCAGAATCAGAAATCATTCGCGTGTGGGAAGATCGCGTGCGCGAGCAGATTCCTTTGGCCGATGAGCATAGCAGCCAAGTGCTCCGAAATTCTTTGCCCAGCTTTATCATCGGCGTGGCGAAAGTATTGGCCGAAAATGCCGAGGGCGAAGACTTTAAAGCCGTTTGCCAAAAGCACGGCGAGCAGAGGGCTGAGAAAACTTATTATTCCGTAGAGCAACTGGTGCATGAATACCGGATTTTGCGCGAAGTGATTTTTGAGCTCATAGAGGGAAAGGAAGCGCTCGATTCTCGCTCTCGTCAACTGATTAATCTAAGCGTAGACCATGGCTTGGCGGAAGCCGTTACCAGTTTCATCCGGCGCGTGGGCTTGGAGCGGGAGCAGGCCGAAAAAAATTTGCTCGAAAGCGAAGAACGGCATGATCTCGCCCTTAAAGCGGGCAAGATCGGCATCTGGGAAATGGACTTGAAGTCGCCCCGTATTAAATGGAGCAGCCGCCAATTCGAGATTTTCGACGTGGATTCTTCTATTGACCCCCTCACCTACGATACGTTCCAGAAGTGTGTGCATCCCGAAGATAAGCCGCGCATGGCCCTGGAGCTCGACCGGGCCGTACGGGAAAAGCGCGATTTCTTACTGGAGTATCGGGTGATCTGGAGGGATGGAACCATTCACTGGGTGAAGGCGAGCGGGCGGCCTTACTACGATACGGACGGCAATCCCGATCGCATGATGGGAACGAATATCGACATTACCACCATGAAGGCGGAGCAGGACCAGCGCCATGAATTAATCGACAGCCTAACCCGGGAGCAGGAGATTCGGGAGCGTTTCGTGAACGCGCTCACCCACGATCTGCGCACTCCACTCACGGCCGCGAAAATGAGTGGGCAGCTGGTGGCCCGAATGGCTTCCCGGCCCGACGACGTAGTGAGGCTGGCGGCTCGCGTGGTGGATAACTTAAATCGGGCCGATGAGATGATCAGCGATCTGCTTGATTCGAGCCGAATTCGCGCGGGCTTGCCGCTCGCATTAGATATCAAAGAGTGCGAAGCGCGCGCGGTGGTGGTGGCTACGCTCGAAGAGTTGACGATCATTCACGGCAATCGCTTCGTGGTGGAGAGTGGGAGCGAAGTGCGGGGCTACTGGGATTGCAAGGGCGTGCGCCGTATTCTGGAAAACCTTTGCTCGAACGCCGTGAAATATGGCGACGCGCATGCGCCGATCTACGTGGCTTGCCGCCGGGAAGCAGCTGAGCTGGTACTTTCGGTGAAAAATACGGGAGCGCCGCTCGGCACGGAAGAAAAGATGACGCTCTTTAACTTGTTTGAACGCACGGAAAGCGCACGTTCCCTTGGCCGGAAGGGATGGGGAATCGGGCTTACGGTGGTGAAGGGAATCGCCGAGTCGCACGGCGGATCCGCCGAGGTGCAGAGCGACGCGGGCAGCACGATCTTCACCGTGCGCTTACCCCTCGACGCCCGTAATTTTCTCTCTGCACGCTAGCAGAATATTTGAGTCGCACGCGCTTGTTCGCTATGCTTAGCCGATGAGCGCGGAAAACACTGACCTCGTGGAAGGGGAAGACTACTATCTCGATCCTGACACGGGACTGCTCACCTTTACCGCGGATTACCTGCGCAAGCGTGGGTATTGCTGCGATAGCGGCTGCCGCCATTGTCCCTACGAGAAGCCATGCTGATCGACCTCAGTCCGCTGAAGAATAACCGCGACTATCGCCTGCTTTATTTCAGCCAAGTGGTCTCTCTTTTTGGCAGCATGATCACCTACGTAGCGATTCCCTACCAAGTGCATCAGCTCACGCACTCAGTTTTTTTGGTCGGTCTGCTAGGCGCCGTGCAGCTCATTCCGCTAGTGCTGAGCGGCCTGGTTGGGGGAACCTATGCCGACCGCCTGGATCGCCGCCGGCTCATCCTCTGGTGCGAAGTGCTTATGTTGGTGGGCACGCTGGTGCTCGCGGCGAATTCTTGGCGCGCCGAGCCCAGCGTGGTTCTTATCTTTTGCACCACCGCCTTCATGCAGGCGGTGAACGGTTTCCATCGGCCTTCCCTCGAAGCGATCACCCAGAAAGTGGTGGCGAAAACGGACTACGCCGCGATCGGGGCGCTGAATTCTCTGCAGCGCACCGGCGGCGCTATTCTCGGGCCGATGCTCGGCGGCGTGCTATTAGCGTCGGGGGGAGCGGCCTTTGCGTACTTGGCCGATGCGGTCACGTTTTTCTGGGCCTTTGTCATGATCAGTTTATTGCCCCGTAGTGGCTTTGTTCCCGAAAAAAGAGAGGCCAGTCCGCTCGAGAGCTTTCGCGAGGGTATGGATTTCGCCCTTCGCCGCCCGGAACTGCTCGGAAGTTATTTCGTGGATATCGTGGCCATGACTTTCGCTTTTCCGATCGCGATATTTCCCGCGCTCGCGTTGAACTGGGGGGGAGAGAAGGCCGCCGGGCTGCTTTTTTCCGCGATGTCGGTGGGATCCCTGCTCATTGCCCTCCTGAGCGGATGGCTAAACCGCTTTAAGCGGCACGGGGCATTGATCACAATTGCCGCCGGCACCTGGGGCTTGTGCATCGTAGGGTTTGGGATGGCCGATTCGCTCTGGATGGCGCTTCTTTTTCTCGCGCTGGCGGGCGCCTCCGATATGGTGAGTGGAGTGTATCGCTCGGTGGTATGGAATCAGGTAATTCCGAACGAAATGCGCGGGCGCTTGGCGGGAGTGGAAATGATCAGCTATATGATCGGCCCTCTCCTCGGGAATTTACGTGTAGGCACGCAGGCCTCGTTCATGGGCACACGGATTGCCGTAGTTTCGGGCGGAGTTCTCTGCGCATTGGCTTGCGTGGCCTGCGTCTGGATTTTTCCTAAATTTTGGAACTACCGCGAAGCCGCGATTCCCGTGTAGTTCGGTAAGATCCCTAAATTCTGTCTCGATGATAATTGTTTTGGGGCGGCGCTTCTTAGCCCTTATCCTATGTATAGAAATACTGCTCATACTGCCCGTAACGATATCATGGAGGATACCGTATGCTACGCACGCATGGATGCTTGCTGCTCGCGATTCTGTTATTTGCCCTGCCAAATATTTCCGCCGCCACGGAGGTGAAGGAATGGACCTTCCTGGTATTCCTCAATGGGCACAACGATCTCGACCAGTACGGGGCTTCGAACATGAAGCAGATGGAGCGGGTGGGCTCTACCGATAAGGTAAACGTGGTGGTGCAGTGGGCCTCGATGGCTTCGCCAACAACAAAACGCATTTATGTGAAAAAGAGCACCAACGCGGAAGTGGTTACCTCGCCCGCAGTGGAAGAGCTTTCGCCGGTGGATATGGGAAATCCCAATAGCCTCATCGAGTTCGTGCGCTGGGCGAAGGAGCGGTATCCCGCCCGTCACTATTTCATCGACGTGTGGAATCACGGCAGCGGCTGGCACCGGATCAATAAAATTGGCGGGGAGGCGCACCAGGACGATATTAGCTGGGACGAGCGTTTCAACTCGCATATCACCACGAAGCAGCTGGGGGCCGCGATGCAGGTTATCAGCCGCGAGCTCGGCCAAAAAGTGGACGTATACGGTAGTGACGCCTGCCTGATGGCCATGGCCGAAGTGGCCGGCGAGATGAAAAATTCCGTGGAGGTGTTCGTGGGCGCCGAAGAAACCGAGCCCGGAGACGGCTGGCCCTATGACCAGCTGTTGGCCGAATGGAATAAGAAAGAGCGCGCCACTGCTTCCGATGTGGGCCAAATCCTGGTGCGGGAATACGTGAAGGCCTATTCCGGCGGCCAGTTTGGCAAAGAAGAAGTCACGCTCTCGGCGATGAAGATGTCGAATTGGAACCGCTTCGAGTCGGCATTCAAAAGCTTTTCCTCGGAAATGCGTAGTCTTGATGCGGCAGAACGAGCAGCGGTGCTCCGGGTGGCGGCCAATACCCAGTCCTACCAGTACTCAGACTATAAGGACTTGTTTCATTTCACCCAAGGACTTGCGGCCGCCAATCTGCCGAGCGTAGGCCGGAGCAGTCTGGCCCGCCTGCAGGAATCCCTGAATGACCTGATCCTCGAGAACGGAGTTACGGGAGAGTACCGCAATTCCCGCGGGATTTCCTTGTGGGTGCCTGATACTCGCTACCAGTACGACGCCCACGCCAAAGCATATCAGAGCTTGGCATTTCATCAGGCCACGAGCTGGGGCCAAGTGCTGGCGCGGCTTTTTCCCAAAAAGTAATAGCTGAGATCAGCTATGCTCCGATTTTTGGGGCCGGATATGGTGCTGCCTTCACACGGCAGCGCGATCCGGCCTTTTCATTTTCCCTTTTCCGCCCGCGATGATACGCCGCGCATGTTTCAAAGATATATACCTTTCTATATAGTTGTTTATTTTTTTTTGGAATCTCCGAAAGGATTGGGGGCCCGCTACGCGAGTGGTTGTTTAATGGAGGTAAAGTGAAATGAAAACGATATCCGGGAGTCAGCTACGCTTCTGTATTTTACCGTCCGCTAATCCGCCTGCAGAGATGAAGGCGCTGCACGATAATTGTTTCCGGCTATGGATGGATGTGTGGAGCGAAACGTTCCGCAAGCTGAATTTTGATACTTCTCGGCTCGTGGACGATTTTATCCGCCAAGATTTGATCGCCTGCATTGCCGATGGTGACATGCCGGTGGCGATCCACCTTTATTCCTTTTACGCCGCCGATAGCGAGGCCGCACGGGCCCACAGCTACCTAAACGGCAATTACCCTGAGCTCTACTTTGCGCGGCTGAAGAAGCAGAAGGTACGGTCGCTGATGTCGATGGAGTACCTCACCGTGCATCCTGATTGGCGCAAAGGGAAGAGTAACGTGCATTTTGCCATTGTGCTCGTAGGTCTTGCCCTAAAAACACTCCGGGCCTACGGTGCCGACGCCGCCATCGCGCCCGCGCGCCGCGATCATAAGGTGCATGATTTGGCTTACGCTTTTGGCGGAGAGCCGGTGATTGAAAACGTGCTCAACCACAATGTGGCTTGTGATCTGCTGATGTGCCACCGCGACCGCGTGATTCCGCACGCCAATCCCGAAGTGAACGAGCTCGTAAACTCGCTCTGGCAAACCAGGAAATTCTATCCCAACTACGAATTGCAGCCGGAAGACAATATTCTTCCGCTGCGTAAGGCGGCGTAATGGAAAACGTAACGACCAAATTACCGGCCCGCACGGATTTTCCTCCCGAGCTCACCGTTTCTTCGCCGTGGCCTACCGTGGCGGCGATCGCGATGGACTGGGCGATTATCGTGGGTTCCATCTGGTTGGCCGAACGGTTCTCTAATCCCGCTACCTTTCTCTTCGCCGTCTTTATGGTAGGTTCGCGGCAGCATGCCTTTTTCTTGATCATGCACGAGGGGGCACATAGCTTGATCAGCAAAAACCGCTTTTGGAATGATAAGATCAGTAATTTTTTCGCGGCTTGGCCGGTAGGCTTTTCCACCGAAAAATATCGGCTACGTCACTGGATTCACCACCGCTACGTAAATACCGACAAAGATCCCGACTGGACCCGCAAGCGCGACGACGTAACTTGGCAATTTCCAAAAACTAAGATTGTTTACTGGAAGGATACGCTGGCGCACTTGCTCGGCAAGGGCGTGCTGGAGATGATTTTTGCTCTTCGCGGGCTCGGCCTCGCTAAATCGGATATCCCGCTCGCGGTTCCTTATTTCGGGTTCATCGTGGCAGCGATTACCTTGCTCGGCGGCTGGCGCTTGTTCGGCCTCTATTGGGTGGTTCCCTATTTCACGGTACTGCCGCTTCTGCACCGAATTCGGAATTCCTCGGAGCATTTGGGGCTTCCCAAAACTCACGTGCTGAATGGAACCCGTAACGTGGTGGGCTCGCCGGTGGAAACGTTTTTGCTCTGCCCCCATAACGGAGCAATGCATTTAGTTCACCACGTATATCCTTTTATTCCCTGGTACCGACTCAAGGCGGCGAGGGCCTTTCTTCTCACCAATGAAGAATATCGCACTTACGCCCACGAGAACGATAGCTACTTTCTCCCGCTCGGACGCAGCATGTACCGCGATATGCTACATCCGCCCCAGACCGAACTAGCCGAAAACACGAAACGAGCCGCATAGAATACATTGGAGTCACCCATGAAAAAACAAACCATCAAAGAGTTTACTGAAGGCGAGATCAACCGAGTAACCGCTACCATGATGAGCATCGACTGGAGCAACCCGGCGGCTTACGGCGATTTTTTGGCGCAAACCTATTATCATATCTGCCATTCCACGCGCCTGCTTGCAGCGGCGGCGGCCCGCTTTCCTTTGCATCAGGAGAAATTCCATTTGCAATGCATGCGGCATTCCGAGGAGGAGCGCAGTCACGAAAAGCTTTCGTTGAGTGATCTCAAGGAAATCGGCTACCGGCTGGAAGAATTCTCCGAGCTGCCCGGCACCAAGTCTCTTTATCGCTCCAATTATTTCTTGATCGAGCACGTGAGCCCCTTGGCGCTTTTCGGCTACGCGTATTTTCTGGAATGGATCGCCATCGCGGGCGGCGAAAAATTGATGGCCGCCACGGAGCCGGTATACGGGTCCAGGGCCGTGAAGCATATGCACGTTCATACCAAGGAAGATCCTGAGCACCTAAAGGCCTATGAAGGATTGCTGGAGGAGTTTTCGGGGAAAGACCGGGAAGTTCTGATCGAGGCGATCGCCACCACGGCTGCGGACTACGAAAGAATTTATCTGGAGATTGACGCGCGGGCCGCCAGCAAAAAGCAGAAACGGGCCGCTTAGAGGAAACGCATGTTTCCGCGTGCCGTATTTTCGGAACCTACTTCGCGTACGGTTTTAAGGGTGAGCACATAGGTCTCACCCGTAATCGCGGAAACGAGCTTTACGATGTACTTTTCCTTCATCGCGAAAATGCATTCTTGTTCCGTCATCAATTCGCGCAGAGTATACTCGGGCACGTTTTCCCATTCCGAGTAGCTAAGGCGCCCTTCCAAAACTTTTTCGACCGTCTCGCAGAGTTGTTTCGTGACTAGACTCGAGCGTTCGTAGAGCTCGAACCAAGGATACGTGGTGAGCTCGAGGATGGAATAATTGCAAAGCGTGAAGCAGCTGTAGCTGCGGTAGACCTGGATATAATCTTTGTTGGCTACCTCGATCACATCGCCCGGGCTGATCTGGGTCATGAAGTTCGAAACGTAGCCAGAATCTGAAAGCAGGAAGAGCTGGCCCATGGCGTAATTCAGCATGGCGCTTTCGTCGAAGCCGTCGATCTGTTGCTCAAGGGCCCCGGCCACGAAGCGGCTCTGCTCTTGGAGGCCGCGAATAATGCCGATTTGGTTGTCACTGCTTAGTTCGGCAAAGCGCGCCCAAGCTCTCGCCGGAGCCTGAGGAACCTGTTTTTTAATGAGCTGCTTGAGCAGCGCTTCAAAATGCGTGAGCGTCGAACGCATGAGCTCGATATTGCAGTTTTGATGGGGCGGGCCCATCGAGGGGGTAGGGCTTAATTTGGCAGTGCTAATGGGCATTTGGTGTACTTATACCAAACTGTAGTATTATAGTCAACTACTTTAAGCGGCCATAAGCTATTATAGGCCTAGCTGGGGCGCTTCGGCTTAAGGGCATGCTCCAGCTGTTCGCGCTCTGATTCCAGGATTAGTTCCATCACCGTTTGAGCGGGCATATCGTACATTTTAATCAAGGCTTTGAGCTTCTTAAGCGGCGGCACCGCGATTCCACGTTCGAAGTTGGAAATAAACTGGGCAGAAGAATAGCCGAGGGTGTTGCTTACTTCTCGCTGCGTAAGGTTTGCCCGCATGCGCATTTTTTGGAGGTATTCTCCGAGGTTGGTGTATTTGCGGGGAAGTATATATCGTTTTTTCTTTGCCATCATGTTGTCACATTTCCAAGGTGAATTAGACGCGAGTATGTAAGGAAATCTGAAAAAAATCAAATCTTAGTTAGGGAGGAAATTTCTTTTCGAATGCCGAAAGGGCACCGTCCGACTGGAGAAATTGCGGTTAGTAAAGGGTGTGCGGCGCATTGTCTGCCCATAAAAATCGCCGCGAAGCCCCAAAATCTTTCTAATATCCCTATAAGCTCGGAATTATCGTAGTTATAGAGACATATTTCCGTATTCTGCCGCAAATATGACGCACGCGATTGAAGCGTGGAAATCGCACGTTTAGCATTGCCTTATAGTAGGCAAAATGAATAAACGGGTTGCGGCGATGAAAGCTACGCCAAAAGTATTGGTGGCCGATGATGATGAGGCTATCCAAATTTGTATGGAAGACATCTCCATGCAGGAGGGCTGGGACCTCATATTCGCCCGCGACGGCGAAGAATGCCTTTCGATGGTGGCCACGCAGAATCCTTCCCTTATTATTTTGGACCAGCGGATGCCGCATATGACCGGAGAAGAGGTGCTCACGCGCCTGCAGGATGAGGGGCGCCACTATCCCATTATTTTAATTTCCGCCGAAAAGGATTTATCCCGCATGAAGCGTTTTCCGGCCATCGTAAAGACCCTCACCAAGCCCTTCGACTTAGATGAGTTCATTAATGTGGTAAACGCGGAGCTCTCTCGCTTGTCGGCGCCCCTCTAAGCCACGCGTTTTTATTCATGAGACATTTTGCCCAATTGAGTTGTCAGTTCTGACAAGCCACACTGCATCTATGGGCCTTTCTGCATTTTACGCTAGCTGAATTCTGGAACGGCTCTTGCTTTTGTTAATTCAGTCATTGATGAGGTGAGGCATGGAACAGCTGAGAACGGGGCGGGATATGAGGTCCAAAAAAACTGCGAATGCAATTCGGATGTCTGGCAGCACTAGCGCCGAAGACTTCGAGGAAACGGAAGAGAAGCCGGTCGAACGTGATTCGCGCCGCCGCAGCTTTCAGCTCATCAGCCAGGATGGAGTGCAACGGCGCATTGCCGTCATTGATGACGATGAGGGCATCCGTCTCTACCTGAGCGAGGTGCTCGCGCAGCAGGGTTTTCAGGTGCAAGAATACCCCAATGCGGAGCAATTTCTCGTGCGCTTGGAGCAGTCGCTTAAGAACGGGATATCCTTCGTAGACGTAATTCTCTGCGATGTGCGCTTGCCGGGAGTAGATGGGATCACTTTAGTGAGCCGCGTGAAAGAGCGCACGAACGATTTGCCTGTGATCCTGATGACGGCCTACGCCGAAGTGGAAGCCGCCGTGCGGGCCATGCGCGACGGCGCCTACGACTATCTCGAAAAACCATTCGACCTCAGCCGCCTGAACAGCGTGCTCGAAAACGCGGTGCGCTTTCGTAAGCTGAGCTACGAAAATAAATTCCTGAAGAATATAATCGATTCCGACATTCATCTGCAGGGAGTGCAATGCCAAAGCGCTTCCATGCGCGCGATATACGACCTGATCAAGCGGGTTGCTCCTACTGAATCGAGCGTGCTCATTACTGGGGAAAGCGGTGTGGGCAAGGAAGTGGTGGCCCGGGCGCTCCACGATAATAGCGAACGTGCCGATAAGCCTTTCATAAGTATTAACTGTTCGGCCATTCCGGAGTCTTTGCTGGAGTCCGAGCTGTTCGGCCATACCAAGGGATCTTTCACGGGGGCCACCCAGCATCGCAAGGGCCTTTTCGAAGAAGCCGACGGCGGTACTCTTTTCCTCGATGAGATCGGAGACCTTCAATTCTCCCTCCAGGCGAAACTCCTCCGGGTTTTTCAGGAGCAGAAGATCCGCGCGGTGGGAGATAGTAAATTCCGGCCGGTGGACGTACGTATCATTACGGCTACGCACAAAAATCTGGCGAACGAAATTAAGGAAGGCCGCTTTCGCGAAGACTTATACTACCGCCTCAACGTGATTCCGATTCACATCGCCCCCCTTCGCCAGCGCAAGGAAGACATCATCAGCTTGGCGAAATTTTTTCTCGATAAGTCGGCAGAAAAAAATAAGATGGACCTCCGGGGATTCACGCCGGCGGCCCTCACCAAATTGGTAAATCTCCCTTGGCACGGAAACGTGCGGGAGCTGCAAAACGTGATCGAGCGCAGCGTGGTTCTTTCTTCGGGAGACGCGATCGATGAATCGGATATTCCTGTGGAGCAGGCCGCCGAGGGCGACGAAATGATGGAGGAGGTGGGTTTCGACATGCCTTCCCTGCGCGACGTGGAAAAGCGCTATATTCTTTCGGTGCTGCGAAAGCATAACGGAAAGAAAGATGCGGCCGCGAAAGTATTAGGGATGAGCCGCCGGACGCTTTACCGGAAGCTCACTAACCAGGACGACGAGTCGGATACGGGGCTTAATTAGTTAACGGCGAGAAAAGAGGGGTTTTTATGGCGTTACCAAAAAGAGAATACAGTATGGCAATTTCCGAAGCCACGCGCAGCAGGTATATACAGAACCTGCAGGCGCAGGTGCAGATGCTTCGCAATGCCATGGAGAAGTCCGACTTTGAAGAAGTGAGAGCGATTTGTCACCGCGTGCAGGGGAGCGCCGGGCTCTTCGGGATGAAGGATCTCGGCGAAGCTTGCCGCGCGATGGAAGAGGCGGCGATTGCCAATCTTCCCACTCAAGTAGTGGAGGCATTTCAGGTGATCGAAGTGATTTTGGCGCGGAAAGTAGAAGGCCCTATCGACGCTCAGGTTTAGCGAGCAGAGAGAAAAATACGAGCGCCGGAGAGGAAAGCTCTCCGGCGTTTTTTTATGCCCCGCGGGGCAAAATGCCGGGTCTAATTGCCTGAGCCTTGTCATCTTTGTCCCGTCCACACGCTAATCGGACACTCTGCCACGGATAAAATCGATCCTAATTTTGGAACGGCACTTGCTACTTTTTACCCAATGAACTGATTCGTGACCCTAAACTCAAGAGGAGATTTCCCATGTTGCACCTTCGGCATTCTGCGCCCAGTCATCACCCTAAAGCGAAACGCCGTTACGCACGCGACTGCAATCTTTGCGGCCATGTTTTCATCGCGTCTGTTCCTCACAGCTGTTTCTGTGATGGTTGTAAGATGAGCAGCGATCTTTACCGGTTCCACGACTGGCTTCCCGACGCACCGGCCGAAATTTCGGATAACGTTTTTTCTATAAACCGAACGGGCGGGAAACAGGCCGCCTGAGACGGAGTGAGTATGGAAATTATGGGGTCTATTCAAGGGGAAAATGTGGTGATCAGCGAGCGGGAAAGAATTCAGAAGCTGATGCGGGATTTTATCGGTATCTTGCGGCTGCGGCTAGAGCTGAACGAGGTGGCCTATCGGGTGCATTTCTGGCGCCCGTTCTTAGGCGCAAAAATTGACTCGCTAATCGAGTTTCGTGCCAACGGCCAGGATGCCTGGTGCGCGCGAGCTAACGGCCCGGACGCTTGGCGGGCATTCTCGAGAGCGCTGGGAAGTTTAAAGCAAATGATCATGGAAATTGAAATCAGGGAGGATTCACAAAATGCAAACCGCATTACTTCAGTTTAAAAAAGATGTGCCGGCCCAAGCGCAGGACAACGTGCTTTTCTTGGATAAAAAACATTTATTGTATCGCCGCATGGAGCGCTGGGTGCGCCTTCAGCAGTTCGTCTATGGCCTGCCCGATGATTTCTCGTATTCAGTGCATGCCACCGAAAATAGCGGGGTTGTCACTTGCCGCACGCTAGTGAGAGTGGGCTGGATGTCGTGGTACGGCGTGGGTAAAGCTGCCGACCGCCAACAGGCCCTCTCGGTGGCTTTGCTGGAAACTTCCGAGGCGATCTCGGCGAATGCCTATAAAGTTTTTTTCTATTCGCTTTCGAAATGGCTGGGGGCCCGCTGGAGATTCACGAAATTGCCTGCGAGATCGAATCTGCCCAAACTGATGAAGAACGCCCGCGAGAACGAGTTGCTGGCGGGCTAAAGCGAACGAAGGAGGTGCGTGATGGAAAATGTGTACTCAATCACCGGTGGCAAGCCGGACGGCGAGCGAGGAGTGTCGCTTACGGGAGAAGTGATCTATGAATCAATTCACCGGGCGATCAATAAGCAGGCGCTGAAGCGCTTCATTCATCGTTCGATACAGAGGCGCCTAAGGGAGGTGCCCAATGGCCTTATTTGGGCGAGCTATTTGGTAATTTTCTCTCCGGGGCAAGATTACGAAGAGGTTCGCTGCCAAGTGGACGTGGAGACCGACGGCGATCGCGCCGGTTTTTCCATCGGTTATGGGCAGCGGCCTAACCACGCTTTCAATGATGCGATCGAAAGAATGCAGTGGTACGAAAAAAATGTTCCGCTACAGCTGAGCGTTTAGATTTTCTGAGAATTCCATTCTGGCGATGAAGGGGACTACGATGAAATATAACTTCAGTGATTCTATGGGCAATGAACTAGCGCAGCGCCGGGCCGACCTTCGGGTGCAGGCACTAGTGCAGCGCTGGTACGAGAATATCAGAAGCCGCTTGCCGGCGGGGAGCTCGCTGGTGGCGAATCTGGAAGAGGCCGCGCCGATGGGCTTCATGGTATCTTTCCGCGCCCAAACGGAGAAAGAGACTTTCATCTCTGAGGCTCGCGGAACCGAACCCGGCAAAGTGGTGGAAGAGGCGGGCCAGAGCCTGTATCAGCGCTTGGCTCAGCTCGGAGAGGGGCGAGCGAGCTTTAAAGACAAACTGAGGAAATTATTTTCCGAGGCCAGCTAATTGTGCTCCGCGATTGTACTTGGGGCAGGAAATCGGGTAAAAGCACTCACGAATAATATGACAAATTGCACCGTACTTTTAGTTGAGGACGATAGGGACCTTCAAGAGGTGGCTTCCGAGCTGCTGCTAGAAGAAGGATTCGATTTGCGGCTGGCCACTACGGGCCAGGAAGTTCTCACATTGCTAAAGGGCGGTTTCCGGCCGGGATGTATTCTACTGGATTTGGGCTTGCCTGATATGAGCGCTGCTGATTTTCTCGAGCGGTATACCGCTATTCCGGGAGCCTCTGAGTTGCCTATCGTGCTAGTTTCGGGAAATTCGGACATTGGGGATTGGGCCAAACGCTTTAAGACAAGGCGCATTATTCGTAAACCCTATGGCCTAGAATCCCTGGTTGATTCTGTCACTGAGTTTTGTGGCCAGCCTAAAGCTCTTACCTCTTCTCCTGCCCCCCTCTAGGGATTGCTGAAAATTGCAACAGTGCGCACTGGTGAAATGCAACAGGACGCAAGGCGTAAGTACTTGTAATCCAAAGGAAAAGCATTAGGGGTTGGCATTGGGCTTGCACTTATCTGGGCGAGAAACCCTCATTCAATAAATGGAGATACTATGAAAAAACTAAGCCTCGTTCTCGCTCTCTGTGCTTTCATCGCTGCCCCTGCTTTCGCTAACGAACACGGTGGAGCCACTGCTGCTGCTGACGCTACTGCTTCCAACGAAACCGCTAAAGCTCCTGCTAAGCACGGCAAAACCAAAGGCAAAAAAGCTAAAGGCAAAATGCACAGCGAAAAAGCTGCTCCTGCCGCTCACGAAGAGCACGAAGAAGCTGCCCATCAGTAAGCTCTAGCTTTTCTGAAGGATAAAGAGCTGGTGATTGCCCTCGGGCATCCCGGCTCTTTTCTTTTTTGGCCTTCCCAAAATCACTCTCGTTTAAGGTAGATTGCCCTCATGCAATGGCTCGATTTTCGTCAGCGGATTTACCGCCTAGACCTGCAAGCCAAGGTTATTCTGGTGCTGGTTCTTGTGACCGCCCCCGTCTACTTGTTGGTGAGCTTTGCGGTTTCGCAGCTGACCCTGCCCGTGATCGAAGAAGAGATGCGTGTGCTCGGCGTGCATGCGGCCCGCTCTCTCGCCGATGAATTGCAGAACGATCGTTTCCTCATGGTTGGTAAGCCGGAGGACATCGAACAAAAACTCCGGGAAGTTTTCTATTTTCAGCCCAGCGTGGTGCAGGTGGACGCTTTTCGCAAGAACGAAGCCGGGCTGATTGAGCTGGCCGGCACCACCGAAGATCCCACGATGGTGGTGCGTCCTCCCGGCGAAGTGCTTCCCGACCACATGCTCTCTTTCCGCAAAAAATTCGAAGATGGCCGCGGTTTCTGGGAAATTTGGGTGCCCGTCCGCTCCAAGCGCGGCTCGCTCAATGGGGTGGTGCGTGTGGAAGTGTCGGTGCAAACCGCCACTACTCTAGGGCATGCCGTTTCCAAGATCATGTTTTTTGCCGGCGCGATCAATATTGTGCTGCTGCTCGTGGCCCTCAGTTATTTTTTACGCAAAACCATCGCCAACGATCGCAAGCTGCGCCAGGCGGAATTTCAGAACGTGGAGCTGAGCAAGCAGCTGCGGGACGCTGAGCGACAAGTGATGCTAAAGGAGAAGCTAGCGGTGATGGGGCAGCTCACGGCTAGCTTCGCCCACGAGATCGGAACCCCACTGAATGCCATCGGCGGGCACTTGCAGCTTCTGCAGGAAAATCTTCGTGCGGCTAAAGGCGATCAGGCGTGGCTGAACCGTCTCGAGATCGTGAGCGATCAGTTGCTGAAGATCGAGAATATCGTGAAGGGGTTTCTGCAGAGCACGGCCAAGCCACCCTCGCAGTTCCAGCTGCTCGACATCAACCAGGTACTGGAAAAAACGCTCGGGATCGTGAGCCCGAGAATTGATTCCCTGGGCGTAAGGCTGGAGAAAAGCCTAGATAAAAAACTCGGGCCCATTCGCGCTGTTCCGCTCGATATCGAGCAAGTTTTTCTTAATTTGCTGAATAATTCTCTCGATAGCATAGAGTCGAAGCAGCGTGAGCATCCTTACTCCGCCGCGAAGCTTGAAATTTTTTCCCGCTACTGCAAGGAGGGCCTCGAGGAGTGGGTGGAACTCGGCGTGATGGATTCGGGCGAGGGGATTCCCAAGCAAGACATCAAGAAAGTATTTAAGCCCTTTTTTACCACCAAGGCGGTGGGGGAGGGCACGGGCCTGGGTCTCACGATTTGCCAGGAGATTGCCGGTAAGTACCGCGGGAAGCTGGAAATCGAATCGCGTGAAGGCGCCTGGACAAAAGTTACCCTGCAGATGCCTTACGGAGTAAATGCATGATCACGAACACGCTTCTGGTGGTGGACGACGATCGGGTGACCCGCGAGTTGCTGCGCGAGGTATTCGAGGCCGAGCACTATACCGTTCGCTTGGCCGCCAGCGGAGAAGAGGCGCTGGCGATCTTAGCCAAGGAAAATGCGCCCCTGGTTCTCTCCGACATTCGCATGCTCGGTATTGATGGAATCGAGCTCTTGGGGCGTATCCGCAAATTGCACCCAGATTCCCTCGTGATCCTCATGACCGGTTTCGGCAACCTCGACGGTGCCGTGCGGGCTATTCAGGAGGGAGCCTTCGACTATATTTCCAAGCCTTTCCGTATTCAGGAGCTGAAGGCGCTGGTGGCCAGGGCCCACAAGCAGTGGAAGTCGCTACGCGAAGAAGGCCGGCCCGTGGGCGGACCCGCGCAGTTGCCGCGCCGTACGTTGATCGGGAAGTCGCCCATGATCGTGGATGTTTATAAAAATCTAGCCAGGGCCGCGCTTTCGGCTAGCTCCGTGCTGATCGTGGGCGAGAGCGGAACCGGCAAGGAGCTCGTGGCCCGCGCGATTCACGAGCATGGCGCCCGCAAAGACAAGCGCTTCCTCGCGATCAATTGCGGAGCCCTTACCGACAGTTTGCTGGAGTCGGAGCTCTTCGGGCACGCCAAAGGTTCTTTTACCGGCGCGGTGGCAGAGAAGCGTGGTTTGCTCGAAGAGGTAAACGGCGGGACCCTTTTTCTCGATGAAATCGGCGATATTAGCCCTTCCCTGCAGGTGAAGCTGCTTCGCGTATTGCAAGACGGGGAGTTTAAACCCGTAGGCTCCAACGAGGTTCGGCAAACGGATCTACGCGTGATCGCGGCGACGCACCGAAATCTGGAGGAGATGATCAAGGCCGGAAAGTTTCGCGATGATTTATATTACCGCCTCAAGGTGATCGAGATCGCGTTGCCTCCCTTGCGCGACCGCCTGGAAGACCTGCCCGAACTTGTGAATCATTTCGTGGCCCATTACTCCGACGCAAACGGCAAACGCATATCCCACGTTTCGGCGGAGGCCATGGAACTGCTGGCCCAGCATACCTGGCCAGGAAATGTGCGTGAGCTTGAGCACAGTATCGAACGGGCCGTGGCGATGAGCGGAAGCTCGGTGCTCTTCCCTGAGGATTTTTCCGGGATGACGCCCAAGACGGCTTCCGAGCCTTTGGCTTCCGCTAAACGTTCCTCGCTCGAAGAAATGGAAAAAGAACATATCCTGCGCGTGCTACGCGAAACGAACTACAATAAGTCCAAGGCGTCGAATCTACTAGGGATCGACCGGGCCACGCTCTACCGTAAGGCCCAGCGCTACGGTATCGAGCTCCGAGGCGGCGAATCTAATTAGTTTTTTTGCGCTTAACGGCGAGGGCGTAGGTGAAAATTTCGTCTACCCTGGAGGCGAATTGAAAGTCGATGCCTTCCAGATGGCGGGCGGGAATTTCTTTCAGGTCCTTTTTATTTAGGAGCGGAAGGATGATGGTGCGGATGCCGGCCCGTTTTGCGGCCAAAACCTTCTCCTTGATCCCGCCCACTGGCAGTACTTTTCCCACGAGCGAAAGCTCGCCCGTCATGGCCAAGCGGGGCTTCACGTTCTGCCCCTTCAACAAGGATAAGATCGCAGTAGCCATGGTCACCCCCGCCGAAGGGCCGTCTTTGGGCACCGCTCCCGCCGGGATATGCAAGTGGATATCGTGTTTCTGAAACCATTCCGTGGCGCTGAGCTTGGTGGACTTACCGGATTTTCCCACCGGCGCGAGCATCGCGCCTTCTTCGGAAAGAATTTTCTTCACGTGCGAGAGTGCGATGCGCGCGCTCTCGATCATCACTTCGCCCATTTGCCCGGTAAGGCGCAGCTCGCCTTTTCCCTCGAGCGCGAGAGCCTCAATGAAGAGAATATCGCCCCCCGCGGCGGTCCAGGCAAGGCCAGTAACAACGCCCGGTTGGGTGCTGCGCTCGGCCATTTCGTTGAAAAATCGCTGAGGCCCCAGCCATGTATCGAGCTCATTTTCCTTCACGGTGATCGCGGACTTGCTCCTGCGCTCCACGATCATGCGGGCCACGCGGCGGGAAATCCTGTCCATTTGCTGCTGGAAGGAGCGCACGCCGGGCTCCCGTGCGTAGTCCTGCAGGATTTTTCTCAGCGTGCTCTTGGGTAGCTGTACCTGCGAGCGGTTCAGGCCGTGTTTTTCCAGGGAACGCGGGATCACGTAGTCGCTGGCGATATGTTCTTTTTCCTCGAGTGTATAGCCCGGGATCTCGATCACTTCCATCCGGTCCAGGAGCGCGGGCGGAATCGTGGTTAAGGTATTGGCCGTGGCGATGAAAAAAACTTTTGAAAGATCAAAGGGCACATCGAGGTAGTGGTCGAGAAAAGAGGAATTCTGCTCAGGGTCGAGCACCTCCAGCAGGGCCGAAGCTGGGTCTCCCTGAAATCCCATGCCGATCTTGTCGATCTCGTCGAGCATGACCACCGGATTATTTGTGCCCGCGCGTTTCATGCCCTGCAGGATTTTCCCCGGCAGTGCGCCGATATACGTGCGGCGGTGGCCTTTAATCTCGGCTTCATCACGCATTCCGCCCAAAGAGAAGCGGAAAAACTCGCGGCCGAGGCTTTCCGCGATGGATTTACCCAGCGAAGTTTTGCCCACCCCGGGAGGGCCCACGAAGCATAAAATCGAGCCATGGAATTTCGGCTGCAGTTTTCTCACCGCCAAAAATTCGAGGATGCGGTCCTTCACCTTTTCGAGGCCGTAGTGGCCCTCTTCGAGCACGCGGCGCGAGTGATTTAAATTGAGATTGTCCTTCGAGCTATGGCTCCATGGCAGGGAAGCGATCCAGTCGATATAATTTCGGGCGAGGTTAAACTCCGGGCTCATTTCCGAAATCGTGCTGAGCCGGCGCAGCTCTTCATCGGCCACCTTCAATGCGTGGGGAGGCAGGTTGGCTTTGGCGATCTTTTCCGTGAGCGCCTTGGTCTCGCGGCTCTTGTCGTCTTCTTCGATGCCCAATTCTTTCTTGATGCTTTTCAGCTGTTCGCGGAGAAAAAACTCCCGCTGGATTTTATTCACGCGTTGATCTACTTCGGAAGAAAGTTTTTTCTGGAGATTGGAAAGATCCTGCTCTTTGCGGAGGAATACGAGCAGCTTCAGCAGGCGTTCCTTAACGTCGGCGGTTTCCACATAGTCCTGGGCTGCGCTGCCGCGGGGGGCGATCGCGAACGCCACTAAATCGGCCAATGAGCCCTTGGAGGGAGTATTGATCATGGCCATCTTCATCTCTTCGGTGAAAAAAGGGTTGGTTTCGGAAAGCTCGCGCACCTGCAAGATTACCGATCTAGCCAGGGCTTCGATCTCGGCGTCTTTCACGTTTCGATCTTCCACGTAATGCACGGTGGCCGCGAGAAAGGGGCTCGATTGAACCGTCGATTCAATCTCGAAACGCTGTACCCCATGCACGAGCAGGGTCATGGAGCCGTCGGGCATATGCACTTTTTTAAGCACCCGCGCGCTCACGCCCACCTGGTGGAGATCGGCGAAGTCGTAGGTCACTTCCGAGGACTCGTTCACGTCTTTGGGTGGAGGAAGAACTTTTAGGCGCCGCTTAGGCAGGAGCAATCCCACCATGCTTTTTTCGCCCAGGGCTTTTTCCACGGCGAGGATACTTTTTCCGCGCGGTACCTGGAGCGTGGCCATAAGGCCGGGCAAAACCGGGCTATGATCCACCGGCAAGATCGGCAAAACCGCGGGAAGCTTAGGATTTACGACAACCAGCTCTTTACTCATACAAAGAATTTGGGCACGAAAAAGGTTTTGGCAAGCGGCCAAGTATTTAGGATACAACGCGCTCCGCTTATTGTTCCTGAATCTTCTGCCGCAGTTTTTTGGCCATTAGATCGTAGGCGGAGGGGGAAGGATCTACGCTTTTCCAGCCGTTAGCCTCGCCGGATTTTAGGTCGACGTTCTGGATTTCTTCTTCCACGCCGAATGTTACTTGGCTGCCGGCCAAATTTGGCACCGCCGTATAAGAATATTTCCGGCGCATACCGAGGAGCTTACGGCGCGGGCTGCCATTGAAGTAGAACTCTACGTATTTGTCCCTGGAAGTGGAATATACCCAGCCCGTGCGCACGCTTTCGTCGTTCCCCTTGAGGGCGCCGGTGGACGGAGGACTGCTTTCACGGCTGAGTTCATCGAGCACGGCCCGAGCGGCGCGCAAAATTGTTTCCGGGGTTTCGGTGAAAGAGCGGGAGGTGGCAAATTTAGGGGCATTTTCCTCTTCTTTGTATTTGCCTTTAGGGCCGCTCGAACAAGCGGTGAGGGCGAGGAGAACGGTAAGGGCGCTGATTATTTTCATGCCTCCGACCTTACCGTAAAATCACCGTGAAGCAAGGCTGGGGTAGGTGCTAAGCTAGGGGAAATGCTTTGGCGATTGACGCGGAAAATTTTATTTTGGCTCGACCCCGAGCTCGCGCATTTTTTTGGCGCTCTCTACTTGCGGCTGCGCGGTTTCGTGACCCAGGGGCGCCCGCGAGTGGTTCCCGGATCCCGTAAGCGGGCCCATATTGGCGCACTATCCGTGGATTCTCCGCTCGGCGTGGCGGCCGGATTTGATAAAAACGGGGAGCTAGTATTGGGGCTACGCAGCTTGGGCTTCGGCTTCGTGGAAGTGGGCACCGTTACTCCGCGTCCGCAGGCGGGGAATCCGCGCCCGAGGGTATTTCGCCTACCCGAAGCGAGGGCGCTCATCAATCGCATGGGGTTCAATAGTCAGGGGGCCGCCGTGGTGGCCGCCCGGCTGGCGGAACTGCGAACCCTTTCCGCCATTCGGTTTCCGATCGGCATCAATATTGGTAAAAACCGCGATACTCCTCTCGAGAGGGCGGGAGAAGACTACGTGAGCGCGCTCCAACAGCTCTACGGCGTGGCCGATTATCTGGTGGTCAATATCAGTTCTCCCAATACTCCTGGCTTAACCGGACTGCAGGAGGGAGATCTTCTGGCGCCTTTGCTTCGCGGGGTGCGCGCGGCGCGCGATGCCCAGGCGGGGCGTGGTACCGGAACGCCGAAGCCCCTATTTTTGAAGCTATCTCCCGATCTAGAAGGCCCGGCCCGCAAGCTCGCTGTTGAAACCGCGGTCGGGGAGGGATTTGAGGGAATCATTGCCTCTAATACCAGTGTGAGAAGAGATTTTTCCGGCTTAGCGGGGGCCAAGGCCGCGACGGTGGCGGAGAAGGGTGGCCTTAGCGGACTGCCCCTGGCTGAAGACGCGTTGCGCCATATCGGCGAAATCCGTGCGCTCGTGGGCAGCCAGATCACGCTGATTTCCGTGGGGGGCCTCGCTTCCGCCGAAGACGCGCGCCGACGCCTAGACCACGGGGCCGATCTCCTCCAGGTGTATACCGAGTTCGTCTATTCAGGCCCGGGATTCCCCCGGGAAATAGCGCAAGGACTATCCTCATTCTAGCGGCTTGATTCGTGCCGATAGTCTGTGTTACTGATCAAGCTCATTTTTTGGAGGTTTCTATGGCCCAAGTCTGTGAATTGACGGGGAAACGCCCGGCTTACGGAAATAAAGTAAGTCACTCGAACATCAAAACGCGCACGCGCTGGATGCCGAACTTAAGAAGTAAAAAGTACGAGATCCCAGAATTGAAACAAACAATTTCTCTTTTGCTCTCCAGCCGCGCGATCCGCACGATCGACAAATTGGGTGGGATCACTCCAGCGATTTTCGCGATGAAAGAAGCGCTCCTCTCGGAACAGCTCCAGAGCGTACGTCGCAAAATCCACAGCTCGCGCGTGAAGCGTACCGCTGCTGGCAAGACCGAAGAAGGCAAAGCGGCCGCTACCGCAAAAGCTTCTGCGAAAATCGCCAAGGCCGCCGCTCCTAAAGCAGCTGCGCCGAAAGCCGCAAAAGCAAAAACTGCTCCGAAAAAAACCGCGAAGAAGTAGTTTAGCGGCTTCTGAAAAGAAGCTTCTTAAGCTCTTCCAAACGACGCACTATTTCCTGAGGAGGAAGTGGTGCGTTTTGTTTTTCTGGCAGCGAGGACGATGGCGCGGACAAATCAGCCGGGCGGACAACTGCGCTAGCAGAGTCTCCGGACTCCACCACGCGCAGGCGGAATTTTTCCTTGAACATTCCGGCATTGAATTTCTCGCAGCAAGTAGCGCAGGCGTACATATGCATTTTCCGCTTTGCCGGAATCCGGCGCAGGCAGCCCGGGCATTCGTACCAGTATTTGATCGGGCGTTCTTTGGGCACGGTATTAAAACGCTTGGCGCCCACGCGTTTTAATATTTCGTAAAATTCCGGGGTATGGCCGTAGGGCCGCTGCTTATGCCAAAGAAAATAGTGAATCATCTCGTGCAGCATGGTGTCGCGCACGTGATCCTGGCCGTCCGGTAAATCGCGGAGGTAAGAGGCCACTTCGATCTTCGGCGCCCGCTGAAAAAATCGGCTCCGCGATCCAGGCGAAAATCTTCCGGCCGTGGAGCTCAGGCGGGAATTCCAGGCGAGCGTGGGTGGCGGCAGCTCGCCGGAAAAATGCTCGATATTTAATTCTTGGAAAATAAGGGCCAACATTTTTTCGTTTCTTAGGTTACTTCATTCGTCGGAGCGGTGCCGAGATTTATTCGATTTTCATGCCGGACCTAAAACGGGTAGGCCCTAAATGTTCTTGTGCTTTTTGCTTGGGTGTTCGAAAAATGAACTCCCACTAGCCTAAAGGAAACCATTTTGCCGAACGTGGAAGTATCCGTTGTTCTGCCCGCCCTCAATGAAGCCGCGAATCTGCGGGTGCTCGTTCCTCAGCTTTTTGCTCTCGGCGGCGTGGCCGAGGTGATCGTGATCGACGATGCCTCCCACGATGATTCCCAGGCGGTCTGCGCGGCGCTCGCGCGTTCTTATCCTGGCCGGTTTCGCTCGCTCCGCAACCACGTACGGCTCGGCTTGGCCTGCTCCACGCTTCAGGGCCTGAAGGCCGCCCAGTTTCGCTTTGCAATCGTGCGCGATTCCGATCTTAATCACGATTTGGGAACCATTTCTCTATTGGTAAAAGCCGCTGAAGATGGAGCGCAGCTTGCCGTGGGCAGCCGCTATCTTGAAGGGCGCAAGCTCGTGGGCCGCCTGAACGATCTGTTTAGTATCGCCCTGAGCGCTTTTTTATTCCGGCTATTCGGGAAAATTTCGGACTGGACCTACGGCTACTACCTGCTGGATTGCCACCTGCTGGAAGACCTTCCTGTGGGCTGGATTTTTCAAGGCCGGGGAGAATATACGCTGCGGCTCTATCGCACCTTACTCGGCCGTCCGGATTTTCGCATGGAGGAAGTTCCCACTCTGGTGAAACCGAGGGGCAACGGGTTAAGCACCACCCGCGTGTTTCGCCATGGCCTGGCTTATCTGCTGGCGGCCCGCGAGCTGGTGCCTTTGCCTTCGCGTGTTCACTCCTACCTTGATACCACCGTGGATGGCTGGCTTAGCGCAGGCCCAGGACACGCCGGTTCGGGGCACGGCTCTCTCGGAGCGAGGGCCCGGGCCGCGCTCACCAAAAAAATTGCCTCTGCGCCACGCTTGGCGGTGCTGGATTTAGGTTGCGGCAACGGAGCCTTCACGCGCTCCTGGCTCCCCGAGCAAATTGCGGTGGACGGAATAGACCGCAGTGCGCGCGCATTGGCAATGGCCGCCGAGCGCGGTTACCGGCGCGCTCTGTTCGCCCAGCTTCCCGAGCTGCCTCCCGAAATTCACGGAGAAAATTACGGGGGGATTCTTTGCTTCGAAGTATTGCAATACCTTCGCTGGGAAGAGCTAATACGATTATTCGCGAATTGCCGGGATCTGGCCGACGCCGACGCACGGTTGTTTTGCCTGATCCCTAACCGGAACTCCCTATTGCACCGCCTGCGCCGGGCTGTTTTCCCCTCCCATGTGGACTACAGGATGAGCCACGATCTCGCACTCCTGTGTGCTGCGGCCGAATCTGCCGGCTGGCGCACCGTGAGCGCGTGGGGTGCGATGCACGGGAGGGCGAAGGCGGGTGCGCTCCGCGTGCACGAGCCCGCCTTCTGGCATTCGCTGGCTCTGCTGGAGTTCGCGCCTTTCCAATTGACGATCGCGGATTGATTCTCTAGATTTGGTTTCCATGAAAAAGCGCATTGGTTTAGTGGGGTACGGTTTCATATCGGGAAAAGGGCATGTGCCTGCTTTCGCGAAACGGGACGACGTGGAAATCGTAGCCGTGGCCGATATCTGCGAGGCAAGGCGTGATTTGGCGCGCCAGGCGCTTCCCCAGGCGAAGATTTATTCTACCTACCGGGAGCTGTTAGCTGGCGAAAAGAATCTCGATATCCTCGATATTGCTTCCCCCCCCGCCGTGCACGCCGAGATCGCGGTGGCCGCCCTGGAAAAAGGCATCCACGTGCTTTGCGAGAAACCTCTGGCCACCAGCACTGAACAAGCGAGGGCTATGCTTTCGGCCGCCGAGAAAAACAAGCGCGTGCTCTTTCCTTGCCATAATTATAAGCACGCGCCGGTGGTGAAGCTGATCCAGGAAGTGATCGATTCCGGCCGCATCGGCGCGGTGAAGAGCGTCACTTTGCAAACCTTCCGCAATACCCACGCCAAGGGCGTGAAAGAATGGCGTACCGACTGGCGACGCGATTTCGCCACGAGCGGCGGCGGTATCGGGATGGACCACGGCTCGCATACTTTTTACCTTACTTTTTCCTGGCTGAAATCCCTGCCGATTTGGCTTTCCGCGAAGGCCCTTAATCTCTCCACCGAGTGGGATACCGAGGATAATCTCACCGCCACGGTGGAGTTCCCGGGAAAGCGCTACGCCCACTCTTACCTTTCCTGGACCGCCGGCATGCGTAAAGTGATCTATACGATTCAGGGCGAAAAGGGCGGAATCGTCGTGAACGACGACGATGCCGAGATCTCGGTGGGCTTCCCGAATACTGGTTCCCACGCCGGCACGGGGGATCACAAAGTGGAGAAGTTCACGATTGAAAGCGACTGGATGGATGCTTCGCATACCAAATGGTTTAATTCGATGTTCGATAAGTTCCTCGGCTGTATCGCGAAGAACGATTTCGTGAACGACGAGATCCGCGAATCGTACGCTTGCGTGGAGATTATCGAAAAATGTTACCGCTCGAGTGAGCAGAACTCGGCTGGGCTGAAACTCGAAACGGATTATACGCATGTTTAACTCCGCCGAAACCGCCGCGAAGATCGAGGCAAAAATCCGAGAAGCCCTGAATCCAGTAGAGTTCGAGCTCGAAGACCAGTCCTATATGCACGCCGGCCATAAGAGCGCTGGCGGGGGCGGGCATTTCTTCGTGAGGGTGAAATCGGCCAAGTTCAATGGCTTAGCCCCGTTGGCGCGGCAGCGGCTGGTGATTGCCGCCGTGGGCGCCCTGATGGACCGCGAAGTGCACGCACTCTCAATGCAATGCCAGCCAGCCTAGAAAACTATGGCACCACGGGACTCGGCGCGTCAATGATCCGCCCCAGGTGAGGGAAAAACCTTGTAATTTTGCGCACAATCCACTAAAAAATCGAAGTCCCCAAATTTGGAAAACCTCTTAAACGAGCAATGTCGTAAGGAACACAAATGTCTGCCTATTCGTTAGAAAAAATTCGTAATATCGGGATCTCTGCTCACATCGATTCCGGAAAAACCACGCTTTCGGAGCGCATTCTTTTCTACACCGGAAAGATCCACGCTATTCACGAAGTAAAAGGCAAAGACGGCGTGGGCGCCGTGATGGATTCCATGGACCTTGAGCGCGAGAAGGGCATCACGATTCAGTCGGCCGCCACTTTCTGCGAGTGGAAAGACATTAACATCAATTTGATCGATACCCCCGGACACGTGGATTTCACCGTGGAAGTGGAGCGCTCGCTCCGCGTTCTCGACGGAGCCGTGATGGTTCTCTGCGGCGTATCCGGCGTGCAGTCGCAGTCGATCACCGTAGACCGCCAGATGAAACGCTATAACGTTCCCCGTTTGGCTTTCATCAATAAGCTCGACCGTGCCGGCGCGAATCCTTTCCGCGTGATCCAAGCGATCCGCGAGAAATTGTTCCTCAATGCCGCCGCCATCCAGATTCCTGTGGGCCTCGAAGACCAGCACAAAGGCGTGGTGGATCTAGTGAGAATGAAGACCTATTTCTTCGACGGCGAGAACGGCGAACACGTCCGTGAAGAAGCGATTCCAGCCGACATGGCGGATCTCGCTAAAGAAAAACGCGAAGAGTTGATTTCCAAGCTGGCCGACGTAGACGAAGAGCTCGGCGAGAAATTCTTGATGGAAGAAGAGATCACCGAAGAATTGCTCACGGCCGCAATTCGCCGCCAGACCATTCTGCTGAAGTTCGTGCCCGTGCTCATGGGTTCCGCCTTCAAAAACAAAGGCGTTCAGCCTCTCTTGGATGCCGTGGCCGCTTACTTGCCTAGCCCTCCGGAAGTTCGTAACGAAGCCCTCGATCAGAACAAAGGCGAGGCGAAAGTGGAAATTCCCTCGGACCCTAAGGCTCCGCTGGTTGCGCTTGCTTTCAAGCTCGAAGACGGACGTTACGGCCAGCTCACTTACATGCGGATTTACTCCGGCTCGGTGAAAAAAGGCGACATGATCATGAACGTGTCGCAAGGCGATAAAAAGGTGAAAATCCCTCGGATCGTGCGCATGCACTCCTCCGTAATGGGAGACGTAGAAGAAGCCCGCGCCGGCGACATCTGCGCCTTCTTCGGCGTGGAATGCGCATCGGGCGATACCTTTACCGACGGCACTCAGCGCGTGACCATGACTTCCATGTTCATTCCTGCGGCCGTAATTTCTCTAGCCGTAGCTCCCAAAGACAAAGCCGGTTCGGCTTCTTTCTCTAAAGCGCTCAACCGCTTCACGAAAGAAGACCCGACCTTGCGCGTGCACCGTGATGAAGAGTCGGCCGAAACCATTCTCAGTGGCATGGGCGAGCTTCACCTCGAGATCTATATCGAGCGTATGAAGCGTGAATATAATTGCGAAGTGATCGCCGGTAAGCCTCAAGTGGCCTTCCGGGAAGCGATCAACAGCGCTGCTAACTTCAACTACACCCACAAGAAGCAAACCGGTGGTACCGGGCAGTTCGCGAAGGTGGTGGGCATCATGGAACCGATTCGTCCTCTCGATCTGCTGAAGCCTTATGAGTTCGTTGACGAAGTGGTCGGCGGAGCGATTCCGCGAGAATACATCCCTTCCTGCGACAAGGGCTTCCAAGAGCAGCTCAAGAAAGGTCAGCTAATCGGCGCTCCTGTGGTAGGCGTGCGAATGAAAGTGGTAGACGGCTCTTACCACGACGTAGATTCCTCCGACCTTGCCTTCCGTATCGCCGCCATGGCCGCGATACGCGAAGTTTACATGTCGGCCAAGCCCACCATTCTCGAGCCAATCATGAAGCTCGAAGTGCAGGCTCCCGAGGAATTCCAGGGCTCCGTGATGGGCCAAGTGAACCAGCGCCGTGGCGTGATCCAGGGCTCTTCCACCATGGAAGGCTACGTAACGATCGAAGCCCAAGTTCCTCTTGTGGAAATGTTTGGTTACTCCACGGATCTTCGTTCTGCTACTCAAGGTAAGGGCGAGTTTACGATGGAATTCGCGGAATACCAGTCGGTACCTCGCAACGTGCAGGAAGAAATGGTCAAGAAGTACCAAGAGAAGAAAGCCAAAGAACAGAAATAAGTCGAATTTTCTGGGACGACAAAAGCCTCGGCATCACTGCCGGGGCTTTTTCTTTTAGGGGAGGATCAACGGATCGATCACGCAGAACTGGGATCCGCTGGCCACGTAGGCATGGGTGGCGAGAGCTTCGATCGGGCCACGCGGCGGCGTGCAGGTGGTGCCGTCGCACCCACCACCGGTACCACCGAGGCCGAGCGCGGGATCCCCGCCATTGCCGTACTGGCGATTCACCTCGAGGGCCGAGGGTGTAACGGTGGCGAGGGAGACATCCCGCGCGATATCGGCGGCGAGAGAAGTATCAGCGCGGGCCGCGATCGTGGCTTCATAAAAAGTGCGCTTCACCATTCCCGGAGGGCAGAGTCCGCTGGATCCAACTCTGGCGGCGTAGCCGTAGGTCTCACTCGCCTGCGCGGGTGCTGAGTTCAGCAGAATGGGAACCTGAAAATTTCCGATTTGTTCCGAGTAAAGCCCAAAAGCCTTCGCGATATTCTGGCCGGTGGTGCCGGCTGTGCAATCGTATTGCTTCGCTTGGCGGTTACAGAGCACGTTCGTACCGCCGGCGTTGTAAACCTGGTCGGTCATCTGCTTGAACATATTCGTGCTGTAGTTGTCCTTGAACAAGAAGAAAGGATACTTGATTTGCACGAAGCAAAAGTTACCGCCGTTGCCGGCACCGGAGCCGCAGAGGCTGAGCGTGGTATTGCAGTTGAAGGTAACGGAGGTGGTATTCGTGCCCACTTTTTCTAAATAATTATACTGGCAGAGGTAGCGCGAAACGGTGCGCACCTTGTTCACGTCGAGCTCGGTGCCCACCAGCGATTGCGGGGTAATCACCGTCTCCACACTGCTGGCCGCGCTTACTTTCGTGCCCGCAATATTACGGAGCCGCACCTTGGTGAGAGTGGCGAGGGGGGAAAGGCTGGTATTGTAGGCGCAGGAAAAGAAATTACCGATGGAATCGTAGGAGGGAGTGGACGCGAGGCCGGGGATCACGAAATCCACGCCGCCCGAATCCGTGCCCATGAACTCGCATTGGCAGCCGGTGCCGGCCGCGTTGCAGGTGGTGGCCATCACCGTATTGGAATTGGCGATTCCCTGCAGGTAGATGGTGCGCGAAGTAGCCACGTCGTTGGGGTCGCGGTAGGCGAAATTAAAGCGGAAGGTATCGGAGTTGGCCGTGTCTACGGCCACCACGTCGAGCTTCTTTGCGCCTAAAACTTTGGGTTTTGATTCTAGGCAGGCGGGGGCCAGGAGAATCAAGCCGAGCGGCAGGATTCTGAGCATCCAGTCCTTGAAGGTTGCCATCCTAGCGTGCTTCTTTTCCATTCGAGCCTCCTCCGGCCAAGCCGGTTTTCTAAAGTGTGTCCACTAGGGCTTTCGGGATCACGCATACCACCGGGCTGAGCGGGGTATAGGCCACGGCCTGCACGGTGGAAACCCCGCCGAAAGTGGCCGTTTTGCAATTGCCGTCCACGCCACTGCACTGGGTTTGGTTGGGCTGGCGAAAAACGTTGAAGGTGGCGGGCTGGCTCGTCTCGATCACCGTATTGTTTAGAATCCCGTCGCCCACGTTGAGGAAGTTCGAAGCCGGATTCAAGCCGTCGATGCTGCCCGCGGTAATGGAAGCAGGCTGGGCCATGTAGGGACGCACCTGCACTAGCCCGGTGGGGCAGTTGCCGGAGCTGTCGGGCGCAGCGGCGTAGCCGTAGGTGGAGGTGAGGTCCGGAGTATTCGCGAGTTGCTCGGGCGCCCTCGTCATCTGGATTTTGATGGTGAAGGGGCCGGCCGGCTCGGAGTAAAGGCCGTAGCGTTTATCGGGGCTGCTGCTGCCGCAGTTGGCGCGGGCAAATTCGGCGTCGGGCCGTAAGCAGATCGTGGGCCAGAAGGAGGCCGTGAACTTCGAGTTCTTATTCCCGCCGCCCGCGTTATTGTCGAATACGTAGTAGTCGTAGTTCGCCATGATCAGCCCGAGTTTTTGGTTCAATACGCAGTTGATGCAGGAAGAGCCACCGCCGGCGCATTGGCTGGTCACGCCTTCGCCTTCAAAGAAGGTGCGCGAGCAGGAGTATTTGTAGATTTTATTTACTTTATTCAAGCTGAGGTCGCCGATCACTTCCTGCAGGGTGAGGGTATTCTTGATGAGCACAAAGCCGGTGGTCTTTTTGCCATCGATGGTGCGCAGGCGCACGCGGTTGAAATCGGAAACGGGGTCGGCGCCGGCGATGGTGCAATTGAAGGAATTGTTTTCTTTGCTGATGCCCACGTTCGTTAGGGAGGAAGTGACGGTGGTATTGTTGCCAACTTTATAGAAGTCACAGGTGCAGCTCGCGCCCGTGACCCCGCAGGTATTCACGAGTCCGGCGGCGGCGGTACTACGCACGCCCTGCACTTGCACCACGCGGCTCGTGCCTTCGCGGTAGGCGAAGCTGAGGGAAAAGGTATCGGCGTCGGTGGCGGCGGTGCCAGTTCCGGCGGAGGCTTTTTTACCGAGAGTTTTCGTCTCGGAGCCTAGGCAGCCTACCAAAAATAGGCAGAGAAGAATCGTGGCACTCAGGCCAGAGAAAAGGCGGAATATAGACATCATGTCTCCCTTCTTATGTATTCTATCGTCCATAATAGGGAGAAACAACAGCATGCAACTAGCTGATTTTATTGCTAAAAATTCCGTGTAAGGAGGCGTGCCAAACGGGAGATTTCTGTGGTGCGTTGGGCGTTGGCATCGATATCTTTGGCGTAGAACTCGGAAGAGAGCACGTTGTTACGCAGAATGTCGATCGTTTCCACGTCTCCATTATCAAGGGCCTTGGAGCGAAGCAGGAGGGCGGAGATGCCCGCAAAGTGGAAGTATCCGTCGAGGGAGGCAGGATCTACCGAGACATTCGCGGCCAATAGCAAGATCGGCCAAGTAATATCGCGGAAACTGAGGGAGGCCATTTCTTGGCTCCCCATTTTTACCTCGGAAAGATTACGGGCGAGGTATTCGAGGGCGTCGGTGCGTTTTTCCACCAGGAAGCTTTTGCGGAATAGGGAAATTGGGTCCAAGAGGGCAAAGCCTTTTTCCCCTAAGTACTCCACTCGGTAGAGGCTGTTACGACGCAGGAATAAGGCCGTGGCGCGCGCTTTGCTCGATGCTTCTTGTTTATACTCAAAAAGAAAAGCCGGCGTGTCTGCCTGGCGCATTACATTCACCACGGCCACTCCGGGCAGCCAGCGTTTCGCCGCGTGAAGCAGGGCCGGCTTGGCTAGAAACAATTGCAGGGGCGAAAGGCCTTCGGGGGACTGGCCCTGGCTCTGGCGAATGGCGGCCTCGAGGAAGAGGGCTTCTCGGGCCTGGCTTTCGGGGAAAAAGCGAATGGCCCAGGAGTCGGTTTCCGTTTTGCGTCCATAGTACACGATGCGGTCTCGCGCCCGCCGGGAGTCCGTATCGGGCTGGAAGAGAACCGTGATGCGTTCCAAAAAACGCTCAGGGGGCCCCTTTTTATATTCCAGCTTTGGGAGGGCCCGCACGCCTTTCAGCGAGGGCAGGGGACTCATTAATTCGTAGAAAGGGAGAGTTTTTTCGGTATCGATCACCGCACTCGATACTTCCCGTATTTCCACGCGCGGCATACTGCTCTGCAGGAAAGCGCCGTAGGCAAACCATCCGGTTACGGCGAGCAGGGGGAGGGCAAGAATGGAGAGAAGAATGCGCTTCATGGTTCAGACTCCGAAACCGTGTTATTGTGGAAATTATAGGCTGGGAGCTTTGGTATGAATCAAGAAATATTCGCGTCACGACGGAAAGAATTTTTAAAACGCCTCGGAACTGCCTCGGCCATTCTATTCGCGGCCCCGCATGCCAAGCGCAACGACGACGTTCACTACGAGTACCGTACTAGCTCTTACTTCTATTACCTCACGGGCTTTCGCGAGCAGGAAGCCGCCGCGATTTTCGCGCCTGGAACGGATAAGCCTTACCAGCTCTTCGTGATGCCCAAAAATCCCGAGATGGAAATGTGGGAAGGCAAGCGCGTGGGAGTGGACGGCGCGAAAAGTGAGTTCCAGGCCGACGCTAGCTACCCGATCGAAGATCTCGAGAAAATTTTTCGCGAAACGCTGAAAAAAACCGACGCTCTCTACCACGCCCTCGGAAACTTTCCCGAGCAGGACGATTTCGTGTTCCGCGTGCTCAAAGATCACCACCCTAATCCGCGCCGCGGAGAGAAGAATTTCTCCAAGCTGGTGAAGGTGCAAGACATCCTGAACCCCATGCGCAAAGTGAAAGACGCGGCCGAGATCGAGCTCCTGCGCAAGAACGGCCGTAATACCGCGCTCGCCCACAAGCGCGCGATGGAGTTCACTAAGCCCGGCCAGTATGAATACCAAGTGGAAGCCGAAATCGAATTCTGGTTCCGCTATGGCGGCGCCGAAGATTTGGCCTACGCTTCGATCGTGGCCGGCGGAAACAACGCCACCGTGCTTCACTATAAAACCAATCGCGACCAGCTCCGCGACGGAGACTTGATCCTCATCGACGCCGCCGGAGAAATGGGTAATTACGCGAGCGATATTACCCGCACTTATCCCGTGAACGGAAAATTTTCCAAGGCCCAGCGCGAGATCTACGAGATCGTGCTGAAATCCCAGAAGGAAGCGATCGCGGCCACCAAACCCGGCGTGCGTTTTCTCGATGTGCATAAGCGCGCCGCCGAAGTGCTCGTAGACGGATTGCTCGGCTTAGGCCTGCTCAAGGGCAACCGCGAAGAAATCCTCAGCGATCGCAAAAACTATATCAATTTCTATCCCCACAATACGAGTCACTGGCTCGGGATGGACGTGCATGATTGCGGAGAATATTATGCGGCCGACGGCTCCTCTATTCCTCTCGAAGCGGGGAACGTGCTTACCATCGAGCCCGGAATTTATATCGGGGAAGATCGCACCGACGTTCCGGCGGAGTACCGCGGGATCGGGATCCGCATCGAGGACGATATCCTCGTAACGGCCAACGGCTGCGAGAATCTCACGAAAGACGCGCCTAAAGAGATCGATGAGATCGAGGCCATTGTGGGCACGGCGAAGGCTCGCTAGAAAAGTCCGCGGCGTATTAGTCGCGTAACCAATTCCAAATTTTACGGATGCGCGACTGCGCCCCGTGCGAGGCGCAGTTCCTATAGGGGCAGGGATCCGGCCCGGGAAAATCCCGGCACATCTTAGGGCGCTCTAAATAAATTTGGCAGTTTCCATCCGTTCCCAAATTCTTACATGTGAATAATTCCTGCCCGCGGAATACGCCGAGTGGAATCAGCATGGGGGCAATAATTTTCACGTCGGGGATGGAACTAGTTTCGCCCGCGAGCGCGCGCTCGTATTCGGCCTTCACCACCGCGTGAGGGTATTCCAACGAAAAGCCTCGGCAGCAGTGTCCTGTGCAACGAGGGCGGGGATCGGCGGAGCCGTCGGCGGGATCGTAGATGGCCACTAGCGTTTCTTTCTGACCAAAGGTCAGCGCTTCTGCTTCGCGCTCCAGGCCAGGTAGTCTTCGTAGTTGCCGCTGAAATCCACGAGCTCTCCATTGGGGAAGATCTCGATGATCCGGTTGGCGATCGTGGATACGAATTGCCGGTCGTGGGAAACGAAGAAGGTGGTGCCGTTGAACTGCTGCAGCGATTCGTTGAGGGCCTGGATGCTCTCCAGGTCCAAGTGGGAGGTAGGTTCGTCGAGCAGAACCACGTTGGGTTCTTCCAGCATCATATTCGAAAGCGTCAGGCGCACGCCTTCGCCCCCGGAGAGCACTTCGGTTTTTTTATCGCCGTCTTCACCGGAGAAAAGCATGCGGCCGAGCACGCCGCGGATCGAACCCATGTCCATCTGGGGATGTTTATCGTGGAGCCACTGAAATAAGGTAAGGCCCTTGCCCAGGGTGGCTTTGGTATCTTGGGGACAGTACGCCCGGATGGTGGTTACGCCCCAATGCACTTCGCCGGTGAGAGGCTTAAGCTCGCCGGAAAGGATGCGCATGAAGGTGGTTTTTCCCACGCCGGAGGGACCGATGATGGCGATTTTTTCGCCGGCCGAGAAAAAGAGATTCATCTTTTTCAGCACCATCGTTTTGCCACCGTCGTAGGAGGCGGTTACGTCCTCGAGGCGAACCACGTCTTTCCCGAGGTCGCGCTTGCCCTTCCAGTAGATACGGGGAAAAACGCGTGAGCTCGGGCGGATGCTTTCCATCTCCATATTATCGAGCTGCTTTTGGCGCGAAGTGGCCTGGCGGGCTTTCGATTTATTGGCGCCGAAGCGCGCAATGAAGGATTTGAGCTCGGCGGCTTTTTTCTCTTTCTTGGCTTGGTCGGTAAGCTTCTGGTCTTTCGCAATCGAAGAGGCCGATTGATAGTAATCGTAGTCGCCCGAATAGACGCGCATCTCGGAATAGTCGATATCGGCGATATGGGTGCATACGGCGTTGAGGAAGTGGCGGTCGTGGGAAACGATGAGGATCGTGCCGTCGTACTCGTTCAAATATTCTTCTAGCCAGGAGATGGTCTTGATGTCGAGGTTGTTGGTTGGTTCGTCCAACAACATTACTTCGGGCTTCTGGAAAAGAATCTGCGCGAGGAGAACCCGGAATTTATATTGGGTGGGAATCTCTTTCATCAAATCGTTGTGGTACTGCGCGGGAATCCCGAGGCCCACGAGAAATTCGGAGGCTTTCGATTCGGCGGAGTAGCCGTCGATTTCCATGAACTCGCCTTCGAGCTCGCCGAGGCGGTTTGCTTCTTCATCGGTTAGATCGCCCTTGGCGTAGAGGTCTTCGCGTTCTTTCATCACCTTCCAAAGCTTGGCGTCGCCCTGGTAAACGGAATTCAAAACGGTTTCGTTGTCGAAGCGGTGGTGATCCTGGCGGAGCCAGCCGAGGCGGGCTTTAGGATCAAGGAAGATGGTGCCTTTGTCGGCGCTTTGTTCTTTGGAAATGATCTTGAGGAAAGTGGATTTTCCCGTTCCGTTCGCGCCGATGATGCCGTAGCGGCAGCCGGGGGTAAACACAACGGATACGTTCTCGAATAGTTTTTTGGTCCCGAAGGACAAGGCGATGTCTTTAACTGAAAGCATGCGGTGGGTTATAGCAAAAGAGGGCTGAAATTCCTAGGGAATGTGGAGAAGGGGCTGCCAATGCCTAGGGGCCAAGTCCGCCGTGGAGAGGCGGCGCGTCACTGGCGAAACATCCTTGGGGAACTGGGGCCTTTTCGTAGGATACTGAAGGTCGGTTATGCTCTTTAACTCCTTCTCCTTCCTCTTCTTGTTCCTGCCCCTCGCGCTCGCGATTGCCAGCCGGCTGAGGGGGCAGTGGCTCCTAGCCTTTGTCGCCGGGGCCAGTTTTCTCTTCTACGCGTGGGCAGGGGAGCCTTGGTTCCTTGTTCCCATGCTGTTCACGATCCTCCTGGATTTCATTCTGGCGCGTTTCCTGGGCGCCACGAGCGATCCCAGAAAAAGAATGGCTCTGCTTCTGGTTTCGCTTTTCTTCAACCTCGGCTTTCTGGTTTTCTTCAAGTACGCCGGGTTGATCGGCCAACATACCGGAATACTAGCGTCGCTGGTCGCGCTCGGTTTGCCCGCCGGAATTTCCTTTTATACCTTCCAGTCCGTTTCCTACATGGTGGATGTCTATCGAAAAGAAAAAGAGCCCGAGAAAAATATCCTGAAATACGCCGGCTTCATTTCCTTCTTCCCCCACTTAGTGGCTGGCCCCTTAACCAGGCACTCCCAGCTCATCCCCCAGCTTTCCCGCGTTTCCGCCGAAGGAATACGGCCCCACTGGCGCGGGGGCATCGCGCTCTTCGTGATCGGCCTCGCGAAAAAAGTAATTATTGCCGATCGCATCGACGATAGCGTGGGCCCGCTCCTTTCTTTCGGAGGCCAGCTCGATTTCTTTTCGGCGTGGCTGGCGCTGTTCGGGTTCACGCTGCAGATCTATTTTGATTTTTCCGGTTATTCCGACATGGCCATCGGCCTCGGACGGCTTTTCGGCATTGAGCTCCCGCAAAATTTTAATAGCCCTTACCAGGCTACGAGCCCGAGGGATTTCTGGGCTCGCTGGCATATCACGCTCTCTCAGTTTTTCCGCGACTACCTTTATATTCCCCTGGGCGGAAGCCGGCACGGAAACCTGCGTACCGCGCTGAACTTACTGCTCACGATGTTCCTGGCAGGGCTCTGGCATGGGGCGACCTGGCTATTCGGGCTCTGGGGTATTTATCACGCTTTTTGGCTGATCCTGCACCATCAAGGCGAAGGCGCGTGGAACCGAATGCCGAGTGCTCTGCAAAAGATCATAACCCTTTTGATCGTGATGTGCGGCTGGGTGATTTTTTCTTCCGGATCGCTGCGCCAGTGCGCGGGGTGGATGTCTGCCCTCCTAGGGGGCCGGGGGCTGGGAGACCTCTCGGCGGTGGATCCCTTGCTGCTGCCTTTGCTATTTACCGCTGGTGTAATCGCGTTATTTCTACCGAATGCGAGTCGGCGCAATTTTAATGAGATGAGAGCCGGGCTCCAGCTTCAGTTGGCGGGCGCCTTCGTGGTGGCGGTTTTAATGATTCATTTTTCAAGTAAATTTATTTATTTTAAATTCTGATATGAGAATATTTTGGATCAGTTCAATTTTCATGCTGGCCGCGGTGGCGGCCCTGAATTATTCCGTGGACGTGGCGGGGGAGTGGCACGCTAGCGCGCGCGGAATTCCTCTGCCCCCAACAGGGCAAACAACCCCCGTACCGGAAAATTTCAACGAGCGCATGCTCCGGGCCGAGATGGTGAAGGCCGCCGGGCAGGTCGATATCGTGGTGCTCGGCAGCTCACGGGCTTACGGATTTTCTTCCGCTCATTTCGATCCCGCGTTGCGCATGCTGAATCTGAGCATGTCTCGCTCCGTTTTCCGGGATTTTTTCGGGCTCTGGCGAACGCTCGTGGATTCGAGAAAGAAGCCTTCCACCCTGATCTTGCTCGTGGATCCCTGGATGTTCAATGCGCCGGGAAACGCCGAGAATTTTCGCTGGAAGGAATTTGCGTTGCGGGTGGCGCAGTTCGAAGCGGACTATTTCCAGGCTGGATCGATGCCCCCTTGGCTTCCCTCTAGCACTTTTCTCCAGCGTTTACGCTGGAAGGCCGATTCCTGGGCCGGACTGCTAAATTGGGAGCTTTTCCTCCAGAGCGGGAAAGCCGTCTGGAATAAGGACTCGAGCGGAGACGCTTCTCCTTCCCAGCGCCGCCTACGTGCGGATGGATCTTATAGCTTGCCCCCACCTGCGGTTTTTGACTTTGCGGTGGAAAGGAAGCGCATCGATAACGATCCCACGCTGATGAAGGTCTGGGAGCTTGATGAGGACTCTATTCACCAGCTGGCGGCGTTAGTAGAGACGGTCGAAAAATCCGGGGTGAAGCCCGTGGTGATCGTAGGGCCTTTTCATCCGAAGTTATACGGCGCGCTTAAGGAGAATTCCACGGGCGTGCTTTCGGGAACGGAAAAAGCTTTAAACGGGCTCTCCGCGCTTTTGCCGAATTTCCAAGCTGTGTGTAACGGCCTCAATCCGGAAAAATCCGGCTGCGGAGACGAAGACTTTAGTGACTTGCTTCACTTCAGCCCGGAATGCGTTACGAGGCTGCTGCGCTTTTGCGGGGTTACTATCGAAGGCCTGAATGGAATATTGCGGCGTTAAGGCTTCTTCATCCCTAGAATAATTCTCCACTCCGCCTCGCTCACCGGCTGCACCGAGAGCCGCGAGCCTTTCTGCAGGAGAAGCATCTTCGCCAAGGCCTTCTCTGCCCGGAGTTGCGCCAGCGTGATCACTTCGGAAAAAGCTTCCACGAATTCCACTTCCACTAAAAACCAGATTGGCTTCTCCTTGGTGGCCTTGGGGTCGTAGTAGTCCGATTTTTTATCGAACTGGGTTGGGTCGGGGTGAGATTCCTGGGAAATTTTCGCAATGCCCGCGATGCCGGTGGGTTCCGCGTTGGAGTGGTAGAAAAATACCAGGTCGCCCTTTTTCATGTCGTCGCGCATGTAGTTGCGGGCCTGGTAGTTGCGTACTCCGTCCCAGGCGGTTTTTTTCTTTTTCCGAAGATCCTCGATGCTGAAAAGATCGGGTTCGCATTTCATCAGCCAATATTTCATACGAGCTCCAGTTGGGCGATCGGGCCGTCCCCTTCGAAAGAAAGGGCCAGTACTTCGGAGTAACGGTCCACTTCGAGGGCGAGGCGCACGTCATCTACGCCGGTATTCACCAATTTTTTGGCGAGCACTTCGGGCCGCGGGCTCGCGAGAATTTTTTCTTTGGCCTGGGCCGCGCATTGGCGCACGAAATCGGGGATATTCGAAAAGCCCTCGATGGCGGTGGCCACGGCCTGGGCGGCGATTTCGTCTTCGATCTGGGTGGAGCCGGGCAAGGCGGCGGGAATCAGGGTGATAGGGGCGTCCACGGCGGTCAGCGTGCGGATCAGCGCCGAAAAATTCACGAAGGAGCCCACGAAAACTTTTTTGAAACCGCGGGCGGCGAACATAGCCGGCGTGCCGGTGGTAGTGGCCACGAGCGAAGTGGAAGGCCCCGAAGTGGGATGAAGTAGGGCCTGGTGCGGGGAATTGTCGAAGCGCTCCAGGCAGACCGAGGGCTGGGAGAGCTCGGAGAAAACACGCCAGTTGGGCAAGCGAGGATCTCCCTGTACGGACTGGATCGAGGGTGCCACGTAGACGGGGCCGAGTTTACGTCCGTTGAGGGTATAAATAGTGGAGGAGCAGCGGAAGATATCGAAAACTACCGCCACGCCTTCGGGGGAGGAGAAGCCTTCGGTCCAGGTGCGGATGCTGAGGGATCTGTTCATATTTACTCAGATATTGCCATCGCTCCGGCGATGGGGCGATGCGGTATTTGCGTGTGGAGGGGAATCCGCTAGGATGGCAGGCCATGGATCTTTTTTCGCCCCTAAAGAAAACCGAAAAAGCCGAGCTTCCCCTCGCGGAGCGGATGCGTCCGCGCACGCTGGCCGAGGTGGTGGGGCAAGTGCATTTGATCGGCGAAGGCAAGCCGCTCTCGAAATTCGCGGAGAATCCCCCGAGCCTGATTTTCTGGGGCCCTCCCGGGGTGGGGAAAACCACGCTCGCCAAGTTACTCACCGGCGACCGGCCCTTCTACCAAATATCCGCCGTGCTCGACGGGGTGGCGGAGCTGAGAAAAGTAATCGAGTCCCTGCGCCACGAAACCCGCCGGGCGGTGCTCTTCGTGGACGAGATCCACCGCTGGAATAAAGCGCAGCAGGATTCGCTTTTGCCTTACCTCGAGAACGGGACCTTCACGCTGATCGGTGCCACCACGGAGAATCCTTCCTTCTCGCTGATCGCGCCCCTGCTTTCTCGCACCAAGGTGCTCACGCTGAAATCTCTGGGCAAGGAAGATATCAAGCTCGTGCTGCAAACGGCGCTGCAAGATAGAGAGCGCGGGCTGGCCGCGAAGTTCGTAACGGTAGACGAAGACGCCATGGACTTTCTCGCGGAAGACGCATCGGGAGACGCGCGCAAAGCGTTGCATACCCTCGAGATCGCGGCCGGGCTCAGTCATCGAATCACCCTCGAGCTCCTGAAGTCTGTTTTGCAAAAACGCACCCTTCGTTACGACAAAACCGGCGAGCAGCACTATGATATTATTTCGGCCTTCATTAAAAGCATGCGGGGCTCTGACGCCGACGCGGCCATTTATTATCTGGCCCGGATGTACGAGAGCGGGGAAGACCCGCGCTTTCTCGCCCGCCGTATGGTGATCTTCGCCGCCGAAGACGTGGGCCTGGGCGATCCTCGGGCCCTGCAGGTGGCGGTGGCCGCGGCCGAAGCCTTCGATCGCGTTGGGCAAGCGGAAGGCTGGATCCCTCTTTCGGAAGCCGCCGTTTATCTTGCGCTGGCGCCCAAAAGCAATGCTTCCTATATGGCCTATAAGCGCGCGAAAGAAGCGGTGGAAAAGTATGGAGACCTACCGGTGCCCCTCCACCTGCGCAATGCGCCCACCGCGCTGATGAAAGATCTCGGCTACGGCAAAGGCTACGAATACGCCCACGACAAAGAGGGCGGGCAGGTGGCGCACAAGCATTTGCCGGAAGAGATCGAGGACGAGAAATTTTACGTTCCCGGAACACGAGGGTTTGAAAAGCTTATTTTCGAGAAGAAGGACAAAGGATGATTCGTTATTGGCTGGCAGCTTTCCTATTTTTAGTTTCTTCCTGTTCCCGTGCACCGCTCGAGGATCCTAATAAATTATTTCGGCCCGCCGACGAAGTTCCTGCGCTGGCCGATAGCTTTCCCATTGAAACCTTACGCGACGCCCTGAAGCGCACGCTCGTGGCCTACGAGAGTTCTTCGATTATTCCCAGCGAATTTCGTTTCGCCGGCCGTACGGTGAGCCGGGCCGACTACCGTCTCGCGTTACAGGCCCTGGCGCCGGAAATGGAGAATATCAATCGGTTCCAGGCGTTCGTGAGGGAAAATTTTGATTTTTACGAGGTATACGGGCGCGATAAATGGGGCGAGATTTTTTCCACCGGCTACTACGAAGTGAAAATGCACGGGAGCCGCAAAAAAACCAAGGCGTTCAGCCAACCCATCTACCGCACACCCGCCGATTTGGTCTCGATCGATCTCTCGGCCTATGCGCTCCGCTATCCCGATATGAAGGCCGCCCAGCTCGCGGTGCTGGAACAGAAGTCGAAGACTCCGATCTGGCGCGGGCGCCTGATCGCGGAAAGCAAGAAGGTGGTTCCTTATTACGACCGCGCGGAGATCGAGCGCACCCAGGCTTTGGCCGGCAAGAAGAGCGAGATCGCCTGGGTGGATCCGATCGACGCCTTTTTTCTCGAAATCCAGGGTTCCGGCACCGTGCTGCTTCCCAACGGAAAAAGCATCCGCGTGGGCTACGCGGCCCAGAACGGCTGGCCCTACCAGGCCATCGGAAAATTCCTCTTCGATGTGATTCCTAAAGAACAAATGAGCATGCAGCGGATCCGGCAATTCCTCCAGGCGCTTCCCCGCGAAAAGCAGCAGGAAATTTTCGATAAAAATCCGAGTTACGTATTTTTTCAGGAATTGAAGTCGCTTTCGCTTACCTACTCGGGCGCCGAGGTTACTCCGGCGCGCACGATTGCCACCGACCAGGTTCTTTATCCCAAGGGGACCTTGGGTTTTTTGGATGTTGAGCTCCCCGTTTTTGCCGACGACACCGCGCTCGAGCCCGCGAGCTGGGAAGCCAAGCCGCGCTGGGTTTTTGACCAAGACACGGGCGGAGCGATCCGGGGCGGGGGCCGCGTGGATCTTTATATGGGCGACGACGAGCAGGCCGCGCGCCAGGCTGGCGTGATGAAGCGCACGGGAAAATTGTGGGTAGTGGCGCCCAAAGAAAGTTTTTTGGCGAAATTAAAATCTACCGCGCCGGCGATACCGGTGGTGCCGGGTCGCTAGCTTCGGGGTCTTCGTCGGGGCCGACTACGGGTTCCGAGGAGGGCGTTTTCGGTTTGGCGGTTTCGGGCTTTTTCTTTTCTATTTTCTTCTCCACGATAGCCGCGGAGGTTCCCACGTACATGAGGCTCCCGCCCTTAAGCCGGTCGATCGTGGCGCGCACGATAATCGGATCGAGCACGAAGCAGCCCCAGCTGCGGCCGGCGGCGCCCACGAGCTCGCTCACGTAGGTGGCGGAATGAATCACCACGGCTCGTTCCTCGGCGCGGAAATTGGAATCCTCGAGACCGCGCAGACGCAGGGAATATCCATGTGAGCCCGTATAAGGGTTGAGCGTTAGGTAAGTGCCGAGTGAGCTCTGGAGAGACTCCTCTTCGTTGGAAAACTGATTGGCCACGCCGTCGTTCTGGGGATCGGAATTTTTTCCGTGGGTGGTCAGGAGCTCGTCCACGCGGCCCGCTTCCAGGTCGAATACGTAGAAGCGACGCTCGGTGGATTTTTTGCCGAGGTCCACTACCGTCATGAAGCGGTTCACCTCGGTATCGCGGGACCAGTAGTCGTAGGCGAGGGAGGCTTTTTCGTATACTTCGCGGGAAAGATTCCAGGCGGGATCAAATTCCGGCATCCGGTATTCTTTGCGTTTTGCGTAGTCTTTGCGGCGCGGAAGGCGGCGTGGGAGGGGCAGGGGAATCTGGCCGGGAGCCAAATTTCTAACCGAAGGCTCGGCTTCTTCGGTGGCGGTTTCTGCGGCGAAAACGGTGGTGGCCGTAAGAAAGACCGCGATCAGCAGCAAGCTGATCCATCGCCAGTATTTTTGTTTAGCGTGCTTAAGAATACGCATTATTTCCCCAGAAGCCCACGTTATGACGCGGCATCCTAGATTTCTGGGGCTTATTAGTCAAGTACGACTTTTATTTTGCGATATAGAGGAGAGATCCACCGAGGAGGTGGTTGATCACGGATTTGGAAACTTTTGGATCAAGAGCCAAACAGCCCCAGCTGCGGCCGGCCCGGCCCAGCTCTTCATTCACGTAAGGGGCTGAATGAATTACGATTCCACGCTTTTCGGCGTTCGAATTACTGGGTGCCAGCCCACGCAACCGTAATGAGTAACCATTGAGGCCTTCGTAAGAATCGAGGGTCATAAAAAAACCCAGGGAGCTTTGCAGAGAATTTTCCGTATTTGAAAAGTCGCTCGCGATCCCGATATTTTGGGGATCGGAATTGGTGCCGTGGGTGGTGAGGAGGCGGATCACCTGGGATTTGCGGAGATCGAAGATGAAGAAACGCTTTTCACTGGAGTGCTTGGAAAAATCCACCACCGTTACGTAGTAGGGATTTTTGAAAAATAGGCGGTTGGCCTGGTAGTAAGCGGCCGCGTGCTCATAGTGTTCAGCGCTCAGGCCCCAGGAGGCCTGGAATTCGGGCATTTTCAGGAGGGCGAACGGGGCCACGGGAGTGGAATTGCGGGGAACTTCAGGCGTGAAAGGCTGGGGAGCTGCGGGTGCGGCCTTGGCCGGAGCCGGTTCTGGTTCCGGGGCGATCACGGTAGGAACAGTGGTTTCCGTTTTCGCGGGTGCCGCCGGGACATTTTCATTAGCGGCAGGGGGCGCAGCTACTGGGGTTGGCGCGGGGGCTTCGTTAGGTTTCGTGGGAACAAAGGGAAGGACTTCGTAGGAAAGAACGTCTGGGGTTGCGGAATTTTCTTCCTGGGAAGCAGTGGGGGAAAGCATAGCGCGAGGGCCACGATATTCTTTTCCGCAGGCAGAAAGCAGCACGATTACCATGCAGCTAAGAGCTTTCAACTTTGGTTCAACATTCAGCTTCATAGCAACCTTTCCCCAGTGCCTAGGGCAATGGTGAATGGTTGCGATACTACTTTAAATGACTAAATTAGTCAAGTAAAGAGTGCTGATTTTATCTAACGATTTCGCCACTTTCGAGCTTCACTGGCATCATAGTCGATCAGAAGCAGGCTACCGTCACGCAAGCGGTCGATAATCTTTTTGGAATATTTGGGGTCCACGGCCGGGCAGCCAAAGCTGCGTCCGGCGTAGTTATTCGCATCCGAAACGTAGTCTGCGGGGTGCATCACGATATCGCGCTCTTCGGCCTTGGAGTTCGTGGATTCTAGGCCCCTGAGGCGTAGCGAATAGCCGTGGGAGCCGTTATAGGTTTTGAGGGTTAGGTAAAAACCCAGGGAGCTCTGCAGGGAATCCACCGTATTGGAAAATTCGGTGGGGAAACCATCGTTGTCGGGGTCGGAGTTTTTGCCGTGGCTCGTGGCGTGCAGCTCTACCGTGCCGGCCTTGAGGTCGAATAAATAAAATCTATGGTGGCTCGAAGGCTGACTAAAGTCCACGATCGTCGCGTAGCGGGCATTGGGAATAAGGTCGAGGTTTCGGTTATAATACGCTTTCATTTTTTCATAGGTGGCGCGTCCCATTTTCCAGTCCGGATCGAATTCGGGAAAACGGTAGGAAGCGGAAGGAACCGAAGGGGCCTGGGGCGGCGCGGGAACACCGGGAGGGGTTTCCGGTGCTACCGGGGCGTTCACGGTTTTCTCGCATTTTGCGCCCGTGCAGGTTTCTTCGAGCTGCCCCGTCTGGCCGCAAGCCGAGAGGGCGAATGCCGCCAGAAGAAGAGATACCTGCCTTACACTGAATAGGTTCACCTACTACCGGTCGGTAGGGTGCGTTATCTTCTTTATTAAAACGGTGAGCGGTAAGGTTTTCTCAGGCCCTCACCGCCTACCAGGTGGGCCGGCTAGCCTAGAAAGGGGTAACGGTAGTTCGTGGGCGGTGCAAAGGTTTCTTTGATGGCCCGGGCGGAAGTCCAACGCAGGAGGTTCAGAACCGATCCGGCCTTATCGTTGGTGCCCGAAGCGCGGGCGCCGCCGAAGGGTTGCTGACCCACTACGGCTCCCGTGGGTTTATCGTTGATATAGAAGTTTCCGGCGGCGTAGCGCAGGCGTTCGGTGGCATGCGCGATCACTTTGCGGTCGCGCGAGAAGAAGGCGCCGGTGAGGGCGTAGTCGGTGCTTTGGTCGCAGATATCGAGCGTGGCCTCGAAATCCTTCTCCTCGTAGATATAAACGGTGAGCACGGGCCCAAACAGTTCTTCGCACATCGTTTCCATTTTAGGATTTTTCGTCTCGATCACGGTAGGCTGCACGAAATAGCCCACGCTTTTGTCGGTTTTGCCTCCGAACACAATGCGCGCGTCGGGATTCTTCTTGGCACGCTCGATGTAGCCCGTGAGCTTATCGAAGCTTTTCTCGTCGATCACGGCGCCCACGAAATTACTAAAGTCGTTAGGATCGCCCATTTTGATTTCGCTCAGCTGGGAAAGCATTTCCTTTTCGATATCTTTCCAGAGCGCGCGGGGTAGGTAAGCGCGGGAAGCCGCTGAGCATTTCTGGCCTTGGTACTCGAAGGCGCCGCGCACGAGAGCGGTGGCCACTTCTCTGGCATCCGAATCGCTGTGCACGAACACGAAATCTTTTCCGCCGGTTTCGCCCACCACGCGCGGGTAGGAGCGGTAGCGGCCTACGGAATTGCCGATCGTTTTCCAAATATTATTGAACACGGCGGTGGAGCCCGTGAAATGAACGCCCGCGAAATCCCGGTGTTCGAGCATTAAATTTGCGATTCCGGCGCTGGGGCCGGGAAGGAAATTCACCACGCCCGGGGGCAGGCCGGCTTCCTCGAGCAGCTTCATGATCCAGTAGCCCGAGAAAAGCGAGGTGGCGCTGGGTTTCCAGAGGGCCACGTTTCCGAGGAGCGCGGGGGCGGTAGGCAGGTTTCCGGCGATCGAGGTGAAATTGAAGGGGGTGATCGCGAGCACGAAACCTTCGAGGGGCCGGTATTCCATTCGATTCCAAACGCCGGGAGAGCTCTCGGGCTGCTCCGCATAGATTTTCTTTAAATAAGAAGCATTGAAGCGGAAGAAATCGATCAACTCACAGGCGGAATCAATCTCGGCTTGGTGCACCGTTTTCGATTGGTTGAGCATGGTGGCGGCATTGAGGATGGGGCGGAATTTTCCCGCGAGCAGGTCGGCTGCTTTTAAGAAAACGGCCGCGCGGTCCTGCCACTGCAATTGTTCCCAGTCTTTTTTTGCTTTAGCCGAAGCTTCGATTGCCAGCTTCACTTCTTTTTCGCCGGCCTGGTGCACGTTGGCGAGCACGCGGGAATGAGCGTGGGGCTCGATAGCCTTAATCGTATTTCCGGTGCGGATTTCTTTGCCGCCGATAATGAGCGGGATATCGAGGGCTTCGGAGCGGAATGTCTTCAGCTGTTGCTCCACCGTTTTGCGGGCCGCATCGCCCGGGGCATAGGGAAGCACGGGCTCATTTATTGGCTTGGGCAGTTCAAAATGGGCGTTATTCATAGAAAACCTCGAAAATGATTTCTCTATCTATAACGGAGGCCATTTCCTCAATCCAGTACGAAAGAGGAGTGATTTTCATGGCTTAGGACTGGCTTTCTCTCTGGGGCCTAAAGTGCTCTATTACTTCGTCAATCACTAAAATTTATTAATAAAAACAAATGGATATAAAGAAAGTGGAAAGTAATTGAGCGAAACCATCCATTTTCCCTGACTCTATAGTTGACAACTGTAGTCAAGCGGAATAAGATGCACAGCGTTAAAGGACCCCAATAGCCTTTGATAAGAAAAAAGAGGACAAAGCAAATGAAGAAGCCAATTTGGAAAAATACCCTGATCCTGGCCTTCTCCGCATTCGTAGTAACCTTAACTCCACTCGGCACTGCCCGCGCGGAACTGGTGAGCGAAGAAGTGCAAGAAGACTCGATCTCCCCAGAAGGAAGCGCGGACGCGTCTTCCGATAACCAAGAGCTCGTGATCGTTAAAAAACGACCAGCTGCCCGCCAAGCCGCCACCCGCAAGGTGATCCGCCGCGAAGTAGTAGAAGAGCAAGCTGAACCCATCGCCCTCCAGCAAGAGCCGGCGATGGAAGTGCGCACGCAAACGCAGGTGGCGGTGCCCGCTCAAGCCGAAAGAAAATCGGTGGGATCTGCCATCGACAATAATATCCAGAACAAGATGGACGGCGTGCGTGAACAATTCGAACAGGCGCTCATCCGCCAGCTCGATAAGATTAAGATTACCGTAGCCGACGAAGCTCCCGCCGCTGCTCCCGTGCAAACCACGGTAGTGACCGATAGCGTGATCAGCTCCGCCGCTGCTCCGGAAAAAGCCGGTTACATGTCGATCGAAAGCGCCCCCGTGGTTGCCGACGACGCCGCGGAAAATGAATCCGTAGCGAAGAAGAGTGAAGAGTCCGAAAAGACCAGCATTCGCCTTTCGCCGATCATCGGTATGACCAGCCTTGGTTCCAACTATTACAATATCGAAGCCCGCTACACCGCCGGTATCGAGATTGAAATGGCGATGGACGAAAATCTGGCCGCCGTTCTCGGTTATTCGTACTCGCAATACGATATCAGCCTCGGCACCGCCAACCCGTTCTACGCTGCTCAGCCGCAGTTTGGTTACGGGATCGGCAATAATTACTCGACCCTCAGCTATAACCAGAACGTCTTCCAGGGCGGACTGCGCGTATACCTGACCCCCCAGAGCTCGAAGTTCCGCCCCCATATCGGTGCGGGCCTCGGCTATAACAAGGGTTACGTAAACTATAACAACCGTTACGCGAATACCTACCAGTACAACCCGTACCAGAATCAACCCGACTACGAAGTGACTTCGTTCTTGGGGATCCTGGAAGCCGGTGCGGATTTTCAGGTTTCGAAAGCGGTATCGGTGGGCGCCTTGTTCAAATACGACCAAGTGCTCAGCGCTAACGAGAACCAGCCTCTGAACAACTACGCTTTCATCAACCAGGGCTATAACGGCCAGGTTGGCGATAAGGCGCTGGTTGGCGGATCGATCGCGAAGGAAAACTTCTACTCGATCCTCGGAACCGTGAAAGTAGCGTTCTAAACAAACCTTACTAAGTTCTCTAAAATAGCTTTGTCTAGCCTTAAGAGCCCTGCGACATCCCCCCTCGTCGCGGGGCTCACTTTTTGGTAGGCTTCCCTGCGATCGCAGTGTAATTACCTTCCCATGATTTTTTCTCTTCTATTCGCCACCCTATCCCTCTCTTCCGCCCAAGCCGGCAATATCATTTTCCAGTACCTTCCCGAATACGGGGCGATACGGCTGCGGGCCGAATGCACGATCGAAAAAGAAACCCGTGAATGCGCGATCGACACCGGCGCGCCCCAAACCATGACGGCGCCTTCGGTGCTGAAAGAAGAGCACGAGGTTTTAGGTGAGGTGAAAATGGGCTCGATCGGGATGTCGGTGATCTGCCAGCGCCTCGCGATTCCCGGTTTCAATTTCGCCGGCTCCGTGCGCGCCGCGGAAGTGCTGAGCTGCCCGGGATTTTTCGAGAGCCTTTCTCCCACGATTGGGATGGACTCCTTCGACGCCCGCCGCTTTCTTTTTGATTTTTCGGCTGAGGATTTGAAGTGGGACCCGATCTGGGAATCCCCCACCCAGCCTTTCCGCCGCCTAAGGCATTGGCTGGTAGTGCCGGGCTCGTTGAATGGGCGCGGCTTTGAAATGGGTTTCGATACTGGAGCTCCGGTTACCCTCGTAGACCAAAAATTCGTGGATGCCAACCCCGACCTCTTTACCCTTTCCACGGAGCCGCCCTCGGAAATGCTGATCCGCCGGAATATGCGGGCCTACGTGGTGAGCGGCCCAATCCGCGTAGGGGATGTCAATCTCGAGGCAACTTTCGTGTACGCGGGAGACTTCAGCCCGCTCAAGATCGATTTTCCGATCATCCTCGGCGCCAATCACCTGGTGCAAGCCGCGTGGTACTTCGACTTGAAGGCCGATCGTTGGGGTATCCGGCGCTACTGACGATTTCCTTTTGGCTAGCGTGTCAAAACTGACAAACCCTCCCCATCTTGCGATGCGTAAGTGCTGGAAATCCTCGCCCTTTTTTGCGGCCTAGAGGTACAATCTCCTAGCTTGAACAGCCAAGGAGGATTCTTATGTCGAACCTAAGAAGTGTGGTGATCGTAGACGGCGTGCGCACACCTTTCGCGAAAGCCGGAAGCGATTTCGCCAAGATCCGCGCCCATGAATTGGGCCGCGTGGCGATGCGTGAGCTGCTCGAGCGCCTCGAGATCACCGACGGGGTAGGAAAAAAAGCCCGCGTGAAGGTAGACGAAGTTTGCGTCGGCAACGTGGGCAGCCCCGAAGACGCCGCGAATATCGCGCGCGTGGTGGCGATGCAAGGTGGCCTGCACCAGTCGATTCCCGCGTATAGCGTGCACCGCAACTGCGCTTCCGGGATGGAGGCCATCATGCAGGGCTGGCTCAAAATCGGCACCGGCCAGGCCGACGTGATGATCGTGGGCGGCACCGAGAGCATGAGTAATATGCCTTTTATTTACCGGCCCGAGGTGGTGGCGGCTTTCATGCGCATCAAGGGCGCGAAATCCCTGCCGCAGCGTTTGGCGGCGTTCGCGAAGATGCCCTGGGGCGCGCTCCTCAATCCCATCGTGGCGATCCAAGAAGGCCTCACGGATCCTTTCTGCGGGATGAACATGGGCCAGACGGCGGATCTTCTCGCCAAAGAATTCGGGATTTCCCGCGAAGACCAAGATCGCTACGCCGTGGAATCTCACCGCCGCGCGGTGGCCGCGCAGGAAGCCGGCAAGATGGCCGACGAGATCGTGCCCGTGGGCGTACCCAACGATTACCGCAGCATCGTGAAGAACGACATTGGCCCCCGCAAGGGCCAGTCGATGGAGCAGCTCGCGAAGCTAAAGCCCTTCTTCGATCGCGTGAACGGCACCGTCACGGTGGGCAATGCCTGCCCGATCACTGACGGCGCCGTGATGATCGCGCTGATGAGCGAAGAGAAGGCGAAAGCCGCCGGTTACAATATTCTCGGCAAGATCCGCTCGGTGGCCTTTACCGGCCACGAGCCGGAGCGCATGGGGCTCGGCCCGGTATACGCGAGCCACAAGGCCCTGCAGCAAGCGGGGCTCGGCCTCCAGCAGATGGACGTGGTGGAGCTCAACGAGGCGTTCGCCGCGCAGGCGATGGCCGTGCTGAAGGCCGCCGGTTCTCGTGACTGGTGCAAAGAGAAATTGGGCACGGATCAGCCGCTCGGCGAGATCGATCCCGCCAAGCTCAATCCCAACGGCGGCGCGATCGCGCTCGGCCACCCCGTGGGCTCGAGCGGCGCGCGCATCGTGCTTACCGCGCTCAAGGAGCTCAAGCGAAACGGAAAACAGTTCGGTCTCTCCACGCTTTGCATCGGCGGGGGCCAAGGAGGCGCAGTTGTTGTTGAAAGAGGAGCATAAGGCGATGGCGTACACCAACTTTAAACTTAGCGATCGTGGTCAAGGCTGGTTCGAGCTGATGTTCGATCAGCCCGACTCTAAAGCAAACGTATTTAATGAATTGGCTCTGAAGGAATTGGACCAGGTCGCCCAGGATCTCGCCGGCCGCAAAGACATCAAGGGCCTGCTGGTTACGAGCGGCAAGAGCGATATTTTCATCGCGGGCGCCGATCTCAGCTTGATCAAGAGCCTCGACACGATCGACAAAGCCCTCGCGGGCTGTACGGCCGGTCAGCAAGCCGTGCACCGTTTTTCGAAATTGCCCTTCGAAACCGTGGCCGCGATCAACGGCGCCTGCCTCGGCGGCGGCTTCGAGCTCGCGCTCGCCTGCAAAAAACGCCTGGCTTCCGACGCGAAGGCCGTGAAGATCGGCCTGCCGGAGGTAATGCTCGGAATCCTGCCTGGCTTCGGCGGCTCGGTGCGCTTGCCGCGCCTGGTTCCCTTGCCTACGGCTCTGGATCTCATCCTCACCGGGAAACAAATCGACGGCGTGCGGGCTTATAAAGCCGGCGTCGTGGACGCGTACCTTCCCCAGCAGAATTTCAACGAGCGCGCGCTCACGTGGGCCAAAGCGAATGCCGGAAAGCCCGGTCGCCGCTTGACCTCCTTCATGGGCCGCGTGATGGAAATGGTTCCTTTCCGTGGAATCATTTTCTCCCAGGCGCGCAAGCAGGTGATGAAGACCACGAAGGGCAAATATCCCGCGCCCCTGAAAATCCTCGAATTGCTCGCCGAGATCCACGGTTTGCAAATCGAAGAAGCGCTCAAGCGTGAGGCCAAGGCCTTCGCGGTGCTCGCGGTTACCCCGATTTCCAAGCGTTTGATCGAGCTTTTCCAGCTATCGGAAAGCGTGAAGAAAACGAACGGTGTTGGCCCCGAAGTGCAGGCCAAAAAAGTAGAGCGCGCCGCGCTCCTCGGCGCCGGCGTGATGGGCGGCGGTATCGCCTGGGCCTTCGCCAACAAAGAAATCCCCGTGCGCATGAAAGACTTGAATTACGAGGCCGTGAGCCTGGGCTGGCAGCAAGCGGCCCGCGATTTCGGCTACGCGCTGAAAAAACGCAAGATCACCAAAAACCAGTTCCTCGGGAAAATGGGAATGATCAGCGGCACCACCGACTATAGCGGCTTCAAAACGGCCGACGTGGTGGTGGAAGCCGTAGTGGAAAACATGGACGTGAAGAAAAAAGTTCTGGCCGAGTGCGAGAACTATATCTCGCCCGACTGCGTTTTCGCCTCCAATACCAGCTCGCTCTCGATCACCGAGATGCAGTCGGTGGCCAAGCGCCCAGATAAAGTGGGAGGATTCCACTTCTTCAACCCTGTTTCCCGCATGCCACTGATCGAAGTGATCGCCGGCGCAAAAACCTCGCCGGAAACCGTGGCCACTCTTTTCGAATTGGCCAAGAAATTGGGCAAGACGCCGATCGTGGTGAAAGACGGCCCCGGCTTCCTCGTGAACCGTTTGCTGCTTCCTTACATGAACGAAGCCCTCTTCGTTTTCGGCGAAGGCGTTTCCGTCGAGAGAATCGATCGCGTGATGGTGGACTTCGGGATGCCGATGGGCCCGCTGCGTCTCGTAGACGAAGTGGGGATCGACGTGGCCGCGAAGGTGGCTAAGATTCTCAACGCGGCTTTCGGCGCGCGGGCGCAAGCTTCCCCGATCTCCGACCTGATCGTGAAGAGCGGCCGCCTCGGCAAAAAGAACGGCAAGGGTTTCTACCTTTACGAAAAGGAAAAAGAGACCGGCCTCGACGATACGATCGTGGGCCTCGTGCCGAACCGCACCACCAAGAGCGTGAATCTCTCCGACGCCGAGATCGTGCAGCGCTTGATTTACCCGATGATCAACGAGGCGGCTCTCGCCCTCGCCGAGGGCGTGGTGAAAACTCCGGGCGAAGTGGATCTCGGCATGATCATGGGAACCGGCTTTCCTCCTTTCCGCGGCGGCCTGCTGCGGTTCGCGGACAGCGAAACTCCCAAGAAGGTGGCCGATACCCTCGAGAAGTTCGCGGCCGCCGGCGGCGGCGAACGCATGAAGCCCAACCAGGCTCTGCTAGAGGCCGCCCGCAGAGGGTCGTTCTACTAGGGCATGGGCGGGATCTCTTCTTTTATCGGCCTCCGCTATTTGCGTTCGAAGAAGAGTAACGCTTTTCTCTCGATGATTACTTTTCTTTCGATCGCGGGCGTGGCGGTGGGGGTTTGCACCCTCATCGTGATCTTATCCGTGATGGATGGATTCGAGGGGGCGCTTAAAGGCCGGTTAGGGCAGGGGGAATTCCATATCCTGGTAACCCGCGCCGCCGACGACGCCGAGCCTTACTTCGAATTCAACTCCGATCAAGTGAACCGCGTATTCTCCCTTAGCCACGAGGTGCAGAGCGTGAATCCCGTGCTCGGCACCGAGGCCATCCTCCGCTCGGGCCGCAAGGTGGCGGGCATGAGCATGCGCGGGATTTCCGAGACGCAGATGACTTTGCTGGCCAAAAGCCTCGTGGAGGCCGTGGACGGGCCCAAAGTCCTCACCCGCGAGGGCCTGTGGCTCGGAAAAGAATTGGCGGAGCAGCTGGGCGCATTTCCTGGGGATAAAGTGCAGGTGATCTCGCCCACCGAAACCGAGGGGCCGATGGAAAGCGTACCGCGGGTGCGTTCCTTTCGGGTGGACGGAATTTTTGAGAGCGGGATCCCAGAAAAAGACCTGCATACCGTATACGCGTCGCTCGCGGCAGCACAGGAATTTTTGGGTCGTCCCGGAAAAGTGAATCGCGTGGAGATCAGCGTCAAAGATTTTCAGCATAGCGATGCGGCCGGAAATTTGGTGCGGGAAGACCTCGGTACGGCCTATCTGGTGAAGGATTGGAACCAGCTCAATGCCCACTTATTCGCTTCCCTGAAACTCGAGCGCATCACAATGTTCGTGATCCTGGCCATGATCGTGATCGTGGCGAGCTTTAATATCGTAACTTCCTTGAAGATGACGGTGATCGAGAAAAGAAAAGAAATCGCAATCCTGCAAACGATGGGCGCGAGCCCCCGCCAGATCGGCCGCATTTTCCTCGTGCAGGGTTCGGTGATCGGAAATATCGGCACCGTGATCGGCCTGGTGCTGGGGCTGGGGATCACGTTTTTTCTTCAGCGTTTTCCCATTGTGCAGCTGCCGGATATTTTCTACGACCGTTCGCTACCCGTAAAAATTTCCCCGCTCTTCATTTCGCTGGTGGTGATGGTGGCGGTCGTCATTGTGCTGGCCGCCGCATTTTTCCCCGCCCGTGCGGCCGCGAAGAGTTCTCCACTCGAAGGGATCAGAAACATATGAAGATTTTTTTGTGCCTTTTTCTATTTTTAAGCGTCTCTCTTCTCGCGTCCGCCGACCTGAATCCGCCTCCGCTGCGTTTTGCAAAATTGCGTAATCCGATCGTGCTCGTGCACGGCGCCACGATGAAGGGGAGCTCCCTCGATATTGGCTTTCTTCACTACGGCGAGTACTTTCGCAAATTGCCGGCTTTTCTCGGCAGCACGGGCACCCCCGTAAGGGTGGTGGAGCTCACCACCGATTCCAGCATCGGCGAGCGGGCCGCGGTGCTTAAAAATTTCCTCGAAACCGAAATGAAAGGGCAAATGGTGAACCTCATCTGCCATTCGCTGGGCGGTCTCGATGCGCGTTACGCCGCTTCGGTTTTGCACGCGAACCAAATCGCTTCGATCACCACCATCGGCACCCCTCACCACGGCACGCCGCTGGCCGACTGGGCGGTTCGGCAGAAGCAAAAGCATACGGCCTGGTATTGGTTCTTCCGCCTCGTAGGCTACGATATGGAGCAGCGTCGTTTTTTACCCGAGCTCAGCACCGAGTACATGGCTAATACCTTTAATTCCCGGGTTCCAAATGTTCCCGACGTAAAATACTATTCGGTACAGACGAGGGCGAGCTTCGCCCGACGGAATATGAGCTATCTACTGTGGCTTACCGCGCACTGGTTAGAGGGTGAAAAAAGCCCGATGGCCGCTAACGGCCACGACGGACTCGTGCCCTTCGATTCCCAGGCGTGGGGGCAGGTGGTGAGCACGGGAGAGTTCGACCATTTGGCCCAGATCAACCACCACGAATGGCGCTACGAAGACCAGAGTGCCCAGGTATACCAGAGCTATTCCGAGATGTATGGGAACCTCTTCAAAGAGGGACTTTGAGGCGCTTGCCAAACCGCGCTAAAACCTGATAAACCGAAGCCTTAGGAGGCACCGATGTTTGGTTTAAGTTTAGGACATATCGTTATTTTAGCCGTAGTGGTTTTGCTGTTCGGCTCTCGTCGTTTGCCTGAGCTCGGCTCGGCCCTCGGTAAAGGCATGAATGCTTTCAAAAAAGGCCTCGCGGGCGAAGAAGACCTAGAGCCTTCTCCCGGCCATCGCATCGCTAGCGGCGCTAGAGATCCGGATGCCGTGCTTCCTTCCGCCGACGATAAATCCAAAGTCTGATGAATTGGCGTTCTCCTCACGATAAACCTCGCAAGGCGAATCGCAAACGTAACGCGCTCCTGGCCGCCATTAGCTTCAGTTTTATCGCCTTTTTCCTCCAGGTATTTGGCGCGTGGTATACGGGCAGTCTGGCGTTACTCGGGGACACGGCCCATCTCTTTACCGACCTCGTCTCCTTGTTTATGAGCTTGACGGCCGTTTTGCTGGCGGAGCGTCCTACGAATAAAATCCAGAGTTTTGGTTTGTACCGCCTCGAAGTTTTGGCCGCTTTTCTGAATGGTGTATTGCTCCTGGTAGTGGCTTTCATGCTCGGCTACGAGAGCGTGGAACGCCTTTTTCATCCTCAGGAAGTATTGGCGCTGCCGTTGCTCGCGGTCTCTTTTGGCGGCTTACTCCTCAATGTTTTTTCCGCGCTGGTGCTCGCTGCCGCCCTCAAGGGCGAAGACGCGCACGCACATCATGGCCATAACCACGGCCCCACGACTTTTGTGCCGGTAGAAGCAAAAGCCGGTTGCGGACACGACCATGGCCATTCCCATAGCCACGACAATCATGACCGCAACCTTAGCTCCGCGTTTCTGCACGTGATTAGCGATGCCGTGAGTAGCGTGGCGGTGATGGCGGGCGCGGCGGCCGTTTACTTTACCGGGCGTTCCGCTTTCGACTCGGCGATCGGCCTGTTGCTCTCGATCGTGATTCTCTATTGGGCCTACCGCTTGCTCCACGATACCGTGCACGTGCTTCTCGAGGGAACTCCCCGCCATATTAAGCCCGAAGCGGTGGTGGAAAAAGTACGGGCCTTGGATTCCCGCATTTTATTGATTGAGGATCTGCACGTCTGGGAAATTACCTCGCGGATGTACGCGGCCACGGCTGAAGTGAAAGTGAAGACGATGTCGCTAAGCGAAGCCGATGAACTACGCGTCAGAATAGGAACGACGTTGCACGAAAGTTTCGGCATCGCCCATGCCGTGCTCGCCATTCGCCCCGAATAAAAATTATTTACGCCGGAATAGGCCTAGGAATTCCCGCCCGGCGCGCGGTTTCACGCTTCGCTGCGGGGCCTCGATTTTCAGCTCGAAGTAGGGACGAAACAGATTTTCCACTTCTTCGCGACTTACTAAAAAAGGCGGCCCCTCTTTCTCGCTCTCGAGGGGAAAGAATAATCCTACTAGCAGGCCGCCAGGCTTCAGCAGTTGCGCCACCGCCTCCACATAGCGTGGACGCAACGCCGGATCGATGGCGCAAAAAAAGGTATACTCGAGCAGAATGTCGTAGCGGCCACGGTGGTAGGGCAGCGTAGGGAGCACGAAAAAATCCTGGCGATAGGCGTATACTTTGGCCGCCGCCTTATGGGCGAGCTCTAGCGAGAGCTGTAAGGCCTGGGGCGCAAAGTCCACGAGATCTACCTCGCAGCCCGCCTGGGCATAGCGGATCGCGTCGTGACCACGTCCTCCTCCCGGCACCAAAACCACGGCGCCCAATGGAATTTGTTTTTCTTCGAGCAGGCGCTCAAATTCCGGCGTAGGCCCCGAAAGGTCCCACGGGGTATTTGCGTCCTGGTAAAACTGGTTCCAAGCGTCGGCCGACAGATCCTTCATCTTGAGCTTCTCCGGAGTCACTGGTAGGCTCTCGAGTATGCCATACGAATTTTACAAAGTGATGCATTTGGTCGCGATTTTTCTTTTCATCTCGGGTTCCGCCATTTTGCTGATGGGACAGACGAGAAGTAAATTCTGGATGATGCTAACGGGCATCGCCAGCTTCTTGATTCTCGTTGCGGGAATGGGAATGGTAGCGAAACTGCAGATCGGCTTCCCGGGATGGGTCGTGGGCAAGATGGTGATCTGGCTCGTGATCACGGGCTTGGGGCATATGGTGGCGAAGAGATTCCCGGCGTATGCGATGCAGGCGTATTGGGTGACGATTATTTTGGCGGGTGCGGCGGCTGGTCTGGCTATTTACAAACCTTAAACTGGCCTACATGATTGTTGTTTTCAGGGCCGCTCGTTTAGGGATTTCCCTGCTCTCAAACCAAGTTTTCGTTATGAAAATGCGCGTAGATCACGAGATGCGCATAAAGGCGGTCGGCTTGCTTGGTTGTGCACCAGGTTTTGCGGATTAAGCGATTCACATTGGCGCGAAACATCGCGCAGGTATGGTTAAGGCTAAAGAGCGGATCAAAGACCACCTTCTTTAACTCCCCCTGTCCGGTATTGGCCCCTCGCTTTCCCTTAAACGTCACATGCCGGGCTTTAGGGAAGAACTTTTTCACGTCCTTTGGGTAGTGAGGATTGCTGTCTGACTTAATGATCGCGTCTTCTTCAACGAAGGGAAGGATCTTTTGGAACAGCTTTCGTCGGCCTTCTCTACGAAAATCTGGCCGGTAGCCGTATTTTACCTTCGCCTTCCTGGTCAATAGTCCCTTGGCCGGCATCACGCTCACTTCAAGCCCCAGGATTCTTCTGGTTCCTGATTCCACCGCTAAAGTAATGGAGAGGGGTTTGCATTTCGTATGCTCAAAGGTTTCAAGATCATCGAACTCGATCTCGGCGGCCTTTTTCTCGTAGTTATTGCTCATCAATAGAAATTCAGACTTCAACGATAGGAAATAGAACTTCCTCGCCACCGTTACCCTGGTTAAACACAGAATTTTGGCGATTCTTCGCTGGGAGACGGTCGAGGCAAAGAGTTTACGGATGAGCTCGTTCTTGTGGCGCTTCTTCTGGCGGTAGCATTCCTGGTAGGTGGCTCTCGAAAAGGCTTTCTTACAGCCCAGGCAGCGGAACCTTTGGATCCAGCTAGAGTCCGATGTTCGATAATAGACGCCGTAGCGTACGATTCCACTACGGGGAAGCCTGTCTATCTCACATTTAGGGCACTCTGGGCGATGCATGCGCCCGGCAAAAGCAAGTTCCTGGCCAATGAAAATCAACAATCATGTAGACCGGTTTGTTAATTCTTCTCCATACATAGAATAGCTCATCTTCGCCCAATTGCAGGCGGATCACTAGGTTCCCGTCGGTAAATTTGAACGGTGTGCGGGTAACTTTTCCAGGCTGCATATCGGGGTCTTGGCTGCAGAGCTGTGTGTTCGCCGGATCCACCCATTCCGTTTGGTCCACGAGGATATTGTCCTCGATCTGGTACTTACCCGTTCGCTGGCAGTGATCATGCTCGCCCTCGTGCCACCAGTAGAGCCGGCTCGCCCCATCGGGTTTTAGCTCGTAGCGCAGGCGAAGCGTATCTTCCGGCTTTTCGGGAATTTCCTCCCCCTTATAGACCTTCATAAAATATGCCCAGTGCCCTACCACTGTATCTTCGGCCCTGGCATCCATCGCCACGAAGAGCACCCCGGATACCGCGAGCAGTATCCCCAGTAGTAATTTTTTCATTCAACCTTCCAGCCGCGGTCCTTCGCGGTTTGTAGAACCAGGCGCGTTTGTGGTTCCGAAAGCAATCCTTCGGCCGCGCTTCGCAGCGCCGAGGGGAAATCGTCGAACTGGGCTCCGTGCCCTAGGCGCACCAGCGTGCGGAAGGCGAGCTTGGCGGTGAGCTCGGTACCAAGCTTCGGCTTCATGTCCCAAAACGTCCCGCCCACGATGGTGCCATTCTGGTAAACGCCGGGGGCAAAATCCTGGTATGCTTTGAGCTTCGTCTCGAGGGTACGTCGGTATTCGCCGCCGAGATAGGACGCTTCTCCCATGCGTGGATTATCCAAAATCAGCGCGGTAAAAAGATCAGCAAAACCCTCGTTGAATCCTCCCCCTTCCCCTTCGGAAGGAAGCCCGGCATAGGTGTCGATCACGGCGTGAATGCTCTCGTGAATGAGCACCGAAGGATCGCGAATCATGTCTTTATAAATTTGCCCGTCGCCGGTGCCGAGATAAATCGTATCTTGGTGATAGAACGCGGCGTTGCTCACCCCGTTGTTGCCCACGTGCAATTTCACCTCGATCGGATGATTCAACTCGATACCGAGATGATCTTTCAGCCAGCGATAGCCCTGATCGATGGTGAAGTAAGCTTGGCCAAGGTCAAAACGCCGGTCGTCTTGGGGAAAAAAGAAAGTAAGCTGGGGCGACCATACCTTGAGATCCAAATTAGAAACCACGTGGAGCAAGCGGCCCGTGATCGTTCCATCGCCCGTAAGGTCCCGCAAGGTCTCTTCGGCCACGCCGCCGAGCTTAGACCCCTTGGGGAAAACCAGGGCCCGTCCATCAATGCCATCCCAATCCAGCTCTCCGTTTTCCAAAACCATTCCTTCTCCCGAAATGTTCACGAAGCGTAGCCGATCTTGATCGGGCGTGAGGTATTCCACCCTCCAATACGGGATCCAGTTCTCTTTCCCGCCCTCTGACTTCTCTTTTTTTACTTCCAGTTTGGGAGGGAACACGCGGGAGGCATTTTGCAGCTCGGGAAGCGAGGCCATCGCGCGCTCGAGGGCGTCGGTTAACGCGATATTCTTGTCCTCCACGGTGGAGGCGGCCGGCAAGTTATCCGCGAGCTCACCCGTGGCGTAGGTAACCTCTCCGCTCGTGCCGACTATTTTCTGCTGCCAAGTGCCCGCCACGTGCGCGCGGCCAATCGTTTGGCTCTCGCGGGCGATAAATTCACCTACGCCCTTTAGCAGTGGGCGCTTCTTTGTGGGCTCGGGGGGCATCGCGTTCGCCGTAAACAAACGGGCCTTCTGGGGGCCTGAACTCTGTGCCCAGCGAAACTTCCGCAGGGTCTCTTTGGCGAAGCCCTGTACAGGCAAGAGAACGAAAAACACGGCCGCCACGATTCTTTTCATGATTTCCTTCCCCCAAAATTTCAAACTATAACACGTAAGTTCCTCCCCGGAAAAATCCGGGGAGGAACAGAAAGCTTAACGAGCGATCGTAAGTTTCTTTTCCATATAAGATCCATCGCCGTTCACGAAACGAAGCGTATGCTCACCCACATTTAAGCGGCCAAGCTGCACTTCTTTATGAAAAGGCACGATCACGGTTAGGCACATACCTTCGGTCACGTTGGCAGTGGTGGTGATCTCGTGGAGATTTGCGCTAGGATGCTCCACTTGAATGTCTTTGATTTTATAGCAGCTATGGGGAAACCAGCCGTTTACCACCACAAAGGCATCCGAGCTGGAATCAAAGTTACTGGGAATATAGACGTCTCCCACCGTAACTACTTTCTCGTGGGTATCGCCTTCTTTGGCGATGGCACCGGTGGAAAAAGTTAAAACCAAAGCGGCTGCTACTAAGCTGAAAATTTTTATCATTACGCTCTCCTTATTGTTTTCGACCTGCTTGGTCTTGCTTCTTGATAGAGCAATGCTTGTGCCAAAGCATGTATCCACGAGCGCTGCGTTCTGCCGCTATACAGGTTTAGTAAGGAACAGTTACGGGGCGTAACTACTCACGCCCGGAATGGATTGCTCTCGTTCAGCTCATTCACGTACTGCACGATCGAGCCGGTTTCGCGCTTTAAAAAATCATCCACGGCCGCCGAGAATTCCGGATGCGCCAGCCAATGCGCGCTCCAGGTAGTTACCGGCAATAGGCCCCGCGCGAGCTTGTGTTCCCCCTGCGCGCCCCCTTCAAATATCGAGATATTATTCGCAATACAGAATTCGATGGCCTGGTAATAACAAACTTCGAAGTGCAGGCCCGGAATATATTCCAGCGCTCCCCAGGAACGCCCGAAAAAATGGGTGGAATTGAAAAGATCGAAAGCCGCCGCTATTCGTTTTCCATTTTTCGAAGCGAAAATCAAAAGTATATTCCTGGGCATCGTGCGCCCGAGCTGGAGAAAAAAGTCCAAGGTAAGCGGCGCGGGAGAACGGTAGAGATGGTGAGTATGCAGGTAGCAAGTATAGAAAAACTTCCAATCCTCTTCCGTGGCCCCTGCTCCCCGGATTTGCTCGTAGGTAACGCTCCCTTCCTTTAACTTTCGCCTCTCTTGTAATATTTTTTTGCGTTTGTCGTGGCGCATTCCAGCAAGAAAATCTGAGAAATTTCTAAATCCGCCATTTCGCCAGTGGAACTGCACCGTGTTCCGGAGCATGAGCCCGAGCTCTTTCATTTCCTTGGCCGCAGCTTCGGAAGGAAATAATATATGCAAAGAAGAAGCCCCGGCCTTCTCGGCCAGCCGTACGGCAGCACTAATCAATATTTTTTGCAGCCCTTCGCTCTCTGCCATGGCCCTTGGCCCACTCACCGGCGTGAAGGGCACCGAAGAAACGAGTTTGGGATAGTACGCCAGCCCATTTTGCTCGTAGGCGTCGGCCCACGCTTGATCGAATACGAATTCCCCGTAAGAATGGCTCTTAAAATAAAGCGGGATCGCCCCTACCAATTTTTCCCCGGCGAAGGCGCCAATGAACCGTGGATTCCAGCCGGTTTCGGGGCTGGCGCAACGAGTTTCTTCGAGAGCCAGCAAATATTCGTGGGAAATGGTGGGATTTGCGCCGATGAGCGCGTTCCATTCTTTCCGATCAAAGCTCGCGACCGACGAAAAAACCCTAAGCTCGATCTCCTGCTTCATCTAAACGCGCTTCCAAACCAAGGTACGGTTATTGGCGGGCATAGCGTAGTCTTTTTGTAGCGCCAACCCAATCTGCTTCGCCAGCGCATCCAGCGCTTCGAAGTCCCTCACTCCACTCTCGGGATTATTCCTCTTCAGCCACTGATCAAAGCGCGCATTGCTTTCAGAGGTGAATTTCCCGCCGTAATTAAAGGGCCCATATAAGGCCACCATTCCATTCGTAGCCAATACTTTGCCAATGCCGCGAAACATCCCCTCCACCGCTTCCCAGCCCATGATATGCACCGCGTTCGCACTGAAAACGGCGTCCACTTTAGGAAGACTCCATTCGGGAGTACGAGCGTCTACGAGAATGGGCGGAGCTACGTTGGAAAGCGCGGCTTCCTCGAGCCAGGCTCGAATGCCGGAATGATTTTCTGCTAAATCGCTCGTTTGCCATCTCAGGTGAGGCAGGTGCCTAGCAAAATAAACGGCGTGTTGGCCCGTACCGCTACCAATTTCCAGCACCATTTTGCGATCCGCGAACGCCTCCCGGAGAACTTCGAGGATCGGCTCCTGGTTTTGCGCACAAGACTCGGAGAAAGGCTTCATCGGCTCAATTTACCACGAACAGCGGGAGTTTTTTTCTAAGAAACAGGCTTCCACTTATTCAAAGCCGCTTCGAGTACGTGGATCGAAACTGGCTTGATCACGAAATCGTCCACTAAGTCGGTAAAATGAGCTCTTTGCTCTTTGTCGAGCACGTTGGCGGTGAAAGCCAAAATCGGCACCCGACGGCCGGAGTCTTTTTCGATTCCCCGTATCAAACCGGCCGCGGTTTTTCCATCCATCACGGGCATATGGTGGTCCATCAGCACGATATCGTAGCGCCCGCCAGAAAAAGCCTCCACGGCTTCTTTTCCGTTGGTCACGAGCTGAGCGGAATAACCTAATTTCTCGAGCATTTTGAGAACGATGAGCTGGTTATTACTATTATCTTCGGCCACTAAAATACGAATCATTCGCTTTTCTCCGGCGGGAGTCTCCAACGCGTGGCGCGCGTAAGGATGGGAAGTTGGCAAGGCTTCGAGCAAAGGAGGATGGGAGATCTCCGCGGCGGCGGGGATGCCGAACTTGAGGGTGAACCAAAAGGTAGATCCCTCACCTGGCCTGCTTTCCACTCCTATTTCCCCTCCCATTAGCTCCACGAGGCGTTTACAGATAGATAGACCCAAGCCCGTGCCGCCGAACTTTCGGGCGGTGGTTTCATCACCCTGAGTGAAAGGGGCAAATATTTTTTTTGTTTGCTCGGCGGACATGCCGATCCCGCTGTCCTTCACCGTAAACTTTACCTGGCAAGTATTTCCGTCGATAGACTCCAGGAACGCCCCCACCACCACGCTGCCGCGCTGGGTGAACTTGATAGCGTTGCTGAGAAAATTGAGCAGAACTTGCCCTACCCGGCTCGAATCCCCCTTTAGGACACGAGGGATGCGCGGATCGAGCAAAGATTTAATCTCGAGTCCTTTCTCGTGGGCCGGAACCCCCAGGAGGCTGATCTGCATTTCAATTTGTTGCGCGAAATCGAATTCCAAATCTTCGATCTGCATCTTTCCCGCCTCGATTTTAGAAAAGTCGAGGATCTCATTGATCACCTTGAGTAAAATATTTCCCGAGTTGCGGATCACCGCTGCGCACTGGCGCTGGTCAATATCCAAATCGGTTTCCGCCAGCAAATCGGTCATTCCGATAATGCCGTTCAGCGGGGTGCGGATCTCGTGGCTCATATTAGCCAAAAAGTCCGATTTTGCGCGCGCTGCCTGGTCCGCCGCCGCCTTTGCGTCACGCAGCTCCTGCTCAAAAAGCTTTTGTTGGGTAACGTCGCGAGCTACCGCGAACATCAGATCGCCGTGTGGTACCGACTTCCAGGAAAGAAAGCGATAGGCTCCATCCTTAGTGCGGAACCTATTTTCGAACGAAAGAACCTTATGTCCCTTCGCCTGCCGTTCAATTTCGTCGGCGGTCCTCTCCCGATCATCGGGATGAACGAATTCCACAACCGGCTTTGAATAGAGCTCTGCGAGGGAATAGCCCAGTACGTCCTCAAAGGCCGGCCCGAGACGCTTAAAATACCCGTCCATGCCGGAGATGCAGAGCATGTCTAGCGAAAGCGTAAAAAATTGGTCTAACTCTTTCTCGGCTAAATCACGGGCCCTGGAATCCCGCCTCACGAAGTAGCTGGCCATCATCACTAGCAGTAAAGCAATCAAGGCCCCGAGCGGGATCATCACGGAGGTTAAACGGCCATACCTCGTCAAAAGAAGAGTTCGGTCTTCGAGAAGCCGGGCTTCCCGCCCCATCACTTCCTGAATTTTGGCGCGCAAGGCATCGTCGATATTGCGGCCCGTATCGCTTCTCATGGAATTCATAATCGCCGGCACACCTTTTGTTTGCCGCAATTGTACAAAAAACTCCCAGCGCTCGATTCTCATCGCGAGCATCGTGGCGAGCTCTTCTATCGCCTTACGCTGCTCTTCATTATCCGCCACCAGCTGCCGCAATTTCTCGAGGCTTTCCGGGATCCCGGCTCTCTCCTCTAGGTGATGCCTTAAATAGTACTCGTTTCCCGTGAGGTGGAAGCCGCGAATATAGGAAATCGCGGCCTGGTAGTGGAGCGAAAGTTTATTCAGTTCGGCACTTACCTCATTCGTATGTTGAGTCCAGCGCGAGCTCTCCAACAACCGCGACATGGCCAGATTTGAAGCAACTCCCACAAAAAGGATGAGAAGACAGGCCGTGATTACGCCGAATCTGGTTTTCTTATTTTTTGTCATTTTGGCAGTGACTTAATCATATCGAACCCTAATTCGCTAGCGGTAATCGTCGACAATTAAATCTTTTTCGATATATAAAAATTTTTATTCATTAGCCAAATTACGCTATACGCGCCGCAAGCCCTAAAACCCAATTGCCGCCGCGCAAAAACCTTGGCCTATTCACGATATCCTTGTAACCCCTCGCTCACGGTGCGCATCAGGCGCTCGAGTTCGCGCAGGTCCTTGCCACTGAGAGTTTTGGAAATGCGCTGGGAAATATCATCCCGAATCACCTCCAAGCTTTCCGCTTTGGCCTTACCTTTTGCCGTAATCTCCAAGTGGCTGCGACGATTATCCAAGGGATCCGTCTTTTTCCTTACATAACCACTTTCCTCTAGTGACCGAAGCGCCCTTGTGACCGCCGCCGGATCCGTTTGCGTATGCGCGGCCAAGCAGGACGCCGTGGCTTCCTGGTTTTCCGCCAGATAGAAAAGCATCACCATCTGCTTTTCGCCCATCTTTACCTTCTTTAATTCGGTACTCGCGATGAGCGTAATTTCTCTTTTAAACGACCGGTACGCTTCCAATAAGGGATTGATTGACATATCAAGCACTATGCCGTATATTAATTGATATATCAAGGGCTCCGCTGCCATGCCGACCGCGCCCCAAAGGAGGTAGCCATGAAAATGAAAAACCTAATCTTGCCCGCCCTATTAACCCTAATTTTGGCCGGCTGCGCGGCTGCGCCTGTGCATGAGCCGAAGGAATGTGCCACTACGCGCATAGAAGAAGCCCGGCCCGATTTTGAAGTATGCAGCACGCCGCTGAATATTAGGCACGAGCCCTTTCTCGAACGACGGGAAATCCAGGGCAGCTAGAAGGCTAGCCCTAAGCCAATCCAGTAATTCCGGTGCCCGCCAATGAAATCCACGGCAAAGCTGGGCACCAGCACGAAAAGCGCGAGCGGAATCGGCAGACGCGTGGAAAGCCTGGCGCCCACGTGGGTGCCGATTCCCGAGCCGAACTCAATCAGCGGGCTCGCCGCCACGAAAAAATCCCCACCGAGCGGATGGAGCAGCACTTGCGGCGCCCCGAGCAGCGTGAAGCTTGGATCCGCAAACACGTGGTCCCCGAAGGCTCCGATTCCCACCAGCCTATTTATACGGCACTCATATTCGGCCCCCACGGAAACGTTCGTGTCGGAAGGCTCATCCGTGTGCACGATCCCCACTCCGGCTCCAAAGCGATGCGAGCAACCCGCCGCCCAGGATTCTTCCGCGATCCCGAAAAAAGCGACAAGAGAGAAACAAAATAAAAATATGCTTTTCGTTCTTTTCATGGCTTTAGTTTGATCCCATTTTCCTCAGGAGAAAACAGAAAAGTACGCAAAAGCCTCGGCGCCTTCACACACATATGCCCCACTTAGGCCGACTTCAATTTCTTCGCCAAGATATCGCGGAAGCTCTCTTCCTTGGATTGCCCCTTGCGGCGCTCCGCCAGAGAACCGCTGCCGCTATCTCCGCTTTTCCCCGACTGCGCCTTGCGCGTCTCGGAGACATCATTCACGGAATAGACATTCTGATAATTTTTGTACGCCGAGATGGCGGATACTTTATTCATGGTCCATTCCCTCCGTGAAAGCCAGCGACTCCAGATGAATCGCAAAGGCTAGGCCGAAGCCCAACTGGCCTAGAAATGCCGTAGGGCTTCCTGCGAGCCGGTAAAGGGCCCGGTACCGTTAGGAAATCGGGCGGTAATACTTGCGTGTAGGCCTATTCCGGCCGGCGAATGTATTCCACTCCTCCAGGAATGGGCTCCATCTCCGGGAGCAGGGCCTTCACCATCGTGCGGTGACACTGCTGCTTAAGGAGCGCGTTCAGCGCCCCAATCTCGCTCTGCTCGCCGGGCGACGCATCGAGGTCGATATGGGTCACGATGAGATTCATGTTCGGATTCGCCTGCTCCATTACCTCGCGGTAGTACTTATCCGACTCGCAAGAGAAAAGCCCAAGCACCTTCAGCCGGCTCGGCCGCGCTCTTAGCGCATCGAGGGTAGCATTCAGCGGCTGCTTGAAAACCATATTGAACGCATGCTGGGGTAGGCTCTCGATATTGAATCCGAGCCCCGAACCCACGCGGGAGTGACCTGAATAAAAAACGATGTCCGATTTCTTCAGCGCCTCGTGAAACTCCGCCCAGATCGTCTGGCTATGAGCATATTGGTTCCACTGCTGACTGCCGAAATTCGAGTTCTCCGCATCCACTTCGCTCACCGAGGCATGGTGGAGCTCGATCGTGACTTTACGGCCTTCAATCACGCGCTGCAGTTTCACCTTATTCGCGCCGCGAGCCACCTCTCTGAATCCGCAGGCCTCGATATGGCCTCTGCATTTTCGCTTCAAAACCGTAGCCACCGCCGCCGAGTGAACCGCATCCGCAGTAACCTCGTCGTAATTTTCGTAGCCGGCAAAGAGCGAGATTCTCAGCTCTTTGGCCGCGTTCAATTTTTTATGCTCGTCTGGGCAAGTGCGCCCGCCGAGGGCATCGATCTTATCGAGCTGCGCCTCGAGTATGTCTACGGCTTCCAGGAGATCGTCGCGCGTATAGGCGTGCGCTGCAGTGGAGAACGTTAAGAGCGCGAGCAGTAGAAAGACGTAGTTTGGCATATGGACTCTCTCTTCGAGAAACGTGCCAAATCCTACGCAACTATCGGCAACTAATGGCGATTTTAGGGCAAGTTGATAAGGCAGGACTGCCCAAGAACTAGACGGGCGCCAGTAACGTAGAACCTTTCCACCAAGAAAGAGGTCGGCGATTCCCAGGCTAAGCGATTCTTTTTACTGCGCCGCTATTCGTTCTTGGCAAACGAATAACGAAGCGAGTATTAGGGCAAGTTGGATCCAAGCATAATTCGCCGCCGTGATTTTTTATGATTCCAGTGGAAATACTGAGGCCCAGACCGGTTCCTTGCCCAATTTCTTTGGTGGTAAAGAATGGCTGGAAAAGCTTCCGCTGAACTTCGGGAGAAATCCCATTCCCCGAATCCGTAACTTGAATTTCCAAAAAATCAGCCGAAGAAATCACGGATACTTTGATCCACTTCTCTCTTAACTTCGCCACGGCGTCATAGGAATTATTCAGCAAATTCAGGAGAGTTTGTGAGATTTCCACTGCCCTCCCAGAAAAAAATATACCTTCCGGAACGGGTTCGACATGCAGCGCAACCCCATGGGTAGCAAAGCGCTCTCCGCATAGGCTCACCGTATCGTCGATCAACTGGGCAACCTCCACATCCCTGGCTTCATCGTTACTTCCATCTCTCGAGAACGCTCTCAAGCCTTTTACAATCTTGCTAATTCTCTCCACCGTGCTTAGGAGCACCGAAAGGCTATTCCCCAAATCTCCTGAATTGATAGTGCCTTCAGCATTCATTTCGGAGAGTAACTCTATCTTCATCTGGATCACGGCAAGAGGATTATTGATTTCATGCGCTACTCCGCCAGCCATCTCCCCAAGGGACGAAAGCTTTGCTGCCGCGACCATTTGCGCCCGTTGCTCTTGAATGATTTGATCACTCTGGGCCTGTTGAGTAATATCCAGAAGAATTCCGCTCAGGCCTACTGGCTTGCCGGCTTCGTCTCTTTGGACCTCCACCACACTGCGAACGAAAATATAGCTCCCATCATTTTTTCGAACTCTGTACTGCATGGAATACGGAATTCCCTGCTCGCGCGACTGATCGATCAGCTTTCTTAGTTCTGCTTGATCGTCGGCATGAATTTTCTCAAAAACAACAGAGAGATCCGGTGGGGTTGCGGTGAGGGCTATTTCAAAAATCTCGTAGAGTTCATCCGACCACCAAAGCGCGTCGTTGCCGAAATTCATTTCCCAGAAACCCAGTTTAGCTATCTTTTGGGCCTTCTTTAGCTGGCCTACGCTTTGGTTAAGGTTAATTTGGGCCTGCTTCAACTCGGTTATATCGGTAAAAATCCCTAGGGTAAGCGCCATTTTTCCGGTTGCATCGAAGATAGGGCTCACCGTGGTTGCGGTATAAACTTTTTTTCCGGTGATCCCGTGGATGAATACTATTTCGTATTGTTCACGCAATTGTCCCGCAATTCGCTTTTCTCGGCGCGAAAGAAAAGCATCGATGCTTTCGGGGGCAAAAAAGTTCGTGCACTCTTTTCCGATCGAATCTTCTCGGCTATACCCAATCAAGCGGCATTGGGCATCGTTCACAAATTCAATTCGGCCCTCTGGTGAGAGAAGGCAGAGCCCCTGCTCGCTCGTTTCCACGATTTTCTGATAGATTGTGGCGAGATCAATGCCCGCGATCTTGGAGTTCATCTGTTCCTATCGGCAAAACAGCGCCAAAAATAGAGCCTCCACCTCCTAGCGGATAATCTGAAAAATTTTAAGAAAACAACCGCTTCGCTTTAGGGCACGCTAGGTGCCACAAAAAGTTTTATATTCTTCGCCAGTAACGATGGGCGTGGCTCGATAATCCATATTTTGATCGGCCTCCTCGTAGGGAGCCCTAAGCGCCGCCAATAGCCGCCCCATCACCGCGTAGTCTTCCCGCTCCACCGCGGCAGCAAGCGCCTCCTCCACCCGATGATTGCGCGGAATCACTACGGGGTTACTAGATCGCATCAAGCTGGATGATGGCTGACGTAATTTCCACCGCGCATACCATTCCCTAAATGCAGCTTCTGCGAATAAACCATCACTCGGCAATGTCTCCGCAGAAAGCGCCCGAAACGTATTCGTATAATCCGATTTATGCAGCTCCATCAGCGCAAGCAAATCATTGATCAGCGTAATATCTCCTGCATCGTCCGATACCAGCCCCAACTTCGCTCGCATCCCGCGTAAATATTGCGTCTCGAACATTCCCGGAAACCTAGCCAATACCTCTTGCGCCTTAGCCACCGCTAGCTCTTGATTCTCGTGCAACAGAGGCAATAGCGCCTCTCCTAGCCGCGCGAGATTCCAGCCCGCCAACTTGGGCTGATTCCCATAGGCATAGCGACCATTGCGATCGATCGAGCTGAAGAGCGTGGAGTGAGAGTAGTGGTCCATGAACGCGCAGGGGCCGTAGTCGATCGTTTCGCCGGAGAGTGCCATATTATCGGTATTCATCACGCCATGAATGAACCCTACGCACATCCAGTTCGCGATGAGAGAAGCTTGGCGCTCCATCACGGCGAGGAGCAGCGCAAGATATGGTTCAGCCTGCGAAGCAAGCTCGGGATAGTGGCGCTGGAGAGTATAGTCGGCGAGAATTTTTAGGCTGCCGGGCTTCTCTTTTTCCAGAGCGGCCGCGTACTCGAAAGTGCCCACACGAATATGGCTCGAAGCCACGCGGGTTAGAACTGCTCCCGGCAATGGCTGCTCGCGGAACACGGGTTCGCCGGTGGTAACCACGGCGAGGCTGCGCGTAGTGGGAATTCTTAAAGCGTGCATCGCCTCGCTGATAATATATTCGCGTAGCATAGGACCAAGCGCGGCGCGACCGTCGCCACGGCGTGAAAAGGGCGTTGGGCCCGACCCCTTGAGCTGAATATCGAAGCGCTCTTTGCTTGGAGTGACATGCTCCCCTAGCAAGTTTGCGCGGCCGTCGCCCAGCATATTGAAATGGCCGAACTGGTGGCCGGCATAGGCTTGGGCAATGGGTTCGGCGCCTTCGAGAATTTTATTGCCGGCGAAGATTTCGGGCTGTTGGCTTAGGGCTTCGGCATCTAGGCCAAGAGTTTTAGCGAAATCATGATTGAAGATCGCCATCTTGGGCGCTTTAACCGGCGTGGGATTGATGTGAGCGAAGAACTGCTCGGGGAGGGCCGAGTAGGTATTGTCGAAAGAGAAGCCAAACATAGATTTTGACATTTAAGCTCTCCTAAATTTTTAACTCACTAAAATAATTATGAAAAACCTAATCGATCTTTGCCGTTTTAGCTTTTTCTATTAAATACGAGCAAAAAGATGCACATGCGCCGAACATAAATAGCGCATCTGCTTCATCGACGCCGGAAACTTCATTCAGAGATGAATGTCTTACGCCTCGCTCATCACTACTGTATCCGTACAGTTTCTCTAATCCGCCCTTAAATGCCGTATGAATTTCAATTCCATGATCAGAAAGTCGCTTTAACGCCTCTCCCAAAGTTGCCTTAGGCGATTTAGTGATAATGCAAGCAACCGACTCTACGGAATGAATACTCTCACGAACAGACGATTCAAATTTACCTGCCATCAGCTCTGAGGAAGCCTTCGCTAGATGTTCACTCGCACCTGAATATTTTTCTTTCGAAATAACCGCTAGAGATTCTTCTATAGCTTGGGCTTGCTCTTGACTCGTAATCGGATAAAAAAACATCTCATCAAAATTAAATCTGTAAGCCGCTCTGCAATTTTCAAAATCAAATCCTATTTTATAAGCTAACCGCTTCGGGCACTTAGGATGCCTCAGGTAATACTCCAAAAAATCCATTACGATAGGAAATGGCCCCTCCAGAAGAATTGGTTTAACTATTCTTTTTAGCGAGTCCAGATGGACATGGACTTCATCTGCAGGAATATCTAGCAGATTAATACATAGGTCTTTGACTAGAGTTTCATTTTCCCCCAATAACCAACCACCACTCGTCTTCTGTTGCCAATCTTCAAAAATTGCCGACCAAGCCCGGTTTCGCAAAGAACCGCTTAACTCGTCAGACCTGAGCTGTTCCGGTAAAGAAGCTAATCCCATTCTTTGAGAAAACGTGAGCTCACTCATTTTTATCCCTCGAACTAGTAATGCTGAAAATTCTCTTTCAAAAGAACCTTCTAAAATAAAAAAAAGCCGCCCCTTGCGGGACAGCTTCTTCAAAAGTTGGCGGAGCGTGCGGGACTCGAACCCGCGGCCTTCCGCGTGACAGGCGGACGTTATAACCAACTTAACTAACGCTCCGAATACTTAAAAATCTTCGGCTCTGAGATCAATAAAAGCTATTTAGCTTTCTTGGCCTTGCCACCGGCTTTAGCGGCGCGAATTTTCGCCTTCTTCTTGGCCTGGTTACGGCGCAATTTCATCTTAATCGTAAGTCTTTTTCTGCCTCTGCCCATTGATCTGCCTTTCGTGAACCTTTGAGAACTATAGGGATTACAAAACTTTTCTGTTTCGATCAACTGTAAAAGGGAAAAGCGCCTGATTTAAGGCGCTTTTCGCTATTCAGTCTTGCGTCGAAGCTGTTGCTGCCTCACGTCACGCCGCGGTTTGCCGTCGCCGTAGTTCGAAGAGGTGGAACGATACGTCGTCTCCAGGAGGAGGTTATCGTTTACCCATTCGAGGGTTACGTACTCGTTCACGGTGCGATTCGCGTAGCAAATCACCCGGGAAGTCTCGAGCACGGAACCATATTCGGTGGAATTCCAGCGGTAGCGAACGGCCCCGCGGAAATCGTCTTCGGCAATGGTGCGGATCTTATCGTCGGGAACGATCACGGTACCGCTGTCCTGGAGGTTAGAAGCTCCACGAACTTTGAGCCACGAGCACTTATGCTGCTCGATCTGAACTTGCTTGCCCGTTTCGGATTTCCAGGCACCGCTGAAGTCCACGCAAGCCCACGGAATAGGATCCTCGTCACCACGGCGGTACGTGCCATTGTCTCGGCTCGCCGCCTGGGCCGTTAAATTAGCCAGCAGTAATGCTAGCGTAAGAAAAATTCCCCACCCGGAAATTTTCTTCATAGTCCCACCTCTCCACGATTAGGACGAATACCGATATCCGGCTTCGCCGGCCCCTCTACGGAACCACCCGGGCTTGCTTTACGCACGCGCGAGCTCACTTCTTCTAAAACTACGGTGGCGCTGAAGGCATAGCCGTCGCGCTCGTTTAAAATATAGATAGGACGCTTGAAATCGGGCTCGATGAGCTTTCTCAGGCGGCTGATCGAAGTATAGACCTTCGAATCGTGAATCATGGGGTTATAGGACTCACGCCAGATCTTATCCACGAGGTCTTCCTTGGAGTAGATCTTCCCGGGCTGCGAAGCCAGGAGGTAGAAAATCTCGAGGAGCACGAAACGGCGCTCGAAGTGCACTTCGCCGATTTTTGGCTCGATAATCACTTTGCGTTCACGGTCGATCAGGAGGCGGTTGCCGTGATCTACGGTAACTTTAGAAACTTTATCAAGCACTCGCTTGAGGCGGTTGAGCTCGAGGTCGCTCACGGCGTCGGCGATGAGATCGAAGAAAATTTGCGCGCGTTCGGCGTTACCGAGGGCCACATAGGCTTGGCCGAGGCCGAGGAGCACGTAGTAGTAGTTACCCCAGTTGCGGTGGCTCTTGAGGATGCTGTGGGCGGCCCAGTAGCGATCGAGAGCCTTCTGGGGCTCGCCTAGATCACGCAGACAGTGGCCCTGCAGGATCGTGATGGTGGCTTCGAGATCGTGGAGCTGCTGAAATTCGAAGGCCCTCTCTCCGTGAGTGAGGTCATAGATCTCCTGTATGAGATCTTCAGTATGCTTTAACGCCACCGCAGGATTTTTACTGTCTTTGTCCAGAGTGGCGATGCAGTAGCGGTTGACCAAAGAATCGCGGATCAGCTCTTCGCGATCACGCTTGGAGATGGACTCGTCTTTGAGTAATTCAGCGATACTGGCGCTGGACTGTTCGAAGTGCACACGGGCCAGCACGGGCTCATTGCGATGCATGGCCGCTACGCCCTGGTTGAAATCGATCTTGGGCTGGTAGCGCTTAAAAGATTTCAGGCTCGAGCCCACTTGCGCGATCTCGCGCATCAGGGATTCACATTTATCAAAGTCTAGGCGTTCAGCATGGATACGCAGGAGCGAGTTGATGGAGCGGAAGTAATTATCGTAAAGATGGAACTGGAGGGCTTCGGTTTTTACTTTTTCGAAGCAGTCCACGGCGTTCGGGAAATCGCATTTTTCCACGTAGAGCTGGCCGAGCTCAAAAAGAGCGTGATTGCGAAAAATAAGGTCTTCCGCGTTCTCCGCGCTTACCTTCGAGTAGATTTTTTTGAGGCCGGAGCCTTCCATCGGTCTTTCCAACGTGCCCCCCTCCGGTGCGCGTGAAGTTCAAATTCAGTGTTCCCGGGAAAGACCGTTGGGTAGCGGCTTTCCAACCCCGAGTATAAAGTGGGCACCGTATCGTGACTTCAGGCTTCCGAGACAAGCACGGCATGCTCACCGCCACGAGGAACAGCTCCCGGGATTGTATATGTAGGGTGGAAAACACATGACCCGAATTCCCCCCCAGGAACGCATGCGAATATAGCAGCCTTTAAAAACCTGACAAAGTGTAAAATTCGAGAACAAAAGAAAGATTTTCCAGTGAAATTCGCACGTAGAAGTAGCTGGAAGCACGCCGCTTTTTTAATCAGCCGTTTAACTTTCCCACAATGACGCAGCCCAAATAAACCCGAGTCATTTACTTTGAAGCATTGAGTCAAGACATGTTTTCGCCCTTTATCGCCGCCTGCATCGTCGTGGGTAGAAATAAATTTTATTTATGCGAGCGCCGGTGAAGACTTTTCTCCGGAGCGATTCTCGTTTTCTGTTGGCGGTTGATTAGTGAAACCCCTGTTGCTAAGCTCGTTTACATGGCCACTTCGCTCCTTCTCGCCGACGACAGCCCCACGATCGCCAAGATTCTGGGCATGGCTTTGCAGTCGGAAGACTACGAAATCCGCTCGGTGCTTAATGCCGACGATGCGGTACGCGAGCTGAAGGCCAATCCTCCCTTCTTCTTTCTCGTGGACCTTACCCTGCCCGGCAAAGACGGCTTTGCATTCGCCGAGATGATCCGCAACGACTCCAAGCTAGCAAAAATTAAAGTGGTACTGCTCTCGAGCGCTTTTGAGCCCGTGGACGAAGAAGCCGTGAAGGCCTGCGGCGCCGATCTCGTGATCGCCAAACCCTTCGATCCTTCCGAGCTGCGTGCAAGCCTTCGGCAGATTAAAGACGCCCCCCCTAAGTTTCCTTCGGGCAGTAAAGTGCAGGGGTCCCTTTCTGGACAAGCTATAAAAGCCCCGGAACGCACCTCGCTCACCGATACTTCGCTTAGCCAAGCCCGCGACGTAATTTCCGGCCCGGCCCCCGAAGAGCTTCTGCTGGGCATGCAAAACGACGGCGACGCGAATTCTATTTTAGCTAGTCTCGCCGAAAATGCTCCACCTCCCGCGGAGTTCGGAATAGCGGAAGGCCCGGCAATCAGCCTTGAGGCCCCTAGCGGTGAGCCGGAAAGCGCCGTCGAGCTTGGCAATGCGGACGGTAACGCCACGGCGATGCTCGACCTCTCGGGTGGGATGCCGGCCTCGCCTATTCCCGAAACGGTGCTCGATCTCTCGGGCTCCTTTGGAACCCCTAGTGCGGGCACCAATGGGCCGGGGCTTTCGGCGAACGCGAATCCCGGCGAACTTGTGCTAGGCGATGAGCCGCCGGCCTTTAAACCCTCCACGAGCGAAGCGCCTCCGTCCTTCAAGAAGCCCTCGCCCCCTCCTGACTTTAAAACTCCCGCTGCGCCGTCGGCGCCCGAGGCAGACTTAAGCCCGAATGCCGCTGCCCTCGCCGCTTTTTTCTCAGCCGAGATCGATGCCAAGCAGTCTAGCGATACGCCCCCTTCGCCTCCGCCGGCCAACGAGCCCGAGGAATTCGATGCCAGCCTCGCAAGCATCGAATGGGAAAATAGTTCTCCCGCCGACCTCGATGCCTGGAGCGCCAGCTCGCAACCCGCCGCTCCTTCCGTGCCACCGCGGTCGGCCCCGCCCACCGCGCCGCCCCGTTCTGCTCCGGTGCGTTCGGGCGCCAGCAACGCGCAGAATTCTCCGGGCTCGTTTCTCTTTGATACCGGGGGCTCGAATTTCCGTTTCGCCGAAGACTATATCAACCGGATCACGAAGGCTTTCGTAGGCCATCCCGCCGAAGAATTGCCCAAAGAGCATACCGAGGCGCTGTTTCCTCAGGCGAGCAGCGATGCTCCCCGCGCCTCGGCCGGCACCGGGGCCGCAAACTGGAATCCGGTGGACGCGCAGAAGATGGAACAGATCGTGCGCGAAGAAGTGCAGATGGCCGTGCGCGAAGTGGTGGAAAAAATCGCCTGGGAAATCATCCCGGAGCTCGCCGAGAATCTGATCAAAAAAGAGCTCGAAAAGGTGATGAAGCAGATGGAGAGCTAATTTGCGGCGCCGCAAATTTTGTTCGATTTTCGAACTAACGCATACAGGTTTCTTAAAATTTTTTAACGAATCGCACGCTTACGGCTTCGCTGGAAAGCTTACGCCGGGCTCCGTTCTCATCGGCTACTTCTAGCTCTCCCGAAGGCAGCAAAACGATTGCCTTCCAGCCACCCTCCTCGCCCTGAATCGTAAGCTCGGTGCCGGAAAGATGGGCCGCGCGCTCCCAAAGTCTTCGCAGGTCTTCGAAATTTTGAATTTCGCGGGTTAGGTGCACGAGCTCGCCCAAAAATGATTTCGCGAAGATCTCGGGGCCGGGAGGAGAAACAAATTCCGACACGGCAACCGCTTCGGGCTCCATGCCCTGCGGGGCCCGTGCGAGGTTGAGCCCGATGCCCACCACCAGATCCGTGGCTAAACCCTGCTGGCGGGCCTGTGCGAGGATGCCGGCGAGCTTTCGGCCGTCCAAATAAATATCATTTGGCCATTTGAGGCGGAGGTCCAGGCCGCGGGGCAATAGATCCACCAGCACCCGGTAAGCGGCTAGGCCGATGAGAAAAGAATAGAGGGGGGCCCGGGAAGATTCGCTCTCACGGAACGCCACGCTAAGGGCGAGGTTTCCTTCGGGGGAGTTCCACTCGCGGCCACGGCGCCCCTGCCCCGCGGTCTGGCTGAGGGCCAGCAGCGCGGTGCCAGCGAATCCGTCGTGGTCTCGCCGGGAAAGCAATAGTTCGTTGGTGGATCCGCACTCCGCGATCACGTCGAGGGTGAATTCCTGCGCCGGAAACATCATTGGGTCTGAAAGAGAAAGGAAAGATCGGCCGCTTTAACGGAGTGCGTGAGGGCACCGGCGCTCACGGCGTCGAGGCCGAGGCCGGCGTAGCTGCGCACGTTATCGAGCGTGATGCCGCCCGAGGCCTCGAGGTACACCTCCCGGCGATAGTCGCGGATCTTGGCCACGAGGGTGCGCGCGTCGGCGGGAGAAAAATTATCGAGGAGCAGGCGCTTCATTTCGCAATCGAGCGCCTCTTTGGCCTCTTCCCAGTTCGTAACCTCAACCTCTACCAGCGTGCCCGCGGGAATTTTCCCCTGCAGATTGGCGAGCGCGAGGCGGATCGAGCCCGAAGCACGGATATGGTTTTCTTTGAGGAGCACGGCTTCATCTAGGCGCTGGCGGTGGTTAGAGAGGCCGCCGTCTTTTACCGCCTTCTTTTCCCAATAACGGAGGCCGGGCGTGGTCTTACGCGTGTCGAGAATGCAAAGCTCGGCGCCGCCCAGAGCTTCCTTAAAGCGCCGCGCCTGAGTGGCGATTCCGCAGGTGCGCTGGAGGAAATTCAGGAGAGTACGTTCGGTGGTAAGGAGATCGCGCGCGCGGCCGGTGGCCTCGAAAATGGTGGCGCCTTTTTCCACGAAGGTACCATCGGCAAAATTAATTTTAAATTCCGCATCGGCACCGAACACTTCGAGAACGAGGGGCGCCAGCTCCATGCAGGAGAGCACGCAGGCTTCCTTGGCGATGAGGCGAGCGTGGGTGCGGGTATCGGGGGGTACGGCAAGGGCGGTAAGATCGCCGGTGCCGATGTCTTCATCGAGGGCTAGCTCAATGAGCTGGCGCGCGGCTGCAATAGGTTCCATGGCGGGCAATATAGAGCCAAAGGAAAGACACCGCAAGGGGCGGCTATGTAGCGAAAACTAGGCAGGTTTATATGGAGGCGGAGGAGGGATAAAGGATCCGGCGCATGGATTGCTCGCGCTCGTTCTTCTCCAGTTTGTTTGCGCAGGTCTCGAGGCGCCCGCGCGTGGAATCGGTGAGAACCTTATCGATATTTTTCGCCATCTCTTTAGAAGCGAAGAGCGATCCCGTAGTGATGGTATCACACACGAAGTTGATCACCGATTGCTCATTGCTGGGATTCAGACAACGGCCGAGATTCAGCATCATGTCGGGAACCATGGCGGTGTCCACTACGTTGGCCATATTGGCGGAGATAATTTCGCAGGTTTTGGCGCTCGGCGGTAGCATGAGAGCCATTTTCAGCCCGTTGGCTTGCACTTGCTCGTCGGGAACGGTCATTAAATATTGGGCGGCTTCGAGGGCCTGGGCGGCTTGTTGAGGGCTGGACGCTTTGTGACTGAGGAACCAGTCGGTTTCGTCGAGGATACGATCGCGGATCGCGAAGAAGCGTGAGCTCGGATCGGTTTCGGGAAAAGTCTCGGCGCAATTTTTCGGATTGGAGGCGCAGGTTATCAGGGCGGCGATCGAATTCCAGTGGGCCTCGGCTTCCTGAGTATTGAGCGGAGCCAGGATGGAATCGTTGCGTAGCTGCCCGGCCGAAATATCGGAAGGATGGAAGCTCACGGTTTGAAAAAGTCCCTGCTTGGCCGGGATCACCGGCCGAGCAGGAGATTCTTGTTCGGACTCCACCGTTTCTTCCGATACCGGCAAAGCCGGCGATCGGAAGTAAGCGGCCGCTCCGATGAGGAGCATTCCGAGGAAGAGCGCTAGGAGCTTAGATCTCACAAGGTCCTCGTGTCTTCGGCAGTGGATACGCAGCTCGAACCACCGGTGTCGAAGATACAAGCCATCTTCACGGGCGAAGGCATATTCACGATCGCGCCTTTATCGATGAGCTTGTTCCAAAGCTGGCCAGTATATTTTTGGTAGAAGCCAGTATCGTTACGGGCCCATTTGTCGTCGGGGTTCGTCCAGCGGCAACCAGCCCAGGAGCCGGCGTTGTATACCGCATAGGCCGAGCGGGCGCGCTGATCGAAGTTCTTCACGCAGCTAGCGCTCTTGGCTTTCTGCCAAGCCGAGTAGTACATGTCCATACCGTAGGCGAGGTTACCTTTTACGGTCCAGCCTTCGTACTTCATGAGCATGTCTTTGTGCCAGCGGCCGTGGATTTGCATCATACCGAAGGAGAAATCCTGGTCACCTTTCATGATCTTCATATTTCCGTCTTTCGCGGAGATACGATAGTGCGACCAAAAAGATTCTTGGTGCATGAGGGCCATTACGCCTTTGCGGAAAGCTTCTTTTTCGGCTTTCGAAACGTTGGGATTACGGCGGGTAATGTATTCATCAGCGGCGTCGCGGGCAAAACGGTACATCGCGGTGGAGTAACGTTTCACTTCTTCGTTTTGGTTTTTCTTCTCGTTGAACACGAGAGAATCCATATTCTCTAATACCTTGCTGGTATCCTCGTAAGAGCTGGCATCGCAACCGTAGGGAGCGCGGCCAAAAATATAGGTACCGTTCACTTTGTTTTTACAGAGCTCCACGATGAAAGGACGTTTTTTGAGGGAGTCGTTCTTCTTGGCGAGGGCAGCCTTCTCGGCGGCGGCTTTCGCGGCAGCGGCGGCTTTGGCCTTCGCTCTTTCCAGCTCCAGGGCAACGGCTACGTCGGCCTGGGCGGCTGGAGCAGGCATTACCACTGGCTTAGCCGCGATGGGCTTCGCCACGGCCACAGGGGCAGTGGCGGGCTTGGCGGCTGGTTTTGCGATGGCTGGTTTCGCGGCTACGGGCTTCGGTTTGGCCGCTTCCACTTTCGGCTTAGGTTTCGCCGCGGTGGCCACTTGCGTGGGTTTCGAGGACGAAAAAAGATCCGACCAGAAAGTGGGCGAATTAGTGTCGGGGGCGGACCAGGCGGGCATGGCGAGAATAGAGCTGAGGGTCACGGTGGCCCAGAGCCATGGGTGCAGATTCAACGTTTTCATAGTACCTCCAATGTTCCGTACTTAAGGCCACGATGGGAATAAGACCGGAACAATTGCTGGAGCGTTTATATCAGGTATTATGGGCGGAGTCCAGTTGATTTCCCCTATTCGCAAGTAATACTTTGATTTTATTAAACAATAAATCAACGGAACATTTGAAATCACTAATATTAGCTATGCTTATATTCGATTTGGGCACAATTGAACTGTCCGAAATAGGAGCTTTCTCCTATCCTTAGACCCGTGAAAATCCAAAAAGCATTGGTGGTGATCTACTGGAAACCGAGCCCGGAAAGCGCGGAAAAACGGGTTTTGCTCCTTCGCGTGCGAGACGATCGCGGCGGATTTTGGCAGCCCGTGACGGGATCGATGGATCCGGGTGAGACCTACGCCGAAACCGCCCTGCGCGAAGCCGAGGAAGAGTCCGGTTTTCGCTTCGAACGCCAACCCCAGTACCTAGGCCTCGAATACGAATACCAAGGCCGCTGGGGACCCGCCGTGGAGCGAGCCTTCTTCCTGCCCATCTACGGCGGCGCCGAGCCGCCTACCCCCACCCTCGATCCCAAGGAACACCAAGAATTCCGTTGGGTGAGCCCGGAAGAAGCGCTGAAGCTAGTTCAGTTTCCCAATAATCAGGAAGCCATCCGGCGCGTCACCTTCGCCCCGCCCCCGCTCTTTCTCACCAAAGGCGGTGTTCTTTTTCAGGAAGGCGAGGAAATCACCCACGAAAAAACGCGTGCCCTCTTCCTTCGCTCTATTACGCGCACGCCGCAAGGGATCTATCTCGTAAAACTCGGGAACGAAGAGCTCGACCTCGTGGTGGAGGACACCCCCCAATTCGTACAGGCTTATGACCGCGAAAGCGGAATGCTGCGCCTACATGACGGCACCCAGGAAAAACTGAACCCGAACTCCCTGCAAGTGGGAGCCGATCAAAGCTTTCGCTGCACTTTGAAAAATGGTTGGGAGGCGCGTTTCCTCTCACCGGCCTACTACGAGATTACCAAGGACGTTACCGAAGACTCAGCCGGGAAAGGATACGTCCTTCACTTCCTCGGGAAGAGTTACCAGCTTCGCGTTCCGCACTAGCGAGAACGAATAGATCGGCAGTTTCTGCCGCAGGAAGATTCTCTCGAAGGGCGTAGGCGGGATCAGCTTCCATACCGCTTCGGCTCTTTCGGGATTCATCGCATCGAAACAAGCCGCTTCCTTGATCGACTCCGCGATATGCTCGGCGTACTCGGCGTGGTCGGTTTTGATCATTAGCTCTTTGCCGGTATTAAGTAGAGTGCCGAGGATACGGAAAAAATCAGGCCTCAGCACGCGCCATTTCTGCTGGGGGGCCTTCGACCAGGGATCCGGAAACAGCACCCACACGCGATCCACTTCCCCGGGCGCGATCATCCAAGACAAGCGCGCGATATTTGCGCGGAGGAAGGTGAGGTTCGTGAGCTGCACGTCTTTGGCTTTTTTCCCGGCCTTGAAGCACTGCTTATACTTCCATTCCACGCCGAGGTGGGCATTATCGGGATTGGTTTTCGCCAAGTGAATAGAAGTTTCGCCGTGGTAGGCGCCGAGCTCGAGCTCGAGGAAAGCCGTTTCGGGCTTACCGAGGCGCGCACGCCATTTTCCCTTGAACTGCTCGGTATCTGCGTCGGCCAGCAAAGTAGCGGAAGCATCCGAAAATTCGCGTATTTTATCGAAATATGGATTCTTCGTGGGCCGGTATTCTTTGTAGTTGGAAGCTGGATACGCCTTTTTCATCGAGCTAAGGACTACAGAAAAAGGAGGGAAATGGCAAGCTGCGGCTTAGCGCGAGCCCACGCAGCGAAGGGATTTCACCACTTCGGGATGCTCGGTTTTCGCGATCTCTAGTAGGCGAGGATTAATCTTGCCGTTGCTCTGCTTCTCGAGCGCCGCCATCTTTCCATCGTGCGCAAAGCGCTTCGTGAGCAAGTTCTCGGCGCGGCGGGAGCGAAAGCTGCCCGGAGGCTGGCTGAGGAACTCACAGATACGGGTGGCCCGCGACATCATTAGTCCCACCTGAACGTCGGGGCTTTCTTTTTGCTCGCTCGAGAGCAGGCTCAGAATCGGCCGCGCTTGGTAAAGAGGAAAGAGCACGTCGGTTTTCACCTCGCCCGCTTGCGCGGCGGCGGTGAGCAGGAAAAAGAAGATGGTGAATTTGGACATAGGCGCCTCCTGGCCAAAGGAAAGTCTAGGTTAAGTATAACCCCAACGTGGGCATTCTCAACCCGGTGGCAGAAACGGCGCGAAGCGCCGTGATTTCGAAAGGTTAGATCCGCGGACCAGCTGGCTTCCACCCAGTTCGCGGTTTTCTACGGCCTATAAGTGCATCGAGAAGAGGCCGAGGAGCGATAAGCTTGTGGTGGCTCTCAAGCCATATTTTGGCCAAAAAATATAAGTTCTATTTGTGGCGCGAAGTGCTGCGCTGGCAAACCAACTCGAGGAGACCGGCTTGGTTTCCGTCTGTGCGGTAGTACGCAAGCTCGAGTTTCACGGGATCGAGCGCGAGCTGACGGCGCGTAACTTCCGTGGACGCAGAACCAATCAAAGACTGTCCCTCGATGAGTCCCGTATCTAATTGCAGCATCAGCATACCCTGCTCCTCGGCTGCCACGAGGATCACTTTGTCCGTGCCGTTGGCGAGGGTCACTTCATTCCCGCCTTCGAAAATCGCGCACTTGTCGTCGTCGCTGCGGGACTGGGTGAGGGAAAGTTTGGTGAGTAGAGTTTTTGCTTCGTCGATCTGGGAGAGAGTGCAAACGATAGGACGGCAATCTTTGGCCTGGGCCGAGGCCGAAGCAAGGAATGCGAGCGCGAAAAGAAGCTTTTTCATAGACAAAGATCTCCAAAATCCAAAGAGCCAGGCCTGCTTATATCTATCTTGACTCAATGCGTCAATAATAATAAGTGGGATTTACGGAAATAAAACCGCGGCGCGGCAGTCTTTTTTTGGGCAAAAAAAAGCCAGCGGTTTCCCGCCGGCCTCTTTTTTTGGATTTCGATTCGTCCCCCCGAAGGTGAATTGGGGGTCGAATGAAATTACATCATACCGTCCATGCCGCCCATTCCGCCGCCTCCCGGCATTTGTGGTACAGCGTCTTTCTTGGGCTTCTCCGCGATCATAGCTTCGGTGGTGAGCAGAAGCGCCGATACCGAGGCCGCGTTTTGAAGCGCAGAGCGAACTACCTTCACGGGATCGATCACGCCGGATTTTACCAGGTCGCAATACTCTTCCGTGGCGGCGTTGAAGCCCCAGGTGGGTTCGTTCTTGGAGAGGATTTTGTCTACAACAACCGAAGGCTCTTCGCCGGCGTTGTAGGCGATTTGACGAACAGGAGCCTGGCAAGCGCGGCGAATGATGTCCACGCCAGCTTGACGGTCTTCTTGGTCGAGCTTTAGGTTTGCCAATACGCCGGAAGCGCGGAGGAGAGCGATACCGCCGCCAGGAACGATGCCTTCTTCAACCGCAGCGCGGGTTGCATTGAGGGCGTCTTCTACGCGTTGTTTCTTCTCTTTCATCTCTACTTCGGTAGCGGCACCAACTTGAATCAAAGCTACGCCGCCCGACAATTTAGCCAGACGCTCTTGGAGCTTCTCGCGGTCGTAGTCGGAAGTGGTTTCTTCGATTTGGGCTTTGATGGCTTTCACGCGGCCGTCGATGTCGGCTTTTTTGCCGGCGCCGTCCACGATCGTGGTGTTGTCTTTGTCTACGGTGATGCGCTTAGCGCGGCCGAGATCGGTGATCTTGGTATTCTCGAGCTTGTTGCCGAGATCTTCGCTGATTACGCGTCCGCCGGTAAGAACGGCGAGATCTTGCATCATCTCTTTACGGCGATCGCCAAAGCCCGGGGCTTTAACGGCGCAAACGTGGAGGGTTCCGCGGAGCTTGTTCACCACGAGGGTAGCCAAGGCTTCGCCTTCTACTTCTTCGGCGATGATCAAGAGCGGCTTGTTGAGCTGAACCACTTGCTCGAGCACGGGGAGAAGATCTTTCATCGAAGAGATTTTCTTGTCGAACAAGAGAACCATTGCGTCGTCGAGGATAGCTTCCATGCGCTCTTGGTTGGTGATGAAGTACGGCGACTGGTAGCCGCGGTCGAACTGCATACCTTCCACTACTTCGAGGGTAGTTTCGGCGGTTTTGGATTCTTCTACGGTAATCACGCCTTCTTTGCCCACTTTAGCCATGGCTTCAGCGAGTTTTTGGCCGATGTCTTCGTCGCCATTGGCGGAGATGGTGCCAACTTGCTTGATGTCGCTATCGCCCTTCACGTCTTTCGCCATGTCTTTGAGAGCGGCGGTAACTTTGAGAACCGCAGCGTCGATTCCGCGCTTGAGATCCATGGGGTTATAACCAGCGGCAACCATCTTCGCGCCTTCGCGGTAGATCGCTTGGGCCAATACGGTTGCGGTGGTGGTTCCGTCACCGGCGTCGTCATTGGTTTTGGAAGCAACTTCCTTCACCATCTGGGCGCCCATGTTTTCGAAACGGTCGGTGAGCTCAACTTCTTTGGCTACCGTTACGCCATCTTTGGTAACCATCGGAGCGCCGAAGCTCTTCTCGATAACTACGTTACGGCCCTTGGGGCCGAGGGTAACTTTTACGGCATCGGCGAGGATGTTCACGCCGGCGAGGATCGAGTTGCGACCGCTCTCGGAAAAACGAAATTCTTTAGCTGACATATGTATATCTCCTTAAAAATTCTTAGTGGAAAAACTATTGAATGATACCGAGAACTTCTTCTTCTTTGATGATGAGAAGTTCTTCGCCGTTGATTTTCACTTCATTGCCGGAATATTTTCCGAACAAAATCTTGTCGCCCTTTTTAACGGTAAGGGGAGTGAGCTTGCCTTCTTCGCTGATGCGGCCGTTGCCGGAAGCGATCACTTCGCCTTGGGCTGGTTTTTCTTTGGCCGAGTCGGGGATGATCAATCCACCTTTGGTTTTTTCTTCTTCGTTAAAACGACGAACCAACAGACGATCATATAGAGGCGTAACGTTCATGACTTCTCCTTCAAATGGGCCCGAAGGCCCGGATTTATCTAAAACTTTTGCTACGGCAACACACGTTGCCGCGGAGCATTCTGCCCCTTGTGAAACTGGCTTAAGCGTAGGTGAGGTATACCCATACCTACTCTATAGGGCAAGCTCGCAGTGGCGGCAGGACAGGCGGAATGTAATTACGAAAAAAGACCTGTCAACGAAGGGCCCCGAGATTTTTCTAAAATCCCGGATCACCCCTTAGGAACACCGGCAAGTAGCACCTGCCTGGCTGTATTTAGCTGTTCGGCACGCCGGCGGGCCTGGTCCACATAGCCTTTGCCAAGATGCGTAACGCGGTCGGGATGGTAGCGCTTCATCCAGTGCTTAAAGGCCCGGTTCACTAAATCGGCATTGGGATTGGCCGGGATTCCCAGCACTTCGTGGGGCTTACCCCGAAAATTAGGCACCTTGAAGGCGGTCTGGGCGGGCTCAGGCTTGGGATCCTTAGGATCCGGGCGGTGCTCGAGCAGGATTTTTTTGTCCACCTTATCTTCGAACTCCGGAAGCCTGCCCTGCTTCTCGGCTTCTTTGCGCTCTTCCCAGAGGTCGTCGCGGAAATGGCTCTGGTTCCCGCGGCGGGCATAAAGAATGAGCAGAAAAACGGCCCCGGCCACCATTGCGGCCCCATTAAAAATCAAAAAGGCTTTAATCCTCTGCATGGCGAGAAGCTTATCCCGAACTTATGACCAATTCTAGGACGGAGGAAAGGCCGGATGCCGGACGCCCCGAGAACAATCTCCTGCCATATCCCAGGAATTAAAAAATCTTATAGGCACGAACTTGGCTTCCCGCGGGCATGGATTCTACCGCCCTCGTGCAAGCGCTCCTGCTCGGCAAGCTCGAAGGCCTTGCTCCGGAAACGATTGCCCTATTCGCCCGCACGGGATTGATTCATTTATTTTCGGCTTCCGGATTTCACATGGCGGTAGCCGTGCAGCTTGCCCGGCTTTGCACCCTAGGGCCAGAACGCTGGCTCAAGTTTCGCCGCGAGATTTGCGTTCTATCCTTCGCGCTACAACTCGGCTTTATGGTTTTCTTCGGCTGCGCCACCGGATGGAGCTCCCCGATGGTAAGGGCTTTTACGTTCACCACTTTACTCAGCGCCGCGAAGCTTTTGGAAATTCGCCCGAGCCCTCACTGGGTATTTTTGCTTTCACTGCTGCTCTCCTCCCTACTCGGCAAAGGCTCCTTCCTTTCCTTTTTGCTCTCGGCTTGCGGGATGGCGGGCATTCTCTATATCCAGCCGCGAAAATTCTGGGCCATCACGCTCGGGCCTTGGCTTTTTACCCTGCCGATCATCATTTGGGTATTCGGTCTGTTTTCCCTCGCGGCCCCCCTCTGGAATCTTACGATCGGCAGCTTGATCGCATGGTTGGTGATGCCGCCCGCGGTTTTGCATTTGATTTCCGTGAGCATCGGCCTGCCAGATCCATTTTTGCCGCTGGCCGCCTGGCTCATGAATCTCTTTACGGGATGGCTAGAGCTCGGAGATCAAATCGTGGGTGGAGTATTTTGGGTGCCACGAATACCGTGGCTGTTTTCGTTGGTCGCTCTTTACGGCATCACCTATTTCGCAAAGAAAAAACGTGCGCTCTATTTGGGCGCAGCCGCCCCCCTACTATTTCTCTTCTGCCCCCTCCCCCGCTTCGCGGTGCTCGACGTGGGCCAGGGCGACAGCATCTTCCTACGCACCCGCGCCGGAGAAAAAATCGTGATGGATTTAGGGCCTCCTGGATATCGAGGAAGGGAAGCGCCGGCAAGCTCCGGTCTGGGAAGAATCGGCATTGGCGCCGTGGACAAAATACTTCTTTCCCACTTCGACCTCGACCACCGAGGCGGCCTCGACTCTTTCTTACGCTTCCATAAAGTGAGCGACAGCCTTTGGTTTCGGGAGGAAGCACTGGGGCAAAAGGCAGCCCTCAAAGTATTGGCCGCCGCCGAGCGCGCGAATGTGCCCATCCGCTTTCTTTCTTTTTCTTCCCAGCCCGATTCTTTCCAGTGCTTCTTTCCGCCCGCGAAAACTTCGAACGACCTCTCGCCCCTATGCGCCGTGGACCTTCCCCGCGGAGAAAGCATTTGGCTCACGGGAGACATGAGCGAAAGATCCGAGCGCTGGTTGCTGAGTAACTACGAAGAACTGCCGAAAGCGGATTTTCTGAAAGTGGCTCACCACGGAAGCCGCACGAGCTCCTCCGCCGAATTTCTCGCGGCGAGCGGCGCAAAGGTTGCACTGATCAGCGTGGGCGCCAAGAATCGCTACGGACATCCTACGCGGGAAGTATTGGAACGGCTGAATGATTGGAAGGTGAGAAGAACGGATCAGGAAGGAAGCTTGGTGTTTTACTAGCTAGCGCTTGCCGGGAACGGAAGAAATCATCCGATTGGCAGTCGGCTTCGTGGGATCGCCCTCAAAGCCAGGCAAACCAGCGGAAGCCAGGCGTCCATAAGACTGAGCGGCGCCGCTATAGTAGCTGGCCACGTCGTCCCGCGCGGCGATCACGCGCAGAGTTTCTTGGGCCATACGGATAGTTTTCTCCTCGAATAGCCCGCTCTCCACGGTGCGCTGGGAAAGCTTCTCGAGAGCAACCACCGCGGTTTCCCGCAATAAAACATGATTCGTATCTTCCTGGGCGATCTCGCTAAGCGCGCGAAAAAAATCTCCCTCAAGGCGGGTCACGGGAACTATTTCGTCCATGGACTTCACGGCCTGGGCAATCGCCATCAGGCTGGAAGCCGAGCGGCTAGAGAGAGTGCGATCGAGGTTCTCTTTCTCTTCCTGATTCATACTGGGGGCGTTTACGCCCTCCACTTGCACCGTGCGGCGCAGAGGAGCCTTCGCGAAGGCTTCGATCAAATCTTCGCGGAGGAAAAGATCTTCTTTGGGGTCGCGAATAATATGTAAAACGGCGCGGGCCACTTCGTTTTTCTCGAGCTGGCCTTCCATCAGGCATATGCCAGCTTGAGAGCGGAGCCCGGGTGAGGCCTTGGAATTTTTCAGGGTGGCGAGGGAAAGGGCCGGACAGCTCCCGGCGCCGTGAGCGGCCGGTAGCAGCAAAAAACTGGCGACGAGTAAGTAGCGGATGGACACGAAAAATTCCCCCTACCGGGAGAAATGCAAGACCAGAACCGATTTCCTAGTGGATTCAAGCTGATGAAATCAGTGGTGTCCGGATGGAGACAGGGGAAGGAAATTCTGGCGAACTAGTGGACGGCGCCCAGGGCTTTTACAGCCCCAACCCCGCCGTATCGAGCTCCAGCAGCTCGTGCATGGGCAGCTGCGAAAGCGCGACCGCGAACACGATACAAATCAACAGCACGCCCAAGAAGAGCAAGATATAGGGCGCCAGCACGATCGCGGTGGCGCGGCGGTTGCTGAGGGCGAAACGCTCGCGGATGCCGGTCACGAGCAGCACGATGGTCACGGAAAAAGAAATGAATCCCCCTACCAGCGGCACCACGCCGAACCAGCGGCCGGAGGTGGCCACGGCCTGGATGCGCAGCACGTTCGTGAAGGTCACGCGGTCGGGACCGCCGTTTTCGTCTTCCACCAGCAAGCGGGTAAATAAATATACCACTAGGCCGCCGAAAAAAATACGGGCGAGCAGAAGGAACGGCGTGAGCAGCAGAAGCCCGGCCGCCCAAAGGAAGGAATTGGGGCTGAGCGCGAGAAACGAAAAGCCGCTTTCACTCACGAGCAATTTCTGCACCCAGCGCTCGAAGAGGCGGGCCAAGAAAAAGGAATTGAAGGTACGCACGAAAAAGGCCACCAGGGCCGCGAGCCAGCCATTGGTGAGCCCGAAGGCAATGGCCGAAGATCCTTCGAGCCGCGGAAAATCCTCGTGAAAAAAGCGGGTCGGGTTCAGGAATAAGGTTCCGGTACGCCGGAGGAAAGCACGTACGGGGCCGGGCTGGGGGCTAGTGGTCAGGGTGAGAATGTTCTCCATGTTTGCCCTCCTTCGCGGGTTCCGAGGTGATTACCTGTTTATTCGCCGACTCGTAGAGGTCATGCAGGCGTACCGGCAGGAGTTTCAAAAAGGCTCCGCTGAGCACGGCGAGTTCGCCGGGCACGAGGCTTTCGGTGAGAATCTCTTGGCGCTTATGGATCGCGAAACGCATCCGGCGCTTGGGCTTGCCATCCGAGCGGAATTCCAGCTCGAGATCGGCCGGTAGCTTCGTGAAGGCCGTATACATGGGATCGGCAGAGATTTTTACCAAGTTGCTGGCCTCGATACTCGAGAGCACGCGCAGGAAGGAATCAATGCGATCGCGCGACAGGGCTTCGGTGGGTTTATCCCCGGAAGTATAGACCCAAGTTTGCGCTTCCGGCTTGAGCACGATTTCTTTTTTCTCTTTGGGAAAGATCAGCGCCACTTCCGTGGCACCCGAGAGCTCATCGCCCACGATGAGGCGGCGCTCGCGGTATTCGATCAAGGGCTTGTTAAAACGCTCCAGCACGAGGCCGTCGATGGTGAGAAGGCGGGGCTCGCCGGCCTTAGCCACCACGAATTCCGTTCCACCCTTTTCCTTAGCCACGGAGTAGACCGTCACCCGGGACCACTCGCCCTTGGCGTTTGCGAAAGCGAGCGTCCAGGCGGGCTTTCCCGATAAAACTTTCTTCGCCGGGGCGCTCGAACGGCTCTCGCTGAATACGCCCTTCATATCGAGGTAAACAAGGGTGGTTGCTAGGCCTTCGACCAAGATGGAATTGGCCGGCGCGGACACGGGAGACTCCAGTGTCCACACGTTGTTCTTTTTTGTGGCCGAAAATTTCTGGCCGGTTTTGTCGATCCACTCGATCGCGCTCACGTTGCCGCTCGCGCTTTCGGGGAAAATCCGTTTATTGCGCCAATGGAAAAGATCCTTCTGCAGCATGGCGGGAAAATAATTCGCCACCATGAAAACGGTATTGGGCGAGCGGTTGGTTTGCACGTAGGCGCTGGAACCGATGGCCTTGGCGCTGCCTACTTTCAGGGCGTAGGGAACGGCATCCCCTTTCACCTGAAACTCGAGCTCGGCGCTGGGAGTGTCGAAGCCGTATTCTTTAGGATCGGTGCCGGCATCAAGCTCGAACTTTTCGGTCTGCGTGAGGCTCATGATGGAACCGGCCAGAGCGCCCACGCTCGCGGGGTCGGCCCTTTCCTGCACGGGCTGGGTAACGAGCCAATCGCTCGTGCCATCGAAGGTGCAGCCCTCGGGTTTGGCGCAGGCGAGCTCCACCTCGGTTTTTCCCGCGTGGACTTTTATTTTCTCCAGAAGCTTATCTTTCAGCCAAAAAACGCGGCTCTCCTGCTCTTTTTTTAGCTCCGCCTTGTCGCGGGTATGCAGGGGATCGAAGAGCGCGAAGGTGCCGAGCACGATAAAGGCAAGCATTAGGACAAGAGAAGTCTTGAGGCCCATTATTTTTTCGTCCTGCGCCACCACACAACCACGCCGCAAATCACGATCGAAGCCGGGAGGAAAAATACGGTAACGAGCAAAATAAGATTGATCACGCTATTGGAAAACTGGCGAAGACCGTCGTCGTCTTCCTTCGGGCGGATGCTGATGAACTTTTCGTCATTGGCCAACCAGGCCACGCTATTGAGGAAGAGATCGCGGTTGCCGAGCTTATCGATCATCGTATTCTGGGCGAAGGTGGAGGCACCGAAAACCACCAGGCGGGAACGCGGAGTTTTCGCAGGCTCTTCGGTGGGAGTGCCCACGGTAATTTCTTCCGCCGCCACGCCGAGGTTCATTACGCCGCGGAAATCCGTGCCCTGAGTGAAAGTCACGGATCCCTTCTTCAGGCTTTCCCAGTCGCTCTCGGCCCAGGCCTGGCCGGAAGTGGTCACGATCGGAGAAAATTTTTCATCTTCCTTTTCGCGAAACGTAATATGCGTGGTGAGGGGAAAGAGAAAATTAACCGCCAGCACCGACTGCACGCTCGATTGAGGAAAGGCGCGCACGATCGGGTGTTCGCGGGCATTGGCAAAACCGAAGAGGATTTGCGGCTCCACGTTGGCATTCTTATTCGTCGGATCCACGAGCATCTGGCCATGAAGATCCAAACCAAATGGCTTGATCAGCTCGGCCACCTGCTTACTACCCTTGGCGAGGCCGCTCTCCATGATGTCGAGCTCCGCGCTGAGCAATAGATGCCCATGGGCCTTGAGGTAGGCTCTGAGGATCTCGAGCTCCTTGGGAAAAAAGGCGGTTTTGGGGCCGGCAAGCACGAGCAAGGCGGCATCGGCGGGAATCTTGCCCTCGCTCACGAGGTTGAGCTCTTTGGCCACGTAGCCCTGTTTCTCGAGTTCGCCCTTGAGCACCGAATAGCCGTTCGGCGTGGAATCGTCGAGGGAGCGCTCGCCGTGGCCTACGATAAAATAAACGGTCTGGTCGCGGGTGCGGAGGAGCTTCATGAGCCCATTCGTCACGGCTTCCTCGGACGCGCCCGTTACCCGCACCTGCTTCTTGGTGCCGGCCAACTCGAGCAGCACGATATCGTTGCCGTTGACCCCCATGCTTTGGGTGAAGGTAGGACGGCGCTCCGAATCCACGAATTCATACTGAATGCGCGAGGATCGGTGCTTGAGGTTCTTGAGCACGAACTCGCCCTTTTCCTTCTCACGGATCGTGGTGAAGTAATACACCTTCACGTCCTGCGTGAGGCTATCGAGCACCTTGATGGTTTGGTCGCTCAGGGAATTTTTCGCTCCGCGGGTGAGATCTTTTCTCCAGGAGTGATCCTTGGCGAGAATATTTACGAAGACCAGGATACCGAGCACCAGGAATACGATGAGGCTCAGGTTGGCGCCGTGGCGGGTACGGCGGTTCATGAGGAAGCTCACAATCGCGCGGCGCTGAATTACCGCCCAGAAGAGCATCAGCAAAAGCGAGGAAACCCAGAGGCCATTCACCACGAGCTCATTGGGCAGGATGATAAACGCCACGAGCGAGGCGCAGAGGGTGAGGAGAGCAGCGATTCCGGCGATATTGGCTAAGCGGTTCATAAATATACCTTAATTAGAGTCAATCGCGAGCTTAGTAAGGAACAGCGAGAATCCCGCAAAGCTCAGGTAAAAAATAATGTCGGAAGTATCGATCGTGCCCTGGGCCATATTGGAATAGTGACCGATGAGCGAAAGGTAATTGAGCACCTCGCTCCAAACGGGCCCGGCGCGATGGGCGCTCCAGCCGATAAGCCAGAAAAGCAGCAGCGAGCCGAAGGTGAGCACGGCGGCCACGATCTGATTTTCCGTGAGGGCGCTCCAGAGCAGGCCGATCGCCACGTAGGAGGCGGCCACCAGGATAATCCCGAGGTAGCAGCACGCGATCACGCCCCAATCGGGCGTGGCGGTGAAATACAAAATGATGGGATAGACCAGCGTGAGCGAGAGCATCACGAGGATGAGGCCCAGGCCGGCCAGAAATTTTCCGAGCACGATCTCGATCGGGCGCACCGGCGCGGTGAGCAGGAGCTCGATCGTATGGTCTTTTCTCTCTTCCGCGATCAGGCGCATGGTGATGAAGGGGGCCACGAAGAGCAGCACCACGTTGATATTGCCGAAGAGCTGGCGGATCACCATTTCGGAAAGCGTGGGTTTCTGCCCGTAATTCACGGCGGCGTACTGCGAGATCGACTGCGCAAAATAGGAAAAAAGATTCGCGAACATGAAGCCGATGATGAGCAGGAACATCGCGATCACGATATAGGCGATCGGCGAACCGAAATAAGAGCGGAGGTCCTTTTTGGCGATGAGAAGAATTTGGTTCATATTAGGCTCCATCCTTGGCCAGGGCCTCATCGCTGGTGATCAGGCGCACGAACGCATCCTCGAGGCTAAGTTTTTCCTGGGAAAGCGCGAGCAGCCCGAGATTTTCCTTCACGCAGAGCTCGGCCACCTGGGCGCGGGGATCGCTGCCCTTGGCGGACTCCACGTACACCAGAAATTCCCCGGTTTCGATACGTCCCACTCCCTTGGTGCTGGTCACTCCGGGTAAGGCCCCGAGGCGTAATAGCGACCCAGTAGGATCATTCTGCAGCAAGACGGTAAGACGCAGGTTCGACTGCATACGCGCCGCGATTCCGCTGAGGGTGTCTTCCGCCACCACGCGCCCGCGATCAATCACCACCACGCGCGAACACGTGGCTTGCACTTCGGGCAGGATATGAGTGGAAAGGATCACGGTATGATCGCCGCCGAGGCTCTGGATCAAATTGCGGATATCGATGATTTGCTTGGGATCTAGGCCCACAGTGGGCTCATCGAGGATGAGCACGGGCGGATTATGCACGATCGCCTGGGCAAGGCCCACGCGCTGGCGGTAGCCCTTGGAAAGATTTCCAATCAAGCGATGGCGCACGTCCGAGATCCCACATTTGGCCATGCTGTCGGCCACGGCGGCCTGCACGCGCGCCTTCGGCACCCGGTGAATGCGGGCGGCGAAGGTAAGGTAAGTTTCCACGTCCATCCCCGCATACACGGGAGGATTTTCCGGGAGGTAACCGATCCCCGCCTTGGCCTCGAGGGTATGGGAAGAAATATCCAGGCCGTTCACGATCGCGGAACCCGAGGTGGCGGGAATAAAACCGCTCAAAATTTTCATCGTGGTGCTTTTGCCCGCCCCGTTGGGCCCGAGGAAACCGAGAATCTCGCCCTTTTTTACCGAGAAGGAAATCGAATCGATCGCCTGGCGCTGGTTATAGCTCTTGGTAAGATTTCGAACCTCGATCATTTAAGGCCTCACTAGCTGGATCTCGCGCTCATGCATCAGGCGCACTAGCTCGTTCACGGCCAGCGCCCGGTGGCTGATGCGATTTTTCTCTTCGGTACTGAGCTCGGCAAACGTTTTTCCGCCGCCGGCATCGGGAATGAAAACAGAATCGTAGCCAAAACCGCCGCCCCCAACCGCCTTCTCGGCGATCTTACCCTCGCAAACGCCTTCGGCGCGCAGCTCTACGCCCTCCACCATGAATACGAGCACGCAGCGCATGCGCGCCTTGCGATCGCCTTTCACGCTCTCGAGCGCCTTACGGCGGTTGGCCTCATCCTGCGATTCACGCGCGGTGGGTTTGCCGAAATGAGCCGAGTGCACTCCGGGCTGGCCCTTGAGCGCGTCGATCTCGATGCCGGAATCATCGGCGAAGGTGGGAACTTTTGCGGCCTGAAAGGCGGCGTGGCACTTGCGGAAAGCATTCTCGTAGTAAGAAGCCGAAGGGGACTCGTTTTCCACGTGCTCCAAAAATTTCGCGTTGCGCACGAACTCGTCGAAGCCTTCTACCTGGATATGGTGTTTCGCGAAAAGCTCCGCGAATTCACCCTTTTTGCCTTTATTCAGGCTGGCCAAAACCAAAACATTCATGGCACGCATTGATCGCTCTCCTCTGTCGGGAAAAAGTTCTCCTTTAAGGTAATCCTTACCTGTTTTTTGTCAATGATTTCAAGGAACTGTGAAGCGGAGCGTAAAAGTCTTATCCCTTTCATTTCAGATGTAAGGATTGCTTCCTCAAGTGCCTAGACAAGGGGCCGATAGGTATATGCTTATGGTATTCCGACGTAAAAAACGCAAAGCCGCCCCCCCCTTCTCCGTGCGCAAGTGGGATCCCCTTTTCATTATTTTTGAAAAGCATCTCTACGATTTTAACTACGAGAGCCGGGAACTTTTTATCGGCGGCGTGGTGAAAGACTACCTCTCGCACCTGATGCGTCAAAAGGCGATGGTTCCGCCGGCCTGGAAAGGCCACCTCGAAAAAACCCTTACCGACGAAGTTTCCGACATGCTCGTGCGCAAACTCTATGGCTGCCTCACGGTGGAAGAGTTCAAACAGAAAGCCGAAAAGCCCGAGAGTAAAGACGAGCTCGTTACCGCCCGCAAAGAAGTGCGGAAGCGTTACCAAAAACTCGCCGGATAATTTATGAGACTGGCCATAATCGCGCTAGTAACTCTCTTTGCTCCTACCCTCCTCTTCGCCGACGAAAAATTCGATCGCGAAACCGTGATCTTCATCGGTTCCTCCACCATGGGGCACTGGAAGCCGCGGATGGACAAAGATTTCCTGCCGATCAAAACTTGGAATTTTGGCGAGAACGGCACCGATTTCCACTACCTCCACGAGACCGTACCCGACTGGTCGAAAAAATTCCCGGCCAAGCGCTGGGTAATTTACAGCGGCGATAACGACCTCAACTCCACGCCCCGGCGTACGCCCGAGCAAGTAAACGCCGACATGCTGAAAACCGTGGACCTCATCCGCGAAAACGATCCCGATGCCGAAATTTTCGTGATCTCCATCAAGTGTCGCGTGTACGTGGAAGCCGAACCCGCCTGCCCCCGCGTGATGGAAACGAATAAGCTGATGGCCGAAAGCGCCTTGAAGGTGAAGGGCCTGACCTACGTGGACACTTTCTCCGCCATGCGGGCCGCCGACGACGACCAGCGGAAATTCTTCGATGAAGACGGCGTTCACCTCAACGACAAGGGCTACGATATTTGGGCCGGTACGCTCAAGCCGCTGCTGCAGAAGAGCATCGGCAATACCGCCGCCGTTGCCAAAAAAAAAGCCCCTCGCCCTAGCGAGAACGAAGTTAGTGAAGAAGCGGTAAGAACCGCGCAGTGATTTCTCTTTTTCATTTTTAGGGCGGGCGCGGAAAGGATTGCTCTACCAGGATACTTCTGAAGGTGAGCCCGTTTCTGCGGAGTAGATTTAATGCAGCGCTTAGCCGGCGCCGGCAGTAAGTGCGGGCAAGCGCTCAAGTCGGTTAGAACGTGCAAAGTGAAAGAGCTCTAACCCAGCTTAAAAAAATCTACGCAGAAGCCGTGGAGCTCTTCTTCCTTCGAATCGGTGATCACCCTGCGCGTACCCGCCAGGAAATCACCGATCATTATTTTTAGCTTCTGCGCATCTTTCTCTCCGATACAGATCACCGAAGAATAATGCACTCCCTCTTCCTGATCCGCCTCGATCGCCTGCATCGCCTGCAAACGCCAGTTCAAGTGATGCTTGGTGATCATCGAAGAATCGTTGCCGAGATGGATATGAATCGGCCCCACCGAATAATGATCGCCGCTCTGCTGAGCCAGCCCGCGCGCGGATAAGAACTCCAGCACCGTGCCCACCTTCCGCAAAGGAATCCGAAGTGCCTTCGCGATCGAAGCCTTAGTTTGGTAGGGCGGAATCATTAAATAAGAGTGCACCGCCGCGTAGATCCAGGAACTGAAATACACCGAGTGATCTTCCTCGCTCAGTTTCTGCGTGGAGCTCAAACGCTCTTTCAACACGGTCTGTCTTTCTACCGTAGCCTCGATCAGCTCGAGGAAATGCGCGCGCAAAGAATCCGAGCCCGCGCGGGTAAACTGCACAAGAAGAAGGAAGAAAGCGCTTTCCTGTTTAGCGTGGCCTAAGAGAGGATTGAGCTTATCGGCCTGCTCTAGGCTCAAATGGCTCTCTCCCTTGAGCACCTGGGAGACGAAGGCCGTCTGACAACCCATGGCTTCCGCCATCTGCCCCCGAAGGCCATACCCGCCCGCCGGCTGGGAACTAAGCCAGTCTTTTAGGTAGAGTTTATAGTCCCGGAAGTGATAAATCGTCTGCTTCATTCCTTAATAATATCGGCTATTTTTCTTAATTTTTAAGTAATATTTAAAACTAGTTCGAAGATTTAAGATTTTCCACCTATAAACCGACAATAATAGTGGGATATTCTGCTTAGGTAGGTTGCTCCATTAGGGGCAGCAACCCAAGTGGAGAAACTATGAAGAAGCCAATACTGATCCTAATCGCCCTCCTGCCCTTCGTTACCGGCCTCGCCATGGCCGAAGGCGGAAGCGTGGGCGGCGGCACCAACCTTGTGATCAAGGAAAACCAGCTCACCGACTTCGTAAAATTCCGCGCCGAGTTCGGCGATAAACAACTTTTAATTGACCCGCGAAATTTCAAGCTGCCGAAAGAAAACTCTCCCGTTTATAGCGACATCAAGCCCTTAATGGACCGCGCTGAAACCCTCTACCCGGGCATGGGCAGCGAAATGGAAAAGGCGTTCGATAAGCCCTGGCTGGTAGTGAAAGCGGAATTCGCCGGCCGCAATCACGGCGAGCGGAAAGTGATCTCCCAAACGGATACGGCCGTGTACGTGAGCCTAGACTGGATTCGCAAAGCCTCTCCCGCCCAAGTTCGGGAAGCCTTTTTCCACGAAGGCGTGAGAAATTACGCCTCCTCGTTCACCGATATGGCTTACCTCCATAAAGCACCCGACCACCAATCGGTGGACGACGAAATTACGGAGATGCTCACTCCTCTGCTGTATAAAAAATTCCCCACGCCTATTTTAGCAAAAAAAATGCAACAGGCCACGGCGGTGATCGGGCAATACGGCGTAGAAAATCTAGGCTGGACCTCCCCGCGATTCGTTCCGCAGGCGATAAATCGCACCGAACTGTACGCGACGCTGAAAGCCATCGACGCCCCCAAAATGATTCGCGCCATTTGCGAGAGCGGAAAAGGCTCCTACCACGTTTATCACAACTGGAAAGTAGAGTCGGCCATCGACGAATTTCGCAAAAAAATCAAACAAGCGGACATGCGTGAAGAGCTGAAAAAATACACCATAGATGGCACTTACCGTCTCGGCTCCGTTGATGAAAGCGCCCAGGCCCTGATGGAGCTGCTCGGGTTCGTGAACCGCTCCAGCGCCGCTCGGGAATATGTCGTAGAATACTGCAAAGGAAATAAGTTCGAGCGCATTCTCAGCGAGTACGAACGCGACCAGGGAAAAGTTACGCTCGAGGAGGCCAAGGCCGCCACCCGCCTTCCCGACGATGAAGACCTCAAGAACGGCTCCGCCGAATAAATAAAACCACGCAATTTTCCCCACGCTTAGGAATTCCTAAGATGGAAGCGATTGCCAAAAAAACAAAACTTCACGCAACTGAAATAAGAGGTATCCAATGAAATACGGCCTATTGCTAGCCCTAGCCTTCGCCCGAATCGCCCACGCCGAACCCGCTTCCCCGCTCTTCAATGTGGATGAGGTTCCGGGATACTTCGTGGAAACCAAATGCAACGTTTTACCCTTGGAAAGAGTGGACCTTCGCTCCTACAGGAAGAAATCTACGAACCTTTTTTCCGAAAACCCAGCGCAAGGGGTATTCATAACCCGGGATGCAAACTCGAGCCCCGAGCATTTTGGCCCCTCCGGCGACCAAATGGCGGTTGTGCAAAGAACAGTGCTGATGATGACCGGTGGCCTGAAAGACCTATTAAACGATCCGGGCCGGCTCAATCTCGCCTTGAGCACCTTACTGAAAAAGCCGGTTTCCCTATCCGGCAAAGAGGTCTCCGAACTACAGCAACGCTGCATGCTGGGATCGGAATGGAAAAAAATGAAGAGCAAGGCGAAGGCCGGGCCCGAGAGCCTTCCCGCCGAATCCGCAGAATAGAAGCGAGATTGCGAAACGAAAACCTTTAAATTTTGGAGATCCCATGAAAAAATTATTTTTTTTAGTTCTGACCTCGCTAATCATGACCATGAATTTTGCCCAGGCCGGCACCTCTTCGTGGTACTGCGGGGACCATTCACTTTCCCCTAAGGCAAAGCAAATTCTAAGTCGTGCCGTTAGCCAAATTTATTCCGAAAAGTCCACCGGAGCTTATGCGGGAGTCGCACCAGATAAAATCCCGAAATCTGCGCCGCTCTCTGCAATCGCCTATAACTACCAGGGCCTGGGCGCAGACCCCACCTACATCAACGAGAAAACTTTGGAAGAGTTACATATAACCTTTCCGGAAGGCGATCCACGCAGGTCCATTTTCCCTCAAGAAGTAAACAGCAATATCGTGCGCGCAGCAAATCAGTGTAAAACATTGGGCTGCCTCAAAGAGGCTTACATAAAAATCGTCTGGCAAGACTACTGTAAGTAATCAACGCTTTTTTCTTCACGCTCCTGCATGGTAAAATTCATTAAAGAGAAAACGACCGTTCCGCAGAATAATCAGAGAGTTCCCCGATGAAATCCGCACTCCTAATCGCCCTATGCACCCAGTTTCTGGCTCCCGCCACGTTCGCCGGGTCCGCCGAAGTAACCATTTCGAAAAAGGAATGCTTAGCCCAAGGAGGCCAGGCCAGCACCGCGGATGCCCTCTGCCACGGTGGCCAGTATGACGGCCACACGATCGTGGAATGCAGCTACCAGCTCGACGGAATGGCCTACGTAGGAAAAGACGACGGCGTACTTACCTACGCGGGGAAAAAATATCGCTGCGAAACCGCTTTCAAGAACGAAAGCGAAACGAATCTCTGCAGAAAAATTGGATCCAAATCGAAAAAATTCGATTTCGTAGTGGCCTTCGACGGCACGGAGAACGACTTCTCAGTCTTCAAGACCCCCTATTCCGAAAATGAACTTTGCCATTCCGTGGCAGTAGACGGTAAAAAATAAAGGAGCGCCTATGAAAAAGTATCTGACCCTGCTTGCCCTAACCTTCCTCGCTACCACCCAAGCCTTCGCCGAGAAAGACGCCGATTATGGCCGCGTAAAAACCCTGCTCTGCGAGATGAATCTTACGGGTTGTCCCGCCCACGGGCACGACCAAGTTTCGGCACCGGCAACCTTGGTGCTGCAGAAACTGGCGAAGAAATACAAAGAGAAGAAATGGCCCGCATTCGACGCCGGTAAGGCGATGGAACAATACCGTACTCTGGCCAACTGCGAGCAAGAGTTCGCGGCCACCACTCCCGCTTGCTTGGCGGATGCGATCGAAGACTCGCGAAAATAATCAGCGTTTTTTCTTCGCGCCTTTACGAATGGCGGCGCGGATCATCTTCTCGGCCACGTTGATCCCCGTGGCCTTTTCCAATTCCTGGAAGCCCGGCGAAGAATTCACTTCGAGCAGTTTCGGACCGGTGGAGCTTTCCAGCAAATCCACACCAGCGATATCGAGGCCCACGGCTTTGGCGGCGGTAAGGGCCATGCGCTCGTAGCGCTTGGGCAGTCTCGTAAGGCTTTCGCCCCAGCCTCCGCGGTGCACGTTCGCCCGGAACTCGCCCTTGCGGGCCGTACGGCGCATCGCCGCCACTACCTTGCCGCCGATCACGAGCACGCGCACGTCGGAGCCACCGGCCTCCTTCACGTATTCCTGGAGGATCAAATCTTTGTCGAAACCGAGGATGGTGCTCATCACGCTTTCCACGGAGGCGCGGTCGTGGCCGAGCATCACGCCAATGCCCTGCGCTCCCTGTAGAAGCTTCATCACCATGGGAAATTTTCCCACCATGCGGAAGCCCTGATGAATATCGGAAAGAGAGCGCGACATTACCGAGAGCGGCATTGCGATGCCCTTGGCCGCGCAGGCTTGCATGGCGCGGAACTTATTGCGGGAGTTGAGGATGGCGTCGGAGGAGTTGAGCACCTTCGCGCCCATGCACTCGAAGTGACGGACCACGAGCAGGCCGTACTCGGTGATGCTGGTGCCGATACGCGGGAGCACCACGGTAACGCCGTCGAGCTTTTTTCCATAGACGAAAACTTCGGGGCCATCCACGCCCACTTTAAGCTGGCAGCGGAGTGGATTTACCACGAGGCACTCCACCTTGAGGCGGCGGGCCTCTTCCATCAGGCGGCGGGTGCTATGCAGATTGCGGGAACGCGATAGGATGAGCAGCCGCATTTAGGACTTGTGATGATCCTTCACGATTTCCTTATGCTTGCGGAGCTGCGTTTCCACGCGATCCACGGCCTCTTCGATCGAAGAGAGCAAATTGTGGGCACGGGCCTCGCCGAAATAATCGCCGTTCTTGCCGTTCACGTGCAGATGAGAAACGTGCTCTTCGGCTTCGTAGGAGATCACCCACTTGGCGTGGAATTTCCCTTCAAAGTATTTGTCGAGCTTGGAGGTCTTGTCCTGCAAGAAATCCTTGATCTCGGCGCCTTTGGTTTGCGTATTTTTTAGGGTGAAGTCCATTTGCATAAAAGCTCCTTAGAACAATTTCTTCCTTCGGGCCGAGCTGAGAATATTCATGCTCTCCCGATATTTGGCCACCGTGCGACGCGCGATCTCGATCCCGTCTTCCTGGAGGAGTTCCACCAGTTTCTGGTCGGAAAGAGGACGCTTATTGTCTTCCTTGCCGATCAAGCTGCGTATCTTTTCCTTCACGCTCTCGCTGGCCACATCGCCCGAGCCATCGCCCGAAGAGATGCCGCTGTTGAAGAAGTATTTTAACTCAAAAGTGCCCACCGGCGTATGGACATATTTGTTGGTGGTAACACGGGAGATCGTACTCTCGTGCACGCCGATGTCCACGGCTACTTCGCGGAGCACCATGGGCTTGAGGAAGTGTACGCCCTTGTCGAAGAAGTCGCGCTGGTACTTAACAATGCTCTCCATTACCCGGTAAATCGTCTTCTGGCGGTTGTGGATGGACTTAATGAGCCATACGGCGGCGCGCAATTTGTCTTGTAAATATTCCTTAGTGAGCTTGGGGTCGCCCTTACCGTGGGCTTTTGCCTCAGCCTTAGCCTGGATTAGAATTTTCTTGTAGTAAGCGGACACGCGAAGTTTGGGCAAACCATCTTCGTTGAGCTGGATGGCGAAATCGTCAGCCACCTTATATACGTATACATCGGGCACGATATAGTGCGTGTCGCTTCCGCCGCCGAAGCTGCGGCCTGGTTTCGGATCGAACTCTTCTTTGATCTGGCGGGCGGCTTCTTTCAAATCTTCTTCCGGCGCGCCGGTGGCCTTGGTGATCGCGGCCACGTTGCGCTTCTCAAGATCTTCGAGGTGGTTGCGGATGATGTTCACCACGAGAGAATCTTTGTCGTAGAGCAATTCGGCTTGCACGAGGAGGCACTCGCGCAGATCACGGGCGGCCACGCCGATGGGATCGAAGCGCTGGATGATCTTCAAAACTTCTTCCGCGTCTTCCATTTCGAAATTCAATTCGCGGCAGATGTCTTCGAGGGAGCCGATGAAGAACCCATCGTCGCTGAGGTTACCCACAATCATCTTGGCGAGGGTACGCTCCTGATCCGTGAGATCCGACATATTGATCTGCCACTCGAGGTGAGAGACAAGGTCGGTAACACCGGCCACCATGTTTTCGTAATTGGGCAGCTCGTCGGGAATCTCGCGGGTGCTCGGCAACGCTGGGCCGGAGGCGAAATTCTCCATGTACTCTTCCCAGTCGATCTCGCCTTTTCCATCCACGATCTTCTCTTCACCCTGAGGCGAGAGCATCTCTTCCGCGGTGGTGCCTTCGGCCTCGCGGGTTTCCATATTCTCTAAATTTTCTTTGGCTTCGCCGCCCTCATCTTCGTAGGCATCGAGCTCGGCCACTTCCTCGAGACAAGGATTTTCTACCAGCTCCTGGTTGATCAGCTCGGTCATCTCCAGGCGATTCAGCTGCAGCAGCTTGATCGCCTGCTGGAGCTGAGGGGTCATTACGAGGCTCTGACCTAGCTTTAGACTCTGTTTGATTTCAAATGCCATCTTCGTAAACCTTTATAAGCGGAAATCTTGGCCGAGGTAGCTGGCGCGGGCCTTCTCGCTTTTCGCGATGTCCGCGGGAAGTCCCTGCTCCTCGATGAGACCCGAGATTAATATATACGCAACGTCGCATATTTTCAGCGTTTCGCGCACATTGTGGTCGGTGATCAAGATGCCCACGCCTTTGTCGCGGAGCGCCGCAATAAGCTTCTGAATATCGCCCACCGCAATTGGGTCAATGCCCGCAAATGGCTCATCGAGCAGGAGGAAATCGGGCTTTAGCGCGAGGGCACGGGCAATCTCCACCCGGCGCCGCTCTCCCCCGGAAAGCAGGGAACCATGGGTTCCGGAAACACGCTGGAGATTGAACTCTTCGATGAGTTCACGGGTGCGGGTTTCACAGTAGCTCTCCGGATGCTCCTGGGCTTCCAGCACGGCGTAGATATTCTGGTAAACGGTGAGGCGGCGAAAAACGGAGGCCTCCTGCGGCAAATATCCCAGGCCGGCCCGGGCGCGCTCGTGCATGGAAAGCGCGGTAATATCCTTATCATCGATTTTCACGGTGCCTTCGTCGGGGCCGAGTAGCCCTACCACCATATAGAAGCTCGTAGTTTTTCCGGCCCCGTTCGGCCCAAGCAGCCCCACCACTTTTCCCTGCGGAACTTCGAAGGATACGCCGCGCACGGCGAGGTGGGTTTTAAAACTTTTCTTCAAGTTGCTGGCGCGAAGGTATTTCATGGAATCAGTTCTTCATCTTCCTTGGTGAGCGGAGCCGCGGGCGGAGCGCTCTTTTGCAAAACCGACTTATGCTGAGGGGTCGCGGCGGCATTTGCCGCCGAAACTTCCACCACGCCGGTCGTGCGGTACAAGGTAATCTTATCACCGGTCACCGCATCATCTCCATTATAAACCGAGGGATATCCGCTAAGTACCACGGTGTCGGTGGGGGCGAAAAACTCCGCCACCTGCGATCGTGTATAGCGCCCCTTCTGCTCGGTGATCTTCACGTCGCCGGTGATGGACATATAGCGCACGCCCTGCTCTTTCCTCGTATAGAAAAACTCGGCGTTCTGGCCGGTCGCCACCATCTTGTCCTGATCCACCTGCACGTTGTTCTGGAACAAAACTTTCTCGCGCTCGCGGTCTACCTCCGCCTTATCGCCCCGCACCCTGGTGAGGCCGTGCTTCTTCTCGTTGTAGTTGGCGCGGGCGTCGCCGATTAAATAAATTTTAGTGTCGTTGAGGTAACTCTCGGCGCGGTTGCCCCATACCTGCATGTCTTTTTCCTTCGACTCGCCCTCCACGGGCTTGGGGGCCACGAAGAATTTCTTTTCCAGCTGGTATTCGGCTTCCGGGCCGGTCATCACGAAGCCGTCGGCCGATTCGCTGCGCACGTTGTCGAGCAGGTGCATGCGACGCTCGTTCATGAAGAACTCGGCGCGGTCGGCGGTCACTTTCGTCTTTTGATTTTGGTCGTTGTAGAAATAAGCCGTCACGATTTTTGCGTCCATGCGCTTGGTTTGCATGTCGAAGGCGGCGTCCTGCGACTGACTCTCCATTTCCACGCGGCCGTCCTTCACCGAAACGTAACGCGCGTTGGTCATGGCGTAGTCGGGAACGGCGAGCGAACCATCGCGGCGGGTGGCGTAGAATCCCCCGAGATCGCGGGGCCAGAGCATCCAAATGGTAACGAAGAGGATGAATCCGGCGGCGTAGTGGAAGATGGTCAGAAGGCGAGCCTGGCTCATGGCTTCTTCGCGGGCTTGGTGGCGAGGAGCAGCTCACAGACTTCCCGCACGGCGCCGAAACCGCCCGGCTTCTTCGTGACGTAGTGGGCGGAGCTCTTCACGGTGGCGGGCGCATGCGGGGGCGTGGCGGCAAAACCGACTTGCTGGAGCACGGGAATATCGAAAAGCTCATCACCCATATAGGCGCACTCGTCGCGGGTGACGCCCACGTCGGCCAGAATCTTGGCGAAGGCATGCAGCTTATTTTCGTCGCCGAAATACGCGTGCTTGATTTGCAGCGACTCGGCCCGCTTTTTGTGGCTGAGGAAAGATCCGCCGGAAATCACACCGATCTCGTAGCCCGCGCGCTGGAGCAGCTTGATGCCGAAGCCGTCGATCACGTTGTAGTGCGCGCCCCACCCCGTGCCTTCCACGTAGAACATCGAGCCGTCGGTCATCACGCCGTCGATGTCGAACACCACGAGTTTGATTTTTTTCAGCGCGCTTTGCAGCGCCTTTCCGGTGAGCTTTTTGCGGCCAGGCTTTCCTACTATGGGCATGGGATTATTCTAGCATCGAGCGCGCGAGAAGGTTACCGGGCGGCAGGTAACCCGATCATTTCGTTGCGCATATTACGTTGTAGAAGCCATGCGTTAATTCATAAGTAGCTGAGGCTGCTTACAAAAAACTTTATACTTCGCGATTTGTCGCGCAACAACTCAAGCGCTAGCGCTACGAATCGCCTCGAGCCGCTTCAGCAAACGGCCCGCATCCGCGAGCGGCCAGCAGGAAGGGCCATCGCATTTTGCTTTGGCGGGATCGGGATGAAACTCCAGGAACACTCCGTCGGCCCCGGCCGCCACCGCGCAGGCCGCGATCACTTCCACTCCGCTGCGGCGCCCGCCGGTGGAAGCGCCCTGGCCCCCCGGCAGCTGAACCGCGTGGGTGGCATCGATCGTAACGGGAGCGCCGAGCCCGCGCATGTCGGGAATGCCGAGCATATCTACCACGAGATTATTATAGCCAAAGCTCACGCCGCGCTCGCAGAGGATCGTGAGATCGCGGGAAGGCGCGGCCTCTTTGATCTTGGTGAGGATATTTTTGCAATCGAGGGGCGCGAGGAATTGGCCCTTCTTCACGTGCAAGAGCCCCCCACTTTTTTCCACCGCGCGCGCCGAGGCCACCACGAGATCGGTCTGGCGGCAAAGGAAGGCCGGAATCTGCACGATCTCAGCCACGGCGGCGAGGGCTTCGGCCTGCTCCGGCTCGTGGATATCAGTGATAACGGGCAAATTAAATTTCCCCTTCACCGCTTCGAGAATTTTTAAACCTTTTTCCATTCCGGGGCCGCGAAAGCTTTTGATCGAAGAGCGATTGGCCTTATCGAAGCTGGCCTTGAAAATAAAACCGCGCGGCACCACCCGCTTCAATTCCGTGGCCACCTCGAAAGCCAGGCCTTCGTCTTCCAGCACGTTCAAGCCGAGCATGTACGCGAGGGGCTCGCCGTCGCCGATGGACCAATTGTATTTTTTCAGGCTGAGTTTCATTTTTCCTCCGCGGGAATCGGGCTCTGCGCCTGGATGAACCAGGTGCGCCCATTCGTGGACATTTTAAATCGATAGTTGAGGGCATCGGGCGCCAAAGTGAGCAGGCAGGAATACATCCGGCATTTGTCCTGCTCCACACCGAGCTCGTTCAGGGCCGCCGAATACTTTCCCCGCTCGGAACGCAGAAGATTCTGGGCGGAGAAAACGTCGATGAAAACCATCCCCATCTCCGGGGGAATATCGCTCTTATCGGCCCGCATATCGCGCGCCACCTGCACGGCCATCACGATTCCACCGGCGAGCGCGATCAGCCCCACGCCGAAAAAGCCCCAAACCACCGGCTTTTCGCGCATGGGGATCATTTCTTTTTCGCCTGGAGCGAAGCCGCCACGAAACTCGAGAAAAGCGGATGCGGGCTTAGGGGTTTGGACTTAAATTCGGGGTGAAATTGACAGCCCACGAAGTAAGGATGTTCGCGTAGCTCGATCATCTCCACGAGCCCGCCCTTGGTTTTCACCCGGGGATCACGGCAGAAGCCCGAAAAGGTCATGCCCTTGGTGGCGATCTCATCGCGGAAGATATTCGACACTTCGTAACGATGGCGGTGGCGCTCGGAGATCTCGCTTTTTTTATAGGCTTCAAAGGCCTTGGTGCCGGCCACGAGCTCGCATTCCCAGTTACCGAGACGCATGGTGCCGCCCATTTTATCCACGCCCTTTTGGTCTTCCATCAAGTCGATCACGAGGTGCTCGGAATCGGGATGGAACTCGGCGGAGGAGGCATCTTTCCAGCCTACGATATTGCGGGCGTACTCGATCACCGCCACCTGCATGCCGAGGCAGATCCCGAAGAACGGTTTTTTATTTTCGCGCGCGTATTTCACGGCCGCAATCTTGCCTTCGATCCCGCGCACGCCGAAACCACCGGGCACGAGGATCCCGTCCACTTTCATGAGCGCAGCCTCGAGGGTCTTGTTCTTGTGCATTTCTTCGGCGTCGAGGAACTCTAATTTTACGGTGCAGCTATTGGCAATCCCGCCGTGGAATAAGGCCTCGTTGAGGCTCTTATAGCTTTCTTTCAGGTCCACGTATTTGCCGACCACGCCGATCGTTACTTCGTGCTTGGGGTGATGGATCTTATCCTGGATCGCCTCCCAGGCGCCCACGTTGGGGCTCGAGGTCCACATCCCGAGGATTTCCACGATTTTTTCGTCCACGCCTTCTTTGTGGAGATTAAGCGGAACTTCGTAGATCGAAGGGGCGTCCTGCGCGGTGAATACGCGGGAAGATTCCAGGTTACAAAACAATCCGATCTTGGCCTTGATCTCCTTGGAAAGCGGGCGGTCGGTGCGGCAGAGCAAAATATCGGCTTCGATCCCTTCGTGGCGCAGCTGGGCCACAGAGTGCTGGGTGGGTTTGGTTTTCAGCTCGCCGGCCGCGGCGATATAGGGCACGAGCGTGAGATGCACGTAGAGCACGTTTTCTCTTCCCACCTCGAACTTCATCTGGCGGATCGCTTCCACGAAGGGAAGGGACTCGATATCGCCCACGGTGCCGCCCACTTCCACGAGTGCCACGTCGGCGCCATTGGCGGCGTCCATGATCCGACGTTTGATCTCATCGGTGATATGCGGAATCACCTGCACGGTTTGGCCCAGGTATTTTCCTTTGCGCTCGGCCTGGATCACGCTGTCGTATACCTGGCCGGTGGTGAAATTATTTTTCTTGGAGAGCTGCACGGTGGTGAAACGCTCGTAGTGGCCGAGATCGAGGTCGCACTCGGTGCCGTCTTCGAGCACGAATACCTCGCCGTGCTGGGTGGGATTCATGGTACCAGGATCCACGTTGATGTAAGGATCCATCTTGAGCATGGTCACTTTGATTCCGCGCGCTTCGAGCAACGCGCCGATCGAAGCCGCCGCCAGGCCCTTGCCGAGCGAGCTCACTACTCCGCCGGTAACAAAAATAAATTTTTTCTGCTTCGCCATTCGCCCCTACCCCTCACGCCGGAAGATTTCCCGCGCCTTTTCTAAATCCGATTCCGTATCCACGCTTTGCCCACCCGCGGCCGTGCGTCCCATGCCGATCTTGATCCCGTTATGCAGCGCCCGCAGCTGCTCGAGGCTTTCGGCACGCTCGATCACGGGCTGGCTCCAAGTGGGGAATTCTAGCAGAAAGCTGCGCTGATACACGTAGATCCCCAGATGTTTTCCGAAGAAAGGATCTTTCAGCAGCTCTTCGTCGCTGAGCGCATTTTGCCGGAAGGGAATAGCGTAGCGCGAAAAATAAATCGCGTTCGAATTTTTATCTGTAATTACTTTTACGTTCGAAGGCTCAAGCACTTCTTCCCAGGTTTTGAAGCTCGTATAAGCGGACCCCATCTGGCAGCCGCGTTTTAAAACGGGATCAAGCGCGGCCTCGATGGCGAGCGGGCTCATCACGGGCTCGTCGCCCTGGAGGTTCACGATGATTTCTTCCGGGAGATTTTTCGCCGCGAAGGCCACGCGTTCCGTGCCGGACTGGAGCTCGGGAGTCATCACGGCCTCAAAGCCTGCGCTCTTCACGACACTTAGGATTTCTTCGGAATCGGTGGCCACCAGGATACGGTTCACGCTCTTCACGCGCTGCGCGCGCTCAGCCACCCGAACTACCATGGGCTGCCCTTCAATATCCGCCAGCGCTTTTCGGGCCAGTCTCGTGCTCCCGAGTCGCGCCGGAATGATCAAGGCGACTTTGCTCATGGGATTTTATCCTACTAGAGTAGACGCCAAAGGGTAAGAGAAACCGCGACTAACGCGGGCGATTGGACGGCCGCAGCACGATCCTAGCTCTTGGGAGTTCCACAATGGTCGGCTACGCGCCGATAACTTTGCTCATAGGCCGACCAACGAGTACCGGGATTCAGCTTCCTCAGCAATGCAACTGCCCGGGAACAGTTCTTTTCCAGAACGGCGATGCCGACCAAGGCTTCCCTCGCCCGCCACTTCATCGTTTCCGGAATTTCGGACTCTTCGATATCGAGAAGGAAATTTTTTAGTGTGAGCCGCGCCCCTCTGCTCACCCTTAGCCGCACAACTTCCAGCTTCCAGGGATTTCCCGAATTTTTAATTTCCGCGAAACTAGGCCGGCTGCGCTTATAGCGAACTTCGGCCAAAGATTTTTCCGTTTGCTCTTTCCTTGCCACCAAGAAAATATTTTGGGGCTCAGCCCCTTTCTCCTCGAGCGCCTCGATCATGATCTGGGCCTGCGTGGTGGCGCGCTCTATCGCCTGCCACTCGCCCACGAAGCGCATCCCGCGCGCCTGCGATCCGTAGTATTCCCGCATCGTAAAACCGGTAAGGGAATACGTTCGGCCCGAGCTCAAGGCAAACATGAAGGCCCAGTCTCCGGCCTGCCCTTCTTTTTCTAGCCAAGCATACAACGCCGGAATGCCCATATCCTGCTCTTTGAACGTTTCGGCGCTGGCCCTTGCTAGATAGGCGGCCGCGGGCAATAGCAAGCAACCCAATGCCACGGCTTTCATCCTATGGTTTCGCGTAAAATCGAGACCGCCATCGACACCATACGCGAGCGCGGCGAGGTAAAGGGGAACGCCGAGTAAAAGATAGCGCTGGTAAAAAATAAAATTCACCACCGTGCCGAATACGAGCAAAAGCAGGATGGGAAAAATTAGGGCCACGGCCGCGATCAAAAACGGAAAGCGCGAGCCCGAGCGGCGGAGGAAAAAAAATGGAAAGGGCAAAACGGCCAACGGCATCAGCCACGGATACTCCAGCACGGATCTGCCCACCTCCACGAATCTGGGTAGCAGGCTCCATAGCGATTTCCACTGCGGGAACGCGTGGAGGTATTCGTCCCGCATGGCAAAAATCGTCAGCTGAAAAGGAAGAAAGAGCAGCGCGACCAGCAGTAAAGAAAGAGCCGGCTTCCATCGCTCTTTACCCTTCATGATAGCCCAGAGGAGCGAAAAAGTTCCGGCGATCAGGGCCGGTTGTAGGGAAAGGGAAAGAAAGAAAAAAAGATTCGTAGCACACAACCCCACCCACGCGCGGCGGGAAGAAGTTTCCAGATCCAGGGAGGCGTGCAGGTAGAGCAGCAGAAAAAAGACTCCGCTTGTATAAGGACGCGCTTCCACGGCGTACGCCAGCAACCAAGGATTGCCGACGAAAAAAGCCGCGCCGATCAAGGCCACCGCCGGGCTGCGGCAAGTGCGAAGCAAGAGGAGCGCGAATAGGGGCACGCTCAGGGAAGCCAAAGTGGTGGAAAAAATGCGAAGACCGAAAAGATTCGTGCCGAATAATTTACGCCCCAGCAGAGAGAGGTAATAAAAAAACGGGGGCTGCTGTACCCAGGCGGCCATTTGCGCCGTGCTGTGGGAAAAAAACAAACGCCCGCTATTGATGTCCTCGTCTTGCGAGGGCACCAGGCTTTCCAGGTGCCGGAAACGGAGATACGCGCCGAAGGCCGTAAGCAAAATGGCGCCGAATATCCACCAGAGGGGCACCGCCTGCTTTCCTTCCGCGGAATAGGAATAGAACATTGCCGCGGCGCCCACACTCACCAGAACCAGGTAATAGAGGCCCAGGGCCTCATGGTTCCCCCAAAGGAGAGTGGAGGCTAAAGCCGCGATCACGGCTAGCCCCGCCACCAACAGGCCCGTGGCGCGCGCCACTCCGCCCGCGGAAAGCAGAAGGTTTTGCTGAACGTTGATCTTCATTTCTTCAGGGATGCTACCACTGGGTGGCTTTTCGCCAAAGCTACTTGCCCACTGGCATCAAGCTGGTGTCCAGCTCGGGGCGCCATTGGCCACGCCACTCTTTGAGCCGAATCCGCGCGCGCTGCCCGGAATTGGGAGGAGCCAGCTCTACGAAGCCGTAGGTGAGCCGGGTTTGCAGGCCGAAATCTGCGATATCCAGGCTCGTCACTTCGTTCCAGGTACCGGTATTGAAATATTCTTTGCCCCCGCCCCACTGCCGGTAGCGCGAAACGTGGGTATGGCCAAAAATAATCGCGTTGAGGTGGGGATTCTGGCGCAGGATCTTGCGCGCTTCCTTCACGAAGCTCGGATAGATCGTGGTGCCTTTCATGCGTGCCCAGCTCATCCCAAAATCGAGCAAGGGATGGCGGCGCGCCAGGAAAAACATCCGAATGAAGGAATAGGTGATGAAAACACCGGTCTTCACCGCGAATACCGTATCGTGCATGAGAGCCCAACGCATATAACCCGTAAATGGTTTTACTTTGTCCACGAAGGGGCGCTCTTTTTTTATCTTGGGTAAAAAGAGCGTAACGAAGAGCGAAGCCCAGGGCAGGTTCAGCACGGGCTCCGGATAATCGGGGTCGCGGAGAATGAATTTTTGGGGATGGGTGGCATTGATGGCTTCATACATATGCCCATGCTCCACGCGCACGTGGTCGAACTCGTAGTAGGTATCGTAGAAGCGGAGCTTGGATCCCACGGCCTCCCTTAGAATTTTGCGGGGCAAATCGAAGAGTAGGCCGATATCGTGGTTGCCAATCACGTAGGCGATCTCGTGATTGGGCGCTTCGGAAAAGGAACGGAGCGCCTCGAAGACCTCGGGGTGCCCGGCGATGATCGCCTGGGTAAAGTGCCCCATCATCTTCTCGGTCACGAGGTAGGTATGCACGCCAAGGTAATCGATCTGGAGGAGATTCAAAAAATCCCCGTTGATGATGAGCTCTACTTCGGCGTCGGCGAACTCGCCGCTTTTGTAGTAGTTCAGGAACTCCACGAAGGAGCGGCCGTGCTGGAAATCCTCGAGAATATTCACCGTCCCGTCTTTTAGGATGGGTCCCTTCCCGATATGGAAGTCATTCACGATGATTTTAACTTTTCTCAAGCGCCTATTCCTTGATCTTCGAAGTGGCGGCGATCACGCTATTGCGCACGGCTTTTTTCACGCCGTAGAGGGCCTCGTCGGCCGCCTTGAGGATCTGCGTTTTAGTGGCTGCGTGAAGAGGAACCGAGGCCACGCCGATGCTCGCGGTGAGACGGATGTCCATATTGTCCCGGGCCAGGAAGCGCTTCTTTTCGATCTGCACGCGGATCCGCTCGGCCACGTAGATGGCGGCGTCCAGGCCGGTATGCGAGAGAATGATCACGAACTCGTCGCCGCCGTAACGGAAGGTGATATCGGATTCCCGGAGCGCACGCTTGATCTCTTCGCCCACCTCGTAGAGCAGGCGGCTGCCGATCAGGTGCCCGTGAGTGTCGTTCACGGCCTTGAAATGGTCGAGGTCCAGGAAGAGCACGGAAAACTCGGTGTCGTTCCGCTTGGCGAGGGACAGCTCGCGATCAAGAATCACTTCGAGGTAACGCTGGTTGTAGAGGCCGGTGAGATCGTCGGTATAAGTAAGGCCCTTGAGGTCCACGAGCGCCTGCATGCGCTCCCGGAAAAAACGGACGATGCGCTCCAAGATCTCACTCTCTTCGGGAAAAAGATCGGCGCTGCCGGGTTTGTCGAGCTCGAACACGAGTGGCACGGAGAGCGCGAGCAGTACTTTGGTTTTTCCGCCCTCCTGGTAGACGAGCTCGCCCTTGCCGATGCGGGCGATTTCCGGCGCTTCGCCCGAAAGCTCGCGCTGCTCCAGCTTAGCGGGCTGAAAACGTCGCTCCACATAACGCGCGAAGCTTTCCACCGCCGAGAGATTTTCCTTGGCGGCGGAAAATTCGAGCGAAAGATCGAGGAGTAATTTTTCCTGATCGCGGGTCATAGCAAAGTCAGGCCGGAATACGTCTTATTAGCCGGAAGACGACTCAGGCTCTCCTCCAGCATTTTCCATATCGGCGGTAGAAATCATCTGCGTGGCTTCGCCCTGATTGGCGAGCGCATCCAAGGCTTCCTGGTCGAGGGAAACCTCCTCATCGGTGGGCGGCGTTTCGGCGCCGGCGGGAGCGGCGGGCGCCGAGGCGGCCACGGGCTCTTCGGCTTGGGCCGCGCCGCCGTAGACCGGTTCGAGCTCATCGAGCTCTTCTTCGCCAGTATGATCTTCCTCGATCATGCCGGTGGCGATGTGCAGCGCACGGGCCACGCGGGAGAGCTTTGCGAGGTAGCGCTCGGCTTCCATCTGCGCCTGCACGCGGCCATCCTGAATCTGGTCGAGGTCGTATTCCAAGGCATCGATCTTGCGCTGGAGTTCGAAAACTTTTTCGTCGCGGGCCTGCAGCAAGGTGGAAGAGTCTTTGCGCATCAATTCGAGGCGCGCCTCGAGATCGCGCTCGTTTTCGCGGATCTTGCGGATGTCTTTACGCACCCTCACGCGCAGATTCTCGTATTTTTCGCCGGCTTCGCTGATCTGCGCTTCCATCGCTTTTACTTTGTCGCTCTGGGTTTTGGCGACGCGCTCAAATTCTTCCTTGGCCTGCAGCTGCTCGCGCTCGCGAGCACTACGCTCTTCTTCCATGGCGGAAATTTTCTTCGTGAGCTCATCGTGCAGGTGCTCGAACTCGCGGAGCTTGGATTGCAGCTGGTGAGCCTCCTTGCGAATCCGCTCGTTCTCGCGGCTCAGCTCTTCGCGCTCGCCTTCAGAGATCTCGAGCTGTTCTTCTTTAATACGGAGATATTTGCGGAGGACCTCTTCATCCTGGGCCTCGGCGGCGGCGCTCGCTTTACGTTTAGATTTTTTGGGCGCGTCGGAGAGCGGCTCTTCGGCCGGAGGGTTCAGGCTAAACGAGGCGAGGTCGGCTACGGAGATTTTAAAGATATCGGCCACCATGCTGAGAAACCCGGCTGGGGGCATCGGCACGCGGGCGTAGCGATGCGCCGCCCCAGGCGTTTTTGCGTGGGAGCGAAATTCTTCCTTCGACCATTCCGAGGAAGTAAGAATCAACTTTTTGCCACTTTCGGCAATAGCTTTGCGCGCCGCCACGAGCAAGGGCGCCACGCCGGAAATCTCGGCGCGCACGATAATCAAATCAAAATCTGTTTGGGATAGAAGAGGGAAAGCCTCTTCCACGGAGGAAATACGGCGCAGTTCCACCCCCGAATTCTCGAGAGTTTTCCATCCGCTGGCTTCAGTCCAGGGGTTTTCGTCGGCATCGACCCAGAGAACGCGCATCCTTGCTTCCTCTACTCAAGGGAACTGTCCTGTTCCCAGTCTTTTTATTGTACGTGGGGTATAAGTCCCTGTCAAAAAACAGGAATTGACAAGAGAAGGGTATGATTCTTAGCATATCGAAGAAAGCGAGCGATCCACTTGAATATTGAACCAAAGCGGGAAAACCCCAGCCTTTCCGACGAGCTAACCGTAGTTTTCCTGCGTGGAAACGGAAGCCCTCGCACTTTCCGTGTACCCCTCGTATTGGTACAGCGGGCATTAACCGCCATTTCCTTCTCTTTTTGCCTGGCCGTACTGGCGGCGATTTTCTTTTTCGGGCTTAACCTCTTACACCCTTCCGACTATTTACCCAGCACTACCCCCCCTCCAGTAGCGATGGCTCCCGTGGCCCCGGCGCCGGTGCCCGCCGAAACTCCGACTGAAACCGCCAAGCCCGGCCTTTGGCAAAAACTCGCGGGCTCGGGCACTTCGCCTAGCTCCAGTGACTCCGAGTTAAAGAAAGAGGTGGACGGCCTCCACCAAGATATCGCGCGGCTCAATTCGCAGATCGACTCCCGCAAGGAATTGCCCAAGAAAGTGAACGACGCTTCCGTGCTCCAGCTCTTCGGCCCCCGCTCCGTGGTGATGACGGAAGCCGAAACGAATATCCGCGTGAAAAACGCGAAATTCATCCGCGATCCCGGCGCGAAGGACGTAACGCTCAGCTTTGAGTTGCACAATATCGATCCCGCCCAGAAACAAGAGCGGGGCTATATCGTGGCGATCGCTAAAACCAGTGACATGCTGCTCGTGTATCCGCCCACCGCCTTCAATCCCAACCAGAATATCGTGCTCGACTTCACCAAAGGCGAAACCTTCGGGATCTCGCGCTTTCGCGCCGCCACCGCCACCTTCTCCGCGGCGGCCCTGGCCAATAAGCAAGTACGCTTTCAGATTCTTTTGTTCTCAACCGACGGGCGCATCATCGCGAACCAACATGTGGAGGAAAAGCCATAATGGAATGGAAAGCAATTCCCGGGCGCCAACTCGAATCTGAACTTACCCTGCTCAGCCAAGGCTCGCTCATCAAGGGCGAGGTAACTTTCGACCGCGTGGCACGTATCCACGGCCGCATCGAAGGAAAAGTTTTGGGGCTGGATGGCAGCGTGATCATCGTGGGCGAAACCGCCTCGGTGCATGGAGAGATCGATGGCGATGAGGTGATCGTGGACGGATTTGTGTACGGCGATGTCCGCGCGAAGCGCAAAGTGACCGTTTCGGAATGTGGGCGCCTCATCGGCAACGTACATAGCCCGAAATTTGAAGTGAAGTTCGGCGCGCATTTCGAGGGCAAGGCGATCACGAGCACCGCCCTTCCCACCCGCGCCAAGGAAAAATCCAAGGCCAGCGAAGCCCGCGCTTAAAGCCAGCCGTTGTCTTTATACCACTTCGCGGTTTGAGCGAATCCGCGCTCGAGATCCCAGTAGGGCTCGAATTTTAATTCACGCTTGGCCTTCTCGTTCGAGCAGGTCCAGGCCATCGCGGCGATTTCTTTTACTTTATCCAGCGAGAAGGGCAGTGCTTTCCCCGAAGCCAGCGAGAAAGCGGTGCAGAGCGCGCCGGCCCCCTTCATCACCGGAATCGGCAGGCGCAAGGGCATTGGACGCTTCTGCATCCCCTTCGCCACGAGCCGCATCGCCTCTTCCCAGGAAAATTCCCCGTTCCCCGAAATATAGAAAATTTCTCCGCTCTTGAGCTGCTTCGCCTCGCCCGCGAGCGCAATTCCCTGCACGAGATCATCCACGTGCACGAAACTATAGCGGCGCGGATCCGGACTCTGCATTCCCAGCAATGGCAAAAGGCCGCGCTGGATCATCTGGAAAAAAGTGAATACCCCGCGATCGCGAGGCCCATAGACGGCGGGAGGGCGAATGATCGTGACGGGTATTTCATCCTTGGCCGCGAGTACTTCCCTTTCACCGCCGAGCTTGCTCTCTCCGTAGAAAGAAACCGGGCGGGTTTCGTCGCTCTCCAGATTCAGGCGATCAGGCTGGGACGGGCCCGCCGCCGCGAGAGAGCTTACGTAGACCAAGCGCTGGAGCTTGGGATTCTTCTTCGCCGCTTCCACGATATTGCGCGTGCCCGCCGCGTTAGCGGAAAAAAAATCTTCGCGGTTCCTCGCGGCCACCACCCCGGCCACGTGGTAGATCACGTCCACGTTGCGCACCGCCTGCACTAAACTTTCCGCGCTCCGTAAATCGCCCTCTACGGGCGTAAGCTTGGCGTGGCCCAAATTGCTGCGCGAGCTGGTTTTACGCATCAGCGCCTGCACTTCCACGCCGCGCTTATTGAGCTCTTCGCAGAGAGTGCTGCCCACGAATCCACTGGCCCCGGTAATTAATGCTCGCATAGGGACTACTTACTATGGTTATCGGAGATTCGCATTTTTTTAACGGTAAGGAGTGGGCGGGGCGGAAAGAAAACTACCGAAGAACTGCCGCAGTGTGCGAGCCTTCCGTATATTCCGGGTCATAACTTTCCATCCGTGGAGATTTACCGTGAGGGGATTATAGGTGACCGGCATTCCCTCCACGCCGTATACCATCGGGATCCCCTTCTTTTCTTCCACCAGAGTTCCGAAGAGCCGGTCAAAGACAATCAGCAGTCCGCCATAGTTGCAGCCTTGGTACTCCCTATTCATCGAGTGGTGGGCTCGGTGCCGCGCGGGCGTATTCACCACGTAGGCCAGCCAGCCGAGATTGGGATTCCATTCCGTGTGGATCCACAGCTGCAGCCGGAGCTGCAAGCGGTAGGCAAACATAAAAATCTCCGGACGAAGGCCGAGAAGAAATACCGGCAGCATCAGAACATAGCCCGTGAGAAAAAAATTCCCTCCAAGCCAGCCCAGGGTATCACTGGTAGCGAAATTCATTCGGCGCGGAGAATGATGCACGGAATGCGTGGCCCAGAAAAGACTCACCCGGTGCAATAGGCGATGATGCCAGTAGTAGATAAATTCCACGAACACGAATACCAGCACCCAGAGCAGAGGGCCGGAAATCTCGAGCGTGAAAAGGCGGCGGCCGTAGAACCAGTCGTTGAGCGCCGTGCCGGCCAGGTAAATAGAAGTGAGACCTAGGAGATTACGGCCCAGTTTATGGCCGAGGTAGGTGAGAAACTGCTTCCAGTCGTAGCCCCCCTTCGTGAATGTGAAAAAAACGCCCTCGCCCACCACGAGAAATAACTCGATCGTGAGGAAGATGCCTAAAATTGCAGTCATACTTTTCATTTGGGCTTGCTCTGATAGTAAGCAAAGAAGTCCGCTAGCGCCAAGTTTTGACAGCCCGAAACCACGCGTGGTAAGACGCGGCAAATCAAATTTTAGGAGGCTGCCCCATGTGGAAAAATTTTACCTTCGCCCTCATTGCCCTCACCCTGCTCAGCGCCTGCGGATCGGGTAAAAGCAATTCTCCCGCCTCCGCTCCGGTTCCCGCCCAGCCCAAGCCCCAGCGCGTTGACCTCGCTAAATTCCCCAATGAAGCCGGTACGCCCTTCGGCCGCTGGGCCACTGCTCCGCAGGCGGTGGAAGCCGATCGTTTCCAGTATAAGTTTTACGTGAATCGCGCGGAAGAAACCGCCATGCAGCTAGATTGCATAATGGACGGCAAAAATATGACCGGCTATGAAATGCTCCGCACCCGCATCGAAGGCAATACCCTCAAGCTCCTCGAAGCCACTACGATCACCGCCAGAGGCGAAAACGGAGCTTCCGGCTGCCAGGCTGAATTTGAAGCGGGTTCCTTTCGCTGGGAATATAGCGGGGATTTCTTGTCGCTCACGAATTTGCAAACCGGCGAGCGCACAGATTTCTCCCGCTTCTAAAAACGCCTAACTCTTCCCGACCGCCGGGGCCGCGAAGAAAACGCCGAAGACTTCGCGCGGAGAACGGGCGCGGATTAGGTCCCGGCCCATTTCTCTCCATTCATAGAGGGAAATCGCCACCGGATTATAGGAATGGGGGCGCCCAGGAATTCCGTATTCTAAAGTAACCCCTTCTTTTTCTTTCAATAAAGTACCGAAGAGCCGGTCGAAAATGATCAGCAAGGCCCCGAAATTTCCGCTCTCATATCCGGGATTTTTCGCGTGGTGCAGGCGGTGATGCGCCGGCGTATTCAGAATATATTCCAGCCAGCCCAGACGAGGGATCCATTCATTATGGTACCAAAGCTGGAAAAATACGTTCGTTAGCCAACCAGCCCAGATTACCTCGGGCGAAAACCCCACGAAGAAGAGCGGCAAGAAAAAAGCCTTGTGCGCGAGCTCGGGAAGGAGGTCAATCCACCCGGTGATGCTTCCCGTGGCGAAGTTAAGGCGCTGGGACGCATGGTGAACGGAATGCGTGGCCCAAAATACCCGCACGCGGTGCCGGATCCGGTGCTGCCAGTAGAAAAAAAACTCCAGTAGTAGAAAAAGTAAAAGATAATTAAGGGGCGAATCTAACGCTAAAGTTAACAGCCGCTTCGAGTATATCCAGCTGAAAACCGCCTCGCCTAAAAAGAAAACTGGCAGCAGGATCAGCAGCCTCTTCCCGAGGATATGCCCTACCGAAGTGAAAAATAATTTCCAGTCGTAATCCCTAGACTTAAAAAAACTAAAATATAGGCCCTCGCCTACGGCGAGCAGGAATTCGGCTACCACAAAAATTTTAAAGACCTGCGATATCGGCATAAGGTGGTGGGCGGATTTTATCGATTCGCGTTCCCAGCGTCAATTGGCTGATTCTCGGCATTATGCCCGGGGACCTTGGCTAAGTTCCGAACAAGAAGTAGGCTTTGGGAATGGCCAAAGCTTCCAAAGAAGAATTGCTGATCACGATCCTCGGCTGCGGCACCTCCGTGGGCGCCCCGATGATCGGTATGCAGGGCGCGAAGCAATTTAAGAATCCCAAAAACCGCCGACTCCGCGCGAGCATCCTGCTTGAGCCCTTCGGCCGCCCCGGGCCCGCGATCCTCATCGACACCTCACCCGACTTTCGCGAACAGGCCATCCGTTTTTTCCCGCAGAAAAATCCTCGTCTCGATGCGATCCTGCTCACCCACACCCATGCGGACCACCTCCATGGCCTCGACGATATCCGTCCTTTCAATTTCTTCCAGAAAGAACCGATTCCGCTGTACGCCGAGCCCGATGCCCTCGAGCAAGTGCGGATTAAGTTTTCCTATATCTTCGAGCCCACGCAGGAGGGCGGGGGTAAGCCGCGGTTAAACTTGCACCCCGTGGAAACGAAACCGTTCCGTTTCGAGAGCAGTGCGGATCCCCGCCTGCAAAAACTCGAGGTCACTCCCCTGCCCCTCATTCACGGCACGATATCGTGCCTCGGCTTCCGCCTCGGAAACTTCGCCTACCTTACCGACTGCAGCCTCATCCCGGAAGAAACCCTCGCCAAAATGCGAGGCCTCGATCTGCTCATCCTCGACTGCCTCCGCCCGAAACCCCATAGCACCCACCTCCACGTGGAGCTCGCCCTCGAATATGCCCGTAAGATCAAAGCCAAGAAGACCGTCTTCACCCATATGGGCTGGGAGCTGGAATACGAAGCCTTTAAGAAGTCCCTGCCCCGCGGGATGGTGCCCGGTTTCGACGGGATGAAGCTCAGGGTAGCGTTTTAGAAAAAAATCCCTTTCCCGCAGGCAAAGTGGCTCCATCCAGTGCCTTCTCCCGCGCCAACTCGAATATAAACAATTGCCGCATGGCATTATAATTGCTCGGAGCGCAGCGGAGCTTAGCTCACCCCAAACTTTCGAAAGGAATGCCCATGCTAAAACCTATCCCAACCCTCCTGATGATCTCCGCCATCTCCCTCGCTTTTTCCATCGCCGCCATGGCCGAATCCGACCCCGCCCGGGAAATCCGCGAAGCCAACGGGCTCGCGCAGCAATGGCAAAAGCAGTCTCGAGCCCAGTCCGCCGAGGATCTCGGCCAAGCCACTGCGTCAAAGCTCTCCTGCCGTTGCCTAGCCCCTTAAACGGAGCTATATTTTTGCCATACGAAAAGAAGGCCAGGCGCAACTCGCCGACCAAATTAGGAGCTATCCATGATCATTGGCGTACCGAAAGAGATTAAGAATAACGAGAACCGCGTGGGCCTTACCCCCGGCGGAGTGAAAATGCTCGTAGACCGCGGCCACAAGCTGCTCGTGGAAACGAAAGCCGGCCAAGGCATCGGTGCCACCGATGAAGCCTACGCCAAAGCGGGCGCGAAGATCATCGATACCGCCAAAGAAGTTTGGGACGCGGCCGAAATGGTGATCAAAGTAAAAGAGCCGATCCAGCCTGAATACGAGCGCATGAAGCCCGGCCTCATCCTCTACACTTACCTCCACCTCGCCGCCGAGCCCGAGCTCACCAAGCAGCTGATGGAGCGCAAAGTAAAAGCCGTTGCCTACGAAACCATTCAGCTCGACGATGGCTCCCTTCCTCTTCTTACCCCGATGAGCGAAGTGGCCGGACGCATGGCCACCCAAATCGGCGCCCGCTACCTCCAGAAGAACGAGGGCGGAAAAGGAATCCTCCTCTCCGGCGTTCCCGGCGTACGCCGCGGAAAAGTGACCATCCTCGGAGGTGGCGTGGCCGGCACGAACGCGGCCCACATCGCGATCGGCATGGGCGCCCAAGTTACGATCCTCGACATCAATATGCCCCGCCTCGTGTACCTCGACGATATTTTCAAAAATGCCGTGAACACCCTCTACTCCAATCCCGTGAACATCGAGAAGGCCGTGCGTGAAGCCGACCTCGTGATCGGCACCGTGCTGATCGCCGGCGCGAAAGCCCCGAAGCTCGTTACCCGCGAGATGATCAAGCAGATGGAACCGAACTCGGTAGTGGCCGACGTTTCGATCGACCAAGGCGGTTGCATCGAAACCATCCGTCCCACTTCGCACTCGGATCCGATCTTCCGCGAAGAAAACGTGATCCACTACGGCGTAACGAATATGCCCGGCGCCGTGGCCCAAACCTCCACCTACGCCCTCACGAACCGCACCCTGAAGTACGCGATGCTCCTCGCCGACCACGGCTTCGAAAAAGCCATTGGCATGGACAAGGCGCTCTACAAAGGCGTGAACGTGCTCAACGGCAAAGTGGCTTACAAGCAAGTGGCCGACGACCTCAATCTTCCCTACGAAGCCGCGAAGATCTAAGAGATCCAAAAACAAAAACCCGAACTACAAAACGTAGCTCGGGTTTTTTATTGCCAAAAAAACGGCCGGGCGCCCCCAAGCGACCGGCCTATCCATCAAAGCAAAATTAGTTTTTCTCGCGGCAGCCCGAAACTTCCACGTTGGAATAATTTTTCCCGGCGGCGGAGCAGTAAACACGCCCGTGAGAGCCGTCTCCGTTGAGCACTACGCTGGAGTAAAAAGTATAACGAGGAACTCCCATATACGCCTCGTCGCGCCCACAAGATTGGTTCACGTTATAAGAAATATTTCCGGGCAAAGAAGCTTTGCCGTAGCAATCCATGCCGGCTGGGATCTCTACTCCACACCCCACGGTGGGACTAACCAGCGCCGCATCGGCGTCCGACCACTGCACGGTAAGAAGGATACGCTTATCGTTCTCGTCCTGGGTCTTCTTTTCCACGCTGATCACGATTTCGCCGGCCTTCCCTTTATTGCCCCCCACGAGCTCGCGCCCCTGGCAAACCAAAGAGCTGGCGTTGGCGGTGAAAGGAACTAGGCATACTAGGGCGGTAAAAATGGCTTTCATGAATTTCCCCGTAAAAATAGATTTTGGCAGTGATAGCTTAAGGAATTATGCGCCGCAATAACTTTGTTTAGTCCCTTCGCCTTGCCTCCCCTCGCTTAAGTACGCAATACTAGTAGCCTAGGAGCACGAATGGCCGACGAAAAAGCCGTGGAAAAAGAAGCCGTCCCCGAAGCCCCCGCGGGACCGAAGATGATCCTTGGCCTTCCGCTCCTGCAGTTCGTGTTCATCGCGGTGAACCTGCTCGTGATGGGCGGCGGCCTTGCCTTTATCATTCATGCTAGCCTGATTTATAAAAAACCCGCCATTACCGAAGATGCCGCGATCACCGAGATCAAAAAGAAAGAGGCCGCCCGCCTCAAGCGCCTCGATGAGAGTGGGTTCTTCGTGGAGAACTACCAAGAAATGACGATCACCCTACGGGGCGAGCAGGGCGGAAAAACGCATTACGCCACCGTAGAAATGTCGCTGGTTTGCGGTTCGGAGAACTGCATTGCCCAGCTCAAGGAGAACCGGGCGAAGGTGGAAGATACCGTGCAGACCGTGATGGGCTCCCGCTCCTATACCGAACTCGGGTCCCTCGAAGTGAAGTTCCGGGTAAAACACGAGATCATGGGAAAAGTGAATACCTTCCTCGTGGACACGGCCGTGACCGACGTGCTTTTCACGAACCTCTTGATCCAATAAAAAAAGCCAGGCTTGGGGCCTGGCTCTCTTCTTCGCTCTAAATAAGAACTATTGCTCGAAAGAACGGTTCGCGTCGTCGGAATCGAATTCCATGTCTTCGATATTACGGCGGGCAGGGGCGTCGAGGCTCGGGAGGCCGCGGGCGATATGCACCGGGTTGTCCTTGGCGTTGATCTCATCCACGTTCACGAATTGGCCGCGATCAGCAACGTCTTCCAGCCCCTTGGAAGATTGCTCGTAGGCTTTGCGGTCCATTTTACCGAACAAACGGGCGCGCTCGATTACGCGAACATCCATCTTCTTCTCTTCGTGTGCTTCAAAAAGTCCCATAGTAAATCCTTTCGTGGCAGTGCTGAGCCACAAGGGTTACCACGAGGGGCGATTCCCCGTCAATTCCAGGTCTTAGGGTCCTCGTCGTCGTCTTCCCCGCGAATGAGACGCAAATGGTTGGATTTTTTGAGGCGTTTCTTGCGCTCGCCCCCACCGCTCGCCTGATTTTTAGCGCGCTGCCGCCATTGCGCCATGGCCATGAGGAAGAGAAAACCGAATACGAAGCCGCCGAGGTGGGCGGTATGGGCCACTCCATCCTTGCTGTAAAAAACGCTGGAAATGAGCTCAATCCCGCCCAGAAGCATCACAAAGTATTTGGCGGGCATGGGAAAAAGCATGAAGAAATACATCTGCCGCTCCCCGAAAAGGATCCCGTAAGCAAGGAGGAGCCCGTAGACCACGCCCGAGGAGCCCACCATGGGCACGTAGGGGCTGGTACCAAGGGACGCCAGACTGAACACACCGTAAACAATGGCTCCACCGAGGGCGGCCACGAAGCAGTAAGAAAGAAAGGTCTTTACGCCCCAGAGTCCTTCAAGCTCGGAGCCGACCGTCCAAATAACCAGGAGGTTAAAGAGGAGATGAAAAAGGCCGGAGTGCAAAAAAGCATAGGTCACGAGCTGCCAAAGCCAGCCGCTCAGGAGGCGGGCGGGCACGAAACCAAGGTATTCCGAGAGCCGGATCCCGGCTCCCGCCTCGAGAGTTAGCTGGAGCACGAAGATCACCGCCGAAAGGATAAGCAGAACCTTAACCACAGGGGTCATGCGGGGGGTGGCTAGCTGCATCTGGGATCTATTCACGAGTGAAAGTGTAGCAGCAGAAGGGCAAAGGGGCATAGGGGCAGAGAGGCAAAAGGGCGGAGGGAAAAGGAGCAAATGATAAGTCCGGCTTGCCATGGCGCGCAACGTGGGAATCGGTAGAACTAGGGAAATCTCGATCATGCCCTAACACCTGTCTACTACGCAGACAGCTTCCCCGCTCCCCAAATTAGGGCCTCGGAACGCTAACTCGTTGATTTTACTTAAATTATAAACATAACGCAATATGGCATACTCGATGCACATAGGCGGTCGAACTCGTTAAGCCCGCACAGCACGAGTTGGTTGCAGTTCAGTGGTGCCAGTGATCGCAAAGGAACTATATGTTGGAACGCAGAAACTCGGATCGCGCCTCGCTACGGCTAGTAAACGCTAAGGAAATGAACGGTGAGTACCTCTTCACCTATAGAGCCAAAGATTTCAGCGAAGACGGAATTTTCTTAGAAAACAAATTCTGTGTAAGCACCCAGGAGCCCTACTCCAAGATCTCTTTCACCCTGCCCAATGGCGTGCGCTTGAATAACCTCACCGCCCGCATCATCCGCGAAGAGCGCAAAGGCGCCTCCAAAGGCTGCGCCTACGAATTCCTCAACCTCAGTGAAGAAAACCGCATCGCCCTCAAAAAATTCTTCATCGAACACACCCTCCGCGGGACTGGATAATTTATGAAAACCCTCATCCTCGCTCTCTCCCTTCTCACCATTAACGCCGAAGCCGCCATCCCTAAGCGCGTAGAGCTCACCACCCAGAGCTGGTGCACGAAACGCCCCTCGGAAGACCGCATGGACAAGATCATGTTCAAGAACGACGGCAAGGTGACGATCCATACCTTCCACAGCACCGGCGACGTAGACCAAGTGACGACCGGCAACTGGAAGCTGAATCACGACAAGCTGAATATCACGATGAAGAATCGCCCCTCGAATCTCTCCGTGGCGATCAGCGCAGACGGATCGAACCTGCAATTTTCGACCGGCGCAAAAGCCGTGGCCTGCGAGTAACTACTCCCCGTAGGGATACGTCTTCTCGCTGAGCTCGAGCAGAACGCCGCCGGTGGTGGCGGGATGAATGAAGTTCACCAGGCAACGGTGCGCCCCGGGCTTGGCCGCGGGGTATACCATTTTAAATCCCGCCTGAATGAACTGCGCCGAAACGGCTTCGATATCTTCCACCCTAAAGCTGAGGTGATGGATCCCGTCACGCCCGCTTTTTTCCAAAAACTTCCCGATCACGGAATCCTTCTCCGTGGGCTTCAATAATTCGATATTCCCCGGCTGCACGGGAAGTGGGATCCAATCGGTATCCACCTTCTCGCGCTCCACGGTCTCCGATCCCGTCACGGGAAGCCCGAGGATCGCCAGCGCCTCCGCGAGGCGGGAATCGGGGCGGACGGCGATGCCGATATGGTCGAGGATGGCGGGCTTCATCTAGTCTCGCGCCGCCAGCTCTTTGAATTTCTGCTGCAGCTTCTCGGCCGATAATCCATACGCCTCGTAGAGAGCCTCGGGGGTTCCGCTCTGGCCGAAATCGTTCACGCCCACGCGGTGGAGCTTGCCGTGGCCTTGCTCGGCGAGGAATTCCGCGATCGCGCCGCCCAAGCCCCCGGTGATGTAGTGGTCTTCCACGGTGATGAATTTCTTGTGGCGCTTGCAGGCTTCCCGGAGGAAGGCCACGTCGAGGGGCTTGATCGAAGAAACGTTGGCCACTTCGAAGGAGAGCCCCTGCTTCTCGAGCGCTTCGGCGGCCTCGAGGGAATTGCCCACCACCCCGCCGGTGGCGAGAATGAGGCCCGTGGATCCGGTTTTCACTTGGTGAATTTTTCCGATCGCGAATTTGGTATCGGCCGCGTGCACGCGCGGAACATTCTGGCGCGTGAGGCGGAGGTAGGCGGGGTGCGGGTAGCGCACGAGCTCTTCCACCATCGCAGCAGTTTCAAGATCGTCGGCGGGCTGAAGCACGGCCATTTCGGGCAACGCGCGCAAGCACGCGATATCCTCGAGGGCCATCTGGGAGTGCCCATCTTCCCCAATACCCACGCCGGCGTGGGTGCCCACGATGCGCACATTCGCGCGGGCGTAAGAAACCGACATACGGATCTGGTCGAAGCGGCCGGTCACGAAGGCTCCGAAGCTGCAGATGAAGGGAATTTTTCCGTTGAGCGCCATGCCGGCTCCCACGCCGATCATATTGGCTTCCGAGATCCCCATCTCGAAGAACCGGTCCGGAAATTTTTTGGCGAAGAGCTCACTTTTGGTGGATTTTGCGAGGTCGGCGTCGAGCACTACGATCTCGGGATGCTTTTCCCCCACTTTGGCGAGGGCTTCCCCAAAAGCTTGGCGGGTAGCAACGGGTTTTACGTTTCTGTCGATCATTTGCTGCCTTTCAGGATTTCCGCAATGGCTTTATCCATTTGTTCTTTCGAGGGAGCGCTTCCATGCCAGGCGTTCTTGCCCTCTTCCATGAACTGCACGCCTTTGCCTTTGAGCGTATCAGCCACGATCATGGTGGGTTTGCCGGTTTTGGCTTTGGCGTTGGCTTTTGCTTTTTCCACCGCGCCGATGATGGCATTGAGGTCATGGCCGTCGATCGTGATCACGTTCCAGCCGAACGCCACGAATTTATCGGCGATGGGCTCCACGTTCATCACGTCTTTCACTTGCCCATCGATCTGGCCTTTATTCCAGTCCACGATCGCGCAGAGATGATCCAGCTTGTGCATCGGCACCGAGAGAGCCGCTTCCCAAACTTGGCCTTCCTGGATTTCTCCGTCGCCCATGATGCAATAAACCATCGAGTCGATTTTATCCAAGCGCATGGCGAGGGCGGCGCCCTGCGCGATCGAGAGGCCCTGGCCGAGGCTGCCGGTGCTGGCTTCGATGCCGGGCAAGCGGGCACGATCGGGGTGGCCCTGCAAACGGGATCCAAGCTGGCGAAAAGAAGCGAGCTCCGATTCGGGAAAATACCCGCTCATCGCCATCGCCGCGTACTGGGCGGGAACTCCGTGGCCCTTGCTGAGGATGAAACGGTCGCGCTCCTTCCAGCCGGGATTTTTTGGGTCATGCTTCAGCAATTTGAAGTAAAGCGCGGTCACCAACTCAGCAAGCGAAAGGCTGCCGCCGGGATGCCCGTTTCCCGCTTTGAAGATCATCTCGAGGGAGAGAACGCGCAGGCGCTGGGCGAGGGTTTTGAGTTCGTCTAGGGTGGCTTCGGGTTTAGGGAATGGCATGAGAATTATGTACCATGATCCTCACTTAATGCATCACGGCAACGAATCCAATCTTCCTAGAGTTTTTTTTGACTCGAAGCCCCGACGAAAATCCGCTACCTTCCCTCCATGATTTTCTTCCGTCTCCTCGAAGTTCTGGCGCTCGGCTTCCTCTGCGGACTCATTCCCGGCCCTGTGGTGACAGCTATTTTCACCGAAACCATCCGTAAAGGCTGGCTCAGCGCGAGACGAATCGTGCTCTGGGCGGCGGCCGGAGAAGTGGTGATGTCGGTGGTTTGCGTGGCAGCACTTTCTTTCGTGGATCCCCGCTCCGTGATCTTTTCGGTGCTCTCGATGTTCGGAGCCCTGATTCTCTTGAGCCTCGCCTGGGATCTCTGGCGCGTGGAGGAAATCGCCGAGGAAGAGCCTCTCTTCTCGCGGCGGCGTGTTTTCTTTCTCGCCCTCGTGAACGGCATGGCGTGGATTTTCTGGATCACCGTATGCACGCCGCAAGCGATCGCCCTCGGCACGGAATTCCGCGGCGGCGAGTGGGTATTCATCGTGATCTTCGAAATCGGCTGGCTCGCCTCCACTCTGCTGCTGAGTTACTTGTTTGGATTTTTCCGTCCCTTTTTCCAGAGCAATAACCGACTCCACCTACTTTACCGGGGGATCGCGCTGCTCTTTCTCTTTTTTGCCCTGAAACTCGCTACCGGAAGTGCCCGCTCGCTGCTAGACTGGGGCTAGATGCTCAGGTCGCGCGCATTCCTAGAAGCAGCCCTCGCCGAGAAACAGGCCAGCGGAGTCGCTTTCCTCCTCCGGCGCCCCAACCAAAATGATTTAGAAATGTATTTGGGCAGCCACGCCCATGAAAATCAGGGCGCCCTGATTCGCCCCGTGGCCGAAGATTCCCTCTTCGACCTCGCCTCCCTCTCCAAGATTCTCGCCACCACCTGTTTGCTGTTCGGCGCCGAATCCGAAGGCAAATTCGCCTGGACGGATCCGGTACGCAAATACTTTAGCGATTTCCCCTCCGGCGAGACCACGATCCTTTCCCTCCTCGCCCATCGCTCCGGGCTCCCCGCCAACCAGGATTTCTTCCGCCGCTTCGAACCGCTTGCCCCCGGGGGCGTCCGCCCCGGCGACCAGCGCGTCCTGCTTTCCTGGATCTGCGAAGCTAAGCTCGTGGAGCCCGGCAAGCAGGTCTATTCCGACCTCGGCTTTATGCTGCTCGGCCTTTTGCTCGAGAGCCTCTACGGAAAATCCCTGCCCGAGCTTTTTCACGAGCGCATCGTATCGCGCTTAAAATTGGAGAACGCGGGCTACGTTACCCTGCCCCACGCGCCCGCTCCCGCACGGATGTTCGGCCTGCTCGCACCGGTATCCCGCTTCGTGGCCACCGAGCACTGCCCGTGGCGCAAGAAAACGCTGCAGGGAGAAGTGCACGACGATAATGCCTGGGCCCTCGGTGGCTACGGCGGCCACGCGGGACTATTCGCCAACGCCCGCGATACCGCCGCCCTCTGGGAGCATTTACGTCGGCAAGTGCAGGCCTCGCCGGAATTTCTCCGGTTAGCGCCCGAAGGACCCGGCAGCTTTTGTTTCGGCTTCATGACCTACCCGGGACTTAGGCCCTTTTCCGGCGAGGCCTTCGCTGGCGCTCGTGGGCACACAGGTTTTACCGGCACCAGCCTTTGGTTCCACGAGCCCAGCGGCACTCTCGCCATCCTTCTGGCCAACCGGGTGCATCCATCGCGCAACGACGATCGCTGGATCCAAACCCGCCTTGAGTTCCATAAGCTGCTATGGGATGAAGCGGGGCTATGAGCCCATCCGAACTTTCGGTCTTTGTGAAGGCACGCGCCGCGGACTTGGGCTTTCACTTGTCCGGCATTACCGGCCCCCTTGCCCGCAAAAATACCGAGTTCTACGACTGGTGGGTTGATTCGGGTTTCGGCGCCGGAATGTTTTTCCTAAAAACCCAGAAGGCCCGCCGCAAAAGCATCGAGCAGATTTTGCCAGGGGCTCGGTCCGTGATCGTATGCGCCCTGCGCTTTCCGGGCTCCTTTGATCCTCCTCCGGCCGACGTGAAGGAACGTCCCTACGGGAAAATCGCCCGCTACGCTTTGCACGAAGACTATCATGGGCGTTTGAAGCCTTTGCTGGAGGAGCTTGCGCGAGAAGTGGATGCCGCTGCTGGCACCACCGGATCCCTCGCTTACGTGGATACCGGCGCAATTTCGGAGCGGGCTTTTGCTCAGGCCGCCGGGCTAGGCTGGGTAGGGAAAAACTCTTTGCTGCTGAATGAGCAGGAGGGCTCTTGGTTCTGGTTAGGCGAAGTGATTACCAGAGCTAGCTTGGAATTCGACTCCCCGATGACCGCCGACCGCTGCGGCACCTGCCGGCGCTGCCTCGACGCCTGCCCTACCGGCGCCATTCTGGAAGAGATCCGGGCAGTGGATTCCCGCAAGTGCTTGTCCTACTGGAATATCGAGCACCGCGGGCCTATGCCGCTCGAGCTGCAAAAGCCGATGGGCGATTGGTTGCTGGGCTGCGATATATGCCAGGAAGTTTGTCCGTGGAATGGACACGCCGCACGAAACTCCCGCGCCGAGGAAGGGGCACCACCGGTGGAGTATGTGCCGGTGGAGGAGATCCTGGCGTTGAGCGCGGAGGAGTTTAAAGCGCGCTATCGTTCGCGGGCCGTGAGCCGCGCCAAGCACGAGGGGCTGCGCCGGAACGCGGAGATCGTGAAGAAAAACTTTGTGGCGGAACTTTTGATAAAAGAGCCTAAATAGCTGCTTTTAAAAAACTTTCACCCTTCTTACAGATTGAGTAAAAGCTTATACTTTTTACATCCGACGCCGGAGGTGAAAAAGTCCGAATCGGCCATACCCACTGCGTCATAAAAAACCGAACCCTCCTCGCGGAAAGTTCGGTTTTCTTTGCCGGCAAGAACCAGCTTAGTTCTTCAGCATGCCTTGCAGTTCGCCGCTCTCGTAGAGCTCGCAGATGATATCGCAGCCGCCCACGAACTCGCCCTTCACGTAGATTTGGGGAGAGGTCGGCCACTGGTTGATCTTCTTGAGCTCTTCGAACAGGCTCATGTCTTCGAGGATATTGAAGGCGGCGAAATCGGCGCCGGCGGCCTTCAGCACTTCCACCGAGCGGGCGGAGAATCCGCACATCGGCATATTGGGCGTGCCCTTCATATAGATGAATACGGGCTTGGATTTAATTTGTTCTTCGATTTTGGTTTTGTAGTCGGCCATGTTCGTCTCCTAAATTAGAGTTTTTCGAATTGTTCGGGGGTAAGCGTTTTCACGGTGAGCGCGTGTACGTCGTTGGAATTGATCTCGTCCACAAAAAGATCGAGCACCAATTTATGCTGTTTGAGCAAAGGCAGGCCGGCAAAGGCCTTCGAAACCACGATCGCGCGGATATGATCGCCCCCGCCGAGATCGATGATCTGCACGTGGGTAGTGGGAAGATTCGTTTCGATCCTCTCCTTGATTTTGTCTAGCGTCATGGAGGCCAACTTATCCGATTTCACTCGCGATCCGCAAGACCGAAGAAGCGGAGTGTTAACGTAAAGCTTTAGATCGGTGGTAGGCAAAGGACATGAAACAAATCTTGGCCCTATTGCTGTTGCTCCCGACCCTTTCCCAAGCCGCCGACTGCGTGGACCTTTCCGGTGACTTTTTCGTGAACGGACGCCGCCTTCCCGAACAGCGCTACGTGATGACCATACGCCAAACCGGCTGCGACCTCATCGCGGTAGGAGGTTATACCCTCGCCAACGGCACCCAGCGCGACGTGAAAAGCCCTCAGCCCATGTACGTGAACGAAGCCAAACGCGAACTCTGCCGGGCATGTGTTGGTTTCAAGGTAGCGAAAAATGCCTTCGAGATCCAAACCAACTCCCAAGTGGAAGTGGGAAAATCGATCTGCGCTTTCTCGAAAGTGAAAATGGACCTCCGCGGAAGAGATTTTCGCCAAACCTATACGCTCCGCGGAGAATCCGCCGCTTGCCGCAAAGTGGGCTCCACTCACGCGGTGGTGCAAGACCGCCTTCGCTAGGCTTTATCGTAGGTAAGAAAAAGCTCGCCGTCTAAGTTCCGGCACTCGGCGAGCTTCCAGCGCTGAAACTTTTCAAAGCCTTCACCTTCGAACCAAGTGGGGCTTTCGGCGCCACCAACCAAGATCGGCGCCACGGTTAGGTAAATACGATTCACCAGTCCCGCCTCGAGGAAGCTGGCGTTGAATTCTCCGCCGCCCTCGAGCAATACCTTTTCGTAGCCCGCTCCCTGGAAGGCATGCAAAATTTCTTTGGGCATCGGGCGCAGGAGCCGTGAGCGAATCACTTTGGCACCAGAAACTTCGATCATCTTCACACGGGTGGCGGAAGCGCGAGTTCCGCAAAAAACCCAGCGGGCGATCTCGGTGGCTTTTTCCCAGGGAGTGTCGCGGGCGAAATCCAGGCGGCTGGAAACGAAGGCCGAGGCGGGCTGCGCGGACTTGCCGGCTTTTTTTCTCCGCGCGATCAGATCTTCGCCTTCCACTACTAGGGGATAGGGATGGGCCTTGAAGGTGGCGGCGCCGTTAATCACCACGTCGTGCTCAGCGCGAATTTCTGCCATGCGTCGAGAGTCATGGGCCGAGCCTAGCTTCACGGGTCCGCGCTTCTTCGTGGCAATTTTACCATCTAGGCTCATCGCCATATTGATCGAGACGTACATAGGGCTTTCCTGCCTTTCAGGGAGAAGAAATGCAAGGGAATGTATTGAAATCAGGGGGCCAACGCACTAGCATCGCTCGTCGTGGCCAAACCCCAAATCAGCGTAATTATCTCTGCCAAAAATGAAGCCAATCGATTCATGCCTTGCCTTGAATCGCTGGCTAAGCAGAAGAGCAAAACCCCCTTCGAAGTGCATTTCGTAGACAACGCCTCCACCGATGGCACTTATGGCAAAGCGCGTAAATGGGTGGAAACGAATAAACAGAAAAACTTCTTCGTGTGGCGGGAGAGAAAGCCGGGAAGCCCATCCGCGCGTAACTACGGCGCCCGCCGCGCCCGTGGGCAAATTTTACTATTTACCGACGCCGACTGCCGCCTCGCTCCCAACTGGGTGCAGGAAATGAGCAAGCCCCTGCTCGAATCCACGCACTACCCCCTCGCGGCGGTGGGCGGGAAAACGCTGAGCGAATTTAAGGCGGAAAAACCCAACCTCTGGGAAAAATACCTCGATCAGCTCTTCGATTTCTGGGAGAACGATCGCCTCAATGCCTTTCCGGCCTTTCTTCCCTGGGCCCCCACCTGCAATCTCGCGGTAAAAAAAGACATCTTCGAGGCCATCGGCGGCTTCGACGAAAACTGGAAGAGCGCCGCCTATGACGTGGATCTTTGCTGGAGGATCATTCTCTGCGGCTTCACGCTCGGCTACGCGCCGAAAGCCCAGGCCCGCCACCTCCGCCGCTCTAGCCTGCGCTCCCTGCTGCGCCAGATGGAGAATTACGCTTTCTATAATTACTCCCTCCTCGCCACCTACGAAAAGCTCCTCAACCTTCCGGCCCTCACGGCGCGAAAAGAGAGAATGCTCAGCCGCGGGCGCCGCCTCTTCGCCCTTCTCGGCGACACCAAAAATCTACCCCAGGCCACCTTCCGGGGAATGGACGTACTCGTGGGCCTTTCCGCGCTGAAGGGCGATCTTGAGGCCCGCGTAGTGGGCGCCAAGGGCAATCCCCGCCTCAACAGCAGCCGCCAGGGAAAAACCCCTGCCGATCTACTGCATCTTCTGCCCCGTGGTTACGCCCACCTGCACCAGGAGGGATGGTCCTACTGGAAAAGCCCGGCCGACGTGCAGCCCGATACCGGAGATCTTATTTTGTTCCGCCCCCGCGCCAGCGAACGTTTTCGTTTTAACGAGAGTGCCTGGAGAATCTGGGAAGTGAAATCCGAGGGCGGGCAAAGCGAAGATGCGGCCGAAGCCCTCGAGCAAGACCCGCACAACAAAAAAGTTCTCTACGATATCGACCAGCTCACCCTCGACCTTCGCTCGAGGAGACTCCTCCCGTGAAGCCCGGAAAAGCGCGCCTGCAGCGCCAGGCGCTGGCCTTGCGCAAAATTCCCGGAATAAAAACTCTCTACCGGCTCTGGTACTCGGTAGGACGACGCCTGCTCACCCGCTTCGCGGGCTCCCACGCGGAGGTGATTTCGGTATACTTGCGCCGCGGCGGCGGCCGAGACGAGCTGGTGCCCGGAGCCAGCGACCTGGATTTTTTCCTCGTGCTGGAAACACTTCCCGCCGAGCAGGAAATGGAGTTCCTAAAGCGCTTCTGGGCGGGATACCACCGCCTCCGCTGGCCCTTCCCCTTTCTCGGCGAAGTATTGATGGGAGACGAGAACGAGCTCCGCGCCTGGCTAAGCACTCCGGGCGCGCGCGCTTACGAAGCTCGTTTCTCCTGGAAACTTCTGCGCGGCAAGGATTGCTTGCAGGTAGTTCCGGTAAGGCCAGACCTCCGCGATCTTTTTAGCGAAAGCCTCAAGCACTTTTCCGATCTACTGCAGTCGGTGCTCAAATTAAGGCCGGAAGAATTCCACGCGGGCATCGCTTCTCACCAGGCGGGCGCCGTGCACCTCCGGCACGCCGCGAAGGCGGCCTTAGATCTATTTCGCTTCCACGCCAGTGCTTTCGCCCACAACGAGAATCTCTGGCGCGCCTCCCGCCTAACCCTTACCGAAATCCTTCCTCCGGCCTACGGAGCGAATTTACGCGCGCTCCAGCCTATCCTTCGCCTGGATTCGCGCCCTTTCGGGGAAGATCCTTTCGCGGTCTATTCCGCCCTGGCCCATACCGCGATCCACTGCCTCCATGAGATGGCTTCGGCACTCACGGCGCGCGGGGAGGAGGAAGCGGTATTTGCCGTAAGCCAAAAGGCGCAGACCGGCTCGGATCCCTATTCTCTATCGGTGAGAGAGCTCTTCGCCGAAAGAACGCTATTGCGCCACTCCGAAATTCTAGCGAGCGCGGTCCTTTCCGAAAATACCGCCGCCATGTATTTCACGATGCCTTCACCGCCATCCCTCGAGGAGCTGCGAGCCTTGATGCTCGACCTGCGTGAAGTGAGCTTTTCCTTCGATCGCCTTAGCGTGGCGATGCCGCTCACCGTGGCCACCTTCCGCGAGCTCGAGCGCACTTCCCTGCTCGATTCTCCGTTTCATTCTTTTTGCCGCCAGCGCGAGATCAAGGCCGACGCCGCCGGAAATCTGGAAACGAAACCGTACGAAATGCCACCGGCGCGGATTCCGCTCGGCATGCTGCGAAAGACCTTTGCGGAACTGAGCTTCGGCCTGCGGCTCGAGCCGACCGAGCTTCCTCATTTCCTGGATAAGATCGTAGGCATGGTGCTTGGCCTGCGGCTCGCGGCCGACCACCGGGAAGTGAGCGCTGATTTTCGCCAGGCTCTTTCCCTTTTCGGAGTCCGCTATCCTCTTCGCGTGGAGCATCTCAAGGCGAAAATTCATCCCTACGTTTCCGGGGATGCGGAAGAAAAAATCTGGGACGATATCTATTCCCGCTTAGCCGAAGAGCAAGGCACGCAAGCAGACTTTCTCCGCTCCCAGCTCGGAGAGCTGCGGCGGAAGAACGGCGCTCTTGCCGGATCCCAAAACGCCGTTTCTGATCTCTGGATCAACCTCACCCCTTTCTTGCGGATGGAAATGAACGCCATGAAGGAAAAATACTTTGAAGAGCGGCCGGTGCTAAAAATATGAAATCAATTTCTTTACTGATCCCGGTGCTGAACGAAGAGGATAACCTTCCTTCGCTTTTTCGCGCGCTCACCGCTTTGCGAAAAAAGAGCGGATCCCTGGATATTCTCTTCATCGATAACGGCTCCGAGGACGAGTCTGTCTCCTTGATCGAAAAATTCTGCGTCTCACAATCCGGGGTGCGTCTCGTGCACGAAAAAGAGCGCGGCTTCGCCCAGCCCTTGAACCGCGGCCTCGCCGAGGCTAAGGGCGAATATTTACTCTTCCTCGATGCCGATGCCTTGCCGGACCCGAATTGGGCTGAAGCCATGCGCGAGGCCCTCGCCGAAAGCGATGTTGCAGTGGGAGAAACGAGTTCGTTTTTGTCGGGACGCGCTACTCCTTATGGAAAGCTTTCGCTCGCGCTTTTCAAGAATCACTCGGCTTCTGCCGCAAGGGCCGAGGGCCACGCTCTTCCCTGGGGGCCCACCTGCAACCTCGGAGTGCGAAGATCCGTGTTCAATAAAGTGGACCTCTTCTCTCCCGAAGCGGGGGGCGCCTTCGATATCGATTGGTGCTGGCGCGCCGTGCTTCAGGGAGCCCGGCTAGCCTATATTCCCGGCGCCAAGGTGAAGCACCGCCGCCGCAACGAGCGCGAGGCTCTCCTCCACCAATTCGATCGCTATGGCCGCGGCGAAGCTTGGCTGCAGCGCACGTATGCCTTCCTCACTGGCGACGAAAAGATCGATCCGCTTCAGGCGAGCCTCGAAGGCTACCAACGCCTAAAGCTGCGAGCCCCAAAAGCCAAGGGCGCCGAGGAAGTGGCGGTGGCCTTCGCCTCGGGAGTGCGCGCGGGCTATAGCGGATTTTTCCGTCCTTGCCCTTTGCCGCGGCCCCAGCCCTCAAAAGCCGTTTACTGGAATAATGCCGCGAAGGGAGTGACCGTATTTGTGCCGGGCAAGGGAGTTACGGAATTCGCCGGCAAAGGCCTCAAAGCCTGGGAAGCCGTGCGGAGCGGAGCGAGCGATGCCGAGCTCGCCGCGATCATGACCAAACTCTTCCGCGTGCCGGCTAAGCATGCCCTCGCCGAAGCACGCGAATTCAGAAAGGCCCTCAGTGTATGAAGCCCAAGATGCTGGTACTGGCAAAAACCTTGCCCCTCCACGACCGCGCCAGCGGAGACTACCGTCTCTTTCAGATTCTGGATATTCTTCGTAAAGACCTCGACATCGATTTCCTCTCCACGATGCACACCGCTTACCACAAAGCCGAGAAGCGCCTCGACTATATCGTGCGCGATTCCACGTTCAATTTTAACAAAGTAGATTTTCTCGACCAGAAATACATCGACGATCTGAAAGCTATCGGCGTGAATCCCCTGAACCAGGCCAAGCCGGTTCCGTTCACGATCCGACCCACGAACGACTTCGATATCCGCCCTTTCCTCGCCGAGAAACAGTACGACATCGTGTGGGTGGAATTTTTCTACTTAGCTGATCAGTATATCAGCGATATCCGCCGTTTTCAGCCGGGCGCGAAGGTGATCTGCGATTCGGTGGACCTCCATTTCCGCCGCCTCGCCCGCCAATCGCATTACCTCGAGCAGGGCGTGCGCTATCTGGTGAATTACCGCCACGAAAAAAAACAAACGAGCTCGGCCGCCCACAAACAAAAAGTGCTCGACCACCGCAACTACGCCGACCACGTGCGCGAGCACGAGCTTTCGGCCTACGCGAAATGCGACGCCGTGGTGGCCGTGAGCGAGGACGATCGCCAGGAGATGGCGCGGCACATACCGAACCTGCCCCTGCTGTTCATTCCCAACATTCACCGCGAGCAGAAAATCCGCGAAGACCTGCAGCAGCCTTGGGAAAAGCGCCAAGGCTGCGTGTTCGTGGGAAATTTCGACCATAATCCGAACGTGTCCGCCGCCATCTACCTGAAGCACGAGGTGGCTCCCTTTCTCGCCAGCGACGATATCCGTTTCCAGATCGTGGGCTCGAATCCCCCGCGGATCGTGCGCACGCTCGGGCAATTCGGGCCGGCGAAAGAAAAATTCGAAGTCACGGGTTACGTGCCCGATACCGCCCCCTACCTCGCCGGCGCACGGGTGAGCGTGGCCCCCATTCTCTTCGGCGCGGGTATGAACGGCAAAATCGGCGAAGCCATGGCCGCGGGCTTGCCGGTGGTGACCACTTCGCTCGGCGCGCTCGGCATGGGCCTCACCAACGGTGAGAATTGCCTCGTGGCCGACGATCCCGAAGGCTTCGCGAACGCGATCCGCGCCCTCCACGACGATAAAATCCTCTGGGAAAAAATCCGCGCGAATGCCTCCGTTTTCTTGAAAAAATCTTTTTCCCGCCAGGAGCTCGATCGCCACGTGCGCGGAGAGCTGAAGCAGCAGATCGCCGAAGCCAAGCGCGCGAAGGCCGCGGGAAAATTATTACGGGCCGTAGCGCGCTTGCCCAAGTCCTCCCTCTCGCTTCCGCCCGCGAATTTTCCGGCTCGCCCGAAGAAACCGAAATTCACGGTGATCATTCTGGCCTTCAACCAATGGCAGTTCACGGACCTCTGCTTACGCAGCTTGGCCGTGGCCGATAAAAAGCACCCTGAACTGAAGGTGGAATACCTGCTCGTAGACAACGCATCTTCCGATGGCACAGCCGCCAAGGCCGCCAAGGTAAAAAACCTGCGCATTCTGCAAAACCAGGAAAATCTGGGCTTTGCCGGGGGCAATAATAGCGGAATCCGCGCCGCTAAGGGCGAGCATATCGTGATCTTAAACAACGACACGATCGTTCCCCCCGACTGGCTCGCGCGCCTCAACCAACACCTCGAAACCATTCCCGACCTCGGCATCCTCGGCCCTTCGGCCAATACCGAATCGGGCCAAGCCATCTTCGGCGTGCGCTATAATTCAATCCGCGATTTTTTTGAGTACAATGATCGCCTCGGCCGCGATCAGGCCGGCGCCTGGGAACGCGTGAAAAAGATTTCCGGGCTCTGCATGCTGCTTCCCCGCGCTACCCTCGATAAAGTGGGCCTGCTCGATACGGACTTCGGCATCGGCTACTTCGAAGACGACGACCTCTGCCTGCGCGCCGAAGACAAGGGCCTCAAACTGGTATGGGCCAAAGACGTGTACGTGCACCACTTCGGCAGCATGAGCTTCGAGGGAAATTCACTGAAGCGGGCAAAGTTCTTGGAAGAAGGAATGGCGCGCTTCGCCTTCAAATGGGGCAAGCGTGGCCTAGAGCATATCGCCAAGGCCCATAAAGAAACGTTGCTGCGTACCCGTAAACCGAAGACGCTCGCGTTCTAGGGAACGCGCTTGAACTTGCCGTTAATAAAATTGTAAGTGCGATCGCTAACCTTATCGCTGAATTCACCGCGTTCCGTAATGCGAGTCGTCACGCGTCCACGGCGGTCCATGCGAACGGCGCCTACGGAATCCACCGGTAGGTAGTCGGTGTCCGCAGATTTTCCCACGATCATCGGCACGAACTTCTTTTCCTTCGCGCTATACTGATAAATATAGAGACCGCCCGAGATTGGCGAAAACATCACGCGCACCGCGAAGTCCTCGGAACCGTCTGCGTTGAAATCCTGGATCGCGATCGCGGCCTGGTGGCCTTCGTAATCGAAAGGCACGAAGTCCTCCTCGATTCTCTGATTGTTCCCCGACGGTAAACGCACGCTGAGCACATATTGCCCCTGCGACTCGCGCATGTTCACCGAGGCTTTTCCGTTCTCGCCCAAGTTGAGTTCCTCGGCCTGAACGGGGGTGGTCACAAATAGTAGGGCGGCGATCAGCCAAAGCTTTAGCGACATAATTTCATGTTCTCCATTTTCTGTAATCCGTTAGAAACAACCATATTGCGAACCTTGGCGCGATAGTCGGGCTCCGGGCAATACTTTTGCAGGCCGTTCACCACGTCGCTCCAGTTCGCCGGAGCGGGCCTGGCTTCACGGATAGCCGACTTAACTAGCGGGTAGTAGTTACGGTTGGGATTGAGAATATTGGCGGCGTACGCATAAACAGAATCCTGGGAATCCTTAAACGCCAGGAAGTATCCGCCGCCGGCGTCACGCTCGCGCGGACGATCGCAGGTGCCAATCACCAGCTTTTCCTGCCCGCGGATAGTTAGGCGGAATGCCTGGGTAGTGCTCGGGCTCCAACAGGAGTGCCCTAATGCATTTTTTGTGGTCATAAATAGATCGGACTTACCCCAGTGCGATTCTAGGGCCGCCTGCGCGATAATCACGGACGCGGGCAAACCGGTGGCCTCCTGTACTTCAAGGGCGTAGGGAGTCATATAGTCGATGAAGGCGCGCTTCGTCTGTTCGATCGATTTGAAATTACGGAAGTTCGGCTTCGGGCGACTACGGGTGTCTTCCACGCAACCGCTTTCGCGGCGGGGAATCGGCGCCACTTTCGGTACCGGGGGCAAACGGCGCTCGAGGATCTCAGCTTCGGCCCGAGGGCGTCCGCGCGGCGCCCGTACCGGTATCTCTTCTTCTTCGTCCTCGTCTTCCAGCGCCACCGCTTCTTTTATGGTGCGGGGAAGATTTTTCAGCACTGCCTGCCCCTGGTGATCCACCCCGGTGATGCCGCAATTCTTCAGCGAGTTCAGATCCACTTGGGTTCCGTTCGCGATAGCGTCGAGACCGATCTTCACATCAGCGAAGCAAGCTTCGGATTCACAATACTGAATATTATTTCTCTGCGACCAGGGCATGAAAATCCAGCGCACTTCTCCGTCGGCCAGAATTTTCGTGGCCACGCCTTCTTCCGTCTCGTATTGGTTCAGCACGGGATAAAAAGCGCCTTCGTTGCTCTGGAATGCGATATTATCCTTATTGTCTTTTTCGAAATCCGGCGTGGTACGCACTCGATACCCGGTGGTATTGATGCGCACGTATTTCGGGATCCGCTTCATCTCGAGGTAAGTATCGATATCCACCGGCAAGTGCTCCTGCACGGGGGCATCATCGTTCTCTATGATCGGCTCAAACTTCGCGGCGTCTTTGGCGTGAAAGCTTTCACCGTAACGGGTTTGGTCTTTCGGCACCACCGACATGCCGGCGGCGGCGGGTTCCACGATGCGGGCGGGAGCCACGGGCGCGGGCACTACGGGGCTCGGCGCGGTTTCAGGCGGAAACTCGTCGGCGGAAGGGTACATGGCTCCCTCTCCTTCGATGCGGGGAATATTTTCCAGGTTCTGCGCGCTGCCTACTCCCGAAGGAATAATTTCTTCCACTTCCGCCGGGGGAACAGTAGGTTCTTCGGCGGGATACATCGCGCCTTCGCCTTCGATGCGTGAAATTACCTTTAATTTTGGCGCGGTGCCTACGGGGGCCGGCACTATTTCCTCAATCTCTGGAGAAGCAGTAAAGGCCTCGGGCGCAACGGCATCTCTCGCCGTTTCGCTGATGGGAGGAAGAATTGGAGCATGTTCACTCACTGCGGGAGCTTGCGCCGATACCTTATTATCCGCACCGATTTCGGGAGACCAAGGCTCCACTTCCTCTACAGGAGCAGGCCTACTAACTACGGCCGAGGCCCCTGGCTTCGCCGGAATCACGGCTTGCGGGCGCTTGCCCTTATCACCTTTGTTATAGTCGGTATCAAAGTCATCTCCGGGAGAGGGCGGAACGATGCCCACTACGCGCTGGCCTTTGTCGCCCTTACCGGTGTCTTTATCATTAGGAACGATCACGGGAACCGGCTTACGGCTAGAACCCGAGCTGGGCGGAATTACCGCCCGGGGGCGTTTTCCTTTGTCGCCCTTACCGGAATCGAAATCATCGCGGGGAGCGGGAGGCACAACCACTACTACGCGCTTGCCCTTATCGCCCTTGCCGGAATTAGTTTCGGAATCATCTTTCGGCGCGGGAGGCACAACTACCACCACGCGCTTGCCCTTATCGCCCTTGCCGGAATTAGTTTCGGAATCATTTTTCGGCGCGGGAGGCACAACCACTACTACGCGCTTGCCCTTATCGCCTTTACCCGAGCTAATCTCGGAATCATCTTTGGGCGCCGGGGGAACTACCACCACCACGCGTTTACCCTTATCTCCCTTTTCGCTCACGCGCGGGACGGGCGGCGGCAGGATTGTGGTCACCGTTTCTTTTTTTCCGTCGTCTTCTTCATCGTCAAAAAATTCCTCTTCGGCCGGCACGGGAGGCAAAATCGCTTTTACGCGCGAATTTTTCTTGGCCGAATCCACGGTGCGCACCGGGGCCTTCATCAAAATAAATTTTACAGCCTTTTTCTTCTCCGCTTTTTTCTCCGTCTTCTTCTTCGCAAGAGGCTTCACGGTCGCGGGCAGGGGCATTTTCTGCTTGGAAATTTTAACCGCCGTATTTTTCTTCGTAATCGGCTTCACGGGTTCGGCATGGCCCTCGCCATTGGCGGGTGCGTTCACTTCTCCCTCGATCTCATTGCCGAAATCGTCGGTAAGATTCGTAACGGGTGCCGCGAACGCCGGAGCCGTCCAAAAACTCAGGAGCAGAAATATTGCGACGCTGTTCTTAACCACAAACACCTCGAATCGTATGCCAAGGGACTAAGGCCCTTCCTACCCTTCGGTATTCCTTGAAATTTTCGGAAGAAAAATCATCCGTTTTCGATCGCGAAAATAGGATTACCCAGGCCGCCTACACGGAAACCGCCAGGTAAAAACCGCGAAAATACGATTTAGGACTTTGGAAAGAGCGTGGGAACTTCGAGGCCGAGCGCGCCGAGCCCTACACGGTAAGCCTGGGAAGCTCGCCAGAGCAGCAAGCTGCGCCGGCCGCCGAGGAAGCGGTCTTTAAGCTCGTGAGTAAACATAAAAGCTTGGGCACCCAGAAGATAATAGCGGAAGCGGGATTCTTCCAAGGACCATTTCCGGAAAGAAATATTACGGCCGCGTGGGTCTTTGGCTCCCTCTACCCTTCCCAAAATTCTTTCGGCCGTCACGAGGGAGGCGGAAAAAGTATTGTCGCCCGCTTCGAGAAAAAGATTTCCGGTACGGCCGATTAGGCGGTGCACCCGAAGCTGCGCTTCTCCGCTGCGCGCACGCGCCTCCACCACGATGAGATCGCCGGGCGACAAAAATTCAGGATTTATTTTTCGGTAGCGGATGCGGTAGCCGGGCCGTAAGATCGGCCACATCGAGACGCCCTCCACCACGGCCTCTTCAGTTTTGCGTGAAGCCTGGGGGGCAAGAGACTGGACAAAAAGTTTGGTAGCGAGCCTTTCGTGCCGCGAATGTTTTCGCGCCGATTGCTGGCTAGAAGTAAGCGTGGACCCGTTTGATCTTTTCGTATTTCGTGAGGGTCGGCTTTTGGTAGGTTTTTTTGGACTTCCCAGTTTTTTTGACATTTTCCTTCGTCATACGACGGTCCTTATTCTTGAAACTCTAAGAGCCGCTCAGCCAGAAGCTGACCGCAAAACTCCAAAGTGTCTTTTTTCGCTTGTTCCAACTCGCAATCATACTCTAAGCGCAGGGATTCAATCAAATCCTTCACGGTTTTGGGCTTTTCCGCCACCACCGACCAGAGATGCGTTCCCACGCGATCCAGCGCAAAATAATCTCCACTGCCAAAATGCAGCAGCACGGCTTCCCCGTCCACCGACTTCCAGTGAACATTTTTCGATTTGCGCACCTGGGTGGCTTCGCTGATCTTCGAAAACTTCATGTCCAATTTCTGCCTGATTCAGAGCGGCTGTGTCAAGGGGACACCGCCTCGCGAAGGTCTAAGGGAGAAATAGAATGCTCTGAATAAAATTCAGCCTCCTTGGTTTGCTGCATAGCGGCTTTGTCGCCTTTGGCCCGAAGCAGCTCGGCGTATTCCTGACGAAGGGCCGGGTCGTCACTATGCACCCTCACCAACTGGCCAAGCGCGTCAGCAGTGCGCAGAATATCTTTACGGGCCCGAAAAATCTGCGCGAGCTTACGGTAGAGGGAAGGAGGAAAGCGGCGGTAGCCACGGTATTGAAGGGCCGCTAGTTCGTACTGCAATAAGGCCGCGGGCTCCCGATTTTCCAGCATATAGAGGTCCCCTAGCTCTTCGCGTTTGGTCCAATAAGGAAAGTATTTGCCGGGAAACTGCGCAAATACGTTTTCGTAGTCGGCGATCGCAGCCCGGCGGTTCCCCGACTTGGCGTAGTACTGGGCGCGCAGTAGGTAAAAAGTATTATTGGTGAGGTTAGGCTCCCGCGTGCGCGCAGAAAGTTTCGCATCCTGGAATTTTTCCGCGGCGGCCTCCCAGGCTACGAGCCAGTGATCGTCGGGTAAAGAATTCAGGCCGGCGGTGAGAAGAATCACGGCGTTCCAAAAATCATCTTTCCCGCCAAGCAGCGCCGCTCCCCGCTTCCAAATACTGCCGCCTTCCCGCTGTAGGCGCTGGTGAAGCACGCTGGCGGCGGACCGTACGGCGATTTCCTGCTCTTCGAACGTGAGATTTCCGGGCCGGAGGCCTTCGAGGTATTTTAGGAGAATAGGAAGTGCTTCCTCTCCGCCGCGAAACCGCTGCGCGCGTGCGCTCCAAGTATTAAAAACGATGCGGAATTTTTTTGGGTATTTCTGGTAGGCGTCTTGCCATAAGGATTCCGTGCTTTGCCAAACCGCGATGCGAGGAGCCGTAGCGAAGACCGCTACTGCGAGCAGGGCCGAAAACGGGACCGCCCAAAAAATCTTTCCTGTTTGGGAGGCAAGTTTTAGGAAGAGCGCCGTGAACAACCAGGCAAACGCGGGCAGAGCCAGATAGAGATGCCGTTCCGCAAAGGGATCAAGCACGGGAAAAATAGAATTGGTGATGGAGAGCGCACCGAAAATCCAGAGCACGCAGAAAAAAACGGGGGCGCGGCTTTTCCGGAGAGCGTAAAAGAAAACAGGCAACGTTGCCCAAACCGCCAGACCGCAAAGAACATTCGGGTCTTTCCACGAGTCAGGAAAGGAAATCTGGTGATCGATGGCCTGGAGATCGGGGCGGAAAAATAGGCGGAGGATATTCGGCCACTGCGCCACTGCGATCGGCCAGTAGTCGCGAATCGAAAAAATATCTAAGTCGCCCCCGATTTGATAGAAGCCGCTGCTCGCCCCCACGAGGTAAGGCCATTTCAGTATCGCCCCCGCCGCGCCCGCCGCCAACAAAGGCGCGCAGTACGGTAAAAGCTCCACCCAGCGGCGGCCTAAATAGGCATGGTACAGCAGTAATAGCGGAAGCAGGGCCAGGGCGCTCTCTTTGGTTAAAAAGGCGGCGGCGGCGGCGATCATGAATCCCAGCCAAGACCAGAATCCGGGTCGTTCCCTCCCGTAACACCAGAGCGCACAGAGCAGAAAAAGCAATACCATCAGCGAGGAACGGCCAGATAAATAGACCACCGAGTCCACCGCGAGCGGATGCAATAAAAATATTCCGCCCGCCAATACCCCGCCCAGCGCAGCGCCCTCCCGGCGCCGGAAGAGGCGGAAGAAAAACAAGCCCACGAGCAGCGCATTGAGTGCGTGAAAAAGCAGGCTCGGCGCCCGCAGCGCGGAGAGTGAAAGCCCGGCCGCGGCATAGCTCAGCGCGAAGCTCAGGCTCGTGAGCGGGCGGTTCCGCGAATGCTCGCTCTCGATGAAGATGCGCGGGTGAGCAAGGTAGCGGATCGCGCGATTATCGATCACGTTGGAGGCATCGTCGAATTGATAGGGAAAAGGCAAGGAAGGCAAATAGAGAAAAAGGTAAACCCCTACCAGCCCCGCGATCACCGTAAATAGAAAAAATTTAAAGCGCATGTTCCAGGAGTTTTTTGCGTCGCAGCCCCCAGCTCAGCAGGGCCCGTGCGAAACCGAATCCATACGCCAGGTGGATCCAGGGAAAAAGTCCGGCGGCAAGCCAACCCGCACGGTCGCGCGTGGCGAACGAGGTGGTGAACAAGGCCACCAACAGGGCGTAGGAGACGAGCGGCAAAAAGGCCAAGGGAGACGCGGAAAAATAAGGGAGGCAGAGGAGATAAAACAGGAAAAAAGTGGGCAAAAAGTAGAGAGGACGCAGCGTATGGGGCAGCAGCAATAAATTTTGTGCCCTGCCCGCTCCGTATTTCGCGGCCTGCTCCCAAGTTCCCGCCCACGTTTCGCGGCGGCGATGGTAAACGGCGAGCCGCGGCGAATGCCAAAGCTTCGTGCCCGGATGGTCGAGCTGCTGGAGCAGCACATTCTCTTCGTTCGAGATCAAGTGCGTGGCGAATCCGCCCTGCGCGAAAAACGCCTCTCGCCTTATGGCGAGATTGCAGAGAATTAGCGCATGCTCGCCGCTTGGTCCCTCGGCCAGCTGGCGGTAGCGCCCGCGCATCGAAGCAGCTCCAAGGTAGGAAGCCAGCACGAAACCGGCCGCCCTCTCCAGTGCACCACTGTCGGGAGGAGTGAGATTGGCGCCGCCGGCGGCCAGTAGCGCGGGATCGCGAAAAAGCGCAGAGGCCGCTTTGCCTAAATCTTGAAAGCATTCGATATCGTCATCGAGAAAAAGCAAAAGTTCCCCGCGAGCCTGGGCTACGCCCAAATTCCTTGCTGCGCCGGGTCGCCGGCCACTGGCCTCTAGCACCAACAAAGGGAAGTCTGCGTTAGCCAATAACTCTGCGCTAAATCGCAGCACCTCGGCGGAAGCCCCGTTTAGCACCAGCACGAGCTCCCAATCCTCCAGCGTGGAATGAGCGCGAAAACTCGAGATGGCCCTGGCCAATAAATCGGCACGGCGAAACCCCAGGATCACCACGCTCAACGCCGGCTGAGCACTATTCCATTTCGGGTTCGTTTGGGTTTGCAACGCAAAACTCCTTATCTTTTTGCCGGCGGGGAGAAAGAAGGCCCTTTCGCTTGAATCCGCCTCGGCCTTGCCATAGATTTCCCCCATGGTGGCCCTGGAAACCCGCAAAGGCAAACATTTTTGCTTGCACGGCATCGCCGTGGAACTGCGCGGAAATCGCGTTGACCGCGTTGCGGGCGATTTTGATTTTTATACGGGCCGCGCCATCACGGGAAAAGAAAAATACCGCGTGATGCTCGAGCTCGGCCCGGCGAGCGCGGTGAAGTTGCCCGCGGTGGCCGCCGAGAGAGTTTTTTCCGATTGCGTGCTCTATCGGGAAGGCGAAAAGCTTTTTTACGAATATTCCGGAGGCGCCGTTCTCGAAGTGGAAAGAGGAAAAACTTTTTCCCGCGGCCGCCTGAGTTCCGACAATACGGATCTCGCCGACGAAATCGCTTACCTTTATCTACAATCGGAAATTGGCCGCTTCCTCGATGCCCAGGGCTTGCACCGCGTGCACGCGCTCGGGATCGGCCTTCCCAGCGGAAAAGCCGCGCTGGTATTGCTGCCGAGCGGGGGCGGGAAAAGCACGCTGGCGCTTGAGCTTCTCCAGCAAGAAGGCTGCGTACTGCTTTCCGACGACAGCCCGCTCGTGGACCGGGTCGGCCGGGTATACCCCTATTTGCTGCGGCTCTCTTTTCGCCCCGACGCCAAGCTGCCCGCTGCCTGGAAAGAAAATTCTCTCCCCTTCGAGCGGCGTAAACACGGGCCCAAGATCCTCGTTTCGCCCGCCTCGCTCTCCTCGGCCGCCCTTCCGCGGCCCGAAGACCGCTTTGCCCCAGGATTTTTGGTGATCGGTAGCCGGCATGGCGCGCTCGCGGAGCCGCGTCTCGTAAAGAGAGCCAAGTGGCAAAGCGCGCTTCCCCTTTTTCGCGATCTAGTGGTGGGCCTGGGCGTGCCGCAGGTGGCGGAGCTTCTGCTCACCAAGGGAATTCTTAGCCTTCCCGGCCTCGCTCCCACCGGCGTATCCCGGCTGGCGGCCGCCTCGGCTTTTCTCGCTCGCGCCCACACATTCGAGCTCGAGCTTTCCCGGGATCCCGTGCGCAATGCCCGTTTCTTAATTGAAACGCTCGAGGCCAACGCGCGATGAAACGCTTCTGCGCGATTTTCAAGCCCCGCTCCCGTGAGTTGATGCGCACGCTGATGCGGATGGAGCTCTCGCTCATGGAGCAGGGCACACTCTTTGGCTTCGTGCTTTCCTTCCTGAACAATATCCTGATGCTGCTCGTATTCCACGCGCTCTTCGTGACCCGCTTCATCTCGGAAGTGCCCAATACCTGGGTGTACCTCCTGCTCGGCATCGTGCAGTGGAATCTCTACATGAATATCTCGCTCGCGGGCTTCGCCTGCTTCGTGTACCGCCAGAAACTAGTGATGGGGTATTCTTTTCCGCGGGAAAAATTAATCCTCGCCCGTACCGCCGCGATCTTCGTGCCCTATATCATCGAGCTCACCCTGATCCTCGGCGTAGCTCGCTACTTTCACCTGCCGTTCACCTGGAAATATGCCTGGCTTCCGCTCTTCCTCCTCAATCAGTTCCTCTTTTGCGCCGCGATTTGCGCCGTGTTCGCGTTCGTTGGGGTGCTCCACAAAAACATCATTCCCTTCTGGAACCTAATGTTCCGCCTGCTGTCGTTCGCCACCCCCATTTTTTATATTCCCTTCCATTTCAAAACCTGGTGGGTAGAAGGCCTGTATAATTTGAACCCCTTTACGATCTTCATGCTTTGGGTGCGCGATATCGCCGGCGCGAACGGCTTCGCTTTCGAATCCAAGCCCCTGAATATAACCCTCGCCTCGGCCGCGATGTTCCTGGGGGCCTATTTGCTTTTCCGGATTATGGAAGCGCGCGTAGGTGACAACCTATGAGCGAGCTGATCGTCACGCGCGGCCTCACCAAGGCATTCCCCCGCCACAAGGGCGCGCGCACCGTGGTGAAGAAAATCGCCCACCTCACTTGGATGCGCGAGTTCGTGCCCGTTTTCGAGGGCGTTAACTTCCGCCTGAAAGCCGGTGAAAGCGTGGCTTTGCTTGGTCCGAATGGCTGCGGCAAGAGCACTTTTCTCCGCTGCTTGGCGGGCGTAATTGCTCCCACCGCCGGCGAAATATTCCATCGGGGAAAGACCGTGGCCTTGCTCTCCCATGGATTCGGCAACTACGACGAGCTCGCCGTTTGGCAGAGCATCGTATTGGCCCAGCAGCTTTTCGGCGCTTCGCTGGCCGAGGCTAAAAAGAATATCGAGCAAGTGGGGGCATTCGCCGGAATCGAAGACCGGCTAAAAGACCCTTCTTCTCAGCTATCCGAGGGAATGCGCGCAAAGATTTCCCTTTCGGCGCTCGCCTTCGCGGAATTCGACGTGGCTCTCCTGGACGAAAGCCTGAACCACGTAGACGCCGATTTCCGCCAGCAATACCTCGAGCTGACACGGAAGTGGATAAGGGAGGGCCGCAGTCTCATCCTTACCTCCCACGATGAGCAGCTCCCCTTGCGTTTCGCTAATCGCTTGCTGAGGATCGAGAACAAAAAACTGACGCCGGCCAGCCGAACGAGTTAAAATAGGGCCCATGCCCAAGAAGATCAAAGTCATCACCAGCGATATGCACCTCTCCGCGGGGCGCTTCGTGGATGGCGTGCAGAACCCCCACGAAGATTTTTTCTTCGACCGCGAGTTCTGCGAGTTCATGGAATATTTTTCCAGCGGCAAATACGGCGACGGCTGCGAAGTGGAGCTCATCCTCAATGGCGACGTGCTCGACTTCCTCAACGTGCAAACGCAGGGTGAGTTCGCCGACGTGGTTACCTCCGAAATCGCGGTCGAGAAATTGCGCGCTATCCTCGCCGGCCATCCGGAAGTGGTGGCCACCATGCAGCGTTTCGTGCGCAAGCCGGGCAAAAGAATTCTCTACAACGTAGGCAACCACGACCTGGATTTATTTTTTCCGGCCGTGCGCGAAGAGTTTTGCCGGGCGATCGGCGGCGAACACTGGAAGCCCGAGCAAGTGTGGGTGAACGTGGAGACCGAGCTCCTCGCCTATCCCGAAGGAATCGAGGTACACCACGGGAATCAGTTCGAGGCCGTGCATACCACCAACTACCAGCAGCCCTTCGTGACCGAAAACCTGCCCGAGCCCATCCTCTACCTGCCCTGGGGCTCTGTATACGTGATCAAGATCATCAATCGCCTGAAGTGGGAGCGCGACTATATCGACAAAGTACGCCCCGCTAAGCTCTTCATGGCGATCAGCTTGATCTTCGATCCCATCTTCACGCTGAAATTCTTCATTCTTTCGGCGTTCTACTTTTTGCACACGCGCTTCATCTATAACCCGCGCCGCCGCGCTACGATCACCAATACCCTCGAGATCATGAAGGAAGAAATCACGCCCTTCTACGGCCTCGAGGACGACGCCCGCGCCATTCTCGACCAGAGGCCGAATGTGCACACCGTGATCTTCGGCCATACCCACGGCCCCATGCAACGCTTCTACCGCGACGGAAAAACGTATATCAATACCGGTACGTGGACGCGGATGATCAACCTGGATTTCCGTAACCTCGGGCAATCCGCCAAGCTTACCTTCGCTTATATCGAGTACGACGATGAGGGTAAGCCGCGCGCTACCTTAGAGGAATGGCTCGGCCTTCATCACCCGCACCGCCCGTTTAATTTTTGATTATTTTTCTTTATTGAGCTCATAGAGCTCGTAGAGCCCCGCCGCCGTCAGCCCCGTCGCCCCCAGCGCCTTCGCCCACTCTTCGGTGGAAAGCCCTTTTTCCTCGGGAACTAGGTCGTGCAGCTTACGCCCGCTTTTCACGTCTTGGCGCACGGAGTGCATGAGATCGGTAAAAAATCCCTGATAAAGGTCCCGGGAGAATTCAGCCTTCGAGTATTTTGCGTTACTGGTTACGCCGAATCTTTTCGCCGGAGTGGAAAACAGGCGCATCGTGCCGGAAACGTCGTATTCGCCGAGCTTCTTGTACCAATCGGCCACCGGCATCGGCTGCCCGAAGAGCGGATCCACCGCGTACCAGCCCTCGCCTTTCACGCGCACGATCGTAGCCGCATGATATTTCCAGTGGTGCCCATCTACCTCGAGGGGCCCAACCGCCCATAGCTTCCGCACGCTGTCGTTGTGTAAATTTACGTTGAAGGTTTTTAAGTGAACGGCGATCGCCAGGGCCCAGCACATACCCTTGCCTTTTTTCGTGGCCACCTCCGCGCACATGGCCGGGTTTATTTTTGGATCGGTCACGATATCGCGAAAAAGATTCTGCAGATCCTGCTTGCTGAGCTCCAATTTCCGGCGCGAACCGGCACTTCCGCCGAGGGGTTCGCTTTTCAGCGCTTTCAAAACGTCCTCGTTCAGCTCTTCCGTTTGCCCCAGCATTCCGCGCGGGAGCTGCAGAAGGTCTTCGTCGGTATTCGCCAGGATTTCGAATTCTTTTTTCGTGGGGCCGTAGGTGAGCTGAAAAAGATGATTGCAGTTTTCCACTTTCGCTTTTTTCCAGCCGGCGCGCGCGGGCCGGGGCGCTAGGGCGAGAAAAAGGAGTAGAAATAGCGCGAGCTTCATAGCCAAGGTATCGGCACAACGCGGAGATTTATTTTGCTTTTTCGGCCAGTTCGCCTTTGGCCACCGCCGCCGCGAGCAACCCCCTCAGGTGAGCCCAAAGCTCCGGCAGAACGGCCTCAATGGCCGAGCCGCTCTTTTCCACTACCTGCTCCAAGGTTATCCCGTGCTGTTTCCAGGCATGGCCACGGTTGAGGAGATTGGAATACACGGGAAGAAAACGGTCGAGAGCCCCCACGAAAATGGATTCGGGACAGCGCTTGGCCTCGAATCGTTCCCAAAGCTCTACCCACTCTCTTCCCTCGGGAAGGAGGCCGAAAATCCTCCGAGCCGAAGCCGATTCTTCCGCCGCTTTTTTCGAATGGTCGCCGTAGAGAAAGGTATCGCCCGCGTCGATCTCCACCACGTCGTGGAGGATCGCCATGCGTAGCGCGGTCAAAAGATCCACCCTCCCGGCCACTTGGGGGTGGAATGCCATCACGGTGATCGCCAAATGCCAGGAATGCTCGGCCGAATTTTCCAGCCGCTCACCGGAATACACGAGCGATTTTCTCTCGATCATTTTCAGGCGGTCTACTTCCCGGGTGAAGGCTAATAGCGACGAAATATCCATGCGCTTTACTCTAGTACAGCAAAGCAGACACGGAAACGTTTTTCCTTTTCCACCTCTCAAGTTGGAGTCGGTAGATGTCGATAGATTAGACAGGATGATTCGTTTAACGCTTATGGATGGCAGCACCTGCGAAATTAATCGCGCCGACGCGCGCGGTTTAGTTCCGTATACGCACGTGTTCTCCTCGCCGCTTTTACGCGCGCCGATCGAAGGCGTGCTCTGCCATAAGGGAAAACCCCTCCCCGTGCTCGGCCCCTTGCCGAGCGCCGATGAAATTTCCCGGGATATAAATAGTCGCCCCTGGATCTTGGTTTTCGAAGACCATGCCCAGGTAATTCGCGGCTTGCCGGATTTCGGCGATCAAAGCGCCACGCTGCTCAAGTTCGAAGAGGCAGAAGCGCCGAAGGCGCAACTCAGGATCGCGTAAGCGCCTTTTCCAAAACCGCCAGATAACTTTTGCGAAAATGCTCCCGCGAAAACTCCTCCGCGCGCGCGCGCGCCGCTTCGGGGCGGAAGCGCGAAAATTCTTTCTCAAACTTTTCGATCGCCCCGTTCAAGCTTTCCACCGTTTGCTCGGGAAAAAATAGTCCCGTTTCGTCCGTAACGGTATCGAGCAATCCGCCCTTTCCGTACGCGATCACCGGGCGCCCGGAATACATCGCCTCAAGGGGCGTGATGCCGAAATCCTCTAAGCCCGGAAACAAAAATGCCTTCGCTTTACGGTAAAATTCCCCGAGGCTTTCGTTCGAGAGCCCGCCGAGAAACTGGATATTGTTATGCCCTTTGGCCAGCGCCTTTAATTTTCTCTCGTCTTGCCCTTTACCAATCACCACCAGCCGGCGCCCGCTCTGGATAAACGCCTCCACGGCGAGATCGATGCGCTTGTAGGGCGCGAAGGCCGAAACGATGAGGTAATAATCCTTGGGCTCTTCCAGCAGCGTCCCGAATTTTTCGCGGTCGAAAAAGGGATGCACTACCACCGAATCCCGGTTCCAGAATTTCCTGATTCTTTCCTGCACGAAACGCGAATTCGCCATCAACACGTCCACCGCCGGCGTGGTGCGCACGTCCCAGCGCTGGAGATAGGGCCGCACGAATTTAGCGGCCGCCGTCACGAGCGCGGAGCTCTTTCCCGGGCCGAAGTATTCGTCGAACATATCCCAGATATAGCGCATCGGGGTGGACACGTAGGACACGTGGAGGGCGCCCGGTTTCTTACGCACGCCTTTGGCCACGCAATGAGTATTGGAAAGAATCAAATCGTACCGCGAGAGATCGAGGCTCTCCACGGCATGGGGAAAAATCGGCAAGAGCTTCCGGTATCCCTCGCGGAAACGCGGAAGGCCCATGAGCTTTTGCAGGTAAGAATGGTGAACCTGGCGACCATTCAGGATATGGGGGCTCATTTGGTAATCAGTTTGGAGAAGGGTATAAAGATCGGCGTGCGGGAAAAGCTCGCAGATCACGTCGAGAATAGCCTCCCCGCCCCGCATGCCCGTGAGCCAGTCGTGCACGATCGCCACGCGGCCGGGCTCGTGGGTCCAAGCCGGCAAGCTCACTAAATTTCCTTCTTGAAGGCTTCGATGGTCATGCGCAGGCCGTCTTCCAGATTCACCTTGGGCTCCCAGCCGAGGATCTTGCGGGCCTTGGTGATATCGGGGCAGCGGCGGCGCGGATCATGCGGGCGCGCCGGCAAGAATTCCAGCTCGAGCTTGGTGCCGGCCACTTTCTGCACGGCTTTCGCGAAATCGAGGAGCGGAGTTTCCACCGGGTTTCCGCAGTTCACGGGCAGCTGCTCTTTCGATTGGGAGAGTTTGTAGATTCCGTCCACGAGGTCGCTCACGTAGCAGAAGGAACGGGTCTGAGTGCCGTCGCCGTGCAGGGTGAGTTTTTTTCCGCGCAAGGCTTGCGCGCAGAGTTCAGGAACCACGCGGCCGTCGTTGAGGCGCATACGAGGGCCGTAGGTATTGAAGATCCTCACGATACGGGTATCGAGATTGTATTTCTTGTTGTACACCATCACGGCCGCTTCCGAGAAACGCTTGGCTTCGTCGTAGCAGGAGCGGGGCCCAATCGAGCTCACGTTGCCCCAGTACTCTTCCGTCTGGGGATGCACGAGCGGATCGCCGTATACTTCCGAGGTGGAAGCGATGAAAAACTTGGAGCCGCCTTTACGCGCGTACTCGAGGGCGTTCAACGTGCCCTTGGAATCCACTTCGAGGATCTCGAGCGCGAGCTGTTCGAAATCGATGGGGCTCGCGGGGCAGGCGAAGTGCAGCACCATATCGAAATTGCCGCCGAAGGGATTCTTGAAATCGAATTTGTTAATCACGTCTGCTTTTTCGAAACGGAAATCGGGGTGCTTGAGCGGCTCCTTGATATTGTCTTCCCGTCCGGTGAGGAAATTATCCACGCCGAGAACCGCGAAACCTTCTTTCAGGAAACGTTCGCTAAGGTGGGAGCCGATGAAGCCCGCTGCGCCAGTGATCAATACGGATTTTTTTGCCATGGGAATACGCTACCCCGAAATTCCTCGGGCGGGAAGAGTTAGCCCGGCGATTGACTCACCGCTTCTCCGCTACGAAACCTCTTGCCCAGCAACTCGGCCCTCTGCTGTAATCCAAAGCGTGAAAAGAATCCTCGTAGACGCACGCATGGTGAAGGCCGAAGGTCACGGCATCGGCAACTATACTCTGCAGATGGCGGAGGGCTTAGCCGAAATCCAGAAGACCTACGAACTGCTCTACCTCGTGGACAAAAACCTTCCCGCGGATCACCCGCTGCGAAAACAAAATCACCGTGATTCCCAAATCCCTTTTCTCCACGCCCTGGAACCGTTTCGGCTCGGCAAAGAAATCATGAAATTCAAGCCGGCCCTCTACCATAGCCCCAGCTTCGCCAGTCTCTGGAGCTATCCCGTTCCCTATGTGCAAACCGTGCACGACCTGAATCACCTGCATTTTGGCTCTGCCCTCCAAAAAATTTACTACGCTACGCTGCTCCTGCCTTCGCTCAAAAAAGCCAAACGCATCCTCACCGTTTCCGAAAGCTCCCGCGCCGAGATCTCCGCCTGGCTAAAGAGCCAGGGCGTGGAAAAAGAAATCACGCTGGCCGAGAATGCCATTCCATTGCCGAAACTCCCTCCTAATCCCGACTTGCTAAAGCGCTGGCAACTTCGGCCGGGAGCCTATTTTCTCGCCCTTTCTAATAGTAAGCCCTTTAAGAACCTTGCATTTCTGAAAGCGGCCTACCGAAAATCCGGATCTAAGCTCCCGCTGGTGATCAGCACCAAGGGCGAGTCCGGTGAGGGAATTGTTCATACCGGCCCGCTCAGCGAAGAAGAATTGGCCACGCTTTTGCCGAATGCTTCCGCGATTTTTTTTCCTTCGCTCTACGAAGGCTTTGGCCGCCCTCCTCTCGAAGGCGCGCTCGCCGGAACGATCCCGGTGGTTTCGGATATTGCGCCCCACCGCGAGGTATTGCGCGGCGTGAAGGAAGCCGTTTTCCTCTCTCCCCGGGAGAGCGCGGACTGGGAAGCCATTTTTCAAAACCCTCCCGCGGAAAAAGTTTCCGCGGAGTCGAAGCGCTGGATCCAAGAAACCTATCCCCTCCAGAAGCTCGCCAATGCCATGCACACCATCTATATGGATGCTCTGGAACAACCATGAGAGCCTTTCTTCGCGACCTCGGCCAGGCTTCGCTTTTCCTCCTCGCCATTTTTCTCGGCTCCGTTCTCGGCAGCCTCCTCTTTTTCTACCTCCCGGTGATTCCCGTGCTCACCAATCCCCGTGAGATCGTGAGCCCGCTTACGGCGCTGAACTTCGCCCCGGTAAATAACGTGATCCGCTTCGGCCTCTATCTCCTTTCCCCTATTTTGTTTTTTCTGTTGCTCCGTCCCCTGCGCGCCCGGCTCGCGCACCCCAGCCCGGAAAGCTTTCCGGAGCTTTACTCCGCGAAAAGTGCGTGGATGCTCACCCAAGTATTTTTCTTGGCTAGCTCGCTGGCGCTCCTGGGCATCGCCACTTTTCTCGACACCCGTGAAATAAACGACTTCTGGTTCTTCCATGAAGGCGAATGGCTAGCGCCGGCCTGGAAATGGCTCCAAACCGGCCAAATCTGGCGAGGTTCTTTCTTCGCGCACGGGGCTTTCTACGATGCCTTAGGCTCGGGCCTAGCCTGGAAAATATTCTCCGTCACGAACATCGCCGCCAGCCGCGTGATGACGAGCTTTCTCGAAAAGGTCGTCTACCTTCCGCTGATGGCCACGATGGTTACCTGCGCGCACTTCACCTACGCCGTGAAGTCTCGCTACGCGGCGGCGATTTTTTTCCGCGCTCGCGATGCTCACGGCTTTCTATCTCACCCAGGGGCAATGGCAGCACTTTGAACGCCGGGATTTTCCCGCCCTCTGCGGCTTCGTTTTTTTCCTCTACGGATTAGGCACGAATCGCCGGCGTTGGTTTTCGCTCGCGGGAATCCTGCTCGGCTGTTCTTGGATCTACTCCATCGACCGCGGCATCTACCTCACCGCCGGTTTTTTCGGTGTTCTCGGGGCGGTCGCCGTTATTACGCGAAACTGGAAAGAGCCTCTGCGGCAGGCACTGCTAATTCTGCTGGGCTGGACGATCTCTTTTTTGACATTTGGTTTCATTTTCGGATTTCCAGAGCTCGCCGCGGGAATCCGCACCACCATGCAGCTCTTCGCCATCAAAGACCTCAGCGATGGGTCGGTATACCCTCCACCCGCATTTCCGATCTCGAATTGGAAATTCCTCCGCACCACCCATACTTTTCCTCTCGTGTGCCTGGCGATCCAGCTGCTCGCGTTCTTTTCCTTGCTGCAGAAAAATAAATGGCGTCTCACCAAAGATTCTGCCTGGCTCGTGCAGCTGAGCCTGCTGCTCGTGAGCTTGGCCTACTACCGAGGGGCGCTCAGCCGCTGTGATGAAGTGCACTACCGCTACGTTTCTTCCTTTGCCTTCCTCGGCGCCGCCCTGGTGGTGGCGCGGGCTTTTTGCGAATCCGCGCTCTGGCGCCTTCGTTCGGCGCAAGCATTGCTTTGCCTCGCCGCGCTATCGCTTCCCGCCCAGACGCTCTGGGATACGGGCCGCCTCGTGTACGGTAATGCAAAAGGTTTTCCGGGAAATATCCGAGAATTCCTGCGCACGAAAGACGAAGCCTTTCTTCCGTCTTGGCAAATCGAGACGGCGGCATTTCTCGCCAAAGAGTTTCGCGAGGAAAAATGCTTTGCCAGCCTCGTTTCCGAACCCCTCTGGATTTACCTTCTGAAGAAGCCCCACTGCGGAAGGTTTCATTTAGCTTGGCTAATTTCCGATAAGGGGCTTCAGCTCGAAGCTATCGAGGAATTGAAGCATACCAATCCCGGAAAAATCCTCGTGCACACTCCCCGAAGCGGAGACGAAATGGACGGGGTGCCGATCGAGATCCGCGCCCGCTACCTTTACGGTTACGTGGCGGAGAACTACCGCCCAGGACCCAGCTTCAAGGGCTGGGAAGTTTGGGTGAAGAAATAATTTTTCCCGGCTTACGAATAGAGCGAGCCCAGCTCATTATCAATATCTTTGAGCCGCGAGCGGCGGCGCATGGCCAAAGCGAGCGCCACCCCCACCCAAATCATCAGAGTATGCTGGGTTTTTCCGTCCCAGAAATTTATCTGGGTTAAGCCGTTCACGTGAAAGGCCAGAAAGCCCGCGAGCACCGCGGCCGGCAGCCAGCGTTCTTCCTTGCGCGCTCGCCGGAAAGAAATCACCGCGCCGCCGACCAGCACTCCCCACCACGCGAGGAACGCCGCGAAACCGACAAGCCCCGTGGAGGCCAGGGAATCGAGGACGTTATTATGGGCGTGGCTCGTGAACTGCGGGCGCTCGCCGAAAATTTTCGTCGCGTACATCGGGCTATATTCTCCGGTGCGGTTGAATCCTACCCCCGTGACGGGGCGGTCACGGAACATTTCCCAGGCCGACTCCCACATACGCACGCGCTCCCAGTTGCCCACCTGATTATTCCGCCAGCGCCCCTGCAAAGTGGGGCTCCATTGCCAAAGGCCGATAGCCAATACCACGGCGAATGCCAGCGCCACGAATCCCCAGATCGGCCGCTTGAGAAAGCTCAGAAAGGCGAGAATGGCCACGAGGGCGAAAAAAGAAGTGCGGGAGTAGGAAAGAAATACGCCCAGAATCACAAATAGGCTGATGCCCATCCAGAAAAAACGCCGGGCGGTGCTTTCGCCGGCCAGTGGCCAGAAGAAACGAGCGGCGGTGGCGCTCGCGACAAAGCACATAGCCGAGGCGAAGCTCAGGTGAAAAAACATGAAGCCCTGCCCATGAAAATGCTCGTTCATCCCGATCGGCCGGAAAAAACGCGAAGCCAGCCAGGGCTCGGGAAAAAGATCGCGGGCGAAAAATTGCATCACGGCTACCAGAGCCGAGAAAATTCCCATCCCCAACCAAAATTGCCAGAGCGGATGGTGCTCGATGGACTCGGCCCCATAGTTGAGGGCCAAGGCAATCAAGGGTGGGTAGAGGAAAAAATGGAATTTCTTCAGTTCCGAAAATCCGCGTAGGCCGTTTTCCCCAAGCGGAAAAAAATGGGCCACAAGCAGGCTCAGGAAACAGGCGGCGAAGTAAGCGGCGGTGGCGTAGACCCAGGGATCTTTTTTGAATTTGGCCAACGCCGCAGCTCGCCAAGGGGCGCGGAAGATCACCACCAGACTTACGAGAAGGAATACGGCCGAACCGATGCTCATGAGAGCCATCGAGGTGAGTGAAAGCACGCCGTAGGCGCAGAGGGCTATCGTCCACCAACTCTTCTCGCGCGCGTTCAAAAAGACCTCCATTGTCACGGGGCATCACAGGAATGAATGTGGTAATCCTATCCGAAGTGTTGGAACCGATAAAGCGTGAATCTAAGCCGGGGCAGCGAACTAGGGTTACTGCTCTTTTTTTTGGGCTAGTCTTAGCCTTGGCGCCACTGTTGGGAAATGCCGAAGAGAAGAAAATTTCTCTGGACGGCCTCAACGATTGCAACTGGATGATCACCTACCGGGGCCGTACCTATGATCTGGCGCCGCTCACACGCGAAGCCCTCGCCCGCCCTATCGAAAGTGATATCCGTTACGCCCTCCAGCGGGTGCCGGCGGCGAACGAGCACCTCGGCGCCATGAGCACCCACCTGCGCGACGCCCGCGCCCATACCATCTTCGCCAGTATTTTCGTGAGCGGATTCGTGCTCACGCGGATCCTGCGCGCGAGCCAAAAGAACGAAGAGTACCGTCGCGACTACGATGTGGCCTCCGCCGCCACGGGATTATTTTTTCTCGCGTCTACGGCCTTCAGCTGGAAATCTACGAACGACGCGAAAACAGAGCTGGTGGAGGCCGTGGATGCCTTCAACCAGGAAAGCCCGCATAAAATTGAACCGGCCGGGGAAGGCCAAGCGCTCATAGGAAATTAGGGAGGAATTATGCCAAAACGCACCGACATCCGCTCGATTCTAGTAATCGGCAGCGGGCCGATCGTGATCGGGCAAGCCTGTGAATTCGACTACTCCGGAAACCAGGCACTCCGCGCCCTGCGCGCCGAAGGCTACCGCACCATCCTCGTAAACTCGAACCCCGCCACGATCATGACGGATCCCGAAACCGCCGACGCCGTTTACATCGAGCCCCTCACCGTAAACTTCCTCGAGAAAGTGATCGCCAAAGAGAGGCCCGACGCCATCCTTCCCACCATGGGCGGACAAACGGCGCTCAATCTCACGGTGGAGCTCGCGGAAAAAGGGATTTTGGATAAATACAAAGTGGAGCTGATCGGCGCCAATATCGCCTCGATCAAAAAAGCAGAGGACCGGGAGCTCTTCCGCCAGGCCATGCTCAAGGCGGGAATCGATATCCCGAAAAGCCGCACGGTAAAAAATCTCGAGGAGGGATTAGAAACCCTGAAGTCCATCCCCCTTCCCATCATTCTGCGTCCTTCCTTCACGCTCGGCGGCGAAGGCGGCGGGATCGCCACCACCCAGGAAGAATTCTTGAGCTTTCTGAAGCGCGGCCTCGAGCTCTCGCCGATGCACGAAGTGCTCGTGGAAGAGAGTCTGATCGGCTGGAAAGAATACGAGCTCGAAGTGGTGCGCGACAAGGCCGACAACGTGATCATCGTGTGCTCGATCGAAAACCTGGATCCCATGGGCGTGCATACCGGAGATTCGATCACGGTGGCCCCCGCACAAACCCTCACCGACGTGGAATACCAGGTGCTCCGCGACCAATCCATCCGCATCATCCGCGAAATCGGCGTGGAAACGGGCGGCTCCAATATCCAGTTTGCAGTAAATCCCGAAACCGGCCGCGTAATCGTGATCGAGATGAACCCGCGCGTTTCGCGCTCCTCGGCACTCGCGTCGAAAGCCACGGGATTTCCCATCGCCAAGATCGCCGCCCGCCTCGCCGTGGGCTATACGCTCAACGAGCTAAGCAATGACGTAACCCGTAATACGCCCGCAAGCTTCGAGCCCACCATCGACTACGTAGTGGTGAAAATCCCGCGCTTCGATTTCGATAAATTCCGCGATTCCACTCCCGTGCTCAATACCACGATGAAGAGCGTGGGCGAGGCGATGGCCATCGGCGCCACCTTCAAGGAAGCGTTCCTCAAGGCGCTAAGCTCGATGGAAAATCGCCACACATGGCTGAAACCCACCGAATACGATAACGAGCCTTTCACCGCCGAGGCCAAGCAGCGGCTGATGAAGTTCTTGGCGATGCCCCACTACCAGCGCCTGCTCTACACCGCTTCGGCTATGCGCCTGGGCGTTAGCCTCGAGGAGCTGCATGCGGTTACCCACTTCGATCCCTGGTTCCTCCGCCAGATCAGCGAGATCCTAGCGGCGGAAAAAGAAATCCGCACGCTCGGCTGGAAAAAAATCAGTGAGCCCCAAAATCGGGAATTTTTCGGGCGCGCCAAATCGTTCGGCTTCAGCGACAAATACTTGGGCGAAATCCTCTCGGTGAAAGAAGCTGAAGTAACCAAGCTCCGCCAAAGCCTAAAACTCCATCCCGAGTACCGCGCCGTGGACACCTGCGCCGCCGAGTATGAAGCCTTCACTCCCTACCTCTACTCCACCTACCAAAACTGCTGGATGGATCCTCCCATCCCCCACGAGCAAACGCCGGTGCTGGTGAATGACGGAAAAACCGTGATGATCCTCGGTGGCGGCCCTAACCGCATCGGCCAGGGCATCGAGTTCGACTATTGCTGCGTGCACGGGGCGATGGCCTTACGAGACCGCGGTTATAAAGTGGTGATGGTGAACTGCAATCCGGAAACCGTGAGCACGGATTTCGACGTTTCCAGCCGTCTTTATTTCGAACCCGTGACGGCAGAAAGCGTACTCGAAATCGCGCGCATGGAAAAGCCCGCGGGCGCCATCGTGCAATTCGGCGGACAAACTCCGCTCAAGATCGCCCACCAGCTCGAGGCGGGAGGCTTACCCATCCTCGGTACTTCCGTGAACGCCATCGACCAGGCCGAAGACCGCGAACGCTGCGAAGCCCTCGCCAAACAGCTTGGCCTCCGCCAGCCGGAGAACGGCGCGGCCCGTACGGTGGACGAAGGCCTAGCACTAGCAAAAAAAATCGGCTTTCCCGTGCTGGTGCGCCCGAGCTATGTGCTCGGCGGCCAGGCTATGAAGATCGCCTATACCGAAGCCTCCTTCCGCAAATTCGCGGCCGAAGCCATGATCGTCTCCGAAGAGCGCCCTCTATTCATCGATCGCTTCCTGCGCGATGCGATCGAGGTGGACGTGGACGTGCTCTGCGATGGCACCGACACGGTGGTGGGCGGCGTGATGGAGCATATCGAAGAGGCCGGGATCCATTCCGGCGATTCTTCCTGCGCCATTCCTTCTTTCTCGCTTGCGCCCTCCATGGTGGAGCGGATTCGCCAAGCGGCTTGCGAGATGGCGATGGCCTTCGGCGTGAAAGGCCTGATGAACGCCCAGTTCGCGGTGCAGAACGACGATCTCTACCTCATCGAAGTGAATCCCCGCGCTTCCCGCACCGTGCCCTTCGTGAGCAAAGCCGTGGGCAAGCCGCTCGCCAAAATCGCCGCTCAGGTGATGCTCGGAACAAAACTGAAAGAATTCCATTTGCCGCCTGCTCTCGACGAAAATCTTTCGCAGTACCACGTGAAGGGCGCCGTATTCCCCTTCCACCGCTTCGACAATACCGACACGATCCTCGGTCCCGAGATGCGCTCCACCGGCGAAGTGATGGGTCGCGCGCCCACCTTCGGCGCCGCCTTCGCCAAAGCGCTCATCGGCAATAACAATATGAGGATGCCCCGGAGCGGAAAAGTTTTTCTCTCCCTTCGCAACGAAGACAAACGCGCCGCCCTCGGCGTGGCGCGGGAACTGATGCGTCTAGGGCTCGAGCTCTGCGCCACCAGCGGCACCCACGCTTACCTCGCCGAGCACGGTATCCAATCGCAGATGATTAAGAAATACCAAGAGGGTTCTCCCAATTGCGTGGAGATGCTAAAGCTCCGGGAATTCACGCTCGTGATCAATACCACCAGCGACGAAAAGGCCGTACAGGACTCCTACCTCATCCGCCGCACGGCCCTCGAAAGTAAAATCCCCTGCCTCACCACGATCTCGGAAGCGCTCGCTCTTCTCAAGGCGCTCGCCATTCCGGAATCGGAGCTCGGAGTAGAAGCGCTGTGAGCGTGCACTGCTTCCGCTGCGGGAAAGAAATCGCCGAAAATAATCTCGGCCGCCAGGATTCCTGTGAAAACTGCGGAGCGGATACCCGCTGCTGCCGCAACTGCGCGCACTACGATAAGTCCTATAATAACGAGTGCCGCGAAGAGCAGGCTGCTCGCCAGGTAGAAAAAGAAAAAGGGAATTTTTGTGAGTGGTTCAAGGCCCGGCAAGGGCCCGTGAGCGGCGCGAGCGCACCGGCAAAGGATTCACTCAAAAGCGCGGCGGAAGCTTTATTCAAGAAGAAGAGCTGAAATCCCCGGGACTAAAAGCCAGTGCGTTTCGGGCCTTGGGGGCGTTCTAGAATGTGGTGGTTCTGCTCACTTCATTCCAGTTTTTTTTGGATTCGGATCGTAAACGCAAAGAAAAGCCGTTTTCCAAGTACGCTCGGCAGCTCCGTAGTACCCGTAGTATCCGTTAAACACGAAGCCTTTGTTTGAGTCCTTGGGATCAAGGGAAGATGTCCACACTCTTTGATAGGTAAGAGTTGGCAATACTAGCTCCCCTGTGCTTTCGAGAAGAGGAGAATAGCCTCCGTTGAAGGTCACACGATCCGTATATGGATCTGTGGCCATTTTTGCTCCAAAATCCGAGGAAAATCCCACGTAGTCTTGAAGGGAAGGCAGACGATTCCCGTCTTTTGCGCACAGCTCTTCTGCTTCCGCTTGAGTGACCTTAAGGGAGGAAGCATCATCGAAACCGGTAGCACCTTCCACTTTCCTGATTGAGCCCCAAACTAATCCTCTGCGGTCTCTATACCCTTCGCCAAGGCTTGGGCGGCCTGCAAACCGGGTAAATCCAAGGCTGGCAATCCTTGCCGCTTTGTCTTCACCAGATTTTCCTCCTTTAGGCTCGGAGGGCGCCTCCACTTGGGAGTTCGCTACAGCAGTAACAGGAGAAAGTTCTGGTTCCTTCACGGGGGCGCTGGGAGCGGATTGCTTCGGCGGGCGGGCTTTCTCGCCATCCAGTGGTCGCACCACTCCTTCTGTCGCGCGAGGCTCCATCGCAATCTTCGACGATTTAGAGGGCGACCCAAAATACCAAACGCCTATGCCGCAGATAAAAATAAAAATGATGATTCTGAACATGGGGTTAGTTTAGCTCTTTTGAGCAATGACAGTCCAAAATCAAAAGACCTGGTCTACTTAATTGTTGATGAAAGCCGCTAACCATGCGGAGTCGCTCGGCAATTTTTTAAAATGGTTTCTAATTTATACCAGGTGGAGGCAGGTTCGCGAATTCACGCGCGAATCGCCATAAAAACAACAATCAAGTAGACCAGCTAGAACGCTTATCGCTTGGCTTTTTTCTTGGTCTTTTTCTTGGCCGACTTTTTCGTCGCCTTTTTGGCCTTTTTCTTCGTGCCCTTAGCCTTCTTTTTACGGCCGCCGCGCGACATTTTCACGGCGGAAACATCGCCCTGCTTGTCTACGAAGTACAAGAAACCTGGCTTCCGGGTAATGCCGCACTTAACCACCACCACGGCCTTACCGCGGGCGCCCGAGCCGCCTCTGGCCATCTTTACTTGGCAAACATTGCCCTTTTTATCGATGAAATACAGATACCCTGTTTCGCGGGTAATACCGGTTTTATGAACTTTTTGAGCCATCTTTTCTCCTTACGTGTTGCTAAATAGTTAGCAAAGTTTCCCCCATTTACAAGGAGAACTTGACGGGAAAAGCCCGCGGAAGTACTACTAATTTTCGCTATTTGCTCCTCGAGAAATGGAGCAAATAATGAGTAAACTAAAAATTTTTTGAGAAACATTATGCAAGCCCCCGCCGAACAAAAAATCTTCCCGGTCACCGTTGAAGGAAAGCGCAAGCTGGAGGAAGAATTGAAACACCTCGTCACGGTGGAGCGCCCGGCGATCGTGTACGCCATCGAAGTGGCGCGCGCTCACGGCGACCTCAAAGAAAATGCCGAGTACGCAGCCGCCAAGGAGCGTCAGTCTTTCGTAGAGGGACGGATCCAGCATATCAACGCGGTGATTGCCGGTGCCCAAGTGATCGATCCCAGTAAGCTGAATTTCCCGCATGTGGTTTTCGGCGCCACCGTGAAACTGGAAGATAGCGATTCGGGCCAGGAAGTGACCTACACCATCGTGGGCATCGACGAATCCGATATCTCCAAGAACAAAATCAGCATCGCTTCGCCCCTCGCCCGCGCGCTCATTTCGAAAAAAACTGGCGACGAAGTAAAGCTCACCACGCCGAAGGGCACCAGCACCTACGAAATCCGTGGCGTCGAATACCGCTAAGAAAAGAGCCCTCACCCTCTCTACGCCCCTCCAGTTTCTTAAGGGCCTAGGCCCCGCGCGCGCGTCCGCTTTCGCGCGTAAGGGCGTAGTTACGGTACAAGACGCTCTCTACTATTTTCCTTTGCGCTACGAAGACCGCCGCGGCCTCTGTGAGCCGAAAGACCTCGTAGGACTCCCCGACGGCATGGCCGTGACCGTGCTCGCGCAGATCCAGCGCCAGAAAGAAATTCCGATTCGCGGCCGTGGAATGATGTTCGAACTCGTGGCGATGGGAGACAAAGGCGATCTCCTCACCTGCACTTGGTTTCATACCTACAAGGGAATGAAGGAGAAATTCGCGCCCGGCCCCTGGGCCATTTTTCAGGGCACGCTGAAGAATTATCGCGGCTCTCCGCAGATCGTTCACCCCGACGTAGAAATCCTCAAAGAGAAACCCGTGCCGGGAAAAGTGGAAGTTCCGGTCTCTCCCCATTGGGGCCGCGTGGTGCCGATTTATTCGCGCTCCGATAAGCTCACCCAGAAATTCATCCGCGATACGGTGAGCCAGATCCTCGACGAAGCCCTCCCCGTCACCCCCGACCTGATCCCGAAAGATATCCGCGAGCGGCATAAGCTTCCCGGCATCGCCGAGTCCATCCGCGCGATGCATTTTCCCACCGAGCTCCCGCGCCTCGACATTCCCCGTACGGAAGACTTACCCGCCGCCACCCGCCGTCTCATCTTTGAGGAATTTTTTAAATTTCAGCTCGTGCTGCTCATGGACCGCACGGGCATCCAGCCCGAGCCCGCCAAGCCCATTTCCGTAAAAGGCCACCTAGCGCAGAAGATGCGCAAAAATTTTCCCTACTCCCTCACCAACGCGCAGGAAAGATCTATCGCCGAAGTGCTCACCGATCTACAAAAGCCGATCGCGATGAACCGGATCGTGCAGGGAGACGTGGGCAGCGGAAAAACCCTAGTGGCTTTCCTTACCGCGGCCGAAGCGATCGAGAACGAGGGCCAGGTGGCACTGATGGCGCCCACCGAGATCCTCGCCGAGCAACACTACCAAAACGCGCTCAAAGTTTTCGCCGGCACGGGTGTGGAAGTTTTATTGCTTACCGGCAGCCTAGGAGTGGCGGCAAAGCGCGAAGCGCAGGAAAAGATAAAAACCGGCAAAGCCCAATTCGTGATCGGCACCCACGCGCTCATTCAGGACGCCGTCACCTGGAAAAACCTGCGCATGGCCATCATCGATGAGCAGCACCGGTTCGGCGTGCGCCAGCGCACGGCGCTCAAAGAAAAATCCCCCCCCGGGGCCTTCCCGCATATCTTGACCATGACGGCCACGCCCATCCCGCGCTCTCTCGCCCTCACCGTTTTCGGCGAGCTCGACGTTTCTACCATCGATGAAATGCCGCCCGGCCGCCAGGATATTCCCACCAAGATCATCCGCGGCACCGAACGCCACAAGCTCTACAATTTGATCCGCAAAGAGGCCGACCTCAAGCACCAAAGCTATATCGTTTTCCCGCTCGTGAATGATTCCGAAAAAGAGGGCATGGAAAAACTGAAAAGTGTGGAATCCCAGTTCTTGGAGCTCGCGGCCGGTGAGCTTTCGGGCCTACGCCTCGCGATGGTCCACGGGCAAATGAGCGCCGAAGAGCGCAACGGCATCATGCGCGCCTTCAAGGCCCACGAGTACGATGTGCTCGTTTCCACCACCGTGATCGAAGTGGGCGTGGACGTGCCCAATGCCACCGTAATGGCCATCGAGAATGCCGAACGCTTCGGCCTTTCGCAGCTGCACCAACTGCGCGGTCGCGTGGGCCGGGGTTCGGCGAAGAGTTATTGCGTGCTAGTTACCGACTCCGCCCCACCCGGAGCCCGCCCGATTCAGCCCGAGAATGCCGAAGCCGGCGTGGAAGACGAAAGCCCCTGGGTACGCCTCGGCGTGCTCGAAAAAACCCGCTCGGGTTTCGAGATCGCGGAGCACGATCTAAAATTACGCGGCCCCGGCGATTTCTTCGGCACCAAACAAAGCGGCAGCCCGAGCTTCCGGCTAGCCGATCTTTCGCGGGACGCGCAGCTGCTCGAAGTGGCGCGGGCCGAAGCCCAGAAAATCTATAAAGACGATCCTAAATTAGAAAAGCCTGAACATGCGGCTCTGGGCACCTGGTTTCGGCAAATGATCGAAGAAGCGGCGCAGACGTTGAAGAGCGGATGATTTTCCCGCTACAATAGTTTCATGTACTATTCTCTGTTTTTTTTCCTGCTTGCCGCTGGTTTCGGCTACTACTTCAAGGAAGGAGATAATTTTCTTTACCGCAAAGCCGTGGAGATGGTGAAAGTAGACCCGCATATGCTCCGGCACGCAGATGACAATGCGGAAAAGCAGCGGTCCCTTTGCCAGTTCACGGCCGATTACGATTATGCCTGCACCACGACCACCAAAGACCTTCAGCAATATCCCATATATATCTGGGGAGGCCCGGGAACAAGAAGCCCCAAAGAAGAGACTGCCGCCAAGTGCGCCTTGGCTTGCGCCGAGCATGGGCCGGGATTTTGTGCGTGGCGAGAGAACGGACCGGAATACGGGGGCGCCACCACTTGCCTATTCGTGAGCCGAAAAATTTGCTCCAATTCCGATATCGAGCCGATCCCGTTTTCGGCCTACCTTCCTTCCCAGGTGAAATCCGTGCAAAGCGGGCGCTGCGATTAGGAAAATTGAACCCGCGGGCCGGCACCTCTCTCCGCAACTTCCCCGATCAATGAAGTAGAAGGAAATTTTTCTTTTAGCCGCCCCACGATCGATTCCGCGTCCTTTTTCGGCACCGCTAATAGGAGCCCGCCCGATGTCTGCGGGTCCACCGTGAGCCACTTCGAATGGTCGGGTACCGAAACCTCGTTTTGCACATAGTCCCAATTCGTCTTGTGAGCGCGGTTGAGGATGCCTCGTTCGATGCACACTGCGGCACCGGGCAGCAAGCGCAGGTTCTTCAGGGAGATCGCAAAATTCACGTCGCTTGCGCGCGCCATTTGCAAAGCGTGGCCGGCCAAACCGAATCCGGTAATGTCGGTTGCAGCATGCACGGAAAAATCGCCGAGAAGCTCCGGCACGCGGTTCAGCTGCTGCATGCTGGCAACCAGCGGCGCGAGATGCTCCGCGCTCAGCTCGCGCCGTTTTAGCGCCGAGGTAAGGGTGCCGGTCCCGAGAGCTTTGGTTAAAATCAAGCTATCGCCTGGTCGAGCGCCGGCATTGGTCCAGGCGCGATTGGTAGGCACGAACCCGGTCACGGAGAGGCCAAATTTCAAGGTATCATCGTCGATCGTGTGCCCTCCCGCGAGGCAGGCGCCGGCCTCCTCGATTTTGGCCACCGCGCCTTTCAGCAAAGGCTCGAGCAGCTCGATCGGCAATGTTAACGAAGGAAATGCGAGAATGCTCAGCGCAATTTTCGGGGCGCCGCCCATTGCGTACACGTCACTCAGCGCGTTCGCGGCGGCGATCGCGCCAAATTCGTAAGCATCGTCCACGATGGGAGTAAAAAAATCGAGCGTCTGCACGAGGCTCTGCCCATTGCCCAGATCCCATAGGCAGGCGTCGTCCATGTGCTCGGTGCCCACCGATAAACTAGGCGGCTTTTTCAGGCCGAGTTTTTTTAAAATATCGCGTAGCTGCCCGGCCGGGAGCTTAGCGGCGCAACCGCCCTTTTGTACCGTTTCGGTTAAGCGAATTGACTTTGAATCCAGTTCCGACATTCGTTCCAGTCTCCCTCAAATGCGATCGCGCGAGGATTCCTCGCGAAGCCGTAGTGATACGCTTTATCATAGTAGTGCAGCAATAGATCTCGAATCCATTCCCGGTGTAAATCGCCATGATTGCGCACAAACGCCAGGCCCATTTTTCCGCGAACCTCCTCGGTGAGCCCCCCTCCGAGCTTATTGCGGATTCCCGAGAGCGAATGAGCATACTGCGCGCTAAGTTCCGCGGGGGGCACCCCGGCGGCCAGCGGTTCGGCCACGTACTCGGAAAAAATATTCTCTACCCTTTCGAGCACCGGCCGGCGAATTTTTACCACCGGCGCTCCCAGCATTTTTTCCCGCAGGCTCTTGGGCAAGTGAATCTTTCCTATCATCAAGCTCTCATCTTCCACTAAGAGCTTAGGAAATCGCCACAGCTGCAGGGCCAGGATATTTTCGAAGCTTGCCTGGCTCGGCTGAGATGTACCGATCAACGGGCCGAATGCGCTTCCCCGGTGCCTGGCGATTTTTTCCAAATTTATCGCGGGGCCTTGCAGACTTTCCAGCAATTTAGTTTTACCCGAACCGGTAGGCCCAGCCAGCACGAGCAAATCCGGGAGCCGCTCATACACACGGAGGAGCTCGTTTCGCAGCGATTTATAGCCTCCGGAAAGTCGGTAGCTCGCTACGCCAGCCTCCTCCAGCCAACGGCAAGCGGTTTCCGATCGCAAACCCCCGCGCCAGCAGGTCACCACCGGCATGGCGGCTAGAGATAATTTCTCTTTCCACGCGCGAACGAGCCTGTCCCGGTGACCGTCCACCAGTGAATGCCCCAACTGCACGGCCTCGGCTTGCCCCTTGGCCTTGTAACAAAGACCTACTTCATGGCGTTCAGAATTATTCAAAATGGGAATATTCGAAAATAAGGGAATGGCACCTCGCGCATACTCGCCTTCGGACCGAACATCGACGCCGCCCACCGAAGCGCCAGCCAATATTCGCTTCAGCGCTTCCGGCGCGGAAATAAAAAGATGCTTGCCCATAGTTTTACGGAGCGCCCCTGCGGATAGACTGCACGATCTGATCGAGCTTGCCCAAGAAACGGGATTTATCTTTCTTCTCCATCGGTGCCGGACCGCCGCGCATCTCCCCCCATTCCCGCAAATTTTTCATCAGCTCGCGAGTGGCCATCGCCTCACCCACGCTATCTTCGGTAAACTCGATCCCTTTCGGCCCCAGCACTCGCGCCTGCTTCTTCACGCAACGGTCGGCGAGCGGGATATCGGCGGTGATCACGATATCGCCGGCGTTTACGTGCGCGGCAATCCAATCATCGGCGGCATCGAGGGTGCCCAGCACCACCACCATATTGGTGCGGCTATTCTGGGGAATATTCATGCCTTTGTTCGCTACCAGCGTAACAGATAACTGATAACGCTCGGCCACGCGGTATACTTCCTCTTTCACGGCGCAACCATCAGCATCGATATAGATATGCAGCATCCCTCCACCTTAGCGGAGAAGCTGCGCGTTACGATTTCATTTTTTGACTATTCCTATATCTATTCCTACTCTCCTTCTATGAAAGCGCTTGGAGCTATCTTTTTTTTCCTTTGCTTGGCGGCATTTTATTTTTTTTGCCTCCCTCACCACGTTCAGGGCGGCGATACCGCGGAGCTCGTAGCGGCCGCCTATCTCAAGTTGGTGGCCCATCCGCCGGGCTACCCCCTTTGGATCTGGCTCCAACATTTCTGGATAAAAATACCGCTAGGCACGATTTTTTGGCGCGCCTCCTTGCTCTCTGCCATTTTTTCACTGACCAGCCTGGCCGTCCTCGCCCTTAGTCTCAGAAAGAATCCTCTGCTCCTCTGGCTATGCCTGCCGCTCTTGGCCCTTTCCACCGTTTTCTACGAGGCCGCTCTGCTGCCGGACGTTTTTGCTCTCCATGGCCTTTTCGTGATGGCGATCGGCTGCGCTTTCTTTTTTCTCGGGCCGGAATCAAAGTCTCGAAGGCTCTTGGTTCCCTTTCTCCTCTGCCTAGGCCTCGCTCATCACCTCACCATTATTTTCCTTCTTCCTTTACTTGCCGGACTCGCGTGGGAAGAGCGCGCGTCCAAAACCGCGCTCGCGGAGATTGCCGCCGCCGCCCTGGCCGGCCTGGCACTGGCCCTCCTCAGCTATACGAGCATTTTCCTGCTGCAAACGGATAGCCCCTATTCTTGGGGGGAAATTAGAACCTTTTCCGGGATTTGGCGGCATTTTCTCCGCCTCGAATATGGCTCGCTCCAGCTAAGCGCAGAAGGAAACGGAGTCAGTCTGCTGCCCTTTCTTCATTTCTTAGGGGTTAATTCGTTAAACCTTATTCCGCTAGTCGCGTTTGCGGGAATGATCCTACGCTGGAGGCCGGCGGCGAAAAAAGATTTTCGTTTTCTATGCGGCTCCGCCGCGCTGCTGGCTTCTTTGGCTTTCTTTCTTCTCGCCAACGTGCGGCCCGCGGGCATGGGGTCCGAAGTGCTTCTCCGCTTCCACCTAATGCCCGTAATCCTCTGCGTTTTGCTCGCGGCCTATATCCTGAATTCCACAATTATCACGGCGTATACTTATAGAATTTTCTATTTTATTGCGGCGCTCGCCCTCGTTCCCTTCTTCTTTGTCGTCGGCGATTTAGTGAAACTAAGAAAGGATTCCGTGATCGAAGACTACGCCACCAATGCCTTGGCGGAAGCTTCGCGCGTGGAGCCCGCGATCTTGTTGGTGGAAAATGATCATGCGTACTTCGCTTTGCAGTACGCTAAATCCATTTTTGGCCTGGCCCCCCACGTGGCGGTCGCCAGCCCCCGCCTGTTTTTCCATCCCTGGTACCTGAATAAAATTCAGGTAACGCTGCCCACGTTCAGGCTCGCCGATCCGCGCCATGCCTGGGAAGAGCGAACCTTGGAGCTCGAAAAAGACCTGCTGGCGCCGAATATCGCTAAAATAAATTTTGTGTTTACGCGCGGATTTCGCCCCCAGGGAAGATACAAAACAACCTTTCTGAGCCTCGGCTACGCCGTTTCCAGCGGACACGGCCAGGAATTTGCCCCCCGGCGGGACCTTCTTCTCCGCTCGCGGCCCCTCTCGCAAGGGCCCCAAAATTACGGAAAGAAGCTCCTCTTCTCTCAGTACGCGAATTATTTTTTAGCCCAGGGCGCGGCGGACTTCACCGTCGGCAAAAAAGATACCGCGCTCGCTGCCTGGCACCATGCCCTCGCGATCGTGCCCTACGCTTGGCCGGCGCTGCAAAATATCTGCCGCGTTACTAAGGGGGAAGATCCCGCTTGTGCACCCGAGCAAGTGGAAAAAGTGTATAGTGCCGCCCTCGGCGGGCTCTACTTTATGCAGTAAAGCCGGCGCTGCTCGTTCCAAAGCAAATTTTCTGGGCGATGAGGGTTCAGCATATTTAGATGAAAACAAAGGTCTTCCGGGCAGGCCGAGCGGTTGAAGCGCACTTCGTTCTGGGTCACGAAAGCGGACCGCCGGCATTCTTCGCTTACCCCATTTTTTCCGGGTGCCAATAAATCTATCTCTCCGCCCACCGGCGCCGGCAAAACGGAAGAGCGCCAGCGTTCGTGGCCTATCCTCACGTAGCGCCCGAGCGGCTGGTAGCAATTGGGCACGATACGGTTCTTGTTCACCGCTTCATACATATAGGAATGGCTCACGAGGGAAGTATCTCGACTGCGCACGGGATAAAGGCGATTCATTTCCGCGGCCGCTATGCTCGAGCTTTGCTGGGTTTCATCCCAATTCAGCAAGGGAACAAAGGTGAGCATAGAAAGAAAAGTCACGAGGTAGCCTACGGGCATAAGCCATTTTAAATAAAAATCCCTGGCGCGCAGGTGCAGCGCCAAGTAACGCAGCAGAAAAATCGCCAGCAAAAATAGCAGCACCACCTGAAACCTGGCCACCACCCGCAAAGAATTACTGAGAAAAAACTTATTCAACCAAAACACCGGCGAAAATGCGGAGATATTTCCCACGCAAAAAAGCAGGGTAATGAAAAAGCAGAAGCCCAGCGGACCAGCCCAGGTGCGCCGCCAATCTACTTTTTCCTTAGAAATCACCGCGGCCACCAACAATGCGATCAGCGCCCAGGGCAAGAAAGAAAATACGCTATCTTCATACACCGCCCAGGGGCCCCAGTCCTCGATCAGCCCCAGGTAGCGAAAATGAAAAGTGGGTAGAAAAAAACGGGCTAACGCCTGGCCGGCCGGAGTAGATTCGTCGAGCACTTCCTGAAGCCGGCGCGGAAACATATCCTGATAGCGCAAAACGCTAAACCATTTATAGGCCGAAAGCACGAGCGCAAAGGCGAATAAAACCAAAGTGCCCGCCACCCGCTTTAGGGTTTCCGCCGCTAGCGTAGGCCGCAAAAATAGCAGCATCGTGAAAAATATCCCGATGAGCGGCAATACAAAAAATACCGCCGAATGATAGAAGCCCGCCGTGCAGTAACAAAAAGCGCTCAGCACCAGCGCCCCGCCCTCCCGCCCATTCAACCCGCGGGAGAACCCTCGTAAAAGATAGAACGCCGGCACGAGCGAAAAAAGCACGAGCGCGAAGGTGAGATGCCCCGCGTGAAGGTGCCAAACGAAATAATTTCCGAACAGAAAAAAAGCAGAAAGGGAAAGCGCCACGCGCGGATCAACGGAAGCCGGGGCTAGCAGCAAAAAAATGCGGTTCAGGTAGATAATCGCCAGGAAGGCACAGCCGAGCAGCAGCGCCTTTGCTCCCCAAAAACTTCCGAGCAGCAATACCGGGATAAAGAGCGGCGAGAGACCAAAAGCCTGAGGATCCCCCAGCCGGGTAACGCCCGCGCAGAGCTGGTAGGTCCAAAGAGGAGGCTGATGATCCACCAGCCAGGAGCGCAACTCTACTTCGAAAAAAGAAAGGAAATGGTCCCAATCATTTTGATTGCTTAGCACCACCACGGCGCTGAAGGCGGTAAACAAGAGATAGAGAGCCCAATTTTTTTTCATTGGGTTTGATCTTAACCGGAATCGAAAGGGTTAGAAGTCTAATTTTTCAGCGAGCTGGCGGAGGGACTTGCTCACCACGTACTGATTGACCGGAATGCCCGCTTTTTCCGATAAGCGCTTATAGTTGGAGTAACAGAGCGCGCGTACCGAATCAGGATGCTGCGGAGAGGCGGCGCACTCGCGGTAGAGCGTGATTCCTTCCGCTTCGAGGGCTGGTTCATTCGCCACCGCTTCCGCAATTTTTCCCAATTGGATGCCGGCGGCGATGAGGGCCGGCGGAGTGCCGTGAGTCTCGGCTTCGCGCAGGCGCTGTAAATCATTCTTGTTCGGCAAAGCCTTCATCACTTCGGCACCGAGGGCGCGAAACTCTTCGGTGGAAAGGCGCTTCACGCTGGCTACGTCGGAAACGGGCAAGGGCGCCGGCACTTCGTCGGTGATTCCGGAAATCGCGTCGGCCGCGGGGGAAGAAGCGGCCTCCAAGGTGGTGGGGGCCTGGCGCGTAGTGAGCAATATGGCGCCCGCTCCGATCACTACCAAAATCGCTACGGTGAAAAATATCCAACGTTTCATAGGGCTCTTTTATCGCTTTCCTTCGGGCGTGGCATCAAGAAATCCGGTTTGCCCGTCCTTTATCGCCCGATTGAAGGGATCGAGGGTCAAAGAAGATAATAAGCACGAGAGGCCGGCGCACAATTACCGGACCATTATCATTGGTTGCCATAAATACTAAATAAGTTCGGCTACTTGCTAAAATTAAGCGTAGTGGGATTAGGGCAAAGATCAGTTCGCTCTTCCGCGCTGAGGGCCAGGCCCGGCACAGGCTGAAATGAAGCCACTAGCCTCTTCACCCGCGGGTAATCCGAATTACCATCCGTATTCAGAATCCAATACCTCATCGCCTCTTCGGCCGTAAATCCGCAAAACTGACGAAGCGCCGCCGCCGCCACGAAGCCGGACGCATGCCAGCCATTCCAGCAGTGGCCATAAATAGGGCCAAGCGCGGGATCCCGCACGTGCCGATAAATTAAACCCAGTAGGATAACAAGATCTTGTTTATGACCGCGCAGCGGACTTACTTGCTTATATAGCAGGGTGTTTTCTTTTCCCGCGTAGGTACGGCAAGATACTTTACTGGCCGCGGTGGCGTAACGGGTATCGTAGAAATATACCGCCTCGGTAAATCCCTCTTCGCAAAGATTTTTCAAGCCTTCGGGAGGAAGCGGATTTGAATTTTCGCGTTTCCCTGATTTGCGATAACGATTGTTGGCACCGCCCGGAAATTCCTCGTTCCGGCCAATGCTTCGCGCCCCTCGCCCTTATTGCTCACGAGCTTTTGGGATGCATCTGCCAGCCCATAACGTTCGCGATAAATACTTCCGGGCACCTCAGAAACCGCCCGCGGCTCCACTCTCGCCCGGGGCGTGCAGGCCCCGAGAATGAGAATTGGCAACAGAAAAATAAGCGGGCTTTGCTTATGAAACATAAAAACTAATCGTTCTCGTTCGCGCCCACACCGAAATACTTCGCGGCTGGGTGGTGCATCACGATCGCGGACACGGATGCCTCGGGGTCCATCATGAAGCCCTCGGTGAGCCGCACGCTGATCTCTTCGGGCTTGAGCAGGCTCCAGAGAATCGCCTGGTCGTCGAGGCGGGGGCAGGCCGGGTAGCCGAAGGAATAGCGGCAACCGCGGTACTTGGCCTGAAATCTTTCCATCATCGTCATCTCGGGAGAGTCCGGAAATCCCCACTGTGAACGAATCTGGGCGTGAAGCATTTCCGCGTAGGCTTCCGCGGTCTCGAGCGCAAGGGCCGAGAGCGCGTGGGATTTTAGGTACTCGCCCTTCTGCTTCAGTTCTTCGGCGCGGGCGCGGATGCCTTCCCCCGCCGTCACGCAGAAGAGCGCTACTTGATCGAACCCCGCGTTGGCCACGGTGGAAGCGGGATTTACATAATCGGAAATACTGAGGCCGTTCGGTCTCGCCTGGCGGGGGAAATCAAATATGGCGAGCGGCTTCTCGAAGGGATCGCGGGAATCCGCCTTAAAAAGGGAGAGGCGATTGCCGTCGGAGGTGGCTTTGTAGAACTGGAATACGGCCTTCACGCTCATGAGCCCGCTGGCTTTAATTTCCTGCTTCAGCTCCTCGATGATGCCGGCGAACTCCAGCATCTTGGCGCCGGAGGGGTGGTCGGCCAGTGCGCGCAAATCACCCTTTTGCCAGAGCTTCACCACTTCGCCCGGCATCCCGAGGTGGCGGTAAAAAAGCACCAGATTATTTACGTATTTCCAGATGAGGTCGAGGGATTGCCCACGCACCACGTGACGCTCGAAATCGGGCACCTTCGGCAAAGTTTCCAAAACGGGAACTTCGGTCGATCTGGTGGTGGAAGCCGACTGGGGCGCGGTGTTTTTCTCTCCGCCGGATTCGGACTGTAAGCTTGCCTGTTTTTCCCGAAGCGCATGCTCGTAAGGATTGCGCTTTTCTTTGTCTACGAGGGTTTTCGCGAGATCGAGGCCACCCATCGCGTCTTTGGCGTAGGAAACGAGCCCGCCGCCATAAGCTTTCGCGATTCTTTTGTTGGTGAAATTTTCGGAAAGCGCGGCGCCGCCCACAAGGATGGGCACGGTGATTCCCGCGTTCAATAAATCGCCGGCGGAAATCTCCATCTGCTGCGCGGATTTCACGAGCAGGCCGGAAAGCCCGAGGATATCGGGCTTATGCTCGCGTACGGCCTTGATCAGCTGATCGGAGGGAATTTTGATCCCGAGATTGATCACGCGGAACCCATTATTGCCGAGGATGATTTCCACGAGATTTTTGCCGATATCATGCACGTCGCCCTTCACGGTGGCGAGCACCACGGTACCCCGCACGGCCGTGTCGGTCTTTTCCATATACTGTTCGAGGTGAGAAACGGCGGCCTTCATCGCTTCGGCGCTCTGGAGTACTTCGGCCACGATCATTTCGTTCTTGTTGAACAGCCGCCCCACGGTGTCCATACCATGCATCAGGGGGCCGTTGATGATCTCGAGCGGAGTGGCCTCTTTGCGCTTGAGCTCGAGATCGGCGAACAAACCTTCTTTAGTGCCTTCGATAATATACTGTGCGAGGCGATCGTCGAGCGGCAATGCGGCGGCCACTTCCTTGGTGCGCGGCTTGGCGGCGCGAAAAAACGCGGCGAAAGCGGCCACGGGATCCTCGCCACGGTTCCAGAGCAGATCTTCACAAACCTTGATTTCTTCCGCGGTGAGCGAGCCGAAGCGCGGGATTTTTTCTGAGTTCACGATCGCGAGATCGAGGCCAGCTTTCACACAGTGGTAGAGGAATACGGCATTAAGGGCTTCACGGCCGATGGCGGGCAGCCCGAAGGAAACGTTGGAGATCCCGAGCACGGTTCTAGTTCCGGGAAATTTTTCCTTCAGCAAGCGCACGCCTTCGATCGTTTCCACCGCCGAGCCCACGTACTGCGCGTCGCCGGTGCCGCAGGGAAATACGAGCGCATCCCAGTAAATATCCTCGGGCGGAATCCCGTATTTTTTCGTGAGCAGATCGTACTCGCGCCGGGCAATTTCTAGTTTTCTCTGGCGCGTAACGCCCATGCCCTGCTGGGGATCATCGTCGATCGTGCCCACCACCACGGCGGCCCCGTAACTTTTCGCCATCGGCAGCACGTGCTGGAAGCGCTCTTCGCCGTCTTCGAGATTCACGGAATTGATGATGGATTTTCCCTGAATCATCTTGAGGGAGGCTTCGATCACGTGGTGATCGGTAGAGTCGATCATCACCGGCGCTTTGATTTTTTTCAGGAGCTCGGGCAGGAAGCGCTGCACGTCCGCCATCTCGTCGCGGTCCGGATTGGAAAGACACATATCCACGATATAGGCGCCCTTCTTCACCTGGGCGCGCCCCACCTCGGCCGCTTCTTCCCACTTCCCGGCCACGATCAGATCGCGGAATTTCTTGGAGCCGATCACGTTGGTGCGCTCGCCCACGAGCACCGGGCGCATCTCATCGGTAATCTCGAGATATTCCACCCCGGAGAGCCGCGAAACATGTTTCGTTTCGATCTTGCGCGGCGTGGAGCGATCGGCGATTTCGCGCAATTTTTTTACGTGGCCGGCGTGCGTTCCGCAACAGCCGCCGAGCACGTTCAGCCAGCCGCGCTGGAGGAAACTTTCGATCACGCCGCCAAGCATTTCCGGGCTTTCAAGGTAACGCCCGTTTTCGTCCGGCAATCCGGCATTGGGCACGCAGGCCACCGGAAAAGGCGCCATCTGCGCGAGCGTGCGGATATGGTCGGTCATGAATTCCGGGCCGGTGGAGCAATTCAGGCCGAGGTATAAAAGATCGCGATGGAGGAGCGAAGTAAGCAAAGCGTCCACGGCCTGGCCCGCCAGCATGGATCCCATGGGCTCGATGGTGCCCGAGATCGCGATCGGCAAGGGGTCCGTCACTTGCTTATGCAAACGGTCGATGGCCGCGAGGCAAGCCTTGATATTGGTGGTATCGTTGCAGGTTTCGATTAGGAAATAATCAGTGCCCCCGTCGTAGAGGCCGCGGGCCTGTTCGAAATAATGTTTTTCTAATTCATCAAAGGTGATGCCGCCCGTGAGCGAGATGGCCTTCGTGGTGGGGCCGATCGAACCAGCCACGAAGCGGGGCCATTCGGGCGTAGAATACTCCGCGCAGGCTTCGCGTGCGAATTGCGACGCAAGGCGATTCACTTCGTAAGCCTTTTCGGAAAGCCCGTACTCGCCGAGCACCAGCGGCGTGGCCCCGAAAGTATTGGTCTCCACGATATCCGCCCCGGCGGCGAGGTAGCGGGTATGCAGGCGCTTCACCACGTCGGGGCGAGTGAAAACGAGGTTCTCATTACAGCCTTCGAGCTCATCCCCGCCGAAATCCACGGCCGTGAGGTTTTCTTCCTGAAGAGCCGAGCCGGTGCCCCCGTCGAGCACGAGAACACGCTCTTTTAGGCGGTTCCGGAGTAAAGCCGTCCGCTCTTTTCTGCTCTCTGGCACACTGTTCATTTGGCACCCAATTTAGTCTAAGCAAGAGGGGGTGCAAAGGGATATTTTCCTGCTTATACTAGTAGTTGCATGATCGAGTTTAAAATAATCTCCACCGTGGATCGCAGCCAGATCGGCAACTACCAGCATTTAGGCGCCGAACTCACGATCGGCAGTGCAGACGGCGAGATGCTGATCGATGATCCCCAGATAGCCGCCTTGCAGCTTCGCGTGCGCGTCGCCGGCGGCCAACCTACGCTAGAAAACCTGGAACCCGGGGTGGAAGCTCGCTTAAATGGTCGCCCTTTCGAAGGCACGGTGCCCCTCAAGGAAAAAGACAACGTATCGGTGGGAAAAACCTCCATCCAAATTCTCCGCCTGGATCTTTCCACGATTGCGGCCCCCGAGCCGATCGACCACCGTAACGCCTTGACGCGCTTCGCCTCCGATACCAAAGAAAAGGCGATTCTCGATGGGCTGGAATACCTGGAACGTCAGGCGGGCGAAAGCCAATCCGGTACACCATCTCCTCCGGTCCCTGGAGCTCCCAGACCCGCCATTCCACCTCTACCCGGAAGAAAACCTCCTCCCCTGCCAGGCGGAATGCCGCCGCCCTTGCCGAAAAAGACCTAAGAGGATCCCCATCGTGAGTAACACTTCTCCCATCCTGAACGAACATGGCTATTTCCGCACCCGCGACGGCGTGCGTGTGTATTACTCGGTGGAAGGCCCCAAAGGAGCTCCGCCCCTCCTCTTTTGCTACGGCCTGGTTTGTTCGAAGCTGCAGTGGAAATACCAAATGGAGAAATTTCGCGCTACCCACCGCGTGATCTACATGGACTACCGCGGGCACGGCCAAAGCGCCCGCCCGGAGGATGCCTCCACCGTAACGATCGAAAACCTCGCCCGCGATCTGGTTACGTTAATGGACGAGCTCGAAATCGATTCCGCCCCCGTGCTTGGCCACTCCCTAGGGGTGAATATCATTCTCGATCTTTACCGGATCGCGCCTAAACGCGTGAAAGCCTTGGTGCTCGCCAATGGAACCCCCAAGGATCCGTTCGAGACCATGTTCCACCACAATTTCCTTCAGGTCTTTTTCCCAGCCATCCGCAAGCTGCACGGCTTTTTCCCGGAGGCTTTGGGAAAATTCTGGCGTTCCCAGGGCACTAATCCGATCAACCAGGAATTCATCGCCCTCGCGGGATTCAATCCTAAATACGCAAAACGAGAAGACATCAACGAGTACCTGCGCCTCACGAGCACCGTAGACCTCGATATTTTCATGAACTTGCTCGGTGATTTCATGAAACACGACTCCACCCACTGGCTCCACGAAGTGAAAGTGCCCACGCTCGTGATCGCCGGCCAGCGCGACCTTATCACTCCGCCTCTCAACCAGCGCATTTTCGCTCAGCTCGTTCCCGGCGCGGAATTCCATGAGGTAAAAGAAGGCTCGCACTGCCCGCAGATGGAAAAACCCGACGAAGTGAATGCGCTGCTTGCCCGGTTCCTTTCGGAAGCGGAAAAAATGCCCGCGAAGAAGAATCCCAAGGTGGCGGCGAAGAAAAACGGCAAGAAATCTATTTCACGTCCGCGAGGAAGGGCTGTCCAAGCGGATTGATAAAAAATCCCTGCCAGCGTTTTTTCACGATCGCCACCGTATCGCGAGTATAGAGCGGAACGATAAATCCGGCTTCCATCAGCGTATCCTCCGCATCCTGGTAGCGCCCTTCGCTCACGGCGCGGTCGTAAACCGCCGAGGTCCAGCCTGTCCAATTGGCGGTGCTGCCCGTCATGAATTCCTGCAGGTAAGCGCGGGGATGATTGTAAGGGGCCGTAATACCGCCGAGAAAAATCGAGGCGGTATTGGTGCCGATCTCTTTCCAATAAACCTTCGCCTCCTGCACCTGGATGGGAATCCTCACGCCGAGTTTTTTTTCCCACTGTCCCTGCGCCCACTCCGCCAGCTGCTTGTGCGCTTCTTTGTTATATACCCGGAGCGTGAGGTCCATTTTTCCTTCCGCCGCGGCAGCGGCGAGCAGCGCCTTTGCTTCCGCCATTTGCTTCGCATGCTCCCTCACTACTATTTTCTTCAGCTCGGGAAAAATCTGGTTCGTCAGCCACCGGCGCGTTCCCTGATATTCCTTGCCCAATACCTTAGGCACTTCGGAGCGGTCTAACGCCCAGGAAAGCGCGGCGCGCAACGTGGGATTGCGCAGAAGAACCGACTTTTCCGCATTCAGGCCGAAGTAGTAAGACGTGAGCGAAGGAAATAAACGGAACTCGCCACCCGCCTCCAACTTCGGCGTACGCAGCAACAGATTGAGATCGCGCATCCAATCGAGCTTTCCCTGCTCAAAAAGCGTTTTGGCGGTGCCGTCGTCGGGCACGAAGTAATATTCCAAGCTGTCGAGCGTCCCCTTCTCTTCGTAGAAAGGATTGCGCTCAAGGGTGAGCAGCTGCCCCGGCTTCCAGCTCTGCACGCGGTAAGGCCCGTTCACGAAGAGAGTATTGCCTTCGTTGAAGGCGCGGGGATTTTTCGCGAGATTATCGAGCCGCAACGGAAAGAACACATAATGCGAAAGCAGCGCGATCGCTTCGGGAGCCGGGCGGGAAAATACCACCTGGAGCTCGCGGCAGCTTTTCGCCTCGTAACTTTTAAAAATCGAAGCGTAGTGCGCGTAAGGCGAAGCGAACTTTTTGTTGCGGAGCCGGTCCCATGAATCCACGAATTGCTGCGCGCAGAGCGGAGAGCCATCGCTCCAGCGGCGGCTGCGTTTTAAGTGCAACTCCAATTTCGTATGCTCGGCATTCCATTTGAAAGATTGGGCCGCGGCGGTCTGCGGCGCGCCGTTTTTGTCCGCGCGGAAAAGCCCCTCCATCAATTGGTAAACCACTTCCGGATTCACCTCTCCGTAGTTCCAGTCAAGAGTGCCGAGATCTTCCGCCAAACGCACGCGAAATACTTTGGGATCAGCCGCAAAAACTTGGAAGGCCAGGAGGAGAGAGAGGAAAAAGGGCATGCGGTAGTTTACCAGAGAATACCATCGAAGAGCTTAGTTTAACGTGGTTTCGCTCAAACCCTGGGGTAGCAAATGCCCCAGTACACGGTGCATGGCCATTTTTGTCTGAGCGGCTTTGTACACTGCATGGGACGCGCGGCCGCTTTCGGCCTCTTCAAAATTCTCTAAATCCATGATTTGCACTTCAAAGGGATAAAAAAATCTCTGTTCCTTTGCGAACTGCGAAAAATCCAAGCGGTCCATCACCGATTTCACTTCTTGGTCTTGCGTATTGCGCAGCAAGGCGCGCAGGTTTTTTACCTCTTCGAAAACACTGGAACGGTACTTGATTAGCTGGCGGCAAGTGAACTGAATCGAGTGGAAGGTAGACATAGTGAAAGGATTATTTTCCGTAATCTCTTTTTGGGCTTCCGCGTATCCCTCGAGTAGTGAAGACTCGAGCAGGCTGTTTATCGCCTCACGGTCACTCAGCTCTCCCCGCACCACGGCGTGCCGTACTTCACGCCATTTACGGCGGTATAATTTCGGATCCACCAGATTATTCCGTGAGCGTGAAGGCCGCAGGTTCATCATCATTACGATGTAACGGTCGCGCAGGTATTTCAGCACCCGCACCACGTCGATCCGGGAATTGGTCACGAAGCGTACGCCGATCTGATCGAACACGTCCTCGGCCAGCGTCTCTTTTTTATGGAGAAGTTTCAAGATCACCGAATCCCGCGTCTTGCGTGGCTTAGTCTGGAACTTTTCCAGGGCTACGGAGTTAGCGTGCCGCGGATCTCCTAAATAAATTTTTCCTTCCTCGGTATGAATTTCTTTATAGAAACGATCGAAGATCTGCTTTTGGATCTCGGGAAAAAAATCGTGGCGCAAATCTTTATCCAGATGAGAGATGGCGTGCACCACACGGAGGATAGAGCAGGCCCAGCGCGTACGGTTGATTTCCTCCAGGCTCTTATCGGAGGCCCAGGCGAATAGCAGCCGTACGTCACTCAGCTCAAGAAAAGCTTTGGGAATCTCGAGATCGGCGCCGTCCGGATTGTCCGGCTTCAGAAAATAGCGACGAATGAAACGCAGAGCCTCGTGGTAGTTGCCGAGCACCTCGGCCCCCTCCACGGGGTTCTCCAAATTATAACCGTACTTGAAAAGAAATTCGTCGGCGGCTTCCACGGTGCGGATCGGCAAGCCGTGATGGGAATCGATCACGCTGCGGCCACGCAACATGAGGTTCATCACGTCGCGCGCGAGGCGAAGCGAATCCACGTAGGCGAGAAGCTCCTCGGCTGTCTGCTGCGGCGTAACTTCCACCAAAATTCCCCCCGAGCCATAGAAGAGCTGTTATGCTCTAAGTATGGCTCAAGCTTCCTTATACACCTTTTTCGCGGCGCTCAGTGAGCTAGTCGCTACCTTTTTTTACGTGGGACGCTCCCCCAAAGCTCCGGGCACCATGGGCTCGCTCGTAGCACTGCCCTTCGCCTGGTATCTATGGATGCTGCCCGTAGAGATGGCGTGGCCCATCGTGATCGCAGTTTTTTTATTAGGATGCTGGGCGGCAAGTGGCGTGATTCGCCGCACCGGAACTCAGGATCACCAGAGCGTGGTGATCGATGAAGTGGTGGGGATTTTTTTGACCACCAGCATCGCGGCCCACCTTTGGTGGCATTACTTATTGGCTTTCCTGCTTTTCCGCATCTTCGATATTTGGAAACCCTTCCCGGTGGGACTCGTGGACAAAAATATCAAGGGTGGATTCGGCACCATGCTCGATGATGTGGTGGCGGCTATGTTTGCCACCGGAATTCTCTGGGTGATCTTGCGCTATTCGGCGGGGATGGTTGGGGCGAGCGCTTAGCTAGCTTACTAATTTACTGAGCACCACGGCTACGCCGATCGCCACGGACACGATGGTTCCGAGCTTGATCGTCATGCGATATTCCAGGGCTTTCATTTCGTGGCGAAGTTCGGAACCAAGTTCTTTCATTTCGCCACGAAGCTCGGAACCAAGCTCTTTCATTTCACCGCGAAGCTCGGTGGTGACGGCCTTCATCTCGCCCCGTAATTCAATCGCGAGATCCTTCATTTCTTGGCGCAAAACCGCACTGAGATTTTTCATCTCTTGCACCATCTGGTTCGTCAAATCTCGAATATCTTGCTGCGTGGCTAAATGACTGTCCATAAGCTCTACCAAAATTTGTATGTGAGCCTCAGCTTCCTCGCGCGACAAGCCAATCTCTTCCAATCTTTTAACATATTTGAGCGAATTAAACATGCGTTCTCCTTCGGCCGCCCGAGGGCAGAAAGAAGGCCAAGTCTCCCTGCCCTATCCAACGAAAGTCCTTGGACTTTTTCCAAACACGCCCGATTTCCGTTCAAAAAATTTCCGAAAATCCTCCAACGGGCGTAACGTGCTCCGGGAATGGCAAAAAAATCCGGTAAAGAAGTTCTCCTCCTCTCCATCGGCGACGAGCTCCTCGATGGCCGTACCCAGAACACGAATGCGTCCTGGATCGGCGAACAGTTTCGCCTAAACGGAATCAAGGTCACGGAAGTACGCTGCGTTTCAGATGATCTTTCCGAAATCGTGGAAGCCCTGCACACCGGTAAAAAATTCTCTGTCGTGATCGCCACCGGCGGGCTCGGCCCCACGAACGACGACCGCACCCTTCTCGGCGCAGCGAAGGCCTTCAAGAAAGCACTCGTCAAAACGAAAGCGTCCCTCGAGCACGTGAGGTCCCGCTACGCCGCAAGAAACGTGGAGCTCACCGAAACGCGGCAACGCCTAGCGCTCGTGCCCAAAGGTGCAAAAATTCTCCAGAATCCCACCGGCACCGCTCCGGGCGTTCATCTGAAAATAGAAAAAACGGATTTCTTTTTTCTTCCCGGCCCACCCCACGAGTGCCGCCCGATGTTCGAGGCGGATATTTTACCCAAGGCAAAAAAGAAACTATCGGCTAATAAGCTGGTACGCCGCGAATTCTGGCGCACCTTCGGCCGCGGCGAAGGTGATATCTACGCGAGCGTAAAACCGATAGTGGAAACGCTCGAGCAGAAATACCCGGAAGCGATCCGCTTCGGCGTGCATATCAGTTTTCCTTATATTGACCTCACTCTTGAGCATTGGAAGGCACCCGGAAAGAAAAATCCTGCCCCCGCGGAGCTGGATGCCGCCGTAAAAGCAGTCCTACGCGCCCTCGGAATGCTTTGCTTCACGCGTGAACGCGAAACCTTGCCCGAAGTATTAGTGAAAATGCTGCAGTACCTGAAGTGCACGGTCGCCACCGCCGAGAGCTGCACGGGTGGCCTCGCCGGAAAACTACTCACCGATATTCCCGGCACTTCTTCGGTATATCTGGGCGGCGTGATCGCCTATGCAAATGAAGTAAAAGTTTCTTTGCTCGGAGTAAGGCCGGAAATTTTAGAAACGGTGGGCGCCGTATCGGAGCCCTGCGCTTTTCAAATGGCGGAGGGCGCGCGCTTGCGGTTTGGGTCTACGTTTGCCTTGGCGCTTACCGGAATTTCCGGGCCGGGCGGCGCCACCCCGACTAAACCGGTCGGAACATTATATGTAGCGCTTTCGGACGCCGAAGGTTCGCAAACCATGCACCATGTTATTTTATCCAGTAAAGGCAATAGAGAACAGAATCGGATTATTGCCGCTCATCTTGCATTCGATGCGCTGCGCCGGCGGATTCTTAATGCTACAAAATCAACGTAAAGAAAAAACCGGTGTACTAAAAATGTACTACTTGTTATAAATACTCATACTCTGTTGAGATGCTTCTCACAAACACACTAAAGCGTGTGGGCAGGATCTCAGCAGAGTAGGAGTGACAAAATAAATATCGGATTAATAAAGGGAGTAAATATCGTATGGCTCATGAAGTAATGGCGAATGTAAATCAAGCAACGGGACCGAAAGCGAAAGCACTGGAACTAGCCATCCAGACAATTGAGAAGCAATTTGGGCGCGGCAGCATTATGCGTCTCGGCACCGGACAGAACTTGCACGAAGGAATCCAAGCAATTCCTACCGGTAGCTTATCTCTCGATCTCGCTCTCGGCATCGGCGGCATTCCTAAAGGAAGAGTGATCGAAGTATACGGCCCGGAATCTTCGGGTAAAACCACTTTGGCCCTCACTTCCATCGCGGAATGCCAAAAGCAAGGCGGCACCGCCGCGTTCGTGGACGCTGAGCATGCGCTCGACGTGGAATACGCGCGTAAGCTAGGCGTAGACGTAGATTCTCTCCTTATTTCGCAACCCGATACTGGGGAACAAGCCCTCGAGATCGTGGATATGCTCATCAAGAGCTCGGCCGTAGACATCCTCGTGGTGGACTCCGTAGCCGCCCTCGTTCCGCGCGCGGAACTAGAAGGCGATATGGGCGATCACCAAATGGGAGCGCAAGCCCGCCTCATGAGCCAAGCTTTGCGTAAACTCACGGGTTCGATTTCGAAATCGAAATCTACGGTGATCTTCATCAACCAAATCCGCATGAAGATTGGTGTGATGTTCGGTAACCCCGAGACCACCACCGGTGGTAACGCGCTGAAATTCTACGCCTCCGTGCGCATGGACGTGCGCCGTATTGCCGCTATCAAAAATGGCGACGATGTAATCGGTAACCGCACGCGCGTGAAAGTGGTGAAAAACAAAGTTTCGCCTCCCTTTAAAGAAGTGGAGTTCGATATTCTCTACGGCAAAGGGATCTGTAAAGAAGGGGACCTTCTCGACCTCGGCGCTTCCCTCAACGTGATCGAGAAAAGCGGTACCTGGTACAGCTACTCGGGAGAACGTCTCGGCCAAGGCCGCGACGCCGCTCGCGAAACGCTAAAAGCCAATCCGAAGATGCTCAATGAGATCCGCGAAAAAGTGCTGAAGATGAAAGGAATCCTGAATCGTGGCGCCGTGATCTCGAATCCAGCTGAGCCAGTAGCGGCAAGCCTTGAAAAGGCAGATAAGGAAGCTAAATCCGAAAGCAAAGTGGAAAACAAGCACGAGGCAAAATCCCCGGTGCATGCCGCTCACGCCAAAGGATCGAAAAAAGTACAGTAAAGCGTAGTTCTCGGGAGGAACCATTCCCGTTTAGCTGTTACTATGAGCCCATGGGAGAAAAACTTTTCCTGTGGGCTTTTTCTTTTTCGGCTACCGCCGCCTTACTGGCGCACGTGGCCCTCGCCGCCGACCCTCCTCCCGTGAACCAGGGAGCCGGTACCTACGTTCCGGGCACCGCCTTAAATTCACCGGCGGTTCAGGGGGCCGCCAACTCTCCTAGTTACGGAGCCCCTAGAAACATCGGCACGATCCCCACTCCGGACACCATCCCTCCTCCCACCGATCTCCAATTGAAATCTCAGGATCAGCTCTTCGGCCAGTATCGCACCGCTAAGGGCGAGGTAAAGCTCGCGAAAATGTTCCTGGATCGCTACAAGCAGTCCGTAGTGCGGGTGATTGCCCGCGATTTAGCCGGCAACGAACTCTCTCGCTCGATGGGGGTGGGAATCGGGCGCAATGGAGAATACATCGCCGTACCGCTCTCAATCGTGCTCGGAAATTCCCAGCAGTGGGCGGATCGCATCGAGGTCACCCACAGCGCCGGAAATAAGTATAACGCGCAGGTAGCCCTCATCGATGAAGAGAAAAATATCGTTCTCCTCGCGCCCGAGGCGAATCCGGCACCGATTCCCTTCGTGCGCGATACTGATGAACGTCCTCAGACTTCTATTTTCACCATTTCCTTCGTGGACGCCCCCGACAATAAGATCACGGCGAGTATTCAACGCGGAACCCTCGCCGCCGCGAACCAAGAAAATGGGCTGCTTTCGGTGGCGGGCAACGAGATCAACGATGCCCAGGCCGGGACCGCTATCATCAATGCCACCGGCCAGCTGGTGGGCATGCTCCTGCCGGGTGGCCGGGGAGTGCTTTCCTCCGCGCTGCAGATGCTGATCGTGAAAGCGCGAAAAGCCGAGCCCTTCGAGCCCAGTCTGATCGGCATGATCCTCGGGCGCGGAGTGCTCGTGGATCCGAAACAGAAAGTGGCTTTCCCCACCATCGGCGCCGCGCTCGAGGCCATCAAAAAAGGCGAAGCGCCCAAGGCAGATGTGTCGCGCTATACTCCCGCAAAAAATCGTACCGTGGCCCCCAGAGACTCCGACAAAGTGGTGATAAAAGTGATGCCCGGCACCTACAAGGAAGCCAAGCCCATCGCCCTTGGCTCCAACGTTTCACTGGCCGGTTCCGGTGCCGCCTCCACCACGCTGCTGGGAGCTCTGCCCGGAAAACCGGTCCTGCTCCTGCAGGATTCTAAAAACGTGAGCGTCTCAGGATTCCGCATCGTACCGGCGCCCCTTCAGGAAATGAAGGCCCCGACGGTAATCGTGAGCAAGTCCTCCGACGTGAAAATGAGCGGCAATGTTTTCGAAGCCAAGGGCGGCGTGAGCCTCTGGGTGCACGAATCGGTATCGGTGGAGCTTGGCGGGAATATCTTCACCCGCGGCCGGGAACGCGCCCTATCTTGCGACCGCTCCAGCATGATCATCGAGGCCAATGGCTTCATCGGCGACTGGCCCATCGGCATCTCGGCCGACCGCGCCTGCCGGGCGGAGATTTCCCGGAATCTTTTCCTCGACAATAAAACCTCGCTCACCATCTCGGGACTCGCCGGCCGCATTCGCCTGCAACAAAACACATTTATACGCAACGCGGTGGGCGTGAAAATGTACGTGGCCAGCAACTTCAGCATGACCGACAACTTATTCACCGAAACCCCTATTGGGCTCATCAGCACGGGTGACGTGGACCCGAAATCGCTGGGCCGGAACGGCGTTTGGCAATCGAAGCTGCAGGCCAAAGGGAAAACTCTTACGCTCGTGGATATCGTGCGCAGCGAGCCTAAATTCGTGGCGCCGGCATCCTACGATTTTCGGATTTCGCCGGGCAAAGCCCAGGTAGGAAACGCTTCCCTCGGCACCGGGCTGGACCTCGGTGCTTTTCAGCGAACCGATATGCTGGGCCGGTATACCGAGCCTTTCGCGCATGCGCTGAGCGCCGCAACGGGAGATCCGGATCTGGCGGAAGCTTGGGGTTTAGCCACTAAACTGAAGTAGGGTCTTGACGCGCCGCTTATCCGACACGGGAAGTGAATTTCTATTTTCGAACCTGACTTCGTTAGAAAATCGGACACCGCTTAGAAAATTCCAGCTCCCCCGTTTACTTACGAGCACTCCCTTTGGCTCTATTCCTGCTGCCCTCGAGCCCATGACCGATACCGAAATTGAACGCCGTCTCAAAGCTGCCATCCATGACGAACGAAAGCTATCTTGCGAAATTCTCGAGTTAATCAATCTAGCCGAAGATAAGCGCATTCACCTCCACCGAGGCTATTCTTCGCTCTTTGACTGGCTCACGAAAGCCTTCCACTATTCTGAGGCCGCAGCTCAACGAAGAATTCAATCAGCGCGATCCTTACGAAAAACCCCTGTGATAGCGGAAAAAATAGAGAGTGGCGCCCTTAATATCACCAATCTCGCCAAGGCTGAGTCGTTCTTTCGCCAAGAGCACTCTTCGGTCGAACAGCGACTCGAAATTCTCACCCACCTGGAAGGAAAATCCACGCGCGAAGCAGAGCAAGTTTTGGCAAAAAAATTCCCCCAAATCCAGCTCCAGCAGGAAAAAATAATCCCACTAAACGAAGAGAGCTCTCGTCTCATTACCGTGATTAGCAATCAAACCTTGGGCGACCTCGCTAAAATACGCGACGATCTATCCCATAAATTTCCGAACGCTACTCTCGCCGAAATCATCACCCACCTCGCCGCGGAAGCCGCCGCTAAATGCGAAAAAGAATCCTGTAGCTACCAAGATCCCGCAACGGGAAAGATCTGCGGCACCCGCTACCAGTCTCAGAAGGATCATATTCAGCCCAAGGCCCTGGGAGGATCCAACGAGCCCGGGAACCTGCGCCCCCTCTGCCGCCAGCATAATCTGCTTCGCGCCGAGAAGACGTACGGGCGGGAATTCATGGACCAATGGCGCCGCCCCAACTGACGCCCCCCGAAAAAGGGCGATTTTTGCCCGCTAGGAAGCGCCCCGCCCTACCCGCTCGCGCGATTCTAGGGTAGATTTATTCCCTATGAAGAAGCTTACCGTTGCCGAAGTTCGCGAAACATTTCTCTCCTTTTTCGAGTCCAAGGGATGCACCCGCGAAAAGAGCTCCTCGCTGGTCCCGGCCAACGACCCCACCCTGCTCTTCACCTCGGCGGGCATGGTGCAATTTAAGGATGTATTCACCGGAAACGAAAAACGCGCGTATACCCGCGCCACCACGGCCCAGAAATGCCTACGCGCCGGCGGAAAACACAACGACCTAGAAAACGTGGGTTTCACCGCGCGCCATCATACCTTTTTCGAAATGATGGGAAATTTTTCCTTCGGCGATTATTTCAAGAAGGAAGCCATCAGCTGGGCCTGGGAGCTGGCCACCGTAAAATTCGGGATGCCGGCCGACAAACTGCACGTAACCGTATTCCGCACCGACGACGAAGCCTACGATATCTGGCACCAAGTAGTGGGCGTGCCCAAAGAGAGAATCTACCGCTTCGACGAGGCCGATAATTTCTGGAGCGCTGGCGACGTGGGCCCTTGCGGCCCCTGCACGGAAATTTATTTCGATCGCGGCGAAAAATTCATGACCGGAAACCCCGACCTCGACCGCATGGGCGGCGACGGCGGGCGCTACCTCGAGTTTTACAATCTGGTGTTCATGCAGTTCAACCGCGACGCTTCGGGGAAGATGAGCCCCCTGCCGAAGCCCAGCGTGGATACCGGCCTCGGTCTGGAGCGTACCGCCTCCATTCTTCAGGACGTGCCTTCCAACTACGATATCGATGTTTTCCAATCCGTGATCAAAGCGATCACGGAGAAGAGCGGCGCCAAGTACCTGCCCGACATGAAAAACGAGACGTCTTCGGCCATCCGCGTAGTGGCGGATCACCTCCGCGCGGTGAGCTTCTTAATCGCCGATGGCGTGCTCCCCTCGAATGAGGGCCGCGGCTACGTTCTTCGCCGCATCCTCCGCCGTGCCGTAAGGTACGGAAAAAAGCTCGGCTTCACTGGCCCTTTCCTGGAATCGCTGGTGCCTTCTCTCGTGCAATCAATGGGCGCGGCGTATCCGGAGCTAAAAGAGCGCCAAGCTTTCATCCGTGAGGCCGTGAAGGCCGAAGAAGAAAAATTCTTCCAGACCCTCGAGCGTGGCCTGGAAATCCTAAATTCTGAAATGGCAAAATTAAAACCCGGCCAGAAACTTCCCGGCGCGGTGGCCTTCCTGCTCTACGATTCCTTCGGCTTTCCCCTCGACCTCACCACCGTGGTGGCCCGGGAAAAAAATATCGAAGTAGACGAAAAGGCTTTCGAAACCGCCATGGAGAAGCAGCGCGCCCAGTCTCGCGCCGCGCAAGACGTCGATGGCCCGGCCCATTCGCACGACACCTACGATACGCTCGCGAAAAAATTAAAGCCCACTCACTTCACGGGCTACGAGAACCACCAGGACGAAGGTAAGCTTCTCGCCCTTCTGCAGAACGGCCAAGAAGTGCAAAAAATCAGCGCCGGCGCGTTCGAAGCAATCTTCGATAGATCTCCATTTTATGGAGAAAGCGGCGGGCAGGTAGGAGACAGCGGCGAGATCCACGCGAAGGGCGTGAAGGTCGCGCTCGTAAAAGACGTAAAAAAAGCCGGCTCCGGTTTCGCCGTGGTGAAAGGCGTGGTGGAGGGCGGGACCCTCGAGGTGGGGCAATCTTACCTACAGCTCACCAAGCGCGATATTCGCCTTAAAACGATGGCCAATCATACCGCCACTCACCTGCTCCACTGGGCGCTCCGCAAAGTGCTCGGCACCCACGTGAAACAAGCAGGCTCGCTCGTTTCTCCCGAACTCCTGCGCTTCGACTTCACCCATTTCAAGGCGATGACCGACGAGGAAAAAAGTCAGATCGAAGACATGATCAACGATCGCATCGCCGACGCCCAGCCGCTTCAGACGAAGCTCATGAGCAAAGACGCGGCGATCGGTGCCGGCGCCATGGCCCTCTTCGGCGAAAAATACGACGACGAAGTACGTGTGGTCTCGATCGGCGACGGCTACTCCACTGAGCTCTGCGGCGGAACCCACGTAGACAATACCGCGCAGATCGGCTGCTTCGTGCTCGTGTCGGAAGCCGGAGTGGCCGCGGGCGTGAGAAGGATCACCGCCTATACCAGCACCACCGCCGTGAATTACCTGAAGACCAAAGCCAAAGCGCTCGACCATATCCGCGAATCGCTCAAAGCTACGAGCCCAGAAGACGCCATCGCCAAAGTCGATCGCCTGCAAACCAGCGCGAAAGAATTGGAGCGAAAAATTTCCGGCATGCAGGCGGAACAGGCCGGCGGCTTGGCCAAAGACCTCGTTGCCAAGGCAAAAAAACTGGGGGGTACCCACGTGGTGATCCATCACCTGAAAGACGGCGGCGCCGAGGGCCTCAAAACTCTTGGCGAGCGCCTGAAGGATCATTTGCCCAGCGGAATTATCGTGATTGGCACCACCGATGCGGCCGTGAATAAGGCGTTTCTCCAAGTGCAGGTGACGGGCGACCTTACCAAAACTTACAATGCCGGCAAGCTCATCCAGGCGGCGGCCCCCCTAATCGACGGAAAAGGCGGAGGAAAGCCTGAGCAGGCACAGGCCGGTGGCACGAAGCTCGCGGGCCTCACGGATGCTCTGGCGCATATCGAATCGCTCTTATCCTCCTTGGGAATTTGAAAAGTCTCCGCTATAGTTCCTCCGGGATTCATCCCGGAGGAAAAATCATGAAACGTTTTTTCGTTAGCGTATTGGCGATCTTGACCCTCACGGCGTGCACCACGCGCCAGGCCGAAGAAGGTAAGGTGCTTCACCTCGTGCTCAGCGAGGACATTAAGTCCCTCGATCCGGCCACCGCCTACGATTCCGTTTCTCTCACCGTGATGCCACTCACGATGGAAAGCCTCTACCAGTATAAGTACACGAAGCTTCCCCTCGAGCTCGAGCCGCTGCTGGCCGAAGGCATGCCAGCGATCTCGAAAGACAAAAAAGTATTTACCATCACCTTACAAAAAGGCGTGAAGTGGCAGGACGACGAAGCTTTTCCCGGCGGCAAAGGCCGTGAGCTGAAAGCCCAAGATTTTATCTACGCCTGGAAGCGTATGCTGCTACCCCAAATCCGGAGCCCCGGCACCTGGATGTTCGATGGAAAAGTGGTGGGCTGGGACGAATACCGCAAACGCCTCCTCGAAAACCGTGCCGACGCGGATAAAATCCTCGAAGAACCCGTGGCCGGCCTGAAGGCCGTGGACGACTATACGCTCGAGATCCGGCTGCTGCAGCCCTACCCGCAGCTGCTCAATGTTTTGGCCATGGGCTTTGGCTCTCCCGTAGCGAAAGAAGTAATCGCTAAATACGGCAACGACGGCATGACGGAACGTATGGTGGGCACCGGTCCCTTCCGTCTCGTGCAATTTACCAAGGGATCGAAAGTAATCCTGGAAAAAAACCCAACCTTCCGCGGAGAAAACTATCCCTCTGACGGAGACGAGGATGCGAAAGCCACCGGCCTTCTTCAGGCAGCGGGCAAGCAGCTCCCCTTCGTGGATAAAATCGTTTTCGACGTGATCAAGGAAGACCAGCCGGCCTGGCTACAGTTCCTTAAAGGAAACCTCGATGCCGCCGGAATCCCGAAAGACAGTTTCTCGAGCGCGGTGGAAAAAGGCGTGCTTCGTCCGGAATTAGCCAGCAAAGGCATCGGGCTCCGTAAAGCGGAAGAAGCCGTGTCCTGGTACCTCAACTTCAACATGAAGGATAAAATCGTGGGCACAAACGCGAACCTGCGTAAAGCCCTCTCGATGGCCATCAACCGCGACGAGTTCATCGAGAAATTCCTCAATGGGCGCGGAGTAAAAGCCACGAGCATCGTTCCCCGCGTGATAGCTGGATTCACCGGCCGCACCGAACTGGTGAACGATTTCAATCCCGAGCTGGCCAAGCAATATCTGGCGAAGGCCGGCTATCCGGGCGGCAAGGGCTTGCCCACCATCAAGTACGACCTCCGCGGCCCTTCCACCACCGCCCGCCAGCAGGCCGAATATTTCAAAAAGCTGCTCGCGGACATTGGTGTGAATATCGAAATCGTGGTGAATACTTTCCCCGCCTACCTCGAAAAAGAAAAGAATGGCAACCTGCAGTTCTTCATGGGCGGCTGGAGCGCGGATTTTCCCGATGCCGAGAACTTTCTATTCCTGCTTTCCTCGAAGAACGTAGCGCCCGGGCCTAATGCCTCGAACTACGTGAATCCGGCCTTCGATAAGATCTACGAGAACGTGGCCAAGATGTTGCCCTCCCGCGAACGCGACGCCCTGATCCGGAAGGCGGAAGACATTGTGTTCAACGATGGAGTATGGTCGATGCTCTTTTATCCCGTGCGCTTCAATATCCACCACGGCTGGGTGAAAAACTTCCGCCCCAATGCGCAAATCCTCAACGACGTAAAATACCTCGATTTGGATCTCGAGAAGAAAAAAGAACTGAAGAAGCACCTATAGACGGCCAGCGGGCGTCGGATTTCGGTCTGCCGCTCGCTTCCTTTCGGTACTCGGCATTGGGCCTATGCAAAAATTTTGCTATACATAAACCTCATATACGTCCTTTTTCGCCCCTGCCCCCCTCCCACACGTTAGCGTTTTCCAAAATCAGCCGGGACAAGCATCCAAAACTCGCTTAAAATTTACCTAACTAGATTTAGTCAGGCGCTCCACCGGCAAAAAACTATGGCCCCCGCTCCCGAAAAGCTGACCTATTTTCTGAACGTAAAGAAATTTACGCTCGTGGCTTCGTTCACCGGAGCGTTCGGAGAAGACTGCGGAACGCTGCTACAGAAGTGCATCGAAGAGATCCGCCAAAACAAGGATGTACGTTTCGTGGTGCTCAATATGCAAGGCGCTACGGCAATCGATCCGGGAGCCATCCGGGCCTTTGCCCAGTTTCAGGTATTTCTCCGGGAGGGCCGTAAAATCTACCTATCCGGCCTTACACACACGGTGGAGAAATCCCTGAATGACGCCGGCATCTTGCGGACCACGGAAGTAGGCACGGATCTGATGTCCGTATTACAATTGATTCTCAAGACCGAAACCGGGGTCGCGTGATGAAGATTTTGCTCGTGAATGACAAAGATGTCGTGGGGGATATCATCGGGCTGGCCATCGAGAACTATTTCGATGGTAGCGTTGTGGAGCTCACTACCTCTCCCGCCGAGGCCATCGCCCGTTTAGGCCAAGATGCCGGTTTTTCTTTCGTGATTTCCTCCTATTCCTTCCAGGACGGCACAAACGCCGAAATCTTGCTCGAGCATTTGGCCGGCAGAAACGGCCCTCCCCTGGTATTAATAACGGGCGAGAAACTAACTTTTAAGACGCCTGGCCCCGCTGCCCTCGTGCCCGAGCCTCTCGAGATCAAAGTGCTCGTGGAAAAAATCGAGGCCCTCATACCACGCGAAAAGCAAGGCGGGCGGGAGCAGCGCTATTGCCGCGTGGCCACCAAAACGCTGCTCCTCTCCAGCGAAAAATACGAGGTAGATCTCTTCATCAAGCTTTCCGAAGAAAAATACGTGAAGGCGATCAACGTGGGGGATTTTTTCAGCCCCGCCGACTACGAAAAATTCTCGGCCAAAAAAGTCACTTTTCTCTACGTGCGGCGCGAGGATTTTCTGTCGCTCGTGGACCGCTGGATGAAAGACCTGCAAAAAATGAGCGCCGCCAAACCGGGCGAAATTTCGCTGGCCGATGCGTTGAACGTATTTTCCTCCATTCATTCCACCGTGCATGCCGCGCTCGGCGACGAAGGATTTTCCCCGGAGATCAAAAAGCTCACTGAGGCTTCCGTGAACCTCGCCATCCGCACCATCCAGGACAATCCCAAGCTCTCGGAGCTTTTCGATAAACTCAAAGAGAATATCGTGCCCTACATTAGCGCCCACAGCACGGCGCTCACTTTCCTCTCTTGCCGCCTGGCTTCGCTCATCGATTGGAATTCCGATACCACTTTCTATAAACTCTCGCTCGCCGCCTACCTGCACGACATCACAATTGAGCAAGACGACTGGGCAAAATATTCCACCCGCCTGGAAATCCTTCAGAGCAGCCTTACGGAGAGCGAGGTCCGTAAGCTTTTTCAGCATCCCGCTACGGCGGCGGCGCTGGTTTCCGAAATCGAAGGCATTCCCGGCGAAGTAGGGTTCATCATCGAACAACACCACGAAGCCACCGAGGGAGAGGGCTTCCCGAACGGAATTACCCACAAAGATATCAGCCCCATTTCCGCGCTATTCATCATCGCTCACGATGCGGTGTCCGAAATGCATCGGAATCCCGAAGCCTTCGACTTCAAGGATTTCCTGCGCGCGCGGGAAAAATCCAAAACTTACGTGCGCGGCTCACTCGGCGTAGTTTTTCGCTCTATTCTGGAAAAAACCGCCGATAAGGAATAAAGCGCGTCTTTGAGCGCGAGCAGTGCCGCCGCTTGAAAAATGGCCAGGAAAGGAATCACCGGAATGAGCGTTCGCTTGTTTCCGAATATCACTAGGGGCGGTAGCAGCGTGGCCGCTAATAAAAGATAGAACGGCCAGCGGGAGCGGCGTAGCGAAACGGCCAGGCCGACAAAAACCAGAATGCAACCGACTAAATCCAAGGTGGGCTCCCACCCCGTCCTTCCCATCCCTTCGGGCGGTACTGCCCATACGTCGGGCTGAATGCCCCACAAATACTGGAAGCGCTCCCCTACCAGCCAAAAAAAATGGGCCGGGCGCTGAAGCACAAAGGCCCAGCCGCTCGGCTCCACGATAATGGGATGGGGATACCCTACCCCTAGGGCGTTGGGATTATTGCCCAGCCGAAAAAGAAGATCTCTCCTTTCCATCACCCATATCCATTGTCCGGATTTTAGCGAATAGAGCGCACACCAGAGAAAGACCGGCGTGAGCGTGACGGCCAGGGAAAGCCAGTCTCCGCGGCGGCGCCCCCCCTTAAGCAGGCGATAGAGCGGGATCACTAGCAGCGCGGCGAATCTAGCGTGAAATAAGATCAATAGGCAGAGCAGCGCTCCCGCCAGAACGCCGGAAATTTCGCTTCTCTCAGAAAACTCCAGGCTCGCCCACGCCAGCAACAAAAAACCCACCAGGGTCTCGTATTGGATCATGTTGGCGTAGTAAACCCAGGAAAGTGAGCCGGAAAAGATCACCATGGCTACTACCGCCAAATCGGAGGAAAAATATTTTTTGGCCAAGCGGAACGTAAGCCACAGAGCAAGCGCGAAAAAAAACAGCGCGCAGATTTTGCTGGCGGCCACTATATCGCCGGTGCCGAGCAGTATCGATAGCCACCATTGGTAGGCGGGGGAATGATAAGTATCGGCCATGGAGAAAATACTTTCTCCCGCCGCCAGCCTGCGGGCCCCTTCCAGGTAACTGTTTCCGTCAATGGTGAGCACCGGATGGGGCCAGGGCTTGCCCCACTGGGTCAGCGTGAAAGCGATGGCGCGATAAAAGTGGAAAAGCACGAGGAGAAGGCCGCTCAATAGGAAAAGATGTCTTTTGGGCCTCATCGAGAACAATTTTACCCGACTCTCAATAAAAAAAGCCACCGTTTGCACGGTGGCTTTCCTGGATGGCGTAACTAAATCAATAGAAAACTTTTAGGTGGGCATCGTCCTTGTGGCCGTGCTCGGCGCACTTAGTGATGAATTGCACGAAGTGAAAGATTGCGGCGTAGGATGCCATGGTCTTATCCATTAGGCAGCCGTAGCGATGCACGGCGCGGCCGTCTTCGATGGCACTAAAGGATCGAACCACGCGCACATCGATGGAAATGAAGTGATCGGTGGCGAAATAAAAGCGCACGGGAATCACGGAGCCCGTATCGAGCTTCAGGGTGCTATTCTCGGAAGTCTGGAACTGCATCCCGCCTTCGGAAATATCCACTACTTCGATGGCGTGCAAGCCGCCTTCTTCGAGCACGGTATATACCCCGAAGTTTGAGCGAAAAACTACGCGCTCATACGTCCGGCGTTTTTCTTCGATCAACTCTTGGCGTACCGAAGAAAGATTAACTACCTGCTGGTTGGTGAAATTTTTACCCATGGAAAGCTCTCCTGCTTTGTTCTGTAGTTAAGATCGGCAGGAGTGACCAAAGAGTTTACACAAAAAGCAGAAGTGCCTAAATTTCCTCGCGGATAATTGAGCGTATTGTTCCGGATACCTGACGGATCCGTGTAGACTATTCTACGAGGACGCCGGCGCTCTCGGCGCTATCGAAGAAGCTCTGGAGGTGAGCCACGGCCTTCACGGCGGGGCTCTCGGCGTCGAGGAACTGCACGGCAACCTCACCCTTCCCCACCCGCACCACCACGCATTCTAGGGGGAGATAAAAGGCAGGATTGATATAGAGACGGGCCGAAACTTTCTGCCCCTGCGCGAGATCGGTTTCCATTTCGGAACGAAAGCAAAGTCCGGTGGCCGACAGATCACGCATATAAATCCGCACCATTCCGTGGACGGAGGGAATCACGAGAAAAAGATTGAAGCTTTCCTGTACCGCCATGCGCTGCGCTTTGCGCCTCTCGTCCTGAACCTCTTTTTTATTTTTACCGGCCATCTAGATTCTCCAAACTATTTTGCTGGCGGAGCCGCCGGCGCCGCCCTCTGAACGTCGAAGGGGGTCTTAACCACGGCCTGCGCCACCACCTGCTCCAAGCTCAGTACTCCGGCCTGTACGAAACCTTCCAGCTCCTCGGGATTCGTGGTGGGCGGCTGGTTGCTTAGCCGCTCTCCGTGCCCCTTCGCCGCCAGGCGCAGCTGCGCCAAGGTGGAGGAAATATCCTGGTAGGCCCGCGGATAATAACGCTGATCAGGGGCGTCGAGACGCGCCTTCAGCTTCGCCTCGAGCTGCCCAGCCATTCCGTCGAAAGCGGGGCCGAAGCTTCTCCATTCAGCGGCAAGACGCGCGCGATTAGCGGGAGCCGCGCCGGCGGCCTTGAAATCGGCCAAGCGTTTGCTCACTTCCGCCTGCAAGTTCTTCAGCGTGCTCACGAGCTCGCGGATCTCTTCTACTTCGTCGGCGTATTCCTTTTCCAGCTTCTCACGATATTGCTTCAGGCGGCGGTCATACACTGCGCCTTTTTTTCCGCCCAAAAACTTCGTTACGTCGTAGGGCTCGGCGCCTTCCGCCGAAACCTTGATGGTATACTCCCCCATCGCCAAAGGTTTGCCGTCGTCCTGCAGCTCGAAGGTGGCCAGGTGCGTTTTGGCGATATCAGCCGTATAGCTTTTCTCGAAGTTAATTTTATTGACCAATGTGCCGGGTTTGCCCACCAGCGAAAGCGTTATCTTGGTGCCTTCGGGCATATTGGAGGCCACGTAAAATTTCGGGGCGGTATCATCGGCCGGATTATCTTCCGTGCCGCGCGCCTGCGCGATCGCGAACTTCTTCCCCTGGGCCAGCGGCTCCTTCACGAGCAGAGCGAGGTTTTCCTTATCGTCGGGCAGAACGTCGAGGTCGGAAGGAATAGGCGAAGCGAAGAAAAGAAAATAGGCCGCGCCCGCGCCTCCCAGCGCTCCCACCACGAGTACGATCATGGCGATTTTCTTGACCGCCACGCCCACGCCCGCCATCGAGCCGGACTTGTTTTTCCCGATCACCACGGCGCCCGTCTTCACGGGAGCCGCTTTGGGTTTACGCTGCAAAATGCTGGTTAATTTTCCCAAAAAAGCGAACTTGGATTTGCCCGGCGCCTTAATCAAAGGATCGGTAGGCTCATCGCTGCCAACGTCGGCCGCCGCGGTGATCGGTGCCAGCCCTCCCGGGCGTGCCGCGAAGCTGGGCGATTTAATTCCCGCGCGCGTGGCTCCCGCCGCCTTCACCCGGCGGGCCGAAGCCACGGCCTGTACCGTATTCACCGGCTGAAAATCAGTCCAGCCCTGCCGCCATAGGGCCGCATCGGCGGGAATCTCCCCATCTCCAGCCAGCTCCTTCAAGCGATTCAGCGAATGCAATCCGCTCACTACCGTTCCCACCCGCAGCGTCCACACTTCCTCTTCCGGGCCGGGCTGGGAAGAATCTTGGGCTGGGGCGGCGGCCGGAGCCGCGGCGCTCACTAGGCTGGAAAGCGCCGATCCGGTAGGCCCCCCGGAAGCATCCAGACCAAGCGAAGGCTCACTGCTTTCCGTCATGGAAATCCCGCCAGAATTTTGCTCAGCGGCTAAAAGTTGGGCGAGGGAAACGTCGCCCGAAGGAGCGGGTGCCGCGCCAAACGCGCTGGCCAGCTCGGGAATCGTCTCGGCGGGAACCCATTCGGCCATCCCATCTTTCCACGCGAGGGTCTGCCCGTTCACGAGCCCTTGCTTGGCTTTCTCCGCCACTTCTTGGGCGGAAAACGGCCCTTCGTGGTGGTCCGTGAGGTAGATGAACCAAATTTTTCCTTGGTCGCTCATTCGCTTGGGTTACTCTAATTACGAAATGCGGGGAAAGTTGAATGTCCCCGTAAATCCTTCCTTTAAGGCTAAAGGATACCGGGGAAAAATGAAAATCTTATCCTTCAAACCGAACAGTCTGGCCTCCGCTTCTGATTTGGACCAATCAAAGCTGGCCTACCACGCGCAGGCCATCTCTCTCGATAACTTGGATACTCACGAACACGGAATCGTGCTCGTGGGGTTTGCCGACGATACAGGCGTGAAAAACGTGGGCGGGCGTACCGGCGCCAAGGAAGGTCCCGCGGCCGTGCGCCAGAAATTCTATAAATTTACCCTGGGGAATATGGGAATTCCTCTCTACGATCTGGGAGACCTCCTGCCGGCGGCGTCCATCGAGGACACGCATGCGCAGGGCAAAACCGTGGTGGAAGCCATCCTGAACGCAGGGCATTTTCCCCTCGTGCTCGGCGGCGGGCACGATCTGGCTTTTCCACACGCGCTCGCTTTCGTGGAAAAATTTCCCCACTCTACTTTTTGGAATATCGACGCCCACCTCGACGTGCGCCCGGTGCACCAGGGAATTACGAGCGGATCGCCCTGGTACTTGCTGCGCGAGCATCCCGCCTTCGGCGCGCGTTGCCGGATCGCCGAGTTCGGATTGCAGCCCCACTGCAATGCCGAAATTCTCGTTAGCTACGCCAAAAAGAAAAACTTCGAGCTCCACTGGCTGGCCGACATCCACGCGAAGAAAATCGCCGCCGATGTTCTTTTCACCCGCCTGCTGACAAAAGCTCCGCCGGCCCATTCCCTGCTCGTTTCCCTCGATATCGACAGCGTGAACTGGGCCGAAGCCCCTGGCTGCTCCGCCCCGCAAACACTGGGCTTCACTGGCGCCGAAGCCATCGGTATGAGCCGCGCCGCCGGCGCCAATACGAATGTAAAAAGCTTCGGCATATTCGAGCTTAACCCTTCCCTGGACCCCGATGGACGCACCGCTAACCTGGTAGCGCATTGCGTGGCAGCGTGTATTCAGGGAATTGTGAGCCGGAAAAAGAAACGAAAAAAATAGGCTTTTTCCAATCTCCGCGAACCGCGCTAAAATTAATTCTAGTATGCCGAAGAAGCCCGAGAAACCTGCCGCCGCCGAAGACATTACCCACGTAATCAATCCGGCCACCGATACGCTCAAGATCGACCTAGAGCTCGCCAAGGCCACCGATCCGGTGCTGATCGTGATCCGAGGCTCACTGCAGGGAAAAAAATATTCGCTCAAGGGCGGCACGAAATTCATCATGGGCCGCGATAAAACGGCCGAGATCCAGCTCGAGGACGGCAACGTGAGCCGCCAGCACTGCCAAGTGGTGCGGGTGAACAACGAACTCTTCATCGAAGACCTCGGTTCCCGCAACGGCACCTTTGTGAACGACGAAGTGATCGGCACCTCTCGCAAGGCACTGGAGAAGGAGGACATGATCAAGGTGGGCTCTACCATTTTGAAATACCTCCCGGCCGGCCAGCTCGAGACGCTCTACCATATCAATCTCACCAATGCCGCCTCGATGGATAAACTTACGGCGCTCTATAACCGGAAATACATCAACGAAGTGCTCGACGCCGAGTTCAAGCGCGCCAAGGCCCTCCACTCCGATCTATCCGTAGTGCTCTTCGACATCGATAATTTTAAAAAGATCAACGATACCTACGGCCACCCCGCCGGCGACTACGTGCTCGCCACCCTGGGCGCGCAAGTGAAAGCCTCCGGCCTACGCGAGCGCGATCTGGCGGGCCGCTGGGGCGGAGAAGAATTCATCATCGTGATGTCGAATACCGGCGGCGATCAAGCCATGGAAGCCGCCGAGCGGGTGCGAAAGAAAATCGAGAGCCACGATTTCGTTTACGAAGAAAAGAAAATTACGGTTACGGTGAGCGTGGGGGTGGCCTACCTCAAAAAAGATTTCCACGAAGGCAACGATATCTACAAAGCGGCCGACAAAGCCCTCTATGAATCCAAGCACGCGGGGAAAAATCGCTCCACGATGGCCAGCTAAAAGCCTTTTACTTTTTCTTCCAGCCAGTTCGCCAAGTACTCCACTACCTCTTCCCAGAAGGAAACCGTGCGCGCTTCTTTGAGGCAATGCTGGAAATCCTGCTTGGCCTTTTCTTTGATGCCGTTCTTCTCCATGAGCTCGATCACCCAGCGCACCTGCTCCGGCGTGGTCTCTTCCCGGGAAGCGCGCAGGATAGCCTCGGCTTTTTTCCGCTCTTCGCTATTGCGCGGCAGGGCTTGCAGCAGAAGCACCATTGGGTAGGAGAGCTTGCCTTCGGCGATGTCGCTACCCGCCACTCCACGGCCCTTGTCTCCCCAGAGATCCAGGAGATCGTCCTGAATCTGGAACGCGCGGCCCAGATGCAAAGCCGACTGCTCGAGCGCTTTCTGCTCCAGCGCCCCCGCGCCGGCGATCTTGGCGCCGCCGAGCAGGGGCATCGAAAAGAGCGCGGAGGTTTTTCCCTCCACCATCACCAAATATTGATTCACCGAGATATCTTCGCCCTTGGCGAATCGGCCCTTGAGCGCGAACTCTTCGCTCTGGCCTTCGATCACGGCCAACGTCTTGCGCTGAAGGTGGTCGAGCAACGCGAGCTTCAGCTCGGGGCTATAGCGCCCTTCCTGAATCAAGAGCTGTGGCACGAAGAACCAAGCATCGCCGCAATTGATCGCCTGGGCCGAGGAATATTTCACCCATAGGGTTTCCTGGCCACGGCGGGTACGGTCTTCATCCTGGATATCGTCGTGAATGAGCGTGGCGTTATGAATCAGCTCCACCGCAAGGGCGTAGGCCGTGCAATCACGGGTGAGAGCAGCCTGATCAGCGCCTTTTTTCCTCGCGTAGGCGAGTGCCGCTCCGTATACCAACAGCGGGCGCAACCGCTTTCCGCCGGAACGAAAATGGTAGTCGAGCATTTCCCGCATTGGGCTACCGGCCAGAAATCTTTCCTGCGCGCCAAGGAAGGCGAGATCGAGCAGGGCATTGGTCTCGGTTTGTAACGTCTCCCAGCTGCTCATGGCGTGAGGATCTCCTCGGGTAACTCTAGTTGCCGGTATAAAGGGGCTAATTGTTTTTTCAGGGCCTCGCGCACTTGCGCCATGTCCATCGGGCGGTCCAGGCACTCGGCGAGGTTCGTCATCACTTCGGGCGCGAACCCACAGGGGCTGATCAAGCGAAAGTTTTCCAGCTCGGTATTCACGTTGAGCGCGAGCCCGTGGTAACTCACGCCTCTCCTCACCGCCACGCCGAGGGAGGCGATTTTTCTCTCGCGCTCCAGCCTATCCTTCAGCCAAACGCCCGTTTTCCCCTCGATCCAGTAGCTTGCCACGCCGAAATCATGGAGCGTGGCGATGAGCGCATTCTCGAGGGCGCGCAGCAAAGATTTAGGCCCAAATTTCGAGTTCAGCCGCAGTATCGGATACGCCACGATTTGCCCAGGCCCGTGAAAGGTGGCCTCTCCTCCCCGCTCCACCAACCTCACCGGCACAGAGCCGATCTCGGGCGGAAACAAGGCTTCCTGCTCCCGAATGCCCGGAGATTTTTTTCCGAAGGTGAGTACCGCGGGATGCTCCACGAAGAGAATGGTATCGGAAATTTTCCCGTCGGCCCGCGCCTCCACTAATTCCAATTGCAAACGCCACGCTTCGTCGTAAGGCATGGTGCCGAGATCGCGAAACAGAAGTGGAGAAATCGAAGCGCTCAGTGCTGAGCCAGCGGGCGGTTGATCACGTGAATCGCGTGGCCAAGCGCAACTTCTGCTGCCTCCATGGTGGCTTCCCCGAGAGTAGGATGCGCGTGAACGGTGAGCGCTATGTCTTCCACCTGCAAGCCGGCCTCGATCGCGAGCGCCATTTCGGCGATCATCGTGGACGCCTCGGGCCCGGCGATCGCGGCGCCGATCAGGCGGCCTGTTTTCTTATCGCCGATGAGCTTGGTGAAGCCGTCGGTTTCGCCGGTGGCGATCGCTTTGCCGAGGGCGGCAAAAGGAAAGGAACCGGCGAAGGTGGTGATGCCTTTCGCTTTCGCTTCCATTTCGGAGAGGCCCACGGTGGCCACTTCGGGCTCGCAAAAAATAACCGCGGGCATGGCCTTCACGTCGTACTTCGCCGTTTTCGAGCCGGCGATCACTTCGGCGGCCACGAGGCCTTCCTTGGTGGCCTTGTGCGCGAGCAGGGGCTGGCCCGCTACGTCGCCGATGGCATAAATTCCGGGAACATTCGTCTGCAAGCGCTCATTCACCTTGATGAAACCTTTGGCATCAAGGGCTACGCCGAGCTTATCGAGGCCGGCCATGCTGTTCGGGCGGCGACCGACCGTCACTAGAACGCGCTCACACTTCAGTTGCTGCGGCTTGCCTTCCACCTCGATATCCACGATCACTTCGCCGTTCTTCGCCACCTTCGCGCCCTTGGCGGAAGCATTGGTGATCACGTTCACGTTGCGCTTTTTAAGATTACGCGACACCACGGTGCTCACGTCTTGGTCGTAGTAGGAAAGCAAGCGTGGTGCCTGCTCGAGCATCGTTACCTGCGTGCCGAGCTTAGCTAAATAGGTACCGATCTCGAGACCGATATAGCCGGCGCCCACCACCACCACGGAGCTCACCGGCCGATCGATTTCGAGAGCACCGGTGGAGGACATGATATTTTTTTCGTCGAACTTGAAAGCCGGCAGTTCGATCGGCGTCGATCCCACGGCCACCACGAAATTATCGGCCACGATATTGAGAACGCCTTCTTTGGTCTTCACGGAGATCTCATTCTTCGCGAGGAACGAGGCGTCCCCTTGAAACAACTCCACCTTATTGCCCTTGAGCAAGGTGCTCACGCCGCCGGTGAGCTTCGTGACCACGCTCTGCTTCCATTCGAGCAGGCCCTTGAAATCCACGTCTACGCCCTTAACCTTAAAGCCCATGCCGTCGGCCTTTTGCATCTTCTCGTAGAAGTTCGCGGCTTTGATCAGCGCCTTCGAAGGAATACAGCCCACGTTGAGGCATACTCCGCCCACGGACTCACGCTCGATAATCGCCACTTTTTTCCCGAGCTGCGCCAAGCGGATCGCACAAGGATAACCACCCGGGCCCGAACCAATCACTACCGCATCAAACTTCTTTTTTTCCGCCATGCCAGTCCTCTTTTATTCCAAAAATTCTACGCCGAGCCGAACCACGCGCTCCCCCGACTGTTCTTTCCAAACCACTTTGCCCTCAAGCTCGGGCTGCTCGCCGATCTTCACTTTCACCTTCGCGCCTTTGAGCGGCGCGAAATCTTCGATCACCACCAGGCCGCAGCCGCGAAACGCCTCGCTGAATACCAGCGCCGGAATCGTTTTATTGATCCAGGCCAGGCCGGGAGTTTCCGGCTCGAAGCGAATCGACTGCCGTTTGGCGGGCGTTTTCTTGGCCACTTAGAATTGATCTCCCAATAGCTCGAGCAATAAAATTTTCGGGTCTTGCAGAAGAGCCACCACGCGGTTCATGAAACGCGCGGCCACCGCTCCGTCCACCACGCGGTGATCGAGCGAGAGCGAAAGGTAAATCACATCGCGGATCACGATCTGCTCGTTTACCACCATGGGGCGGCGTTTGATCTGGTGCACGCCCATGATCGCCACTTCCGGGTAGTTGATGATGGGTGGAGCGAAGAGCCCGCCGATATTGCCCGCGTTGGAGATCGTGAAGGTGCCTTCCTGCAGGTCGTGCACGGCGAGCTTTTTATCGCGCGCCTTCTTTCCGAGCTCCTGGATCTCGGCCGAAAGCTCCCAGATACCTTTGCAGTCCACGTCTTTCAGCACGGGCACGGTGAGGCCGTCCGGCGTGTCCACCGCCATGCCGATATTATAGTACTTCTTGTAAATAATTTCGGTAGGGCTTCCGTTTTCTTCCAGCAGCGTGGCATTGAGGTCTGGGAATTCCTTCAGCGCGATCACCACTGCCTTGGCGATGAAAGGCAAGAAAGTGATCTTGGTGCCCATCGCTTCGGCCTTGGGCTTAAGTTTGGTGCGGAACTCGGAGAGCTCGGTGATATCGCACTCTTCCACGTAGGAAAAGTTCGCCACGGTATGCATCGAGAGCGCCATTTTTTCGGCGATCTTGCGGCGTAAGCCGCGCACCGGAACGCGCTCTTCGCTGCGCTGGCCGCGTACGCCGCCGCCGATGAAGGTGCGGTTCGCCATGCCGGCCGCCGAGCCGCCCTTGAAATTTTCCACGTCTTCGAGGAGCACGCGGCCATGGGGGCCGGTGCCGCGCACGAACCCGATATCCACGCCTTTATCGCGGGCGAGCTTGCGCACCGCGGGCGCGGCCTGCACGTCGGGGTTCGCGGCGGCCGGGCGCGGCGCTGGAGCAGAAGGAATCACAGTCACCGGTGCTTTTGCCACGGGGGCAGCGGCAGGAGCTGCCTTCACCGCCGGTGCCGGAGCTTTTTCAGCTTTCGCGGACGAAGTGCCCGAGCCCTCGAGGCGCATCATCACGGCGCCTACTTTGGCGATATCGCCTTCCTTGAAAACGAGCTCCGAAACTTTCCCGGTATACTTCGTAGGAATTTCCACGGTGGCTTTGTCGGTCATGATCTCGAGCACCACTTGGTCTTCGGTCACTTGATCGCCCGGCTTCACGCGCCACTTCACCACTTCGCCTTCCATTACGCCTTCACCCAGATCAGGAAGCTTCAGGTCCATTGCTGTATCTCCTCGTTAGAAATCACTGCGCCCAGGGGAGCGCGTTCGTCCAAAAATGCCTTGATGAAAAATTCTCCGGCCCGGTAAGAGCTGCGCACGAGCGGCCCCGAAGCCACGTACTTGAAACCGATCTCTTTGCCGAGATCTTCGTAGCGCTTGAACTGCTCGGGAGAAACGAACTCTTTTACCTCGAGGTGCCAGGAAGAAGGCTGGAGGTATTGGCCGAGGGTGAAAATTTCCACGCCGGCCTCGAAGCAGTCTTTCATCGCCTGAATCACTTCTTCTTCCGCTTCACCCAGGCCCAGCATGATTGAAGATTTCGTCACGATACCCGGTTTGATTTCTTTGGCGGCTTTCAGGATGCGCAACGATTGGCGGTAGGTGGCGCGGCGATCACGAACAGCGGGAGTAAGGCGCTCCGACGTTTCGATATTGTGCGCGAACACGTCGATGCCGTTGGAATCGAGCAGGATCTTCAGCAAATCTTCGCGGCCCTGAAAATCACCGGCGAGGGTTTCGATACGCAGGTGAGGATTTACTTTTTTTACCTGCGCCACGATCTGGTGAAAGTGGGCGGCCCCCTGGTCGGCCAAATCATCGCGATCCACAGTCGTGATCACCACGTAGTCGAGCTTCATATCGAGCAAAGATTTCGCTACGTGAAAGGGCTCAAGGGGATCAAGGGCGCCCGGGGTTTTTGCGGTTTTCACGTTACAGAACTTACAGCCGCGGGTACAGGTATCGCCCATCACCATGATCGTGGCGGTTCCTCCGCCCCAGCATTCGCCGATATTCGGGCAGCGCGCCTCTTCGCAAACGGTGGCGAGCTTACGCTCCCTCATCATTTCTTTGATTTTTAGGTAAGCCTCGCCGCCCGGTGCGCGCACTTTCAGCCATTCCGGCTTCGGTTTTTTGGCGAGGTTTTCCGTCATAGGGGGAAGTTACCGAAGGGGGCCTTAAAAGTCCACGGAAACCCCGACCCGGATCGGAGCGAACGCTTTGAATTTACATGGTAAGCAGGAGAACTAACGCGTTGCTTCTTCGCTGAGTAGTTACCACTCGGCGAGCATTTGATCTTTGCCGATTTCCGTTACATACACGTGGCCCGCTGGGCAAACATGCTGCTCCACGATCACCGAAGGATCGTCGGGAGCGGCCGCGCGGCGAAGCGGAATGGATTTAAACTTCACGCCGCATACAGGGCAGGGCATTTCGCGTTCGAGAGGGTGTTTAGGCAAATCCAGCATAGAAAAATCCTAGCATAGCTCTACGCGGGCTTCCAAATAACGATTTGGCCCGGAAAGCTCGGAGTAACGGGTATTGTCGAAACGTAGCTCTAGCGGAGTCCCGCCTTGGAGGAAGCGTACCTTTTCCGCGCGGGCGAGCGCTTGCACCGTATCGGCCGGAAATTTTAGATTTTCGATCAAACCGAAACGGAGCGCCAAACGGAATAAGTCGGGATCGTCGCTAAGCTCCAGGGTAAGCAAACCGAGAGAAGCCAAATCCCTAAGCAAGGCGCCTAAATCCGGAAATCCGTTTTCGAAAGCCAAACGGCGCGTACCGGGAATCTGCGGAGCTTCGTTGCTTTGGTAGAGCACGCGCCGCGGAGCCGGCCTTTCCCAGCCTTCGGCGTCGAGCACTACCTGCCAAGCTGACCCGATGGGTTGCGCGGGAACTTTACCGGCGCGGTAGATCACGGCATCCACGGAGCTGGGCAAAATATCCTGCTGAGAAAACTGCAAATCCACGCCGTTCGTTCCGGGATGTAATTCTACCCGAGCCTCCAGCGTGGCCACGCCTTTATGCAGCCATTTACTGTAGGGATCGAGCAAAGTTTGGGCGAGGCGCGCTTCTTCGCCGTCGGCCAGAACCACTTCCACGCCCATACGCTCCAGCGTGGTGGTGCCTTCGCCGCGTAATTTCTGCGCGGGATCCAGGCAACCGATCACTACCCTCTTCACCCCGAGGCGGCGGATGGATTCGGTCACCGGCGGCAAGCGCGCGAAAGTGGCTTTGGGTTCCAGCGTTAAATACAAGGTGGGCTCTTTCGCTTCGCCGGCTTTTTCCACGAGGCGGGACACGGCATCTTCACGATCTCCGCCGCTGAACACTTCCACCCCGATAGAGCGAGCGCCCTCCGCGAGCAAGGCGCACCAAGAAGCCTCTACCTGATCCGTGAGACGCTCGGGGGGGCGACGCGCGCCCTCGAGCGCCCGGCAAGCCTGGGCGAGGAGTACGCGATCTTGGTCGGTGAAAGTTCCCATCATCGGCTTAGGCCTGTTCCTGCGCGAGCTCGAGCATTTCTTTTTCAATATGGTTCGCCTGGGGCACGCTCACGTCTTCCAGCGTCGGGCAGATGCCAATTCCCGGCAATTGCTTCCCAGCCAAGAGACGAGGGCGCACTTTCAGGGAATAGAATAATTCATCGCAGGTACGGCGCAGCAGGTGCTCGCCGAAGTTCGCTACTTCGGTATCTTCGTTCACAAAGAGCACGCGGCCGGTTCTCTCGATGGAGCTTTTAATCGCTTCCCAATCGTAGGGGTAGATCGTGCGCAGGTCGAATACGTCGTAGTGAATCCCCTGCTCTTTCAACTTTTCGGCGATACTGATCACGAGCGGCATCTGTCGTCCGTAGGAAATCACGGTGGCCGTATCCCCTTCCATCACGTGCTTAGCTTTGCCGATCGGCACGGAATAATGCTCGAGCTTAGGCCATTTGGCTTTCCAGGTGAGGCGCGCCTTGGCATCCACGGGAGCGTCGATCATATCGCGCAATGCTTTATCGGTATCAGGCTCGCCGGGAATCAATTCGGATCCGCGCGCGCGCATCAGGCCTTTCGGAATGAGGTAGAGCACGGGATTCGGATCTTCAATTGCGGCCAGCATCAAGCCGTAGGCATCGAGGGGCGTGGAAGGCATCACCACTTTCCACCCCGGAATCCGGGCAGCCCAGGCGTCGAAAGAGTGCGAGTGGTAGACCGAGCCGTGAATGCCGGAGCCCACGGGCGTCATCACCACGATCGGCACGTTGAACTCGCCGTTCGAAGTCCAGGAGGCGTTGCCCGCCAGCTTCAAGAGATCGATGGTATTGAAAATATAATCGCAGAACTGCACTTCGGCCACGCAGCGTTTTCCCGCCAAGCCAAGGCCCGTGGCCATACCGATGATCCCCCGCTCATCGAGCGGGCAGTTCCAGGATTTGGTGAGACCCTGGGTAACGGTGAAGGCTCCCCCGAGAGGAGGGCCAACGTCTTCGCCGAAGATATCGCTGACTTCTAAATTCTGCTCGCCGTAGTGGAGAGCCATCCGGATTGCTTGCGCGAGTGATGCCATAAATTCCTCAAATTCCTAGTGGTGGGCCGGGGGCGGTGGGTTCTGGGCGAAATCGATTCCGATCTGCCGCGCGAACTCGTCGCGTCCTTTATCGCCGTCTTGCTCGGCCCATACGTGGTCGTAAATGGTTTCGGGAGCGGGAAAGGGCTCCTTCTGCACTTGTTTATAAGCCTCGGTAATCTTGGCGAGAGTTTTTTCCTGGATGGACTTCATCTCGTCCTTGTTCATTACCTTCATCTTGATCAGCTTCTCGCCGAAGATTTCCAGGCAATCCTCTTCGCTGGAACGAGGAGAGCCGGATGCGGAGGAGTGCCCGTAGAGGCGGCTCACCTTAAGCTCGAGCAAGAAAGGCTTGCGCTCGGTGCGCACGTAGTCCATCGCTTCTTCGAGCGCTTCCCAGCATTCCCAAACATCGTTGCCGTTGGCCACGGCGGTCTTGATGCCGAATGCTTTTCCGCGGTCCGCGATGTATTTTTCTCCATGCTGGCCATCCCAGGGAGTAGAGATACCGAAACGATTATTCGTAACGATCATCAATAAAGGAGAAAGACCGGCCGGGCGGCTCGACCAAACCAATGCGCTCGCGAAGTCGCCTTCAGCCGTGCCAGCATCTCCGCCGGTAACGATGGTGATTCCTTTGCAGCCTTTTTCCCGCTGCGCATGGGCGGTGCCGATAGCCTGAAGGTATTGGGCTTCGATCACGGAAAATACGGGAACCACGTTCCATTTCTTGATCGCGAAGTGGTTCACGAAATTGCGGCCGCCGGAATAAGGATCCGTGCTCACGGCGCGCATTTGGCGGATCGAATCGATAGATTTTCCGCCCATGGCCAAGATGGTAGCGCCGGCGCGGTAATGGAGGTGGAGGAAATCGTTCTGGATCCCCTCCCCCTTCTTCACCAGCATTCCCAGCGGAATGGCGAAAGCCTCTTCCCCAGGCCCGCCAATCCAAAAATAACCTTCACCGGATTTATTCATGTGAATGAGACGCTCTTCGACAATGCGCGCCTCCACCATCAGGGAGTAAATCTCGCGCAATTTCTCATTGCTGAGCTTCTTCGTGGCCATTCCTCTAGCTCCTTGGTCGTTAATTGAGACTACGATTCACTGTTCCGGGAGCCGAGAAAAGCGGGGAAAAATTTTCGGGAGTTTTTGCCGGCTGCGGCTTTCACGGCAACGGAATCGGCTTTTAATCTCACTACTTAATTTAGTCGCGGTTCACGGCCGGTCGCTATAGAATCGATAGTCACCAGCCCTACTTGATTACTATATTTTTTTGGCAGTGTAACCTAAAAGCTGAAGGGGATTTTGTGCGTCGCACCAGAGTTAAAATCATCGATGCCGAGCGTGGAATCGGCATCGCCGCCGCCTCCTCTTTAATTGAACGGGCCCTGCTCACGAAAGCCCTTAAGCAGTTCGCCGGCTGGGGAATCCCCACTCGCATAGACGACGATATCTACGAAAAACTACGCAGCTTCGCCGGCACCGATGAGCGCCGCGCCAACTCCCTGATTCGTTTGGCCAAGGATCCCACCCTCGGGGCTATCTGGTGTGCTCGCGGCGGTTACGGTGCGGCGAGAATCTTAGCCCGCCTCGATAAGGCTGGGCTCCCCTCTCTCCTCAAGCGCTCCCCCAAATTATTGCTCGGTTTCTCCGACGTGACCGCCCTGCATTTTTATTTCGGCGCCCTCGGCCTTCCCACCGTGCACGCGCCGATGCCCGCCACGCCTTCCTGGAGCCACATGACGCCGCGAGTGCACCGCCTCCTGCACACGATCCTCGCCGGCGGCCTCGAGCTCGGACGTAAAAGCTATACCGCCGAATGGAAAATAAAACCTATTTATATGCCCCGCGGCGGCGCCGAAGGAATCCTGCGCGGCGGGAATCTTTCACTCTTGGCCAGTCTTGCCGGCACCCCTTGGCAGCCGGACCTGCGCGGCTCTCTGCTGATGCTGGAAGACTGCGGCGAACGCCCCTACCGCGTGGACCGCATGCTCACCCAGATCGCCTCGGCGGGAATGCTTAAGGGCGTGCGCGGCGTGCTACTCGGCGATTTCGAGGCCGACGTGGAGTACAAGCACTCCTTCGAGAAGCGCTACTGGAACGAGATTTTCGCCGAACGCTTCGAGGGAATCCCGCTGGTGAAGGGTCTTCCCGTGGGCCACGGAAAGCGGAACGAGCCCCTGCCCCTCGGCGTGAAAGCGGCGCTGGATGGATCGGGAAAGTTACTGCTGCTCGAGCAACCGGTAACGGGCTAGTTCGCGCGCCAGAGGCGGTAGATCTGCTCTTCGGTAGAGCTCCACTCACCGCGGGCCTTATTGCTCACGGTCTGCACCTGAAAAACTCGCAGCATCAAGGGCGGACGCTCAGCTTCCTCGGCAGATGCCGGACGGCGCGCGTCTTTAGCCATAGGCGCCGCCACTTTCGGCTCCACGTAACGCAGGAACTCCACGCTCACTTCCCGTTCGGCGCCGGGAACCGCGGTGGCAATCGTGCGGCCCGGAGCGGCGGAATCCGAAAAGCTTACGGCGGGAAGATTCAGGCGGTTCTTGCCCATCACGCGGCCGTAGCGGCGGAATTGGCAGAGTTCTTTGCCGTTCATTTTTTCAAACGAGAGGCGGCCGTAGGCAACTTTATCGTCTTCCACGGGCACGAACGCTTCATACTCTTTCACCTCGCCCGAACCTGCCCAGAATAGGCCGTTCATCACGAGTGATCCGGCGGGCAAAGCTGCGCAGGACACGCCGCCGCGGGATTTTAGGAAAGCTTCGGCGGGAAGGAATTGCAGTTCGGCGAATTTTTCGGTTTTCACGCGCTTCTTCGAATCGCGCTCGTTCTTCCAGGTTTCCACGGAGCCGCGCCATTTGCCGTCGAGCGAGCTCCAGGAGAAGTCCTTCCACTCCTGCTCTTCCACCGTGCAAGAATGGCAATCGGCCTGCAATAGCGTCTTAGAGGCGCAGCTTGCGAGCAATAAAATAGAGAAACCGGCTAACCACTTTCGTCCGTGCATAAGTAGAGCTCCTTAGAGATCTTTTCGGAGCGAGGGTGGAAAATCTTTAGACAGAATCCGGGTAGCCAAATTTTGGACGAAAAAAAAGCGGTGGATTTCTCCACCGCCCTTTTCGCAATTCAGATTGCTTTACTTGCCTTTAAGACCGCAGGTAGCCATCTGCTGCTTCATCTCGAGCTTCTCTTGCCGCGACAAGCCCTTGAGCGCAGGATTCATTTCAATCTGTTCGTCGAGGGCGAGCTCGAACGCTTTTTGCTGCTTAGCTTCTAGGCTGGCCAATCCACGCACTTCGCTGGAAGCCATCTTCTTCTCGGCCAAACGGTAGGTGGCGGTAAGTCCATCGAGGCCGGTTTCCCAGTCGTTGATCTTAGCGGCCAGGTACTTAGGATTCTCCACACCGAACTTTGCTCCAGCCAGCGCTGCTTCGAGCACCTGCAGGCGGTTCCCGTCGTTGAGCTTTGCCGTGTTCACTTCGGCCATAATGTCCATCACGCGTTTCGCCATCGAAGCATTCTTGATGTCTTCGCGGATCGCTTTCGTGGCGGCACGCTGGGTGAACTGCGAAATCAAGCCCTTCGAAGCCGCGGTGCGGATTACGCCCATGGCATCTTCGTTAAAATCGAGGTCGTGGATCATCGCCTGCGCAGCCTTACGGGCCACGGTGGCGTCTTTGCTGTTCAGATCAGCGAATAGCTTCGTGATCGCCGCTTCCGAGTGGCCTTTCTCTTTCAGGGCCGCACGGAGCGTATTGTTCGCGGCCAGTTTCGCCATCGACTTCGCGCCCTGGTTAGCGGCGATCAAAGAGGCGGCTGCGCCCCCGAGAGCGATCTTACCAATCCCCGTACCGAGCATGGCCGTGGGAGAGAGAGCGATATTGAATGCCAATGCGTCTTTCGCATCGGTGAGGTCCTTCATGTCGCCCACGGCTTTACCATTTTCTTCGGTGGCGAAGTTCATCACGCGCTGTTCTTCACGATCGGCGTGCTTGGCATCTACGTAAATCGAAGCCGCGCCGGTCACTACGGCCGCCGTGGAGGCACCCAGGATGGTGGCGGTGGTGGTTCCTACGCCAGCCGCGGAGAGAACCGCGCCGCCCGCGAAACCTCCGGCAACGAATCCGGTGATCATTCCGCCCATGATAACGGCGCTGTTGCGGGTATCTTTGTTAGCCAAGAGATTCGTCAAGCCGGTGGCCGATTGGCAATAGTTCTGGTTCTTTTCGAGCACTTCACGAACGGCCGGGCCATATTTCATGATCTCGAGCAAATCGGAAACGGAGTTTTTCTGGATAGTTTTATCGAGCTTCGCGGCTTCCGCTTCGGCATTACCCAAGAGCTTCTTCGCGGCCATCGCCACGGCATGGCAGGATTCGGCATCGCCGTTGGAAGCGCAATTCTCGATGGCTTTGTCTTTGCCCAGGTAAGCAAGGATGGGAGCCTTAAAGATATTCTTCACGTATTCTTGGCGGTGCTCGGAAAATTTCTTGCCACGCTGGATGGTCTGGTACTTCGCAAAATCGGCCGTATTATATTTTCCGATTTTTGCTTTCGCATCCGCGTAGGCATTTTCGAGAACGGGGTTGGTCTGGCCAGCGTCACGCTTGGCCTTGATCTGCTCCATCCGGCGCTCCATCGCTTCGTCCCAGGACTTACGGATATCTTTGGTATCGTCTTCGAACGCATCCACGGCGTCGGCGAGCTCACTGTCGTTCAACGGTTCCATTTTTCCTTCGAAGGCAAGGTTGGCCGCGGGAGCGCCCAAGGAACGATTCACGTTCAAACGGGCTTCGGGCATCTCGGCAACCTGGTTGATGGTGGCGTAGCCGGAAAGGGCCAAAGCTTGGCGCAGTTCAGGACGAACTTTATTTACCGTTTTGGCTAGATTCTTCAGTACGGACTCGCAGCCTTCTTCGGTAGGGTGCTCGGCGCAGGCCAAGAGCATTTTATTGTAGGCCACGTTCACGGCGATATTTTCTTTCGCCTTGCCTCCCACTTGCTTCAAAAAATCAACGGCCTTAGCTTGGTCATTTTCGCTGCCGTCGAGCTTGGTGAGAATCGTTTTGATGGTGAAGAAGCTGTCGTCGGGAAGAACCTCGAGGCTCACTTGATCGCCGCACTCTTTAATGGCCTGGTCCCAGTACGCTTTATCTTCGTTATACACCTTGCTCGGCAAGAAGGCCTTGCTCTTACAAACTTCGAAAGGCGTATCACTGAGCTTCAGCTTCGCTAGCGGATCGGCACTCTCGGCGAAAACCACGGGCGCCGGGCAGGCAATCAAAGCGATCAAAGTGAGGGATAAAATGTTTTTCATACCGAGTTCCTTCAAGGTAACAATTGTGTGAATCACAAAAACGTCTCTTGAAGATATCGTCTCTTAAAGGAATTAAATTTACGAGAAAATGCAAAAACCGTAAGCAATCCGCCAAAATACAAACGCAGCCGTGTAAGGCTGCGTTTACGAAAGAAAAAATGGTGGGGCCAATCCATGGCCCCAAGACGTTATTATCACAGAAGTTTCAGTGCATTAGCAGAACTGGAATTGGCCTGGCTCAATACCGCTACCCCGGCGCTCTGGATGATCGAGTTTCTCGCCAAGTTCGAAGCCTCTTCCGCGATGTCCGTGTCGGCGATCCGCGAACGGGCCTCGGAAAGGTTTTCTACCTGGACGCCGATATTATTGCTCGCGGAGTGCAAGCGATTCTGCAGGGCGCCCAAACTAGAACGGTAATTATTTACCTTACTGATGGCGGTGTCGATGGTTTCGAGAGAATCGAGGGCGTCGCCCCGGCTCCCTACCCCGGCACCGGATATTCCCAGCGAACTCGAGCGGGCATCCGCCTCGTTCGACTGGAACTCGATCCGGTTGTTTTCACCCGAACGCGAGCCCACCTGGAAGCTGAGCGAGCCGCCCGAGCCGTCGAGGAGTTTACGTCCGTTGAAGTTAGAAACCTGGGCGATGCGGTCCACCTCAGATTTCAGCGTCTGGAATTCCTTATCCAATAGCGCGCGTTCCTCGTCGCCGAGCGTATCGGAGGCGGCTTGCACCCCGAGTTCGCGCAGGCGAATCATGATATTAGAAACCTCGTTGAGGGAGCCTTCCGCCGTTTGCACGAAGGAAACCCCATCATTCGCGTTTCGCTGCGCCTGCTTGAGGCCCCGCGTCTCCGCTAAGAGGTTCTGGCTGATGGCCAATCCGGCAGCATCATCACCAGCGTTTACAATCCTTTGTCCAGAAGAGAGCCGGGCAATCGAGCGGCTTTGCTGATTGCTGGACTCTTGAAGATTCCGCTGCACTACTTGCGACGGAACGTTGGTAGCGATTCTGAGACCCATACACGTCCTACTTTCTCAGTTTGACCGAAAGCAGCCCAATACTGCTTTGATCTATTACCTAGTATAACACGGAGCAGTGTAATGGTTTTGACAGGTATAAACTGGCGGATTTTAATGATCTTTTTGAGTTAGGCCGACGAAGGACTATACGGCCCCTGACGAAGAACTAGGCAAATTCTTAACAATTATAGAGGGCTTATTTTCGAGTAAAGCCGGTGCTACCAAAGCCACCCTCACCGCGGGCGGTATCGCTTAACTCTTTGGTTTCTACGAGTTGCGCCTGAAAAACCGGGCAGAGAACGGCCTGAGCCACCCTATCTTGGTCCTGGATCTCCATGGCCTCGTCTCCGAGGTGGATCAGAGCAATTTTCACCTCACCCCGGTAATCCGCATCGATGGTGCCGGGCGTATTCACCACGGTAATACCCCGCTTGGCGGCCCAGCCGGAGCGTGGGCGGATCTGGATCTCGTAGCCAGGGGGAATCTCCACGGCGAGGCCGGTGGGCACCAGCACGCGCTGGCCGGGCTTTAACGTGAGGGGCTCGCGGATTTGGGCGCGGAGGTCGAAGCCACTGGCGTGGGTCGTTTCGTAGGCGGGCAGTTCACCCTGAAAATGATCGAGCTTCTTTACGCGAACGGAGATTTTTTCCATGGAGGATTTGTAGCGTAAAGGCGGCGCGGCATTGTAGGGAAATTTAGCGTTTAGTTGTCCTAAGGTACGTCGTCGCAACCTTTAGCGAGGCCTCGATAAACGCGACAAAATAAAGCGTGCTCTCCGGCTTTGCGTTCCGCCGGCGAGATCTTAGCCGTGGGCAAGCGAGACTTGTCGCCACGATAGTATTTTTCGCAAATCCAAGGCACTGAGCTATTTCGTTCCACGCATTTAGAATAGGAGGCCATCGAGCCCGGCCCTTCTTTTTTGGGCTTGGCTTGGGCGGGCTTTCTGTCGGACGCACAAGGTTCGTCTTTATAAATATTCCTAAATCCCATTGGACGATCGCCAAGGGAAACACAGGGTAGCTTCCCCGATTTTGCTTTATCGGCAACTACGCCACCTCCGGCCTTATCGGAAGCTTGAATTTCTTTCGCTACCGCCACTACCTTGGCGATCGCGCCTAAATTTTTCTCCACCGGAGCATTGGCTTCCTTCGCGGGCGCTGCGGGATCGCAGTCTTCCGGTTTATTTTCCGTTACGGACTTGGCAACCACCACCGGCTTGCCAGATTTTCCCTGAGCCGCCGACTGTGCTTGCTGCATGGAACTCATGCGCGCGAGCGTCTTAGCTACGTTGGGATCGATCGTCCCTTGTACGAGCTCCGCAAGGCGGCGGGAGTATTGGTCGTTCACGTCTTCCTGGAGACTCAAGCGGTAGGCTTCGTGGATCAGCGCGCGCTGGATGAAAATCGGGTCGGCCTGGTGGCGCAGGATGCGGCCGATATCTACCGAGAGCTGCTTGGTATTGGTTTCGGTAAGAAAAGTAACGCAGCTGCCGCCATTATCCTTGAGCGGGCAATCGCGGTCGGTATCGCTATAGGCGATCTTGATATCATTCTTGCGAATCGCGCCGAGCAAAGCGTTTTGCAGAACTTCCACGTCTTTCTGGGAGACTTCTTTCGCGGTAATTCCCCGGCCGATATGGAGGGGACCATTGTGGGTGCGATCCATCAGCTCGTTGAACGTGTCCACGGCCAAATCTTCGAGCGGCATACGGTAGATATCCCCGCCGCAACTGCCCGTGCAGCCGCCTTCGGCAAAAACCGGCGAATGGCTGGAAACAGCCAGCGCAAGGATTACGAAAATGTAGCGAACGAAAAGCATCGGTTCAATTTTTCCAAAAAGTCAGCAGAGTTCCGTTCTTATCATCGGTATTTACATGAAAATAATTTAGAGGCCGGCCGCACTTTCCAAGCGTCTCCGCACGGATACGTTTTATACCTCGAAAAAGTCCACGAGTAGGCTACAAACAGTCTCTTCCTTCGACGCCGCGATCACTTTGCGGCTCCGTTCAAGTGCCTCCAGCAATAACTTCTTCAGCTGATACTTGTCCTCCTCCGAGATCGAAACCACGGAGGAATAATGTAGATCGGTGACGCCTTTGCTCTCGTAGGAGCGGATCGCCATCAGCCGCCAGTTCATGTGATCGCGCGCGATGAGGGCGGCATCGCCCGTCAACCACTCCCAGCCATGGATCTCGTCCACCGCACCATCTCTGAGCTTCACCATTCCCACTCCCACGAGGAATTCGAAAATCGCGGCTACTTGCGCGAGCGGGAGCTGAAAGTGCGTCGCCACCGCTTCCTTGGTTCTTAATCTAGGAATCGACAGCGCGTGTAAAACGGCGGCGTACTGCCAGCTGCTATAGAAAGTATTTTTGTCGGCGTCCGAGAGCCCGTTCTGGCTATTGAATTGTTTTCTTACATGCGCGTGCTCTTCCCGCTGCCTTTTGATCTGCCGCTCGAAATGTCGCTTCAAGCTGTCGGTACCCGCCCGGCTGAATTCCACGAGCGCGATAAAATACTGGGTCGCCGATTCCGCGAGCCCCAAAAAACTGGCGGCCCTATCGGCTTGCTCCAAGCTAAGGTGGGCATCGCCATCTAGAACTTTGGTTACGTAGCTAGGCTGGATCTGTACAGCGTCCGCAAATTTCGATCTAGAACCCCGGGAAGCTTTGGAAGATGCCGCTAGGGCCGCCTGGAGGAAGAGCTTGTAATCAGTAAAATCAAATACTTCGCTCATATCTTTCATTGTAATTCAAAAATTTTGAAAGATTAGCTTAAATTTTATAATCATTCATCTATACTTGATTGAATTAATCTATTATTATCAATCTCGTTCCATAACTGTTTTTTAGGAGATCCCCCATGAAGAAGTTACTTCCAAGCCTGTTCCTGCTCACCCTCGCTGCCCTGGCTTCCCTACCTGCCCACGCCGATGCCTTCTTTACTTTCGGCACGCAATCGCGAGGGCAAACCGAACAAGTACGCCCCGGAGTGTTCAAAACCCAGATCGCACGCGACAAAGCCCGCGACGTAACCTTCCAGCACGAAGCCGGCCTTCCTCTCTTCCTCGGCGCGATCCCCTACTCCACTACCGAAAGACGCGGAGACGAGAACGCCTGCGCCAACGCTAAGGCACAAGCGGTGGCCGCCGGCATGATCGCCTGCCAAACCAAGTATGGCCGCTGCTCCACCCTCAGCGCGATCAGAGAAGAAGGCGAAACTTTCTGCCGGTATACGGTTTTCACCCAAAGTGAGAGCGCGAAAAAATTCAAAAATGCTTCGCTGGAAGAAGATAGCGAGCAAGAAGAGAATTACGAGGCCCAGGACGCTGCGTAGCTCCCGCACCTGAAATAGAAAAGCCTCCGCCGAAACGCGGGGGCTTTTATTTTTTCCGTGCCCCAACGGCAAAAACTAAAAATGCCGGTAGAAAAATCGGCCAGAGAACCGTCCAGCTGAAATAGAGCAGCGCGAGCGGGATCACGTGGAAGAAGCCGATGAGATTTCCGCTGAGCGCATCCGTCACCGCTATTCCCTCCGCATCTTTTCCTGCGTGGGAGAAATTGGCCATGCTTACCGGCAATCAAGCTCGTAGGAGATCTGCGCCGTGCCCTCGCCGAGGGCCACGAACTGCATCAGGTGCAGCTTGCCGGAGCTTTCGATCGAAGCACGCGTGCCGTCGGGATACTTCACGCTCACGCCGAGACCATATCCGCTGGGGCCACGCTTCACTTCCACTTCGAGGCCTTTATACGCGAGCTTTTCTGCGTAGGTCGAAACCGCGAATCGCCGAGGGGGCTCATCCCCAGGCTTGTCGGCCATACTGGCGCTAAACTCACAAACGAGGCCTGAGCCGCCCGCGGCGGCGGCCGGCTTACGGGCGGCTTCGGCCGGGCCCATGCCTAAGATCAATAAAATCGCTAAACTCCATCGTAGGATTTTCATAATAGAATCCCCCGCCCCTCCTATCGGCGATGACGCGGAGGAACTTTAGGGTTTTTGAAAATAAAGTTGTGGATTGTTAAGAGGGTTAGATCACCTGGGGCGCCCCAAGTGTGCGCTCAAGCGCACTAGTTGGTTAGAACGTTCAAAGTGAAGTTAGAAAACCACGCTCTAATGCACGTGCGCGGGAGCATCCCGACTGCGCAGGATCGTTTTCGCGCTCATCGCCGCCCCATCGCGAATCCAGCGCACTTCTACTTCCTCGTTAGCGCGGTAGAAGCGCAGGGCAAAAACCAGATCGTAGAGATTCTTGATCTTGATCTCGCCGAGGCCCACCAAAATATCTTTAGCGCGCAGGCCCGCGAGATCGGCGGGAGAGCCGGCGCGGGTGCCGGTGAGCAGAACGCCTTCGATCGTGCCCTGGTCGAAATCGGGAATGGAGCCGAAATATACGCCATAGCCGCGGCCTTCGCGGGGAGGCATTTCGGGATCCACGCCCTTAGGATCAAACGTGGGGGCCACGCCGCGATCGAGCTGGTTCCATACCGCGTGCACGAACTGCTCCACGCGTTCCATGCCGAGGGCATTGATCTTATCCGCGGTATCGCTTGGGCGGTGGTAGTCCTCGTGGGTGCCGGTGGTGAAAAAGAGCGCGGGGATTTTAATCTGTAAAAACGAAGCATGATCGGAGCTGCCGAAGCCGCTATCGCCCTTGGCGAGATCGAAGGAAAAATCTTTGTTCACGCCGTCGATGACCGCGGGAAACTCGGCGGCGGATTTCAGCGCCAGCACGGTGAGGCGGTTATTGCTCAGGCGGCCCACCATATCGAGGTTGATCATCGCCACGGCGCGGGCGCCTTCCGGCAAGGGAAGGGTTTCGGTGAATTGCTTGGAGCCGAGGAGGCCCACTTCCTCCGCGGTGAAGAAAATCACCACCAGGCCGCGGCGATTCCCGCCCTGTCTCTTGATCTGCTCCGCGAGGTGCAGCGTGGCCTGCACGCCCGAGGCGTTATCGTCGGCGCCGGGGTGGATCTTGCCGGTGCCGTTGGGATCCATGGAAGAATCGCCGCCGTAGCCGAGGTGATCGTAGTGGGCGCCGAGCACGATATATTCATTGGCCACCGCGGGATCATTGCCGGGAATGAAGCCGACCACGTTTTGGGCATTGCCGAGCTGGCGGCGGAGATCCACGCTGAGATTGGTGGAAGATTCTACCGGGAAAGAGTTGGGCTCTTGGGTGCGCGCGATGCCTTGCTGGAGCTCGAGCAAATCGCGGCCGAGGATTTTTGTGGCGAACGCGATCGAGGCTTGCCCGGCGAGGATTTCCGAGGTGGCTCCCCCGCCCTGGCGCGCCTGAAATTGAAGGCTGGGCTCCGCTCCACCAGAAAGCGAAAGCGGATCGCGTACGAGCACGATGCCGGCGGCGCCGTGGCGCTCGGCGTTCTGCACTTTATACATCACCGAGCTGTAGTGGTAGAACGCGGGATTGCGGAAGGGGGATTCCTTATTGCCGGTGCCGGGATCCCCGAGCAGGGCCACCACGATTTTCCCCGTCACGTCGAGGCCAGCGTAGTCGTCGTACACAAAAGAACTGGTTTCGCGGAGAGTGATCCCGAAGCCCGCGAATACCAGCTGCGCGCCGTGCACGGAGCCCGATTTCGAAAAGGCCAAGGGCATGAACTCGTTAGTGGAGGAGCCCGCGAAGTGGTTATCGGCGCCTAATTCATTCCCCACGAACACGCGAAATTCTTCGAGATAGGAGCGCTTCCCCTCTTTATCCACGATTCCACCCTCTATATTTAGGGCGGTTAAACGAGCCACTAATAGATCCCGTGCCTTTTCTAGGCCCTGGGTACCCACCCCTCGGCCTTCAAAAGCCGGCGAAGCCAGGAGCTTAAGCTCGTTCATATTCCAGCCCACCGAAAGGGCGGTATAGGAGGCGGTGGCGATAAATAGAGAGAGAAGGGATACGAGGAGAATTCTCATGTCAGGTTTCTAGCCCCCACTGTCTAAGGTGTAAAGCGAGTGATCAAAAGTTTTCGAGCTGTCGAAAATCTAGTCAGTGTTTTCGAGTGATAAGCAACTATACAGGATGCCTCGAAAACGAGCCTCCACCCCTATCTCCTTAATTTACCTAGGGTTTCCCCTATAGTTGACCAAACTTCACGCAGTGGCATGAGGCTTGCGTTACCTCAGGTAGTAAGTCCCAAAAGCGCAAAGGCAGACCGTACGTGAAGCGCATGGAAACGATGGAACGAGGAGAGAGAGAAATGAAAACTTATAGCCTGCCAGTTGCCCTACTGATGGTATTCGCAACCGGCCTCACAGTTAGTGCCTGCGGTAAAACCACCCGCAATACCGCTAGCGAGCCAGCTACTGGATCCGCTGCGATTGTGGCCCCGCCCCCCACTTTTACTTATACGAACACCAGCACCAGCACCTCTACCAGCACGACTGGTACGGCGCCGCTGAGCTTCGAGTTCACGAAGCAAGGCAACCAAACGGTAGTGACGAATTCGTTCAATACCGACAACGTGCTGAAAGTGAAATTTCGCGTAACCGCCGACCAAGGCAACCAGGTTCACCAAGCTACCGAGCTGAAAGTGACCATCGCCTTCAACGGCACCGAAGTAACCCCGACCTATACCTCGAACAACTACACGTTCGGTATGGTAGGCGAAACTTCGAACGTGATCGATCTTTCCAGCTACCTGACTCCCGGCGTGCCGGTTCAGATCACGGTGAAGAACCCGAAGAACGACTTCTACTGCACCTACGCACCGAATCCGTTCTACTACTTCGACTACAATACCGGCACTTACATAGCCACCAACCCGCAGTACAATGTGTACCCCGGTTGCCGCAAAGAAGTGTTCACCACCCACAACTGGGGCGGCGTGCTCACGATCCAGACCAGCTCGACCCAGTCGATCTAGTCCGGGCATCCTTCAGACTTACTAATTTGTTCCAGACTTTCCTCAGGGGCGCTTTTAAAGCGCCCCTTCTCTTTTTCCTGCGCCCGCTCAATCCAGGAAACGAATCGTTTGAGGCTCCCCCCGCATTTTTTCAGCATGGTTTCCAGCACCGAATAATCCGAATAGTAATTCGCGTAGGCCATGAGCGCGGCGTTGTTCCAGGTTTCGAGCTTCACCGGCATCAGCTTGAACTTTTCCTTCTTCGCCCGGGCATCGGCGTAGGTGCGGTAGCGATCGGCGAAAGAAGCATAGAATTTCTGCTTCTGCGCGAGGGTGCGCACGGTGGCGGCATACTCGGCGATCGCGCCGTGAAGAAATTCCGCGAACACTTTCTCTCCCGCCACTTCCCTGCGCCCATCGGCCAGGGCCTCTTCCCCGCCCTCTTTCTGCATGAATCGTAGGCTCCCCTCGAGCCCCACGAAGTTGGCGAGCTTCTCGTTGAAGTCTACGTTGTTTCCCACCCACACCGTGGCGTGCAGGCTTTCGTGGATTACCGTATCGGCGATATCGCGGTCATTGCCCTTGAGCATCGAGCTATAAAGGGGATCGGAAAACCAGCCAAGGGAAGAGAAGGCGGGCACGCAGCGCACCCAGGTATCGGGCTTATTCGGCTCTGCGCCGAGGCGCTTCGCTTCCGCCTCCGCGGATTCTTTCTTGAAGAAGCCCAGATAAGGCACTTCGCCCACGATCGGAAATTTCCATTTTCTCTCTTTGAGCTCGATGGGATCCGCGGCCGATACCGCCCACACCACGCAGGGCGCATCGAGCTGCACGAAAGTCTGATAATTTTTCGTGGCATGGAGGCCGAGGTCCTTCACCGCGAAATCCTTGGCGCGCTTCACCACCTGAATCGCGCGGCGCGCGGCTTCCGAAGTTTGCGGGCTCGCGAGCACGTCTTCCACCGGACGAGCGCGATTAAACATTTTCCATTGGCCAATGCCGTTCTCGGCGAGGTAACTCACGCCGGAGCAGCCGGGCAAAAGCAGGAAGGCAAAAAAGAGGATTCGTCTCATGGAGACAAGAGAATAGCTAAAACAGCCAAGATAAACCAGCGGACGTCATCTGGTTCTCTTTCCATTTCTTGAAATTGAAATTGGGCACGTAGGTGCGGGCCTCGAGCTTGATCGCCATATTCCGCGTGAGAAAAATACGGAGCCCGCCCCCGCCGGTTCCGCTCGTCACGTTCTGGGTAACCGTATTCGAGTAGCCGATCTCGGGATATTCTTCTTTCGCCCGGCGCTGCATCTTACCGCCCCCGAGCACGAAGTAGGGCTGGATGATCCACTTCGACGGCACAAGATTCTGCACCCAGTTGAAGGAATACACTTTGTCTTTATAGGTATAGGCCACAGGTGTGTTGTATTTGAGCGCCCCGCCCACGTTCGTTTCGTAAGAAACTTTGCTTACGCTGTCCGCGTACTCGAACTCGAGTGCGGAAATAGCGGTGAATTTAAACGAAACCGAGGCCGTATAGCGGCGTTGCATGCTGTCGTAGCCGTCGTTGAAATGGGATTTACTGTAAGCCACTAAACCAGATAGCTCTATCTGCGCCGCATGGGCGAACGAGGGTATAGTTAGCGAGAGAAGTAAAATGAGAAAACGGGCTGTTCTTCCGTCCATGGAAAAAGCCTCCTACCTACTACTAGGATAAGGCAGGCTGACGCACAGGACTAGAAGTTTTGCGAATAGTCGTAGACGGTATCGGGTACCACGTCCGTATTGACGGAGGCGGGGCCTCGGGTATCGGCGGCCTTGGGCTTAAATTCCAGCTGGGGAGAAACCGCCGCTTCCTGGCCCCGAAGCGAACGCAAACGATTTAGTACGCTGGAAATTTCCGGATCCACCGTTTCACCGGCCTTCGCGCTCCCCGGCTTCGCCCCCTTTACGGATGCCAAGGAACGGTTCGCTTTCTTCGCGGGTAGATGAATCACTTCGTTTTGTTTTTCTTTCAAGGTTAGCACTTCGGGCGCCATGGTGAAGCCAAGGTCGATTTTCGTGCTGGGCAGCGAGATCAACGCCGCCTCTTCTGGCTTAAGGCTCACGCTCTTTTCTTTTACGGAATTGGCTTCGGCCACCGTCTTGTCGGGATCCGCGTATTTACGCTCGTAGTAATCGGGCTCTTGCACTTCGTCGTCGGTGTCGATGGCGGAAAAATAATTTTCCAGCTTCACTTCTTCCAGGTGCTTAGCCACGTTCGGCCTCACCGCTAAGCTGCCATCCGGCACCTCGCTCAGCCACGCTTGGCGCGTGGCCTCGGGCCAGGCATAGCCTTTTAGCCAGCCCTCAAGCGAGCCGACGTCGAGCTGGCGGATTAGCTGCGGAATCACCTCGCCCACCACCATCGTGGCACCGCGGAAACGGTCGAGACGCAGAGATTGGCTATCATCGTGGGAGTTGAGCATGCGGCCTTGGCCCTGCAGCACGAACGCGCTAGTACTCCGCTCCTTGTGATCGTAAGAAAGAATCACGAGGCCGGCAAAATTCAACGTCGCGCTCGTGGTGCGCACCGTGCCCTCGCTCTTGCTCTGCAACGAAGCCGAGCCCCGGAGCAGATGAAAGCCGTCGTCACGGAATTCGGCCACCGAATGGGGGGCGAGCATGATCTGGATATTATTATTATCCACGAAGGTCATCGTGGCGGCACTGGTTTGGATCAACTCATTGGTGCGCAGTGGTTTGGCATTTTTTGCGTCAACCGCGGCCACGGGACCGGCCTTCTTCTCGGAAACTTCAGCGCGGGGCGCGGGTTCAGCGTGGGCGGGTTCAGCGTGGGCGGGCTCGGCGTGGGCGGGCTCGGCGTGGGCGGGCTCGGCGTGGTCATTCGCCAGGGCCGTGGCCGGCAACAAAAAAATCATCGCTAGTATCGAGTTCCGCATCTTCACGCTAACCTCCGTGAGCATTCACTGCCTTGGCGCTGCCCTGGCCGATCTTGCGATCGATCACGCGCAGCCAAAGATCCACCTTCTTGTGGATCTTCTGGGCCGTTTCGCCCGAGGCATGCAGCTTCGCGCTTTCGAAGCTCTCACGCGCCTTGCGATAGTTCCCTAATTCAAACCAAGCCACCCCGCTCGCGTAGATCGCATCGCCGTTTTGTCCGGCGGCTTCGGGCTTCGATAAATAATCTTCAAAAGTGACGGCGGCTTCGGCGAAACGCTTTTCGCGCATGTGCTCGTAGGCCAGAGAAAGGAGATCGTCCATCTTCAAGCCCTTCGGCGGAACATAGGCGATCGAGGCCGGATTGCGGCCAAGTGCGGAACCGGTGGCAGCGAGGTTGAGTCCCGCCAGCTCTTTCGACTGCACTTGCGCCGTAAGGCTGGAATGCTCATGCTCGAGCTGAAAATATTCTTTTTCGAGGCGCTCGTGCTCCACCACCAGCGCTTCGTATTTCGCTTCCACCGAGGCAAGATGCTGGGCTTTCGCGTTGATCGAAGCCCACCATTGCATAGGATTGGCGGTGCAGCCTGTGCAAAGGCTGAACGCGAAAAATAGTGCCGAGAAAGAGGAAAACGTCATGCGCATAGGTTCAAATACCCCTCACTGACGTATCGGCTGGGAAAACCACTACTTGAGGCCGATCGTTCCTGGAAAATGCAAAGTGCCCCTGCTATGATCAAGCGCAATGATCCAGTATAAAAAATCCGCTGCGAAGCTGCTCAGTTCGCTCATAACGGAGCTCTCGGCCGAGCAGCTCGAAAACCTGTTAGAGCGTCCGCCTAAAGCCGACCAGGGCGATCTCGCATTCCCCTGCTTCCAGGTAGCGAAAATCCGGAAAAAAGCTCCGCCCATGATCGCCAGCGAGGTGGCCCAGGCCCTGGCAGCCAATTTGCCGGAGGAATTCTCGGGCGCCACCAGCCTAGGCCCCTACGTGAATTTCCGCCTAAGCCCCCAAGCGTCTTTCGCCATCGTGAACGACGTGTTCACGCGCAAAGAAAATTTCGGCCATACCGAGAGCGGAAAAGGAAAAAAAATCCTGATCGAATATTCCAGCCCCAACGTGGCCAAAGAGCTGCACATCGGACACTTCCGCAACACGGTGCTCGGCCAATCTTTAAATAATATTTATATGGCTACCGGCCACCAAACCGTGGCCCTCAATCACCTCGGGGACTGGGGCTCCCAGTTCGGCAAAGTGGCGTATGGTTATTTAAAGTACGGCAACGAGCAGGAAATGCTCAAAAACCCGCTCGAGTACCTCACTAAGCTCTACGTGCGCGTAAGCCAGGAAGCGGAGAGCGATCCCGCGATCGATAAGGAAGCGCGGCTGCTCTTCAAAAAAATTGAAGACGGCGATCCCGAGCTCACCGCGATCTGGAAGAAGTTCCGCGAGCTGAGCATCGTGGGGTTAAAGAAAGTATACGCCCGGCTCGGCGTGCATTTCGACGAGTACATCGGCGAGAGCTTCTATATCGATAAAATTCCCGCCCTCCTCCAGGAGCTGAAAAAGAAGAATCTCCTTGAGGTAAGCGAAGGCGCGCAAGTAGTGAAACTCGGCGAAGACGTGCCCCCCTGCCTCGTGGTCACGGGCGACGGCACATCGCTCTACGCTACTCGCGACCTCGCCGCCGCCATCTGGCGCAAAGATCATTTCAAGTTCGACCAGTCGCTCTACGTGATCGGTAGCGAGCAGCAGCTGCATACAAAGCAATTCTTCCAGGTGCTCGGCCTGATGGGATATCCCTGGGCCGCCTCGCTCCAGCATATCCACTACGGCCTCTACCGCTTCAAGGACGGAAAGTTCAGCACGCGCAAAGGCAAAGTGGTGCTCGCCGAAGAAGTGCTCGACGAAGCCCGCGACAAAGCACTCGCCCTGATCAACACAAAGAATCCTACGCTCGCCAATAAAGGCGAAGTGGCCGAGATCGTGGGCGTGGGCGCCGTGGTTTTCAACGATCTCTCCACCGACCGGGTGAAAGACGTGGAGTTCGATTGGGACCGTATCCTCGATTTCGAGGGCGATACCGGCCCCTACCTCCAGTACTGCTACGCTCGCGCCTGCTCGATCCTGCGCCAAGGCGCCGCCAAAGGAATGCAGCCGGGCAAGCCCGAGAATTCGGCCGAGCTGGCCAAATCCGAAGCAGCACAGCAGCTCATGAAGCAGTTCGCCCGCCTGGAAGATAGCCTGGAGGGAGCACTGCGCTTGCAGAAGCCATCGATCGTGGCGAACTATGCGATCGATCTCGCGAAATCGTTCAACGCCTTTTACCGCGACGTGCGCGTGGTCGACGAAGCCCAGCCGGCCGAATCAGCGAGCCGCCTCGGGCTCGTGCTCGCATTCCGCCAGGTTTTGGGTAACACTTTGCGCCTGCTTTGCATGCGAGTACCGGAAGAGATGTAGAAAACGGGGGCCGATGAAAACCGCGAAAGAGCACCTCAACACAAATATCCCCCTCCCCCGGGTAAATCCCCAGGTGAGCTACCAGATCCGCCAGGCTTTTCTGCTCTCCCTCGTTCCGCTTTTTTGCGGAATGCTCCTCATGCTGCTGCTCTTCGTGTTCGCCAAACTAAATCTTTATTACCTAGAAGCGAACGGCTTGATCTTGGACAGCCAGGTACGCGACGCCTATTACCTGCAAGTACAAGTAGAAATTCTCGGAGTGATCGGCTTCTTGGTGGCGCAAACGCTGATGACCGCGGCCGTAACTTTCGTGGTGATGCGCTGGGCAACCGCCCCCTTCACCAATGCCTACCGCATGCTGGAGCTCGCGGTGAATAGCCCGGACGCCATGAAGCCGATGTCCCGCTGGCTCTCGGAGAGCCCGAAATTCGACAGCGTGATTTTCGATTTCTGCCGTAAAATTCGCGGCGAGCAGACCGCGCCCGCGCAGGAAACAGATACCTACTTCCAAATCAACCTGCGCTTCCTCGTAAAATTCCTGGCCGCTACCGCCGCGCTCAGCGTGCTCACCGGCTACGTGACCACGATTATCTTCGGAACCATTTATCGCCACATCGTGGACTTAGCGCTGCAGCTTGTGCAGAGCTCACGCTCGATGCCCCATTATTTTCTCGCGCAGGAAGAAATTCTCTCCGACGGCGCCTTCCTGCTTTCGCTGATCTCATTCGCGGTTTTTGCCTGCCTCGGCATCCAAATCGCCCGCTATATGGCGAACATGGTTTTCGTATTCAGCCGCGCCATCCAAGAAGATAAATTTCCGATAACGCTCCGCAGTAACGACGTATACAAAGATCTCGCCGCCGCCCTGAACGAAGCGCGCGTAAAAATCTCTTAATTTTCGGCACTTATCTCTCCTAAAAAAGCCTTTTTTGGCTCTACCCTTTAGCGCCCGGTTTCTGTAAACTCCCGCCCCCAGGCAAGGCCAGATTCGCTGAGGGGCGATTCTGGTAAAATTTAAAGCCTGAAATTTTAAATTCTTTTGAGGTCGGCAATGGACTCCAGGGCGGATGCACTTTCCAAAAACAATTCTAAGGGCAAAAAAAACGGCGCCGAACTCGCGCCAAAAAAAGAAAAAGGGAAACCCGTGGGCGGCGGAATGAGTTTTCCCCGCTGGCACACGCGTGCCGGAATCGATCCCCTCGATGAAATCGCCTTCGAGCGCCGCGCTTCGAAAATCTCCAATCCCGACGGCTCGGTGGTATTCGAGACCAAGAACGCCGAAGTTCCCAAAGATTGGTCCCAGCTCGCCGCCGATATCGTGATCTCGAAGTATTTCCGCAAAGCCGGCGTTCCCGGCCAGGGCGCCGAGCACAGCGTGCGCCAGCTGGTCTACCGAATCGTGCGCACCGTGCGTGAACAAGGCGAAAAAAATGGTTACTTCGCGAGCGCGGAAGATGCGGAGGCCTTCGAGGCCGAACTCTCCTATTTGCTTGTTACTCAGCGCGGGGCCTTTAATTCTCCCGTATGGTTCAACGTGGGCCTCTACCACCGCTACGGAATCCTCGGCGGCGGCGGAAACTTCTTCCTCAACGAAAAATCCGGCGCGGTGGAAACCACCCAGGATTCCTATAGCCATCCCCAGTCTTCGGCCTGCTTCATCCAGTCGGTAGACGACGATCTAATGAGCATCTTCGAGCTCGCTAAAAACGAATCCCGCATCTTCAAGTTCGGCTCGGGCACGGGAACCAATTTCTCGAAAGTGCGCGGTGCCATGGAAAAACTTGGCGGCGGCGGCCTGAGCTCCGGCCTCATGAGCTTCCTCGAAGTTCTCGACCGCGGCGCGGGCGCCACGAAATCCGGCGGCACCACGCGCCGGGCGGCCAAAATGGTGTCCCTGGATGCCGATCATCCCGAAATCGAAGAATTCATTAACTGGAAAGTGAACGAAGAGAAAAAAGTGGCCGCCCTGATCGCCGGCGGCTATTCCGCCGATTTCAACGGCGAGGCCTACCGCACCGTGGCCGGGCAGAACTCCAATAACTCGGTTCGCCTCTCGGATGATTTCATGCACGCCGTGATCGAAGACAAACCCTGGGAAACGCGCCTGCGCACCACCGGCGCCGTTTATAAAACCCTGCGCGCCCGCGATCTTTTCCGGCAAATCTCCCAGGCCGCGTGGAGCTGCGCCGATCCCGGCGTGCAATTCGATTCCACGATCAATCACTGGCATACCTGCCCCAATACCGACAAAATCCACGGCTCGAATCCTTGCTCGGAATATATGTTCCTCGATGATTCCGCCTGCAACCTCGCCTCCGTGAACCTGCTGAAGTACCTCCGCGAAGACGGCACCTTCGACGTGGAAGGCTATAAGCATGCGTGCCGCACCTTCTTCGTCGCGCAGGAAATTCTGGTGGGCCTCTCCAGCTATCCCACCGAAAAAATTGCGCAGAATTCCCACGACTACCGCCCGCTTGGTTTGGGTTATGCGAACCTAGGAACCTTGCTCATGGTCAGCGGCATTCCCTACGATTCCGACGCCGGCCGCGCCTGGTGCGGGGCCATCACCGCTATCATGCACGGGGAAGCCTTCGCCACGAGTGCCGAGATGGCCGCCGTAAAGGGCCCCTTCGCGGGGTTTGCCAAGAACCGGGAACCGATGCTCAAGGTGATGGAACAACACCGCTTGGCCGCCGAGAAAATTCCCCACGCCTGCCCCGACTACCTCCTCACCGCCGCCGCGGAATGCTTAACCCGCGCCGTGCGGCTCGGTAAAAAATATGGCTACCGCAATGCCCAGGCTACCGTGCTTGCGCCTACCGGCACCATCGGCCTGCTGATGGACTGCGATACCACTGGTATCGAGCCCGATTTTGCTCTTGTAAAATTCAAAAAACTCGCAGGTGGTGGCTACTTCAAGATCATCAACCAATCGGTGCCGGCCGCCCTCAAGCGCCTCGGCTACTCCGAGAAAGATTCCCAAGATATCGTGCGCTACGTGGTGGGCAGCATGAGCCTCGAAGGCACTCCCCACGTCAATCGCCTAACCCTACTCGCCAAGGGGCTCGAGGAGGGCGATATCAAGCGCATCGAAGCCTCCCTGCCCGGGGTATTCGAGCTCGGCTTCGCGTTCAACCGGTATAACGTGAGCGAAGAGAGCCTCAAGCGCGCCGGATTCTCCGCGGAACAGGTGGCCGATCCGAATTTTAGCATGCTGAAGGCCTTGGGCTTCACGGATTCCCAGATCGAGGAAGCCAACCAAGTAATCTGCGGGCAAATGACGGTAGAAGGCTGCCCTCTGCTCAAGCCCGAGCATCTGCCCGTATTCGACTGCGCCAACAAAAATGGCAAGCGCGGGCAGCGTTTTCTTCAGCCGATGAGCCACATCCGAATGATGGCCGCCGCGCAGCCTTTTCTTTCGGGCGCGATCTCCAAAACCGTAAACGTACCCCACGAAGCTACTGCCGAAGAAATCCAGCGCATCTATATGGAAGGCTGGAAGCTCGGCCTAAAAGCCATCGCGGTATACCGCGATGGCTCCAAGCTCAGTCAGCCTCTTTCTTCGGGCTCAGATAAGAAAAAAGAAGTAGCGGCAGAAGTTACGGAGATGCCCAAACCTAAGCGCCGGCCCTTGCCGAAAAAGCGCAAAGGCTTCACCGTGGAGTCCAAAATAGGCGGGCAGAAAATTTATCTCCGCACCGGCGAATACGACGACGGAACCTTGGGCGAGATCTTTATCGATATGCACAAAGAGGGCGCTTCCTTCCGCTCCATGCTCAACTGCCTGGCGATCGCGGTCTCGAAAGGCTTACAGTACGGGGTTCCTCTCGAGGAATTCGTGGACACGTTCACCTTCACCCGCTTCGAGCCGAACGGCCTCGTGGACCATCCAAACGTGAAAAACGCCACCTCGGTGGTAGACTTCGTCTTCCGCGTACTTGGCATGGAGTACAACGGCCGCACCGATTTCGTGCACGTGAAACCCACGCTGCAGGAGCGTGCCCCTCAGCCCACTCTGCCGGGACTGGAAATCAAGCGCGTGGCGGAAGAGGCTCCAGACGCCGCCAACCAAATGTACTCGAACTTGATGGGCGATGCTCCGGCCTGCACCACCTGCGGCCATACTACGGTGAGAAACGGTGCCTGCTACCGCTGCCTGAACTGCGGGAACTCGATGGGTTGCAGCTAAATAAATTTTGGCGAGAGGAAGAACGTCAGCTTCCCTCGCCCACCGATCCACTCAATTCCCGCTACGCCCGCCTTCTTGAATTCCAAAATGGAAGGCTCGGCCGAGCCAGTAAGTAACAGCGAAGCCAGCGAACCCATATAGGGGTTATGTCCCACCAGCATCACATAGCGAAAGTGCTCGCTCTCCTTCAGCAATGCCAGAACCTTCTCCGGTGGGTCGTACGGCGTCAGGTAAGCCACTTCCCGCATCGGGGCTTCACGAAATTCGTTAGCAAATAGTTCGGCCGTTTCTACCGCCCGCACGTAGGGGCTATGAAAGATCACGCCGAGGTCGCGTACACGGTCCCGTAGTACCGCGGCCATTTTCGAGGTTTTTTTTCGGCCTTCTTCGGTTAAACGCCGGTCTTTATCGGCACCGGAGCGGCTGCCGTCTTCGGCGATTCCATGTCGTACGAGGTAGATCTCCACCTTAAGATTATCCCTGGAAAATCCGACAAATAGAAGAATGAAAACACCCAATTTTTTGCCGCATACCCTGCTCCTACTACTGCTCGTTAGCGCCACCCCGGCCCACGCGGAGGGCGAAACCTGCCCGGAGTACTACACCACGCTAGCAAACTGGGGGAATGATTTTCTCGTAACCCGCTTCGATCCCAAAAAGCCAAAGCCGAATGGCCCGATCGAAAAAATGCGGGACTGGGCGCGAAAATCTATCGTGCGCCTTCGTGGGCGCCGCTATCCCATCCTCGCGATGGAAGATGCCACCGGCCTAAAGGCGAATCTCCTCGCCAAGCACGCCCTCAAAGACACCGCGAACCTCGAAGGGGCGCCCTTCGATCTCGCCGCGCTAAAAAAAGAAGTACTAGAGCTTCTCGCCGACGTTGAGGCCTATCCCGCCGCTCGCAAAGCCTATATCGACGATACCGCCACTTTCGCCGCACAGGCCGAAGCCATGCGCGACATGGATGCGGCCGCCGATGCTGCCGGCCATAACTTCAAGGGTCTCCTTCCCGTGGCCACCGTGCAGCCCGACGGAAAAGTTCTGATGGAGATGAAACCCCAGCGCTGGCCCACCTATACGGCCTTTCGCCAAGATTTAGTGACCGCGGAAAAGGAGCTAGCGATCCGCATTAACGACACCACTGTCGCATTGGTGACGAAGTCGGAAGACTTCGTGCTCGACCAAGCCATGGATCTCAAAAAGCTAGAAACTTATCGCAGCGAGCTCGATTACCTCACCGATAAAATCGGCCGTCGCGGAGCCCGGCCCGAGATAGATCCCGAATTAAAGCCCCTCTACGATCGCATCAACGGTATTTTTGAAAATGGCGGCAGCAAATTCCGCGCCGACCTTAGTCCTCCCGCTTGGGCCTGGGATAAACTGAAATGGGAACAGCTGCGCGCCGAGCTGAAAACCATCTATCAAAAAGATCCCCTGAAAATCACCGACAATGAGACCGCCAAAAAAGTTCTCGCTTATTTGAGCGGGCTGAAGCCAGAAGAGCTCCGTAACTTGGGAATGGATAAGCTGGCCGCCGCCATTACCATCGGCAAAAAGAGCATTTACGTCCGTACCCTGATCCTCCCCTTTCTTGCTACTGGGGGTGTTGGTACGATGGGAAAAGTCGGATGGGATTTCGTGACCTCGGTAATCTCCGAAGCCGCCAAGAAAGAGGCCTGCGCCGCTTCCCGCTCCGACGATCAATTCCGTGATTGCGTATACGAGAATCTCCAGTCGCAATTTACCGTAGATTCCATCAAGGCGGCGCTCTTCGCCGAAGATCCATTCCTCGATAAAGAAGGAAAGATCAGGAATCCGAAAGTGCAGAACGCCGTGGGCGATATGATCGCGCGCCGTAAAGCCTACCAGGCCGAGGAGAAAGCCAAAGCCGAAAACAAAGAAGCCTATAATAAAGAGGTGAAAGCGGTCCAGGCCAAGGAAGACCCCTTTAGCGATGCTTACCGCGACAACCTCATCATGCAACCGAAAAAAGAGCAGTTTCTTCTCGGCCTAGTGGCCCCTCAGAACGGAACGGTGAATTTCCTCGAGGCCAACCACCCCTCCCAATTTAAAAAGAACCGCGATCTCGTATTCCACGTGCTCCAAGAAGACGACGATGAAAAACAGGAGAATCTGCTCAAAAGCCTGCGCCAGTCCGGCGCCTGCGAGCTTTCCGAAACTCTCTCCGACCTGATCGCGGACCGCCGGGATTTCGCCAATGGTGAATTCACGCCCGGCCAAAGCCAAAAACGCCGTTCCCGCCGCCGCTCCAGCTGCACCGATGTAGGATCCAACGTGAATATGGGAATCTCGAATACGGTGAATACATCGCGCCCGGCCGCAAGCTCCGACGCAGAACGCCGCGATACGAACTAGTCGCCGAGAAGAAATTGGGCCAGGCGGTCGTGCTCGGCCCGCGCGTCGGCGTAACCGAGCTCTACGAGCGTGCTCAAGTAGCCCGGCACGAAGAGCAGGTAGCTCAGCATATCGCTCGATTTTCCCCGCTCCGAGCCTAAACCCCTCAATAAAAAGCGCACGAGCGGAGGAATTTGTTTCGTGAAGTGCCTGGCCATCTCTCCCAAATCCTCCGAGGGACGTATTACCAGCGAATTCACTTGCCGCATCCCGAAAGATCCTTCGCGCTGCTGAGGAAGAATCGCGTTCAGTCGCTCAAGATGCTCCACGTCGGCATCGAGACTTTCGGCAAAGAGCGAGTTCAACACGAGCGCGCCGAGCTGAGCCATGCTGGGCTTAGGTTCGGGCGTGGGCGTGCCGAACTCATGAAGGTTACCGGTTTCGCGCATATAGTAGCGTCGCACGCCGATCGCCAAGATCTTTTCCGCGCCGAGCCGGGTGGCCGGGCCGAGGGGAGACGTGGAGCGAATGCAGCCGTCCACATAGCGGCGATTATTTACGAGCACGCTCGGAAACAATAAAGGGATCGCGGCCGAAGCCATAATATGGTCCACGCCGAGCACCGTGGATTCCGAGCGGCGGCGCGCCCGCTGCCAGAGCTTCTTCTCTTGGCTCTGGATAAACGTAACCAAACTGCCGGTATATACCTCGGTGGCGCTCACGGCCACGTTGCGCAAAAGTCCGGAGGCGAGCGCTTCCTTCACCACTTCGGGGCGGTAAATCCCTTCCATCAAATCCCGGAGCGGCTTCGTGTCCACGAGATTATGCGCGAGCGGCCGCCCCAAGATTCCGCCTAGCAAGAGATCGTAGATCCAGCGCATCCCATTTTTAGAAAGGGCCAAGGCATCGGTACGGAATACCTGATTCATCTCTAAGTTTTGCCAAAGATTAGCCACCGCGGGACCAGCGTTCTTCAGCACGCCGCCGTGGGAGGCCAACCCGGCGATATTGATCGCGCCCGAGGATGATCCGATCAGCGTTTCAAAGTGGGCGTCCGGAATATTTTCCCCGATATACTTCAGCACTCCCGCCTGATAAGCGCCCCGCGCTCCCCCACCCGTCAGCACTAGAGCGCGATTACGAAACGTCATGGCCGGAAGAACTCCTCGATTTTACGATCTTGCACCCCATACAATCCCTTGAGCAGCCGCTCCACTTGCGTGCGCTGCTCCCCCTCAATAAGTAAGCGCGCGAGGTCTTCGAGGCCGCGGATTGTGTGGAAACTGGAATCCACGTCGTCGTCGGAGAGCCTACATTTGCGCACGTTCACGATCTTATCCAGGCTATTCACCGTTTCTTCCGAGAGTAAATAGCCGCCGTTCCGCTGCACCCAGCGATCGAGGGGCAAATGATGTTCAATGAGAAACAAGATACCGTCGCGCGTGGCGCCCATGCAGAGCGCTTCCGGACTGGACTCGGGAAAGCGCGCGGCGAGATTCTTTAGTTCCGAAGCGGAAAAAATTGCGTCGATGGAGGTACCGTCTACCACGCTGCCGAGCGAACGGCATTGGCTATTGATCGCCGCCTCCACCACGGTACGCTCCTCGGACTTCAGGAGGGGCAAAGCCGCGTGAAAGTTCTGCGTGAGCGATTCCGGGCAAGCGGGAAAATCCACGTCTTCCAGCGCCAATACCGGCAAGAGCTCCACGATCTCGACGGGGCATTCCTTGGCGAATTTTTTTGTTTCGGAAAGACGCAGGCGACGCTCACTGAACGCCTGGGTGCTGGAAACGGAGCTAATTTCACGCAGCCCCACGCTTGAGATTTTTCGGGCGGCCGAACAACCAAAAAGTAAGAACGCCATACTGGCATAAACGCAGAAACGATACATTCCGATCCTCCATGACCGAAATTGAGCTCCCTATAAGTTTAGCGCGCCCTCCCATCCGAGGCGACACCTACCCTCCGAGAGCGAAAGATTATGCCCGAGGGTTTCAATCGGAATCAGCTACTAGAGTGTAATTACCTGGAAACTGGACAAGCGGGGCCCAAAACCTTACAACAATTCTCTAGCGTGGCGCCGTAGCTCAGTTGGATAGAGTAGCTGGCTTCGAACCAGTTGGCCGGGAGTTCGAATCTCTCCGGCGTCACCAAATAACTTCTGAAATTCTCAGCTCGAGAATTTGTAAACTAACGTACTGAAAACAAACAAACTTAGGGTGGAAGTCCTCTGAATCATCGAAACGCCATCATCACGCGAAATACGGGCGAATAACGGGATACGTTGCTAATTCGTTGCGATCGCTGTTGCTAATTCTTGGCTCGGCGCTTCACATTCAACCAATTTCACTAAAATGACCTGTTCCTGCCTGTGCCCCGGCTAGGCCCAGGCCTGCCCAAACCTGCACCCAACCTGCACCGAAGCGTGCTCGATGCAGCCTCCAAGCGGCATCAAAATCGACCAAATTTGGGGTCAGTTCTCGACCCTATCTTCAGTTCAGCCGTGTTCAAGAACTCGAATCCGCGAGCGTCTTTTCCATGCCATTTCGTTCGAGAACTCGAACCTCGATTTCCATCAGTCAACTTTTACTACCAAGAACCATTTCCCTCACCGAAAGGAGGCCACATGCAACTCTCAAAAATGCTCATGCTCCTATGCAAAAAAAGAAGCTGGAGCCTCGCTCGCCTAGCAAAAGAGACCGGCATCGCTCCGGCTACTCTTCACGGCTGGAAGACAGGTCGGAGCACCGCGAACATGGATGACCTCAGAAAAGTGGCTATAGCGCTCGAGGTTTCCCTACACGAGCTTCTGTTCGGGGAGCCAGACCCATTTCACCAGGCTGGAACAGAGGTCTTAAAAGAGCTTTTCAGCGGTGATGTAAGGGTCACCCTTCATCGGATCGAACGGAGAAAATGATATGAAACTAAGCCACTTCGTCTTCACCATAGGCCTAAGCTTGTTTCTTTCCGCGTGTTCCGGTTCAGCCACGCGGTTCTTCGAAGACAAAAAATATCGGGATCCGAAGAACTGTGTGGAGATCGAAGATAGTGAAATGGACGACTTTAAGATAGTTTCCTTCGACACAAATAATTGCTCTTCCTATCTCGAAGGAAATCCAAATATTTATGCTTTTCCGCGAGCGGTAATCGATAAAAAATCAAACAAGGTAACCTATCAGATATATGTTTTTGTTCACGGCCAGGAATGGCATTTCCTCCACTCTTATCGATATCTCTTTAAAGGAAAGCTCGAGCCGGAAAAGAAACTCTCTCAAATTGACCGTACAGTCAGAGCTGGAATCCAAGAGCACTACACATTTTCTCTTTCCCGGGATCGTTTTGAGTTCTTCAGCGAAGAACCTCTCAAAATTAGGGTCTACGGGGAACGAGGCAACTCTACAGTGGAAGTTAGCCCAGAACTCTTCAGGGCAGTCCTATCTGCGTCAGACAGCTCGAGAGCACCTCAAAAGTAACCCCCTAGGCACAAATGAAGCGCATAAACATCGTTCAGCATACTCCTTAGCCACCTTGAAGCGCCGCGCAACCCCATAACCATTGTTCCCGCCCACTTGGCCCGATAGAATCCGATCGGTCTTTAGGAGGATCAGGATGCCACTACCCGGTGGAAGTGCTGCTAAATTCGGCCAGCTGTTTGAAGGCTTATGGACCGTCCATTACATGCTGGACGTTATGGCTAACGATGCTCAATCGATTTTTTTAGAACCTCCAGGGATAGAGGGCGACGGAATCGAGTTCTACGTGAAACGCGGGGATGGAAAGACTTACATCCAGGCAAAGCGCCAAACCTCAGAAAGCGGAGCTTGGTCTATTGCTAACTTGGCGGAAAAGAAAGTTATCCAGAGCCTAGTTTCCAGATCAGGAGAACCAGGCGCCAAATTTATCTTTGCCTCAACACAATCTTCGATTTTAAGCGAACTCTGCGATCGAGCCCAAAGAGCCAAGTCTTTTGACGACTTCAAGGCTAATTTTTTGGATTCTGAGAATTGGCAAAAGCAGTTTTCCGAATTTACTGCAAGGAGCCAAACCAGTCCGGAACAAGCCTTCCAGGCCCTGAAAGTATTCCAAATTGAGGTCGTAGGAGAGCCTACACTGAAAAAGCACTTGGCAGTTCGTGGCAAAAGCTTGGTTGAAGGGGACTCAAATAGCCTAGTGGATGTACTCGCACAGTTCGCGCTAGAAAAAGCCAACCATGAACTCTCAGCGGCAGATATTTGGGATCACATTCAATCCAGACAAGGCTTTAAAAGAATCGATTTGTCCAAAGACGAGTCAGCGATTCAACGAGTCCGAGAGGCAAATGCAAAGTACAAGCGCAGCCTCGATGCCGCGAACATACTTGGAACTCAAATCTCCCGACACGAGGAGATAGCTCGAATTTTGCCCCTACTTAAACCTCAAGTCCAAAAGAAGAATGGATTTATTGTAGGAGAGGCAGGTGCAGGTAAAAGTGCCGTTCTCTCTCAGTTCGTCGACACCCTGGAAACCAACAAGACTAGCTATCTGGCATTTCGGATTGACCGGGTAAATCCGGTCGCCTCTACGAACGAGCTCGGCCAGCAAATTCTGGGGCTCAGGTCAGACAGATCCTGGCTCATCGACGACAATCTGAAACAGCTCTTTGCCTTCACTAGAAAGCGTCCAAACTGCATTTGAGATTTCCTCATCCCTGGTACCATCTACAAGTTCAGCATTGAGTCTGATGTTTTGCCCGGGAAAAAGCTGCACTTTGGGTTCAATCTTATGTAAGGGAAGCCGTCAACCGCTCTGCGGGAGATCATCATGTGGGTAATTCCGCTTGGCATATCCCCTCTTTCTGGCCTTCTGCAACCCATTGCAGCAAAAACCCAATAAAATTAATATTTTGCTTTGACTATTCCCCTACCTCATTTTATGGTATCAAATGATACCTTGATTTGATATAATTATTTTAGGAGCCAGGTGAATTTTCCGAAGAGACCACAACGGCCTTCGCACAAAGAGCTGAGCAAGAAGTTGAGCGAAGCGATCGAGGCTCTAACCAGAGAAGCAGGCCTATTCTGTAACCCTGGAAAAGTAGTAGGTGAATTGGACGCCCTCCATCTAGGCCAGACCTCCGATGTTTGGCCCCTGATTTTGCGGCTTCTTGCGGAGATTCAACCTACCGATTACGCAGGCGCACGGCCGCCCCTGCTTTCCTACGAAAAGTCCATCGAAGGACAAGAAATCTTTGCGTTCAGTTGGGATAGCCAAGAACTCAAAGGCCGAACTTATTTGAAATTTGCACTGAAGGGTGGGCGATTCTACTACGTTTCGCTTCACCCGGATCGCCCCAAGAAATCCACGGAGGATCACACATGAAATGCCTAAATTGTAATAGTGAAAAATTTGAAGAGAAGCGAATTAGAGTCCCCTTAGAGTTTAGGGGAGAAACAATTGAAGCCATAGTTCCTGCTTTTGTTTGCGTGAAGTGTGAAGAACCACTGATGAATGACGAACAGATGAGCGCTTTAAGACAAGAAGTTGCAGACACCTATAGAAGACAGAATGAACTGTTGACCGCCAAAGAGATTACAGATTTCCGAAAGAGACTCGACCTCTCACAAAGAGAGTTTGCGGCATATTTGGAAGTCGGCGAAGCCAGTATCAAACGCTGGGAGACTCATTTCATTCAAGATAAGTCGCAAGATGAACACATTCGAATTAAGTGCGATAAGGAATACGCACAGATGCACGTCTTTGATCTTGGCATCATGCTTGGTGAGGATGACGAGTACCAAGGCAACCGCGAGTTTAACTGGGATCGATTTAAAAACACGGCCCTCTATTTGGTAAAAACATGCAAGAGCCCACTCTTTCTTAATAAAGCTCTTTTTTATGCGGATTTTTTAAATTTTAAAAAACACAATGCGAGTATCACAGGTTGTGTATACGCAAAATTAGACTACGGGCCCTGCCCGGACGACTTTCGGATGCTTTTCCGCAAGATGACAAATGAAGGATTAATAAAACAAGGCCAAGGTCATAACTTAATCGCTTTAGAAAAGCCTCAAATGGATCTCTTTGATGACAATGAAAAAGCTACACTTGAAGCCATTCGTGCTCGCACAGAGAAAGACGCCGGTCAGGCTCTCTATGACTTATCACATGAAGAAGCGGCATATGAAAAGACAGAGTATTACGCGCGAATTAGTTACAAATTTGCAACTAAGTTAAAATTTTAATTCCGGATGGACTGAATGTTAGACGCACAAACTGAAAAGCTAAAAAAACTACTAGCACTTACCACTTCGAGCAATGACAACGAGGCACTAATAGCGATCAGACAAGCAAATAAAATATTGAAATCCGCTAACAGAACTTGGCCAGAAATTATTGGGGCAGACTTGACCGAGGCAAACAGTCGATACAGTCAATTACATCTCAAATATGTCGCCTTAGCCGAAAAATATAATCAGCTGGTGGCTATGATAGCTAGGCATCAAGCTGTAGCCGCAATAGGTTTGCCACAAAGAAGGCCGTCTCGCAGAAGGAACGTTAGACTTTAGGTAGGGATCTTCGTGCAATGGATCAAAAGATTATCGATCACCAAATCGCCTGTGTACCCAATACTGAATGATCGCTTCTTTCACGTTTTCTAAACCGAGATTATCATACCAAGCATAGTGTTCAGTCCGATCTTCATCACTCTCCCTTAGAGTTTCAACCTTCACACAAATCTCCAGAGCGCGAATAAAGCGAAGTAGATCGTTGGTCAAATCGACCGCTGGTAGACCTGTTCTGATGCTTGGATCTCCTTCAGCTCCAGTAAATAGCGCATTCAGTAGCTCTTCATACTGTTGATCTGTCATTTTTTACCCCAAAGCCCTAAGCCCCTGAAAACACATAAGCACCACGGAACCACGAAGGCTCAGCAGTGCTCACGGCAATCTAATCATTTTAAAGACTTAGAACCATTCCGTGGTTCCAATTATGGTGGAGCAGCTCCATACTTGGAAGAACCGCTCTAAGCTGTCGGATTCGTTCGAATTCAACTTCGACCTTAAGCTTATTGTACCCGAAGTTTGGCGTGATTTATACGAAAACCAAGGTTTTTCTGCCGCTCAAATTGCCGCCAAATTTCGGGTGCCGAAGCAATCCATTCTCGACATCCTCCGGCGCTCAGGCGTCCATATGAGGCGCGGCAGTGGCCATTCTAGTCGGGTTGATAATTATCGAGCCTTCAATCCCCCATTCGGATTCAAGGTTCTCGCGGGCAAGCTCAAAACCCATCCAAAGGAGAAAGAAATCTGTCGGATGATCGTGTCCTTAAGACGCGACAAGAAGCTTTCGTGCCTGGAGATTGCCAGGCAACTCAACAGCAGTGCAGTGCGGACACGTAAGCAAGGAAAGACTCAGTGGCAGGCCAGCACCGTGCGAAGCATTTATAAACGCTGGAATAAACTACTTTAACTAAGGAGATAACCATGAACTTTCAAGGCGCACTCGAAGCACTGGTTGGAGCATTCATAACTTTTTACCTAGGTTGCGCATGCATTGGGCGGCCCGACATTCCCATGAAGGTCATAACTGAACTTCGAAGCAAGGCTTTAGCTAACACCAATGCAAGCTGGGGCTGCCCTTCAGTATTCAAACACGATGCCTGCCACAGCTAAAGGCGAGCACTGGGATATCCCAATGGCAATGTGTATGCCGGGCAAGGAATAACGGATGGTCACGCGTATCATTGATTTCTCGGCGCGAAACCGAGTTCTCGTACTGACGATGGTATTCCTCTTTGGATTGCTGGGAGTCTATTCCCTTAAACGCATTCCCCTCGATGCTATTCCCGATCTCTCAGATACACAGGTGATCATCTATTCTAAATGGGACCGCTCGCCCGATATCGTCGAGAATCAGGTTACCTACCCAATCGTTTCCTCTATGCTTGGCGCCCCTCACGTAAAATCCGTGCGCGGTTTCTCCGATTACGGCTTTTCCTACGTGTACGTAATCTTCGAAGATGGCGTAGACCTCTACTGGGCGCGCAGCCGCGTATTAGAAAATCTCAACCGGATCACTTCTCAAATTCCTCCGGGTGTAAAAACGGAAATTGGCCCCGATGCCACGAGCGTTGGCTGGGTCTACCAATATGCGCTCCGCGATGATTCGGGCCGTTTTAATTCCTCCGATCTTCGCTCGATGCAAGATTGGCTAATCCGCTTTCAATTGCAATCAGTGCCGGGAGTGGCCGAAGTTGCGCCAGTGGGCGGATTCGTAAAGCAATACCAGGTGCGGGTAGATCCTACGCGCTTAGCCCAGTACCAAGTGACTCTTCCCCAGGTGATGGAAGCCGTAAAGAACTCTAACCAAGAAAGCGGCGGACGGACGATTGAGTATTCCGGCACAGAGGCCATGGTGCGAAGCCGGGCCCTGGTGGACAAAACGGAAGATATCGAAAATGCGGTGGTTACCTATAACCCAAGAAGCCGCGCTCCGATCATTGTAAAGCAAGTGGCCAGCGTTTCAGTTGGGCCCGAAATGCGTCGCGGAATTACGGATTTCAACGGCCTCGGCGATACGGTTGACGGTATTTGATCGGATCTTAATCGCCTTCCCCGTTGCATCGACTTCCGATTGCCCAAAATACGTTACAATCGCCCGGGCCACATCGGCTTTGAACTGGTCGTAAGTATAAGTGGCAGGCTCAAAGCCGAAATCACTATGAGAGCCGCTTCCGGGATAGTCGTTAAAGAAAATCCCATTATGCTGCACCGCCACGTCCACATCGCTATCGGCCGGGATATTCGTTCGATTTGCGTATGAGCCCTTGGCGTAGACAGTAATATCCATCGCTGAAAGCTTGGCGTCAGCTTCAATTGCCTTTTTGACCATACGCTCAGCTCGCTCGCACCGTTCCTTTTCTGAGTCGCTAGGTGGTTCTGCCCAGCGGCGAAGCTTCGAGTCTAAGGAACTCCTAGCCTTGGAGGCTCGAAGCGCGTTCAAGAACGGGGATAGCGGAAATTGGTTAGAACTCAGAAAAACCTCGCGGAAAGGGTTGAAAATATTCGGGTTACGGCCGTAGTCTCGAAGGTTAAATTAGCTAAGTTAAAGATGTGCTTTAACCGGCGAGTGTCAAGGCGCTCCCCTCGCAGAAACGGTTTTTTCCGGAGAATTTTTTATCCATGAATACTTCGATTAGTGCGCCGCCAAAACCATTTAAGGTCCTTTCACTAGATGGCGGTGGAGGCAAAGGCGTTTATACTCTCGGGGTCCTAAGGGAGATTGAACGGGCAGTAAAGAAGCCCCTGAAAGAAGAATTTGATTTTTTTTACGGGACCAGCACAGGGTCAATCATTGCCGGCGCTCTGGCAACCGGAGCGACTGTGGACCAGATTCTGGCGTTTTACCTAGAAAAACTGCCCAGCATCATGAAAAGGTTTTTTTCCTCACGTCGCTCGGCCGCCCTGCAGGAAAATCTAGAGGGGTTTTTCGGAAAGAAAACTTTCTCGGATTTAGAGGTGGGCCTGGCCGTAGTTGCAACAAGCTTAGAAAGCAAAAGAGCTATCATCTTTAAAAACTCAGTTGATCAAGCACATGGGATGAAAGCTACTTTCCTCCCGGGCTTTGGCCTCACTCTTGCCGAGGCAATTGAAGCATCATGTTCGGCCTATCCATTTTTCTGCCCGAAGGAACTCGACCTCAAAAACGCTGGTAAAATTCAGGCCGTCGATGGAGGCTTTGTTGCAAACAATCCTTCCCTTTACGCGCTCGTAGACGTTCGCCAGGCATTAAAACTGGCCGATGAAAACGTGAGAATTCTAAGCATCGGCACAGGCATTTACCCTGAGAGCTACCCTGTTTATTCATGGCTTCATGGAGTTCGAATCTTTCCGGCCATGAAGATGATTTCGACTCAGTTCACAGCGAGCGCGAACTCTACGGAAAAGGTTTTTGAGCTACTTTCCAAAGGAATTCCATCCGTGAGAATTAACCAATCTTTTGCAGAGCCAAGACTTTCTACAAGTTTGTTCGAGCACCGGCCTATTGTCCTGAACAAACTTCTTAATAAAGGGCGCGAATCTTATGCGTCAGCGGAAGATAGCGTAAAGGCGCTGCTTAATATCCAGTAAATTCCTGACCTTCTGGCTCAATACACTGACGCGGTGGTCAGCATTCGTGCGCTCGCCCCTGTGCCAGAATTATAAACATGCCGCCCCGCTATCGCCATCAAGCTCCCGTACCGACTCTTAGCTTCTGGAGGCCAAGCGGAAAGCAGTGGACTGCGGAAAAGGAAGGAATTGAAGAGCTGATTGCCGCATCTGCGTATTCAGAAGAAGAACTGAAGCGGCGGCTAGGTGCTGCCTATTCCCAACTCTCAGAAGTGCTCAGTGGCAAACCGGTGGACGCGTGGACTGCCAAATTTTTTGAATACAGCCTTTCGCGGCAAGAGGAGCGGAAAACCGAAACCTGGACTCCTAAATGAGCCCGCTACGCCCAGCTGAAATTTTTCGGGCCTTCTTCGTTTCTTCGGTATTCCTGCTGCTACTTTTCTGACCCTGAACGTGCGTTATCGCCCGTCACTTTAAAGAAGCCGTCGCCGAAGGAACACTATCCCTTAGAAAATCCTCAGCAAAAATTTTCAACTCCTTGCCCTCGTAGCCTAAATACAGAACTTTATCTCCTTCATCAGAAAAATGATTTGAAGTAAATTTCTGAGAAAAGCTCACCACAAACTCATTCTGGAAACGAAGAATATTCATTCCTTCGACCTCTACTCTGGCAGTCCCACTCATTTGAGCCAGGCGCTGCTTATGCGCCTTCCACCGCGACAGATTCATATTGCTTCCACGAAACTTCGAAGCATAGTTACTCAAATATTTCGCCATATCCTGGGCCTGCCATGCGCTTCTCCAAGATTCCATAAAGGCCTTTACCTTTTCCGCGCTAACTACACGCTCGGCCTCGTTGCCGGGCTCGTCCCTATCTAAAATTACAATCGGCGTATGCTTCGGTCTTATCAGTGCATCTAACTGCAAAATAGAATTATTGCGCACCACTACGCAGCCTTTGGAACCCCGGTTAAGCGACACCGAATCCGGCACGGCATGAAGCCAAATCCCATCCCCCGTCTTTCCTTCGAGACGGTCAAAGTAATTGGGATAGTTAGTGGTAAATGCGAGATCGCCGTAAGTTTCCCGAGGAACTTCAGGAGGAAATTTTTTATTTACGAGCATGTATACGCCTTCGGGCGTCTTCAGGTCACCGCGCTTTAATTTTACGCCCGAGCCTTTTCCGATATCCACATCCGTGGAAAATAATAATTTTGGCGCGTTATTTTCAAATGTCCAAACATTGAGCTTTCTAGCTTGTTTGTCCACCACCAACGCAAGACCAGGCTGATGGGCACTCGCGCTAAGATCGATTATGGAATTTGAAACTGCATGGCAATCATTTGCAGGCGTGAAGCCTGCAATGACCAGCAATGCCAACATGGGGCTCAGTGAAAAATATCTCATAGGGTTAAGATAATTTTCCTAGATGCCTTGCAACAAATCAACATTTTTTGCCTCCGCTACCGTGTGGTGAAAGCAGAAAATCTGCCTGCTCAGCAATACTATTGCTTACAGTATTTCATCTCGTTTTTATCGAAATCAATTTCCATATCGTCTAGCCTAACCATAGTTTTGTCGCCCACGGTCGAGATTGATCCGATGCCCGTAAAATGCTTTTTTACGATCGCCGAATCTGGAATTTTGATGTGCTCTCGAAAATACTTAGTGCCCTCGATCAGCGGCAACTTACTCTTGCCGCCGTCCAGCGAAATCATCTTCAAGGTATATTCACTATTAGGCAAATCCCTGTTGATGCAGCTGAAGCTGGTGTCGTCCAAGGCAAATGCAGGTGCCGCTAGAAGAAGCCCGTAGTAAAGAACCGTTATTTTAAGCATGGTTTCCCCCTTTCAAATTACCAAAAATGCCCTTATCAGTGGGCCCGTTAAGAGGCCCACTGATAATTCAAATCACCTAGAATTTCTCGAGTAGTCGCCGGAAAAAGTCATCCGGTTCAATCTGTCCTGATTAGTAAGCACACGATAATTCAGAGTAAGCATTGCGGCCTTTGCCTGAATTTTGTTCTTAATATTTTCTGAATATTCCACGGCGTCAATTCTCTCACCCAGCTGAGTTCTGCGAGCAATTGCCGTGGCGCTTTCTTCAGAAAGCTCTAACCGCTTTTGATAGAGCCCATAGTTAAGCACGTCAGAATTGAATTGATTGCTCAGGCCCCTTAGCTGCCGTTTGAGAGTTTCCACTACACCCTTTTGCTGTAAGCGCAGGATATCGGCTTGCGAGTCCGCAATCTTAATCGATTCATTTTGGGCAAATACACCACTGCTCTCGGGAATTGCATCAAAAACGCCTCCGGCCACGCCACGGCTAATCGGGCTAGAGCCGAAAAAGGAATAGCTGATCTCTTCTTTGATATAATCAACAGTGGAGATGAGATAAGCATACTGCTTTCTCTCGGGGCTTTCTGAAACCGCTTTCGCTTCGAAATCCTTATAGGACATTGCCTTGAGCCCTTGCACTTTCGGCAGCTCCAAAGGCGCTAAGGTCAGTTTCACATCTGCCGGCATTCCAAGCGCGTAGGATAACTCGTCGATCTCCTGCGAAATCAAAAGCCTCATGTTCTGTTCGTCTTCTTTAAGGCCCAAAATTCGGATTTCAATGTCGCGGCTTGTGCCTGGTTTTGCGCCGCCGAAAAGCTCATGGGTTTTCACGATCCGGTGCAAACGCTCCAGTTCCGTGATGCTCTCCGAGATATGCTCAAGCAATCCTTCATCAAGGAGCGCCTTTGCGTAGAGAGATTTAGTAATATGAACTTCATTAGCCCACAGAGCCCGGTAGCCTTCGCTTTCGGCCTTGGCTAGAATTTTATTTTGCTCCAATCTCGACCAATTTGCGGGCACAAGGAATGGCGCGATTTCGGTGATGGAGTCAACCAAGCTAAGCGGATCCACAGCAACTTTAGCGATGGTCCAAATAGTAAGCCGCGGCAATAGATCGGCACGCGCTTTTTCGATATTGGTTTTAGCCTGATAGGCCCGAAGCGAGCTCGTTTGAACCTTATAGTTTCGTTTGCTCACCTGGCTCACAATATCGTTAATCCTTAGCGATCTTGAGCGCGGCTGGGAAGCAATTGTCCTGTTTTTCGACTGCCCGGCTTCAGCGCCCTGTGAGAGCGCCGCAATTGCCAAGCTTAAAATTAGAATATTTTTCATAATCTACTCCTAGTTGCTGCGCTTGATATCAAGCGTATAGGTATTCGCATTCCAAGATGGCTGAACTGTTCCAACCAAGCGCCCAACGGTTTTGAGCTGACCGTCGCTTACCTTTTCGGAAATCTCGCTCGCCTGGCCCTCGCTGGTTCCTTCGGCCTTGCCTTCCTTACTTAGATAAAATGTATAAGCGCTAGGGCATTCGCTCGAATTAATCGAAATAATTCCACGCTTAAAGTTAGGACGCACTTGAGACACCCGGCAACCGACGGCGGTATTAGTATCAGCTGGATCCCACTGTACGATCTGAACATTGTAGTAAAGGCCGGAAAGATCACTCTCGATCTCACTCAATTGGCGAACGCGTTCTCCAGTGTATGGAGGAATGCTTCTGAGTAGGGTTACGCGCATTTTGTACGGTTCGCCTTGAACAGAAACTTCGCCCTCAAATTTTCCTTCGATGGCTCCATAATAACGGTGGCGCGCCGTTAAATCGGTTTCCATTTTTTCGGCTTTTTTGGCCTGGTTCGTGTTCTCTACATCTCGTGAAGCTTCGCTCTCGGCAGAAGCTCGCTCTTTAGTGCCGTCAACGGATTTACCGTCGCAACCCGCCAAAACCAACAATCCCAAAATTCCAACAATTATACTTTTCATTTTCATCTCCTTAAATTAGTGGCCAATTCCAGTTTTAAAATTTTTCATATGTTTCTCGAAAATCAAATAAAGCGAAGGAAGCACAATCAAGGTGAGCAAGGTGGAAGAAATAATTCCTCCAATCACTACCGTGGCCAGTGGCCGCTGCACTTCTGATCCTACGCCGGAAGAGAGCATCATCGGCACAAAGCCGAATACTGCCACGAGTGCTGTCATTAGCACCGGTCGCAGCCGAATCATGGTGGCCTTCTTCACCAGGGTGATTCCTTCCAAGTTCTCCGTGGAGCGTACATGGTTGAAGTAATTCACGAGCACCACCCCGTTCAAAACCGCGATCCCGGAAAGAGCGATGAAGCCAATACCTGCCGATATGCTGAATGGCAGCCCCATCAGGATGAGATTCACGATTCCACCAACCAGGGCGAGTGGCACGCAGCTAAAAATTAGTAGAGTTTGAGCGACGCTTCCGAAAGCCGCGTAGATCATCATCAGCACCAACGCCAGAGCGATGGGCATCAAAATCAGCAATCGCTTTTTAGCTTGCTCTAGGTTCTTAAAGTTCCCGCCCCATTCCACGAAGTAGCCTTCCGGCATCTTCACTTTTTCGCGCACAAGCTCCTCGGCTTCACGAACAAAGGATTCCGTATCGCGACCGCGTAGATTGATTAGCACGGCGGAGCGTCTGGAGGAATTTTCACGGTTAACGGAACCGAAAGTTTCATTAAAAGCCAACGTGGCTACGTTTGATAAAGCGGTGGTAGCATTCCCGGGCAGACCAATGGGAATGCTCTTGATGGTATCGAGGTCTTGCCTGTCACTTTCTTTCAGACGCACCACGATGGGGTACTTCCTGTCGCCCTCGTAAATATGGCCCGCTTCTTCTCCACCGATAGCCACCGAGATTGATTCAAGTACGTCAGAAAGATTGGCGCTGTAATTGGTTAGAAGCTCATGTTTGGGCGTAATGCGCAGAAGCGGCGAGGTTCCGGTAATGTCGGACTCCACGTCTCCAGCGCCGGGCACCTTTTCTACTACTTCCTGAACTTCACCAGCCAAGCGCATTAGGGTTGGCAAATCTGGGCCAAAGATCTTAACGGCCACATCGGCGCGCGTGCCCTCCAAAAGCTCATTGAAGCGCATTTGAATGGGCTGCGAAGCTAGATAGTTCTGGCCAGGAAGCAGCTTTTCAAGCTTCGCGATCATTGCATTCACTAGCTCCTCATAGCTTCGGCGAGATCCTTCCACTTTCGGCCAATCAGAGCGAGGCTTCAGCATAATGATCGCATCAGACACGTTAACGCCCATGGGATCGGTGGCAACTTCCGAAGTTCCGATGCGTGAAAACACCCGATCAACTTCGGGAAAGGTTTGCAGGATTTTATCGGCCTTTTCTTGCAATGCGATGGACTGAGTTAGGCTCGTGTTCACCGGGCGAATCATGTGGAAAGCGAAAGAGCCTTCCCCAAGCTGCGGCAAGAACTCCGCTCCCCTCGTAGCGAAGAGACAAACACCCACCACTACCGCGCCAACTCCGATCCAAGCCACTCTCTTGGTATGAGCTAAAGCCCAGTCTAAAACCGGCAAGTACCATTTGCTGGCGAGGGCCATTAATTTTGGCTCTTTTTCTGAAGAGCTGCCGGTAAGCATCAAGCTGGCCAAAGCAGGAGCCGTGGTAAACGAAAGAATCAAAGCTCCGATCACCGCGATGGCGAAAGTGGCGGCCATGGGAACGAACATTTTTCCTTCGATTCCGGTAAGGGCGAATACGGGCAGAAAAACCATCACAATAATAAGCTCACCGAAGCCTGCCGCGCTGCGAATCTCCACCGCTGCTTCGTAGATGGCTTCCTGACGTTCCTCCATCGTGAGCGCTCTGCCTAAGGCATGAATTCTCGCCTGAACGTGACGAACGCAGTTATCGAGCACGATCACGGTTCCATCCACGATAATTCCGAAGTCGAGCGCACCTAAGCTCATTAAGTTTCCGGAGAGGCCAAGGGGCCTCATCACCGTGAACGTGAAAAGAAGAGCGAAAGGAATCGTAAGAGCGGTAATCACCGCAGCGCGGATGTTCCCGAGAAGCAGCAGAAGCACGATCACCACTAGGCTCGCACCCATCAGGAGATTGTGTTCGACGGTGCCTAGGGTTGCATTTACTAGCTCAGAACGATCGTAAACGGTATAAAGCTCGATATTCGCGGGGAGTACTTTCCGGATTTCCTTAATCTTGTCGTCTACACGAACCGCAACCGTGCGGCTATTTTCGCCGAGCAGCATCATGGCCGTACCCAATACCGCTTCGCGGCCGTTATAGGTGGCGGCGCCCGTGCGCAGCTCTTTCCCGAGTCCCACTGTTGCTACGTCCCCAATTCGTACCACTTTGTAGTTATCCAAAGTTTTAACGGGAACGAGTTTAATATCTTCGGCAGACTTCAAAAGGCCCACGCCTTGAACCAAAAACTGTTCGGCGGTTTGTTCGATATAGCCGCCGCCAACGTTTTTGTTCACTTTGCGGAGCGCTTCTAAGATTTCCCCAAAGTGCACGCGAGAATTGGCCATCTTTTCGGGATCGGGTTGTACGTGGAATTGCTTCTCAAATCCTCCCGAGGTATTGATTTCGGCAACGCCTTCCACCGTAAGAAGCCTTGGCTTAATAAACCAGTTCTGCAGGGCTTTAACTTCCATCAGCTGCTCGAGTCGTTTTTCTCCCGTTGCTGGTTCCTTGAAATCTACAACGTACTGGTAAATCTCTCCGAGGCCCGAAGAGATTGGGCCCAGGGCCGGTTCTGCTCCAGGAGGAAGTTCGCGGGCGGCCGATTGTAGCCTTTCCGACACAAGCTGGCGCGCTCGGTAAATGTCCACGGAATCTTTAAACACTACCGTGATCTGCGAGAGGCCGAATCGGGTAATAGAGCGCACTGATTCAACGCCCCCGATTCCGCGCATGGATGATTCCAGCGGAAAGGTAACTGTTCGTTCGATTTCTTCCGGCGCGAGTCCCTCAAGGGTGGTGTTAACCTGGACCTGATTGTTAGTGATGTCGGGAACCGCATCGATAGGAAGATGCTGGAAACTGTAGATACCAGCCACCACCAATAAAAGAGTGGCGAAGAGCACTAGGCCGCGGTGATACACTGAAAAATGAATTATCTTGTTAATCATAAATATTTACCCACTAGTGAGAGTGGCTGGCGCCCTCTTCGCCGATGATTTCCGCCGTGCGTAGAAAAGCCACGCCTCCGGTTACAATTTTGTCGCCAGCTTGCAATTGAGTGGAGCGGATGAATAAAGTGCTCCCCTTTCGGCTGATAACGTCGGCGGGGATTCGCTTGAACCATCCATCACGCTGGCGAAAAAGCGATTTCGCTTCTTTCACCTTTACCAAGCTCGAAGAATCAATAGTTGCCTCGGCAGAGGTAATATCTTGGAATTTCAGTTCGAAAGACTGGATAGCTTCAGGAGCCAGCCGAAAACCTAATTTCCCTTTTTCCGTTATACCTTTATCCGGGCCGATAGCCGCCCCGCCCTCTTCCTCATGGCCGCCTTTTTCGTGTTCTTCGCCATCGGCGTGCTCATCGTGTCCGTCGGCCTCGGCTTCGTGAGATTCTGATTTCTTGTGTTCGTGCTCTTCCGCTAATACGGGCAAAGAAAGCGCCATGGATAGCATCAGCAACAATTGGCTAAGTTTTTTCATTGTAGAATCCCCTCAATATCTCCGCCCGTGAGTGTCATTAACTCGATATAGGATTCGATCGCGGCATTCTCATGCTCATGCTGAGATTCCATGTATTCTCCGATTTGGCGATGAGCTTCGATCACCACTGCACCTGAGGCCAAGCCCTGCTTAAAATAAGAGTCGATCTGATGATGTTTTTTCTTGATGTCTTGCCGGCCCGAGCCCTTAGCAAGGGATTCCACGGCGGACTTATACTTTTGAACCAATACGTCTTTTTCGTATTGGAATTTTTTTTCTGTATACGAAGACTCGAGGTCGGCTTGAATAGCGCGGGATCTCGCCAGATCTTTTCCGCCACCATTCCATGAAAAAATCGGCAGACTGGCGGTCACATTGAAACCGTAGGACCAGGTGCGCTGCGGGCCAGAGGTGCTGCGCTCCAGAGAAGGGCCGATGGCGATTGTGGGCAAGGAATCAAATTTCGCCAAAGAATACTCAGCGGAAGCTTTCTCGGATTCGGCGATAGACTTCTGCAAAGCCAAGCTGTGGCCCGAGGTAGTTCCAGCATTTATTTCCGGCCAACGATCACGAATGGGCGGAAAGTAATTTCTCTTCACTTCGAAATCATTGCCCCAAATTGCTTTGAGCTTAGAGAAGATCTCTCCTCGCTCAACCTGCACGTGATTGCGCTTTAACTGGTAGTCGCTGCTGGCAAGCTGTAAAAGGCTGAGGGTAATTTCCTGCTCCGGCCCCCGGGCTCGACGGCCCTGCAATTGTTTTTGAATGGTGCCGAACGTATCAAGGGTTTCATTCACCATTTCGTAGTCGTCCTCAATTTGACGAAGGCGAAATAGATCCTTGAGCAATTCTTTTTTTAGGTCTGAAAGAGAAACGTCGGCTTCTACCTCTGCAAGGCGCTTTTCCGCGCTACCTACCGCCTTCTGGGAGCCCCTAGTCCAAAGCTGTGAGATCGGGAATGAAACATCTACTTCGGTGGATCCACTAGATTCGCCAGCGAGGCTTCCGCCCACGCTCTTCAGGGTAATAGCCGGATTTATCCATTGGCCCGATTTTGATAATGCGGCCTCTCCTTCGCGTCGTTTCTCCACCGTCAGCGACATCCTTGGATGCCGCTCCAAAGTGCAATGATAGAAATCGTGATAGTTTGCTATTTTCGAGCAATCATTTTTCTGCGCGAACGCAGGTGACGCGTATAAGGCGAACAAAGATATCAATAAATACACAAAATCCTCCGCAAAACGATTTAGTTACAGCTAAGGCCTGAAACTAAACGGCAAGCGGCGGACGAGTATTTTGAATGAGGGAGGGATCGGAATAGAAAAGGAAATGCGAAGAAGAGAGAGACTTCACCGGAGCATCAGAAACTAAACGCACTGGTTCCGGCATAGTTCCAAGGTGAACGTGAATCTGGCAGCAATGCTCAGGGGCCTGATCTTCAGGAGATGCATCTTTGTGAGGTGATTCGTCACCATGGCTTTGCACCTTGGTGGCGCTCTTTTCCAAGCTAGGAAAATGACCTGCGCAAGCGTCGATAGCCGACACTCCGAACGCGAAGATCACTAAAAATGCCCAGAAAACCTTGTTCATTTCTTACCTTTTATCAATCCCGACCATTATTGTCAATAACTCTAAATTTAGGCTCAACTGCCGGTTTAAGGCCCGGAGGCGGGAGTTTTAAGGCCCCGCCCCGGGAGGCTCATCTACGGTTATTCCGATCCCCTAGAAAGGCCCGACTTGGCGCCTCAGCTGGTTTAGAACAACCATCCTGAGTTAGTCCTCCAGCGCAGGCAGGTTTCCGCTCCACGGACGCGCAACTCGATACAAGTACACACAGCAATAAAATCCAAATACGTGGTTTCACACATGCTCCAAATTAAGGTTTTATGAATTGGGGTCGTTAAAGAATACGACTAGCAAATGGGAGGACGAAGTTGGCCGTTCAAAGGGCCAGAGGAAAAGAGGACATCGGCGGCGCCTTGCTTAGATGAAGAGCTGCCAGAGACGAAAGATTGAAGCGACTGATTAAGGGTAAAGAGACAATGGCCCAGATGGCAGTCATGGCAAGCGGCATCGGCGTGCTCAGCAGGAGAGTGATCGCAGGCAGGAGAAGTGGCAGCGGTAATGGAAACATTCGAACAATCCTGCATAGCAAATGCCTCGGGAGCAGAGGCTGCGCCTAGCAGTGCTGCAATAACGAGGAAGAATGCTAAAAGTCTTTTCACCATCTTAGAATACCATCGGCATTTGAAAGGCGCAATTGAGTGTTTTGTTTCGCTAGATACTGCAACCGATTTTAACATGTCTC
>JBFWVL010000004.1:0-262511 GCA_050246755.1 Bacteriovoracia bacterium
GCGGTGGGGGACTTCTTTCTTTTCCGCGGCTACCAGCGCCTCGGATCCGCGCGCACGATCATGGTATTCAGCCTCTCTCCCTTATTCCTCACCCTCGAGGGCTTTTTCTTTTTCGGCCAAGGCCTCAGCCGCTACCAATTTCTCGCCATCCTTCTCATGATGGCTTGCGTATGGACGATCAGCTTCGAAAAATTCCGGGAGCGGGGGGAGTGGGAATGGCACGGAATCCTCTATGCCCTCCTCGGCGTTCTGCTCGATAATGTGGGCGTGGTACTGAGCCGGAGGGCCTTCGATCTTTCTCCCGGCACCAGCGCATTTACCGCCAATGCTGTGCGCTGCGCAGCTGGGATTCTCATTTTGTATCTCTGGCAGCTATGGCGCGGCGACGAGAAGGAGCTGCGCTTTGGCAAGCTCGATTGGCGCGATCGTTCCCTAGTTGTATTCGCCGCCTTCATGGGCACTTTTCTCAGTTTGTCCTGTTGGCTCACCGCCGTGAAAGTGGGGCATATCGGAACCCTGGCGGGCGTGGGATCTTTCAATCCCGTAGCGGCCTCGCTCTGGGAATGGCTGCTGCTGCGGAAGCGGCCCACCATATACCTCGTGGCGGCCCTGGCCCTATTTCTCTGCGGCTTTTTCCTCTTGCTCCATAGAGTCTGAAGCCTGCTATTCTTCCCGAATGGGAAAAAAAGACCAGCCTAAAAATCTGCCTACCCTGGACCTTCACGGCGCCACCACCGACCAAGTGTTCGATCGCATCGACCAATTCCTCCGGCGGGAGGAGAGCAAAGGCACATCCTGCGTGCGCATCCTCCACGGAAAAGGCAGCGGCAAGGTGCAGGAGAAGGCACGGGAATACTGCCGGATTGCACAGCACCAGCCTAAACCCGACGTGGATCCGCAGGGCCGCGCCAATCCCGGCGCCTTTCTCCTCTATCTCTGAATTTCCTTTTTTGCGTTATTTCTCCTAGGAGGATTTTTGATTTCTCCTATGAAAAATTCGCATTTTTCGGCAGTTTTCACGCTGCGCAGGGGCAAAAAAGATATTTTTTTGAATTTTCCATAGGGAAATATTGGATTTTCCCTATGAGAGAGGTTAGCTTTCTCTGGAGAAATGAAAATTTCTCGAGGGACAATGTAGAAAATTTGCGATTTCGTCTTGAAAAAGCGGAAAAGCGTGTAACACTGAATTCTCAACGAGTTCACAAGGAGAACTAGAATAATGGCTAAAAAGACCACGAAGAAGACCGCTGCTAAAAAGAAAAAACCCGCTGCTAAGAAAGCCGCTTCCAAGCGCAAGCCTAACGCTGCCTTCATGAAGCCCATGACCCCCAGCTCTGAATTGGCTGCCATCGTAGGCGCCAAGAGCCTTCCCCGCACCGAAGTTACCAAGAAACTTTGGGCCTACATCAAGAAGAACAGCCTTCAAGATAAAGTTCAGCGCCGCAACATCCACGCTGACGACAAGCTGAAGCCTATTTTCGGCAAAAAGACCGTGAACATGTTCGAAATGACGAAATTGGTGAACAAGCACCTTTCGTAATTCGTTCTTTCTACGAAAAGAGGCCAGTTCGGGTTTACCGGACTGGCTTTTTTGTTTTGGAGCAGGCCGTTGGCCGGGAAGGCGAGGCCTCTCTCTGTCAGTGCAGGGCAGAAATGATCCTCATAGATTCTTGAATTTGCAGGTAGAAAAATGGGAGGATCTTCACGATGACTATTACCATCACCGCCTTTGAACGATCACCCGATGGAGGCAAAGGACTCGCGCGCGATACTCGCGTTCGCTGGGCGCTGGAAGAAGTGGGCCAGCCTTACGAAGTTCGCCTCGTTTCGTTCAGCGCGATGAGCGAGCCTGCGCATTTGGCACTTCAGCCTTTCGGCCAAATTCCCACCTACGAAGAAGGTGATCTCGTTCTCTTCGAGTCGGGTGCCATTATTTTCCATATTGCCGAACGCCACCAAGGCCTGTTTCCCCACGACGCCAATGCGCGGGCGCGGGCGATCACTTGGCTGTTCGCCGCTCTTAATACCGTGGAGCCTCCGATCCTTGAGCTTGTAACCGCTAAGATTCTAGAAGGCGATAAGCCCTGGAGTGCAGAGCGACTACCGCTGGTGGGCGTGCGCATTCGTGATCGCTTGAAACAACTCTCCGCGCGCCTCGGTGCTGCCGATTGGCTCGACGGTGCGTTCAGCGCGGGCGATCTGATGATGGTGTCGGTGCTGCTTAGGTTAAGGCCTTCCGGCATCCTGAGCGAATTCCCGAGTTTGGCGGCCTATGTTGCGCGTGGCGAAGCGCGTCCGGCCTATCAGCGTGCTTTTGCCGCGCAATGGGCGGTCAATAATGGCAAAACGCCGGCCCGAGCGTAAAAGCCTGGGCTTTTTTTCGCTGGCGCCCCAAATAACTAGTGCGCTTCACCATACTTGAATTTGATGCAGCGCTTAGCCGGCGCCGGCGGTAAGTTAACTAGGAATCCTGGCTTCCCTATATTCCTTCATCAGCCGCTCGATGATCTTCGCCGCCGGCAAAATTTCTTCGATCAGGCCCACGCCCTGGCCCGCGCTCCATACTTCCTTCCAGCTCGTGGAAGTGGCGGCGCGCTGGAGCAGATAGGCTCCCCAGAGCGAACGCGCCATCTTCGTGTACTTCTTCGTGAGATCGTTCTTCATCAGGAATTCTTCGAGCGCGTTGAGCTCGAGGCCCTGCTTCTTCACGTAGTCGGTATTGATCACCGAGGCGGGGGTGCCGGAGATTTTTTTGGTGAGCACGATGTCTTCCGGTTCCGAGCGCAGTACGGCCTGCTTATAGGCATCGTCTACCTTCGCCTCCTTGCTCGCGATGAAGCGCGTGCCGATTTGCACAGCAGAAGCGCCCAGCATCAGGCAAGCCGCCATCTGCGCGCCGGTGGCCACGCCGCCCGCGGCCACGATGGGAATATTCAAGTGTTTCTTTAAGTAAGGGATTAATACTAGCGGAGAAGTGGGGCCGGCGTGCCCGCCCGCCCCCGCGCCCACGGCCACCACGCCGTCGGCGCCGAGGTCCTGCACTTTTTTGGCATAGTCGAGGGTGGTTACGTCGCAGAAAACTTTGCCGCCCACGGCGTGCATCTTCTTGATCACTTCTTTGGGATTGCCGAGGGAGGTGATCACGAGCGGAACTTTCTCACTCACGCAAACTTCGAGATCAGCGCCCACTCTCATATTGGATTTATTCACGATGAGATTCACGGAATAAGGGTTCTTGGTATTTTTCTTCACCTTCCGCACTTCCTCGCGGAAGCCCTCGGTGGAGCGCCAATTCAGGCTCGGCATCCCGCCCACGCCCCCGGCTTCGCTCACCGCGCTCACGAGCTTTTCGTCGCTCACCAAAAACATCGGCCCGGCGATGATGGGGTACTTGCAGTTCAAGAGGGTGGTGAAAGGTGTTTTCAGCTGGTTTTCCATGCCTCCATGCTAACGTAGGAAGAGGAGGTTGCGCATGAAAATCCTGCTCCCGTTTTTGGCCCTATTGCTGCCCGCGCTGGTTCACGCCGATTCTTTCGAGGGAAAAGTGGTGGCCGTTTCGGATGGGGATACCGTGAAAGTGCTGCGCCCCGACAAAACATTGGAAAAAATCCGCCTCCTTGGAATTGATGCGCCCGAGAAAAAACAGGACTTTGGCCAAAAATCCAAAACCTTCCTGACCGAAAAAATCGCGGGCCGGCAGGTGAGAGTGGAATTCAAGAAGCGCGATCGTTACGGCCGCTTGCTGGGAAAAATCTGGAAGGGCTCGGAAGACGTGAATCTCTCCCAGGTAAAGGCCGGCCTAGCGTGGCACTATAAGCAATACCGCAAAGAGCAAAGCCCCGAGGACGCCGAGGCCTATGCCAAAGCCGAAACCCAGGCCCGCACCGCGCTGACGGGGTTATGGGCCGGAGCGGTTCCAACGCCTCCCTGGGAGTTTCGCCAGAATCGTAAGGTGGCGTCTCAATCCGCGCCCAAGCGGCCAAAGCACCTTCCCCGGCACGTAAAACGGGCGCGCGTTTCGTCCTGGTAGCCTCCGCGCTATTTGACAATGATTCTCAAAAAGGATAATTCTCCTAATTGAGGTATTCCGTGAATCTCTTTGAAGCTCCCTTCCGCCAACCGTTGCGGGTGAGCGCATTAGCCAGCCTGAGTGAGGAAGTACGATTGGTGCTGATCCAGCTCGGCGTGGATAAGGACGAATGGATCGAGAAGGTACACGTGGCGCCCCTCGGTGATCCCGTCAGCCTGCGCATTGGGCAGCAGCTTTTTACCCTGCGCAAAGAAATATGCCGGCAGATCGAAGTGGAGCTCCAATGAGGGAAGTGATCCTCGCTGGCCGCCCTAATTCGGGCAAAAGCACTCTCTTCAATCGTCTCGCTTCCGCGAACCAAAAAGTGGGCAACTACGCGGGCTGCACGGTGGAGAAGAAAACCGCCACGGTGATCACGGATGAGAGCGAGTCTTTTGAGATCACGGATCTGCCCGGGCTCTATTCCATCAAACCCAATTCCATCGACGAAGAAGTGGCCTTGAAGCACCTCGAGCAGAGCCGGGATTCCAGCCGCGTGGTCTTCGTGCTCGACGGAAATAACCTCGAGCAGGAACTGGTTCTGCCGCTCGTGCTGAAAAAGCGCGGGTTCCATCTCGCCATTGCCGTGAACATGATGGACGAGGTGCGCGCCAATAAGAAAATCCTGAACCTCGCCGGGATGCACGATCTCGCCGGAATTCCCTTCTTTCCCGTTTCGGCCAAGACCGGAGAAGGCGTGCCGGCGCTGAAGCATTTTTTGGCGCGCGATGGGAAGCGGGAGTTTTCTGCCGAAGATTCGCGCCGCAGTGCCGAGCTTTCTAGTCACGAGATCACCGAGCTCCATCGTGGGGCGAAAAGCGAGGCCCGCAGATTAAACGCGCTGAATGAAGGTCCTAGGGGAAATGCGTTGCTCGCGCGCGATTTGAAATTCGATTCCATCCTGCTCCACCCCGTTTCCGGCCCGGTGATTTTTCTCGGGGCCATGTTCGTATTGTTCCAATCGATTTTTACCTGGGCGGCACCGCTTTCGGATTGGATCGAGATGGGGGTGGGGGCGCTCCAGGATTTAGTGAATAACGCGTTCGGTGCGGGCCTCGCGGCTTCCCTGCTTTCCGACGGAGTGCTCGCCGGCGTAGGCTCCGTGCTCGTGTTCGTGCCTCAGATCGCAATTCTCTTTCTGCTCATCGGGGTGCTCGAGTATACGGGCTACCTTCCCCGCGTGGCCTATATGGTGGACCGCCTGATGAAACCCTACGGGCTCGACGGGAAGGTTTTCATCCCGCTGCTCTCCTCGGTGGCCTGCGCCGTGCCGGGGATCATGGCCACGCGTACGATCGAGAGCGAGCGCACGCGGATCATCACCATCATGATCTCTCCGCTCATGACGTGCTCGGCCCGCCTGCCGGTGTATACCCTCCTCATCGCCACGTTTATTCCGCAGCGCTACTATGGGCCCTTCAGCTTGCCCGGCCTGGTGATGTTCGGGATGTATATGCTCGCGGTGGTGGTGGCCCTCTTGGTTGCGCTCTTTTTGCACAAAATGCATTTTCAGAACCGCCGCCACGTTTTGGATTTCATTCACCTCCCGCACTACCGCATGCCCAACTGGCCGGAACTTTTCCGCTACGTATGGATCCGCGTGTATTCCTTTTTACGGAAGGCCGGCACCATCATTGCCGGCATGTCTATCCTGCTCTGGGTGCTTCTGAGCTTTCCGCGCGTGGATACGACGCATCCCGAGCTGATCCAGCAAAAATCCGCGATTGAAGCGAGTGCCTCGCTTTCTCCCGAGCACAAAGGCGCTCAGCTCACCGAAATCGAATCTCAATTGGCTTCGCTTCAGCTCTCGGAAAGCATTGGGGGGCGCTTGGGAAAAACCCTGGAGCCCGTGTTTCGCCCGATCGGGTACGACTGGAAACTCACGATCGGTATCCTGGCTTCGCTCGCCGCGCGGGAAGTATTCGTGGCCACTATGGGAACGGTATTCGCGCTGGGCTCCGTGGATGAAAATTCCCAAGGCCTGGCGAAAGTTTTACGGGAAAGCAAAGACGCTTCCGGCGCTCCCGCCTATACGATTGCGACCTGTTTGAGCTTGCTGGTGTTTTTTGCTTTCTCGCTCCAATGTGTTTCCACCATCGGGGTGGCCCGGCGGGAAACCAATTCCTGGAAAATTCCGGCCGTGATGTTTTTGTATATGTTCGCGCTCGCCTACGGCGCGGCCTTTATCGCGTTTTGGGTAGGGAAAGCATTTTTCCTCTAGTGGGCCGATAGTTATTTGATTTCAATGACTTGCCGATAGTTCCTTAAGGTTTTCCGCTCGCCTGCCGATAGGTGGAGTGATGAATGCCTTTAAATATTCCATCGCCGTTGTGATTCCTATTCTCTGCTTTGCGTTTGGCATTTATTTCCAGTCGTATATGCCGGATTCCACCCGCGAGATCGCCTCCTTCGGGCTCGCCCAGGGAAGAAGCGTAGCGAACACCAAGGTGGACGTGAAGGTTTCTTCCGCGCTCCGCGATTGCCTCAACGATCAGGTGAAAGACAATAAGATGGCGCTCAATAAATCGGGCGTGGATGGCCGCAACTGGGCCATCGTGAGCGTGAATTGCATCGACGATAAAGCCAAGGCCCTCTACGATGCCGTGCAGGGTTACTCGAGCGAGCAGTACGTGCGCTACAGCGATGGGCGTCGTGGCGTGGGACGTTTCTTCGGCCGCCTTTATCCGCCTAGTCAGTGCGTGCGCGTGATCGCCCGCAAAGGTTCCGAGGCGAATTTTTATAGCTGCCGGATTTTCATCGATCTCGATTACGATCTCATCCAAAACCTGAAGCTCTAATGTATGAAAACCCTGCTGCTCCTGCTCTCGCTATTGCCGGTGCACGCATTCGCGGCGGACAGCTGCGCCGAGCGCGGCTTCAAGCTCAAGGGTAAAGCCAAAGAACAAGTGGAACGCTACGATTCCTTCGTGCTTTCGCTGAAGGGAAAATATTCCCGCAAAGAAATCCAGGCTTTCGTGGAGAAGCATGGGCTACCTTTCAACGCCGAGATCAAAAAGGGCGGAGTGAAGGGCCTCGACGGCTGGCTCGAGATGGATGGGATGGGTGGGGGCCGCGATGCCGCCATTTTTCTGAAGAAAGTGAAGCTCGACGAGAAGTCTGGACTGGGCTTAGACGACGTTTTCCTATTTTCCTCCGGTGCAGAGAAAAAGCCCCTCTATTCCTGGAAAGTTCCCTTCAATAATTTCTACCCGGCCGGCCTCGATGGCGACGAGATCATTTATCATTCTTCCCTCTACGCGTTTTGCCGCGAAAGCGACTCCGTGGAGATCATGATCGCGTTGAGGCCCGACGGATCGTTCCGCGTGATCGACTGGCCTAAAGATATGGTGCTGAAGGATTTACCGCCCGGAAAATGCCAGGCCAAGAAACTGTTTACCAAATCGAATTACGCCACTTGCGTGGAAATTCTCGATAAAAAATCTAAGCAGAAGAAGGTGCTCGTGTTCGAGCAGCCGCTGAACTGAGGCTTAGGTTTCCGGCTTCCATTCTACGCGTGGAAATAAGGGCTCGCCTTTTTGGATGGGCGTCCCCGGGGCAATGGCGCGAACCTTTTTTGCGTCCGCAAAGGCGGGGGCCTTATTCCAGCCGAGGGTCTTCAGCATCAGCTCGCACTTCGTGGGCATTACGGGCGAAAGCAGGATTCCCGAGATACGCAGGATTTCCATGCAGCAACCGAGGGTTTCGGCGGCGGCGGGAAGATCGGTCTTCACTTGCTTCCAGGGGGCGCGGTCACCAATGTATTTATTCGTTTCGCCGAGCAGGTCGAGCACCAGCACCACGGCTTTTTGCGGCTCGAGCGCGAGGATGGATGCCTTCACCTGTTCGGCGAGGCCTTCTGCGCGCGCGAGGATGGCGGCCGTTTCGGGAGCGGGGGACCGTGTCCATTCCGGCGCCCCGCCAGTAAAGTTTTTCTCCACCAAATTAGTAACGCGCGAGAGCAGATTGCCTAAATTGTTGGCCAGGTCGCTATTCACGCGGCTCACCACGAGCTCCGGCGAGAAAGCCGCGTCGTTGCCAAAAGAAATATCGCGAGTGAGGAAGTAGCGCAGGCCATCGATGCCCACGATGTCTTTCATCTCGAGCGGCTTCACCGCGTTGCCCTTGGATTTGCTCATCTTGTCGCCGTCGGCGGCTAGCCACCATCCGTGGGCGAAAATGGTTTTCGGCAAAGCGGCGCCGAGGGCCATCAACATGGTAGGCCAGTATACGGCGTGGGTGGTGAGGATATCTTTGCCCACGAGGTGCACCGCGCGGGTTTTTTCCCACCACTTGTCGAACTCGGCTTCTTTGCCCGCCTGCTGGTAGCCCACGCCGGTGGCATAGTTGAGCAGGGCATCGAACCAAACGTAGGTCACGTAGTCTTTATCGAAGGGCAACTCGATTCCCCACGAGAGCCGGGCTTTGGGGCGGGAGATGCAAAGGTCGTGCAGGGGCTTTTTCAAAAATCCCAATACTTCATTTTTGCGGTATTCCGGCTGGATGAAATCGGGATTCTTCTCGATGTGAGCGATCAAGCGCTCCTGGTATTTTCCCATGCGGAAGAAATAATTTTTTTCTTTAATCGGCACCACTTCGTTGCCGAAGGGGGTTTTCCCGCCCACGAGGTCTTTTTCGGTATAGAAAATCTCTTCGCTCACCGAATAGAGGCCTTCGTAATCCTCGGCATAAATTTCGCCGGCTTTATAGAGCTGGTCTAGGCAGGCCTGCACGGCCTTCTTGTGGAAATCGTCGCTGGTGCGGAAGAATATATCGTACTGAATGCCAAGCTCGGCCCAGATTTTTTTCCAGTTTACCTGCATGTCGTCGCAATGAGCCTGGGGATCCATTCCCCGCTTGGCAGCGGCGGCCTGCACTTTTTGCCCATGCTCATCCACGCCGGTGAGAAATTTTACCTCGTGTCCAAAAAGCCGGTGGAAACGGGTGATCACGTCTGCCGCCACGGTGGTATAGGCGTGGCCGATATGCGGGAGGTCGTTCACGTAGTAGATGGGAGTGGTGAGATAAAAACGGTCCATGCCGCTAGCTTACTGCTTGCGAATAAGTTTGGCTACCGGGGAGCCCAGCTCCACCAGGGTTTCGAAACCCTCGGCGGTATGCCGCAGCAGATCTTCTGTGGGTTCCCACCTGCCTTGCTCGCCGTAGAGGATCACGGTGGAGCCTCCGAATAAGAAATAACCCTTTTCTGCGCCCCGGGCGAATTCCTTAGCGGTATGGGACTGCACGATCCGGCCAACGCAGAGCGCGCCCACCTCCACGTAGGCGAGGGAGCCGAAGTTCTCCGTCTCTAAAATAGAAATATGCCGTTCGTTACGCAAAAAAAGCCCGGGATCGCGGCGAAGGGCGGCCGGATTCACCGAATGCAGCTTGCCGTGCTCCTCATGAAAGTGGCTAATGATTCCTGAATCTGGGAAGTGAAAGCGGTGGTAATCCACCGGGCAAAGCCGTGCGAGGAGAACGGGGCCGCCACGAAAACGCTCGAGCCTCGGCGTATTCGATAGGATCGCCAGGGGATCTAAATTCAGCCCTTTAACGGGCAAGCTGAGAGGGGCGGAGGAATTTTGGTAGGCGAGGTAGCGGGCTTCGGCCGGAGCTCCTAATAAATCCGCCTGCGCGGGGAAAGGCCTGAGTCCAGGCCGAAACTGGCGGATGAAAAAATCGTTGAAGCTGGCGTATTTCTTCTCCACCCAATCTTCCCGGCGCAAGCCGAAACGGGCAAAGAAGGGCTCCACTTTGCCGGCGCTGAAGGCCGTGTTTTGGAAAGCGCCGTAGAGTTTACTGACGAAAGAGCGGCTCAGAAGGTACTCGGTGAGCGCATAGCCCACCGGATTCCCGTATAGCATCGCCACGCCGGCTCCGCCGTAGACATCCTCATTCTCCATACGCCCGCGGCGGCGGTTCCAGTAGCGTAGGCTCATTCGCTATTGGCCCCGTCGGAGCAATGGATACAGTCCTGGTTCACCTTAGGGATGGGGCCTTGGCATTTTGGGCAGAGGCGGGCTCCGGTAGGGGTAAGCTTGGGATCGAGCGCCACGCGCTGGTCGAACACGAAGCATTCGCCTTCCCAGTGCCGAGCGCCTACAGCTTCAAAATAACCCAAGATGCCTCCATCCAGCTGGTATACCTCTTCGAAGCCTAAGGAAGCGAGGTAAGGCGCCGCTTTTTCGCAGCGAATGCCACCGGTGCAATACGTAACGATCGGCTTTTTTTTCCAGTCGTCCTGGAGAGTGCCCGCCGCTTCGGCAAATTCCACGAACTGCTTCAAGTGAAGAGAGCGGGCCTCGGAAAAACGCCCCAGGCGGAATTCGAATTCGTTCCTGGTATCGAGCACCACGAATTCTTTGCCCTGATCGTACCAGGCGGCGAGATCTAGTGGCTGAATTCGGCCGCTGGTAGCGGGGGGAGGAGAAACTTCCGGTACGCGGAAGGTAACGATTTCGGGTTTCAGTTTAAACGCCAGGAACTCGAAGGGGATGGAATCCGAAAAGCTTTCCTTCCAGCGCAATTCTTGGAACGCAGGCTGGGCCTGCAGAAGGGATAGGGCGGCGCGAACTTCTTCTTCCGGCCCGGCCCAAACGCCATTAATGCCTTCGGGGGCCAGGATTAAAGTCCCCTTTAGGGAGGTAGGGTCCAGTTGCTCTTTTAGGTGCCGGCGTAACCGGTCGGGCTGCTCTAGGGGGGCAAAATGGTAGAAGGCTACGTTAAGGACGCGCATTTTCCTTCTCATACCGCGAAACGGCTGGAAGTAGAATACCCGGCACTTTTGGATGCCGGGTACTATTATATTGGACTAGAGGATGGTGGAAGCGCGATTAGCGCTTTTTGCCTTTGAGGCTAAGGGCTTTACGCAGGTGGCGTTCGTGTTCTTTCATCATGAGCTTGAGAACTTCTTCGCCGCTGAGATCATAGAGCTGCACAAGCATTTTGAGTTTATTGAGGGGCGGCGCACAAAGGCCACGCTCAAAGTTCGAAATGAACTGGGGGGAAGAGTACCCAAGCTTCGTGGCAACGTCGCCTTGGCTCAATCCGGCTTTTACTCTTTTGCTTTGTAGAAATTCTCCGAGTACCTGGAACAGTTCTTTCATAACGGGTGTAGCTCCTAAACTTCAACGATAACTGGGGGCTGAAACGGTCCTTACTTTATAGTCAGACCTCGCCAGGAATCAATAAATATTTTCAAGAAAGCGCGGCTAAATAAAAATGCTACGCCGCAATTGAGGAGATTTTGCGGTATTTGGCGCATGAATGGCTGCGTCGTCGACAATAGGCCGCGGTAAAATAAAAAACTGCTAGGAAAAAAAATTCTTGCTTAAAGCGCAAGGTCTAAGCTGATGGGACAGTGATCGGATCCCAGCAGCTGCGGATGAATTTCCGCTTGACGAACTTTGCCGGCGAGCGATTCCGACACGCAGATATAGTCGATGCGCCAGCCTTTATTGCGCTGGCGCGAGGCCTGGCGAAAAGACCACCAGGTATACTGATCTTTTTTTCCAGGATTCAAAGCACGGAACGTATCCACGAACCCCGCCTCTAGAAATTCCGTCATCCACGCGCGCTCTTCCGGCAAAAATCCGGAGCTCTCGGCATTGCTCTTTGGATCGTGGATATCGATTTCGGTATGCGCAATATTATAGTCGCCCACTACCACTAAGGGGCCGCGCGCCTTCTCCAGATTCTTCAGCCAAGGGATGAGGTCTTTGAGGAATCCCATTTTAAAATGGTGGCGCTCTTCGCTGGCTCCGCCGTTGGGGAAATAAATATTCACCAGTGTGAATTTTTCGGCGTAGGCGATCGTAACCCGTCCTTCGCGGTCGTATTTGGGGATGCCCATTTTATTACTGAGCTCCACGGTTTTATGGGGAGTAAAAATAACCGTGCCGCTATAGCCTTTTTTTTCGGCGCTAGCCCAGGTGCCAGCTAGGCTATGCAATCCGGGGTGGGGCAGCAGCGGAACTTGGTCTTCACAGGCCTTGGATTCCTGGAGGCAGAAGAAATCGGCGCCAAAATCTTGCACGATTTTTTCCATGCCCTTGCCAAGGCAGGCGCGGATCCCATTCACGTTCCAAGAAACAATTCGCATGGCCTTTTATAATACGGACCGGCGGAGTTTGGCGGAAAAGAAATCGACGATCATAACTAAAATCAGGATCACCAGAACCACGGTGGCCACCTGCTGGTACTGAAAAAGCCTCATATACTGCGTCAAACGGAAGCCGATGCCGCCGGCACCCACGATTCCCAAAACTACGGCCACCCGCACGTTTAGTTCGAAGCGGAAAAGAAAAAAGCTGATAAAGTGGGGCGCCACTTGGGGGAGCACAGCCCAGCGAATCACCGCTAGGCGGCCGGCGCCAGCGCTTTCCAGCGCTTCGATCGGGCCCGGGTCTACCGCTTCGATGGCGTCGGCAAAGAGCTTCCCTAGCATTCCCACCGAGTGGATGGCGAGGGCTAGGGTGCCTGGAAAGGGGCCTAGGCCCACGGCGCTCACGAAAAAGATGGCCAAAATCAGGGAGTCGACGGCCCGGTCGGCATTGAGGAGAAAAATCACTGTGCCTCGCAGAGGACGGTTCGGGAAAAGATTGGCGGCGGCAAGGAAGCCTACCGGCAGAGACACCAGAGCGGCGATCACGGTGGAAACCCAGGCTAGCTGGATGGTCACCAGCATGTCTTTAAGCACCTTATCCAGAATCGAAAGGTCGGGCGGCCACATCCGGCCGAGGAAGTCGGCCATATAGGGCAAGCCTTCCACCAAGCGGGACCAGCTGAACTCCACTGCTTGGGCAGACCAGTAGCTCAGCACACAGAGCAAGAGCAGCGCCGCGTAGGCGAGCGCCGTTCTAAGCGTGAAATTGGGCGGCGGCGGTAATGCGGTGGGCTTGAGCCTAGCCATGCTAAAAATGATCCCCGCTACGCGGATCCACTTGGTAGATTTCTTCGATTTTGGCTTCGCTGAGCTCGGCGGGGGTGCCATCGAACACGACGCAGCCATGCCGGAACCCGATGATCCGGTGTGCATATTTACGCGCCAGTTCGAGCATATGGATGTTCACGATCACCGTGATTCCGCGCTCCCGGTTGATACGTTCCAACATCTGCAGTACCAGTTCGGATAGTTTGGGATCGAGGGAGGCCATCGGCTCGTCGGCCAGGATAAGCTGCGGTTCTTGCACCAAGGCCCGCGCGATCGCCACGCGCTGCTGCTGGCCACCGGAAAGGTTCCGGGCTTTTTCGTGGTAGCGGCCGGCCAAGCCCACCGAATCAATGGCTTGTTTGGCGAGGGCGCGGTCTTCCCTGGAGAATAAGCCCGTCAGTGTGCGCCATAGCGGGGAATAACCCGAGCGGCCGGCGAGCACGTTCTGTAGTACGGTAAGATTTTTTACGAGATTGAATTGCTGAAAGATGAAGCCGATACGGCGGCGGAGGCGCATTAAATCCGTACCGCCCAGATGAGTGACCTTTTGGCCGAAAACCTCCAGGCCACCTTCGAATTCCCGCACGGTGCCATTCAGCGCACGCAGAAAAGTGCTTTTTCCTGCGCCGGAAAGCCCGATCACCGCCACGAACTCTCCCGGGCGAATGGATAGATTTACCTCTCTTAGGGCGTAAGATTTGCCGCCGTCGAAAGATTTGCTGAGCTGATGGGCGAGAATCGTCACGAATTACTCAATGTGAATCGCCTTGGCGGCGTCGCGCACCGGCTGAAATTCTTTGGAGGTAGCGGGGGTGAGGGACTCGATGCGGTAGAGCGCCATGAGTACCTCGCGTCCTTCTTTGGTGTCGCCCATTTTGCCGAGCAGCTGCACGAATTTATCCAGGATTTCCCTATTTTCCTTCGCAAATTTCTTCGTGGTGGAAATGGTTTCGCCGGGAATAGGGTCCGACACGAAAATCATGCGAATTTTTTTACGCTCGGCTTCGGTCTTAAGAAAAAGATGCCAGGCTCCGTCTTCGCCCTTGGTATCGTTTACGAACGTGGCGCCCGCGTCCACCGTTCCGTTGAGCACCGAGAGGACCACCGCATCGTGGGCGCCCGCAAAAACTTGGCGGCCAAAAAATGAGTCCGCGTCCAGTTTCTTTTTCACCTTGAGCATGGCTTTGGGATAGATGAATCCCGACGCGGAGGCGGGATCCACCCAGGCGATGTTCTTGCCCTTGAGGTCTTCGATTTTATAGTAGGGCTTATCCGCGCGCACGATGATGGCGCTGTAGAACACGGATTTTCCTTTTCGCACGGCTTTCATCAGCACCTGGGCATCGGCGATCTGTTCGGCCTTTACCAAGCTAAAGGGAGGGAGGAAGGCGAAATCGATTTTCCCCGAGCGCAGGGCTTCGACCAGCGCGATATAGTCGGTGGCCACGAAGGTTTTTACCTTCAGCCCCATTTGCTTTCGGAAATACTCCGAGAAAGCTTTCCCGTTCATTTCCACGAGCTCCGCATTTTCGGCGGGATTGAAACCAATCGAGATCTCCGCTTTCACCGCGGAAACCGGCAGAGCAAAAACGGGCAGCAGAAGGAGAGCGGAGATCAGGCCGACGAGTCTTCTGTTCACGTTTCTCTCCTGAAAATTAATGGGCGGCTTTACTGCTGGGCCGTGCATTCCAGAGCAGCAGCATAATGATCGCGCCGGCCACCGAGAATAGAATCATGCTGGGGGCCCACGCCGTCCAGCCGTAGGCATCGAGAAGCCAGCCCATGCCGAGGCCCACGAAGGAGCCACCCACGTACTGCATGCCATCGAATAGGCCGCAAGCGGTGGCGGCGGCTTTCTTGCCACCGAAATCCATCGAGGCGGTGCCGGAAAGCATGGAGTGCACCACGCTGATCGAAAAGGAATTTACCACGAAGGCGGCGATCACCCAATTGATGCTCGGAGCCATCCAGATCATCACGAAGCAGCCGATTTGCAGGAAGTACCCCACGAAGGCCGCGGGGGTGCGGCGGCCCTTGAACACCTTATCGGAGAGGAAGCCGGCGCAAAAAGCTCCGGCGATTCCAGCCAATACCACGCTGAAGGCGCCTTTCTGGAAGATTCCCGACTCGAGCGGTAGGTGCTGGTATTCCTGCATGTAACGCGGGAACCATTGCTCGAAACCGTGGCGCACGAAGCCCGTGCAAAATTCGGCGCCGGCAATCATGAGCATCACGGGATTCGTGAAAACTTTTTTCAGCACGTACTTCAGCGTCACCGTCTCGGTATCGCCGCTCGATGCGTCCTGCACGTCGAGCTCCGGCATGCCCACTTCTTCCGGGCCGTTATATACGAACTTATAGGTGAGGAACGTCATCACGGCCACCACGGCCGAGGGAATGAAGAAAACCCACTGCCATTCGTAACGAGCCACGATGAATCCGCCGATCACGAAAATCAGGGCGCGGCCCATTTGGATCATGGATCCAAAAATCGCCGAGAAAACTCCGCGCTCCGAAATATGGAACCAACCGGAATTTACTTTGATGAGGGCAAGAGCCGAGTAGGATTGGAAGTAAGAATTAATGCCCCAAATGCCGGCGAAGTAAGCCAGGAGCAGCGGGCCTTTTCCCAGGAACTCGAGGTAGGCCCCGAGGCCGAACAAAAAGTTAAAGATCACGGTGCCGAAGGCGCCGATGAGCATGGCTTTTCGCCCGCCGATGCGATCCGCGATCGGGCCGTTCAGGATAGCCGAAAAACCGTAGATGGAGAGCGCCGTGGTGATGATGGCGCCAATTTGGGTTTTGTCCCAGCCGAAGGTATTCGAGAGCGCGAGGTTGGCAAAAGAGAGGTTATAGCGGCCCATGTACATGGCAGAGTAGGTAAGGCCGAGCACGAGCCAATTCAGCGCGCGGCGCTGGCGGAATTGTTTCGTATAGGTTTGTTTATTGGCGAAGCCGTGTTGAACCTGAGCCGACATGAGAATCCCCCTCAGAAACGTTTCGTAAAACCTCGCCGAATCTATCGACCACGGATGGGGGAGTCAAATAAAATGGGGAAAGTTTCCCGGGGGGCGGAGCTCCTGGCAGAGTCTTACAGGAAAATACTTCCTTCTGGAGCCCGGAGAGGGGGAATATTCTTTAAATTTCTGTCAGAGCTTCAATAGGCCTTGCCCGGGAGCCCTATTCGGTGGGCGGCTTCGCGATACTGCTCTCCAAAAAAGCTAAATCTAGATTATTGGATTTTGCCCAGTCCAAATGGAAATCGCTGGTAAATAATCCCACCAAGTTGCCCCGGCGGTCCTCGAGAAAAGAGAGTGTGCCCTTTACCTTTTCGGCGGGAACCTTTTCCTTGCTGCCGTTCGCGTAGCGAATCCAGCGCGCCGCCTTGAAGGGCTGCGAGCGAAGTTTTACCTCCACTCCGTACTCGTCCTTCATCCGGTACAGCATTACTTCGAACTGTAGCTGGCCCACGGCGCCCAAGACCGGATCCTGATCCCCCACCCGAGGATCGATGAACATCTGCACGGTACCCTCTTCGCATAGCTGGAGGATGCCTTTATTGAATTGCTTGCGCTTTAGCGGATCAGCCAGATCAAGCTTGGCGAAGAATTCGGGAGAGAACTGGGGAATCCCGTCGAATTCGATTTTCTTGGCTCCGGTATAGAGGGTGTCTCCAATCAAGCAGGAGCCGCTCGTGTCGTTCAGCCCCACGATATCGCCGGCGTAGGCCGTTTCCACGAGGGAGCGGTCGCGTGCGAGGAACTGGGCCGAATGGGAAAGGCGAATTTCTTTTTCCAGCCGTGCGTGCTTGGCGTACATGCCCCGCTCGAATTTTCCGGAACTAACGCGCAAGAAGCAGATGCGGTCGCGATGATTTTTGTCGATATTCGCTTGAATCTTGAAAATGAAACCAGAAAAATCTGGGCTGGTGGGCTCCACGATGCCCGTTTCGCTAATCTGCGCGGCAGGAGGAGGGGCGATCTCGCAGAACAGATCCAGAAAAGCTTTTACGCCGAAATTAGTGCGTCCCGACCCGAACATCACGGGCGTAACTTTCCCGTGCAGAAAAGCCTGCACGTCGAGCGGGCCGATCGTGCCGTCCACGAGCTCGATGTCCTCGATGAGCTGGGCGTGTTCGGCTTCGCCGAGTACTTCGGCTAGCTTTGGATCCTTGATGGAGTCGAACGCAATTTCCTGCGCCTCGCCCGTGGCGAAACCCGATTCCTTGAAAAGAATGATTTTTTTCAGCACCCGGTGGTAGATGCCCTTGAAGTTCTTGCCCATGCCGATCGGCCAGGAAATAGGATTGCACTGGATATTAAGAACTTTCTCGATCTCGTCCATCAGCTCGAAGGGAGAGCGGCCCTCGCGGTCTAGCTTGTTGATGAAAGTGAAGATGGGCGTCATGCGCAGGCGGCAGACTTCGTAAAGTTTTTTGGTCTGGCCCTCCACGCCCTTGGCGTTATCGAGGATCATCATTGCGGAATCCACGGCCGCGAGCGTGCGGTAGGTATCCTCCGAGAAGTCGGCGTGGCCGGGGGTATCGAGGAGGTTAATCCTCAGCTCGTTGAAATCGAATTGCATCACCGAGGTGGAAACCGAGATCCCGCGCTCCTGCTCGAGTTTCATCCAGTCCGACCGAGCCGAACGGCGCTCCTTCTTGGCTTTCACTTCGCCGGCTTCGTGGATGGCGCCGCCGTAAAGCAAGAGTTTCTCGGTCATCGTGGTTTTTCCCGCATCGGGGTGGGAAATAATCGCGAAGGTGCGGCGGCGCTGGATCTCTTTGATATCGTGGCTGCTGAGCATTGCTATTTCCTCGCCACTTCACGCGGTGCCGCCTGCGCGGTGGGATAAATGACTAATTCTTGGATATTCACGTGAGCGGGGCGATCTAGGCTCCAGAGAACCGCTTCGGCCACGTCGTCGGCCGAAAGGGCTTCCACGCCGGAATAAACCGCCTTCGCTTTCGCTTCATCGCCCTTGAAGCGCACCACCGAGAACTCGGTCTCGGCCATTCCGGGAGCGATCGTGGTCACGCGGATATTCTTTCCTATCAGATCGGCGCGTAGCGATTCGGTGAGGGCATGCACGGCGAATTTGGTGGCGGAGTATACGTTTCCTTTGGCGTAGGTATAGCGCCCGGCGATCGAGCCCATGTTTACGATATGGCCTTCGCCCCGCTGGATCATTGCGGGCAAAATTCCGCGAGTGATATAAACCAGGCCCTTCACGTTCGTATCGATCATGCGGTCGAAGTCGTCGAGATTGCCATCCTGGAAGTTTTCGAGGCCCGCCGCGAGGCCGGCATTATTCACGAGCACTGAGATGTTTTTTAGCTCGGCCTCGTTCTGCCTCAGGAATTTTTCTACGGCTTCACGCGAGCTGATATCGAAGGCGAACCCGCGCGCGCGTTCTGGCCCAATTTCTTTCACAAGAGCGTCGAGGCGCTCCCGGCGGCGCCCGGTAATCCAAATCCGGCATTCTGGCCAGGCACGGGCCATCAGGCGGGCAGTGGCCTCGCCGAATCCCGAAGTAGCTCCCGTAATGAGGACGATGCCGTTCTTAAGTGCCATGGGGTCCTAGTTTATACTTCTTCCAGCTGGGAAGATTTTCTGCGAGAAATTTATCCTTAAAATGGAATTTTTCTAACAAACTTTCGTCCCACATACCCAAAAAAGCGGCCGCGATGAACAGGGCTTCGATGGTGGCTAAGCCGCCTTCGGGATCTAGGCCTTGCTTATTCTTGCGCGGGTAGGCGGTAGTGAATCCTTCGGGAATGCGCACAAGCGTAGGCAAATTTCCTTCCACGCGCTGCAGGGCCGCCCCCACTTTTTTCCAGGTGCAGTCTACCAGCGCGATCGAGCGGAAACTTTTTTCCTTCAGGGTGCTTAAATCGAGCCCGTCGATATGAAGGAGGCAGTCCGATTCGAATTTTGGAATGGGATTATTGCCCTTAAAATAGCGAATCTTAAAATCCTCGCGGCCGCCCACGGGATGAATCGTGCATTTGCGCGGATTCTCGAGCTTATCCATGAGGATTTCGAAGCGAAGCATAGGTAGGGCTTTTACCATAAACCGGTGCTTATAATCCTAACTTATAGCAGACCTTGGCGGCGTTCGGCTTCCAGGAAAGGCCGCCGATCTGGGCGCAGTAACTCGCGCTTACGTACACCGCTTTGGCGGAACCCGTGCAATTTTCGGAATAGTAGCAGCTACCTGGGCCGGCGGGGGGAGTGGGCGTGTCGTTGGCCTGAGCCATCGCGTGCGAGATCGCTAGGGCAGCGAAAAAAGCTAAAATTACGGGCACGCTCTTCATGAAGCTCCGGCAAGTACGGCCTAGTGAACCGACTTAATTTTTTCGATCAGCTCGGCGCCACCGGGAATTTCCTTAAACTTCGCGTACACGGGAGCAGCGAGCTTTTCTAGCTTTTCGCGCTCGGAAGCGTTGAAGGAAGTAATCACCAGGCCTTTTTTGATCAGCTGCTTTTTGGCTTCTTGCGCCTGCCGGATAAATAGCACGCGCTCTTCTTTGGCCATTTTTTCGATTTCGGCGGTGAGCACCTTTTGCTGCTCGGGCGAGAGCTTCTGGAAAGAATCCTCGCGCATTACGATCACGGTGGTGAATAAATTCAAATTGTCGTCCGTGATAAATTTGGGCTTGGGAACTCCGGGCACTTTCATTTCGTAAAGGAGCTCTTTGTAGGGGCCGATGAAGGTATCGATCGGTCCCTTCGAGAAGAGGCCTTTTTTGGTTTCGGGAGTGCCGAGCGTGGCGATCGCTTCCTTCAGCTCCACCACTTTGGCGCCAAATGCCTTCAAGGTTTCCATTCGGTAGGAATATTCGGCGGCACGGGGATAGGAGGTACCGTCGAGGGTGGAGCGGGCCTTGAAGTCCTCGGCGGTGAGGATTTTTTTGGTGCTCGCCACCACGCGGAAGCCGCCGCTATAGGTGAACGCAAAGGCGTGGAGCCTCCCTCCCGAAGAAGCGGCGATTTGGGCCAATAGCCCCTTACCGATTTCCCCGGTGAGCACTTTTTCCACGTGGTCATGGTCGCGAAAAAGGAAGGGCAGGTCCATCACATCGAGGGCGGGAGTGCTCGTGCCGAGCGTGTCGGTGGCGATCTGGCCAATGTCTATCTCCCCGCTGGAAATTTTTTTGAACGCGTCACTCCAGCGGTATGCCCAGCCCCGTCCACTTTCCCACTGGGTTTCGGGAAAATATTTAAGGTCCACTTTTAGAGTAGAGTCCGATTTCTCGGAAATGAGGCGCGCGTATTTTTTCATCATCCCGAGAACTTGCTGGTCGAGGGGACCGTGCGCGAAGATCCAGCTAATCGAATGCGCAGAGCAGTGACCGGTTTCCGCGGTTAGGCTGAAAAGCAGAGCAACGGGGAGTAGGTATGATTTTATCCAACGCATTCTTATCTCCAGGTAGGCGGTAAAGGCGCTTATTTTAATGGGCGTTTCTCAAGCACTTTACTAGAGTTTACCCTTGAAATTCAACGATTTCGGCATTTTCAGGGCTAGTGGCCCCGAAAATTACCCGCTGGGACGGTCGGTGATATCCACCGGACTCGTAAGCTCAACTAGGTTAAGGGGAGGACGGTGCGTAAAAGCCTCCCGCCGGATTGGGCAGTCGGGTAAATCACAGCTGCGGCAGTAGAGACGGCGGCAAGGGTCGATATGAAACTCGATTTCTCCTTCGAGGAAAATGTCCTTCACCACGCGCTTCTCGTACGCTTCACCTCGCTCGTGGGCCACTTCCACGGTCCAAAACTCCGGTACCACTAAATGCCCATCCACGTGAATACGGCGTCCATTACGCATCGCTCGCACGTGGTGCAAGCGGATATCGCCCGGTTGCCGGTTTCTTTCTAGGGAGCCGAGGATTTTTTCCAGCAGGCGCGGATTGGCGGCGTCGATTAAGCCGTCGATCGCGAGCCGCATAAGCGGGATTCCGGTGAAGGCTAGCAGGCCGGCCATCGCGAGCGCGATCATGGGATCGAGCCAAGCGTAGCCCGTTACTTTCACCACGCCCAATCCGAGCAAAATTCCTATGGTGGTGAGAAAATCCGTGAGCACGTGCTTGCCGTCGGCGGTAAGGGCTACCGAAGAGGTGGTGCGGCCGGCCGCGATCAGCACGAGCCCGAGCAGGCCATTGAGTGCGCCGGCGAAAATCATGATGCCGAGCCCCTGCGAAAGGTCCGGACCGGCTGTGCCGTGAACGATCGCCATGATCGCGCCATAAGCGATCATGAGCGCCGCAAAGGAAATAAGGCCGCCTTCAAAAACGGCGGTTACGAATTCCAATTTACCGTGGCCGTAGGGATGTTCTTCGTCGGGGGGCTGGTCTGCGGCGCGCACGGCCCACAGCGCGAAGGCGGCGGCCACCACGTTCACGATGCTTTCGAAGGCATCGGACAAAACGGCCTGCGATTTCGTGAGGCGGAAAGCGTAAAACTTCAGCGCCATGATGAAGATGCCGACCACTAAAGACAGGCAGCCGGCCGCCAGCCGGAGGCGGCGCTCGCGATCCGGGCCTTTGAAATAGCGAAGCATGGCCATTACTGTAGTGCGTCCGCGGGTTTTACTGCAACCAGAGCACTGCGTTTTTTGAGGGTGTTCGGGAGTTTATGTTTGGTTATTTCCAGGCCCGCCGAAACCGCAGAATCCTTAGCGCTGCGGCATACTGAGTAGGTCACGAGGCGGCCCGACGGATAAAGCAGGGCGGCCGCTAGCCGAAATAAATGGTCGGTCCAGGCCTCAGGATTGGCTTTGGGAGAGAAGGGATCGAAAAATATGGCATGGAACTTTTCTCCGCGCGCGGCCATTTCAGGAAGCAGCGAAAAAAAATCCCCCTCGAGCAGTTCCGCGTGAAAATCACCGGCACGAAATTTTTTCGTGGCCACGATTTCCGAGAGAGATGGCTGCGCTTGGTCCTCAAGGAAAAATTTTGCTCCGGATAAATCGCGCTCGATCGAGGTAAAGTGCAGGGGGAGCCTTTCTTCGGCGAGCGCGAGAAAATTTGTGCCGAGCCCAAAGCCCAGCTCCAGAATCCGGAACGGTTGCACCAGGCCGAAATAGGGGTTTTCACGGAGGCCCGGGGTTAGGAAAACCGCCTGCACCTCGAGCTGAGCCGCATGCCGGCTCTTGAAACATTCTCCGGCAACCGCGTCGAATACCGTGAGGCTGCCGTCTTGGGTGGTGCGAAACTCGAAGCGCATAGAGTGGGGATAGTGGTTATGCTGGGCTTTGTCAAAGCCGCCCTCTCGTGGACGGCCTTAAAGTAAGATACGCTGAAAGAATGCTCGTATTTTGGCTGTTTTTTCAGGCCTTCACCTCTTTCGCTAACGCGGCGCAATGGGTTGCCGTGGAGAAACAGCCTTACCTTTCCCTCACCGACTGGGCGCATGCCGGCCACCTATCAAAATTTTCGGATCCCAAGTCGGGCCGGATCTTACTCGAGCGAAAAGGGCGCGCGCCGATTATCCTATTGCTCGATTCTCCTTACGCCCTCCTTGGCAGCAAGTTCATCGCGCTGCCGGACGCGCCGATTCGTAAAGGGGAAAAGATTTTATTGTCGGCGCAGAGTGCCGAACGCTTGTTTCCCGCCGTTTTATCGGCCGAAGAGAGGCCGGCTTTCTCCGCATTGTTGCTGAGCGCGAAAGGGGAAGGGCCGAAACCGGAAGAGAAAAAAAATGAGGCAAAGGCAAAGCCAGCCGCGGCGGTTCAACCCATTCCCAGCCCCATTTCCGCGATGGAGTCCTGCCAGCTTGAGCGCCCGGTGAAGCGTATCTTCCTCGATCCCGGCCATGGCGGTAACGACGTGGGCACGAAATTCGCCGGCGTTTTCGAAAAAAATATCACCCTGGAATTTTCCCGTCTCGCCGCCGACGAGCTCCGGCGCCGCGGTTTCGAAGTGAGCTTCTCTCGCACCCGCGACGTTTTTCTCCCACTCGATATCCGCACGAAGCTCGCCGAAAAATGGAAAGCCGATCTCTTCGTGAGCTTGCACGTGAATAGCTCTCAGCACGCCGATGCTCATGGTACCGAAACGTATATCCTAAATCAGGAAGCCACCGATGCCGAAGCGCGCAAGCTCGCCCTCATCGAGAACTCCATCGCTAGTGCGGCAAAGGAGCGGCAAAGTGCCGTCCAAGATATCCTCTGGGACATGGAACAGACCGCCTACCTTCAGGACAGCGCCTACCTCGCTTCCTACCTGCAGGGCGCACTCGTGGCCAATGCCCACGATCTTTTGCTGCGGGAAAAGATCGGTGGAGATTGGAAAAATCGCGGAGTGCGTCAGGCACCTTTTTACGTGTTGAACCGAGCCGCGATGCCGGCGGTCCTGGTGGAATTAGGCTACCTCTCGAACCCGCGGGATCGTAAACTGCTGCTAACCAAATCCTTTCAAGAAAGTTTGGCTAAGGCGCTGGCCGAAGGGGTTAAGAAATATAGGGAAGAGTGCCGAAAAGCACAGTAGGATTTTGAATCACGGAGAGAGAATCATGGCCAAAAAACAAAAAGCAAAACCCAGCAAGCCGAGCAAAAGAAGTTTCGCCAAAGCCCAGGTGTCCAAAGTGATGGACCAGGTGAAGGAACCATTTTCTCTTCTCGGCACCTTAAAAGAAGAGGGCATGGCCAACGTGATTATGCTGCTCGGCCTCGCCGGCTCGATGGCCAGCGGCGCGAAAAAAAACCTTCGTCTCGAAGCCGTGAAGCCGCAGCTGCGCGAGCTGGTGGCCTCGCTTGGCTTTGCGATGAAAGAAGATTTCGATGAACTCGCCTCCCGCGTAGACGAGCTCGAGCATAAGTTGGCTAAAAAAGAATTCGCGGATCTGCGCAAAGCCGCCCGCGACGAAGAAGAATAACTAGAAAATATCCACGGAACTGGCACCCGCGGGGCCGCCGCCCGGCTGATTGTCGCCGCCGTACGCGAAGTCGCGGAAGGTGGTGAACTGGCCCTGCCACGAGAGCTTGATCTCGCCCGTATTACCGGAACGGTGTTTGCCCACGATGAGCTCGGCCTCATTGGCCATTTCCGGATTATCCTTATCGCGGTGAATGAAGAGCACCATATCGGCGTCTTGCTCGATCGCGCCGGATTCCCGCAAGTCGGAGAGCTGGGGCTTTTTCTTTTCCCGGCGTTCCACGTCCCGGCTGAGCTGGGAGGCGGCGATCACGGGCACGCTCAATTCTTTCGCCATGGCTTTGAGGCCGCGGGAAATTTCGGCGATTTCTTGCTCGCGGTTGCTGAAGCCGCTCTTGCCGCCGAGGCCGCGCATGAGCTGCAAGTAGTCCACGATCACGAGGCCGAGCCCGTGCTGGCTCTGCATGCGGCGGCAGCGGCTCTTGAGTTCGAGAATATTCAGCGCCGGCGTATCATCGAGGAATAATTGGGCCGACTGCAATTCACCCGCCGCACGCTGGAGGTGCTTCCAGTCACTTTCCTGGAGGCGCGAGGCGTTCTTCAAGCGATTGGAATCCACGCGGGCTTCCATCGAAAGCAGGCGCATCGTGAGCTCGTGCTTGCTCATCTCCATCGAGAATACGCCCACGGTGGTTTGGCCCTTCACGGCGGCGTTGAGCGCCCAGTTGAGCATCAAGGAGGTTTTCCCCATCCCGGGCCGGGCCGCCACGATGATTAGTTGTCCGCCATGCCAGCCCATGGTCTCGGCGTCGAGATCGCGGAATCCGGAAGGCACGCCGATGATTTTCGTATTGCGGGAAGCGGTATCCTGGAGGTGGTTGAATACCTCGAGCATATTTTCCGAGAGCGAGCTGTAGGTACTGAGCTTGCGCTCCGAGGTGGCGTTGAGAACCTTTTTTTCGGTTTCTTCTTTAAAGGCCGAGTGATCTTGGATCCCGTCGTAGGCGAGGGCGGCCTGCTCGCTGCAAACCTGGATGATATTGCGCTCGATCGATTTTTCTTTCACGATCAGGCCATAGGCGGGCAAGTTGGCTACCGAATAGTCGGAACTCACGAGTTCGGCGATATAACCGGCGCCACCCACTTTTTCGAGGATGCCCGCGCTGAGAAGGGAGTTTTTCAGCGTGATCGCGTCGGCGGGCTGGCCGCGTTGCGCGAGCTCCAGCATGGCGCGGAAAATTTTCTGGTGGCTGTCTTTGTAGAAGTCCTCGGGGGCGAGGCCGATCTCGTAAACGGAATCGAGCGAGCGGTTATCGAGCAGGATGCCGCCCAATACGTTCATTTCGGCTTCTAGGTTATGCGGCGGTACTTTTCCGGCAGGCGGACTGAGCGTTTTTGGTGCGTCTTTCCATCTGCCTTCCGGCCGTTGTTCGAAATCCATCGTGTTTTATTTCCCCATTAAACAGCGGATCGTGACTGGAATAATTGTGAGGGCCTCGCGGCCCAGTAACTAGGGCTACTATTCTACGTCGGCTACAACGGAAAGGTTCACTTCGGCGATCACGCCTTCCATGAGGCGCACGGGTACTTTGAAGGAGCCGAGCTTCTTCAAGGAGCCTTCGATTTCAATCTGTTTGCGATCTACCGTCAGGCCTTTCTGCGCAATGGCTTCGGCGATGTCTTGGTTGGTGATCGAGCCGAACAGTTTTTGGTTCTCGCCGGATTTACGGCGAATCACGATGGAGAGGGCTTCGAGCTGAGCTTTTTCGGCTTCTTTTTCGGCTTTTACTTTGGCGAGCTTCTTCTTCAGCGAGCGCTTTTGATTTTCCATCTGGTTCAGGTTCTTTTCGTCGGCTTGCACGGCAAGCTTTTTGGGGAAAAGAAAGTTTCTCGCGTAACCTGCGCTCACGCGCACGTTATCGCCAATGGAACCCAGGGTATCTACGTTTTCTCGCAAAATAACGTTCATGACTCTTTATCCTCTTCCGCTTCAATCGGCTTGTGCCGATGCCTAAAATTTAACCACAAATCGAAAAATCCAAAACTCACCACCATGGGATACATAACCATCCCAAGAGCATAAATGGGAACCCGAAACGGCCCGCGCAATCGGAGTGAGTCCAGAAAGTACGCTAGAATACTCATTCCCTGGAAAAAGTAAATGACGAGAAGCGGTTTCACGCAGTTTCTGGCTACCGTGCTGAAGATTTCGAGCTCAAAGAGCATTAAAGTTACGCAGAGGATTGCGGGCCAAACGAGCCACTCGGGCGTCTTCCATTTGCGCAGAAAATCCCGACCGATTCCGGCTCGGTGCAAAAAGCCTTTGGGGTTCCAGCGAATTAGTGCCAGGCAAGGAAGAACGCAAAGCAACAAAAGGCCCGAGGCCAGCAGGCCCGGCAATTCCATCAGGGCGGCTCTGGGAGTTTCCACAATCTGTTTCAGGGAGGTCACGGTGGTTTCGGCCCAGTCGTTTTTACCCGCTTCTAGCAGGTGTTCCGCGGTGCTTTTAAAGGTTTGCTCCAAGTAGACGATGCTTTCGCTCACGGCCGGGCCTAGGCCTTTTCCGTGAGAGCTGGCTACTATCCAAAACGCCAGCACTCCGGCCGCGACCACGGCTAAGAAAGCCAGCGAAATGGCCTTTTCCACGCTTTTTTTCCAAAGCAGCACCTCTCCCAATACCAAAGAAGGGAGGCTAACCAGCAACAGAAAGCCTAGCGCGCCGGGCAATCCGTGAATGACGGCCGCCAAGGCGGTGCCTAAAAATAGAGCGATGGCCCACCACATGCGGCCTAGGCGGCGATCGCTTTTGCCCACGAGGAGGTAAAGGCTAGGAAGAGGAGCGAGGAGGGTAAATGCGTAAGAAAGGAAGAAGAGAGGGCCGAGCAGGCATAACGCCAATTGAAAAGCCCAGGAGCCGGAGCGTTCCCACGGTTCTGGGCTTTCCATTGATTCCATCATGAACGATCTTAGGAGTCGTAATTTTCGCCAGCTTCGTCAGAAGGCTTTTTCACGCGCTTCATCGGGCTCGGCTTTTTGAGGGCTTCTACGTCTTCTTCGTCGGAGATATTCACGCTGAGAAAGCGAACGATATTTTCATTGATGCGAAAGTTACGCTCCAGCTCCGCCACCGTGGCGTTATTGCCGGTGAAAGCGAAGTAAACGTAGCGGCCGCGCGATTCTTTTTGGATATCGTAAGAGAAACGGCGCGTGCCCCAATCTTCGTAGCTGGCCAATTGTCCTTGGTGGGCCTGGATGATGCCTTCCACTTTGGTTTTGATGGCCGACACTTGATCTTCAGTGGAAGCAGCTTTGGTGATCACGGTAGTTTCGTAACTCGGCATAGGTTCCTTTCGGGGCGCTAAAAACGGGATAAATCTATAGATTTGTTTCTGTACCACATACCTTCGATGGATGAAAAGGGAGAAATTCCAGAGGTTTCGGCCTCCCCTGGGGCGGCGAATTATTGAATAAGTGGAGGAAATCGAATAGTTTTTTGCCTATATGAGCGAAAAATTCTCTACCCTCGTGCTGGCGGCCGGCAAAGGCACCCGCATGAAGAGCAGTCTTCCCAAGGTTTTACACACCGTTTGTGGCCAGTCCCTTTTAGTGCACGTATTGCAAGCCGCCGCTAAAGCCGGTGCCCAAAAACACTACGTAGTGGTGGGACACGGGCGCGAAGAAGTTTTGGCCGAGCTCGAAAAGTCTGGCCTGCCCTTCAGCGAAGTTTGGCAGAAGGAACAAAAGGGTACGGGGCACGCGGCCCAGATGGCGCTGCCAGCGATGGCCGAAGTCGAAGAAACGATTTTGATCATTAATGGAGACGGCCCGTTGCTGCAGCCGGAAACGCTCCGATCTTTGCTTGCGGCCCACCAGGCACGCAAAGCCGATCTTACCCTCGGAGTGATGCAGCTCGAAGATCCTACTGGCTACGGGCGGGTGCTCACGGGGAGCGGCGGCGCGCTGAAAAAGATCGTGGAGCAAAAAGAAGCTTCGGCCAAAGAGCAAAAAATAAATCTAGTAAACGGCGGGGTATATGCCGTGAGCCGGAAGTACCTCGCGACCTTCCTGCCCTCACTAAAGCCCAGCGCTAAGGCGCAGGAGCTTTACCTTACCGATATCGTGGCGATGGGCGCCGCTAAGAAGAAAAAACTTTTCGCGTTCACGATGCCCGCTGAAGAGTTGAAGGGCGTAAATGATTTCGCCCAGCTCGCCGAAGTGGAAGAGATTCTACATCAGCGTCAGCGCCTCGCCTGGATGAAGGACGGCGTGCGCCTGGAGGCGCCGGCCACTTTGTTTGCCGATGCGGGCGTGGAAATCGGAAGCGGGACGCGGATCGGCCCGAACGTGGTGCTTCACGGAAAAACAAAAATCGGCCTGGGGGCCACGATTGAAGCCGGCTGCGTGCTGAAAGATTCCGTGGTGGAGGGCGGGGCGGAAGTGAAAGCCTATTCTCACCTCGAGGGTGCCGTGGTGAAGTCGGGCGCGAAAGTGGGCCCATTCGCCCGGCTGCGCCCTGGATCCGAAATTGGCGTAGAGGCACGTGTCGGGAATTTCGTGGAGGTAAAAAATTCGCGGATCGGAAGCGGCTCCAAAGCCAATCACCTTTCTTATATCGGGGATACCGAAGTGGGGGCGGAAGTGAATATCGGTTGCGGGTTTATCGCCTGCAACTACGACGGCGTGAATAAGCACCAGACCGTGATCGAAGACGGGGCGTTCGTGGGCAGCGGCGTACGGGCCGTTGCGCCGGTTACGATCGGCAAAGACTCTTACGTGGCCACCGGCTCCACGATTAACCACAGCGTGCCCGCCGAGGCGCTCGGGATCGCAAGGGCGAAGCAGGAAAATAAAGAGGGCTACGCGCCTCGCTTGAAGGCCCGGATGCTCGCGCAGAAGAAAGCGAAGGGTAAATAGAATGTGTGGAATAGTGGGCTACGTGGGTCCTCGGCCCGCCCAGGAGCTGATTTATCGCGGGCTTGGCCGGCTTGAATACCGCGGCTACGATTCCGCCGGCATCGCCGCGCTCGAGAATTGTGGAAACGATACTTTCACGACCCGGGTGATCAAAGCCCCCGGCAAGCTGAAAGAGCTGAAGGCCTATTGGAAGGACATCGATTTTCCCTCCGGGCACGCCATGGGGCATACGCGCTGGGCCACGCACGGGGAGGCGAATCAGGCCAATGCGCATCCGCACCGCGCCGGGGCCATCACGATCGTGCACAATGGTATTATCGAGAATCATTCCGCCATTCGCGAAGATTTGCGCTCTAAAGGCGCAAAATTTTCTTCCGACACCGACTCCGAGCTTTTCGGCCATTTGGTAAGTGCTGAGCGGGAAGCGGGGAAATCGCTGCTGGAGTCCGTTCGGCTCTCTTTCCTAAAAATTCATGGCGCCTCCGCCTTCGTGGTGATGGATGAGCGCTTGCCGGGCACCATCGTGGTGGCGCGCAACGGCTCACCCCTGGTGATTGGATTGGGCCAGAACGAGAATTTCGTGGCCAGCGACGTGCCTGCCATTCTCGACAGTACCCGCGAGATTTATTATCTCGAGGATAACGAGCTCGCCGAGCTCACGGCCAAAGGGGTGAAGGTTTTTTCCCTCGATGGAAAAGCGAAAAAAATAGAACCAGTCACGATCACTTGGTCGCTCGATAGCATTGATAAGCTGGGCTACGACCATTACATGCTGAAGGAAATTTTCGAGCAGCCGCGCGCGCTCACCGACACCCTCGGTGCCTGGCTCGATCTGGCCATCGGAAAGTTCCGGCTCGACGCCGCCGCCGTTTCGAAGAAATCCAACGTGGAGAGGAAATCCTATTCTCACGACGAGCTCGTGCGCGAATTCACGCGGGCGACCGCGCTGCATATCGTGGCCTGCGGCACCGCCGCCCACGCCGGCTTTTACGGCCAGCAATTATTCGAGCGCGTAGCTAAAATTCCCGCGCGCGCCGAGCTCGCCAGTGAATTCCGCTATCGTGAGCCGGTGCTTCGCAAAACCGACATCGGGCTCGTGATCAGCCAGAGCGGCGAAACCGCCGACACCTTGGCCGCCGTGAAGCTGATGAAACAGAACGGAATGAAGGTTTTCGCCATCTGCAACGTGCGCGATTCCTCGATTCCCCGCGAATGCGACGCCGTTTTTTACACGAATGCCGGCATCGAAGTGGGAGTGGCGAGCACCAAGGCGCTCACTACCCAGCTAGCGCTGCTCGCGGTACTGGCCGGCGCCTGCGCTTCCGAAGCGAAAGTTCTAGATGCCAAGGCCGAGCGTGCCTGGGTAGAAGGGCTCGGTAAGCTGCCGGAAATCGCCCGCCATTATCTCGAGAGCGAGGCGGCTCACGTAAAAAGAGTCGCGCACAAATTCGCCAATAAAAAAGGCTTCCTATTTCTCGGGCGCGGATCGTTTTTCCCGATCGCGCTCGAGGGCGCACTCAAGTTGAAAGAAATCGCCTACGTGCATGCCGAGGGCTATTCCGCCGGAGAGCTTAAGCATGGCCCCATCGCGATGGTGGAGCCCGAGATGCTCGTGATCGCTATCGCCCCCGAAGGGCATGGCCTCGTGCACTCCAAGACGGTGAGCAATATCGAGGAAGTGAAGGCCCGCAAAGGAACCTTGCTGTCGATATGTGCCGTAGAGGATACCCAGCTGCAAAAAATGTCGGAGGAGTTTCTGGCGATTCCCGATACGGGATTGCCCGACGTGCTTCCTATTCTCGCGCTGCTTCCGCTGCAGCTCTTTGCCTACGAGGTTGCCGTCTTCAAGGGTACCGAAGTGGATCAGCCGCGGAACCTGGCGAAAAGCGTGACGGTGGAATGAGATGCTGATTTGGGCTCTGGCCATCGTAATCGGCTGTTTAGCGGGCTTGCTCATCCCCGCTTCGTGGTGGATTTTACAAAATGCCGGTGAATGGGTTTTTCAGCGCTTCCACTCGGCCCAGGAAACCCACGTGCTGCTTAGTTACAGTATTTTTCTTCCCGCGCTCGCGGGCGGATTGCTCTACGGTCTTTTCCTGGCCGTGCGCAGCTTCCGTTCGGCCGATGGCTTTACGTATTTTATTTCCGACTTGCATTTCCAGGACGGCCGAAGAAAAGTTCGCTACTCTTTTACCCACGGGCTGGGCGCGTTGTTTTTGCTGTTTGGCCAAGGCGTAGTAGGTGTAGAAGGCTTCGCGATCGAAGTGCTTTCTGCAATGGGTTCTAAGTTTGGGCAATGGGCCAAGCTTTCCAATAATCAGGTCCGCACGCTTTCCGCCTGCGGGGCCGCCGCTTCGCTCGCCGCTCTCCTAGGCCAGCCGACGGCCGCTTTTCTCTTCGTGGTCGAGCTGCTCTACGGCTGGGGAACTTTTTCCTTCGCCATCGGTCCCTACGCGGTGGCTGCCTTCGTGGCCCAGAGCGTGGCGCAGTCGCTTACTTCGCCCAATGGCGTTTTTCACTCCCTCTTCGCCGCCGACGCGGGGCTCTCCCTCGCTTTTCGCGCTGAAAGCTTTCAACTCACTCCGGTCACGGCGGCTTTCTGCGCCGTCACGCTTAGCATCGTGGCCGGTTTGGCCGCCTCTTTTTCCATCTCCCTCCACCGGAAAACCGACCGCGAGCTGCACGGCCTCTTTGAAACCCGCCGCGCCACCGACGTTTCTTCGGCCGCTTTTCTCGTGCGCATCGTGCTCTGGGCGGCGCTCACGGCTTTTGCGATTTATCTTTTTCCCCAGGCTCTCGGGAGCGGCGTCACGCTCCTGCATGAATCTCTCTCGCAGGGGTATCTCCTGAGCGTAGCGATCATTGCGGTTCTGCTGCGCATCTTGATGGGGGCTCTCACGTACTCCGTGATCGGCTCGATCGGGCTGATTTTCCCCACGCTGATCGCCGGCGGGATTCTGGGCGCGGCGGTTGCACTGGCGGCCCATAGCTTTATCCCCGTGAACCAGACCACCGTGGCGCTTTTGTGCATGGGGGCCTATTTTTCCGCATCCTTCGGCACTCCCGTGGCGGCCACCGCGCTGGTGTTTGGATTTGCCACCGGCTTCATGACCGACTCCGCGCTTTTCCTCTTCACCGCGCTTTTCACCAACTTCGCCGCGCATTTTATTTGCGGGTATTTCCAATCGGACCGTATGGCAAGCATGGGGCTCTACCGCCACGGCATCCGTTTTCGGGCGGGGATGTGTTTCAATACTCTCTCTGGTATCCAGGTGCGTGACGCCATGATCACTTACGCCGATCCGATTCCTTTCCAGAGCTCGCTCGGCGATGCCTATAAGCGCTTGATGGAATCGAAATTTCCCGTGCTGCCGGTGGTAAAAGACGGCCGGATGCTCGGCATGGTTTCACTCTCGGATTTTTACGGCCTCGATGCCTGGAGGAAGCTTGGCGAAGAGAGCCAGGTGCATAACCTAGTGGGCGTGGAAGAAATGCTCAAGCCCGCGCGCGTGAGCCTGCATCCCGAGATGAATTTGGAAACGGCTCTGCAAAATATGAGCGACGAAGAATGCGTGCCGGTGGTGGAGGGAGATTCGGTCTACGTGGGTCTATTAGTAAAGAGCGATCTCGTGAACCTGTATAACAAAGAAGTGGTGAAGAAAGCGTTTCGTCGCAATTAGTCCACTTCCTCTTGTCCGAAAATCGATCAAAATATTGCTGCGCATTAGGAGGAAATTCCGTTGTGGCCATGCACCGTTTCGAGTTAACTTTCGTGCCTCATGGAACCCTACCTCCTCGGATTAAATGAACCCCAGCGCAAAGCGGCCCAGGCCACCGAAGGGCCCGTGATCGTGCTCGCCGGCGCGGGTTCCGGAAAAACAAAAATGCTGATCACGCGCGTGGCGCATTTGATCAAGCAGGGGGTGGACCCTTCCACGATTCTCGCGGTTACTTTCACGAACAAGGCCGCCGCCGAAATGAAAAAAAGGGTGGAAACCATCCTGCGAGAGATTCATGCCGGCCGCCAGCATCACCAATGGGCCCAGCCCTGGATGGGTTTTTCCCACGTGCTGCCGGAAGTTTCCACCTTCCACTCTTTTTGCGTGAAGCTCCTACGCAACGAGCTGTCCGCGCTCGGGTTCACGCGTCCTTTCGTGATCTACGACGACGACGACGTCTATTCTCTCATCAAGAAGGTGCTCGAAGAATTCGATATCAATACCAAGAATGCGAATCCCAAGCGCTTTAAGGGCTTGATCGACCAGATGAAATGCCAAGCCATCGGTCCCGAGGAAGTGGATCCCGCGGATTTTTTCGGCCCGATCGGTGAGCAGCTCATCAAGGTATACCGCCGCTACCAGGAAGTTTTGCGCTCCAGCCAGGCCCTGGATTTCGGTGATCTCATCGTGGAGGCGTATAAACTGCTCCGCGATAATCCCGCGATCCTGGCTAAGTACCAGGAGCATTTCAAATATTTGATGGTCGACGAGTACCAGGATACGAACCGCGCCCAGTACCTGCTCGTGAATATTTTGGCTAAGAAATACAAAAATATTTGCGTAGTGGGCGATGAAGACCAAAGTATTTACAAGTGGCGCGGCGCCGACATCAAAAATATTTTGGACTTCCAAAAAGACTATCCCGAAGCGTTGATGGTGAAGCTCGAGCAGAATTACCGCTCTACCCAGACGATTATTTCGGCCGCTTCCGCGGTGATTAAGAACAATAAGTCCCGCTACGATAAAACTCTCTGGACCGATAACGAGCCGGGAGACAAAATCCGCTGGGCCCAGTTGCCCGACGAACGCTCTGAGGCCGAGCACGTGGCGCGTGAGCTCACGAGCTGGCTGCGGGAGAATCCCGGAAGGTCTTTCGCCGACATCGCGATTTTCTATCGTTCTCACGCGCAGTCGCGGGCGCTCGAGGAAATCTTTCGCCGCCAGCGCGTAGCCTATAAAATCGTGGGCGGAGTAGGATTCTACGAGCGCCGCGAGATCAAGGATGCTTTGGCCTACCTGCGGGTTCTGGTGAATCCCGATGATTCCGTTAGCCTGCTCCGGATCATTAACGTGCCCGCGCGCGGAATTGGAAAGACCACCCTCGACAAAGTGGAGCAATTCGCCACCAAGTATAAGCTTTCCTTTTATGCTGGCATGAAGAAGATGCTGGGCGGCTCCGAGGAAGCTGGTTCCTTGCCGCCGAGCGCCCAGAAAAAATTAATCGAGTTCATGAAGCTCCTCGACGGCTTCCGTGCGCTCGCGCAGCGATCCTACGTGGGCGAGATGTTCCATCACATTCTCGACGCCACGGGATACGTGAACGAGCTCAAGGCCGAAGACACCGATGAAGCGAAAGCCCGCATCCAAAACTTGGAAGAATTCGATACCGTGATCCAATTTTTCGAAGAGGATGCCAAACGCCGCGGGATGAAACCGGAAGAGGGGATGCTCCAAGGTTTCCTCAATCAAGTTACCCTGGAAGCTTCTTTGTTGGATAAGGGCGCGGAAGAGCCTAGTACCGGTTCGGTTTCGATGATGACCCTCCATTCTTCGAAGGGCCTCGAATTTCCGCTCGTGTTCCTCGTGGGCTGCGAAGAAGGAATTTTCCCTTCGAAAATGGCGATGAGCGAGGAAGATTTCGATTCCGAAGCCATCGAAGAAGAGCGCCGTCTATGCTACGTGGGAATTACCCGCGCCATGGAACGGCTAGTGATGACCAGCGCCAATATGCGCCGCATCTATGGCCAGATCCAGGTTTCTCCGCCTAGCCGTTTTCTCCTTGAGATCCCGGAACAATTCATCCAGCGCGATGTGAAGAAAGGGGACGCTTCCGTGGCTTCCCAGTTCAATGTGCGCACGGTTTGGGAATCGGAACGTTCCCGCGGCTTTCCTTCTTGGAAGGGAAAAGGCAAAACCGAGGGGGAGGGCGGCCGCAAATATGATTACGGGCATGAAGCCGCCGCGCCTACCTACGAAGTAAAGGCCGCCGCCGATGCCGAAGGTACCGAGATCAAAGTAGGGCAGAAAGTGAAGCATGCTTCCTATGGGGCCGGCACGGTGAAGCAGCTTGAAGGCTCAGAGTCGGATCGTAAGGTGACGATCGAGTTTAGTGGGCGCGTAACGAAGAAATTTTCGCTCAAGCACGTGCAGCTCGAACTGCAGTAGGTATAACGCGCCGCTTGATCGAGGCTCAAGAAGCATAGCGGCAATCAGGTCATTTTCCCAAACGCGGGCTTGCTGCCAAACTCGAGCAAAGTTAATCTTTGCCATTCAAAATCGAGGTTTTATGTCTGAACTCGTTTCGCCAGAAGTAACCCGGAAAATTGCGCATTTAGCGCGCCTAAAAATTACGGAGCCCGAAGTGGCCCAGTACACCAAAGAACTCGAAAAAATTCTGGGCATGATCGCCCAGCTTTCCGAGGTGAACGTGGATGGGGTGGAGCCTTTAGTGCACGCGGTGCAAACCGGAACGCATTTCCGGGAAGACGAGGCGATCCAGCTTCCGGAAGAAGAAGTAAAACGAATTTTGAATTGTTCGGAACAGTCGCTCTACGAACAGTTTCGCGTGCCGCAAGTGATTGGAGGCGAGTGATGCAATTCCCCCGTCATACTTTGAAGAAAGCCTGGGAATGGAAAGAACAGCTCAACGCCAAGAAAATTTCCGCCACCGAATTGGCCAAGGAGTATCTAAGCCGCGCGAAGGCCGATCAGACGAATTCTTTTATCGGCCTCATGGAGAATGAGGCTCTGGCTGCCGCGAAGGAAGTAGACGCGGGAAAGCGGACGGGACCTTTGGCGGGAATTCCCATCGGCCTCAAAGACAATCTGGTTACCCTCGGCGTGCGCACGACTTGCGGTTCGAAGATTTTGGAGCATTATATTCCACCCTATAGCGGCACCGTGGTGAAGAAAATGGAAGCCGCCGGCACCTTGCCGGTAGGAAAGTGCAACCTCGATGAGTTCGCCATGGGTTCTTCCAATGAGAACTCCGCTTTCGGCGCCGTGAAACTGCCGCAGGACCATGCTCGCGTTCCCGGAGGTAGTTCCGGCGGCTCGGCCGCCGCGGTGGCGGGGAATCTTTCGGTGGTGGCATTGGGTTCCGATACGGGCGGCTCGGTTCGCCAGCCCGCCAGTTTTTGCGGGGTAGTGGGACTCAAGCCTACTTATGGACGCGTGAGCCGTTTTGGCCTAGTGGCGTTCGCTTCCTCGCTCGATCAAATTGGCCCGCTCGGCCTCGATGCCCAGGATACCGCCGATTTGCTCGAGGGCATTTCTGGTTTCGATACCTGGGATTCCACCTCGATCGAAAAGCCCGTTCCGCAGTATGGGAAAGCCGTGGAAAGAATCCGGAAAGATTCCGCGCACCGCCAGAGTTTCACCAAAAACCTACGCGTAGGCGTTCCTAAAGAATTTTTCGCCGATGGGCTGGATCCCACCGTGCGCCAGCAAGTGGAAAAAGCGATCGATGCCCTCAAGGGCGCCGGCGCCAAGATCGTGCCCATCACGCTGCCGCATTCCAAATATTCCCTCGCCGTATACTACGTGGTGGCCGTTTCGGAAGCCTCCGCTAACCTCGAGCGCTACGACGGAGTTCGCTATGGCACCCGCGTTTTACCTAACGGGCAGCAAACCACCCTGGAAGAAATGTACGAAGCCACCCGCGGAGAATTATTTGGTGCCGAAGTAAAGCGCCGGATCCTGCTCGGTACCTTCACACTCTCTTCGGGCTACTACGACGCCTACTACCGCCGCGCCTGCCAAGTAAGAAATTTGATCACCCAGGATTTTGCGAAAGCCTTTCAGGAGGTAGACGTAATCGCCGGTCCAACTACGCCCACCGTTTCTTTCGCGCGCGGCTCGAAAACCAGTGATCCGCTTTCGATGTACCTCTCGGATATTTACACCGTGCCCGTGAATCTCGCCGGCTTGCCCGCCGTGTCGATGCCCTTCGGCACCGGGGAAAAGGGATTGCCCGTGGGGCTCCAGTTCATCGGCGCTCCGTGGAGCGAAGAAAAACTACTCGAAACGGTGGCCGCCACCGAGATCCTCCACGACGAAGGGAAGGGAGCTTAAGATGCCGCAACCTACCTATAATGGATTCGAAACCGTAATCGGCCTCGAGGTGCACGCGCAGCTCGCCACCAATTCGAAGCTGTTTTCGGCTTCCCCCAATAAATATGGGGTGGCTCCGAATCGCAATATCAACGCCGTGTGCACGGCGCAGCCGGGTGCCCTGCCGGTGCTTAACCGCAAAGCCGTGGAATTCGCGATCCGTGCTGGTCTCGCCACGAACTGCAAGATTCGCAACGTGAGCGTATTCTCGCGGAAAAATTATTTTTACCCCGATCTTCCGAAGGGCTACCAAATTTCCCAGTTCGATAAACCGATCTGCGAAGAGGGACACCTCGAGATCGAGTTCGAAAACGAACCCGGCGTGCGAGAGTCCAAAAAAATTGGCATTACTCGCATCCACATGGAAGAAGACGCAGGCAAGAGCCAGCATATGGCCGGATTTTCTTTGGTGGATTTGAATCGGGCGGGAACTCCGCTCATCGAAATCGTATCGGAACCTGATTTTCGCGGACCCGCCGAAGCGGCTGCTTACCTGCGTAAGCTACGCGCCATTCTCCAGTACATCGAGGTCTGCGACGGGAATATGCAGGAAGGAAACTTTCGCTGCGACGCCAACGTATCGGTGCGCCGGATCGGCGAGCAAAAATTGGGCACCCGCGCGGAGCTCAAGAACCTCAACTCTTTCCGGTTCGTGGAAAAAGCGATCGAATACGAGATCCATCGCCAGATCAACGTGATCACCTCGGGGGGGCGCGTGATCCAGGAAACCCGGCTCTACGATTCGGCCAAGAACGTAACCCAGTCCATGCGCTCTAAAGAGGATGCGCATGATTATCGCTATTTCCCGGATCCCGATCTGCCACCGCTGAACGTGGATAATGCCTGGATCGAAAAAGTTAGGTCCGCCTTGCCGGAGCTGCCCGACGCCAAGGCCCAGCGCTTCGTGAAAGAGTTCGGATTGCCCGAATACGACGCGAAAGTAATTACTTCTTCCAAAGCGCTGGCAGCGTTCTACGAAAAGGCCGTGGCGAAATCCTTAGGCGAACCCAAGCTCGTCTCGAACTGGCTGATGACGGAAGTACTCCGCAAGCTGAAAGAGAACGAAAAAGAAATCGAAGACTGCCCCTTCACTGCCGAAAATCTCGGGGAACTCGTGGCGCTCATCAAGGGCGGCGAGATTTCTTCCAAGATCGCGAAAACGGTATTTGAGGACATGTGGGCTGAAGGAAAAGCCCCGGCCGCGATCGTGAAAGAGAAAGGGCTTGTGCAGGTATCCGATCCCGGCGTGATCGAAGATGCGATGCGCCGGGTGATGGCGGCCAGTCCTAAGAACGTGGAAGAATACCGCGCCGGCAAAGAAAAGCTGTTCGGATTCTTCATCGGGCAGATGATGAAAGAAACCCAGGGGAAAGCTAACCCGGGTCTCGTAAACGATATTGTGAAAGCCTTTCTTAAGGGAGAGAAGTCATGAAAAAGCTGTTTCTAGCCATCGGGGCCATTTTCGTTGTTCTCTTGGTGGCCGTGATTAGCGTGCCGCTCTTTGTGGACGTGGACCAGTACCGGCCCACCATCACCGCCGAAGCTAATAAGCGAATGAATGGCCAGCTTGAGCTCGGCCGTCTCAAGCTTTCGCTCTGGGGCGCGATTAAGATCCATGCGGAATCCATCGTGGTGAAAGTGAACGGCTTCTCGGAACCCATGCTGGATACCCAGCAATTTCACCTAGAAATCCCTTTTCTCTCCGTGCTTTCGGGCCGCCCGCAGATCATCGCCGTGCTCGATGCGCCGAAAATTTCTATTCGCAAAGAGGCGAACGGAAAAATGAATATTCTCGAGCTCATGAAAGCTCCTGGGGCCTCCGCTGATGCCGGCTTTTCGGCTGAGACCGAGCAAGCCGCCGCTTCCGACCACGTGAGCAATATTTCGGGCGCGCCGAAAAAAAGCGCGCCGGCGGCTAAGGAAAATACCGCTCCTATTTCTGCCGCTGCCGTGCCGGCCGCCACTCCGGTTCCCTCCGCTCCCGTTGCCGCCACCCCTAGCGAGCCCACGAAGGTTCCCTCCATCGTGGCCGGCGCCCGCATCGGCCTCACCATCAATAAAGGCGAAGTGCACTATGTGGACGTACTCGGAAAAAGCAAATATGACGTGAACGGCCTCGATCTCCAGGCCCGTAATCTAGGTCTCGGCTCCACCATGGATATTTCCCTCACGGCGCCGTTAAAGGGCGCCATGCCCGACCTCACCTTCGAAGGTCCGGTCTCGCTGGATGCGAATATCACTCCGGTGCTCGTGAACAATATGGTGAAAAGCGTGAAGGGCACTCTTTCAGCCGATGCCACCAAACTCGCCGTGGATATGAAAGGCGGTCTTTTTCACAAAACGCCGTCGATGACCTTTACCGCGAAAACTGAAGTAGACGGCAACGAGCACGAAACGTTGATCAAGAGCCTAGAAGTTCGATTTCATAACTTCCAAATTCACGGGAAAGGCCGTGCTACCGCCGAGCCGGTTACGGCGCAGGTGGAAGTCACCACCGAGCCGTTCCGTCTCAATGATATCCAGGAATTCGTGCCCATGGTGATGGGCTATCAGCTGAAGGGCTTGGGCGGGCTGAACGTTAAGCTCGACTATAACCCTCATGGTATTCGCGCGAATGGCGACGTTAGCGTGAAAGACGGATCTTTTTTTATGAAGGATGTGCTGAAGGCGCCCATGGATTTTCAGCTTCAGGGCGGATTTTCGGAAAATACCTTCAATCTCGTGCGGGCTTCTATCAGCGCGCCCGATTCGGATGTGCAGCTCGTGGGCGACGTAAAGAATTTTCTGGCGCCCCAGTTTGCCTTCTCGCTTTCTGGCAAAAGCTTCAACGTAGATAAAACGCTCGTGCTTCCCGCCGCCGGTGTGCCCGCGAAAACGGCGATGGTTTCCTGGATTGCCGAAGCCTTCGCGGAAGAGAAGAAGCCTTCCGAGGTAAATCCCATGCTCCCCCTAGCGAAGAACCCGGTGATGATGAATGCCTCGGGCACACTCGTGGGCAAGCTAAATCGCGTGGTCGCTTACGGGGCCAATTTTGACGACGTGCACGTGAAGTCCCGTCTGCAGAATATGGTGCTCTACGTGCCGGAAGCCAGCCTGAAAACCTTCGGCGGCTCGGTGAAAGCTAATGCCGAGGCCGATCTGAAGGTGCCGGCGCTTACCTATAAAACCTCGGGTAGCATGGCCGGGATATCCGCTAAAGAGGCGTTTGCCTCGTATTTCCCCAAATACAAAAATACCCTCGAGGCCACCACCGACGCTACCTGGAATATAACGGGAGCCACCTATCCGCCGGCAATTCGCATGCGTTCGATCAGAGGCACCGCGAAATTATTGGCCAAGGATGGAGCCATCAAGTCCGTGGACTTCCAGGGCACCATCAATTCCGCCACCGATAAAGTGCCTTTCCTTAAGGGGAAGAAGGTGCAGATTGATGAAGGTTTCAAGACGCTCACCGCAGACTTGCGGTTCGATGCCGGAAATATCTACGTGGAGCCGATGGAAATGCAGCCGCGCGGAAAAGGATTCGTGATCAAGGGTAAATCCACGATCGCCGAAAATCTGGAGCAGGACTCTTACCTGGATCTATTTGATCCTCAAGGAATCTTGCCCAAGGAATTCCAAGCTCCGGGCAAACCCGCGATTGCCCTGCACCTCACCGGGCCGCTCACGGGCCCTCGTACCGACTATGAATATACCGTGAAGAAGCTCGCGGGCACCGCCGGGAAAAACGTACTGAAGGATCAGGCGTCGAAAGCACTTGGAAAATTCCTGGGCGGCGATGCCAATAAAACCGACGGCCAGAGCGGCAAGCAGGACGCCCTGAAAGACGCGGCCGATAAGCTCAAAAAGAAATTCTTTAAGTTCTAGATGGCACTCCGGGCGGGCATTGATATCGGCACCAATACCATTCTTCTCCTCGTGGCCGAGGTGGAGAATGGTAAGATCACTCGCGTGTACGAAGATAACGTGCGCGTGGTGCGGCTCGGACAGGGCGTAGACCAGAACCGCGCCTTTCATCCCGATGCCCTCGAAAGAGCGCGCGCTTGCTTCCAGGACTATAGCGATCGGCTAAAAAAATACCCCGGCATCGAGGTTCGTGCCGTGGCCACCTCGGGATCCCGTGACGCAAAGAATAGCCCTGAGTTTTTCGAGGAAGTGCGCGCGAAGTACGGTATTCCCGTGCGAGTGATCAGCGGAGAAGAAGAAGCGCTGCTTTCCTTTAAGGGTGCGCTTCCTGATGGCATAAAAGATCCTCACTCGATCGCCGTACTGGATATCGGCGGGGGATCCACCGAAGCCGTTGGCCTCAGGCCAAATTCAGATTCTGAGTTATTTCGTTATAGCTTCGATATGGGTTGTGTGCGCCTCAGCGAGCGTTATCTAAAGTCGAATCCGCCTCTAGCTTCGCAGATCCAAGAGCTAGTTACTTTCGTGAAAGTGGATTTAGCTAAAAAGCCAGAGATTCTCGACGCGCTAAAGGGCAGAACCTTGGTGGCGGTGGCGGGCACGGCTACCTACCTCGCTTCGGCGAGCCTCGGCCTGACGAGATTCGATCCCGAAAAGGTACATGGGCATATTCTTACGCGCGCGGCGATTCAGGAGCTGATCGCGAAGTTCGCGAAACTTACTTCGGAGCAAAGGCTCGGGCTGGGCGGAATGGATAAGGGCAGAGCCGACGTGATTCTCGCCGGCGCCCTCATCCTCGACGAAGTATTGGCACGTGCCGGTTTGTCCAGCGTGCAGGTTTCGGTGCGCGGGCTCCGCTATGGGGCGGTGCTCGTCTAAAACTACTGGCCGTAATTACGCGTGAACGCCGCTCGCTGGCCGCGCTCTAAAGCCGCGCGGGATTCTTCCTCACGGGAGGGGCGGCGGCTAGGCGTGGCTTGGCGCGCCGGGCGCAGTTCCGCTTCGAGCCGGTGGGCAAGATGGGGATCGCGCTTACGCACGTTCGCGAGGATTTTCTCGCGAAAGGCCGCATCGGAACGATTGAGCATTTCTAGGACACTGCCGAATCCGTCAAACGGAATACCTTCGTTCTTGCTCATGCTTTCCCCTTCTTGGTGATGTTTTCGTTGGAAACTAATTGTTCTTCGCGGATGGAGCTGAGTTTTTTCTCTCCCTGAATGCGCAGCTGATCCGCCTGTAAGCGGTAGGTGTCCTGGGCCTGCTTCAGGTTTATTTCATTTTGCTGGGAGAGCTGAGCGAGGCGCTGGGCTTGGCTGGAATTCAGCTCGTCCATCTTTCGGGTGAATTCTTCTTGCTGGGCGCCGAGCTCTACGCGAAAAGCGTTGGCCGTCGTTTTCATGTCCCGCTCGTGCTTTTCCACGAGGGCTCTCATCTCTTCGTCTTGTTTCTTCTTGGTTTCGCGGAGCCTATAGTTGCTTTCTTGCTGCAAGCGCTCGGCGTCGGATACTTGCGCGGGGCGAGGGGTGCTATTTGCGGTTTCCATGTGGCCTCCTGCCAGAAAAAAGGGGGCCCAATCCTAGGCACCTTTCTTTCATTATACGAGGGGAAGAGATAGTTTGGAAAGAAGATGTGGAATTTTCAGGCACCAAAGGCGGATAGAATAGATCGGTTGCTCCGGGAGGCGAAGCTGCCGGGTTCGGAATGGCTGAGCCGCAGCGCTTTCGACGCTTTAATCGAAGCGGGCTGGGTTTCCGTGCAAGGCAAGCGTGTAAAAAAGTCGGGAGAAATGGTGGCGCCTGGCCAAGAGATCGCCGTGCAATTGCCTCAATTGGGTTTGTTGAGATCAGAGCACCCGGCCGAATTGTTGTGGATGGATCCTTCGCGAAAGCTGGCCTTATTCAATAAGGTGGCCGGGATTGCTTCTTATCCTCTTCTGCCGTGGGAGAATGATACTTTTGCGAATCGCGTGGCCACAATCCTCGCCGAATCCGGTACGCCGGCAGAAGATTTTGCCGCCCTCGCGGAAGCGCCGAAACTCGAAGGCGGGCTGCTCCAGCGCCTCGATCGCGATACCAGCGGAATTCTCGCGGTGGCACTCGCTAAAGAAGTGAAGGCTGCGTTGCGAGAGGCCTTCGGCGCCGGAAAATTTCGTAAAACCTACTTGGCTGTGGTGGCGGGTGCGCCCGCTGAAGGGGAATATTCCTTCGAGTTGAGGGATTCGGGAAAAGTGGCGGCGAAGGAATCGAGCGCCGGCACCACGAAGCTTATGGTAAAGAAAAGGAAGAGTGGCGATGGATTCTCTCTCGTGGAGATATCTACGGCCCAGGGTTCCCGCCACGTGGTGCGGGCCTGTATGGCGGCACTGGGCAAGCCCCTGGTAGGAGATACCACCTACGGTGGAAGCGATAGGGCGCCTTTTCATCAGCTGCATGCGTTGAGCCTGGAGCTTCTGGAAGGCAGGCTTTTCCCCGGTTTTCCCAGTGGTTTGGAGGCGCCGATTCCCCAAAGCTTTCTGGATTGTCTGACAAAGCTGGGGATAGACTAAGCCAATGAAGGCTGAAGGCTTACTTTCGAGCAAAGAACTCTACCGGGCCCTGGAAAATGCGGCCGTAGACCTCTATGGGTTCGGCGTGGTCTGCCAAGCGGGAGTTGCCTGGCTGGCGGAGCCGGACTTGCTCGATACTCTTCTGCTCGGTCTCGAAAATTTTTGGTTTACCGAAAACGAATCGGGCCTCCTTTCTCACCAAGAATTCCGGGAAGAGTTTTTTCGCTCGGTTTGGGAAAAGGGCAAGGGCCGCAAGACCGAGCCTCAGGGCGGAGCGGAAGTTCCGTTGGGCCACGAAGAGATGGCTTTTTATCAGCTCTCCCAGCTGGCGCGGGCGGCAACCTATTTGCGTACCCGGAAAGGAATGCCTTATTCGAGCATCGCTTTGATTTTGGGCTACAGCGAAGACCAGGTAAAAAAAGAGATCGAGAAGGCTCGGGAATATTTGTTGGGCCGGAGCCTGCGCGATTTTAACTGGTCGGAGGAAGACTTTTGAAGTTACCCGACCGCCAAGAATTTTTAGATTATGCCGAAGGAGCGGCGGGCCAAGATGCCGAAGTTCAGCGGCAGATTCTCAAGCTGCTGGCTTCCAGCCCGGTAATTCGCGAGCAGCTGGCCGAGCTCAAGCGGGACCTTTACCTGGCTTCCGTGCAGGTGCCGGACTATATCCCTTCCGCCGAGTTCGGTGCGGAAATTGCGCGGCTCACCCAATCTTGGGCGCAGCTCGCCTATACCCGAAAATTCTCGCTGAAGAATTTTCACCGGAGCCGTGAGTTTTTCAATCTGCTTTTATTCCTCGCCGCCGCCGCTCTGCTTGTGCTCGCCGGAATCGGGATCAAGATTTTAACCTGAGGCGAAGCTTTGCTTTTAGTTTCTATCGCGCCGGAATTTTAAGAAAAATTTATTTAGAAGGGGGGCAAAAGGTCGCTTTTCCCGAAGCAAGAATCTTTCGATGGAGGGGAATATTCCTTTAGGTGGCAAGGAATTAAAAGACGCCCCAGGAAAAACGACCTTTTGCTTAGCTAAATTCTTTTTAGCTATGAACCCTATAGAGCAACAGCCATGCCAGGTTTTTGTTTAGCGCTTGTTAAAGTAAAAATTTGGCAAGCGGGGCTAAGTGCTTGAAATAAAAAGAGCGGAAAAAATAAAAAATCACGCCGCATCAAGCTATTTTGCGGGCTTCGGTTCCAATCTGGGTGGGGACAAAGAAGGGGCGCTCAGGCATGGTTTCAGATTGGAACCAATCTTTTAGCCGTAGAGGAATTCATTCGTGAGTTTCACGAATAGGGCAGGGTCTTCCACGTTGGTGCTATGGCCGCGTCCCGGGATCTCATAAAAGCGGCCATTCGGCAGGAGATTAGCCAATTCCTGGGATAGATTTTTGGGCAAAACGGAGTCGAACTCACCGTGTAGGACCAGTACGGGTTGCTTCACTTTGGGGAGCTCGTTGGTTACGTCGGTTACGTTCAGGGCTTTCGGAACCCCGTGCCAGACTAAGGGATGCACGCCGAATGCATCCGAAACGAGCTGTTCTTTCAGCTCCTCACTTACCTGGGCCTGGTAGATCGTACCCATCATCACGAGTTCGCAGAACGCGCGGTCTTGGCTCATTTGGGTGAAGGCCGCGAACATTTCCGGCGGGAACTGGATTCCTTTGTGGGACACGGGATCCAGCAATACGGCTCTTTCGTAGAGTCCTGGGTTCTGGCTCATCGCCACGAGGCCGATCAGGCCACCGGTGGAATGGCCCACTAAACGAGCTTTTTGTATTTTTAGCGAATGGAGCAGGGCATTCGCGTCGGTGGAGAGCACTTCAGGGGCGAGGTCCTTTTCTAAACCAGGCCCTGAGCTTTTCCCGCAACCCCGCCATTCGGCCAGGATAATTCGGCCTTTCAGGTTAGGCTTCGCGTTCGCGCGCCATACTTCTACGGCGGGTTGCCACCAGGCGTTCGAGGCAAGGTTTCCGTGCAAAAAAAGCGTGTCGGAGGGAACGAGACCCTCAAGAATTTCGTAGTGGAGCTGAATGCCGTCGCGTTCGAGAAAGGGCATTAGGGCTTTCGCAGGGTGATTTCCGCGTCTTCCGACTTGGCTAAATTATCCCAGGTAGAGCCAGTGAAGATCCGGCCTGCGGAAATTTTAGGATTGTTGGCGATGATCTCGGCCACCCAGGCGGCGGAGTATTCCGGAATGGCTTCCGGGATCTTATGCTCGGTGAAGGAAATATTGATCCGGCTGGCACGCGTAGAATTGGGAACCGCGCTCCAGAATGCCTCGAGGGCTTCCTTATCCAGGTACTGGTCTTGATTGGCCACCATTAAATGAACGGAATTAGTGGGCAAAAGATGGGCAACCTTTGTGGCCGAGAACTTACGGATTCCTTGAACCATGCGGAATACGGCCTCGAGTTTAAAAGGATTTTCCAGAACCACGGGCTCAGCGGAAGGGTAGGTGGAGTAGATGAGATTACGCAAAAAGAAATCGTAGAGTTCGTCGTCGGTGGCGGGATTCCAGGGATTCATCATGCGCGTGGCTTTCACTTGCGAATGAATCCAGCGGTCCTGCGAAGCCACCGCTTCCGTATAGGGAGCCATCAAAATTAGCTTTTCTACTTCGTGGGGATAGCGCGCGGCGAACGCCACGGCCACGCCGCTGCCGTAGGAGAGTCCTACTAAGTTCGCGCGGTTAAGCCCAAAATGCTGAAGCAATAAATGCAGTTCTTCCACTTGATCGTCGAGAGAGATCGTATAGGAAACGGGGAGCTTCGCGGTGAAAAGCGTTTGCCCCATGCCTTTCATGTCGTAGCGGAGGATTCCGGTACCGGGAGAGAGCTTCGCGAGCGGCTCGGCAAATTTCCGCCAAGTTCCGGTGGTATAGGTCAGGCCATTCAGCAGCACTACCGTGGGTTGGCCGGGGTTAGGCTTAAGGTAGTCCACGTACACTTGGTTTCCGTCCGGCAAAGCCACGAGTGACTCCACGCGGTTTCCGGCGAAGGCAGTTAATGAGCCCACGAGCAGCAGTAATAATCCCATGATGAATGTCCCCCTCAGAACAGTCGAAAGAACAGAAAACGATTAGAGCGTGAGCGCGCCGTCTACGCTGAGCACGGTACCAGAAATATAACCGGCTTCGTCGCTCGCCAAAAAGAGGCAAGCGCGCGCGATGTCGGCGGTGGTTCCGAGCTTTTGCAATGGCACTTTCGCGGCCATTTGCTGCAATACTTCGGGGGGCATCGACTCCGTCATCTTCGTTTGGATGAATCCGGGGGCTACCGCGTTCACGGTGAAGCCGGAGCGGGCGAATTCACGGGCCCACGTTTTCGTCATGCCGATCACGCCGGCTTTTGCGGCCGCGTAATTGGTTTGTCCAAAATTTCCGTAAAGAGCCACGACGCTCGAAATATTGATGATGCGCTTCGGAGCAGTACCCGCCGTAAATTTTTCGAACACGCTTTTGGTCACGTGGAAAAGACCGCTCAAGTTGGTGGCGATCACGGCGTCCCATTCTTCGGCACCCATTTTTTTGAAGCTCTTATCGCGGGTAATGCCCGCGTTGTTCACTAGGATATCGAGGGTGAAGGGCAGGGCATTGGCGGCTTCCAAGCAAGAAGCGGCTTTACTCACGTCTACCTTCGCCACGGTAAGTTGATCTTTATAAGCAGAAAGTTCCAGTTGCGCGCTGGCGAGCGCCGCTTCGGAATAATCCCAGATCGCCACTTTAGCGCCCGCCCGGAGAAAGCTTTTTGCGATCTCGAAGCCGATGCCTTGGGCGCCGCCGGTTACAACTGCCGATTTGCCTTTGAATTGGTATTGAATATTCACGCTTGGGTGATATACCCGTGGCGTTTGCATAGTGTCAAGACACTGTTAGGGGGATTTCATGAGACGTGCTTTTATTGCTGGTACTGGTCTTTATCACCCGGAGAAATTGGTTCCCAATTCCTTCTTCAACGAGAAATACAAGATAGATATCGATAGCTTCCTGCGCGCCAAGCGCAATATTCACCAACGCTATTTTATGGACGAGAAGCAGAGCACGAGCGATCTAATCGTCCCTGCCGTAGAACGCGCCCTCGAATCCGCCAAGTTAGCCAAAGAAGACGTAGACCTTTTGATCGTGGCTACTGACACGCCGGATTATATTTCTCCCTCCACCGCCTCCGTGGTGCAGCACAAGATGGGCCTCAAGAATGCTGGCACCTTCGATATAAATTCCGCCTGCGCGGGCTTCGTAACGGCCCTAGACATGGCCGCCAAGTATATAGCCGCTGATTCGCAGTACCGGAATATCGTAGTGGTTGGGGCTTACGGAATGACGAAGCATCTCAACTGGGACGATCATAAAATCGCCTCGCTCTTCGCCGATGGCGCGGGCGCCGTGGTGGTGCGCGCCGGTGCCGAGAATGTCGGTCCCGGAATCCTCGCCTCGAAACTTTTCACCGTGGGGGAATTCCACGACTATATGGGCATCTACGGCGGCGGTACTTTCATGCCCAGCACGCCGGAAGTGCTGGAGAAAAAGGGGCACCAGCTTAGCTTCGCGAAGAAGATCCCGCTTGAAACTAATTCTACGCATTGGCCCCGCCTCGTGCGTCTGATGCTCGATCGGACCAATAAAAAAATCGAAGACGTGAAGCTCTTTTTTCTCACGCAAATCAATATCGGCACCATCGAGGAAACCATGAATATCCTCGAGCAGCCCCAAGAGAAGAGCTACAATATCATGGACCGTTACGGTTATACCGGCTCGGCGTGCATTCCCATGGCGATCGCCGATGCGGCCAATCATCACAAATTGAAAAAAGGCGACCTCCTCATGCTCGTGGGTTCCGGCGGCGGAGTGGCCATGGGCGCAGTGGCGCTAGAGTGGGCCTATGACACCTAAGAGTTTTTTTGAGAAGTTGGTGGCGGGCGCGGAAAATTCCGTGAAGGCTAAAGCTATGGCCGCCGCGGGGGCCGTGGGCGATGATTTCGGTATCGCCGCGCTTTCGCGCTTTAGAAGCGAAAGTTATAATAAGCCGGTCGCAAGGGACTCCGAATCCGTCGAGCTCGACTGGCTGAAGCGCTGGGCGATGTATTCTCCGCGCGCGCTGGCCCTCCGCTGCGCCGATTCGAACCGCACTTTCTCCTACCGCGAGCTCTACGAGCGCTCCAATCATTTAGCCCAGCAGCTGCGCACATGCTTCCAGCTACAAAAAGGCGAGCGCGTGGCCGTGCTCGCGCAGAACGAACCAGAAACTATTTTCTTATTTTTTGCTCTTCAGCGGATCGGTGCCATTCTCGTGCCGATCAATTTCCGTTTAGCTCCCCGCGAGATCGATCACGTGCTCTCGGATTCCGGCGCCAAGCTTTTGATCTGGCAAAATACCTTCGCTTCCACCATGGCCGAGCTCGAGCAGAAGCCCGATGCTTTGCTGGCTTTCGAAGGCAAGGGCGGGCTCACCGACTGGATTTTCGGTTCCGAGCCGCACGAGTTCATGCCCATGGAATCGGACCTCGATGCACCGGTGATGATTCTCTATACTTCCGGAACCACCGGAAAGCCCAAGGGTGCTTTGATCTCCAACAAAATGCTCTTCTGGAATTCGGTGAATACCGGCCTGCGTCTGAACATCACCTCGAGCGATACCACGCTCATTTTCCATCCCTTCTTTCACACCTCGGGCTGGAACGTGCTCACTACTCCTTTTCTGCATCATGGCGCTTCGATCGTGCTCCTGAAAAAATTCGATCCGGAGCGCGTGCTCGCCGTAGCGGAAGAGCATGGCATCACCGTTCTCTTCGGTGTACCCACCATGATGGACATGATGGCTCGCGCGGAAACCTTTGCGAAAGTGGCCCTCAAAAAAGTCCGCTACGCCATCGTGGGCGGGGAGCCCATGCCGGTTCCCCTGATCCGTACCTGGGCTGAAAAGGGTATACCCGTGCGCCAGGGCTATGGCCTCACGGAGTTTGGCCCGAACGTGTTTTCATTGAATGAAGAAGATAGTATCCGCAAGATCGGCTCGATCGGTTTTCCCAATTTTTATGTCGACGTAAAAATTCTGGCTGCAAGCGGCGAAGAACTCGAAGAGCCCGGTCAGGTGGGCGAGCTTTGCCTGCGCGGTCCGAGTTGCACGCCCGGCTACTGGAGAAATGCCAAGGCCACGCAAGAAACGATTTCCGAAGGCTGGCTGCATACCGGCGATCTCGTCCGTAAAGACGAAGAGGGGTACTTCTACGTGGTGGGCCGCAAGAAAGAGATGTTCATCTCCGGGGCCGAGAATATTTATCCCGCCGAGCTTGAAAGCTTTATTCGCACTCATCCTCAAGTGCGCGAAGTGGCCGTGGTGGGCGTGCGAGACGATCGCTGGGGCGAAGTGGGGAAATGCTTTTATTCCACCGAAAATGGCGCGCCGATCGATGAATCCGAGCTCCGTGCATTCTGCCAGCAGGGCCTGGCTCGCTATAAAGTACCGAAGTTTTTCGTGCACATGAATGAGCTGCCCAAGGGCACGAGCGGGAAAATTCACCGTCTTTCGCTCACGGCGCAGTAAGCTACTGAAATTGCTTACCTAAATTTGAAATCACTGTGTGCCCCAAAGTGATTCAACTAAGCTCGTTCTAGTTGCCAAGCCCCCAGAATCTTTAAAGAATTTGCCCTAATCCACCGATACGGCTTAGTGGTGATTACTTTTCTATTACTCCTGATTGCTCTGCCCGCTTTGGCGTCGAAGCCGAATCTCGCCGGTCCCGCCGCGCACCTGAAATTCGGCGACACCTGCGAACGTCTCTATTTGGAAATCGAGAGCAAAGGGCGAAAGGGCTACGAAAAGGGCAAGCGTATCCGCGAGCGCTACGCGGAATTCCGTGGAATCAGCGACACAGACAATGAGAAATTTCTTCAGCGCGCGGTGGCCGCCAATCGCGGTGAAAAAACCGATGCACGGATTTTTCTCGATATCGAGAATGCCGTGCTCAAGGACCTCAACGATAAGGTAATTGAAGATCGAGAGCTCGTGACCGCGCTCACTAACCTGCATAAAGACGTAGTGTGGTCGGAAATTTCTTCTGATCCGGTTCTGGCCGCCGCGATGCTCGATAAGTATTCCGATTTTAAATCGCTGCGATTTTCTTTTAAGTCGGATGACCGCGAAATCCAGGCGCGCGCGTCGGCGCTGCTTTCCCGCATAAATAAAAAATATAGTGAATACCTAGATGATCTTTCCGAGGAGAACGGCTGGAAGGAAAAAGTGAAGGGCCTGAGCGCGGATAGCCGGAACTGGTACCACGCGGGGGTGGGGGCCACGCCCGACCAGGCCGGAGTGGCCACGCGTTTCTCCCGTGATAATCTTAGCCCAAAAAATGTGGCCGTACTCCGCCACTTCGATGAAGCCGCCGCCACGCTGCAACAGGCCGCCTACAACGCTGGCCGTTTTCAAAAGTGGGTGGCCAAGCGCTATGCTGGGCTGCCGGGATTTTTAGTGAAATCCGAAAGCGGCGCGGAGGTTCTTTCCGCCGAAACCATCGAGGCCATCAAGAAGGCCATTCCTCGCTACCACGAAGATATGACCGATGCTGTGGCGCGGGCCCTAAGCGCGAGATTTAGGCTGAAGTTCAGCGCGGACGATGCCAAGGGGCTGCGGAGCTATCTTGGGCTCGTGGATCAGTTTTCCCCGGGGCTCTTGCAGGCCAAGCGCGAAGTGATCGATATGGGTGTGGCGGCGCGCGGTGTGATTTCGGCAGATTTTAAGGGGCAGAACGCGAGAAATATCCAGGAGACGATGAAGGCGCTGGCAGATACGGAAGGTCAGCATATCAAAATCCGTCTTCAGGCCGTCCGTGAGGGCGAGATTCGCGCTACCGCGGCGCTCGAGGCGAAGAAGGCAAGCTTCCAGCGTGCAATGCGACGCTTCGCCGCGGAGCTGGAAGCGCAAAAAATTCTTTCGCCGGCCGCAGGCAAGAAGCTCAAAGCCCGCTTCACGGGGGACGACGGCGTGATGTTCGTGCCGTTCGAACTAAATCCGGAAGCTCGGGCGATGGCCCAGAAGATTCTTCTGGAAGAAATGGACGCCGAAGATATCCGTTTGGCCTTCGTGCAGTTCGATAAGCCGGGGGCGGAAATTGCAGCCGAGGCGCGATCCGGCTGGATCGTGCAGGCCGAGAGTTTAGAGAAGAAATTACGCGTGGGCCTCATCGAAAAGATGAACCGCAGGAGCTTGAACGACCTGCAGATCGGCGTGTCGATGGTGCCGGATGCCGCCGGTAAAGGCGTGGTGGAGCTGCAGCTGCTTCGTAAGGGCGAGAGAATCGTATCGGTTGAGGAAGAGAAAATTATTTTAGAGATGGCGAGGGCGTTCGGATATAACGCGAAGATTATGGGCATGCCGTGATTGCACGGCTCGTTCCGTTAGAGCTTTCCACTTTCGCTTCACCCGTGCGTTGGAGATCGAAACGCGAAAAGCGAAATTGCTGGTGCTCTTCTTTGAGCAACGTCGCGTGGGCTGAAGGCTGTAAGTAGCGATTGAAGCTCATGCGGACCGAAAATACGGGCAAGGTCGCTTCGGAAAGCGCGGGGTCCGTGCCCCCCGAGTTTAGGATGCAATGGGGCTGAAGGGTTTCGATGCGATCGAGGGAGCGCTTTTCCAGTATCGTGCGTTCCCAGGAAAAGTCCGAGATTTGCCGCAGGTAAGGCGCGAGCAATTTTCCGGTTTCGGCTTGTAGCTCGGCTGACTCTAAAAAGTCGCTGAGCCTGGGGCGTTCGATATCTTCCTGGTGAAACGGAACGCATGATGGATCGATTCTTCCGTCGGGGGAAAGGCAGCGCAGGCTGGTCCCTAACACCATTTTCCCAAACTCCCTTTCATCTGGCTTGAGGTAGGGGAGCCAGGCGTTGTTCTGGGCTTCGCTGAGATTCAGCGCGGCCTGAATGAGGCCCACGGCATTTCCGTTTTTATCGAGGAGGGGGGATCCGGAATTCCCGGGTGCCGACACGCAGCCGCCGCCCACGAAAATAGAGTCGGATTCATTTCGGTAAAGAGGAAAAGCGTAAGAATTGCCCACGGCTTCACAGGTGTCCTTCATGATCTCGCCGGATGGTTTGTTGGGCTGGCCGCGCACGGGATTCACTTTGTAGGCGGTATAGCTCTCGCCTGGAATCACGCCCTGCTTATTCATGGCGAACGGAATTCGCTTCGTGCTCTTACTCAAGCGAATGAGGGCCAGGTCCGGGGAAAAGTCATTGGGCCTCTCGCTTACGGTGAGGAGCGTTTTGCAGGAAATGCTTTCGGTTTGAAATTCACCCGAAGACGGTAACTCGAGCTTTACGCGTTCGGCGCAGAGATCGGGCATTAATTTTACGGCGGAGGGGATGCAGTGGGAATTCGTGGCCGCGAGATCTTCGCCTACGAGGAAAGCGGTGCAGGTGAAGATATCTGCGCCTTGTTGGGCCGTGAGCATTCCCACCGAACTCGGGCAGTTATCGCTGTCGGTGCAACGAACGCGCGCGGTTTTGGCCAAGGTATTCGCTTCGCCCTCATTTAGGACGTGAATAGTGCGCACGAGGCTTTGCGCCGGCGAATCTTCGCGTTGTTTGCTGCAGCCGAGGAGGGCTAGGAGCAGGAGTGAAATGGCGAAAGAGCGGTACATTCAAATTCCCCAATAAGGTCAATTTGGTATACCGCGTTAAAATAAAATAGTCAAGAATGAGGGCTGGGTGAACCTTAACTAATTATGAGTAAAATCAGCTATTTAGCTGAAAATTCGCGTTTCAGGCTATGTCTTTGCTGCTGGCGGTGAAGGGCCAGGGTGACGAGCCGGGAAAGCAGGTCCTTATAGTTCACGCCGGAGGCGCCCATCATTTTAGGGAACATGGAGATGGTGGTGAAGCCCGGAAGCGTATTCACCTCATTAAAATAAAATTTATTTGTTTTTCGGTCGAGGAAGAAATCGGCCCGCGCCATGCCCGCCAGCTCAAGTACTTCGAAGGCCTGCGCCGCGTATTTTTGCACGGTGGCCACTTGTTCGGGGGTGATCTTGGCAGGCAGATCAATGGTGGCGCCATTGGCGTCGAGGTACTTGGCTTCGTAAGAATAAAATTCGTGGCCGCCAGCCGCGGAGATTTCCGAGGGCACGCTCACGAACGGCGCGCCGTTCACTGTTTCCAGCACCGCCACTTCGATCTCGCGAGCGTCAATACCTTCTTCAATGAGCACCTTGAGGTCGTACTGGAAAGAATCCTTGAGCGCCTGGCCGAGATCTTCCCATTTTTTAACTTTATGCACGCCCACGCTCGAGCCCATATTGGCGGGCTTTACGAAAACGGGGAGCTTTAGCTTGGCTTTGGCTTGCTTCTCGGCGGCGCCCGCGTCGCGGAGAAAATTGGTTTTCGTTACGCTCACGTAAGGAACGATCGGAATGCCGGCAGCCTCGGCGAGACGCTTGGCCACTTCTTTGTCCATGCCGATGGCGGAGCCCAGGATGCCGGAGCCCACGTAGGCCACGTCGGCCAATTCGAGGAGGCCTTGAACCGCTCCGTCTTCACAAAGCGGGCCGTGCATCACCGGGAAAAACACATCGATATCACCGAAGGAGGGGGAGCCCGAGTTTATCGGTTCCAGTGTAGCGCGTCCATCCGGTTGGGGGCGCAGGCGCATTTCGGGAGAGTTCTGGTAGATCGGCAATATTTTTGCGCGGCTTTCTTCAATCAATTTGAGGTCGTTCCATTGCCAGCGGCCTTCTTTGTTGATGCTTACCGGGATGACCTCGAATTTATCACGGTCTAAATTCGCTATCACCGAAGCGCCAGACTGCAGGGAAACTTCGTGCTCTCCAGAACGCCCACCATAGAGTACCGCTACACGGATTTTTTTCGTCATTTAGAAAGAATATCATTCTCCGTAGCCAGGCTCACGCCTTAAAATAGAAGGAGGATGAACTTGCGCAAGAAAGTTTTTACGAGCCAGAAGATTTCGCTTTTTTTCGGCGGAAAAGAATACCGCATGCAGGCGCTCGTTTCCGTTTACGGCGTGAAGTACGCGTTCGACGAAATTGAGCTTCCGCCGGAGGCCCGCAACTACCTCGGCTACGAAGTGCAGATGACCTATAAGGGAGTGCCCGCGCGCTGTCGTTTGATCAGTGAGGCCAATTCCATCGGCACGATCTATAATTTGCGCTTCGTGAACCCGAGCCCTATCCTCGTGCGGCAGATCGAGCGCGATATCCGTGACTCCGGTTTGCCTTCGCCTTGGATGCGCTATTTGCCCCGCCTCACCACCGACGTGAAGGACCTTCCTTCGCCCGCGTTGGCGGTAGTGTACCGCGCTGGCGAGACGCATTTCCTCAACGTGAAAAATTTCACCCTGGGCGGGCTGTTGATCGAGCACGTGGGGGCCGGCATGCCGAACGTAACCACGGGCACGCGCTTCGATTTCGATCTTGTCACGAATCAGGGTGACAAATTCGAAGAAATCGCCGGCGTGGTCACGCGCATTTCGGTGGAAGTGAACGAAAAAGACTCTAATCTCAGCCGCACCTTCTTCGGGATAAAATTTCTGCCCATGGGGGTGATCAACGAAACAAAGTACCGGGATTTAATCCGCGAGCATTGCAAGCTCCTGCGCGCGGCCGATTTGCGCACGCGCGAGCAAGAGATTTAGGGTTTCTCTAGGCGCTTGGCCTCATTCCAGTAAATATCCATCTCGTCCAGCGGCATATCCGCTAATTTTTTTCCGTCCACCCTGGCGCGGGTTTCCACGTGACGGAATCTTTTCTCGAAGCGGCGAAGCATGGAACGTAGCGCGTCCTCGGGATTCAAGTGTAGGAAGTGCGCGATATTGGATAGGGAGAAAATCAAATCGCCGAGCTCGCTTTCGAGGCGGAGCTTAGTTTTCTTATCGAGCGCGGCGCCCTCTTCGCGGCCGAATTTCGCGGGCTTCCCGAGCTTCTCGACTTCGGATAAAAATTCTTCAAGCTCCTCACGGCATTTCTCTAGCGGGCCTTCGAGGCTCGGCCACTGAAAGCCTACTTTGGAAACCCGCTCGATAATTTTTAGGCTCTGTTGCAAGGCCGGCATTCCGGGAGGCAGGCCGTCGAGTGTGGATTCTCTGGGCTTCTCTTCTTGTTTCGTTTTTTCCCAGGCGCCTACTACTTCTTCCGCGGATTCTAGTTTTTCTCCGCCGAACACGTGGGGATGGCGGCGCACGAGCTTAGCGGCCAAATCGTTCGCGAGGCCGTCGATATCAAAACGGCCCGTTTCCCCGGCAATTTCGGCTTGGAGTAAAACTTGGAGCAAGAGATCTCCTAGTTCTTCCTTTAGCTTTTCGGAACCGGTCGTGGGATTCGTGGCCAGCTCGTCGAGCGCCTCCAGGACTTCGTAGGTTTCTTCCAGCAGGTAGCGGCGCAGGCTTTCGTGGGTTTGGGCGCGATCCCAGGGGCAGCCATCTGGGCCACGCAATTTTGCTACTACCGCTCGAGCGCGCTCAAGGCCGGATGGTTGGGTCGGAGGCATTTTTTAACTCCTCGGAAACAGGTGCCGGAGTGGCGTAGGAAAAGAAAATTCCGCTCTTACGGAAGGTTTCCGCGATCCGCACGGAGATCCCGTGGTGCGCGTTTATATAGGAAAGGTAGTCGCGCTTGTTCACCCAGTAGACGGTTTCGAATTCTAAATTCATGTTCCCGAATTTCGCCAGATGGCAGCGCTCGAAGCGGCAGTCGGGCTGGGAGGCCACTACTTTTTCTACCAGGGCGCGGGCCTGGTCGAGCTTATCGGGGGCGGTCGTGTACTGAAGGCCGAACGCGAATTCCACCCGGCGCTCCCCCATCCGTTTGAAATTACGGATACGGCTTTTGAGCAGGTCGGAATTAGAAAAAATCAGCTGTTCACCCGAGAGGCTTTTCACGCGGGTGGTTTTAATCCCGATTTTTTCCACCGTGCCCATCTCTTCGCCGACGGCGATAAAATCGCCGATCACGAAGGGCTTGTCGAGCACGATCGAGAGGGAGCCGAAGAGATCGCCAAGAATATTTTGCACGGCGAGCGCGATCGCGATGCCGCCCACTCCGAGGCCAGCGAGTAAAGCTGAAACATTATAGCCAAGGTTGCCGATGAGCAGCAGCGAAACCACGACCCAGATCGCCGCCTGACCAAGGAAAATAAGGGTAGCCAGCGTGGTAGCGCGCCCCGGGTCGGTAGTGAAGGTATCTCTCGTGTACTTTTTTCCCAGAAAATCGGCAGCGGTGGAGAGCCATATTCCGATTTGCGCAAAAGCGATGAAAAGAAATAGCACCTCCGAGGCGCGGGCTACCTTGGGATGAAGGTTCATCGACTGCATGCCGAGATGGAGGCCCACCATCAGCAGAAACCAATAATGTGTTTTCTCGAGGAGTAAGAGCGCGAGATCATCCCAGTTGGCCATGGTACTCGCGGTCACTTTTCTCAGCCTTACGATCAAGAGCGCGCGGAGTAGCCAAGTTAACGCCAGCGTGAATAAGAGGATGCCGCCTAGGATCGCCCAGCGTTCCCAGCTATTGCCCCAAAAGCCTTCGTCCCAGAATCGTTGCATTTACCTGGAAAGCCTTTCGATGCGCGCCTCGAGCGGAGGGTGGGTGGCGAAGAGGGCCATCAGGCCTCCGCGACGCCCATTGATTTTGAGCGCGGCCACCGCTGGGCTGGCACTATGGTCGTAGGCTTCTTGATTTGCGAGCAAGCGGCGCAGGGCAGCCTGCATGGATTCGCGCCCGGCGAGGGTAGCGCCGCCACGGTCCGCGCGGAATTCGCGCCAGCGTGAGAAGGAAGCCACGATGATGGCGCCGATCAGGCCGAAGACGAGCTCGAACAGCATCGTGATCATATAGTAGACCATGGGGCTGCCGCGGCCGCTGTCACGGTCGTTGCGGCTCGCCATCGCTTGGCTTACGGCAAAGGCCGCGATGCGGGCGAGGAACATCACGAACGCGTTCACCACGCCCTGGATGAGGGTCATGGTAACCATGTCTCCGTTGGCTACGTGGCTGATTTCGTGGGCAAGGACGCCTTCGATTTCATTGGGGCGCATATTGCGCAGGAGCCCAGAAGAAACGGCCACCAGGGAACGAGCTTTTGTGGGGCCGGTGGCGAACGCGTTGATCTCTCCGCTTTCGTAGACGCCCACTTCCGGCATCGCGGGCAGGCGTGCCGCTTTCGCCAGCCGATGCACGGTGCGCGCGAGCTCGCCGTATTCGCCGCTGGAATTGGGATCGATGATTTGCACGCCCATCGTCCATTTGGCGATCACGCGGGAAAGAGCGAGCGAAAAAAAAGCTCCGCCCATACCCCAAACCAGACAGAAAACCGCGAGGCTGGAATAATCCAGGCCGTAGGCATGCAGGTAAGGGCGTACGTTGAAGAGAGAGAGCACGAGGCTGATCGTGAGTACCATCGCGATATTCACGAGGGAGAAGAAAAAGATTCGTTTTAAGAACGGCATACGAAATTCCTCCTAAGAATGGCTGACTAATATAATGGTAGCCATTGGCTATTTAGCAAGGAAAACGCATCTTATGACAGATTGCGTTGGTCGTGTTTTTGGGTAAAACCGTAGCCGAAGCTCAGCACCATGCTGCACCAAAAGGCCCAGAAGGCTGGATTTTTAGGATCGTGAAAATCGATACCAGGCATGTGAAAGCCGTCCACCACAAGTTTGAGCCCCACGATGAAAACCAGCATATAGGCAGTGGGCTCGAAGCGCGGGAAGCGTTCGAGTAGCTTAATGAACATCGTAGCCGCAAAACGCATCATGAGGAGTCCGAGCAGGCCCCCGGTAATCACCACCCAGAGTTTCTTGGTGAGCGCTACGGCCGTAAGGATGGAGTCGGCCGCGAAGGCCATATCGGTAAGTTCCACGATGATCACCGTGCGCCAAAAATTATGCTTCACCGTATTTTTGGCGTCGCTCTCTTCTTTTTTATCTCCGGTCCACCAGTAATGAATCCCTAAGTACAGCAGATAGGCGCCGCCCACGAACTTCACCCAGGTCCAGTGCATGAGATACGAGGCGATGGAGATCGCAAACACGCGGAATACCACCGCGCCCACGAGGCCGTAAGTGAGGGCGCGCTGATGGAGATGCTTAGGCAAGGGATTTACGATCAGCGCTAAAACCAGCGCATTATCGATCGAGAGCACGCCTTCGAGGAAAATGAGAAAACCAACCGCGACCAAATCGTCCGCGGATACGTGGGAGAGAACAGAATGAAGAAATTCCAATGGTCACCGGCCCTAAGGTAGACGGAAAACCTTTCCCCACGAGGGAGGCTGCGCGCCGTTTTGGGCGCCGCATACGCTCGTGCCGAAAGGAAGTTGCACCATTTCTACATAATCCTGCGGCAAATTCCAAAGCTCAGTGCGTTGGAAAAGCCCGGGGCCCCGGGGGGTGGTCACGAGAATATCATTCACTAGGCGGCGCTGGATGCGCGGCGTGAGCAGAATTGGATCGAACGCGAAAATAATCTTCCGGCCGGCATTGGTTTCCACCGCGGTACCGCCCTGAGAAAGCATGGAAGTGAGGTAGGCGGGCAGGTTCAGCCGGCTCGTATCTATGGGAAGGAAGCAGCCGTTCGGCCCGGTGGGAGCAAACCCCAGCATTTGAAGCGGAAGGCCTTGGCCCATAGAAGGGTGCGGGGCCTGTGAACTGCCCGTCCTCTCGATAATATCTGCGCGCGAAAGGCGGCCTTCGCGCGACATTAAGATGGCGGCACCCGCCGCTACCATGGCGGCCGAGTTCGAAGTTCCCTTGAAGTTTTCTTCTTTCGATAGCGAAACCAGGGAATTGGTCCAGAGCTCGGGTTTTTGCTGCCGATTCGAAATGCTGGTGCGCTCCGAATCGAGGGCGCCAACCGTTATAGCTCGTACATTGTCGGCCGGAGGAAGCACGCTTTCATTTTTATCGGCGCTTGCCATGGAAAGCGAATCGCCGTTCACGATGATGCGGAGGCGGTCGCTACCGGCGAAATTTTTGGAACGATCCTTTACGCGCAGGAAATAAAGGCCGGGCTTTACCTTGGCGGTGATGATCTCGCGGGGATATTTAGAGGTGCCGGGACGCTCGACCTTCTCTTTCGTCTGCTGGAGGCTCGAGCTCTGGATCACGTTGAGCGTATCGTCGGTGAGCACGAAGTCGAGGTCTTTGTCGGAGCCTTGTTCCACGTCATCGGAGAAATCATTCCAGCTGAGCACGGCCCGCAGCATGCATTCTTTAGCGGGATTTTTCTCGCAGCGTACTTCCAGGCCTTGGTTGCGGTTGGGGAGGGTAACCCAGTCGTCCTCGCCGGTTTGGATTCCGCCGTTGAAAGTGGTGGCGCCCACATTTCCGGAGTTATTGATCCAGAGAATTCCCGAATCGATGGCTTTATCGATGAGCTTATTGATGAAGCCGCGCCCATCGAAATTTCCTCCATATTCCCAGGTTTGGGAATAAAGCACGATGTCGATCTTATTGCGGACCGCATCGTCGATCGCGGCTTTTAGATTGGAGTAGCCGAAGGTATTGTAGAGGTGGAATTCCGCGGGAGCGTAGCGGCCGTCGGTACCGCCCAGGGAAAGCATGCTCCAGAGAATGCGCGCCATATAGAAACCGTGAGTCTCTTCTTCGCCCTGGGGCGGAACGGGGCCACGGTGAATTTTCGTATTTTTGGGAAGAGAGCGGCCGATTTCTTTTCCGGCGCCCTGGAAGCCATTGTCGAATATGGCGATTTTTAAGCGGCGTTGGGAACGCTGGCCTTCGGAAAAGTAGGGACGCAGATTCAGTCCCTCGATCATCTGATCAAGGTTCTGAAACTGCGCTCCTCGGTCCGCCGCGACGGCAGATACAGAAAAAGCGATCGCGAAAATTCCGAGGAGAACAGTTTTCATAGAGCCCCTAAGCTACTAGTACCAGCGGTAGTAGTAGTAGTTACAGTTGTTATACGGATTGTAGTAGTTGTAGTAGGCGTTATACGAATACTGGTAACCGTAATAGTAGTACGTGGGGTACGAGTAGCTATAGTTATTCCAGTAGAAATACCAGCCGCTCGAAGAGCTGTCGTTATCGAGTTCACCGCGTTGCTTGTCCGTATTTTTCATGGCAATGAATTTTTTGCCATCAAAGTTTTGGGGTTTAGCGGCGAGTTTGCTGCTGGAGTGAAGAACCGACACTGCACCCGTGGCTTTGTCCACTTTCATTACCAGCGTTTGCGGTAGGTCGGCGGCGTGGCGACGAGCGTTTTTTACTTGGTCTTCATTGTCGAGTTCATTTGCGTAAACAGAAGCCATTGGCGCGAGAGCCAGGGCCAACAATAGTACTAGTTTCATGATCAACCTCCCCGTTGATTTGGTTATGTCTGAGGCGGCTAAATACCGCAAAATGACGGATTGCGCAATTTGCAAATCGACCGACGCGCTCCATTACCCTGGTTTATTCTTTTTTCTTTAGTGATTTCAATAATTTGAATAATGCAGTAATACGCCGCACTTACGTTGAGATCTCTTAAGTAAGTGCGCAAAAACACCGTTGGTAAGGAGTGAGATTCTTCACTTTCCTAATGGTGCTGATTTTGTCCGGATGCGGAACTGCGATTCGTCCTTCCGTGACCAAAAATTCAGCCACCAAACCTACCGACGATTCCTTCTTCGTGATTCAGTTCGATCCGCCTTCTAGTTCGGTGGCCGCCATTCCCACCACAATTAATATTACTTTTAGCCAGACCGATTTAAACGTTCCCTCACTGAACGCCCTCACGCACTTCAATATGATTTGCAATGGGTTCGCTTTCGCCGCCGCGAGCGTAGTGTATTCTTCGGGAAGTATCATTACGGCCGTCACGATGCCGGCCATCACGGGATTTCCTTCGGGCACCGTTTGCCAATTCATCGTTTCGGCTAACCTGCAGAATTCCGAGGGAGTGCACCTAAGCGGTTTACGTATGGCCGAGTACCGGCTGTTGTAGGCCTAATCTGGCGCTCTTTTTCCGAGAGATCCATGCGCAGAACGTTTTATTTATTTCAAGTTCTAGTAAGCCTAATTTTATTTTCATTTGCGCCATGACGCACCATTTTTGGGCGCTTTTCCTTGTAAGCCACAGCGTGGTGCCTTACCGTTAAGCCATGAAATTCGGCCCCAAAATCCTCTGCCTCTTCGCGATGGTAGCCTTATTTCTTCCTGCCTTTTCTTCCGCCGAGCCGCCACGCCGGAATTTCTATGGTTCGCTCGCCGGAAAGCTTGGGTACGGCAAAGCCTCTTCACTGGACGGCACTTCCGTTCCTTCGCGCGTGATGCTAGTTCCGGCGCTGGAAGGCGTGCTCGCCCTGCGCTGGAATTATTTCCTTTTGGGAGTGGGGGCCGAGTATGCACTCTGGCAGCAATATACCAATCCAAGCGGGCTCGCGGATTCCAACGTGCAGGGAGCTATGATCATCGCTGGGCCGGTGCTGGGAATCTCCGCGGGTAGCGTGCGCCTGCTCGCGCGGCTTTTTCCTCTTTATTCCTCCTACGATCTTTCCCGGCCGAGTGTTTTGGGTGTGAAGCAGGCATATACCTCGGCCGCTCAGCTTGGGATTCAGGTGCACTTCCAGTCGGCGGGATCTTCCTTTTGGGGAATTGAGTACGCGAAAACCGAATTCTCGAAACGAGAGGCTCTCGGAACAGAGTTCACGCTGGCGGCGGGAAACGAAATGCAATTCAAGACGATAGGGGTGGTCTATGGCTTCTCTTTCTAGACGCGTGCCTCTTCCTATTTTTTTGCTAGTTATTCTTATTCTTTTTTCTGCCTGCGGGCAGAGCAAAGGTTATAGCCCCAACTATTCTGGCGGCGGCGCCGCATCGAAAATTAAATATAAAATTTTTGTGACCACGAGGAACGACCTTTCGGGCGCTTTGCTGGGCACGGCCGGCGCCGACCTTTATTGTAATGCCGATGCCCAAGCCGGCAACGATACTTACAAAGCGCTCATCAGCGTTACGAGCCGGCAAGCTCCTTCCGCGGACTGGCCGCTAAAAGCGAATACGACTTATTACCGCATCGACGGCACTACCGAAATCGGGACCACCACTGCGGGCGCGATCTTCTCTGGCACGCTCACCAATTCGGTGAACGCTAGTAACAGTACGGTGTGGACCGGGCTCAGTTCTGGTTTCATTGGGAATAACGAGTGCAGTGGTTTTACCTCCACGGTAGGGACGGCGCACACGGGACAAAGCGACCAAACTTCGGTGGCCAGTATGATTTCCAACGGCACGAGCAACTGCACCTCCACGCTAAGCCTTTACTGCGTTCAGCAGTAAAATAAAAAAGCCGCTGAAACGAATTTCAGCGGCTTCCCTCTGCGACATTGTTAAAGCAATGCCCGGCAAATTATCTAAGCAGTTTTGCGGTTCGGCTTGCGAACGTCTTCTTGGATGCCGGAATCTTCAAGGGTCGTTTTTTGGTCGTCGATTTCATCGGCGTCCACATCTTTTTGTTCGCTGCTCACGTCGAGCTCTTCGTCTTCGATATCAGAGTCTTTCATGGAGTCGCGGGGCGAAGATACCTTTTGGGAATCTTTCTGTCCAAATTTGTCCTGGGCTTGTGCGCCGGCAAACTGATGCTTGTCTTGGCCTTTTACCACGTCTTGACGAGAGTCTTGGCGGTTGCCTTGGCTCTGCCCGGACTGTTTGCCATTAAGGCCTTTTTGATTTTGTTGATTTTGGTTCTGTTGCATAAATTCTCCTGATTATTAGTGGTTTCCGTTCACATATTCCCGATTCACGTGAACTCAGGGGAGGAAGTGCAAGCCCGGGGCCAAAAATAACTAGACGACATTTTTGACCTATTCACCGCGGATTCGAGGCAAAATTTCCCGGCACAATATCTGCTTTTGCGGTGCCCATGATGTTGCAACTCAATCCATCGATTCCGGTAGATACCCCAAAAGGAAAAGGGCAGGCCGCTTTTTTGATCGATTACAGCTCGGAGCATGACTTGTATTGGGTGGTATTCGTCGACGACAGCCGTGAGTGCTGGACGTTTAACAATCGTGAGATTCGCATTCAGGGAAATTATACGCTCGGGCGGCCGTGATTCCCGCTGGCGGGAATCACGGCAATCAAACCGGAAAACTAACGGCCGTCTAGAAGCCGAAGCCCTTCAGCAGATTTTTCCCTGCACCGGTGGGACCAGGCTGCGCGCTTTTCTCCGCGCTGCTCATGGCTTTGCCGAGCTCTTCTTTGCTCTGTCCCAGAGATTTTCCGGGACCAGAAGTGAGGCCACCGAGGAGCTCGCGTACTTTTTTCTTATTGCCGCCGATTTTTTCGTTCACGAAGGAATCCAGTTTTGCCTTCGCCTCGCCTAGTTTAGCTTGCAGTTGTTTTTGGAAGCCGCCGCTAAGCTCGCGGCCCAGATTAGAATCGAGGCTGATATTGAATTTATCCCAGGAGCCCGTAACGTCGGCATTCATCGTCACGGCCGGAATGCCTCGGAGAACTGCGCCGAGAATTTCTTTTACGGGAACGGATTTTGCCTCGAAATCGAATTCCGGTTTCTCGAAACGGCTGCCGATTTTGATATTCAGGGATTGGTCGGCCAGCGTGGCGCTGAGGCTGCTGGAACCCATGGCGTTCTTCAGCCTGAACTTCACGCTCGGGGAATCGGAAAATACTTGGTCTACCACCGGGAAGGATCCGACCTTGGCCACGATGCTTTCCTTTGCCCGCTCCGTGGTGTGGTCTACGATGGCGAGGAAATCGAGGCCGGCAATTTTTTGTTTGGGAAAATCCCCCGCGAGGTGCAGGCGAGTGGGGCGGCCGAGTTCGGAAGGGCTCGAGGTGAGGTCGGTAAGCTGTCCCGACACTTTTCCGGCCCATTCGGACTGCGTGAGTTCCGAGCTGATCGCGGCCTTCTTCAGCCAAAAAAGTGGATAGCCCTTGCTGATCGGAAAAGCATACGTGGTCCCTTTGCCGCGCTCGTGCGGGAGCAATTCTTCCCCTTGGGCTTTTTTCTTAGCGGCGATTTCGGCCGAGGTTTTCTTTGGCGGCATGTATTTGCGCGCGATCGCGATATATTTTCGCACACTGGTAAGGCGTTTTTCGATTTGCCCCAGGAACAGCTGCGTGGAAAACTCTTTTGGGTCGATGCTCGGGATCTTGAGGCGCTTCTGCAAGTCGGCCACGTCTTGGGCGGCCATCTTTTCAAGGTTCGCCACTTCGGCCGTATACTTTTGCACGTCGCCGCTGAGCTGGCTCTGGGCTTGGTCTACTTGCTTGATTTTGGCTTGGGCTTCTCCCAGGATTTCTTTCGCCTGCTTGAGATTCTTCGCGATCTCCGCGGGATTTTTCGAATTCATGTTTAGGGCTTTGATCTTTTGCTCGAGCGCCTGAATCTCGGCGGGCTTGGGTAAGTCTTTGATCCGCTTTTCCCATTCGGCTTTTTTGTTCGTGAGCTCTTTTTCTAGCTCCAGCGCCCGCGCCTGAGCCTTCAGCTCTCCCTGAATGTTTTTGAGCTGCTCTTTAGGATCGGTACCGGCCACCACCTCGGCGATATCGCCGAGGAAATTTCCGTTGAACTGCGCGCGGGTCTGCTGCATCACCTGGTCTTGCACCTTAGCCAATATGCCAGCGTTAGGCGGAGGGGGAGGCAAAACGTAGCCCGGCTTTTTCCGCATCGTATAAGGCTGGATATCGAGGATCGAAGCGTCTTCGATCGCCACTTTTCCGCGCAACAGGGCGTCCCAGATCATGGCGAAGCGGATATTCCCGATCTTCACGATATTTTGCGCCGGCTTATCCTTATCCGTTACTTCGAGGCCGTAGAGCGCGAAGCTCGCGCCCCAAAAAGAAGTCTTCACGCCGGCGATATTCACTTCGGCACCGTGCACTTGCGTGAGGCCGTATTCCATTCCTTTGCGCAGGTGGAAATCGAAGAGAAAGTAGAAATAAGCCCATACCAGCGTGATGAGAAAGATCGATGGCACCAGCGTGCCCGTGCGAAACGGCCCTTTGGATTTTATTTTAGGTTCCGAAGTGTTTGTCATAGGTGCAATACCAGTTGTAAACGGAAGTGGCTTTGAGCAGCTTCCAGACTTTGGTTTCTTTGAAGCGGGCCACCACGGTCACGCGGTACTTGATGATCAGCGAGCGGGCGAGCACGAACACGAAGGGCGCGAGCACTAACGTGACCACTCCCGAGCCCATCACGATGGAATTATTGAAGCGGGTGAGGGGAACGATGGGCATATTATAGAGCGTAGTGAAGAGGCCGTGGAGGGCATCCATCTCCAGCACCGCCGAGCCCACTAGATCGAAGGCGGGATCTAGGAGCCACGCGACGAACTTGAAGAAAAAACAGGCGAGGAAAGCCATCCCGATTTGGATGCGGAAGACGAAGAGGCAGAGGAATACGAGCGCGCTCTGGAGCGAGAAAGCGGGCGTCATTCCGAGGATGAATCCGGCCGCAATTCCGGCGGCGATCTGGTTCTGGCCGGTTTCGGAATTCAGCATTTTCAGCAGGCCGAAGATCTGTTTTAAGAGCAGGGTCATGGAATCCTCCGACTTCTATTGTCGGGGAGATTTTCCATACGTCAATGGGGAATAAGGATGACGCGGCGTTTAGACGGCGAAAGAGTTACGTGCGGAGGAGGAGGCAACTCCAGAATTTTGTGAGCTTAAATCGGCGCGCCCACGCCTCGGTGCAAAAGCTTGGGCTCCAGTTTTTCGGCGATGGACTTGGCGAATTCCGCGAGGCTCTCGTCGCGCGCGCCGAATACGATATAATTTTCTCCGGCTTTCACGTTCTGCATGATTTCTTCCCGGCCGGCGGTGGCCGCATTTTTCCCGAGAGCGGTAACGCCGTCGGCTAAATCGCTACTCGAAATATCTTTGGCCACGGTTCCGCCCACATAGAAAATCGGCAGGAGCAGCAAGCGATCCGAAGGGCGAAGATTCTTGGCGAATGCCTCGATGTATTCATTTTTCATCATGCGCGTGGGCGCAAAGCCGTGGGGCTGGTAGATATAGGTGATCGAATCCTTGATTTTTTGCGCCATCTGCATCATCGATTCGATCTTGTGAGGATTGTGGGCGTAGTCGTCCATCACGAAGCTTTTGCCGTCGTTCAGGTACACGTCGAAGCGCCGGTCCACTCCGCGAAAAGTCTCGAGAGGCTTCACGAGGTCTTTGAGGGGAATTCCGAATTCTGCCAGCGTGGCCACGCAAGCAAGAGCATTGTACACATTATATAGGCCTGGCATATTTAGGATGAATTTCACCCCATTTACGATGAATTCGCTCGAGATCGGCTTGAGCTGGAGGTTTTCGGCCCGGTAGCGGGCGGGCTGGGTGATTCCGTAAGTAACGGCATTGCCGAGCTTCAGTTTGGCGAGATGGGCATCATCGGCGTTCACCAAGGTTTTTTTCGCGGTATTGCCGGCCAGGATCGTGAACATCACGGCCGTCTTATCCACCGAGTGGTGGTCGAGCTCGAGATTGTGCAGGATCGTGAATTCTGGTTTGTAGGAAACGATGCTGCCGTCGGACTCACAGGCTTCCACCACGAGGAGCTGGGAACTGCCGGCGATCGCGTTGCCGAGATTATTCGCTTCCTTGAACTGACTTACGCGCCCGCCGCCGATGAAATTCGGGGAAAGCGCGAGCTCCCGCATCATATAGGCCAGCAAGCCCGAGGTGGTGGATTTACCGCTCGTGCCGGCCACGGCGAAGGTGCGGTGGCTGGAAACCAATTCGGCCAAAAATTCCGGGCGCATTTTGATCGGGATGCCGAGTTCCGCGGCTTTTTTGGGTTCCGGCAAATCTTTTTCCACGGCCGTGCTGAATACCACCTGATCGAAAGAAGAGTTAATTCCCGCGCCATCTTGAGGAAGAATTTTGATGCCCTTGGAAACCAGGGGGGCATAAGCGGGATGGTTTTTGTCGGTGTCAAAGCTGCGGTCGGAGCCCGAGATATCGTGGCCTTTATCGGCCATGAAAGAAGCTATCGCTGAAACACCGCTGCCGCCGATTCCGGAGAAAAAGATCTTCATGAGGTCCTCGTTTGTTTATTGTATCGGGATTTTTCGGGTGCCTCCAAAGCTTGTTTTTAAGGAAGAAAAGAAACAAAAACCCGAAACCAGGTATCAAGATTGCCGCGTTTTCTCGGGTAGTCGATAAGCTGGCTTAGTAAGTGCTTCCGCTGATAGATAGCCAAAATAGGAGGCAAAATGGACTTACAGAATTTTAAAGCCAGTCTTCCCACCACCGAGGGGCGCGTTCCCGCGAATACGTCGGCGGCCGTCAATGCCCGGATTGAGTCCGATACTCTAAAGCGCCTCGATGCGATCGGTACCGATCCTGAAAAAATTGAAGTGCGTCTGCAAGAGATCGAGCAGGAATGGGATATCGAGCGCATTCTCGAAGCAAACGCCGCGGCGGCCACGCTCGTGGGCGTGTCTCTGGGGGCCACGGTGAGCAAGAGGTGGCTGCTATTACCCGCGCTCGTGGCCGGATTTTTATTCCAGCACGCGGTGCAAGGCTGGTGTCCTCCGCTCCCGATCCTGCGCCGTTTAGGATTCCGCACGGCCCGCGAGATTGAGAATGAGCGCACGATCCTAAAATCGCGCCGGGGCGATTTGAAGAACTTGGAAATTTCTTTTTCCGGAGCCTCCATGAGAGCGGTGGAAGTTTAATGAAGCAGCGGCTTACCATAATTTTTTTGCTGCCCTTCCTGGCGGCCTGCACCACGGTAGAATTCGTGCGCAAAGACCTTACGCCGCAGAAAAAGGCCGTCGTCCGCTTTTCCCCGCCTTCGAGCCCAGAGCGGGAAAAGGACTATAAGGAAGAGCTCACGAGGAAAGCCTCCGAGTTTTGCGGCGGCCCTTTCGAGATCACCAAAGAATACCAGGCGCGGGAAGAAAGCGGTGGAACCGGAGTGGGCACGGGGGTAGGCTTCGGGGCGGGCGCCATTTTCATCGGCGGCGCAAGCCCCAGCTCTACGATGTATAATTTCGTGGAGCTTAGCTGTAAATAGCGAAGGTCGGGCGCCGCGCCATAACGGGAACTCACGCTTTGTGGTAGGGTGCCTCCATGAAATCGCTCTTTACCCGTAAAACCTTCCAATACTTCGATCTCGCCCAAAAGAATAATAAGAAGAAGGAATGGTTTCAGAAAAATCAGGACTTTTATCTTGAGAACGTGCGGGAGCCGTATGTTTTCCTTCTTCGGGAAATGAGCCATCGATTTCACGAGAAGTTACCGGGCATCGTGATGACCCCGAGAAAAATTTCCCGGCCTTTGCGGCCTCGGCCTAAGGCCGAGGCCCAGGGTTACGTGCGTGCGAGCTCCATGTTCTTTCTTGCCGAGAAGCAATACTCCATCTTCGAGTGGAATCCCGGGATTTATATGAGCCTGGGCGACGAGAAAGACGACAACGTGATCGGCATGGGCATCTACGGCCCCTCTAGCCGGCAGATAAAGCGCCTGCGCGCGGCCTTCGCAGCAGACTATAAAACCGTAGATAAAATTCTCGCCAATAAGACCCTGAAGAAGTATTGGGGTGCTCCTGCCGACGAAATGTACAAAAGATTTCCTAAGGACTATTCGGTAGACGATCCCGCCGCCAAGTACCTTTGGTACAAGCAGTTCTTTCTGCGTCGGCAATTTACCCGCAGGGAAGTGGTGAGCAAAGATTTTCCCAATACCGTGCTCCGCGCCTACGAAGCTGGGTTGCCGTTATTCGCATGGATTCGGGAAGCCGTGGGAATCTATAATAAGCGCGAAATGGAGCGTGAACGGGAGATGAAACGGGATATAGTTTCAGAGTGGTAGTTTGCAGAACGAAAATCATCTCGGCGGCCCAAGGCTCTACCAGGAAAAATACGGATCGATCAGCATCCCTATGGCCCACGCTCCCTTTTCCATCGGCGCCGCCGAAAAGTACGCTTGGCTCCTGCGTATGAAAAATGCGGTAGACGCCCAGCCATTTGCCGAGGATTTTAAGGTATACCTCATGAAGCAGCTCGCCGTTCCCGCCGAGCGAGTACGAAACCGCGATTGAGAAGCTTGGCGCATGAAGAAAGCATTTATCGGAAAAAATCAAAAAATTGCCCTCGAAATGCTCGACGAAATCGAGCGTACCCGCTCGGGTAATCGCACGATTGAGGAGCTAGAGGAAAAACTCTGGCGTTTGCTCGATGCTACCTGTGCGGGTTTTCCCGTTACCCTGGCGGGTCAGGTAGACGAATTAGTGCATAACTTACGCCGGCTGCGCAGCGAGAACCGGGCCTTTGCGCATCCCTCTGATGTGGACGAGGACTATGGAGCAGACGCAATTTACAATGAAGTGGTAAACGCGCTCAGCAGGTTTTTGAGCTAGCTGTCTTTTTTCCTTTCCGGTGATAGCCTCTTATTCATGCAGTACCTTTTGTCATTCCTGCTGTTAGTCGGCTGTACCTCCAACGAAAAGACCTTGCTCTTCGAGTGCAATGAGCAAAACCAAGGAGATGCTTGCTTCAAGCTCGGCAACGCTCACACCGGTGAAGGCGCGCTGGCCTTCTATCGCCGCGGCTGTGAAATAGAGAACGTGAATTCTTGTGGGGCCCTGCTGACACAAGCCCCGGATAGAGAAAAGGCGCAGGCCGCGCTAAAATCGTTCTGTGATCGCGGCAATGCCAATGCCTGCGGAAAATTAAAAGATGCCGTGGTGGAGAGTTTCCCGAAAAAATAGCTGGCTCGTAAAATAAAAACTCCGTGATGGGAGCCGCTAAACACCCACCACGGAGAAATGGAAGGAGGAGTACCCTTCCGGTTGGCTACTGATTTAAAGCCGGTGTCGCATTAAGCTTCGTCTTTCCGCTTGGCTAAAAAATGGTAGAGGGGGGCCGGCATAATTTTCCGGCCGAGGGTTTGCCCGATAAAGCCGGCCACCATGAAGGGTAAAATCAGGATATGTTCGTCCGTCATTTCCGTAACAATGATAACCGCGGTGAACGGAGCCTGAATGACGCCGGAAAAAAACGCCACCATGCCGATCAGTGCACAGGTGCGAAAATTGGAAAGATGAAAAATTTCGGCAATTGCGATGCCGAGGCCGGAGCCAATGCTAAGGCTAGGGGAGAATATGCCGCCGGCCATGCCGGATAGGTACGATAAAACCGTAGTAATCATTTTAAGAAACGGGAAGGCGATCGCGTATGGTCCGGGAGCGCTGGCATTCAGGGCTTCACTGGTGACTTCATAGCCCGATCCAGAGGTTGCTCCGGCAGTAAGATAGCAGCAAAGAGCGCAAAGAGTGCCGCAAATAAATGCGCGCATTGCCCAGTGTTTGGGCAGCATAGTCATGGCCGGGTAGGCTAATACTTTGGCGAAAAGGCCGCCCAGGAGGCCGCCCGCGATGCCGATTAGCAGCGCCTCGTAGACCACCTTCAAATCAGGCTTCGCGACCATTGGATGGCCAAAGTAAAGATAGTTGCCGATTATCGCTTGGGCCGTAATTCCCGATACGATGACGGCGATCATCAGCATTTGACGAAAGGATCCGAAGGCGCCATCTATTACTTCTTCGATGACAAACGTGATTCCCGCCAGCGGAGTATTGAACGCGGCCGCCACGCCCGCGGCGGCTCCCGCCGTGAGAAAAGGGGCGGCGCCAATGGCGGATCCGAATTTTGCGGATTTTTTGCCAACAAAGGCAAAGATAGAGGCCGCGATCTGGATCGTGGGGCCTTCTCTTCCGACGGAGGCCCCGCCTAGTAGTCCCAGGCAGGAGGAAGCCACCTTCACGACGGCGGTCCGAATCGAAACTAAAGGGGAGGTCCACCCGCGTTGGTCTTGGTTGGCGCGACTTGTTTCAATCGCTTCGAGAACTTGGGGAATGCCGCTGCCTTTAGCGTGCGGGCCGAAACGCCGCACCGTGGCCGTGGCGGCCAGAAAGAAAAATGGAGCAAGTGCGGAAGTAAGCAATGGATTGGTTTTGAAATGGAGAAAATAGAAGCCTTGTATCAGGCCAATCAACTTTGCGTAAAATACGGCGATGATTCCCGTAAGGATCGCGGCCACCCAGATCGAGCTATGGTGGTAGGTTTTAATGGCGAAGTTCATGGCCTCTTCTCGCCGAACGTATCCAAAAGTTCTTGGCATTTTCACACAGTATCTCGTTGCTTTGATAAAGCCAATGTGAAAAAGTATTAATGTGAAAAAAGCGAATCGAAAAATTTCGTTTCCGGAGCGCGGTGCCCAGGGAAACCAGATCAATTGGAATCAGGTATTTTATTTTTCCCGCATCGCCTCCGCGGGATCCATTAAAGATGCGGCAACGGAGCTTAACTTATCACCTTCCACGCTTAGCTTGCATTTGTCGCAGCTCGAAGAGGATTTGAGGGTTCAGCTTTTTCAGCGCGGGCATAGAAAGCTAATCCTCACTTCTGAAGGTTCCAGACTTTTTATTCACGCAAAAGCAATGTTCGAGTCGGGGCAGCGCTTACTCGATGTGGTTTCTCCACTTCCTCTCGGTTGCTACCCTGTTTCGGTGGGCTTGGTGCCCAGCCCTTCGCTGCCTGCAGTCAATCGTATTTTTTCTCGTTACTTGAATTTGCAGCAAGGTCTAAACCTGAAAATCTTTCGTTCCGGTTATTCAGAGCTGGAGGAGGGCTTGACCGGGTCTCGCTTTGATTTTGGTTTTTCGGATCGCCCTCCCGGGAGAAAGGATTTGACGTTTCAGATCGTGTCCAACGCGGAAATCCGTTTTTATGTTGCGCCAAAATGGGAAGGCACGCCTTTTTACAGGCTGCTCCAGCGGCTTCCGCTCTTGATCTGCAATGCCGAGCCGGACCAAAAATCCTTCGCGGAGCAGGCGCTGCTAGAGTCGGAATTGCACCCTTCCGCCGTGGTTACTTCTGACTATCCCAGCACTCTGCTGGAGCTGTGCCGCAAGGGAGCGGGAATCGGCGTGTTCAGTGAGATCACTTTTTACGGGAGAGAAGAACAGGGCTTGACCTCGCTGAAGGCACCCAAAGATGCCCCGAAATTGAAAGACAATCTTTACGCGGTTTGGTCGCAAGAGGCTGGAAATACGTTCGCGATCCGTCATCTAAAGCAGGTATTGGCCGCAGCGGAGGGGAAAATTCAACCCTTAAGGGCGGGCTATGTCGGCCGATAGCTTACCCGAAGACGTAAAGAAGTTTATCACGCTATACATCGAAAGCGTGGAACAGATTCTCGTGCTGCAGATACTTTTTGAAAATCCAGAGAGGGCCTGGACGATCCCTGAATTGACTTTGGAGCTGCGCAGCGCAAACTCTTCGATCGAGCGCAGGCTAAACAATTTCTATAGTAGTGGCGTGCTTTGGCCACCAGCCAAAGAGGGGGATAAGATCATTTTTTCTCCTAAGGGAAACGAAATGGAAAAATCTATCCGGCTGCTGATTAAGGCCTTTAGGGAAAGACCTAGTACCACGGTAGAAATGATTTATTCCCGACCAGCTCAGGCCATTCAAGCATTTGCCGATGCATTCAAGATTCGGAAGGATGAAAAATGATTGCCTCGATCGTTTATCTACTTTGTGCCCTAACGAGTGTGGGTTGTGCGTGGCTTCTTTACTCCAATTTTAACGAAAAAAAATCGAAACTGCTTTTCTGGAGCGCCACTTGCTTCCTCGGCCTTGCGGTCAGCAATGTCGGATTGTTTGTGGATCTGGTGATGGCTAAGGGCCACGACCTTTTTCTTCTAAGAACCATTCCCGCACTCGTTGGTGCATACCTTCTGATTTGGGGCCTGATCCGGGAGTCGACATGACGGAGCTTTATCCCTACCTTAATGGCGCTATGATCGGGGGGTACTTGGTTATTTCTGCCTTCTTTTTCCGCTTCAGAGAAAGAACGAAGGACCAGTTATTCACGTTCTTCAGCGTGGCGTTTTTTCTTTTTGCGATCGAAAAAATTATTTTCGCGCTTACCAATGATCCAAGCGTGGCGGATGGCGCTTTATTTTACTTGATCCGCCTCGCAGGTTTTGCGCTGATCATCATTGGCATAGTGAATAAAAACTGGGAGAAGTCCGTTTAGGAAGGGCCGCCTAAGGTAATTTTTAGCGAACCGTGCTCAAAATGTCTCACGCTGGGCCACAATGACTCGGCGATCGCTGGGGAACCGATGTTTTTCCCTGAGCAAAGGTTCGGCGCGAACGTTGCAACGCTGTTTCAAAATCATTCATTGAAGGAAACAGGCAAATGCAAGATAGAAGAATGAAGGCTCTCGTCTTCGTGGCACCGGGAAAAATTGAACTCGTAAGCAAATCAGTGCCCATGCCGGGGCCAACCGATGCTCTTATCAGGATCACTACTACCACCATCTGCGGCACCGACGTGCACATCCTCAAGGGTGAGTATCCCGTGAAACCGGGACTCACGATCGGGCATGAGCCTGTGGGCGTGATCGAAGCCCTGGGTTCGGCGGTAGCCGGTTATAAAATTGGCCAGCGCGTGATCGCCGGCGCCATTACGCCATGCGGGCAGTGCGGGCCTTGTTTGGATGGAACGCATTCCCAGTGTGGCGGAAAACCCATGGGCGGCTGGCGGTTTGGCAATACGCTGGACGGCGCCCAGGCCGAATTTCTCCTCGTTCCGAATGCCGCTGCGAACCTGGCATTGGTGCCGGATCATCTCAGCGATGAGGAAGTGCTAATGTGCCCGGATATCATGAGCACCGGTTTCAGCGGAGCCGAGAGCGGAAAAGTAAAGATAGGTGATTCGGTGGCCGTTTTTGCGCAAGGCCCGATCGGGCTCTGCGCCACCGCGGGTGCGCGGCTTTCCGGCGCCGGCATGATTTTTACGGTGGATAGCGTGGAGCGCAGGCTAACGATGTCGCGCCAGGTTGGCGCGGACGTAACGATCAATTACCAAGAGAAAGATCCCGTGAAGACCATTATGGATTTAACGCATGGGCGCGGGGTAGACGTCGCGATCGAGGCGCTCGGCACGGAGCAAACATTCCAGAGCGGCCTGCGCGTTCTTAAGCCCGGAGGAACACTTTCTTCGCTGGGCGTTTATTCTAAAGACCTCAAGCTTCCTCTGGATGCTTTCTGCGCAGGCCTCGGCGATCATAAAGTGGTTACTACTCTCTGCCCCGGCGGAAAAGAAAGGATGCGCCGGCTAATGGAGGTGATCAGTTCTAAGCGAGTAGACCTAAAATCCATGGTCACTCATCGATTCAAGCTTAGTCAGATCGTTGAGGCCTACGATCTATTCGCTAGTCAGCGCGAAGGGGTGCTCAAAGTGGCGATAACGCCATAGTCATTGAGCGTCTAGGGCGTTGGCAAAAGGTGCGGAGTGATTTTTGCTTTTTTCCCGTGCCAAGATGCGTACACCGAAATCAGCCCGGGCAAAATAAATCCCCTGTAGCCGAGCTTTAGGAAGATCCAAGCCCCAATGGCTGAACCGATAATAAACGCGATGATCGAGCCAATTCGGAGGTAGTTGGCCCGCAACTCCGCACGGAGCCGGGGCTCTTTTGCATCAAAGGCAAAAATACGCGCCAGTCCAAGCCCTAGGTCGGTGGTTAGCCCGGTCAAATGAGTGGTCCTAACCGAGCGGCCCGAGGAGGAGGTGATCGCCGCATTCTGAAGCCCGCTTGCGAGGCAAAGCAGGCCGAGTAAAACATAATTCTCCTTGAGGCCGAGCGCATATCCAAAGGTTCCCAGCTGCAGGATCTCTCCTCCGGCGGACGCGAAGAATAAACAAAAAGCTGATAGGCCCATGACCCAATCAAAATGAGGCTGGCGGCCTTGATAAATGGGCTTATCGATGAGCAGCCCGGCGAGGAACGCTCCTAAAAGGAAAAAGAGCGGCACGGAAAGAATTCCAAATGCCGCCTGAATTTGGTGGTTCGTGATATCCACGCCGAAGAGGGTAGCGAAACCGGTAACATGACTGACGAAGCGCCCGGTGGCCAAGAATCCGCCGGCATTGATGGCCCCGCCACTAAAGCTCAGGAGGAACCAATGCATGGCTACCGTATTGTTCGCATTTTGGTCAAAGCGATGGTTGAACATAGATTCTTTTTACCACCAGATAAGGGGCGCCGTAAAATTAAACGGAATCCAGGCCCTCGACTCCTTATTTTCTCATTTTCTTAAGCTGAATTAAAAAGTTTTCCAGAAATTCATCTACCTGCTTCCAGTCGGTATACTCGTAGTCTTTGCTCGTGTCGGTATCGCCGCCGGCTTTTTTGCTAATTCTCTTCATTAAGAGTCTTACCGGCCACCAATAACTACGATACTTCAGTGCTCCGGCAAAGCTTGCGCTGAGGATGGGCCGGCAAGCGGTTTCCAGCCCAAATCGCTCGCGAAGGAGGCGATCCGCCTCTCGCGCTTGCGGCCGCTTATCCGCGGCGTTCAGGGTGACCGTGAAGAATGCGGAAGGCATTTTGTTGATATGCTGTTTATGGTTTTTTGCCCAGTTCACCACGGAGGCCGGGAATTTTCCGCGATAGACGGGAGATCCGCAAATAACGGCATCGAATTCTTCGTCGAATCGGCCTGGGCCTCCCGAAGCATCGATTAAGCGAAAACTAAGGCCGCGCCGCCCCAATCCCTCGGCGAGATATCTAGCTATTTTTTCCGTCTGGCCATGACGGGAGGCGTACGCGACCGCAACTTGCTGCATTCTATTCCTTAAAGCCTTTTTCGGGTTTTAAAGCCGAAGGCACGGTAAAGAGGACAGAATCCGGATAGCGCCGAGACGATCGCGATCAGCCCAACGTAGCCCCAAGGGGTCTGCGGGCCGAAGAAAACCAGGCTAAGTATCGCGAAGCCGAAAATAATTCGGAAAAAACGATCATAGCTTCCTACGTTTTTTGTCATTTAGCCGCCCGGATTTCCATTACCGGCGTTTCCGCAGAGGCGAGCACCGAACGGATCGTGCCGCCCAAGAGCGCAGGAGTTTTCGTGGTCCGATAGCTTGCGAGCGCGATAAGGTCGTAATGCTTGCTCTTGGCGAATTTCGTGATCGCTCGGGCCGTGCTTTCAAATGTCTTTACCATTCTATAGTCGCAGCTCACGCCCATCGTTTTGGCTTCGCGGCACCACTTTTCGGCAACTTTCCTATTCTCTTCTCTTTGAAGGGCTTCGGACTCCATTACCCACGTGGCCGCCGCACCAAAATCCATCCCGGCGTAGGGAATGGCTGGATTACGGGCCACGAAGAGCAAATGAACGGAAGCGCCGAAGTCTTTTGCGGTACCTAGAACTTTGACAAAAGCTTTATGGGAGCGTTCCGTCAAGTCGGTGGGAAACAAAATTTCTTTGATGCCGCCAGATACCTCGGCGTTCGGGCCTACTGCCAATATGGGTAGTTCCGATTGCTCGATGATCGCTTCGGCAAAGCCGCCGAGTTTAAAAGGCGACTTCGAGGCCGTAGTTTTCGTATTTACCGCGATGAATCCCGCTTTCCGCTTTTTCGCAAATTTTAGGACGTCGTTCACCAGCTCCCGACGCGAGGAATTGTCCCGTACTTCTACTTCCGGGGTGGCGGTTTGGGTCATTTTAAGCTGACCCAAATTCTTTTTTACCGACTTAATGCCATACGCCTTTAGGTCGCGGCCAAAATCGTAACTTACCGGCACCGGCCAGCGGAGCCCGCCGGGAGAAATTACGGAGAAGGGAAGGATGGAGGGAGATTTTCCTTTCGTCCAGTTAGTTAAAAATTTTGCCAAGGGAGCGCGTTCCGCATTCTTCCCCTCGAAGGGATCAATGGCCCAGACTACCGGCTTTTTAGAAGTTTGCGTGCGAGTGTTCATTTTTTCTCCCATTTCAATAATTTAACTCTTTAAGTGCAACCGGTATGCCAGCCATAGCGCCGGTTATCGGTGCGTACGCAGAGAGAGAGAGAATCTTTGAGAATAAATGTCGGGCGTTTGAGTCGAATCGGCCCAAATGAAATGTATCGATATATCTTTAGCGCTCCTGGCGAAATTAAGCCGTGGCGAAGATCGCCACGAAATTTAGCTATGGCGTTTTTGGGAGATCGTCTGGAAACAAAGGATCACGTGATCCGTGGCAATAGGGGTATGTGGTTGTTTTTTTATGACCGTATTCCGAGGGTACCATCGTCGCGCTTAGCCTAATTCCTATAGGTAGAAAGGCCAGCAATAGAAAAGAAATGGGCAAGGCTTTGGGGAAACGTTTTCTTAGTTGTTCAAATGGCTTTCGTAGGACGCTTGTGCCGGCTTCAAGAACTGGAACTGTACCCAGCCAAAGACAAAAGAGAAGTAGGGAGCCATCCCATGGGCTACGCGTGGCTACCGCCGCCGCGATCCAGCCGTAGAGCAATCCGCAGGGAAGTATTCCGGTTCCCAGGCCGAGAAGAAAAGGGTTCCGTGCCAGCCGCGAAACTATTTTGCCTCGCAGGGTGTGCATGGCAAACGGTAAGGCAATTTTTAAAATGAAAGCAATGAACGTTAGGGCAATCAAACAGATTAGAAATAGAGGGGAGAGGAAAGTTCCGAAGAGGCCGGCGAAAAGGCCTAATGATAAGTAGGCAAAAAGGCGCCCGGCCTGATACTCGGCAGATGCGCGAAACGAGTGCCCCGCAATGAATCTGAGTGGGCCACACATTCCTAAGCAGTGGAGGCTGCCGGTAGTGGACGCAATCAGAGCAACTCCAAAAACGCCGAGGCTAGCCAAACTAAATACCGGGGCCCACAATGGTGACCTCCATTTTTCTGGCTCTATTACCGGTGAGAAGATGGATTTCTAATTTTTTAGAACCGAATTGGAGCTCGTTCGCCGGAACGCGCACAAAGAAATCTGCCCGGATCGTTCCGCCATCGGGAAGGATAATTGGGTTCAGGGGCGCGATTAGTTCGGCGCCACCCGCGTCTTTCCCCAGAAAAATGGTGATCTTTTCCGGACCGCCGGTTTGGTTCGAGGCTTCTAAGCGAAAGTGATTGGTCGCCAGGATTCGTGAATCCACGGTTAGAATCTGATAGGGCTCCCCGCCGGCGCGGAAGATATTCAGATCGAGAAATTCTTTCTGGGTTATCGCCGCGGTAAGGCCGGCCAGCACGAGGAAAAGGAGCAGCGCAAAGGCCGCCACTCTTGGGCTGAAAATTTTTTTCGGCAATCCCGCCAACTCGGCCTGACTAGTATACCGGATTAGGCCGGCTGGCTTTTTTATTTTTTCCATCACCGCATCGCAGGCGTCGATGCAGGCCGTGCAGGCAATACATTCCATCTGGAGACCGCGGCGGATGTCGATGCCGGTAGGGCATACCTGCACGCAGCGGTTGCAGCTTACGCAATCGCCTTGGCCCAGCTCGCTAGTGCCGCGCCGGGGCTCTCCCCGTTTGGCATCATAGGCGACTACCATGGATTGCGGATCCAACATCACGCTCTGAAATCTTCCGTAGGGGCAGGCGATCACGCAAAATTGCTCGCGGAACCAGCCGAAATCGAAGAGCACGATCGCCGTGGTACCGAGGATCAGGAGAAAACTCGCCCAGTTTTGGAAGGGGGAAGCGGAAAGCATCTGGATAAGCTCCCGGCTCCCCACGAAATAGGCTAGGAAGCTGTGAGTAAATGCTAAGGACACAAATAAAAACGCTAGCCATTTGGCAGTTTTTTTTAGGACTTTCTCCGCCGTTAAGGGGGAATCATCCAGCTCCTTGCGGGCGCGGGGAGGGCCTTCAATCCATCGTTCGATTTTTCGGAAAAGCAGGTCGGTAAACACGGTTTGCGGGCAGGCCCATCCGCACCATAGCCGGCCCCATATTGCCGTGATCAGCCCAATAAGGAAAACAAAAGCGAGAATGAAAAAAAGCAGGAGCGGAGCGTCGTGTGCTCGGAAGTGAAGCCCAAAGAAATAAAACTCTCTCGCGGCCACGTTAAGAAAAATGAGTTGCCGCCCTCCCACGTAAACCCACGGAAGAGCGAGGAATAGAAAAATTAAGCTAAGGTGAACCCAAGCCCGGCGACTACGGTATTTGCCATGATAGTCGGCGGGATAGAGATAAACTCTCTTGCCGTTCTCATCCGTGGTACTTAAGCGGTCTTTGGGTAAAGTATCGTTCACGGTGAACTGAACTCCTGGCCCTGGGGCGCCTTAGGATTTGCGGGATTAGTTCCTTTCAGGCCTTTCACGTAGGCGACCACCGTGAGAATTTCTTCCCGTTTCAGCATGGTTTTCCAGGGAGGCATGCCTTTTTCCGGTACTCCTTCGGAAACAACTTTCAGAATGCCGGAAAGTGAGCCGTCTCCGTGAATCCAGTAGCTATCGGTAAGATTGGGGCCGATTTGGCCTTCCCCCAAGGCCCCGTGGCAGACGAGGCATTTATCTTTGAATACTATTCCTCCCCCGGCGCGTTTTCCGGCGTCGTTAAAGACGGCTAGCAGTTCAGCCTCCGATGGGGATGCTTCCTTTTGGCTGTTTTTTTGCTGAAATGCGATCTCGGACATTTCCGCCTTGAGGAGCTGTTCCGAGGTGAGGCCGGGGCCGAACTCATAGTAACCTACGTAAAAGATGGAAAATAGAATCGCCCCATAAAAAGTAGCGAGCCACCAGTTAGGAAGCAAGTTATCGAACTCCTGGATTCCGTCGTAGTTGTGATCGAGAAGCTTAGCGTCTTTTTGATTATCGCTCATAGGTGTCTCCATTTTTTTCGAGGGGAATGCGGGCCAGCTGCTCGTAGAATGCGGCGCTGTTCCTGCGGAATACCCAGAAGATGGCCGCAATGAACACCGCGAAGAAGATGAGCTCCCCGCAAACTACGAGATTCATGTAGGGATAATTGCGCAGAAACTCGCGAACTAGGTTCATTTGTCCTCCATCAGCATGCGGTATTGAGTGCGGCCCGTTTGGCCCAGGGATTGTAGGTAAGCGATTATGGCTACGATTTCTTTTTTCTCCAGGCCCTTGGCGGCACCCTGAGATTCCAGCTCGTCGGCAATCACCTTCGCTTGATTACCGGCATCGATGGCGGCGTTCTCAATTTCATATTCCGAATAGGGCACGCCGATCTGCTGCATCACCCTAAGCTTGCGCGGGAGTGAATCGATATCGAGGCGGTCCCTGCCGAGCCATGGATACGAGGGCATGATGGATTTCGGAGTAACGGCGCGGGGATCGATCATGTGGCGGTAGTGCCAGAGGTTGGGATATTTTTTCCCCACCCTGGCGATGTCAGGTCCGGTTCGCTTGGAGCCCCACTGAAAAGGATGATCGTAGGCAGACTCTTCCATCTTGGAAGCCGCTCCGTATCGCAGCACATCGCTCGCCATCGTGCGGATTTGCTGGGAATGGCAGAGGTAGCAGCCTTCCCGGATATAGATATCGCGCCCGGCGAGCTCGAGCGGCGTATAGGGCCGGATCATCGAGGGTACGTTCACGTTCGCGGGAGTGAGAAGAGCCGGGATAATCGAAAAGGCACTAGCCACGAGAACCGCCAGTACTACGAGCACGGTGAATACGGCGGGGAGGCCCTCGAGTCCCCGGTGGAGGGATTCTTCGATCATCTTTACATCGGGCACTCGGTTGCCGGAGGGCACCGCTTCGCCGGGGCTACGCTGGGGGGCCGCCGCGATGGTGCGCCATATATTATAGATTTGGATAGTAAAGCCGGCGAGGAAAAGGAGCCCACCGATGAGCCGTATATAGTAGAGGGGCGCAAGTCGGATCACGGTCTCCACGAAGTCGGGATAAAGAAGGTTTCCTGATCCGCCTACGGCACGCCACATGAGGCCTTGAGTGATGCCGGCCGTCCACATCGATAGGATATAGAGCAGGATTCCCAGGGTACCCACCCAGAAATGGGCGTTGGCGAGCTTTACGGAATACAGTTTCGTGTTCCAGAGGCGGGGTACGAGGTAGTAGAGCATTCCGAACGTGAGAAAACCGTTCCATCCCAGGGCGCCAGCGTGAACGTGGGCGATGATCCAGTCGGTATAGTGCGCCAGTGAGTTCACGCTCTTGATGGAAAGGAGTGGGCCCTCGAACGTGGCCATTCCGTAAAAAGTGATGGCGGCGAGGAAGAATTTCACCACGGGATCGGTGCGCACCTTATCCCAGGCGCCCCGGATGGTAAGCAGGCCATTGATCATGCCGCCCCAACTGGGTGCCCAGAGCATAAGCGAAAATACCATGCCGAGTGTTTGCGCCCAATCGGGCAAGGCCGTGTTGAGCAAATGGTGGGGACCCGCCCAAATATAAATAAAAACAAGAGACCAGAAGTGAATGATGGAAAGGCGGTAAGAGTAGACGGGACGTTCCACTGATTTAGGCACGTAGTAGTACATCAGCCCGAGGAAGGGCGTGGTGAGAAAGAAGGCGACGGCATTATGGCCATACCACCACTGCACCAGCGCGTCCTGCACTCCCGCGTATACCGGATAGCTCTTCAGAAATGAGACCGGTACCTCGATTGAATTCACGATGTGAAGGACGGCGACGGTAATGATGGTGGCGATATAAAACCAGATCGCCACGTAGATGTGCTGCTCACGTCGGTTCTTCACGGTGAGGAAAAAATTTACGGCGAATACTACCCATACCAAAGTGATGGCAATATCGATGGGCCATTCCAGCTCGGCGTATTCTTTCCCGGCGGTGAACCCGAAAGGGAGCGTAAGGGCGGCCGAAACGATGATTAGCTGCCATCCCCAAAAATGAATGGCACTGAGCAGGTCCGAGGCGAGTCTCGCTTTCAGGAGGCGTTGAGTGGAATGGTAGATGCCGGCGAAGATGGCATTTCCCGCGAAGGCAAAGATGGCGGCGTTGGTATGAAGAGGGCGTAGCCGGCCAAAGCTTAGCCATGGTAAATTGAAGTTAAAGCGCCAATCGGCGATCTGGGTTGCGATCAGCGCACCCACGAGAAATGCGATGAACCCCCAGGCAATGGTTGCAATCACAAATTTTTTGACGATCTCGTCGTCGTACCTCATTACCTGCATTTCACTGTTCATCGTTGTTCCTTTTCTGTTTCATCTAGTAGTGCCCGGAGGGCAGGAGTTTCGAGATCGTCAAATTGGCCGGAACGCGCCGCAAGCAAGAAGCCCGCGAGGGCTCCGAGGCCGAGGAGCAAAGCCAGCGGCATGAGCACGAATAGGATGGTCACGGGGAGCCCTCCTTCATGCGCCACTGGGTTAGGAAAAACACCGAGAAGGCGCTGAGCGGCATCAGAACCGCCGCCCATAGTGGCTGCATCAGGCCCATCACGGCCAATATGCCCGCCAGTAAGTTATAGGAGAATGTTACCGCGAAGTTGAGGCGGATTACTCGCATCGCCTTCTCGGATAAATTGCGCGCGTCGAGGAGGCTTTCTAAACCGGGGCGAGTTAAAACGACGTCGCAATTGCGAATACCGAGATCAATGGATCCTTGCACGGCGATTCCAACGCCCGCCGTCTGGAAGGCGATCGCATCGTTAGCTCCGTCTCCGACCATTGCGGAATCTTTCGCCGCGCCCACGAGCCTCGCTTTATCTTCTGGCTTTAAATCTCCGTGCCAGTCGGAAACCCCGACGCTCGCCGCCACTTTAGAAACGTTTTCGGCATGATCGCCGGAGAGAATCGCGGCGGTAATTCCTTTTTTTGCCAACGAGGAAATTACCATCTGCGATCCGGCCCGCACGGAATCACCTAGGATAACTTCCGCCTCCAGGCGGCCGTTCGCCAGAATTTCCACTATGTTTTGCCCGGGGGCGGTGCGTGCGGATTTTCCTATCCGCCAGCTATTTCCTTCAAACTCCCCCGATACTCCGTACCCAGGAAGTTCCTGCGCCTCTGCCGGCGATCTTCCGATACCTTCCGCTGCACAAAAACGCGTGATGGCTTTGCCAACGGGATGGAGTGACGCCCCCTCTAACGCTAGGGCGGCACGTTTGGTAGCGTGGCCGAATCGGCCCACCTGACGCCATTCGCGCACCTCGAAATTTCCGGTGGTGATGGTTCCGGTTTTATCAAAAAAAATGTTCTTCACCTTCGCGAGCTCTTCGAGCTTGCCGGGGGTTACGAATAAAATGCCGTTACGGGCGGCAATCTGCATGGCGCGCGTAAAGGCCAGCGGGACGGCGAAGGCCAGCACGCAGGGGCAGGTCACTATTACGAGCGCCAAAGCGCGGCGCACGCCCTCTTCTCCAGGAAATACTAGGAGGAGCAATGCACTACCCAGCAAGGAGGCCGCGACGAAATATTTTCCCAGGCGGTCAGCAAAATCCAGCGAGGGAGATCTTTCCATTTGGTAAGACCTGATTTTTTCCAGAATCAGGGCCAAACGGCTTTCAGATGCTTTGCGGTCGGCGCGAAGGCGGGAGCTGGATTCACGCAGTACGGCGCCCGCCTCTATCCGGTCGCCCGCCCGGAAGGTAAGCGGAAGGCTTTCTCCGGTTAGCAGAGATAAGTCGAAATGAGATTTTGGGTCGAGAAGGACGGCGTCTACGGGCAATGCTTGGTCCGTCATCAGGATAAATTCGTCGCCGATATCGATGTCGGGAGCTTTTATTGGGCCTGGTCTAGGCGAAACGCGTAAGTATTTTTCACCCGCGAGGAAGGTTAGGAAGTTGCTGTCCTTTGCCAGGCTCTCCCGAAATTTCATTAGAAGGTAGCGGCTGCTTAAAAGCAGAAATACCAGCATCGAGAGGGAGTCGAAGTATACTTGCCCGGGAATTTCCCTGACTATTCCCCACACGCTCATGACGGAACCTGCCGCCAAGGCGGAAGCGATGGCCAAATCTACGGAAATTCGTCCTTTAGCTAGCGGGAGAAAAGATGCTTTATAAATTGGCCAGGCCGAATAGGTAAGGACGGGAAGGGCTAGCACGAAACTAAGCCATCCGAAGCGTCGGCTCCAAAACGGATCGGTTCCGGCGTACACGGCCACGCTCAGCAGCATTATATTGCCTGAGCAAAAGGCCGCCACGCCGATCCGCGCCAGCTGGCGCTGTGCATCTCTGCGCCGAATCGGAGCGAGTCCGTCCGCGCGGATAGGTTTAGCGGAATATCCAAGCTGCCGGATCAATCGAGAAACGTCTGGCCAGGAAATTTGATCGCCAATTTCCACCTCCAGGAGCTGGTGGGCAAAGTCGAGGCTGGAGGAAAGAATGCGTGGGTCGATTTCCGGGAGCTTTTCTAGGAGCCATAAGCACCCGAGACAATGAATTCCTTCGAGATAAAATTTTTCTTTTTTTTCTGAGCTCTCTTCAAGGAGATGCTCTTGAGGCGAGAGCGAACCCGCAGAAATCGGAGCTGGTTTCTTGAAGGAATACCGATCTCGTAGCGTGTAAAAGTGTTCTAGGCCTCTTTCCACCAAAAGGGAGTGAACGCTTTCGCAGCCCGCGCAGCAAAAAAGCACGTCGCCGGCCACGGCAAGGCCGCAGTGCTGGCAGCAGCGTTCTGTCTTCAGGTTTACATGCATTTATCTGGGCATTGCAGAACCCGTGCCCAAAACTTCGCCCGTAATTCTGATATTTTTTGAGGGCAGGAGACAGACTGGCTCAAAGTAGGAAATGCATGAGACAAACCGTCTCATGCATCTGGGCGTCTCGTTCTCGAGGCGGTCTAGGCCCTGGTCCCGTTTTTGCGTTGCTTATCGCCAAGGAGACACCATGAATAACCCAACCCTAAAAGATACTATGTCGAAGTCCGTGATATCGGTGCGTTGGAACCATTCCATGCAGCTGGCGGCGGAATTGATGGCGCGTAAAAGAATCCGGCATCTGCCCGTAATCGGCGACGACGGCGCGGTAGTGGGAATTCTTTCGGATCGAGACGTAAAGCGAGCCTTAGACCCGATTTACTCTGCGTATAGCCCGCGTAGCCAGGTGAGTGACTATATGAATTGGCCCGTGCTCACCAAATCCGATGGTGCACCGCTATTAGAGGTAGTGGACTTGATGATAAAAGAAAAAATTTCTTCCGTTATCATCACGAAATCTGGAGCCATGCTGGGAATTATTACCAGCGAAGATTTGCTGGTATTACTCCGGGATTTACTTACCCAGGAAAATAGAAATCCCGCGCTGCTTCTTACCGACCTTACGACTTCCCCGTTTTTTGTCGAAGCCGTTCGCGAAGCGAATGCCGCCGGAATTTAATTTGGCATGGGAATTGAAGAGTGATGAGTAAGCACTTTTACAAAAAATGGAGGAAATGATGCCAAGCAAGACAGCCATCGTACCAAACCGAGCGAACGCAGTGCCTTTGAAATTTAATCAAAAGAAAATGGTGAGGGCGGAGACCGGCCCGTCTTTCTACGAGGTGGAGTTCCTGCGTCAGATGAAAGAAGAGCTGGAAATTTTTTTGCGTTCTAAAAATTTTAGCACCATCAAAGAATTTGAAATCGCGTTTAGCGGCGATGCGTACGAAGGCTTGATGCAGGTGCATGTGTAAGGAAGACAATGCCAGTTTCCCTCCAATTTTTGGGCGCGGCGGGTACCGTAACCGGATCCCGGCATCTTATCGAATTCGATGGCCGGCGCATTCTGGTGGATTGCGGGCTATTCCAAGGCCTGAAAGAGCTCCGGCTTCAGAACCACGCCCCTTTTCCCGTAGATCCTTCTTCCATCGAAGCGGTCATTCTAACCCACGCGCATTTAGATCATAGTGGTTATTTGCCCGTACTGGTGAAGAACGGATTTCGCGGAAAAATCTATTGCACGGCGCCTACCCACGAGCTCGCCCGAATTTTATTGCTGGACGCCGCTAGCATTGAGGAAGAAGACGCAGAATATGCGAATGAAAAAGGTTATTCTAAGCATAGCCCGGCCTTACCTTTATTTAATGTGGCTGATGTGCACCGGGCATTAAAGGCGCTGGAAGCGTTGCCCCTTGAACAGTGGCACCAGCAAATCCCCGGGCTTGAATTCCGATTTAAGAACAGCGGGCATATCGTTGGTTCGGCCTTTGTGGAAATTGAAGTAAGCGGGAAGAGAATAGTGTTCTCCGGGGATCTCGGCAGGCGGGAGCCGATACTTTTATTGCCCAGGGAGCTTATCGGGAAAGCCGATTTTTTGATTTTAGAATCTACTTACGGCGACCGGCTTCATTCCAGGGAACCGGTGCTGGATGCTCTGGCGAAAATTGTTTTGGCTACGATAGCCAAGAAAGGCCAGTTGCTGATCCCAAGTTTCGCCGTGGGCCGCGCGCAGGACCTGCTTCAGCTGCTTGCCATCTTGAAGAACGAAAGCCGGATCCCTAATATTCCGGTCTATTTGGACAGCCCGATGGCTGATTCTGCCACGGACGTGTATCAGCGCCATCATGACTGGCGGATGAGAAAGCTGGGGGAGGATGGCAAGCTCGATTTTACGAACGTCGCCACCACGGTGCAAAGCCGGCAGCAATCGAAGGATCTGCTTAGCACAAGACAAAGCTCCATCGTGATAGCCGGCAGCGGGATGGTTACGGGCGGCAGAATTCTGCACCATCTTGCCGGCCGCGTCTGGGATCCTAAAAATACCGTGCTGCTCGTGGGGTTTCAGGCGGAGGGGACTAGGGGCCGCCAGCTGAGGGAAGGGGCGCCCGAGATCAAAATGCACGGCCAGTATTTTCGCGTGGGCGCGGAGATTCGTGAGCTCACCGGCCTTTCGGCGCACGCGGACCAGGGAGAAATTCTCGATTGGCTAAAGGGATTTACCAGGAAGCCGGCGACCACGTTTATCGTGCACGGTGAACCCCAGCCCGCCGATTTTCTCCGGATAAAAGTCCGGGATGAATTTGGGGGAAAGGTGATTGTGCCCAAGCAGCTGGAAAAATTCATTCTCGTAGAATAACTGGAGGTTTCATGAAGATTGCGGCATTTTTATTTCTATTGGTCCTGGCTGAGCTCACTTCTTTTGCGGGCGAAGAGAGTGCTAAGCCTTGGAGTGACCTGATCGAAAGCGATTTAGGAAAATTTTCCGTATCCGTGCGGCCGGCGCAAAAGAAAATTGAGGTGAAAAAAGTAGCCGGCACCGAAAAATCTCCGCCTCACCTACGGGTGAAAATTCTACGGGGTCAGGATCGGCCCCTGGAGCTGAGGCTGAAGACGATCGAGAGAGCGGATGCTCCCCTCTACTATACGGGAAAAACAAAGATGTGGAATGAGTCTTATATGGGGGTAGAAGTTGAATTTAGCTTTGACAAGAAAACCTGGCGTAAGCTTGGCAGCGTATTCCGGAAAGTGATTCCCTAAACTTTCACGCGAAGCCAACCCACGCTCCCGCAAGTGCCAGGCACGCCAAGGTAGCGGAAAATAAAGTGACGGCCGCGCCGAATTTTCCGCCGCCCCTGACTAAAGCCAAGATTGTTTTAGCGCCAAGGCTGGCGCACATTGCGGTTACCAGCATCCATAAAGCTTGGCGCGTTTCTATCTGACCCTCCGTGAAAAGAGTAGCGGTGGCCAGAGATAGTGCGTGCAGCTCGAAGAGACCGGAAATACCGGCGGACGCGAGGCGCCCAAAATTGCCGGCATGCTTTTGGCCCAGGGCGATCAGCCCAAGAATTAGGGCCAAAAATAAGGACAGGCGCATGACTGCCTGGAGGCTTGGCGGCGCCGGTGGAAACGGAAAAGGCGGGCATTTCTCCGGTCTGGAGAGGAAGATGATGGTGCCTGCGCCTACGGCAATAGGAGCGAATACTAGGGCCGCTAGAGGCATGAACAAAGTGGGTGCAGCTATCACCACGATTACAAACATTTCCGAAATGGAAGCAAGTTGCCCGCTCATCGCCCTTATGGTGAGCGGCCGCCAGGCATCTGGGTTGATCCGCGCTAGCTTAGCGGCGCTCAGTATCAAAACTGTGCTGGATATGAGTCCGGAGAGAAATCCAATGACTAGGTTGCTCTCCTGGCCTTTGATTTTAGTGGTAACGTAAAAGCTAAAATATTCAATGGCGGTAATGAGCAGCACGATTGATATAAATTTCTTCGGGTTAAAAATTCCCCAATGGTCGATCACTTGATCCTCCAGGAGGAAATAAAGCAAGAGGCCGGTGCAAAACAAAAGAGGCGGAAGTAAAAGCCTGGCCACTTTTGTTTTGCGCCCAGCCATGATCGAGAGATCTTTCACTTACGAGGGCCTAGTCATTGCCATTGAGATCGCCGGCTTTGGCGAGGTCTTCTTCTTCTGGAGAGTCGGCAGGAACCAGCCCTAACTCACGCTCTTTCCGATACAAAGTACGGCGGTTGATACCGAGAATTTGGGCGGCCTTATCTTTTCGGCCGGCTGTTTTTTCCAAAATTACTCGGATATAGCGCTCTTCAAGCTGAGCCACGGTAGGGAAGTCTTCGATCGCTCCCGAAAAAAATGTCTCCGGATTCTGGGTCTCTTGGCTGGGAAGATCTTCTTCGTCGATCAATGAATGCGTGCAGAGGACCACGGCCCGCTCTACCACGTTTTCAAGCTCTCTCACGTTTCCTTCCCATTTTAGGCCCATGAGCTTAGCCATGGCGCGTTTGCTGAAGCCTTTCACTTTTGCATTATTCACGGCAGAATATTTTTTCAAAAAATGTTCGGCCAGCAGAGGGATGTCGTCGCGGCGGCTGCGCAAGGAGGGGATCACGATGGGAATCACGCTAAGCCGGTAGTAGAGATCCTCGCGAAACCGGCCTTCGCGGATTGCGGCCTTGAGATCCTTGTGAGTGGCGGCCACGATTCTTACATCTACGGGGCGATCCACGTTCTCTCCTACTGCCCGTACTTTTCTTTCTTGAATTACCCGCAGCAATTTCGACTGGAGCAGCGGATTCATATCTCCGATTTCATCCAAAAAAAGCGTTCCGCCTTCGGCTTCTTCGAAGAGGCCGCGTTTTCGCTGGATCGCGCCGGTAAAGGAGCCTTTGGCGTGGCCGAAAAGCTCGCTTTCCAGGAGGCTTTCCGGGATTGCCGTGCAATTGATCGCGATAAAAGGCTTATTGGCGCGCGGCCCGCTCTCATGAATCGCCCGGGCGACCATTTCTTTACCCGAGCCGCTCTCACCGGTGATCAGCACATTGGCGGTAGCATGGGAAACCCTGGCTACCAAATCGAAGATCGCCTTCATGGAGGCGCTTTTGCCGATCACCTTTCCCATCGAAAAGAATTTTTTTACTTCCTGTCGCAAGGCCGTATTGTCGCGTTGGAGCTTTCGGTGCTCGGCAGCCCGCTCTACATTCACGGCCATTTCGGCCAGTTTGAAGGGTTTTACTACGTAATGAAAGGCTCCCCGGCGCATGGCCTCAATCGCCGTTTCGATGCTGCCAAAGGCGGTAATTAAGATCACCGGAATTTCGGGGCGAAGGTTTTGCAAGCGGGCCGTAAACTCTAGGCCGTCCATTTGTGGCATTTTAATATCAGAAATAATCAGGTCGATGTCCCCGGCAGGCTGGTCGGCGCCTAATTTTCCACCGGGGCTCAAAGCCTCTAAGGCATCGGTGGCCACCGGGAAGCAGTGGGCCTCGTAGCCTTCGCTTTCCAAGAAGTCGCTAAGGAGGGAGCGCATCTCTTGCTCGTCGTCCACAATAACAACTCTTCCTTTTTGGCTGGCCATAGATCGTTCCTTCAAATCGGATATAATGTCACCCGAATGAGACAGGATGTCTCAATTTTCCGGGCTTTCATTACCTTTTTGCTAGTATAGAGCAGGGCCTATGCCAAGAGCCAGGTAGACGTTTTGGCTCGATTTTTGTAGCTTCGAGGGCAGATGCCAAACAGATTCAATGTAGATGATGCCTTCAAGGCCGCCCACCCCGATGCGATGCGGGAACTCGCGCTGGTGCGCCATGCGTTAGACCTGAGCGCGATCGTGGCGATTACCGATCGTACCGGCAAGATCATCCACGTAAACGATAAGTTTTGTGAAATTTCCAAATATGGTCGTGAAGAGCTGATCGGAAAGAATCATCGGATCATTAACTCAGGATATCACGGACGCGATTTTTTTGAGCAAATGTGGAAGAGCATCGCCACTGGCCACGTGTGGGAAGGGGAGATCAGAAACCGCGCTAAAGATGGATCTTTTTACTGGGTGAATACCACGATCGTGCCGTTTCTCGGGGAAGACGGAAAGCCGTACGAGTACGTGTCTATCCGCTACGATATCACGCAGAAGAAACAGGCCGAAGAACAGCTACGGATTTACGCTGATGAGCTAGAGCGTAAAAATACCGAGCTCGCTAAATCGGTACAAACCGTGGTCGACCGGGAGTCACAAATATTGATGCAGGATCGCTTGGCTTCGGTAGGTTTGCTGGCCTCGAGCTTGGCTCACGAAATCGGCACTCCGCTCGGAGTAATCCGCGGCAGAGCCGAGTATTTGGAAATAAAAATGAAAGATAATCCGGAGGCCCTCAAGACCGCCGGAGTAATTATTTCCCAGATTGATCGCGTATCAAAGCTCATTCGCTCACTGCTCAATTTGGCCCGCGGCGATAATACGAAGAACGTTCATGCCGTTAAGCCAAAAGAAATACTGCTCGAGCTCAATGAGCTGATGGCGCATGAGTTTCGAAAGGCCGGAGTCGAATTGGAGTTAGCGCTCACCGAGGAGCAAAAGGTGCTGGCGGAAATCGGCCCGCTCCACCAGGTTTTCATGAATCTCCTGGTGAATTCGCAGCATGCCATCGAGACCGCCAAGAGCCTTGGCAGAGATCAGGGACATTTTATTAGAATTAGCGCCGCGGAAGCAGGAAAATTCTGGGCCATTACATTATCCGATTCTGGTTGCGGGATTTCGGCGGAAAATCAGAAAAAATTATTTCAGCCTTTTTTCACTACTAAGGATATCGGCAAAGGGACTGGCCTAGGCTTGGCCACGACGTACCGGATTATTGAATCCTGGGGCGGAAAGGTGGAAGTGCAAAGCAGGGAGGGATCGGGGACGGATTTTATCTTGCTGCTCCCGAAAGCCTAGCTCGCGCGGTCAAAGTATGTTTTTGCCATTGCCGCTATTTGCCCGTCACTAGGATGGTCAACCGTTTCCAAGCCCACAATTTTTTTCGCTATGGCCGGATAGTGCTCTACCAGGAATGTCTGGAAATGATGCTTGGCCATGCTCGGGCCCACGATAAGCACGCGATCGGAAGCAGAGAGCTCATCTTTGGCTTCGGCGAAAAGCGACTTTTCTTCCCGCTCGTGGTCTAGGTTATCGCGGCGGTGACTATGATGTTCCTTATGGCCGCCGCGAATTCGTTTACGCTCCATATTTTCCTCCGAAAAGTGGAAGATGCGTGCGTGCTCTCTGTCGATCCAGATAACGGAGACTTTCATTAGCGTGACTCCTGGCGTTCTGGCGGGTGGGCTTTGCGTTTCGTGTCGTTCAGGATATCGCCGAGCGCGCGCAGGCCATCCGTGGCGGTGAAAATACCGATTACCTTCTGATTAGCGTCCTGCACTACGGCGCAGCCGAGTTTCCTGATCGCCATTGTTTCCACCACGTCGCCGATGGGGGCGTCCGGAGAAACAGTGTAGGGGTCGGGGGTCATGGCGTCGTCGACCATTAGCTGGTTCGTAGGATCGAATGATTCCGCTAGACTCAGGTCCCGATCGGTAATTACTCCCACGAGGTGGCCCGAAAACTGGACGGGCAAATGCCTAACGCCGTACGTTTTCATCATCGCCTTCGCTTTTTTAATCGGCAACCCGGAATTGACCGTATGGGCCGTCGCCGTCATATATTGTTTCACGCAGATTTTTTTTCGCATTTTATCCTCATTTTTAAAGCGCTTGCTAAAGCAGACAACGCAGAAAACGGGCCAAGTTGCGGCGCCGCCAGCTGGCTGATAATGCATCTCCGCCGGGATGGCGCCGAGCGCGTGGGATACTTCGTCTCAATTTTGGAAATTTTCGTCCCGTGGTCCAGCTAGGATTTTTGGATTTAGGGGAAGGACGAGAATGGCACGCCCATTGCTCCTGCTTACCATATAAACCAGAAGCCGAATCTCCGTGTCCCGGGAGTTATTATGAAAATGAGTAAGCTGCTACCAAGCTCTCCAGTCTGCTCGGTGCGGGCGGATTTGCCGATCGGCCAGTGCATTGCTTTGCTCAGAGATAAAGCCCTGGGCGCCCTTATAGTAGTTAGCGACAATTCCCGGGAAGAGATCGTGGGAATTTTCACGGAACGAGACCTGGTTAAAAATATTGAATTGATTCGCCGAGGCGCGTTTTGGGACACTCCGGTAAGAACCGTGATGACCGCAGCCGTTCATACTATTTCCCTGGATGACCTCCATCGGGCTCCGGAAATCATGGCTAAGCATCATATTCGTCATCTTCCCGTGACTACGGTGGAGAAGGGGAAAACGAGGATCGTAGGCATCCTCTCCATGCGGGACCTTTTCCGGATTGTGATGGAGGAGCTGAAATACGATCTACGGAAACTTTTTCTTCCAGGAGCACCGGCCCAGAAGAAAAAAAGTATTGTGGGTGTATTTTCCTCTGATCCGGCCGTCATTAAAGTAGTAGATGCGGCTTCAAAAACAACCTCTCGCTGCCTCGCAAGGGCGGCGCAATTCAAGGGCGGAGCGGCCGGATTGCAGAGTTACTTTGATTCTTTTCGCGCCCTACTAATCGACCTCGATGGAATGAGCTCAGCGGATCTGACGGAATTGCTTTCGGACTGCAGGAGCTATACTGCCAGCCAGATTTTTTTAGTTTTCAACCCCGCCACCTCGAGCAAATTACTTCGGGAGCGCTTGCACAAGCTTAGCGTGGGCGGGCATGTGAGTCTCATTGCTAAGCCGATTGCCCTTGGCCTTTTATACGAAAAATTTTTGAAAAAGCTTTGAGTGAGCTTCGAGACGAAATGGCTCAGCTGGCCTGGAAACTGAATAGTCGAGGATAAATATATGCAGCCGCATCACGGAATCAAAATAGGGATGAGCGAGTTCGGCCATTGGCTTAAGCGTCTTTTTTCCCAGCCTCTTTTTCTTTTCGTAACCATTTGGGGGCATCTCGCAATCTTCATCGGCGCAGCAATGTTTCGCCATTTCGAAAATGGACTCCATCCCAATAGCATCTCCTTATTCGATGCGTACTACTGGGCTATTTCTACGGCCACTACCGTCGGAACGGCGAATATGGCGCCGGTTTCATTGGGCGGAAAGATAGTGGCGATTGGGGTGATGATCACGGGCTCACTATTTCTTTGGTCTTATACGGCGCTATTCGCCGCTAGCGTCGTCTTGCCTTCTTTTAGGGAGATAGAGCGCGACATTCGTCTCGACACGGCCACCATACAAAAACTTCTGAAAGAGCTCGAAAAGATGAATGCTTCCAGCGGACCACGGAAGTGAACGCTTTTAATCCTATGAAGCAGAAAATTGGCCACAAAGTTGTGCTTACGGGCGGACCATGCGCGGGTAAAACCACGATGGTGCGCTTGATCGAGCAGGCCTACCCCGCCAGTGTGGTCGGGATACCTGAAGCGGCCTCCCTACTTTTTGGTGGAGGGTTCCCCCGTTTTCCGGCAGTTGAGGCCAAGCGAGCCATGCAGCGGGCGATTTTTTTTGTGCAGCACGAACTCGAGGCCGCCTACGCTGCGGAGCATCCGGAACGGACGCTGCTTCTGGATCGCGGTACGATTGATGGAGCTGCTTATTGGCCGGAGGGGCCGGAAGATTTCTTCCATGTGCTAGGAACCTCTTTTGAAGAGGAGCTAGCGCGTTATGATAAAGTAATTTATCTATCGAGCGCCGCGGAGTCTGACTATCTCTTGCATAAGGAGAGAAATCCTAATCGCCGAGAAAGCTGGGAAGAGGCCCAAAGCCTGGATTCGCGGACATTGGAGCTCTGGCGCCGGCACCCAAACTTCACCTTAATTGCGAATAACCGCTCTTTTCAGCGGAAGGTGATGGAAGTGCTCGGCGTTTTTGCAGGAAGTCTTTCTTTTGAGGATAGCGACGGGAAGAAATAGCTCATCCTTGCCTCAGCTTGTCTCACGGGAAATTCCAGGCCTTCCTAAAATACTCGAGAATGCAGTGCTCACGATAAAAGGTAGTGGCATGCCCGTTGCTCTAGGGAGTTCAAGGCCGCAAGGCCAATAACGAATACAAGGGAGTGGATATGAATTTTTTTACTTTGATCCTAGCAGCTTTAAGCCTGACTTTTATGCCCGGTGCCTTCGCCAAAGAAGGAGATACCCACGAGAAAACAATCGCAATCGGCGACGTTTATATCCCTAGCGGTTTCGACTCTTCTTCCGACGCATTCGTGGTGGTCAACGGCTGGTTCCCCCACAGCTGCTATAAGCTGAAGAACGTAAAGGTAGAAAATGTTTCCGATTCTCTTCAGGAAATTACTACCAATGCCACGGTGACGGAGGGTCTTTGCTTGACGGTGATTATCCCCTTCCACAAGGAAGTGCAGCTCGGGAAACTAAGAGCCGGCACCCATACCCTTCGCTTCATGAACGGGGATGGCACTTACATGGAAAAGCAGCTCACGATCGAACGCTAGGTCTTGCGGTAAGTCTTTTCCCCTCCCCGGAGCAATTCCGGGGAGGTATTTTCGTTTAGGAGTTTACGATGAAACGTATTGTGGCCGCGGTATTTTTTGTATTGTTGCCGGTTCAAGGCTTTGCTAAGGAAACTTTGCGCAAGTTTCGCTGGGCGGGGGGAAGCGTGCAAAAAAGCCCAAATTTTTTCCTGCCGGTTTCCGCGAAGGTCGACGTACCGATCGCGCACCGACAACTGTTGCGGGGAGTGGGAGAATTCGTCGCGAGGGGAGGGCAGATGATAGGTCTGGCGCACGTGGCGGGCTCCTGGAAGCAGACCATTCTTGGGCCAAATGGCGAGATCACTTATTCGGCCGGAATGGTAGCGGATAACGTCCCGTTAAAAATAAGCCTCAAGGGCGGCGAAGCGGCGCTGACCGACGCGCTCGAAAAATCGCTGGCTTCCATTCCCGAAATCAAGGAAGCGTCTCGCGTTTTTCCACCCACGCTTGAGGTCAAGGAAGAAAAAGGAATTTGGACCCCTTACTGGAAGGTAGAATACCTCACGGCCTCCCAAGATCAGCTTCGCTTTTTGCATATTTCTGAAGAAGGAAAAATTCTGGCGCGGGGAGCTTTAGCATGGGATGGGGCCGATGGGCGAGCCATGGTATTACCCAAAGGCTCAGGACAGGGAGGAGCGGAAGAAAAGGTTCTCCGTGATCTGTCCGGCGACGGAACGGTGACCGGGCGCTTGCTTCACGTAATTTCCGCTCTTGATCTTAAGGTATGGTCACCGCAACTGACATTCTTTTTTCCCGAAACGGATCGCCGCTTTGATCTTGGGCAAGCGTACTTCACGATTGACCAAGGGTACCGGTGGCTCAAGGATCACCTTGGGGTAGAGCTCAATCACCCCATCGAGGTGCGATTGCACGTGGGAAACGGCGGGGTAAGTAACGCCGCCTTTTATCACGCCAATACGATCTATCTCGGCACCGGCGATGGCGAGACCTACAAAGAAATGATCAGGGATCCCTCGGTGCTCATTCACGAAAGCATTCACGCGGTAATCGATGCGTATGCTGGCCTTCCGTCGGAAGGAGAAGGCGGCGGCTTTAACGAAGGCTTTGCGGATCTCTTTACGGCACTAATTCTTGATAATCCGCGGATGGGGGAGGCGTCGTATTTAAAGGGGCCGTACCGCAGAACGCTTGAGAATCGCCTGATCGCGTACCGTGATTTTGCGCCCGGTGTTTATCAAAACGGCCAGATCGTGGCCGGAACTTTTTGGGATATGAAGAGCGCGCTTGGCACTGAGCTCACGGCAAAGCTCGCGTTTCGCACCCTAGTTCGTCTCGGCAAGGGCGGAAAATTTGATGATTTACCCGGTGCGCTCGCTAACGCGGCTGAAGGTTTGCTCTCGCCCGAACAAACGCAGGTTGCTTTAAGCGCTGCGCGTAGCCGGGGATGGAAGGTAAATTGAAGCTGTTATTCCTCCTTCTACTTCTAGCCCTCACCGGCACGGAGGGGGCCTTAGCGGAAAGCCTTCTGGTGGGGCGCTGGGCCTACTTTATGAAAATATACGATGAACAGGAGATGCCGGAGCCACCCGGCGCCACCCTGCGGCTGCGCTATGAATTTAGCGAAGCCGGCATTAGCCGCTTATATTGGTGGCACGAAGGCGAAAGTGATCTTTGTGAGCGCCGCGGACATTACCGGCTAGAATTAGGCATATTGGTTGATGAAGTAACATGGATCAACCCGGCAAATAGTTACGGTTGCAGCCGCGACCCAGATATGCAGAATGGTAAGATCACGCGAACGCCAATTTCTTTTGAAAATGGGAATATGCTGATGCGCCTGCAGTTTGGCGAAGAAGAAATTTTTTACGTTTGGAAAAAAATGAAAGAGGGGGAATTATGAGATTTTTGCTGTTTATCCCGATGCTGGTTTCTATAGCGGGCTGGAGTGCCGAAAAAGATCCGAAGCCGGAAATGCACGCTTTAGCGGCCGAAATAACCGCCATGCAAAAATTCATCTTCTCGGAAGCCGATTTCGTGGCCCCCCAAAATGACGCCACGATCAAGCAATCCATTAGTAAGTTGGACGAGCACCTCTCTCACCTTAATAAAGCAAGTTTCGAGGGCGATCCGGTCCTTCAGGTGAATCTAAGCATGCTTCAGCAACATATTAAGGATGCTAAGCGCTCTTTTAGCGAGGACCAAAAGCCGTTCGCCAGATTCATGCTTCAGAGCTCTCTGCAAATGTGTATCGCCTGCCACACCCGCCGCAAGGCTCCGGATTTTGCCTGGCCGGAAACGGACGCGAAAAATATCCCGCTCATAGACCGTGCGGACTACCTCTTTGCCACCCGGCAGTTTACTAAGGGTAAAAAGATTTATGAGGAACTGGTTGGTGGATTTCCCGAAAATAAGTCAGGAACTTGGAATTTGCAAAAAGCCCTTCTGGCGCTAGCCGTGTACTATGTTCGAGTGGTGGAAGATCCCGCCGCTGGGGCGGCTTATTTTGAAAAAGCTTCAGGCAGCGATAAAATTCCCGTTTACCTAAGGGAGGAGCTAAAGGCCTGGGGCAAGGAATTTAGTGCTTGGGCCAAAGAGAAGAACGATAAAAAAGCTGAGCAATTGACCGAGGTGCAGCTGCTGGATCGGGCTAAAAAGCTTCTTCGGCACGACGATTTCTCTCTCGTATCAGAATTAGAGAGGAGCTTTCACGTGCGGCGCTTGAGGGCGGCGTCACTTCTGCAGCGACTGCTAGAATCTCCCGGAGGATTTTCACCGATGAAGGGAGAGGCGCTGCTTTACCTAGGTAAAATCTATTCCCGGATTTCCAGCAGTCTCTTCTTTCGTTTTGGTGAAATGTACCTCAAGGCTTGTATCCAGGAGTATCCGAAAACGACCATGTCGAAATCTTGCTACGCTGCGCTCGAATCCGTCGTTAGCGAAGGCTACTCCGGCAGTAGCGGAACGAATATTCCCGATGATGAACAGATAGAGCTAATGCGCCTGAAGCGATTAGCTTTTTAGGAATGATTGGCCTCCGTCTTGCGTAGTGATCACTAATCACACGTTAACGGAGGCCTCCATGAGATATTTCATCCTATTGCTTTCGCTTTTGAGTTTTTCTGTCCCAAAAGCATTTTCCGCCGAGACCGGTATTGATGCTTACCGGGCAAAGATAAGATCTTGGGTAATTTCCCACGCCCGCCGGCCGCTTCCCACCATTGCTCCAGAGGAAGAGAACGACAACGCGGCTGATTTGGTCGACGCTTTAACTATTACCAGCCTCGCCAAAATGGAAAACGAAGGACTGCAGAAGGCTTCGCTGAACGTACGACCCTGGAGTGATTACTATTGGCCCACCTTCGCGGGCCAGATTGCCAATCGCTACGCCGATCCGAACTACAATGCGGCGCTGCTTTGGAAGGATAACTTTGATTACCTTACCCAGAATATCGGCAGAGGAAAACCGGAAGAGCTTTCGCCGGCCGAAAAGTACGACCTGCTCGTGGGAGACCAAGGTTTTTCCATGACTCGGAGAATGATCGGTGAAGGAGTAAGTGCCGCTGATGCCGACGGAAAGGTGGAGCCTTGGTTCGGCCTCTGCCATGGTTGGGCGGCTGCCTCGATGATGCTACCTAGACCCAAGAAGGCGGTTACCGTGGTAGGCGCTAGCGGAAATGAAATTACATTTCTTCCTTCCGATCTAAAGGCTTTGGCGACGCTTCTCTGGGCGAATGGTGCGGGGCGCACGCGTTTCGTGAGCGGTCGATGCAGTGAGAAAAAGCCCAAACGCGGCGAAAATTCGCGTGAATTGAACCCCGATTGTTTCGATACGAACCCGGCCACTTGGCATCTGTCGATCGTAAACCAGATTGGCATAAATAAACGGAGCTTCGTAATGGATGCCAGCGCCGGCTATGAAGTTTGGAATCAGCCGGTGGCGGGCTATCAGTACGGCTACGAAAATCCTAATACTAATGAAAGCTCTTATACGCTAGCGAAAGCGAAGGTAAGGCTCAAAAATATGAAGAATGATCGCTACGCGAAATTCCGCGCCCGAGAAACCGAGTTCGTGGTGAACATTATAATGGCGGTAACTTATGTGTCGGAGAATACGCCGACGAATGCGCCCACGGACAGTCCGAGCAATGATTCGGAGCGCGTAGTAATATATTCCTATGACCTTGAGCTGGATAGAGACGATAAAATCGTAGGCGGAGAATGGCATTCTTCACTGCATCCGGATTTTTTATGGGTTCCGGTATTAGGATCACGCGCCACCTCGGTGGGAGACGTGATGCTGAATCGTGCCGCAGACCGTAGCGAATGGAACGGCAGGGAGCCAATTCCCGCTTCTTGGGCCCAGGCCGCGAGTGTTAGTGCGGCTCGCGGGCAGCCTCTTGCCAGGGTGGTGGAGGAACTGTTTCGGCAATCTCAAACTGGCCTACTTGATTGTTGTTTTTAGAGCCGGTCGTTTAGGAAGTTGCCGCCCTTAAACGTCACGTGCCAGGCTTTAGGGAAGAACTTTTTCACGTCCTTTGGGTAGAATCTAGCGCAAGTTTCAGTAAAACCGAAATAAGAAATGTGGCGCATAAAAACGTCGTGCGTTCCACAACGCTGAGTTCAGCGTGAAAAAAAATTTTATCTCCCATGCGCACACCATACTATTTTTGCGGTCGAAATAGTCTTCCGAGGCGCGTCGGGGGCATTTTACCCGGTAAAAAGCTTGCCGCTAAGTTTTACGCCCGTAAAATAAATGGGAACGTCGATTTCCGGGAGTTCTACTGCGTACCGGGCAAAATGGTATGGCTTACTTCTTGAATAACGTTGCTGCATGAACTGGTATTCTCCCGAATCTATTCACTTCGTGGCAAAAATGATCGAGGTATCGGGCCTCGTGGTGATTGTTCTTGGGGGGATTTACTCCGTGGGAATGTTTGCGAGGAACCTCTGCAAGAGCAGGGCAGCTTATCCCACGCTACGAAAAGATTTGGGCCGTTCCATTTTACTGGGGTTAGAATTTTTAGTGGCCGGAGATATTATTTCCACTATCGCAATCGAACCCACACTGATGAGTGTTACCGTCTTGGGTTTGATCGTAATAATCAGAACCTTTTTGAGCTTTTCCCTGGAAGTGGAGATAGATGGGCGCTGGCCTTGGCAGCCGCCACTAGCCGAACATCTCCGGCAAAATTCACGCTCGTTTTCTTCGAATTTATCCGAATGACATTCCGGATTTTAGATTCATACGAGCGATGAACCAAAATCTTTCGGTTCGAGCGGGAATCTTCTGCCTCGGCGCTATAGTGGCGGCTCTCGCCGCCGTCACTTTTGCGGAATATGTGCCGGATGATGTAGCCAGTCTCCTTGGAGGAGACGCCGTAGATAAGATACTGACCATTCTTGCGTCAAGTATGCTGGCCGTGGTTACGTTTTCTCTTTCTACTCTGATCGCTTCATATTCCGTAGCAGCTTCGGGTGCGCCCGCCAGGGCTACCGCTATGATAATGAGCGACCGAGGGGCTCAAACGGCTCTTTCCGCATTTTTAGGCGCCTTCATTTTTAGCATCGTATCACTCGTCGCACTGTCCACCGGCTACTATGGCTCAAAGGGAAGGGTGATTCTCTTTGGCATCACCATTATCGTTCTTACCGGAGTGGTGTGGACGGTGATTCGCTGGATCGGCCAGCTCTCGGGGTTAGGGCAGCTGGCAAATTTAATCAAGGGAGTAGAGCGTTCTACCGTGCGAGTAATTCAGGCGCAAAAAAAACATTTTGCCGAGATAGAAGAAGATACGCCTGTGGCCGAGGGCGAATTAATATTTTGTGAACACACCGGATTTTTGCAAACCCTCGATTTAACCAAGCTCACCGAGCTTCTGGATGGCCTAGATGCTGATATCTGGATCGAAGTCTATCCCGGTCAGTTCATGTATCCGGGTCTCCCTATGGCGAAGATTTCTAAATCTATTCAGGTTAATGCCGACCTAGTGTCTGAAATTCGCGCCTGTTTTTATGTGGGTCGATCGCGTACTTTTGAGGATGATCCCCGCTTTGGTTTCGTGGTCCTTTCGGAGATCGGGTCGCGAGCGTTGTCGCCCGGAATTAATGATCCAGGCACGGCGGTGGAAATCATCAGCTCGCAACTGAGATTACTCACCGAATTTCATCGGGTGTGCGATTCGCAGGAGGCTGAACGCTTACCCCGCAATATTCATCTCAAGCTCATTACGGCTGAGGATGTGCTAGATGACGCCTTTCAAGCCATCGCGCGCGATGGGGCCGCAATGGTGGAAGTAGGAATCGCCCTCCAGAAGGCGCTTGGATCACTGAGTGAGTACCCCAATTTTGCCGCGCCTGCACGGGCGATGGCGAAAAGAAATATCGAATTCAGCTTGCTGTTGATGAAAAGTAAGTTCGATAGAGAGCGGCTGCTTCGCGCGGCCTCTTGGCGAAATAATTAGTTTGCGATGCTCGGAATGCTTATTGCACGCTCTTGCTGCAAGGAGCTTTTATGAAAAAATGCCTCAAAACCACGGAAAGAAGTTTGCTCTCCCGAACACTATTGATGCTGGCGATGGCTAGCTTGGCTCTTTTGGGTTCTTGTGCCGCAAAGGATCTCAGTGCTGGCCGGAGGGCGACGAGCGCGAATTTGGCGCCTGACACCAATTTTAGTTTTCAGGGCACCGTGCTTCCGCGTAAACCCATTTTGTCCATGGTGATTCCGAATCGGGTAGTCTTGAAGAAAGATCGGCCGGCGAAAGAAATAGAAGCGGCGGTACGCGAAGTATTGGGCCTCGCGAAAATTTCCCGGATCGATGAGGTGACTGCGACGAAAGGTAGAGTCACGCTTTCTGGGGAGGTTTCCGATCCCATCGTAAAGGGAAATCTTCTGAAGGTGGTGGGAAACTTAAAGGGGGTAACCTCAATCGAGGATAAAATTAGTGTCGCCGCCGCATCTCCAGCGCCGTTTCCGGCTCAACCCGAGCGCCGAGTGGACAAATTATTCGAACGCCCGCTGATTCCAGTCTTGATTGGCCTGCTCGTACTGGCCGTACTTTGGGGCCTGATTGCGTATCGCCAAAATAAATTGGCGAAAGCCAGGAAAGTAAAATATTTTAAAGCAGAAAAAGGCGAAAATTCCAGGAAAACTGCTTGAGAGCATCGGGTATTTGGTTTTTCTGTTGAGCTAAATTTGTCTTGTGGCCCGGGCAGGTGACTGGTCTTTCATTGCCCAATTTCTGCCAGGTAAATCAGGTGTTTTTTACTCTTTCCTGATGCTTGAATCACATATCTTTACAAAATATTTACTCCAAAAGCGCGATCCTAAATCAATAACCGGAGGATGTATGGAATTCATTCTGGCAGGGATCGTTAGCATTGGGCTCCTAGTTTACCTAGGGTACGCGCTCTTTTTCCCTGAGAAATTTTGAGGGTAGTATGAACACAGGTAACTTTTTTGAGCTCCTCTTTTTTTGTGTGGGCCTACTGGTAACGGCTCCAATCCTCGGTTCGTTTATGGCGCGGCTTTTCCAAAAGGAGGATGGTCTGGTCATCCGTTTCTTCCGGCCGATTGAAACCACGCTATATCGGGCCATCGGAACGAATATGAATCAGGAGATGGATTGGCGGGAATACGCCGGAGCGCTCATGGCCTTCAACGTGCTCGGCATCTTGGCAGTATTTCTGCTCCAGTTAGCGCAGGCTCATTTGCCGTTCAACCCTCAGAATTTAGAAAATGTTGGGTGGAGTTCCGCGCTGAATACCGCCGTTAGCTTCGTTACGAATACCAATTGGCAGGGCTATTCCGGGGAAGTTACGATGAGCTACTTTACCCAAATGCTGGGGCTCACCGTGCAGAATTTCGTGAGCGCGGCCACCGGGATAGCAGTCGTGGCGGTTTTAGCGCGGAGTATTTCTAGGAAAACCACCTCCGAAATCGGCAATTTCTGGATGGATCTCACCCGCTCCTCGATTTACGTGCTGCTGCCGCTTTCCCTCCTGTTCGCGGTATTTCTTATTGGTCAAGGTATCGTGCAAAACCTCGGTGCCTATCCTACGGCCACCACGCTCGAAGGAGCTCAGCAAGTTCTACCAATGGGGCCGGCGGCGTCACAGGTGGCTATTAAAATGATTGGCACTAACGGGGGCGGATTTTTCAATTCCAATGCGGCTCATCCCTTCGAGAATCCAACTCCGCTTTCGAACTTCCTCCAGATATTCTCAATTTTTCTCATTCCTTCGGCACTGGTTTATATGTTTGGCCAGATGACTAATGCACGACGCCACGCTTGGGTGGTGTGGGGGGTGATGATGGCGCTATTCCTTGGCCTGTTTGCCTTCTCGCTTCTATCCGAAACGAGTTTGAATCCAGTGTTACAGGTAGCAGGAAATATGGAGGGGAAAGAAGCCCGATTCGGCGTTTTCGACAGCACTCTCTTCTCAGTGATCACTACAGCGGCCTCGTGCGGTGCTGTGAATGCCATGCATAGCAGCCTTTCTCCGCTCTCTGGACTGGTGGCATTGCTTAACATGATGTTGGGCGAGGTGATTTTTGGCGGGGTGGGGGCTGGTTTTTACGGAATGATGCTCTTCATTCTGCTCACCGTGTTTATTGCGGGACTCATGGTGGGTAGAACGCCAGAATATCTCGGTAAGAAAATTGAGAAGCGGGAAGTCACGATGGTGATTCTCGCGATTTTGGCGCCATCAGCTTGTATTTTGCTTGGCACTGCCATTTCGGTGGTGCTGCCCGCTGGGTTATCGAGCCTGGCGAATCAGGGCCCTCACGGATTCTCGGAAATTCTCTATGCCTTTACTTCAGCCTCCGCCAATAACGGCAGCGCCTTTGCGGGACTGAATGCCAATACGCTCTACTACAATCTGATGCTGGCCGTGGCGATGTTCGTGGGCCGCTTTGGAGTGATCCTGCCGATGTTGGCCATAGCCGGGAGCTTGGCCGAGAAGAAATCGTCGCCGCCTTCGCCTGGCACCTTTCGCGTAGACACTTTACTTTTCGGGGTTCTCTTGATTGGAGTCATTTTGATCGTGGGAGGCCTCACGTTTTTCCCGGCCCTGGCTCTTGGCCCGATCGCCGAACACTTTCTCATGCAAGCAGGGAGGGTCTTTTAGTATGCAAAAGTCACTTTTTTCCAGAGACCTCGTTCTTCAAGCCACGAAGGATTCCTTCGTCAAACTGGATCCCCGCGTGCAGTGGCGGAACCCGGTGATGTTCATCACCGAAATTGGTGCGCTGCTTACTACCGTTGGGTTGCTAAACGGAGCTCGTACGGGTCACTTTTCCGGATTTGAACTGCAAATCGCGGGCTGGCTTTGGTTCACCGTGTTATTTGCAAACTTTGCGGAAGCGGTCGCGGAAGGGCGAGGTAAGGCCCAAGCCGATAGCTTGAAAAAAGCGAGAACGACCACGCAGGCTAGGCGGCTGAATGACGGTAAGGAAGAGCGCGTGCCGGCCACCGACTTGCGTAAGGGCGATCTCGTGATTTGCGAGGCGGACGACGTAATCCCCATGGATGGCGAAGTGGCCGAGGGGATCGCCACGGTAGATGAATCCGCGATTACTGGGGAATCCGCGCCGGTAATTCGGGAAAGCGGGGGAGACCGCTCCGCCGTTACAGGAGGAACCCGCGTGATCAGTGATCGCGTTGTGATTCGTATCACGGCGGAACCCGGCCACACTTTTCTGGATCGCATGATTTCCCTTGTGGAAGGCGCCAAGCGCCAAAAGACTCCCAATGAGATCGCCCTCTCGATTTTGCTCTCGGGCCTCACCATCATCTTCTTGCTCGCGGTAGTTACTCTAAAGTTCTTTGCCGACTATTCGGGCACCGCCGCGGGTCAGGATCTTTCCCAAATCGTGACGGTGCCGGTGCTCATTGCTCTTCTTGTTTGTTTGATTCCGACCACGATCGGCGGCCTACTGAGCGCAATCGGCATTAGCGGCATGGATCGGTTAATCCAGAAGAACGTGATCGCGATGAGTGGCCGTGCCGTGGAAGCTGCCGGGGATATCGACGTATTGCTCCTAGATAAAACTGGCACCATTACCCTGGGTAATCGGATGGCCAGCGAATTCATTCCATCGCCGGGTGAAACAGCGGACGACCTCGCGCTCATCGCCCAACTGGCGTCCTTGAGTGATGAAACGCCAGAGGGGCGTAGTATCGTTGTATTGGCGAAGGAGCGATATAATCTCCGGGCTCAGTCCCTGCAGCCGCACGAAGCGGAGTTTGTGCCCTTTACGGCTCAAACTCGCATGAGCGGAGTGAATATTCGCCAGGGTGGAAAAGAGCAGATTATTCGCAAAGGGGCGCTCGATGCTGTGAAAGCCCACATTATTTCTCTCGGCGGAAAAATGCCTCCGGAAGTGGAAGCCGCCGCCAATGATGTTTCTCGCAAAGGGGGGACCCCTCTAGTTGTAAGCGAAAATTCTCGCGTGCTCGGCGTGGTGTACCTAAAAGACATCGTGAAGGGCGGAATTCGCGAGCGATTCGCGGAGCTGCGGAAAATGGGAATTCGCACCGTGATGATCACGGGAGACAATCCATTGACGGCCGCGGCCATTGCCGCCGAAGCCGGTGTAGATGATTTCATGGCCCAAGCCACCCCCGAGTCGAAGCTAAAACGCATTCGCGATGAGCAAGCCAAAGGCCATCTGGTGGCCATGACGGGCGACGGCACAAACGATGCGCCCGCGTTGGCCCAGGCCGACGTAGGCGTAGCCATGAATACCGGCACCCAGGCGGCGCGTGAGGCCGGAAATATGGTGGATCTCGACAGTAACCCGACGAAGTTAATCGAGATCGTGGAGACGGGAAAACAAATTTTAATGACTCGCGGTTCGCTGACTACCTTTAGCGTGGCGAATGATGTGGCCAAGTACTTTGCGATCATTCCCGCCCTCTTTGCCGGCCTCTACGCGGTGAAGGGAAGCGCGGGGCCGCTGAGTGCGCTCAACGTGATGGGACTGCATTCTCCCGAGAGCGCCATCCTGAGTGCGGTAATTTTCAATGCCCTCGTTATCATCGCCTTGATCCCGCTTGCGCTCAGGGGGGTGGAATATAGAGCGCTCGGAGCTGCCGCGCTTCTCCAGAGAAACCTTTTACTCTATGGATTCGGTGGTCTGGTGGCACCTTTTATTGGCATCAAAATAATAGATCTCTTGGTAGTTAGCCTGGGGGTAATTTAATGAAACAAATCTTTCCTGCACTTAAAGCTTTTCTATTGCTTACTTTTGTTACGGGGGCCGTATACCCGCTGTTAGTTACCGCCATCGGCCAGGCATTTTTTCCGCGGCAGGCGAATGGTAGCTTGCTGCAGGGAAGCGACGGAAAAATTCAGGGCTCGGAGTTAATCGCGCAGGGGTTCAAAGGCGATAAATATTTTTGGCCGCGTCCTTCGGCCGTGGACTATAATCCGCTTCCCTCCGGCGGATCGAATCTCGGCCCAACTAGCAAAGCCCTCCAAGACAAATGGCAGGAGCGCCGAAAGGCTGGGCTAAGCGGGGATCTCTTGGCTGCCTCTGCCAGCGGCCTGGATCCGCATATCTCTCCTGAATCTGCTTATGATCAGGTGCCCCGAATTGCGCAGGCCCGGGGAAAATCAATAGCAGAGGTGAATGGGCTCATTGCGTCAACGGTAGAGAGGCGTCAGTTTGGATTCCTTGGAGAAAACCGGGTAAATGTATTGAAACTCAACCGCTTGCTGGATGAAGGGAAGCCATGAGCGAGGAACGCCGGCCAAATCCTGAAGATCTTCTCTCCGCAGTAACGAAGCTGGAGAACAGCGGTAAGCGCGGCCGTCTTCGTTTATTTCTCGGCATGTGTCCGGGCGTTGGAAAAACCTACTCCATGCTCAAGGCGGCTCGTGAGCAAGTAAATCGGGGGGTGAGGGTGGCGGTAGGGGTAGTAGAAACTCACGGCCGCAGGGAAACAGAAGAGCTACTCACCGGGCTTCACGTTATCCCCCGCTTTGAAACCGAATATAAAGGCACCAAACTCACCGAAATGAACCTCGACGCCATTTTACGCGATCGGCCTACCTTAGTTTTGGTAGACGAACTTGCGCACACGAATGCCCCCGGATCCCGCCATGCTAAACGCTACCAAGATGTGGAGGAGCTTCTTCTTAACGGCATTAATGTTTATTCCACCGTAAACATCCAACATATCGAAAGCCGCAACGATCAGGTGACGCAAATCACTACCGTGCAAGTAAGGGAGACGGTGCCTGATTCCTTCGTAGAAAAAGCAGATCAGATTGAGCTGGTGGATCTATCGCCCGAAGAACTTCTCAAGCGCCTGCGAGAGGGCAAAGTATATCTGGGAGATCGTGCCGACGCGGCCATTAAAAATTTTTTCAAAGAAGAACACCTCACCGCTCTCCGTGAATTAGCGCTTCGCTTTACTGCCGAAAAGGTAGACCAAGATCTTCACAGCCAAATGACGATCAAGGGCATTGAAGGGCCTTGGAACACGAACGAGCGGCTACTCGTGGCCGTAAGCCATAGCCCATACTCCGCTCGTTTGATTCGTGAAACCAGACGCAAAGCATATGGCCTTGAGGCTCCGTGGGTGGCGCTTTATGTAAATACCGGCACCGTTTTAAGGGAAGATGATCAAAAGATGCTGCAAGAAAACCTCGCGCTTGCCCGCAGCCTGGGTGCTGAGGTGGTTACGGTGGCCGGCACCGATATTGCGGCTTCGATTCATAGGATTTGCAGCGAAAAAAACGTGACTCAAATCATAATGGGCCGCCCGGATCGCAGATTTTTCCGCGATATCATTGCTCGCGGAAACCTACTCGATCACCTGGTGCGCTCCACCAGCAAGATTGATATTCACGTGGTTCGCGCAGAGAGAAAGCCGCGCTATACCGGCTTTCATATCCATTGGCCGGCCTTTTATTCGCCTTGGACCTCCTACTACAATACTGCTTGGTTCCTCCTCGGCGTGTCTTTTTTCTGCTATGCCTTGCAGCCTATCGTGGGGTACCGCGCGCTCGGTTCTATTTTTTTGTTGGCCGTGCTCGTGGTGGCTTCAGTTGCTTCTCGCGGTCCCATCTTAGCCGCTTCGCTGGGTAGCGCTTTCATCTGGAACTATTTTTTTATTCCGCCTCGCTTCACCTTTATTATTTCTTCTTACGAAGATTTCATGATGGTGTTTTCTTTTTTTGTGGTGGGAATTGTGGGTGGTTTACTTACCTCCAGGATTCGCAAGCAAGAGATTGTGCTGCAAAATCGCGAGCAGAGAACGAGGATTCTCTATGAACTTACGCAAAACCTAGCGGAGGCAGATGCTACGGAAGAGATCCAAGATGAGCTGGCCTTGGCCGTTGACCGTCAATTCGGCGGTGCATGCACGATTTTTTTCGCCGACATCCACGGAAAAATCGAATGGGAAAAAGGATACGGCAAGAAGCTCACCGAGAACGATGTGGCAGTAGCCCAGTGGGCATTCGAGAACAATAAGCCCGCTGGATGGTCCACCTCCACGTTATCCGGTTCGTCCATTCTCTGCCTACCGATGAGGGGGCGTAAGGGCGTGGTTGGGGTGCTGGCTTTTACTCCGATGAAGAGCAAGCGGGATTTTTCGCAAGAAAAAGAGGGGTTCTTAGATGCCGTTCTCACCCAAGCGGCCACGGCATTTGAGCGTTTTCGTTTCAGCGAAGCGGCGGAAAACGCGCGCGTTTATGAGGCCTCCGAAACTCTTCATCAAACCCTCCTGAATTCGGTTTCCCACGAGCTGCGCACTCCAATTACAGCGATCATTGGCTCGTCCACCGCCTTGCGCGATCCCTCCACCGCCAACAACGCAAATGTGCGTGAGGCGCTAACAAATGAGTTAGTACGATCGGCCCATCGTTTGGATCGGGTGGTCGAAAACCTATTGGACCTTTCGCGCCTCCAAAAAGGCAGCATGCAGCTTAAACAGGAATGGTTTGACCCTTCCGATCTAGTCATGGAAGCGAAGGAAAACTTAACGGAAGATTTAGGTGGCCGGCAGATAGTGGTTCAGCAAGACGACTCTTTGCTCATAGAAGGGGACTATCAGCTTTTGCTACATTGCCTAGTACAGCTCGTGATGAACGCCATCAAGTATTCCCCCGATGGAACCCGCATTGAAGTAGATCTCATTCGCGATAGTAGCCGAAATCGAATCCTAGTTCGGGACGAGGGGCGGGGCATTCCAGAGGGGATGGAAAAGCAAATTTTTGAAAGATTCTTCCGCCTTCCCGGCACGCCGGCCGGTGGCCTAGGATTAGGGCTCACGATCGTAAAAAGCATCGTCGAGCTTCACGGCGGCAGGGTTTCCGCACGCAATCGTTCCGATCGGCAAGGCGCTATTTTCGAAATCTCCCTGCCTTTAAGGCAGCCGCCCGCAGCTCTACGTGAGGCGATGGTATGAAGACCAAGACCAAAATCTTAGTTATAGATGATGAGATCTCTGTTTCTCGTTTCGTAAAGCACAGCCTTGAGGCGAACGAGTTCGCGGTGGTAGAAGCGAATAGCGGAGCATTGGGATTACAGAAGGCCATCGAGGATCGCCCAGATCTAATTGTTCTGGACTTCGGTTTGCCAGACATGACCGGGATGGACGTGCTTAGGAAACTCCGTGAGTGGTCTAAGGTGCCGGTACTATTTCTAACCGTGAGGGATTCTGATTCCGACAAGGTGGCGGCGCTCGATGGTGGTGCGGACGACTACCTCACCAAACCGTTTAGCGTACCGGAACTCTTAGCCCGAATACGAGTTGCCCTTCGCCATGCGCTCCCGGCGGAAGAGTCTCCTATTTTTAGGTTGGGACCACTGGCAGTGGATCGCTCTGCTCACCTGGTAAAAATTGATGATGCCGAGGTCAAGCTGACGGCCACGGAATACGCGCTGCTGGGAGTGCTGGTGCAGCATGCGGGCAAAGTGGTTCCGCATCGGATCATCTTGCGTGAGGTTTGGGGCCCTAATTCGGTGGAGCACCATCACTACCTTCGCGTGTATTTTGGCCAGATCCGCAAAAAGTTTGAGGCGGCAAGAGAAGGTGCGGGCCATTTAATCGAGAATGAGTCTGGGATTGGCTATCGCCTGCGACTTCCTAGCTGAGCGAGTAGAGTCGAAATTGGAGGTGACGGTCGGATTCGCACCGACGAATAACTGATTTGCAATCAGCTCCCTTAGGCTACTCGGGCACGTCACCATCTCGAAAACTGTAGGAAAATTACGCCAGTCGGGCGGGCAAGTCAAACGCCCCGTTTGTCGCCCCATACCACTTTGTGCAGCTGGAGCTGGTAACGCACTTTTAGGCCGTCCCGCAAAATACTTTCAGGCATCCAGGCCGGATTGCTCTGCGGCATCACGGGGGAAAAGAGCACGGTAAAACGGTTTTCCAGGTCGTGCTTTTTTACGAAGTCCTTGGCGAAGAGATAGTCTTTCTCGTCGCAGATTACGAATTTCACTTCATCGGTTGGTTTAAGGGAAGCGAGATTCTTCTCTGATTTCGGGTTCGCCATCTTGGAGCCGGGAGTTTTAACGTCCATGATGATGCGCACGCCGGCGGGCACTTTGGAGAGGTCTTCCACACCATCGGTTTCGAGCATCACTTCATAGCCTTCGTCGATAAGGCGCTGCAGTAGGGCGGGGGCTTCTTTTTGTTCCATGGGCTCGCCGCCAGTGAGCTCCACGAGTTTGCAGGGATAGGCTTTGATGCGCTGAATTATTTCGTCGATCGAGACTTCTTGGCCTTCGTGATAGGCATACTGAGTATCGCAGTAGGTGCAACGGAGCTTGCAGCCGGTGAGGCGCACGAAGATACAGGGCCGGCCGGCCTGGGTGCTTTCTCCCTGGATACTGAAGAAGATTTCGTTCAGCTTGAGCATGGGGGTGGGTATACCTGATTGGGCGTGCGAAATCCTTGACGAAATTGGCAGGAATCGTTAATTTCGCTGTTCCGTACGGCTCGGTAGCTCAGATGGTTAGAGCGTGGCATTCATAACGCCAAGGTCGGCAGTTCGATCCTGCCTCGAGCCACCAATAAAATAACCCGCGCCTGCGGGTTTTTTTATTGGCGGGCGGGTAGCGGATGAGAAGCGACGAGCAGTTCGACAAATCGGTAGGAAAGCCGGTTTGGACCCGCAGGCGAGGGCGCGTAAGCGGCGAGGGCATGAGCCCGAGCTCAACCTGCCTCGAGCCACCAATTTCAAAGCTTTTTTATAGCTCGATCCTATCCCGCGTACTTCCTCAGCAGCTGGGTATAGGATTCCTTGCTCTGTTTTCCCACTAGCTGATCCACCACTTTCCCGTCTTTAAATACCAGCACGGTAGGAATCCCGCGCACTCCGTATTGGGCCGGAGTGGCGGGGTTGGCGTCGATATCAAGCTTGGCCACTTTCACCTGGCCGGCGAATTCGTCCGCGATCTCATCGATGATGGGCGCGAGGGCGCGGCAGGGGCCGCACCATTCGGCCCAGAGGTCCACGAGCACGGGCTTGGGGGAGCCGAGCACGCTGGACTTGAAGTCCTGGTCCGTCACCGTAAATACTTTTTGATTACTCATGGTTTTCTCCTTAATGCAGCAGGATCCCGCGTTTCGCGTATTTCTTCTCGAACTCTTCCATGCGCGAGCTTTTCTTCTCTTTGGGCTTTGCGCCGGTAAAGGCGGGGTGCGAGTCGCTAGAGATCTCCACCTTCACGAGCGGGTAGGTTTTCCCGTCGGTCCAGCGGATTGTTTCTTTGGTGTCGATGGCGGAGTTGATCAGGAAACCCTTGCCGGTAACGATGTCCTGAAAGACCACGCTCTTGGATTCAGGATGAATATTCTTTTTCATGAGGTGCTCCTTTCGCGAGCCGTTTTTATTGTTAATAATATAGTAACAGTAAGGTCTTTGTCAAGGAGCTTGCGGTAAGGTGCTAATATTTAAGAGAAATATTAGATTTCTTTATTCGTGGTGGCATTGGGGTTGAAAATCCCACTTTGACTTCCCGCATCCCGCTCCCATCTTTGGTCCATGGTTAGAGAAGTACTTTTAGAAACCGACGAGCACGAGCCCCGCATCATCCAGAAGGTCCGCGGGAATTGGCTGACGCGAAAGCCGAGGAAAAATTCTTTCTTCGTGGCGGCCCTTTCCACGATGCTGCTCGCGATCGGCGCCTTCTTTTTCTGGAGCGATTTTTTGCACGCCGGTTCCTGGATGACCGGGATTCGTGAAAATGTTTTTTCCTCCTATGAGTTCTGGCGCCCTTGGACGGCGCTGCTCGCGCATGGAGATTTGGGGCACTTGCTTTCCAATTCCGTTTTATTTTTCGCCTTTGCGTACTTGCTCTACGGGCATTTCGGCGCTTGGGCTTTTCCCGGGGCGGCGCTGTTCTTTGGCGGGATCACGAATCTGGTCGTACTGAGGGCGATGCCGCCTTCGGCGGAGCTGCTCGGGATTTCGGGCGTGGTGTACTGGATGGGCGGAGCTTGGCTCACGCTGTATTTTTACCTGGAGAATCGCGATAAGCTGGCGGTGAGGATGCTGAAGGCGATGGGGGTGGGGATCGTTCTGTTTATTCCCGAAACGATTCGCCCCAATGTGAGCTACTTCAGCCATTTCGTCGGCTTCGTGCTGGGGATTTTCTGGGCGGCGCTATACTACCGGCTGCATCGGAAACAGTTCCAACGCGCGGTGGTGGTGCAGACGATCATCGAGGAGCCGGTTCCCTTCGACTACGAGTGAGGGGTTTCTTTCGGTAATCCGAAGGTCAGTTTTTCTTTCTTGTCCGGAAATTTTGCGCTCGCGAAGAGCGCGTCCCAAAACGAAAAAATAAATCCGAAATTTTTATTATGATGCGCAGGATCCTGACTATGGTGGATCTGGTGGGTGGCCGGGCTCACGAATACGCGATCGAGCACTCTGCCGTAACTCAGCCAGATATGAGAATGCTGCAAGTGGATGGTGGCGAGGTAGAAAGAAAGTAGGACCGTAAGGAAGAGCTGAAGCTTCTCGGGCTGTACGGGAAAGCTGAAGAAGTAGAGGATGGGAATTCCCACGAGGCTGCCCCCGATCGACATCGCCCAGCGAAAAAGAAAAATCATCACGGGATGAGAGCGATTTACGCTGAGTGGGGTGAGGAAGACGGATTCGTGGTGCACGCGATGGTAGCGCCAGAGAAAATCATTACGGTGCATCATGCGGTGGATCCAGAATTTGCCAAAATCGCCGGCAATCACGAGAAGAAGAACGAATATATATTGCCACCAGATTCCGGTAAGGGCGATCTGGCCACGGTCGGGGCCGCGCCAGTTGAGGCTGGCGATCGTGCCGGGAATACCGCCGTGATGCCCGGCGCCGTTGCCGTAGGAATAAATGCTCACATAGGTGGTGAGCAAGAGCACCACGAAGGTGCCGAAGAAAACCCAGGCCGCATCGCGGGCAAGTTCGGTCCAGAAGAGCTTCTGTGTGATCCAGTTTATGCTGGAGCGAAAAACGGCGGCGAAGGAGCCGTGTTCGCGGCGCAAAAGAAGGAAGGCGATGACCAACGCCGAAAGCAGCCAAATCAGTTCGAACTCCGCCGACTTCAGCATAATGGAAAAATAGCGCTGCCACGAAAGGGTGGAGAACTCGTGCATGAGACCCATTTTCCTAGTGAACCACGGATCAGGAGACCGGGAAAGAGGGGTTCTTGGTGGGGCGAGCTGACGCGCTCCGGCCACGGAAAAGCGCAGCGCTAACCCTGCGGGCTATGGTACGTTGTTCCCTGAACCAATTTCTTGGAGGCTTTATGTTAACCGTCGGTCAAAAATTTCCTGATTTTCGTCTCGCCAACCAGAACGGCAAAGAGCGTTCGCTAAAAGATTTTCACGGCAAGTGGCTGGTGCTGTACGTGTACCCCAAAGATGATACGCCCGGCTGCACGATTCAGGGAAAATCCTTCACTGAGCAAAAAGCTGCTTTCGAAAAATTGGGCGTGAACATCGTGGGCGTAAGCCAAGACGACGTGGCCTCCCATAAGAATTTTTGCGATAAATATTCTTTCACGATCGAGTTGCTGGCGGACCCTGGCTCGCAGCTGCTGAAATCCGCGCAGGTGGGTCAGAGCGAGTATAAAGGCACCATGTACTGGGACCGCACGACCTTCGTGATCGACCCTCAAGGCACGCTTCGTAAAATCTACGAAAAAGTGAAGCCGGATGGCCATGAGCAAACTTTGCTCACCGACATCGCGGCAATGACGAAGTAGATTTTCTTTAAACGCACAAAGCCCTTTGCTGGCTCTCACCGGCAAAGGGCTTTGTGCGTTTGGGCGTTTAATTAGCGGGTGCTACTTCCGCCCGTGTCGAGGCCACTGGAATCCGAAGCACTGGAATTACCAGTGCCGGATCCGGGAGGGCTCATGCCGGGGTTATTGGCGCCGCTGGCATCGGCCCCGCTAGTGCCCGTGGTTCCATTAGCGTTTGAGCCTACGCCACTAGGCCGGGGGAAGGCGGGGTTCCGGTTCGTCATGCTAGAGGTACCCATATCGGTGGACTGGCTCGACGCTCCAGGATTTGGATTCGTGGTGGGCAGGTTCCGGCTCGTGCCGTTGCGATTCGTCCGCATGCGTTTGCGGTTGCCGAGGGTATCGCGCGTACGCACGCCGTTACGGTCCGTGGTCACGTTGGAATTCATGGGATTGGCGGTGGGGGCGCTGCGAATGGCGCCGGTAGTATCCGTCATCGTCGTGGGCAGCGGAGGATTAATGGTATTGTAGCCGTCCGCAGCGAAGGCCGGGGCGCTAAAGGCCAGGCAGAGGGCGGCGAAACTGGTGAAATTGGTCATGGTAGCTCCTTTTTACGTTCTAATGTTGGACATCTCTCGGTGTCGCTCCCTTAAAGAGCAAGGTCGGTGCCAAATTTCCCGAGGCGGAAAATGCGCCCAAGCAGCAATTGCCGCGCAGGTAAACCTGACATTCTTTCCACCGCGACTGTAAGGTGCGGAAGAAGCGAACAATTTGCTTCTCACCATTGCGCTCTACGCCGGACCTGACTACGATTTTCGTAGGGGGCATGGAGAGGATGAATAAATTATTTTTACTTTTGGTGGTTTTGGGATTTTCGGGAACCGCGCACGCGGAAAGATGGATCGTCAAAAATCCTCGTGCTTCGCTCACGCTATTTGCTCCCTTGAAGGTGCTTGAGCTCGGCGGCGATAGCTATATGGTGGTAGACGCTCCCGCCTACGCAACTCTTGCCGAGTTCGCGTCCTACGGAGAATCCGCTTTTCCCGATGCGCGCATATCTCTGCCTAAGGATCTTCCGGCCGACGACGGCATGGAGGATCCCGACGCGAGAATGGCCTGGCACGTGAAGGCTTTACAGTACGAAAAACTACCGGCCCAGTTCAACGGCACCGGCGTGATCGTGGCGGTGGTAGATACCGGCGTGGACTATAGCCATCCGGCTCTCGTGGGTCATATCTGGACCAATGAAAAAGAGATTGCCGGTAACGGCATCGATGACGACGGAAACGGATACATCGACGATATTCACGGGTGGGACTTCGAACTCGGCAAAAATGATCCGATGGACGATAACGGCCACGGCACACATTGCTCGGGGATAATCGCGGCGAGCCCGAATGCCGAGACGCGCGCGCAAGGGGTGGCTCCGGGCGCAAAGGTGATGGCGATCCGGGTGATCGGCGAAAAGAGTATCGGCTTCCTATCGGACGCGATTGCCGGAATAAAATACGCCGTGGACAACGGTGCGCGCGTGCTCTCAAATTCTTGGCGCGTGTATAAGAGCTGGGGCGATTTTGATCCCAGCGAAGAAAATATCGAGCTTTTGAAAAAAGCGATTCTCTACGCCGGGGAGCACGGCGCCGTGTTCGTGGCGGCCGCCGGGAATGAAGCGGTAAACCTCGATACCGATTTCGATAAAGACCCGATGTTTCCCGGTGGCTATATGGGCATTAGCAGTCTCATCGTGGTGGCGGCTTCCGACCAAAGGAGTGAGCCGGCCTATTTTACGAACTATGGGGGCAGCCACGTGGGAGTGGCTGCGCCCGGAGTTTCGATCCTTTCCACCACGCCGGGAAATAACTGGGCGGCAATGAGCGGCACTTCGATGGCCACTCCGCTGGTAGCGGGCGCAGTAGCGCGCGGCTTGAGCGCTAACTTTTCTCCCGCCGAGATCGGCGACAAGCTGGTGAATTCCAGCTCGAATGGCGGCTCCTGGGGTACGAAAATTCGCGCTAAGGGAGTGGTGGACCTGATGAGATACCTAACTCCTTAGGTATTTCCCCTTCGAAAGCTGCGGTGCCCCTCGGCGCCGCGGCTTTTTTCTTCGTCCGCTGCTGAGTTCATGGACAGGCGAGGGCCTTTGCGATTAATTTGTTGCTGAATGAACAACGGTGAAAAAATTCTTGCGAAGCTCCGGGAGGCTTTTCGCGGCCTAGGCCAAAACGCGCGCAAGTGCCTTGCGATTTCGGGCGGAATAGATTCGATGTTATTGCTCGAGGCGGCTCACCGGATCGGCGCCGAGAATGTGTTGGTGTTGCACGTGAATCACGGCCTGCGGGGAGAGGAATCTGCCGCCGACGAACTATTCGTGCGCCGAGTGGCCCAAGCGTATGGCTTCCGTTATGAAAGTATCTTGTTGTCCTGGGCGGATGAAAAACCCTCCCAAGCCGCGTGCCGGAAGCGGCGGGAAGATTTTTTTGAGTCCGTGCTCAGGCCGGGAGAAAAAATTTTTCTCGCGCACCACCGCGACGACCAGGCCGAAACGGTTTTTTTACGTCTGCTGCGCGGCACGGGAATCGATGGCCTGGGCGGAATGGCGGAAGAGTCCGCGAATAAAATACGCCCCTTGTTGGGATTCAGCCGGGAGGAAATTCTTGCGGCCGCGAAAGCCTGGAAAGTGACGTGGCGGGAAGATTCTTCCAACCGCTCTTCGCGGTACGAAAGAAACTGGCTGCGGAATGAAATATTTCCCCTGCTTGAAGCACGCCGCCCGGGCTTTTCGCGAAGGCTCGCGGATTTGGCGGGAGAAGTAGGGGCTTTGGAGACCGGGAAAGGCGGGGAAGCGAATCTTTTTTCTTTTGCTCCCGGGCTGAGCTTTGGCGAGCGAGGCAGCCTGCTGGCGCTCGGCGAAAGAGGGATAAAAAATACCTTTCGGCTGAATCGGCGGCACACGTTGGATTTGGCGCGGCTGCTGAAAAAAGGAAGCGGAGAGTGTTCCAGTGAGGGCAAAAAATTCCGTCTTTCGCAGGGGATTTTGCTCGTGGAGAGTGGCGAGCGGTTTTGTGACCGGCTAGATTGGCGCTCTCCCAGGGCCGGAGAGAATGTGGCCGAAAGCATGCTCGGAGCATGGACCTTCCGAAGCCCGCTAAATGAAACATTGGCCGCGCCTGACTTGCTGGCCGGCGAAAAAGGGAAGAAAAGATTTCAGGAAGAAGGTGTGCCCATTTTTTTCCGCGCTTCCCTGCCGGTGCTGAGAGCAGAAAGGGGCAAGAAAATTCTTTTACCGCTTCTGCCCGGTTCCACCGCGTTCCTCGATTTTTGTCCTTCGTCCCTCGGCCACTGGTGGCTTAATTCATCTGCAGCGCGCGGTGATCGGGCTGGGAAGATTTCCAGATAAAAAATCCCGCTACGGTGGCGGCGCCGAATGCTAGCACCCAGGGCCAGTATTCCTTTTTCGGAGACTCGATATTAGCGGGAAGCGCGGGCAGGTCCAATTGCGGTGAAAATCTTTCGGGAGCGATTTCGGCCTTAGTCTCCGCGTAAAATTTTTGGCAGACCGACTCGGCTTCGCCAATTTTTAAAACGATCGGTGTTTCGCTTGCGCCGCGATGGTACATGCCCCTCAGTTCTTTACCGCTCTCTTCGAGTTTTAGCCAATGACTGCCCTCGGCGATACCGGTGAACTCCCAGCTGACGCCACTCCTTTCGGAAAGGCAGTGTAGGAGCGTGATCGCCTCTTCGGCTAGCTCTTCATTTTGCACTGCGGCGGCAAATTGGATGGTATCGGCCTTCGCCGCCAGCGATTGGAAGAGCAAGGCAATGCAAATTAATTTTTTCATCGGATCTCCTGAATAAAGGTGGGACGGGAAATTTTGCGGCAGAGGAAAGGGGGCTCGGGCAAATCTGAAATGAGCCATTGGCCACTTAAAGAGAAGAAGCCCTCGGCAACTCCGCTTTCGGATTCGAGCTCGAAGTAGGTTCCCGGTTCGAGGTTTTGACAGGGAGTGGAATCGGTGAGCTGCCAGCCGTGCGCCAGCAGGGTTTCGAAGTTTTCCGGAGTTTCCGCCGTGCCGGGAAGTAGTAAAAATCCCGCTACTCCCAGGGCTAGGCTAGTGGCCGCGAGGTAAAAGCTGGGACGAACCGCGGATTTTTTCGATGGTTTCGTTGCGGTGCTCGACGATTTTTTCAAATCTCCTGCCGGCCGCAAGTTGGAGCGCCACCGCGCCGGCGTGAAACGTGAAAAGAATTGCCAAGAAAATTGTGAGCTCAACAAAGATGCCTCCTTTTTCATTGCGAATACGCTTCACGAACTTCTCCCTTCGTGAGGGTGGGATCCCCGGTCAGCCGAATTTCCGTGCGTAGGGATAAAGTGTGGCAGCGTACTTTCGTGAGTTCTGTTTTCATCGAACGGAACTCCACGGCGCCCTTCACGTCGAAAAAAAGCGTCGCATTCCTTCGCAACGCCGAAACTAAGGAAGGAGTGGCCGCGCAGAACGCAGACTCCCGGGAAAAATTCGTGGCCCGGCAGTGGACCCTCATCAGCTCTTTGGCGCGCGTGGCGTGAATTCGTAGGTCTTGTTCCAGCGCCGTGGCGCGATTCGCCAGCAGGAGCGCTTGTTCGCCCATTTTGCCGAAAAGCACACCGGCGGGTCCGCCCAGGATCATGGCTCCCCGTGCCATTGCGATTCCGGTGCCCGTAATCCGCAGCCAGTCATTGGTGGAGGCCAGGTGCTCGAAAAGTTTTTTCCGGTCCACCGAAAGCTCCACCGCGCAAATGTCGAGGCGCGATTGCAGCGCCACTTTACGCTGGGTGCGGCTAATAACTTCCACCGTGCCCACGAGGAATAGCAGGGCGAGCAAGAGGAGGGGGCAGAGAAAGAGCAGAAGGTACCCGCGTTCGCACGAGACTTTGCCGCGCGGAACGAAATTTTGAGTATTCATCTAGCCGTTTCTCCAGCCCCCGCCAGAGCCCGCAACCCAAGAGAAGCGCAGCAGCAAAAGCGGGAAGAAAGCATAGAATGGCCTCCAGGTTGATGGATCCTCGTTGGTTCATGGGGAGAGCCGCACGGGGATTCCTTCGTCTACCTGCTCGCGAATTTCGCGGAATTTAGAATGGATTTTTTTCCCGAGGGCTTTGGTAGAGCCCACGCAGACTAAGACCACCAGGGCCAATAGAATCATATATTCGATCAGGCCCTGGCCTTTTTGATTTTTGATTAGAGAAGAACGCATTCGAGCTCCTTTTTTTGGTTGGCGGGCCGCCTATGGCAAGCGCTATGCCGCGCCCTTCCTTAATAGAAGCGGGCTTAAGGAGAAAAACGGTAAAGAATTTAAACCCTTGGTGCATTGACACTCATTCCGCCCCTAGTGGATACTTATCCAAAGAGTTTTGGCCCCCGGAGAGGAATGAGATGTCCGATAAACCGTCTTTGTACGTGGTGGAAAAGCGCGAGGTAGTGATTCTCGTGGTGCTTTTCGTTTTGGTGACGGTACTCGCATTCACGATGGGCGTTCGTTACGGCGAATCCGTGGGAAAAAAGGTGGCGCAAGAACAGTCGGCGGCCGAGGCGGTTCACAACGGTTCGGAAGCGCAGGCGGTGGGTGGTACGCTCGGAGCGGTTCCTGCTCATGGAGAACCAGCGCCTCATGGAGAAGCGGAGCACGGAGCGGCCCCGGCCAAAGACGAACATGGAAATGCTGCTCACGATGAGCACGCGGAAGAGAGCAAGCCCGAAACCGCCGCCAAGGACGGTGGAGAATCCGACGACGTACCGCCGGCGAAGGAAGCAGCCGACAAGAATTCCGACGAGTCTCTCCTGAATGCTTTGAAGGAAGCGGGCGTCGAGCCGCCGGGCGGGAAAACCGCCGGGAATGCGAAGCTTCCCGCGGAAGTGAAATCCAAGGCGTCCTCACAAAAAGAAGTAAAAAAGATTCCCTCTGGAACCTATGTTATCCAAGTGGGTAGTCATCCCACCCGTAGCGAGGCTGAAGCGCAGGCGCGTCAGCTTTCCGCGAAGAAGGTTAAGGCCGAGATTCTCGCGCCCGTGAAAGATCGCCAAGGCGAATGGCACCGCGTGGTGGTGGGAAGTTACAAAACGAAGCGCGATGCGGAACGGGAAGCCAATGCTTTGAAGGCCCGTCGTGCGATTATCAGTTTTTTTGTGTGGAGGCTGCCTTGAGCGCGATGGAACAAAAAATGGTGATGAAACCCTGGGGACACGAGGTGATCTTCGCCGTTACCAAAGACTATGTGGGCAAAATTCTGGTTATTAAGGCCGGCCATCAGCTTTCGCTCCAGTTTCATAAAGTGAAAGAAGAGACTATTTATATGCGCGCGGGCGAAATGAAGTTCTTGATCGAGAACGAGCGGGGCGTGATGGAAGAGCATATCCTGACCGAGGGCAAGAGCTTTCATATTTTACCCAATCGCAAGCACCGCATGACCGCCGTTAAGGATTGCGAAGTGTTCGAGGTGAGCACCCCTCATCTCGAAGACGTGGTACGCCTCGAAGATAGCTATGGCCGTGCGCCGGATTCGGGTTCGGCATCGTGAATCGCCCCTGGCTGCTAATTTTGGCCGGAGGCTCGGGCACCCGTTTTTGGCCCCGCAGCCGTGCCGCCAGACCTAAACAATTTCTACCTATCGCGGGTGAGGATCCGCTGCTCGTGACTACGATCCGCCGGTTCGCCGGATGGATTCCTAGCGAGCGCGTGGTAATTCTCACCACCGGCCAGCTGGAAGCCGGAACCAAGGAGCTTTTAAAAGAATTCCCCGGCGTGCGCGTGCAGGCCGAGCCGCAGGCCCGTAATACCGCGCCCACGATCGTGATGGCGATGGAATGGCTACGGGCAGAGGATCCGAGCGCCACGGCCGTTATCGTGCCGGCTGACCACTGGATCACCGACGAGAAAGAATATATTGCGGTGATGAAGCGCGCGGTGCAGGCGGCGGAACAGACCGATCAGCTATGTACGGTAGGTATCCAGCCTACGCGCCCGGAAACGGGCTACGGCTATATCCGTTCGGGACAAACCCTCGGCAGTGAACTCTATCAGGTGGACCGTTTCGTGGAAAAACCCTCGCGTGAGGTAGCCGAAACCATGGTGCAGAGTCCGGAGTATTTTTGGAACGCGGGGATGTTCGTATGGACCGCGGGGGCTTTTTTTCGTGAGCTGGAGCAGCACGGCGCGGAGTTTGTGAAAGCATTTGCGGCATATCGCGCGGAGCGCCAAAAGGGCGAGGCGAGCGCGGAGACTACGGCTAATTCTTTCTCCCAGGCTCCGGCGATTAGCATCGACTACGCGCTTCTCGAGAAGAGCAAAAACGTGGTGGTAGTTCCCGGCAGCAGCTTTGGTTGGAACGATCTCGGCAGCTTCGTTTCCCTTGAGGAAGTGTATCCAAAAACCGAGGGCGGGGTGGGGCGGGCCGGGCGCGTGCTCGCGGTAGATTCCCTCGCGAATATCGTGGACGCTCCAGGGAAGACGGTGGCCCTGCTGGGGGTAACTGATATGATCCTCGTGGACGCAGGCGACGTGATTTTACTCGCCGCCAAAGAGCGAGCGCAGGACGTAAAAAAATTCGTCGAGCGATTAAAGGCCGAAGGGCAGAAGCAGCTCACCTGAATCTGTAAAAAGTTCAGGCATTTTGTCAGGCGCTGTAAGCCGCTGTCGTTATCTGTTTCAATTATTCCATAGTTCCCTCCGGTACCAGGTGCTCTACTTTTCGGAACACCATTCGAGGAGAGTGAATGCAATTATTAATCGCCCTACTGTCATTCGTTATTGTTTCTACCGCTGCTGAGGCCGGAGAAGTTCTTCGCCTGAAATCTTTGGGTAACGTAGCTACCCACCGCCTAGCCACTTTGGCTATTGTAGACCAAGACCCAGGTCTTTATCTCGTGCAGTGGAAAAGCAGCGTAACGGAGGCCGAAAAGAAATCGGTGCAAGATTCCGGGCTAAAAATCCTCTCCTATATTCCCGACGACGCCTTCTTAGTTCAGGGTGATACGAACGCGGCTCAAGCCACCGCCAAGCTTTCTTTTGTGCGGGCCGTAGTTCCTTACGAGCGCGCCATGAAACTGGAGCCCGAACTGAACCGTAACGGTTTATTCAGCCTCAGCGACAACGTGAAAGTTTCCGTACAGCTCGCTCCCGGCGCCGACCGCGCCGCGGTTCAAGGCTTCTTCCGCAAATTGGTAGACGTGGGCAATAACGTGCTCGTGGGCGAAAGCTCGGTGAGCCAGCTATGGAATCTCGCGGGCCGTTCCGATGTGCTCTGGATTGAGCGTTACCTCGAAGTTCGTTCGATGGATATGTCGGGTGAAATCGTGAGCGCGGGCGACGTGAAGCCCACCGCTACCCGTACCGGCTACGAGAGCGGAACGAAAGTTCTCAACGCCGAAGCTGCCTACGCGGCGGGCTTTAACGGCGCCGGCCAGATCGTGGCCTTCGCGGATACCGGCCTCGATACCGGAGATATGAATACCGTGCTCGCGGATTTCCGCGGACAAATCAAAAGCGGCTACGCCGTGGGCCTCGGTGGCAGCTCGTGGGGCGATCCCATGAACCACGGAACCCACGTAGCGGGCTCGATTGCTGGTAACGGCGCGAACTCGGGTGGCCTTATTCGCGGCACTGCCTTTGGCGCACAGCTTGTAGTGGAAGGCATGTGGAGCGATATTTTCAATAATATCCTTCCTCCCGCCGTGAACAAATTGTTCGACATGGCCTATAAAGAGGGTGCTCGCATTCACTCCAACTCTTGGGGAGCCCCGAACTCGAACGGCCGTTACGACAATATGGCCGTGCAAGCCGATACCTGGTTGTTCCAGAATCCAGATTTCCTCGCGGTATTCGCTGCGGGTAACGACGGTGCCGACATGAACAAAGATGGCGTGGCCGACGAAGGTTCCGTTTCTTCCCCGGGCTCGGCGAAGAACGTGCTCACCGTGGGTGCCTCTAAGAACTTGCTCCTCGAGGGCGGTTTGCAGAGAAAAATCAGCGAAACGAAGCTCGTGGATAAATTCTCCGTGGAGCCCCTTGCTAGCTCGGTTCTCTCGGATGATCCTCGCGGGATGGCCGTATTCTCCAGCCGCGGCCCCACGGCCGACGGACGCCTGAAGCCCGAAGTAGTGGCTCCCGGCACGAATATCGTTTCGGCTCGCTCCAAGCACGCCAAAGCGAAGCCCGAAGATTCTTGGGGTATCTACGACGATAATTACCTTTTCATGGGCGGAACTTCGATGGCCACCCCTCTGACCAGTGGTGCGATGGCGATCGTGCGTCAGTATCTCGTAGCTAAGCTTGGCAATAGTGTTTCGGCCGCCATGATGAAAGCCACCGTGGCAAATACCGCGGAAGACCTCTTCCCCGGGCAGTTCGGCGCCCGCGCCAGCGGCCAAGAGCAGCCCACCATGCGTCCGAACAACCACGAAGGTTGGGGCCGCGTGAACTTGAACACCCTCGTGAGTGATCGCTCCCTCGCGCTTTACGATGAGCGCACGGGCTTGGCCACTGGCCAAGAAAAATCTGTTGCCATTGATGTTCGCTCGGGCCAGGCACTTCGCGTGACCATGAGCTATACCGACGCCCCCGGCGCCGCGGCCGCCACGAGAACTCTCGTGAACGACCTCGACGTGCGCGTGGTGGATTCTGCCGGACGCACCTATTACCCGAACGGAAAGAACGCGAAAGACACCATCAACAATACCGAGGAAATCGACTTGTTGAACGCCGCTCCCGGCACCTACCAAGTGATCGTTTCGGGCAGTAACGTGCCCCAAGGGAAGAACGGCGCTCAGCCCTATGCCCTCGTGGTTTCGGTTCGATAGGTCTCAATTAGCTTGAGGTAGGGGAAGGGCTCTGGTGCAAACCGGGGCCTTTTCTTTTTTAAGGCTCCTCCTCGTATTGATCCAAGTCTCGAAACCCGGGGATAGGGGTGTGGCGAATTGAGTACCTATCCAGATTTGACGTCTATGCCAAAGCTTGTTATTTTCCACTTGAGGGCGGTATCCCGGAGGGAGCGCTCGTAACTTAACACTAGGAGTCTTAGTCTGAAAAATTCGTTCGGTGGTCCCCCACGTCCCCCATTTCCCCCCAGAACCGGCCCTGGTGATCGAGAGAGCCGAGAACCCCGCTTCAATGCCGATGAAAATAGAGTGAACGAGAGAATTCGCGTACCGGAGGTTCTGGTAATCGATGATCTTGGCGTGCAGCTCGGCGTGATGAATACGCGGGAGGCGCTGGCTTTGGCCCGCGAAAAAGGGCTCGACCTCGTGGAAGTGGCCGCTACGGCTCGCCCGCCGGTATGTAAAATTCTCGATTACGGGAAGCTTAAGTATACCAAGAAGAAGAAGACCCAAGAGGCGAAGAAGAAGCAGACCGTGGTTTCCATCAAGGAAATTCAGCTCCGTCCTCGCACTGAAGATCATGATTTGGAGACGAAGTTCCGCCATTTGGCCGAATTCCTTGTTCGGGGCGATAAAGTGAAGATTACCGTTATGTTTCGTGGCCGGGAAGTGGCGTATGCCCACCAGGGCCAGCAAATGCTTTTGCGGATCATTGAGTCCGTGAAAGATATCGCCGCGCCCGAGCAATACCCAAAACTCGAAGGCCGCCGAATGATCATGGTTCTCGGCCCAACCGGGAAGCCTTCCGATGATGTGGATAAGCTTCCGGCGTTGGTGCCGCTAAGTGCCCTAAAGCCCAAGGCTTTTGAGGGCCGCATCGATAAGCCCGAAGGGGCTCCTGGCTCTTTGCCTGTCCCTAATGCCACGCCCGCTGCGGTGAGCAGTTTGCCGATTCCGGGTTCTGCGCCTGGGTCTGGTTCCGGCACGGGTGGCTCGTCTACCTAAGTTTAGCCGTGGCTTGTCATTTTTCATGGGGCTCCCAGGATAGGGAGCCCTAACTTTTCGTGGCTATCGAAGTTGTTAGAATTGCAAAACTTATTCGGGCGAAGTATAAACGGGAGCTTCCAACAGGAGTTATCATGCCCAAGCAAAAGACGAAGTCGGCCGCCAAGAAACGCTTTAAGATCACTGGCACTGGCAAAATTAAATTTCAGCACGCTGGCCGCCGCCATAATCTCGGTGGAAAGAGCCGTAAGGGAAAGCGTCAGTCGAAAAATATGGCCGTAATCCATAAGACCGACCACGAGCGCGTAATGCGTGGCCTGCCCAACGGCGGCGGCATTTAGTTTTTATTTAGTTAACAGAAGTTATTTAATTAGGTAGGAGAGAGTATGCCAAGAGCAAAACGCGGAACGAAGGCACGTGCCCGCAAGAAAAAAGTTTTTAAAGAAACCGAAGGTTTCTTTATCGGTCGTAACAATAAATACAAGCGCGCCGTGGAGACTCTCCACCGTGGCTGGGTTTATGCATTCCGCGACCGTAAGGCCAACAAGCGCAATTTCCGCGGCTTGTGGATCACCCGCATCAGCGCCGCCGCTGAATTGAACGGCACTTCGTATAGCCGCTTGATTCACGCCCTCGGCCTCTCGAATATCAAGCTGGACCGCAAGGTTCTCTCCGATATCGCGATTGCTGATCCCGTGGCTTTCACCGCGGTAGTAAAAACCGCCTCGGCCGCGCTCAAGCAATAAGCATTTGCGCAGCTAAAAATCGTTGTTAGAATTGGGGCTCATCTGAGCCCCTTTTTTTTGAGCTAGTAGACCATGAGCATTCTCGATAAACTCGCCGCCCTCCGTACCCAATTCGAAGAGGGCCTGCCCGCCATTTCTTCGCCCGAGGATCTTTTTCAGTTTAAAGCTAAGTTTCTCGGCAAAAGCGGCGCGCTCAGCGAAGTGCTCAAGGGCCTTCGCGATGCCTCTCCTGCCGACCGACCCAAGGTGGGAGGGATGGCCAACGAGCTCCGGGATGCTTTCGAGGCCGGTATTCAGGCGCGGCTGAGTATCTTGGAAAACGCCGAGATTGAGAAGAAGCTTCAATCCGAACGCATCGACGTTACGCTGCCCGGCCGCCTCAAGCATATGGGTGCGGTTCACCCTCTAGTGCAGACCCAGGATCGCATCATCGATATTTTCAGCCGCCTCGGCTTTGCGCTCGTGTCCGGCCCTGAAGTGGAAACCGAATTCTGCAACTTCGAAGCGCTCAACGTGCCGGCGGATCATCCCGCGCGCGACATGCAGGACACGCTCTACGTGAAGAGCGGCCATCTCCTGCGCACCCAAACTTCCGCCATGCAGATTCGCGCCATGCTTGCGCAGAAGCCGCCGCTCCGTCTCGTGATGGCCGGCGCGGTATTCCGCTCCGAAAACGTGGATGCCTCGCATACGGCGATGTTTCACCAGCTGGAATGCCTCTGCGTGGATAAAAATATCACCATGGAAGATCTCAAGGGCGTCCTGGAGTTCTTTGCCCGGGAGATGTTCGGCGCCAAAACCAAGATTCGCATGCGTAGCTCCTTTTTCCCCTTCACTGAACCGAGCGTGGAAGTGGATTGCTCCTGCGTCTTTTGTGCGGGCAAGGGGTGCAAAGTTTGCAAGCAATCGGGCTGGATCGAGATCCTGGGCGCCGGCATGGTGAATCCCGCCGTATTCGAAAAAGTGGGTTATGCGGCCGGGGAATATTCCGGCTTCGCCCTTGGCATGGGGATCGAGCGCGTGGCGATGCTCTTGAACGACATTAACGATATCCGCCATTTCTACGATAACGACCTTCGCTTCCTCGAGCAGTTCCGATGAAAATTTCCTACCAATGGCTGAAAGAGTACGTTTCCCTTCCTCCCGAGGCAACGCCTCAGGAGATCGCGCACCGCCTTACTTTTGCCGGCCTCGAAGTGGAAGCCCTTGAATCACTCGCCAAAGGCCTGGAGAAAGTGGTGGTGGGGCAGATCCTTGAGCGTAAGCAGCACCCGAATGCCGATCGTCTTTCCCTTACCGTGATCGACGTGGGCGGCCCCGCTAAGCTCGAGATCGTGTGCGGCGCGCAGAATATCGCAGCCGGGCAGAAAATTCCGGTGGCCATGATCGGCGCGCATTTGCCGAACGGCATGGATATCAAAGCGGCGAAGATCCGCAACGTGGCTTCGAGCGGAATGCTGTGCAGCCTCGATGAGCTGATGCTGCCCAAAGAGTGGCAAAGCGAAGACGGAATCTACCAGTTGGATTCCGCTGCGAAGGTCGGCATGCCCTTCGCCGACTATCTTGGCCGCGACGACTGGATTTTTGAAGTGAACGTGACTGCCAACCGCGGCGATGCACTCTCACATATGGGAATTGCCCGCGAGGTGGCCGCGCTCTTTGGGCAAACCACGAAGTACCCCGAGGGAAAAGTGCAGGAAACGGCGGGCGAAAGAATTTCCGCCACGATTACGAACACGGCCGGGAAAGAGGCCTGTCCGCGTTATTTTGGTCGCGTGATCGAGGGCGTAAAGATCGGTCCTTCTCCCGACTGGCTCCGCAAGCGCCTCGAAGCGATCGGCGCTCGTTCGATCAATAACGTGGTGGACGTGACGGCCTTTGTGATGTTCGAGATGGGGCAGCCGCTCCACGCCTTCGACGCCGATAAGTTGCGCGCAGGGAAAGATTCCATCGCCATCACGGTGCGCGATGCCGCCGAAGGGGAGAAATTCAAAACCCTCGCCGATAAAGAAGTTTCGCTTAAGGCGGGGGATATCGTGATTGCGGCCGGGGCGGATGCCCACGCCGTGGCGCTTGCCGGGGTGATTGGCGGCAAGAATTCCGAAGTGGACGACAGTACCACCAATATTTTTCTCGAAGCCGCTGAGTTTCATCCGGTGCGTGTGCGTAAAACGGGGCGTCGCCTCGCTACGCTAACCGATGCCGGCTACCGCTTCGAGCGCGGCGTGGACACGGGCCGGATCGCTTGGGCCGCTGATCGCGCCTCGGAACTGATCGCAAAGGTAGCGGGCGGGCAAGTGCGCAAGCTGGTGAGCGCCGCGGGCTCCTCCGACGAAGAGCCGCGCCAGCAAATTCGCTTGCGTCTTTCCGATCTGCAAAAAACCTTGGGAAAATCTCCCGAGCTTCAGACCGTGATTCAAATTTTGCGTGGCTTAGGCATTCCTGCCGAGTCCGCCGCGGGCGAGCAGGGCGTGGTGAGCGTGCAGATCCCGCGCTGGCGTAAAGACTTGAAGCGCACCATCGATCTCGTGGAAGAAGTGGCGCGCATTTGGGGCTTTGACCACTTGGAATCGAAGCTTCCACTCGGGGGAGTGGGAGAGGCCGAAGGCACGAATTCCCGCCGAAATTCTTATTTTCAGGTGCGTCGGGTGCGCCGTCACTTGGCTTCTCTTGGATTTTTCGAAGCGCTGAACTATGCGTTCACTTCGGAAGAAATTCTCCGCAAGGCCCATAGCGAAGAGGAGCTCAAGGCCACGGTGGAGATTGCCAATCCTGTGACCAGCGATTTCTCCGTGCTGAAGCCGAGCCTCGTGACCGGCCTTTTGCAAAACGTGGTGCATAACTTCGCCCACGGTTCCCGCGATCTGCGTTTGTTTGAAGTGCGCCGCTCCTTCGCTAGGGCGGAAAAGCCTAACAGCCCCGATCCCCGCCTCGATACGGGCGTAAAGGAGGATACGCAAATCGCCCTTCTTCTTACCGGCAGTGAAGTAGACGAATTTTGGCAAGGGAAGGCGAGCTCGGTGGACTACTATTCCATCAAGGGCGCACTTGAGTCGATTTTCGAAATGCTGAGCCTCGGCGGAGTTCAGTTTCAGCCGGGAACGGACCGTGGATTTCTACATCCTGGCCAGAGTGCCACGGTGATCGTGGCGGGCAAGCCCGCGGGCTACGTGGGTCGCTTGCACCCGCGCGTAGAAAAAAACTTCGAGTTCGGGCAGGATGTTTTCTTCGCCGAGATCCGTCTCGATGCGCTGATTAGCGATGAAAAACGAACGCTTCTCTTTAAGGAGTTCTCGAATTTCCCTCTCGTGGAGCGGGATTTTTCTGTGCTTGTGAAAGATTCGGTGAACGCCCAAATGATCCGGGGGCTCGTGACGAAATTAGCGAAGCCCCTGCTGCGTAATTTTCATTTCTTCGATGTCTATAAGGGATCCCGCGTGCCGGAAGGGCATACTAGTTATGCCTTTCGCATCGAGCTCGGCGCGAACGATCACACGCTAGCGGATGCGGAAATCACTGCCGTACAGGAAAAAATCATGAAAGAGCTCGAGAAAGAGCTCCAGGCGAAGTTCGCCGGCCTAAACTAACGATATTTCTCGAGAAATTTGCTTATTAAGTATTGCCTTTTGATTCAAATAGCTTAGCCTAGATCTATCAGCTCATTACGGAAAATGGGGGGCCAATGACCAAGGCTGAACTGATCGAGGCTGTGTATAGTAAAGTAGGGATTTCAAAGAAGGAATCCGCCGATCTTGTGGAAATGATCTTCGACACCATGAAGGACACTTTGTCTAACGGTGAGAAGATTAAGATTTCTGGATTCGGTAATTTCGTGGTGCGTGAAAAACGTTCGCGAATGGGGCGTAACCCGCAAACGGGTGAGTCCATGGAGATCTCCGCGCGTCGCGTGTTGACCTTCCGTCCTTCTCAAGTACTCAAGAACGACCTAAATGGCGGCGAAGGCCCCGTGGGCGACGATGAGGATGACGATGATGCAGAATGAGCATTTGCCGTCTCTTTCTGAGCTCACGAACTCGTCTTTGCCCTTATCGGCCGACGAAAAAATTCCTTCCATCCCAGATCGTATGTATTTTCGCATCGGAGACGTAGCCGAAATCGCGGGCGTGCAGCCGTACGTGCTGCGATTCTGGGAGAAAGAATTCGATTTCTTGGCTCCCATTAAGAACGCGTCTGGGCAGCGCTTATACCGCAAGGGCGACGTGGAATCCGTGCTTCTGATTAAGCGCCTGCTTTACCTAGAGCGCTATTCGATCGAAGGCGCGAAAAAGCGCATCAAAGAATTACGCAAAGAAGGCGGTCTGAAGAACGCTAAGCGCGAACGCTCGGCCCTCGACGATCATAAGATCGAGTGCATCCGCACCGTGAAGGAAGAGCTCAGAAGCCTCATCGATCTCGTATCGTAAGAGTTTCTCGGCGAGAATCCCGATTTGGCCTGCGCGCCGGATCGGGATTTTTCATTTGTGGCGACACATGAATTTGTAACTAGTGAGAACTTCTAGGTAACGCATGGCTTCTACCACGTCGCAAGTAAAAGAGATCTGCGCTACGGTAGCGCGCTGGGAGAAGCCACCTTCCGGGGATTCGGGCCGTAAACGTGCGCAATGGATTCGCGCTACCGAAGAACACATTGAGGCGGCCTGGAAAAAAGCAAACGTGAAGGAAGTGCTAGAGGAGCGAGGGCGCGTGATCGCTTTGTTCCTGCACTATTCACGGACTAAACCGATGGTGCGTGGCCAGAAGTCTCTGCTTTTCCGCTTTCATCCGCGCCACCGCAAGCAAGCGCTCCGCTGGGTTTGCGGCAAGATCGCCCAAAATCGCAACGCGTATACCTCTTTCACGGAAGCCGGGGGTTGCGCTGCGCGGACTGCTCCAAGCAAAAAATCCTCCCCTGAATTTAGACCACCTCGGCCTGACTATCCGGAAGTTAAGCCCGAAAGACATTTCCTCGGTGATGCGTCTGCAGCGAAAGGTTTTCACGAAAATTCCCGAGCGCGGGTACTACTCCCATATGCCGAGTCGTATGGCCTCCGATCGCCGTGAATATTTGGCGGTGATGCGGGATCCGAAGAGGGGATTTCTCTTTGGCGTTTTCCGAGGGCAAAAGCTTTTAGGTTACTTCGCCTTATTTATCTATCGCAGCTCCCTGGCCGACGCGAGAGCCGGGACGAGCCTTACCTTTGATTTTTCCATTCAGGGGAGGGGCATAGCCCAAACCGCCTACCGCATCATGCTGGAAGAGATGAAGCGCCGAAGGGTTCGCAGCTTTCACGGAGGAACTTCGCAACCCGCAGTGCTGGGGCTAGCGAAAATCATGAGGCGCAAAACCGTTTCCTACTTGTTGCGTTACAAAAAGAGTTAAGTGCTGGTAAACGCAGGGTAACGCAAAGCTTCTATAACGTTCGCTCTAAAATACGGCACACGAAAGCCATACACGGCATCGTGACGACTTTTCACCCGAAAATGCCGAAAAGAATCACGTGAAGTACTTCCTACTCCTCAGTTTATTTCTAACTTTGTCCTCCGCCTTCGCGCTCACTCCCGAAGTGAAGCAGCTCGTGCGCCACGAGACGAAGTCTAATGGCGTGTCTGTGCGTGCCGAAGTCAAGATCGCGCTCCGCCATTTTGAGATTCCCGTCGATGAGGTGGCCTTGGACATTTCGGAGCGGCTTCCACCCGAAGTCCGCGAATCGCTGCTTTTTACCAAAAACGGCCGCCAGTATTTGCGCTGGCTGATCAATCCTGAAGACAGGAAATGGTACCGAGAGGTGAAGGCGTACTTAAAAAAGAAGAACCTCGATAATAAGGAATACAAATATTTCGACGGTTACCAGACGGCTTCGCGGAGCTATATCGTGGAGGATCCCAAATCCCACGCGGAGTTTTCGCTCAAAGTTTCTACCGATACCACGGGCGGGCACTGGAAAGACAAAAAGCAAACCGCCCAGGACGCGATCGACGTGCGGCGCTCCACTGACTTCGTGGTGGATTTAGGCAGAAAAGAGCCTTTTAGGAATTTCGTTCTGCTCGATGAACCTGCGGCCTTTACCTTGCCTTCCATCGATCAGGGCGTGATCGTGCGCACCCTGTATGACCTTCCCGACTCGCAAAAATACTATTTACCCGGGTTTTCCGCCGTGCATACCCAGGCCGGCGAAGAAATCGCGAAACTGAACGGAGCCACGAACGTGGCGGCCTTTTGGGAAGAGCATTACGTGAAGCCGCTGGCGCGTTCGCTCGCGGAACTGGCCGCCCGGGCGGGGATTGCCTACGATTCTCCGCATTCCCAGAATTTTTTGGTGGAGCTTGACGCTGATTTTCGTCCCACGGGAAAAATCGTATTGCGGGATCTAGGTGATATTTTTCTCACGCCGGAGCTGACGGTCGCGGCCGGGGGCGAGAGAGTGGTGAAGCGCTGGCCGGAAAAAAATATCACGAGGCGGAGAATCAGCGCCGGAGTGGGAATTCTGCACGGAAATGTGTTCCCCAGTTGGCTCGATGAGGCCGGTTACGATAAGTGGGGCAAGACTTTCTTTCAGGAATACGAGAAAGAGCTTACCCGGATAACCGGCGTTTCCAGTTTTTTTGGCGAATATAAAAAAAATCTTCGCTACTTTTCGAAGGCTTACTACGTGGACGGCAGCGAATGGCAAAAATACATTACCCGGGTGAAGGCCGCCCGCGTAAACGAACGCTGGCTTATTCCGACCGGCGTCGATTGTGCCAATGCGTTTTCCCTGATGAAAGACTAATTCGGGTCCGGCTGGGGCAATCCTACGGCGGCGATGGAGCCGGCGAGTTTCATGCCATAGAATCCGTCACTGCGCTTGGCGGCGAGACTATCAAGCATGGACTGCAGCGTAGGCAGCGCGCGCAGCAGCCTGTCGGAGGGCTTGAGGCGTAAACGCAGATCGAGTCGGGAATAATTCACGGGTTCCGCCAGCTGAATATTTCCTTCCACGCGGAGCTCGAGGTCTTTGGTGGGGCCGCCGAGCTGCACTTTTTCGAGCAATAATTTTCCGCGCAGGAGCTTGGCTTGGATCTCCAGGGGTCCAAGGTCTAAGATTGGCAGCGCCACGGGCAGCTGGAGCGAAGCGGGATCGAGCACGATGTTTTTGCCGGCTGCGCGGATGGTACCGTCGCCCTTCGACAGGCGCTGGCCTTCGAGAGAGAGGTCGGTGATGAGCGAAGTGAGAACGCCCTTGAGATCGATACCGGCCTGGGAAAGTGGGGTAAAGGAGGCAAGATCGAGATTTTCCACCTGCAGGCTCACGTCGGTATTGCTGCCGAGAGAAAAACTGCCGCTGAAATTTCCCTTATAGGCCTCGGCCGAAAACGATCCGCGGAAATTGGGGGTGGGGCCGGATGGGATCAAGCTCAGTAAGCTTGGGTAGATCTGCATTTTGGTGATGCTGGCACCACTACCTATCTGAAATTTAGGCTCCAGCTCGAGCTTCTCGAATACGAGGTGAGGAAGAAAAAAAAGACGGAAGCCCACTTTATCGGCACGCCAATTATAGGGAGTATTCAGATTCAATTGCGTGAGGGTGAGGTTAGTTACCGCGGAGTCGGGCACCTTCATAATCATGAAAAAGAGGAGCGCCACGAGAAAAATCAGGACGTAGGCGGCGATCTTCATCGCTTTTTTGCCGCGTGATACCGGCGCGGCTGGTTCGGTGGGAGTGGCTTCCGATTTTTTCCCTCGAGAGGAAAGAAGATTGGTGTCGAGAGTGTCTACCGCCACTAGAGGCCTCCCACTTTCGGGATCTTCCGCACGAGCAGCTCGGCCCAGAGGTAACCTTCAGGATCGTCTTTATTGTCGATCGAAAGCTTTTCCACCGCGGCGCCCGCGTTCGACTGCTCCACGAGGTAGAGCATACGCACGAGCTGGCGGAGCGAAATTTTGGTCAGCTTCACCGTGACGCCATTATTTTTTTCGTCCCCGATTTCCACGTTGGATTTGGAAATCAAGGATTTTTGGGTGGCGCGCTCGGCGAAGGCGGTCACGGGCAGGTTCACGTCGAAGTCGCGCAGCAGGGAATCGGAATTTTGATTGCGGGCTTCGGCCTTGAGCTCCTCGATGCGAGCGGCGGCGTTCTGGGCGTAGCGGATATCTTCTTCCATCGCGGCGAGCTCGCTTTTGAGCACCATCGTGCGGCCCCATAGCGTGAAGAAGGTGACGAGGAGCACGAGCACGAAGGCGGCGAAGGAGCCGATGATGATGTAACTCTGGGTTTGGCCGTCGAGCTCGGCGAATTTCTGGCGAATTTTTAAAATCTGTTCGTTATCCCAGACTTGTTCGCGAAGCTCCAGTTTCAGTTTTTGCCACATACCTTACATTCCCTTCTTCACGAGGTTCGTGGTGAGGCTGAACTTCCGGCGGGTGCCTTTAGTCTCGAGGGCGCTGGCCTTGGGACTCTGGAAATGAGGAAAGGCGGTGAGGGCGGCGATCGCTTTTTCGGCGTCTTGCTGCGTGGGCGAATCCACGTTCAGGGTGAGCTTGCTGGTGAGGAGATCAAACTGGTCGATTTCCATCGTGGTGGATTTCGGGATCACCTTGCTCAGTTCCTGAATGAGCTCGAGACTGGAAGAAGCGGAGCCTCCGCCTTTGCCCTGGGCCTGGAATTCCTCGATTTTTTTCGTGATGGTCTGGTGCATCTTGGTGGGGCTGGCCCGCAGGGTGGAGACGTAGCTGGCGGATACGCGGCCGAGCACCGATTGCAGGGCGCGCGAAAGGATTGCGTCCTTTTTTTCGATTTCCTGATTCAGAAAAAACATCTGCCCGATCACGCTGAGCATCGCCACCACGTAAAGGGTAAGGGCAAGCTTGGCGGGATACACGAATTGGCTGATATTGAGATTCAGTGCGCGCCCGGCGATATGCAGCTTGCCGCTGCGGAAATTCACGGTGCTTTTTCCCTCGCCCCCGGCCTGGGAAAGGCCGATCGCGCAGGCCATCGGCAGCAGCCACTCGAGGCCGCGCTGCGGCTGGATCGAAAGGCTAGGAAAAAGCTGGCGCACCTGCAGGGGAGCTACGCGCTTTTGCCAGCGCGCCGCGAGAAATTCCATCATGCCCGGAATAAGGGCCGTGCCGCCGCAAATATAGATGGAGTCGATCGGCTCCTGGTAGCGGGAACTGAAAGCCATCAGGCTTTGCTGGAAATCGGAAAATACCGGTTCGAGGGCGAGGCGAATCGTGCTGGAGAAAACTTCCTGATCGTTCGTGAGCTTCATGCCGGGCACGGCGAGAAACCCACGCTCGATCTTGGCGAGCTCGGCTTCGGCGATGCCGATCGAATATTTTTGGGCGATCGCTTCAGTCACTTGGTAGCCGCCCACCATGGTATTGCGGTGGAGCACCGGCAGCCCGTCGCGGAGAAAAAACATCGCGCTTTTGCGGTGCCCGAGGTTGAGCACGGCCACATTTTTTTGTTTCTCGGCTTTGGCGCGCTGGAAGAGCGAAGCGAGCGCCGCGTCTTCCATCATCAGCGTTTGCGGCGAGAGGTGAATGCCGCTGAGCGTGTCCACGAACCGGGCGAGCGAAGCGATCGGCGCAAAACCCGTGAGCACATGGGTTTCTTTTCCTTTACCGGGATAGAACTGGCTCGAAACGATGCATTGCTCGAGGTCGAATGGAATTTCGTCTTCGATGGCGAGCTTCACCGCGCTCTGCACTTTACGCTTATCTTTGATGGGAAACGTGATGAAGCGGGAGCTATAAAGCGAAAAAGGAAGGTTGGTAACCACGCGCTCCACGCCGCCGGCATAGCGGTTCGCCGTTTCGGCGAGGGTGGCGATTTGGCCGGGGCTCAGGGACTGTTCGCCGGGGAGGATGGGGTCCCAGGCATCGGGCACCGAAGTGATATCGTGAAGCACAACATCGAACCGTTTAAATTTGGCTTCGACGATGACCGTCTTGATATTGGCTGTGCCGATGTCGATTGCGAGGATTTTCATCTTAATCTGCCTTCAAGTATATAATGCGCAGGGAATCACTGCTATTTTTTGCTTCGGGCTTTTCTCCTTCGGCCGCAGTTTTTTGGGCGGGATCCGGCGCCTGCGTGAACGTGGCTTGTTGATTCTGTTGCTGGGCCTCTAGCTTGTCGGCCGCGGAAAGGGGAGCCATCACGCCCACGCTCGCCAGCCAAGTTTTGTGGGAAACGCCGCTTTCCCCCGTGACAACTACACGGTAGGAGGTTTCCTTGCCGAGGATTTGGATTCCGCTCTCGGCGATGCGTTTCTTAGCGTCGTCGAAGTTATTGAAGGTGTTTAGGTAGGTCCAGAACTCGTCGGCGCTCTTAAAATTCCCGCCCTCGGTGGTATCGTCGCGGCGTTTGAGTAAGCGCTCGAGATTATCGTTGGTGAGCTCGGGAATGAGGGCCTGAATTACGGTGCCGGAGGCTTTGTTCACGTTGAGGGTACTGGTGGGCTGCGTGGTGAACACCTGCCCCACGATATTGGCGAGGATATCGTCGAAGCCCTTCACCATGCTGAGCTCGGATTCCGAAATGAGCGGGGCGTCTTTTAGCGAGTAAGGAGTGGGGCTGGCCTCGGAATAGTAGTCGGACTTATTGCGGTTATCGGCATCGGTTTTGGTGGCGGGATCCATGAAGGCCACGAGGTTGAGCAATAGATTGTCCGCTTTGATATTCGGGTATTTATTCCGGAAGTTCTCGTCGTCTTGGCGCTTTTTCTCGAAAACCTGATCCAAAACTTCAGCGTAGTTTTTGCGGATTTTATCGCGGGCCGCCTTTACGGCTTCGGGATCTTCGGGCTGATTTTGGCCGGGTTGAGTCTTTGCTAAAACGCCTCCGTATTTTGAGTCCGCCTGCCCGCCCTGAGGATTCGTGGGGCTCGCCGCGGTGCGGATCAGCTGGTTCAAATCCAAGCGATCGCCCTCTCCCTGAATACTCACGGTAAGGGTGCCCTCGAGCGCGAGCGATTTATTGAATGCAGCGAGGGATTGGGTATCGACGGGAGTTAAGCCGGGCAGGGCGGGCGGGGGCAAGATCAGCGGTGTTTGCCAAATTTGGTCGGCGAGGCTTTCGTCGCCGAGGCCGAGATTCTTGATCTGGCCCCTGGCCTTTTCGGTGGCGCGCAGCTGGAGGAGGCCGAGCCGGAGGGCCGAACGTACGAGCAGGCGCGCGCGCAGCTGATCGCGGGCGCGAAACACAATGCCCGTGTAGACCTGATTTTGGTACACGAGCTCGGCGGCGAGAATGCTGAGGATCAGCATCGTCACGAGCGTCATCATCATCGCGATGCCGCCTTCCCCCAATTTTTTACTAGGCTTCTTCATGCTCATTTTAGGAATTGCTGCTTCAGCTTTTCTTTGTCCTCCGCGCTGAGAATATTGAGGGTCTGGTTGGGCCGGATGATCGCTTCCCACGGCAGCTGCTTGGCGGGATTTAGCGGATCGGGAACTTCGATCTTCAGCGAGATCAGTTCCGGAAAACGATTGTTCGGTTTGGCGAACTGGCCTTCGGAGTCCCAGGTTTCGTCCCAGGTTTTATTTTCTTTCCGGAAATAGGTGAACTTGGCGCTCGCGAGATTATCGAGCAGGGCCACGCGATTGGGTTTTCGGGCGGTGCCATCTTCGTAGTGGTAAACGTCCCAGTCGGTGGAACGGTAGAGACTATAGGTTCCGCCCGGGTTACTCTCGATCTCCCAGGTTACTTTCATGAAATCTGATTCCGGCGCGTCGGCTTCCACGCGGCGATGGCTGTTGGTGACGAACGTAACCTTTTCTTTATCGCCTTTAAACCGCGCGCGACGAAGCCCATCGGAACGGACGGGAGCGGTCCAGAAATTTATGGGTGGAGCATCGGCCTTTCCGGGCAGGGTTTCGGCCATCGGAGTAAATATCTGGCTGAAGTCGCTTTCCACGGCCTGCAGGCTGAGGGCGAGCGAGGAATAGTCGTTGGCCTCGGAGCCGAGGCGGAAGTTCAGGTCGAAGCTGCGCGTGGTGGCCTGGTAGATGGCAATGCTAATGAAGGACAGCAGCGCCATCGCGATCAATACTTCCAGCAATGTGAGACCGGCTTCAGAGCCCGGTCGAGAATTCGGCGTCATAATTTACCAAGAGCTCCGAAAAGGTTTGGGAACTGGTTCCGTTTCCGTCGGGCCATTCCACGGTGAGGGTCACGCGGCGCACGCTTTTTTTCAGGTAATCGAGGAAGAGCTTTACCACCTGCGCGGTGGTGGCGTCGGCGGTGCCATCTTTTTCATTTTTCTTGGCCATCATCTCTGCCAGGGTATCGAATTCCACCTCTTCGTATTTGGCCGTCCATTTGAATTGCTGGTTGGGCTCCGGGAAGGTGCCGCTTTCCTCTTTGGGCAGCTGCTCGAAGGAAACCCCCTCGTACTTCACCTCGTTCTCGTTGATGATATTCCGCGCGAGGTTGGTGGCGATCAAAATATTTTTCGAGCGTACGCTGGAGGAAAGGCTGGTGCCCTGGGTGATGAATACGGCCGAGAGGATCACCGTGAGCAGCGCGAACGCGATCATGAACTCGAGCAGGGTGAAACCGCTTTGCTGGTTGCGCATCACTGGCTTACTCCTTCCGTGGCGATCTTGCTCTGTCCGGTAACCGGATGCAACGTGATCACTTGGCCGGTTTTCTCCTCGCTCACAAAATGGATGCTAACCCCATCGGCGCTGCCGTTGCTGAAGAAATAAACGTCCGTGAGGCCTTCCTTGATCGGGTCCTTCTGGCGAGGAGAGACGATCTCGGTGATCCGGATGCCTTTGGGGACCTGGCGTTTTTCTTTGGTGAGCTCTTTTATCAAACGAAAAGTATCTCCCTCGGCCTTCGCCTTCTCTTCGTCGGATTTACGGTCAGAGAGGCGCTCCGAAACCTTTGGCAGCATATAATTGGCGTTCGCTTCTTCCAGCCAGAGCTCCTGCTTGTCGAGGTCCACACGCAAACGAATCAGCTTATTGGTGAGCAAAGCCCGGTCGCGGGCCTCGCGCAGGAGCAAAGCCGTTTGCCGGGCAAAGCCGTCGGCCGAAGTGCGGAAAACGTTATTGAGGGTGGGAATAAACACGGACGTAACCAGGGCCACAAGGCCCATCACGATGAGAATCTCGATTAGGGTAAAACCCGCACTGCGATTTTTCGCCTTCATAGAAAAGCTCTCGTGGCGCCGGGCCAAAAAGCTAGGTGCACCACGGGGCACACCTAGCTGGACCATTAAATCTCGTTGCTCTTAATGTCTTTGTCGAAGCCTTCGCCGTTTTCTTTGCCGTCGTTTCCGTAGCTGGTGATCGTGAAGTTTTTACCGTCAGACTCATAGATATAGGGATGGTTCCAGGGATCGTTCGGGATTTTGGAGCCCGAGCCGAGGAAACCGGAAGCGGGGTAGTTAGGGCAGTCGGGAGCGGTGGTAGGTTTCGCCACCAGGGCCTCGAGGCCTTGCTCGGTGGTGGGATACTGCGAGCAATAACGGCGGTAGTCTTCGAGCAATTGCTTGAAGCCGCTGATCTGGATCGTGGTGGCCTTGATATTTCCTTCGGTCATACGATCGAAGAGTTTATTCATCACGAAGGTACCCGCGATGGCGATCAAGCTCATTACGATCAAAATCTCGATAAGCGAAAATCCGCGCTGGTTCTGTAGTAGTACTCTTTCTTTCTGCATCTCTGTCTCCTTAATGATTGATTTCCTGTAACTGCAATAGGGGTACGAAAACGGCCATCACGATCACGCCCACGCTCAGGCCCATTGCCACGATCATGAGCGGCTCGATCAGGGTGGTCATCGTCTCCACCTTGGTATTTACCTGCTCTTCGTATTGGCCGGCTACCATCTCGAGCATCGGGGGTAACTCCCCCGTGCGCTCGCCGATCGCGATCATGTGGATGAGGAGCGGCGGAAACTCTCCGCTGCGCTTGAGCGGTTCCGAAAATCCCTGGCCCTCGGTGATATTTTCTTTGGCGGTCTGGATGGCTCGGGCCAGGATTTCGTTGTCCACCACGGACTTCACGATGCCGAGCGCGGTTACCAGTGGCACGCCCCCGTTGAGCAGGGTGGCCATCGTGGACGCGAAGCGGCTCACCGCGATCATGCGCACCACTTCTCCGATGAGCGGGAGGCTGAGGAGCATGCGGTCTTTTTTTACTTTTCCGGAAGGGGTGGAATAATATTTCCTTACCAGGAACACGAGCACGAATATCCCGATTCCGATGGCCCACCAGTAGTTTTTCAGGAAAAAAGAAAAGTCCATTAGCGCCTGGGTATACCAGGGCATCTTTTTATTCATCGACGTGAAGATATTGGCGATCTTCGGGATCACGAAGGTAAAGATCACCAGCATGAGTGCCCCGCCGATGCCGGCCATGAGCAGCGGGTAGGTCATGGCGGAGGTGATGGTTTGGCGGAGCCGCACCTGGGCTTCCATGAAATCGGCGAGACGACGCAGCACGAGGGGCAGGGTACCGGAAGCTTCTCCGGATTCCACCATGTTGATGAAAATCGGGGTGAATACCTTCGGGTGCCGGGAGAGTGCTTCCCGGAGCGAGATACCCTCGTTCACTTGCTGGCGCACGTCGGCGAGCGTGCTCTTCAGCTTAATATTCTCGGTTTGGTCCATCAGCGCGCCGAGGGCTTCCACGAGGGGAATATTCGCTTTGATCAGCGAGGCGAATTGGCGCGTGGTGAGCGCAAGGGTGCGCAGGCTTACCGACTGCGATCCCGAAAGGGTGGGGAAGAGGGCCGCGAACCCGCCCTTTTTGATATTGGATTTTTCCTCTACCGAAAGCAGAACCACGCCGGACTTTTTGATTTTCTGCTTGGCCGTTTTCATGGAATCCGCTTCCACCGACGAGCGGAGGGCGGTTCCATATTTATCGGTGCCAGTGTATTCAAAAATCGGCATCTATTCCTTAATCGTTCGAATGCAGAGTGCGGGTAAGTTCCTGCACCGTGGTTATTCCCGACAATACTTTCCGCGCGCCGTCTTCACGCATCGTGAGCATGCCCTTGTCGATAGCCGCCTTGCGGATCGTGGCCGAATCGGCGTTCTTCATCACCAGGGTGCGGATCGTATCGTCCATCAGCAATAATTCGTGCACGTTGATCCGGCCGGTATAACCGGTTTGGGAGCAGGAAACGCAACCCACCGCTTTGTAGAGCGTGATCGGGCCTTGCACGTTACGCACGCCCAATTCTTGTAACTCAAGTTGCGTGGCTTCGTAGCTTTCGCGGCATTTTGTGCAAACGCGGCGCATGAGCCTCTGGGCCATCACGGCATTCACCGAGCTCGCCACGAGGAAGGGCTCCACGCCCATATCGATCAAGCGGGGGAAAGCGCCGGCGGCTTCATTGGTGTGCAGAGAGGAGAGAACCAAGTGACCCGTGAGGGCCGCGGTTACGGCGAGATCGGCCGTTTCCGTATCGCGGATCTCCCCCACCATGATCACGTCGGGATCTTGACGCAGGAAAGAACGAAGCGCCCGCGCGAACGTGAGATCGATCTTCGCGTTTACCTGCACCTGGCCCACGCCGTTGAGCTGGTACTCGATCGGATCTTCCACGGTAAGAATATTGATGTCGGCGGTATTGATCCGCGATAAACAAGCCGCCATCGTGGTGGACTTACCGCTACCCGTGGGTCCGGTAATAAGAATAATTCCGTTTTCGCGCGACACGAGCTTATTCACCGCTTCGAGCGTTTCCCCTTCGAAGCCGAGACGCTCGAGCGTGAGCAGTTCCCCGCCTTTTTCGAGGATACGCATCACGATGCGCTCGCCGAACTGCGTGGGAATAGTGGAAAGACGGATATCGATTTCTTTTCCGGCCACTTTCCGGAAGATACGACCATCCTGCGGGATCCGTTTTTCGGCGATATCGAGGTTGCCCATTACTTTCACGCGGGAAGAAACTGCGGCGTGCACTTTCTTGGGCTGGTGCAAAATATCGTGCATGATCCCGTCCACGCGGAAGCGAATCACGGTTTCTTTGTCGTAAGGCTCCACGTGAATATCGGAAGCCTTCTCTTTCACCGCGCGGAAGATCACGGAGTTCACGAACCGGATCACGGGCGCCTCGTCTTCGGTGGCATCGAGAATATCGATCGGGCCCTCGAGGTCGTAGTCTTCCTCGTCTTCCTTGTTGATGTCCTGGATCATGTTCGAGGTATTGCGCTCGTACACGCGGTTGATCGCATCCTGGAGGCGGGAAGAAGTGCTCACCACGGTACGAATATTCGGGCAGTCGAAGAGCACGCGCAGGTCTTCGAGGCTTTCGAGGTTGAATGGATCGCTCATCACCACGGTGAGCACGCCATCCTTCAGCTCGATCGGCAGCACCTCCCGCGAGCGCGCGTAGTTGATCGGCAAGCGGTCCACGAGCCGGGGATCGATATCGTTGGGCTTGATATCTTCGAGGTAGGGGAGATCGATCTGCGCGCAGAGGGCGCGCATGATCTCGTGGTTCATCACGTATTTTTTTCGCAGCAGGATATCGCCGAGGCGCCCGCCTTCCTCTTCCTGAATTTGCACGCACTCGTCCAGCTGTCCCTTGGTGAGGGACGTGTACTTCAGCAATAAATCGCCGAGGCGCTTGGGCGTGCCGTCGAGGAGAGTGGGCGACATTATAGCTGTCCACCTTCCTGGGGAATAACCGCGGGAGCAGCGCCGCCGTTATCATACTGCGGAGGCTCACCGATATTGGGCTGGGGAGCTTCCATCGGGGGCAGCGGGATCTGACCGCCGTCCGGTGGGTAATAGAACGCGTTCGGATCGTAGTTCTGGTCGTCGTCGTCGCGGTCCGGGCCGGAAGGCGTATTGATGGAGGTGCTTTCCACGGCTCTAGCTTGGGGCAGGGGCTCGATCACGGTGAGCTCGGGCAAGCCTTGCTTCATTTTGTCGAAGCGCTTGAAGAACGGATCTCTAGAGCCCATATTTTCGCGCACGAAATCGTCATGATCGTCGATACGGCGGTTCAGTACTTTGCGGATCTGATCGTACTGCTTAATGATCCGCGGGGTGATGAATACCATGAGATTCGTTTTTAAAACCTCAGCCTTCGAATTCTTGAAAAGCCATCCGAGAACCGGAATATCGCCGAGGAGCGGAATCTTGCTAATAACTTCGGTGGACTTATCGCGAATCATCCCGGAGAGAACCACTGTATCTTCACTCTGCACGAAAACCTTCGTATTGGTGGCACGAGTATTTTTTCCCACGCTTTTCCCTTGAATTGCGGTGGGAACGTTGGTGGGGTCGAAGTTTTCCATCTTTTGGTTAATATCGAGCTTCACGAAGTTCGATCCTTTATTAATCTGCGGGGTAACCTCTAAAAGCAGCTCTGCATTTACGTTTTCAAAGGATGTCGTGGTCACATTGTTGATGGTGGTAGCCTTTTCTTGTGGAGACTGCTCCGAAACTTGGAAGACGGCCTTTTCATTATCCATGGCAATGATCTGCGGGGTGGCCACTACGTTTGCATCGCCATTAGCCTGGAAAAGCTCAATCAAGCCATTGAGGCTATTGAATTTCGTGTCTACTCGGTTAGCCCCCGTTCCGATCGAAGGCCCTGGTTTTTCTGGGCCGTGCTTAAATCCAAGAACAAAACCACTAGTGATCGGGTTGCCCGCAAGCAATGAGGTAAGCGCGCCGCTCGCCGAGGGAAGGGCGATCCCGTTCGAGCCGGAAATAAAGGAGGTACCGTAGTTATGTCCGCGATTGAGCGTCATCTCCATAATGAGAGCTTCGATGAAGACCTGATCGCGGGGAACATCAAGAACCTCGATCACTTTCTTGAAGGCCGCGAAATCGGCGGGCGAGGCCTGCACGATCAAGGACTGCGTGGTTTTATCGGCGCTTACTTTCAGCTCGCCCGAAAATGCGCTCGAGTTCTGCTCGCCGAATACCGGGAAGGCCCGGTTTTGGTTCCGCTGGCCGGAGCCGGTGGTCACGGTGGAAAGGGTTTTCGCCAAAGTTTCCGCGTCGGCGAACTGCAGGCGGATCACATGGATGCGGCCCTGATTCGTGGTAGCGGCGGCGCGTTGGTCGAGGCGGCGCACGAGGGCGCGGATTTCCTGGATGCCGGCGGCATTGGCCTTCACGATGAGCGCGTTGGTGCGGTCGTCGGCGATGATCTTGCTGATCGAAGATCCACCGGAGCGGCCACGGCTACTCGTGCGGGCGGCAGCCCCGTAGGTGGGTTGAGGACGGCCGGGGGCGCCGAACTGCGAGCCGGTGCCGCGGCCTTCATTGAGGATTTGCTCGATTAACTTGGCAATTTCTTTGGCCACGGCGTTCTTGATCGGCACCACCACGAGGGATTCCTGGTAGCCGGCCACATCGAGTAGGTTCACGAGCTCCACCATGCGGTTAATGTGGCTGGAGGTATCGGTGATGATGATCGTATTGGTTTGGGCGTAGGCCTGCATCCGGGATTCGCGCGGGATCCAAAGGCGGAAGGCTTGCTCGAACTCGGTGGCGTCGATGTAGCGGAGGGGAACTACGCGGGTGATGAACTCGTCGTTGTTGGGCGCTTTTTTGTCGGTATAGATCGGAGTCTGTTTTTCCTTGGCGCTCGCGAGGCGTTCGATCCGCAGGTATTTGCCGGAAGGAACGAGGGCGAAGCTGCGCATGTTGAGGGCGGTGAGGAAGGCGTTCCAAGCATCACCCACGGTGATCGGAGTTTGTGAGACCACCGAGATACGGCCCTTGATGTCCTGGGGATTATAGATGAAGTTTCGGCCGGTGAGCTTCGAGATGGCTTTCGCTACGTCGAGGATCTCGGCATCGGGGTAATCGAAATTCTCCACGATCTCTTTGGAAGTGGCGGGAGGAAGGCGGTTATTGGCGGTATTGGCCGCTACGGTTCCGCCGCCGGAGGGTGCGCTGCCGCCGCCTACCGAGGAACGGGGAGGAAACGCACTGGTGGAAGGACGGCTGGTGGGAGCATTGGTATGCGCGGGCGCGAAATCGTCGCCATCGCCATCCTCGAAATCGTCGCTATCGTCGAAGGGGTTGCTGAGGCCTTCGGAATTTCCGGGCAGGTTCGAAAAAGGATTCGGTGGCAAGGGTGGCGGATCTTCGGCGCGCGCGGTGCTCGCTAGAATCGTGAGGAGCAATATTTTGCTAATGGTCTTCATTCCGTCTCCTACTGAATGTCGTATTCCAAAGTGGTGTCGCGGCCGCCGCGTTTAAGGTCGATCCGGATATTTTTCGCCCCTTTGAGGCCGTTTAAAAAAGCGAAGATCTTGGAGGGATCGTCGAGGGGCTGGCCGTTGATCGAGGTGATCACGTCGTTGTCTTTCATGCCAAGCTTATCGTAGATGGAGCCGGGCACGATCTGGAAGCACTGGTAGCCGCCCGGACGCCCACCTTCTTGATGGGGAACGCAGCGGGCTTCGGTGAGAGTTTGCCCCATTTTTTCCGGGCTGATGGCTTCGTCGACGATCTTGCGGTCGATATTGAAACGGTTTCCGCTTTGCTGGATTCCCGAGGTGGGTTTCGCGGGGGCCGCGCGGCGGGTGGCGAGGATTTGATCTTGCGGCAATTCCACGAATTCTCGGCGCTGGCTATTGTTGTTCATAAAGATCACACGGGTGGTTTCGATTTTTTGGATGGTGGCACTAGCGCCGAGGGGCTCGCCTTCGCGCACGGCCAGCACGGAGTTGCTTCCCTTATCTTCGATGCTCGCCACGCTTTTCGTGGGATCGCTCGTTACGATCACGCCGAGCAGGGTGAGGGGAAGAGTGGTGCGTACGGGCGGGCCATTATCCATGCCCACGTCGGCATCGGGAATCAGGCCTTTCTCGTTGAAGAGATTACGCACGAAAATCTGGTCGTAGCGTGTGATGTCTTTATGATCGCGATTCATCGTGACGCGGGGGCGGGGGGGCTCCGCCGCGGGGATGAAGGGGCTAACGGCGAGCACCAAAAAATCCGCCAGAAAATACGCGCAAACTACGATTACGATGGAGTTATAGAGAAAGGATTTGCGGTAGATTTTTTCCCAGTCGATGAGGGGGAGGCTGAACTTGCCGCCACGCACGGAAACGACTTGGTTCGGCAAAGCAGCAATTCCTTGCGGACGCTTCCTTGCGAACGAACTTAGCCATGAACGAAGCTTTTCGCTCCACTGCTTAATATTCAACTGTAACCCCACGATGAGCTTCCTGCTGCAATCGGCTTGCCATTGGAGAAATTCTAGCCCACCGTGTGTGCCGCGCAAAGCTAAAGTAATGTTTGAAGTATTTCTTCTTACACGGACGCGTGTGAGTTGACTGGCTGTCACAAAATACGGAAAATACGCCGGAATTACGGACAAGATGTCAAAAACCGCAATTGGCTCAAAGATCCAAATTTATAAATTAAAAATAGTTATTTGCTGGAGATCGCCACGAGATCGCCCACCATCACGTTGGTGTAGCTGCCGATGGGAGTGGATTCGGGAGGAAGCATTTTTTCTACCCGGGCCACCGCTACGTCGCCCTCGGCGTGGATCACTTTCAGGCGGGCGATTTTATAGGAAATATTTTTGCCCACGCGCTGATTGATTTCGTCCACGGTGGTGGTAACGCGGAAAGCATCGAGGGAAGAGCCGGCCTTAATGCCCTGGTTGGTGCCGAGGTTCACGTACACGTCGCGGTAGAGGGACTGGCCATCGGTCATCGGGAAGTCGCTCTTCACCCCGAATACTTGGTGGTCCTCCGCGCGGGCGCTGAGGGTGGTGAGGGCGAGTATGGCGATAAGTAAAAAGTTCTTCATCCTATGTCTCTCTTCGGAGCCAGTGGAGAAGAACTTTATGAGAATGCACCTGACTAAAGCGCGAGGTTAATCGGCGCTTCTCGAACAAAGAGGGTTGCCGGCAATACAAGGCGCGGGAACGGGTTTAGAGGGGCTGCTATCTTCGTCGTCGTCCCGTACCACCTTACGCTTGGGTTTGGCCGGCTTCTCGTCCTCGTCTGCCGTGTATTCTTTTTTCACCGAGGTGCGGGATCCATTCACGAATCGATCGAGCTCGGCGTTGCCTTCGAGGGTTTTCTTCACGAACTCAGTGGAAATCGGAGTCACTTTGGTTACGGCGTTGAGATTGTTCACGGGGAAAGCCATCACGGCGCAGCCCTTGCGGAGCAGGCCGTAGACGCGGCCAGCGTTGGAGCGGGTGCGGTAGGCGGCGTCGCTGAACATGTTCTTGATCGTGGCTTCCGACGCGCAGCCCGACGGAACGAATTCGATTTTCATTCGGTATTCGGCTACGTGGGTGATTTTTTTGTCGGTACCGGCGAAGCAGTTAGCCCGGTATTCCGTTTCGTTCACGCGCTCGAAGCCGAACGCGTCCTTCGTGTCGAGGCAGCGAACTCCCAAAGTGGGGATCACGGGAATCTGCCTGGCCTTCATGCGAATCGCTTCGGTTTTCTGGGTTTCGAGCATGCCGTTGAAGAATTTTTCGTACTCGGCCTGGGATGCGCCCTCCAGGTGCTTGGGCATATTGCCGGAATAGTCTTCACCGCTATTATTCCAGAGCTGGCCGAGCGGCGTTACGCGGGAATTAGTATAGGGGGTTGGGGAGGGAGCGGGTTTTACCGCCGAGTCTGGAACCTGAATTAGGCCGGCCGCAAAGGCCGCGCCGCTTATGAGACTGAGACAAAAGGTGAGTTTCCACATGGGGGCGATCTCCTACTCGAGTTTGCCGCCGTAGATCATTACGAGCTCGGCGAAAAGTTGTCGGTCTACCTTATGCATCATCGCGCTCTGAATCAGCTTGAAGGCTTCAAAGGGCGTCTTAGCTTTAGAGTAAGTCCGATCGGTGGTGAGGGCATTAAAAATATCGGCGATGGTGATGATCTTGGCGAAAACCGAGATTTGGTTCTCCGTGAGCCCATGAGGATATCCGCCACCCGCGTGCTCTTCATGATGGTGCAAAATACCGAGCTTGGCTCTCTGAGAAAGGTCGCGATTGTCTTTGATGATCTCGTAGCCCCAGCTGGCGTGCTGGCGCATTTCTTCCCACTCCGCTTTATCCAGGGGGCCTGGCTTATTGATGATGGCGGGTTTCACCTTGGTTTTTCCGATATCGTGGAGGAGGCCGGAAATGCCGAGGTCGGCTAAATCGCCGTCGGCCGAAAGTTTCATGCGCTTGCCGATTGCGATCGCGCAGAGGCCCACGCCCACCGAGTGCTGGTAGGTATAGGGATCGTGAGAGGAAAGACGGATCAAGTGGTAAAAAGCTTTGGGGTCGCGCACGAGCAGATTCACGAATCCCGAAACGGCTTTCATCCCTTTGCGGATATTCTCGGGGCTGGGATCCTGAAACAGCTCTTCGGTCATGCGCACGGCGGCCGAGCGCATGAGGCCCACCTGGGCTTCCACCGGGATGGTGGTTTGCGAGTTGGAAGCGCTGAGAAAGGTTTCGAGGTACTGGCGGACGATGGGCGAATCCTGGCGGCTGAGGAAGATGCGGTCGATACCGGCATCGAGCAGGGCCTGGATTTCGAAGGCGGAAAAATTCTCCCGCTGCTCGCGGAAAATGCGGTAGCGCTTGCCGCGCTTCACGAAGAAGGTAACGGAAGGAATGGAATCGGGGCGGATCAAATGGATACGCAGGCCCACGAAGGGTTCCTTATTTTCCGGAGAAAGTTCCTGGAAAAATTCGTTCAAAGACCGGCTAACCGGATCGTCGCCGGGAATCGAAGTCTGATTTAAAGATTCAGCTGCGCCCATAAATTAGTTATCTCTCTATTATGACATAGATTTATCGGCCCAAACCCCGTTTCCATTGAGCCCTGTCTCGTAGTTTGTCAGGTGTATACGGATTGAGACATTCGGGGCTGTCTAAAGTTTAGACACTCGCTCCCGAACGCGGGATTTTCCCTCAGGAAATCGGGCTTCTTTCTGTTTCTGGGAACCTGCCCAGTTTCTGGCCGCTGTTTTGCAATTACCTCTACGTGCTCATCGAGTGCGGTTAAGGCGGGTCCTAACAGAGGGACCGAGCCCAGTTGTTGAACTTTTGCGGAGGTTGTTGCTGATGTCTGCTTACCTAGATAAGTCCCAGGGTGTTACTTTCGTTTTCTCGAATATCCACCAAATGTACAAACGCGCCAAGGAAGCCAAGATCGACGCTCCTTTCGTGGCCGAGCGCGCTTCCGCCCGCGTGCTCAAAAAAGAAGAAGCCAAAGTAGAAGAATTCAAGCCCGCGGAATTGAAGACGACCGAACGTACCTTCGCCGTGCCCATGGGCGTGAAGGAAGCGGAAGAAAAAGCCATGCGTGCCAATATGCGCCCCATCGCTAACCTCCAGAAGAACCTCTCGGAACTTACTGAGGCCCACGAGCGCCTGAAATTTTTGATCCAAGAGATCGATTCGCTCACGAAGAAGAAGTAATGAAGCTGATCGCCCTGGCCATCCTCGCTTTCCTCCCGCTCTCCGCCAGGGCGCAAGATATCTCCGCGCAAAACCGCGGCCTCCCCGGAATCCATATGCGCACCGAATCCCGCCGCGCCTTCACTTGCGTGGTGCTGGAAATCACCCATGCCGATCACCGGGTCGAGCCTTTTATTGGTCGGGAATTTTCTCCCGCCGATCTCGGCCGCTATACCGTGCTGAACGAAGTGCACGTAATGGGCGAGACCGGTTCCGACGTGACCCCGCCTCGCCTCCTGCAAAAAGAATCCCAGACCCTCGCGCAAGCCACCGCCGAGCTTTCCCGAAATCCCGATTGCGGGGCGGGGGAGCGTGAGCTCAGCGATGCGGAATGGAAAGAGGAATTCGAGCGGTATCTCGCCGAGCTCGATGCGGATTAGGTTAAGCTTTGGTTTCTGTTTTTTCGCCTGGCGCCACGTAGTTCTCGACCGCGGGATTCTTGGCCGCGGTTTTAGGTAATCCCGCTTTCGGCACATTGATCGTAACCACGCCGTTCTCGTACTGGCGCTTGATCCCCTTGGCGTCGAAGGCTCCCGGGATATTCAGCTGTTCCACGATGCTTTGGTAGCTATTGGTGCGGGTCACGCGATCGGCTTCCGCATCCTTGGCGTTTTCCTGAAAGCGGCGGGCCAGCGACATCTTTAGCGATTGCCCATCGGCCGAAACAAACAGATTTTTCGCTTCGTGCTCGGGCAATGCCACCTTCACCATGAAATCGGTGGCGCTTTCGGTGAGCACCGGGTTCAGGGATTTGAGGCGGTAGAAAGGATCTTCGGTTTGCTTGGTCACGAAGGTAAGCTTTTCCATCGTGCTCGCGCGGCGGTCGTTGATGTCTTTCAGCGATTGCGCGTCCAGGCCTTTGATTTGCTCGGCGGTAGTGGCCGCGAGTGCCTCGAAATTCTTCTGGGTGTTCTCGTTGAGGGCGTGGATACGGTCGGTATTGAGTTTCTTGGTATTGTCCATCTGGATAGATGCGGCCTTGGAAATCTCTACGATGTCTTTTTCCGTTTTTTCACGCTCTTCCTGGAGAACTTTGTTGCGGTTGCGCTGCGCGCGGGCCTGCTCCATCTGGAGATTGGCTTCTTCCTGCTCGATGGCGCGTTTTTTATCGGCCAGTACGCGTGCCGCCCCGGTATCGGATCCAACGTTGTCTACGCTCATCGATCCTCCTTAATGACTGAAACCCTGCTTTTCCTGAGCCGAGTTCTGCACGATATTGAAGTAGACGCGGGCCACGTCGTCGTAGGTTTCGGGGTCGAGACCGTCGAGAAAAGCTTTTTTGCCGGAGATGGTGGGCCGGAGGATCATCTGCTCGAGCAGATGTTCGGCTTTTTCCAGCCGCTCGTTGCGGGCTTCATTCTGACCGATGCGGTCGGCAATACGGCGGATCGTTCCGCCATCAAACAAAAGATGATTACCCTGGGCCGACTGGTCGAGCAGGTATTTTACCTGGTCCAGTTGTTCTTGGTTTACGTAAATCATGGAAAACCGCCTCCATTGCAGTTTCCGGAGTTCCAGTCCTTGGAACCCTTCCCCTTCTTTAAGTGTATAGAATAAAGGCGACAAACCGCAAGCGCTCCATGCTAGACTTTTAGATAGGAGGCTCATAGGGACATGAGCAAAAAGCGCTTAAAATACAGCGACTTCTGTCAGAGCTGCCGACGTGCGCTTGGGGCTGACGAAAAGGTCGTTTACGTAGAAGAGGGAACAAATCGCTTTTTCTGTTCGGAAAAGTGCATTCGTACTTACTACGATCCGATGGCGGAATTCTATCGCGAGCGGATGATGGAGATCCGCGACCCCCACGATATTTCCGAGTCTGATTTCGACGAATACGAAAGCTACGCTCCGCTTTGCCTCTCCAATCCCGACGAGATTTGGGTGGACTCCACCGAGAATGGCGAAACCATGACGATCTTCATGGCGAACTTCACGAACGAGGGCGGGAAATTTACCTTCATCGTGATGTGCTTCTGCCTCGAGGCCGAGCCTACCTATATCCTTCTTTCGTTTCCTACCCGCGATAAAAAAATGGTGGAAGAATTCCGCCGCGGGCAAAAAACCGAAATTCGAAACGAGCCCGAGGAAGGCGCCGAGCCCGAAGTGAGCAGCGCGCTCACCGATGATTTTCTTTCCCGCCAGGGGAATGCGATCGAAGAGGAGATGCTCCGGCACCGCCGCAAGACGGATATTCCCGTCGAAGAATTCGAAGAGCACGCTCATTTGCTGGAGCAGGTGATCGAGAATCCCGACGAGGTTTGGGAGCTGCAGGACGATAACGACCACACGATCCTCACGCTGATCGCGCAACAGGATGAAAAGCTAGCCTACGTGGTGATCTGCACGGCGGAACAATCGCCCGAGGGCGGGCAGGAGAGCTGGCGGGTGATTTATAGCTTTCCGACGAATGATCCAGCGCTAGTGCAGCACTACCGGCGTGGGCAGCTGCGCGAAGGCGGCGACGGCCGCGCGAATTTTCTGCATTAAAATCAGTTGGCAGAGGGCGGTTTGCGGTTATCCGCTCAGGCGGGGCCAAGCGACGCCGCAAAAACTACTTAAACTTTTTCAGCTTGGGTTTCTTTTACCGGCGCGGGCGCGGAAGCTTCGTTTTTGCGCTCGATTTGGGCGGAAGAGGCGCTGGTAATGGGATTTTGGTCTCCCGACATCGCATCCTTAAAGTTCTTCATGGTCCGGCCAATGCTATGGCCCAGGTCCGGCAAGCGTTTAGGGCCGAAGATCAGCAGGATCACAAGTAATACGAGAAGATGTTCCCCGGAAATTCCGAACATAGCGATTTACCTCTTGCTGCCTTTATAGATCAAATGCGGCGCGTAGGCAATGCTGGGTCTTAGGGGGTGAGTACGGAAACGGCGAGGGGCGGGGCGGAGGTTGTTTGACCGTTCAAGTACATTTTGTAGGCGGCAAGGTAGACATCCTGCACGAGCACGAGGGCCGTATAATCGGCCGACTGCAGGCTCACGGAAGTATTGTAGGTATTGGTCACGAAGCAGGTTTCGGTCTGCGGAATCTCGCCGCGAATGGGGACTAGGCAATAACGGCTGCCCGCCGAGAATGAGGTCACTTTCACGGTGGTGAGGGCGGGGTTAGCGGCCGCGTAACAAACGCTGGAGCCGGAGAAAAGCTGGCCGAAGTAGGTATCGCCAGCGGCGGCCACCGAGAAGGTTTTGCAGGTGAGTTGCTGGAGGGCGGCCTGGGCGGCGAGGGCGATGCTCTGCGCGCTGGAGCTGGAGCCCGCGGCTTTGGCTTTTAGCTTCGCTTGGGCGCCCATATCGGCATTGCCGCAGGCCATGCAGAAAAGAGCGGTGCTTAGAATGAATAGCTTCAGCCACATGGCAAGACCTCGTTGGAAAAAAGAGACGGCCGCGGAAAGCGAGGAGCGTGAGCTGAGGAGGCAAAGAGGGGAGCTCGCGGCTGTCGGAGAAGCAGTTACAAGTTTGGTGCCACCGTTCCCGCTTTCCCATAAAGCGCCGTGATTTCGGCGGCGTGGGGAAGAAGCGCGAATCTAAATCTAGAGTGTTTAAATTATAGATGGTGGACAGCTGTCTAGTCGGTTGACAGGCTCCCTTTTTGCCCGATTTCTTGCGATAATATAGAGGGAGCAAATGGGTGCGGAGACACGATTCACAAAAAATGATTGAGGTGGTTCCTCGCGGCCTAGGCGGGCTTGGCCTATGGGCCGGATCGGATCACTATGGACTCGTGGCGGCTTTCCAGCGCGCCCCCTTTTCTTTTCCCGCCTCGGGAGTACAGAAGATTTTCCGGATCGCCTTCACCGAGATCCCCGGCTTTCAGGAAGACCGCTTCCTCGTGGAATATTCCTCGGGCCGTAAGGATTGCATGGTGATTCTCGACACGCTCCCCTCCGCGCTCAAAGACGAGAAGCTCGAAAAAGTTTCTCCCTTCGGGGTCTGCCTGCGCTACCTCGAGCTCTTCCGGCGTGAGCCTTCTTCGCTATTGCTGCCGCTCGCGCTTCCTCTGGGAATCACCATGGTGATGATGTTGTTCGGCTTCTGGAGCGATCTCGTGCTGCGTAATCCCGAAGTGCTGGGCTTCTTCGCCCGGCCCGGCTGCGATGTGAATTGCGTGGAAAAAGTGCTGCGCTTGCATTCCCTCGTGGGAATGCTTTTCCTGATTCAGTTCTTTCTATTGCTGATGCCTTTTTCGTTTTTATTTTTTCACGCGCCCCGCTTCCGCTACGCTTTTAACGTGCGCATTACCCAGTTGTATTCGATCACCACGGCGGTGATCGGCGTATTCGTGTTCGCGCAGCTGATGGTATTCTTCCCGTTCAAGCAATATAGCCGCTTCCTGGCGCTGGGACTCAATCCCAAGGTGGAGCGGATGCTCTCCCACCTCAACGATCCCAAAGAAAAAAATCACCCGTAATAACTAGAATTAGGCCGCGGCCCGGTCGGTTTGCGCCGAATCGCCCGTGAGTGGCTTGGCCGCGTCCACCACTTCGGTAGCGGCTAAGAGATCATGCAGGGTGAGGCCGTCTTTTCGCAGCAGCGGCAGGAGAAAACCGATACCAAGGGCGAGCTGGCCGCTCACTACGTAGAGCAGGCTACGGCCTAGCGCGCGGGCAAAGGTGAGGTCCTGGCCATCGCGGGAACGCAGGGTAAGGCCCATCGCCCACTTGCCTAGTGATCGCCCAAAGTACCAGTGGGCGATCGTGAAATAAGAGAAATAGTAAAGGATATGGGCCGCTTTAGTGAAATGGCCGGCCTTAGCGCTCGCGGCTACCCGGGCGAGCGTGGCGGCGTCTCCGGGGCTCTGCAAATGGCTGTAAGCGAACACGCAGAGGGCGGAGGTGCCCACGGTGAGCGCGAAGAGAAAAGCGAGATCTAGGAGGTAGGCGAGCGCGCGGCGCCCGAAGTTCACGGGAACCGGGCTCCGTTCGGGGTTTAGCGCCTGCATGGTTTCGATGGGCATCAAGGGCGTATCGGAGCGGAGACCTATTTCCTATAGGCGCGCAGGCCGAGGGCGAACGAAAAAATAAGACAAAGCAGCGCGAACCACTCACCTAAACGCGTGTAAAGGGTGGGGACGACGTTGGTGGGGACGGGCACTTCAATGACTTTCACCGCTTCCTGGTAGGGCTCGCTCAGGAGCTGCACTTCGCCGGTGGCCGTCACCAGGCCGGAAAGGCCCGTATTCGTGGAGCGGATCATCGGGATATGGTGCTCGACCGAACGCAGGATCGAAAGCTGGAAATGCTGCCAGGGCTCGAAGGTATTGCCGAACCAGGAATCCTTGGTGAGGTTCACGAAGAGGCGGGCTCCTCGCTGCGCGTAGGGGCGCATGTAGGTGGGTAGGATGGCTTCGTAGCAAATATTTATTCCGATGGGGAGCACGCCCGCTTTCCAGGGAAAATCCGTGGGAACGGCTCCCGGGCCGCGGCCGAAATCTCCCATCTGGGGATTTAGCTCCTTGATGCTCGGGAAATAATCGGTGAGGGGGATATACTCGCCAAATATCAATAAAACTTGTTTTCGGTAGCCGGCGATCACGCCGCCGTCCGGGCCAAGGATGAGGGCGGAGTTGAAGTCGCGGGCGCCGTCGTTTTCGTAGGTGCCGAACAGCAAGGGGATTTTCAGCTCGGCGGTGGTATCTTTTACTAGGTTCGCATATCCATAAGCGCCACGGCTCTGGGCGGGAGAAGAAGGCGTGGGGAAGGCCATGGGGTAGGAAGTTTCCGGCCAGATAATGAGATCGGGTTTCTGGGGCGCAAGCGCCCGGTTATGCTCCAGCATTCTGCCGATCGTGAACGTGATGGCCTCTTTGGCGGTAGTACGCTCCGCCATCTTTTCCACTTCCTCGAGGTTCTGCTGCACGAGGCCCACGCGCAAAATTTCCGTGGGGCGCGCGTCGATTCTAGCTTTCTCATATTTTCCCCAAATGGAGAGGGCCGCGATGAGTGCGGCCGCGCAGGCCACCGAAGGTAGGGCACCGCGGCCGCACTTACGCCAGTAAGCGAGCGAAGCGCCGAGCCAGAGAGGCAGGAAGCTTAGGAGGCTCACTCCGCCGAGGCTGGCGGCCTGGGCGAGGGGAAGAAAGCGAATGAGCGTATTGCCGAGGCTTTCAGGAAAAATCTTCAGGAAACAGGCCAGAAATTCCAGGCCGGTATAGAGGGCTGCCCAAAATAAAGGGCGTAAAAATAGCGGCTGGCGCTCGATCCGGAAACGCAGCAAATGGCCGAAGAAAAAAAATGCCACCAGCTGCGGAGCCGCCACCAAACAGAAAAGGCAGAGCAGGCCGAGGGCCAGCGGAAAAGAAAGGCCGCCGAAATACTGGGCCACATAAATGATCCAGTGAAAGCCGCCCCAGGCGATCATGGCGGATAATAGAAAGCCAAGGCGGATGGCTTGCTTTCGGCTTTCTAGCGCGTGCAGGGAAAAAATCAGTCCGGGCATGAACAATAAGGAGAGAGCCGGTACATCGTAGCGGGGGAAGCATAATACGTAGGCGATGCCTGCAAGTATTGCCCATAAGGTAGATCGGTGTGGTACGCTTATTTTCATGGAACTCCATGGTAGCCGTCTAGAAGGCCGTCGCCAAGAAATTCGCTGCTCCGATTGCGGGCATACCTACCTTATCGCGGAGGGTCAGCTTAGTTCCCGCTGCACCCATTGCGGGAATATCTCCGCGCACGCAGTAAGCCCCGCGCCGGAAGCGGCCCTAGTTTTCCGCGAGACTATCGTTCCGGGCCAGAAAAGTCCTCTCGATGCTTTTCAAAAACTTCCCGACGGCCTCAAGGTGCAGGAGGTGCTCTCCCGTTATCAGATCGAATGGCAGCTCTGGTCGGTACTGGTGAGAAATTTTTCCGATCCGGTCTACCATGCCGCTTATCTTTCGCAGGCGATAGCCGCGAGCGCGATTTCCGAAGCTTCCGAGCGTTACCGCATGCATCGCTCGGCCATGGTGCTGCTGCGGGACGATCATTGGCAGGCAGAAGTGGCGGATTTAATGCTCACGCGCCTGGAGCGTTTGTCCTTACTGAGAATGCAGCAGACCGAGCGCGTGAATTATCTGTATTTGCGATGGGCGGAATTGATGGCCGACCAGCCGCTTCGGGCCAAGCTGATTCGCTTCGGCTGGTTCGTAGCCGGTATGTCTCTATTTTTGCGGCTGGTCCTACCGCTCTTTAACCGATAATTTTTTAAGGTAGGCGATCCGGTTAAGTCGGCCGTCCGGGCCGCTTCCCCAACGATTGGAAGGTCCCAACCGGATCGCTTTAGGAGAACTAGTGGAAAGCCACGTCGCGGTGGATGGTGGTGCTTTCTTTCGTCTGGGGAGCGGCGGCCAGCTCTTGAGCTTTGTCTTCTTTATCCAAAGCCGCTAACACTTTGCTGTCTTTGCCGTCGCGCTTGGCGAGGGTCATGCGCAGGGCCGCGTAGGCGTTGATCCGGCCACCGGAAGCTACTTTCGCTTCGAGGTTCGCCAATTTATCGGTGGAGCTCATGATGATCTCACGCACTTCCGCGGGTTTCAGCGAAGGATTTTCGCTGAGAATTAAGGCGGCGAGACCGGATACGTAGGCAGTGGCTTGGCTGGTGCCGGTGAGGTAACCGTAGCGTCCTTTGGGCAACGTGGAATAAACGTTCTCGCCGGGCGCAGCCACGTGCACGTGTTTCTTACCCCAGTTCGAGCTGGGCAAGAGCTGGTTGCGGATATTGGTAGCCGCTACTGCGATGATATTCGTAAGGCCGTAAGCGGCAGGGTAGTAGGAATTTTTTGCGTCGTCGGTGTTCTGGTATTCGTTTCCGGCCGCGGCTACGAAAAGAATTCCCTTCGCTTCGGCGCGTTGGATGGCTCTCATCTCGGCCGCGCTGAACTCAGCTCCGCCACCGGAGTAGTTGATAATGTTCGCGCCATTGTCCACGGCGTAGTTGATAGCTTTCACGGTATTGGCAAGGTTCTGGGCGCCGCTGGCGGTATCGGAATAGTAGCGAACGGCCATGATGCAGATATTAGGGGCCACACCGGAAGCGCCGGTATTGCCGCGTCCGGTGGCGCCGATGATGCCGGCCACGTGCGAGCCGTGGCCGTGCTTATCTTCGGGATTTTTCTTGTTGGTTACGAAGTCGAAACCGTATTCGTCGGTGCCGGGTTTGCGGCAGATATTGTCTTTGAGGTCGGGGTGGGTGGCGTCGATACCCGTGTCGATCACGGCCACGATAATCTTCTTATCGCCGCGGGAGATTTTCCAGGCTTTGCGGGCGTTGATATGGGAGGCCTGCTCTTTATTGTCGAGCCCCCAATTGCGGAGCAGGATCTCCGAAGGGTTCGTTTTTTCCAGCTTCAGGGCCGATGATACATTCTGAACCAAAGCAAATGCTTGGTCAGAGGTAACGCCAAACCCGAGGGTTAGGGCGAGACCGGTGGCTACGGAAAACTTTGCTACGGCGCGAAACTTCAACATCAACAACTCCAACAAATTTCGGTCCCAAGAGCGGGATGGGACGCGGGCTAAAGAGCAAGTGATGTGCCACCTCGGAGGGGGTGCGTTATAATTGCCTGGATTAAATCAAGTATATGATTTTATTGATTATTTTTTAATTGCCGGAATTGGTGCGGGGGTGCAAGTAAGGAAAGGGCTGACGATCTTTTAAACATCCGACCACTGTCTACCGATAAGTCACCATGCTTATCTGCGCGTTCTTTTTACTCCTTTCGCCATTCGCCCAAGCCGGCGAACCGGCCTGGACCAGCTCGTGGCGGGGAATTCCGGAACTGCTCTCGGTGCTCGGATCGATTCCGGAAGGAAAGAAAATTTTAGCGCAGGCGAAAAAGAAAAATCCGGCCTTCCTTGAGCAGATGCATGCCGGCGAGGCTTCGTTTACCGAAAGCACTTTCGTGAGAACCTACTCGCTGCTCGACGGCAAAGAGAGAATCGAGCTGCGCCACGAAGTTACGCTGAGTAAAAAGCTGAATTTGGCGGAAGCCGTAGTGGACCTTGCGCACGAACTTATTCACTACACCGACAAAGGAATGCTCGATCCCTACCGCCCGGGGTTTGCCCTCAAAGAATTCGTAAAAAATGGAATCGAAGGGCCGGGCGGGGAATTGGCGGCGTTGAAGGAAGAATGCAAAGTGGCTTGGGCGCTCGAGCGAGCCTACGCCACCTACCCAACGCATTTGCTGTGCTCCTCCTACCATAAAGGTGAATTTGGATTCGATATGGCGAAGGCCAAGAGGGACTACTACTCCCTGGGAGGCTGGTACCACAAAGTGGATCCGGAAATGCGTAAGGCGATGCCCGAGCTGACGCGGGCGAAGGTGCAATTCAACTCGAGCTATGCGGGAAAGCCGTACCCGGTAGCGCTAGCGGAAGAATTTCAAGAAACAAGGAAAGCCGCCTGCGTGAACAACCGCCGGAAGTATAGCTTGATCGCGGCCCAAGCCGATAGCGGTAGAAGCCCCGCGTCAGAAGACCTCGAGAATGAGCGAAGCCGGCTGAAGTGGTACGACCAAAACTTCTGCCGAGGCGAAGGCCCGAAAAAGTAGGTAGCGGTAACGGCTAACGCGACGCTTCTCCGTAATCGTGTATTGGCTGGGGGTGCTTGCTTCAAATTGAAATCAGTGGTTCTATAAATATGATAATTATAGTTATCATATTTATATATGCAGTTTTGGCATCAAATTCAGTCCTGGCTAGGGTCCCTTATCTCCAGATGGCGAGCCTCTAAGCAATCACCAAGAAGGGTAGTGCCCACCCTTCATCCCTTTGTTTCAGAAGAAGCATTTGATTCCGGGCTTCCCCAAGTTTTGGAACCAACACTTCAAGAGCCTTGGCTAAAGGGTGAGATTATCCAGGAAATGCAGCGATTCCTGCAGGGGCAACGTTCTCCCCATACCAAAAGGGCCTACGAAAACGATTTGAAGCAGTTCATCGGCTACTTGCGTGCAGCTAGTCAATCCGGGGAATCTTTCGATGCGTTATTGGCCTACCGAGACTGGTTGGTACTGGAAAAAAGCGTGGGCGGGCCGGAGCTCTCGCGTACTTCCGCGAATCGAAAGTTCGCCACGGTCCGGAGTTTTCTTACCTGGCTGCAGGCAAGGGGAAAGGTAAGCCAGAATCCTTCGCTTTGGATCAAAAACTACCGGGCCCAAACTGAATCTCCCACCCAAGCCTTTAGCGATGCCGAAGTAGCGCAGATGCTCGCGCTACCGAATCAGAAATCTTCCTCCGGCCTCATGCACGCCGTAATCCTGCATTTTCTTTTTTTCTTAGGATTACGCCGGGGGGAGATCGTGGCGCTGAAAGCCAGCCATTTGGGGTGGAGCCGAGCGGGAGAGCATACCGTGCTCACCGTGAGGGTTCCCGGAAAAGGCGATAAGGAAAGAATCCTGCCTTTGCCGCTTAAGATGCAGCCCATCCTCCTGCGTTACCTCGAGCGCAGGCAGTTGGCGGTTGGCGATGAGCAGTATCTGTTTTCCCCGGTGCGAAATAATATTACCGGCGTAAAGAGCAAATCCATCGATGCACAGTCGATTTACTATATTGTGAAAAAATACGCCGAAGCGGCGGGGATCATGAGGCGGGTAAGCCCTCATTCTTGCCGGGCCACCGCGATCTCCAATGCCCTCGACCACGCCGCTTCTCATCGATCGGTGCAGCAGATGGCCGGCTGGAGTTCGCCGCTTATGATTGCCCGCTACGACAAACGCCGTACCGACCTACAGCACTCCGCGGTGCATCTGGTGGACTACTAGGCCCGGTTCTAGGCGAGCTAGGAGCCTTGTAAAGGCGTGCTAAAACCCGGGATAAGGCCCATTGGGGCATTGGGGGCGGAGAGGGACTTCGGCGCTCTTTGCCCGAATCAAGGGGTTGCGAGCCCCATTTATATTCGACTTAAAAAGGCCTTTTTAAGGGATTTGGGCCGGGAAATAAGCCAAAAACAGTCGAAGTTTTAGGCAGTTGTCAGTTTATGGGCGCGTTGTGCCTGGGGGCCGAGCATAGGATAATAGAACTAGGATGAATCTTATATTTTATAGCGGCGGCAATACTCGGGAAAATCGACCCCTCGCACGAGAGGTGGCCGCATCCCTTAGGGATAAACGTAATCCCGTGATTACTTTTGTGCCTGCAGATTCCGAAAGTGCGAACGAAGATTTCCGGGCTTTTAAGCGTTCTTTTTCCCGCTCCGGAATTCGGCGTTTTCGCTGCATTCCCGTGGACGTGGCTCTCTCGGCGAAAAACGAAAAATTACTCCTGAGTTCCGACGCTATCTTTCTCGGCGGCGGAAATACCTTCTATTTTTTGGATAGCCTGCGCAAACGGAAGCTGCTCCCTAAGCTGCGCCGCTTCGCTAAAAATGGTGGCCTGCTGATGGGGCTTTCTGCCGGCAGTATTCTCATGACTCCCTCGATCATGACCGCCGCGGTGCCCGCGATCGACAGTGATGATAACGAAATCGGACTGCGTAATTTTAAGGCGCTGAAATTAGTGCCCTTCGAATTTTCTCCCCATTATTATCGTTCTCGCGAAGCCGACGAAGAGCTGAAAAATTATTCCAAACAGCTGCCTCATCCCATCTACGCCTGTAAAGACGGCGAGGGAATCGTGGTGAAAAATGGATCGATTCATTTCATTGGGCGCGTGGCGGTATTTCGCAACGGCGCCAAGTTCCGGATGTAGATTTTTTTCCGAGCTCCCCGGAAAATAGGGTAGAGTGGTTGGTCTCACGAGAAAGAGGCCAACATGAAAGAATCCAGCCCGCAAACCATCCAGCTCAAAGAATACGAAGTTCCCGCCTTTCTCATCAATACGATCGATCTCAATTTCGATCTCCAGGAAGAGCATACCGACGTAACCACGCGGATCGTTTTTCGCGCGAACCCTAAAGGCAAGGCGGGGCCGCTCGTGCTCGAAGGCGAGAAGCTGGAGCTGCGTTTCGTGCGCATCAACGGTAAAGAGATTGCCGCGGCCGATTATACCGTGACGGATACCTTGCTCACCGTTCCCGGGGTTCCCAAAGGCGAATTCACTTTCGAATGCGGAACCCGCATTAAGCCCCAGGAAAACCTCACGCTCGAGGGGCTCTATAAATCCAAGGGTATGTTCTGCACGCAGTGCGAAGCCCAGGGGTTCCGCAAGATCACGTATTATCCCGACCGCCCCGACGTGATGGCCATTTTCACCACTTCGATCGAAGCCGACAAAAAAATGTACCCGATCCTGCTCGCGAACGGGAATTTGGTAGAGAAGGGGGACGTGGCGAACGGCCGCCACCGCGCTAAATGGCACGACCCCTTTCGTAAGCCCGCTTACCTTTTCGCGCTCGTGGCCGGCGACCTCGGAAAAACCGAGGACCATTTCGTGACAAGCTCGGGCCGCAAAGTGAAGCTCGAGATCTACGTGGACAAAGGCAACGAGGATAGAACCGCGCACGCCATGGATTCGCTGAAAAAATCCATGAAGTGGGACGAAGAAACCTTCGGCCTCGAATACGATCTGGATATTTTCATGATTGTGGCCGTGGATGATTTTAATTTCGGCGCCATGGAAAATAAGGGTCTGAATATTTTCAACTCGAGCTACGTGCTCGCCAAGCCTTCCACCGCTACCGATACCGATTATGAAGGCATTGAGGGGGTGGTGGCCCATGAGTATTTCCATAACTGGACCGGGAACCGCATCACCTGCCGTGATTGGTTCCAGCTTTCGCTCAAAGAGGGGCTTACCGTTTATCGCGATCAGGAGTTCAGCTCGGATATGACCTCGCGGGCCGTGTGCCGGATCGATAACGTGAGCCGTTTGCGGATGTACCAGTTCGCGGAAGACGCCGGCCCAATGGCGCATCCGATTCGTCCTTCGAGCTATATCGAGATCAATAATTTCTATACCGCCACGGTTTATGAAAAGGGCTCGGAAGTGATCCGCATGATCGCGACCATTCTCGGCCGCGAGGGCTTCCGCAAAGGAATGGATAAATACTTCGAGCTCTTCGATGGCCAGGCCGTGACCACCGAGGATTTCGTGCACGCCATGGAGCTCGCCAACGGCGCCGACCTGAAACAATTCCGGGAAACCTGGTACGAGCAGGCCGGTACTCCGGAATTGAATATCGCCGCCTTCTACGACGAAAAATCCCAGGTTTATACGCTGGACATTCAGCAGCATTGCCCGCCCACGCCGGGGCAGGAATCGAAACGCCCGTTTCATATTCCCTTCAAGCTCGCCTTGCTTGATTCGTCGGGGAGCGCGATGGTGGAGCAGACCCTACACCTGAAGAAAGCGCAGGAAAAATTTGAGTTCAAGCTGGCGCGTAAGCCCGTGCCTTCTTTTCTCCGCGAATTTTCGGCCCCGGTGAAGCTGAAATTCGACTACGCCAAGGAAGAACTCCTGTTCCTGCTCGCGAAAGATAAAGATTCTTTTGCCCGCTGGGAGGCCGGCCAAACTCTTACCCTGCGTTTGCTCCAGGATCTGATCAGCGGCCACGCCGCGGGCAAGACCCTTAGCGCGGACGCTGATTATCTCGATACGCTCGGAAAAATTGCGGCGGACGCTTCGATCGATCCCGCATTTCGCGCCCAGCTCCTCGAGCTTCCGGACGAGGGCTATATCGGCCAGCAACAAGCCACCATTCTGGTGGATTCCGTCCACGCGGCGAGGGATTTTCTTTCGGCCTCGATCGGCAAAAAAAACGAGGCATATTTTGCCAAGCTGTATGAATCGCTTTCGGGCACCCGCGCCTACCGCTACGATCCCCTTGAAGTAGGCATGCGCTCGCTCAAGGCTACGGCTTTGGGTTTTCTGACCGAAACCGGGAAGTCCGAATACCGTGCCGAAGCGCTGCGGCTCCTCAAGGAAGCCAATAATATGAGCGATGAAGTATTCGCCCTGCGCGCCCTCATTCACCATGAGTGCGCCGAGCGCGAAGAAGCGCTTCACCATTTCTACCAAAAATGGCAGAAGGAAACGCTCGTGATGAATAAATGGCTGGCCATGCAGGCCGTTTCGAGCTTGCCGGGCGGGCTCGAGCGCGTGAAGCGGATCATGAAGGATCCTATTTTCAACATCAATAATCCCAATAAAGTAAGCTCGCTGCTGGTTGCGTTCGGCCGCCTCAACCTTACGCAGTTCCATAGCATCGACGGCTCCAGTTACCGATTCTTTGCTGATCAGGTGATGGACTGCGACTCGCGCAATCCCAGCTTAGGCGCGCGCCTAGTTTCGCTCTTCAATCAGTGGAAGCGTTTTGATCCTACTCGCCAGCAGCTCATGCGTGCGGAGCTGGAGCGTATCGTGGCTAAGCCGGGCCTTTCGGCGGGCGTTTACGAAATCGCCTCGAAGGCCCTGAAGTAGGGGATTGTTGTTCAAAGGCGAACAAGGTATCTTTTTGGGTATGCGTTTATTGATCTTCGCTGCCACTTTGCTGCTTGCGAGTTGCGCCTCCGTGGAATCGGATATTTCTTCCAACGATAGGCTTTCGCTGGTTCGCACCCGCGTGGATTTCAATCCGATCACCCGCCCCGAAAGAGAAAAGCTGATTCAGTTCGAAGCGAGGGCGCTCGAAGCCGCTACCGCGCCGATCAAGGCCGAATTGGCCGAGGTAGCAAGGGCCCGCAAAGAGCGTTACGAACAGATCAAAGGGCAATTTCCCGATTGTGAAAAGCAAAAGCACTGCGTTTCCACCTTGGCTCGCGGAAACGTAAAAGATTTCGAGCGCTATAACGAGCTTACGAAAACGCTGCGAGGTTTTGATCTAAAAGCGATCGAGCTCGAGGCCAGCATCCGGGCCTGGCAGAATCGTTACGAGCTGCGCACGCGCTCGATCAATAACCGCTTTCTCGTGCACGAGATCCTGCAGCTGCCGAAAGTAGAGCCGCGCTTGTCTAGCGTGATGGTGCACTCGCTGCAGGCCTTCGATTCCCGCCGACCTCTTTCCGAGCGCCTCCTGAGGCTCGCGGACAATGACGCGGTGGCCACCACCTGGGGCGATCTTAATTTTACCATGCTTGGCCGCCCCGTGGATGAAGCTGCCGTGATTGCCACCTTCGATGTTTTCCTCAGCAAAAATCCTGAGATCAAAGATCAAAAAGTGGGGGAGCGTTTCGTGGTGAGTTTTTTGGTGAATTCCCAAAACGCGGATTCTCTTTCCTACGATGCGGGCTTCCTGCGCTTTTGGGCTGGGCTCTTCGCGGAGCGCGAGCAGAGAAATCTCCGGGAAAAGGCGCTCTGCGCGCTCTATTCCATCGCGGGCGACACTCTCGTCCCTAAGCTTTCCGATGCCCGGGCTAGCTCCTGCGCCATGGAGCGCGCGCGTATGCAGTCGCCGCAGAAAACGAAGCAGTTTGGGGCGGAAGAATGGCTATTGCCGATAGGGTATTTTCACGTGCAGGCCGAGTAGGATCAGTCGCCGGCTACCATTTTACGGGCGGAGTCTTCACAGAGAACTTTTCCGTTTAGGGTCAAGCGGACCACGAACGTGCCGTCTTCGTATTTTTCGCCGAATACGTCTCTGCCCTTATCGAAGTTCTCTACTAGGCGATAGTTTTTATTGTCTTTCCAGCTTTGCGCGGCGGTGGCCCAGTCTTTTTTCTTCGTAGACTGCGCTTTTTTGCCCTTGGTGGCCGAGATTTCCAATTTTACTTTTGGGTCTTCGCCGGCTTTTACCAGGAGGCCTTCAAATCCCGCATCGGGTGACCATTCTCCCATATCGAAGATCGAAACCTTTGTTACGAGTTTTCCCTCAACGAGCTCTTCGTATTCATTGAACGCTTGCACGCGCTTACCGCAAGTTTCGGTCTTCGCCATCGCGGGCACGGAAAGAATCAACAATGCCAAAACGGCGACTAAGGTAATTCTGGGCATACTTTAGGATCCACCTTTAGATTGGCGCACACGTTCCGCGTTACCGCGGAGGGCGGGAAACAGGCATGAATATGGTTGCTGTGGTTCGCGAGAGGCCGGGTGCCTAAGCTAGTATCGTTGAAAAAGAGCTGCCCAGTATTTACGCCTTTGGATTTTAGGAGATTAATCAATTTGCGGGCCATCGCTTTGTCGTAGCCCGAGTCCGTATAGTTCACTGGTGAATCCGCAAATCCGCCTTTGCGCGGAGGCCGGATATCTATGCAGTAACCCTGTGTGTGCGAGCGATGGGAGTTGAAAAGAGGGCGGGAACGGTCGGAGATGTCGCCGAACTGCAATGTGCAGCCCGCACGGTCCGGGCAAATTTTTCTCCAGTCCTGAAGTACCGAAATGAGCACGCAGGCGGTAACCGGATTAGCATAAACGTCGTTGCCCACTGGTTGATCGGGCTGGTAGTGGTTCGATCCACAGGGAGCTACGTTACCGCGTCCCAGGAGAGGAATTTGCACGAGGCCACGATTCGTCTTCAGCCCGGCTCTGGAGGCACGGGGATTTTTAATCAAAGCCTGCAGCGAAGCTACGAAAGTGCTGGGCTTCGGAACCGTGGGGGCCGGAGGAATAACCGGAGCCGGCGTGGGATCCATGTCGCTGATGCGAGTGCCGATCGCATTGCTCACGCTGGTCATGGCGTTCACGGCGGAATCGCTGCGTGCTCGATTGCAACCGGCGCCGTTGCAGTCCGGCACGTTATCCGGTGGCGTGGTGGAAGGGCGCACAATCTGCGGTAAGGAAACTAAATCGGCCGCCGCCGCGGCTCGCGCCTTAAGATAATTTTTCGACACCCAGCCTTGGTTCGGGCATCCACGGATAGCGTTGGGGAGCTTTACCTTGATGAAAGTATTTACTCCGTGTACTACCGCGCGATCTGCGGTGGGAATGAGTTTCGTGCCTTTCGGCAAAGCGCATTCGTAACTTTCTTCGGAAAGATTCGGTGCCGAGCGGAAGCTGAGGCCCTCGGTGTCGACTTCCGTGGTGGCCGCGGAAGCTTTGGCTTTTATGTAGGCCGAATGAACGAAACCTTCGGCTGGGCATCCCCGGGCATTTACTTTAACCTTGATCCAGTCGGAATCGGCGCGCCCGGTGGCGATCAACTCGGATCCTCGGCTTACTTCGCAGAGAATCGCGCCACCGGCCGTTCTTACGTTTAGTCCGCTGGACGTGACGGTGACGGTTTGGTCCGCCAGAGCGGTGAAGCTCATACCGAAAATTCCAAGGGCGATAAAAAGGTTCGCGGGAAATGCCATGGCTATAAATCGGAATAGGCTGGGCTTAACTTGAGAGCAATGGGCCGGCAAGCCTGCTTATCGAATACCCATGATGTCGGATAAGATATATTATGTTTGGTAAAACTAAAGGTTTCCGTGTGTTGGGCCGATAAGACTACATGAAACCCCTAAGCTTACTAGCTATTGCGGCCTGCTTACTCTCCGCCGTTTCCGCTTTCGCCGAACCGGATAACTTGGTGAGCGTGATTAACCGCGATCTGCACGACGATACCGATCTCCTGCCGCGCCAGTTTCTCAAGCGTAATCACGGCACCAACGTGGTTCTCAATGAACACGAAATGGCCTGCTTCGAGCGGCAAAAAAAGGAAATGGACGATGCTTCCAAAGATGCGGAAGTGAAACAAAAGCTGAAAGAACTCAAAGTTCCGCGGATGACGTTCCACCTGATATCTGGTGCGAAAGACCGCGGCGTGAATTTCAACTGGAATACCCCCCGCCGCTATAATTCCCCGGGTGGAAATTACCTTATCGTGAAGTTCGGCATGAATGGCGGCCGCTGCTATTTCAGCTCGGCTACCGATATCAAACGCCGCGTGATCGACGGAAAAAGCCGGAAATTGGGCCGAATGATCGTGATGGAAGACGGCACGATGATGACGGCTCAAGAAGCCGCGGCGGCCAAAGTTAAAGCGGTTGAGGCGGCCAAGGAAAAACAAGCCGTAGCGGCTGGCTCCTTATTTCGCGCGCCCGCCAATGCAGTGCAAGTTACTCCGCCTAAACCCAGGGCGGCCCCGGTGGTGAATGAAGAAGATAGTTCCGAGGATAGCGAAGAAGTACCCGTTACTTTATCGGAGGATCCACAGTAGTAGGGCGGGGTCACTCTCCCCTACTTTTCCACTTTACCCGGTGGTGGAACCAAATCTATCTCTTTCAGTTCCCTCTCCACGTTCAAGAATTTACCCAGGAATCCCGGTGCGTGGGTGCTGAGCCAGCCGAATAATAAATACTTGATGCCGCGGCCAGCGAATACGAGGGCGCAAATTTTCCAGATCGGCATTCCCGCGAAGGCGGCTAAGGCGATAGCGGGATGTTGCATTAGTGGGCCAAGGGCCATCAAAAATACGGCGCTAGCGCCCCACCGTTCCATCAGCTCCACGGTCCATATCCAAGAATGGGTTTCCGGAAGGTTCGGAACCAGGTAGAGGAGCAATGGCCAGCCGTGTTCTCGTAATACGATCGAAAGCAGGCAAACCCCTACCGTAGAACCAAAGCTTACGGCGGCGGCGAAATAAAGCCATTTTTTCGGGCGCAGCATCGCGGCGCTCACCAGCAAGGCATCGGTGGGGATCACCACCACGAAAAGATCCACGGCGGCCATCAGCGCGAGCGCGGGGCCGTACCACCAATTGTCCATATGCGACTGCAGGGCGGTAAGCGTGCGTTTGAGGGTCTTGACCATGAGTTAGTTATTCTATGGCAGAAAAAGAAAAACCCAAGAAGCATTGCTGCCACTTGGGTTTTTCTTCGGTTAGGAACCTGGGTCTTACGACTTCAGTTCGGTTCCACTTTTCTTGAAGGTACGAACGCGTTCGCCTTTTTTACCGTGGGAGATCTTGATGCGACCGCCCTTATTGGTTTTCGGGTCTACGAGCATTACGTTCGAAGAGTGGATGGCCGCTTCTTTCTCCAGAATGCCGCCTTGGGGATTGCTTTGGCTCGGTTTGGTGTGACGTTTTACACGGTTCACGCCTTCGACCAAAACACGCATGCGGGCAGTCATGAGGCCGATCACTTTGCCTTGTTTGCCTTTGTCTTTACCGGCGATCACTTCTACGAGATCACCCTTTTTGATTTTCCATTTCATAATTGAAACCTTTCAGCGAAAAATTAACGCTTCTCTTTGTGAACTTTATGTCCACGGCAAGCACGGCAGAATTTCTTCTTTTCGAGCTTATCCGGAGTGCGGGTTTTGTTTTTGGTGGTGCCGTAGTTGAAGCGGCCGCAAGCATCGCAAACGAGTTGAATGATCGTACGCATTAGAACGCTCCGTTAGGCAGAAGAGCCAACTGACGAGCGCGTTTAACGGCTCGAGCCAATTGACGTTGTTGTTTAGCATTTAGGCGGGAAACGCGTGCTGCCACAATCTTTCCGCCCGGGGTGGTGAATTGGGAGAGCATTTCTACGTCTTTATAGTCGAAGATCATGTCCTTCGCCGGACGTGGGCGTCGTTTGAAAAAACTCTGCTCTTTGTCGCCTCTATCGCCTCTGTCGCCGCGAGATTCTCTTTCAGCCATTTTCTATTCTCCTGCCATGCTCCCGGCAGCCATCCATATGGTGCCATGGTTAATAAAGAGAGCGTGGAAGGTGAAGGTATGCCGTACTTTCGTTTTAAAATCAACGACTAAAGGCGGACCAAAGGCAAAGGGGCAGATCGGCAAAAGGGCAAAGAGCGCCGAGGGAAAGCGAGAGAGAATTGCTGAGCTGCGCTACTTTTTCTGGGTCTGCTTCCCATCTTCGCCATCTTGCTCATCTGTCCTATGCCATTCTGCCTTTTTACATTGACCCCCATTGTCAAAACCCGCGTTTTTCCTCAAGAATTTTCTCAATCTCCGATCCCAAATATGAGATAAATAGAGCGATCATTTCTATCTTTTGGGAAAGGACTACCCGCTTGGAGAAGTTTACTTATTTAGGCGCCCAGAACGTCGGCTATATCGAAGAGCTCTTCGAGAGCTTTTTGCAAAACCCTCAGGCAGTGGATCCAGAATGGCGGATGTTTTTCGAAGGAATCGAATTCGCCAAAAAGGTGAGCGGCTCCGCGCAGGGATTTTCCGCCAAAGAAGTAAAAGTCTACGATCTCATCCGGGCCTACCGAAAATTCGGGCACATGAAGGCGAAGCTCGATCCTTTGGAGCTGCGGAACCGCAGCTTTCCCGAGCTTGAGCTTAGCATGTTCGGCTTAGACCAAAAAGATCTAGAGAGCTCCTTCGAGATCGGTTCCGTGATCGGCCTGAAGGGCGCAAAATTAAAAGATATCGTGGCTCAGCTAGAGCATATTTACTGCGGATCGATGGCGGTGGAGTTTACCGACTGCTATCCCGATGTGCAGCGCTGGATATTGAAGGAATACGAGCAAAGCGTTTTCCGGGCTTCGCCGGAAACGCAAAAAGAAACGCTCAAGACGCTCACCAAAACCGAAGCGCTCGAAAAATTCATTCAGACCCGTTTCGTGGGCGCGAAGCGCTTTTCCGTGGAAGGGGGCGACGCCCTACTTCCCATGATGGAGCACCTCTTGCGCGTGGGCGTGCCGGAAGGCCTGGAAGAAGTGGTGATCGGAATGGCTCACCGCGGGCGTGTGAACATGCTCGCCACCTATTGCGGTAAACCACTCGATCTCATTTTTTCCGAATTCGAAGGAAATTATAATTCCAATCAGGGCTACGTGGCCGATGGCGACGTGAAGTACCATATGGGATTCTCTTCGGATCGTGACGTGAGCGGAAAAAAAGTGCATCTTTCGATGGCCTTCAATCCCAGTCACCTCGAGTGCGTAGATCCGGTGGTCGCCGGCATGACCCGGGCCAAGCAGCGCTTGCGCAAGGACAATAAAGAGCGGAAAAAGGTTTTGCCCGTGCTCATTCACGGCGACGCGGCCTTCATCGGCCAAGGAGTGGTGCCGGAAACCCTCCAGCTTTCCCAGCTCGAAGGCTATACCGTGGGCGGTACGCTCCATATCGTGGTGAATAACCAGATTGGCTTTACTACCAATCCGGAATACTCGCGCTCTTCCACCTATTGCACCGATGTCATTAAGCCGCTCCGTGTGCCTGTGTTTCACGTAAATGGCGACAATGTGGATTCCTGCTTGCTCGCGCTGGAGCTGGCCTACAAATTCCGTCAGACCTTTAAGCAGGATATCGTGATCGATATCGTTTGCTACCGCCGCTTCGGGCATAACGAAGGCGATGAGCCTGCGTATACCCAGCCGGTGATGTACCAGGCGATCAAGAGCCACCCCACTCTCCGCGAGATCTACGCCAAAAAGCTGGCGGCCGAGGGCGTAGCTACGGAGGAGGAGTCCAAGGCCATGCTAGAGGCCGAGATGGAACGTATGCAAGGCTTACTCGAAAAGTCGCGCAAGGAATCGATTACGCCGAAGTTCTTTACCCTCGAAGGCGTGTGGAAGGGCCTGAGACGCGCCAATGCCCAGGATTTCTGGCAAACGGTGGATACCCGCGCTTCCGCCGAGACGATCGAGTCCGTGGGCAAAGTGCTCACCACTTGGCCCCAAGGCTTCACGCCGCACCCGAAATTACAGAAGCTCCTCGAGAGCCGCAAAAAAATGATGGAGCTCAAGGAAGTGGACTGGGGCATGGGTGAGCTGCTCGCCTACGGCGCCCTGGTGACCGAAGGAATTCCGGTTCGTTTGTCAGGCCAGGATGCTGGCCGCGGGACTTTCACGCACCGTCATGCCATCTTCCACGATGCCAACGACGGTACCCGCTATTCCCCGCTGAACACCATTCAGCCCGACGTGGCCGACTTCGCCGTGCACGATTCCTCGCTATCCGAAATGGGCGTGCTGGGCTTCGAGTACGGAAATTCGATCACCGATCCCCGCTTGCTCGCGATCTGGGAAGCGCAGTTCGGCGATTTCGCCAACGGCGCGCAGATCATCATTGACCAGTTCATTGCTTCGGCCGAATCGAAGTGGCAGCGCATGACCGGCTTGGTAATGCTCTTGCCTCACGGCTACGAAGGCCAGGGCCCCGAGCATTCGAGCGCCCGGCTCGAGCGTTTCCTCCAGCTTTGCGCGCAGGAAAATATGCAGGTGGCTTACCCCACCACGCCTTCCCAGCTATTTCATCTCCTGCGCCGCCAAGTGAAGCGCGATTTCCGCAAGCCGCTCGTGATCATGAGCCCGAAATCTTTGTTGCGCCATCCCCAGGTGGTTTCTCCGCTAGAGGAATTCACCAAGGGCACCTTCCGCGAAGTGATCGTGGATGCTCAGGCCGCGAAGGATCCGGCCAAGATCAAGAAAGTGGTTCTTTGCAGCGGCAAGATTTACTACGAGCTCAACGATGAGCGCGTAAAAACCGGCGATGATTCCACCGCCATTCTTCGCGTGGAGCAGATTTATCCTTTCCCGGGCGAGCAAATCGCGCAGGCCTGCAAGGCCTTTACGAACCTGAAGCAGGTGATCTGGGCCCAGGAAGAACCCCGCAATATGGGCGCCTATTCTTTCGTGGCTCCTCGCCTGCAGGAATTTTTCCCGGATGCGGGAACTCGCGGAATCGCGTTCCGTTACGTGGGCCGCACCGAGCGCGCCAGCCCAGCAATCGGTTCGCCTAAAGTGCACCAACAAGAACAGATGGAAATCATCAAAGGGTGTTTTCGATGAAAGTAGATATTAAAGTTCCCGCAGTCGGCGAATCAATCACCGAGGCCACCATCGGCCAATGGCTGAAAAAAGATGGCGAGCAGGTGAATAAAAACGATGTGTTGATCAGCCTCGAAACCGATAAAGCCACCGTGGAAGTGGTGGCGGAAAACGCCGGCAAGCTATCAATCTCCGCGAAGAACGGATCAGTGGTTAAAATCGGTGCTACCGTGGGAAGCATCGATACGGATGCCACTGGCTCTGCCTCGGCCGATGCTCCACCGAAAGCCCCGGCTGCTTCGGCACCGAGCTCCCCTCCTCCCCGCGCCCCAGCTCCCGCGGCCAGCGCCGCGCCTTCTTTTGCGCAGGAAGTATTGAGCCCCGCCGTGCGCCGCGTGGTGGACGAGCGCGGCCTGGATCCCGCCACCATCAGCGGCACCGGCAAAGATGGACGCATCACCAAATACGACGCGGAATCCGCGCCGGCCTCGGCCCCGCGTTCGGCTCCTGCCGCCGCCGTGCCTACGTCGAGTATCAATCGTAGCTCGGTGAGCGACGCCGGCATCCGCCGCGTGCCGATGACCACGATCCGTAAACGTATCGCCCAGCGCTTAGTGGAAGCGCAGCATACGGCCGCCATTCTCACCACTTTCAATGAAGTGGATATGAGCGCCGTGATGGCCCTGCGCGAGAAGTATAAAGATAAGTTCAAAGAGAAATACGGAGTATCGTTAGGCTTCATGGGCTTTTTCGTGAAGGCTTGCATCTTCGCGCTCAAAGAAATCCCCGAAGTGAACGCCAGCATCGAAGGCGAAGACACGGTTTACCACGACTATCATAATATCGGCGTGGCCGTGGGCACCGAGAAGGGTCTGATCGTGCCCGTGATCAAAGATGCCGAGCATCTTTCGCTTTCCGGCATCGAACTCGCCATCCGCGGTTTTGCCGGCAAGGCCAAGGAAGGAAAAATTTCGCCCAATGATCTTTCGGGCGGGACTTTCACCATCTCCAACGGCGGCACCTATGGTTCCCTCATGAGTACGCCGATCCTCAACCCGCCCCAGAGCGGAATTCTCGGCATGCACAAGATCGAAGACCGCGCCGTGGTGGTCAATAAAGAGATCGTGATCCGCCCGATGATGTACCTCGCCCTTTCCTACGACCACCGGATCATCGATGGTAAAGGCGCCGTTACCTTCCTCGTGAAAGTAAAAGAAGCGATCGAGGATCCGCAGCGTTTACTCTTGGAGATTTGATGAGCGAGCAATTCGATTTAGTGATCATTGGCTCCGGCCCCGGCGGCTACGTGGGTGCCGTAAAGGCCGCCCAGCTTGGGCTAAAAACCGCGATCGTGGAAAAAGATCCCACGATGGGAGGAACTTGCCTGAACGTGGGTTGCATTCCTTCGAAGGCCTTGCTGGATTCTTCCGAGAACTTCGATATGGCCCGCCACCATTTTAGTGAGCACGGCGTGCAAGTGGGCGACGTAAAGCTCGATCTTCCGCAGATGATGCTGCGCAAAGATAAGATCGTAAAAGACCTCACCAAGGGCGTGGCCTACCTCATGCGTAAGCATAAAGTTTCCGTATTCGAGGGCTATGGTTCGATCTCCAGTCCCAATACCGTGGAAGTTTCCGGCAACGACGGCAAAAAAACTCAGATCAATACCAAGAATATCGTGATCGCCACGGGCTCGGTGCCGAACGCCCTGCCTGCCCTGCAGTTCGATGGGAAAAAGATCATTTCCTCCACCGAGGCCCTTACCCTCTCTTCCGTGCCTAAGCACTTGATCGTGGTGGGCGGCGGCGTGATTGGCCTCGAGCTCGGTTCCGTATGGCTGCGCCTCGGCGCCAAGGTTACAGTGATTGAATATGGCGAGCGCCTTTGCGGCGGCATGGACAAGCAGACCAGCGAAGCCCTCAAGCGCATCCTCGAGAAACAAGGCTTCTCTTTCATGATGAATACCAAGGTAATGGGCGCGCGCATCCAGGATTCCGGCGTCTCGGTATCCGTAGAAGGCAAAGCCGGCGAGAAGATGGACAACGTGGAAGGCGATATCGTGCTGGTAGCGGCCGGCCGCAAAGCCTTCACCACCGGCCTCGGCTTGGAAAATCTCGGCATCGAAAAAGACCAAGCAGGCCGCATCGTGGTGGATAGCCACCTACGCACCAAAAAGTTCGCGAATATCTATGCCATCGGCGATGTGATCGCCGGCCCTATGCTCGCGCATAAAGCCGAAGAAGAAGGCGTGGCCGTGGCCGAAATGGTGGCGGGAAAGCCCGGCCACGTGAACTATTTTACGGTTCCGAGCATTGTGTATACTTGGCCGGAAGTGGCCTCGGTGGGCTTCACGGAAGAGCAGCTCAAGGAAAAAGGCACCGAGTATAAGGCGGGTAAATTTCCTTTCACCCCGAACGGCCGCGCCAAAGCCATGGGCATGACGGATGGCTTCGTGAAAATCCTCGCCGACAAGAAAACCGATCGCGTGCTCGGCGTGCATATCATCGGCCCCCGCGCTTCGGATATGCTGGCGGAAGCCACGATGGCGATGGAGTTTGGCGGCAGCGCCGAAGACATCGCCCGCGCCTTCCACGCCCACCCCACGCTTTCCGAAGTGATGCGGGAAGCGGCGCTCGCGGTGGATAATCTTTCCCGGCAGATGTAGTTCTTCTTAGCGAAACCGCAACGCCGCGGTTTCACTGCGGTCGGGTATGGCACGGAGAATTTCCAGCTCCGCCCTATTCTCCCGCGGAAATTCTTTCCAGTAGTCCATCACGCTCTTGCCATTTTTATCCTGCGCCTTGAGGCTGACTCCACGCTGGATCATCAGCTTCAGTACTTCGGTTTTTACGTTCCGCCCTGCCGAATAAAAATAATATCGGGAGAGCAGCATCACGGCCGTTCGGCCCTCTTCGTCGGTTTGCTCGAGATCGATCAAAGCAGAATTCCTCAGACCATGCACTAGCGCCAGCAAAGACGTAGGTGAAAGTTGCCCGGCCCAGCAAAGCAGTGCTCCCACCCGCGCACAGGGCCAGCTAGTGCCTAAGGTAAAAGGAATGCGTAAATCTGCGCCCATATCGATCGCCGCGATCACCGGATCGATGAGGAAAACGTCGGGTTTGGAGTAAATTGCCAGCGGGATCGCGCCGCCATAGCCGAATTGCCGAAAATTGATATCAGCGCCGGCTTTTACTAAAAGACGAACCGCTTCGGCAGATCGCGTGCGGAAAAGCGGGGCTTCCTGGGCGATGCGCGGATCGGCGCCAAGCTCGAGAAGCCGGGCCGTGATCTTGGCAATATTCGGGGCGCTCGAGAATAATTCATCGCCCGCGATGCGTGCTTTGCGGTCGGCCAGGTAATTTACGGAATCCACGTCTCCCTTCTCGGCGGCTTGGCCGAGGGGAAATTTTTCGAACGAGCAAATGGCTTCGGCGCACTTCCCTTCTTTATCTTGCGGGCAACTCTGCAGGTCGGCGCCGGCATCCACGAGGGTTTTCACGAAAGGAAAGGCATCTTCTTTGCGGATCATTTGGATCACATGGAGGATCTCGTAGCGGCAGAAGCCGTCCGAAATGGTGCGTAGCTTGAGATCTGCACCGAGGTCCACCAGGCGCTCGAATGCTTCAAAATCGGAGCTCTTCGCCGCAATTTCTAGGAGACTCTCCCGCTGAGAAGAGCGCAGGCAGTTCGTGGCGCGCGCGAGCCTTTCGATCGCGGGGAGATCCTTGGCTCTAATCGCCGCGGAAAATTTCTGGTGCCGGGCCTCCGTGCAATCCAGCGCGAATGCGTTTGGCGCTAGGAATAGGAGGGCAAAAAGAAATCTCATTTCGAGAATCCGGCGAGCCCCAAATAACGTCGGTATACGTTGCGCGACTCGGTGGCCGAAATCACCAAGGAATAGCTGATTGCGCCCGCTTCGCTCAGCACGAAAGATTCCTCGCTGGGCTCGCCGAGCCAAATACGTTGGGCGCCCGAGGTGGGATCCAGCAGAAAGCGGAAACTGTCGAAGTGCTTGCCGCGAAAATCCACCGACTGGGGCATATTCCATTCCACATTGCTCTGGCTTTTGCGCACGAACTCCGCGGGTCCGCGCACGGGGCCGAACGCTAGCGTGACTTCCCCGAGCTGGTTTTGGAGGCGCTCATTTAATCCGGGATTTTCTCCGTCCAAGCTCTGAAACGCGGAACAAAGAAAGGTATCGCGGGTGGCGCCGTTGCAGATATAGCCCTGCTTGCGCAGTTCGCCCATCCGGGCCAAACCTTCGTCGCTGTAGGAATAAACTATTTCGTAGCGCTTTTTCTGCAGGAGATCGAAGCGCTGGTTGAAGCGGTAGATTCCCGGTTCCAGGAAGACGGGTTCGCCGCCGGCCGCCAGGGAAGTAAATGGAATGAGGCACAGTAAAAGAAAGAAACGCATATACCCTCCTATTTTGACTCTCGTGCAACTACGGCCAATGTGCAGCGCGAGCTGCATACTAGTTTCCCGTCGCTGGTTTTTAATTCAATTTGCCAAACTTGGGTGCGGCGGCCCACGTGCACCGGCCAGCCTTCGCCCACTACCTTGCCGCCATCGGGCACGCCGCGGATATGGTTGGCATTGATCTCGAGGCCTACCACGGTTTCTTTTTGCTGGTCGATATGCACTCCGGCGCCGAAGGAAGCTAAAGTTTCGGCAAACGCAACGGAAGCTCCTCCGTGGAGCAAGCCGTAGGGCTGAATGGTGCGATGATCCACGGGCATGGTGCCGCGGATGGATTTTTCATCGAGGTGCGTGATTTCTATTCCTAGAGTATTCACCAGGGACTGGGTTTTGGGGTCACGGATTTTTTTCCAGATGGTTTCGATGTTTGAACTCATGGAACCCTTCCTGGCGGCAGGCCGGAGTTAGTGGAAGTGGGAGCGGTTAAATCCGAGGCCGGCGAGGGCGGAGGAGCCACAGGAATCGCGGCCTTCTTGGCCTTCTCTTGCTCGGCTAACTTATTGGCGGCCTGAGCGAGAGGCCCCGCGAGGGCGGCTCTAATATCTTCCATACGCCTAGCGCTCAGCCCGAGATCCCCAAAGGGAAACCGGTTGCGGATGCGATAGTCCACCACGATCTGCGCAGGATTGTTTTTGGATTCCCGGCCTTCCACCACGATATCGTCGATCGAGTGCAGGAAAGGGTTTTCCAATTCCGCTTCCACGTGAGGATAGGTTTTTTCGGAGTGAACGATGCGCCAGCCGGGAAAATTATCCCTCAGGGTTTTCTCGATCAAAGGAGTGGCCTCCGCGAGAGGAATTTTTACGCTGATGGATTCGAGGCCGGAATAATGCATGTTCTGCAAGCCGGCGAGCTCGGAGCGATAGTCGCGATTCAGCTCGAAGGATTTGTCTAAAAACTCCGCGCCGGCCTGCGGCTGGAACAGGTAGACCGGCCGCAAGAAAGCCGGCGGCTTCAGCACGTTGGTGGTGAGATCGTTTAGCGGATGAATATAATATAGGTAGCCTGCGCCGCCTAAAGCCGCGAGCGAGAGCAGTCCGACCAGAAGGGAAAAAGTGGGCATGCCCCGCTTCCCCCACTTCAGGGTTTGGAAGAGCGCCGGGAGAAGGAGAAGCGCCGCCCATGCGAGCCCGCCGAGCACTAGGCAGATTCCTAAATTGGGGGAAGTGAATTTCGTGGCGGCACCCGCGAAACCTAAGGCCGCGAGGAGCAGTCCAAGGATGGAAAAAAATGCCAGCATCTAGGTTTGCCAGCTCTTCCAGTAATTAGGCAGCTCGAGGGCTTCAGCACTGGCGTCGCGTTGCAAAGGCTTCCGCGAATCGATCATCACCGCGTACTCGTTCGTGAATTTCAGGTCTTTGATCTTCTTAAAGGCCTGAGGATGCGGGCCATGCGGAAACCCGGCGGGGTGAAAGCTCATCATGCCCGCGTGCAGGTTGGCCCGGCTGAAGAAGTCGCCGTTGTGGTAAAAAAGCACTTCATCGTAGTCGATGTTCTGGTGATAGAAGGGAACCTTGAGCGCATCCTCGTCGCTCTCGATCGGTCGCGGCACGAAAGAGCAAACCACGAATCCCGGGGCCACGAAAGTGGTATGCGCGGAAGGCGGCAGATGCGCACGATGGCTCACGAGGGGCATTAGCTGATCCATATTGAGCGTGAAAGGAAAGAGGTCCCCTTTCCAGCCCAGCACGTCGAACACGCATTCTTCGTATTCAAAACGCGTGATCTCATTGGAATGTTTCACGTCCACTTCCACGCATTTCATCGTTTGATTTTTTAGCAGCGCCTGCATGGCTTCTAGGTCGGGCAAATTCAGCTGCGCGGTATCATATACCGCGTTCTTGCCCACCATCCCGCGATCGGGCTCACGGTAGTCCCCAGAAAGGTTTTCGATCAGTAGAAACTGCGTGGGCTCGTGGGCGAGGAATACGTGGGCGAAGCATTTGGGGATCATGATGTAGTCGCCGGGCCGGTAATTCAGCAGGCCGTACTCGGTGAGCACTTTTCCCGTGCCGAGGTGGCAGAAATACATGGAGTCGCCGTCGGCATTGCGGAAGGCGTTCAGGTTTTTCGCGTCGTCGGGCTGTACCCACTGCGAATAGATCACGAGGTCGGAGTTGAAGAGAATACGGTGGCGTTTCCCGCTGCGATCGGCCTTCACTAAATCCAGCATTCGGGGCTTGAGCGGCCCATCGATGGTGCGCCAGCGCGTGGAGGCTTTCCGCTTTATGAGATGGGAAACGTGGCCATAAAAGCCTTTACGCCCTTGTTCTTCCTCTACGTAACCCTCCGGAATTCCCTTATGGGCTTGGCGGGTGTGAATGCCTCGAGATGAAAAGTACATATGGATGGCTCCTCGGAAAAAGCATAGCACCGTTAGCGTGATGCGCGGAGCGTTATGTGGCGAGGAAAATTGGGCAACCCGGCGAAGTTTTTGTTACTTTACGTTTTGCCCATGAGCACCATTTATGGATTTACCCTGCTGCGCAACGGCCTCAAATACGATTATCCCTTTCGGGAATCGCTGGCCGGGCTGCGCGGGCTTTGCGAGAAAACATTTCTAGCCCTCGGGAAATCCGAGGATGGCACCGAAGCCGTGGTGCAAGCCCTGCCCAATCTCGTGATCGTCCCCACCGTCTGGGACGAAGCCAAGCGCCAGGGCGGAACGATTCTCTCCGAGCAAACCAATATCGCCCTGCAGGAAGCACGCAAGAACGGCGCTAAGGGCTGGGCATTCTATCTTCAGGGCGACGAATGCATTTCCGAGCGCGACTACGCAAAAATCCGCGAGGATTTAGCGGAGGCCGAAAGAAAAGGTTGCGACTGTGTTTCGTTTCGCTATTTGCATTTCTGGCAGAGCTACGAAAAATTCTGCATCGGAAAGCGCTGGTATCCGCAGGAGATCCGCGCGATCCGACTCGACTCTAAGATCGAGAGTTATGGGGATGCCCAGAGTTTTCGTGGATGGAAGAAGCGCTTCGAGAGCGAAGCCATTATTTACCACTATGGCCATGTGAGAGAAGCGAAGGCCTACGATCAGAAGAAAAAGGATTTCCACCGCTGGTGGCATGCCGACTCCGAGATCCCCGAGGTTTTAGCCAAGGGAGAAGAGGGAGATAAAGCTGAGCCCACCCTCGCCTACTACGGCCCTCACCCAGCGGTGATGCAGGAAAGAATAGCATCCCACGGCGGGCTCGCGAATTTACCGAGGCGCGACGTGTACGTGTACGGCCGCAAAACGGACTATTCTGAAGATTTCTTGGCCCGCGTTCAGGCCGATCTCCACTGGACCCAAACCGCGAAAGCGATCGTGGAGAGAAAAGACGAGAATACGATCCTGCTCCGTGAGCTTCCATTCTGGCCGCGATTGTTTAGCTGGGGTTATTTTAAGTCGAAGGTGCCGAAAAAGATGGGATCTCCCCAGGCGCGGAGGTGGAAGCCGGAGTTCCGGGCGCTCCTGAAGTTTTCCGAGCGCGGCGTGAGAGTGAGCTAAGCCCAGGGTCGGGACTGGATAATTTTGGATTCGATTTTTTCCATCAAAAAACTCACCCACTTTTCCACCGCTTTTTGATCCATTTCCGAGAAGCGGTTCAGGCTCGGTGAATCCAGGTCGAATACTCCGAATGCCGCTCCGTTTTTTATCAGGGGAATCACCATTTCGGAACGCGAAGCCGAATCGCAGGCGATATGCCCCGGAAATTCGTGCACGTCAGAAACGAGCAAGGTTTTCTTTTTGGTGAAAGCGGTTCCGCAAACTCCCCTGCCAATTTTGATTTCGGTGCAGGCCGGTTTTCCGCAAAATGGGCCGAGGATTAACTTCTGGCCGTCGAATAAATAAAACCCCGCCCAATTAATATCGGGCAGTCGCTGAAAAACAAAGGCGGAGAAATTCGCTAAATCCGCGAGCCATTGCCCGCAAAAAAGATGCTCGAGCTCGGTGTTGTCGTGGTTCACCTATTTCAGGTACCCACGCTTTTCCTGATCTCTTTCAATCGCGTCGAAGAGCGCTTGGAAATTCCCGTTGCCGAAGCCCCAGTGATTTTCCCGTTGGATCAGCTCGAAGAAAATCGGGCCGATCATGTTTTTAGTAAAAATTTGGATCAGGTAGCCGGCCTCGTCTCCGTCGGCGAGGAGGTTGAGCGACTGCAGCTTCTTCACGTCTTCCCATAGAAGAGGCAAGCGGCCTTTGAGGGCCTCGTAGTAGGTTCCGGGAGGTGGATCGAGGAAAGCCACCTCTTCGCGCATCAATTCTTGCACCGAGTGCATGGCGTTCGAAACGAGGAAGGCCACGTGCTGGATGCCCGAGCCTTTATACTCTTCGATATACTCCTGGATCTGGGATTTGCCTTCCGAAGGCTCGTTGATCGGAATCAAAACTTTATACCCGGGGCTCACCATCACTTTGGAGATCAGGCCGGTTTTCGTGCCCTTGATGTCGAAGTAGCGCACGTTCTGGAAGTTGAAGATCTTCGAATAGAAATCGCACCACTTGTCCATCTCGCCTTTAGGCACGTTATTGGTGAGGTGGTCGATTTGAAGCAAGCCTTTCTGGGGCACCACGGGATCGTTCGTGGGAGAAAACTGGGCGCGCAGATCGAAACGGCTTTCCACGAAGTAAATCAGAGAGTCACCGATTCCGTAGACGGCGGGAAACGGCATGGAGCCATCTTTGCCTTCGAAAGGGCGCGCTCCCCTTTTCACCGCGGTTTCAAAGGCGCGTTTGGCGTTCGTGACTTTCCAGCCCATCGAGCAAATCGAAGGGCCATGCGCCTGATGGAAGTTTTCGGCGAAACAGCGGCCTTCTTCGGTGAGCAAGAAAACGCATTCGTTTTGCTCGTAGTATTCGATTTTTTTGGCGCCGTGCTTTCCGGTGCGGGTGAAGCCGAGGCGGCGGAAGAGATCGCGCAGGGCCTGGGGCTTGGCGCTAGTATATTCTAAAAACGCCATGCCCTCGATGCCGACGGGGTTTTCAACGGGCGTAGTTTCTGCGGGAAATGACATGATGCCTCCTAGAATCGTTTCCCGGAAAATACCACAGTACGAGGCGCAAAGCCCAACGGATCATGCTAGATTTTTCTGGCAAATGACCACCACCGCCAAGAATTTTTCCGCTTCCCAGCTAGAGCCTTGGCTCCTTCTCGAGATCACTACGGAATGCAATCTTCGCTGCAAGCATTGCCATCTTTGGCGCACGAAAGAAGGCCCCGCGGCGCTTGCTACCGAACACAAATTGCAGGTGCTCGAAGAGTTTCGCGACTGGAAAAAAAGCGGGAAGGTGGTTTTCACCGGCGGAGAGGTATTCTTGAAGCCCCGGGAAGTCCTGAGTCTGGCGCGGCGTAGCCGGGAGCTCGGTCTCCACTCCACCGCCTTGTCGAATGCCACCCTCATCACGGACTCTTTAGAAGAAGTGCTGGAAAGCGGGCTTTCCCAGCTTAGTATCTCCCTCGATGCCCCCACCGCCGGGGCCTATGATTTCACCCGTGGGGTGGAGGGAACTTTTGCTACAGCCGTGGGCAATATCCGCAGACTGGTGGAACGGCGCAAAGCCCTGGGCAGCTCCGTGGTGATTACCCTAAACACTATCCTCACCCGTTCGCTACTTCCTTCCCTGCAGAGTCATATCGAATTCGCCCGCGGCCTTGGCGTGGATGGAATCTTTTTTTTCCCGCTCGAGGCTACGTTCGCCAATGCGGGCCCTAGTGATCCATTTTACGAAAAAGAAAAGCTCCTGCCCGATTCTGCCACCGCCGACGCATTTGATTTTTTACTGGCCTACCAGGAAAGTAAGGGCTTCGTGGGAAATCCTCGCGAAGATCTTTTATTTGTGCGCGAGAATATCTTTGCGGGCACCGCCGCCAATTGCGTGGCCGGCGAGCGGAACATCATCGTAGATCTCAATGGCCACGTGCGTTTTTGCCATTTAATGGAACAGCATATTTCCGGTGGTAAAAGCTTAGGCAATATTCGCGACGCTTCGCTCCGCGAGCTGTGTACCTCTTCGGCCTCGACGGGATTCCGGGAAATCATGCGCGCCTGCCAAGAGCCTTGCGCTTCGCTCAACTGCAATCGCCCTACCGTGCAATGAATGGAGTTCCTTTGAGCGAAAAAGAAAATAAAGTGATCATTTTCACCGACGGCGCCTGCTCGGGAAATCCTGGGCCTGGCGGCTGGGCGGCCATTCTGGTTTCTCCGCTTGGCAAGGTGATGGAGCTCGGCGGCGCCGCTCCTCACACCACCAATAATAAAATGGAGCTCACGGCTACGGTGGAGGCCTTGCTGGCGCTCACCCGCGTGACCACCCTTTCCACTAAAGAGGTAAAGCTCTATACCGATTCCAAGTACGTGATTCAGGGAATCACCGAGTGGATACACGGCTGGAAGCGGAACAACTGGAAAACTTCTGCGGGCACCGACGTTTCCAATAAGGAAATTTGGGAACAGCTCGATACGGTGGTGGCCCAGTTTAAGATCGAATGGCTCTATGTGCCCGGCCATAGTGGTTTTGCCGGCAACGAGCGCTGCGATGAAATCGCGGTGGCCTTTTCGAAGAACTATCCCGTTAGCCTCTTCAAGGGGGCGCAGAGCGATTACCGCCTGAAGCTCGATGATATGCCACCTTCCGGAGCTCCCTCCTCGCGGGGAAAAGCGAAAAAGGGAAAGCCCCTCTATCTTTCCTACGTGGACGGCAAACTCCACCGCGACGCCGACTGGAAGAGCTGCGAAGCCCGCGTGAAGGGCAAACACGGCGCGCGTTTCAAGCGTGTAGATTCACCGCAGGAAGAAGATGCGATCCTGCATTCCTGGGGATTAAAGTAATTTTTGAGGTGTCCATTTGAGCGCACGAACTTGATCTGTTAGATCAGGGGTAAGGAGAAAAGCGATGAAATATTTAGTGATGATTTTATTATTGGTGCCAGCGTTTGCGCAGGCAGATGATCGCTTCGGCGTGATCGGCGGGCTAACTTTCGCCAACGTGCGCGGAGCCGGCGACGGCTACGATTGGCAGAGCTATTTCTTGCCTGGTTTCTATGCAGATTTGGGCCTCTCGGAGAACGCTTTTATTACGCCGCAGCTTCGCTATATGCGCAAAGGCGCGAGCCTAGCGGACACGATCACTTCCGGTTATGCCGACATCACCTTGGCCTTGAAGTATTTGGAGCTACCCATCTATTTTAAATATAAATTTCCCGGCGGTACCAGCGTGCGCCCGAATCTTTTCGTAGGCCCGGCCTTCGGCGTAAAATTGGGGGAATCCATCTCCGTAACGGATCGTTTCACGGGCAAGGTAACCACCCTTCGTCATTTAGATAGCGGTAGCCTTAGAAAATACGATGTAGCCCTGGAGGCAGGAGGCGGCGTGGAATTCATGCTTTCGGCGGATATGGTGGGTAGCCTTTCCGTGGCCTACTCTTACGGGCTCATCGATCTGGACAAAGAAGCCACCAAGGTAAAAACCCAAGGCATTCAAGTTTACGCGGGCATTGGCTTTTAACGTACCGCTTCAAAATAAAGCCCACCCAATTTTGGGTGGGTATTCTGGCTATTTACGGTCACTTAACGTAAATTAGCGCCCATATGACTACCAAAGCAAAATCCAAAGCCAAAGGCACCAAAACGTTCGCATTCTCTCCGAAAGACGCTGATTACCGCGTTTGCGAAGAAGCGATGAACGATCCCAAAAAATTCGCCGAACTCGCCCGCTGGGGACGCGAAGAAATCAATATCGCCGAGACTGAAATGCCGGGCTTGATGTCGATCCGCAAAGAGTTCGGCAAGTCTAAGCCGCTCAAAGGCGCTCGCATCGCCGGTTGCTTGCATATGACTATCCAAACGGCAGTGCTGATCGAAACCTTGATCGACCTCGGCGCCGAAGTGCGCTGGAGCAGCTGCAATATTTTCTCCACTCAGGATCACGCCGCCGTGGCCATGGCCGCTGTGGGCGTTCCCGTATTTGCCTGGAAGGGTGAAACCCTCCAGGAAGCCGACTGGTGCATCGAGCAGACCATCGAAGGCTGGGGCCCCAAGAGCTTCAACATGATTCTCGACGACGGCGGCGACCTTACCGCGATGGTGCATAACAAATACCCTCAGATCGTGAAAAACATCATCGGCATCAGCGAGGAAACCACCACCGGCGTGCACCACCTCATGATGATGCTAAAAGCCGGCAAGCTGAAGATGCCCGCTATCAACGTGAACGATTCCGTGACGAAATCCAAATTCGATAATCTCTATGGCTGCCGCGAATCCCTCGCCGATGGCATCAAGCGCGCCACCGACGTGATGATGGCCGGTAAAGTGGCCGTAGTGGCCGGTTACGGCGATGTGGGAAAAGGTTCTGCTCAATCCCTCCGCATGTACGGCTGCCGCGTGCTCATCACCGAGATCGACCCCATTTGCGCCCTTCAGGCCGCGATGGAAGGCTACGAAGTGACCACGATGGAAGAAGCCGTGAAAGAAGCGGATATCCTCGTTACCGCCACCGGCTGCACCGATATCATCACGAAGGAGCACTTCGAGAAGATGAAAGACGGCGCCATCGTTTGCAATATCGGCCATTTCGATATCGAGATCGATATGGCTTGGCTCAATAATAATTCCAAGATTACGGAAGTGAAGCCGCAGGTAGATATTCACACCATGAAGAGCGGTAAGCGCATCATCGTGCTCGCCAAGGGCCGTCTCGTGAACCTAGGTTGCGGCACGGGCCACCCCAGCTTCGTGATGTCGAACTCTTTTTCGAACCAAGTTTTGGCGCAGATCGAGCTCTACACAAATACTTCGAAGTACAAGAAAATCGACGTATACCGCTTGCCCAAGCATTTGGACGAAAAAGTGGCCGCTCTTCACCTCGAGAAAATCGGCGTGAAGCTCTCGAAACTCACCAAAAAACAGGCCGAATACCTGACCGTTTCCCAGGCTGGCCCGTTCAAGCCGGACCATTACCGCTATTAGGGCGCACTAGAAGCGGCCGCTTGGCGCAAGCCAGGCGGCTTTTTCTATTTTGACGCAGCAATTAGCCGCATCGGACTTTTTGTGGACTGCGTTGAAAACTCGGGATAAAGGTTCTCCATCTCATTTTGGAGCTTTTATGAAAATCCTCGTCCTACTCTTAGCTTTTTCCGCCCCTGCCTTCGCCACCGAAGATATGCCCACCTACGGCCGCGCTCCCGCGCCGAATAATTCCTACCTCGCCCTCTACGAAAACGGCGTGGAAAAAGCCTCCTACGACGTGATGAGCTTCTCGCTCCAAGGGGCTCCTGCCCGCATCATGATCTACGGTGCCCGCGAACGCTCCCACGGATCTTGCACGATTTCCAAAGAACTGGCTTCCAGCCAAGGCATGAGTCTGGGCGAAATCGGCCTAATGCTCCAAAACGGAATCTCCCTCCATTGCGAAATCGGCCAGAATGCTATGGCCTCTAGCTTTTGGATCTATCACCGGAACTAAAAGCTAAGCGGAGTTGCGATGCTGCGTTTGATCCCTGTGCTTTTCTTCCTCGCTCTTTCCGCCCACGCCGCCGATTCCATTCAAATCCAGCTCACCCGTGAGCCCAGCACGCTCGATCCCATGCAGGTGAACGACGTCTATGGCTTCGGTGTGATCTCGAACGTGGTGGAAGGCCTGCTCCGCATCGATGGCCGCGGAAAGCTGGAAAACGGGCTAGCCGCCTCTTATAAGCTAGGCAATAAAAATCTCCGCTACGAATTCGTGATCCGCGACACGGCGAAATGGTCCGACGGGGTGCCCGTTTCCGCCGACGATTTCGTGTTCGGCCTGCGCCAGGCGCTGAGCGCCAAGGTGGCGGCGCGGGACGCCGATCTGCTCTTTGCGATTAAAGGCGCCAAGGATTACTTCGCCGGGAAATCGGAAAGCCTAGGAGTGTTCCGTAAAGGAAAGAATCTCGTGATCGATCTCGATCACCCCGACTCCGCTTTTTTGCAGGTTCTATCGATGCCGCTGGCCGCGCCCGTGCGCAAAGATATCTGGGAAAAAAATAAAGGCGTTTGGAATTTCAGCGATCCCGTTACCGGACGCTACCGAATTACTTCCTACAAGCTAGACCGCAAAATCGAACTTGAGCCCAACCCTTTCAATAATTCTCCTGGCCAGCTGCCGATTACCTATAAGGTAGTTGCGGAAGAGGCCACCGCCCTGAATCTTTTCGAAACCGGCAACCTTGATATTATTTCTTCGATTCCCAAAACCGAGATCAAAAGACTACGTGAAAAGAACCTGATCCAATCGAGCCCCGGAGCCGCCACCTATTTCCTCACCTTCGATATCACTCAGACCCCTTTTCGGGATCTGAATTGGCGCAAGGCATTCGCCGCGGCGATCGATCGCAAGAGCCTCGCCGCCGTGATGGGCGATACCTTCACGCCCACTTCGAGCTATATTCCGCTCGCGATCGATGGCTATAAGTTCTTCGGGAATACCGATTTTATGGCGGCCCTCAATAAGGTAAAGCAATCGGGGGTGAAGCCCGCGGTGAAGATTTTGTTCGGTTCTTCGGCGAATGGAAATTTGGTGATGCAAAAATTGCAGGCCGATTTTTCAAAGAATCTCGGCCTAAAAGTTTCGCTGGAGCCCATGGAATGGAAGGCTTTCCTCGGCCGCCTGGCCGCAAATTCTACCCAAGTTTTTCTGATGGGGCTCACGGCGCCCTATAACGATCCGATGAGCCACCTGAAGCGTTTTAAGAGCGATGAGGCCGACAACCACTCTCACTACCAAAATCCCGCCTACGACGAATTGGTGCAGAAAATTGTTGAAACGCCGGTGGGCACAGCCCGCACCAAGCTAATCCAGAAAGCGCATGAGCTGATCGTGGCTAAGGACGCGGTGGTGGTGCCCCTTCTCGAAGCGCAGCAAATTTTCGGCGTGGGGCCCTCGATCGCGGGCTTTATGGTGAACCCCTTCACGGTGATTCAGCTCGATCGACTGAGAAAAACAAAGTGAGGGTTAGTCGCGGTGGGTTCCCGGTTTATCCAGAACAAAAAATAGCACTCCCGCGCCCGCTAAGGCCGCCACCGAAGAGCCCACAAGGATTCCCGCCTTAGAAACCATTTCCAGTTCCGCCGGCAGCGCGAGGCCCCCGATAAAAAGAGCCATCGTGAAACCGATTCCTCCCACCAGCCCCACGCCGGCAATTTGGCTCCAGCGCAGCCCTTTGGGAAGTTCGGCGATTTTCAGGAGCGTACCGAGCCAGCTAAGCAGAACGATCCCGATTGGTTTTCCAAAAATCAGGCCAAAGCCGATGCCGAGAGACACGGGGTGCGCGATCAATTCCCCAAAATTGTTTCCTCGCAGATCCACGCCCGCGTTTGCCAGCGCAAAGATAGGCATAATGAGAAAGTTTACGAAGGGATGAAGCAGCTCCACAAGATCGTTCAAGGGAGATTCGATGCGGCCTTCATCGTTGCGGATACCCAGCGGGGTGAGAAAGCCCAGGATCACGCCGGCCACCGTGGCATGCACTCCCGAGCGCAGGAAGAAGAACCAGGCCGCAGTGCCGAGAGCGATATAGGTGGCGTAACAGCGGAAGCGGAAGATGCGCGCTAAGTAAATAAGTAAAAATACTCCCGCGGCCGCGAGAAGGTAAAGAAAGGCAATTTTCTGGGTATAGAAAAAGGCGATTACCAGCACGGCTCCGAGATCGTCCACGATGGCGAGGGCCAGTAGAAAAACTTTTAGAGAAAAAGGAACACGCTTACCAAAAACCGACAACAAGCTAACGGCAAAGGCAATATCGGTGGCCATAGGAATTCCCCAGCCATGCGCGGCCGGGCCGCTAAGATTAAAAAAGTGGTAGATGGCGGCGGGAAAAAGCATTCCGCCGATGGCAGCCAAGATGGGAAGTCCCGCTTTCTTTGGCGTGGAAAGCTCGCCGACCACCAGCTCGTGCTTGATTTCCATGCCCACGACGAAAAAGAAAATCGCCATGAGCCCATCGTTGATCCAGTGATGGAGTGTGAGGCTAAAAAACGTGAAGTTTAAGGCGTGAGTGTAGGTTTCGTTGAGGGGGCTATTAGCAATTACCAGCGCTACGAGCGTGCAGGCGGCGAGGAGGATTCCCGAGGCGGCTTCTAAGTGGAGGAATTTTTGTAAAAAGGTCATATTCATTAGGGGTTCTTTAAATAAATATCATAACGAACCGTTTTCCCCTCCAGGGAAAAATCCGGCTCACGGCCCACCGCGATGGTGGGCGCATCGTCGGGTCTTTTCACCACCACCCGCTTACGCGCTTTCGCCCAGGCGGCTTTGAATAAATCTAGCACATCGGGATCCTTGCCCACGAGCTCGCGGTAGAGTTGCATTTCCTTTTTTTGCTTGGCGCTCTTGGTTTCATCGCGGGGATACATGGGATCTAGGAAGATTGCGTCGAATGCCGGGGTTTGAGGATCGGCCATGAAATCTTTGGAATCGCCGAAGTGGAAATAAAGCGGAAATTCTTCGAAGCGTCCCATTTCCTTCACGCGTAAAAATGCGTTCATCACGAGCTCGGCCGCCACGGGGTGACGCTCGCAGGCATAGACTTCCACTTCGGGAAAGGTAGCGAGGAAGAAAGCGTCGTAGCCGAAGCCGCAGGTGGCGTCGAGGATGGTGCGCGTGCCCTTTTTTAGGCCCAAAGCTTTGGCCAGCATGTCGTTACGAGAGGCGCCCTTCCAGCGGCGGGCGAAATCTCCCGCGAGGAAATCGATGGTGATGGGCTTGAAGTCCGGATGGCCGGGGCAGAAAAGATAGAGCGCCTCGTCTTCGTAAAATAAAATCCATTCGGCGCCGTCGGGCGGCTCCTCGGAATTCACGAGCTTCACGCCGAGGCGCTGGGCGAGCTTGAGGCTTTCCGTGTCTTCCTCGTCCACGCCCCACACGATGAGCCCCGCGGGCAAGGCGGAATTAGGCATTGACCTTGGCGGAAGCGTGGGATGCACGAATTTTCGCCCACACATCTCCCTTGCTCATTTTGGTGAGCTCAATGGCAGAAGCGCGGTTGGGAAGGATGGGAATTAAGTTTGGCGTGAGCGTTTCGCTCAGGGTGAGGTTCTTATTGGCGAGCACCTCGTCTACCCGATCGATCGGCGTGAAGTGAGGCACGGTTTGCAGCACTTCCGGCGTTTCGTGCACGATTTTGTGAATCTCCATCACGGTGGCGAGGAAATCGTCGAGCTCGGCTTTGGTATAGCTCTCGGTAGGTTCCACCATGAGCCCGAGTACTTCGGGGAAGGCTACCGTGGGGGCGTGGAGGCCGAAATCGAGGAAGAGCTTACCAATACGCGGGATCACCATCGCGCGGGGAATGCCGCCCTTCTCTACCTGGGCGAAGCTTTCTTTCGAGAGCGTGAGGATGAACTCGTGCATGCGCGGCGTGGGCTCGGAACCCGCGGGCAGCGTGGGGAAATACTTGCGGAGGGTATTGAATAGGTAGCGCGCGGAGAGCACGGCCACCGCGCTCATGCGGGGCACGCCTTCTTTGCCGAGGGCGCGTAGATAGGTATAGCAGCGCACTTTATGCCCGAAGTTTCCGAAGTGCCTTTGCACGGAGCCGATGGAGTGCTTGGTCTTCACTACCTTGTAGCCGGAAGCATCTTTCACGGCTTGATGGCCAGGTAAGAAGTCGGCGAGCTTTTCGCTCACGGCCACGAAAGCATCGCCCGGGCCACCGCCGCCATGGGGAATGCTCCAGGTTTTATGGGTATTATTATGAACCGCGTCCACGCCCATTTTGCCAAGGTCGATCCAGCCGGCAATGGCGTTCATGTTCGCGCCGTCCATGTAGACGAGTCCGTCCACGCCGTGGATGAGGTCAGCCACCGCTTTAAAGTTCGTCTCTAAGATCCCGCTAGTATTAGGGTTCGTGACCATTACCCCGGCGATGCGCTGGCCGAATTCGTCCACCAGGCTTTTTACCTGAGTGAGATTCATCTGCCCGCTGGAATCGGCCTCGATGAGCTTAATATTCTCGGTGGCGTAGCCGGCCATGGTGGCAGTGGCGGGATTGGTGCCGTGAGCAGAGCGCGGGATCAAAAGGATATCGCGTTGCTCGCCTTTTTTGCGGTGGTAGGCCTGGAACATTTTTAGTCCCACGAGCTCCCCCTGGGCGCCGGCCATCGGCTGCGTGGTCACGGCGGGAAGGCCGGTGATTGCCTTGAAATATTCCTGGGTAAGGTAGAGAAGCTCGAGTGAGCCTTGAGCGTCTTCCGCGGGTGCCTGGGGATGGAGATCGGCGAATCCAGGGAGCGCGGCGGCCCAATCGTTCACGTACGGATTGTATTTCATCGTGCAGGAGCCGAGCGCGTAGATATTGTCGTCGGGGCTCACGTTCTGCTCGCCTAGTTTTGTATAGTATTCCTTGATCTTCGCCACCGGTACGCGTGGAAGACTAATCCGGCCTTGGCGGAGCGCTGAAGCGGGAATCGCCGCAGCTTTTATCGGGGCGGATTTCCCCGAAAATTCTTTGGCGAAGAAGGCCGCGAGCTGGTCGATATCGGCTTTAGTGTGGCGGTCCGAAAAAGAAAGCAGGAGCAAATTGCCCTTGCTGGGTGCACGCGCCGAAACGTCCACGCCGATATGCAAATCGGAATTTCGTGCCGATTGGATCAAGTCCGCGGTGGGTTTCGGCACGGCGAGGCAGAGCTCGTTCCAGAAAGGAGCCTCGGGGTAAGCGGGCTTCACGCCTTCGAAGGCCGTGAGCTTCTCGAGTGCATAGAGCGCATTTTCGCGCGCTAGCTTCGCGGAAGCGGCCAGGCCCTCATCTCCCCTTTCGAGAAGCGCAGCGCCGGTGAGCGTGGCGAGGTAGCTCTGGTTAGAGCAGATATTCGAAGTGGCCTTCTCGCGGCGAATATGCTGCTCGCGGGTGGAGAGCACGATCGCGAAACAATCGCGGCCCGCGAGGTCTTTGCCTTTGCCGATGAAGCGGCCGGCGGTTTGGCGGATATCGTTTTTATTCTCGGCGTTGTAACGGATGCCGAACATCCCGAGGCCCGGGCCGCCGAAATTTGGGGCGATCGAGAGGTGTTGCCCTTCCGCCACGAAAATGGAGGCGCCTTTTTGGCCGAACGCCGAAGGCGGCTTGAGCGCGCCGGAAGCGATCGCCATGGGGTCGATCACTGCCACGGAGTGGGTGCCGAGCTCGGCGGCGAGGTCGGTGAGTGCATCTACGTCTTCGAGGAGCCCGAGAAAATTCAATTGAGGGAAAGCCAGGCAGGCGAGCTTATCGCCCACGCTGGCCGCGGCCGCTTTCATCGCCGCAGGGGAGACGCGTCCCGTGGCGGGATCCGCTTTCACGAATACTAAATTCAAGTCAGTTTCCGCCGCGAGAGTCCGTAGGGTTTCCACATCACCTGGAAAAAGGGTTTCGGCGATCACCGCCGTATCGGAATCACCGCGCAGGCGCTGCGCGCACTTTAGCGCTTCGAAGAGGCCGGTGGCCCGTTCGTAGAAGGATGCGTTGATTGCTTCGAAGCCCGTGATGGCGGCGATGGCGCACTGATAAATCCAGATGCTGGTGAGCGTGCCTTGGCTGCGCTCCGGCTGGTACGGCGTATAGGCTGTGGTGAGGTTCCGGATCCCGAGTACGTGGGGAACTACTTCGGGGGTTTTATAATGCTGCAGGCCATCGCCGATGAAAGAGAGGCGGGGTTTATTTTTCTGCGAGAGCTCCCGCATATGGTGAAGCAATTCTTCGTAGGGTAATTCCGCGGGCAGATCTAGATTTTGCAGGCGCACTGATTCGGGCACGTGGGAATAAAGGTCCGCGAGTTTTTTCTGGTCCAGCGACTCCAGCATCGATTCGATGTCTCCCTCGGAGGCGCAGATATAGTGACGGGCCAACTCTCGGGGCAGCTGGTTCGGGTCGTAACCGAGGCCAGTGGAATCGATTTTTTTCATGTCTCTCGTCTTATCAAATATCGAGAGGAAATTGGGGAATTTCCGAGCCAGCTTTTCGGGAGAAGCCGGCTGGATTCGGTGCCCCAAAATGCCGCAAAGCACCAAACCGATTTAGTCCAACTCCTAGTATTTTCTATTTAACCTTGTTAGTGTTTTTTCGATTCTAGCCTTTATTAGGAGATATGTTCATGAGCCGTTCTTGGTGGATGCGTCTAACGCTCTTAGCTTTTTTTATCGTGGTGGCTTTCATCCACGTTTTTCCTACTCTCGCGAACCTGAATTTAGAGAGCACCAAATTTCCTTATAAAAAGAAGGTGAACTTGGGACTCGATCTCCAGGGCGGCCTCTATATGGTGTACGGAGTAGACTTCAAAAAAGTGTACCAGGATAAATTAGTGCGTGCCGTGGACAGCCTTGCGGGCGAGCTCAGCAAAGAAGGCATTAACGCCAAAGTGGGCGCTCCCGATTCCACCATCGAGGAAGATCCTAAAGTTCACCTCACCTTCGATCCCAACAGCGCCGCCAAAGTGGACGAATTGCTCGAGAAGCAAAAGTACACGCTGCGGCCCATGAATAAGGGCACGGGCGACTACGAGCTCGCCATGTCCCGCGACTATCGCTCCACCCTCAAAGAAAATACGCTGAGCCAGAGCTTACAGGTGATCCGTAGCCGGATCGATGAATTCGGCGTGTCGGAGCCCTCGATCGTGACCAAGGGAGACAATCGCATCGTGGTGGAGCTCCCCGGCGTGCGCGACGTGGAACGCGCGAAAGCCCTCGTGGGCCGTACCGCCCGTTTAGAATTCAAAATGGTGAACATGGAAAATAGCCGTGATTTGCCGCTTCTGATCATGAATGCCGAAAAGGAGAAGGGCTTCTCTTATAAAGAGGGCGAAAAATTCTCCGAATACCTTGCGAAACTCAATGCGGCCCTCAAGGGAAAAATCCCGGAAGATTCTCAAGTTTTGTTCGAGCGTAAGCCCGGCAACCTGAATATCCCCTACCTCATCTACTCGAAAGTGGAGCTCACGGGTGCTGAGCTCGTGGACGCGATGGTTGGTTTCGACCAGCAATCCCAGAGCCCCGAAGTGGATTTTCAGCTGAGCCCTCGCGGCGCGGTTACCTTCGGTGACCTCACGCGTGCCAGCGTAGGAAAAAACCTCGCGATCGTGCTCGACGATATCGTTTACTCTGCTCCTCGCATCAACTCGCCGATTCCGGGTGGCCGCGGAATGATCACGGTGGGTGGATCCGGCGATGCCGCGTTTAAAGACGCGCGCGACCTCGCGATCGTGCTCCGTGCCGGCGCCCTCCCCGCCCAGCTCGATCTTCTCGAGCAGCGGGTGATCGGCCCTTCGATCGGTGCCGACTCCATCAACCGCGGCCTCACCGCCTCGCTGGTGGGTTGCTCTTTGATCTTCATCTTCATGGCGATCTACTACCGTATGAGCGGAGTGGTGGCCGTGATATCCCTGATCCTGAACGGGCTCTTTACCTTTGCCGTACTAATCGGGATCGACGCTACCCTCACCCTTCCCGGAATCGCGGGCCTGGCGCTCACGATTGGGATGGCGGTGGATTCCAACGTGATCATCTTCGAGAGGATCCGCGATGAGCTCATGGAAGGGAAATCCGTGGTGGGCGCCGTGCAGGCGGGCTTCGATAAGGCCTTCTCTTGTATCTTCGATGCGAACATCACGCACGCCATCGTGGCGATCATTTTGCTGAACTTCGGCTCCGGCCCCATCCGCGGATTTGCCGTAACCTTGCTCATCGGCATCCTAACGACGCTCTTCTGCGCCGTAACGGTTTGCAAACTCCTATTCGACGGATACCTCGGTTGGAAAAACCAGAACGTTGAACAACTAAGCATTTAATTCGAGGTATACATTGTTTCATCTTATCCCAACGAACCTGAACGTAGACTTTCTAAAAATCTCCCGTCCCTTTATCTGGGCTTCCACCCTCTTCGTGGTCGTTTCCGTGGTGCTCCTATTCACCAAGGGCCTCAACTACGGCGTGGATTTCACCGGCGGAGCCGAGCTCCAGGTGGAAGTTCCCAAAGACTGGGACACCGCTAAGCTTCGTGATGTGCTCAAGCAAGGCGGGCTTCCCGACGTGGGCGTGATCCGCATCGAGGATGCGAAGAAACAGGAGTTCATCCTAAAGACCCAGGAAACCACCCAGGTGAGCGACCGCGTGGAGAAAATTCTTTCGTCGAACCTAAAGGCCGGCGAGTACCAGATCCTCAAGGCCGACGTGGTGGGCCCGCAAGCCGGGGAAGAGCTCCGCTATTCCGCGATCATTTCGGTTTTGGCCGCCGCGCTCGGTATCCTGATTTATATCACCTTCCGCTTCGATTTCCGTTTCGCTCCCGGAATCGTGCGTGCCCTACTCTTCGACGTGATCGCCGTGCTCGGCGTATGGATCATGATCGGCAAAGAGTTCAATCTTTCCACCGTGGCCGCCCTGCTCACGATCGCGGGTTACTCCTGTAACGATACCATCGTGATCTACGACCGGATCCGCGACTACACCAAGACCCACCCGCATATGAGCATGTACGATATCGTGAACAAATCGATTAACCTCAATCTCGGCCGTACGGTGCTCACTGTTCTCTGCACCAACTTCGTGGTGGTGGCGCTCTGGTTGCTCGGCGGCCCGGTGCTCGGCGATTTCGCCTTCGCCATGCTGATCGGTTTCTCGATTTCCGTTTTCTCCACCATCTTCGTGGCTAACCCCATGGTGATGTACATGGAAAAACGCGCGCACAAGAACGATGCGCCAAAGGCACGCCAGCCCAAGCATGCGTAAGCTCACGGCCCTCGCTACTGCGCTTCTTCTTTGCGCCTGCGCGAGTGCCCCGACTTCGGGCAAAAAGGCCTTCGTGCCCGCGGCGGCCAATGATCCTTCCGACAACGCTACCCCCGGGATGATCCCCGCGGCGTGTGAATCTCTCCTGCAAAAAAGCCAGGAATGGGGCTATAGGCCGGGTGAAAAATGGAAGCCCGCCAATAAGGAACAGGCCCTCGAAGTAGCGGATTTTTTCGCCTTGTTCACCCTGGTTCCCGAGGCCTCTTCCCGTGCTCTGCATACTTGGATGAATATGCCCCCGTCGGTTTCGGTCAATGAAGCGAGGGACTCGATGAAAAAAATCGAGACCATGCAATTCTGCGATCACACCCTCGCCATGGTATTTCTGGATGCGATCCTGAACTACCGCTGGCCCTCCGCCATGAAGGCCCAAGCCGGCAAAGATTTTACCCAGTTTATCTTAAATCAGCAGAGCCGCACTTCCCTGCTCGAATCCCGGGCGGTAACGATCCATGTGCTCAAAGGCGCACGTGGAAAGCGCCTGATTCCCGGTTCCACCAATAACGTAGCGAAACTGAGGATAGATATTCAAAAAGCCAAAGCGGCATTGGCACCGCTCCAGATCACCGAAACCGAGCCTAGCGAGCTGGACACCGAAAAAAATCTTCGCAAGGAACTAGCGTACTCCGAGAATATCCGCGAGCGGCTCAGCCGGGAATTGCCGTTGCCCTAGGCAGGAATTCGCTTCTCTTTGCGTGCTTTCCACATTTCCAGCAGCACTGGAATTAGGGAAATAAAGATGATCGCCACCACCACCACGTGAAAGTTCCGCTTCACGGCCGGTAGATTCCCGAAAAACGCCCCCGCGATCGTGATCGAAAGCACCCAGGTAAAGCCGCCTATTACCGAAAAGGTAAGGAAGCGAGCGTAGGTCATTTGCGCCACTCCCGCCACGAAGGGAGCGAAGGTGCGCAAAATCGGAGCAAAGCGGGCGATGACCAGCGCCCGTCCACCATGGCGTTCGTAGAATCGATTGGTGCGGTCCAAGTATTCCCGGCGAAATAGTTTGGAGTTTGGGTTGCTGAAGGCTTTAGTGCCAAAGAAACGCCCGATACTGTAGTTCGTTATGTCGCCGAGAATCGCCGCGCTCACTAAAGTGAAGCAAAGCAGGGGTAACTTCAAAAAGGCGTTATCCACGGCCGTTAATGCCCCGAGCGCGAAGAGAAGCGAATCACCCGGCAGGAAGGGGGTGATCACGAGTCCGGTCTCGCAGAAAATCACGAGGAACATGAACGCGTAAATCCATGGGCCAAATTGCGTGATCCAGGCGTTTAGGTGCAAATCGAGGTGGAGTACCACATCCACGAAATAATGAAGGTATCCCGAGAGTTCATGAAAAAATTGCATGGGAAAACTCTAAGTCACGCCGCAGGATTGCGCAACTATCCGGGCAGGCATAAACTTAGCCCAGTAATTTTACTCTTACGCGAGGCCCAAAAATGTTTGAACATATCCAGCTCCCCAAAGAACTTATTCCCACCGACGGACGCTTCGGCTGCGGCCCCTCCCTGGTGCGCCCGGAATTCGTGGAAGCCCTTGCGAAAGAATCGAAAACCTTTCTCGGTACCAGCCATCGCCAGGCGGCCGTGAAGAATAAAGTGGGCGCGGTTCTGGAGAAAATGCGCAAGTACCTCGAAGTTCCCGCCGACTATAAAATCGCGATGGGCAATGGTTCGGCCTCTCTCGTTTGGGACATGAGCACCTTTGGCCTCGTAGAGAAAAAATCCGCTCACTTCGTGAACGGCGAGTTCTCGCAAAAATGGGGAGCTTCGGTAAAAGAATCGAAGTTCAACCAGATGCACGAGGTGAAAGTGGGCAACGGAAAGCAGCCCAAATTCGAAGAGTTTGCCGACTGCGACGTCCATTGCATCACCTGGAACGAAACTTCCACCGGCGCGATGTGGGATCACTGCCCTAGCGTAAAAAATTCCCTGCTCGCCGTGGACGGAACTTCCGCCGCCGGCGCGTATACCTGGGATCTTTCCAAGACGGACCTTTTCTATTTTTCTCCGCAGAAGGCCTTCGGCTCCGAGGGCGGCCTGTGGATCGGCGTTTTCTCGCCCAAAGCCGTGGCGCAAATCGAGAGAATTAAAAAATCCGGGCGCTATATTCCGGCTCTTCTCGATTTCACCCTCGCCCTGAAAAATGCCGAGAGCAACCAAACGTATAATACCCCTTCGCTCACCACGATCTACCTGCTCGAGAAACAGCTCCAGTGGTTCCTCGATAAGGGCGGGATCCACGCGATCGCCAAGGAGCAGGATGAGAAAGTGAAAATCCTCCACAACTGGGTGGATGGCCGCAAAGAGCTCTCCCACTATATCGAAGACCCTAAGGCCCGCTCCAAAACGGTGTGCACGATCAATATCGATAAGTCGATTCCCTACGACGGCCTCACCAAGCAGCTGCGTAAATTCGGTATCCTCGATATCGACTGCTACCGCAATCTCGGCGAGAACCAGATCCGCGTTTCCCTCTTTCCAAATATTTCCCGCGAAGATCTCGTGAAGCTCACGAAGGCCGTGGATTATATGCTGGATAATAGGAAGCAAGGATAAAGAAGGCAAAAAGGCATAGGGGCAAAGAGGTAGGGAGAGTATGAAAAAGATCTTTTTATTTCCGGGTCAGGGTTCGCAGTTCGTGGGCATGGGCAAAAGCTTGGTGGAAAATTTTCCGCTCGCGAAACAAACCTTCGAAGAAGCTTCCGATGCCTTGCGCTTCGATTTGAAAAAAGTATGCTTCGATGGGCCCGAGAGCGATCTCAAGCTCACTCATATCACCCAGCCCGCGATCCTTACGCATTCGGTAGCGGCCTTCCGCGTGCTGAAAGCCGAAACTCCGCTCAAGGCGGATTTCGTGGCCGGCCATTCCCTCGGGGAGTATTCCGCGCTCGTGGCGGCTGGTGCCTTGGATTTTTCGGCGGCGGCCAAGCTCGTGAATGCGCGCGGTAAGTTCATGCAGGAAGCGGTTCCCGTGGGAACCGGCGCGATGGCGGCCCTGATCGGCGCACAGGAAGCGAACGTGAAATCCCTCTGCGAGGCCGCCGGCAAAACCACCGGCAAGGTTTGTGAGATGGCGAACTTCAACGGTGGCGGGCAAATCGTGATCTCCGGACATAAAGAGGCCGTGGAAGAAGCGGTGCGTTTAGCGGGGGCCGACCCGGTTTTCGGGATTTCTAAGGCCGTGCTGCTCACCGTATCGGCGCCCTTCCATTGCTCGCTCATGAAGAAGGCCGAAGAGAATATGCGCCCTCTCCTCGAGGCCACGAAAATTTCCCAGCTTACTTCTCCCTATATCGCCAACGTGGACGCCGCTTTGCACTCCGATCTCGCCGGAATCGTGCCTCGCCTGATCGCGCAGATCTGTGGTTCCGTGCGCTGGGAGCAGAGCATGCAGCTTCTCGCCGCCCACGGCGTAACCGAAGCCTACGAGATCGGTCCCGGTAAAGTCCTCTCCGGCCTCATGCGCCGAATCAATAAAGAAGTGAAGTGCAAGGGCGTGGACCAAGCTCCCGATATTGCCGCGCTTACTTCCTAGATGAGGCCAGCGAAAGAATCTTCCCCTGCGTTCAAGCTGAGCCGAGCGTCGCTCGTTTCCTATTTCTCCGATACTCGGAAGGGCTTAGCGCTCGCCTGGAAAGCCTCTCCCCGCCTCGGCCTCGTCATTACCTTTCTCACTGCGGTCTCCGCCGCTCTTCCTCCCGCCCTGGCCTACGTGGGAAAACTCATCATCGATGCGGTGGTGGCCCATTCCGTCGAGCGCACCGTGGAGCTGGTGGTTGTGGAGTTCGGAATCATCGCCGCGATCACGATCGTGCAGCGCGCTTTGTTTTTGGCGCGAACTCTTTTGGGAAATCGTCTCGGCATCAACGTGAACACGATGATCCTCGAGAAAGCCGTGGCGCTGGATTTGGCGCAGATCGAGAATTCCGAGTTTTACGATAAGCTCAACCGCGCCCGCCAAGAAGCCTCTTCGCGTTCCCTCTCGATGGTGACCGATACCTTCCAGTTCATCCAGAACGCGCTCACGCTATTCGGCTACATCGCGCTTTTGCTTTCCTTCAGCCACTGGGCCGTGCTCGCCCTCGTGCTTGCGTCGCTTCCGGCCACGATCGCCGAGATGCGATTTTCCTCGATTGGATTCCGGCTCTATAACTGGCGCTCGGCCGACCGCCGCAAATTGGCCTACATGGAGTACGTGCTCGCCACCGATAGCCACGCCAAGGAAGTAAGGATCTTTGGCCTGGCGAAAAAATTCCTGCAGAGGTTCCGCGAGCTCGCCGAGAAATTTTACGGCGAAGATTCCGCCCTCGCCACCCGCCGCACGATCTGGGTGATCCTTCTTTCCATGCTTTCTTCGGGCGCCTTCTACGGCTGTTACGTGGCGATCGCGATTCAGGCCGCGCGCGGAGAGCTTACCCTCGGTAATCTTACCCTCTACGTAGTGGTTTTCCGCCAGGGGCAGCAGGCCTTTCAGTCCTGCCTCGGCGCGATCGGCGGAACCTACGAGCATAATTTGTACCTCTCAAATCTCTTCGAGTTTCTTGCCATTCCGCACGCCGCCGTTCCCTCCCCTAAAGAGAAATCCGCTTCCGTGCCCAAAGACGGAATCTATTTCGATCGCGTGAGCTTCCGCTATCCCGGCCGCGAGCAGTGGGCTCTTCGCAATATCACTCTGCATATTCCGAACGGACAAAGCGTGGCGGTGGTGGGCTCGAACGGCGCCGGCAAAAGCACCCTCATCAAATTATTTTGCCGCCTCTATTATCCCACCGAAGGAAGAATTTTTCTTGATGGGAAAGACCTCCTCGACTGGGACGGTGAGGCCCTCCTCCGGCGCATCAGCGTGGTATTTCAGGATTTCAATAAGTACCAATTGCCCGTGCGCGAGAACGTGGGAGTGGGCGAAGTGGACGCCATCGAAGACGACGCTCATATTAAACGAGCGATGGATCTGGGCGGCTCGGCCGATCTTTTGGGTGAATTACCCCAGGGCCTCGATACACCGCTGGGTAGCTGGTTCAAGCAGGGGCGTGAATTGAGCGGCGGGCAATGGCAGAAGATCGCGGTGTCCCGGGCCTTCATGCGGGAGAGCGCCGATATTTTGATCCTCGATGAGCCCACCGCCGCCCTCGATGCGGAGGCCGAGAGCCTGGCTTTTCAGAAGTTCCGGGAGCTTACCGTGGGTAAGACGAGCCTCATCATCTCCCATCGTTTCCCGGTGGCCCGCCTCGCCGACCATATCGTGGTGATCGAGCATGGCCAGATCCAGGAAGAAGGCTCCCATGCGGCTCTAATCGAAAAAAACGGCCGTTACGCGCAGCTTTTCGCCCTCCAGGCCAAAGGCTACGCCTAAATAATACTTGACCAATTTAATGCATTGCGTTAAGTTCCGCGTCGCCTCCTAACCTTTGCCCCAAAGGACCCTATGAAATCCACCCTTCTCTGCCTCAGCACCATCTCCCTGGCCCTTTCTTCTGCTGCCCACGCCGCTCCCAATGCGGAAAAAGTGGTGGCTGCGCTGAATGCCGCCATCGGGGAAGAGGTTGCTCAAGTAGAGAACGGAAGGATTAAATTAGCTAAATCCCAGCGTAATAATAAAGATGCCGGCTTCGAAGACTGCCGCCAGCTCGCGATCAATAGCGCGCTCGTGGACGTGGGCATGGGAGGCGAAAGCGCCGAGTTCGTGGCGAAAGGCTCTCACCGCATTCTTCTTTCCATGATCGGCAAAGATTCCTTCCGCGGAATGGTAGGCATGCGAGTGACCCAGGAAAACGGCGGCATCGCCGAACGTACCTATTCTTACCTTATGAAAGACGGCGAGAAAAAGCGCTGCGATCTCGTGGCGAACGAAGGTTCCGTAAGCGGAATGCGCAAGCGCAATGCCGTGGAAAAAGAATATCTTAAAAACACGATCCCTACTCTCAGCGCGGAAGATCTCGCCAAGATGAAAGAAAAGGCGAAGGCCACCACCAATGAGCAATTGGCCGGCGAAAACGTGAAAAAGCTTTTGCACGGGGAGTGCGCCGAAACGGCCCTCAATCAGGCCCTGGCGGGCTCGAGCAAGATTTTCCAGGCGAAATCGAAAGAAAAAGCGGTTTCTTTCCTCATGCTCGGCCTCAATGATTCTTCCCTCGTAACCGAAGGCACCGCCGCTAAAGGCAGCATCAAAGTGGTGATGACGGACGGCCAAACCACGATCAAATCCATCACTACCCTGCAAATGATGGAAGGCGATAAATCCTGCACGCTTACTTCGGTGAGCACTGCCGAAGTAAAATAGATTTTTAGCGCTCCCGAAACGGCTCCGCCAGCTGCGCGAAAAAAGTCTGGGGGTAAGAACGCTCGCCCGGGATTCCGTACTCTCTTCTCTCCGCGGTGGGCGCGGCGTAACTGCCCATCAGGCGATCCCAGAACGTGAACATCGTGGCGAAATTTTTCCCGGCCTGCTGCGTATGGTGCAGGTGGTGTACTTCGGGCGTGACGAATACCTTAGTAACCAAGCCCAAATTTTTTTCCGAAAGCGGCAACTTCAAATTCGAATGAATGAAGGCGCCCCAGCAAGTGAAGATCACCAGCGTAACTACGCCCACCTTCGGATCGGAAACCACGAAGCAGAGAATAAGAAATCTCACCATCATCAGCACGGCCTGAGAGACAGCCTCGAGCGGACTACGGCGAAAAGAAGAAAAGGCGTCGAGCATGAGGATCGAATGATGGGCCTTATGAAATTTCCAGAAGAGCGGCACGCGGTGGTGCAGTACGTGCGCGAGAGTGAGCGCGAGATCGAAGAGCAGGAGCGAGAGGAGTAGCTGGAGGCTCCAGTGAAGCCGGAAGGGTTTCTCCCAGCCGAACATGAACTCCAGCGAAAAAAGGAATACGAGAACCTTTGGGCTGAACAATAAATCCGCGGCCACATTGCTGCCGAGATAAAGAAGATCCGTGCCCATATAAGGGCGAAGAAAAGGCGAGCGCTGGCGCTGCAGGGCTGGAATCCGCTCTAGCGCGGCGAATACCAAAATCGGCACCAGCACGATGGCGAGAAAATAAAGAGAGGCGGAAAGCATCCACCTAAGTATAGCGCGGCAGCCGCGCTCCGCAACTTAAGCGTAGCGCTGGATTAGGTGATAGCCGAACTGGGTCTTTACGGGAGTAGGAGTGGTTTCCCCTACTTTCAAGCCGAAGGCGGCGTCTTCAAAGCTCTTCACCATGCTGCCTTTACCGAATTCACCGAGGTCGCCGCCGTCTTCGCCGGAGGGGCATTTCGAGTGTTCTTTGGCGAGTTCTTCGAAGGTTTTCCCGTCGTTGATTTTCTTCAGGAGATCCTGGGCTTCGAACTCTTGGTCTACGAGAATATGGCGTGCTTTGATTTTCATGGGGTCTCCTAAAATAAAAATGCCGTCCCACTATACCTGGATAGCGGGGCGGCAATTCAAGAAAAATCGTCTAGTATTGCTGTTGGCCGTGGAACCAGCAGTAGGTTGAATCGGTATCGATGCCGCGCTCGCAGCCAAAATTTTTGCCGTATTTGGCCTTAGCGTAGGGCATGCCGGTATGCTCTTCGTATACTCTCTGCTCCGGAAGGGCGAGGCTGTCGTACAGTTCGCGTGCGGCAACGCCACTGATGCGAACTTCTTTTTCTTCTACGGTTTGGAAAGAAGCTGCGGAAGCAGTGAAGGGAAGAAGGGCTAGGATGAAGAGGATTTTCGTCATTTTGAACTCCTGTGTTTTTTAGTTGAGAGGTAGATACCAAAGAAAAAGAGATTCGAGCGTTAGGATTTGGTTGAGCTAAGGGGCAGCACAGCGCTTTTCTGCCTCAGCTATTGTTGCTTTAGCGGTTTCGAGGAAGGCTTTCGATTTCCCTCCACCTTCCCCCTGCGTGAAAGTAAAAAAGGCGGTACCCGCTTCCTGAAACCGGGAATGGAGGCCACGTTTTTGGCAGGTTTTGAATGCCCCAATTAGCCGCGGAATAGATTCGCGTACCCAATAATCTTGCCCTTCGGGAGTTTCGCGCAGGAAGGAGGCTACGATATCCGAATTTTTGGCTTTCGCTAAAATCTCATCGAGAGTTTTCTGACTTACCCTAGGATCATCACCGAGAGCCCCCCACAAGAGAGCTAAGAGCGTTCCCCCATACACGCCGGTATTTACCCCCGAATACATACGCACCCGGCTCTCAAAATCCCAATTCGCCTGGGCTAGCGTCTGCAAAACAATTTTGGGAGAGGCTTCTATTTTTTCGATGCAGCTGCGGTCGCGGATATACCAGCTTTCAGCCCACGAGTCGTCTTTCATTACCTTGGCGCCGATGTCGGCCAGGTAGCGAGATTGAATTTGAGCACAGCGATCTTCTGATTTGCCGTAGGCCACGGGATTGCCCATGGAGAGCAGCGTGGTGCAATCATCGTTTTCTGCGTTTCTATTCAAACATTCCTCAGTGGTGCGCATCAACTCGTCGATATGCGCCAATACCCAGTTCACATAACGAGGGTCTTTGAGGCCCGCGGCGGATGATTTTGCGGTCCGGCATTCCTCCTTCAGGGTGATCTTCATCACCCAGGGAGTCTTCGGTTCTCCAAAGTATAAGTTTCCGTAGAGCTCGAGGTTATCGAAGTTGGAGCCACCATAGAGCCCACGCCGATAGGGAACTAATCCATAGCGGGTGTCGGTCCCCATGATGCTTTTATCCCAAACGTCTGGAGGAATATTCCCCGCTTTGTCATTGGCCAAGAGGTGGGGCTTTTGTCCCACGTGGTAGAGCACCTTGGGCGGCAATTCCTGGGCGAAAGCGAGGCTAGTTAAGAAAAGAAAAAGTATCATCATCGGCAGCTATTCAAAAACTCTTGGCGCGTCTCGGAATTATTCCGGAAAGCCCCGCGTAAATCGGTGGTGATCGTTTCGCTATTGATGTCCTCTACTCCCCGTGAAATCACACAGTAGTGCTTGGCTTTGATGTAAACGGCCACGTCTTCAGTATTGAGGATATGGCAGAGGCTGTCCACGATCTGCTTCGTGAGGCGTTCCTGCACCTGCGGGCGGCGGGAAAAGTAGTCGGCAATGCGGTTGATCTTGGAGAGGCCGATCACGCCGTGGCTGGGAATATAGGCGATATGGGCGGTGCCGTGGATGGTCACGAAATGGTGTTCGCAGAGGGAAATTACCTTCACGTCGCGCACCACCACCATTTGGTCGTAGAGCATCTTGTTCTCGATCACGGTCATTTTGGGAAAATTAGCGGGCTTCAGGCCACGGAAAAGCTCTTGCACGTACATCTTAGCCACTCGGCGGGGACTCTCTTTGAGGCTATCGTCGGTGAGGTCGAGGCCGAGCGTCTCCATGATTTCTTTGAAATTTTCGCTGATTTTCGTGATCTTTTGCTCGTCGGTGAGGCCGTTGTCCTTCCAGGGATTGGGGCGCACGTTCGAGAGGATGCAATTTGGATCGTTTAAGTCTCTTCCCATAGGGGAGATCTACCACTATAGCCGGGGATGGCAAATACTTCTTGCGGTGCGGCGGCCCCATGCTAAAACGGTGGCCCATGCCTTCCACCATCCTATTCCTGCGCGATTTCACGGTCTTGGACTACGCGTTCTTCGACGCCGAGGATGGTTTGCAGGGCGAGAGTTTCTACGTTTCCGCTGAATTAGGCGGCACTCTCGATCACCAAGGTTTCATTTTCGATTTCGGCCCGGCCAAAAAACTCCTGAAAAAGCTCGTGGACGATAGCTTCGATCATAAGCTCGTGGTCACGAGCCGCGGGCCGGGGCTCACGAAATCAGAGCGTGGCTGGAATTTCGCGACGCCCACAGAAAAGTTTTCCTACTCCACTCCCGATGCCGGCTGGACGCTGATCGGCGGCGCGCGCGTGACGCCCGAGGCGATCTCCTCCGAGCTCGCGGCCCTCGCCAAACAAGTTTTGCCCGCCAACGTGGAAAGCGTGCGCTTTGAATTGCGTTCCGACACGCGCTTCGAAAAAGAAGCGAACTTCCGTTACACCCACGGGCTTCGTTACCACGACGGAAATTGCCAGCGCTTATTTCATGGCCACCGCAATCCCATCGAAGTTTGGCTCAACGGGGCGCGGGATGAAAAATGGGAATTATTCTTAGCTACCGAGTGGGAGGGAGCGCACTTCACCGCGGCTCCTACTCTCGTGAATCGTGCCGAGCTGGATTTATCGTTGGGCCGGCGCTTCTTCGGCCATTCCGGCGTGGCCGAAATTTCCTACTCGGCACCGCAGGGAGAATTTTCTGCGAAAATTCCTGCGGCCCGTATCGTATTGCTCGAAACGGAGCCTTCGATCGAGAATATCGCTAAGCTGGGGTTTGAATTGCTCCGCCGGGAAGGCGTGGCCGGTGAGTTGGTGGTGCGAGCTTATGAAGGCCTGAACAAGGGCGCGAGCTTTACGGGCCGCTAAGGCGCTTCTGCAGCAGCAGGCAATAGTCTCGGATCATTTCTCGGTATTTTTTCTCGTTTGCCGGATCCATATTCACGAAGCGCAGGCCGAAAGAGCGAGTGATCGTTTTATCTTCATGCTCGTGGGCCGTTAAGTTTCTTACTTCCGCCGATAGATTTGCCATGATGGAGCCCGTGGTGGTGAGCAGATCGAAAGATAGCATGGCCCCTACCCTCACTTCCCCGAGGTGATCGCCGAGCGTTTCGATGCGTAGGCCGCCTAAGGTGAAGTTCAGCACGTTCACGAAAAAATCCTGGGAAGCGAAACGAACCATGCAGAGATTCGGTACGGGAAAATCCGGATCCTGGATGCCATTCACGTTGATGCGCGGGAATTTTCGCTGCCAGCCCGGAGAGATGCCTTCCGCGGTCATGCGCTGGCGCAGGAAGGCTTTTTGGTTCTCATCGAGGCCGCGGAAGCGGATTTCGAAAAAAGAGCCGTGTTCCACATGCTGCTGCAGGAGCACGCCGGACAGCTTCAGGGGAGGCAAGCTTACGTTCACGGGTTGGCCTATCGCATTTTTCCAAAAGTCGGAAAGCCCGGCGGAAAGAAAAATTTTGGTGATTCCCTGCTCGGAAAATAATCCCTGGAGGTTCAGTGATTGCCCTTGGTACTCGATATCGAAGCCGCTGTGAAAAAATTTTGCTTGGATCGGATCCATTTACTTCAGCTTGTCCGGGCCGAAGGGCTGGGGCAAGAACTGGCGGAGCTCCACTTTTTTCTGGATGCCCTTCGGGGTGGCCACGTATACGGGAAAATCGGGGCCGCAGAATTCGGCCATTACCTGGAGGCAAATTCCGCAGGGAGTGGCTTCGGGTTCGGTAACCAGCACCAAGGCTTCGGGGTTAATCTTGCCAAATTTGGCCACGGCGGCGTTGAAGGCGTTACGCTCGGCGCAGATGGTGGCTCCGTAACTGGCGTTTTCCACGTTGCAGCCGCCCACGATCTCGCCCGAAGGCAGCAGGATCGCGGCGCCCACGCGGAATTTTGAGTACGGTGCATGCGCGTTATTTCTCGCCTGAACGGCGGCCGCGAATACTTCTTGTAGCTTTTGGTCCGTCATTTCTTTCCCAGTATAAATCGAAACTGCTTAGCCCGCATCAGGCCCTTTCGTAAAGACGGTGGGTCTCGCCGCGAATTTCGATTCTTCCGTGTAGGGTGGTGCCGAGGAAGCAGGAATTTTCCGACAGGCCCGGCAAATCTGCCAGCCCCACTTTGAAATCGGCGATGGGATCCACAAAAACCAGGCCGGTGGAGTGCGCGAATTCGGCACGATGCAAAATTTTTCTCGGCACCGTGGAAAATACTTCCACGAGCCGGGAAAGGGAAAGCTCCCCTTCTTTTACCAGCGTGGTGAGCACCGAGAGGGCCGTTTCCATTCCGCGCGTGCCGAAGGGAGATTTTATCCAGCCCTGTTTTTTCAGCGCAAGCTCGTGCGGGGCGTGGTCGGTGGAAACGCAGTCGATGGTGCCGTCACGCAGGGCTTCGCGGAGCGCGGCCCTGTCTTCCGGGGCGAAGAGCGGAGGATTCATCTTGAAGTTGGTGGACTCGGCGCCCTCGCTGAGCGGGATATCGGCGTTCGAGAAAAATAGGTGGTGGGGCGTTACTTCGGCCGTCACGTTCAGCCCTTCCGCCTTGGCTTTGCGGATTTCGGCGAGGGTTTCGCGCGTGGAGATATGCAGGATATGGTAGCGGGCTTTGGGCGTTTTGCGCAGGAGCGCGATATCCCGGGCCACCATGCTGCTCTCGGCGTCGCGGGGATAAACCGGAAGGCCCTGGGATTTTTGGAATGCACTCTCGGGCGTCACGCCCTTATGGCCGGGGGTTTCGGCGTGTTGCTGGAACAATAAATCGTTGGCGGCGCATGCAGCGAAGATTTTTGCCTGGGCTTGGTCGCTCTTCACGCCCCAGCCGTCGTCGGTGATCGCCACGGCCCCGGCTTTGGCGAGCGCGTCGATGTCGGCGGCTTCCTGGCCCTGCATGCCCACGGTGGCGGAAGCGGTAAAGCCCACGCGAACGGGGTAATCCGCAGCCCGGTCTTCCCAGGATTCGATGGCCGCCCGTAGTGCTTCGGGTTTGTCGAGGAAAGGTTGGGTATTGGGCATGGTCACCACGGAGTCGTAGCCGCCATAGAGCGCGGATTCGAGGCCGCCTTCCAATGTTTCTTTGTGGGCTTGGCCAGGATGGCGCAGGTGTACCTGGAGATCGATGCCCGTAGGAAGGGCTAGCCAATGGGCGGGAATTTCGCGGAGGGTGGCGCCCTCGGAGCGCATTTTCTCCACGAGGCCAACTGCATCGGAGCCGCTCACTTGGCCGAGAATCGTCCACGCGCGCACGATCGTATTTTTTTCCTTTTGGAAAATTACCCAGCCCTTAGGGGCGGTGGAGAAACGGAAAGGTGCTTTACGAATCACGGAAGACATAGGTTTATTCTAAAGGTATAGTACAGGAGATAACCACAAAGCGAAAATAAGGAGATGGGATGTTCAAGCGGATCCCAGCCCGAAAATCTGGATTTACCCTACCGGACGTATTCGCTTTTGCGTTAATCGTGGCGGCCTTCATGGCGTTCCTCACCGTGGCCCGTTATTGGTCTGGCCCCCTGCTTCCTCCCCAGCCCATTGATCTTTCTTTCGGCTCTCTGCCCTACGCGCTCTTTCTTTCTTTCAGCCGTATCGTGCTCGCCTACCTCGTATGCTTGGTTTCCAGTTTGGCGATCGGATACTGGGCGGCGCATTCGAAGGTGGCGGAGTCGGTGATCATCCCGCTCATCGATATCGGGCAGTGCGTGCCGGTACTGGCCTTCTTGCCGGGGTTAAACCTTACCTTCATTATGCTTTTTCCGGAAAGCCGGGTGGGCCTCGAGATCGCCGCCATTCTCATGCTCTACACGAGCATGGCCTGGAACTTGATGCTTGCGTTCTATGGTTCGATCAAAACTATTCCGCGGGAATACGTGGATACGATCAAGGCTTATGGATATGGCCCGCTGGGGATTTTATTCCGGCTCGAGCTCCCCTATTCTATGAATGCCATCGTTTGGAACTCGATGCTTTCGGTGGCGGGAGGCTGGTTCTTCCTCACCGTATGTGAAAGTTATACTTTAGGTAATGCTTCGTATAATTTGGTGGGCCTCGGCTCTTTCATGAAATTGGCGGGAGACCGCGGCGAGTATGTGGCCCTAATCACTGGTGGCGCCACGATGGTGCTCATCCTCGTGCTCACCGATTTCCTGCTCTGGAATCCTCTCCTCCGCTGGGCCGAGCGTTTTCAGCGTATCCAGGCCAACGGTGAAGAAGACGCCGACGAGCCGGTATTGAACTTCTTCGCCAAATCGAAGCGGATCACGAGCTTTCTGCGTAAAATCCGGCGCCGCTACGCCGCCCGCCTCTACGTGTACCAAAAACGCGGCCGCCGCCGCCGCGAGAGCAAATTCGAATGGCAGCTGATGGGCTACTGCTTGCTGGTGGTGCTGATTGGCTTTTCGGCCTGGGGTATTTTCTTGGCCGGGGAAGCTCTGTTCGCCATGCCGAAACGGGAATGGGTAGGAATTCTAGAAGGAGCGGCCTGGACTCTCCTGCGCGTGGTGCTGGTGGTTGTTATTTCGGGCCTAACGATGGTTCCGCTGGGCCTTTGGTTAGGTACCCAGCCGCGCTTGGTAAAAAGAATTCAGCCTATCATTCAGGTGGTAGCGGCGTTCCCCTGGCCGATGATTTTTCCCATCCTCATGATGACGATGGTAAGCCTCTCGCTGCCAGTTTTCGTGGCCAGCGTGGTTCTCATGATGACGGGCGCAATGTGGTATTTGCTCTTCAACGTGATCTCCGGCGCGGCCTCGGTGCCCGAACAACTAGTGGAAGTGGCGCGCACTACCGGAATGGGAAAACTAGAAATCATGCGCCGGGTATATTTGCCCGCCACCTTCTCCCCCATTCTCACTGGACTGATCACGGCGGCGGGCGGCGCCTGGAACGTGAGCATCGTGGCCGAGCTGGTGATTTTCCGTGGCCAGGAATATAGCGTGAAGGGGCTCGGCACCTATATTTCCAAGGCCACCGAACGGGCGGCTTATTCGGAGCTGGCGGCGGCCGTGATGGTAATGATCGTATTGATCGTGCTACTGAACAGAACGTTTTGGGCTAAGCTCTATGATCTGGCACAATCTAAGTACCGATTGGATGGGTAAGCGATGAGCAAAAATATCCCACTCGTGGAACTGCGTAATATCAAAATGGACTTCCGTCTGAGTTCGGGGGCGCCCGTGCCCGTGCTCGAGAATCTCGACTTAAATATCCATCCTGGAGAAATCGTGGCCTTGCTCGGCGCGTCGGGCACCGGAAAATCCACCACGCTTCGTTTGATGAGCGGGCTCACCAAGCCGACTAACGGCGAAGTGCACGCTAATGGCACGGCCCTCACCGGATTGAATCGCGATATCTCGATCGTCTTTCAGGACGCTGCCCTTTTCCCCTGGCTCACGGTGGCCGAAAATATCGAGTTCGGCTTGTATCCCCAGGGGCTTTCGCTGCGCACTCGCCGCCAGCGAGTTTCCCAGGCGGTGGATCTCGTGGGCCTCGAGGGATTCGAAGAAGCCTACCCCCGCGAATTATCCGGTGGAATGCGGCAGCGCGTGGGAATTGCGCGCGCCCTCGCCATGAGTCCGAAACTCCTTTGCATGGACGAACCTTTTTCCGCCCTCGACGTTCTCACCGCCGACACGCTGCGCGGGGAAGTTCTCGATATCTGGCAAAAGAAATCCACCAACCTTAAAGGGATACTTCTCATTACGCATGACATCGTGGAGGCCGTTTCGATGGCAAACCGGATCATCGTTATTGGCCGACCGCCCAATAACGTGAAGGCCGATATCCAGAATACCCTGATCTTTCCGCGCGACGAGAACTCCTGGCAGTTCAATCAGCTCGTGCGCAAAATTCACGCGGTGCTCACCGAATCCATTCTCGGCGACGATGAAACCGGCTCGGAAAGCCCTACCGCTCTGTGGGTACTGCCGCCCGTGGCCATTGCCGACGTGATCGGTATGACGGAGCTCCTCGCCGATCATAAAGGACAGATCGATGTATTCGAGCTACCGCGGCTAATTGAAAAGGATTTCTCGGAAGCGCTCACTACGGTGAAGGCGGCCGAGCTAATCGGATTCGTGGATACCCCTTACCAAAAAGTTATCCTCACCCGCTTGGGCCAACGGATTGCGGCTGGGGACGTGAACGACCGTAAAGAAGCAATTAAGATCCAGCTCCAGTCTCTTCGCCTGGTGAAGCTACTCATCGAACTGCTGCAAAATCAGGAAGATCTGGCCATGCCTTATCCCCAGGTAATCGAGTGGCTGCAGACGAAAAATCCCGCGATCAATGCGCAATCGGCCCTCGATACGCTGATCGACTGGGGACGATACGGCGGCCTTTTCCGGTATAACTCCGATGAAGAGATGCTTTACTTAGACGAAGTAAGTTCGATTTAGAATCGGTTGCCGTTTGCTGTTGGCGGTTAGCTGTAGTGGCATACGGATAATCACCAGCCGAAGGCGCACCGCGCCGTTCTTCTACACGGTAAAACTCTTTTAATTTTCTGCCTCCTCTGAGGCGAAAGTGTCTATAATCAGAGTGAATTTATCACTTCAGGAGATTCTCCCATGTTTGGTATCTTGCACGACCATTGCGGCGCAGCCCTTGGCGCCATTGCGTTCTTCGTCTTCGTTCTCGGATTCACCGGAGCGCCGCTCTTTCTCTGGACGGCGGTAGCGGCAATCTTCTTATACGGATTCGGCGTCGGCCAAACTTGTTGGATCGTGTTCGCGGTGATCGCGGTGGTGCTGAACGTGGCCCCGATCCGCGCGATGCTGATTTCGGCCGGCGTGCTGAAATTATTCCAGGCGATGAAGCTGGTTCCCGCCATTTCCGAAACCGAGCGCGTGGCGATCGAGGCCGGGGTGGTTTGGGTGGAGAAAGAGCTTTTCTCCGGTAAGCCCAATTTCAAGATGATGATGAGCGAGCCCTACCCTTCGCTTACCGCGGAAGAACAAGCCTTTATCGATGGCCCCACGGAAAAGCTCTGTTCCTTGATCGACGACTGGCGCATCTGGCAGGACCGCGAAATCTCCTCCGAGGTGATGGACTTCATCAAGAAAGAGCGTTTCTTCGGAATGATCATCCCGAAAAAATACGGCGGCCTCGAGTTTTCCGCTCTTTGTCACTCGGAAGTAGTGAAAAAAGTTTCTTCGCGCTCTTTGGCGGCCGGTATCACCGTGATGGTACCCAATTCCCTTGGCCCCGCCGAGCTGCTCAACCACTACGGTACCCAAGCCCAGAAGGATAAATACCTGAAGCGCTTGGCCAACGGCGATGAAGTTCCCTGTTTTGCCCTCACCGAGCCGAACGCTGGCTCGGATGCCGGCTCGATCACTTCTTCCGGCGAGCTCTTCAAGGGCGACGACGGCAAACTCTATATTAAGCTGAACTGGGAGAAGCGCTGGATTACCCTCGCCGCGATCTCCACGCTTCTCGGCCTGGCCTTCCGTCTCCGCGATCCGAAAAATCTTCTCGGCAAGGGCGAAGACCTTGGCATCACTTGCGCCCTCGTTCCTTCCAATACCCCCGGCGTAGTGCTCGGGCTGCGCCACGATCCGCTCGGCGTGCCTTTCTATAACTGCCCTACCCGCGGTAAGGACGTAGTAGTAAACGCCGAGGACGCCATTATCGGCGGACTCGAAGGCGCCGGCAAAGGCTGGGGCATGCTCATGGAATGCTTGGGCGCGGGACGCGGAATTTCGTTGCCCGCCCAATCCACCGGCGGCACCCAGCAGTGCGCGCTCGTGGCCTCGGCTCACGCGGCGGTTCGCAAGCAATTTGGTATTCCCGTAGGAAGCTTTGAGGGCGTGGAAGAGCTTCTCGCCCGTATCGCTTCCAGCGCTTACCTGCTCGAGGCTTCGCGCCGCTATACCTGTGGCGCCATCGATAAAGGCATCAAGCCGCCGGTAGTTACCGCGATTGCTAAGTACCAGTCGACCGAGATTTCCCGCCGCGCCGTGATCGACGCGATGGATATCCTCGGCGGCGCCGGCATTTCGCGCGGCCCGAAAAACGTGCTCTCTTCCGGTTATATTGCGATGCCGATCGGCATCACGGTGGAAGGCGCCAACGTGATGACCCGCACCCTGATCATCTTTGGCCAAGGCGCCCTCCGCGCCCACCCTTGGGCATTCCAGGAAGTGAAAGCGGTGGAAGCGAATAACGTCCGCGATTTCGACCGTGCCTTCTTTGGCCACGTGGGTCACGTGGTTCGTAACTTGTTCCGCTCGGTGGGCTTATCGGTTACCCGCGGCTGGTTAGCCTGTGCCCCCTCGGGCGTTGGCCCCGTGAAGCACTACTATCGCAAACTCTCCTGGGCTTCCGCTTCCTTCGCGATCATGGCGGACATCGCCATGGGCATGCTCGGCGGCGAACTGAAAATCCGCGAGCAGCTCACCGGCCGCTTCGCCGACATCCTTTCCTACATGTACCTCGGAACCGCGGTGCTCCGCCGCTGGGATGCCGAAGGCCGTCGCCAAGAAGACCTGCCCTACGTGCACTTCTGCATGGAAACCTGCTTCATGAATATCCAGCGTGGATTTGATGGAATCTTCCAGAACTTCCGCCCCGCTGGCTTAACGTGGTTCTTTCGCGGCGTGCTAGGCACTTGGTCGATGCTCAATCGCTTCACGGCCGGGCCGAACGACAAGCTCACCCACCGCGTGGCCGTGCTAGCCCAAACTCCGGGCGAGCAACGCACGCGTTTCTTCAGTGAAGGTAACTACTTGCCCAAAGATTCTTCGAAAGACCAGATCGCCCTCCTCGAAGAAGCCTTCCGCGCTTCGAAGGCGGCGGAAGCCACCGAGCGCAAAGTGAAGAAAGCCGTGCGCGCGAAACAGCTGCCGAAGATCAAAGGTGCCAAGCTTTATGAAGAAGCCCTGGCCAAGAACGTGATCAATAAGGCCGAGTTCGATATGCTCGAGCATAGCGAGAAGCTGCGCTGGAGAGCCATCCAGGTGGATGAGTTCACGCTCGAGCAGTATAAAAATCGGGCCTAGTGCATGAGCGATTTTCTCTTAGCCGCGATTCTAGGCGTGGTGGAAGGAATCACGGAGTTTCTCCCGATTTCCTCCACCGCTCATTTGCGAATCGCGCAGCATTTTCTCGGCCTTTCTCTCGAGAACGAGTTCTGGAAGCTCTTCGCGATCTTCATCCAGCTCGGCGCGATCCTCTCCGTGGTGGTGATCTATCGCAGGAAGCTTTTGGGTTTTGCGCGTAAACCATTTCAAAAGGCCGTCTATTTGATCCTGGTCGCTTTCTTGTGCACGGCGATCCCCGCCTTTTTGCTCAAGAAAGTGATCGGCGCGAATCTCGAGAGTATTTTCGTGATGATGATGGCTCTTGGGGTGGGCGGCATAGTGATGATCTTGGTGGATAAAGTATTTACCCGGGGAGTTCCGCTGGAACAGATGGGCTATGGGCAAGCCGCCTTTATCGGCTTTTGCCAAGTGCTATCCGCGGTATTTCCCGGCACTTCGCGCTCCATGAGCACGATCGCGTCCGGGCAGGTGGCGGGACTGACCAGGGCGGCCGCGCTGGAATTTTCCTTCTTGGTTTCCATTCCGGTAATGGCCGTGGCCACGCTCTATGATCTTTTGAAATACTTGAAAGCCACTCCCGCTGGTTTAGGTGCGCATGAGCTGGCGCTGCTAATGGTGGGCTTCGTGGTTTCCTTCGTGGTGGCCTACGCCGTGATCGTTTGGTTTTTGGACTTCGTGCGTAAGCATGGGTTTTTGGCATTCGGCATTTACCGCATTGCTCTCGCTGCCCTGCTGTTTTTTATCGGGGGATAAATGAAAATTCTATTTTGCCTTTTCTTCCTGGCCTCCTGCGCCGCTCCTAACCGTTTTCCATCCAGTCAGAATATTCCCATAGAGCTTGTGGGCGGAGGTGTGGAATCGCTCCAGCCGGAGGCGTTTTCCGGAGAGGAAATCCAAGACCCCGAAAAATACGACGTGGTGGTGATTGGCGGAGGGTTAGCCGGCCTTACCAGCGCGGTATACCTTACCGACCACGGCAAAAAAGTTTTGCTCCTCGAAAAAGAAGACCATCTCGGCGGCCTCGCTGCCTGGGGAGAAGGCAAAAGCCATATCCGCTACGACCGCGGAGCGGCCTACTGGACGAGCGCCTACGAGGAAGAGCTGGCTATTTTGAAGCATATTGGCCTCGGCGATTTCGAAAAGAAGCATCCCATTCCCGAACCGATCGACAGCTATTTCGTGCGGGGAAAATTCTACCCGGGGATTTGGGAAGAAGAAACTCTGAAGCAGCTGCCCGCCAGCTTCGCTCTTTTTAAGTACGAGCTGAACAAGGCCAACGAGGAAAAACTGATCCCCAATCAACCCTTCGAAGAATTCGCCGCCCTGGACGGCGGGAATATGGTGCTCGATACGTTGAATGCCCGTGCCTGGATCGAACGGATGCCGGCTTCAATGACGCAGCGGCGGCTCGATCACGAAGGCGCCGCCATTTTGGCTCGTTTCCAGGCCGCAAAGCTTCCTGGACCCACGGGCATGGAAGACGTCATCGAGCTCATGGACCTCTACTCCCGTTCGGCTCTGGGCTCGCCCACTGATTTCGTCTCCGCCATGGCCTTCGCCAACTTCTATATCTCCGAAACGGAAACCCGCTTCACTACTCCGCAGGGCACCGGCATCGCGGCCGATAGGATGTTCGAGTTACTGAAGGCGCGTAAAAAATTATTTCGCGCGGTACTGAAGGCGCCGGTTCGTAAGCTGGGCGTTACCGATTCCGCCGCGGGCGTAACCGTTCGCTATAACCACGGTGGCCGTGCGCATAGCGTGCGCGCGAGCTACGCCGTGTTCGCCGCTCAGCTGAAGCTGGCCCCCGACCTGATCGAAAATTTCTCCGAGCGTGCGCCCGAGCAAGCCGGACTGATGAAATCCTTGGGCTACTCGAACTATTCGGTTCATATCCTGCATGTGAGTGGCCAGCCCTACCGCGCTACCTATGATACCTGGACCCGCGGCGCCGACTATTCCGAGAACGATTTCACGGATCTGATCCTCGGCCAATGGACCGATCCCAAAATCCGCGGCTACGAAGGATATAGGGATTTCGCGCGCGAGCCTAAAATTCGCGACGGCATTCTTTCGATTTACCAGCCCCTCTCTGTCAAGGCTGGATACTCCGATGCCGAAGCAAAGGCCCTAGCTCTCCGTTCCGCGGCGCGCTTGCAGGAGCTCTATGCGGAGATGCCGCCTTCTCTCTGGCGCGGGCCTCTCAAAATCCAGAAAATCCAAACCAGCCGCTGGCCCTGGTCGGTGCATGTGGCGGAACCCGGCCACTATACGCAAAAAGCGCGTATCCTGCGCAAACCCTTCGGCCGCGTATTTTTTGCCAATAATAATCTCGGCACTCCTTCCTTCGAGGAGGCTTTATTTCGCGGGCACTGTGCCGCGAATAATATCATCGCGCGTTCCAAGCCCAAGTTTAAGAATGAGAAGTGGTCCCGTTGCGTTATTGAATAGGCTACGCGAAGGAACACGAGGTGCGCGTAATCTGCTATCAATGAGAATAAGCGCGGATAGTAGAAACAAAAAAGCCGCTTCCCTCTCGGGAGCGGCTTTTTTGTTTCCCTAAGAAAAACTTAGGCGCCGGCGGCGGTCTTCTTCGCGTAGTCCACCATCTCTTTTAATTCTTTTCCTACTTTGAAAAAAGGCACGCGCTTGGGAGCTACGTTCACCACTTGTCCGGTCTTAGGATTGCGGCCTTGGTAAGCGCCGTACTCGCGATTCACGAAGGAACCGAATCCACGAATTTCAATGCGGTCGTTGTTCTTCAACGCATTGATCATCATATCGAATACGAGATTCACGATGCTCTCGGATTGTTTGTGTTGGAGTTTTGCTTTCTCCGCGATGATGTTCACGAGATCGGCTTTCGTCATGAAAAGAGCGCTCCTTTTATAGGCCCAGCTGAGGTATCCCAGCGATATGTTTAAATTTTATCATTCCTACCAAACCTGACAACAAAAAGTGCAACACGTTGACAGGAACGGCACACGAAAGTTAGCGTCTCCGCCTATGAACAAGCAGGGATTGATCGAAGCGATTGCCAAAGAAACGAAATTGCCCAAAGCCGAAGTGGAAAAGGCGCTCGACGCCACGGTGCGCACTATCCAGAACCGTGTAAGCGAAGGCGAAGACGTGACTCTCATGGGATTTGGGACCTTCTTTCTTGCGAAGCGCAAAGCCCGAAAGGGCCATGATCCCTTTCGCGATAAGGCGATCGAAATTCCCGCGATGAACGTACCGAAATTCCGGGTGGGAAAAGAGTTTAAAACGAGAGTGAATGGGAAGGGCCGGAAAAGCTAACTGACTTTTACTTCGATGCGATCCACGGCGGAGACGCTCCAGAGCGCGGCCTGGATTCTAAGGTGCCGCACTTCCGAGGCATAGTAGCGGGCCACTATTTGGTAGCGTTCGTCTTTTTCGTCGATCGCCAGCCGGGTTAGCTCGAGATCCCCGTGCTGGAAGGTTTCCATGATCTCGGCCCGGGCTGCGGGATCGATGGACTGCAGGTGGATCCAAGTTTCGTAGCAGTGAAGTTTCCCGAAAATTTTATTGTCCACTTTGCTCACGAAGTAGAGCGTGAAGAATACCGTGACGGTAAAAAGCGCAGCCGTGATCGGGAAGCCTAGGCCGATGCACATGCCGATGGCGGCCACTACCCAAACGGTGGCGGCAGAAGTGAGGCCGGAAACCGACCCCCCACTTTGCAGGATCATGCCCCCGCCCAAGAATCCGATCCCGCTCACGATTTGCGCAGCCACGCGAGTGGGATCGCCGGGAGTTCCGGGAGCCGAGCCGGCCATCGCCACCGAAACGGTGGTGAAAAGCACGGAGCCCACGCAGATCAAAATATTCGTGCGGAGTCCGGCGGGTTTATGCTTTAGCTCGCGCTCGAGGCCGATCAGTCCGCCGCAAAAAATGGCCAGGCAGATCTTGAAGCCCACGGTGAACCAGAGGCTATGGAAGTTATTCCATTCCGTTTGGCCAATCAGCAGTTGCAGGAAATCTTGCATGTTTTACTAGAATGAAGGAAATCGCGGGAAAAAGCTAGATCAGGTCGGGCTCGGGCCGCTTGCCCCGCCCCACCAAGATCATTCCGCCGAGAATCAAAACCGCCCCCAGCCATTGCAGGGGCTGCAAGCGTTCTCCAAGAAATACTCCCGCGAGGAGTACCCCGGTCACCGGTTCGGCGGTGCTCAGGATCGAAACCTCGGCACTAGTGAGTTTCTGGAGGCCCGCCAGGAAAAGGCTCATGGCGGCAAGGGTTCCGATAAGGGCGGTGGCAAGCACAATGGAAATGGCAGAAGGCAAAAGGGCATACGTATGGTGGCGGAAGTGCCAGGCCGAAAGAACTAGGCCGGCGCCCAGCATAATATAGAAGGTAGAGGCGAGTGGATTCACGTTTCGCAGCACGCGGCTCGAGGCCAATATATACAGGGAATAAAATACCGCCGAGAGAAAGCCGAAGAGCAAAGCCCGGAAGGCATACACCTGGAACTGTGCGGCGATGAGTAAAAAGAGACCGACGGTAACCACCGGCAAAGCCCAGCGGGCGGCACGGCTCAGCTTTTCGCCGAAAAAGACCCACGCGGCCAGGCTTACGATCACCGGGTAGGTATAGAGCAGCAAGGTGGTGAGCGAGGCCGAAAGGCCTTCGAGGGCGTAGAAAAAAAAGCTCGAGAAAAGAGCGTAACCGAATATTCCGAGAGCGGCGCAATGCAAAATCGTTTTTAGGGGGAGGCGCAGCGCTTTTCGGTTCGTGGTGAATAGCCACAGAAAGAGCAGCGATGAGGCCACCGTGAAGCGTAGGCAAAGAAACTCTCCGGGCGTCAGGCCGAGGGCAAAAGCCCATTTTCCGAATAGAACGAGGACCCCAAAGCAAATACCCGAAGCTAGTACCTGGAGGATCCCCACTTGACGCAGGCGGTTAGTGTTCATTCTTTTTCTGCCTAAAAATCTTTTGAAATTCGTGCTTTAATCTCAGAAACCAAATCGTAGCGAGGATGCATGAAAAAGATCAAGGTAGCAAACCCAGTTGTAGAGATGGACGGCGATGAAATGACCCGGGTGATCTGGGCCTTCATTAAACAAAAGCTTATTCTCCCCTACCTCGACCTCGACATTAAGTATTTCGATCTCGGCATCGAGAATCGCGACAAAACCGAAGATAAAGTAACGGTTGAAGCCGCCAACGCGATCAAGAAATACAAAGTGGGCATTAAATGCGCCACCATCACTCCCGATGAAGACCGGGTAAAAGAATTTAAGCTGAAGAAAATGTGGAAGAGCCCGAACGGCACGATCCGTAATATTCTCGACGGTACGGTTTTCCGCGAGCCGATCATTTGCAAAAACGTTCCCCGTCTCGTGCCGAACTGGACCCATCCCATCGTGATCGGCCGCCATGCGTTCGGCGACCAATACAAGGCCACCGACGTGAAGACCAAGGGCAAGGGAAAATTGAAGATGGTATTCGAGCCCGCCGATGGCTCGGCCCCCCAAAGCTGGGAAGCTTACGAATTCGAGGCCGATGGCGTGGCCATGATTATGTACAATACGGACGCTTCGATCCGTGGTTTCGCCGAGAGCTGCTTCAACTACGCCCTCTTAAAGGGCTGGCCGCTCTACCTCAGTAGCAAAAATACCATCCTCAAAACATACGACGGCCGCTTCAAGGATATTTTTGCCGAAGTGTACGAGAAGGAATTCAAATCGAAGTTCGAAGCGAAAAAAATGACCTACGAGCATCGCCTCATCGACGACATGGTGGCCTCGGCCCTCAAGATGCACGGTGAGTTCGTATGGGCCTGCAAGAACTACGACGGCGATGTGCAGAGCGATACCGTGGCCCAGGGCTTCGGCTCTCTCGGTTTGATGACTTCCGTGCTCATGACTCCAGACGGCGGCCTCATGGAAGCGGAAGCCGCGCACGGCACCGTTACCCGCCATTTCCGCCAGCACCAGCAAGGCAAGCCTACGTCCACCAATCCTATCGCGTCGATCTTCGCTTGGACCCGCGGCCTCGCGTTCCGCGGCAAGCTCGACAATAATCAGGAGCTGGTGAATTTCGCCAATACCCTCGAGAAAGTTTGTATCGACGTGGTGGAGAGCGGGAAAATGACCAAAGACCTCGCGATGTGCGCGAAGGGCAATAAGGTTACGGAGAAGGATTACCTCAATACCGAACCCTTTCTCGAAGCCCTGAACCAAGAGCTGGCTAAGCGCCTAGGCTAGAATTTAAAAATCTTTTTCAGGAAACGCAGAACCCCCCAGGAAGATTCTTCGGGGGTTTCGCTTTTTGGCGGTTCGGGGGCTATTACTGGAATAGCGGCCGGGGCCGCCGGCGCGGGTGTGCCCGTTCCCTCGGCGGGAGGAAGAATTCCCGCGGCCCGGTAAATGCTTTCCAGCACGACCGGCGGCAAGGTATCGAGGGTCGCATAAATCTCGGGGTAGCGGTCGTAGAATTTCCAGGCCCTTTTTTCTTCGAGGAACTCGGGTGCTAGTTCGCCTTCGTATACCCAGAGGGGAAGAAAGGCCTTCGGGTCTTTCACGCGGTAGTAACGATGATGGGCTGAGATATACACACGATACTTATCGGCGGGATGCCAGGAGGAATCGCGGTCGTTGAGCTCTTCGAGCGACATCGTTACGAAGTGGCGGTACTTCAAAAAATCTTCTACCTCCGCAGATTTTTTGGCGCGCGCGGCGTTTCTCTCTTGTTCCACGAGGGCGCGAATGCGGATTTCTTCTCCGCTGCGGGAAGTCTCTCCCTCCACGGTGATCCGGGTAGAAACGGGCTCCATTCTTTTTTCATTGTGAATTCTCGTGTCATCTTCTGGCGCCGGGGAATGGGCCGATTGCCCGGCCGCCGCGGAGGTCTCTTCGTTGGTTCCGGAGGAAGCGGAGCGCAGTATTTCCTCAGAGGGAGAAGCTTTTTTTTCTAGCCGGTGAACGGGAGAAGCGGGTTGCTTTTCGGGCCGGGAGCCAGAAGGCTTTTCCGGGAGAAGATTCGCTGGCTGCATTTTCGGGCCGAGCTCTTTCTCCGGAGTTGGCTGCTTTGCGCGTTCCGGCGCTTGCCCTTCCGTTCGGGCGCGCGCTTTCTTCGCGGCTTCCGGATCGTTACCGGAAGCAAAGCGCCCCCCACCCTGCTGGGCCGAAGTGGCCGCTCCGGGCGATTCTTCCTGCTTTACTTTATTTTTATCTATCCCGGGATCGGTGGGGACCATCGAAGATTCTTCTTGGGGATTGGGAAAAAATTCTTCGCTCGGCGTGGCGACGTTTTCGGTGGCGGCATTTATTCCCGAGGAGGGAACCGAGATGGAGTATCCAGTGGATGAGTCTTCTTCATCTTGAGAGTGGAACTGCGGGATTTCTTCTTTGGCCGGAGCCGGCTCTTCGGTCGGCCTCGTTTCTTGCGAACGAGCCTCCGCGCCTGTCAGGATTTTTTCTTCCGGCATTGCCGGTGAGGGGCCTTTCTTTGCCGCCGCCGAAAAATCTCTGGTTTTTTCTGGCGTATGCACATTCCACTGGCGCTCGGGATCGGGAGTTAGCTTGCCGATTTTCATTTCGGGAGGAGGAACGGAGGCGCGAAGCGGAGTTGCGGGTCGCGGCTTTTCTGCGGAGCTGCTCGGTTTCAGGCGGTCCGGCCTTGGCTTTGCGGGATCTGGTAGCTCTTCATTCCGCTGGGCAGGGGCCGATTCTTCCGGCGAGGGATCTCGGAGCGCGCGGCCGGGAATATTCGCGGCCGGCACGGACGAATCAGGATTTCCCTCGGCCTGCTCGCTAACGAGTTGCTCTTTCGTGGCGCTTGCCTTTTCTTCGGCGATGGCCTTCCCAGTGGCGGCCGGATCTTGGGACTGGGCTTTCAGTTTCTCTTGTGCCGTGAAGGCGGCCTGCGCAGAATAAACCTGCTTGTTTTTTTTAAAGCCGAGGAGCTCGGCCGCCGGATCCTCGATCGCCCAAGCCTGGTTGCTCTCCTCGAATACAGGCTTGCTCCGGCTTTCGGCTACCCAGGCGATACCCAGTGATTCGAGTTCCTGCTCCGCCTCGGATTTCGGTGTGGCCACCCAGCGCCAGCGTATTTTTCCCTGCGGGCTATCGGCCGCTTCCTGCCAGTGGCCGCTTTTCGGCCCAGGCCCGCGCACTAAGAGTACCCTTTCCATATTCGGCGGGCGTTCTTCGAAGCTGGCGGAGAATCCGGCGGAATGTCTCTTGGCTCGGGCCGTATTGCCTTGGTCCGAGAACAAGAGGCGCTTCTGCAGGTCGATCTTGAAGAGCAAGTTTTTCAGTGGCAGCGGCAAATGGGCGATTTCGGCCCCGCCAAAGCGCGCCGCCCGCTCTCCCAAAACGATATTTTTGGAAGCGATCAGCAGGAGCACGCGGCATTCCGCGATCGGTTGCACGATTTCACACCACTCGTAGGCCAGCTGCGCACGATCGAGATCGTCGGTGGAGCCCACTTCGAGTACGGCGAGATAAGGCCGGTGCCGGTCGGGGCTCGAGAGAAAGTCGTCGATGGAATCAATGCGCTTGGCTTCGTGTCCCTCGTTCACGAGCACTTCTTGGAGATCGAGCGGGAAGTGCAGGCTCGTGGACGTGAGGAAGAGGATGATGGGAGTTTCCACGCCTATTCCAACCTGCGGAATTTTTCCCGCACTTCGGTGGCAGGCAATGCGTCGTAGTGCCACCACTCATGGGGCAGCTGGAGAAAGCCCGCGTCCACCATTACGCCGCGCAAAAGCAGGCGGTTGTCTATCTGCGCCTTCGTGAGGCGCTTGGCGGCGAGCCACTCTTGTTCCCGGCGAGGCTCGGCCAAATCGGAAAGATCGTCGAAGGGAGTGCCCATATCGAGTTCCGCTGAGTTTTTATCGATGAGGCTGAGGTCGATGGAAAATCCGTAGCTATGGAGAGAGCCTTTCGCGGGATCGGCAAAATAAGGCCGTTGCGGGGTGTCCTTTACGAGATTCCAAAATTCGATTTGGGCGCTTTGCGGCCGAAGTGCATCGAAAACGATGAATTTTAGCGAGGGGTGGCGGGCGGCAAGCAGGGAGGAGGCTCGCTGAAATTTTTTTGCGGCTAAGCGATGCAGGAGTACCCGCTGGAATCCCTCGTATACGTCGCGCGCGAGTAAATTATTTGTGCTGCCGTAGCGCAGATCCGCCCGCACGTTGGGTAAATCCGTGAGATCGGCAAACTCGGGGTTATGCAAGGCGCTCTCTAGCGAGGCCCGCGCAGAAGAATGCATGCTAAAAAGCGTAGCACGTAGCATTCGCTAGTCCTACCCTCGTGCCCGGCTGAGGATTTCTTCTGACGCATGCGGTCAGAAGCCTTGCCTTTCCCTTTGCCGTGCCCACCTTTTCTTGATAAATTTCTGTATGTTTTTCGTTTTGGTTTCGCGGCCTTAAAGGAGCAGCTTGAATAATTTTTACACGGTTCTCGTGATTCCCGAGAAGACCAAGCAAGTGAAGAAAGTGGTAGTGCCCACGATCTACGTGCGTGTGGGCCTACTCGTGGGGTCCGTGGCTGCATTTTTTATCGCGTTCATGGTGTACGACTACGTGAACGTAATGCGCCAACTCTCGGAAAATAAAAGATTACAAACCGAGAACCGCCAGCTGAAGCAGCAAATCCAAACGTTCACTACCAAGCTCCAGGGCGTGCAGGATTCCCTCGAGCGCATCCAGACCTATACGGCGAAATTGCGGATCATCACGAACCAGGCCGGTGAAAACGTAGATACCCTCAAGAAAAAAGTAGCGCCGGATATCCCGGGGATGCCGATGGACGATCACTCCGACGTTCCGCCCACCAAGAGCATTCCTTCTGGCAGAGAAAGTTTTCTTTTCTCCCCCACCCGCGATCTCGGCCTGATGCCGCCGGTACGCGGGCGTTTGCTCGCTTCGCTCAACGATGATCAGGCATACCACTTGGCGAACCGCTCGATCGCCGAGGCGCAGGAAAGTCATTCCGAGGAGCAGAGGGAGGCCGTGGCCAAGCAGCGTCTGTCTGATTTGATTCGGGAAGATGAAGAGCGGGAAAGCGCCGAGCTGCGCCAGGAATTCCAGAAGCTCCAGCTGGCCTTCGATTCCGTGCACCAGCATGCCGTGGCCGTGGAGCTCGACGTGCAGGCGTTGACCACCGCCCTCTACGATCAGCGCGATTATCTCAACAGCATGCCCACGCTGAAGCCCACCAACGGCTGGTATACTTCCGGCTTCGGCACCCGCGATTCTCCTTTCACCGGCAAGCCAAACATGCATGAGGGCTTGGACATCGCGAATCACGTGGGCAGCCCCATTGTGGCTCCGGCTGCCGGGATCGTCACTTATTCGGGCCCCCGCGCGGGCTATGGCAGCCTCGTGACCATTGATCACGGCTACGGCATTCAAACTCAGTTTGGGCATATTTCGAGAACTTACGTGAAGGTGGGCGACCGCGTGAAGCGCGGGCATAAAATCGCCGCCGTGGGAAATACCGGAAGATCAACCGGCCCTCACGTGCACTACGAGGTGCGCGTGAACGGAATACCGATCAATCCGCAGTTTTATATTTTGGAGGATTAACGTGATCGCAGCTTTAGCGAAAAAAATCTTTGGCACCCAGAACGAGCGCGAGCTGAAAAGCATCCAGCCGATCGTGGAAAAAATCAATTCGCTCGAAGCCGACGTGCAGAAACTCAGCGACGATCAGCTGCGCGGGAAAACCCTCGAGTTCAAGGACCGTATCGCGAAGGGCGAAAGCCTTGATTCGATCCTTCCCGAAGCCTTCGCCGTTTGCCGGGAAGGCTCCAAGCGCGCCCTCGGCATGCGCCACTATGATGTGCAGCTGATCGGTGGTATCGCCCTTCACCGCGGAAAAATTTCCGAGATGCGCACTGGGGAAGGGAAAACGCTCGTGGCCACCCTCGCCGTTTACCTGAACGCGCTCACCGGCCGCGGCGTGCACCTCATCACCGTGAACGATTATCTCGCCCGCCGTGACGCGGAATGGATGGGCAAGCTCTACGGATTCCTCGGCCTCACCACCGGCGTAATCGTGCATGGCCTGAACGATCAGGAGCGGCAGGAAAATTACGGCCGCGATATCACCTACGGCACAAACAACGAGTTCGGCTTCGATTACCTGCGCGACAATATGAAATTCCGCCTGGAAGATTACGTGCAGCGCGAACTCAATTTCGCCATCGTGGACGAAGTGGATTCCATCCTCATCGACGAAGCGCGCACTCCGCTCATTATTTCCGGCCCTACCGACGAGAGCTCCGATAAGTACGCCATCGTGAACGGCATCATCCCTTACCTGAAAAAAGAAGAGCATTTCACCATCGACGAGAAATCGAAAACCGTCTCTCTCAACGAGAACGGTATCTCCAAGGTGGAGCAGCTGCTCAATATCCAGAACCTCTACGACCCGCTGAATATCGAAACCCTGCACCACGTGCAGAGCGGCCTGAAGGCGCACAATATCTTCAAGCTCGACGTGGACTACGTGGTGCGCGACGGCAAGGTAGTGATCGTGGACGAGTTTACCGGCCGTATCATGCCGGGCCGCCGCTGGAGCGATGGCTTGCATCAGGCCGTGGAGGCCAAAGAGGGCGTGGAGATCGAGAACGAGAACCAGACGCTCGCCAGCGTGACCTTCCAGAATTATTTCCGTCTCTACAAAAAACTCGCCGGGATGACGGGCACCGCCGATACCGAAGCCGTGGAATTCAAGAAAATCTATAATCTCGACGTGATGCTGATTCCCACGAATAAGCCCACGCAGCGGAAAGATTCCGATGATTTGATCTATAAAGATCTCGAGGCCAAATACAACGCCATCGCCAAAGAAATTAAAGTTTGCTACGAGAAAAACCAGCCGGTGCTCGTGGGTACCGTGTCGATCGAGAAGAGTGAGCTCCTTTCCACGCTGCTCAAGCGCCTAAAAATCCCCCATAACGTGCTGAACGCCAAGCACCACGAGCGGGAAGCCGAGATCATCGCCCAGGCGGGAAAAAGCAAACAGGTAACCATCGCCACGAACATGGCTGGCCGGGGTACCGATATTCTCCTCGGCGGAAATCCCGAATACCTCGCCAAGAGCGAAGTGGGCGAGGAAGATCCCACCTACCCCGATGTGTACAAAAAATACAAAGCCCAGACGGATAAGGACAAAGAGATCGTAATGGCCGCGGGCGGTTTATTCATCATGGGTACGGAGCGCCACGAAAGCCGGCGCATCGACAACCAGCTGCGCGGCCGCGCCGGGCGCCAAGGCGATCCCGGGGCTTCGCGCTTCTTTCTCTCGCTCGAAGACGATCTCTTCCGCATCTTCGGTGGCGATCGCATCAAGACGCTCATGGGATCCAGCCTCGAGGCCGACGAGCCCATCGAGCACCCTTGGCTCTCCCGCGCCATCGAGAATGCCCAGAAAAAAGTAGAGGGGCATAACTTCGATATCCGCAAACACCTCCTCCAGTACGACGACGTGATGAACGAGCAGCGCAAGATCATCTACGGAATACGCAAAGAGATCCTTTCAAATCCCTCCCAGAAGGATTTGCTGGTGGATTTCTTATATTTCATCGCCGAAGGCTTGGCGGTGGACTACGGTCACGACAAGCAGCCCGTAAGCACGTGGAACTGGGACGAGCTCAACGGCACCCTCAGATCCGTTTTTCACCAAGATCTTTCGGTTACGGAAAAAGACCTGAAGAAACAGAAAGTGGAGGGCCTGCGTGAGGCGATTTTCGCCAAACTCTTCGCCCGCTTCGAAGCGAAGGAAGCCGAGCTCGGACAGTTCATGCCCGAGGTGGAGAAAATGTTCTCGCTCTCCACTATCGATCAGCTCTGGAAAGATCACCTTTTGAGCATGGATCACCTGCGCGAAGGCATCGGCCTCCGCGGTTATGCACAGAAGGATCCCCTGCTCGAGTACAAAAAAGAGAGCTTCCTCATGTTCAAGATGATGGATGCGCAGATCAAGCAGGACGTGATCGCCAAAATCTTCAACGTGCAGCTGGCGCCCCAGCAGGCCGAAAAAGAAATCGAGCGCTTCGAAGAAAAGATGGAGCGGAACGTGCCGATGACCATGCGCCACGGCGACGAGGGAGAACAGCCGGCGGAGCCCGTGGTGCGCAAAGAAGAAAAAGTGGGCCGCAACGATCCTTGCCCTTGCGGCAGCGGCAAGAAATACAAAGCCTGCCACGGGCGGTAAAGGATGAACGAAGACAAAGAAAGCTTGCTCGAAAGTTTTCAGGATGGGAGTCCGGAAGCTGCCGCGGAGCCGAAGCCCGGTGAGGAAGTACCGTTCGAGGAAGACATGAGCGCCGTGGCGGAGGCCTTGCTGAATGCCGATGCGCTCGCGGGTGACGCTTCTCTTTCCGACGCGCCCTCCCCCGATGAAAACTCCAATCCCGCCCTCGCGGTGGAGGAAATGCTTTCAATGGCCGTGCTCGACGAGGTGGCTGAGCTGGGACCTGGCGAAGGCCCGGCCGAATCCGGCAGTGCGCCCACTTTCCAATTGAAGATCGGGATTGAAAAAGCCGCTTCCCGCGACGAAATCAAGAAAATCGCCGCTGAAATGGAGCTCGCCCTTCCCGAGGCCACCTGGGCTTCCGAGATGCCAATGGTGAGTCAGCTCAGCGAGTTCCAGGCCCTCTATTTCTTGCAGCGCCTGCGCGCCTTAGGGCTTACCGCGACGGTAGAGGCGCTGCGCCCGGGCCATGCGCTTAGCGAAGATGAATTGGCCCTCGGGTCTTTATCTGAGGTGCCGGAAGCTTCGGCGATAAAAACCGAGGGCGCTCCTAGCGTGGTCCTTCCGGGCAACGAAAAATCGGTTTTGCTATATAGCGGCGACAGCCTGCCCGCTTTTCCCGTGTCCCAAACCCTGGGCATAGTTACTGCGCACCGCTCCTTAGCGCGACGTTTTTTTCGCGACGAAGAAATCAGCGAAAAATTAAAAAAAGAAATGGAACGAGTACCGGGACGCGGCGCTTCCAATTTGCCTAAATCCCGGCTCGAAGGCTTATTTCGAGAACTTTTCCTGGATTTGCAGAAAGCTGCGCTCTCTTTGGGCGGAAATGCCGTGCTGGGAGTGAAGATTGATACCTTCCCCGAAACGAATAGCCTGGATCCTTCTCTGGAACAGATGCGCCTGGTTGCGTTCGGTACCGCCGCTGTAGTAGAAAAATGGGACCCTTGAACCAGAAACTGAAGTCTTGAGCGGTACTTAGCTAATTATTGAGAAATGGACCATTAATGGAAACGTCTTCTCCGCAAAACGAAAACCAGAACGAAACTGAAACCGAAGCGGCCAAGCCCGGAGCCGAAACGGTTAAGCCCGACGATATTCGCGCGAAGACCCCGATGGAGCATTGGCTAAAGCGCCAGTTTCCCGCCCATACGCTCAAAGGAATGCTCGAAGCAATCCGCCAATTGGAATCGGGCACCCCGGTTCCTTACCTGGCTTTTTTTGCCGGCGACCAAACGGGCGGCCTGAAGACCGAAGATTTATATAAGCTGCAGGATGCGCGCGCGGAGTGGGAAGAAGTTTCCCGCAAGCAGCAGCATATTCTTCAGGAAGTGCAGAGCCAGGGAAAACTCGACGACGAACTCAAGCAGCAGATCGAGCGGAGCTCGGATTTAGATCGCCTCGAAGACGTTTTCGCTCCTTTCAAGCTGAAGCGCCAGACTTTGGGCGTGCAGGCGCGCGAAGCCGGCCTCGGCACGCTCGCGGATTACTTGTGGGACAAAGCCCATGGCAAAGAAGTGGCGGAAATTCCCGGTGATACGCTGGAGGCCAAAGCGGCACCTTTCGCCAAAGCCGATTCCAAATACGCCGATACTCCCGCGGTGCTCAAGGGCGTGCAGGATTTGCTCGTGGAGCGTATCGCCGAAGCCTTCGAGCTTCGCTCGCTCGTGCGTTCCACCGTGCTCCGCCGCTCGAAAATCCGCGCGGCTAAAGGCCCTAAAGCGAAACCAAAATCCAAATACGGCAAGTACTTCGAATACCAGGAGCCGATTGGTTCCCTCAAGAAGCCCAACGCCAGCCATCGCTACCTAGCCATGCGCCGGGGCTGGATGGAAGACGAATTGGTTCTTTCCTTCGAGCGTCCCGACGAAGGCATTCTCCTCGAAAAATTCGAAGAGTTCGCCTGCCCGCAAAAAGATTCTCCCGCGGCCGAGCTTTTGATTCAGGCCGCCCGCCTCGCCCTAAAGGGCAATGTGTATACGGTGATGGAAAATGAAGCGCACCGGCACCTCAAAGAGGAAGCCGAATTGCACGTGATGCAAACGCTGTCGGAGAATCTCCGTAAAAAGTTGCTGCGTCCGGGTCTCGGGCAAAAAGCCGTGATGGGAATCGATCCCGGCTCGGCGAATCACCCCTGCTCCCTCGCGCTCGTGGACCAAACCGGCAAGCTCCTGCTGAACCTGCCCTTCAAGCTCGAGGAAGCCACCGATTCCAATAAGCAGGAATTCCTCTCTTCACTCGAGAGCCTGAAAATCGAAGCGATCGCGGTGGCTCACGGCCCCCGTTCGAAAGAAGTTCGCGAGAGCTTTAAGAAGATGCTCGAAGAGTCGGGAAAAAATCTGCCGATCATCACCGTGCACGAGCATACCTCTAGCATTTATTCTTCGAGCCCCGCGGCGAAGGAAGAGTTCCCTAGCCTGGAAGTGAATGCCCGTCGCGCGATTTTCGTGGCCCGCTATCTCCAGGATCCGCTGAGCATGATCCTCAAGCTCGATCCCAAGTTCCTGAGCCTCGGTGAATTTCAGCACGAGGTGAGCCAAAGCAAGCTACGCCAGGCCCTGAACCGCACCATCGAATCGGCGGTGAATTTCGTGGGCGTAGACCCAAATACCGCTCCCGCGCACGTGCTCGCACACGTGTCAGGTATCAGCCAGGATTTGGCGAAAGCCATCGTGCAGAACCGAGAAGCCAACGGAAAATTCTCTTCCCGAGAAGATCTCAAGCGCGTGCCGGGTTTGGCCGCTAAGTTCGACCAAGCCGCCGGTTTCCTGCGCATCATGGACAGTAAAGAGAAGCTTGATACCACCTTCATTCATCCGTGCTACTACGCGCCGCTGAAGGAGTTGGCGAAGGCGCATGGGGCCGAAGATCCGCTGGCGCTCTCTCTCGAGCAAAAGAACGCGCTCCTCGCCGATGAAAAAGCCCTCGCAGCGTTTGGCGCGGCCAATACGAAAAATATCGGCTACGAGCTTTCTCATCCGGGAGAAGATCCCCGCGGCCCGTTCGTGTCCTTCGAGTACGATCCTTCCCTCAAATCGATCGCCGATTTGAAAAAGGGCGTGGCTTACTCCGGCGTGGTCACCAACGTTACGAGCTTCGGTGCCTTCGTGGACATCGGTATCGAGCAAGATGGCCTCGTGCATATTTCCGAGCTTTCGGAATCGCTCGTGAAGAATCCATTCGATTTGCTCTTTCCCGGCGATCCCCTCACCGTTTGGGTGGGTGCCGTAAACGAAGAGAAAAAGCAAATCTCGCTCACGATGCGCGATCCCTCGGCCCGTCCCGCACGCCAGCCCCGCGGAGACCGCCGTCCCCGTTCGGGAGATCGTCCGCCCCGTGGACGCGGCCCCCGCCCGGATCAGCGTTCAAATTCGGGAGCCGAAGGCGGAGCGCCTAGTGGCGAACGTCCGCAGCGTCAGTTTCGTGGCCGTCCTCCGCGTGGTCCCGGCGGACCCGTTGCCCCTGGGGCCGAAGGTGAAGGTGGTGATCAGCGTCGTGGTCGTTTCCGCGGCCGAGATGGCGAGCGCGGCCCGGGCGGCGATCGTCCGCAAGGCGATGGTCCCAGAGGTCCGGGTGGCCCTGGAGGCGAACGCAAAGGCCGGCCGGATAAAGATCGTAAGCCGAAGAAACCAATGCGCGATTCCAAAACGGGCGCGATCGTTAAGCTCGACGACGAATACGGCAAGGCCGATCGCAGCGGGCCAAAAGTGGCCGCGAAAGCCAAGCCCCATACTTTCAATCCCTTCGCTAATTTGGCGGATATCCTGAAAGATAAAAGCGGAAAAAATAAGCAGGAAGAATAGTGGGACTAGTCTACCAAGGGCAGGAGCTGCAGTTTGGGGAGGATCAGAAGATCTCCCTGCCGGCCCTCGTAGCTAAGCACGGATCCGAGCCTTTTTACCTCTATGATCTCGACGGCATGCGCACCCGTGTGCGCACGCTGAAGAAAGTATTTCCCGGGATCCAGCCCCACTACGCCATGAAGGCCAACGGCGCCAAGCGCGTGCTGCGCACTTTTCTCGATGAGAAAATCGGCGTCGACGTAGTGAGCGGCGGCGAGATCAAGCTGGCCCTCGCGGCCGGATTCCAGGGCAAAGACATTATCTTTTCCGGCGTGGGAAAATCCCGGGCGGAGATCGAGCTCGCCATCGGCCGCGAGATTCGCCAGATCAATATCGAAAGCCCCGAAGAATTGAAACGCATCATCGAGATGGCCAAGGCCGCGGGGAAAAAACCGCGCGTAGCCTTCCGAATTAATCCCGACGTGGATCCCAAAACCCATCCTTATATCGCCACTGGGTTCCGCGAGAACAAGTTCGGCATGGGCGAGCATTTCGTGCCGGAGCTGAGGGAAATTTTAAAAACTTTCGGCCATAGCGTGGAACTGGTTGGCCTTACCCTCCACATCGGATCCCAGCTGCGGGATTTACGCCCGCTCGAGGACGCGATCCAGAAAACGCTCCCACTATACGAAGTATTCAAAAAAGACGGGCATCCCCTGCGCACCTTCGATATCGGCGGCGGCGTGGGTATTTCCTACGAGGAAGAGCACCGCGATCCCCCTAGAGATCTCGAGCTCCTCGAGGGGTATGGGCAACTGCTCCGGCGCGCCCTGAAGGGATTCTCGGGAGAGATTCTCTGCGAGCCCGGCCGGATCCTCGTCGGCTCCTGCGGAACTTTGGTGAGCGAGGTCCAGTACGTGAAGGAAACTCCCGACCGCGCCTTCCTCATCGTGAATACCGGCATCCACCATTTAATTCGCCCGGCCCTCTACCAGGCAATGCACCGGATCTTGCCCGTGCAATTGCATCCGGGCCGCCCGAGAAAAATCTACGATATCGTGGGCCCGATTTGCGAATCGTCCGATGTGCTCGGTAAGCAAAGAGAATTTCAGCAAACCTTCGCGGGCGAGTCCCTCGCGATCGCCGATGCCGGGGCTTACGGCTATTCCATGGCCAGCACCTATAACGAGCACGAAATGCCCACCGAATATTTTTGGGAAAAGGGCCAACTCAGCCGCGGAGAATAAGATGGCGTCCGTATTTACTAAAATCATTCGTAACGAGCTCCCCGCATACCGGATCTTCGAGAACGACTTGGTGATTTCCTTTCTCACCATCGATCCCATCCGCGGCGGCCATACCCTAGTGGTGCCGAAAACCGAGGTGGATTCCTTCATGGACGTGAGCAGTCCGGAATACCAGGAGGTATTTCGCGTGGCGCAGATGATCGGGAAAGCGATCAAAACCGTTACCGGTTGCGAGCGCGTGGGATTAGCCGTACAGGGATTTGAAGTGCGTCATTTTCATCTGCACCTGATTCCGATGATGAGCCCCGCAGATTTCGATTTCAAGAAAGCCACCCGCATGGCACCGGCCGAGCTCGAGGAATTTCAGAAAAAAATTAAAGCCAAGCTGCGCGACTAGTCAGTCACATTTTTTTCACCAAGGCATATTGTATTTTCCGGCTTTCGGTATTTACCGAGAAGCTTCCTATTTTTGCGAATCTCTCTCTCTCGGAATTTACGTATTCCGCCGCGAGTTTTTCGGGGTTGAGCATTTGGCCTTTCCGGGAAGAAGTAAGATCCACGATGAAGAAATTCTGGGAAATATTCGGGACGGCCGAAAATTTCCAATCGGTTTTCAGTTCCGCGCTGCGCAAGCGGAAATCTAAATGAATATTAGGGACTTCGCTGGAATCGTTGACGAGCGCGAAATCGCCCGCGTTCTTGTCGGGCAAGAGAAGAAAAACCTGCTCGGCCAGGGTTTTTCCCAAATAAAATCTGGTCTGGACAGGCATAGAATAAATGCTTTTTTCGTGCCAGCGGCTCGACTGCAAAAAAGGCGGTATGCCTGGAACTACGAATCGCGAGTACGCCAGCAGCTGAGAAGTTAAAGCGGCGGCTAAGGTAAGCCGGAAAAGGAGCCGGGGTACTTCGATCTGGTCCAGCGTCACGTAGAGCGAGGCTAGGCCAAGGTAAAAATATCCGGCGAGGTAGCGGTCAAAGCAGAAACGAGTAACCGGATTACGCGTGAGGCAAATAGCGGAAACTCCCAACGCAAGAATAAAGCACGCGCCAATAAAAACAGCAGATTGACGAAAAGAAATTTTTCCCGCCGCGAGAAATCCAAGCGCCAAAAGTAATAGCAAGAGGCCATGCGGGCCGAGAAAGGAATAAGCTACGTTTTCTATTAGCCAGGCGTTGGATCCGCTCCACTCCGCGGGAACCGCCTCATAGTTGTTTTTCGTGGCATAAGAAAACCAGTTCACGATGTCAAATAAGTGCGGAAGGTTCCAAAGCGCGCTCAATCCCAAAGGAATGAACACGGACTCCGCATATTTGTATTTCACGCCAATGCTTCGGCCAAATACCATCGCCGCGGCCAATAAGAAAAATGGTGAGAAAAGCCAGAGCCAGCCGTAGTGGAGAGGAAAGACCCACCCTATCCATGCGGCGAGGGCCACCAAGAGAGAAATCGTCAGTAATAGCTCTCGGCCCCGCAGTTCATTATGAGAAAAGCGGAAAATTCCCACCAAGTACTGGGTAGCCACAAATAGCGCAGTGCCTTCTATCGGGCGAAGAGTCATGGCTAGCGCAGAGAAAAAATAAAAGCCCCAGCTGCGCTTCGTCAAATAAAAATAAAGTGAAGCCGCAATGAAGGTGAGTAAAGGGATTTGAGGCATCAGCGTTAAGCTGAAAGAGAAGAAAATGGGAGCCGTCAAGATCAACTGACTAGAGAGGAAGACGGTAATCCGGCTTTTTATGAAATGGGATAATAGTAGGTAGGTGAAATAAGCGAAGATCCCAAAGAAAAACAAACCGAAGAGCCTGTTGCTCGCGAGTGCATCCCATTCAGTTACGGCCAAAAATGGAATACCCAGAAAAGATAGGATGGACGGCCGCGGGCTCGAAGCGAAGTAAATCCTAGGCAGCCCGGCAAGGCCCTCCATACCCAAGACTCGGAGCTGGTGGGCCGCCAAAATCCAGTATTCCGAATCGTCGGATCCGGACCATAACGGCGTAAGGCGCTGCCAGGACCATAAGATCGTCAGTCCGGGTGCCATGGCTAGTGCGCCGAAGATACATTCAGAAAGCTTTGAGCGAAGAAAATTCATTTTACCTGGGGTTCCGAGCAGAGGCTTTTAGCAGCGCGTAGGTTTTCTTCTGCTGATTTCGTTCCAACGAAAAATCCGCGATGAATTTTGTTCCGGGAAAAGGAACCGGTCTATTCACTTCCCTGGCCACGATCCAATAGTCGGCTTCGCTAACCTCCTCTACCAGGCGCCAATCTTTCGAGCGTTCCATGCTTCTTAGCCGAAAATCGAGCTCGGTATACGCGGCTTGTGATCCGTCGTTCACTAAGGCAAAGCGGAGCCGCGAAGGAACGTCTTCGAGCGGGAGGGCATCGAATAACGATTTTCCCCAGTGCTCCCGCCCCGGCGAGGATAGCGCATAGAAGCTGGCTTGGTACCAGGCGCCGAGCTTATCCGCCGGCAAACGCAGGGGCAGGTAAGCGTCGAGGAAGACGAGTAGTTGCATCCCTAGGGCGAGAGAGGAAATGCAGGCTACGGCGCAGCGTTCGCGGCGCGTTCCGGTGTCCGCCAGGAGAGCAAATAGCGGTAGTAAAAATAGAAAAAAGTAACCGAGCAAATAGCGGCCGAACAGATCGCGTTCCAGCGCGTTACCTAGCTGGAAAATGCCGAGGGTTGCCGCCAGCACCAAGAATATTCCTCCGAGAACGCCCGGAAGGTGAGATCGTCTCCGCTTCGAGAAAAGAAAGAACATGCCTAGAGCAGCGAGGGCGAGGCCCTGCCAGCCAAGAAATAAGGAAATTTCCCGGAGAGAGAACTGGAAAAAATTTTCCTTCGCTACCGCCGGCGCGTAGCCGTCCGCATCCGCTCGGCCAACGATTCTCGCCCAGTGCACTACGTTCAGCAGATGAGGGGCGAGCCATATTCCGGCCAGCCCCACCGGCAGCAGCAGGGAGTCGGCGTAAGAAAACGTTTTTTTTAGCATTCGGCTCGCCAAGAAGTAGAGCGCAATTCCGGCCGAGGGCCAAAAGTAGTGCCAGAGAAAATAGATATTGGGATTGAAGGTGGCGAAAAGAAAGTACGCTGCGCCGGCGAGGTAGAGGCCGGGCAGAGCCACTTCGATGCCTTTCACCTTCCCTACCCTCCAGAGATAGATTCCGCGTAGGCCTTGCCAGCCCAGAAACAGGCTCAGGCCTTCGAGCGCCCGGATGGAAATGGCGAGGGCCGCACAGGCGGCGAATGATTTTGTGAGCCCCCGTAAGTGAAAATAAATGGCCAGCGCTATGGCACAAAGGAAAGGAAGCTCGGATAAGAAAGCCTGCGCCGTTACGAAGTAGAAAGGATTGGTTACGATTAGCTGCGTGAAGAGCAGGGCAAACCAGGGGCGTCGCGTGAGCGTGAAAAGAATTTTATAGGTGCCGGCGGCAAAAAACGGGAAAAAGAAAATGCCGAAGATACGATTCGCCAGCAAGATATTTTTTCCCGTGATGGCCAGGATGGGAACGCCGATAAATGGCTGGATATTCGGGCGGTAATACTGGGATACCGATAAAAAAATTTCCGGAACTACGGAAAGCCCTCTCTCCCGCAAGAGATCTAAGTAATGCCCGGAAGCGAGCCAGTATTCGGCGTCGTCGGCTCCGGCCCAAAAGGGAACTTTGCTTTGCCAAATCAGCAAAAGCAGCAGCGTCGGAATGGCGGCCGCGAGGGTGAAGAGGCAATCACGCCAAAAAAGAGGACGGAGGGAGGGCAAAAATTAATCGAATTTAATTTTTAGCGCGTATACGTTCACGAGTACGCTGAAGAGAAAGCCGATCACGCCACCGATGATTTGGCCGAAATTATAGCCGATGAAGGTGGTAAGGAAGGCCAAAAAGCCCATTAAAAAATAGAAAGCGATTGGACGGCCCTGGGATTCGTTGGTTTGCATTTCTCTACCCTCTCACTTTTAGCGTTTGTTCCAAGATAAAACAGTTCTTCTCTAACTTCAATTAACGCGATCGTTTGTGGGCGGCACCAGGTAAAATTTGAAGATTTGGTTTTACGCGCACCATATAAAAGTCCCGCTCCAGGCGGCTTAAATTTTGGGTATCCCAGGCTTCTTTCCAGGCTGGTTGTCCCGCCGCGTTTTTGCCTTTGGTCTTCCAGCGCTTCCAAGGCTCGATTTCCCAGATGGCGTTGGGATAGATCGGATCCAGATCCAAATGCATTTGCTGCAGCCATTCTTCCCCGGGAACGAGGATGAGATCATTGGCATTCACCGCGCGCTTAAGGTCTTCGATCGTGAAGAGCCCGCGCGTTGGGTAAGGAATCATGAAGTTGAGGTAACCCCACTCGCTCCAGATATTACGCTGGAGGTTATAGTAACTGAGGTTGAGGCGTTCGCCATTTTTTGTGGCCGCGTAGATCCGGTCGCGGATATCGATCATCTCCCGGTTTCCGAGTGTGGAGAGAAAAGTGCTGAAGGCCAGTAGAAACCAAATATACCTTCGCGCTAGCGCCGAAGGGCGGGCGGCCTGGAAGGTCACGCCTTCCCGCCAGAATCCACGGGCGGTAAGGATCGCGCCGATCCAGAGAACCGGAAGCTGCCAGCTCGGCCACCAAAACGGCATGGGATTAAAGCGCTGCACTACGTAGGTGAAGGCCAAAGGAATCACGAGGAGGAGAAAGGCCGTGAGCCCGAGGGCCGCCGAATAAAATTTCGTCCAGTTCGGTGCGCGCGTGGCCCAGATCGCGGCTAGCCAAACGATGATGCCGCCGATAATGGGAAGATCGTAGTTCTGCCCACGGTACGGATGATAGATGAAGAAGGCCACGCTGGGAATTACGAGCGAAACACCGAGGGCCACCAGGCGACGAGACCCCGGGGTGGACTGGACCGCGCGCTGGGGTCTCCAGCGCCGGGTCACGGCATCGGCGAATGCCACAAAAGCCGGAAGCATCCAGGGCAGTAGGTAGTAGGAAAAAATCGGGATTACCGGGTAGTACCAGGAAGATCCGTTCGGTGGCTTCCAGAGAGTTTCTCGGTACACGTAGGTCATAATAAAATTTTCGCGGTCGATGAGAAAAGCGGGAGCGTAGCCGAGTGCGCAAACCGCGATTCCGCTGAGCGCCGCCGTCCAGGCCGAAGCGCTTTTCAGCCGAGGGAAAAGCTCTCCATTCCAGGCCCAGAAAATAATGGCCGTGCTTCCGAGCAGCACGCTGTGCAGCGGCGATTTCAGCCAGCCCAAAAGGCCGGCTACGAGCCAGAAGCGGAGGTCCCCTTTTCCCGGCCCGGCTCGGTCTAATAAATAGAGCCCGATGGCGAAGAAGGACGCCATCTCCACTTCCATCTGGCTAGCGAACATATGCGCGAAAATTCCCGCATTCAGCGCGAAGGCCGCGCCGGCCCAGAAAGCCCAGCCTTCGAATTCCCGCATTCGGTTTTGCACTAGCGAGCCGATCGCGGCCGCCCCGAGAATCACGAGCAATAAATTCATGTAGGTGGTGGCCCACATCGAGAAACCGAAAAAGGCCACGCCCGCGCGGAGCAAGAGATAATGTCCGGGGCCTTTATAATAGTTGGGGATTTCGCCGAGCGTCTGCACGAACCAATCGCCGTGCGCGATCATTTCCATCACTTGCGATACGTACACTTTATCGTCGCCCGCAGGGCGTACCATCCGGTCGCCAAGAAAGGGAACGTAGGCAACCAATAAAAATAGCGCCAGCATCTTCCAGCCGAAGACGGAGCTAGTAGAGGAAAAAAAAGAAATTCCAGAGCGGAATTTTCCGTCGTTAGTTTTACGTTCCATCCGCTGCTTTTCCTTCCAGAACAAAATCCGCAATTGTAGGGAGCTGGGTTCCGCTCTCTTTGCTTCGCGTTACGCTTAGCTCGTTCCAGGGGCAAGGACCGCCGTGAATTTGCCAATCCTCGCGCGATAAGGCCAAGAGCGCCTCTCCTACGCGGGAATCGACCGATTTTATATCATTTAGCCCGCAGCCCACGCCACCCAAAAACTGGGCAAGTTTTTGTTTCGCGAGAAAATCGCGGGAAGAGTCTTTGTAGAAGAACAAGTGCAGCTCCGCTTCTTTTGGCGGAGCGCTCAAAGGAGAAAAGTAAATTAGCCCAGCGTGCAGGCTAAGGGCGGCGCAGCCCAGCCATATTTGCCGGCGCGGGCGATTGGCGAGAGCCGAAGCTAAGAGCAAAGCTAAGGCAAACAGCGGGATCTCAAAATAACGCGGCGCCGGTTTCAGCATCATTAGGCCTAGCAGAACCAATCCGAACCAAAACCAATTTCTTAGGAGCGCGGGCGTTTTTTCGAGCTGCTTCCAGGCAAGCCACGCGAATAAGGGAGGGAATAGAAATAGCATCCGCGGGTCCGCCTCCCAGCTCGCCACCCCCGTGAATAAAGCCGTCGTCCAGGTGCCTTCGGCGAAAAAAACCAAGTTCACGAAAAATACCGCGCCTAAAATCGCGGGCAGGTAGCTCCAGCGGGGAAAATAATCCAGGGCTCTCCGGGCACGAGGAAATTCCATGATCGCGATCAATGCCAAGGCAGAAATTACCAGGGCCGCCGCTTTGCCTTTTTCCGGCACCGAGAAAAAAACGCGCAGGAAAAATAATCCCAGCGCCGCGGAAGCCAGGGATATGGCCCGGCGCTCCGGGGAAGAAAACTCTCTTTTCTCCCATAGGCAAGCGGCCAAGAGAGAGAGGCCTACGGCGTAAAAAAGAATATGTCCCGTGGAACCAATCACCCAGAAGGCCGCCGCCCAGGCGACGCGCCCCCTAGCGAGCGCCGCAAATAGCAGCGCGAACAAAAATGGATGGAGCCCGTTCAGCTCGATCGCAAAGCGATGATTGAGGAGTAGTCCCGGCAAGAAGACCACCGCCAGCGGGAAAAACGCGGCCGCCCTCCTCTGCCCCATGCGAAAGAGTTCATGGGTGAATAAAAAAATAGCTGAAAGGCTCAATGCTACCTGGCTCAGCCGGAAAACCAGTAGCGACGGCGAAAATAGCTTCATCCACAGCGCCGCCCAATAGTGCGCCCACGGTGCGGTATACGGGCTCATCGCTTGCCAGGGCCAAAATCCCGGCTCGAATCCTATGCGCCAGCTATAGTTCATGGCCCAGGCTTCATCGTAGTGAAGGCCTGGCATGGCGCTCAACCCCCGCAAATGGAAATAGAGGCAGGCCAATACGCCCAGTGCCAGGAGGCCGCGCTCAGCGTGCCGGCTGTTCAAGGAATTTTCGGTAGGCATGGAGGGAATAGTTGGGGTGTACGCCGAGGCGGCGCTGGATTTCGTTTTCGGGTAGATCGGCGCGCAGCCAATTCGTGATGCAATAGTGGCGCAACGTTTTCGGCTTCAGCGCGCGGAAGCCCGTTTGTTTCGAAAGGTGGCGGAAAAATAATTCCACTCCTCTTGGCGTCATTTTTTCCGATGTGATTCCGTGGCGGTTGAAGCCCGGAAAGAGATGTTTGCCGGAATTGGATTTTCTCCATTCTGTTAACTGGCCTCGGGTATCGGCCGAAATTTTTAAGGTACGTTCTTTTTTTCCGCCCTGCCCTGCCTCCACTTTATCGCCCTGGATTTGGTTCCAGCGCAGAGCGCAAACTTCGGCGAGGGTGAGGCCGGTTTCGGCGAGCAGGCGCACGAGCAGGCGATTTCTCAGGCCGAGGGGAGTTTCTCCCTTCACGTGCCCTAAGAGTTTGGAAAAATCATTTTCGGAAGGAATCCAGGGCAAGCGCTCCAGGCGTTCCGGAGTTTTTACGAACTGCACCGCAGAAGGAGCCACTTTTTTGCGACTCACTGCGTATTTCACCAGCGATTTAGCGCTCAGGATTTTTCGGCGGCGCGTATTCATTTTTAGTCCGCGCTTCTCCATCCAGTATTCATAGGCAGCGAAGTCCTTCGCGTTCAATTGGTAGAAATCTTTTTTTCGCTCGGTAAGAAATTCCTCGAGCAGAGAAAGATCTCCTTTATAGCAAGTGACGGTAGCGAGGGATTTTCCGGTGCCGGTGAGAAAACCCACGTAGCCCTTCACGAGCTTTGCGTACGAAGGAATCACGATTGGAACTCTGCGTTCGCTCTTCTTTGCCTTCATCAAATTCTCCTACGTTTCTAATTTGACAAGATTTTTTGCATGAAGCACAACTTAATGTACCATTAGCGGAGGAGATTCATCATGCGCCAAAAATTATATTCTAAGATTATGCTCGGGCTTTGCGTGTCTGCCCTGGCCATCGTGAGCTGCACCAAAAAAGAAGAGGCCGCCAAGATTAAGCTCGGACATTTCGCCTCGCTCACGGGGGATACCGCCAACTTCGGCCAAGCCACCAAAAAAGGCGTGGATCTTGCCATGGAGCAATATAACGCGGCCGGTGGTTTGAATGGTAAGCTGGTGGAAGTAATTACCTACGACGACCAATCCAAGCCGGAAGAAGCGGCTACCACCGTAACGAAGCTAATCACCCAGGATAATGTGGTGGGCGTGCTCGGCGAAGTGGCTTCCACCCTTTCCATCTTCGCGGCCGACGTGGCTATGCGCTTCAAAACGCCGATGCTCTCCCCCTCTTCCACCAACCCGAAAGTAACGCAGAAGGGCGAATACATTTTTCGCATCTGCTTCCTCGATCCTTTTCAAGGCGAAGTGATGGCGAAATTTGCCGGCGAGAATCTTAAGGCAAAAACCGCCGCGATCCTGCGAGACGAAAAACAAGACTATTCCGTGGGTTTGGCCGACTACTTCAAGAAAGCCTTTGAAGCCAAAGGCGGAAAAATCGTGGTGGATACCGTTTACCAAACCAAGGACACTGATTTCCGCGGCCAGCTCACCTCCATCAAAGGAAAAGCGCCCGACGTGATCTTCGTGCCTGGTTACTATAACGAAGTAGCGCTCGTGATTAAACAGGCGCGCCAGATTGGGATCAAGCAGCCCATTCTCGGCGGAGACGGATGGGAATCTCCCGACTTAGCTAAAGTGGCGGGTAAAGCAGCGCTCGAAAATACCTATTTTTCCAACCATTATGCCCGCGACACCAAAGACGGCGCCGCCCAGGCCTTCATCGAAAGCTTTAAGAAGCGCTACGATGGAGAGATCCCCGATGCGATGGCTGCCCTCGGCTACGACGCGTTCAACGTGATGATGGATGCCGCGAAACGCGCGAAAGCCGTAACGCGGGAAGATATCCGTGCCGCGCTCGCCCAAACGAAAGATTTCGTGGGCGTTACCGGTAAGATTTCCATCAATGCTGAACGCAATGCCGTGAAATCGGCCGTGGTTCTGAAATATATCGACGGTGAACCTAAGTACTTCTCTACCGTTGAACCGTAAGTTGAACTGTCATGAGTGAGTTCATCCAGCACACCATCAACGGTATATCCCTCGGCGCGATCTACGCTCTGATCGCCCTGGGCTATACGATGGTGTACGGGATTCTTCAGTTCATTAACTTCGCCCACGGCGAAATTTTCATGCTCGGCGCCTATACCGGTTACTATGTGGGAAATGCACTCGGCGCCGGTCCTGACCGTCAGGGCCCCTGGATCTTCATGGTGGTGCTCGCCGCTAGTATGGCCGTAACGGCCGCGATCGGTTTTCTGGTGGAGTGGCTGGCCTACCGGCCCCTCCGCAAAGCTCCGCGGATCAACGTTCTAATCACAGCCGTGGGTGTTTCCTTATTTTTTCAATTCGGTGCGCAGATGATCTTCAAGCCGAATCCCCGGCCTTTTCCTGAGCTCATCAATCTGGATACTTCCTATCACTTGGGCGACGTGCAGATCTCTCCGATCCAAATCGTGGTTTGCGTGGTGGCGCTGGTATTAATGTTGGCGCTGGAGTTTTTTCTTACGCGCACGAAGGCCGGTAAAGCCATGCGCGCGGTTTCCCATGATCATAAAGTGGCGATGCTTCTCGGTATCAACGTGAACTTCATCATCAGCCTCACCTTCGTGATCGGTTCCGCCTTGGCGGGAGCCGGCGGCGTGCTTGTGGGATTATCCTACCCGAAAATCGAGCCGCTCATGGGCCTCATGCCCGGCCTGAAAGCTTTCGTGGCCGCCGTGCTCGGCGGAATCGGTTCCGTGCGCGGAGCCGTGGTGGGTAGCTTGCTCATGGGCGTTTCTGAGCAGTATATCGTGGGTTATGGTTACCCCACGATGCGCGATGCCCTGGCCTTCGCGATCCTGATCGGGATCCTGATTTTCCGGCCTAAAGGAATTTTTGGAAAATCCATGGCGGAGAAAGTCTGATGATGCACCGGACTCTCCGCTCTTATCTTCCTTGGGCCTACGCGGTAGCTTGCTGCATCGGTCTGGCCGTGCTCGTCTATCCGAATATCAATCCCTACTACCAATCGATCTTCATGATCGCTTGTATCAATATCATCTTGGCCACCAGCCTTACCCTGATCAATGGCTTTACCGGGCAGTTTAGCCTCGGCCACGCGGGCTTCATGGCCGTGGGCGGCTATACTACCGCGGCGCTCACGATCTTCGTTTTGCCCAAGCTCGGCATTGCCGCCAGCGATGGATTTTTTCAGCAGCTATTCTTCCTACTTTCCCTCATCGTGGGCGGCGCCTTCGCCGCATTTTGCGGCTACCTCGTGGGCCTGCCATCGCTCCGCCTCAAGGGCGATTATCTCGCCATCGTTACGCTCGGTTTCGGTGAGATCATCCGCGTGATGCTGCTCAATATCGAATTCCTCGGCGGGGCCCGTGGTCTTTCCGGAATCATCACCTTCACGAACCATTTTTGGCTCATCTTCCTCGCCCTCGCTTCTTCCTTCTCCGCCTTCCGCTTGCTCGGCACTCCCACTGCGCGCGCGATGTTCTCGGTGCGCGAAGACGAGATCGCCGCCGAGGCCATGGGCGTAAATACCACCGGCGTGAAGGTAAAAGCCTTCGTGGTTTCTTCCTTCTGGGCGGGAATCGCCGGCGGCCTCTACGCCCACTACTACGGTTACCTCAACCCTTCGATCTTCGGCTTCATGAAGAGCTTCGAGGTGGTGGTGATCATCGTGCTCGGCGGCCTCGGTTCGGTGAGCGGCGCGGTATTGGCTGCCGTTGGCCTAACGATTTTACCGGAAGCCCTGCGGCCTCTGCAGGAAATCACCCGCCTCGATTTCCGCATGATCCTCTATTCCCTCATCCTGATTCTTTTCATGCTGCTCAAGCCCGACGGTTTGCTCGGCCGCCGCGAGATCGCCTACTACTGGCGCAAATATAAAAACCGGGGGAAGAAATGACCCGGCCCGTGGTTTTAGAATTAGATAACGTGAGCGTGCACTTCGGCGGGATCAAAGCCGTGCAGGAATTTTCGCTGAAATTATACGAGGGCGAGATCCTCGCGCTGATCGGCCCCAATGGCGCCGGGAAAACCACCGCCTTCAACGTGATCACCGGCGTATACCAGCCCACCTTCGGCGAAGCCCGTGCTTTCGGCAAATCCCTCAAGGGATTGCGCACCCACAAGATCACCGGTCTCGGCCTTGCCCGCACCTTCCAGAATATTCGCCTCTTCAAGGATCTCAGCGTGCGCGATAATATTTTGATCGCGCTCGATCGCACCACCAAGAATTCCACCCTGAAATCTCTATTGCGCTTGCCCGCTTTTTTCCAAGATGAAGATGAAAAAAACGCCAAGGTGGAGGAGCTCCTGAAGATTTTCTCCCTCGAAAATACTTCCGAGGATACCGAAGCCCGCAACCTCCCCTACGGCGTGCAGCGCCGCCTGGAGATCGCCCGCGCCATCGCCACGGGCGCCAAAGTTCTCCTCCTCGATGAGCCGGCCGCCGGCATGAACGGCCAGGAAACCGCCAAGCTCATGGAAACCATCCGCTTCGTGCGCGACCGCTTCAAAGTTTCCATTCTCCTCATCGAGCACGATATGCGCCTCGTGATGGGAATTTCCGAGCGCGTGGCCGTGCTCGAGTACGGCAAAAAAATCGCCGAAGGCAGCCCGAAAGAAATTCAGGAAGATAAGAACGTGATCCGCGCTTACTTGGGTACCGACTGATGAGTATGCTCGAATTCAAAAACGTATCGCTGAACTACGGGGGCATCCAGGCTCTCCGCGATATTTCTTTCCAGATCCCCAAAGGCCAGATCGTAACCATCCTCGGCGCCAACGGCGCGGGAAAAACCTCCTGCCTGCGCGCGATCTCCGGCCTCGTTCCCCTGCGCACCGGCGCAATTCTTTTCGAAGGCCAGAATATTTCCTCTTGGTCCCACAAGAAGCCCCACCTTGTGGCTCGCCTCGGCATCGCGCACGCCCCCGAAGGCCGCGGGATTTTCCCCGATCTTACGATCGACGAAAATCTCGATCTCGGTGCCTGGGCCGAATCCGATCCGAAAAAAATCGAGATCGCCCGCGAACGCGTATTTGGCTTATTCGCCCGCTTAAAAGAGCGTCGCAGCCAATTGGGCGGAACCCTCTCGGGCGGCGAGCAACAAATGCTGGCCATCGCCCGCGCCCTCATGAGCTCTCCACCGCTCCTCTTGCTCGATGAGCCCTCTCTCGGCTTGGCTCCCCAAATCATTTCCCATATTTTTAAGATTATTAAAGAAGTGAATACTCAGGGTACCACCGTGCTCTTAGTGGAGCAAAATGCACACCTTGCCCTACAAATCGCGCATACGGGCCTTGTTTTAGAGACGGGCGAGCTCACGCTCGTAGACGAAGCGCGCAATTTGTTGAATAATTCTAAAATACGCGAAGCCTATCTGGGCAACCACTAAAGCCAACTGGAGGCCAGGAGTGAAGTTTTTTATCGATAGCGGGCAAACCGACGAGATCCGTTTGGCCAACGAAATGGGTATCATTGACGGGGTAACCACCAATCCCAGTCTGGTAGCCAAATCCGGCAAAGATTTTCACACCCTCATCAAAGAAATCTGCGCCATCGTGGACGGACCGATTTCCGCCGAGGTAATCGCCCTCGATGCTTCCGGCATGCTCAAAGAAGGCCGCGAGCTGGCGAAGATGCATAAAAATATCGTGGTGAAATTGCCGCTCACCGAAGAGGGTCTGAAGGCCACTAAGCAATTCGCCAAAGAAGGCATCCGCACCAATGTGACCCTCTGCTTCTCGTCCACCCAGGCCCTGCTCGCCGCTAAAGCCGGCGCTTCCTTTATCAGCCCCTTCATCGGCCGCCTCGACGACGCTTCTCAAGACGGCATGGTGCTTATTAAAGAAATCCGCACCATCTACGATAACTATAAATTCAAAACCGAGATCCTCGCGGCTTCCATCCGTCATCCCCTGCACGTGCGCGACGCCGCCATGATCGGCGCCGATGTGGCCACCTGCCCGCTGAAGATTTTGCAGCAACTGGTAAAACACCCGCTCACCGATTCCGGGCTAAAACAATTTCTCAACGACTGGGAGAAGCGCAAACAATGAAAAAAATCGCGTCGTCGCTGGCTTTACTCGCACTACTCTACGGCTGCTCAAGTTCCGAGGTGGCTCCGGAAACCGCGCCCCTCCCGCATCCCGACGAGGCCGCCGCCGCCATTTCTTCTCCTCCGCCCGCCGCTGACGCCGCCGTTCCTACCGACGGTCTCCTCGCGCCGGACCCCGCTGCACCAACCGCGGCCACCGCTTCCGAATCCCAGAGCGTAGATTCTCTTCTTGCCACTCCCGTAGAGGGCGGATCGGGTTCCGTGAGCGCGAATCCTTCTCCCGAATCCACGCTGAGCAGCCCGGTGGTTTCCACGCCTCCTCCGCCCGTGAGCGATCCCGTGCCCGCGCCCCGTCTTTCCATCGATCATGAAGTGGCTCCTACTCCCGTGATGCCCACCGCAAAGGCTGATCCCCGCAAACGCGATACCTATGAAGCCTACGAGGAATACCGCCAGAAGGAAGCGAGCCGCAAACAACTCCAAGAGTCCTACGACGATCGCCAACTCTTTCCTCACGAGGGCGGCAATTGGCAGGTAGGGATCGACTATGTGCGCAATGCCTACGACGGGAAAATCAATAATTTCCGATCCGGTGCCTTCGATGCCACCAGCCAAGGCGGCCAGCTTTCGTTCACCTACTTTCCTCTCAAGGACCTCTCCTACGGAGCCTTCGGAATCGGGCCCGTGGGTTCGGTGGTATTCACCCGCTATAAATATTCCAGCGCGACCATCCCCGGCGAATTCGAAAGCACCAAAAAGCGCTCGATGTATTCCTACGGCGCCCGCGCGATCTACGAGTTCGATTATTGGCTCGGCCAGCTCGTGGTTCCCTTCGCCCTTTTCGATTACCAAAAAGTGAAGCTGACGAGTTTCGAGCGCACGGCCGTGAACGTGGCAGTGCCTAGCCAGAGCTTTGACTCTCAGTGTTATGGGGCTGGTGCTCACCTAAACTTGAATCGCCTCGAAGGCGCATCCGCGAGTCGGGGCTTGGCGAACTTAGGTATCCGCAAAACCTATCTTACCTATACGTTCGTGAATGAATTGCAGTCCTCCGGCGGATCCGGAACCCACGCTTTGGGCTTGAGATTCGAATACTAGGATGCTAATTTTTCGGCTCTGTTAGCCCTGTGCCCAGGTGGTGAAATTGGTAGACACACTATCTTGAGGGGGTAGCGCGCAAGCATGCTGGTTCGAGTCCAGTCCTGGGCACCATTAATTAAAAAGCTCTGAGCGAAAGCTCGGGGCTTTTTAATTTGTGATCTCAGAGAAAGGGCGAGCTCCCGCTATTTCGGCTAAGCGACGCGAGCCGCCTCCGCTTCCAATATCCCGTAAAGGTTGCCAAACAAATTCCAGCAAATGGTCCTGCGACACCACATACGAGGATGGCCACAAATCGTTCCGTGCTTCTACTTGTGGTGGTCGCAACGTAGAAGCATGCTATTGCCGCTGAGAAAACGTAGGTGGATAGCAAGGCTGTGAGAGCCGCCGCTCGTGCCTCTCGTCCTTGTTTAATAACAGCTGCGACGCCGAGAAAGATAAACATTATCGCCATCAAAAAAGGAGCAAACATGATTCCCGTAGCCCCTGCAAGAACAACGGCTAAAGGCGAGCACGCCAATGGAATAAAAGAAACCAGATTAGGTTTTCCTTCAAAAAATTTAGCGGTTCGCTTCCGAAGCAGCGGGGCTAGATAAAACCACTGGAAATAGGAGGTCAACATGAGAGGCAAAAGCACCAACGCCATTTCGACGCCTGAATTCTGAGATGATAAAAAATGGCCAATAAAGCCGGCCGTTGAGAAAAGTACAAGCGCTCCTAGGGGCATTCCCCAGGTATAAGCAAAAAGCTGAGTCCAAAACCCAGTTCCCATTCCAGTTTTCTCATAAAGAGCGCAAAGCAGCAGCCATCCCGCGCAGGTGATGAAGAGTGTCTTCCATACCGAAAAGAATGCAAAACTTAATTTCATATAGATAGATGTTAAGGTTTAGTGAAATAGAACGCAAACCCTGACTCAGGCTCAGATGACCATCCCCCTTTTTTTCCTGGCCACTTATAAGAGCTAAAATTGAGATGTATGAATAAAAAATCTGGGCTTTTTCACCAACGTTTCCGTACCTGAGCGCGGGTATCACATTTCGAAAGCGCACACTCTATTTTCGTTTGGAGATATCGCTTCATTTACTTTCTTTGGAGTGAATGGGCGATGGACCGATGAACTAGCTGCGCTGATCTCTTTATTTTCGGTGGAGCTTGGCGCGCTAAGGCCATTCATGTTTTACGCTTACTTCTCTATTGCCTCATCTATTTTCAATTCAAAATTTGGGAGCGGTAATGCCAGCTTATTTTTCTTCTGTGGGTCTGCCTTTTGGTGGGTGTCGATGAGGGTGTTTCCGTTTTGACTTGAGCAAAATGGATTCCGAAGAGCATGGCCGGGACGATGGTCGTAATCTGGGCACCGATAACGGGCTGCGGTTTTTGAGCCGCTTCATGCAGTTTTATTTTGCGGTCGTTTAGCTTAAACCCTACAATTCAAGCACCTATGAACAAGATGGTTGGCCACTTATTTGAAGATAAACTGCGTGTCGCTATTCAACGCTTTCGGGCGCTAATGAACCTTCGTGCAGATACGGATGAAGAAGGTACCATCGAAAGTGTTCGTTTGAACGTAGATTTTCGTAGCGCGAATGCATGGACGCTCGCCTTTGCCATCATGATCGCATCTATCGGCCTAAACACTAATTCGGCTGCGGTCATTATCGGAGCCATGCTTATTTCTCCGCTCATGGGGCCAATTATCGGAGCTGGCGTAGGCCTTGGGATTAATGATCTGCCTTTGGTTAAGCGCGCCTTAAGTAATCTTGGTTACGCCGTTGGCATCAGTATTCTTGTGTCTTTGGTTTACTTTTCTGTTTCTCCTCTTTCGGAGGCGCAGTCCGAACTATTAGCTAGAACTCGGCCCACGTTTTTCGATGCGATGATTGCTATTTTTGGTGGCGCGGCGGGAATCGTTGCTTTATCCAGGAAAGAAAAGGGCAATGCGATTCCCGGCGTGGCGATCGCTACTGCTTTAATGCCTCCACTTTGCACTGCTGGCTATGCGCTTTCTAAGGGAAATTTTCCCTTCTTCTTCGGCGCCATGTATCTTTTTGTTATAAATTCTGTTTATATTTGCCTTTCTACCTTGGTCTTTATCAAATATTTAGGATTCAAGAAGGTGGCGATGCCAGATCCTGCGGATCGCCAGCGGCTAAGGCGCTGGGTAATTGCCACGGCTCTTCTAGTGCTTTTTCCCAGCCTGGTGTCTGCATGGTTTTTGCTGCGCGAAAGCGCATTTCGCTCGAGAGCTAATTCCTTCGTAAAGCATGAGCTGCAAATTGAGGGTGCGTTCGTTGTTGGCTCTGAAATTGATTATAATTGGCGAAATCCCAAGCTAATCGTGAGCGTGATTGGTGAGCCTATTTCCCAGGAAAATATGGATGAGCTTCGCTTGAAAATGACAAAAAATCTTTTGCCCAGAGATGCATTGGAAATTCATCAATCTTCACTTGCGGAAAGAATTGAGCAGAAAATCAAGAGCGGCTTGGCGCAAGAGCACAAGGAATCAGAAGCTTCTGATCTGCGGTTAGCTTCGCTTGAATATCAGCTGGGCCACTTTAAGAGGGCGCAGGGTTTGTCGAATGACATAACCTTAGAGCTTCACCCCCTGTTTCCCAAGCTTCGAAAGATATTGGTTATTGCACAAAATGTAAGTTCCAGCGAAGAGCCTCAGCTCGCGCCGTCTGCTATTCATGTGCAATGGGGTGGGCGCCCCTCGAAGCCGGAAATCGCGAAAGTGAATGGCTTTCTGCAAAGCCGAATGAAGGAGCCGGGGCTTTCGATTTCTCACCTGGTTTATATTGGCTCTCCTCCCGCAACAGAGTAAGATTATTGTTCGCAACGTACTTCGCCTCGGGGTACAATTTCGGCATGAACAAAATATGCCTATTGCTAGTTTCTGTTTATGCCCTTTCCCTCTCGGCCAATGCCCGCGCCGAAGAAGCCGATGGCGAATGTAAATTTAACGCTGAGGGTCAGGTGATTTGCCAAGAGGGCAATATCTGGAAAATCCAGCGGAATACTTCCGGCGAAGTTCTATCCAGAGAAAATGTTCCCTCCGATTTAGCGGATTGTTTGGCGAAAACGGAGAACACGATTCAGCTAGAGGCAAGTAAGCTGAAACGGGTACTCGAGTCTAAAATTGCCCCCCCTTCCAATCCCGTAAAAGAAGCGCGAAATAACGTGGTTAATTTAGTGAATTGGCGCTTCAAACTGGACCCAAAAGATACTGGATTAGTAGCGGGATGGGCCTCTCCCGATTTCAACGACTCGAAGTGGCCCGTTCTTACCGCGAAAAAAACCTGGCAAGAGCAAGGTGTCAAAAATGATACCGCTTCCGCGGGCTGGTATCGTTACACGCAGGAAATTCCGGAAAGTTGGAATGACTCGAAGGTCCTTGTTCAGTCCATGGGCGTCTACGATGAATACGACCTCTATGTGAATGGCAAGCTCGTGAAACATTTTGGCAATGGTAACCAAACGCTAACCTGGGATCCAACGGAAGCGGATATCGCCAAATATTTAAAATTCGGCCAAAAAAATGTGATCGCGATCAAAGTGAAGAGCCACGGCAAAAAAGGCGGAATTTATCGCCGGATTCAATTGCGCCGCGTGCCTCCGTTTGAATCGTTTAAGAAAATGCTTCCCGCCCCCACGCTCGATGCGCGGCCCGAGCTGGTAAATCTTTACTGGCAATCGTGGCGCATGGCTTTCAAAAATCTTTCTTTCGGAACCAAAGAAAATAATTTCGTTCCAGCCTATATGGAAGAGGGCTACAACGAGCAAATTTACCAATGGGACAGCATCTTCATGAGTATGTATGGCCGTTACGGAGGGAAAAATTTTCCCGCCATGCAAACTCTGGATAATTTCTACGCTAAACAAGATCCAGACGGGTATATCGCGCGCATTTATTCGAAAACCGACGGCAAGAAACTCGTAAAGCCCGTGGACAACGATTTCACGGTCACGAATCCTCCCCTCTTTGCCTGGTCGGAATGGGACTACTACCGCATGACGGGCGACGATAGCCGCCTGGCGCGGGTGCTGCCCATTCTGGAAAAGTACGACGCTTGGATTAAGAAAAAGCAGTCGAGTAAATCGGTGAAAGGCATGTACTGGCAAACTGGCTACGATAGCGGAATGGATAATATGCCGAGGCCGAATGCCGAGCTTGCTGGCTGGGTGGATATGTCGCTCCAACAAGCCCTGGCCGCTAAGTACCTGGCGCTTATGGCGGAAAAAGTAGGCGATAAAAAGAAGCAAAAATACTGGTTGGCCGAATTTAAGGAAAGATCCGAGGCCGTGAATCGCCTAGCCTGGAACGAAAAGGATGGCTTCTACTACGACGTGGACAAAGACGGAAAACAGACCGGCGTGAAGCATATCGGTGCCATGTGGGCCATGCTCTCCGGAGTGGCGAGCCCGGAACGGGCGGAGAAACTGCAGGAGCATCTGAGAAATCCCGATGAGTTTTACCGCAAACATTTATTTCCGGCGTTGTCGGCGTCGGATCCTGGCTATACGAAAGAAGCCACCTACTGGCGCGGGGGCGTTTGGGCCCCTACGAACTACATGACCATTAAGGGATTGAAAAAATTCGGCAACGACGAATTCGCGCACGAAGCGGCTTTGAATCATCTCACGAGCATGGAGAAAGTATATTCCTCGAAGATAGACACGGACCACGTGGATCCCAACGAGGCGAGCGACGATTATAAGACGATCTGGGAATGCTACCACCCCGACCAATTCACGCCTTGCACCCGGATCGACAAAAAATACGGACGCCAAGATTTCGCCGGCTGGACCGCCCTCGGCCCCATCGCGCTTTTTATCCAGGAAGGCGTTGGCCTGGATATCGTGGGCGCGGAAAATCAGGTGAACTGGGATTTACGGGAGCCCGGCCGGGTTGGGCTCGCCAACATGGAGCTGAGGCAGGATAATATTTTCTCCGTAATGGCCTCGCCGGAAGAAAATGGCGCTAGATCCATTTCAGTTTCGGCGCAAAAGCCCTTTACCCTTTCGGTAAAGGTGGGCGAAAAAATTCACAAGTATGCGGTAAAGGCCGGCAGCTCCACTATTTCGGTGCCGGTGGGGGCAAAGTAGTTTAGTGGCCCCATCTCCGAAAAAAACGGGGGTACGCGTGAAATATTTTCCCGATCTTCGCCCCGAATTTCTTTTGGGCGGCCAGAAGGAGAATCTCGCGGTGGCAGCGTTCCCCCACTTCGCACTGGCAAACCAAGAACACGTCGCATTTCTCGCTGCGGGCCGCGAGCGCCTTTAATTCTTCTTCCGCACGCGCCGAAATCTCGAAACGATCTTCGTAGTTGGATTTGGTGAAGGCCTCGTGGTGCCCTACCTCTTGTTTAGCGGCGTGCCAGTCGGCGAGCAGTTCTTTCGAGGGCGCGAGCCGGCTATTGTACTCGTCCATCAGTGTTTTCTTTATGCCACGCGGGTAGCGGCACATGGAAACCACGATATAGGAAGAGGCGCGTTCAATGGAGCCGGTGCAGATGTCGGCGATAGAAGCTTGGTGCATCATAAGGCCCAAAAGTATACCACAAGCCCTATGGTCCCCTGTTCACGGCATTTTCCCTTTTCGTCGGATATTACCGGGGGCAAATTTGTACCTTGTTTTCCTGAGTGCTAAGCTTCAATTTGTTTGAAACGTAGAAAGGCTAAAAAATGATTTATGACTGGCGTACGTATGCGGTGGGATCAGCGGTATTTGCCGCGCTAACCGCTGTTCTCGGAAAAGTGGCGGTTTCTTCGATTAACTCTAATTTGGCCACCTTCATTCGCACGATCGTGATTTTAGTTTTCACCGCTGGAATTTTGTTCTGGCGCGGTCAGTGGAAAGACCTCCCTTCCATTTCCACCCGAACCTTTATGTTTCTGGTTTTGTCTGGGCTCGCCACGGGAATTTCTTGGCTGTGTTACTATCGTGCGCTCCAGTTGGGCCCAGTTTCTAAGGTTGCGCCGGTGGATAAGCTGGGCGTGGCCCTAGCGATTCTGATGGGTATTTTTATTTTGGGAGAGAAGGCAGACGTAAAAACTCTGATTGGGGGGGCATTAGTGGTGGTTGGTGCGGTACTTTTAGCTAGCTAAAATAGAGGGCTTTGGCGTTAAACGGCGCTTTGGCTAGACGCGGAGGGAAGACTGACTGAAAAAATAGATCCCTGGCCTAGCTCGCTTTCCACCGCCACGGAGCCACCATGTGCCTTAACCACGGCCTGCACCACGCTCAAGCCGAGGCCGAGCCCCGCGCGTGACCGGCTCTTGTCTCCACGATAGAGACGGTCCCAGATGCGTTCCAAATCTTTTTTATCTACTCCCACACCGGTATCCCGGAATGAAATGACCACCATTTTGTCGCTTTGCCGAGCAGAAATTTCAATACTGCCGCCCTCGTCGGTATACTTAATGGCGTTGTCTAAAAGATTGGAGAGAACACGCTTTAAGTATCCGCGGTCGGCCTTTACTATCAATGGTTCCAGGCAGCTTACTTTTATGGCAATGCGCTTGTCTTCCGCGGTCATTTCGTAAAGATCTAACACCTCCACTATAACCTCATTCACCGGAACGGATTTTAGCGCGAGCCGTATGGCTCCGGCGTCGGCCTCGGTGATCTCCATGAGCGTATTGATCAGCGTAAGAATCTCTTCCGAGCATTCTAGGCCCTCGCTCAACGCTTCTTTATAAAATTCGGGCGTTTGGTCTTTGCGGAGTGCGATTTCGGCGATACTGCGAAAGCGAGTCATCGGGGTGCGGAGATCGTGAGCCACGTTGTCCTGAGTTTCCTTCATGGCCTGGAGAAGCGCCTGAATTTTGTCGAGCATGGCGTTGAACAGAGAGGAGAGCATTTCGAGCTCATCTCCCGAATGGGCGGTGGTTACCCTGGCCGTGAGATTGCCTTTCTGGATGCGCTGAATAGTGGATACCAGCGCCCTCACCGGGGCCAGTACCCCGTTTGAAAGCAGAATTCCGGAAACCCCGGCGATGCCAATGGTGATGACTAAGGCGATGAGAAAAATATCACGGAGGCTTTCCAGAAGGTCTTCGCGGCTGTCAGCACTTTTCCCTACTTGGAGAAAGGTTCCATCGCCGGTGGCCACCGTAAGAATTTCCAGCTTGTCGTCGTCGATGTCCGCTAGAATAAACTGCCATTGCCCGCCGTGAGGCTTCTTCTCGAGGGTCTTTTCCACTTCGGCCACATCGAATCTTTCATGATTTACCGGCGCGTGGTAAAAAAGCGATGCTCCCTCTTCATTCACGAGGCGCACTAAGAAGTGGGAGCTCTCCTCGCGAGTCCGGATATCGGTGACCATTTTTTTTAAGCCGTTAATCCCGTCTTTTTGATAGAGCGCGCTATACTCTCTGGCCTTCGATTCGATCAGTTCGTGGTCGGTTTTTTCCAGGCTGTGGGAGAACATTCCGTATACCAAAAAAAATACTACTCCCGAGCTGAGAATGAAAAGGAGGCAAAATCCGGAAAATAAGCGAAAGCTTAATTTTTTGCTGAGCCGCTTAAGCGGGCTTAAAAACATAACCCACCCCACGTATGGTCAAAATCGTCTTTTCACTAAAATCGCGGTCTAGCTTATTTCTAAGGCGGCAAACTAATACGTCTACCACATTGGTTTGTGGGTCGAAGTTGTAGCCCCAAATTTTCTCCAGAATTTGCGCCTTAGAAAGCACCCGGTCGGGATTCCGCAAGAAATATTCGAGGAGAGAAAATTCCTTGGCCTGCAGCTCGATTTTTTTTCCATACCGAAAAACTTCACGGCTTACGAAATCAATGCTTACCCCACCCTGTTTTAAGCGGTTGGTTTCGGCTGGCGCGGGTGCGCGCCTCAGGAGTGCCTGGCATCTGGCCAGCAACTCGCCGAACGCGAAGGGCTTAACGAGATAGTCATCCCCTCCCGCACGTAGGCCCGCGATGCGGTCATCTACGCTTACTTTGGCGCTGAGAATTAGTACTTTCGAAGTGTTGCCATCTGAGCGAATTTTATTTAGTAACGAGAGGCCATCCAGCTTCGGCAACATCATGTCTAAGATGAGAAGATCGTAGCTGCCGTGCGTGGCCTTCTCGTGGCCGTCTTCTCCGTCGTGGGCTATATCTACTAGGTAGCCCGCTTCCATAAGGCCCTTAAGCAGGTATCCCGCGATCTTTTTGTCGTCTTCCACTACGAGGAGCTTCATGGACTCAAGGAATACCATGATTTAGCGCTAAGCCGAAGCCCACGCTTATCTGACTATTTTCTTGCGTAGCTAAGAGAGCCAGGAGACGGGCAAAGCGTGGCCTTCTCTTCGGGAGAGAGAGTCCGGGCCGGATTCGGCACGAAGGCCCGGATTTTATTCCGTATGCCGCTGTAAGAGGCGCCGTTATTTCCGTCGGTATTCGCATTCCAGTACTGCACGGCTTGTTCGGCCGTAAAATCGCAGAATTGGCGTAACGCCGTGGCGGCGGCATAGCCCGAAGAGTGCCAGCCATTCCAGCAGTGAGCGTATATCGGTCCCAGGCGCGGAGACCTAATGTGTTCGTAAATTAATCCGTGGAGGCGCTCTAGATCCGCGATATTAAAATTCAGAGGGCTAATCTGGAGATACTCGAGGGTATTCTCATTTCCTTCGAAGGTTCTGCACTTGGTGATTTTGGGTGCCGAGCTATACCGCTCGGTGTAGAGATAAACCGCTTGGGTAAAACCTTCTTGGCAAAGGTTGGTCAGCCCTTCATTGGGCAGCGGATTCATATTCGAGCGCCTCTGGTGTTTATTATAAACGTTATTGGCGCCGCCCCGGTAGTAGACGCCATTGAGAACGGCGCGGAAGTTTCTTGTCCCGTATAGATCGTCATGCCCGTTTCCATGATTATCCACGAGCTTAGCGGAGGCCGTGGGCAGAGCGTAGCGCTGGCGATAGTCCCCGCCTACTACCGTTGCTTCATGGCTAAAGGAAATAGCGGGCGCCGCTAGTTGAGCAAAAAACAAGGCAATAGAAAGAAATAGAATGCGAATCATGTTGGCTGCCTCTCTAGATGATAGGTGCGATTAGGTAACTATTATTTGTACCATTCGCACGCGGGCAGATTTTAATTACAGTTTTGAAATATTTTACCGGTTAGAGCGTTTTTAGAACGCGCGCATATTCTTCACGGTGCTGTAGCGCCGGCTTTCCTTCAAGAGCTTCTCTTGGTACCAGGTGCTGGCCGTTTCATAGAACGCGATCGTGACGGCAACGTCTTCATCCGCGGCGGAGTATTTTTTTTCTTCCAGCCGGAATAAATTCTGGGCAATTTCATTTTTCATCTTTTTGATATCGATGCGGAAGTTCGGCGAGAGCAAAACCAGCTTGTCGTGCCGCCATAACCCCACCGTTTGGTACGTTCCCAGGAAAGCGCGTTCGGTTTTTGCCCGGCTCAGATCATGCCCAAAGAACTTGCTCTGGTAGGAAAAATTCAGTAGCCCCAATAGCGTGGGCGCAATATCGATTTGGCTCGATAGAATAGAGTTTTTTTCCGGAGAAATATTTCCTGGAGAATAAAAAATTGCCGGGATCCGATAGTCGGCGGGAAGAACTTTCGTTCCGCCGGCCACGCTGGCATTGTGATCGGCTACAAAGACATATACGGTATTTTTGAACCAAGGCTTCTGCGCCGATTCGGCCACAAACTCACCGATGGAAAAATCAGAGTATTTTACCGCGCCATCGCGGCCGGTCCCAGGCTGAAGATCGATCTTGTTTTTGGGGAAAGTATATGGACGATGATTCGAGGTGGTTAAAATAAGCTGAAAAAAGGGCCTACCATGCTGATAATTTTCAGATTGCAGTTTGAGCGCGTGCCGGAATAAATCTTCATCCGCCACTCCCCAGGCATTGGAAAATGTTCTATCGGAAGGCAGGATATTTTCTTCGTCGGATACGTCAAATTTATTGCTCCGGAAGAACGTCTTCATGTTGTCGAAATAGGAGCGGCCACCGTACACGAACTCCGTGCGATACCCTTTTTCGCGAAATACGGTGCCGATCGAAAAGAGCTCACCGGCGTCAGGCCTCCGTACGATGGATTGGCCGGGAGTTGGCGGCATTGACAGCACTACCGCCTCGATGCCCCTAACCGTTCTCGTTCCGGTTGCGTAAAGGCGATCGAAGAACAGGCCCTTTTGCGCTAGGTTATCCAGATTGGGAGTAATGGCTTTATCCGAGCCATAGGCTTTCATGAAGCGGGCGCTCATGCTCTCCATCAGCACTAGCACGACGTTTAATTTTTTTTCCTGCTTGGTCGACACTATGTTCCGAGCGATGGATTCTTTGTCTTCATTGGCGGGCGAGTTCCCTCGCTGTAGGTCCGGGTAGTCCTGCTCCATTGCCTCGTACACGAGATGCTCGGATGCGGTTGTCCCATTGGATGAATAGAAATGACCGTAGTCGATTTCGTTATTCTGATAGGCGGCGAAGAGAGCGTGGATTCCATTTTTTGATGTCTCTGCTTCGACGGAAGCCAAATTTTTCAATAGTGAATTTTCGTTTAGGGCAAACAGCGAAAAGCCGGAAAAAGCGCAAATCAGGATAGCCAAAGCGCAGCGATGCGCCCATGAGCGGTATGCTCTGGCACGAGAGAATTTAAAAAATAACCATCTTACGGAGAAGGCGGAAATGCCGAAAATTGCGGGCGCTATCAACCACACTGGATAGGATTCCCATATGTTTTTTAGGACCTCGTTCGTATAGACGAGGTAATCCACCGCAATGAAATTAAAGCGGGAATGGAATTCTTCCGCAAAAAACCACTCCGAGGCTCCCGTAAAAATGAGGAGCGTGAACTCGGCGAGAAATAGGGAAAATAGCAGGAGTTGCGTTGGGAATGATTCCCAGAGTCTGCGTGGGAGGAGAAAAATAGGCGTAAACGGCAGCAAGAAATAGGATCCGACCGCGAGATCAAATAGCAACCCTCTTAAAAAGGAGGCGCAGAGCTGAAGGAATGTAATGGTCTCGTCGGAAGCGGCGAGAAAGATGGTTCTGCCGAGAAAGCCGAAATATAGCGAAGTGGCTAAAATTAGAATGGAGAGCGATAGAGCGCTGATTGTAGCGTTAGGTTGGCCTAACCGCGCAAATTTGTTTTTCATAAAGCCTTAAACTCTAGGCAATTAAAGGTTTTTTGAGCCGCTGGAAAGACTATGAGCTTTTGGACTGAATCAGGCAATGGAATGGCCATTACAGTTTTGTAATTAAACTCTCAGTGAAAAATGCCTCTAAATCAGGTATAGGCTAGTTTGTTCAGAGGGCCCTATGAAAAGCATATCTATATTTTTTCTGTCCGCGGCTTTGGCATGCGCCACCGCTACTTTGGCCTCGGCGGCCAGCCTCCCCGAAAGATTCATGGCCGTAAGCCCTGGGATCTACCGTGGTGCCCAGCCCACCGAAGAAAATCTGCAAGAATTGAAAAGTACCTACGGCGTAAAGACTATTCTGAATCTCAGCAACGATGAGTTGGATATGGAAGATGAGGCGGTGTGGGCCGATCGCTTGGGGGTGAAGCTGTTTTCCCGTCCTATGAGCGGATTCTGGCGCCCGGACGATGCTCAGGTGAACGAAATCCTTTCCATCCTCGCCACTTCCGATAACTACCCTATCTACGTGCATTGTTTTCATGGCCAGGATCGCACCGGCCTGATCATCGGGCTTCACCGGGTACTCCACGAGCGCTGGGACGCGGCCAAGGCCTACGAAGAGATGCTGGATATTGGTTTCCACCGCATTCTTTTTCCGCTGGATCAGTATTTTAGCGAGCGAACCGGCTACCGCGAATACTAGCTTTCGTTCTCCTCCCTACCCAGTATTGCCTCGCGTTAACTCCTCGGCGTCTTCTGTGGTATCTAAGCTTCATGAAGCTATTTTTATTTGTTTTCAGCGTTGCATGCTCCTCTTTTGCCTTTGCCGAAGAGACGAAAACCCCTATCGCCGCCAACGTGAGAATGCTCCTTTGCCATGGCCCGAACGACGAACGCAGCCTCGAAATCGTGGAAAAAGGCGCCGGGTGCGTGCTGATGTATAAGAAAGCCTCCGGCGTCAGCCAGGTGGCCAAAGCCCAAACGAGTTTAGAGCCCTGCCGAAATGCCATGCAAAAAATCCGGGACCGTTTAGAGTCCGGAAATTTTGCCTGCGAATAGTTCGTGCTCACCAACGACGTTCTGCGCAGCCTTCGCTATACGTTGAAAATCAATAATGCCGAGATCGTAGAAATTTGTCAGCTGGCCGATTGCGCGGTGGGCGCGAATGAAATCTATGCTTACCTGAGGAATGAAGAGGAGCCGGATTTTCAGGAATGCCCCGGCAAGGTGCTGGCCTGTTTTCTGGATGGCCTGATTTATTATAATCGCGGCAAAGACGAAAGCCGCCCCGCTGCCCCGCTGGAACTGCCGGTGACCAATAATCTCGTGATGAAAAAATTGAAGGTGGCCTTCGCGCTGCGGGAAGAAGACATGCTCGAGATCATCCAATCTTCCGGTTTCACGTTCGGCAAAGCCGAGCTCTCGGCCGTAATGAGAAAAAGGGGACACCCGAATTACCGCGAATGCGGAGACCAGGCCCTGAGAAATTTCTTGAAGGGGCTTACGTCGCGGATCCAGGCGGAATAACGCAACGCTTCTGCGCCGTCGCAACCAAGTTGTTTACTATGGTACGTAACGATTCTACTGAGGTAGTATTATTCCCCTATGGCCACCGACTCTATCATTTCGATCCGAGACCTTTCCAAAAAGTACGACAGCGGGCTACACGCACTCAAGAACGTGAGCCTCGAGATCCGCCGGGGGGAAATCTTCGCCCTCCTCGGCCCTAACGGCGCCGGCAAAACCACCCTCATCAATACGATCTGCGGGGTGCTTCGTTCCACTTCCGGTTCGGTATCGGTGGGCGGGCTTGACATAAATAAAGATTATCGCACCGTTAGAAGGCAAATCGGCCTGGTTCCGCAGGAGCTCGCCACCGATATGTTCGAAAAAGTGATCAACGTGGTCACGTTCAGTCGCGGGATTTTCGGCGGGGCGCCGGCGCCGGAAAAAGACGAGAAAATTTTGCGCTCCCTGTCTCTCTGGGAAAAGCGAAACGATAAGATCATGACCCTCTCGGGCGGCATGAAGCGGCGGGTGATGATCGCCAAGGCCTTGGCCCATGAGCCTACCATTTTATTCTTGGACGAACCCACCGCGGGCGTGGACGTGGCCCTGCGCCGCGATATGTGGGATTTAGTGCGCGATCTCCGCAAAAATGGGGTGACGATCATTCTCACCACCCACTATATCGAGGAAGCCCAAGAGATGGCCGATCGTATTGGCGTGATCAATAAGGGCGAGATTATCTTGGTGGAAGAAAAGGCCAAGCTCATGAAGAAGCTTGGCAAGAAGCAGATCATTTTCAATTTGAATACTCCCCTGCCGGCCGCACCCGCCGACGTGGCCGGAGACCGCCTTGCTCTCTCCACCGATGGCATGCACCTGACCTATACCTATGACTCGCTGGCCGAGCAGCCGGGGATTCCTGCCCTAATCAAGAAGCTGGGTGAGCGCGGCGTGGATTTCCGGGACCTCGAGTCCAAAGAGAGTTCTCTTGAAGAAATTTTCGTAACCTTGGTGAGCAAATGAATATTCACGGCATATTGGCGATTTTCCGTTTCGAGCTGCGCAGGTTCTTCAATACCGTGGTGCAAAGCCTGGCGGCTCCCGTGATTTCCACCTCGCTTTACTTCGTGGTGTTCGGATCCGCGATCGGCTCGCGGATGGACCAAGTGGACGGGACTTCCTACGGCGCATTCATCATTCCCGGCCTCACCATGCTTTCGGTGCTCGGGGAAAGCGTGTCCAACGCTTCTTTTGGGATTTATATGCCTCGTTTCGTGGGCACGATCTACGAGGTGCTCTCGGCGCCGATCTCGGCGTTCGAGATCGTGATTGGCTATGTGGGCGCGGCCGCAATGAAATCGGTGATCCTGGGAGCCGTGATCTTGCTCACTGCCAGAATTTTCGTCCCCTATAGCATCCAGCATCCGGTCTGGATGCTGGCCTTCCTCGCCCTCACTTCGGTTACCTTCAGCCTGCTTGGCTTCATCATCGGGATCTGGGCCGACGGTTTTGATAAATTACAGGTGATCCCACTCATGGTGATCACGCCCCTCACGTTTCTGGGCGGAAGTTTCTATTCCATCTCGATGCTCCCGCCCCTATGGCAGAAGATCAGCCTATTCAATCCCGTGCTCTACCTCGTGAATGGATTCCGCTGGAGCTTCTACGGAACTTCCGACGTGAAGGTAGGCATCTCACTCGCCATGACCTTCGTGTTCATGCTGGTTTGCTTAGCGGTGATCACCGTGATCTTCCGCACGGGTTACCGAATCAAGAACTAAGTTCTAAAAAAGTCCCATTTTTCCCCCTTTTTCTCCTGGCCCAAGCGTTGCAACCGACCTGCTCGGTTGTTTAACGTTTGCTTAAAATTGAGGAAAAAAATGGAACCCGTAGTTCAAGCCCATGCTCACCGACATATCGTCTGCTGGAAATCCGCCTTTGCCGGCTTAGCCATTTCTTTAGTAGCCTTCGCTGCGCTCGTGGCGCTTTCGGCGGCCTTTGGCGGAATCGGCCTATCGGATGGAACCACCTGGAAAAGACTCTCGGTATTTACCGCGGCTTGCCTCGTGATCTCCACTTTCGTTTCGATTTTCGCGGGCGCTTACTATTCGGTACGGGTAGCGCGCATGAAGGTAGATCTGGCGGGTATTGCCCAGGGCGCCCTCGTGGGTAGTCTTTTTCTGCTCCTGGTTCTTTGCCAGAGCGTATCGGCCGTGGACACGATGGTGAAGGCCACCGGCGCCGTGATCGGCGGAGCCGCAGCGGCGGCCGGCGAAGCTTCGGCAAATCCGATGGTGCAAGACATCGTGGAAGACATGACCGGCGACCTAAAACTGAGATCGGAGCCGGCCACGGTGGCGAAAGGCGTGGCCTCGCGGCTTTTGCGCGGCGATCAAGAAAGCGCGAAAAACTACCTCGCTTTCCAGGCTTCGCTCACTCCACCACAAGCGGAGCAAAAAATCGCCGAAGCTAAAGCCAAGGCGGATGCCGCGCTGGTGCAAGCCCGGGAAGCAGCCGCGACCGCGCTCAAGGGAGCAGGCTGGACGGTATTCGTGCTGATCGTGGTGGGCCTCTTCGCTTCCGCTACCGGAGGCCTGCTCGGCACGAAGATGAACGAGCGCTATTACCTGGATATGTCGCATGAAGAGGTGCTCCGCGCGCGCACCATTAACCGCAATATCGCGTAACGAAAAAAAACATAAAATTTAAAGGAAAATCCAATGAACTTCGTACAGAAAAAAAATTACCGTGAGATCCTTCGTAACCAAAGTGGCCGCGCCGGCTGGCTCATGCTTTGGCTTCTCGGGGTGCCGGTTCCCGTGCTTTTCCTCCTTTTCATGATGCGGGGATGCACCTGATTTGATCGGTTTCTGGAGCCCCTAGTCCTCTGGATTGGGGCTCCTCTTGCTTAAAAATGCAGAAACGGCGCCTAAGTTCTTAGGGTCCTTAAAGGGATACGTTACAATCTAATGAGTGCGTTCCTTGATTCTTCTATTAGTTTTTTTCGTTTCTCCCGCTTTCGCCGAATCTCCTTTCCGCGATCCCGTGGATTTCCTGCGCAAACACATCATGGATTTCTCGGCAGGCCCTGGATATATCGGCAACGAGAACATCCGCGTGCATAGCGAAAAAAGCAGCCAGAAATATAGCGCTAAGCACGGTTTTTTCCCCCTTTACGATTTCCGGATTGGGCCCGTAAATATTTCCAATATTTTCAGCCAGTCGAACTTTACTAAGGGCAAGGGCCTGCGGATCGGCTTGCTATTCAATTATACGGGCGATCCCTATGAATCGCTGGGCCTGGCTGGACGCAGAAACTCGCTCTTCGGCGGCGGTTTCATCGGCTATAACCGGCTTACCTTTTACGAATACACCGACTTACTCAAGAGGAAGGCGGGTAGTATCTACGCGCTTCGCTTTGCGCCGGTGCTTTTCAAGATAAGCGGCAATGAGTTTTTTTTGGTGCTCGAGCTGGAGCACATGAACCGCATGTACGTGGACTACTATTTCGGCATCCGGAGATACGAGGCCACTCCGATCCTCACTGCCTACGAGGGGAAGCGCACGAATAATATCAGTGGCACGCTTCACTATATCTATCATATCTCCAAGAACGCCGAATTCCTGTTATGGGGAGGACAAAAGCGCTACGGGACGGGAGTGACGAATTCTCCCACGGTGGGCATGAAGAACGCTTACCAGGCCGGGATCGGCTGGATGTTCAAGATCATTTAACAAACTGGCCTACTTGATTGTTGTTTTCAGGGCCGCTCGTTTAGGGATTTCCCTGCTCTCAAACCAAGTTTTCGTTATGAAAATGCGCGTAGATTACGAGATGCGCATAAAGGCGATCGGCTTGCTTCGTCGTGCACCAGGTTTTTCTAATTAGCCGGTTCACGTTGGCGCGAAACATCGCGCAGGT
>JBFWVL010000005.1:0-257075 GCA_050246755.1 Bacteriovoracia bacterium
CCGTAGCGTACGATTCCACTACGGGGAAGCCGCTCTATCTCACATTTAGGGCACTCTGGGCGATGCATGCGCCCGGCAAAAGCAAGTTCCTGGCCAATGAAAAATCAACAATCATGTAGACCGGTTTAAGATTTATTGGCGGTTCGGCGCCGTGGCCGTCACATCGAACCCGTTCGACTGCTCTAGATTCCCGAAGGTAGTAGAGTAGCGCAGCCGCACTCCCACGTGGGCGCCGGTGAATTTCAGGTCGGAGAAAGTGGCCACGCCGCTCACCGAGCGCACCGTGGTGGTGCCCGTGAGGGTGCAAGGAATCGGGTTCACGCAGGAAACCGTGATGTCGGTGTCCTGGTTGGTCAGGGTGGTTCCGTTCAGGTCCGTGATGGCCACTTGGATGCCCGGAAGGTTCACGCCCACCACGGCATTGGCGATATTCGAGCGGATCGTGAGGCGGCGCGAGCCGTCCGTAGAGGTGGAAGTAGAAGTAGAGGTAGAAGTGCCTTTGTTTACGCTGGCCCAATAGGCTTCCCACTCTTTTTGCTTTTTATCTTTTTCGTTCTTATCCCAGTAATAGAGGCCTACGCCTCCACCCACCACGAGGGCACCGCCCACGAGGAGGCCGGCGTTATTGGAAAGGAAACTGGAGGCGGTATTCTCTTCACGGGGAACCGTGGGCACGAGGGGCTTAATAGGCTCGGGTGGGTCCTCAGTAGGACGAACGCGCGGAGGGCGAGGTTCGATCGTGGAAGGAGTGGGCTCGACGATTTTTCCCAAGAGCTTATCGTTCTCTTGCTCAATTCTCGTGTTCTGTTCGGCCAAGCGCTTCTGCTCCTTAAGGTCGGCGTTTAGTTTGGTGATTCTCTCGCTCTTCTGCTCAGAGGTTTCGTAAGCGGGAACTTTCTGGTTTCTGGCAATACGGGCTTCGAGGGAGTCCTCCGTAGTTCCATCACCAGGCTTCACGGCTTTGCGGGCGCTCACGGTGCTGTCTTCGTCTTCTTGAGGATCGAGAACTGGCTTGCCGGGCTGTCTGGCGGGCCGGGTTAGCTTACCCGCCGGATCTTGAGGGTTTGATTCCGCTGCATTACCAGTGAGAGGGTCGCCTAAGTTACAAGCCTTAAATTTTCCGGCAAGAGACTGGCTATAGCCCTTGAGGGTTTCTTGCAGGCGTTGGGCATTCTTCTGTTCGTAGTAAAAGGAATCGAGCAGATCGGCGAAAACGGCTCTCGTGCCCATTACCTTGCTTAAATCGCTCTCCGATTTTTTGTGGGCGTTCTCTCCCCAGACCATGGCAAATTCCTGCTCGAGCGTTTGTGGGAGATTGGCGGGAAAGGATGCTTTTTTGGCATTGGCATTCTGAATGGCCTGCCAGTTTCCTTTTGCCTGCTCGGAGAAAATAGAAATAAGTCCCTTCGAGGCGGCGGCTCCCTTTTCGGCTTTTCGTCCTAGGCGAAGAAATTTAACCGCGTTGGCGTAGTTGTGATGGTAGGTGGCGGCGAGCTGAAGATTGTTATAAAGGTCGTGTTCGCGAGTGCAGGCCTCACCATCGCCGCCACTAAGTGAAGCGGCTTGCATGTTCGTCTCTACGAGCCTTACTTGGCCGTCTACCTCGCGGCGAAGGGCACAAACGCCATTCACTTTATTGGTGGTTACTTCCACCATGGCATTTTTAAAATTATTTTGATTCGCCATCACGTCGGGAGAAATGACGGCGATTTTTTTATGGGTAGTTTGGCGCAGGCCCAGAAGATCTTGCCACCGCTTGGCCATGGTAACGTCGGATTGCTCTGTCTTATGATTATAGCAATACGCTCTCGTCTCGTCGGAACCGGCCACGGCTTTGGGAGCCTCGCTCTTGGGCACTTGTGATTCCATTTTTCCGGCCGCCGGCAGTTTATCGCCCTTAGCGGATTTATTGCTCTCATGAAAATTGGATTGTTTTTTGGTGATCTCGTACGGATCCGTCGCGTGCGCCAGCGGCATGAGCACACCCATCTGCAGGATCAGCAGGGCGGCGAGGGTAGAATTCAGGGCGCGACAGTTTTTAACGTTCATAGGGGTGTCCAAATTACTTATCGGCAGCAAATGAGAAAAAATCGACTTATTTAACCTAGTTAAATCAAATACTTATAAGATAGTTTCGGGCTTCTGGAGCGTTGTACTCCGATTTGCGGTGCCCTGCCGAATAGAGTAAACCCTAGGGGCCCATGGCCCGAGAACACCAAACCACCGCCGAAACCTACCTCGTCACCTGGACCGTTGAACCCGGTGAGGCCGGCATGCGCCTGGATCTTTTTCTGAAAGAAAAATACCGCAAGCTTTCGCGGGAATACCTACAGCGCGGAATCAAAGAGGGAAATATCACCCTCAATCACAAGCCCACGAAGCCGGCGGCGGTGCTGCGGCTGCAAGATAAAGTGTTCGTGCTCTCGAAGAATAAGGGCAAAGAGCCGGAAGTGGATTTCAACTACCAGGTTCTCTACGAAGACGAAACCGTGGTGGTGGTGGATAAACCGGGGAACCTGCCCGTGCATCCCACCGGACGGTATTTTTTCCACACGCTCCTCACGCAATTGCGGGTGGTGAACGGGAACGAAGTAGACCAGGAAAAAGAATTTTATATCGTGCACCGCCTCGATCGCGAAACCAGCGGAGTGCTGGTGATCGGAAAAAATCCGGAGTCGGCGGCGAGCCTCGTGAGCCAGTTCGAGAAGCGCGCTACCTCGAAGGAGTACCTCGCGATCGTTAAGGGCGTGGTGAAGGAAGATTCCTTCGTGATCGATGCCGCTCTCGGCACCGATCCGCGCTCGGTGATCCGGATCAAGATGCACGTGGTGGAAATGGGGCAGGATGGAGAGCCGCTCTATCTACCCAAATCGGAAGTATTGCCGGCGAGTACAGCGATCGAAGTGGTGGAACGATTCGAGAACTATACGCTTGTGCGCTGCCGCCCGCATACGGGGCGTCAGCACCAGATCCGCGTGCACCTCTGGCATATTGGGCACCCGATCGTGGGCGATAAGCTCTACGGCACCGAGGCGGAATTTTTTCTCCGGTCGCTGCAGGATATTCTATCGGTGGAAGTAGAGCCCGGGATTTTCCTGAGTCGCCATGCGCTCCACGCCTATAAGCTGGGATTTCGCCATCCGGTAACGGGCGAGCCCATGGAGTTCACCAGCGCGCTGCCTAAAGAGCTGGACGATTTCCTCGCGAAGGTGCGAAAGTAGGGGCATGAAAGTCCGCAAGCCCCGCATCGCGGTTATTCTCACTCTGATCTGCCCCGGATTGGGTCAGCTGTATAACGGCAATCTGCCTTGGGCCGCGGCGGCCTTCGCGCTCGGCTCGGCCCTCTCGGTCGTGAGCGTAGTTTACCTCTTCGATTCTTTCTCCAAGCTTATCTGGGCGCTAGCGCTCGGCTTACTTTTTGATTTGGTATTCGCGGTGCAGGCATGGCGGGAATCCAAACGGCTCGGCGCGGTGGTGCTCAAGCCCTACCAGCGCTGGTGGATCTACGCGAGCTTCGTGGGCATTCTCTACGGAGTGCCCGACGGCTACGGCCTGCTCATGCCTTCCCGTTTTCTCAGCTTCCAAATTCCCAGCGAGTCGATGGTGCCCACCTTGCTGGTGGGAGACCGCCTCGTGGCCGACGGGTGGAGCTTCTGGCACAACGCGCCCGCGCGGGGCGATGTGGTGGTATTCAATTATCCCAAAGATCCTTCGATCAAATACGTGAAGCGCGTGGTGGGTTTGCCCGGCGATATCGTGGAGATCAAGCAGGGGGAGCTCTACCTCAATAATAAAATCGTGGAGCAGGAGCGCTCGGGCCATGAGGTGGCGCCGGTGGGCGGCTGGCAGCCGGTGGAATTCGTGGAAAATCTCGGTGGCGTGGAGCATATCGTGTACCGGACCCAGCCGATGCTCGTCGATAAATACGGGCCGGTGAAGGTTCCCAAAGATGAGTACTTCATGATGGGCGATAATCGCGATCGGTCTAACGACAGCCGTTTTTGGGGCTTTGTGCGACGTGATCAGATCGTGGGCCGCATGGCCTATATCTATTTTTCCTGGGATGGTGAGCATTCCCGGCTTCGCAGCGAGCGCCTGGGCCTTCCGGTTCACTAAAATAAAGAAATTATTGAAAATCGACGATAAACTAAATGCATGAAGCATGTACTACTCACTTTTTCCATACTTTTAGCCGCCCCCGCTTGGGCCGCGAAAGTTCCCAAGCTTCCCGATTTAAAAAATACGAAAGAATTGCGCGAAGCCTGTGACCGCCTGAAGGAAAATTCAAACCGCGTGCTCGGCCCCGAAGTTACCGGATGCAGTTCTTTCTCGGGTTCGCTCGCGGCCGCGCGCACTGATTTACGCAGCGAAACGCTCGAGGGTTCCAAGAACGTGGAGGCCTTCTGCCGCGAGCTCGCGGACAAGCTGGATCACTTGCAGGACTATCGCAAAAAAGTAGCCGCTGCCTGCGCCGCCACCGGCGTGGCAACTTCGATGAATCTTGTGAAGAGCAAGCTTGCCAGTTTTAATAAGCTGGGTGGCAAGTTGGCCGATTCGGAAAAGCAAATTGCCGGCGAAAGCGCCAACTGTGCCGGAAAGCTCGCGCCCCTCGTGCGCAAGAGCTCGCCGGACAATATGATCACTCCCGCCACGGTGCCCGAAGCCGCACCCACCGATACCCCGAAAGAAAATTATCCCAAGCTCTATAGCGAAGTGACCGATCGCGTGCGCGCGTTCACCAAGAAATCCAATAAGAGCGGAGGCGTGGCCGCCTACAGTGAGGATAAGGGCGATTGCGGGCAGCTAGCCGATCGCTATACGGAATTTGGGAACTACGTGCTTCGCTCCTTCAATCAGATGACGGATCTGATCTCCCGGGAAGAAGGCAGTACGGTTCATGATCTCGAAAGCTACCGGCGCACGGCCACCGCGATGATGAATAAGGGGAAAGCCGTGGACGCCACGGTAAAAACCCAGACCAGCGAATTGCCGGCCAAGCACTATAATCAGAGCGACGATTAATTTCTCTGTTTCAGGATCCACTTCACCGCTTCGGCGAAACCGTGGCCGCCTTCTTTCTTCGTGATGAAGCGCGGCTGGTGCTGCATGCGTGGCAAGAAATCTTTCACGTTCGCCACTCCCACCGTATTCGTGAACTCACGGAATAGTGGCTCGTCGTTGGGGGAGTCGCCAAAATATAGGTAGTTCTCTCGCTCTTTGTCGAAGTCCTCGCCGTAGAGCTCTTTGAGCAAAAGGCGGCAGCAGGAATATTTATCGTGGGCGCCGAACCAGGCATTCACGTGGATCGAGGAGATTTTCGCTTGGGCGCCGGCCTTCACGAAGGCCGCCACGATCTGGTCGATTTCCTTATCGGAGCGGCGGGGAACGTCTTCGCAGAAATCTACGGCGAGGTCGATCTCGCGGTAGCCCTGATCGCTCGCCACTTCGAGACCGGGCATCTGCTTGGCCAAGGCGTGAAATACTTCCCAGAGCTTTTTCCGGTTCGCCTCGCGCACGGATTTCTCCTGCACGAATCGCTGCATCAGCTTGCCGTCGCGGCCTTGGGTCATATCGAGATGAAAATAGAAGGCGCCGTTCTCGCCGATCACGGCATTCACGGGCCACATGCGCGCGATATGGTCTACCCAGCCGGCGGGCCGCCCGGTAACCGGGATCATGCGCAGACCTTCCTTCTGCAAGGCCCAGAGCGCTTTATAGGAATCTTCGGGCAGCTTGCCGTGCACCGTAAGGGTATCGTCGATATCGGCGAAGATACCTTTGAGCCCGCGGCAGACTTTTTTAGAAAGTTTTTCGAGGGGGAGCGGGCTATTCGAAGTCTTCATCGCGGTATTCCTTTTCGCCGGAGCCCGAACGTTCTCGATGCGAAGGTTCCTTGCCGCCTTTTCTCTCTTTTCGATCGAAGCGCAATTCCCCTAGGCGAATCCCGAAACCGAGCAGCACGTAGCTCTCGGCCTTCGCCAAGCGAATGCCGGCTTCGCCGTTCACGTAGTAACGGCTGGCGTCGCTCACGTCGAAAGTGGAGCCCAGCACCAGTTGTGAGCCGGAAGTATAATTCCCGCCGCGAGCCTCGAGGTAAAAAGGAATCGTGGCGTACGCTTGGGCCGGTAAGCCATTCCAGCCGTTGAGCCGTTTGCTCACCATTGGCGCCAAGCGGAACTGCACTCCGCCCGAGCCGCGGTTGATGTATACGGCCGAGGCCAATCCGGAAATTCCAAACTGCCCGTCCCAGTCCGGGATCAAGCTGTAGAGTACTTCGCCGCCCAAGCGGAAGCCTTTATTCTTCGATCCCGTGCCGATGATCCCGGAGGCGTTCCAGGAATCAGTCAGGCCAAAGCGTGCCCGGCCCTCCACGCCTTCCGAAGAAGGATCCGAGAGCAGCAATTCTCCAAAGCCCGAGATCGCCGCCGAGCGTTCGGGCAGAAAATCCGCCGCATCAAAAACGGCGGCGTGGGCGGGGAGGGAAGCAAGGGCCAATAGTAGGAAGAATTTCATTCCGCCACGATAGCAGAAGAAAGGCAAAAGGGCATAGGGGCAGAAGGGCAAAAAAGCTAGAACGGCAGAAAGCGCTTTTCGCGGAAATGCCAGAGCGAGCGGATGCGGCTGGGCGCACCGGTCTTGAACTCGTCTTCCGGAGCCCAGACTTCCATTTCGTAGGCAATTCCGTCCGGCAGCACTTCCACCATCTCGTTATAATCCGCCACGATATGGTCATCGTCGGCAAAAGCCACGGGGCGAAACTTTTTTAGCTCCGAGTCAAAACGGTACACATACACGTGGCTCGCCTTCGGCGGCACGGTCACCCGCACCACGAACTCCTGTTTCCCGTCTCCATCGAAATCCTGGGCGGCAATCTTCCCACTCTTTCCCTCTTTGGTGAGGAACTGCACGTGCTCTCCGAGCCCACCGATCGTTTGTACATTCCCATCCGGCAAATGCACCTTGAGCGTGGCCTTCTCGTTGGCTTCCACGATCTCAATCTGGGCCGTGCCCTCCGCGCCGAGCTGTAACTCATTCGCGTGGGCGGCTAGGCTCAGCCATAAAACTAAAAGCAGCTGCATACTTCCTTCTTTTCCCACTCTTCGAGCTTATTATTGCGCAAAATATTGGGGATATTCACTTGGTACTGGTCCCAGGGACAATAACTTCTCAAGCCCGGCATCATCTTCCGCCATTCCACCAATCCCGGTTTCGCCTTCGCCACTTCCGCCCGGATGCTCTGGTAGGCCTTCGCCGTATTTTCGGCGTACATCAAGTTCTGGATATAGGAGAGGGTGGAGTCGATGGGGTTCGGGAACTTCAGGTACAGGATCCCGCCTTTTCCATTTCTTTCGCAGGACGTAACGATTTCTTTTTCCATCCCGGGAATCTGCACCTTGATCACGCGCTTCTCGCCGGCCTTCCAGCAACGGTGGCCCGCAATATTATTCATTACCCGGTAGTTCGTGGAGCTACCCCATCCGCTCTCTTCGGCCCATTGGGAAATCATGAGCGAGGCGGGATACCCGGTGGCTTTCTGGAGCGCCACGGCAAGGGGGCCGTAGTAATTCTTGAACGCCTCCACGCGGGCTTTGCCCTGGGGGATCGCTTTGAAATCTGGCGCGGGAAGTTTCGGCAGGGGCAAACAGTTCCCGCTCACGCAGGGCTTCGTTTCTTCCTGCTTCTTGGCTTCTGGTTTTATGGACTCCATTTTCACGGGTTCGGTTTTGGCAGATTCTTCTTTGGCCGGCGCCATTTTCGCGGGCGCTTCTTCTCCGGTGGACCACGGAACAGTAATCGGCAGCGATTCCCCGCCGGGACCCACGGTGGCGGGCGGCTCTTCTTGCGAGTCCGTGGTGACGAAAAAGTCGGAAAGTTTCAAGGCAAAGGCCGGATTGGCTTGCAGGGAGAGGAGGGCCAGCGAGACGACAAAGAATTTCCGGGATGACCGCATGGAAGCTTTTCGGCGGAGTACCCGGTTTTCCAGAGTAGAAAAGTGGCTTGTTTTCCACCTCTTAGCGGTAGACGGCAGGATCGGGTGCGGGGCGATAAGACCTCGATTTCGCGGGGTTTTTCGAATTGACAGCGCCGGCCCCGATGACATACACCAGTAACACAATTGTGGTGGTCGTAGCTCAGTTGGTAGAGCATCGGATTGTGATTCCGATGGTCGCGGGTTCGAGCCCCGTCGATCACCCCATTTTTTAAGCATCAAAAGCCCCTTCGGGGCGTAACTAACTAAAAACAAAAACTAAGAGTTTCTACGAGTTGTCGATCTCGCTCCTTTTTATTTTCACAAATTTTCACACTTCTTCACACCAGTAGGGAGAATGACGGTGGGAGTCGAGGGGGATAACTATTTTGAACCCACGCACACGGACTGACGATCCGGAGGATGATTTTTGCAACGCCTGTAGCAGCAGAAATTCTAATCGCCCAATTAGAAAATTTAAGATGGGGTCAACGTCTCTGATCTTTGAAAAAGGAGGTTCTGAGGGACTGGAGCATTTGGGAAAGGTCAGAGTCGTAAGATAGTGGGAAGTTATTGTTTGAGCGGCTGTTATCTACATTCAACTTCTTTGCGGAATCTATTAAGCCCATTCGATTAAGAACAAGCTCAACCGCACCCGTAGCTTCGGGGGCGGTGCAGTTAAAGACTTCTCCAATGGTGGCTGAATTATCGAGATAGCTCGCCAGTATCTCATGGGATTGCAGCTCAACATCTTCTGCACGGTTAGTGTAAAAGGCTGTATTTATGCTCCAGGTGCCGATTGTATGAGAAAACGTTGAAAATTGTTCAATGCGCTTCTCAAGCGTGGTGATCCTTCTTGTTGTGGAGTTTTTTTCAACGCCTGAGATTCTTTGTTTGCTTTCCTTCAAGCGGGTCAAATAGGACTTCGCCAATTCAACGTCCTTTTCAAATGACAATGCTTTACTTCCCGAGCAAGACTTCCCAGATACTGGATGTGCGGGGATGTAACCTTGATCATCTACTAAGCGGCGACTACCACAGATCTGACAGGTCCCGCTTATTCCTAGCCACTTCCTATTTACATCGAGTAAGCGTTCTTCAACTTTATTGATAGTCATTCCAATTTTTATGCGGTTTGCTTCTCGGTTTTCGAGAATATAAACGAAACCGTTCATTTGGCGAAAATCTGTCATTTGAGGATATGCACTTCTGAATGTTTCGCGGCCTGGTGTAGGGCTAAATCCAAATAAACTTGAAGATCTTCGAGAGAATAATCTCGGAGAGGTTTCCAACCAATCTTGTGGAGCAGGGCTTCTTCTCCGCTACTAAGTATAAATTGTCTAATTACTTCCTTTGCCATCCAAATTACTCCGAACTGTGCCTCTTTTAATCAATGAATCAAAAAATATCTGCGTATCTTTTTGCTTCAATTTTTCATCGAGTAGTGCTCTGGGTTTCGAGTCTTGATTTTCAATGTAAGTTCCTTCCTTCAATCTCTTGAATGCTTGAGGATACAAAGTTTGATACGCATTGATAGTTGCTGTTCCCAGTGCATCATCTTTGGTCTGAACGGACTTTACCAGATCTTCATCGAGCATACTTCTGACGGCAAAATCAATCTGGCTCCATTCTTGCTCACTCAAATAAGGTTCAAGGGCTATTTTAGCAATAACTTTATCTGCCGCTTTGCCGGACATGAGTATGGGCAGAAACTCCTTTATCATTGCCGCCTTGTCGTGGTTTTTTGATATATCAGAGTCGGACTTATTTTTATCAGTTGCGATCTGATTGGCGGTAGTAGTCCCTACATAAGTTAGAGCGGCTATCGCAATTGGAACTAAAAGACTAGTTAGCCATCGCTCCCATGCTTTTACGTCGTAGTTGCAGTTCATTTGCGGATCTGCCTTTCTTGCTTGTTTTAGTAATTAGAATCTTCTCTTAGAGAGCGGACTGTTGTTTCAGTATTGAAATTTTTTCGGTTCGCCAAGGGTCCCCGGTATGCCCATCAAAGCTTGAAAGATAGATTGAGGACGGCGAACAAATGACTGCTAAAATTGAAAAACCCATCGCAATTCGGTTGGATATCGTTGTTCGTCTCGAATTTAACTCAGTAAGGAAAAGCGGAGCCACATCTCCGATATACTGACTGATGGCAAGGCTCTTGACGAATAGCTCTTTAACTTCACCATGTGAGAGTGATTCTAGGCCGCCACCGGAAGTAGCTTTTTTTATAAGTTCGTTCATGCGATCTAGGTTCTTCTGTTTTTGTTTTGTTTTTGGCATATTTTTCTAAAAGTTTATTCGGATTTAATTGATCTCAACTTGATGATTTTGCTCGCGTAAGAAAGTTCTGATTCTTGCTCCGATAACGAACACTGGCCCAGGTGGGTCAATTTGGGAGGAATTCTATATGGGTATTTGTGGGTGCATTTGAGGGTAGGGAGCTCCTTAAACCCAAAAAAACCGCAACACCGTGAAGGTACATTTTCGCCGCCTCGTGGAAGACGGGCATCTTTTGGCCGAAGGCGTGGGGCGAGGCGTGCGCTGCAGGACGAAGGTATAGAGAGTGCAGATGCTTTTCGAGCTTGGCTTGCTGGCAATATCCAGCATTGCGGGCGCTTGCTAAGCGCAGGCAGAGCAAAGCGCCATCACCTCTAGATTATGCTGGATTTTTTTATAGCCGCGACGCTCTAGCGACTTGGAGAGAACCTTCTCGAAATCGCAACCATCGAAGGCTTCTACGTTCCCGCAAGATCTACAGTGAATGAAATGATGATGGTGTCCTTTTTCCTGCACTACCTCGTAGCGGCGAAGCCCGTCACCAAACTCGTGCCGGCGAAGCAAGCCCGCCGCCTCCAAGTCTCCGAGGGAGCGAAACACGGTGGTGAGGTCGCTGGTGCCCTTTTTTAAGCGATCGAAAACTTCTTCAGCGGACAGAGGGCGATCTGACTTCAGTAGAGCGGCGAGCATGTTCTTGCGCTGGGTCGTAACCCGAAGGCTTTTTTCGCGAATCTGACCGATCGCCCAATCGAGCCGTTTCATTGCCGGTTCATCGTGAGCGTGGTGCTTACAGGGCTTTACTTTCATTGGGCTGTTATACATGGCATCCCCACGACTTTCAAAGCTTCAGCTAAATGGAAAACGGCTTAAGCCAGCACGTCCATCCGAAGCAGGATGCGCTTTAATCCTGAGACTTCGATAGGGGGTGACCTATGGACCAATCCAGCACCCGCGTTTCCACGTTCACCCTTCATAACGCCTACCCAGCCCGGTAACATAGCCTGAACCTTAGCTCCCGGCCGCATCACCAAGTCGTTATCGCCCTGGCCTAGTCCGCTCCGGTTAACATCCTCGTTTCTAAGCCACTCCGTTCCTTTGCCAGAGTAGGTCGATACCAATCGCGCCTTTACCTGGTCCACGTGAAACAGACGGCAGTTGTCCGATTCCACCCGTTCCAGCCGCACTCCGATTCGCAGTGCTCCCGTGAGCTCAAAGAATTTACCGGCTAAGTTTTCGATGTCTTGGTAAAGAGCAAGGCTATCCGCCGCCTGAAGGTTTAGATCCTCATCTAACAAGGCTGGGATCAGCTCAAGATCCATTCCACGGTCCACGGCCACTTGAGCCGCGTTTTTGTCGTGAATCAATAATTCATCAATGGCATCGGCGCAGGTTGGAAGTCGCCGCTTCCATACCGCGAGGTTGGTTTCGACATCGCGGAAGTCCTCCATTTCAATCCAATCCGAGCAATAGAGGTGCGGCCGGATCCGCCGGAAATTTAGGTCTTGGGGCTGGAGCGTCTGATGCGGCAGGCTAAGTGGGTGGTGCATCAGGCTAGTGTAATGAGGCTATCCAATTAATGCAATTGAATTGCATTAACTAATTGCAAGTGAATGGCATTTATGAAATGGTCGTCCGCCATGGCCCGCCTCGGCGAACAGATCCCGATTACCATACTGACCGGATTCCTCGGAGCCGGTAAAACCACGCTTCTGCAGCGCATTCTCAGCGAAAAACACGGCAAAAAGATCGCCGTTGTCGAAAACGAGTTCGCCAATCTTGATATCGATGCAAATCTCGTGAAAAGCAAAACAGACCTTCTTGTGGAATTGTTCAACGGCTGCGTCTGCTGCTCTATCCAAGGTGAACTTGTAGAGTCCCTCCTCGAGATCGCAAAAAGGGAGGATCGCGTAGACCATATTTTGATCGAGACTACCGGGGTGGCCAATCCCTCCAATCTAGTGAAGAGCTTTTTGACCGACCATTTGATGTGCGCCCTGTTTCGCCTCGATGCGGTGATTACGGTGGTAGACGCGAAGCACTTCCCCTTACACGTAGAAGAAAGCCAGGATTTCCGGGATCAAATCGCTTTTGCTGACCTTCTAATTCTGAACAAGACCGACCTCGTGGGCGAGGCAGAGCTCGATCAAGTGGAGAGCGCCGCCAGGGGGATCAACCAGGCTGCCGAAGTGGTGCGCACAAATATGTGCTCCCTGCCGCTCGAGCGGGTATTCGACCGAAGCGAGTATCAGAACTCTACTATCCGGCCGGAGCGCATTGCGGCAGGCCGAGGTACCGACCTACCATCCCTGGTTTCTTCCCTTAGTCTCGAAATTAGTGGGGAGCTCGATCAGGAAAAATTCATGAAGTGGATGGAGTCTTTCGTGGCGGTGAACCACGAAAAGATGTTCCGAACCAAAGGCATTCTATGGTTCGCGGGAATGACCAAGCATGTCGTGCTTCAAGGCGTGCATGCTATTTTTAGCGTGAGCCTTTCCGAGGCCGTGCTTCTGGAGAAAGGCAAAGGCCGCATAGTGTTCATTGGCCGCGACCTCCCGCGCGACCAAATCATGGCTGGGATCAAGCAGGCATTGCCGGCTTTCTCTACGGCTGGTCTGGATGCTTTTGTGCTTTCTCCCGTGGGTCAGCCCAAATCGCCTTTGTTTCTATCTAAGACCGAATTTTCCGAAGACCTGAGGATTAGGATTGTATGAAGAAAGAACATTTCCAAAAACTGCCTGTTACCGTCCTTTCCGGATTTTTGGGTGCCGGAAAGACTACGCTTCTGAACCATATCCTTAATAACCGGGAAGGCCTCCGTGTGGCCGTGATCGTAAACGATATGTCGGAAGTGAATATCGACGCGAATCTCGTGGCTTCGGGGGGCGCGGGGCTAAGCCGAACAGAAGAGAAACTCGTGGAGATGAGCAATGGTTGTATTTGCTGCACCCTACGTGAAGACCTGCTCGAGGAGGTTTCTTCCCTCGCCAAGCAAGGGCGTTTTGAATATCTTTTGATCGAATCCACCGGGATTTCAGAGCCTCTGCCGGTCGCGGAGACTTTTACCTTTGCCGATGAGAAAGGCAAAAGTCTTTCCGAAGTGGCAAAGCTCGACACGATGGTCACGGTCGTCGACGCCATGAACTTCCTCAAGGATTATACGAAATCCGAGGACTTAAAAGATCGGGGGCTCGAGCTTGGGGAAGAGGATGAGCGAACCATCTCCGACCTCTTGGTGGATCAGATCGAATTTGCCGACGTGATCCTGCTGAACAAGGCTGATCTTGTTTCCCCGGAAGAGCTAGGGCGCGTTCGATCTATCCTTATCAAGCTTAATCCCGAAGCGAGGCTTCTTGAAACTCAGCGTTCCAAGGTGAACCTGAAAGAGGTTCTCAACACCGGCCGTTTTAGTATGGAGCGTGCGCAGGAGAATCCCGGCTGGCTGAAAGTGCTGCGTGGGGAAGAAGTGCCGGAGACGGAAGAATATGGCATCAGCTCTTTCGTCTTTCGGGCCCGGCGTCCGTTCCACCCGGCGCGCTTTGAGAAGGCGATGGGCGCGCTAATTGATGGGGGCCTCATGCGTAGCAAGGGCTTCCTATGGCTCGCCAGCCGTCACCATGAAGTTTGCGTATGGGGGCAGGCCGGGCTCTCCATTGGTCTAGAATACGGCGGCGATTGGTATGCCTCAGCACCAGCCGAACAGTGGCCTGCGGATGCCGAAGAGCGAAAAGAAATTTTGAAGAACTGGGAGAAGCCGTGGGGGGATCGCCGTCAGGAATTGGTACTCATCGGTATGAGGCTAGACCGAGAAAGTGCGACTAAGCTTTTGGAGAATTCCCTGCTTACGGACGAAGAAATGGCGCAAGGAGTAGTGGAATGGAAACGGTTTCCGGACTCGTTCCCCGCTTTTCAAATTGAAACTGCTTAGTATAGGAGAATTTTATGAGACAAGGAATCATCTTAGAGTGCACCGAGGCTGCGAAGGAAGGAAAGCCTGCCTCCCGTTACCACACCACGAAAAACAAGACGCGCACGCCCGATCGAATCGAAAAGAAGAAATATAATCCTCATCTGCGCCGCCATACCAATCACCGCGAGATAAGGTAGACTCTATTGTGATGGAAAAGTTCTGTTCCTGCGCCTCACGATTTCTTCAACAAGGAAATCGTCGCTGGTTTCCGGCGCGTTCACGCGTGCTATGAACGGGGGGCGCAGTGAGCCCTTCTGTTTTTGATGTGGGCGTAAATTAGGGTGAAGGTGGCGGCGATCGTTACCATTTCTGTTCCGCGTTCCGAGAGCCGGTCCTGTGGGTTCAAGGCCCCCAAATACAGAAGCGCGGTTCCCAAGGCTCCTGCGAAAAGCGGGAGGAGGGCTCTATGGCGAAAGTAGCCAGAAATGAAGGCCACCCCGCCGATTCCCAACAGCAGATACGCGAATATCAGATGGATAGCCTCGTCTTCTAGGAGGCCTGCTAACCTTACGTGAAGTCCTGCTGCCTGCAATAAGGGCAGTGCGATTGGAACGACAGAGCAGTGGATGAGGCATAATGTGGAGAGCAGGATTCCGGCCATATCTGGAGCCTGCGTGCGCACGGTTTGTGGCGATGGCGTCATAGCAGAGCACAATAGTTTTTAATGCAATCTAATTGCAATAAAATTAATGCCGAGGATGTGAGGCCACACTTTCATTGACAGGTGAGTGCCGAATCGGCTGTAATTATTTCTCCAATAAGTTTAGGGCTTAAACTCTTTCGGACGATAGGCATGGTATGGCTGACTTACATAGCCCGCTTGCGGGGCACGATCTTTCCATTTTTCTGTGCTTTGTTCTTGGTGCTCTGCATGCGCTTGAGCCGGGGCACGGAAAAACCGCCATTGCTGCTCACTTAGTGGCGCAGAAGAGCCTTTTCCGACCAGCGCTGGCGGCTCTTTCAACGGCCTTCTCTCACTCCGTTTCCATTCTTCTTATCGCCACATTAGTTCATGGGATTTTGGATGTGACTTTGCAGGAATCCTCCAATGCCCAGCTCTATAAGTGGTTAAACCTCGGTAGTGGCACGCTGTTGGTCGCGGTAGGGGTGTGGCTAGTGATCTCCCAGCGGGTCGGGAAAGCGGCTGCCCATGGGCAGGGCTGCGGCTGTCCTTCACACGGAGCCGATCCTACCAAGGGAGTGTTGAATCTTCAGGGCATCAAGAAGCATGATTCTCTGAATACGATGCTGCTTGGGTTCGCCGTTGGACTACTTCCTTGCCCCACTGCCTTGGTCGCATTGTCGCAGGCGATCCTTGCCCGGGATTGGATGATGATCGCATCCGTAACGCTTACTTTCGCGGCCGGAATTTTTGTCGGTCTTTTCGCGGTTGGAAGTTTTCTTGGTCTCAAGGTGGCTCCATACGTCCTTTCAGTGCCTGCCTTCAAAAAGTCGAGCCGGAACTTTGCTTACCTGCAAGCGCTTGTCGTTTCCGCCACTGGCATCTGGCACGTATTTCTTGGGCTTTAACTCTGGATGATAGGGGGTCCGGTTTAGGGGGGGTGGGTCTGCCGCACCAACCGGTAGCCAAGCGGGCGGGTGAGCAGAAAAAAAGCCGCCACGATCCTGCAATAGAATCGTGGCGGCCCGTCCCCGGAAAAAGCCCGGGGATTTGGCAGGAGCGCTTAGGCTACTTTTTCTCCTGTTTTATGGTCGATCGTCTTGCGATCCTCCTCTTTCTTGCCAAGAAGGCGGCTAAAGATTCCTCCCGAGGAGGTATCGCCGATCTTGATCTGCCGAGGTTTTGCGGCTTCAGATTTCGGCACATATACTTTTAGCACGCCATCCTGGTACTGAGCTTCGATCTTTTCTGCATCCACGTGGGTCGGTAATGCAAACGAGCGTTGGAAGCGACCAAAGCGGCGCTCGGAATATACGCTGCCTTTTTCTTTACGCTTCTCTTCCGTTTTGCGCTCACCCGAAATCACAACTTGGTTGTCGAGAACCTCGATTTTGAGCTCATCCCTCTTCATTCCGGGAATTTCGAGGGACAGCATATAGTGGTCGTCCTCCTCGTCGATGTCGGTCATGGGAGACCAAGAGGCGGTCATTTCGCTTCCGGGAGATGCCGTGGGCATTGACCAGAAATCATCAAAGAGACGATCCATTTCACGGCGGAAATCAGCCATGCCATTGTTTCTCGTGGTTAGATAAAACATATTTTTCCTCCTTCTAAGAAATTTTGATTGAAAAGGTTTCCGTAATAAAAACTAATTTTATCTTTATTTCTGTCAAGCCCCCTTCCTCTCAGAATTTTTTTGGTTTCTTTGAGCCTGCCGTTCCTGCCTATTTCTTGAGCAAACGGGGCAATATCGAGAAAAACCGCTACTAGTGGACACGAACCTATTTCCGCAAGCCCGGCAGATCCGGGATTCCCGCTTTTGGGAGTACGCGCGGCGCGGAAAATCGTGGTCGCGGCTGAGGCTATAAAGCCGTTCCTTAGAACTTTGATTGGGAAAGAAGATCTTTTGCATACGTAATCTCCTTATAAAAAAATATGGGCGTTGTTTTTCTTAAGTCAAGGGCCCGGGATCTGGTATGTAAACATATTTTACATTGTAGGCCCCCTTGACGGATCGTTTTGACGTTCCTATTTTTAGTGCCGAAAGCGGTCTTTACGAAATGGCTCTACGCATAAGGCCCCTTCTCTTAGAGTAGGTTCGGCACCTAGATGAATTTCCTAACTTTTTAAGGAGGTTATTTATGAATAAAATTAGCTCGAGAATTGTTTTCGGAACTTTAAGCGCCGTGGCAGGCGGGCTGGTAGTTTTTGCCGCGGTGAAGGCAAAGCCCGGAATCATAGGTCAAGAGCTGCATTCCGCTCCAAGCACGACCGAAAGCCGAGCATTCGAGGATATTTTGAAAGACCAAGAAAAAATATTTGAGAGATTCGATTCCATTTTTGACGACGACTTCGTTCGCCAGGAAGACCCGTTTGCCGAAATGAAGCGCATGCGGGAGCGTATGCACCGCCAGCTGGGCGAGTGGAATAAGGATCCCGCCGGCAGTCCCTTTGATAGTTGGTACGGAAATCGCTTCGGTGGAAACATTAGCGACATTTCTCAGCGGGAGGATCAAGACAATATCTATTACGATATTTCCGTTGATGGACTCGGTGATTCCAAGGTGAATACGCAGGTCAAAAATGGCTACGTCATCATTACGGGAGAAATAAAGAAGGAAAAAAACGGCGATAAGGCAAAATCGCTAATGCAGTCTTCCTTCCAGCGTACGTTTCCCGTGCCGAAGAACGTGGATGCGGATCACCTGGAAATGATCATGGAGACCGGAAAGATTACCTTTCGGTTTCCGAAGAAGAAATAAGCTAGGAGCGGGAGCTTCGTATCGCTCCCGCCCCTCTTTGTCCAAAGGCCCCTGGGCCTAAGATTTCTCTAACCCGTGGGTGATAAAAACGGGATCGAGGGCTCTCCCGCGGGCATGGACTGAGCCCCGTGCTTTGCCAGTTTCCTGGAAAGCGTGAGCTCTGCCTTGTCGAGAGCGATGCCGGCATTCCGGTGATTTGTGGTCACGGCAATGGGATAGATTCTTGAGCCAATTTCGATCGAGCACTGGAAGAGCTTTCCATCCCATGCGAGAACCGCGGAAATTGCGGCGTCGCTAGGCGCTTCTTCAAGAAGCTTCGAGAGCAAGCGGTTGGCTTTCACCCGAATGTGGGGGCCGGGGTTGAATCCTTTGAAGTGAAATTGTTCCATTCCTTTCTCCTTTCCTAAAATTCATGCAAATGAAGTTATACTTTTTGACAGACCTGAATGCGGGTTGTCCGCGCCTTCGAAATTCCTCCTAAGCGGGCACTTTGGATCGAATAGTTTCGTCTGCTTCAGGCAGCCAGCCGACGAACCGCAGAAGCTCATTTTCTTCTTTGCAATGCTGGCAGAACCGCTCAAATGGAGTGCGCGGCCGAAACCTTGCCTCGCAAAGATTACACTTCCGGGGGTTATTCCCCCGTCTACGGCTCGCTTGCGAAAGCGGCGTAATCATAGTGCCTCCCATCCGGCCGAAGCCCGCTGGGCGTTGGCCATGGGAACCGTTTCCCAAGGGAAGCGGGTTTTTCGCTGGCGCAACGGAAGCAAGCTATCTTCCTTAAGGGTGCAAGCATTGCCTGCGTTCAGCTGGTTTGGCTTGTTATGGTTACAGACAGGGTCTGGCTTTTGGAGATCGAAGCTCCAGCTAGGCCTGGATTTTTGCTCTTGGAGTGGGCTCTCCCGCGATCCGTGGCCCGTAAGCTCCCAGCTCATGAGTAGCGAGATGAAAAGCAGGACCGGATACGCTTCCTTGAGTAAGCGAGCACTAGTTCTCATCATAGATACACCTCCATTTTTCCCCATGCGGCTTTCCTCCAAAGGAGCCTTGGGGGTTATTGTTTATGTTTGAGCTGAGGGATTTTCCCCCTTCTATTTTTTGATGGTTTCGGAGGGCGGGGTTGTCAAGGGAGGGAATCCAGAAAATTTTCGGATTATTTCTTGGGCGCACCGATCGGGTTTTATGCGGGACGGAGAAAATTTCCGATATCCAAGCACTTTGTGGTTTGTTGAGCGGATTTATTTATTTTTCGTCGTTCGTTTGCCCACGCGGCTATGCCTGCGGCATCGGTGGCCCGATTGCCTATTTTTTGTCAAAGGATTTCCAAAAACACATCAATTTCAGAGAAGGAAAAATTCGGCTGGCCGAGGCGTGCAAGAGACTCTCTCTTAGATACTAGAAGTAAAAAGTACATAAATCCCCATGCCCAAAACAAAGAACCCAAACGCGGGCTTCAGCTTGGGCGCGGCGATTCTCTTTTGTAGCCAAAGCCCCGAGACAATCCCAATCAGGGCGAAACCAACCAATAGAAATAGTGATCCGAAGGGGACGCTGCCCCAATTGCGGGTGCCCACAAGAAAACCAAAAATGGAATTTATCGCAATTAGAAAAAGAGAGGCGCGGGTGGCATCTTTTACTGATACCTTCGCCAAAAAAATAAGAGCCGGTACTATCAGAAACCCACCGCCCGCACCAACGAAACCGGTTACTAATCCAACGGCTAAGCCTATGATTCCCAAAAATGGTAAACTTTTGTAAGCGTAATCAGCGGAATTTTTCCGTTCTCTTATCGGTAAAAAAATCATGGATGCGGCGGCGGAGATCATGAGAACGGAAAATACCACCAACGTTGCTTGGTTGAGGGTAAAAGAGAGCGCGGAAAAACGGATTGTTTCCGGTAGCGCAGGCAAAATAATACGCTTAATGAAAAACATTCCGATTAAAGCGGGAACCGCAAATCCGGCAATTTTTTTCCATTTAACTGGACCTTCGTTTTGCTGCCAAAAAAAGCCAAAGGCGCTGACGATGCCCACGATAAATAGAGAATAGTGGGCGGCCAGCACGGGGGGATAGAGAAGCAGGTAAACCAGGATGGGCACGGTAAGGATTGATCCGCCTGCTCCAAAAATTCCGAGGGTAGTTCCCATGGCGAAGGCACCCGCTGCGCCTAAGGCTAAGAGCTGCGGTTCCATGGCATCCGCTCCAATAGAAAGGCGAGTCCACACCATCCGGTGGCGCCGGCGAATGTGAGTCCTGCTCCCATAAATAGTGGGATGGCAAGAAAAGCAGGATTCACCGTGAGAGCAAGGAAGGAGCCGGTGAATACCAGCAGGCCCGCCGTGAGCATTACTTGCCGAATCACCGGAATCGCGCGGCGGATTCGGTTTACCGGCATTCCGCTAGCGGCCCAGGCGCTAAATCCTCCTTCCATTTCCACGAGATTATTGTATCCCTTGGCAGAGAGGATTTCGCGCGCGCGCGCCGATCGCTTGCCAGACTGACAGGAGAGAATGACGAGTTTATCTTTTGGAAGCTCGGCGGTGCCGCACTCGATTCGATCTAAAGGAACGCAGGTGGCGCCGGGTACGTGGCCGGATTTAAACTCGTCTTCCGAGCGTACATCCACGAAGCATACGCTGTCGCGCTCCTTCGCTAGTTTTTCACTCACAATGGTAGGCGATAGTTTTTGCATAAGTTCTCCCAGGCTTCAGGAATGAATATTATTCGGCTCCGCACTTCAAGTTGGCAGGCACCGCGATGTGCAGTCGCTTTGGCGGACCTAGGTTCAAGGCTGCCATCTCGTTTTTGAAGTGTTCGTAATCGTGTTTGGTTCCCACCTTTGGATTGAGCTCTGATTCCTCTTTGATCGTGCTCACCATGCGCCCATGGTAGTCGTGACCGGGGTAGACGAGGGTGTCTAATGGCAAGGAAAACAGCTTTTCACGAATGCTCGTAAACATCTTTTCATTGGAACCTTGCTGGAAGTCGGTTCTCCCCACATCGCGAACAAAGAGGGTGTCTCCCGTAAAAATCATGGCTTCCGAGTAATAGCTCACGCAGGTATCGGTATGGCCGGGGGTGGCGATGGCTTTAATCGTAAAATTGCCGAAATGTAGTTCTTGTCCGTCCTCTATGGCGATGTCGGCGCAGGAAACTCCCGCATTCTTACTTAGGCCCGTCTTGGCCCCGGTTGCCGCGCGAAGCTTTGCTGCTCCGGTCACGTGATCGGCGTGCACGTGAGTGTCGAGCACGTATTTTAATGTAAGGCCGAGCTCCTTTAGGATCTCTAGGTCACGTTCGGCTTGCTCCTTTACGGTATCAATCAAAACCGCTTCTTTGCTTACCGAATCCGCTAATAGATAGGTATAGGTCCACGTGTCGTAGTCGAAGAGCTGGCGGAAGATGAGGTTCTTGTTCATGGCGATTTCTCCTTTCAGGAAAAATTTGTTCTTAAGGCTTTGGATAATTCAGCTTGCTGGCTCATTTGCTTATTCATTTGGCTTGCAAGAACCTTGCGCACTAAAGCGCAAGCCTGCTTCACTTCCGGAATGGCGAGGCTCAAGTATTGAAAGCGCCCTTCACTCCTCACCTTTAGAATTCCAGAAGCCCTCAGCACTTTGAGGTGCTGAGAGAGGTTTGTTTTGGGAATTTTTAGCTCTTTCAAGAGCCCGGAGGCGGTGGCTTCTTCCTCCGCCAGTAGGTCCAGGATCATTAGCCGAATGGGGCTGGCTAAGGCCGAGCATATTTCCGCCTGTCTCTCGTAGATTTCAGAATTTAAAGACCGCTTTTTCATAAACGTCTAATAGTTCGTTAGTTCGTATATTTATATACTAACAACCGAATGGGCATTTGTCAATGCCCGCGCGAAGGGGCACGGGTGGTCAATTTGAGACATTTGGCCTTGTGTGCGAGCGATTTTGTCTCGTGTGGCTCTGGCCCGGCACCCATTTGCGGCGCGCATCTTTGGAATGAAAATTGCTCCTGGGAAGGGGATTGCTAGTATGGAGAAATTGCAGTGAAACTTATCGCTCAGTGGAAACAGAAAATGCTCTTTGCCGCGGAAGCTGATGGCCATGCGGTTTCCATGGATGCCAAGGCTCCGTTTGGAGCCGACGCGGCCCTTACTCCTAAGCAGCTGATCCTGGCTGCCGTTTGCGGCTGCGCGGGAATGGATATTGCCGGGCTGTTAAAGAAGCACAAGCAGCCGGTGGAAGAGTTCACTATCGAGGCCGTCGCAAAGGTTCACGAGGAGCATCCGGCCGTATTCGAGGAGTTGGAGGTAAGCTTCCGTTTAAAGGGGTTGATCGATGATAAAATTCTTATAGAGGCTGTTCATCTTTCCCAGTCAAAGTATTGCAGCGTAAGTGCCATGCTGGCGAAGGCCATGCCCATTTATTATAAAATTTATTTGAATTCCGAGCTTATTGGCTCGGGATCAGCAAAATTTGAAAAGTGAGGAAAATATGAAACAGAATATTCATCCGCTTGAGCGGATCGCAAGAATCGTAGTGGGGGCGTTTTTGGTCAGTTTGGCTTTCTGGGGCCCGAGCAGTCAGTGGTTTTTCCTCGGTGCGATTCCTCTAGTGACCGGCCTGATAGGCTGGTGTCCTCCGTACGCGGCGCTGGGTATCAATACCTGCCGGTCAAGGTAACTGAAGCATGAAGGAGGCCTTTTTTTCGGGCTATTTTTTTAGCTCGACGGCAGGATATTCTTCCACGTAATTTTCGCCATTTGGGCCGTAGTAAGTGACTTTGCGGGCAACGAAGTCGGCATCGTATCCCGTAACGCCGGCTTTCCACGCCGAAAGCAGAAATTCGGGGAAGGTGCCATTGCCCGCTTGGTCAGTTCGGATAGCCGTAATTAAAGCCTGGCGGTTGAATGGTGAAATCTCGTGAGTGCCGGTGACTAACGGCGTTCCTTGTTGTACGACCGAACCTTCCTTCATCAAGTAAACGGCCTGACATGAGGGCAAGGACCAGCGATTCATTTGCACACCTGCTTGGCGCAGCGCTTCGGCAAGCACGGGGAATCCGCCAACTTTGGGACGAATGGACATTGCATATTTTTGCGCTTCGGTAAGTTTTTCCGCGATCTCGCTCACTGGTTCTCCTTTACTATTCTATGGGGTTCGCACTAAGGCTATGAATCTCGGCAATTTTCATAAGCGTGTTCATAAGCATTTTTCGCTCGGGCCCAGGGAGAACCGAAAAGAAGGCTTCATCGTTCTCATCGGCAATACGCGCCAGTTTAGGAACAAGCTTTATGCCGTTCGCGGTCAGCTTAATTTCTTGATGCCGGCGATCCACGGAAGATTCCGAGCGGGCCACGAGACCCTTGCCTAAAAGGCGCTCGATGAGTTTGGACACTGCCCCACGAGTGAGGCCGATCATCTCGGCGACCGCACTGGGGGAGGTTTTCTCCTTGCTGGAATATATTTCGCGCAAAATGACCCATTCTGCGACGGTAACGCCGCTCGCTGCGAGTTTCTTGGCGAAGGATTGCGAAACCGCATTAGAAACCACGCGAAGGCGGTAACCGATATGTGACCTTAGATCGCTGGCTTCTATTTTTGATCGCATTGCCGGGCCTTCCTTTTTTCATTATAGTTTCCTAGGAAACTATTGTAAAGGAATTTATTCAGCCTCATTCCTCAAACAATCCTACAAACCTCCTCAAACTCCAACCTAGGCCCGCGCGGATACAATTTTGCGGCGTCGCCATAGCCGATATTGCAAATAAAGTTGGATTTCCAGCTCGTCCCCGCAAAGAATGTCTCATCCACTTTCGCATTATCGAATCCCGACATCGGCCCCACGTCCAGGCCCAGCGCCCTCGCGGCGAGCATGAGATACGCGCCTTGCAGAGAGCTATTCCGAAAGGCCGTCGATTCGCTTAGGGATTTATTCCCCACGAACATGGATTTCGCGTCGAAGGCGGGAAAAAGTTTCGGCAGCTGATCGTAGAACTTTTCGTCGTAGGCCACGATCGCCGTAACGGGTGCGCCCTTTACCTGCTCCACGTTCGAGCCACCGAGCGCGGGATAGAGTCTTTCTTTCTCCGCCTTGGATTTCACGAACAGGATCCGCATGGGGGCTGCGTTTACGCTCGTGGGGCCCCACTTGGTGAGGTCGTAGAGCGAGCGCAGCAGCTCATCGGAAACATCTTGAGGAAGCCAGGCGTGGTGGGTTCTTGCTTCGGTAAAAAGTTGGGCTAATGCGGTTTTTTCGATGGGTTTCATGGTTTCTCCCTTAGTGCAGCAGGCCGAGTAGGTTTTTGGTGCGTTCTTTGCGGCCTAGGGCGATGAGAGCGCTGGCTACGAAAAGAACGATGGCCATCGTGGCGTCGCCGCCGATGAGGAAGAGGTGGGTAGCTAGGGCGCCCGCCATCACTCCGGTCAGAAGCAGTCCGCCTAGGCCCGCTAGGGCAGGGATCAGCAATAAACCCGCGCCGATGATTTCGAGGGATCCGGTGAGGTAACGAAACCATTGGCCTATGCCGATGGCGCCGAAGAGCCCAACCATCTGAGGGTCGCCGGATATTTTACTCCAGCCGGCCATTAAGAACATGGCGGCTACTCCAATTTGTGCAGCCCAGAGGCCTATGTTCAGCGCCTGAGAGTTAGTTTTTGCTTCGCGAATCGTTATAGTTTGTGTGCTCATAGTATTTGCCTCTCTGAATTATTATTTTGTTCTAGATCTATCTTCGCCCAAAAATCGACCGTTGATTAGACCGGATATTTCGAATATATTGTTCGCATATGCGGACAATAAATCCTCACTCGGCGTTTATCTTCGTTCAGGTAGTGGTTTCTGGGAGCTTTACCGGAGCCGCCAAGGCGTTGGGCATTCCGAAATCCACGGTGAGCGATAAGGTGGCGGAGCTGGAGCGCGAGCTCGGGGTGACGCTGATGGTGCGCACCACGAGAAAGCTGAACCTCACGGACGTGGGGAAGGAATATTTCCGGAAAGCGGAAGTGGCCGTGAGGCAGCTGCAGGCGGCGAGCGAAGAGGCGGCCCAGGCGCAGAGCCGGCCCATGGGAGTGCTGCGGATCACGGCGCCCGCGGACCTCACGTACTTTAACCTGATGGATTTCGTGGCGGAGTACCGGAGAAAATATCCGGAAGTGGTCGTCGACTTCGATTTTACCGACCGGATGGTGGATCTCGTGGCCGAGGGATTCGACATCGCGATTCGCGCAGGGCATCTACAGGATTCCAGCCTCATGGCCAAAAAAGTGGGCACCAGCTACCTGGTGGTAGTGGCTAGCCCCGCTTATTTAAGGAAAGCACCTCCCCTGAAGCAACCGAAAGATTTGGCGCAGCATAAATGCATTAAATTTAGCCCGGCTCCTTTCCGTGACGTGTGGGACCTCCACCCGAGCCAGGGAAAGGGCGTCAAGGTGGCCGTACCGGATTCGATCCTCACGAGCTCCCTCGCGGCCATTAAAACCCTGGTTGCCCTTGGGGAGGGGGTTTCATTGCTTCCTTTGGAGCTGTGCAAGCAGGAAATCGCGGAAAAGAAATTCGTGCGCGTGCTCCCGGGTTGGTCCACCTCCGAGAACCCCGTTCATATCGTGTACCCGCCGCAGCGCTATTCCTCACCTAAAGTTCGGGAGGCGATCCCGATGCTGGAGAAAAAGGTGAGGGAGCTGCTGGATTGAAGCCGCTCTGGAGCTAGCAAATTTAAACATAAGTCGACGATAGAATGGAGGTCTATGCGAGCAGTTCTAATGAGGAAATACGGTGGCGAGGATGTGGTTCAAATTCACGATGTGCCGAAGGCTCAAATAAATGAAGATGAGGTGCTGGTTGAGGTCTATTCGGCAGGCATCAATCCAATTGATCTCAAGCTCAGAAAAGGAGAGATGAAACCGCTTTTAACCCTCAAGCTTCCTGTGATCTTGGGCACTGATATAGCCGGCAAGATTTTGGAAGTAGGCTCTAAGGTTACTCGATTCAAGAAAGGTGACGAAGTTTACGCCAGTTTTAGCACCGCTAAAATGGGGGCTTTTGCAGAATTTGTTGCCGTCCGAGAAAGTGACCTCTCACTTAAGCCCAAAAATCTGACGTTTGAGGAGGCGGCCTCTTTGCCGCTAGTGGGGCTCACCGTTTATCAAGCACTAAACGATGTGGCAAAGCTGCGTCCGGGGCAAAAGGTGTTTATTGAAGCCGGGAGCGGAGGCATTGGGACTTTCGCGATTCAGTTCGCAAAGGCGCTGGGCGCTGAGGTTGCAACCACGACCAGCTCGAAAAATATAGAATGGGTTCGCAAGCTCGGTGCCGATCACATCGTCGACTATCAGAAGCAAAATTTCGAAGACGTTTTAAGCGGCTACGATGCCGTTTTACACTCGGTTGACGGTGAGCCCACGACCCGAGGTTTTCCAATTTTAAAACGAGGTGGTCATCTATTGTCGCTCGTTGGGCCGCCGGATTTTAAATTTGCCAAACGAGTAGGCCTCAATATTTTTCTCCAATTCGTATGTGCCCTGCTCGGCTGGAAGGTAACCAAACTTTCAAAGAAAACAGGCACTAGCTACACGTTCGTCTTTGTTGAACCCTCTGGAAATCAATTAGCTAAAATTGCAACTCTTGTTGAAAGCGGAAAAATTAAGCCGGTCGTTGATCGGGTGTTTCCGATGAATCAAGTAAAGGAGGCATTTTCCTACGTTGCTCTCGGAAGAACGAAGGGCAAAGTGGTTCTAAAAATAAGAGATTCAGGCTGAGCATAGCCAACCTTTTACTAAAAGTTAGCTTCGATAAATTCTTAGCTAGAGCGGCCGTTTATGCCCTTTTCCTTGAGCATATTAGCCCCCAAGTTTGATTTGGCGAAAAATGCCCGGTTTTTTCCATATTTACCTAACTTTTGCGTATGGATTTCCCGATATAGCCACATGGCTTATTGGCTCAAATCCGCGGCAAATATCTGGTTACAGGCCGGGGTCGAAAGGGCTTCGGCGGGAGATGTAAAGAAAGCAAAGATCTTAAATTTTTCTAGTTTGATGCTCTTTGCTGCCGTCTGCGTAGCGGCTCCAATTTTTTACTGCGTCGTCGGCAGCCGCATTGTTTTTGTGACGATATTTATCGTTGCGATGATGATTTCAATCCCAGTGCAAAATAGAATAGGGTCGTTACAAGCTGCTAGCTGGACGATGATTCTTTCCTGCAATGTCTTTCTTGCGATTTTGGTGGCGACGGATCTCGACCGAACCGTTGTGCTGGCTTTCTTGGTTTGCCCCATTTTTGCATTGGTCTATTTTGATCTAAGGCAAAAGTATTCGATCGCGATCGGGCTGATTCTACCGATATGCTTTTACGGTATCTTTTGGTATCAGGATCGGGTGGCCTCTACGGGCCTTACCGTAAGAGCCATCTTAGAGCTCGTAAACGCGTACAATACGATTCTGGTCTCTTTCTTCATTACATTTTACTTTTATCTGACCAACAGTCGCAATGAGCAGAAGTTGAAAGAGGAGTCTGAAAAATTGCTGAAAGCCCAGTCCCAGCTCATACATACCTCAAAAATGGCGGCGCTAGGTGAGATGGCAGGGGGCATCGCCCATGAAATCAATAATCCTTTAGGGGTGATCTGCTTGAAGGCGGAGCAGCTGAGCGACTTGCTGGATGACAATGAAATTGATGAGGCTAAATCAGCCGCGGAAAAAATAAAAGAAGTTGGATTTCGGATTGCAAAAATCATTACCGGACTAAGGAGCGTTGCGAAGGACGCCAGCCAAATCCCGCTCGAGAGGTATAAGCTAAAAGACGTTCTCGAAGACTCGCTTGGGCTATGCCGCGAAAGATTTAAGTTTGATGGAATTGAAATTCATTCGCCTATGATTTCCGAGGACCTTGTCATTGAATGCCGGGTGGCGGATATTTCTCAGGTTCTCTTAAGCCTTCTCAAAAATTCTCATGATGCCATTTGTGATCGGCCCGAAAAGTGGATCAAAATCGAAGTAGTCGAAAATGAGGATTTGGTAGAAATATCTGTGGTGGATAGTGGCCATGGTATTTCACGAGATATTCAAGAAAGGATGATGCAGCCTTTTTTTACTACAAAAGAAATTGGCAAGGGTATGGGTCTTGGCCTCAGTACCTCGAGGGCAATCGTTGAGGTTCATAACGGAAAGCTATTTTACGATGCGAGCTCACCAAACACGCGATTTGTCATTGTGCTTCCAAAGAGCCGGCTAACGCAGGATAAGCTTTCAGCCTAGGGTCTCTTCTTCGGCACGCAACGAACTCCGCCTAGCGTTTTCAAAAGCCTAAAATAAAAAGGGGCCAGCAGAGGTTTCCCTCCACCAGCCCCCCGCTTCATCGTTTATTACTTCTTCTCAAAATGGCCGGCTTCGCGGATGCTGTCGGCGAAAGCCTTCTGGCTGCCGTGGTCGCAACCGGTAAGCAGAAACCAGATACTGAGGATCGCAAATAGTTTAAGGGCGATTGAGTTATTCATATCGTGCTCCTGCCTCATATATCGCAAGCAGGGTGCCGCGATGCCAAGGCAATGGTTTCGCGCCCTTAGCCCAGGGGTGTCTCCGTGCGGAGACAGGTGCAAGTGGATACGAGAGACAGGGGCTAGGATTTTACAGAGCCGGCAGCACTTTCGAATCGCGGTAGAGCGCGCCTTCGGTGATCAGCCCTCGCTGGCTGCGCACGAAGAGCTGGCCGGGATTGCCGGTGGATTCCAGGGTGAGAATTTGGCGGGAAAGATCGCGGCCTTCCACGATATAGTCTAATTGCACTCCGCTGCCGGCGAGCAAAACGGCCGTGCGAAAGGTGAACTGATTGGCCATCATGGCTTTGCCAAAACGGGCGGAAGCTTCGGCGTAGGCCTGGTCGCTATCGGCTTGCGCCATCTCGTTGGCGGCTTCGTGCATCTCGGAGATGGCTACGATGGTTTCGTTCACCAGGGCCAGGCTGCATTCGCCTTCGTAGTTGGCGCAGACTCCGTCCACATCGCCTTTGCCGGTATTTAGGTAGGTATCGATCATACTCAGCACAGCGCCGAGCATTTTCGGCTTGGGCATCCGTTGGGCCACGTCCATGATGCGTTTCATTTTCGCTTCGCCGAACTGGGCGCGGAGGCTCACGGAGGCATAACCGAGGTCTTCGCCTTTGGGGGCTTGGAGCACGAGGAGCCGGAGGCCGGTTTTACGCGCGATTTCTTTCATGGAATCGGTGAGGGAGGCGCCGGAAGCCTTATTATTCTCAAAGCTCCAGAAATACTGGCCGAAATAGCCACTCTTGATCGGCCGTGAATCGTTATGCGTGAGACGGAAGGAAGATCCGTAGAAGGCCTCGGTGGTGAAGTGGTGCTCGGTGAGGGCATTGGTCTTCTGTTCGTTGAGGTAGATGCCGTAGTGGGTGCGCAGGAGGGTATTGTTGCGGAGGGATCGGGTGAGGTTGAGTTCCCGTACCTTGCCGGCGCTGAGCTTGGTGTTTAGCAGGACCGGCACGCCGATATACATGGTGTTCAGGTTGCCCACTTGCTGCAGAGTGGATTTTTGGTAGGGGCGTACCGTATCGCTAGTGGCCGCGAGCTTCTGCGCCGCCGCGATATTTCCCTGGATCATCGATTCGAAGGTCTTTGCACCAGCGGGAGTAGAGATATCGATGCGGTAGGAGAGAGAATCGGCGATTTTGGAGAAGTGTTTGGTGCCGAGGTCGGCGATGACGTTGCCTACCTGCAGGCCCACCGCATCGAGGTGGGAGTCGGTGAGCTTTACGAGCACATGCGAAGCATCGAGTTTTTCCACGTGGGTTTGGAATTCACCCTGGGCGAGGATGGTGGCGGTCACGGACGCAGCCACGAATCCCGCGCCGCCGAAAAATAGCACTCCGCCCTTGGTGGCATAAGAAACAGAATCGCCGTTGGCCCAAAGGCGCAGGTCTTGGGCGGAACGCGGGAGCGCGCGCTCCTCGAGGATTTTATCCACCGCGCGCAGATCGCGGGCATAGGAAATCGATTTCACTTCTCGGCCCACGATGGGGCGCAGGCCTACCGAAACAAAAAATCCCTGAGACAGGCCGGTGGTGTTTTCAGAATTCAAGGAATACTCGGCGCCCACGCCGAGCGCGCGCACGGAAGTGTTCACCACACGAAAGCCCTGCGAGTAGCTTTGGGCCGCGAGGGACTTTCCAGGGCTGAGATTCACGATACGGGTGGTGGAGCCGAAATCTAGGTAGAGGGAGGGGAGAAGATCGGGCTCCCAATTTATTTGGGTGGTATCAATTGCGGCCTGGGCGGGAAGGCTGGCGAGGGCGGCGAGGAGGGCTAGTTTCTTGAAATTCATCCGCGCTTTTCCTCGGTTGGCTGGTGGAGGGCGCACAATACCGCGCCGCGTTAGTTGGGCCAAGCTTATTTCTAGGTGGTCTACTTGATTGTTGTTTTTACGCCAATTCGCCCATGAGTTCGCGAACCTAGCTCCAACTGGTGCAAATCGGAAACCATTTTAGAAAATTGTTGAATGACTATGAGTAGTTAGAGGCTTCCATCAACAATTAAGTAGGCCAGGTCTAAAAGGGCAGCGGCAAGCTGACGCGATACAAAGCCCCGCTTCCTCCCTTCCTGGCCCGAATTCTGCGAACGAATCGAAGCCGTTCTTATTTTTAATTTATTCTTGGGGGTTTTTTATGAAGAGTTATTTTTTGATGTTGTGCTTAGCGCTGGCACCCATGGCGGCTAAAGCAGATACGGGCGTTACGCAATTTGCCGTGAGCGGCCCGTTGATGGTGTTGGATGGCGACGCGTTCTGGGGAGCGAACTTTTCCGCGTTTCATGGCGTAACGGAAGATGTGGACGTGGGGGGCGAGACGGGATTTTTCATTCATTCCGCCAATGGCTATACCGCGTGGGTAATCCCCGTGATTCCCACCTTCCTCTACCATTTCGATATCGGCGCTCCCACCTTCAAGCCCTTCCTGGGATTAGGGCTTGGGGTAGGCATTACTCATTCGAAAGTAAGCATCTTAGGAGCTTCTTCTTCGGGGACCTCGGTGAACTTCGAAGGCTTGGTTCACCTCGGAGCGAAAATTGGGGAGAGCAAGCGTTTCTTCACCGACATGAAGCTCGGCTTGCTGGACTCCAACTTCGTGTTCCTGCCCACCATTGGCTGGGTTTTCTAGAAAACGGAAAAATAAAATACCGCAGAGGCCGCGCGGTTTCGCGCGGCCCTTTTTTATTGGAGTAGCGCCGGCGATTGGGTAGGCTAGGCGAATGCCATTTATTAATTTTTTTCTCTTATTCCTCGTCGTTTCCTCCACCGCTTTTTCCATGGAAAAAGCCCAGCACCGCGCCTTCCGGGAAATGAAGGGCGGCTGTGATCGGTTTCAAGTTCCACTGCAGGCGGAGTTCGCGGCCTGGGAAAAAACGGCGCAAGTGGTGCAGGCGGCTGAGGCTACGGAAAGCGCTCCCGCCCTTCCCATTGGGAATAGGATTGATCTGGCGCTATCGGAACAGAAAAAAGTAAAGCTAGCGGTGCAGCCCCAGAAAGTATTTGCCACTAAGGCCAAGACCTACGGGGGCCTGGCAAAATTTTCCGTGCCCAATGATGGAAAATACCGCGTTTCCCTCGGCGGAAAAATCTGGGTGGATCTCGTGGAGGAGGAGGGCGGAAAGATCGTGCCGGCCTCCCACTTCGAGATGCAAACGGGCTGCAAAAAAATTTTCAAGGTGGTGGAGTTCTCCCTCCGCGCCGGGGTTAATTATCTAGTGCAGATTTCCTCCAATCCCGCCGCAACGGCACCGCTGCTGCTTAGTGAGTCTGCGGAGTAGGGTTGGGTTTCTTGGCTGATCTCCGCAATCCCACGTTCGGCCGCCTCCTGTTTCCGGAGACGGGGGAGATTTTCTCTCCCGCGGAAATTCGTGCCCGCGTGGAATCCCGGAAAAGCGAGTTTCATGCTCAGGGAATAGAGCCTGGCGCGCGCGTGCTATACCCGGCCCATAGCACCGTGGGCACGCTGGTAGATCTTTTTGCGCTCTGGAGCCTCGAAGCCTGCGTTTGCCTCTTTGACCCACGCGCCTCCGCCTGGGAGAGAACCCGGTTCCTGCAAGCGAGCTGCGCAAATTGTTTCTGGAATGGAATGGTGCTGGAAAAAATTGCGTCCACTTCCGAGCCTGCGCATTGGCAAAAATTCAAAAATCCCGCGTTGATCTCGTTCAGTTCCGGCTCGAGCGGCACCCCCAAGGCCGTGGTGCACGGCAGAGAGGGGCTAGAGGGCAGGATTTTTTCACTACAAAAAGGTTTGAGTTTTCGTGCAGAAAAGGCGGCGCTCTGTTTGCTTCCGCTCAGCTTCGTGCACGGACTATTGAGCAATTCACTTACCCCTTGGCTGGCCGGGCTTGATCTGGCGCTATTGGCTCCGCCGGTATCCGCCCGCCTCGGCGTGGTTTCCGCGTCGGTGGATCGCTATGAAATTGATTTCCTCAGTTCCACGCCTTCTTTCTGGACGCTCGTGAATAAATTCGGAATTGAGCCTCCCGTGCGGAAGCTGAAGCGTCTCAACTGCGGAAGCGCACCCCTGAGCGTAACGGGTCATGAAATGATGCAGAAGTGGGGAGCGCCTGGTTCGCTATGGGGCTCCTATGGCCTCACTGAATTTGGCACCTGGGTGGGTGGCGGAAAGCTCGACACCTACCGGGTGAGCCCGGTGGATGAATGTTGGGGAGTGGAACATAAAATCGAAGAAGGGCAGCTATACCTTCGCTCTCCCCACGCGATGCAGGGGTATTTAGGCCATGAACCCCTTCCGGCCGGCTGGTTTCCCACCGGTGACTTAGCGCAGGCGAGTGGCGAGGGTTTCACCGTGAGTGGGCGAATCTCGAGCTTCATCAATGTGGCCGGCGCGAAGGTGGATCCCTTGGAGGTAGTGGAAGCCTTGAAGCTGCGTTTTCCGGGAATTAGCGAAGCCGTGGCGGTAGGGATTCCCCACGATATTTATGGCGAGGTGGTGGCCGTGGCCTTCGTAGCGGATTCTTCGATAGAAGAAAGTGCTTTGCGAAGTGAAATGCGGAATGGCCTGAGCGCCGCGAAAGTTCCTCGCTACTGGACACAAGTAAAAGAATTACCCATGCTCCGGAACGGAAAAGTGAATTTTACGGAGCTGAAAGAGCTGTTTCTAAAGAAAAAAGCCGAGCTATAGCGGCCACTGCGTTTTTTTTCGTCCGAATTCGCAGAGGGCATTGATGATCCAGCCTATTATCCCTAACGCCAATAGTCCGGCGAAGAGCTCGACGATCGCGAATCTTTCCCAGCAACTGTAGATATAGAAACCAATTCCGGAATTGGCCGCCATCGCCTCGCCGAGCACCACCATGCTCAGCCCATATCCCGCCGCTAGCTTTAGGCCGGCAAAAAAATCCGGCAGCACCGGCTTGAACACGAAGTAGTAGAGGCGTTTGCCGAAAGGCACCCGAAAAACGGTGCTGAGCTCATAGAGTTGTCCGTTAGCGATTTTCTGCAGGGAATTTTCGAGCGCGAGATAGAGGAAAAAGAAAATGCCCACGAAGATCAAAAAGGTTTGGGAAAGCGCGCCAATCCCCATGATCGTTAGCAAAAGAGGATGGATGGCGGCGCGGGGAACCGAATAGAGAGTGGCGAAGAGCGGCGAGAATATGCGGCGGCAGATTTTCGAATATACCGTGAGCAGGGAAAGCAAAAAAGCCGCCGGAATGGCAAGGGCGAGGCCGCCGAGGAAACGAGTGCCGCTATCGGCCAGGGCCAGCGCGATCGCGGGCTGGGGGCCGAATAGTAAATGGAAAAGGGCGGGCAGTATTTGCGAGGGCGGAGGAAAAAAGCGCTGGTCGGCACCCATGAAGGCCAAGCCAAATTCCCAGAGCAGAAGCCATAGGGCCGCGCTGATCAGGCTCCAGCCTAACTCGATAGCGGAGTTTCGCTGTTTCACGAGCGCTCCCCGCGCAGGTGGGCGAGCACGCGCTCGAAGAGAGCCGGATATTCCGGATGCAAGTGCAGTGCGCGAATCGAGGCAATGTCTTTCACTGGAGAATCGATGCGCTCCACGATTTGCATCGGGGAGCGCCCGGCCAGCCAGATTTCTCGTCCGAGAAGGAGGGCTTCGTCTACGTCGTGAGTCACCAACAGCATCCCGCAGGCATTTTTCGCGAGGTAAATTTTCGTTAAATCGTAGAGCTCGAGCTTTTGCGCGTGATCGAGGTGGGCGAAGGGCTCATCCATCAACAATACTTTGGGCTGAGGTAAAAAAGCACGGATGAGGTTCAGCTTCTGCTGCATGCCGCCCGAAAGCTGCTGGGGAAAATGCGAATGGAAGGAGCCGAGACCGACGGAATCAAGTTCCCGCTGGAGCACTTCATCGGGCGCACCGGAAACCGCGCGCAGATTTTGCCATACGGTAAGCCAAGGAAGAAGGCTCTGGTTTTGAATGCAAACGGAGAGCCGCGATCGGTCTGCCTTAATCGTGCCGGCCTCGATGGATTCTAGGCCCAGGATTGAGCGCAGTAGAACGGTTTTGCCGCTTCCGCTAGGGCCGATGAGCGCTATCCGGGAGTGGGAGGAGAAGGAGATGCTTAAATCGCGGAGGATCTGGTGTTTGCCGAAGTTTTTGCTGATTCCCTGGACTTCGATCAATGCGCGCTACTTTCTTTTGGGAGCGGTTTTCCGCGAAGCCTGCTCGGCAAACCAGGGGTCCACAATTTTACTGGGATCTACTTTTTCGGTCACGAAGCCGTGCTCGATATACCAGCGCAAATCGGCAGTCAGGGCCGAGAGGTTCATTTTTCCATCGTCGTTCAGGGCAGGAGGAACCATTTTCTCCCACTGCTCGGGTTTGGAGGCGTCGGTGTTCTTCGCGAGGATTTCAATGATTCGTTTCCGGTTTTGCGGCTGCTTATCTCGAAGCGCGAGATTCGTTTCTCTTACTCCGCGTAAATACGCTTTCATGAAACGCAAGCCCAGGGCGCGATCATTTTCCAATAAGCGCCCACCGTAGAGAATCGCCGCCGAAGTTTGGCCGGGGTAGTATTCTGAGCTTCCCGCCTTGCGCACAAAGAGCTGGTTTTCCTCGCCCAGATCTACATAAGGTTGGATCTGCACGGCCGCGTCGATGGATTTACTCTTCATCGCGGCATTGATTTCCGCGTATGCCAGTTTATGCAGGGAAACGTCTTTGAGCGAAAGGCCGGCCGAGGCCAGCATCTTGTCGAGCAGAATCTGGAGCGAGCTGCCTTCGGTGGAAATGATCCCGATTTTTTTTCCTTTTAGCCAAGCGATGTTTTTGTATTCGCTCTCTAAATCCTTGCGAATCACCAAAAAGATATAATCCAGCGCTTTAGAGGAATGGCCTTTGTCGGCCACGAGCCGCAGTTTGATTCCTTTGCCGATCGCATTGAAGAGCCCGGCGTTCACAACGCCCGCACCCACGTCGAGGTCGCCGTTCGCGAGCAGGGTAGTCATCGGCAGCGCGGATTGTTTCATGATCACGATTTCGGCATCGATGCCTTCGTCAGCAAAGTAACCCATTTCTTTGGCCACGAAAACGGCGGCGGAGCTCGTGGCGTTCGAGCTGCCTACTTTGAGCTTATCGAGGGCAAAGGCGGGCGGAGCGAGGAAAAGAAACGTCAGAGCCAAGAAAACGATTTTTTCCATCTTTTCCTCTCCTTAACGCTTACGCGTATAGATCGTGAGCTCACCATTCTTGCTGGTGAACTCGAAAAAGTTTCCGCGCGAACTTTCGAAGGTGAAGTGCACGTCGGCGGGAGTGGGGCCTTCACCGGTCCAATGCGCGCGCCCTAAGGATTCTTTCGCGGCAATTTGTACGCTGGGAGAGGGGAGCAAACGAAAGTTGCAGGTGGCGCCCGTTTCACTGCGCCCGCAGTTGATGCGGAAACTCTCATCGCTATTTTGCCAATAGAGCTCGTGCTCGATGCCCCAGGCGTTGAAAAACTGCTGGATTCGGCCGTTGCGTCCGCGCTCGTTCACGAGAATGGCCACTTTTTCCGGGCGATGGAATACGGCCACGGAGTCGGCGGCGGCGAAGGCATTGGGAGAGGCAAACAATAAGGTAAGGAGGAAAATCATGGAGGAAAAGTATGACGAAGAGGCAAGGAAAGCAAAGCGGAAGATGGCTGCGTGGCGTTAAGATGGAGGGGGCTTGTGCGGGTGTCTGCCCGGGATTAAATTGGCCTAAACATTCATTCAGAAAGGTTATTTCTATGAAAAATATCTTCACCGCCCTCCTCTTCGCCGGCTTTTCCCTCACGGCTCATGCCGAAAAAGTGACCGTAGCCATCAACGGAATGCATTGCGGCGACTGCGCGGCTTCCATTCAGGAAAAATTCAAGGCCATGCCCGAAGTGAAGGACGTGAACGTTAGCTTTAAAAACAAGAACATGGTTCTTCACACGGCTGGCAAGCAAGACCTTACCGATGAGAAGATCAAAACCGAGATTGCGACCGCGGGCTACAAGACCGGAAAGATCACGCGCGCGGAATGAGCTATTTAACCCTTCCTTTTCTTTCTCTTCTTTTGATTTCTGGTGCGCAGGCTGCCGAGCCTGCGCATTCTCACCACTCACCCGCGCCGAAAGCCGAAACGAGTGTGAGCCCCAAGCCGGAAGAAGCTAAATCCGAAGTTTTGGCCTATTCCGCCGCCCGCTGTTCCGACATGGAAGTTTGGGACTACGGCATGAGCATGTGTACGCCCTTCCCCATGGCCGGGATGCCAATGCGCATGGCAATGCTGCACGGAAATGCTTTTTTCAACCAAACGTTCGCTTCAGGCCCACGAGGCCGGAGTGCATTCACCATTCCCAATATGAGCATGCTGGATTTGGGCACCTCTCTCGGCGATCGTCACTACTTCAATGTAGATCTGATGCTAACGGCGGAAAAGTGGACCTATCCGAGCGGCGGCTACCCCGAGCTTTTGCAGATCGGGGAAGAGAATCGCAATCATCGCCCCTACGTCGACGCCCAGCACCCGCATTCTTCGCCCCTCATGGGCCTTACCTTCAGCGATACCATTGCGTTCGGTTCGGGCCGCGATCACGTGAAAGTATTTTTTGCTCCCCGCGGGGAGTCTACCGACGGGCCGATCGCCTTCATGCATCGTCCTACCGGCACCGTAAATCCCGACGCCCCGCTCGGCCACCATATCGGCCAGGACGTGGGCCATATTTCCAGCACCGTGGCCGGCGCTTCGTTGCGCACGGGCGATACCACGCTCGAAGCCTCCACGTTTCACGGGGAAGAGCCCTCGCCGGACAAAGTAGATCTTCCCATCGGTATGCCGAATTCCTATTCGGTGCGTGTCATTCATGAGTTTTTCCCGAAAATTTTTGCGATGGCTTCCGCCGCGTACGTAAAAGAGCCCGAGGCTCACGGCAGCGGGCCCGATCACGTATGGCGTTACTCCGCTTCGCTCTATCGGCAAAAAATTCCTTCGGGAAATGGCTGGATCCTCCACGACGCGTTCATCTGGGGAATGATAAAAAATTACGATCACGTTTCCACCCTGCATTCGTTCGGTAAGGAATTCCTGGTACAACGAGGCCGCGCGAACCTATGGGGCAGGCTGGAGCTCCTGCAGCGAACCCCCGAACAACTGGCCCTCACCGGCGTGGCCGATCTGCACAGCCCTCGCTGGGTGGCCGCGCTCACGCTAGGGTATACGCATCGTCTCACGAACTGGGATAGTGGAAGCCTCGGCCTCGGCGGTTCCTATACGCAGGATTTATTGCCAAGGTCCTATCGCCACGACTACAGTGGAAATCCATTTTCTGGAAAAATATTCCTGCAGCTCAGCGGGATGAAAATGTGGGATCTGCTCTAATTACTTCTTAGACATCTGCACGCGCAGTGCTTTTAGGAAAGCAGCTTTTTGCACGGGATCGCTCATCACGTTACTAAGGCGTGCGGCGGTTTGATTCCCGAAGAGCCCATCCGTGGCGAGCCGAGAGGCCGGAGAGCGCTCGCTTTGCATGCTGTTGAGCGCACGCTGAATGATGGCGGTGTCTTTTTTGCTATAGAGATCGAGGTCGCGTTTTTTGAGCTCTTCGTTCTGCTGGTAGTAGTTCCGCAAGTCTTTTGAATTCAACGCGGTATTATCCTCGGAAGTGATTTTGGGCGTGATATCTCCGGTGCTTTCTTTGTAGGCCACGTCGGCCTCTGCGGCGGGGGCGGGCATATAGACGGGTTTTACTTCCGGAGCGGTCTCCATTTTATCCGCGTGCTCATTCGCGTAGGCCGCGTCTGCTTCCGCAGCGGGGGCCGGCATATAGGCAGGCTTTTCTTCTACGGGACCATAGCCGGTAGAAATGGGAACCCTCGGTGCCTCGGGAACGGGTTTTTCCTCTACGGGGCCGTAGCCCGTAGAGATCGGAACTTTCGGCGCCATGTTCTGCGATTCCAAAACGGCCGGCGGCTTTTGCTCGATATCGCTATAGGCGGGTAGCGAGCTGAAAGCGTCGGCATCGGAACCAGTATAATAAGGTTCATTTACCGGCGTAGGGGTCGGCGGCGGAGCGGGAGCCAAGGATTGCGAAGTCACTTGGGCCAGCTCAGGAGAATGGATTTCGGCGGCCGGAGTGGGCGCAGGCTCTGTTTTCACGGCTTGAGATTTTGCCGTTTCGTGTTCATAAGCCACATCGGCTTCCGCGGCCGGAGCGGGCATATGGGAAGTTTCGGCATGGGTACTCACTTCCGTTTTCGGAGCTTCGATTTCCTTCAAAAACTTCTGCGTGGAGTCGGCCACGTTATTGTCGCCCTTGGGTTCGCTCACGGGGGAGGTATGCTCAGATTTCACGGGGGCAGTTTTTTCCGCAACTTCCTGCGAAGCAATCGGCTTCGGCGGCTCCACGCCACTCGGCTTGGAGGCTAACTCGTCCTTTTTCTCCTCTGCTTTAGAAACTCCGGAGGCTTTTTCTGGTTTGGCTTGTCCCTTAATCGGTTCGGCCGCTTCGGCGGTTTTTTCCGGGCAGGTTTTGGCCACGCCTTCGGTTTTCGCGATCATAGTGGCTAGCGTGGTAGAATCTTTTTTCATCTGCGTAGCGAGCGCTTCCAATTGCTTGGCGAGCGTGGCCATCGTGCCGGAACGCTGGTTGGTTAAAGAGTTCAACGTTTGCAGTACGGTAGCAGGACAGTTTCCGGGCGCATTGGCCGGTTCGTAGATCATCACGAGGCCTTTGTACGGGCTAGACGGAGGAGTGGAGAGAGCGGAAAAAGACGAAACTTCGGCACCGCACGCGGCCGACGTTCTTTTAAATGAGGCTGAGTCGGTGTGAAGCTCTTCGAGTTTTTGCTTGAGGCCTTTGTCGTTCGAGTTGTTGGCTTTATTGTCCACGATCTTCATTACTGCGGCATAGCCGGAATCGAGCGCGGCCTTTTTCTTTTTCTCTGATTCCACCGCTAGCTCCGGGCCTTCCGCGCAAATCGTAACATTGCTTAGTTTGGAGGCATCGATGCCTTTGGCCAGTTCGGCTTCCACCGCGGCGAGCTTATCGTGCAGGAATTTTTTTATGTCGTTTACATCGTTCTTGGTGGGGTTGATGAAGCCCTGCTGCGGAGTGGTCACGCCGGTTTTCGGGCAAGGGGATTTGTCGTAGTAGCGAGAGCAGCCGTTGCCGAAATTGGCCAAGGTATTAATTTGCGATTCGAAAGTTTGGAGGGTTTTCGAAATATCGGCGCGATAGACCGCGTAGGAGCCCGCTTGCTGGGCATGCGCGGCGGCAGACCACGAAAGCAGTAAGGCTAAGCAAATAGGGGTTATTCTTTGCATAGCTTCTTTATCGGCTATGTGGACCCATAAGTTTAGCGAGGCCTGATTGCGGGCAGATTATAAGTTATTGAAATAACTAAATTATTTAGACATCTGCACGCGCAGTGCTTTTAGGAATGCAGCTTTTTGCACGGGATCGCTCATCACGTTACTAAGGCGTGCGGCGGTTTGATTCCCGAAGAGCCCATCCGTGGCGAGCCGAGAGGCCGGAGAGCGCTCGCTTTGCATGCTGTTGAGCGCACGCTGAATGATGGCGGTGTCTTTTTTGCTATAGAGATCGAGGTCGCGTTTTTTGAGCTCTTCGTTCTGCTGGTAGTAGTTCCGCAAGTCTTTTGAATTCAACGCGGTATTATCCTCGGAAGTGATTTTGGGCGTGATATCTCCGGTGCCTTCTTTGTAGGCCACCTCGGCGGGCTTGGAATCTGGTTTCGCCACGCTTTCTTCGAAAGCAAAGGGATCGCGATCTAGAGATTTTGCCACGGGATGCGATTCAGGGGGCTGGGGGACTACTTCCGGATCCGTTAAAATTTGTTTAGCTACGCCGCCGGCGGAATTTTCTTTATCGGCGGTAGTGGTGGAAATGGGGGCGTCGGCTTTTTTGGCTTCTGGCGCAGCGGCCGCTGCGATCGGAGTAGGCTGAACATCGCTTTTTTTCTCGTCAGCTTTCGACACGCCGGAGGGTTTCTCATCTTTTGCCGGTCCCGTTGGGATGGGCGGAGTTTCCTGCGCGATGCTCGTTGGGCAAGATCGGCCCACGGCGGCAGTGGCTACCATTACTTTATCAATTTTTTCGGAGGCGTCGTTCATTTTTTTCGAAAGCGCTTCTAGCTGGGTGACCACGGCTTTAACTTGGCCTTTTTCTTTATCGGCAATAGTGAGGTAGCTTTTCAGCACGGAGCTATCGCAGCTAGGGTGCTTGTTGTCTTTAGAAAACGCCAAGGCGAGACCAGCGTGCGGGGTTGGTGGAATATTCCTATCAACGGTTCCGACGAATTTTACGAAGCCAGAGGCAAACCCTGCTTCTCTGTCGGATACGATATTCCCGCATTTTTTTGCGGTGGAAAGATAAGGCTCTCCGCCTCTATGCAATTCATTGAACTTCTCTTTGAGGCCGTCGTTTTTCTTGGGGTCGGCGCCATTTAGCAGTAAATTGATGGCGGCGATGGAATCGGCGAGAGACTTTTTCTTTTGTGAGAGGGAGTTGAGCGAAACTTCTGGGCCGGATTGGCAAACGGTTACTTTATCGAGCGCGTTGGCGCTGATTCCTTCCGCCAAGGTGGCTTCGGTCTCTTTGAGTTTTCCTTCGAGGAAGGCCTTCACTTGATTCATATTCGTTCTGGTGGGATTAATGAAATCTGCTTTATTTCCATTTACGCCGGCAACGCCGGGGCAGATTGGATGATCCATGTAATCGGTGCATCCGCTTCCCTTTTGTTCGATATTTTTTAAATTCGAATTCACGCTATTGATCGCTTGGTCTATCGCGGTCCGGTTTGCGATGAATGCTTGCTTGTCGGCAGCCGGATCTCCGGCGCCCGCGAAAGCAGGACGGTGAAACGGGAGAAGGGCTAGTGTGACTAATAAAACTTGGGGTAGTTTTGTCATAAGTATCTTATCGGCACTTTTCAGAACTAGATTGAATGACCGCGGAAAATCAAAGTTCCACGCAAGTTATTGTGATTATTCGCATTTACTTCATGTCGGGCCTGGTTGCTTTCCAGTTTTTGCCCTCGATTTTGAAATAAGTTTTTACACGGAAAATATTTATTTCCGGCCGCAAGCACTGCGGCTAACGTTTAATCGCCGTATCGAGAAGCACATAACCAGGCGAATACGCTCACAGAACGGGCGAGAGCCCAAAAAACTTTTCCTGGCGCTGGTAGAACCTCAATAAGGCAGGGGAGCCTACGATTACGGGGAGGAGGATTTCCCGCGCCTGCATCGTGCTCACGGCCAGGGCTTCCAAGTACAGGTCTTCGAAGATGAGCTTGGTGGCACCCACGGCGAGGGAAGGAAAGGCGCCTTCGTCCACTTCCCCGTAGGCCACGATGAGGTTCCGAGACCATAATTCCTTCATCGCGCGGTTATAAACCGATTCTAAATTGCGTCCCACCAGGCCCGATGCGCGCTTGAGCTGCTTGGTAGATTGGGTGGACTCCTCCTCGAGGATCGCGAGTAGCTCCTTGGCGTCGCGGGATAATTTTTCCCGGAAATTTTTTTCGCGCAGCTGGAGTGCTAGCAGGGCCTGAAAAACTTCGAGCGAGAAAAAGGTGGCGCGGCCTTGGAACCATTTGGCGTAAACCACTTTGCGGGAGCGTGAAAGCTCTTCGCGTAGGTGCCAGAGGGTGGCCACGCGATCGTCGCCGTCTTCGTCCCATTCCCAGCGCATCTTGGATTTGGGGTAGGCAACCGACCAAAGCGATAGCGGATCTTCTTTACCCGCGATGGGATAAACGAGCAGGATTCCATGGTCGCGGATGGCTTGGATCGCGGTGGCTTTGGTTAACTTTCTCATTCCGCCGCCAGCTTAGCGCAGAAAGCGGTAAATCGGAAAATGGAGAAGTTTACTTGGGCAGAAATGCAGGGCGAAAAGAATTTGGAACCAGCTAGGCGGCTTTTTTTTGCGGGACCGGGCCGGCAGTGCGCTCGAGCTCGGTTTTCACCGCGGCGAAGGTAGCTTTCAATTCGGGGAAAACCGCGAGTAGGTTTTCCAGATCTTTTAGCTTTGCGGCTTCTTCTACCCGGATGAACAAATCGGTGAGCCCAAGGGCGCCGAGATTCGCCGAGGCGGATTTTAACTGGTGGGCTAGGCCGTTGAGGGCCGCGAAATCCCGGGCGGCGAGGGCGTTTTCCATTTCATTCACTTTAGCGGGAGCCTGTTGCAGGTAAACGTGGGCCACTTCGGCATAGAAGTCTTTTCCGGGGTCACCGAGCTCTCGCAGGCTTTTTACGGATTCCGGATGGATGAGCGGCGCTTTATTGATCATTTTCCTTACACCGCTTCTGCAGTGCTCCTCGATAGCCTATCGGTGAAAGATACGGCATACTTGAATTTCACCTAATCGGGAGAACGGCGATGTCGCAGATGCTAGCCGAAGTTCAAGAAGCCCCAAATCGCGTGCGCGCCGCCCTTGAGGCCGACGCGAAAATCTATGCTGATCTCGGGGAGCGCCTGCGGGAGCTCAACCCTTCGCTGGTGGCCACCGTGGCCCGGGGAAGTTCCGACCACGCGGCCACCTTCGCCACCTATCTTTTTCCCCAGTGCACCGGCCGCGTGGTGGCATCGATTCCTCCTTCGGTGGTGACGGTGCTGAAATCACCCCTAAATTTGAAGGATCAGTTCGCGCTCGCCATCTCGCAGGGAGGGGGCAGCCCCGATATCATTCAAACCGTGGATTGCCTCCGCCGCAGCGGGGCGCTCACCGCCGCATTGGTGAACAGCGAAAAATCCGAGCTGGCCCGCACGGCAGAAATTTTACTGCGCCAGCACGCGGGCGAAGAAAAGAGCATCGCGGCCACCAAGAGCGTGATCTGCACGCTCACCGGCATTGCCCGCATCGCGGCGGCGTGGTCGGGCGACCAGAGCCTGCAGGGGGGCCTGAATACTTTACCGGGCTCCCTCGAACGCGCGTTCGAAACGGGAATGAAGGCGGACGCGAATATGCTCGCGGGAATCTCCAACGTTTACGTTCTCTCCCGCGGGCTTGGCCTGGCCGCCGCGCTCGAGATCGCGCTGAAGCTCAAAGAAACCTGCGGCGTGCACGCGGAAGCTTTTTCCACGGCCGAAGTTTTGCACGGCCCGCGCGAGATCGTGGACAAAAAATTTCTCGTGATCGTGCTCGCGCTGCCGGGATCGGGCCAGGAAGACGCGCTTGCCGCCGCGCGCGAGTTGAAAAATCAGGGGGCGGGAGTATTGCTCGTGGCGCCCGCGGCGCTCGGCGGAGCTTTCGTATTGCCAGAGCTCACGGACAATCGCCTTTCACCCATCGTGGCGCTCGAGCTGCTCTATCCTTGGATCGCCCGCGCCGCCAAGGCGCTGGGCCGCGATCCGGATCGCCCGAAGACGCTCACGGCGAAAGTAATCAAAACGGTATAGGCTTGGAAATTTGCTAGAGATCGCGCAGCAACGAGGCGGCGCCGAGTACGGCGATCTGCGGTTTCCGCGATACTTTTACTCTTAGCGCTTTTCTCACCGAGGGATAAACGAATTTCTCCTCCAGGGATTTTTCCAGTGCCGCCCTAAAGTGCGGGTAGGCCAGGCTTACCGAGCCTCCCAGGATGATCATTTCGGGTGCTAGTGAGTAGAGGATTATTTGAAAGGCTTCGGCCAAATGTTTTCCGTATTCGAAAAATAACTCTTTCGCGTTCACCTCTCCCGCGGCGGCGGCAGCGCTTACTTCGGCACCTTCGCGGCCGTGGCGGCGGAAGAACTGCCCGCTGCAGTAGGCTTCCAGGTTCGCTTCGCGATAGGAAATCATCCCGAACTCTCCGGCGCCACCGTCGGTGCCGGAATGCAGGTGGCCCCGGGAGATGATTCCGGCGCCCATCCCGGTGCCAAGAATCAGGCCCACGAAATTCTCGCAATTTTTTCCCTGCCCGAAATGGCTCTCGCCGAGGGCGAAGCAGTTGGCGTCGTTATCGATGCGCACGGGCAGGCCGAATTTCTTTTCGAGTTTTTTCTTGAGCGGCACCGCCTGCCAAGAAGGAATATTGGTGGTGTCGAAGATGGTGCCGTTCTTGGAGTTCACGAGGCTGGGAACACCGATGCCGATCCCGCCCGCGCGCCGCGCGCCGGCTTCTTCAATCGCGTGGCAGAGGTCGGCGAATACTTGTTCGGCGCTGCCTTGGCTGCGGATGGGCTGCTGGTGAAGCGAGAGGATTCTCTCGTCGCCCACGAGCCCGGCCCGCACGTTGGTGCCGCCGAGGTCCACGCCGATACTGAGTTTGCGTTTCGCCATTCAGCTTCCGAAAGTTTTATTCGTTACGAGGGGCTTCGCCCAAATTCCGATAGAAAAGATATACGCCAAAGGAAGGTAGAGAAAGCACAGGCCGGTTCTCAGGCTGAAATGATCGCCGATGCTGCCGATGAGGAGCGGCACCACCGCACCGCCCACGATCCCGGTGCAGAGGATGCCCGAGAAAGTGCCATGATGATGGGCGAGGGAATTCAGGGCGAGCGAGAAAATGATGGACCACATCACCGAGATGGCGAATCCGGTGGCCGGGAAGGCAAGCAGCGAAACTTGCGCGTTGCCGAAGAGGGCAGCGCCGAGGGTAAAAAAAGCGAGGGCGCTGAAGCCGAGCAGCACACGGCGGCTATCGAAGAATTTAAGCAGGAAGAGCCCGATCGCGCAGCCGAGGATCGCGACGCCCCAGAAGCGGGAAACCGCGGTGGCCCCATCGGTTTGGGGATCGAAGCCATGCTGGCTGAAGAGGAACTGGGACATCCAGTTCGAGAGGCCTTGTTCGAGCCCGACGTAGGCGAAAACCGCCACGAAGAATAACCAGACGGTGGGCCGGGCCAGGAGCTCGCGGTGGGTTTCCCAGGCGCCCACTTTTTCATCTTCGTTTCTTTCCACCCGCGGAATGCGTAGCAATACAAGCAGCAATACCATCGCGAGCGCGACGGCGGAGAAAAACCAGTACATCACGATCCAGGTGCGGTCCGGCGGAATGAATCTCGACCAGAAGCCGCTGGAACGGCCCGCGAGATCGCTTACGAAGAAACGATAGAGCAGGGGGCTGAGAAAAGAAGCGCTGCCAAAGACCAGCTGCACGATCATGCCGTTGAACGCGAAATGCTCCTCGCCGCCCGTGACGCGCAGGAGAGGGTTGATGGCCACTTGAAGTGCCGCCATCCCAAGGCCGATGAGAAAGAGCGAGCAGATGGCCGAGTGATAGTAGGGAAAGAAAGCGAAGAGCAGCGATCCGGCCAAGGCCAGGGCAAAGGCTCCCACCAGCACGGGCTTTTCTCCCCAGCGCTCGATCACGATCCCGGCCGGGATCGACATCACCGCGTAGGCGCAGAAAAAAGAAAAGGGCAGGAAGGCCGCCATCGTTAAATTAAGCTGGAAGGTTTGGATGATGGCGGGCACGAGCGGCCCCACGATATTCGTGAGTAAAGAAATCACGAAGAAGATCACGAAGATGATGCAGACGAGAAAAGTGCTGCGATTGGATTTTATTGGAGCGGGCAATGCGTTTCTACAATTCGCAGCAGGTCATCGAGCTCGATGGGTTTACGCAGAATTTCGGCGAGGCCCAGGGCGGCCGCCTTATCGCGTACTTGGCCATGGGCCGAAAGCATGGCGGTGGGAATCGCCGCCAAATCGGCGTCTTTCATTTGATGTTCACGAAATTGGAATCCGTCCATGATCGGCATCATGAGATCGAGTAGGATGAGCGAAGGGAGCGAAGAGGTGGTGCGCAAGTGCTTCAAGGCTGCCGAGCCATTTTCGGCGGCGTCCACGGTATAGCCTTCGTCGCGCAGGAATTCCGTAAGACATTCACGAATTTCGATGTCGTCTTCCACCAAAAGAATTTTCTTCGCCTCGGGCACCCTCATGCACCGGCCTTTCTTAAAGTTTTATTTCTTTGAGTTTCTGACAGGGGGGAGGGGGAGTCAAGCCTGGGGCGGATTTGGTATGGATTTTCGCGATTGAGGGAGTTTTTGCCGCATTTCTTCCGCAAATCTTGGCCTAAACGCTAGGTACGCGTCTTGCTTTGTAGGAGTCCAACGGAGGTTCTATGAACGAGGCTCAACAACAAGATAGAGAATATAGATCCTACGGAACGTCTTTGCGGGAAGACCGCTTATCGGCCGTGCCCCCCCCCTCCACAGAGTTTGATGGTGGCCTGGCTTTTCAAGCGAACTTAGTCGACAAGGCCTACCGTGCATTGCAGCTGGCTTTCGTGGCCGTGCCGATCGTGGCCGGTCTCGATAAATTCGCCAATCAGCTTACTGATTGGACTCAGTATATTCACCCAACGATTCCCAACATGCTGGGAGTGACCGCGCAGAACTTTATGTACGGCGTGGGCGTGGTGGAAATTCTGGTCGGCATCGGGATCGCGCTCAAACCGCGCGTGTTCGGTGATATTCTCGCCTTATGGCTTGCGGGTATCGTGGTGAACCTCTTGGCGCAAGGGCAATTCTTCGACGTGGCTCTAAGGGATTTCGGTCTCTGCGCCGGTGCTTGTGCCCTTGCTCGCCTGAGCAAAGCGCGAGAGCACGGAGTGGTGGTTACCGGGCCCGAGGCCAAGCTTTGGCAGCAGCCGACGAACCATATCTGAAACATCAATTAGAAAAGGTAACTATAAGTAATGAACAATACGAAAAGTGAATTCAATAAAATGACGGATTCCGTGACGAAGACGATCGTGGATAACGTGAACAATGTGCTCGGCATCCTCCCCAAAACCCTTAGCTTCGAAGTTACGATGCCTAAAAAAACCGTTCGTCACCGTAAGGTGAAAGCGGCTCCACGCCGGGCCAAGCCCAGCGTGGCGAGAAAAGCGAAGACGGCGGCGAAGCGCGGATTGAAGAGGGCGAAAGTGGCCGGCGCACGGCTAAAAAAGCGCGCCAAAACCGCCATCACCAAATCCCGCAAAGCAGCTCCGCGTAAAGCGAGAGCCGTGAAGCGCACCAAGCCCCGCTCGCATACCGTGATCGCGCTGAAGCGCAAGCCTCGGCACCTAAGCCACGCGCGCGCCGCTTAGATTTTATAGCTATAAATAAAAAAGCGATAGCCGGGGCGGCTATCGCTTTTTTATGCCCGGAATAGGGAGTGAACTACTGGCGCGTAACGGAAGTGTTCACGGAAGTATTCGTGGCGGTATTGGTTACGTTCACGGTTACCGTGGCCACGGCCGTTTGGGTAACGGTGGTTCCGCCGGATGCACCCACATTTCCAGCCGCGATGCGGGCGCGGAGGGCAGCGAGCTCGGCATCTTTAGCGGAGTTGTCGGCGTTGTCGCCGCAAGAGGTGATGCCCGCTAGGCCTGCTGCCAGGAGCAATGGAATGAGAAATTTCTGTTTCATGGCAAATCCTCCGTTAAGGCTCTATCGGCTAAATAGTAAATCCTTTGCAGGCGATTGCAAAGGCTCAACCCGTTATTTTCACTAAAGATTGTTCTAGCGCACGCAGTGGCAGGATGGATTGCCGGCGGCGGCGTCGCAGGAGAGGCGCACGTTTCCGCCCGCGAACTGGAGTTTTTGGACGATACCGTTTTCTTTTTCGAGAGTGAGCTCCTTTTCGCCGGGGTAGAAGTAACGCTGGCTTTCGATCTCGCTCGAAATCCGCTTATCGTGCAGCACCCGGCCCATCGCCTCCAGATCCGGCTGGTAGACTTCCTGGACGGGAAGGGGCACGCGGCTGGGGAGCCCCTCTTCGTCGATGGCGAATAGCGAGAGACGCAGCTCGGGTTTTCCCGCCTCGGTGAACTCCCGGGCGAGACGGATACGGAATGGCTTTCCGCCCTGATCCTCGAACTGCACAACCTTCCATTCCAGCTGTTCCGAGGTGGGACTGCCGGCCTCCGCGGCCACCAAGGCTTCGAGCTCGGCGAAGTTCCCGGCGCCGGCGCCTAGGCATTTCTGGATCTCTTGCTGGGCCGAGTCCGGAAATTCTTTTGGCTCAATGTTTTTTGTGTATGCTTTCGTCGCCCCGGCGGCGGACGTTTGGGGATCGGTGGCTACCGTGACCGACACCGGCTGCGTGCCCTCGCGCTGCGCGAGGCGGTAGCTCACCGCTGCGACGGCCGTGGCCAGCAAGATGAGCGCGATGAGGATCCAGCGTTTCATCTTCCGGTCTAGTAGGTGGGGCAGGAAGAAGCTCTCTCCGTAGGCCCGCGCGCGGAGCCCCAGCGAACCGTATAGGGCTCGTTCGGATTCGAGGAGATGCGGTCCGAAAAGAGACGGCGGCGGAATTCGCCGAGGCTCATCGAGCTGCCGGTCATATACTCGAAGGAGCAATAGGTGCTGCCCTTTTCTTTGGTGCGGCTGGTGGCGAAAATATTGGCCATCTGCTCGGCGAGTTTCTTGGTTAAGCCTCCGCCTTCCTTCACGATCCGCGTGTAGGAGATCGCGAGATCGTTGAAGGCATCTTTCATCTGTTTGTCGCGGCTCGGGGTCGAAAGATCATCGTAGGTTTGGGCATCCATGCACTGGTCGCCGTTCGTCTGCTGCCAATCATAGGCTTTGCTCACCATCAGCACGCGGGTTTTCACGAGCTGGCAAATATCGTCCATGTGGCGCTTGAGCTCTTCCTCGGCGGTTTCTCCGCGCTGGGAAAGCGTGGCTTGCATGGTGCGAATCCAGCGGTTGGCTTCGATCTTGTACTGCTCGTCGCTATAGCCGGGTACTTGCCATTCGGGCTTGAAGAGATCGTCGGGCAAGCGATAGTAGCGAATGCCGCTCGGGCCCTTGATGCCGGCCGAGAAAAGAAATCCTACGCTCGGCCAAGAGCGCACGAGGAGAGTTCCATCGTTGGCCTGGGTGGAATAGTAGAGGGTGGGCACGCCCGTATCGCGCAGTTTTTTGATCGTGTAGGAGTGCTTGCTCTCTTTGGCGAGCATGAAGCCGCCTGGGTGCACGGTATCGCGGTTGATCGCGATCGGGATGCTGTCGTTCGGAAGGGTGGTGGTGCCCATCACGTCGTAGAGCCACCAAAGAAACGCGGTCACGCGCTCGGGGCCTTCGCGGAAATGTTTGAACTTCGTGGTGGCGTTGGAAATCGTGGTGCGCATGGAGCTTGGGTCCACCACGGCGAAAGGCAGGCCGTTCTGAGAGGCGAAGATGGCGCGCATGGAGTATACGGCGTCGGCGCAGTCGGGGAGAAGGCCATGGTAGGCGCTTCGCGGATTGGTGAAGATATCTACGTTCCAGGAATTGGTCACCCATTCTTGGTAGCGTTTTTCCCAGCTATCGTCCCACTGATTGCGAACGGCCCAAACGGCGGCGGTGGTGGAACCGGGAGCGAGTTTGCCTTCTCGCACTAAGGGAGTACGGGGATTTTCGCGAACTTGGGGAGCGACGGGATCGCTGGGCTGGCTGAATGGCCAGCCAGAATTCCCGCGGTTGCGGTTATTGCCGCCCCAGCTGAAGAGATCATCGAGAAATCCCGCTTGCGCCGTAGCTGCCGAGAGGAAAATCGAAAGAATGAGAATGGACTTCATGGATGCTCCCTACATTGTCAAAAAGGCTGACCAAAAAACTTGTACTGCATTGCGTTATAAATCTCCAGTTCAATTTCTGTTAGGGTGGAAAATACTTTTCCCGGATTAGTGGCACCTAGACTTATGGACCGAATCTCGCTAGGGGTAGCGTGCAGAATAACTATTAGTTATCAGATACTTAGATTAGGTATGCCCTATGTTCTGGGGCTGGCGGGCTACGGGCTGCGATTGAGTATCTAGGCTATGTGCAGATCGATACGATTTCGGTAGTAGGAAGGAGCTTTTCGTGGAGAAAAACGCGGGAAAGAAAGGCGACATGACGGTTTGTGATTCGGTGAAGATTCTTAAAAAGAAGAATTGACATGGTGCGTTGTCTCGCGCTATTCACCGCTCATGAAGATTTTATTCGTTCTACTCACTACTGCATTTCTCTCGGCAAACGCTTCGGCTTCCACAAAGGCCTACGACATCTATACGGTACTGAAAAATGCCGGCCTCAGCGACGAACCTCTCGTAGACGTGACGGTATACCAGGAGAGAATGTACGGCGTTTACTGCACCAAGCAAATGAGCACCTACGAGTGCGGCCTGGATCGCGACGATGCCGAAGGCCGTCCGATCCGTTTGGTGGGCAGCGAAGCAAAAAAATTATACAGCGCGCTCCTAGACCGCGACGTGGTGAATTGCGATAAAAACAGCTGCAGCCTCTTCGTGGACGTTATCCAGTGCAGCTACACCGTGGACAAAGGCTTCGATCCCGCCAAGCTTCCTTCCCTAAAGGACCGCACGGCCTGCGAGATCACCACCACGAAAAAGATTTAAACATTTCCCATTTCAGCAAACCGGAACCTTCGCTGCTTCCTTTTTGAGGTCGAGCGTGCGGTGGAGCTTTCCCTCCTTCAATTCGAAAATCATATCGCAGTCGGCAACGGTGCCGAGGCGATGCGCGATGATCAGCATCGTCACGTTCTGGCAGCTTTGGCGCACCACTTCCTGCACGAGCCCGTCGGTCTGCACGTCCACCGAGGCGGTGGCTTCGTCCATCACGATCACTTTCGCATCGGCGAGCAAGGCCCGCGCGAGGCAAAGCAGCTGGCGTTGGCCCTGACTGAAGTTGGCGCCGCTCTCGCTCACCGGCGCTTGCAGCCCAAGGGGCAGCGCCCGCACAAGGGTTTCCAGCCGCGCTTTGCGCAGAGACTCCCACACTTCCTCGTCGGTAAACTCGCTATAGCGATCGAGGTTATTGCGCAAGGTTCCCATGAAGAGGGTGGGATCCTGGGGAATGATGGCGAGACTGCGGCGCACGCGTTCGAGGGGAACGGAAGCGATATTCACGCCGTCGATGCGGATTTCTCCCGATTCCGCTTCCATGCAACGGAAGAGCGCCTGGAGCAAAGTGCTTTTCCCCGAGCCGGTGCGGCCGATGATGCCCACGCGGGATCCCGCGGGCACGCGGAAAGAAACGCCTTTCAAAATGGGCGGCAGATGGGAAGCGTAGCGGGCCACGAGACGGTCGAACACCACTTCGCCCTTCTGCGGCCAGTCTTTCTCGAGCGGAACGGCGGAAGGCGCGAAAATATCTTTCTCGGATTCCAGCGAGCCGTAGAATTTCAGACGCTCCACGGAGGTCATGCGGGCTTCCACCTCGGCGAATACGCGCACGGCCCAGTTCAGCGATTCCCAGAGCGAGATCGCGTACACGATCACGAGGCCGGCGAGGCCCGGGCTGATCTTCCCGGCGTGGGCGTAGAACACGATGCCCGCGGCGGTGGAGCTCGACACGATGGCGCCGAGCAGGGGGATCCGGCTCGAGAACCAGCGGTTGAGCATATAGTGGCCGTAGAACATACGCTGGCTATGCTCGAGGCGCTGGTAAAACATTTCGAGGAAGAGATCCATCTTCCCGAAGGAGCGGATCACCACGAGGCCGTGGAGGGTTTCCTTGAAGTGAGCATAGCGCGGGGAGCGGCTGATCGAATCGAGGCGCTTGGCTTCACGCGCGGGAATGCGGTAGTCGCGCTGAAGGAGGTAGTAGGCCGCGAGCACCGGCGCGATCACCACCAGCATCAGGGGGAGAGCCCCGAGGATGAGCAGGAGCGAGGTGGCGATATTTACTAGGCAGCGCACGGTGAGCTCGAAGCTCCACTGCAACTGCGTGTCGACGGATTCTACGTCGCGGGAAAAGCGCTGAAGCACGCGGCCGACCGGAGTGGAGTCGAAAAAGCGAATCGGGGCTTTGAGCACGGACCTTAGCATCGTGCCGTGGAGATCGCGGCCCGCGGCCATACCGCGCTCGAGCCAGAACAATCTATTTATCAATACTCCCGAAAGCGTGATCAGCCCGAGCCCTCCGTAAACTAAAATGGAATGCCGGTGGTTGGCGGCGAGGCTTTCGAGTATTCCTCCGGAGGGCGTATTTTTTCCCGTTTGCAGGTTTGAGCTGAGGGCGAGCCAGCTTTTTTGCATGAGCGGCAGAAAACTGGCCGCGGCGGTGGAAGCCACGAGCAAAGGGATGGTGATGATCTTGCGCAGGCGCGTGCGGCCGCCGAGCGCCGAAAGGTAGTCGAAATATACGCCTCCGCGCACGGCGCCCACGGCGCGCTCTTCGTCGGAGGTAACACGTGCGGCCGCCGCGGTTGGCGCGGTAGGAATCGCGGCCTGGGCGGCCGCGGGCTCCGCGGCCACGCCGGACACCTGGGTATTTTGCTCCGCCCGCGCCGAGTCGGCGAAGAAGGCGCGGAACTCGGGTGAAGCGGTGGCCACTTCATCGAGGCTGCCCACGGCGTGTACTTTTCCGTCCACGAGAAAAACCACTTTATCGAAGCGGCTTAGATAAGCCAGGCGATGCGTGACCACTACGCGGGTGATGCCGCGCCAAACTCCGAAGAGAAGGCGCTCCACCAGCTGTTCCTCGGTGCGTCCATCCACGGCGGAGAGGGGATCGTCGAGCAATACCAGATTCGGCTGGTGCATCACCGCGCGCGCGAGGCTCACGCGCTGTTTTTGCCCGCCGGAAAGATTCACGCCGCGTTCGCCGATCTCGGTGAAGATCCCGGCCGGAAGCTGGGGTAGATCCGCTTCGAGGCAGCTCGCCCGCAGCGCGGTTTGCAGGAGGGCGCCGTCGTAAGTGCCGCCGAACGCGAGGTTTTCCTGAAGCGTTCCGTTCATGATGAAGGCTTCTTGGGGAACGTAGGCGATCCGCGGCAGAATGGCCTTTTTTCTCGAGTCCACGAAGCTCAGGCTGCCTTCGCGCAGCGGAAGCTCGCGGAGCAGGGCGTGGAGAAAAGTGCTCTTGCCGCAGCCCACGGGTCCCACGATCGCCACGCTCTCCCCGGGCAGAATGCCAAGGCTCACTTCGCTCAGGGAGGGATTGGATTGCCCCTCGTGGATGATTTTAATATTGGCTACTTCAATCCCGGGAAGGCCCGTATCGCCGGCTTCCCCGGCGAGCTGGTAAATGAGCCGCTCACGCTTCAGGAACGCGCAAATGCGGCCGGCGCTCACGAAGGCGCCCGCCACGCGCGAGATCACTTCCGAAAGATGGCTGAACGGCTCCTCGAGCAGGGCGAAAATCGAAACGCAGGTGAATACCAGTTCGGGGCTTAAGGAAAACCCGCGGTATACGTGGAGGCCGAGCGAGGCGAAGAGCACCAGGGTGGAAACCGTCATGTAGCTGAGCGTGGAAAGGGCTTCCGCCCGCGCAAGTTTTTTGCGCGAATGCAGCTCCTTGGTGCGCTTATCGCTTACTTCGCGGAGCACACTTTTTTCCCAGGCGAAAAATTTCACCACGCGGATGCCGTTCAGCACCTGCGACATCAGGGTCACGCGTTCATCGCGGTACTTCATCAGCTCCTCGTCGATGGCGGAGAAAGAGCGCGCGGCTATTCTAGTAAGCGGGATCATCAGCAGGAGCAGGGCCACCGAAAGGGTGGCCGTACTTCCCAAGTACCAGAACAGGAGCGCGCAGGAGCCCACGATCGCCACGAACGAAGCTTGGAGATCGCCGAGCACCATGCCCACGTCGGCCACGGCGTCGCTGTCCGAGCTCATATGGTTCACCACATCGCCCACCTGCGTTTCGCCCCGGGCCTTCTGCGTGAGCATCAGACTATGCTTAAAGAGCAAGCGATTGATGGCGTTGGTGAAAATCTGGTGGCTGCCGAGCATGCGCAGAAAATAGTGCTGCACGCAGAGGCTGGCCACGAAGCTCACGGCCCCAAGGAGAAATGCCAGGGCGAGGGCATAGCCGAGATCCTGGGAAGAGGTGAAAGGCGTGGAGACGCGCGTGATGAAGGCGTTGATCAGCACTGGCTTCGTGAGGTTGAAGATCACGTAGGCGAAGTTCAGCGCGAGGGCCGGGATCACGAACGCACGGCCAGCGCGCAGCAGGCTCTTCAGCAACTCCTTGGCGTTCTCGGTGGCGATTGAATTTTCCTCAAAAGGAAGGTGGCGAGGATCGAGCAGGCGTGGCAGGGCGGGCATGTCTTCCGGCTGCAATACTTTGGTCTTCGCGAGGCGCACGATTTTCTTCACGTCGCTGAAGAGAACGAAGCGGACAAAAGAACGAAACGGCATCAGACATCCAGTCTTATTATAGATAAATTTTATAGGGAACGGCCGCGGATCGGGTACGCGGCGGAACTTGTTTCGCTCTCTCATTTATACCACGGAGCCCGGAAAATTGGGAAGGCGGCGGGGGATTATTCCCGCTAGGAGTGCCGCGCAAATCCGGACGAACGCGTTCCGGCTTACGGCTTCTTCGCTTCGGCTTGCAGGCGCGTGAGAATCTCTTTGGGAATCGAGGGATGTTTTTCCTGTAGTTCCGCGGCGGTATCGTGGCGTGCGCGCATGTAGAGCATATCGCGATCCAGCTCATCGAGGTTTTTCACGTGAGACTCTAAACCAGGTACGCGCGCGAACACCGCCTCACGCTGCTCTTTATCCGGAAGGGCGTCGGGGTGCGGCACCCGCTTCGGCAAAGCTTTCACTTGGATATTCTTATGCTTACGGAACGCCTTTTCCGGATAGACCTTCGGGTCTACCTCCACGGTTCCCGAAGGAATCTCTTCGGCGAACGCGAAGGCGGAAAAGAGCAGGCTTAGCAACAGCAGTTTTTTCATCGTGACCTCGGCCGCAGCACGGTGCCTTCGATCCAGTTAAAGGGGATCGCGTCGCGCGCCAGCGTTTCTTCGGGAGAAATTTTCTCTCCCTCACCCACGGTGTGTTCGCCCTGGAGAAAAAACAGCGGGCGGAGCACGGGGAATCTGTTTTTGGCCGATTGCAGTGCCTGCCACTGCGCGCGGGCGGCCGGATCGCCGTTTTGCACGGCGCGGGCGAGCTGCTTTTCTTTCAGTCTCATCTCGGCCTGGATATCGTTATAGCTTTTCACGAATTCCACGCGCCCCGTTTTTCCGTCGAGCGCGGGCACGACGGAACTGATTCCGGCCTCCTCCAAATCTTTATCGAGCGCCGCGAGGTCGTTGGCGAAGTAGGTATTGAAATTTTTCTGCACCCGCCACCAGAAGATGAGGCGAATCACGCTTTCACGGATCGATTTGCGGTAGTCTTCCATTTCCTTCTCTTGCCCTTTATTTTGCAAAGCGTTTTTGGCCGGGCACACGTTTTGGAGCGCGGTATAGAAAATCCGGAGTGGGGAAGAGGCGGAATCGAAGCTCGGCGGATTCTTTTTCAGGGAGCGTAGGTCCAGGTAGGTATCCTGGATGGACTCCGCTTGGGCCAGGATCGTGGTCCATTGCTCGTCGCAGGTAAGAGCATTGCCGGCGCCGGGCTGGCCCTCGATGATCTGGCGGCAGTAGTCGATCACGGACTGGGTTCCGGTCACACTCGATAGCCGCTTGAAGGCCCGCTCGATCAGCGAAGGATCCAGGGCGCGCCCCGTAACGCCGATTTCGTTATCGAGCTTGCAGGCTAGATCGAGGTTCTGCGAAATATACTCGCGCGCCACCGCCCGGGTGCGGCTCGGGGCTTTCACGCCGAAGCCGGCGATCAAGGTGGCGTAGGGGAAAAGGGAATTCCAATGGGGACGGTTGTTTTCCGTCATGTTGTAGCAGCCCAGCAGCAGCACGTTCTGGGTGGAGCGAAAAACGCCCGGGCTACGCTGGAGAACTTCGTCGAGGTCGCCCCAGGACAGGCGGTTGGCGCTTTCCCCGGTGAAGTTCCAGCCGTCGGCGTGGGCGCTGATGGCGAAAGAGGAGATACTGCCCTTGGCCTGGCGAATGGCTTTTGCGGTATCTTCGAATTGCTCGGCGATGGTGCCATATTCCTGTTCCGCTTTGTTCAGCAAATGGGTTTGTCGGAAGAGATCCTTGATCTCGGTGGCGTATTTTTGCGCGATCGCCGGATCGCCCTGCCACTTGCCGCCGTTGCGCATGATCTCTTCGATCGCGTTGTCCACTTCGCCTTTTTTCCATTCGGGCCGTTCGGCTTGCAATTTGGCCGCGAGGGAATCACGTTTGGCGAAGAGGGCTTCCCCCACCGGAATCATTTCGAGGGGCGGGATGGAAACTGGGATTCTCCCGCAGGCCTCCGAGCTTTTTTTGAAAGCCTGCCACTCGGCATTTGAATAATTCATGTTCACCATCAGCGCGTATTCCGCGGCCAAAGCCGGGAAGGGAAGCAGCGTGAGGAGGAGGGCGAGGAACCGCATGAGAAACTATCGGACTAAAGCGCCCCGGAGTTTACGAAGAGCATGGATTAATTGGAGAATTGGCCCGTTTTTAGCGGAAGCGTGTAGGGAAAATCAGCGCAGGCGTTTTTTCCATTCGTCTTCCTTGAACCCAACGAAGCCGAAGCCCTCGCCCAGCACGAAAGGACGCTTCACCAGCCGCCCGTTGCCGGCCAAAAGATCGATCTGCTCGGCTTCGCTCATGGTGGGCAGCTTCTTCCCTAGGCCGAGTTCGCGGTACACGAGGCCGGAGGTATTGAAGAGGGGTTTGAGGCCGCCGAGCTCTTTGGCCATCGCGCGCAGCTCGGACTTGGTGGGCGGTTGGCTGGTGATATCGATTTTTTCGAAAGGAATTTTTTTCGTTTCGAGAAACTTCAGCGCTTTCCTGCAAGTGCTGCAGCCGGAATACTCATAAATTTTTAGCTGGTTCTTCAAGCGGGGCCTCCTTTCCCATAGGCACGATTTTGGGAAAAAATAATCCGATCACGAGCGCCAGCAGCGCGATGCCGGCGCTGAAAAAGAAAATTTTATGGAGCCCGCGGTCCATCAGCACCACGAGGCGGCCGAGCATTTCCGGCGACACGCCTTCTCCCGGCGCCGTGCTGATCAAATCGTTGGCCAAGCCGATCGGCAAGGAAGGATCATGGCGCAAAGATTTTGCGAGCACGGCTCCCATCACGCCCACCGAGATCGTGCCGCCGATGGTGCGGAAAAATAAATTGCTCGCGGTTGCCGTGCCGCGGCGATTCCAGTCCACGGCCGATTGCACCGAGAAGAGCAGGGGAATATTCGAAAAGCCCATACCGAGCCCGAGGGTGCCCATCCCGATCATCAGCACGAACAAGGGAAGATCGAAGTAGGCGCCGAGCGCCGTGATCGAAGTGCCGGTCAGCACTAAGCTGAGCCCGAGGCGCAGCAGGGAGCGGAACCCCACGCGGGAGAGGATTCGGGCCGAGAGGCCGCTAGCGAGCGGCCACGCCAGGCCCATCGGGATGATGCTGAGCCCGGCGGCGAAAATCCCGAGGCGGCGCACTCCTTCCACGTAGAGCGGGAGGTAGGTTACGAAGCTCAGCATGGTTCCCCCGAGCATGATGCTCACGAGGGACGCGTTCGAGATCACGGGATTGGCGAAGATATCCAGCGGCACGATCGGCTCTTTGCTTCGCTGCTCCACGAGTAAGAAAGCCACGAAACAGAAAATGGAGAAGGGCACGAGGAGCACGCTGTCTTCGGGATCGTTCACCGCGATCAGCACGCACACGATGGCGGCGCTCAGGAGCAGCGCTCCCGGCCAATCGAGAGAGGTTTTTTTTCGCTCCACTTTTTCAATCAGCGCTTTCTGGATGATCACCGCCGCGGCGATGCCGAAGGGAATATTCACGAGGAAGATCCAGGGCCAGCCTAGCGTTTCCACCACGATGCTGCCGATCATTGGGCCCAGTAATCCCGCCACGCCCCATACGGTGCCGAAGATGGCCGTCACACGCGCGCGTTCCTTAATCGTAAAAATATCCCCGCTGATCGTGAGCCCCATAGGTTGGATCGCACCGGCCCCGAGCCCCTGGATCGCGCGAAAGGCGATCAGCTGCGCCATCGAGTGCGAGAACGCCGAGCAGAGGGAGCCGAACAGGAAGAGGCAAATGCCGAACTGGAGCACGGGCTTACGCCCGTAGAGATCGGCGAGTTTTCCGTAGATCGGCACCGTGACGGTAGAGCTCATCATGTAGGCGGTGAACACCCAGGCGTAACGCTCAAGGCCGCCGAGGTCTCCCACGATGGTGGGCATCACCGTGGCCACCGCGGTGGCTTCCATGGCTGCTAGGAATACGCCGCACAAAAGCGCGATCACGGTCCATTTGCGGTTGGTGGTTGCGGTAGACATCAGGCTCTAAAAAAGGCGGCGAGCCTGTGGGTAAGACGAGGAAAATAGGAGAGAAAATGGGCGCACTGCAAAGAGAAGCCTCCTGGGCCGGGTGGCCCAAGAGAACTATCATTTGGCTAATTAAGCGGCAATTCGAATCTCAGTCGTGGAATCGGCCATGGTCTCTTTTAGTTGAGCGATTCCCTTTGCATGGAGCTGGCAAACGCGAGATTCCGAGAGGTGGAGGCGCGTGCCGATCTCTTTTAGGTTCAGCTCCTCGAAATAATAGAGGCTGAGCACTTTTTGCTCCATTTCGGGAAGGAGCTTGAGGGCCGCTTCGATTTGGTCGCGCACGTTATGACGGCTCGCTTCCTCAAAGGGATTGGCGTGCGAATGGTCGTCGGGCACGAGCTCGATCGTGGTCTGGGTGCGATCCTCGGCGCCGCCGGCGCGGGCGTAGGAGGCGAGGTTCATCTGCTCGAGGGTATTCACGTCGCGCACGAGCTGCTCGAATTTCGGCTTGCTCAAGTGAAGGGCCTGGCAGAGCTCTTTGTCGGTAGCGGAACGCCCTTTATTCTCGCGCAGCTTTTCGCAGATGCGGGAAAACTGCTTGGCCTTTTGGCGCATGCCTTTCGGGCACCAGTCCTGCGAGCGCAGCTCATCGAGCATGGCGCCGCGGATGCGGAATTCCGCGTAGGTTTTGAATTTGAAGCCTTTCTCGGGCTTGAAGCGCTCGAGCGACTGCATGAGGCCGATGAGGCCCGCGGAAACGAGATCGTCGAATTCCACGCTGGAGGGCAAACGCGCCGACATTTTCTTCGCCACGATTTTCACGAGCGAAAAATATTCGAGCATGAGCGTCTCGCGCGTTTTGTTCTTAGAAGGTTCTGCTTTTTTGGAGGTCGCGGTGGTTACGTACTTCATGGGGGACTCCTAGCAAGAGATAGGAAAGTTTCCATTTTGTGCGGCGGGCCTCCGGTGAAAAGGGAGCGCTCTCCGTAGGGGCAAATACGCGAACCAAAAACCATCTTCAGCATCTCCCGCCAATGTTTTGAGTTTGGCGGGGGATTCAAAAATCACGTGGAAGATTCAGCTCTTAGCTCCGCTGGGGTTGTACCTGCTACCTGGTAAAAGATGCATCGGCCGTACCATAGCTTAAGTGCCCGGAAACATTAGCGTGGCCTCCCGGAGACAACGGCGATCTTTTGGCCATCGTCTAAACCTTAGACGATTTGCCATTCTTCCTGAAACGGAGTTACTTGCCATCGCGATGGTTATGGGCAAGGCTAATGGGAAGATTAGATCCACCATTTATTTAGAGGAGCAGAAATGTTGAAGACTATACTCGTGAGTATTTTTTGTTTAGCCATCATGACCCCCGCTTTCGCCAAAGAGAAAAAAGCCAAAGGAAAAGGCAAAGCCAAAGCCGCCGTGGCCAAGAAGGAAGAAAAGCCGGAAGCAAAAAAAGAGGACAAAGCCGCCAAGGGTGATAAGAAGCGCAGCGATGGCCTGGTGATCGAAGACGAAAAAGTGGGCTCCGGCAAAGAAGCCAAGCTCGGCAGCAAGATCACGGTTCACTACCGCGGCACCCTCGAGAGCGGCAAAGAATTCGACTCCTCCTACGCCGCCGGCGAGCCCATTACCTTCGATCTCTTGGAAGGCCGCTTGATCAAGGGCTGGACCGAAGGAATTCCCGGCATGAAAGTGGGCGGCAAGCGCAAGCTGAAGATTCCCTACCAGTTGGCTTACGGCGAAACCGGTACTCCCGGCGGCCCGATTCCCCCGAAAGCAAATTTGAATTTCGAAGTGGAGCTGATGGACGTTAAATAAATCCGTTCTCGAAACGCAAAAGACCTGACTCTCGCGAGCCAGGTCTTTTTTTTATTCCGTTTCTAGCAACCGCGGCGAGAGGTAACGCGGTCCGAGCTGTCGCAACGGGTGATCCCGCAACTGCTGTCCCGAGAGTAGCAGCGGTCCAGCGCTTGGTTTCGTGCGTCCGATTCGGAATAGTCGGAGTAGGCCTCGAAGCTTTCTCGCCGTCCATCGCGGTCTACGCCTTCCGAGCGGCAAACGTAGGACTTCGAGTAGCAGGTTTCGGTACAAGCTCCGTGCAGCGCTTTACATTCGCCGCAAGAATTATGGGCGGCGTGCTCTTCCCAGCCGTTATCGGTGGACTGGCAAAAAAGCTGGGGTTGTTGGTATCCACCGCCGTACCCTCCGCCGTTGTTCCCTCTTCCGCCACCCCAACGCCCTCCGCGATTACCATACTGTCCGCCCCGGCCTTGGTGATTGAAACCACGCTCGGCGGCTTGCGCTGGCGCCGCGCTCACGGCGGAAAGGGTGAGTGCCAAGAGACCAAGAACTGCTGCTAGACGTTTCATAATTTCTCCATTGGTTTGATAGGGCCAAAAACTCTGCTCGGCCCAACGCAAGCGGTATGCCAGCGCGGAAAAGCGAATTAGCGGGAGCGCGGGGGAATTTTCGTGGTGCGATCTAAGGCCCGGGGCCGTTCTGCTACCAGTTCACGGAGCAATTTCTACGCTGCCCGGGGAGCCCGAAGGTTGGAGACGGAAATCCACGGTGATTTCTTTTTGGGAAGGAACCGGCGCTCCATTCCGGTTTGCGGGGGCGTAAAGAGCATCAGCCAAGCCTGCCAGGGCGGCCTGGTCTAAGCGGAAAAATCCGGAAGAACGGAGCACTTTGGCGTTGGAGGCCTGACCGGTTTCGGAAACTTCCAGGGTGACACTCACCTTGCCGGCTTCGCCCAGGCGGGCCGAAAGAGCGGGATAAGCGATAGTGATGGCGTGGGCGAGATGGGCTTCGGAAGTACCGTTGGCGGTTTGCGGCTGGCCGTTGGCGGGGAGGGAACCGAGAGCGGAACCAGTGGGCGGTTCGCTGTTGGCGTTTAGCGGTGAAGGGCTTGGGGCAGAGGTATTCGCGGGCATCGTTTCCGCGTTAGGATTCCCGCCCACGAAGATTTCTCCTTTGCTGAGCTGCAAGCCGGTGTCCTCTTCCGGAGCGGGTCTCAGCAAAAAATAAATCGGTGCCAAGAGGAGCAAATGCGCCAGGAGCGAAAGCGTTAGGAACCGCATCACCAGGCCGCCTCGATCCCCGCGTAGCCCGACAGCTCGGGAACCCCGTAGCCGCTGGTTTCCTGGTAGTGGCGGTTCGCCAGGTTTTCTCCCCGCAAGAATAACTTATATTCCTGGCTCAGGCGCTGGAACGCATTGGCGGAGACCACCGCGAAGGGCGGCATTTTTTGACGGTTGAAAAGCGTGGGGTGCACGTCGTCGCGGCGGCCCACGTAGCGTAGCTGCAGCGAGGCGCCCCTAAGCTCGCCTTCGTGGAACTCGGTCGAGATCGTGTTCGAAAAAACCGGGCGGCGATAGAGTTTCAGGCCCGTATCCCTATCTTCCGAGTGCAGCGTGGTGAGCGCATTGCGGAAAGTGACGGACCGGAATTTTCTCGCGAGGCTCCACTCGAGCCCGTAAGTTTTCGCCGCGCGCAGATTGAAATAGCGCGAGCGCACGGAATCGAAATCGATCATGTCGCGAAACCGATTAAAGTAGCCGGTGAGTTCCGAGTCCCATTCCTCGCTGGAAAGCTCCAGCCCCAGGTCTCCGCCGAGGCTCTTTTCAGCCCTCAAGCCCGGCGTGCCGTAGCGCGAATAGGTTTGGTAGAGAGAGGGGGCTTTAAATCCGGTACCAAGGCTGCCCTTCACGCGGAAAAAATCCGGCACGAGCCAATAGCCGAGGCCGCCGCGAAAATTCGGCTCAGCCTTATGCTGGGAACGGAGATCCAAGCGGGCGCCGGCCGTGCCGTGGAGGCGCCGGCCGAATTGCTCCTGCAGAAAAATGGCGCCGCCCTGGAAGCTGCGGCGATGGACGAGCTCATTGGATTGCCCAGACTCTTGGCAAGCTTCGAGCCCCACGGTGGTTTGGTGGCCAGACTGAGTGAGTCGCACCAGCTGCTCGAGCTTCGTAAGGTAGGCCTTATAGAAGGCGGGGGAAATGGTATTGTCGTCGCGTTCGTGCGTTACCACCGAGGCACCGGTAGAAAACTCCACGCCTTCGCGATGCAGATAAACGGAATCAGCGCGAAACAATAATTGCTGGTGGTTCGTATACGTATTGAACGTGTCGGCGGCCGGCCCGCCATTGGCGTCGGTATCGGTGCGGGAATCTTCGTAGTCGGCCTGCACCGCGAGGGAGAGGCTATCGCTCAGGGAAAAATCTTTCTTCCCTCCCAGACGCCAGGCGACAATCCCGTCGCGCTCGGAATTTCCTTCGCGCTCATCGGCCGCCGAGAAGCCCTTGGATTTTTCGTACGCTCCGTGAAAGCCTAGGTAGGAAGCCTGCGCTTTTCCGCTTTGGTAGGAGCCCGCTTCGATTCTCGCCTTCGGGGGATGCGCGCCCTTCTTGGTGAAAATCTGGACCACCCCGCCGAGGGCGTCGCTGCCGTAGAGCACGCTTTGCGGGCCCTTGATGATCTCCACGCGCTCGATCTCGCTCAAGGGAATTTGCCCGAAGTCGAAGGTGCGGGAAGGCGACAAGGGATCGTTCATCACCATGCCGTCCACGATCACGAGCGTGTGTTCCGCCTTGGCTCCGCGCAGGAGCACGCTGCGGGTTTGACCCGGACCGCCGGCGCTCGTGAAGGCCAAGCCGGGAATTATCGATAGGGAATTTTCTACGCTTTCCCCGCTCCCTTGCCAGGAATCACTGCTCACTACGCCGAGCGAGTAGGGAAGGGATCTGGTGGAGGCTTCGGAGCGGGTGGCGGTTACCACCACGGTTTCGGCTTGAGCGCAAAGGGAGAAAAATAGGATAAAGAGAATCATCGAAGCTCCTGCACGGGATAAAACTTGGAAAGCGATCGGGCTCGTGACAATTCACATACCGTTGCGGCACAGCTCCGGACTCTCACCGGAATTCCCTTGCCAAGTATCCTTCCTTGCTAGCACCCGCCCTTCCAAAACTCAATCCGGCTCTCGCCGCTTTATCGTCGGTATCGCATTGCATTAACGGCCTCATTCCTCTCTACGGTGCCCGGGATTCTGTGTTATAAAAAAATCACTCCATGATCGACAACAAACAGCAGAGTAATTTTTGGTTCTACGTACTCGGCGCCCTCGGCGTGGTGTATGGCGATATCGGAACCAGTCCGCTCTATGCTCTACGTGAATGCTTCCACCATTCCCACGGGATCGAACTGAATCCCGCGAACGTGATGGGAGTGCTCTCCCTGATCTTTTGGTCGCTCGTGATCGTGATCTCGATTAAGTATGTTTTATTTATAATGCGGGCCGACAACAAAGGCGAAGGCGGAATCCTGGCCTTGATCGCTCTCGTTTCCCCTCACCGCATGCGTCGTGCTTCCGACCGCGTGCGCTTCGTGATCCCCGTGGGAATTTTCGGGGCCGCCCTGCTTTTCGGCGATGGCATGATTACCCCTTCGATCACGGTACTCTCCGCGGTGGAAGGCTTGGAGGTGGCCACACCCTTCTTCACGCCCTACGTTTTGCCGATTACCGTCGCCGTGCTCATTTTTCTTTTTACCTTTCAGCGCCTCGGTAGCGCGCGCATCGGCGCGATCTTTGGCCCCATCATGGTGGCCTGGTTTCTAATTCTTTCCGCGCTCGGGATCGCGGAGATCATCCAGGCTCCCGCCGTGCTCGCGGCGGTGAATCCTATGTACGCCATTCATTTTTTCATGGGCAATGGCACTCCCGGTTTTCTCGTGCTCGGTTCGGTGGTGCTGGTGGTTACCGGGGGCGAAGCCCTCTACGCTGATATGGGCCACTTCGGCCGCCGTCCTATCAAGGCCGCCTGGTTCATGCTCGTGCTTCCTGGCTTGCTATTGAATTATTTCGGCCAAGGGGCGCTCCTGATCGGCGATCCTTCCGCTATCCAAAACCCCTTCTACCTTTTGGCGCCGCCGTGGGCCCTCTATCCGCTGGTAGTGCTCTCCACCACCGCGTCGGTAATCGCTTCCCAGGCATTGATCTCCGGAATCTTTTCGCTCACTCGCCAGGCGATCCAGCTCGGCTATATTCCCCGGCTCTCCATCGTGCATACGTCGCGCGCGGAGATTGGCCAGATCTACGTGCCGCTGATCAACTGGGTTTTGCTTGCGTCCACTATTTGGCTGGTGATCACTTTTCGCTCTTCCTCCGCCCTCGCCGCCGCCTATGGCTTGGCGGTAACGGCTACCATGGCTTGCACCACCATCCTCGCGTACTTCGTGGCCCGCCGTACCTGGGGCTGGAGCCGCCTAGCGGCAGTTTCCTTGGTGTCCGCTTTTCTGTTCATCGATCTCGCCTTCCTCGCGGCCAATGTGGTGAAGATCCCCCAGGGCGGTTGGTTCCCCCTCGCGGTGGGCGCCTTCATGTATTTCCTGATGTCCACCTGGCAGCATGGCCGCGCGATCGTGGCCGGCCGTCTCAAGCGCAACGCCATCCCGGTGGCGCAATTCGTGCGCGACGTGGAACGGCAGAGCCCCTTTCGCGTGCCCGGCATCGCCGTGTTCATGACGAGCGATCCCGATTCCACGCCCGCCGCGCTACTGCATAATCTTAAGCATAATAAAGTGATGCACGAACAGGTAGCTTTGCTCACGATCACTACCACTGATGAGCCTTACGTGCGTCACCGCGATCGCACCACTCTCGATATCGTGGCCCCGAATTTTTTCCGCATCGTGGCCAGCTATGGCTTCATGCAGACGCCGAATATTTTCGAGATTTTGGAATCCGCCAAGAAACGCGGTTTCGAATACAATTTCGAGACGATCACGTTTTTCCTTGGCCGCGAAACGATCCTGCCTTCGCACCGCCCGGGCATGGCGATCTGGCGCGAGCGGATCTTTGCCTTCATGCTCAGAAATGCCCAGAGGGCCACGGCCTTCTTCCAGATTCCTCCCGATCAGGTGATCGAAGTAGGGATTCAGGTGGAGATTTAATTTTTCTTCTTGCCCTTAGGCGCAGTTTCGAACGAAACGCTGAGCTTCTTACCCTTCTTGAACAGCTTCAGGGCTTCCTGGGCCTGGTCGATCCGCTCCGGATTATCGTCCATGAACTTTTGGATATCGATCACGGTTTCCATCGTCTGCGAAGCCTGCTTGAAATCGCGTTGCTCGGCGAGCACCGTGGCGTAGGTATCGAGCAGCGCCACGATATTGGGCTGGTGCTGGAATAAAAACTTCATGATGCTCTCCGCCCGGTCGGCGTCGCGAAGGAGCTTGTCTTCACAGGTAACGAGCATATAGGCGAGGTTATTGAAGGCGAGCGGGTAGCCGCCCTCGGCGCTCTTCTCGTACCAGTTCATGGCCTTGCTGCAGCTCTTCTCGATGCCGGCCATGCCGGTGGCGTAGAAGCCGCCCACGAGGTCCATGGAGGGGGCATCGCCGAGCTCGGCGGCTTCGGAAAGTTTCTCGAATGCTTTGGCGGGATTCTTCACGCGAGGATCTTTGGAGTAGAGCATCTCCACGCCCTCGGCGTGCAGGGCCGCGATTTTTTTAGCCTGCTCTTCATCGGGGGATGGGAGAGGAGCGATGGGGGCAACCACGAGCGGGGTTTCCGCTTTGGGGCTTTTATGCGAGCAAGCCGTGAGCGCGAACAGCGCTACGCAGATGAGCGCCCGCGTTTTCACTATTTCACCGCCGCGTAGATACGGTGCACGTCTTCTTGGTCGTCGATCGCTTGCAGGAACTCGCCCACTTCTTTCATTTGCTCGCCGGAGAGCTCCACGAGATTTTTCGGCTTGTAACTGAATTCGGATTTGGTCACTTTCCAGCCGGCGCTGCTCAAAGCGTTGGACACGGCGTTCAGGTCGGTAAGCTCGGTATAAAAATAGGCGCCCACTTTGGCGTCGGAAAGATCTTCCTTGTCCATGGCTTCCACGTTCTGCGCGCCGGCCTCGATCGCGGCTTCTTCGATGTCTTTCATTTCCGCGTGTGTGGCTTCCACCACGCCGAGGTGATCGAACATCCAGGCCACCGAGCCGCTATTTCCCAGCTGGCCTTTGCGGAAAAGCACGCGTACGTCGGAATTGGTACGGTTCTTATTGTCGGTGAGGGCTTCCACGATCACCGGAACTTTGTGGGGAGCGAAGCCTTCGAAGGTGATGGTTTCGTAGTTCACTTTTTCGTCGAGGAGGCCGGCGCCTTTTTTAATATTGCGCTCGATCACGTCCTTATTTACGGACTGTTTTTTCGCGGCTTCCACGGCGGCGCGCAGGCGGGGATTCGAGCCCGGATCGGGTCCCCCGAGTTTTGCGGCCACGCTGATCTCTTTCGCCAGTTTCGAAACGATCGCGCCCATCGCGGCTGATTTTGCTGCTTTACCCTGTACTTTCCATTGTGCGCCCATAGGGGATCTTTTCTACCAAGCCCCGGGAAGGCCAGCAAGGCGGTTTTGTGCCCAGATAGCTACGCAGCGGAGAAGCGGAGCGTTAATTTGGTGCCGGAGCCTAGCCCGTAACGAAGCTCACGCCTCCAGGACTGCCTATACTGCTCGTCACCCGGGCATAACTCCTGCAATTCCCCTCTGGATTTCAACCACCCAAAGGAAGCTTATGCCAAAAACTTTTTTCGCCGTTCTCGCCTTTTCCCTCCTCGCCGCCTCTTCGGCCCGTGCCGAAATAGTGGAGATCACCGGCCTAAACTCCGAAACTTCCTCGTTCAGCGTGGGCTCGAGCAAAAGCAGCGTATACGGAATGGATAATTACGGACGCAAACGCATTCTCGTCCGCGAAGAAGACGGGAAAAATCTTTGTTCCAAAAGGCAGAGAGATTCGCCAAAGCGGCCCGGATGGCCCCATCGAACGCGCCCTCACGAAAAGCTGCCTAAAGCTGAATATCGAGAACGATAAGCTCGTGGATTTCAAGAACAGCTGTGAGCACTCGGAGCTTGAGCAAGACGAAGCTTACGGCGCGCAAGACGCCGGCTAAGCCTATCTACTTCGTGCAGGCAGGGATCTTGTTGGGAAAAAACTCTATCAACGGGTAGAAATTCTCCTTCTCATAGATCGGAATCGGCGCAAACTCACCGTCAGGAGTCACGAGGAGTTTCGAATCTAGCTGTCGCTGTTTCCAATTGGCTAGAGGCTTGAAATCAAGGTCGGTGCTAAAAACAAAATAGGGAATCACGAGCTCCGTGCCGGCGGGAGGGGCTCCTTTGATACAGCGGGGAACTACCACTATTCCCGGATAGGCTCCGTCGCGTATCTTGATATTAGTCCATTCGGCGGTTTGCGCACGATCCTGCTTCCATTTTTCCACCGCGGCTTCCATTTTCGTAAATGCTTCTTCTCCTAGCTGCAGCTGGGGGCGTTCTTCGGCCGGAGCGGCCTTGGCATTTAGTATGTCGGTTATATTTTCGAACCAGTCTAAGGATGTACCGACGCCGATATTGTTGAATTCACCGCGATTCTCGTGCCAGCAAGGCGGAAATTCGAAAAGGTCGTTTCGGTAACGGCTTTGTACCAATTCAAGAAAAAGCCTTTGATTGATTTGCCCTTTGGCTAGGCCCACTAGCGCGCCATCCTCGCTATAGATGGGAGATCCAGAGTTTCCTGGGCCGATTTTGCAGTTTCTGAGCTCTAGGTGCCGCATTCCTCTTTCTTCTCTTCCCGGTATGGCGATAACGCCGTCGAAAAACTCGCAAGTTTGATCATCGATATAATCGTTATTATCAAAATTTCCGGCAAACATGCGCGCTTCGGAGTTGGTGGCGCTTTTATCGGCAGGCGAAAAAATTGCCAGATCGTCGATTGGCTGGTTTAGCTTAATTAGGGTAAAGCCGGAACCTTGGCTGCTCGCCACGCAATGCCGGCGCTGCGGTTTGCCCGAAGAGTCGCGAAAACTAAATTTTTTTACCCAGCAGAAATTGGAAGGAAGAGCCAGTGAGCCCGGGATGAACACGATATCCCTCTCGATCGCCACGGCGGCATTCGAATCGGTATCGAATCCAACGCCGGCCTCGCAGTCCTCTGTCTTTTTGCAGAAAACATTATTTCCCGAACTGATCAGAAACTTCCGGTCTATTTCTTCCAGCATAGGATCGCTTGGAGCAGAAATCTCGCTGAAATTTAGCTTGGCCGCGTTGATCTCGGAAGCATTCACCTTGAGAATTTTTCCGCCGCTTTGCCGTATGCCTAAAATTTTCTTATTTTTCGCGTCGAGCAGGAGATTATCTCTCTTGTCGGCCAAAACGGTAAAGGCTCTCTCACGGGGAGTGGGAGCGGAAATTTTGCAGCTATCTTCATTTTGGCGGCACGCAATAGAATCTAGGGCATCGATGCCAATTTCAGCGGGAGCATTTACCGAAGTGATCGTGACTTTCTGTGGCCCTTTGAGGCGTAGAGCGTTTGTTCTTATCGGAGGAACGGTGCGGTTCGGCATTGGCTTGGTCAGCTCAAAGATGGCGTAGTCGTCTTTTTCATGGCTAACGGTGAGCACTTTCTTGCAAGAGGCCAGATCGAAGGGAAGAGGAGGCTTCGCCGGAAAAGCAAAATGAATCAGGCCTAAACAGCCATCGCCGGGCTTTAAGCCGGGAGGGAGGCAATGCCTATTCATAATCACCTGGTTGGATTGCTCAAATAGGGAAGCCGTGCAGTTTGCCTCGTTGAAATTGACCGTGCTTGCATTAAAAACCCTAATAAGCGCCCTTGCCACCGCCGGGTTGCAAGTTGCAAGATCTCCGCACTGCAGAGTTTGGGACAGTTTCTTCTCGGCCAATTGCTTTTGATAGTATTCTTCGAGTTTTTCGGGAGTCCAGCCTAACGTTGGGTATCCGTACGGCAGCGCTTCGGCCGAGGCCCAGAGGGGAACGAAAGAAAAAAGCAGTAGCTGGAATAAAGCGAACTGTTTAAGCATTCAGCGCCTTCCAAACATTCTCCATCCTCATCCCTCGAGAACCCTTGAGCAGGATGCGGTCGCCGTTTTTGGCTTGCCGGCGCAGCGCCTCGGCCATCGCCTCTTGGCTTTCAAAATGCTTCACGTCTTTATGCCCGCGCTTTTTTAATTCCGCCTCGAGCTTCTGCATGCGGGGGCCAAAGAGCAGCACGTGGCGCACGTCGTGTTTCAGGATCGGATCGGCGAGCCCGCGGTGCATGCTCTCTTCAAGCGTGCCGAGCTCCAGCATATCTCCCAGGCATACCCAGGTTTCTCCGCTGCGCTTGGTGGCGAAGAGCGTGTCCAGTGCGGCCTCCACCGAAGCGGGATTGGCGTTGTACGTATCGGCCAGTACCTTGCAGCCACGCCATTCGTGCACTTCCGAACGGCCGGGGGGAGCTATGAAGGTGGCTAGGCCTCGCTGCATCTCTTCGGGGCTCAGTCCGAGGCCGTGAGCCAGGGTGAGGGCGCCCAGGAGGTTCCTGGCATTGTGGAGGCCTTCTAAGGGCACCTTGAATTGTTCCGCCAGGCCAGGGCGGAGGTTTTCCACGTCGAGGAAGAGGTCGTCGCCTTTGTTCACCGGGTAGCCGCGGAGATCGCCGGCTCTATCCACGCCGTAGGTAATTTTCTTGGCGCTCTTCAGGTGGAGTTTGGCCTGGTTGCGGATGCGATCGTCGTCGTTATTCACCGCGGCGAGGCCTTGGCTCTTTTCCAATACCTGGAAGAGGAGGCCTTCCTCTTTTTCCACCGTGTCGAGATCGATGAGTTTTTCCAGGTGCTCAGGGCCGATCGAGCTCAGCAATCCAGCGGTAGGCGCCACGAGCTCCAGGTGCTGGATCATGGAGTCCGGTTCGTCGATGCCCACTTCGATCACGGCCACTTCGTGCGCGGAGCGGATTCTCAGCAGGGTGGTGGGCACGCCTTGGAAGCCGTTTTGCGAAGCCAGGGTTTGCAGCACGTTTTTGTATTTCCCGCGTAGGATGGCGGCGAGCATTTCCTTCGAGGTGGTTTTCCCGGCGCTCCCGGCCACGGCGATCACGGGGATCTTGAATTCCTTGCGCCAGGCTTTGGCGAGTAAACGAAAAGCATGGAGGGTATCTGCCACGGGAAAAGAGACCATGCCGGAGGGCGGAGTGAAATCTTTGTGGTGCACGATCGCGGAGGCGCCGGCGGCTTTGGCTTTTTCGGCGAACTCGTGGCCGTCGGTGGTTTCGCCCTTGAGGGCCACGAAGAGGGAATGCGCGCGGATCTCGCGGGTATCGGAGCTGAGGCCGGCCACGGGGGAATTTATGGGGGGCAGGGGAAGGCTCAGGGCCTTGGCGATCCAGTGTAGGGAGAGGAAATCCATATGGGTAATCGTAGCAGGAAGAATGGCCGGAATCAGTACGAACGGTGGTTGGATTTCGGGTTTCGCTGGGAGAAAACGGTGAGATTTTCGGGGGCTTTCGACTTCTTACCAGGAACAGTGTTTGCGTTGCTGCGAGTAAGGAGAATCAGAATGTTTAACACGCTAAGTTATGCTAAAAAATTGGAAGGGGTAGGCGTTTCGCGCGAACAGGCCGAAGCCCATGTGCAGATTATTGCGGAAATTGTCGAAGGTGGCTTGGCCACAAAGCAGGACATACGTGATCTTCGCGAGATAGATCTCAAAGCAATACGCGATGACATGCAGAAGATTGAATATCGTATGACCATTAAACTGGGCGCTTTTTTTGTTGCAGGGATAGCGATCCTCGCTTCGATCATGAAAATACACTGAGATAGTAGGGGGGCGTTTGGACACCAAGCAGGACATCAGAAGTGTTAGGGATGAAATTCAAGATCTCAGAGATGAAATGAAGAGATTCGAATATCGGTTAACGATCAAATTTGGTGTGGTCATAATGGGCGGTTTTACGATTGCCGGATTTATCTTATCGTCGCTTCTAAAAACCCACTCTTAAAATATTAGCGCGAGACTCCGCGCAAAATTAAGACAAAAAGTGGCCGCATCGCTCAGGGGGTGGTTAACACCGCTGAAGATGCGGCCAAGAGATCCGGTATGCCAATCCTCTTTAGGGACTAAATTTCCACCCTAAAGAGGAGGGCCACCATCATTCTGCTAGTACAACAACTCATGCAGTGACCACCCCCTTTCTAGAAGCGTCTAGCTCCTAGAACTATGATAGCATTCAGTTGAAAATTCCCGCAAGAGGGGGCTTAGATTGAGCGGTCTGAAATCATTGAAGTATTTGGGATATTCCGCCGCATTTAACGCAAATAAATCGGCCCGAATAGCCGATTGCGATACCTGGTATTCGGTGAAAAATCCGCGCGGCGTGATTTTGCTTACCCACGGCTTGAATTTGAAGCCCGCGCGCATGGACGACCTCGCCGAGGTGTTTCGCTCCGCGGGCTATAGTGTGTTCCGGCCGGCCTTCACCGGGCACTGTGGTCACAATAAATATTATTTAAGCGTGGATGCCGCTGACTGGGACCGCGATGCCCGCGAGTTTCACGAGCTCGCGAAGGCCAAGGCCGATGAGCTCGGCGTGCCGCTGCACCTCGTGGCTTATTCCTTCAGCGCGGCGATCTACCAGGCCCTCGCCGAAGAGCTGCGCTTCACGAGTAAAATTTATTTTGCGCCGGCCATCGCGATTCGCTTCTGGTTTCCCGTGGCCGCTTTCCTCGCCCGTGCGATTCCCCGCATTACCTACCGCTCGATGAATCTCCAGGGCTACTACGCGAACGCGACGAGTGGAATGCTGGCGGTGCAGGCGCTCGAGCATTTCGTGCGCCGGGTGGCGGCGCTACGAAAGAAAAATGATTCTACGCCCACGCTGGTGTGGATCGATCCTAGGGATGAGCTCGTGAGCTATAAGGGGATTCGAATCCAGGCGGGAAGGCGCAAGAGCTGGCGCTTGGAAAAAGTTTCAAATGCGGGAGCGCGGATGAATCCGGCTTACCATCACCTGATCATCAATGAAGATTCACTTGGGAAAAAGGAGTGGGAGCGGGTGACGGAGGGAAGCGTACGTTTCCTGGAAAAGTAAATTTTACGTTCTGCACCGAAGGTAAAAATCACCTCCGACGTCGAAGGTAAATTTTGCCGTCCGGATTTCCTACGCATCCATCTTGTAGCGGCGGCGGAAGAGCTTGCTCATCTCGTCTACCTTGAGCATCATGAAGAAATCGTAGCAGCCAAAATCGCGGTCGAGCGCGGGTTCGCCGTAGAATTTCGTGCCGGCCAGAATATAACTTTGGATCAAGGGAGGAAGTTCCATTTTCGTTCCTTCCCGGGAACCTACCTCGAAAAGTTCGGAGCGGTACTCGGGGGTAGGGCGCACTCCGTACTCGGAAGAGCTCAAACCTCGCTCGCGGAGATCGCTAAGCAGACTGCTCGCTTCGAGCAGATCCGTGGTTTGCACACTCGCGCAGCCGAAAAGATACTTCGCGCCGGTTTTCTGGATGTATTCCGCGATGCCTTTCCAGAGCAAGTTGATGATGGCACCGTTTCGGTAGTTCTGATGAATGCAGGCGCGGCCCAGTTCCAGCTTTGAACCCGGTAGGCGGAGGATCTCGTCGATGGAAAATTCTCCCTCGGAATAGAAGCGATCCGAGAAATTCGAGGAAATTAGGCGATAGGTGCCCACTACGAGGCCAGATACCTTATCGATGATGAGAAGGTGGTCGCAAACGAGGTCGAGCTCGTCCACATCGAGGCGATCCGCATTCTCTTTGCTTTGTAGTTCCCGGTAAAAAACCTCGTGGCGCAGCTGCAGGGCCTGGCGGAGCTCGAAAGGATTGGCGGCGGTTTTGAGAAGGAAGCGTTCGGTGCTCTGGAGCAAGTTCACCTTCTGGCGGAAGTGATGAAGGGGAATTTTACCTGGACGGCGGAAGAGCGGTCGGAAGCTTTTGAGTAGGGCGAGGGGAAACCGGGCGGTGCGTCGGCTGGCACGGGCGAGTTTTCTGGCGTTTGCTGCGTTGAGCATATGGTATTCTCCTTCTAAGAAAACGATTGCACGCAATTGTCCCTTCCATGGTTAGAACTCGGTTAGGGATCTGCCAGGATTTGATAGGAAGAAAATGATCAATACCATCCTCTTTGACCTCGACGGAACCATCATCGATTCCGAGCCGGCCGCGCTCCAGTCCATTTTGGATTGCACCCAGGCTTGGGGCGTGCCGGTCACCAAAGAAGACGCGGCTTCGGTGGCGGGAAAAAAATGGGAAGTGGCTTTCGATCTTCTCTACGCGAAACACCAGATGCCGCTCCCGCAGGAAGAGGCTTCACGCCTCATCGTGGCCCGCTATAAAGAATTAGTGCACTCGAGCCTGCAGGTGGTTCCCGGATCGGTGGCGGCCGTACAGGATTTTGCGAAGCACTTTCAGCTCGCGGTGGTGTCTGGTTCGCTGCGTTCCGATATTTTCTGGGCGCTCGAGCACCTGAAGATCATCCAGCACTTCCAGCATATTCTTGGCTCCGAGGATTACCCGCTGAGCAAACCCGCTCCCGATGGTTACCTTAAAGCCATCAAGCTTTTCGGCGCCGACCCCAAGCATACGCTGATTTTCGAGGATTCGGCTCCCGGCATCGCTTCCGCCCAGGCCGCCGGCGTGAAGGTGGTGGCGGTTACCTCCACCAATCACTACGGCCACGATCAGAGCACCGCCGATGCGCATATCAAAAATTTCGAAGGCATCACCGCCGATTGGGTGAAAGCAAAATTTCCCTGAGGTTCTAGAATGGGTATCTCGCTAGTTCGATTCGAGACGAAAACCGGCCCAGAATGGGGCGCACTGAAACACGACGAGGTAATTCTCCTGGGGGCCGCTCCCGCTTCGCTCGGCGATTTTTTGCGGTCGGACTGGCGTTCCCGGATAGGAAGCGCTCTCCCCACGCTGCGCCTCGAGGATATCAAGCTTCTCTCGCCCGTGACCGCGCCTTGCCAAATTATTTGCCAGGGTAAAAACTACCTCGATCACCTCGTGGAAACGGGGATGAAGCCCAAAGACAAAGACTTCAATCTACTGTTTACCAAAGCCGATTCCACCCTGGCTCCGCCAAGCGGAAAGGTGCGGCGCCCGGAAAAAGTTTCCCTCTTCGACTACGAGCTGGAATTAGGCTTGGTTCTGGGCAAAGCCATTGGCGCCGATGCGGAGATCACCGCCGAAAATCTCCACGAATACGTGGCCGGCTTCGTGATGGCCAATGATCTCTCCGCGCGCGACGTGCAGATTCCCGAGCGTCAGTGGTTCAAAGGGAAAAGCTTCCGCGGGTTTTGCCCGGTGGGGCCTGTGCTCTATATTCCGGACCGCGCTGAGTTTCCCAAGCTCTTCGAGCTCGAGCTGGAATTAAAAGTGAACGGAAAGGTAAGGCAGAAGGCGAAGACCTCTCAGCTCATCCATGGCCCGACCGCTACTCTCCAGGAGATCTCTGGAATCTTCGATTTACGCCCCGGAGATCTATTGCTCACGGGCACGCCCGGCGGCGTGGCCATGCGGGTGAAGCCCAAGGCGTGGTGGGAGGAATTATTGGCGGCCCTGAAAAGCGATAGGCAAAAGTTTGCGGAATTCGTGAGCGCGCAGGCCGCGAGCGGGCGCTATTTGCAGGCCGGCGATAAGATCGAGAGTTTTATCCGCACGCCAGACGGAAGCATTGATCTCGGCATGCAGCGGCTAATGATAGAAAATTAACGGAATCGCGCCACGGCGTAGGGCACGGAGATGGCCCCGCCGTAGCTCATGGCTTGCTCATAGCGAGCGCGGTCGGAGCTGATCACGAGATTCACCGTGGTGAATCCGGAGGTGGCGAAGCTGAGCGACTGGCCATTCACGGAGAAAGCGTCGAAGCACTGGGGCTGAACGGGCACGCTCGCCTGAGGGTAAGCGCAGATATTATAGTTCAGGGTGGTATTCGAGCGCACGATGATGGAGCTCGCGTCGGCTCCGGGGCACACGCTCAGGGCGCCGAGGATATTCGCGTCGGTACTGCCGGCCTGGGCATTCTGCAGCTGGGCAGGGGCGCAAGCGCCGCTTACGCCGAAGACGGATTTTTTATAGGGATTTTTTGCGCTGGGTTTTAATTGTCCGCAGGACATCAAAGCAATCGCGACCACTGGGAGCAATAACAACATCTTCATAAACAAATCCTATTCTACAACAACAACGGGGTGTAATTCGGGGGAGCTACTTCAAGTTCCATGCCGGAGTATGGAAGAACCGAGGAGCGCATAAAAGCGAGCTGGCTCTTTTCTCCCCGGAAAATCGCTAACGCCTGTCGAAAAAATAGACGGTCTTTTTCGGGGTTCCCGCTAGGTGCCTGATCTCAGGCACGAAAATCTGCCTAAAGATTGAGTATGGTTTTGGGAGGCGGGTGGGGTGTAGGATCGCCTTCTGTTTGGGAAAACAGTTTGAGAGCAGGGCCGGGCGCGCGAAAGTGCGTCCGGCTTTTTTATTTCGCTTCGGGAAGCTGGGCGTACTGCGTGGTGAGCTCGCCGTCGAAATTCGAATAAGAATAGCGGAAGCGAAGCTCTCGGTTCGGGTGCAGCTCAAAACCCATGAACTCCGAAACCTGGGAGTTCCCCCGGAAGATCGAGATTTTCTTTGGGAATACATCGCCGATTTTTTTGTCTTTCGCGAAGATCTGCTCGCCGCGGATTTCGTAGTCGCTATGGTAGCAGGAGGTTTTCTTCTCGGGGTAGGGCATGGGAATGGTCCAGCACTGGTCGATCGTGAAATGGGAGGTGCTCTGGGCGAGCACGAGATCGAATTCCGCGTCTACGGGCCTCAGCATTCCGTCCGATTGGTAGAGGCCCATTCCGTTCCAGTGCCCAGTGAATTCCGTGGCAGCATGGGCTTTGTTCGCGAAGAGGAAGAGGCAGAAAATAAGGGTGCGCATGCTTTTAGGATGCCTCAAGTTCACCCAAATAAAAAAGGCAGAGCTTGCGCCCTGCCTTTTTTATTTTGAGTAACAGGGGCTGGTACTACCAGCGATCGCGTCCGCCGCCACCGCCGCCGCCACGACCGCCGCGTCCACCGCCGCCGCCGCCACCGCCGTAACCACCGCCGCCACCACCACCGTAGCCACCGCCGCCGCCGCCGCCGAAGCCACGACCGCCACCTTCACGGGGAGCTTGGGGACGAGCTTCGGAAACGTTCAGAGCACGTCCGTCGAGCATTTGTCCGTTGAGGGTTTCGATTGCTTTGGTTGCGTCGCTGTCGGATCCCATTTCCACGAAACCGAAGCCTTTGCTGCGTCCGGAATCGCGATCCATGATTACCTTCGCCGACTCAACTTGACCTGCTTGCGAAAAGTGCTGCGCCAAGCTGTCATCGGTAGCCGAGTACGGAAGGTTGCCTACATAGAGTTTCTTGCCCATTACTATTTATCTCCTAGAGGGATCCTCGCAGGAGCTTCAGGACGAGCATAGGTCTCTTCAATCTCATTGCGAACGGTATCCAGTTAACGTTACGGAAAAATGGTATACCACTGCACCGCGGTATTGCTATAGCGAATTTTCATCCTAGATGCCGCAGCTTCCCCATGAAAATTGAGGGCTTGCTACGGGGCGGTAAATCCTCGAATCGTATGAATTTTTCTGATTCGGGGGCTATCATTCTGGGATGTCTCGAGATTTTTACCAACAAGGCCCGACCCTCCAAAACCAGTTCCGCAGCGATTCCTTACTGCAGGCGTACTTGCAGGAAGTGATGCCGAAGGATCTCTACCTCGCGCTCGAGCCCGATCTTCGACGCATGGGAGAAAGGGCCGTCACCGATTTACTAGCCCTTTCTCGACGAGCGGAACGCGAAGAGCCTGAGCATATTCCCTACGATCCTTGGGGAAAACGTTTGGACGAACTGCGCATGAGCCCGGCCTGGGATGCGATCACTGCGGTGGCCGCGGAAGAAGGAATCGTGGCCACGGGCTACGAAAGAAAATTCGGCGCGTATTCGCGGCTGGCGCAGTTTGCGAAACTTTACCTCTTTCACGCTTCTTCGGCGTTCGTGTCTTGCCCGCTGGCGATGACGGACGGGGCGGCGCGCGCGCTCGAGCTTTACGGCGATGAGGAATTACAGAAAGGCGCATTTAAGCACCTGACCTCCTGGGATCCCAAAACGTTTTGGACTTCTGGGCAGTGGATGACGGAGCGAACCGGGGGATCGGACGTTTCCGGCACGTCCACCACGGCCAAGCCACTCGGCGGGGACCGCTATGCCCTCACCGGCACCAAATGGTTCACCTCGGCCACAAACTCGCAGATGGCGATGGCGCTCGCAAGAATTGATGGGCACCCGGAAGGCGGGCGCGGGCTGAGTTTGTTCTACGTGGAATTGCGCGATCACGCGGGCAAACTCCAGAATATCGAGATCCATCGACTGAAAGATAAGCTCGGCACCCGCGGACTACCCACCGCCGAGCTCAGCCTAAACGGCACTCCCGCCAAGCTCGTGGGCGGGGAAGGGGGCGGCGTGAAGAAGATCGCGTCCCTTTTCAATATCACCCGAATGTACAACGCAGTATGCGCGCTCTCGGCGGCCCGCAGGGCCTTGGTGCTGGCGGTGGACTATGCGGGCAAGCGCTCGGCGTTTGGCAAGATATTGCTCGAACATCCCCTGCACGTGGAAACCCTCGCGGACCTCTCGGTGGAGTTTGAGGGAAATTTCCTGCTCACCTTTCACCTCGCGGAGCTGCTCGGTAAAGACGAAACGGGCTCAGCTTCCGCGGAAGAGAGCGCCGTGCTTCGCTTGCTCACGCCGATCGCAAAATTATATACGGCCAAGAGCTGCATGGCGATCACTAGCGAAGTGGTGGAGAGCTTCGGCGGCGCGGGTTATATCGAAGATACGGGCCTTCCCACCTTGCTGAGGGACGCCCAGGTTTTCTCGATCTGGGAGGGCACCACGAACGTACTTTCCCTCGATGTGATCCGCGCGATCGAAAAAGAAAATGCCTTTCCGCCTTTCGTGGCGGAGATTCTCGGCAGAATGAATGGTTTGACTGGATTCGATTCCGAGGTGGCCCAAGTGAAAGCCGCCTGCGGTGATTTGCAAAAATTCCTAGGGCTGGCGATGAAAGAGGGCGGAGATTTCGTGCAAGCCGGCGCCCGCCATTTTGCCTACTCTCTGGCCCGCACCTATATCGCCTCGCTTCTGCTGGAGCGCGCTTTTTTGGCTAAAGATATCCGGGTGGCCGAGGTGGCGCGTCGCTGGTGCCGCGGCGGCCTCACCCCTTTGCTCTTGGCCGATAGCGCGCACCGCGATTCCTCGAAAAGAATAGTCGAAGCCGTTATCTAAAGGAAAAAATGAATCACAAAGAGAAGTTCGACAAATTTCGCGCGCAGCTGGAAGAGCAAGTGATGGGGCAGAGCGAAGCGGTGGAGCTGACGCTAGTGGCGCTGCTCGCGGGCGGCCACGTGCTTCTCGAAGGACCTCCCGGAGTGGGAAAAACTGCCTTGGCCCAAGGGGTGGCGGCGCTCTTTCACGGCAGCTTCCGCCGCGTGCAGCTCACTAGTGATCTGTTGCCGAGTGATATCGTGGGCACCTTGCGCTTACGGCCCGGCAGTGGGGAATTCGAGTTTCGCCGGGGCCCGATTTTCTCCCAGGTTCTGCTCGCGGACGAATTGAACCGCACCAGCCCGAAAACCCAAGCCGCATTGCTCGAAGCGATGGCGGAAGGCAAAGTAACGGTGGATGGAGTGACCCATCCTTTGCCGGAGCCTTTCTTCGTGATCGCCACGCAAAATCCGCAGGAGTTCCAGGGAGTATTCCCGCTCTCGGAAAGCCAGCTCGATCGTTTTCTCGTGCACGTTTCGATGGGCCTGCCATCCGCCGAAGTGGAGCTTCGTCTATACCAGCGCCACGTGAGCGCGGGATCCGCGGCCAAGCAGGATTTGGCTCTGCTGGAGCCGGCGGAACTTTTGCGCTTGCGCGCGGAGGTGAAAAAAATTTTCGTGGAGCCGAGTCTCGTGAAGTACCTGCAAGAAATCGCCGCCGCCGTGCGCGGAGCCGAGGATGTGCTCTATGGCGCTTCCGTGCGCGCGGTGCTTCAGTGGATCGATGCCGCTAAGGCGCGCGCCTTCTTGAGTGGGCGGGATTTCGTAAGTCCGGAGGATATCCGCGTGCTTGCTCCTTCCGTGCTGGGGCATCGTCTCTTCACCCGCGGTACGGATTTGGCTTTCCGGCTGCGGAAGGAGATCGTGAGCGATGCGCTGGCTTCTGTCGCTGCTCCACAATAAGCACCGTAAACTGGAAATTTCGGTGGGCGGGCGCTGGTACCTGCTGTTTACGATCCTGCTCGGCGTGGTGGCGATCTTTTCGGGTAATAACGTAATTTATTTATTAGAAAGCCTGCTCCTCAGCGCGTTGATCTTGTCGGGCGTGCTCTCCGAGCTCACGATCTCCCGTATCCGCCTTTCGCGGGAACTGGGCCAGGCCGAGGTGGGGCGGGCGGGCCAGGATTTTTTGGTGGCGGAGAATACCGGGATTTTGCCGCTCTACTGCGTGGAGTTTTTGGAATGGACGGAAACGGGGGAGCAGAACCTCGGCTTCGCACTGTATTTACCGGGCCGCCGTCGCCAGCGCATCCGTTCCCTGCAGGCATTTTCTACCCGCGGCAAGCATACCTGGCGCGGCTTCGCGATTGCCACCAGCTTCCCTTTCGGATTTGCCCGCAAGCTCCGCTTCGTGGAAGTTCCGGGAAAACGAATCGTGTGGCCGCGGCGGCCTGAAAATGAATCCGCTGGCCTATCGCGGTCGGCCCGGGCGCGGCCGGAGCTGGAGGTATCGCTGGGAGATCTGGAAGAGGTGGGCGCCGCCGACGATATTTCCCGCGTGCATTGGCCCTCCACCGCCAGATCCGGGCGCCTGCTGGCGCGACCGATGCGCAGGATCGAATCCGACGAAGAAGTTATTCTTCATTTCCTCCGTTCAGGCCCCGAGATGGAAAAAGCAATTTCGCTCGCGGCGGGCCGGCTTCGCCGTGCCACGCAAACGCTGATGCTCTACCAGGGCAAGGATTCCCGGCGTATCACCGGGGCTTATCCGGCGCTCGACGCTTTGGCTCTGCTGCCGAAGGAGCAGGCGTGAAAATTCCTTTGCGCCGGCTTTTTCCCATCACCGCGCTGGCCTGTGAAGCGCTCAGTTTGGCGGCCCTTTTCTTAAGCGAGGAGGTTCCCCGCTCCTTGTTCTTTATTCCGCTGGTGATCGGCGCCGCCGCTTTTGTGGTGAAACTAAGGGATCGCTGGCTCTTGCCGCTCATCGCCTCGGTGGTGATCGCCGGCCTATACGCTGGAGTCCGCTCCGGCTTGCCCACCGCGGTGGTGGTGGCTTTTCCGATGGTGGCGGTGCACGCACTCACCTGGCTCGCCCCCGAGCAGGGGCGCTACCGCTACTGGCGGATTGGCCTCGCTTTTCTGGAAATGATTCTCGCTGCCATTCTCGCCCCCGAAGCGCATATGTTCCTGCTGATCTTTCTTTTCGTGATCGTGGTTTCCCTCACGCTTTCTTTTGGTTTTCTCGAGCAGAATTTCGCGAGCCGTGATCCGGCGGGTCTGAATCGGCCGCTGCGCCCCACCTACTTGGCCGCCGTGCTTTCTCTTTCTTTCGTGATTTTCCTCTCGAGCCTCGCGATCTTTCCCCTCTTGCCGCGAAAAGAAAACGTGGATATGAATTCTCTGGGGGCGATGCCGGGATATTCGGAAGAGGTAAGTTTTCAGACCGCTACCTTCTATTGGACGGGAGACGAATCTCGGCCGGTGATGTGGCTTTTCCTTCCTCCGGGAAAGACCTGGGCCGAAGCGGTTCCCTTTGGGTTATTGCGGGGAAAAACCCTGGAGCGGTTCAACGGGAGAACTTGGCGCCAGGGAAACAGGCGAGGGAACCAGCTTCATTCAGCCGGCGTGTCCGCGATTGATCTCGAGATCTTGCGTGAGCCCATGCCCACCGAGGCGTTGCCCTCGCCTTACGGCACGGAAGGCATGGAGCTTGCGGGGGAAGCGCGCCCATTTCGCTACGATACCGGGGAATGGTATCAGCCGGCCGGCCGGGGGCGCCGCCTGAAGTATACCGCTAGGGTCGTTCCCGGCGCCGCCCGGGACCGCGTGGTAGACCAGCGCAGCGCGGAAATGCCGGGAGAGGGATACGAGCGGCTCGCCGCGCTCGGGCGCAGCTTGCAAAAAAATACCCGCAGCGATCGCGAGCGGGTTACGGCCGTGGTGAAGTATTTTCAGGACGGGAGTTTCCGGGCGGAGCAAGTGCCGTTGGCGGCCGTGGCGGAAAAAGGATCCAGCCCGGTGGAGAATTTTCTCTTCGAGCGAAAGGCGGGGCACTGCGAATTATTCGCCACCGCGGCGGCGCTCCTGTTGCGCTCCATGGGCATGCCGACGCGCTTAGTGGTGGGATTCCGAGCGCCGGTTGGCAGCACGGCCTCCGTGCTCACGATCCGGAACGGAGACGCACACGCCTGGGTGGAGGTATGGACCAGCGAAGGATGGATGGTGATTGACCCCACTCCCGCGATTCCGCTGGAGCAGGCGCGCTGGCAAGCCGTCCGTGACTTCTACGATTGGGTAACCGCCTACTGGCATCGCTATATTTTAGGCTACGAGTTCGACGCGCTGGCCACCTTGAAATGGGTGGGCGGAGCGGGAACGGCGCTCACTGGAATTTTCCTCCTGACGGGAATCTTTCGTGTTTTCCGCCGGATCGCCAATCGCCCGAAAAAGGGGCCGCGGGAAGAGGTGGCGCGGGTAAGGATCTCAATGCAGAAGCGCCTGGCGCCCGCCGATCACATGTTCCGCGCGAGGCTCACCGCTTTGCCCGGTGGAAAGGAATGGTGGGAAAAGTACGAGCGGCTCCGTTTTGGGGAAGCTTTACCCAGCGAGGAAGCGATTCGAAATTTCCGGCGGGATTCGGAAATTATTCTTAGAGCCGCTCGAGCAGAACCACCTGGCCCGCCAGTCCGTTAACGCGGAATTTTCTTTCCTGTCGGGTGCGCCAGTCTTCGGGAGAAATATAATGGATGATATCCAGCGCCTGCCCAGGATGGCGGAGTTTTTGCCAGAGGCCGTAAACTATATTCTCGGGAAGGGTGAGGGTGGCGATCGCCCAGAGGCCGCCCGGTTTCGCCACGCGGCGGGCCTCATGGCAGGTCATATAGAGCTCGTCCATCCGCAAGTATTCTAGGAAATGGGGCGTGAGCAGAAGATCCTGGCTCGAATCGGGAATGGAAATTCCGCTCGCCGGCTCAAATGCGGAGAGGGTGATCTGTTCGGGCTTGGCTTCGGCGGGCGCGCGGAATTTTTTTAGGAGAGCGGGTTCGCTATCGAAGCAGCGGTAGTGAGTGGGAGCCTTTCCGGTGAAAAAATGCGGTGCCAGGGAGCAGGTGCCCGCACCGAGCTCGGTGATGGTCGAGTAGTGTCCTGCGGGCAAGAGTGTGGCGATCTCTTCGAGCGAACGAGTCTCCAGTAATCCTGCTTTCGCAAACCTCCGGCGATTACCTGCCACCGGCACCTTGAACTGCTGCATCGCTACCTTGCCGCCAGCAATGCGCCCGCGAGGGCCAAGGCAGCGCCGGTAGCGCGCATCGGATCCACGGGCAGCGATTCCACGAAATAGTCCCAGAGGATGCTGGTAAAAATCTGGGCCACGATCACGCCGATGAAAACTTTCGTAGCGCCTACGCTTTCAATTGCCCAAGGAGCGGTGGCCACGATGAGAAATCCCAGCAATCCGGGAATAAAAAGCCACCAGCCGAAAGCAAAGCCATTTTCGCTGGCCTGGTAAAGGCCGGGAATATTTTTCGCGGGGATAAAGCGCAGCCCGAAATAAAAAATCAGAGCACCGAAAAATAATATGATTCCGTTGAACACGAGGGCCATCGGAATGCCCATATTCGCGGCGTAGCGCCGGTTCATGGTGTTTTGCAAAACGCCCATCACGCCGATCAAAAACGGCAGCAGGAATCCGAGCAGCATTAAGTCACCACCACCACCGTGCCGCGCAGTATTTCACGATAAGCACAGTAGAGCATAAGGATGGAGACGGGGGCGGTAACCAGGATCCCGATCCCGGCGAGGAGAAAGCCCGACACGAAGAGCAGCGTGGCAAAGAACCAGAGGCCGAATACGGTGAACCAATTTCCTCGCACCAGCGCGCGGCTGCCTTCGAGCGCTTCCCAGAACGTCTTTTTTTCCTCGAGCACGATCAGTTGCGCGAACGTATAGGAAACAGCTAGGTAGATTCCCGGCAAGAGGAAGCAAATGAGCCCGATGGTCACGAAAATCGTGCGGAGCAATGCCACCATTAGCAGCTGGGGTGCGAGCGGAAGCACATTTTTCAGTACCGAGAAGTCGGCTTTGCCATTTTTTCGGTCTTGTTCCGCCAATAAAAATACGCTCGGATAAAAGAGGGGCGTGACCAGGAGGGTCAAGAGTGGGCCCAAGAGCGGAAGATGAGCGCACACGTAGTAGAGGAGTAGGTAAGCGAGCGTTAAAATCGTGAATACTTCTGGGGCCCGGAGGAAAATATTCCAGGCATCCTGCAGCGCTTTACCGATATGAATTTCGTAGGTTGACTTCATTGTTTTTTCCTCTTCCGTTCTCCATACTATGGGAGAGTTTTTGCAGGACAAAGGAAAAATCATGAAGTCGAGCATCAGCCTGGTTTGTTTGTTGGTCATCCTAAGCGGCTGCGCCTCCGTTTCCCCGCAGAAAGGCCCCGAGCCGGCCTCGGTGATGCCGGAAAATTACGCTTCGAAAGCGGTGGCGCTTTCGCTGGAATGCGTGGACCAAGAGGTTCCTCATTCCTATGATCGTGGCGCTTACCCCAAAGCCAAGATCCTGCACCCATCTTTTTACGGATGCTACGACTGGCACTCGGCGGTGCATGGGCACTGGGCGATGCTGCGCCTCCTCGACCAAAATCCCGCCTTGCCCGAACGCGCGGCCATCGTGAAAAAATTGAACCGGCATTTATCCCCGAAAAATATTCGCGGGGAGCTCAAGTACCTACAAAAAAATCCATTATTCGAATGGCCCTACGGCGACGCCTGGCTGTTGCGCCTTTCCCAGGAAGTAGCGCAATCTTCTTTGCCGGAAGCCAAAGCTTGGCGAAAGGCGCTCCAGCCCCTCACGGATTTGATGGTGCAGCGGTTTATCGAATTATTACCGGGCGAAAAGGAAGCGGTTCGCGAAGGCATGCATGATAATACCGCTTTTGCGCTCACCCACGCCTGGGACTACGCGCAGGCAGCCGGTGATAAAGCGCTCACGGAATTGATCTTGGCTAAAGCCACGGAGCTTTTCGGGAACGATCGCAATTGCGCGATCGAGAGCGAGCCTGGGGCGCACGATTTTATTTCGCCCTGCCTCGTGGAAGCGGATCTGATGCGCAGGTTGATGCCGGCGCAGGAATTTCGCGCTTGGTTCCAGCGCTTCCTGCCCAGAATCCCGGATTCATTCCTGCAGCCGACGATCCCGAACAACCCTAAAGACTACCAGGAAAGCCACCTGATCGGCCTGCTCTACCAGAAAGCTAGCTCGATGCGGGCCGTGGCCGCGCGCCTCGGGGAAAATGATCCTAAGCGCACACAGCTGAAGAAAGCCATCGATCGGCACGTGCAGGCGGCTTGGAAACTCATGTTCGACTCCGGTTACGGCGGCACGCACTGGATCGCCTCGTTCGCAATTTTTTACTATACCGACGCCGGGCTCTAGGGAGATAGGCATGAAAAAAGCGGCAGTAGTGTTCTGTGGGTCCGGCTATAAAGACGGCAGCGAAATCCGTGAGGCGGTGGGGATTCTCTGGGCGCTTTCGGCGGAGAAAATTTCCGTGCAGATTTTCGCGCCCGATGAAAAACAGACGGAGGTGGTAAATTGCCTGACGGGCGAAACCGCACCCGAGAGCCGCAATCAGCTGGTGGAGGCCGCCCGGATCGCGCGGGGAGAGATAATTTCGCTCGCTAAATTACGCGCTGGCGATTTCGATCTGCTCCTAATTCCCGGGGGATTTGGCGCGGCTAAAAATCTTTGCAGTTTCGCCTCCGAAGGCAGCAAGGGCAAAGTGAACGCCGAAATGAAAAGGGTACTGCAGGAGTTTCGCCTGGCCTCCAAGCCGATCGGCGCCGTGTGCATTGCTCCCGCCATCTTGGCGCTCACCTTCGCCGGAGAAGGTTTGGAGCTCACGGTGGGCGCGCGCTCGGAGGCAGCGGGAGAGATCGAGAAACTCGGCCATACCCACGTGGAAAAAGCCGCCCACGAATGGCATATCGACCGGGCCAAAAAGATCGGAACGTCACCGGCCTATATGTACGACGCCGCGCCCCTCGACCAAATTTTTCTGGGGATTCGCGGCCTCGTGCGCGAGCTCAGCCAGCTAGCGTGATCACGTGAATGCTTCGCCCGACCGTAAAGCCCTCCTCGTCGTGCTCGCGATCATCGTCGCGCTCGCGCTCATTTATGCCGGCAAACGCCGCCGGCTCAATTCCGAGTTCGATCGGACGCATCCGCTTACCGCCGCCGCCAGCCAAATCAGCGCGTCGCGGAATCGCGAGTGGTGCGACGATCAAGTAGCCAAGCGAAGGCTCTACGTTTCGGAGGTGATGGACCGCTATCATCCCAAGATCGCCGGACTATGGCGGCAGCGTGAGCAGAAACCCGGCAAAGAAGTTCCCACTATTGCCTTGGGGCCAATCCGGCTGCGCGTGAGTGAAGAAAAGAATGCGTCCACCAACCTAGAGTTCGAAGATTCTTCGTGGAGCTGGGAAGAGGCCTACGGTTCCCTGAGAAAAACTCAGGATGGTCTGCTGAGCGAAAACGAGCTGAAAGAAACTTGGCGCGATGTGGACACCATGACCAGCTTTCTCCTGCAAAAAGACTACGGGCGCGTAATGGCGGGCAAGAAGTTTCTTGCCCCCGAGCTTACCGAACAGCTGTTTCGTCCGAACGCGGCCGTGGAGCGTACGGGAAAACATGAGTTCACGGTGAAACTGGACTCTGGCCCCTTCAGTGCCTACGAAAGCACGCTGGCGCAACTGATCGAGAAGGAATGGCAAGGCGGAGCGCACCGTGTGCACGTGCGCTGGGTGAAAAACGATCCGGCCGCTTACCGCTTAGAGCCCAATTTGGAATCCGGCCGCTCTTTCGTGAATCACCAGCGAAAGGCGATCGTGCTCGAGAATCTGGCTTGGACCAAAACTCTCGCCCACGAGTTTGGCCACGTGCTCGGCTTCGAGGATCACTACTACGTGGTCTGGAATCCTACGGGATGTTACTACCGGCAGCTTTCTCGCTATGGAGATTTGATGTCGAATTCCCAAAGTGGCCGCGTTTCGAAAAAGCACTGGGAGATTTTGGAGCAGGCCTATCCGCCGAAGGCGGTGCTGCGGCCCGCGTTCATTTACCTATTTCAGCCGGAAAAACCGCTACACCACGGGCAGGGAAATAACGTAGGTGGACTGGGAAGATAACTGTTCGAAGGAAAATTGCCCGGAATGAGCGCGGATAACCGATTCGCAAACTGAAAGTGCTTCTTCGCTCATCACGTTTCCGCCCGTAATCCGAATTTCCACCGAATCGGCTCGTTTGTTCATCATGATGGTGATTTTTCTTTTTTCGCCAGAATCCATCGCATTCATACCCTGATCGAGCAGCTTCAGCACCACCTGGAGAATTTCCATCGGTCTTACGCGCACCGAGATTTCTTCGTCCATGAGGTCGAGCTCGGATTCCACATTAGCCAGGCGTAATTTTTCGCGGCTGATCGCCAGTGCGTCGCGCACGATGGTTTGGGGACGGATCTGTTTGGGTTTGGCCCGGCGCGAATAAGAAGCGTAGGTGGAAAGAGTGCGTGTGACCTCGCTGATGCGGGTGCTGGTTTTGCGCAGCATTTCCACGGCGGCCTCGATCTGCTTCGTATTGATCGGCTTGAGGGGGTCTTGGGATTGCTCTCCCAGAATTTCCATCTGGATCACGAGGGCGCCGAGCGGAGAATTAATTTCGTGGGCGATTCCTCCGGCTAGCTCGCCGATGGCCGCCATTTCCCGTGCGGACGAGGCCGAGACGCGCTGGGCGTCGAGCTCGCGGCGCATGGCGCGGTCTTCGGTGATGTCCTCGGAAATTCCGAGGAGAAAACGGCGGGGTGGATTCGAAAGCACCAGCGGCACTTTGCGGGTGCGCAGCCAGTACTTTCCTCCGGGAACATGTAGCTCTTCTTCGGGGATCAGAATCGGCCCTAGCGCCTGCATGGTTTCTTCGTCTTTTTTCCGGAAAAACTCGGCTTGCTGAGGCGGGAAAAGCTGGAAATCGTTTTTGCCCACGGCCTCGGCCGCTTTAATTCCCCAGAGTCGTTCGGCGTGCCGGTTCCAGAACACCAGGCGAAAATCGTCGTCGGCGTCTTTGCAAAAAACCGCGGCGGGCATTTCGTCCAGGATCCGTCGCACGAATTCGTCGGAAATGTCGAGTTGGTTAAAGGATTCGAGCATAACTTATCAGGTTCGCCAAAATTCTAGAGCTTGGCCAGGAGAAAATTTAAACGGCATAGTTAAAATTAATCTAGCGATGCTTAGCTGGGACGCCGGTGCACCCAAATTAACAAGCAGATTCCCGTAGCGATCATTAGGAGGGCCGAAGCCTGAGAAAAGGTGAGCCAGGCGTATCCCAGAAAACCGTGGGTCAAATCTCCGCGAAAAAAATCGAGGGCAAAACGCAGCCACGCGTAGAAAAATACGGAGAGAATGCCCAAGGTGCCCACCGGAAAGCGCCGTAGCTTTAGTTCGCGGAGAAAGAAGAAGGCTAGCAGGAGAAGGGAAAAGGATTCGTAGAGCTGCGTGGGGTGCAGGTGCTCGGTGGCCAGTTCCGGTGGCACCAGGCGCGAGGATAAATGCACTCCCCAGGGAAGCTGGGTGGGTATGCCGAAGCAGCAGCCGGCGCAAAAGCAGCCGAGCCGGATTATTCCCATCGCCAAGGGGAGAACGGGGGAGGCGATATCGGAGCTTTCCAGTATCGGCAGTTTCGAAAAGTACAGAAAGGCGAGAAAAGAAGGGAAGGCGAAAAAGAAGCCGCCATGAAAGGAAAGGCCGCCCTCCCAGAGCAGGAATCCGTGCAGCCAGCGCCCGGCGAATTCGCTTTGGTGGCCCAGCACGTAGGCTACCCGCGCACCGAAGAGGCCCGTTACCAGCACCACGAAGATGAGGTCCACGTATTTGCCCACAGGAAGGCCCCGGCGCCTTACCAGCGTGAGCAGGAGAGCGATGCCGGCCAGGTGGGCCAGGGCGAGAAATATCCCGTAGGTAGAAATGGGGGGCAGAAAGGGAAGGTGCAGAAAAGGAAGCATGGTTTATTTTGGCATAAAAAAAGAGAGAAGCGTTTCCGCTTCTCTCTTTTTGCAAGACCGTTCCTACTAGTTCGTAATGGTCGTAGTAGCGGTAGTGGTTGCCGTAGCGGTAGTGGTGGTATTCACCGTGTTTACCGAAGTGGCAGTTACCGTATACGCTTGGCCACCGGCTTCGCCGCCTCCGCCTCCGCCGCAAGCCGCAAATACGACCATCGCGAGAGACAAGCCCACCAGTCCTAGGATTTTTACGTTCGTGTTCATACTCCATCACCCCTTTTGTTGTTTATCTAGAATCTACTAGATTTTTCTTCGCCACAAGCCCCGGGGTCAATTTTCGGTAACGCGCCGAGACTGTTTTGAATATAGTCTCGTTATCGGCCATTAAGTTGTCGGCCTGCATGAAGTCTTTTAGCGCATCGGGATTATCTTTAAGCCCAATATAGAATCCCATTTTATCCGGATAGGAACCCTGCTTTTCAGGAGCGGTGGAGGCCGGTGCCCGCTCGGTTTTCGGGGCTTCGGCCACCGCCGGCGGGTTTGGAGCGGAAGCCACCACGTTGGGAGCGGCAGGTTCGGTGGAAGGAGCCGTGGGGGCGGCGGCCACTTGGGAGCCGGTATTTTTCCAGCTGTCTTTATAAAAAGCCATCGCCTCGCCCAGCATTTTCTGGCGAATCGCCACGGGAACCAAGTTTTCTGCGCGCTCCAGGCCATCGCGGAAATCTTTATTGGGGATGCTCGCCTTGAAGGCTTGGAAACGCTGCTCTAGTTTTGAGTATAGTTCGGGGTCGTCGTAGGTGTACTGGGCATCGGTGGCGGCGGCGAGGTGCTTGAAAAATTCCTCCCGCTTCATGCCCGAGCGTTTTTCAAATTCTTCGGCCACGGCCGCGGTTTCGCCCTTGTACATAAAAGAAGGGTCGAGGCGGCTGAGGGTGGTAACGTTTTTTTTCCCGCTCACGCCGCTATCCTTATCGTTGGCGGCTAAGCCCTTCGCGCCGGTCACACCCGAAAGCAGGCCCGCCGTGTCCGCGGAGGTCATCAGCCCTTTGAGGCGCTTGGTTTTCGCCTCAAGGTCGTCGAGTTTCTCGGAATTGATGTAGTTGCCGTAAGCCTCGTATCCCTTGGAGATGGCACCTGGAATATTCAGGGCGGCGAGGTTCATGAACGCCTTCATCGCGTTCCGGTAGGCTTCATCTTGATCGTCGTCGGAACCACGGCGGTTGGTAGTGGAGGCGGTATGCTGCGCGTCGGCTTGGCTAATAGCGAATGCCAGGGGTGAAAATACGAGGCCAAGCCCCAGGGCGAAAATCGCCGGAGTTTGGATCGTTTTCCAAGCTTGAGAGTAGCTAGACATGAGTCCCCCAGAAAGGAAATGCAAGACGGAGGCCCTTGGCTAAACCGTTAAATCTATTGGATCGAAATTTGGAGAAAGCGCCTAACTTTTAGGCAGTGTTTAAACCTTGGCCAAAGGAGGAAGGTTTGACTCGCTGCGCTCTGTTGCTTTGTGGATGTCTTGTGGGCCGAATGTGAGTAAATGCAGGGGTTCTGCGGCTGAATATCCTTTTAGTAAATATTCTAGGTAGGGTATTAACAGAGTTCTAGCAAAAAAAGCCGCAGGAAGCGTATTGATGATCGCCCAAAATAGGAAAATCCTCGTAGTGGAAGACGATGCCGGAATTCGCGAAAGCCTATTGGAGCTATTCGAAAGTGAAGGCTACGAAGTATTTCTAGCCGAGAATGGGCTCCGCGGGATCGAGATGATGCGCGATGTGCGGCCCTTCCTGGTTTTGCTGGATTTGATGATGCCCGTGATGGACGGAAGCGCATTTTTGGCGGACCTCGAAAAATCCACCGATAAAAAAGTGGCCGCCACGCCGGTGGTTCTGCTTACCGCCGCGGGCGCAAAGAATACGTCTGGCTGTAAAGTGAACGAAGTGCTCACCAAGCCCATCGATATCGAGGCCCTGCTCTCCGTGGCCGCTAAATACTGCGCTTAGCTTTCTCCCTGGATCAGCGCGTTCGCCCGCGAGAAAACCCGGTCGAACATCGGCTCGGTCAGCCGCTTGGTAAATGTATTTTGTTGGCTTGGATGGTAAGAGAGCAGCAGCGTGCGCCCTCCGCCCAGCTTCGTTTCGCGCCCGTGGCCGAAGTCCGGCCTTTTTTTTCCGCCGCCGATTTTCGGCCAGAGCGCGGCTAAGGCGATTTGTCCGAGCGCAAGGTATACCTTCGCCGAGCGCAGCGCCTCGAGCTCTCTTACCAAGTAGCCGGCGCAATTTCCTATCTCTTCCGGCGTGGGTTTGTTGTCGGGTGGCGCGCAGTGCGCGGTAGCGGAAATCCAGGCGCCACGAAGCTTCAAGCCGTCCTGCGCGGAGGTGGCCTCCGGCTGATTGGCGAATCCGGCCTTATGGAGCGCGCGGTAGAGCCACTCGCCGGACCGGTCCCCGGTGAACATTCTTCCCGTGCGATTCGCGCCGTGTGCGGCCGGAGCCAGGCCCACGATCACCAGGCCCGCATTTGGGTCTCCCCAGGAAGGAACGGGAAGTCCCCAGTATTTTTCTCCAGCAAAGGCCGCGCGCTTTTCGATGGCTATTTTCTGGCAATGCGCGAGGAGGCGCGGGCAGCGTTGGCAAGCCACGATCTCTCGCTGAATTTTTTCTAAGGCAGTCACGGGTACCCAAGCGGAATATTTGCCCCACCATGGAGCAGAGGAAACACGCTCAGTATGCCATAGCTTTTGGAGTTCTCGAATTATCCGGTTCGGCGCGGGGCATTGTGGGACATAAGGGCCTGGTGAGCCTCTTGCAGTCTCCGACGATAGATGAATTCGCTCATCGATTATTTAAAAAAGGAGCCTGTATGAAACGCGCAGTTGGATTGGTATTTGGAATGGTGGCCGTCGGTGTTTTGCTCGATCGCGCCCGTTTAGCCGCAAAAGCCTATGCCGGAGTGAAGAAGATGGAGCCTGACTACGCCGGTAATTACGACATCGATGGTGTGTCCTACGATTCTCACGATAAAAAAGTGGTGGTGGGATCCGATAGCCGCGTGAAAGCGCCTTCCCTCACGAGCGGAAGGCACCAGATTGAATGCGGGGAAAAGCACGAAAAACGCGCAGGCCCCGCCGCTTAGTCGGCGGCGTATTCACGACGGGCGGCACGGAGCAGGGTAAAATCTTGCTCCTCTTTTCGCAGCAGCGCATTTTCCACCACCAAGAGCTCAATTCCCGAGCCGAGAAAACAGCGAAACGCGTCTTCGGGGGAAGTCACGATCGGTTCTCCACGCACGTTAAAACTCGTATTGATCAAGACCGGGCAGCCGGTTCTCGCAAAAAATAAGGTGAGCAGGCGGTGAAAGCGCGGATGCGTTTGCGCCGACACGGTTTGCAGCCGGGCCGACTGATCCACGTGGGTCACGGCGGGAATTTGTCCGCGGTACTCCGGTTTCACTTCCGCGGTGAACATCATATAGGGGCTAGTTTTTTCCCAGGCGAACCACTTGTTCGCTTCTTCTTCGAGCACCGCCGGTGCGAAGGGACGAAACGATTCGCGGAACTTCACTTTCCTATTGAGCACGCTTTGCATCGCGGGGGAGCGGGGATCGGCGAGAATAGACCTGGCGCCGAGGGCCCGTGGGCCAAATTCCATGCGTCCTTGAACCCAGCCCACGGCTTTACCGCACACCAGCGCATTCACCGTTTCTTCGAGCAAGGCTTCTTCGGGCAATCGATGAAAGCGGGCTCCTTCTGCTGCCAGCCGCTCGGCCACCTCGGCTTCGCTGTAAGAAGGGCCGAGCAGGGAGCCGCTCATCGAGTCCGCGCGGTTCACGCGCCGGGGCTGTTTCAGGTAAAGATAGTTTGCGGTCAGCGCGGCGCCCACGGCTCCGCCGGCGTCCCCGGCTGCCGGCTGCACCCAAATATTTTCAAAAATTCCCGCGCGCGCCAGCTTGCCATTCGCCACGCAGTTGAGCGCCACTCCACCCGCGAGGCAGAGATTTTTCATTTTGGTTTCTTGGGCCAGCGCCTTCGCGATCCGCAGTACTACTTCTTCAGTTACCGCCTGCACCGAGGCGGCGAGGTCCATGTGAGCCTGGGTAAGGGGGGATTCCGGAATTCGCGGCGCCATTCCGAATAAAGTGGCGAAGCGGGCATTGGTCATGGAATCGCTGGTGCAGTACGAAAAATATTCCTGGTGAAGCCGGAAAGATCCATCGGGCTTGAGGTCGATCAATTTTTCCAGGATCAGGTTCCGGTAGACTGGTTGGCCCAAAGGGGCGAGACCCATCACCTTGTATTCGCCCGAGTTCACGCGGAACCCGAGAAAAGCCGTAAAGGCGGCGTAGAGCAGGCCGAGGGAATGCGGGAAGTGAATTTCCTTCAGCACGCGCAGATCCGCCCCCGTTCCGATCGCCACGGAAGAAGTGGTCCATTCGCCCACGCCGTCGAGGGTAAGCACCGCGGCTTCGCCGAAGGGCGAAGGGAAAAAAGCGGAAGCGGCGTGGCTTAGGTGGTGCTCGGAGAAAAGCAGCTTCGTGCGCCAGTTGAATTCGGGATCGATGCGCTCGAATTCCTTTCCGAGGAGGTGTTTTTGGAAAAGCTTTTCCTTGATCCACGCCGGAAAGCTTTCCCGGAAGGAAGCGAAACCGCGCGGGGCCGTGGCGAGGTAGGTTTCCAGCAGTCTTTCGAATTTCAGAAAAGGCTTGTCGTAGAAAGCTACGTAGTCGAGCTCACTCAGCCGAATTCCACCTTCGCGCAGGCAGTAGGCGATGGCGTGGAGCGGAATGCGAGAATCGTGCTTCACGCGGGTGAAACGTTCTTCCTGGGCCGCGGCCACGATTTCTCCCTCTACCAGCAGCGCGGCGGCACTATCGTGGTAAAGGCCGGAGATTCCGAGGATCTTCATGGGAAAGTTTTAACAGGGCGGCATTCGGAAAGCTAAAACAACGTATAAATAAACGGCGACACCGCCGTGCCGCCCGCGAACACGATGAGGAATCCCATCACTAGGCTCACCACGATGATCGGCAACAGGAAAAGTTTTTTTCGCGTTTTCGCAAATTCCCAAAGCTCGGAAAAAAAATTCATTTCGTCTCCCTTAAAATTGGCGGTTCAGGTGCACGCCGGGGTTGGTATCCCCTTCGCGGGGGATCCAGTAAGAGGGAGCTCCGGGATCGGTTTTCCGGCGCAGGGGATCCTGGCGAAAAAAACGCTGGACCAAGCCAAAGGGCGTGAACAAGAAAAAATAAACCGCGCCGAGCGCCACCGGGCTCACGATGCGCTGGAGCAAGCGCCCAAATGCCAGCCATAGCCGATGGAGAGTTCCCAGGCTGGAAGGTTTTACCAGCGCCAGGAACACGAAGGCTAGGGCCACCCATAACCAAGGCAAGCGCGGGCTGCCGTGCCTCCACCAGGGAAGGAGCCCCAGGAGGGTAAAAAAAATGCCCATCACGAGGCCGAAGGCTTGGTCGGAGGATTTCGGTTCGTTTTCGGCGCGGTGGAGGCTCATTTCTCCTAGGTTAGTCAGGAATTCCCTACTTGGCTATAGCGCATGGCGGCGCGATGGGCTTGCTTATGGCTTCACAGCTTCCGCGAAGTGATTTATCGTTTCCCTCTATGCAAAATCGGGAAACAGTTGCCTGCGATAATTTTATCGCGGGAAAGTGGGTTAAGGGCGCAGCGGGCGAGCGGGAAATTTTCTCCGCCCAAGACGGAACGAAGCTCGGTACCTACAGCATTCCTTCCGCCGCTCAGGTAGACGAGGCGATCGCCTTCGCCGCCAAAGCCCAAAAAGAATGGGGAGCGCTTCCCATTAAGGAAAGATCCAAAGTTCTCTTCCACGCGCGGAATATACTCCAGCGCGAAGCCGACGCGATTTCCACGCTCAAAGGCTCCGAGTGCGGAAAAACTTTCGACGAAGGCAAAGCCGGCCTCATGAAGGGCATCGAAGTTTTGGAATACGCGCTCTCTATCCAGAATCTAGATCTCGGCGGCAAAGTAGAAGTTTCCCGCGGGGTAACCTGCGAGTTTCGCCGCGAAGCCCTCGGCGTGGTGGCCAGCATCACGCCCTTTAATTTCCCGGCCATGGTGCCGATGTGGACGATTCCCATCGCGATCGCGCTCGGTAACGCCTATATCTGGAAGCCTTCGGAAAAAACCCCGCTCACCGCGCGGAAAATCGCCGAGGCTTTCGCCGAAGCCGGCCTCCCTCCCGGTATTCTCACCGTGCTTCACGGCACCGCCGATACGGTGAACCAGATCCTCGATCATGCCACCGTGAAGGCCGCCGCCTTCGTGGGTTCCACCAAGGTTGCGAAGCTCGTGTACCAACGCGGAACCCAAGCCGGGAAACGGGTGCTTGCCCTCGGCGGCGCGAAGAACCATATTATTTTATTGCCCGACGCGAACCTCGAGCTGAGCGGCCCGGGAATTTCCGATTCCTTCACGGGCTGTGCCGGCCAGCGGTGCATGGCCGCCTCGGTGGTGCTCGCCGTGGGAGATGTGGACGAGCATATCGCGCGCATCGTGAAGCGGGCGAGCTCCCTTACCATGGGGAAAGATCTCGGGGCGATCATCAGCCCGGAGCAGGTGGAGTTTTTGAAAGGCGCGATCGATCGGGCCGAGAAGGCGGGCGCGAAGGTGCTCCTCGATGGGCGCAAGGCCCGGCCGCCTAAAGAGCTCGAGGGCGGAAATTGGATCGGCCCCACCGTGCTCGATAACGTGAAGCCCGGATCGGAAGCCGCCACGGTGGAATTGTTCGGCCCGGTGCTGAGCATCGTGCGCTGCAAAGATCTTTCGCACGCGCTCGAGATCGAAAAATCTTGCGACTACGGAAATGCCTGCAGCGTATTTACCTCGAGCGGCCCTCTCGCCGAGCGCGTGGCGCGCGAAGCCACCGCCGGGATGGTGGGCGTGAACGTGGGCGTGCCGGTTCCCCGCGAGCCCTTCTCGTTCGGCGGAATCAACGCCTCCAAATTCGGCCACGGAGATATCACTGGCGCGCATTCGCTGGATTTCTGGTCGAACCTGAAAAAAATTACGGTGAAATGGGAAAAACAAACCGAATCCAACTGGATGTCCTAGCTTATGAACAAACTCGAACCCAAAAAACGCTCGAACCACGTGATCCTCGCCTCGCATTCGAACTTCCGCTACAAAACTTCTTTGCCCATCAAATGGGGCGCCCGAGATCCCCTGGAGCGCGGGCCGGTGGTAGCTTCGCTCACCGATCCAAAGGCCCGCAACGCGATCGGCACCCACAGCGGGAGTTATACGGTATACCGCGCGCTTTCGATCGCCAGCGGGAAGTTCGCGTCCACGCATAAACCCGATTTGCACAATACCCAGAGCCCCGTGAAGCTCGGCCCTTATCCGCAATGGTTCGATCCCAAGAAAATCGTTTCGCTGGATCCCTGGGGCCTCGATCCGCAGATCCATTTCAAAAAGCTCTACGAGAAGGGCCTCGATATCCGCCCCTCGATTTCGGTAACCCAGGCGCATCTGCAGATTCCCGAATTGGAAGACGCGATCGCGAAGGGGCGGCTGAAGAAAGACGGAAAAATCATTCGCGAGAGCGGGGATATCTGCGTAACCAAAGTGGCGCTCGATCCCGTTTGGTACCTTCCGGGGATCGCCGAACGGCTCAAGGTTACCGAAGGGGAGCTACGCCGTTTGCTGTTCCAGGAAACGGGCGGGATGTATTCCGATCTGATCACGCGGCCCGACCTTAAAGTTTGGCTGCCTCCGATCGGCTCTTCCACCGCGTATATTTTTGGCAACCCGCAGAACCTCGCCGACACGAAAGTGGAGCTTACCTGCCGCGTGCACGACGAATGCAACGGCTCCGACGTATTCGGCTCCGATATCTGCACTTGCCGCCCCTACCTCATGTACGGCATCGAGGATGCCGCCCGCACCGCGCAGCGCGGGGGCGTGGGCATCATCGTTTACTACCGCAAAGAGGGCCGCGCCCTCGGAGAAGTGACGAAGTTTCTCGTGTACAATGCGCGTAAGCGCCAAGAGGGCGGGGACACCGCCGCAACCTACTTCCGCCGCACCGAATGCGTGGCCGGTGTGGAGGACGCGCGCTTCCAGGAATTCATGCCCGACGTATTGCACTTCTTCGGGATCAAGAAAATCCATAACCTCCACTCGATGAGTAACATGAAATACGACGCCATCGTGGGCGGCGGCATCAAAGTGGTGAACCGCATCTCGATTCCCGATAATCTGATCCCCCAGGATGCCCAGGTGGAAATGGAAGCCAAGAAGGCGGCCGGCTATTTTACAAAAGAGAAAAGAAAATCGAAAGAAGAGCTGAAGAAGGTGAAGGGGCGCAAAATTGAAGAATGAGCTGAGCCTTTCCCCGTCCGAAATTGATTTTATCCTTTCGCCCGCCGCGATTCGCGAGCGCGCGCAAAAACTATTTGCCCGCACCGAAGCGGCCCAGGGTGCTTTTGCGTATCACCCCGAAAAGCTTGCGTCCACCGTGAGCTACGTACTCGAAGTGATCCGAAAGAATTACCCTTCACTGGAAATTCCCTTTCATTCCCGCTGGGGGCATTTCCGCGCCGGCGGCGTGGATCGCACCAAGCTTCTCAACGATAAGCTTGCTCCGCTCAAGCCTCTCGAGCGTGCCCGTGTGAAGATCGATCTCGTGATTCCCTCGGTACTTCTCGATGCTGGCGCCGGGCCGAGATGGAAATTTCGTGACCAAGACGACAAGTACTACGGGCGTTCCGAAGGCCTTGGGCTCGCGAGTTTCTATATGTTTCTGGACGGCGCGATGAGCGCCACCGGCCGGGCGCTTCGCGCGGAAAAAGACGGGCTCAAGAACATCACCGCCGTTCAGCTCGAGAGAAGCTTCCAGGTAGACGAGCATAATCCGCTCGTGGGCGTGGAAGGCCGCGTGCAGTTGCTCAATAATCTCGCGCGCGCGCTTGAGAACAAGGAGATTTTCGCCAAGGGCCGCCCCGGCGACCTCGTGGATTATCTCCAAGGGAAATATGGGCAAGAAATTCCGGCCACTGGTTTGCTCCGCGCCGTGCTCGATGGGCTGGGGCCGATCTGGCCGGGAAGAATCGTGGCGAACGGCACCAACCTCGGCGACGTTTGGCGCCACTCCGCCCTCGGCGAGGGAATCGAGGCCCTCGTTCCTTTCCATAAGCTTTCGCAGTGGATGACCTATTCCCTCATTGAGCCCATAGAAGAGGCGGGCCTGAAAGTTACCGGCGTGGAAAATCTCACCGGCCTCGCCGAGTATCGCAATGGCGGGTTATTCATCGATTCGGGCTTGATCTCCTTCCGGAATCCCGGCGATGCCGAGAAAACCTGGGCTCCCGATTCCGACCTCATCATCGAGTGGCGCGCCCTCACCGTGCACTTCCTCGATATCGTGGGCGCCGAAGTGCAAAAGGCCCTCGGAAAAACTCCCCAGAACTTTCCTCTGGCGAAAGTGCTCGAGGGCGGAACTTGGTGGGCCGGGCGCTTCCTCGCGCAGAAGAACCGCGAGAGCGGCGAGCCCCCGATTAAAATTAAGAGCGACGGTACCGTTTTTTAGGAAATAAACATGAAGAAAAATCTCATCCTCCTCGATCACCCTCTCCTTAAGCATAAGCTCGGCTACTTGCGCGATAAGAATACCCGCTCCGCCGAGTTCCGCGAGCTCGTGAAAGAAATCAGCCGTAGCCTGGCCTACGAGGCCATGAGCGATTGGACGGACATGGCCTCCGTTTCCATCGAGACACCGATCGCCCGCACCAAGGTGGACCGCATCCAGAATCCTCCCGTGGTGGTCTCGATCATGCGCGCCGGAAACGGGATGCTCGATCCCGTGCTCTCGATGATCCCCTTCGCCTCGGCGGGCTTCATCGGGATTTACCGCGATAAGTTCATCAACAATACGGTGGAATACTATTTCAAGATGCCTGCCGACATCGCGGGGCGCCTCGCGATCCTCTGCGATCCCCTGGTTTCCACCGCCGATACCATGATCGCCGCCATCGATCGCCTGAAGAGCTACGAGGTGAAGAATATCAAGGTTCTATCGATCCTGATCTCGAGCTTCGCGGTGGAGAAAATCCACCATTTCCATCCCGACGTGCAGATCTTCGCTCTCGGCGTGGAAAAAGAAATCAACGAGCTCGGCTACCTCGTTCCCGGCCTAGGAGATGCGGGTGACCGGCTCTACCAAACCAAGTAAGCCTTTTTTGCTAGGCGTGGCCGGCGGCAGCGGGTCGGGGAAAACCTTTTTCGCGCGCGCTTTGCGCGAACGGCTCGGCCCTCACGCCTGCGAAATTATTTATCAGGATAATTTTTATTTCGATCAATCGAAACGTTTTGATTTCGACGGCGGCTCCGTGAACTTCGACCACCCTGACGCCATCGACTTCGCGCGCCTAGCTTTGAGCCTGCGCACTTTGAAGTCCGGCCAGGCTACCGAAATTCCCATCTACGATTTCAAGACGCATAGCCGCTCTCCGTCCACTTTACGCGTGGAGCCCCTGCGCGTGATCGTCACCGATGGTATCCTTATTTTTCACTCTTCCGAAGTGCGCGCGCTCTTCGACGAGCTAGTCTTTTTCGATACTCCCGAGGAACTGCGCTTTATGCGCCGTCTGGAGCGCGATGTGGCCGAGCGCGGGCGCACGCCCGAGGGCGTGAAGAATCAGTTTTATAAACAGGTGAAGCCCATGCATGATCAATTCGTGGCGCCCTCGAAGGAGTTCGCGCACCACGTGGTGATGGACATCGGAGGCTGCGATCAGGCGCTGGAGAGTTACTGTGAGAGACTCCGCGGCGGTGCCTGAAACCAGCCCGCCATCGAGCGCGCCTGGCAAGGCGCGTATTCGAATTTCGCCTTGAAGTCCCACTTCGCGAGATCAACGCGTGCCTCAACGGCATCCTCGTTCTTCATCCCGTGCAGGAAATCCAATCGCGCAAATGCCTCGAGCTGATCCACGGGCATCGCGTAGCTCGCGGAAAGCTGATCGGCATCGGTCGGGATCAGGAGCGCCATCGCCTGGCCGGTTTGCGTGGCGAGCACTTTGTAAAAATATTTGGGTACGGCCACGTTGCCGCCGCCGATGGAATCGAGCCCGCCTTGCAGCACGGGGCCGGTGGTCACCCATAGCCCGCCCGTTCGCATCGCCCACGCGCGCACGAGGCTTTCGAGACGGCTCCAGAGCCCGCGGTTAAATTTTGGCGGCTGCGGGCTGATATTCGAGAGCAGGAAGGATTCGTTCATCGCGTCGTCCGACCATTTATTGTCGCCCGCGGGGCTGAGATGCCCGCGGTCGAGGCCGGAGCCTTTATAGTCGCTGAGTTGCGCCGACTGTCCGCGCGGTACTTGGGGGTCGGGGCGGAAATTGCTCGGGCGATCGTAGCAATCCTGCAGTTGATCGGGGCCGAGGGAGTAAAATACCCAGTCGGATTGTTTATAGCTGGGATTGTAGGAGAGGGTAAGCGCGGTCTTTTTCAGCGCGAAGCTCCCCTCCGGAACGATCGGGGTGGGAGAACCAGCGGCGGCGTTGCCGGCGGCCAGCAAGAGAGCTAGCGCAAACGTCCGCGATATCCGTAACCATCCTTGGTGCATCGGAACCTCTTGTCACCAGTGTAGCAAGGCGAAGCCAGAAAGATAGGTTAGGATTTAGTTATAGTTAAAAATAGTGGTTAATCTGCGGCACCGCGTGCTGCGCGCCCAGGCCCACTTGCTGGGCTTCCTTGCCTTTGCCGTTAGCAAGGCCGATGCAGTGGTCGAAGAATAGTAGTCGTGGAAGGATTTCTCGTCGAGCGAGCCGTTTTTTACGGCTTTCGCGGCCGCGAAGGAGAGGCCGAATTCACAGGCGTCTTTCCATGGGCGGGCGAAGGTGGCTACGTCGAGTGTATTCTTCGCGCCTTCGCCGTTCACAAAGTCTTACGATTGCCGCAGTATTTGTCGACGATCTAGTCGTAGGCCGGAATGGCCAAGGCATTCTGACGAAAAAGCAACACGGCAGCCGGTAAGGAGAGAGTTCTCATTCCTTCCTGATCGTAGCTAAGTTGCTTGCTCTTGAGCTAGGTCAAAATACTTACACGGAAGCGCTAAGGTTTGGAAATCTTGCATGAACTTACATTAAGCCGAGCCGGTTCTCTGCCGAAGAGTAGCCAATGATTCAGCGCTTATTCATTCTCACTTCATTGCTGGTGGCGCTCGCCATCTCGCTCGGCGTGGCCCAGGCGGCTCCCGCGAGGTATCCCATCAAGGTGAAAGTGAGTGTTTCGGGGGCCGAGAGCACCACGGTGTATATCATTCCGCCCGAAAAAAAATATTCTCTCTCGGTTAATAATTCCGAACAGAAGCGCACGAAGATTGCCCTGTACGATAAAGACGGAAATAAAAAAGAAGGGCTCTACTGGATCGCTAACGCGGACCTTGAAAAAGTAATGCGGAAACCGATCGCCGACGTATTGACTACGCTCCAAAATCGTCCAACGGCCGCTCCCTGCGCCAACTGTGGAGTCGACGATGCGCAGAATCGTCCTGAGCCCACCGCGGAACCCGCCAACGCTCCGGCGCCCGCTTCGGTTTCATCTTCCGCGAATCCCCTTTGCAATCGTTTCCACGAATTCGTGAAAAAAGGCGTGCCCGAAGCTCCGCTGAAACAAGCCTTGCTTTACTATAGCCGTTTTAAGAAAAAATTCGCGGGCAACGATCGCTATATCAGCATAGCGGATTATTCCCAGCGTTCGAACAAAAAGCGTTTTTATATGCTCGACCTGAAAACCGGGGAGCTGATGAACGAAAAAGTTTCTCACGGCAGCGGCATGTCGCGCGGGCGTATCGTAAGCGATCCTAATAACGACGGCATGGTGGACCGCTGTGAACATCCCGACCGGGTGCTCGCCGCCAAAAGAAATCCTCGCCGCGCCTATAAGACCCGCGAAAATATGACGAGACCGGGTTTTTTTGCCACCGGATCCCTGAACCTTTCCGTGGCCCATGCCCGCAAATGGCCGCGCGTAACGAGTCGTACCAATAGTCTTTTACTAAACGGCCTTTCGGGAAAGATCAACGGCTCCGCCCGCCAAGACGGGGTGTTCATGCACGAAACCTACTATAATTTCGACGGCCCGGGCCTCATGGGAAAAACCTTCGGCTGCCCGGGATTCGTGCAGAGAAAAGGTACGCCGATCTTCAAGAAGATCGTGGGCGGGAGTCTCTATTATTCCTACGTACCCGTCTGCAAAGACGATATGGACTACGTGCTCCAGGACATCAAGGACTGGGACAAATTCTGCGAAGAATAGCTTTGCGCTGCCAACTTGATAAATAATTATTCGCCCGAAGCGAAGAGACGTGGATATTTTCCGCCGGTGATTTTATTCAGGCGGGATTTAATCCCTAGATCCAGCCTGGTTTGTGCGCTGATTAAGTCGCGGTTCTGAATTTCCATATTGCGGCCATAGCATTCGATCATGGCCGTCTGAAACTTAGAGAAGGGATCCCACTGGGTTTCGAACGTACGTACGATCTGGATCATCCAGAGTGGGATCTTGCGTTCGCACTTCAGCTCCAGAATAGCATAGCGGCTCTGGTACTGGTCCTCAAAGGTTTCGTTATGGTCGTAGTGGCTCATCCGGCTTTCGTCGGGTTTTACGTTGTAGGTATTTTCTTCCATGTAACGGAGGTCGCGATCAATGGTCACGCGTGCGTACTCGTCGTGGCGGGAAAGCCAGGCGCGGCGGCGGTATTGGCTGAGCACTTGGGGCTGAAGGCCGAAGGTTTCGTGCTTCTCCAAAAAATCGCGCATATTCTTGTCCGCGTAGGGATCGAAATCCTTAATGGCCGAAGGATTTTCGAAAAGATCCGAGATATTTTCGAGGGGAAATTTCGAGCGGCGTTTTTTACAGAAGTTTTCGATTTTCTGTTTGCTCTCGAGGTAATAAGGAGGCTTGGGATCAGCCCCATAAGAGCGGATGCGGAAGCTGGAATAGGCGAACTCGATCCCGAGCGGGCGCCGCATCATGATGCGGTTCATGCTGTCGAGGTAGAGGCTATTGATAATGTAGAAACCGCCGGGCGAGATTTGGGAATAGTAATCCATCTCGCAGTATTGGTTCACGTAGTCGGTGATCGGCTCGATCAGCGAAATCGGAATGCGGTACTTTAGCTCGTAGCGATCCAGGTTCAGGGGTGATACGGCTTTAGCGGTCATGCGCCTATCCTCCGGTTCGTTTTCGAGAGGTGGTTCAGGTCAGCGTCTTCGGCCAAGCGGCCCGTTTCGTAGAGAAATTCGATATAGAGCGTGCGGATCTCGCCCAGAAGCTTGATCCGGTAGAGGCGCTTGGAAATGCTGGCGCGTTGGAGCTCCATCGCGAGCGCGGGATCGTTGCGGAGCAAGCTGTCGGTGATATTGGCTTTGCCTTCGCTGGAATTCAGGTAGGCGGCCACTTTTTCTTTCACGATTTCGCGCAGGGCGGCCGCATGCTCCCCGGCTTCGTCGGATTCCACCTGGGCCTCCACTTCGAGGCGCGCCACTTTAATGCGGTCACGCTGTTCGTCTAGGTCGCCGGCCGCGAGGAAAGGCAGGTTGAACGTGATGCCGAGGCTATAGGAGGTTCCGCGGCGCGTTTCGTTGGGAAACTGGTTAGAGTCCGGAATGGTGGCGCCGTCGAATTGGTACTGGTCGTAGCGGTGGCTTTTAATGGAATCCACTCCTTTGCCAACGGAAAATTTGATTCCGTCGATCCATTTGGAATTTTTCTCCAGGCCGTACTTATGTCGCGCGCGCTCCACCGTGAGGTCGTTCAGCACGTCTTCGCTGGTTAAGCTGGAGATGTCGGTCATGCCTTTGAGGCGCTCGCCGATATCCTGGGCCGATACCACTTGGTCGATCTCGAGTTCGTTCAGCGTTAGGCCGCGGCGGGAGAGGCTATGATTCACGCCCGCGATGATGCTGGAGATTTCCGCCATTTCATTTTTGGCTTTATCGATTTCCCCGGCGGCTTTCAGCACGGCTTTCGCGTCGCCCTCCGAGCGGGCGGTGATTCCGCTGAGGCGCTGTGAGCGATCGAGCACGAGATTCCATTCGTTGAGCAGGGCCTGCTCTTCACGGGCCTGTGCGGCCCGGGCCAAAAGCTCGTGGGCGGCCTTGGCGCTTTTCGACTGCAGGATTTTTCGCTCGAGCGCGGTACGCGATTTGAGGGTCTTCTCGTATTTATAATAAGAGATGGCCTCGAATATTCCCTTGGGCTTCAGCTCGAGGGACAGCTTATTAGCATACTCGCTCTCATCGCGGTCGCGAATGCGGGTCTTGATACGGTCGGTCGGGGTGTTTCCGTACACGAGCGTTTCCGAGCGGCCGAGGGAATCGCCCCAGGAATGCTCGAATCCTAGCTTGATTTCCGATACCGGATTCAAAAATTGCCGAGAGGTGGCCTCCTCTAGTTCAGGCACGCGCGCGGCCGATTTCTGGAGCAGTAGCTCCGGAGTATAGGCCGCCGCGTTCTGAGCGGCGAGTAGCGCGGTTACGGTGAGGGCAAGGCGAAGCACAGGATTCTCCTACTAACGGCCCGAACGTGGTCCGGTGATCGTAGTGATTTTTGAACCACGCGATCCCAGGTCGAAGGTGATCAAGAACAGATTTTTCTCGGCGTTATAAGCCACGCCTTCCGGGCTGTCGGCCTTGAACTTGCGGATCAGCTTGGGCTTAAGCTCGTTCTCACTGAGGCTCCAGAAGCCGCCGCAAGACTCGCTTTTGCAGGAAGTGGTAAAGTACGCGGTATTGCCCACGAACGTGAGGTCCGTCATGCGGTAGGTGGAGCCGTCGTTCTCGTCGAACTTCACGGTTTTCCAAACTTCGAGCTCGGTATTTTCACCCTTGGCGGTGAACAAGGCATCCACGCTCGGCACGCGCAGGATGAGGGAAGCGTTATCGGCGGTCTGCGGGGCCTTGAGGCCGATATAGAGCGCGCCGTCGCGGATATCGTGGGCTTCCACCTCGAATTTGTCCATGCCGTCTTCGGCCATGGCCTGCAGCAGCGGATGTTCAGAATTTTTGATGAGCTTGCGAACCAGCTTGCCGAGGTTTACTTCCTGGGTGTCGGAGAGAACCACGCCCTTGCGTTTCATGCGCACAAAGAGGTTGCGGGCTTTTTTGATATCGCTTTCCTTCTTCGCGGTGAGGGAGGTCATCACGTAGAGGTAATCGCCCGCCACGCTCACCGATTCCATGTCGTTGATTTCTTTCACGCCGGGAATGCGCAGGGTTTGCTCGTCCACTTCTCCGTCCTGCGACATCAGGAAGAGCCAAGGCGCGTTCGATTCGTCGGTATCGTCCGATACCACGAGGTATTTCTTGAGGTCGGGCAGATACACCGCGCCGGAAGCCTCGAAGCTGGATTTGTCGGAGAGCGAGGGGGGTAGCTTCACTTGCACGGGCGCCTGGCCTTCGGCCTTAGCGGCGGCGTCTTCGTCGTCGGCTCTGGCCACGAGGGCAGGCAGCAGGGAAACCACGGGGGAAATCTGCACTTTTTCGCCGAGGATAATATTGCTCTCTTTAGGAATTTCAATCATCACTTCGCGGCCCCAGATGGGCACGCCGTTGCGGCCGCCGGAAGTGGGCGCTAAGCGGAGGGGAAGCTCCACGAATCGGGCGCCCACGCTGACCACCTTGCCGTCTACCGAGCTGCCGTTATTAGTGAGCGAGCTGATGCGCACGTGGCTGCCGGGATGCACGCTGGTTTGCAGCGCTTCGTTCACAAAGCCTTGCACGAAGGTGGGGCTATCGGGGGAAATGGTCACGAGCGAAGAGAAAGCGGGCGCGCGTTCGCCGCGCTTGAAGTTCACGCTGCCCACGATGCCGTCGATTTCGGCGAACACGTAGAGGTTATTGCGCTGGCGTTCCAGGAAGCCGCGCTCTTCTTCGAGCTCGCGGAGCTCTACCGATAAAGGATCTTCTCCCACGGCGAGGCTAGTATTGCCCACGGCCTTGTTCATCTGTTCGCGCACCGAGCGCTCGGCGCGGAGCTTTTGCACTTGGGCGGTGAGCTGACGGATCTGGGTATTGAGCTCGGTCTGATTGAGCTCAATCAGGAGGTCGCCTTTTTGTACGCGTTGCCCTTGGATCACGTGCACACGCTTGATTTCCACTGGGTACTCGAAGTTAACGTTGGATTCGCGCGAGCCGGCCACGCCGTGGAAGCTGAGATCGGGGGAGTTCAGGTAGAAACCCATGCCCACGATCACCACCACCGCCGCGAGGATGCACCAGGCGTGGAAGGTATTTTCGGAACCGATGATTTCGTCTTTGATAAAAGTAAGGGGATTGAATCTTTTTTTCATACTAAATCTCCACCACCGCTTCTTGCATCATGAGGTTCACGCTTTTGGCGCCCTCGATGTTTTTCACTTCGCGCACGAATGCTTCGCGCCCGGCGTCTTTCTTAAATTTCACGTGGTAAGCGAAATCGATGATATTGCCCTGGCCCATCTCTCGCAGGGAGACGAGGTTATAGTTTTTGCAGTGGGTATTGAGCACTTGCTCGAGCTCACGCTGCTGCTTCTCGGTGGCGGTAAGATTCAGGCGGAGGAGGGCATCGTACTGTGGACCGTGCGCGAAGGGAGTTTTCGCGAGAATCACCACCGCAATGCCGAAGCAGATCGCGCCCATGGCGGCTACCGAGTAGTTGTGCACTCCGCAAGCGAGGCCCACCGAGAGGGCGGCGAAGATAAAGAGCATATCGCGGGGGTCTTTGATGTCGGTGCGGAAGCGCAGGAGCGAGATCGTGCCCACCATGCCGATACCGCGGGCCACGTTGTCGCCGATGGCTTGCATGGCTACGGCCGTGAGGATGGGACAGAGCACGAGGCAGTGAAGGAAGTTACGCGAATAGGAAAGGCCACGGAAAGTTTTGATATAGAGAATCGTGATCCCGCTGCCCAATACGAAAGACAATAAGAAGGCGTAGAACACCGTGAAAAGCGTTGGGTTCGCAACGGCGGACGAGAGGGATTGAATATCAAGCATGCGGACTGGCCTCGAGCTACAAAGTTTGCTGCGGTGCAATATATTAGGAAATTGTTAGGAAGTAAAGTTAAATAGTCGGAAATTATGCTCTAGTCGATTATAGAAGCGTTAGACCTGGCCTAGTTGATTGTTGATGGACACCGCTAACCAATTGTAGTTATTGAATAATTTCTAAAATAGTTTCTGATTTATACCAGTTGAAGCTAAGTTTGCGAAACAGCGCGCGAATGGCCGTAAAAACAACAATTAAGTAGACCAGCTAGTGACAAATACCTTAGCAAAATGATAATGCATTGCATCAATGCGTGTAAGTTTTCAATATTCCGCTCTTTTCTTGATTGCCAGCCTAGTCACCGGTTGCGCGGGCGGTTTGCAATTGGACGGCAAAACTTCGCCGCGCTCGAATCGAACCGTGGTGCTTTTCCTGGTGGACGGACTGGGCGCCAAGCTCCTTCAGAGCGGAATTTCTTCGGGACTCATGCCCAATACGCGTCGTTTTTTTCTGAAAAATAAAACGGCCTTCGCGCAAGGGCAGGCCGCCTTTCCCTCGCTCACGTACCCCAATCTTTCGGGAGTTCTCACCTCGAAGGCGGTGGGCGATCAGCCCGTAACCTCCAATAAGGTGGCCGTGAACGGAAAAGTGGTGAATTATGAATCTCCTTTCCACCACGATGATCTCGAGCGGGCGGTCCGGCCCCAGAGTATTTTCACGCGTCTCGCGAGCCAGGGAAAAACCAGCGCCAGCTTTTCCTTCGTGCTCGGAGAGGATGCCACCGACCATATGGCCGTGGGCCTGCGCGAAGGCCTTGAATACCAAAGCCATGAGTACCGCGAGCTCGACGAGCGGCTGCTCACGAATCTTGAAGAATATCTGGCCGACAAGGAAAACCCCGCCACCTGGCCTTCCTTCATCTACGTGCATCTCGTGGGAGTAGATGGAACAGCCCACCATTTCGGCGTGCGCTCCCGGCAAACCCGCGAATACCTGGCTTGGCTCGATCGGCGGTTGGCGCCGGTTTTTAAAATCCTCGTCGCGGCCGAAAAACGCAAACAAGTAACCAGTATCCTCACGGCTGATCACGGCTTCGTGGACACGGAACGCTTCGTGGATTTGGAAAAATTCGTCCGTAAGACCGATAAGACCCTGCTCGTGACCAACGAGAGCCGTTTCTTGGGCCTCTACCGCAAGCCCGGAGCTCGGCCCGAAGCCCTCGAAGAGCTGCTTGTCCATATTCGCTCCGTGCCCGGCGTGGAGCTCACCGTTTTGCGAAAAGAAAATCGTCTTGAATTCTCCACGGCGCGCCAAACCTTAGCCTTCGGGTATGGCCCGGCCTTATGCGAGTCCGCTAGTTTTTCGCTCGCTCCTGCAAATGAGAGCGCGAGCCTCGCCTCCGGCACGTTTCGCTGCCCGGATGAGCTCAATCCCGTGATCCAGCCCTATCCCTTTCTCGTGAGCGGTCTCTCGCGCTACCTGAATGCCCCTAATCATCCCGACGCGGTGGTGATCGCCAAGCCCGATACCTCGTTCACCAAAGACCATAAGGGCAACCATGGCGGCCCCACTGCCGACGAAATGCTCGTTCCCATCCTTTTGCGTAACGCGGCCATCGCCGGAGCGTTTCCTCACACTAGTGACTTGCTGAAAACCCTCGATAAGCTTTAATCTCCGCTTTCTATGTCGGAAAACCTCCTCCAGCTCCAATCGGCCGCCAAATCCTACGGCTCTCGCTTTCTCTTCGAGAACGCCACTTTTTCCGTGAACAGCGGGGAGCATATCGGCGTGATCGGCCCCAACGGGGCGGGCAAAACCACGATGTTCAAGATCCTGGCTCAGCAGGAAGAGATGGACCACGGCCAGCTCATCCGCTCCAAAAAACTTTCCCTGGGCTATCTCTCGCAGCACGATAAGTGGGAGCCGGAAGAAACCGGCAATTCCTTCCTCGAGCGCGTAACGCAGATCCCGATCTGGGAACTAAAAGCCCGCGGCCGCGAGCTGCAGGTAACGGAAGAACTGCTCGACCGGCAAATCGTCTCGCTCAGCGGCGGCTACCGCATGCGCATCAAGCTGATGGGCCTGCTCGGTTCCGCGCCTAACCTCATGCTGCTCGACGAGCCCACCAACTATTTGGATCTCGAAACCACGCTTCTGCTCGAGCGCTTCCTGCAAGGCTACGAAGGTGCATTCCTCTTAATCTCCCACGACCGCGAATTCCTCCGCCGCACCACCGATCATATCCTCGAGGTAGAGGGCGGCGATATGACCAAGTACAATGGGAATATCGACGACTACTTCGAGCAGAAAGAATTGTTGCGTACCCAGCTCGAAGCGAGCGCTGCCGGCCAAGCCAAGAAAAAAGAAGCCATCATGGACTTCGTGAACCGCTTCGGCGCGAAAGCCACGAAGGCCAAGCAGGCGCAATCTCGGTTAAAAAGTTTGGCGAAAATGGAAACGATCGAGATCAAGCCCCTGCCGAACGCCACCGTGATCAATATTCCCCCGCCCGCGAAAACCGGCAAAGCCATTCTCTCGGTGGAAAACGCGCGTTTCGGCTACGGCGAAAAAACGATTCTCTCCGACGTGACCCTCACCGTAATGAAGGGCGATCACGTGGCGGTGGTGGGGCTGAACGGCGCTGGGAAATCCACGCTGCTCAAAGGCATCTCCGGAACCCTGTCTCCGCTCACCGGTAAGTTCGAGTTCGGCCTCGACGTGAAAATCGCTTTCTTCGCCCAGCACGTGATCGAGGCCCTCGACGCGGAAGACACCGTCTACCGCTCCCTCGAGAAAGCCGCCCACAAAGACGTGAAGCCCCAGGAGATCCTGAACCTCGCGGGCTCCCTATTATTTTCCGGCGACGACGTGAAGAAACCCGTTTCGGTGCTTTCGGGCGGCGAAAAATCCCGCGTGGCCCTCGGGCGCGTGCTTTTGCAAAAAGCTCCCTGTCTCGTACTCGATGAGCCCACCAACCATTTGGATTTCCAAACCGTGGAAGCGCTCACGAATGCGCTGCGCGCGTATGAGGGCACGGTAATCGTGGTGAGCCACGACCGTGGTTTCATCCGGCGCGTGGGCACTAAGATCCTCGAAGTGGCCAATGGAAAAGTGCGGCTTTACCCCGGCACCTACGAAGAGTACGTATGGAGCGTACAGCAGGGATTGGCGGCGGGTGATAGTCCTGAAGAGAAGCCGGCGAAGAAGAAAACCGTAGTGGTGGAAGCCGTGGTGGAGCAGGCCAAGCCCACGAACTGGAAAGACCAGAAGAAGCAGCTCGAGAGGGAACTGAAATCCTGCGAGAGAAAATTCCGCGACTGCGAGAAAGAGCTCACCGATCTGCAAACCGAGAACGAAGAGCTGAATAAAAAACTCATGGAAGCCGTGGACATGACCCTCGTGCGCCGGATGACCGCGAACGGGTCCCGCATCGCCGAGCTCGAGGCGCTATGGCTGCAATTAGCCGAAGAGAAAGAGCGCTGGGCTAAGGCCGTGGAAGAGATGAAGGGTTAACCTTTTACTCGCACGCATCCACTTTGCCTTCACCGAACGAGCAGTCGTACGAAGTGGGCCAGCATTCGGATCCCCATACCTTCACGCGCTGGTCGTTGGCTTCCAGCACGGCATAGCAGCGGTAAACATTTTCTTGGGGAAAATGGCGCTTTTGGCAGTAGTTAGGTTCGTGGCTCCAGCTTTGTTCCACCACTTTGCAGTCGGAGGCGAAAGAAGAGTGGACGAAGAGGCTAACGAAAAGAAAAGTGAGCATACAGTCTTCTTGTCTCCTGATAGTACCCGAAAGCCGAATTGTAACTTCCTTACGTGGAGGCGTCGCGTCAATTTTTCTTGCCTCCTCCAATTCCCGGTGCTATTCCTCCTCCAACTGGAGTTCCCCATGCTTATTCTTTCTCTGCTCGCTTTCGCCACCGCCGCTCACGCCGACGTGATCCTCCTCGATTGCAATGTGGAAGGAGGGGATCAGCAAGTGCGCGTATCGGATGGCGCCCTCGGCCTCGAACTGCAGGAGCTCACGAGTAAAGGTTCCTGGAAAACCCGCTCCCTTTCGGCCAAAGAGTGGGAATCGAAAAATATCCGCCTCCAGAGCAGCCCCGGCGAAACGTACGTGCTGTATTTTCAAGACAAGGCCTGGCTCTACCAGAGCGTAGGCTCGGGATTCCGCCAGTCCGGCTTCGCCGACTGCAATTAGTCACCGCCCTCCGTGTAAACCCTCAATTCTCCTGCGCTAAAAGACGATAAGCCCTCGTGGACAAACGTCTTTTTCAGCTATTGCTGGCGCTCTGGCTTCTCGCCGCGCCCTTTGCCTTCGCCGCGCGTGACGTGGAAAAGCTTCTGCGCGAAGAAGGTGCCCGCGCAAAAGCAAATGCCGGTCTCTACTACGACGAAATTTTCGATCGAGACGGCCAGCTCCGCCCTCAATACAAAGATATTTACCCGCGCTTGCTCGAAAAAGAGCCCAGCGAACTGAAGAAAATCCGCGCGCTCACCAAAAAAGATTTCTTGGGTGACAACGCGCTTTCTCCCGTGGCCCTCATCACCGAAAAATCCGAGCACGATCTGAAGCGCCAAGGCGTGGCGCAGCGGGGGCGCGCCTTGCTGGAATTCCTGAAGGATCACTATTCTGGCAAAAAAACCTATAGTGAGGTGATGCACCCCGCCCTCGTAGACCGCATCATCGCCCGCACCGGGGAAACCAGCTACGCGGGCCACATCAATCCCGAGAGCATTCGCTTTATGTACGGCCCCGACATCATCCGCGATGCCGATGGGGTATTCCGCGTGCTTGAGGACAATACGAATTTTCTCGGCGGGCAGGGCGATCTGGTGAAGGCCCGTGAGTCGCTCTGGAAGCGGCTGCCAGAATACGCCACCGCTTTGGACAAAGAGGAAATTGCGCAGCCGATGGATTTTTATAAAAGTCTCCTGACGCGCTACCGCCGCGAGATGCCGGATCCGAAAGCGCCGGTGGTTTTTTTCAGCGTTCCGCCTTATCCCGATAACGAAGATGTGCGCCTCAACAAAATCTGGAAAGAGCTCGGCGTAGAAACGGTTACCCCTTTCACGCGCAATCCTAAGCTGGTGAAGAAGAAAGACGGCCTTTACCTGGAGCGTAAAGTAGGCGCGAAAGTTCGCGCGGAGAAAATCGGCTACCTAATCCTCAATACCGAGTTCGGCGGCCTCGATCCCGGTTTTGCGCCGTCTCATCATCAGTTTTTGTTTGAAGCGGCAAAAGAGCATCTCGGCGCCAAAGGCCGGGAAGCGATTTCCAGGAAAAATAGGGAAGCGCTGGAAAAGGCGCTTGTGCCCGATCCCAGCGGAAACATCGACTATGCGGAAGTGGAGAACGTCTTGCGCAAGAAACTTGGCCTATCTCATTTCACCGAAGGCACGGAACGGGGCCTGGTGGAGGCGATCGTGAAAGGCCAGGTGCTCTCGAACAATACTCCCGGGATCGATTTCATCAACGATAAAGAATTCAATATTTACGTGGAAGATCTGATCCGCCACTACCTGAAAGAAGAGCCCATTCTGCGCAATCTTCCCGCCCGCCGCCTGTATGCCGTGAATAAGGCCGGGGAGCGAGTGGTGGACGAGAAAGTTTTCCGTGACCTCGAGCGAGATACCGGTAAGTACGTGGTGAAGGTGGTGGATGGGCGCGGGGGAGAGGGCGTGTGGGTGGGGCCGAGGCTGAGCGCCGAGGGGCGGGCCGCGATGCTGCAGAAACTGCAAGAGGATACAGGCCGTGAGGTGATTGTGCAGGAATACCGGCACCCCTCGGTGTTGGCGGGAGATATCGTGGATGAACGCGTGCTCGCGCAAGTGGGTCCCCGCGAGATTGGCGGAAAATTCGTGGAGGTTTCGGAAACGGGATGGTCGCGGGGTGTGAGCATGGCCGGAGACGGAAAAGTGAACCTCAGTGCCGGCAAGGCCCATGAGGTGACGGTCCTGCAACGGAGGCTAGATGTGAAAACGGGGCTTCCCGTTCGGCCGCGTTCCTGTTCCGAGCTTTACCGCGAGGCGCTTTATTAGTTGGTCTACTTGATTGTTGTTTTTACGGCGATTCGCGCGTGAATTCATGGACCTGCATCTATCTAGTATAAATCTGAAACCATTTTAAAAATTGTCTAGTGACTGCACGTGGTTAGCGGATTTCACCAACAATTAAGTAGACCAGATTTTAGTATTTACATGATGCGTCAATTCGTTTATACCTCCCTTCAGTTGAGGGACGAATGCACCGTTTTCTACTTTTCGTTTTAACCGTGATTTCGCTGAGCCCTTCTGCTCAGGCCAAGCTCGAGATCCATAATCCGCATCACTACGATATCCTCAAGCCTAACTCTTCGCTGGAGTGCCGCTTCGTCGCCGACAATTCCTTCGGCTATTTGTTCGAGCGCGGCGGCGATGACCGCATTCAGGTAAGCTTAATCACGAACGGCGTGAATGAGGGAAGTAAGAGTGCTTTCACCGTGGCCATCAAAGCGCAGGAAGCCATCGGTCTGCACCTCTATCTTTATGAGCGAACGGGGCAATTTGGCCGCTTCGTGGAGTTCGAGCTCCGTAATCAGCGCGACTCTTTCCTGAAATACGATTTTCCCGGACTGGCGATGCAAGTGAGCGCCATGTACGAGCCCGACGGTAAGGGCGGCGAGAAAGAAAATCTTTACCCCGACCTCATGAAGCGGATGGCTTGCCGCATTCTCTAAGTTATTTGCAAAGCGACCCGCATTGCCTTATTTCTGAATGGGCCTGGATTTCCGGAGGTTACGATGGACGAAGATTTCGAAAAACTAAAGACCCGTGCTAAGCGCATGGCCGAAGAAGCCACCGCCGGCGTGAAGGAAAAGCTGGAGGGCCTGCAGGATTCGGAAGAGTGGGAAGAAATTCGCGCCATGGCCACCGGCATGGCTAAAGATGCTGCCGAGCTAGTGCGTAAATATCCTTTGCAGTCCGTGCTCGGCGCCGCCGCCGCCGGATTTCTTTTAAGTTCACTTTTAAACCGCAAACGCTAAGGAGCCCGCGATGAAATGGATCCCTCTTCTCCTGCAGCTGGTTTTATTTCGTAAAAATTGGCTCGAGTCCCAAACGATGGTGGAAACGGCGCAGGCGATGGCCGAGAAGAGCAAGCGCGTAGCGATTTTGCTCGTGGGTCTTTTTTTCTCCTCTATTTTTCTTATCTCCGGCATCGTCGTGGCCGTGCTCGAACTCGGCACGCAGATCGATCGCGGGAACGGCATTCACTATTCGGGGATCATGATCTCCGCCACGATCCTGCTTTTCCTGGGGCTCGCGATCGTGGCCTTCGCGGTCTTTTCAGGCCCTAAAGTTCCCCAAAGAGCGGAACGCGCGCCGAGCGGAGATCGCCTGAAGGATCTCGCCGAAGAATGCATTTCGGTTTTCCTCACGCAGCTGCGTAAGCCTTCCGATCGGAATCCTCCGCAGGGCTAGCCGTGCAGTCGTAGAAGGGTAATTTCGGCGGGCACCCAGAGCCGCAGTGGTGGTCCCCAGAATCCCGTGCCCACGTTCACGTACACCTGCAAGTGCTCGTGCTGATTCAGTCCCTTGCTGTAGGGATTGAATTTTCCTACCAGTAAATTGAACGGAAAAAATTGTCCGTTATGGGTATGCCCGGAGAGCATGAGATCGAAGCCCGCCTTGGCGGCAGCGAATACGCTTTTGGGCTGGTGGGCCAGCAGGATTTTCGGCATGTCGGCGGCGGATTTTTTTGGCAATGCCTTTTCCGGCTGAGAGGCGTTACCGGCAGAGTAGTCGGGCACGCCGCCGATCCAAAGGTGGCCATTTCCGTGAGCTATTTTTTCTCCTTCATTGAAGAGCACGTGAAATCCGAGCGCTCGTCCCGCTTTCATCCAGGATTGGGCATTCCAATAATACTCGTGGTTGCCGATCACGTAGAAGGTTCCGTGCCGCGATCGGATATCACGCAGCGAAGCTAAATCCTCGGTAAGCTCGTGCACGAAGCTATCGCCGAGGTCACCCGTCACTGCCACCGCATCGGCGTGGAGGGCGTTGAGCTTGGCCACCACTTTTTCCACGTACGGTTTTTTAATCAGCGGCCCCACGTGCAGGTCGCTGATCTGCGCGAGCAGAAACGGCGGTGCTCCGCTGGGCCAGTGTGGCAGCTTCACGTTGATCTCGACCACCGCGGGGCCCGCCCAGGCGGTGCGCACTCCCCAGAGATTTCCTAGCGCCGCGATCGCGAAAGTGGCGAGAGAAATTTGGCGCTGCCCGGCGGAAGAGAATAAGAAATCACCGTAGGGAGAATAGCTGAGGGCGAGGAGCAATACGTCTTTGGCGAGCGTGGCCACGAACAGCTGAGCCATAAGCCCGAGCAGCAGGTAGGTAACGAGCTGGAGGCCGCGGCGATCATGAAAAAAATCGTGGAGGAGCCAGCGGGCGGGCTGTAGGCCAAAGGAGACGAAGAAAAAAGCGGCCAAGGGAATTTGCAGGGCGGCCGGAGGGGTAGCTGGGCTCACGAGCCGGAACCAGATATAGAGCCAGACGAAAGCCAGTACGGAGGTAATGATGAGCACAAAAGTTCGCATATCGGACCAGTATAGCAGGCTTTAGGGATTTGGGGCTTTTCCCGGCAAATGTTATCTTACGAAGATGAGCGCCTCCTTTTCCTATGCCGTCCATCTTCCTGCCGCGGGGTTTACGCGTGTTCCCTGGAAAAATGGCGAGGGCATTAGTTCCGAAATCGCCATTTTTCCGCCCGGCACGAGCTTGAAAGGTGGCGACTTCCTCTGGCGGCTCAGCGCGGCCGAAATAAACCAGCCAGGGGATTTTTCCGCGTTCCCGGGATTCGAGCGGGTTCTTGCCTTGGTGGCTGGTAGGGAGTTGGTATTGCGCACGGCGGACCAAATGGTGGCTTTGTCGCAGGGGGAAGTATTTCGTTTTTCCGGGCAGGACGCCTTCCGCTCGGAGCTCACCCATGGGCCGGTGAAAGATTTTGGCGTCATCTTCCGTGCCTCCGCGGTAAAGGTGGAGATGAAGGTGCTGGATTTTCAGAAGCGTGCGCGCTCTTTCACCTTGCCGTCGGCCACCAATTTTTTCTTCGTGGTGGCGGGGGAGTTCTCGGCGGAAGCCTATCCCGGCGAGCTCACGTTTCCGCTTGGTCCGGGCGATGCACTCCGCGTTAATCCCCTCGAAGGAGAGCGTATCGTTCTGCTCCAGCCAAATGCGAAACAGGGCCGCATCGTGGCGGTGGAGATCGTGGATTTAGGCGAGGCCATCAGCAATTAGGGGCCGATTTTTTCCTCCGGCAATGGTAGTAAAGAGCAGAGGGAAACATCGTGAAATCACCCGCCGTGCAAAGATTCGTCCGCATCGCGATCGCCATTTTGGTTTTCGTGCTGTTCGCTACCATTTTCATTCCGTTTTTTAAGGCAATTCTGATGGCGGCACTCTTCGCCTTTGCGCTGGATCGCTTGATCAGCCGTTTTTCGGTGAAGCGCTCCACGCGATTCATGCCTACTTTCTTGGTATTGGTGGCATTTTTTCTGATTATTGCGAGCCCGATCGCGCTCGTCGCTTTTCGTCTTACCTCCTCCGTGCGCGGGCTCACCCAGAGTGGCTTCGCGAATTCGGCCGCTTATAAGTCTTTGAATGAGCTCGCCGGCAAAGCCGAGACCATTTCTCATTTCGTAATCCGTATTTTAAAGCTTCCTCCGGAAGCCATGGCCGGCCCCCAGGATTTCGTCAAGAACGCCGGTACTTGGCTGCTCACCGGCTTAGGTACGCTCGCGGCCACCGCGCCCGAACTCGTGATGGATCTTTTTATTTTTAGTATCGCACTCTATTTCTTTCTCACTGAAGCCAAGAGTATCCGCAAAACCGTTTCGAGTCTGAAGATCCTCACCGAAAGGGAGCTGGATCAAATCATTCTCGTGATCCAGCGAAGCAGTTATTTCACCCTGGTGGTTTCGGCGGCGGTGGGCGCAGTACAGGCTCTGATCGTCGCGCTCGGCGGCGTATTTTTCGGGTACTACGAATTTCTACTGCTCTTCGCGATCACGTTTTTTACTTCCTTCATCCCGGTGATCGGCGCGGCCCCCGTGGCCATTCTCCTGGCGCTCTTTAGCCTTATTCAGGGGGAAGTGGGGGCGGCCATTGGCCTCGGCGTGGTGGCGCTGGTGGCGGGCAGTATCGACAATTTGCTCAAGCCCTACTTGGTGTCTTCGGGTTCGGAAGAGTCCCTCAATCCGGTCGTCTCGCTGCTCGCCATCATCGGGGCAGTAATCGTCTACGGGCTTCCGGGCCTTTTGCTCGGGCCCGTGCTCATGGAGCTCGCGATAAAAATCATTCCTATTTTATTTGGCGATGAGGAAGAAGTGAATGGCGCTTAGCATTCCCGCCGAATCCAGATTTGCGCCCGCCGAGAATATTCGTTCCCGCCAAGTGGAGGGAGAAGTGGTGGTGGTGAATATGACGAGCGGGAACTACTACGTGCTCGATGAGGTAAGCACTTTTCTGTGGCGGCAGCTCGAAGAGAAGCCGGTTCGCGTGAGGGAAATGCTTGAGAATCTTCTCGCGGAATACGAAACCACGCCCGAGGAATGTCTGGGAAATATCGAAAATTTCTGCCGCTATATGCTCGAAGAAAAGCTGGTGATGGTTAAAAGCTAGATTTTTCCTTAGGATTCGCGAACTGCAGATCGGTATTTTTGTGATTCGCTTCCAAGTAAGCCATCGCCCGTTTTCCCCATTTGAAAATAAACCGGCTCATTCCCTGCTCCAGGATTTTTAGGCGATTCATGGAGTTTCCTTCGAACGACATATTGCCGAAGTGATGCACGTACACGTCCTTCGCGCATACTAGCTTCAGCCCGGCATCCGAAACGCGCAGGCAGTAATCGTCGTCCTCGAAGTAGCCGATACCGAAGCCTTCGTCGAGGAGCCCCACTTTTTCGATCGTATTCCGCGGAAGGTAGAAACAGAGCCCGCTCACCTTCGTGATCACGTCCCATGCTCCTCCGCTTTTTTCGTGGAGAATTTCGTTGTAGCCGAAAAATTCTGCCACCGAATTATACCGCGCGCCCGGCACCGACTGGGCCGGCTCGGTATTCGTGCTGGGACCCAGCAGGCCGAGATCGGGAATCGTGCGCGCGTGGCGTAGCAGCCTTTCCAGCCAGCCAGGTGAAACCACCGTGTCGTTATTCAGCAGCACGACGTCCCGGCCTTTGGCCGCGCGGATGCCCACGTTATTTCCCGCCGCGAAACCTAGGTTCTTGGCATTTTTGATCACGCGCAGGTTGGGGATCTTGGCCGCGAGTCTGGCGGTGCCGTCGGCGGAGGCGTTGTCTACGAGCAGAAACTCCGCCTTGAGGCCCGGGCTTTGTTTCTGGGCGTAAGCGAGGCTGCGCAGGCAAAGTTCGGTTACCGGCCACTGGTTATAGGTGAGTAGGATCACGGTGATATCAGGTTTGGCTACTTTTGCGAATTTGGCGGGCGGCAGAACGATTTTCTTATTTTTTTTGGCCTTCTTCGCCAGCTGATAGCTCCGGATTTTCTCCAGAGAGAAAGAGCCGAGGAATTTTTCGCGAATAACGGGCGCGATTTTGTCTCGGGAGTAGGTGCCGATGAAGCTCTGTGCATTTTTCTGAAGTTTTTCCCAGAGGGATTTGTCTTCGTAGAGACGCCGGATCTGGCCGGCGAACGCCTCGGCATTCTCTCCCACCAGACAGTTTTCTTCCGCGGTGAGGCTCATTAATGCGGCTCCTAGGGGGGTGGTCACCACCGGTAGCCCGGCGGCCATTGCTTCGCCGATTTTCTGGCTCATCCCGGAATCGAAGAATACGGGAGCCAAGCTAACCCGGGCGCGGCGCAGAAAAATGCCCAGGTCTTTCACGTAGCCCGTCACTTTCAGCGCGCCCGCGAAGGCGCCGTATTTTTGCATCGTCTTCACGAGATAGATCGGATTATTGCCCACGAAGGTGAGGGGGCCGTGGGTCGTGGGATCGAGCAGGGGCGCCACTTCGTGCTTCAGAAAGATGGCCGCCGAAACATTGGGATGGTGGTCGAAATTTCCGATCAGCACCGCGCCTTTCCGTTTTTCCCAGCCGGGCGGATTTATTTCGTTTGGTTCGTAGGTATTCGGGAAGAGCAAAACTTTTTCGGCGGGGAAACGCTCGCGCAGCTTTTCCTGATCGTCGGCGCTCGCCGCGACCACTACGTCGGCCTGGGCATATACTCGAAGCTCGTCCGCCTTCACTTGCCGGGCGTAGGAATAGTGCTCCGCCACTTTGGCGTGGTAGGCCTCGCCCAGTTCCTCTTTTTCCTGCTTCACGTTCACCACGAACTTCACCGTTTTGTCGAGGTGCGTGGCCTGCCGTTCCAGGCGTAGGTAGTGGAGATCCACCGTGTCTACGTATACCTTTGCCCAAGGCTGAAAGCGGCGGATCTCGCTCAGGTAACGGTCGGCGATATAGAAATACTCTATCCACACGAGGTCGTAGATTTTCGCTTCGAGAAACTCGCGGAGGTCGTAGTCGTTCGTGGGGCGCAGGGTGAGAGGGCGGGGGAAGGGATCATTTAGGGGATTTACGTTTATGCTTCGTAGATCCTCAAAGTAGCCTTTCTCGATGAAATCGAAGCGCTCGCGGCGGAAATTTCCGTCCCGGACGGCGTAGTAGGCGTCAGTTTTATTGATTTTCTCTTCAAGGTTATGCATCACGTGGTTGGTGGCCACGAAGTCGATGTCTATTTCCGGAGAAAGCGCGCGCAAGATCTCAAATAGCCTTCGGTCGCTGCCGGAGCGGTCGTGCATCACGGGTGTCTTCCCGATCACTAGCATTCTGGGTTTATGGCTTCCGGCTTTCATCTAGAGCTTAAGCTTGGCAGGCACGGGAAAAAAATGATCGCGCATGGCGTTCATTTCCAGGCGGAGAAAGGGGGTGATTTCGGTCCAGAGATCGCTGCTCGCTTGCATTGCCTTCAGGCGGTCGTTGATTTTCTGCACTTTGAGCGCCTCGAGCTGGGCCTTCACCACGCTCGCACGCTGGGGGTGCGTGCTCGCCAGGCGATTAGCCGCCTGAATCGTCTCTTCCCAAAAGGCGTCTTCTTCTTCGTTGCAGAGATTTAGGTAGCGGCCCACTTGCTCGCGCACGTAGTCGGCGCGAGTGGGATGGCGCTCGGAATATTTTTCGAGCGCAGCATAGAAATCGGTGGCGATGAGATTGTGCTCTTCGGCCACCCGCAGCTGGATCACGAGATTGATCATACTTTCGATCACGTAGGAAAAATCGGGTGGAGGCTGAAAGCGGAGGGCCAGCGAAACTTCGGAGAAGGTTTTCTGCAGCATATTCTGCGGCAGGGTATTGGCTTTGCTGGTGAAGGCCGAAGAACGCACGCGGCCGTTGCTTTCGATCTCCATGCTCTGGTGCTCATGAAACGCGTGAAAGGGATTGTCGAGGAACGAGGTGCGCTCTACTTCGGCGAGGGTGCGCTCGCTGAGCGGGATCGCCACGCTGCTTTGGTCGAAGGAGCCGCCGGCCTCGCGGAGATCCGTGAGTACTTCCCGCATCTTTTCCAGGCTGGGCTCTTTGTTGAAGGGAAAAAATATGTGCGTGGTGGATCCGGAAACGAGGGTGCGATGGATATGCTCTTTGTGGCGCAGGATCATACGCTCGGTGAAAAGCTCGCGCACGGCGTAGGAGTATTTATTGTCTTTGCCGAAGCGGTTATTCGAGGAGTGAGGAGTAAAGTGCACCACGGCTTCGCTGCTTTCTCCGTGCAGAGCCTCGGCGATTTCATGCAAGCAGAGGTAGGCGCGGTGGATGAGCGCGCTGAATAGGGCGAAGAGCTCCTCGCCTTGAAGCATCGGTTCTTTCAATTCCAGGAAGGCCCGCAAAGGCTGAAGGTTTCCGTACGTGGCCGGCAGGAGGGAGATCGCTTCCACGCGCCCGGCTTTCCAGAGTGGATCAAGCTCGGCTTTCGGCAAAGGGCGCAGAAAAGAGTAGTGCATGCGGAAAATATCCACCGCAGCTTTGGCGGCATGCCGGAACTGGAGCGCAGGAAGATCGCTAGCGGAAAAAACCAGGTTCGGTTCGTGGAGGAGTGGACCGAGCAAGGCCCAGTAGGATTTCATGGTTTCCGAAAGCACGTCTCGCAGGTGGGGCAGGGCGGGGGAAGCCAGCTTTTCCAGCGTGGGCTCGCCCCAGAGGAGCTGCCAGGAGTATTTTGCCTCGAAGGCGCGCACCGTGGGCGTGGACCCCCAATTTGCTAATTCGTTGCGATCGGCCATCAGAGTTTCGCCGAGAAAGGGGAAGATTTTTTTCCAGGCGCGGAACTTCTCCCAAAAATTTTTCAGGAGAGTCATTTCGGTTTGCGCGTCGAGTTCTTCCAGCACTAAGAAAAAATCCAGGTCGCTGGCGCCCGGCACGAGCTCCCCGCGTCCTCCCCCTCGCCGTAAATAAACCGAAACCACGGGCGCTTTGGCGAATTGTCGGTTCAGGCGCACGGTAAACCGCAAAAATACTTTGGTGGCGAGTGAATAGGCAAAACCGAAAAGGGCGCGAAAAAGGGCGGCCTTTCGCAGGGAAAGGAGGAAGCGATGCAGTGCTTCTCTATGTTCGGGTTTCATTCGTGCGGGAACGTATCGTAAGCCGCACTTGGACGCGGAGTGTTATTCCTCACCCGCCCGGCTAAATTCACCTGGGCAAGCGGGAACTCTGCTAAACTGAATCTTTATGATTTACGCGATCGATTTCGGAACCTCCAATTCGCTCCTGAGCGCCGCCACCGAGCAGGAGCTATTTCAGGCTATTCCCCTCGATCCCGACGCAAAGGATCCGAGCATTATGCGCTCGATCTTGTACCTCCCGGATGCGCAGCGCTGTTATTTCGGCGCAAAGGCCACCCAGGAATACGTGAGCAACGACATGGAAGGGCGGCTCATCCGCTCGATCAAAAAATTCCTGCCGGTGCGTTCCTTTCTCGGCACCTTCGTGAACGATAAGGCTTTTTATATCGAAGACATCATCGCCACTTTTCTGGGCGAGATGCGCCGCCGGGCCAATACCCATTTTAATAAAGACGTGGACTCTGTTTTATTAGGCCGGCCCGCGCGGTTTGCCGAAGACGACGCTGATGACCGCTTTGCCCAGGATCGCCTCGAGACCGCGGCCAACCGCGCCGGCTTCAAGCACGTGGAGTTTTGCCCGGAACCGCTCGCGGCCGCGTATGAATTCAAGGCTACGATCACCGAGCCCAAAATTATTTTCGTGGCCGATTTTGGGGGAGGAACCTCCGATTTCACCGTGATCCGCCTCACGCCCGAATCCACCAATGAAGTGGAAGTGCTGGCTCTCGGCGGGGTGTCGGTGGCGGGAGACGCACTCGACGGATCGCTGATGCGAGGCCGGATCGCCAAGCATTTTGGCGCCGAAGTGCAGTACCAGGTTCCCTTTGGCTCAAACGTGCTCACGATGCCCAAGCACCTCATGGAAAAAATCTGCTCGCCCGCCGAAATCTCCGTTTTACGCGAGCGCGATACCCAGGAGTTTTTCCGGAACGTAAAAAGCTGGTCCCTCGGGCCTGAAGACCACCAGAAGATGGACAATCTTTTCAGCCTGATTCACGAGCAGATCGGCTTTTCGGTCTTCGAGGAAATCGAGGGTACTAAGCGCCGCCTGTCTGATGCAGAGGTGGCCGAGTTCGTGTTCAAATATTCCGGGATGGACCTAAGGGAGAAATTCACACGCACGCAATTCGAGGAATATGCGGGCATCGTGATCCGCCGTATCCTGCGCTCGATGGATGATACGATGCGGGCCGCGGGTTTGCAGTATGGCGACGTAGATCTCGTTTGCGCCACCGGCGGAACGGCGAAGGTCTTCGCGCTCCGAGCCGCGCTTTCCGAGCGGTTTGGCGAAGAGAAAATCCAGCAGCACAAAAACTTTCACTCGATCGTGTATGGTCTCTCTCGCGTGGCGCAGGGAATGCTCTAAGGGTAAGTCTACTTGGCTTTATGTTGGCGCAGGATCGAGTCGAGCAAACCGGGAAAACGCTTATTTAGCTCTTCTTGCCTTAGGCAATTAATTACCGCCACGCCTTTTTTTTCCGAACGGATCAGGCCGCTTTCGCGCAGCACCTTGTGGTGAAAAGAGATCGTGGAGGGGGAGAGGTTAGGGCAAGAAGCGCCCGAGCAGCTCATGCCTTCTCTATCGCCCAATAATTTTAGCACGATATCGCGGCGGACCGAATCGGAGAGGGCGTGCAGGATTCCATCCAGGGTAATGTCTTTCGCGGCGGGATGGGCAAATGCTCTGGGCATGTCCTTATTATAAGGGGCGTGGAATTTTTTGGCCAGGCCAATATTTCATTAATATAATACTTCAATAATATTGAAATATGAGTCGGCCCGGTATAGGATAGGTTTAATCAGTCTTGATTTAACCCAGAGGTAGCAATGTCCGTCTTGTTCGAACCCATAACCGTCGGTGATCTTACTCTCCCCAACCGCATCGTGATGGCTCCGCTCACGCGCAGCCGAGCCGGCCAAGAAAGAATTCCCAATCAGCTGATGCGCGATTATTACGTACAGCGCGCCGGAGCCGGGCTCATTCTCACCGAGGCCACCGCGATCGATCCCATGGGCGTCGGCTATGCCGATACGCCGGGCATCTGGTCGGAAGAGCAAGTGGCGGGCTGGAAAAATATCGTGGAGGGGGTGCACGCCGCCGGCGGGAGAATTTTTTCCCAGCTCTGGCATGTGGGCCGCATCTCAGATCCCTCTTTTTTGAACGGCGCAGTCCCGGTAGCACCCAGCGCGCTCGCCGCGCAGGGGAACGTGAGCCTCCTCCGCCCCCAGCGCCCCTTCGTTACTCCGCGGGCGCTAGAGCATGGCGAGGTAGTGGCCCTCGTGGAGAAATACCGCCAGGGAGCTCTCCACGCCAAGAAAGCGGGCTTCGACGGCGTGGAGATCCACGGCGCGAATGGATACCTACCCGATCAGTTCCTGCAAGACGGAAGCAATCAGCGCACCGACGAGTACGGCGGCAGCATCGAGAATCGCGCGCGTTTTCTCCTGCAAATCACCGATGCGGCAATTTCCGTGTTCGGTGCCGGTCGGGTGGGCGTGCACCTCTCGCCCCGCAGCGATTCAAACTATATCAGCGATTCGAAGCCGCTGGAGACCTTCCCTTACGTGGCGCGAGAGCTGGCGAAGCGTAAAATCGCGTTTCTCTTTACCCGCGCAAAACAAGGCGAAGATGGCCTGGGCGCGAAGATGAAGGAAGCTTTCGGCGGTCCTTTCATCGCGAATGAAGGACTAACCTTCGAAGAAGCGGAACGTATCGTAAAAAAAGGCGAAGCGGATCTAGTTTCCTTCGGAAAGCTTTTCATCGCCAATCCTGATTTAGTGAAGAGGCTGAAAGAAAAGGCGCCTTTAAATGCGCCGGATCCGAGCACTTTCTATTCTACCGGAGCCAAAGGCTATACCGATTATCCCGTCTTGGGATAGCGCCGCTTTACTTCGCCTTGCAGGCAATGCAGCTGGTCGATGAGGTGCAGGATCACGGGCACCGCGGCGTCGTTTACGCCGAAATCGCGCTGCAGCTCCGCAATCAGGCGCGCCCGGGAAACGTCTTCTTCGTCGAGGAGCAATTGCTCGGGATCGGCTGGGCTCAGCCAAGAAAAAGAAATGAAGCGCAGCACGAGATCTTGGCTCAGGCCACATTCTTCCGCCGCTTCGTTTACCAGTTTTTTCCCAGCCATCGCTATGCCCTCGGATTATAAGAAAACTTTTCCTGCCATTCCCGCATCGATTTTTCGAGCTCTTCGGGAAGCTTTTTCGGCATCGCCACCCTGAGGCTCACGATCTGGTCGCCCCGCGTGCCGCTTGCGGAGCCGACGCCCTTACCCTTCACACGGAGCCGGCTGCCCGAGCTCACTCCCGGAGGAATTTTTAACGCCACCATTCCATCAATGGTGGGAACTTGGATTTCTGCGCCGAGGCCGGCCTCGAGAAAGCTGATCGGCACTTCCGTTTCAATGTCTTTCCCTTTGCGCACGAAGCCGGCGAGCGGGCGCACGTTGATCTGTACGTAGGCGTCTCCCGAAGGCCCCTTTCCGATACCCGGCCCCCCTTGCCCGCGAAACCGGAGCCGCGCTCCAGTTTCCACGCCGGCCGGAATTTTTATCTGCAGCTTTTTCCCGCCCGGAAGCGTGATTTCCCGCTGGGCACCCAGCGCGGCGTCGCGAAATTCCACGTCCATCTGGTAGAGTTGATCTTCGCCCGGTAAATCACTGGAGCGCGCATGCATGCGCCCGCCGCGCCCGGCTTGGCGGAAGAGGTTTTCAAAAAAGTCGTCGTCCATGCCTCCGCCGAAATTAGACGAATAGCGACCGCCCTGGTTCTGGTAGTAATGCGCGCCCCCGCCGTATTGCTCTTGCATTTGTTCGTCGGTTTCTCCGCGATCGAATTTCGCGCGCGCCTCAGCTTCGCCTATTTTTTCGTAAGCGGAAGCAATGTCCTTGAACTTGGCCTCACGTTCCTTGTTTCCTGGATTTAAGTCGGGATGGTATTTTTTTGCGAGGGAACGGTAGGCATTTTTAATGGCTTCCTGGGAAGCATCTTTCGAAACGCCGAGGATTTGATAGGGGTCTTTCATGGCCACTCCTTACCTTACCAATATGGGCATGAAACCCCCGTTGGCAAGATGCCGCGAATGCCCGACTAGAAAGCCTTTTTTTATGGTAAGCGTAGGGAGTTAAAGGGGAAGCGCGTGCCGGTTGCCACTGATTCCGTAAAAAAACTTTTGCCCTGGTTGGTGGCCGTGGCCTTCTTCATGGAAGCCCTCGATACCACGATCTTGAATACGGCGGTTCCCCTAATTGCCGAAGCGCTCCACGTTCCTCCGCTCAGCATGAAGTCCGTGCTGAGTAGTTATACGCTCAGTCTCGCGGTTTTTATCCCGATTTCCAGCTGGATGGCCGATCGCTTCGGCACCAGAAAAGTTTTTGCCGCCGCAATCGGCACCTTCACCCTTGGCTCCTTACTATGCGGCATTTCCAATAGTATCCATTTGCTCGTTTTTTGCCGAATCCTGCAGGGCTGCGGCGGCGCGATGATGGTGCCGGTGGGGCGGCTCACCTTAGTCCGCACCTTCCATAAATCTGAGCTTATCCGGGCGATGAGCTTCGTGGCTTTTCCGGCACTGATCGGTCCTCTGCTCGGTCCCTTGGCGGGTGGCTTGATCGTGGGTTACCTCCACTGGCGCATGATCTTCTTCGTGAATATTCCCATCGGGTTGGTGGGTCTTTATCTTGTGCACAAACATCTCCCTGACTACCGGGCTAAGCGCACGGATAAGATGGACGTGCTTGGGCTGATTCTTTTTGGATCCGGGATCGCGCTTTTTTCCTATGTGCTCGAGGTTTTTGGCGAGCATACCCTCGGGACGCGGGAAATATTGGGGCTGCTGGCGATCTCGATTGCTTTGCTCGGGGGCTACGGCCTGCATGCCACGCAGGTAGCGCATCCCTTGCTACGCCTCGGTTTACTGCGCATCCGCACCTTGCGCATCGCCGTCACGGGTAGCCTGCTCACGCGCCTGGGCGTGGGAGGAATGCCTTTCCTCTTGCCGCTGCTCTACCAGGTGGGGCTAGGGTATACCCCTTTGCAGTCCGGCTTATTGATCGTGCCGCAGTCGCTAGCGGCCATGGCGCTGAAGGTCGTGGTGGAACCTATCCTCGCGCGCCATGGATTCCGCCGCGTGCTCGTGGCGAATACATTGGTGATTGGCCTGCTGATCGTTCTTTTCGCCACGATTCGGGAAGGCACCCCCGTCTGGCTGATTCTGGCCCAGGCCTGCCTCTTCGGATTTTTCTCTTCGCTGCAGTTCACCAGCATGAATACGCTCGTGTACGCCGATATCACGGAGGAGGATACGAGTATGGCTTCCACCATCGTGAGCACCATGCAGCAGATGTCGTTGAGTTTCGGCGTGGCCGTCGCCTCGCTCGCCACCAGCTTTTTTGTGTCCAATCAGTTTCACTCTGAGCCGCACGAGATGATCCACGGCTTGCACCGGGCCTTCTACGTTTTAGGAGCGATCACGATGCTCTCGGCACTGATTTTCCGTGAGCTGCGTTCCGAGGATGGAAACAATATCAGCCTGCACAAGGCCGGGGCGGGCGTGGCGGATTCAGCGAAATAAATCGCGCCCGAACAGGCTCGGGTTGAACACGTCTTTTTGTTCCAGGTAAATTCCCCAGCGGCATTTGGCGGTCAGCTCAATTCCTACCGAACTGGATTCTGCATTCCCTTTAGGCACCACGATTTCAATTCCCGTCTCGGCCTCCGGCTTTTCGCAGGGACTCTGATCGAGAGTCAAATACAGCAGTGGAGCGCCGGGCAGGGCGAGGGGCTCGATACCCAGGAGCTGAAGTTTGGTTCCTTCCGAAAAGGAAAGGCCAGTTTTGCCAAGTTCTACGTTCTGGCTGAGCACCAGGCGATCGCCCGTTTCCACTTCACTCCAGGGAATGGTGGGGGAGCTAAGGGGGAGCAACAGGGCGGCGAGCATCCAAGGTTTCATGGCGTTTCTCCAGATTCTTCCGAAATCTTAAAGGCAGAAGAAAGAGAATACAACGCCAGCTATGAGGCTATTTGACGTGGCATTTCGGCTATACTAAATTTCCGGAATGGGCTGTCAAATCGAGATCGTGATTCGGGGGCAAAAGGCCGGAGGGGAAACGCTCAGCCTTTTCCTTGAGCCCACCGAAATTCCCCTAGCCAAGCGCTGGACGCGGGAGCTCAAACGGGTCCTCCGCGGCCCTCATATTCTCGAAAAGGACCAGTCTTTTTGTGGCTTTCCGCAGTCCGCGCGGAACGAAGCCCTCCTCTGCGCGGAGCTGAACCGAACCTGCGAAATTATCCGTAACTTTCGCGGCCCCGGCGTTTGGCAGCAGGGCTATAAGATCGAAGAGATCGCCTCCACCGAAAATCTTTCCAACGATCTCCTTAACGCCTACCACCACCATTTCGAGATGCTGCGCGGGCAAGCCTGGGATCCCAGCCCTTACTACTTGGCGGCCCAAAAATTTCTCGACGTCGACAACGCCATTCGGCAGCTCAATGTGCTGGTGCACCAGCTCGAAGGCATCATGCAATCGCGAAAGCTCGTCGCGGCCGGCGAAAGATTTTTCCCTTTCAGCGTATTTCATTTTCTCACGCCCGATTCCGATATCCGCTTGCCCCTGCACGACGAGGATTATGATTATTTTTCTTTCGAAGAAGACTTCGGCTTGGTGCAGATGCTCTACTGCCAGGTTGGCAAGACGCATTACCAGGCCTGGTGCGACGGCGACAAAGGCATCTTGGAAGATTACATGAATAATCTCCGCTACTATACCAGCGGCTTCATGATTTCCTGGGGAGAATTTACTAAGGGCATCAAGAGTTCCGATTTATTTTTGCAGTGGCTGAAGGAAAGCGGAACCGACCTGCGCCACCGCACCTATTTCTACGATCGTAAAGGGAACAAGCAGGGCTTAGGTTTTTTGAACGTAGCGCGGGTCCCGTTCCGCCAGTTCGGCTCACGCAGCGTGCGCGAAGTGCAAGAGCTTCTCGCCCAGTACGACGACGTGTACAAGGTGCGCGTGCATGAAAATGGAAAGGTAGTGGAGCACAGCTACGAGTACCGGCTTTCTGACCCCAACTACCAGCAGATCGTGGCCCATCGGTTCAATTCCCGGAACCTCGGAATCCTTCCCAAGATCACGCGGCCCCTGAAGAAAACCAGTATCTACCGGATGCTGATGCGCCAGTAATGGGGTAAAAGGAGGGATGATGATTCTTTCTTTGCTCCTGTCTTTCTTGTTCTCTTCCGCCCAAGCTCGCGTGCCGCGGCCCTCCGAATGCCCCGATCTAGACAAGCTCTACCCCAAGCTCGAGGCCACCTACGTGCGCAAGGCGCCCCTGTTCGCCAAGGCGGGTTGGGGCAAGCTCCAGGATTGGACCGGAGACGATTTTGAAGATTTCCGCCTCACCATCCTGCGCTGCCGCGAGCGGGGATTCCTGAAAAAATTCGATCCCGTTTTTCTCGAGTCCGACGTGGAAAAGAAAATTCAGGAAATGAAGCGCGAAGCCTCCCGCCTCAAGGACGATAAAAAAATCGCCGCCACCCTGGCCGAATACCGCGCCAAGATCGACTCGCTCGCCAAGAATCTAAACGAAGAGAAGGCCGCGGAGCTGAAAGACCTCAAGGTGCTCCTGCAGAGGATTACGGGCTTAGACGAATCCAGCTACTTCAATGAATCGGCGAAACTCCAAAATAGGATCGACCTCATCCTGAAGAAGAATCCCGCGGCCAAGAAAGAAGCTCCGCCGAAGACGGAAATCGTTACCGAGGATTTGGAAAAGGCTAGAAAGGCCGAACCGGATAGATTCCAAAAGTGCGAAAGCCTCCGGGCGGACTACGAAGCCCTCGTAGCTGAATCGCTAAGCATTGACAAAAGGAATCTAGCCGAAAAGGAAGTAGAGGCCATGAAAGCGTTGGCCAAGCAAAAGGAAGATGTTTTGCACAAGCTCGAGAGCCTCACCATCCAGATGCGTGAGCTCACCTGCGCGAAGTATTTAGGCAAGTAGTGGGCTATTGCAGGGATTTTCTCGTGGAGAAAATTTTCTCGAGTCCCAGAGGTTCCGGGGAGCCCCATTCGATTCCAGCCTGATCCGTTTCGAGGGCGGTGGTCAGCTTCCATTTGCGGGTCCTTTTGTCCCGGTTGTAGAGGCGTACCTGCATGTCTCCCGTGAGCGCTTCGTAGTCGTAGAACATCGCGCCCCGCGGGGTGGTGAAGGAGAGAAGCAGGAATTTTTCCTGGGGGGCGAAGGCCGAGATCTCTATCTTCTGGCCGTGCTTATTGATCGCAGTTATTTCCCACTTACCCCAGCGGATATCGAACTTCACGTTGTCGCCGTCGGTGGTGCGGAAAATATAGTCTTTGCCCTCGTGGTGCAGGCCGATGCAAAGGCCGGCGAAAAGAGAGAAAGCAGAAAAAATCTTCGGTTTGCCGCCGCCGGCCGCGAGGGTGGTGCCGGGAGAATTCTTAAAATTATTGGAAACGAGCCAGCTCCACCATTCGGGAAACTTTCTTCCCCAGTTCCGGTCCTGGTAGGCGGGGGCGTCCTTTAGGTCGTAGTCGCGGCCGCGGAAGTGGATGGTTCCGGTCATCGTAGCGCCGGCCTGGGCGGGATACCAGTAAATGCTCGAAAGCTCGGGCACGCGCATCGCCCAGCCCATCGCATCGAAGGTCCAGTTCTTCTTGATGTCGAGATTCCAGGAAATAGGGTTGCCTTGCTCGTCCACGATGGAGCCCGTGATGTTCTTGTCGGAGGCGGTATTGCCGGCGATATCCACCGCGGTGGCGTCTTTGCGCGCGCTGAAGTCGGTGAGGGGAAACGCTTTTTCGACCGAGATTTTCTGCGAAAAGGAACCGGCCTGCACGAGGCTCTTCGTGCCGCCTTTTTTCCCCGTTTTGTCTCCAGGATTTACGATGCCGTAGGTGAAGAAGAAGGCTTCGTTGGTAACGGGATCCACCACTTTGTAGTACCACCACTCGTACCAGTCGCCCTTGTCGCCCGCCTTGTAGCGGTAGGTATTGAAGGGATCGGCCTTCTCGGCGGCGATCACGGAAAGCGGTAAAAACGATAGGGCCAGCAACAGCGCGAATATTTTCATCTTAGAAAAGTATCGACGCGCAGCAGAGCTTCGTTAACTAAAAATTAGTTAATTTACCGGGTGGGCAGGTTGATTTCGGGTGGATTTCTTTCTCTTCGCCTAAATTATTCCTGTTCCGGTCCGAACCTGTAATCTTTTCCAACGCTCTGCGTTGATGGTGGGATTTCTGGCCTTTTCCGAATTCCTTCCCATACACTGAATCCTCACGGAGGGATTTTATGAAAGCATTGTTTTTACTCGTAGGGATTCTCATTGGCTCGGCGGCCTCCGCCTCTTCGGGACTGGTGATCCACACCGCTGAATTCGGCGTGGGCAAGTTTCACCGCCAGGATAATAAAGTGCATCGCTACGAAGCCGGCAATGCTTGGTCCTCTTTTATTCTGAAAGAAGGCGCGGATACCAACCGCCCGCTTACCCAAAAAAATGCCGACGGTTCTTTCACCGTATTTTTTTCTACCCTCGATGAGCTGATCGCGAATGTGACGGCGATTGCGAAGAGCGAAAACAAGAAAGTTTCCGTGCTCAACGTGCACGGGCACGGAATGCCCGGTGCGATGTGGTTTCCGGCCAATGAGCAAGACCTCCGGGGCATCGCCTGCTGGCAGTGGTCGAACGCCGCGAGTGGCAGCGATATGGACAACTACAACCAGTACTATTCGGCCGTATCCGTAGACGATATCCGCCAGATGCGCCAGATCTCGAATAATCCCACTCTGCGCATGGGCTGCACCGTGGGCCTGCCCGAGTGGCAGCAGGGCGTGGCGAAGGCCCCCGAGTTCAAGAATATTTTCGCCGAAGACGCCCAGATCCATTTCGTTTCCTGCATCGTGGGCTTGGGCACTCGGGGCGATGCGTTTACGAAAGGCGTGGCCGAGCTTCTCTTGCCTAAGGGCGGCCGGGCTTATTCCTCGATGAATTTTGGTCTCGGCGATTGGTCGATGCCCCAAGGCATGGGCTTCTGGGACATGCAAAGCGAAGAGCAAGTGAACCGCGACGGCGTTACGTACGTAGCGAATAAGCGCGACAGCGAGATCGCCCAGAAAGGCACGATTCGCGTGGCCTCCAATAACGGGGCCGCGTGGGTGAGCGCGCTGCTCGCGAACCGCGATTTCTTGCTCCTCAGTGCGGAGCCGGCCGCGTTTTTGTCTTCGTCGGAAGAGATTTCCGTTTTCGATACCGGCTCGCTGGAAGCGCTTCCTAGTTCCGTGCGCGTTCCGGGAACGAATGCCTACGTCGGTGTCGAGCTTCGCTAGCCTAGGGCTTCAGCTTTCGCAGGTAAAAATCCTGGCCGAGGTCAATATCCCCGGCCCGGGGTTTTTCCAGCGACGAATGAAAGAAAAACCAGTCGGCGCTTGGTGGAATATTCAGCAGGCCACGGTCGAAATCATTGGTGGGCAGCACCACGCGGCTTAGCTTGGGCCCAAATAAAATATATTCGGGTTGGTCACCGGGAATTCTCGTAGCCAGCTGGCCTCGTTCGGGCAAGTTCTGTTCGAGTTTTTGGTATACGGAGAGAAAGTTGCCCCGGTTCCGCATCATTTGCTCAAGGCGAGAGCCCTGCGGGAAAAAGCTTTGGTTGTTTCGGTGGGCAATAGAGTAAACGTTCTGCGCGTAGAGAAATGCCAGGAGCACTACGCTAATAGTCCGCAGGCTTTTACTTCGCCAGGCGAGCTCCAGCCCTCTCGCGAGCAAGGGCACCAAAAAAATCAGCGCCGCCGAGAAATGTCGACCGTGCCAGGGATCATACCAAACCGTAAAGGAGTGAAAAAGGAAAAGGCCGAGGGCAGGCATGGACCAAGCCAGTAAAGTGGCTTTTTGCTCTTCCTTGCGAAGAAAAATAGCCACCGCGTATAGGGCAAGCAAGACGTACACAAACCCCGAATAAACCGGGTCTTCGTGGGCCAGCGAGGGCCGCTCGATGGTAAATTCTCCGCTGAGTTTGCCGGCGCGCAAGTCTTGGCCGAGAATTTTATTTCCTAGGTTAAGTCCGGCCGAGCGCCAGGCCTGTACCAGCCAATCCGCGGCCTTTATGCCGGGCCAGCCGTCGGGCGTGAGAGCATCAATCCCAAAGCGAAAAACGTTTTTGGTGCCTTCTTCGAGCATGTCCCCCGAGGTCAGCTTGTGCTGGGCTATCACGTCGGCCGGGCCGATTAGGCTGCCGTAGCGGAAAATATTCTTTCCGTACCCACAGCTGAAAAATAAAACCGCGGCGAGCAGGGCGCCCACGCAAGTACCAGGCGTTAGTTTTATTTTTTTATTTTTGTCGCGCATCACGTACGCCGCCACCGCCCAAACGGGAATTAAGGGCAGTGCCGTGCCTTTGGCGGCCGTGGCGAGTGCTAGGGAAATCAGCGAAATCGCGTTGGCCTGGCGGTGCTGGGAAAATAGGAAATAAAACGAGATGGCGCCGTAAGCCGTAACTAGCACATCGTTTCTTTCCGCCGTGGCGCCTAGCATCTGAATCAACGGGAAAAGAGAGAGGCTGGCAACCAGAAAAGCGCGCAGCGGAGTGCTGGCTTCTGCGTGTCCGGTGCGAGGAAAGAGGGCTTTCGCTATTCCGTAAATGGCCAGCGCGGTGATCATCCAGGCTAGGAACTGGGGTAGGAAGAGGAAGTGTTCGTTCGCGCCCACCAGGATGGAAAAAATCAGCCAGGCGGGGCCAAGCGTGGGATGCGTGATTTGCGGCCAGTAGGGCGTGGGGTAGGAGGCAAAGGAATCAAACTGTAAAAAATAGAGCGCGCGGGGGAGATGGTAGGAAAGTACGTCCCAGTTGCCCGGTACGTTGAGCATGGCGGAAAAAAAATTCAGGGCCGCGAGAAAAAGAATCGGAATCGCCCAAAGTAGAGAATTACTTTTCCAGGATAAGGCACCCGCATCCGCCTGGAGCCTTATTTTCCACGGTTCGGCGAGAAAGGAGAAGGTAGCGCTCGCCATGAGCCACCACAGTGGATGAGAGAGGTTTTCGGCGAGGGATAGCAGGAGGGCGGTCCCGTAGACCTCCAGCGTAAAAGCTAGAAATACCAAAAGCATCCGTTCGATTGCTTCTTCCGCAAAGCGCAATGCAAAAGAACCGGCGGAGAAGGCAAAGAGGGAAAAAATCAGCAGGCCGAGCATTCCAGCTATTCTAGTAGAACAAAAAGAAATTGTAGATATTCTTAATAGGTAATCGTCGACGAGCGACGCCAAGAATTCGGGCGATTTGCCGATCTGGCCATCCCCGGCCGTGGCGGACGTTTCGGCGCCATCGGCAGGAACGATATTCTAGTGACCCCGGGGCTCTACTGCAGGGGCGTCTCGGTATGGTGGGCGCAAGCCCATTTTCCGCTTTTTCTTACCCAGGTGGAAGTGTCCACGGCGTTCAGGGACTGCTCCTTCCCTTTGACGGTCATATCTGCCTTCACCTGATACGCGATTACGGCGAGGTTTTCGTTTATCAGGCGCACGGTTGGCTCGTCTTTGAAAGCCACGTGCACGGGATTATCTTTTTGGCTTTCGAACATCTCTTCGAATTGTTTCCGGTCTACTAAGCGGGCGCCCTGAGGGCCCGCCAAAAGGCAGGGAAAATCCGTCAGATCCAGCGCAGCATTCAGGTCGTGGTCCTGCATGGCTTGCCAGTATTTCTTTTCCAGGCCGATGAGTTCATTTGTCAATGGGGAATTTTTTTCCATAGTGCCTCCAAATTAGGGTTCTTGCGCGAAGGCGTGCATTGCATATGCCACACACGCACGAAAGCCCCGGGAACGGCAAATCGCCCATATTGCAGGGCCTTCCCAAATTCTTGATATGCTTCGTCGTTTATGGTCAGTTGAGGTTCATGTGGACGAGTCTTTCCCTCCTGCGCCCAAAATTTCTGGGAATTTTCCTTCTGCTGGGTTTTGTGTCGGGGTTTTGGGTTGTGCCGCGGATTATCCGGATTCCGGAGCCACAAAATGAAGCCCGTTTTCATCACCACCTGGGAGATGGATTCACCGAGCTTGGCGTGGTCAACGCCCATTTGTACTGGAAGCAAAATGGGTATGCGGCCACTAGTTTTTTACCGTGCATAACCGATTCCCACTTGGGTAGAAATGATTGCCCTCTCTATACGCATTACCCGGCGGGATTTTATTTATTTTCCTCCCTGCTGCTCGATGGCTTTGAAAAACTATTCGATGCAAGCACGGCGCTCCAGGCCACGCGGTATTTTTTGTACTTTCTTTCTCTCTCGCTGTCTGCCCTGGCGCTATTTCTTTTGTCCGAAGCATTGGGCCTGGGCATGCTTGCGACCGTCGTGGCCACCGCGACCCTCGGCCTATCGCGGGGTTTCTGGCTCTTTGCCGACAATCTATTCGGCAATGGTTTCGTGCTTTCGCTCTTTGGCATTCTAGTAGCCCTTATGCTCGGAAAGAAAAATCGCTTCGGGTGTTTTTTTCTCCTCTCGATAACCACAACGTTTTTTTCCGTGGAGCTGATTCCCGCGCTCTTTCTGTTGCCTGGGCTGCGGTGGATTTTTGCGCGTGAAATTAAAAAAAGAGAACTTTTCTGCTACTGGGCGCTGGCCGCCGGCGCCGTGGCACTCATTATGGGAATTCGTATTTTGCAGAATGCCTGGTACGTGGGCAATCTCGGGAGCGCTGTGAGCGACTGGGTAGGCGTGGTGCGGTTTCGGGTGGCGGGCGGCACCTACGCAACCGCACCGGCCGAGCAGCGCATCGACGTTGCCTTCGACGAAAAGTTTTTCCGGAGTTTTCTCCCGGTATGGGTGGATCACCAGAGGCTTTTGGTCACCAAGCTGGGCCTATTGCTGCTATGGGGCGGGCTAGGTTTTTTGGCCGCTTTTCGGCAAAAGCGGGAGTTTCTGCTGTTGTTCGCTACTTATTTAATTGCTCTGCAATGGAGCTTCCTTTTTGTGCAGCATTCTATGATTCATCTATTCACCGTTCGTTACGTAATCTGGGCGCTCGCGCTCAGCGCGGCGCTACTCACGGAGTTTATGGCGAGGCATTTAGGAATTTCTAGGGTTGAATCGCATACGAAAAATGATCAAACCGAAGTGGCGGTGTAGTAAAGCTGGGGTGTTTCTTGAGAAAATGCCTGGCCGAGCTTATTCTCCTCGAATGATCAAAACCAAAGGTTACGCCGCCACTTCCGCCAATGCCCCCCTGATGCCCTACGAGTTCGAGCGCCGCGAGCCCCGGCCCGACGACGTAGTAATCGAGATCAGCCACTGTGGCATTTGCCATTCCGATATCCATACCGTGCGCAGCGAGTGGGGGCCGGCCGAATACCCTTGCGTGCCGGGCCACGAGATCGTGGGCCACGTGGTGCAAGTTGGCAAAAAAGTGAAGCGCTTCAAGGTTGGGGATCTCGCCGGCGTGGGCTGTCTCGTGAATTCCTGCGGGAAATGCCCGGCATGCAAAGCCAACGAGGAGCAATTCTGCCCGAACGGAGTTTTCACCTACGACCGTAAAGATTACGACGGCACCGTTACCAAGGGCGGTTACTCCACCTGCATCGTGGTGCGCGATAAGTTCACGCTCAAGATAAAAAAAGACCAGCCGCTCGAGCGGATCGCGCCGCTTCTCTGCGCGGGCATCACCACCTATTCCCCGCTCAAGCGCTTCGGCACCAAAAAAGGCAAAAAAGTAGGCGTGGTTGGTTTGGGCGGCTTAGGGCATATGGCCGTCAAGATCGCGGCCGCCATGGGCGCGGAAGTAACGGTATTCAGTACCTCGCCCGATAAAGAAAAAGACGCGCGGAAGCTCGGCGCGAAGAAGTTCGTGGTCACCCGGGATCCGAAAAATTTTGCTTCCCTAGCCGGATCCCTCGATCTCATCATCGACACCGTGTCCGCGAGGCACGATTTCACGCCCTACCTCGGCACACTGAAAACGGGCGGCACGCACGTGTTGGTGGGGGCTTCCCCGGATCCGAACGAGGTGCAGGCCTTCGCGCTGATCTTCGGGCGCAAGCATCTTGCGGGTTCCTTGATCGGCGGATTGAAAGAGACCCAAGAAATGCTGGATTTCTGTGCGAAGAAAAAAGTATTCGCCGATATCGAGCTGATCCCCGCTTCGCGGATCAATGAGGCCTACGAGCGCACTATCAAGAGCCAGGTGAAGTACCGCTTCGTGATCGACGCGAAAACTTTCTAGCGGGGAACTTATTGTTCGCTATTTCCCTCGGAAGTATCCGGTTCTTCTTCCGGTGGGTTTTCCTCGGGGATATCTTGTTCCCGGATGATGGGTTCGTCGTAGGGCTCTAAGCCAAAGATTTGCTTGTAGCCTTTGGAGTCCGGATCGTTTTTGTCCCAGCTTTTCATTTGATTCTTGTGCTCTTTAAGGATGTATTTTGCCAAAGCTTCGGGGAAGGGGCCGCCGAAACGGTCTCCCGTAAGCATGTCGTTGGTATCGTTCATACGCGTTTCATTAAAGGGATAATAAAACTTTTCCTTCCCGAAAAGCTGGAAGAAACGTGGGCTGGCGTCGGAATCGTCGCGGATATCGTATTGGGAGAAGTCGAAGTACTGTTTGGCTAGAGCTTCGTATCGATCGAAAGCGTGGCGGCCTGGATTGGCCTCGTCGAAAGCTTGCACTACCGCGGGAGTAAAGTATTTGGCCGCTCCCGATTTTCCGTCGGGAAAATTAGCGTAGGAACTCGGGCTTTCATCCGTGGAAGAAAGAAAAGGAATGAGGGCCGCCACGGTGGTGGGAGCGAGGCGGAGCTTGGTTTCCACTTCCGCGTCCACGCCGCCATGCTCTTTGCTGCTCCCGATTTTTCCTCCCGGGTCCTTTTCTTTTTCTTTGGGCGAAACGAGCGTGTCTTCGTGCCCTTCGGGCTGGTGGAACTGCCCCACGTAGCCACTTTTTATGTCGCCGTCTAAGTAGAGCACCATATCCTTGGGGCCTAGCGCGGTCTTGGGCTGGTAGAGAAACATTTCCTCGTCTTTGAAAAGCAAGGTGCGAAGGGCCTTATAGCCTTCGTGATCGTAATCATTGATATAAGAAGAGCTCTCTTCCAAGAAGGGATAGAGCTCGCGCCACGGGGGCTTGGAGAATAGTCTTCCCACCGAAACGCGTTTTTCCTTCGGTAAATTATCCAGAAAGTTCAAAAAGGTAATGGGATCGTTTTGAAGCTTCTCGTCGAGATTGCTGATCATTTCGAAGATGCGGGTAAGTAATGGGTGCGGCGTCATCATATACTGGCGCGTGTAGTTATGGGTGAGAACTTCACGCTGCTCGGCATTCATTTCATCCAGAAGATCGGCCATGGCCTTTAGGTCTTCGGCGCGGTAGGTGGCGGCTTTTTCGGGATGCTGGGCGAATTTTTGCAAGAGCTGACCCGCCGGAGTGGCTAGCTTCTTGTCGATGCGCTGGTGGCTGCGTTTGTCCTGGCACTTTTGGTAAGATTCGAACGTGAGCTGGCTCAGCTCTTCTTTGCAGAGAGCGGCGATCTTGGCGGAAGCCGTAATTTCTTTGTCGCTCGCATCCACCGTGAGGTCGTAGTCGCTATCGTCCCTTTTTGCTTCCACCACTAATTTCAGGGCGGAGAAATCTATTTTTATTTGTGGCCGTTCTGGCGCGCGTTCGCGCCCGAGAAAGCTTTGCGACATTCCTTCGCGGCCCATTTCGGTGGATTCCGGTATCGGTTGCCCGTTACCAAAAGAGCCCTTGCCGCCCGTGAAATCGGTATTGCTGTCGATTTTTCCGGTCATGGGCCCGGAAGGCTCACCGGCGGCCGCGTCGCTTGCATCCGCGATCAGGAGGTCGGCGTAGGTGGCTTCCGGCTTTACTCCCATATTGGTGAGCAGGCCATGGAAAAGAAGCGCGGGATCGTAGACCGGAGCACTCGGCGCGGCCTGTTCTTTATTCGTCACGAGGTCGAGAACGCGTTTCGTCTTTTTCTCGATCAGCACTGGTGCGATGTGGTCCGTATAGAGCTGCGCGCCGAGCTGAAAATCTTGAGGGGGATAGAGGCCAGCGTCTTGCAGGTGGGCCAACACCAGCTTCGTATTCGATTGGCAGTTACCGCATTTCTCTTTGGCGAAAAAGTTCGTGAGGTTGCCGTAGTCGCGGCAGTAGTGACGGAAAAAATTCTGGTGCAGGTAGCTCACGGCCTTCTCGATTTTTTCCAGCTGCTTGAGCTTGGAATCGTTGTAGATTCGCTTAAGCACCGTTTGGTCTTTTTTGTAGCGGCGCAGGGCTTGGGTGAGCAGGGTAAGGTCCGGCGGTTCTTTGCTCCTTATTTCCGATTGGATCAGGAGCTCGCCGTAAGAATATTTGTGGCCACGCTTCTTTTTGGCGGACAGTAAATTGTCTTGGGCCTTTTCTACGATCGTTTCCCTGGAGAGCAGCCGGCTCAAGGGGAGGTCTTCTTCTTTCGAAAAATATTTCTCGATCGCGCTCTTGGTAGGTTTTTTCGCCAGGGGCTTCTTCGGCTCGGGTTGCAGAGCCACGTAGGCACTAAGGCCGGCCGCGTGCACGCCGGCCGAAGCGGCCAGAATTTTTTTGTAGGGAGATTTAAGTTTGGCGTAGTGATTCGCGCAGGAACGTTCGCCCACGCGCACTTCGAGGGCCTTGGCCGCGAAGGCGGGAAGCGGACATAGGAGGATGGCCAGCCAGGCAAATCGCATACTTAGGTATCGGTTTTAGGGCCTTTGGACTGGAGAAATCTCGCCGGGAAAATACCGTTTTCATCGTTTACACGGTTGCGGGAGCCTTAGTGTTTATGAGCCCCTAGGTGATTTTCAAGTTTATTGAACATCTCAGACCACCCTTGGCGACAGTCTTTTTGTAATTCGCTCGGAATACCCTCCTGAGAAAGTTTTACGCGGCTCCTATTTTCATCGAGGGAAGTGAAGTCGAACGTAATATAAACAAATTCTGGCCATATTCCGGGCATTTTTGCTTCTTGGGGCGAAATCGCGCGTCCGTTTTCGTCGGCAAACTGATCGGACATGACGATGAGCTCGTCTTCGATGATCTCCTTAAATTCACCGGTCATTCCGCCACCGCCGTCGGTGCCGTTTACCTTGCCTTTCATGTTGATGAAATACCTACCGCCTTCCCGAAAATCGAGTTCGGCTAGATCTGTTCGGAGTCCGTTGGGCCACCACCACGCTTTTATCTCCTTCGGGGTCTTGAACGCCGCGAAGAGCCGGCTTACCGGCACGCTGAATTCCCGTTCCAGCTCGAGCAGCGGGGCGGCGGGCGTGGAATTTTTATGGTTTTCTGGGCGACCGTTTTTCTCTTGAGATACTTGCATGGCGCTCCTTATGCTTTTTGTTTCTGAACCAGAGGCCTGCAAATTGCTGGCCTAACGAATAGGCGCTATTAAGTTAAGTTATTTTGGATTTAGAATTTCTTGAGGCTTCCTGCCCCGGGTGACGTTCGAAATTGCCTAGCATAGGCGTGGCTGGTTTTATCTATTAGGGGCTGCCGAGCTCTTAATCCGCATTAGCTGGCCTACTTGATTGTTGTTGGGAACCGCTAACCACATGCAGTCATTCGGCAATTCTTATAATGGTTTCGGATTTATACCACCTAAGAGCTAGGTCAGCGAACTCACGCGCGAATCGCCATAAAAACAACAATCAAGTAGGCCAGGTCTTAATCATTGAGGTAGGTATGGTGTGTCGAGCCAAGACCGACTATTACCAGTGGCTATGAAGTTGTTTTTGGAGCGTGCACGCGAAATCGTTCTTTCGGTTTATCTCTACAACGAAGGACGCGGTTACATTTATCTAGAGGAGCTTCTACGTGTATTCGCATTGAAATACCCGCAAGAAGCGCAGCTTATTGCTTCGATCCGAAAGCATGCCGATGACGAACGCCGCCATCATTCGCTATTCCAATCTTATTTTCGCGATAGGAACCGAAAGCCGTTTCAGGTGGGATCGTGGTACGGCTACTGCGATCAGATCGTCGCGCGGATTTTTGGAAAAACCCTCGATCAGCTGGAGCCCAGTGAGGTAATTCACGACGACAAGAAGTTTTTCCAGCTTTGCCGGCTCATTATGATTACCGAACTACGCGGAATGAAGCAGGTGAATCTCATTCTGCGCAGTCCCCTGGTGCGAACTGAACCGGAGCTCGTGAAAATATTCTCGGTCGTTCAGCGCGACGAGCCTTCCCACTGCTATCCGTATCAGGCGTGGCTGAGGCGCCATGGCGAGCACGAGCCTTCGCTTCGGGAGAAGTTAGCGGACTGGAACGTGCACTATTCTTTGATGCTGCTAAAGCTGCCCGTTTTGTTTTTCAATCCATGGCTGCGGCGGCGAGAGGTTTTTTAAGGGGTTTGGTCTATGGGCCAAGCGCCTACTGCAGATTTCGGGCGTCTCTCGGCAAGCAGGCCGGATGGTCGCGAACCCGCGCGTCATAGTGGCCGTAGTCCTTGATTTGTTATGGTGGGCCGCTTAAATTAATAAGCTAATTCTATCTCGGGGGAGCAAAATGAAACTTCGAAACAGCCTCTTTCTTGGCCTATTCTTTCTCGCCATCACCGCCCATGCATCTACCCAGCTGAAGTGGATTTTCGCTCATGGGCCCGTGGACGAGCAGGTTCTAGATTTGATGAAGAAGTACTCTCGAAGCATCAGCGCGCAGTCTCAAAAAAAGATTACCGTGCAACTGGAGAATCTGCCCCTTAATACCTGGGATTCGCATAAGGGATGGGTATATCGCTGGAACGAGGCGCTCAAAAAACTTTCCGATGGCTCAGTGGATGTGGGGCAAATTTATACCGATGAGCTGGTAGATAAATTACCTAAGTTAGAGGTATTTGATTTGCCTTTTTTGTTTCGCGATCACGAGCACGTAGAGAAGGTTTTGAATGGTGAGATTGGGCGCGAGTTACTCGCCGAACTAACCGCGGCGTCGGCGGGAAAAATGCGCGCCATTGCGTTCACTTATAGCGGTGGATTTCGCGTGGTGGCTAGTTCCCGTGAGATCAAAACCGCGGACGCCTTTAAGGACATGAGAATTTCCGAGGAGAGCACCCGCTATCGTTCTGGGACGAAAGTATTGCGCTTGGAGACGTTTAAGGCATTGGGTTCCAATCTCGTAAGTCCGGACAGCGTGGAGGGGCATATCTCTCTCTTCGCCAAGAAGAAGATCGATATGTATACCGCTCCTTGGAAAGAGGTCTTGTATGACTCGAAGCACTTCACGCCATCCACGCCGAAGTTCGTGAGCGACGACCGCATGAGCCTCTTCACCACGGTAATTTTGGTGAGCGAAAACGCGTTTCAAAAGCTCTCCCGTGGCGAGCAGAAGATCTTAACCGACGAAATCAACTCTTTGGCCAGAGAAGAACGCGAGCTTTTCATTAGAGAGGCCGTGGACGCAAAGGCGGAGCTGCAGAAGATGGGTGTGAAGACGGTCTCCATGGAAGCAACTGAGATAGAAAAAATGCGTCGGCTCGCTCAGCCCATTTATTTGAGTTTCACTCAAGCCTCCGAGGGGAACGACAGCTTGGTGAAGCGTATTCAATCCGTGAAATAGACGCGGGCGGATAGAAGTGGATCGTCGCGATTTTCTTAAAACCACTGTTCTCCTGGCCGTCCCCGGCCTTCTGCTCGAGGGCTGTGCCCATTTTAATTTTTCCGAACCTTCTTCTTCCGGCGATGTCCTGCTCTTACCTATGGTAGGTTCGCTGGGCATCTACCGCCCCAAGATCGATGAACTTCGTTTTATCGCCGTTCCCAATGTAAATACCCATTCGGTGGTCCCTAATCCCGCACGTCCGAGAGAGGTGCTTGTTTTGGACCAGGTTGAGACCCACGCTAGCCTGGTGGACATAGCTCAGGAGCGGCTATTAGCCACATGCTCGCCGGTGGATGGTTTTGTATTTTCCGGGCATGGTTGCATCAGCGCCGATGGGCGCTATCTTTTCCTCTGTGAGAATCATAAGGACAATCAATCCCCGAGTGTGAAGAAAAAAATTCCCGGTCATATTACGGTGAGAGATGCATCTTCGCTTCAAGTGCTGCGGACGATTCCCGCTCACGGAGCGTGGGCGCACAACGTAATGTTCATGCGGGGTGAATCCATTCTAGCCGTCGGCTACCAAGCGACGGAAGGGGCCGCGAATGAGCCGAAGCGTGGGGCGGAGATGCTTTTTTTGTCGGCCTCAGAGGGTGCGATCCTCGAGCGTTTCGTTCCGCCGGACACTCATTGGTCGCTGAATCATTTCGATTTCACTCACGACGATAAAATTATTGTCGCGGCTCAAACGACCTATGTCGATGGAGCGAAGGCTAGTGGCGACCTGGTTATTAAAGATCTCGTCGCTCCTGTGCTCATGGGAAAGCCAGGGCAAAAAAATTGGACGCAGAACATGCCGCCTTCTTTGGCGTCGAGCATGATTCGCAACCATACGGTTTTTGTAGACCGTGAGCGGAGGCGGGCTTTAGTTGCCCACCAATTGGGCGGCCACGTGAGTGTGTGGGATACGGATAAAGAGCAGTTAATTTCCGCACTGGAGATCGATAACCCTCAGGGTATCTGTGCCACGCTCGACGGCAGATATTATGTTGTGGTGAACAAAGAAAAGACGATTATTTTCTTGGAAGCCGAGACATTAAAAATTAGTAGACGAATCGATGGTCGGAATATGTCCCGTGCCGGTTTGGATGGGCCGCAACATATTGCCATGATTAAGGGTGGCGCTTCTGTTTAGAGAGCTTCGGGCAAGGAAAGGCCGGTTTGCCGAGCGGTTTCCTGGGCCGTCTCTCGATAGAGGTGAATCCAAGGCAAATCGTAGCCCATCGCCCAGGGTTTCAAGGCGGTAGTGAAATGAAGCACCTTGGGCCAACGAAGAGGGTTGTCATGCACTTCCGAAAATGCAGAACTGCGCCTCTGGTAATCGGCCATTTGATAGTTCCACTCGGGGTCTAATTCCTGGATTCGGCCGTGAAGCTGCACGTTGATCAGGTGTTGATCACAAAGGCCCGTGAGCTCGGGATGTCTGCGGGCCAGCCCGAAGCACTTTTCCACGAGCCGTTCTTTTCGCCAAATACCTAGATTAATTACGAGCACGCCGGAATTGAAGTGGGCATCGTTTCCGTGAATTCCAAAGTTCGAGAGGTCGGGCAGATAGAGGCCCGGATGGCCAAAGCTTGCGAGGTAATCTTTGGCAGCCGCTAAAACATTCACGTGCCGCGCTTGCTCAATCAGGGAGGAAATACAGCCGAGAAAAAAAATATCGCAGTCGAAATAGACGCAATGATCGCCTTCGATCGGAAGATTTGGAATTAATAGACGGGCATAGTTGCTTGGAGAAAAATGGTAATCGGTACGAAGATTGGAAAGGTCCATCGATGATACTGAGTGGATTTTGTAGCGAAAACGAGGATCTCGCGAAAAAGATTTTTTCAAAAGGGCGGAATTGGCGGCGAGGGTCCCGCAGGCCAGCACGTTGATAACGAGAGCCTCGGGCGAACGGTAGTTTTGGCTCAACGATTGTAGGGCTACTGCAAACGGAAAAAGGAAGCGTTCGTCCAGGGCGAAAGCGATTTCTACAGAGGGTTTCTCTTTCTTGATTTCTGTCTCAGCGCTTAGGTGCGATCGAGAAAAGTTTCCTACTCCTAAGGTGACAACCCGTTCGAGCCCATCCAGCTTGGCGTAGATCTGATTCTGATGGAGGGATTGGGTTACGAGGTTTCCGAAGAGAGCGTCACCTTCATTCGCTGCGCGGCGAACCCACTCCGCCTTCACTTTCAGGAGCTCCACATAACGGTATCTCTCATATTCCCGAACGAGGCCCCAATCCACGCCAGAGGGGCAATCGTTCAGCACGCTGAAATCTGCCGAAGTGCTCTCGCAGAAGGCAATCTCTTCGCGAAACCCTAAGCGGCCGGCTAATTCATACACTTCAAAAATTCGTGTACTTCCGGAAAATCTGAATTTTTCCCAGGATTGGCGGCGAATGAGGAAGGAGGGAGGCTCAAAAATAGGCGATTCGAGTAACCGCCAAGGAGTGATGATTCCGTTCCACCAGGGGCTATAAAGTTCGCGGCCGCGAACTTCCAGGCGGCCGTTTTCTATCAGGGTACGCGAATAATAAGACCGGCAGCAAACCGCAGATTTATCGCCCACCGCGGCCAGCATTTCGGCGAGAAAGCTCTCGGGCCACCAGTTGGTGTCGTCGAGCACGGCGATAAAGGCGCCACTGCCCTTGGCGGCCGCAAAATTGAGCTGCTCACCGTGAGGGTGGCCGTTGGTTGGAGCATCGTGCAGAATTTTTACCCGATCGGGATCGAGTTTCAGCGTCGCAACCAATGCCGAGATTGCGGCTTGATCACCACCATCATTCACGAGAAATAAGCGCCAATTGGAGTAAGTTTGCGCCCGCAGAGAAAGAAGGGCTCGCTCCAGCAGAGGCAGGCGATCCCGGGTCCGGGTGATCACATCGACAACGATGCTTGGGTGTTCCACCGCTCGAAATTATTCTACCCTAAGAGCGAACGCAAAGAATTTATAACTTCGAATGAAGATTAGTGCTTGGACCGAAATGCTTTCGTGAGCGTAGATGCGGCCTTCCTGTAGGAAGAGAAAGTAAATTTATTACCCTCAAAATTAAGGGATGACAGACCGAGAATATTTAAAAAAATAGGCAAAAATGTGGCGAGGCTATCGAAAATAGAAGGGCCATTCGCAAGACCGGCTTTATTTAGAGGCTGGCTTTTCTCGTGGTACGGTTTCGAAAGTAGAGAATGGGAAGGTAAATCTTCAGGTTCTAGCTTTACGACGAATTGCTGAAACCATCGGCGTATCCATAGAAGCGTTTTTTAAATTTTAGCTTAATGAAGCTACCTTTCGTTGCCGATGTTAAAAAAATCAACTGCATAGCAGTAAAGTTCCTCTTCCTTTGAGGCCTTTATCACCTCTATATTTTCCTTCATGTTCGCGAGAATAAGGTCTTTCACTTTTATAACGTCGGTTTTTGAGAGGCTAACCACCGCCGAATAGTGAAGTTCCCGAATGTCTTCCTTATCTAATGAGTCGAGGGCGCGCAGCCGCCAGTTTGTATGGTGTTTGATAATATTTTCCGATTCATTTCCGAGCCGAATTTGTGTTGGCCCAGGAGACAATTTCCCGGCTTCTTCCTTTATCAGTCCAGTCTTTTCCAAAAAATCTAATACTTCCCGCATTCTTTTTTTGGGCACTCGTAGAACTGAAGAAAGTCTTTCTCGTGATTGCAACTCTGGGATGGTCACTGCAATATGGGCGGCGGCATAGTGCCAGGAGCTATAGTAAATCGATTGATCCTCTTTCGTGAGGGCTTTCCCGTGGCCCAAACGTTCTTTTACAGTAAGTCTTTTTTCTAATAATTCTTGGAGACGTTCAGAAAAATGGGCTTTCAATTCGTTTGTGCCGGCCCGATCTTTTTGCACGAGTGCGAGAAAATAATTTTGTTCCTCTTTAGATAATCCCAAAAACCTAGCGGCTTTTTCCGCCTGCTCCAGAGAGAAGTCCGCGGAGCTGTGAACGACTTGCGAGATATAGGTGGGCTGACATCCCAGGGCTTTAGCGAGCGCACTTTTTTGCCCTTTTCGCTGTTTCTTTCCGCCTAAAGTAGCCTGCAAAAAATCCTTATAAGTTTTATATTCAAATACTGTCATAACTCTTTCTAATCGAGTGGTTGGCTCTACAACTTAAGTATAGCTGCCTTAATATTGATTGTTTTCAGTAAAATCATCTATCTCCCGCGTCATCCATGAATTAAAACCGTCAAGAATTAAAGCGCAGCACCCGATAGGTGCAGGAGAAAGCTATGAAATTACTTGGAAAAAGAAATCTGCTTTTAATGATAACCCTGGCTGTTGGCCTAACGTCTGCCGTGTCCACCTGGGCTAGAGAAGAAGGCGGTGTCTCCGACGGCGGTGGCAGCCAAGACGCCCAAACTGGCCGGATGGTCGATGCCTATTTGGAGCAGCATCGGTTCGTTGAGGGCATTCGGATAGCCTATAACCACGCTTATGCTGGAAATCCCGGTCCGCCTAATACGCCCGTAGAGGTTTTTCCATATGGCCCTAAGCGCGGCCTGTATTTTATTTTTATGAACGGCCTTATGCCGGCGGTTGTCGAAGCATTTACTACCCTGAACGATGTGAGTCTGAAAAAACCTTGGTACCTTGTTCCATTCGATAAAAAGCTTCTTAAAAAGGTAAATGAGCGCACCAGGACCGATTTGATTAATTCCGGATTTTTGCGAAATACGAATCAAGTTGCCATTCAAACTCCAGGTTACGTTCTAATCGACAAAAATTACTTTGATGCGCAAGTGCGCCGACTAAAGGCCAAAAATGAAAAGGTTCGTGACGAAGCATTCGATAATATAGTGACGCTTGTGCTTCACGAAATGGTTCGCGATATGGAACTAAAGTCGCGTCGTGCTCCTGGGGAAACCGATGAGCAAGCAGTTGGTAAAGGGGGATACCACAGGTACGGCATGCCTCCCATGACAGAAGAAAATGTCCTCATCATTACGGAGGGACTAAAAAAGACAGCTGCTATGATGGAAGAATATACCGAAATGAATCGTAAGGAAAAGCGTGGCACTGGAGATGGAACAGAAGAAGCTCAGGGTGCCGTGGCAACTTTCGTTCAAGACTTACTGGCAAAAAATAATTACGGATATTATCTCAGCCGTAAAGTTCAGTGGGGCGACTTCAATCAAAAAGCCGAGCTTATTAATCATCGGATTGAAAAAGCTTGCGACGATAAAGACTACGGCACGATTCTCGATCAGCTTTTAGATTTACAGACTATCGCGCGCAGTGAATTGATTGGCGATAAACTCGGCGCATCGGGTTGGGCCAATTGGCCAAAATTAAAAGTCGCCGAGCGCGTGGAATATTTTGAGCTTTTAAACTCTTATTTGGCGGTTACGAAGCAAGGCCGCCTCAAAAAGTTTGAAGGACAATTTCAAGAAGATGAAAACACGGCAAAGCAAATTTGCCGAGGTATCCGGATGGCCGATTTCGTAAGAAATCCTCTGCCGAAGGATATTGAGGGCGCAAAAAAAGAAGTTGAAAAGTCTTCCGCTCAAGGCGAAGCGGACAACCTTCTAATCCCTCAAGAATAGTACCGATAAAAAAGATTTTTTAATTCGCCGGTTCCGGCAACGGTGCGGCTTTACCCAAAAAAGGAAAAACCATGACACGATACTTATTTTTATTACTCTTGATTGCGGTTGGCGGCTCTGCCGAAGGCGCGAACATTAACAAAGGAAATTGGGAGGCGTCCGGATCATTCGACTTTTCTCATAATTTTCAGGCAGACTGGGACTACAATAGTTATTCTAATTATGGAAAAAATTCTTTGAGTCTGGGTGGTGGCGCGCAGTATTTTTTGAGAGATCATTTTTCCGTGGGACTCGACGCTTCTTTTTTTTCGGCTGGCCGATATACTAATGGTGGCTCGATTGGTCCTGTGGCTACCTATTATTTCATGACACAAGAACGCATCGCCCCTTACATTCAATTGTCTCCGTTGCGAGTTTGGAAAATGGAGGGAACCACTAACCAGAATATCTCGTTAGCTAGAGTCGGGACGAAATTCTTTTTTTATGATTCAGTCGCATTTGGACCTGCCCTTCAGTACCAGCATACTTGGCCACGAACCAACTATTCGAGTACCGGTAAGGACATGTTGAGTATCTTGGGATTATTCTCTATTCATCTCTAAAAAATGAACGGATGCCTGGCGGGACTCGCCAGGCAAATTAGGTTGGCATTAGGTGACTTATGCTTTTGACCCATTCGGTTAAGGATTGTGCCGCTGTAGAATTTTCTGGCTCATGAGCTACAGCCTTCCTTTTGGGATATAGGTATTCGCAGGCAGCCATTGCGGCACGAGCGCGAAGCTCTGGAGAAATAGAGTCTCGGGGGATATTGAGCGCTTCTGCATCCCCGTTAGCGAACAGTAAGAGAATCGAAAACGGATCAATTCCCAACGCCGAGGCCAGTTCCGCCTGACATTCAGTTTTTTTATTCGGGGTGACCAGCCTTTTGCAGATGGTGCAGTACGGAAAGGATGAATTTGGGCGTGCCCAAATAGCTTTACTTCATTTGTACGCCAGCGGTCGCCGGATGGGGCGGAATGACTACTTCCCAGCGCGAAACTTAAAAGGTTCCAGGGATGCCACTCTCCTCTGAGGGCAATATCTGTAGTGGGCTGAGTACGATAGGTGGAATCGAATTCGGTTATACCTAAGCCAGCTCCTAAGGAGAATCTCGAGTTTTCAGTTAAGTCGTCGGCAAGGGCAGATTGAGTTAGAAAAAGTGAAATTAGTAGTAACTTGGCTAATTTTGCAAAAGAACCCCCTGAGTCTTAGTTGAATCATTACGGCTAACGAAAGTTTTGAATTTAGAGCTGCGGCATGCGGAGGCCGTCAGGATCCACCGACATATTTTCAGTTCTGGTTGCCTTGTAGGCGATCAAGTCGTCGAGCCAGTAGTGCCATTCCGTAAAACGGCCGTCAGGCGACTCGCGCGTGAAAAGGTCTTCGAAAGAAACGATTGGGTAGGCAAGAGGCGATTTCTGCCTACGGCGTTGCTCTAGCTGCTCTTCAGTACCTACTGCCTCGGCTTTCAGCTTGATCTCTTGAAAGATAGGACCATTTATTAGGTTCAGCCAAGCATCGATCTGCTGGGTTGGGATATACCCGAGCTGAACTAAGCGATCCCTGAGATGGTTTGAGCTCAGTTTTTTACTTAGTTGCGAAATGGTGAATCTTGCCCGCTCAGCAATAATCGCATTGAGTTCTCCGCGCAGTGCTTCGCGCTTCTCGGATGGCGGTAAGAGATCAACATAAGCTATGGCTTTATTCGCGTTGAATCGGCGCGTTTCGCGATTCTCCACACCATTTTCTCGCATGAGGGCGAGCACCTCAGCAGAGACTTCCCCTTCGGTGCGAGAACTAGGAGCAGCGCGGAAGCCATCGTCCATCCAGATCGGGGTTAGTTCTCGATCATAGGGATGAAGAATATAGGCCAATTCGGAAACCAGATGCAGTTGAGCGTAGGGATGCAGCTTCTGGATGGCGGGTGTGGAATCAACGAAGCCGATATCTTTCAATCTCTCAAGCACATCTACAATTCGCACATCGGGGGCGTTTTGCATCATCCAGCCCACTGCCAGGCGAGTGCGGCTACTATCGGTTTGGCCTAACTTCCGGCCCATGGCGTAGAGAAACTCATGGATAAAGAGGGCTGCCTTACTTTGCTCCGAATGCTTGGGGTGGAAGAAAAGGCGGTCATCAATGAATAGGCGAAGATCAAAGCCCTCGCCCTCTTGCACGGCTAGCGGCACGAGAGTGCAATTCCCACCAAATCGTATGGGAGTGCCTTCGTCGCCGAGGTGCACTAGGCTTGTGCCAGTCCATTCTATGTTTCGGCCGATGATATGGGTGAAGATGCTTTGGTAAGTATAAAGATAGTTACCGATCCCGCCTTCCAACGATGAGGAATGTGAGCCGATGGTATTATAGGCACGATCGGTGATGCGTTTTACGAAGCTCGTGTATTTCTCGCCTGGCATTGGCTCGGCAAGCGGAAGATTCGGAGTGCCTTCCATTCCGCGCGGGCGCTTCCATTCAAAGAGATCGAGCATCTCGATCGATTCGATATCATTGAGCTCTTCAGCCATTACCATTCCGCTTCGCGCCTTTACGCGCGCAACGATATTTGGATCATTAAAGCAAACCACAGCCGAGCCGCCTCCACTGCTCCAAGAGCCAGCGAATGCGGAACCAGCAGTGGCGAACAGTATAAGTGAAAGTAGCAGGATGGATTTCTTAAGCTTCATTTCGAACCCCTTCTATAGCTCATTCGACGCGCCACAACAATGGCCGACTTCGAGAGCCAACCTAACGAATAGGGGAGATGGAGTAAATTAAAAAGAAATCATTTTACATGCTGGAGTTTCTTTTTTAGAAACACCTAATGAATATTTTCTCCCATGAATCCTATGTATCGCTCATTGAAGCTGCCGTGGAGGCGCGCAAAAAAACGGAACCGAGCTTTAGCTTTCAGAGACTGGCCACCATAGCCAATATCCAAAAATCTTATTTATCCAAGGTACTTCATGGCCGCGCTCATCTTAATTCGGATCAATTATATTCGATCGCGGATTACCTCGGCTGGAAAGTGGAAGAGCAGTCGTTCGCCAATCTTCTGCTTGAACACAGTAGAAGCGGGCTAGCCACGCGCCGGAAGAAAATCGGCGAACAAATTGCGGCCATCCGTGAGGCTAAACTGCAAACTAGTCATCATATCGAGGCCGGGGCCGTGAGTCTCTCCGCGGATGCCACGATGGAACTTTACCTACGGCCCTGGCTTCAGCTGGTGCACGTGGCCTTGGCGATTCCCCGGCTCCGTGCCTCATTGCCCAAGCTCGGCGAGTGTTTTGGACTAGAGCTCGAGGCAGTTACCCAAGCGGTGGAACGGCTCACGCAGATAGGCATGGCAGAGTGGAAGGATAAAAAGATCGTACAAAAAAATCCCCACCTGCACTTGGGCAAAGACTCTCCCTACTATCAGGCATGGAGAAACCAGATGCGTATGATCTGCTTACAGCGCTTGCACTCTCACGAACAAGACGACGACTATAGCTTTAGTGTTACGTTTACCGCTGATCCCACAACGAGAAACTGGCTTCAGCAAGAGTTTCTGGCATTACTTTCGCGGGCGGAAACGCGCGTGAAAAATGCTGCGGATCAAGAAGTTTATCAGATGAACTTCGATCTCTTCCGCTGGACGAAAAAATAATATTTCAGATTATCTGCGCTTGATCTTCTTCGAGCCACAAACCGAGCAATACCAACCGCAAAATTTGATTGCTGAACCAATCCAGACGAATAGCCACAGACCGAACGAAACTAGGGTTAAGAGGAAATGGAGAACGTGATTGGTGCGCGCTTGCAGAATTCGATATATTGTTTCCGAAGGGCAGGACGTAATGGATGCAGACAAGGAGATCGTGCAAAACGCACTCATTGAGCACATGGTTAAATTCGAGCGTGTTTTGAAGTCTCGCATTAAGGATTTGGAATTCGACTCTACCGATGCAGCTTAGCTAAAAAAGGTCAACTCAGGCTTTGGCTGGCTGCGATTGAATCGGTGATTACTTGTGAAAATCTCCCAAGAACATCCTCGTCAAACATCGAAGCTTTTCTTTTCAGTAGGCTTCTTTCCGGTCTGCTGATGTCGAGATGAGCTCTTAGAAATTCATGCGCCTTACATGGAATGATTTCTTGGAGGACTGGGTATTGCTGTTTGATTAGCGCAATCTGCTCCTCGCCAAGCCCGAATCCTGTTCCCACCACAAACTGCCCATGCCCGGAATTAAAATCGTAGCCAAGCACATTCATATTTGCCTCGTGGTAGGCCACACCCAAAAAAACGATCGTATTCGAAGCTTTTAGAATTTCGCCCAGCTCTTTTCGGGGCTCAATATCATCTCCGATGAAGTCAAAGTTTGACGCACGAAAGAGGTTTTCGAAGACCTCATCATCCCTCATGGTTTGCTCAATCCTGATCTCCAGCGAGCCGTCATTGGGGAATTCGTAATGAAACTCCCCACTGTACATATTTTCAGTTCCGTAATTGTGATAGCGCCGTGGATTGCGTTGCCGATTTAGGTCCTCGTGTCCGAGTGGGGCTAGGCGTCCATGAACGTGGATAATTTGTGCCCTGATCTTGTTCCGCTGATCTGTTTCGATTGAATTTAGGCGGTGAACCAAATAGGGAAGGCTACGGTCGTAGTTGTAGGTAATGATATTTACTTGATCGCCCTTTGATTCTGCTTTGGCGACCTGCCGTAAAAGAAGCTTATAGGTGTTGTCGTCGTTTCTAACTAGCTTTTGTACGTCTTCGCGGTCCCGAAGTATTTTCGCAACGATTCTACGGATTCTGTCTGCGTGCTTACTATATCTCTTGGCGACTTCATCGACGGTCAGCGCGTAGCTGATCTGTAGGATTTCTTTTAGTTCCTTTTCCCGATCTTCGAGCTCATTCACGATCAGATTGCGAAGTTCCGTGCCGTCCGGGAAGCCGTATTCTTTGCCGAGTCCGGCTCCTAAAATAAAAGTTGTGGTCGCCATGTTAGAGTCTCGTTTAACTTTTTAACCTTTGAAGAAAATTTTTCTCTTCTACAAAAACAAAAACCCCCGAATTATCGGAGGTTTGTAGAAATCTCAAAGGTTAAAAAGTGGTTGCGGGGGCCGACCCTCAGTAACTTCAAGGGGTTAAATACCCTAGAAGCCACCGGAAGCCAATCTCCCGCATCTTCAGTTAAAAAGACTGCCTTAGTCATACTTGCTGAAGTTTCCTTGTGGCAAGAGGTTCTACGCTCTTCATTTCCTGCTCCGTTGGCCGGTAATGTTCGCCCACGGCCTGCATCATCGTTCGATTCGGACTGATCTGAGCCTCGGGGCTCGAAAAATCCAGGGCATCGGTCACGCCTTTGACGTTGATGCCTGAGAGCCGAACGTAATGGGTCATAGACTTCATATCCGCCCAACCGCCGACGGCCTGAACCTTAATTTGCGGCACGCCGCGCCTTAAGAGTTCCGTCGCGAAGCAGGCCCGAAGAGAGTGAAAGCAGATCGTCGAAATGCCGATCTCTTTGCAAAACTCCCTCAGCACCTTGGCCTGATAGCCATTTTGCCAAGTCCCAGGACGCGGAAGCACAAACTCAGACTGTGCCTTACTCGTCCTTGTGACCTCGTGGATGTGCCAGCGCTTTAGCTCCTGAATCACTTCAAGAAGCGGCTGACAAATCGGAATCTCTCTCGATTCCCCAGTCTTCGTCTCTTTGTATTCTCTCGTCCGTTTGTTGTAGGACTGCTGAACACGAATCAACGGACTGTTTTCATCCATATCGAGGTCCGACCACTTCAGCGCGTAGAGTTCGCCGTTTCTCAAGCCCGTATAAACCGCAAAAGACCAAATAAAGTACCACTGCGGCTCATACATTTTGGCGTAGACGAGGAGCTTTTTGATCTCCTCGCGGCTCAAGATTTCATCGCGCTTTCGTCGTCTCGACTTGATCGAGATGCCGGTCGTCGGGTTTCTCGAAATGCCTTTGATCTCGTGCAAGAGCGCAAGATCGAAGACCTTCCGTAAGTCGCCCAAGAAGCGAACGACCGTGGACCCAGCGAGCCCATCGGCTTCGAGCTTGTGAAGTAGCCTCGTCACGTTGACGGGAGCTATTTCCGAAGCTCTTAAGTCCAACCACTCCGTAGTGAAGCGATTGAGGCTTGAGAGCGAATCCTTAAAGCAGGGTTCGCGCTGCGACCAAGTGCCGTTTTTTAGACCCTTGAAACCTTCAGTTTCGTAAAATTCTAGTAACCGCCGCCAAGACATTCCTAACGATTCAGTCTCATAAACCAGCCTGTCGGCTTCGCGCTGAAGCCTTGCTTCTTCGCGAACCGCTTTCTCCTCAGTCATCTTTTCGTCGATGACATCGTAGCGCTGTTTTTTCTGTTTCCGGACCGTTGGATCAATCTTGCTTCTTACATTGACCGTAATCATACATTTCTTACGGCCTTCTTCTTCGTACCAAGTTATCGCCATGTTCTATCTCCCTTCGTTGGAGACGCCCACTAGGCGATCAAGGTCCTTTTTCAGAAACCGATTGAGCTTGCCGAATTTTTTCGGGAAAACTTCTCCGCGATAAATTCGGTTCTTCAAGCTGCCAATCGAAATCCTTAAGTAAGCAGCGGCTTCCTTTGTAGACAGCCATATTAACTTGTCAAAGAACTCAGGCGTTTGTCCGCAATTTGGACAAACAATTCCTATCGAATTGACCATAGCAAACTCCTCTGAAAATTCAATTCAAAACGATTTTTTTGCGCTGAATTTTTCATGCGTTACGCTTCGATTTTTCGCTCGGATACTGCTGCATTTTCGTCTTTGTTTTTTGCAGCATCGGCGCGCAAAATTTGCGGCACTGCTTGTGCGGAAATGACGCCAAGAAATTCGTCCATCGTGATCGTGCCGAACTTCGCGCAGTATGCTTTGAAGTTCTGCTCCAGGCGGTCACGGCCCGAGAGACTTGCTTCCTGAAGCTCCAGCACGTCTTTGGCCGTGAGTTTCGGAAGAAGTACACCAAGGAGCGCGTCTATCTTGACGCGTTTGCCTTGGGCCTTCTTGTTGATCTTGGCGAGTTCCGCGAGCAGTCGCTTTCGCGTATCGTTTGAAACGCGAATTGCGGAAGAAGACGATTTCTTGGCCTGCTTCGCAGGCTTTTGTGCATTGGTGGATTCCATAAACGGATTACTCCAGTTCGTGAAACCCCCGCCGCCGTTTGTGGTAGGTCGAGGATTGAATTTTGTGCGCCTCGCGCTTGTGCCGCGTGGGCGAAAACTAACTACAGACTGAAATCAGGGCCGCGCGCTTTGCTGCGCGCTCGCCCAGGCTCAAACGCCTGAACGTGTATGTCGAACGGGTTGAACCGTTCTTGGAACTTTTGCTGCGCCTTCTGGTCGTGCTCTCGCTCTTCCGCTCGCGCGGAATGCGCAAGATGCACTTCCGAAATGTGGCGATTCGTAGCTAAAAGCTCATCGAGCCTGTGATGCGAACCCGCATCCAGCATTGCGAAATGGCTGGCTCCTCCTGCTGGAGAAACCGCGCCTTTTCCGTGCTGCAAAATGAATTCAAACGGATCGCGGTGGACGACGATTTGTTTTCCCTTTCCAATCGACTCAAAGAAGGCGCCAGACGGCTTGCCGTGGCGCTTGCCGCGCCACTGGCCGTTTGGCTCTTCACGAAACTCCATCGCCGATTCGTTCTTTTCTCCCATGAGCCAAATGCTGCGGTCGTGGCCGACGTGCAGCCGATCGCTCTTAAGGAGCGTGTCGGCTGCGTCGCTCGCCATGCCACGCGCACGCGTAAACGCCGCCAGCGTTTTGCGTGCCTCGGGCGGCGATGCCGCCCTCGGTTTTGGCACAAAGAAGGATTGAAACCCGCGCTTGTATTCGCCCATGACAGGCTCAAGTAGCAAGAGCCTCGGGTTCTTATTGATTTTCGCAACTGCGCGCAAATAGCTGGTCTCGTCGTGAATCGCAACGAAATCAATAATGGTGCCCTTCGTTTGGTTCTTCGTGTTCGTCCACTCGGAATTTCCGAGCACGACGAATTCTTTTCCGGCGAGCACCGTCTGACCTTTAGCATTCTGCTTTGTCTTGATCTTGTGTTCCGCGCAGTAGTCGAAAATGCTCATTTCGCGCGCTCGTTTCATCTCCTGATATAAAACGCCGCCGCGCTCATCAAAAATTGCAGGCAGATCAGCGCGAGCACGACTACGCTCAATTTTCGTAAACTGCCCATAATCCTTGCTTCCGCCGCGTTGGTGGCTTCTTGATTCCAAAAGTAGATCGCTTGGAGTTCCCAGAGGATTTCCTTTTCCGTCAAAGGCGGCTCCAATGTCGGATCGGATTCGTTCTCGCAGGCCTGGCTGTTGTGCGAATTTTTCATCGTTCTCCTTGAAGACTTTCATCAAGCCTTCTTTGTCAAACTTGGTTCCCAGACTTTTCCCGCGAACGCCCTTCGTGCGTTCACCGTAAAAGTAGGTAATGTTTTTGTCTTCAATGTGAGCGTCCACCCCGAGCGTTTTCAATTGGCCGCGAAGCTCATCGAAGCTTGTGCTTGCCGATCTTGCGTAGTCGATCTTATCGACCATATCGAGCACCCAAGATTTCTTTCCCTTCGCGATTAGTTTTCGGACGCCATCGGGTAACTTCGCTTCGAGGTCCTTCGTGCGCTTCTGCATTTCGCGCATCCCATTTTCTCTCGCTAGTTCGTTGCTTATGTCGTGGAGCTTTTTTAGCTCTTTACGCGTATGAACGAGACCCTTTCCGGTTTGAGAATTGATCGCACAAATAACGATATGGTTGTGAACGTGGTCCTTGTCTGTGTGCGTGACCACCCAGGCCATGTGGCCGGGTGCCCACCGCTCGGCAAGTGTTTTCCCGAGCGCATTGAACTCTTCTATCGTTTTCATTCCGGCTTCTTCTGGATGCCAAGATTGATAGATCGTGTACGCGAGGTTCTTTACGCGGCTCTGCGGGAATCGTGAATGCTCATTGCGAATCTCTTGAGCCATATTTTCTCCGGCCCCGTCGGGGTTAGAGACTTCGATGCCTTTCTCTTCCTTCGTGATGTATCGCGCGTAATCGTCCAAATCGTCCACCTTTTGAAATTCAACGTATGGCATGGTTCACCGAAAAGATGCTTCGGAGCTCGACGAGCTGGCGCGCAATTGCGCTCAAGGCCTGACTCCATCCGGTCATCAGGCCCGAGTTCATTTTATGCGCGATCTGGTTCACATTATTGCCGATGCGTTTCAGCTCAGTGATGATGCGATCTGCGTGCTCGCGGTCGTAGAGCGGGCGTTCAAGATCGACGCGATTGAACGTATTTCTCCTGAGAATTTCTGCGCGCGAGAATCCGGTCGCATGCTCCATTTTCTGAATCCTTGCGTATTCCAGTTCAGACACGCGCACGCAAATCCGTGGGCCGCGTTCGCTCTCTGGTTTGTGTTTCCGTTCGGTCATGGTCGTTTTCCTTTTGATTGAAAAGGAATCCTCGCTTGTCGTCGGACCCCGAATTGCCTTGCTTCATTTTTCCCTTCCCTGCGGGATCGGGACGCCCTCTATCTGGCGTTCACTTGAACGCGGCGATGAGTGCTTTGAAAATCGTTGTGAGCCAGCCTTTGACCTCCTCGTGATCGACTCCGGTTTGAGCCGCGGCTTTCGCCGCGTCCTTGACCGTCGCTCCGAGTTCGCCAGCGGCGCGTACAACTTCTTCGCCTGCATCAACGCTCGCTTCTTGCACTTCGCTCAATTTCCACCTCCTTTTCGTCTTGTTTCATTAGTTTCATCGTCACGATCTCGTTTGCTTTGATGATCTCGTCGAGAGCGAGTGCGAGGTGCGCTTCGGCTTTCTTCAAGCTCTCGCTTTGAAGGACAGCCTGACTGACCTCTGGTTGCGCACGCTCTAACTTCACCTTTTGCAGAAGCACATTTTCCTTCGTCAGAATCTCGTGAACGGTTTGCTCCTTTCGGTCGATGCTGGCGCAGCCTGTGAGTAGAACCTGTAAGGTCAAACCTGCGGTGATTAGAATTGGAATCGTTCGTTTTAAAAGTTGGTCTGTGCTGTTAATAAATTTGGGTTGTTGCATTTTTCTCCTTTGGTTTGTTTGGTTTCTTGTTTGCTTCTTTTTTGGGCATTTTGGGTCCGGGCAAGATAGTGTGTGGGCGCCCACCACACGAAAAAAAGTGAGGGCCTTGCCCCCACACCCCCACGGGAGGGCGCTTGCAGCGCCCTCCCGAAATACAAAGAGCGGGTTCATAGAACCGCTCCCGCAGCGCCAGCGGCGGCGCTGCTAAGACCTCCGGTTGCGGCGCCGGGCACCGCACCGGAGACGGGTTCGAGGAAGTCGGGTTTTGCTTCCGCTTGGCCTTCCGACAACATGGGCTTGAGGAACATGAACGCCGATCCGGTGGTGAGTGTTGCGATCAGGAGCTGCACCCAGGAGTAGATCGAATACATATAGTAGAGGCGATGGTTCACTAGGCTTGCCGAGTACAGCGATACTCCGTCGTTCATGTCGCCAAAGGCGCTCATCACATCGGCAGACATCGCGATTCCGAGCATGACGTGATAGAGAAGCGTCCACAGCGGCGTCCAAAGAAGGACGGAGAAGTAAATCCAAAACCAGACGATCAAAACGCGGTAGTGGCCGGCCACTACGAAAAAGATCAGCCACGGAAAAATCGCTACCAGGATCATGCGAACGAAGCCCGCAACGTGTGGAGCCCGCGCCAGGTGTTCACTGAACTCCTGCGAACGCTTGGCAGCTTCCGCTGCTCCTTGGGTGTCGCGAAACCCAAACGTCCCGAGTAGGCCATCCCAGCTAAAGAAGCGGTTCATCGTTTGAAAGAATGAGCCCGCGCTGCCCGGAAGTTCGCTGGCCTTTTGAATGCCCATGCGGCCCTCGCGCTGATCGGCGTAGTAGTCCACCAGAGCCGATGAAACCGCATAGTTCTTGTAGTAGGACGGGTCGATCTTCGCGCCGTATCCGAGCGCCATCGCGGCCCCGCCAGGGATTCGGTCAGAGAACCCTTTGGTTTTTTCCGTCGCGTATTGGTTGAGTTTCTGAACCGTGGATTCCTTCACTTCAAGGCAGTTGGTCTGCTTTCCATTCCCAAGGTCGAGCGTCACGTCGGCTAGATCGCGGTCAAGTTTCTGGCCGGTCTTGAACATACCGTCTATCGCTGCCTGATTCTTGAATTCCTGGACGAACGGCAAAACCTTGGTGAAGCACTCGTCGGTATAGAATTGGAGCTGATCGCGCAGCTCGGGGTCTTCGATGCTAGTGGTGCCCGCGTACATGATCGCTTTGTAGAAGAGGTTCGGGGCCGTGAGCTGCGAGTTTCCAACCGCGAACACTTGGTCGATCACGCGTGCTAGAAGGCTCGTTAGCTCTTCAGCCGTGTGGCTGATGAGCTGAAAGACAACGCTGACCTTGTACTGGCCCTGCACGCCTTGGAAGCGGCCTTGAACGTAGGGGTTATCCGCCCAATTCTTGCCCTGGTAGTCGGACACTTGGGCCGTCGTACCAACACGCAAGATCGCGAGCCCCAGGAAGAGGCACGCGATCACCTTGACGAATTTTGAGAGTGGCAAGTGCCGACGCTCAACAAGTGAGCCCGGCACATAGCGGGAGATAAATTTGAGCGCGGTCATGAAGAAACCCGCGCCGAAGATGAGTAGGATAAGGCCCTTGAAGAATGCCTCACCCGTAATCACTTCGATGAACTTCGCGTGCAGTTCAAGGCCGAGGATTTGATAGAGTGCCTCATAGGCGGTATTGGAAAACATCGAACCTCCTAATCCCGAACGGGCATGAGAGCCCGCGCGCGAAGTCCTGGACGAAGACCGATCTCGACTCCATCTTCCCAGCTTAAGAAGCGGAGGATCGCGTCTGAGGAGCGCTGCACGAGCCCTAAGAGCCACGCACCACTAAGGCAGAGTTCGAGCACCGTGCCGGTCTTCAACAGCTCATTCTCAAGCTTCCAGGCGTTCGGGCCTGCGGCTTCGAGAACGCCTTCAACGGATTTCACTTTCATCAGTGACCTCCTTCGCAAAGGACGCCATCGGCACAGTCGAAGTAGCGGGATCGGGCGTTCGACGACTCCAGAGCCGATTCATCTCTTTGGATTCTGTCGGCAGACAGACTTGCGCGAAGGCTTCCACCTTCTTGATTGATCTGCGCGACTACTTGATTCAGCGGCGCATTTTTCTCCCGCTGTAATTCCAAGGTGGCGTCAATAGACTGTTTCAGCGATTCTCGTTTGTCGGCGATTTCTTTCCGTCTACGGTCCGGCAGATTCGGGTTCTGGCTGGCTACAGCGAGCACGTCGAGCGAGCGGTTCATGTCTTCCGAAAACCGCGATGCTGCAATCGAATTGGCGAGCCGTTGGCAGTAGAGAGCCCGCGTTTTGAATGGCATAACCGCAAGGTTTCGCAGTGTCTGTCGATCGAGAACCGTTTGGTCGGTGCCGGTTATCGCCTTCAAATCAGCCGTGCGAATGAGAGTATTGGTTTGACTCGGATCAGAACCGTCAATCTTACCCATGAGGCCTGAGCAGAGCTTACTCTGAACGTCGCGCTCGATGCCCGCCAGGTGCGTTCGCGGGGTGATGCCGAAAGGCTTGTCGCCGTAATTTACGGAGACATTTCCGCGGGCGATAACCGTGTCACCAACGAGACTCTGCACGAGTTTGATCGAGTCTTTGCCACCTTCTTGCGTGTCGAATCCTGCCCACTTTGCAGAGCTGCCAATCAATTCATTGGAACTGCTCTTTTCGCCGTACTTTGATCCTGACCAGTTCGCGATGTCGGTGTTGAACATACTGCCGGAGTTACAAGCCTGCATTGCGGCCTCGATGTTGCCGCCATTTTGCTCGATCTGTTTGTGTACGCAGGACTGGCGTTCTTCGTAGTAATCGGAAACCCGCGAGTCCGTGTACTTGTCCATCAGCGCGCACTGATTGAGCCGCATCTGCGACATGAAGTTTGCATTGATTTGCGAGTGTTTCAGGATTGCGCACCAAGTGGGACTGAAGTAGCACGCGAGAAGCATCGGCGACCCGGCCATGATGTCTTTTCCCATGTCGCCAAAGTATTTGCTGTCGAGGATGTTTTTGAGAGTGGCCTGAAGCGTGTTCTTGAAGTCCACGCGTCCGCAATCGGAGCCGATCCCGAGATTGATGCCAAGATCGACTGTGCGGAACTGATCGAACACCGGATCACGGCGCATCGGCTGGTTTTGGTAGAGATAGTCGCCCGAACCAAGTTCGCTCTGATTCATGTAGTAGTAGTCAGAATCCCTTGCGAACGCGGAGACGGACACCAAACATAGGAGAATTGAGGTAAGTACCTTCATTACCGGCCTTCCTTTTCTGCAATCGCGTCGCGATCGCTTTCACTGTTGACCGACGTCTCTCGGTCAAGATCAGATTGGATGTAGCGGAAAGCTCCTTGATGAGAGCTGTCCTTGTTGGTGTAGAAAACCTCTGCGAATTCATTCACGCGAGTTTCGAGACTGCTCACGATTTCGAGCGCGGCATGTCCAAGAAGCGACGAGGTTTCTTTGAGGTAGCGCACGTTATCGGGGCTCATTTTGAGGAAGAAGAAGTTGTCGGCTCCACCCCAGACTGCCTTTCCAGCTTCCGTCTCGAAAAATACGCGCGGATTCGGCGCGACTCCGAGAAGACTGAATCCCATCTTCCGCATACGTTCTGCCGCTTCGATCACGAATTCGCCGACAATGGGATTGTCTCTTCCGAGGCATCCGAGCTCTTCGATGTAGAGCACGCCACCACGCTTCAGACTCTCGGGCCGAGCCATGATCGACATGATTTCGTTAATCACGCACATGCTCATCAGCACTTTCAGCGTTTCGTCCACGTCGAGCGCTTCGAGGTCGTAAGCATAGAGGAGTTTGTCGTCACTGGACGAACCTTGGGCCTGACCCCGAAAGAACGGAGCGTAGATTCCATCTCCATAGAACGGCATGAGCCGGGTCACAAGATCGTCAATCGCGTCTTTCAGAGTTTCGAACTCTTCTTCCGACGTGAGTGCCGCCATGCTCGAAATCACGTCATCCATCGAGACCGACACATGCGAGCGCTCCTTCAAGTGAATGAGCTGATCGTTTTCGTAACCGACTCCGACTTCGCGAGCGCGCCGAAGGTAGGCTTCCTTCACGGCGCGAGATACGATTGCGAGGTGGTGACTCTCTTTGTTGAAAGTCTGGCTGGTCAGCTTTACGGCGGTCAGAATCAAGTTCGTGAGAAACTGCACTTTGCTGTCATCGAAAGCCCCCCGAAACGGAGTGAAGGGCATTTTCTTTCGAGGATCGAAAACACTGAGGCTTCCGTCGAATTTCGCGCACAGCGCTTCGCAGCTCGCGCGTTTGTCGATTACAAATGCCATCGGTTCGGAACCTGGCCGATTCTTCGGATTGAGTTTCAGCGCTTGTACGCAGTCGAGGGCGAACTTACTTTTACCCGAGCCAGTGTCGCCGAGGATTGCGGTGTGATTCGAGATCGGATTAGCACACCATGAGAAACGCACGAGATTGTTTTCGCGTGAGAGAAAGAGCTGCATGGGGTTCTCGATTCCTCGGTAGGAATCGAAGATCGGGAGCAGATTCGTCGCGTCCTTGTTCATGATCCTTACGAACCGTTGTGTGGATGCGTCGGCAGCGGGTGTGTAGAAGAGAGGGAGCGAATTCAAGCAAAGCCCGAGCCCAATCAGCTCCTCTCGAATCACTTCGCACTCCAGGTCGTTGTGAAAGACGCTCGTGATCGCCCGCGTGCGGGCGTTGAGCAGTTCTTCGGTTTCTGCTTCGACGACCACGCAAAAGGTCATAAAGAGGCACCGCTCGTCGTGAGCGAGTCGCTCCTGGATCGTCTTCAGCTCTTGGAGCTGGCGCTTTGCCCGAGCGCTTGGACTGTTCTGGAGAAAAAACTCCTTCGTGTCGAAGTAGCTCTTCACCTTCGCAGGCTTGGGGAAGCTAAAATTGAGGGACAGCCGGAACGGAAAAGGTAGCTGAAGGAAGTTTGCCATTCCGCCCGGTACGACACGCCGAGGACTCGTCTTGAGCGTGATCGTGCGGGTCTTGATACCCTCGCGCTCTAGCCCTTCTAAGGAGCCTGTCGGGCCTGCATAGACGATCTGTTCAGAGATCGGGACATGGGGATTAAATGGGGCGAACTCGCGCGCGAGATACTCCTTCGGGTTGAAAAACCGACGAAGGAAGTCTACTAACCCTGCGCCCGTTAGTCGTGAGAGCGGGACGCGGGAGCTTTCTTGAAACTGCGCCAGGATTTGCGAGAGTTCGGCGACTTCCTTCGTGATCGCATTCATTGAATCGAAGAGAAGCCCTTCGCCACGTTCGAGAAGTCGAAGAATGGTCTTTGAGTCACCGGGCTCGGGAAAGTAACGGATCGACAGCAGCGCACGTCTCCGCATGGGAGAGAGCTTTGAGCGACCTTGGCAGAAGTTGCGAAAGGTTTCGAGCCGCGCCTTGTAGATGGCAGCCGAGACTGGATGCGGAAGTTTCATGCCGCTCGATTCAAAATTCCAAATCGGATCGCGCGCCGGAATTTCTGCCTGATCGAAAAGAATTTGAAGCGTGCAACGCTCGGGCAAGAAAAACCAAGACTTCATGCTCGAAACAAGATCCACGATTCTCTCGGCTTCAAGCGGCTCGTGTTCAATGAGGCCGATTTCGTAGATGGCCCCAAGAGAGCCATCTTTGAGGACAAACATTCCTGCTTCCGGCAGATACTCTTCGTAGGGCAGAATTTTGGCGAATGAGTCAGGCCGCTCGAATAGGGCCTTTACGAAAGACTTGCGACTGGCGAGCATACGCTCGATGATCTCGTCGCTCGATAAGCGAGTCCCAAACATACGGAAACCTCCGTTTGTGGGTCACTCGCCGGATGATCGGTAGAGAGACTCTGGAAAATTCACCCTCTTGAGTAGTAGAAGGGCTGAAACTCTAGGCCGCTGGTGCAACTGGCTTTGGTGGAGCCTTGGATTTTTTCGGAGGAGCGGCTTTCGGACGATCTGCTGTGCGTTTCGACTTTTTGTCGGTCTTTGGCACATCGACCTTAACCATCGCCCAACTCTCGTCTTCAACGACGACCGAAAGCCATGACCCCCAGAAGTAGACCTTCGAGGTCATGTCGTGCGGGAATAGCCAGCCGACGACGACCTTTTCAGGGACTCGTGTGGGAACGTACTTCACGCCGCCGCTTGCACCGAGGCTTCCAAGAGGAGGTCCCTTCACATCGTAGCCTGCGCGCTCCTCAAGAACGGTCTTCGTCGGAGCCGAACTACAGGCCACTAGACTAATCGAGAATGCGAGTGAAATAAGAGTAGATACCTTCATTGCTTTCCGTCCTTTCCTTTTTGAAAAACTCTTCGGGCAGGCTCACTTTGTCTTTCATTACGATCCACACGTCGCGACCGGAGCCGACTTCGACCGTCGGCGAGAGACTTTGCGCCTGTTGGAGATACCACTGCGCCACCATGCCAGCGGCGTTCGCTGCACCTCCCGCGACCATGTACTTCGTCGAATCGCCGGTAAGAACCGAAGATGAGCCTCCGAGGGGATTAACGCTCTGTGAAGTCTGCGCAGCTTGTACGGCCTGGCCGACACCTTGAACGATGCCCGAGAGAAACGCCATTGAAGCGACGCGACCTTGCTTCGAGTTTACTTTTCCTTTCATGGCGAACGAGCCGTCTTTGTCGTCAGCAATGAACCCATTCACATCGCGCTCGAACATTTTTCCCTTGCGAGAAACGCAACTCATTTTCGTCGCTTGCATTTGCACACGCTCGGTCGAGAGATTTCCCTCGGCCTTCGCGATCATAAAACAGCCAGACAGATCAATCTTGTGATCGTTCGGAGCGACGTAGGAAAAGTCGAGCACCATCAGGACCGGATACGTTTTCCCTTCAGGCACATCGACGCCCGTAAGAATTTTCGCTTTGACGTAACTACCGGCTGGAAGCATCACGCCATCTGTCTTTGCGTCTCCCTTTACTGGAAACGCGATCAGGTCAGGGCCACTGCTTGAACCGCGGACTCGCGCCCTTCGTGGTACGCCCGCGCTTTGGGATTCGCTGATGCGGGTTCCTTGAAATTCCTCCGTCGCCGAGTAGGTTTGGATTTCGCCATTCGTCACGGGAGACGCCGATCCACCGATGGAAGTCTGAGCTCCGTTTGCGGGTACGGTTGCGGGCGCCGCCGACATTTTCTTTTCTAGCTCTGCAAGGCGCGCCGCGATCTGTGCCTGTGCATCCATCATGGCTTGAGCCTTTTGCGAAAGCAGCCGTTCCTTTCCATAATAGAACGTGCTTTCGCGGTCATTCAGGATGCGACCGTTTTGGAAATTCACATCGGCAGGCCGCTCGACAAATCGGCTCTCCTGCTGACTGCCAATTCCTACGATGTTAACGAGGAGAAGAACTCCCAGAACGGCGCCGCCGACCAAAAGCGGCTTCGTCTTAAAAATGTCTTTGAGGCGCTCCTCGTGGCGCTTCCAATCAATACTCTTGAATGAACTAACCACTTTCGCCATTTCCATTTCTATTCACCTTTCTTCTGCGAGGCTTGCGCATCGGGCTCCAGCGCTTCCATCGCGAGAATTACGTCGCGGCTCGATGAGGTATTTTTCGCCACCACGCGAACCAGTGTTTGATGGGTGCCTTTGCCTTTCGGGAAAAGCCGCTCTTCATCACTCTGTGCCAAAATGGCGAGGTTTGGATCGCCGACGGAAATATGGCGAACGTCAACCTCAACGGTCTTTCGCCAGCTAGTGTTCGTGACGCGATAGACATACCCATTGAAGGGCGAGCCTTTGTAAACGCGGAGCAGTTCGACGGAAGCACTATTAAGCTTCGAAGGCATGTCACTCATAAGGCGCGTGACTTTGTATCCGGATACTTCGTCGTCTCGGACCATTGCCTTAAGAAGCTCAACCTCCGAGATTTTGGGCGCATTAGGATCGGACTGGTCAGAGTCGAGAGCATCGCGAGGTTTGAACTCATAGAAACTATCAGCGGCGGGGTCGCTCGGGCTGACGACGATCTTGGTTTTGATAACAGTGCCGTCAGCCAGAAAGAACGCGACCTCATTCACGCCGTTCGTGAACCGAGGAGTGACCGACAAAACCGTGTACGTCGGATCGGCGTCGTTGGCGGGCTTGATCGTAAGCCGGCCAGCCCCAGTTATTGTTTGCACAGCTTTTTGAAAGCGGAAAATCGTAGAGCTACCGTGCCGAATCCTCACTTGTTCTGCGGTCGATCCATAGAAGACCGCCTTTGCGACAGCTTCATCGGGCATTGCCACTTCGAGGGCAAGCACGAAAGATGAGCAGAAGAGAGCTGCCTTTAAGAGCTTTTCAATTTCTTTGTTTCGCTTGTGCATACGCGCCTCCAAATTACTTGCCGGTTTTCGGTTGATTGATCGGTTGCGCAGCTTTGAAACCATCAGCGCGCGACCGCTTTAACGAAGTGATTTCGAGATACCACTCCTTGCCCTTCATGGGCGGTACAAGCCGCATCGTCAGTTCAATCACTTCATCGACACGACCAAGACTCTCGCTATTCGAATAGCGTTCACGGTTCGCGATGGCCGTCATTTTGTAGAAGCCTTCGCCCGTGGCGACAGCCTCACGATCAGTGATTCTCAGAATCTCTGAGATATTTTCGTTTTTGACCGTTTCTCGCCACTCAGCGACTTCTGCCTCGAACTGAACGCGGAGCTCGGGAGCCATGAACGTCGCCAGGCGCTTATACTGCTCGTCGATGTTTGCGGCATTTACGTTTCCGAGCATCGAGAGGAAACTCATTCCGGCATTTACGACATAGGAATCGCTAACGGTTTGCGGAGCCGCCGTCGTGAAATCCATCACACCAGGAGCGAGGATGTATTCCTTCTCGCGCAGTTTCTTTTCCAGTCCATGAATCTCGATTCGCGAGAATGCGAAATTTGCGGCGAACGCGGCGACATGGATTGCGAGGATGTATTGGAGAGTAAGACGCTCTTTCAGCATCGCCGCTTTGAATGCCACAAACTTCGGGAGCACCCGCAAATCGACGCCTTGATAGACGCCGACCGGCCGGGTCGCGACTTGCGCTGCTTCAATGCCCTTATCCATTGCTGTCAGCATCTCGTTTGCCTTTCCGCTTAGTTGACTTCTCAGTCGCTGGAGTGGCGGCTCCAGGCGCCTCGACAGCGCGATTCTTAGCGATAACGTCAAGGTACTTAGCCGAGACGATCCAAGTTTCCACGCGCTTGAAAATCCAGTAACGACCATCGCGAGAAAGGCGCTGAGTAAGTTCGAGATTAGGTTTGCGCTCGAAGCGTTTCGGGTTGTCTCCATTTTCCATTGGGCCTCCATTTGGTCTTGTTTTACGCTCACGTTTAAGTCCTCTCTTGGTTAGTCCGAGTACAGCCGCTCGCGGCCTCTCGGATTGATTACGCCCGGCAGGTCCATTCGCAGACGTGCGTAGGGCCAATGAAAGAAAATCCCCTTCGGATACTTCCGCTTGATGACCGGGCCTGCGCCGAGACAAAGCAAGAGAAGCGTGAACATCGTTCCCCATGAGTAAAAGAGGACGCCGAAGATCAGGATGATGAAGAGCGCAATGAACACGTCTTGAAGTTCCCAGAAATCGAACACCATAATTGGCGAGTCGATTGTCTGGCTTACAAGTGAGGCGTGGCGCGCTTTTAGTAGTTCTTGCTTACGCACGCATGGTCTCCACGGAGATAGCGGGCGCACTCATGGAAAAGATTCCGCCACCGCCGCCTATGTCGAAAATGTTCTTTACCCAAGTAGGTGCGGTTCCGAGAACGATGGCCGCTACGATGCACAGAACGGCGATCCCGAATCGTTGCTCCTTCAGATTCCAACCGGCTGACATCACGCAAAGACCCGCAAAGATTCTGGCTCCCCAGGAGAACAGAACGGAATCGACGATGCGGAGAAGAGTTCCCGCCGCCTCAAGTTTGTCGCTCGCGTCTTGCCCTGGAATACGGACTGTTGCCCCGAAGGCTTGCGCGTGCGCAAACCAAAGGAGCAGCATTGTAATCAGCAGAAATAAAAACCATTCCTCACGTTGCCGAGGATTGGGACTCTTCAGATGTGAACCGTGGATTAATGATCCACACAGCAATAGGCGCTCTCCGAGCATAGGAATTCTCCTTCGTCGGAAGCCCGCTCGCCTTTGGTGGTGGAGAGACTTCTAAATTAGATTTTTTAGCTTCTGCACTTGGTAGTGGTGAGCAGAAGTCGTTTCATATCAACCGCGACTGGCCTCGCGAAGCAGCGCCATCACTTCTTCGAATTCATGGTAGCCCTGAATTCCTGGGAGAAGCGCCTTTCTCTTCAGATCGGCGATCACCAGGAACGGAACTGCCGTTCCTCCATGACTCTTCAGCTCCGCAAGATTGGCTTTGCCTATCGGCACGCCTTTTTCATCCGGAGGCACTTCTCCGTCATCGAGTTGAAGGGCTTCGATTTTGTAGCCTTCGTCTTGCAGCCGCTTCAGTACGGAGAACATTCGCCGACAATGAGGACAATGAGAGTCGAAGTACATTCGGATTCGGAATCTCGACGGATCAGGCCGCACCTGTGGAGCGACTTTCGCATCATTCTTTGCAACCCGAGTGGCTATCTGAACCGCAAGGCCTGGCCCTTCTTGCTTGCTGAGATACTCTTGCATTCGAGTTTCGAGCCGCGCGGCGAGTTCGTTTTTTCGTTTCATAAACTCGAACCAGTTCTTGAGGTTCTCGTCCGACGGGTCCTTCGCAACTTCCATGAATGGCTCTGGCGGCGTATAGTCGCCTTCCTTAAAGAACTCCTTGTTCTTCGGGTCGAGGTAGGTCTTCCAAGGGAATGAACCCTTTTCTCCTCGCTCGGGAACAAGTGGAGAAGGAATGTCCTTTGTTTGAGCCTGAACACGTCCTTCGTTCCAGTAGTCGATCTTTTGATCGAAGTATTGGAGTTCACCGGCGCTCGCTGCGGTTGAGAATAAGCACAGCGAGAAAACCCATTGGCTAATCATTCGCACGCGACACCTCCAGGGAATCAATTTCTCCGCGAAGGACGCGCGCAAGGCGGGCCTCGTGGATCGTTTGGTGAACTTTGACGATTTTCTTTCCCTCTGCCGGTTCCATCGTTGCCCACTCAAGAACAGGAACACGCCCGCGAATCCCAGCGCAGCAGTTCGAGCATCCTTGCTCGAACCGCTCGCGGGCTCGCATTGCGGAAGGTCTCTTTCGGCGGTCGATGCGTTGGAGCCATGCAGCCGTATCCATTGAGGGCTCAATCGCGCAATCTGCGCAAAGCCGCTGTTCCAAACGCTGCGCAATCGAGAGTCTCAGATTCGATTCCATCACGATACGTTCGACGCCGAGACCTGCGAGACGCTCGATAACTTCGAGCGAACCGTTTGCGTGAAGTGTTGTGAAAACAAGATGCCCGGTTTCCGCCGCTTGAAAGCAAAGTTTTGCCGTTTCGGCATCTCGAACCTCGCCGACCAGGATCACATCGGGGTCCTGCCGTAGCACGGATCGCAGAGCATCGGCGAAGCTCATCTTGCGGCTGACCTGCACTTGATTGAGTCCTTCAATGCGGTATTCGATGGGATCTTCCAGCGTCACTATGTTGAAGCGCTTGGGGTTGATGGCTTTGAGGCACGCATAGAGAGTTCGCGATTTTCCACTTCCAGTCGGCCCGGAGACGACTACAACGCCATCTTCGAGTGAAATGGCTCGCCTAAGAGCGGCGATCTCGTTCTCCAGGAAGCCCAGGCCATCCAGCTCGAATGTCGCATCGAGGTTGAGCAAGCGCATGACGATCTTTTCTCCGAAGTGAGTAGGCAGAAGACTTACGCGTACATCCATTCGGAGACTTGGCATCGACGCGCGCCCATCTTGCGGGCGACCGCTAACGCCAATCGAGAGACCGAAAATTCGTTTGGCTTCTAAGATCAAGCTCTCCCTGTGCTCCAGTTCGACCTGCTTTTCAAGGATGAGATTTCCGTCCACGCGGAGTCTTAAATCAACTCCGCTCTCATGCGGCTCAATATGCACGTCACTCGCGCCGCGAGCCTTCGCCGCTTTCATCAGGTCGTGAAAGAGGCGCGCATAGGGACCGCTCTCCAAAAGCAACTGCTCGCTCGTTCGCCGTTTGGCGACGCTTACGCCGTGTTCCTTCTCAAGCATTATTTCCGTCACTGCGCACCTGCGCAGGCTGCGGGGATTGCGAGAGCTGCCGCTTGCGCCTGAACCGCAGTCGGCATTTCTTTACAGGCAGTGGTGCGGTTCCAGATCACGAACAGATAGCCCTTCAGTTTGCCGCTCGCTAGCCGCATGGTCTCGCGTGAATTTTTGATCGTTTCGAGCAATCCTATATTTTGTCCTTCTCGGAAACATGAACTCGATTGAGGGTAGATCATCTGCCACTTCTCATCCGGGCCGCTCGGCATTGTATGAAGGACTTCGGCAGACAAACTCTTGATTCGCGAGGCAATCATAAGAGCGCCGGCCATCGAAGCAGGTCCCGTGTATGTGCCGTAGCGCGGATAGAAAGTCCCCCAGCCATTGCAGGCCGGATGCGAACTGGGAGGAAGAACACCGATATTCGGCATCGGAGTGCCGCACATTGCGGAGTCCGATGAGTAGCTACTTCCAGGCGTGCCGGAAATGCTTGTGGCCGCGCCTGCAAGAAGACAGGCTTTCGGACTCAGGCTCCAAGCCAAGAAAAGTGGCTGGGTCAGATCACCTTTGCCAGTGTTCCAATGGCTGCCAAAGTCTTCGCTCATCCCATCGAAACACATTTTCTCGTTGCGCGTGCCGCCTGCTGGCATGAGCTTAAAGGTCATACTAGCGAACGGCACCGCAATCGTTCGAGCCTGGAAGCTTTGCGTATCATCATCGGCCTCCGCGCCAAAAGGCATCGGAGTGACCTTCGAGAGCTGCGCCGCCGCTCCCGGAATGGCCGTGAAGTAGCTCGTCTTTGCCTCCGGCCAGACCTCAATGAACGTCTGAGGAACGTAGTACGAAATGAGTGCGCACGGATGCGGCGGGTATCCGCAGGTACAACCGCCAACTGCCAACTCAAGGCAGGACGAAAAGGCCGGACTACTTGCAACCGAACACACGTTCGGAATTCCTGCGGCTTGGACATTTCCGGCAAGCAGGAGTGACGCGGCTACTGCACGAGAGTTCCGAGAAAAGCTTTTGAGCCACGCCACAAAGCCTCCCTTTTTTGTTACCCGAAGCATTTCGAGAACCGTTTCGTGCTTCGTATTGACCGCCTTCAAGAAGTCGGGCTTGAGGTAAAGCTTGAGGAACTTCGTCTCGATGCCATCGAAAACTTGCGCGAACGCCTCAAAGGTTCGGAGGCGCGAAAATTCTTTGCCGGTCAGAATGTCTTCCCGGCGTGTGCCACGGCTCACGGCCTCGTTGAGACTGGAGTTCTTGGAATCGAAACCACCCGCAAGAAGATTTAGCTTCGCGGATTGCGCCGTTTCGGAAAACGAATGCGTCTGCGACTCCACATCTTCTTTTCCGGCGAGAGCTTGAAACATTTTGATCGTTTCAAGATCGGAAGAATGACAAGCAACGCGCGTCCGGAAGTTCTGCACGAGTTCAAGCGCTGGACGCTCTCTGCCGACGGTGTTCATCAAACTACTGAGCGACTGAGTTGCAACGATCACGGCAGGCTTTGATTCGCGGGCTTTAGCCATAAAGGAATCGTCTCCAAGCGTTCCTCCGCCTCCGCAGGTAACTACGTCCTGATACTCGTCAATGATGAGCGCCGAGGTTACCGGCATGTTCTTTTCTTTGAGCTCGGACAACAGATTCAACACAGCTTGCTCGTAGTGCAGCTTTATGAACGTGCCCATTGACCGCGCGAGGCCAGGCTGCTGAATATCGAACAGTAAAATTTTTCCGCTCCGAACAAAGTCCTCCATCGAATGAATCGAAAGGTGTTCCTTGCGCGGACAGAAAATCCGACTGGCCGCAAACTCCTGAAACTGGTTCACAAAAGCAGTGCTCGTTGCCACGATTCCGGTACGAACGCGGTCTTCAAGTTGCGAGTATTCGTTCTCGAAATACTCGATGGCGCAACCGATGTTGAACGCCTCTTCTTGCGTGAAGTTTTTCTCTTTGAGCACTTTTCGCAAATCGTCGGCCAAGTTGTTCTTCGCTGCGCGCACGATTGTTCGGTATAGATCGAGGAGCGTAAAGTATCCGTGAACCGCCGAGCAGTACGCGATGGTGTTGCGAATCAAATGGGAAGAAGACACGTCCCAAAACGGCGAATCAGACGACTTGCCCATAAAATTCACAGCCGCGCAGCGAACCATCTCAGCGAGTGCTACAAACTTCGAGTCTTGCAGCGGATTCTCCATGAAGACTGGGTTGAAGCTTACGTTTCCCTTAAGTGAGAGTCTGACGATGCGATCCCCAAGACCGAGACGCCGGATCATATTCTCTGCTTCACGCAGGAACGTGCCTTTAGGGTCGATGGCGAGGATCGAGGGAGGTCCCTTTGGTTCCGCGAGAAGCTGGCGAAGGTATCGCAGAATTGTGCCTTGGGTTTTCCCACTACCAATGCTTCCAGAAATGAACACGCCACCGTGTACGCCGCGGCTAGGGATCGTTACCCATTCTTCGCGATCCTTATCTTCGACAGCTTCAAGCGCCCCGGGCGTTGTCCCTAACACCATGTCTCCGCTTTCCTGAACAGGGCGTTCTAGCTTATGTGTGTCGGAAAGGTTGAATCGCAGGCTCCCTGCCAGCCTTAAGATCATTCGACACACGAAATAGAACGCACCCGCCAGATTCGCAGAAAGTCCTACTTCGGCGAGCGACGTTGCGTTTGCCGAAATGAGCCGAAGAAAAAATGGAGCAAGGTCAACGACCACGCTTCGCTTCGCCCCGAGGTACGCAACGGCTGAGAAAATTGCGGCGAGAATCTCGGCACGAGTGATAGCCCATCGCTCGGCCTTACCTTGTAGAATCTGAAGTTTGCTTCCTTGGCGTTCAAGGCCCACGCTTCGCTTCAGGAAAATTCCGAGAAAAGAAAGGTTGCAGGCGAACGCCACGACCGACCACCACCAGAAGGCACCGTGCTGCTGCAAGAGCTCTTCAACGACGAGCATCTTCGCAGGTTCAAACCGCAGGAAGTTTAGATAAACGTATCCCGCTGCTACTACGACGAATGCCATCACAGCAATCGAAAGCGGAACATCGTTTTGGGTCTTGGCAGTGTTCAATCAAATTCCTTTCTAAAAAACCCACCTCGGAGGCCGGGGGAAACTGCCCCCGAGGTGGGAAACACAGGAGGAAGAAAGATCAGCGGTAGGTATCGGTCAGGTCGTCGGTAATAAGATCGCTAGGATAGAACTTCATCGAGACGGACTTTCCCATCATCGGAAGCGAATACGCCTTATCATTCGTGAACACAGTGAGATCACGAGTGAAGCGAAGAGTAGCCTCGTCATCGCCGAATCCCAGGTTCAGAACGCCGTTGTACAGTTTGAGCGAACCGTTCACTCGGCTCCAGTAACCCGTGTCGATAATGTACGTCGTTACGAATCCCACGGTTGGCGCAGCTCCTTGCGCCACGATCGCGTATGAGCCGTCATTCTGAAGAATGAGGCGCATGTTCTTGATGAAGAATCCGTTGACGTAAATCTGCTGGTCTGAGTAGAGAGCGTTCAGTTGGATCGTCGAGCGGTCCGCACGCGCTTGAAACTTCTGGAACTCTCCAAGAGTGTCTTCCGGATTCGGGCACGTCTCACGCTCAGACTTGATCGCCGAAGTAGACCAAACCATGTGGCCCATAACCATGCGTCCACCAAGACCAGGGCTCATCATATCCTTCTTGTAAAGGATGTTCGCCTGAATCCGCTTATCGACCTCTCGACCGACAATCTCCATTACGTCGCCGAGAACGAGCTTCCCGTTCACTTGAGAGTAGTTTCCGGACACCACGCGCGATTTCATTTTCTTGTAGGCGTAACCGCTGTCGGTGTACTTCAGGATGTATTTCTCGGTAATCTCCACTTCGAAACGCTTGTTCGGATAGAGCAGAATTCGCGAATCGACCATCACGTCCTGGCCGTCTCGCTGACCGATCACCACGTCGTCGGCAGTCAGGAGCTTGAAATAGAATCCTTGCTGTCCGCAGACTCCGCTCGTGTCGTAGAGGAAGCGGTTGTAGTCGAATGCTACGACGGGCTTCGGTTGATTCCCGGAATCGTCCGGCACGCCGACGCCACCGACGGTCTCGCTGGATTCGACTCTACCTGAGCACGCTGCGAGGGTGAGGGCCATCATCAAGAGGGCTGTGATCTTGAACTTCATATCAGTTGTTCCTTTCAGATTCGTTGTTGTTGAAAAATGCCTTCAAACAAATCATCGCGCGCACAAGGCGCACCGTTTGGCGCACGAGTGAGCGATTGCGCTGGCGCTCGGCGTCCGAAATCTTGTCGAGGACCCTTTGGAGTTGCGTCTCAATCGCCTGATCCATCGCGCGCCTCCTTTTGCTTCCTCGGCCCCGCGAAGCGCTCTGGACTCATGTAGCTTTTCTTGCGGGGCCAGTCTTCGACCCCTTGAAAGCGGCCGTCGTGGAAGATGAACCGGAAGCTGCCGAAGAGAAGGCCGCTGCCGGTTTCACGCGTATGCTGCGCCTGAAGCCGAGCGGCGGCCTCTTCCAGAATTCGCGAATCTGGAATTTGGGCGAGCGTCGTGGAATCGTGTTTTGAATCCATATTCAAACTCCTTGTCGGGCGAGCATCTGTTCGAGAACTCCGATTTCAAACGCAAGCTCACGGTTTGCAGCCAATTCCTTTACCGAGATCATTCCGTACCATTTGCGAAACTCGCGCTTCAGCACCGCCAAAGCAGATCGCAGACAGTAGTTAGAAAACCTTTTCGACTTGCTGTTCATAAGCGCACCTCAGAAATGACCGATAAGTCGCATCGCCTTGACACGATTTTGTTCGATATATTCCTGCTCAGGGGGCGCCGTAAAAATTGCGGTCAGGAGCCACCCAATCGGCCTCCAAACAGCAACGATCACCACTTTCACAGTCCTGGCTATCGCCTTCACTTCCAGGTACAGATTCGGTCGGTTCTGAACTACGAACGGTAGAATCTCTTGCATGACTATCTCCTTGAGTTTGTTAAACAGCGGCTCCGAGCGCGTATTCTTTCTCTCTGGGAAGAATCTCGCTCACGATTGATTTTGGTTTCACGGTCTTGAGAGCTGCGAGTGCCCAATCGGGAACAGCGCAGAGCTCTTCGGAGTGGGTCTCGTCATAGTTGCAGTTCACACAAAAGGCGTGAGTGCTGAATCTTTCCAAACCACGCTCACCACAACGGGGGCACATACAGAACTTGTTCATGGGAATCTCCTCTCTCTGAGAGGAAGGTTTCCAGTTGCTCCTCTCACAAATATAAATTGCAAGAAGATGCCCGAAATGGTCACAGCAGATAAATAGTGGGATTGCTGAAGGAATCCGTAATCTCGGAAAAAACGAACTTTCTTAAATGGTCTATCTAAATAGACCCGAGTCTTTTGAAATAGACCCGCGCCAGATTTTCTGGCTCAGGTCTTCGCTGCTGCGATCTGGATAAAGGGATCTTAGAGAAATGAGTCTACAAAAACAGACTCGGGGTACGCGAACGCGTTAGCGTGCTGCGGAACTGAATGTCCTGCCGCCGAGAGACGCGGAAACTTCGCTTCCTCGAACTTGAACGGAGAAATCCGAATTGGATAGGGAGCATCCTTTGTCATTACTCAATAGCTTCGCAATGTAGAGGAAGCCTGTGGGCATCAGCGACGCGATTCGCCCTGAATTTAAAAGCTCCGAGACTAAAGACGCTTCACGGGCCGCGCCCTTCTCGAAAACAGCCGGAAGAGTCACGGGCAAGTAGTTGTCGTGCTGGTCTGAATAGGCATGAACCTGCGCTTCACCTACGAACTTAAAGAAATAGGGAACGTCACCTCGTCCGAGTTGCTCGACCTCGGAATCAAAAAGCGGAATTTCGGGTGGCTTCTGAAAAGCTAAGCGGTAGTGGATTGTATCTCTTAAGATATGGCGAATCGGAATCTTCTTGAACGTAGCTTGCTGGTCTTCGAACACGCGCTGTATCCCCGCAAGGTTCGAAGTGATGCACGAAAGTACGTCATAGTAACCGCGAAGAACAATCTCGATTTGCTCAGAAGAAACAATCGCAAGGCTCAATATTGACGAAGCACCGCAGAGGTCGGCGTCGACTTCCTTAAACGGCAGTAAAAGCGTCTCATGCGGAAGCAGCAAGCGGGAAAGAACCACTTCAGCATCAACGACTTGAATGTGCGTCTCCGTCTTTACCACGTTATTTCTGTGCAAGTCGCGGATTCCGAAAACATAGCAGTATCCGAGGAGCACACCGAGACTGTACAAATGGGAGCCTGTACTTGGACCCATAGACGCGCGCACTTCCCGGGAAGACCCCTTGAAGTCAGCGCCCATCTCTATTTCGAGATTGAAAATCGTCTGCGCAGGGGAAGCTGAGAACGTCGAATTTTTGAAGAAAAATGAGAGTGGACTGTCCTTACCAAAGAACAGCCACTCCCAATAGATTGGGCGAGGTTTCTGAAAGATCATTTCAGAACCCCGTCCTATCTTTTGGACCGATTGTCCAAAATTATGGAAATCAGCCTCGAACTTCATTGGCAGTTAGTTTGAGCTACTGCCAGAGATGTAAGAGTCTGCTTCGGCCTCAAGTGCCGCCAGATTAATTACGATTTGCTCTTGCATGGTCTCTCCTTTCTTTCTTGTTTAGATAACACCCAGAAAGGAAGCCTTTTCAGGCTGCCCCCCACTAATAACCGGTACAATTCCTAAATAGTCTTTCGACAGCCAACGCACTCCGAGGCGGTTTGTCCGACTTCGTACTTCAGCGTTTTCCGCCATGCCCGAAATTAAGATACTTTCAAAAGACAGGCCAAATCTCTCGATCAAATCGAGTCCGCTCGCGTCCTCATCCTTCAAATCACAATCGAACAGATAAAGTCTTTCGCCGAATTCTCCATGACCATTGGCTTCAATCCAATTGGTGAACGCCTCCACTGAGGAGAGGTGAACTACTTCTGAAGGTATGGTTCCGAGCTCAGATAGCCTTCGCTGCCAGAGCGAATGAATCAGCGAGTCGTCATCTACAATGACAACCTTCCCCTTGGCGGGAAGTTCAACGCAGTCCAGGAAGAGGTCTACTTTCCTAGAAAGTGGAATTCTCACCGCGACAGTTGTTCCTTCACCGATGGAAGACTCAATTTGAATTGAGCCTCCAACCTTTTGCAGAACTTCTTTCGCATGGGTGAGCCCAATGCCGTTGCCGTGAGGTTTGCCAAAAGTAATCCTCTCGCTAAGAAGTTTCGAAAGAACTTCCTGCGGAATTCCTGTTCCATTGTCCTTAAAACGTATTTCCAAAGTCTCTTCGACTTTAGTTCCCGCTATGGTAATTCGTCCGCCTGTCCCAATGGCCTCGAAAGCATTGTCCAGGATCGTTGCGAACACCGTTTCGAGATCGCCGAGTGTCATGGCGCAAAATGAACCGAAGAACGCAGATTCGTTTACGAACTCAACAGACGCTCGGAGGCTGGCGTACTGCGCCCGCTTTGAATCAGAAACGGTTTTGATTGTAGATAAAATGTGAATCGGCTCTTGGGTGGAAATCGATTCCGCCAAAACATTCGCGGCGGAGCTGCGATTCAACAAGCTGCCCGAAACGTCCTTTAAAGATGCAACGCAATCATTTAGGCTACGCTTGTCCTTCAACGAAAGATTCGGGATTTCATTGATTCTTAGCTGGAGAGTCGCAATCACGCCCTTAATAGCGTGTGCAACTTGCTCAGCCAGAGCCAAACGCAACTTATCCATTCCGACTGTTGCTAGATTCCTTTCCAGAACGACAATCTGCTTTAGTAACGTGGAAATCGAAGTAGTCAGCTCCTCAATCTCAAGAATTTGCGAGCGAGCGACTGGAGGCTCCTGTGCATGAGCAGAGTCAGGAAGCCCTTTTGCTACAAATTTGAGCCACTGAATTCGATTTTCGAGCGGTCCAATTACCAGGTTGATGGTCATTCGTCTCATCCACCACATCAAAACCAGGAATACGCATCCAATGAACAGCGCAATCGAGGCAAGCAGTAGAACTCCGGATTGGATGAAACTCGCCAGGCTGACCTCTACGATGATCGAAAGCATCTGACCGGAGGGAAGGGGCGTTGTCTCTTCCACTCGCGAATGGAAAATTCCGAAGGGCTGCAATTGCCCAGCATGGCTAATCAGCTTGCCGTCGAGTGAAATGTCCACGCGTAAATCCAAGTCTTGGGTCTCTTTCCACGTTTGTGTGAATCGCGCGATCTCCTTGTCGATCTCGTTCACGTTCTGGGAGTTCACGCCTGCTTCGGCCAACGCCGCAACATGATTGGTTACGAATCGCATTGCTTGGGTTTCTGTCTTCTTCAGCGAGTAAACGGAGTATGCGAGCAAAGCCAAGCCCGCAGCCCCAAGGCTCAGGGCCAGGCCGCGTTTTAGAATGCTGAGAATGACAGAGTAGATCGAGGTCATTCAACGCTCATTTCGACGCTTTCAAGAGGGAGCGTGTGAATCCCAAGCGGATGCGACGGCACTGACTTCACCCGACGGCTCCAAAGCCCAGAGGCTTCAGATCCGAAAAAAAGCGGAATCACAGTATTGTGTGCCAGAATTTTCTTTTGGATGTCCTTGTAGGCGTTCGCTCTGTCTTCTGGATCAACAATTTGAATCACGTTGAGCAGAGCACTATCGACAGCTTTATCATCGACGTAAAAGTAATTAGATTCGTATTTGCCTTTGAAATAACCAAGGACAGAAAAGCCATCGGGGTAGTCCATCGCTTTTCGTGCGATGATAGCTTGGGACTTTTTCCCGAAGAGGCGCTGGAGTTTCTCACCCTTTGACAGTGCATTGAGCTTCACGGTTACGCCAAGTAGCGCCCACTTCTCTTTTAGAAAAAGTGCCGTCTTCTCTTCCAAGTTTGATGCGCCCTCGTAGTCCATCTCAATGACGATTGGCTTCGACGGTTTTGCCGACTTCATCGACTTCAACTGCTCCACGTCGGTTGCACTAAGTTCTCCGGCTAGACCAAATGGAATCAGGCCAAATGCCGCGCGATAAGACTGATTGCCAAGACTGCGAATGATTTCTGCGGAATCTACGGACGAATAGAGCGCGCGCCGCACATCACTCGGGACCTTCTCAGGATTGAAAACTACAAAAACTTCTCCCGCAAGTTCAGTAGCGGCGGCGGCCCAGCCCTGCTTTTGGAGTTTGGCCTTCTCGATATCGTCGATCCGATAGTGGTCGAGTGTATCAATCTTTTCAGCCAGCGCGAGCTCAACGGGTTTCTCGGCGACCATCGAATACGAAATGGATTTAGGAGGCAATGGGCTGTCCAGAGCGTCAGGTCTCCATTTCTCGATGGTGAGATTGGTCTTTGTTACTTCGCCGACGAGTTTGTAAGGGCCGCTAAACGCTCCCTTTGCTGAAATCTCCGGATTCTGTTTGAAGTCGTCAATCGGAAGGATTGAGCAATCGGCTACAGCGAGTTGCTTCAGGAAAATGGCCGAGGGCTCGCTCAGTCGGAATTCGACAGTTTGATCGTCGATTGGAACCACTCCGAATTTTCCGATCTCCTGCTGGGTCTTGAATGCCCTCGCACCAGAAATGTAGTCAATGTCAGCGGCCATCGACGCTCCGACAAGAAACATCCTAGCGAACGTCATTTGGACATTCTTGGCGGTGATCGGTTTTCCATCGGAAAATGTGGCTTTGCGTATTTTGAAGCGGTACGTCTTGTGATCTTCCGATTCAGTCCACGATTCCGCCAGGTCAGCGCGGATATCTCCGGTCGTGTTGTATCGGAGAAGCCCACGGTACAACTGAGTAGCCACAGCCATCGAGTACGCGTCTTCCATTTTCTGCGGATCGAGATTCATCGCCACCGCCGGCAAATGAATTCGCAACCCTTCAATCGCAGGAGTTTTAGATTTTGTGCAACTGACCATCACAGCTCCTAAAAGGATGAATGCAACACCTCTACAAACGTGCATAACCAGCTCTTTGCTTCGCCTGAAATCTCGGCAATGTCATAAGGCCGAGTACGATCGCGCAAAAGGCTCCTCGCCACAGTCCATCGGCAAATACCGGGAGAACCTTGCTCCACGATCCCACCAGGAGTTCGCCGCTCGCAAGAATGACAACCATTTGAGTCATGCGCGCACTCGTGACTGCTCCCATCTTTTCCTGGGGTGTATCCATCTGAATGTGCGCTGAGATTCTATGAAGAATCAGCCAGTAAAACGTATCTTTGGAGAGAGCGAGAGCAACCGTTATCCAGCCCATGCCAGAAAAGTAGCCGAGCATGCCATAAGAGACCGCAAGCCCGATCCAAAGAGACGATGAACGCTCACTAAGGGAATTGGACCGCTCGATATATCCGGCAAACCACACGGCGACTCCGTAGATACCAATTAGAAGTGCCATCCACTTTTGATCGTCGCCCACCAGACGAGCTGTGAAGGAGGTCGTTCCCATCATTGAAATGGCCAAGAGCAAATCTAAGACGGCAGCGCGACTATTGTATCTGTAGAAGTCGGCGAACTTCGCGAAGACACTCTCGGCAAACGAAGCTGCTCGCTCAATCGTGGGCTCCGCAATTGGCAAGAAGAATACAATGATTCCATTTGCCGTGAATGTCGCGAGATCGAACCAGATCGCAGTTTCGAATGTCGAATACTTAATGATGGGCCACGCGCAAAGACCGGCGAAAAGTGTAGCTCCTTGAGTTGCCTTGTTGAACCAGATTGCGTGACTTGCATTCGAGGCATACGAAGTGTCTGCCAAGAGCTTCGTGATCTTCGCTTTGCTGCCTGCCTGGAACGAAACGATGGAAGTTTTGAGTAGACTGAAAGCAACGAGTAGCCAGTATCCGTGGTGGCCCTGTTCCCAGGCCCAAAGAATACCGAGTGAAGCCGCAGCCGCACCAAGTTCAGCTACAACGATGGTCAGCCGCGGAGAAATAGAATCGGTAACATGCCCGAACAGGCCAGCAATGATTATGGGTACTAACCGCTGAAGACCTAGAATTAAACTGATGTGAAAAAGGTCAAAGCCCCCCTGAACCATGAAGGCAACCAAGCAGATATTGAACGTGAAACTCCCAATGGAAGAAAGGAGCGTGCCCAAGTAAAACCAAGAGGCTAGGTTCATTTTCATGATACTGCCTCCTCGGTCTCCGCAGACTCGCCGAGAAGACGTTTCTTTCTGTTGAAGTAAGCTGCCTTCGACATTCCGAGAAGCGTATAGAGGAATCTGTTATTCCCATCGAAAAGCTTCAATCCGCTGGCTAGATACAAGCGTTCCATCCATTCGAGGGCCGACTGAAATTGCGCTGCGGAAACATCCTCCTTCGAGCGCGGAAGCAGTCCATCGGGAATGAAAATTAGCTGATCCGGCGAAACAGCATTCGGATCAAGGCCAAGGTGTTCAGGTTTCAACACGGGCCTGGAGGAACCCTTGATGTCAATGTAAGCGCGTTCAACCGCATTCTGAAGCTCTCGAATGTTCCCACGCCAAGGATATGCAGCGAGCACCTTGCGTGCGGGCACGGAAATCTTTCCCATTGGAAGTCGGCGCTTCAAAAACTCCTCGGCCAAATATTCGATGTCCTCTGGACGCTCTCTCAGCGCCGGGACGCGAAGGGAAATCTGATTGAGACGGTAGAAGAGGTCTTCTCTGAAACGTCCCTTTTTGATTTCGGCTTCCAGGTCTCGGTTTGTAGCCGCAATCACGCGCACATTCACGGTAACGGGCTTGATGGCACCCACTGGAGTAAAGGTTTGTTCTTGGAGAACTCGCAAAAGCTTAGCCTGCATTTCCAAGGGAACTTCACCGATCTCATCGAGAAAGATGTCACCACCGTCGGCAAGCTTGAATTGGCCCTGCTTCGCCTCTGATGCCCCGGTGAAGGCGCCTTTTGCGTGACCAAACAACTCACTCTCGAAAAGGTTCGCCGGGATCGCGGCGCAATTGACGGCAATGAATGGTCGCGAGGGATCGTCTTCTTGAAGGTTGAGATTCCTGGCTACTAGCTCTTTTCCGGTTCCGTTTTCTCCAGTGATAAGAACGTAGGAATGTGTTCCCTTCATTCTCAGGATGTCGCGACGAAGCTTCAAAGTAACTTCGGAAACGCCCAATATCTCGTATGAACGAACATGCGTTGCGAGCTTGGCCGTTAATTTCCGATTTTTCTCAAACTGCGTTTCGTTTTCCTGAATCAGAGTCCGATTTCGTCGAAGGATCGCAGCTTTCTCCAATACGTTTGCCACGCGAAATTTTAGGTTTGCTGCAAATTCATCCGAGCCTTTGATGACGAAATCGGCCGCGCCAGCCTTCATCGTTTCAATAATGGTTTCGGGCTGACTATTTCCGGTCAACATCACGACAGGGAGCTCGGGCATTCGGCGCTTGAGGAGCTTCAAAAATTCCAGCCCTGAAATTTGAGGTAAACCAAAGTCGAGAAGAACTAGATCGGGCCGGAACTGGCCGAGGACCCGCATCGCTTCAGTCGGCTCATGGACCGTCGATACCTCGTGCTCCTGGCGAAAAAGAGCTACAACGGACTCAGCGAAACGCTTGTCATCGTCTACGAGCAGAATCCTTAAAGCTGGTGTTCCTTCTGGGCTTTCCGGCATAAGCCGGAGACATAGCTAGGTTCATGCCAAAACGGAGGGCTTTACTCAACTACCTAAAATTGCAGGAGAATGGCTCTGGCAGCGGCTCTCGGGTGATTTCGAGGTATCTAAAAGAGTCTATATAGATAGACCCGATATGTAGAACTTTCACGAAACTGACCAATCGGTAGCAGATTGACCCCATATACAAGAACCGTTTCCCAAACAAATTCAGTAGGTCCTAACGGAATATGGCGAAGCTCGCTATCAGCTTGAGCAGATCAGCACATGCTCGGCCGCCGATCACAGCTAGGAAAATTTCAGCCCAACGGGGAAAGCGGAAGACCGGGAATTCCAATTTCCAAGAATTGAATCCGTACCCACTTCTACGGTGGCCGGAAGCGATTACAGCTTGGGCGTCGATCATGACGAGTTGAGCTTGGTGCATCTTCTCGGGACCGTAGTGTTGAAAGAGCCGATATAGCTCGCGGCAGGGAATTTCGGACGGCTTTTTTTCAATGTCTAGGAGTCTCGCTTCGGAGATTCCGAGGGAAGCCGCAACTTGTCCCGCACTTTCTCTTCGCTGCGTTCGTGCGCTGTAAAGAAAGCGACCCAGCTTCCGATTCATCGTAGCCCTTACTAATTCTCTGTCCATCGTGCCTCCTTCAGCGATCACGCCGCATACGATCGTATGCACATTAGTTCAGAAAACCATCGAAAATCAAGTGCATACGATCATATGCGCGATTTTCGGGGGTGCAGGTGGCAGAACGTGATTCATTAACCAGTGGCGAAAAAAAGCTACTGAAAGTATTTGGGACCCGCGTCAGAGCTATCAGGGAGCAACAGAAGAAGTCGGTGTACGACGTTACTGGTGACGACATGCCAATAAAGACTCGGCAACACTGGCAGATGATAGAGGCCGGGAAGAAGAACATTCAGCTCACAACAATTTCAAAAATTGCTGAATCGCTGGAGATTTCTTCCGGTGAATTATTTAAGTAGGGAACCTGGGCCTCGGAAGAGATGGTTGTTAGGGCAGGCTCTTCCCAAGGCGTTCGCACGCGGCGACCAATTCATTGGGAGTGGACTCGCTAGAGTACTTTACAATCCATTCACGGCGCTCATCCACCAGTTTTGACAGCTCACGGATTTGGCTTTGTACATCTGGAACCGTTAGCCGATAGAATCCATGACTCTCACCTAAGACCTCCGCGATCACCTGTTCCATCTGAATTGCAAAACGAATTAAGTGCAGAGGCTCCTGGTGGTTTGCCAACTCCAAAATTATCTTCTGATTTGAACTTTTCTTTCTCGAAAACAGCTTTGTCAGAAATCCGCGTTCGCTCGGGTTTGTCATCGTCTTCAAATTCGATTCCATATTGAGGAACCATCGGCAACGAAGCTCCTTGAGCTGATGCTTCATCGCAAAGAGGTGATTCTTGTATTCACCGCTATCTGGAGCCGCAAGCCTCTCCTTTAAGCTCTCGTAGATCGCCTCCAACTGCGCACTCAAATCGTTGCCCAGGAGCTCAATCTGCAAATCTACTTTCTTATCAATTCTCCCGATTTTTTTTGCATTGTCGTACCCCGAAATGATGTGAGCAGTTCCTACAATCAGTGCGCCGATATTCGCAATACGCGAGACGGCGCTTGGATCGATCTGCTTGGCCTGGGAAATAAACCTGCGACCGTTCTTGTCTACGGCGATTAGTAACTTTTCTCCGTTCTTCGTTACTAACTGAACTGCCGATTCCTGTTCAAGGAGTTGAGCCGTTGCACTTGGAAACCTCGCCAAGATGAGGTCACGCGCCTGCGCCGAATTGACAACTTCCAGGCCAACAATGAGAGCATCGGAGGCGCCGTCCGTTAAATGGGAATTCACCTCGCTCAATAGGCGGCCAGAAATTTGCTCACCAAATCTTGCAAAGTGAATCGCATCGCGAAAGCTAATGCCGGAAGTCGCACGGCTGTATGACCGAGCGAAAGAGCCTTCATCTGCGGAAGTAATCTCCGTCCGACGAGAACTTCTGGCGCGATAGCGTTTCCAAAATGCGATTGAAAGGGCGGCGCATACGGCGATCGCCGCCAACATCCAAATCATCTGTGCGCTCACACTCTGTATCAAGTTCGATCCCCATGTCTTATCGTCATTCAGTTGGTCAGACGATTTCAAACGACCCAAATGCAATTAGTTCCGGCTCTGAAGCAATGCTAGTTTTACTTTCCAGCGTAGCTATAAGCTTTTTCTCGCGGTCTCGGGAGTTCCTGCCAACTTCCGCCAGCTCTTCGTCGATCTTAAGTTGTTTGTCCTTCAGTTTGGAAATCTCAGAATTGATTTCGCTCTGAGCTTTGAGGGGCAATTTCCGCCGTTCCTTCTTCAGCTCCTCAATGCGCTTTTGGAGGTCGTCTTTCTCATATCTCTTCTGTCTTTCAAGGTCTTCAAAGAGGTGTTCGATTTTTTCCAATTCTTCATGATACAGCTCCTCCGTGTTTCCCATGAGGATTGCCTTTTGCCGTTCGACTTCCGTTTTTAGAAAATCACGGCAATGGGTTCCAGTTGGAGGTGAACATGGTTTTTGGTCCATCTCGCTGCTGACGGTAATAAGCTTCGTAGCAAGTTCGATGTCGAGAGCCTGTTGCCCAATTAGAAAAATAGGAACTAGTACATCGAAAGACTCGATCCCGTTAATTCTGACTCGATGGAGTTCAAAAGATCCCTTCTGGCCGACGTATGGCTCTAGTAGGGAAATCCGGTGACGGCCCGACATATTGAATTTGACGTGACCACTTAACACCGACTTCGGCACTAGGTCTCGAAATCCATTGTGTCCCGAGTGGATAAGCTGACAATCGTCGCCACTTGTCTTTACAAATTTGTATAGAACTTCGGCTTCAAGCCCGCGGAAATTTTCTTTCAGCTTCAATTCCTGTCCGTCGTACTGCCTGGTGGACTCAGGCACTATGGAGAGCACACAGTCGCGAACCAGTGCCTGTTTTGCGTCTATGGCGTCCTTCGCCTTCTGGTGTACGTCTTTCAATCTCTTTTGAACGTCTTCGTCAAATTCAGCCAGTAACTTTTCGCGGGCACCTCTTAACCGTTCATCGACGGCCTCGCGATTGTTCTCCATCATTTCGGCGAATTTTCGGTCGATCTCTTCGGGCGTCCGGCACGAAAGGTAAATCCCAAGGATTTCCTTTTCCACATCTGTACCAGATTGAATTGCCCCTAAGACTTCGTCTGATACACCGAATGCACCTTCGAAAAGATGGAATTTCTCGTCCAGCAATTCAAGAACACGTCTGTCTGCGTGGTTTCTTTTATTTACGAAATTCACAACCACCACGTCTAGTTTCTGTCCGTAACGATGACAGCGCCCGATTCGTTGCTCAATACGTTGTGGGTTCCAGGGAAGATCGTAGTTAATAATCAAGTTGCAGAATTGTAGATTCAGTCCCTCGGCGCCGGCTTCAGTAGTAAGGAAGACTTTCTTGCTGTCCCTAAATTCATTCACGAGTCTTCGGCGGCTCTCTGCATCGCCGACGCTACCATTGAAGAGGACAATATCGTTTTCAAGCGTAAGTCCCATTTGCTGAAGGACGTTGATGACATACTGCTGAGTCGTTTTGAATTCCGTAAAAATGACGGCTTTTTCCGGCCATCCTTCCGCTCTAGCTTTGCGGAACTGCTCTTCCAAGGCTTTCTTCAGCGCGTCGCCTTTGGTGTTCTCCCGAATCTTTTTCGTTAGGCAGATAAATTGTAGAACTTGTCTGGCTTCGATTAGAACCGTGTCATGAGACGGTCGTTGCGCAGAGAGATCGTCTCCCAAAGCTTCTTCAAGGTCATCTTCGTCATAGTTTTCGGAGATTTCCTCCTCTTCGCCGATCAAGTCTTCTAGTTCCGAAGGCGCGACCGATTCTCGCAGACCTTCGTAAGATTTCGGCCGCACGTTTTTGTAGAGGAGTTTCTCGAAGTCTTCGAGTTCGAGAGAACGCTTACCGTTATCAAGGGTCAGAGTTTTGCTTATTTCAGCCATGAGCTTCTTGTGAAGCTCACGGTCGTCGGCCTGAACTGCATAGAGAACGAACCGTTTGTAGATTCCGAGGAGACTATTCTTTAGAGCAAATGAAGAACTCGCCAGAAGTTTGCAGTAGATGAGCTTTAGCAGGTGGGAGGCCATCGGAGGAATACCCAGAATATCATCCCGAGTGAGGTAAGCCTCAAAATCCTTCCGCAGTTCTTCCTCTTCGTCGTCCGGATCAAATTCCAGCGTTATTGCGTGCCTCTGGGTGTATTTGATGAAGTCGCTGACATTTTTGCGAAGTTCTCTATGAAAGAACTTCTTCATTCGATACTTGAGTTCCGCAAGGCGCTCCTCGCGATCCTCGTCAGGAATTTTTTGAAAGGTGCGTTGAAAGCTCTCTTGAGTGCCGAGAATCGACTCCTCTATGAAGGAGGTCAATCCATAGAGTTCCATCAAGTTGTTTTGCATCGGCGTCGCGGTCAAGAGGACTTTCTTGAAGGGCCGAATCGTTTCTCGAATTAGCTTTGCTCTCTGAGCCTGCTTTTTACCGGGCCGCCATACGTTTCTGAGCTTGTGCGCTTCATCGACCACGATCAAATCCCAAGCAATGCTCGCCAATTTTCCCGAATACTTATTAAAGAAGTGCTCATTCGTGATAACGATTTTTTCTTTCGCGTCGAGCGGAGATGGCTGTCCATTCTTCGTCGTTGCCTTGATTGACTGCGTGTCAATGATCCGGCTTTCCAGGCCAAAGAGATTCTGCAACTCATCTTGCCACTGATGGCGCAGTGATTTTGGCGCCACGATCAGGAATGAGCGTCTACCTTCTGCCCATAGCTGGCTGAGGACGAGTCCTGTTTCAATGGTTTTTCCAAGACCGACTTCATCAGCGAGAATAACTCCGCCAGCCAATGGATTTCGAAACGCAAAGGTAGCTGCCTCGACTTGGTGTGGGTTTAGATCGACTTTCGCTTCGATAATTGCTTGGTCCGTGGACTCACGGTCCCATTTTGGTTTTCGAAGCGTGAGGAGATTCATGTAGTAGAAAATCTGAAGTTCCGAGAGCCGATTATAGGCGGCAGCGCTGTCGCTCTTTGAATCTACGTTCCTCACGCTAGGCCACCCTTTGGAGTTGTTGCTCAATCTCGTTCTTCCAATGCTGGTAAATCATCACCATCGCAAGCGTATCGAGTTCACAATATTTGAGGAGTGCCCGAATTACGAAATCGGTCTCCTTTGCGCTTATTTGAGTAAACTGCATTCGAGAATATGCGGTCATTGCAGCTCCTCCGTCTGCAATGCTGCCGTCAGTGATAACTGAATCCATTTCCTCTGATGCGAGATCGTCGAAGATCGGCGGCAGAAGCTTGTATGGGTCTACAATCTTCCCGTGTTCGTCCTTTTGAATCCACGCCCAGCCGACAAAGTTGAGGCTCTTTTGAGAATTTGATCCGTAAGACGCTTGGGAATAGATGCTCTGGAGGTAACTCGATCCGTTGAGAATTGCGGGCAAAACCTTCTTGATGGAATTTGAGCCCTTGGTTTCCGGGTGATAGTAGAACCGCTTCACTAACTCGCACATATCAACCATCGCGCGAGGCCCTGTCCATGTCGATCCTGCGTCCTGTTGACCTTCGGTGATGGATTCGATAAACGCGATCAATTCCTCGCGATCTTCGACATCTGCTGCGTTCCGAAGTTGGTTCCGAATTTGACAGAGGACGGTATTTTCATGGGTCGCGTAGCGGAAAATGGTGCCGTCGTTCTTTGAGAGGCAATCTCTCAAAGCTCGAACGAACTCGAAATTCGGGAACTGTCCCTTTTTCGCGCTGATGAACTGGTTCGCATGGCTGATTACTCCATCCTCGGTGATGATATGGTGAGAAAATTGAAATGCAATTTGCTCGTAGGGCCTTCGACCAATATGAAACGGAATTGCGGCCAGCGTAGTTTCAAAGTCGATAAAGTTGAGAGGAAATTTCCAGGTGCGCATGTGAGCGGCGAGGCCGTCCACGTCGAGATAAGGTGACGGATCGGATTTGCGAATTTTTTCGACCTGAAGCCACTGTCGCTCGCTGCTTGAGAGCCCAGGCTTCTTGCGATCTGGGGTGGGAGAGATGTCCTCGATGTCAACCTGTGCCATCCAAACCTTGCCAGCATCGAGAAGCTTTGAAGCTTTGCGAAAGTTCCAAATGTCGAAAACAAATGGTTTAACAAAATCGGATGCGGACAGCTTCTTGTCGTGCTCCCAGCATTTTTCAAATCCGCTTTCGAGTCCAAGTTTCTTCGACTTTTCATCAATCCGAAATTCACAGCTCTTGCAGTGTGAGCCAACAGTCGGCTTCACGAACTTTGTCTTTTGGCAGACGTCCGAAAGAAACTCTACGAACTCTTCGAATGGTTTTTCTTCAAAGTATTTGGAGCTACGAAGCAACTCGATTTCGCGATCGACGCAAATCTTTACTAAGAGTGGTGCGCCCAAGGCTGCTTTTGTGGTTCCTCGCTCCGTTGTGGCGCGGCTTCGTCCTGACGAGTCTTTCTCAAGAAAGAATTTTTGATTTATTCCGTTAACCGTTGCGACGGCGGATTTGTCCGCCAGCATGAGGTGACTCGACAACTGAATTCCCGGCAAGCATTTTCGAATCACCAGTGATTGAAATGCGACGTCAATGAGATATGGCGCCCACTCGGAACTGAGTTTAGGATCACCTTTCTTAAGGCTCGTCTTGTTATAGAAGGGATCTTCTTCCGAAGGGTCGAAGCTTTTCGCTTTCACTTCTATGAGCTCGATTGAATCGCCGTTTTTCACAACAACGTCGGCTCTAATGAACAAATTCTCGAAGCGAAATGCCGCCTCGTAAATCGTGACGGATTCTCTTTTCAAGAGCTCTTGAGTTTCCGAAACCGCAGAATCCTTGTCGAGCGTCGTAATTTCGATGCCGTTCGGGTGATAGACCTTTGCCAGTTCTCCAACTTGGAAACCACCTTCCGCGAGCGCTTCGAGAAAAGAGTTGTCGGTGTTGTTATTCCCGAATCTTTTGTCATCGAGGTAGAAGAGTTTGGTTGGGCACTCGTGACCAATTTTAAATCTTGATTTGGTCAGGTATCGACTTTTGTTGCTCATCCGGTTAGTCCGCCTTAGCTGTAAGCCTTTGAATTCACTTAAGCTTATCGGTAGTGCCACGCTAAAGGTTTAGGCCCTACGACGCGTGCAATTTCATCAAACGCTGTAGAACGAGGTATTACGCGTTGACACTGTTTCCGTGCGCGTTATACACGCCATCACTAACGAACTGGACGAAGGACAGATGTCGAGGACAAGGGCGATCCGATTTTCAAATGATGAGGAGAAGCAGATTGAGGAGTTCCTAGAGAACAACTCGTTTCTGGATTTCTCCTCTCTCGCACGCTTGGCGATCCTGACCTTCATCAAAGAGCCGAAGATAACCATTCGGCCTAATAAGGAATCGCGCTCGGCGCCTGAACGGAGACAGAGACATGACCAACCAGAACAGTAAGGTATTGCGATGAACTCTTTAGATAAGGACCCCGGAGTTCTGCTCTCGTTCCCCGAAGGAAGTCCAATTGCATTTCCGATTGAATCTGAAAAGCCCGGCTTCTCGGGACCTGTCTCGGGACCCATGTGGGACAGTCTTTCCAAACTTGATTCTTCTTACGACGATACTTTCGATTATTCCGTCTATGACAAGTTGTACGCAAAGTTTGGCGATAACCAGCCTCGCGGCGGTGTCGTCTTCAAGTCCGCTCTACGGCTTGCCAACTTTCACGATAGCTGCTCGAAGTGTCATTACTCCTTCGAGATCGACACTTATGGGCGAGGCTGCGTTCATAATTGCCATTACTGTTATGCGAAGGACAGTCTCACGAAACATGGAGCGTGGAATCGGCCGCATCCTTTTCCGTTCGACGTAGCGGCGATTCGCAAAATTTTCTACACCGTTTTCGAAACTGATAAAAAGACGAAGTGGCGTGCTGTTATGGGTAGGCGAACGCCACTGAGAATCGGCTCGATGTCCGATTCTTTTATGTGGATGGATCAAAAGTACGGCGTCACCCTTGAGCTCCTGAAAATTCTTAATCACTATAAGTATCCGCACATCATCTTCACGCGCTCAGACTTGATAGCGACCGAAAAATATTTGTCCGCCTTGAGACCCGATCTGGCTTCGGTTCAATTCTCTATCTCAAGCAACAACGAGGCTTTCACAAGAAAGGCTGAACCTGGCGCGCCCAGTATTCAGCGTCGGCTTCAAGCATTGAAAGTGCTTAACGAAGAAGGATTTAGAACGGCAGTTCGCATTAACCCGCTGTTTCCCACTTATCCTGATGGATATTTCACCGATCCGGAGAGCATTCGAGCGCGTTTCGGATCGCATGAAAATGCGCCAAAGTTTGGATTCTTTGACATTGAGACGGTTGGTGAGTTCTTAGATAAGATCAAGGAATCTAAAACGCCGACGATTCTGGCTGGCTTCGTAAGACTCACTCCTTACACGATTAACCGGATGAGAGACATTTCTGGCGTAGACATGAGATCGTTCTTTCGCCCAGAGAACTTCAACACTGGCGTTCGAGGAAACACGGACAAGAATTATTCAGACCGCGAAATTTCCTTCTATTATAAAAAAATCCACGCAGAAGCCATGAGCCGCGGCCTTCGATTCACAACTTGTTACATTGGAAATGGTTTGAAGGATTATTTTCAGTACCAAAACCTTTGGAGCAACAAGAAAGACTGCTGCGACGTCAGCGGAAACGTGGCTTCGTTTAAGACTTCCTGCCAAGAAATCAGTTGGGAAGATCGTGCAAAGCACGCCGCAAAGAAAATGTTTGTCGATCGTGCAATGAAAGAGGAAGCATACTATACGGCTCTTGCTGAACGGGCTACTTCTGGGGTGGCTACTGTGGCTGAAGAATCCCTGGAATCTTCTACGGTCATTCCAAAATCGAAAATGCGCGAAAAGATCGACTTGTCCACGAACATGGAGAGTCCTTGAGTCGTACAAAGTCGATTCCCGGAATAAATATACAGTGGCCTTGGAGTCGCCTGATTGTTGACGGCAGCAAGACTGTCGAGACACGCCGTTATCCCATTCCTTCGCATTATCTCGAAGTGCCGCTCGCGATTATTGAAACGCCTGGCCCAAAGGGAAAGTCGGAAGCCCAGATTCTCAAGGCACAGGTAGTCGGAATCGTCTGTTTTAAACGTAGCTTTAGGTATTCAACCGCTGCTGACTGGCGCGACGATTTTAAACGCCATCAAGTGTCGGCAGATTCCCAGTTTCGCTTCGACTCAAAAAAAGAGACGTGGGGATGGGAAATCATGTCGGTTACGAAATTCGCAAAGCCGTATCCCGCGCCCTCAAAGCGCGGGATCGTCTTTACTAAAAGCTGCAAAATCTCTAGCGGCGAGCCGTCTTCTTTTCTGTCGCCGGAGCTCTAACCAATCCGGAACACAACTCATCCAAGTCTCCAAGGGCCTTTTGAAGGGCTTTGATTGAGACGTTGTCTTTTCCTACTCCGGGTTTCAGCTCCTGACGGTCTAGGACATTTCGAATGATCGTCGTTTTGGTGCCGCCCTTTAATAGGTTGCTGACGAGCCCCGAAATCTGTTCATAGTGCGACACAACCTTTTCCCGAACCGATTTTTGAGTCAGAAGCGTTACAGGAATTGGCAGGCGCGCCAACTGTGGTGTTCCAATCCTCAGAGCCCCGCCGTTGAGATGCAGCGACTCGAACATATTTGAGTAAATTTCGGTAGCAACAGACGAATTTAGGTAAGCGGCGATTGCCTTCAATTCCTCTTTGTCGCCGAAAATCATCGTTGTCGAAATTCCAGGCGCATATGATCCGTTGTCGAAATATGCTCGGAGCATTTGGGTCATATTAGGAATGATAATCTTCTGCGTTTGATACTGCTTCTTTCTCTTATCAATAATTTTAGAAGATGAGAGGTCGAGGTACGGACTTTCGTAGCCGGCCTTCAAATACTGCACTTTCTGTAGACCCCAAGTACACGCGAATCCCAGGACGTTTCCGCTAACGATGAATTTCACGGATTGCTTCGGTCGCTTCTCGGTAATGTTCGGCTTAATGCACTTGTAGGCCTCATCAACGGTCGCGGCTGCCAAGATTTCGAACTTGTCACCCAGTAGGAAACTCTCGAAAGCCTTGATGTCTGTAGCGGCCAATAGTTCCGACAAGTAGTTTGTCGCCGCGGAGCCTGGAAATTCCTTTTCACTCCAAGCGCAAGCCAAATCAAATTTTAGATCATGCTTACGGTAGCGAATCTTCTTAGGCTTGTTCGGCGACAACGTCAAAATGATCGGATAAACAGAAGCATCTTCAAAGATCGGCACATGACTTGCGTCATCGACGGCTTCGATGAATGTCTTCTTGTCTTCTCTAATGAATTCACGCATCCCAACGGCACTATCAACCGCGATTAACTTATTGGGAAGAATGAATCCGATCCGTGATGTCGGCCCAATCCGCCTAGCAACTTCTACGAACAAGGAGCAAATATCGAATGCGCCTTTTGCAGATGTCAGCTTTGCCTTAATGTCCTCTTTGTAATTAGGATTTCTTTGAAGAATCCGCTCAAGGAGGAACGTGTTAACGTAAGGGGGATTTCCAATAATCCCGTGGAATCCTCCGGCCTTCATAACAGGGGCGAAAGTCTTTCCGATTTTAACATCGTCAGTGAGCGAGTCGGCGCAAGTGAGTTGGTCAGCAAGCGGCTCTAGTTCCTGATTTTTCCGCACGGTGTACATCCAAAGGGAGAATTTCGCGAGTTCCACCGCAAGAGGGTTCAGGTCTATGCCATAGATGCAATTGTGAAGGATTTCCCAACGAACATCTTCGCGGTTGATGTTGGGGTGCGCATCTTCTTTGTAGATTGCGTCCAACATTCTTTCTTCCAGGTACTTGATCGCACCAATAAGAAAATGCCCAGAGCCCATTGCAGGATCGCAAACTCGCACAGCCAGAATTTCGTCAGTTGATTTTGCCTTGCAGAGAGGATCGAGAACTTGCCCCACGATGTAGTCAACGATGTAGCTAGGAGTATAGTACGAGCCAGTGTCTTTTCGACTTCCGGTGCCGTTCTCAAGAAATAAATCGCCCTTTTCGATGACGGCATCTTTGAGTTTTTGCTTCTTTTGTTCGGTCAATTCTTTCCAGGGTCGGATTTTCTTTCCATCGTCTACGAGACGTTCAGTTGCACGAACGAGTTTGTAATCCAACAGACCCTCAAAGAGGGAGCCAAGGTGATCCGGTGATAATCTTTTGTAGTCGATGAATTTTAGATCGCCACCTTCATCATAGGCACATGCTAGTTCTACAATTGCGGGATTCAGTGCAGAATCTGGAATCGTATGGCGCTTGAAGTAGTCTTTTGAGCCAGACGAAAACACCTCAGACCCTAAAGTGAAGACGCCAATGGATTTGTCGCCCTTTTCAAGGAGCGCCATCAGTTCGGAAATGTGTTGGTAGGATTTGTTTTGTGCCGACCACTTACGGCCAATCTCAAAATCCTTCTTTAGATCAAGTGCCAAACTTCTAAGCGAAGATGGGTAGAAGTCTGAAAGATCGTTTACATCGAAGATTCCCTTCGCTTCAGCATTCAAAATGAACATCAATCGAAAGAGGTAGTACAGACTGTGCTGATAGATTTCGTTTAAATTTTCGTCGGAGAGATCAGAATACTGCGTAGCGAATCCACGACAGATCGTCTGAGTAATTCGAAAGGCGCGGTGTCGAAGCTGGGTTTCAACTTCCTTCGCATATTGTTCGCCTGATTTGTAGACGACATCCAAGAATGACTGACTGCTTGGGCCTTTTGAGAGGAATGCCTCTTTGCGGAAGAAGTTGAAGAAGTATTTGAATCGTTCGTCGTCGCGAGTTGCTAGAGCTTTTCGAATATTGATTTCAAAAAACGTCGAGAACTTTGACTCTGAATTTAGGGAATAGATGCGCCAATACTCGCCGTCAGTGAGTATGCCCCAAGTTTTTCCGGTGTCTTCCATGTACCGAATGATTTGATAGCTAGGGTTGCTGTTGGTTCTGCCTGTGCCGTCGAGGTTAACGCCCATCGCTTTGGCGTCGGCGACAGCAAGAACGTGCTTGAAGTATGCGGCATCATTTTTCGCACTTTTGCCGTGAATGTAAGATTTGTCGTCTGCGAAAAGGGAGTAATCTGGAATCTGCGTCTTGCCGCGTTTCTTCATTCGGTCTTGAACTTCATAGGTCCAGCCGAGACGCTTGAATATCGGGCGAATCCACTTGTCTTCCAGTTGCGCCTCATCGAGGTCTTTGTATATGTCTTTGTACTCGTCCCAGGTTGAAAGCATCCATTCGTAGCATTCAGAGAACTCGGGCAGCGCCTCTGTCTCCCAATGCTCTAGGACGTAGGCGTCTTTCTTCTCTTCCGGAAGACGATGCAAAAGATAGTTTTCTGAGAACAGGCCATTGTTATTGAAATAGAGTCCCGTGCCATCAGGTCGAACTTCTTGTTTCGCTGAAGCTAAGGTTTCCACGCTTTTGAATTTGCTCGAATATGCAGTCATGTTTGCCTCACGCTGCCGATTCGGCGGAATTGGAAAGCTTCGAGCTCTCGAAAGTTTTCTTCGCTTTGGAAATTGATTCGCCAGGGACTAAGGCGACCGATTTTGCACACTTCGCATGAGTGATTTCTTCGTTCATTGTGAATTGGACGAAGCGACCTTCGAGCGTTTTAAAGCGGGCGTGATCGGGAAAAACCGAGGCGTTGAAATAGAATTCGCATCCTTGGTTGTCGGTAATAACGCCTTCTTTGTCTCGGCGATCCCACCATAAAATCTTTCCTAGTTGCTTCATCTGCCCTCCCTGGAACTTCAATTTGTGAAGCTCGATATGGAGACCTATCGGCAGATTGGAAAATCTCTTAACGGCTTGGAATGATTTGAATTTTCCGTGTCAAAGACCTCCCGCTGAACGGCCTGCTTCGGGAGATTTCTTCTTTTTATTCGTGTAGTTAGGACCGAAGAAACTGAGCGAATGAGTTTCGAATAGCGGCCATTGTCAGGCTTTTTGTCCAGCGCTAGATCGTCGGTACTGAAAAATTAATTACGGTAACGCGTAGTCATACACTGCAATCGCAAACTTCTACGAGCCGATCTAAGAGACGTCCTGTATTAGAATCCATCCTTTAGGAAAAACTCGACTCGGCTCTTTAGCTGAGTGTCCTTTCGGTACTCATCCAAGAAGCCGTACTTGTTCAGCAGCGGCCAAGCCAATTTCCAAGTTTCTTTTATGGTAGCCGGGTCTCTCCCGCGATTGCTCCGAGGAATCATGGTTTCCACGAAGAGGTAGCACACCGCGATTTTCAGAAATTGCTTTTCGTTCTTCGGAACGTCGTGCGAGCTCGAAATCTTACTTTTCAAGTGACGAAAAAAATCTTCAGCAGTCCATTTTTCAAAAGGACTCCGAGGCGGCTCGAATTTTCGCGCAGGCGCTTCCCACTTTTTCTCAGGGACATACTTCGGGTCGCTCACTCCAATAAAGGAAATGATTTCCGGCCAAATTGCGTGATCGAGACGGGCTTGTTCGAACAGCCCACAGCCGCGTGTCTCGCTTTCAAATTCAGCCCATCGTTCCCTTATCAGCTTTTCGTCGTGCTTCCGGTCGCGGTCGCAAAGCGACTGGGTTTTAAAGTAATTGAGGCGATGGACAAGGTTCTCTTTAAAGGACCGAGGCACGGCTAGCTTTTCGCAACTGGAGATCATGCGGTCGAACGCCTGACTTGCGTGCATGAACTTGCGTACCATAGATGCCTCGGCGGGATTTTGGCGCCGCGCGCCAGAGCGTGACCAGTTTCCCGAATAGCGTGTAAGTTATGTGTAAGTCAACGAGCGCGAGGTCTAGCCGCGCCGCCTTGGCCTCAGAGCGGCTCATCTGGTAGAAGTGAGGCGTCATGAACACCGGAGATTGCCATGTGTTATTCAACGATGGTCGAGCGAGACATTCGAAAACTTGAACGCCAATACGGCGCAAAGATCGCTTACGATTCTTTTCGAGAAATCTATCAGATGCGCGGAATGAATCGCGATCTGAGGATTCCTAAAGGCCTAGACGCTTTTTTTCAAAACATTGAATCGCCGGTCTCGGATGAAATTCGCAACCTCATCGTGGAGCACGAAAAATATGTGGCCGAGAAGCGAAAATCAGAAATTGCAGCAACCGAAAAAGAAATTCAAGAGCTCGAATCCAAAATAAAAAAGAAACCCACCAAGACAGCCGAAAAAGACCTTGGTGTGAAAACGCGAAAACTAGAATCCTTATTAAAAAAGAACGCGGCATCCGAGTTGCCAAAAATCTCCAATAGCCTTCAGGGGACTTATCGAATTTATCCTTTCGACTTCGTGCCCGTAGTTCAACTCGAAAACGGAAAACGAATCGTTCGGCCCATGCGATACCGTGTTCTACCAAAATCGGGTGTTGAAATTCCAAGCAAGTACAATCTTTTTAACGCCAGAAGGGATTCGATTTTTCACGAAACGAAACCTGGGGAGCGCGACAAAATTTGGAAATCTATGATTGGAGAGACTCATGCTGTTTTCCCCTTCGTTCGATTCTACGAATGGGTTGAAGGAGAAAACGGAAAGAGCGTAGAAATTTTCTTTACTGCCAAGGGCTTTGATTCAATGTGGTCAGCAGCGCTCTTCGAGGAAACAAAGACTCCCTATGGTCTCGTGCGCTCCTTCGCAATGGTCACGGACGATCCTCCACCCGAAGTCAGGGCTGCCGGCCACGATCGTTGTCCGGTATTTCTTCAGCCCGACGCGGTTGACTTGTGGCTCGATCCCGATGGAAAGACTCTCAAGCAGTTGGAGGCGCTTCTCGATAAAAAACAGGATACCTACTTCAATCACGAAGTCGCGGTGGCTGCATGAAATATGCTGTGACTCAGGGGCAACGAGGAGAAGCCGAGCCTGGCCTTACGGGCGCGTGCCCTAGCTGCGGCCACGCAATGATTGCGAAGTGCGGAGAATTGAAAATTTGGCATTGGGCTCATTCTGGAAAGCGCATCTGTGACCCTTGGTGGGAAAACGAAACGGAATGGCACCGAAAATGGAAAGCTCACTTTCCGAAAGATTGGCAGGAATTCGTTCAGCGTGCAGAAGATGGCGAAAAACACATTGCCGACGTAAAGACCGAACAAGGTTATGTAATTGAATTTCAACACTCTCACATAAAACCAGAAGAGCGACAGGCACGCGAAGACTTTTACAAAAAAATGCTTTGGATTGTCGATGGAACAAGGCGCGTGAGGGACAAAGATAAATTTCTCGACGGTTGTGAATTTGCCGGTCGGATCGACGGAAGAGATGACCTTCGCGCCTCGCCTGGTGGTGGCGCATTGCTAAGAGATTGGGGCGATAGGACTGTTCCCGTTCTTTTCGATTTTGGTGACGATCATTTATGGGGTCTGTTACCGAAAACGCAAGAAGGCAGAGAGTATGGATTCAGGGTCGAACGTAACGCCGTTATTGAGGCTCTTCATCCGTCCGCTGAATCGAAATCCAGCTTTGACGGATTGTTAAGGGGCTTCATCGGAACAATCTCGGCGCATGAATGGCATCTTAAGCTGATGAGAGAGAGATCATTCCGCGATCCACTTCAGGGATTTCATCTTCCAAACAACAGGTATTCTTCTCGTCGCCGATCATTTTAGATTCATGTGAAAACGCCCATCCGTGGGCAGCCACTCTTACGAGTGGCGTTTAATCGCATAGGCGATCAATTGAATCGCTCCAACAACCAGAGCGACAATCCAAGTGCGTTTCATCCCGAGCACCATTCGGTAGTCCTTCATCTGAAGACGAAGATTCATTTCGATTGTTATGTAGTTTGAGTTTTGGTCCATGAACGATCTCCTTTTGCCCTGCAAGCCGGGAGGCCCTTTGAAGGAGATCGGCTCAGGGGCCAAACGCTCTTCAAGCGATTTTCGTTCGTCTGGATCAGGAAACCGATTTGCCTGATACGTCGTGATGATTTCGGTGCCGCGCGATTCGTTGAGGAATTTCAGTCTTGATGGCGTCACGCGGGAAAATTTGCTTTTTCAATTCTCCTTTGCCGTTTGTCGGTCGCTACGGGCGTCAGCTCTGATCCGCGCCTGCGCTCGGCTGCGCCATCCACTTCGTTCCTGTCACACCCGACGCCGCGAGTACGCTTACGTCGCGGGATCTGCCGCCCTTCGCTCCCTGGCTTGCACCATTGGGGCCTGATTCACTTTGTGAAGGCCCCAAATGGTTGGAGCCCAAACTAACGGAGAAAATTATGAAAAACCAAATCAACACCAGCGTGAAACTGTCCCAAGACAAGAAGACCATCATCGTATCTAAAGGCGGCGTGCCCGCATTCATCAGCGTCAACCTCATCAAGCACATGCTTGATATTCCCTACACAAAGAAAGACGGAACGAAGGTGTCGGTAGAAGAGATTCAAGCCATGAAGCAAATGGCCTCTAGCGCCTACGCAGAAGCCGTAGTGAGAAATTCCCAGGCTCTTGCAGCCGCTGGAGCGTAATGGCTCCTTCAGGCTCCGTAGGTCTCACGACCTGCGGAGCTTTTTTATTTCATTAAAGGTCAAGGGCGCGTCCCTGCGCCCTTGTTTGAAGAATATTGGTCGAATCTGTCACGCCTTGCATTTTCGCCCGCTTTTTTCAGAGCCTCGCGCCAACTTCGTTGTCACTCCCATCTGAAACGGCCTTCGGCCTAAAAAGCGTTCGAGCAAGACGCGCCAGAATTCTCCTTATTTTTTCCCCCTCACCCCTACGGGGGCGAATGGTGCGGGGGAAAAAATGTTTTTTTAGGGAGCAATCCAGTTCCCGGAAACATCGAGGAGAACAGACCATGAACACGATCAGAATTTACGTTGCTTGCCTTGCTTCCTATAATGCCGGAACTCTTTTCGGAAAATGGATTGATGCGAACCAATCCGCCGAAGAAATTCACGCCGATATTTCGGCGATGCTTCGGGGGTCGCCCGAAGCGGGAGCCGAAGAGTGGGCCGTCCACGATTACGAAGGCTTTGGGGAAATTTCCTTAAGCGAATGGCCGGACATTTTCCGAGTCTCTACGCTTGCGAGACTACTCGAAGAGCACGGAGACGCATTTTCTCTTTGGTACACGAACCAGGACGGTCAGAACGTGGACTTAGAAGAAGTAGAGGAAAAATTCTTGGAGCAATGGCAGGGCGCTCACGACTCGAAAGAGGCCTTTGCGGATTACTTGCTTGATTCTACCGGGCAGCTTTCGGAGTTGCCGGAGTTCGCGCGCCGCTACTTCAATTTTGAATCCTACGCCCGCGATCTTGAATTGAGCGGCGATTACTCTTTTGTGCGTGCGAATGGGCAGGTTTACGCCTTTTCGAGCCACTAGACAGCCAATTGCGGATTGCATGGAAAGTAACATTTTACTTCAGAAATGTTGCTTTTCATGCGATACTCTCTTTATGACAGGCAACCAAGCCGCGAGCCTTAAAAAGCTCGGGATATTCAATTTAAACCAGGCCAAACGGCTGGGCTTTGACCAGCCAACCGTTTCACGCCTCGTCAAAGCAGGTGAACTTAACCGCGTCGGGCGCGGCCTCTATATGCACCCGAAAGCGCCCGTAGGCCGCGAATTCGGCTTTCAACTCGCGTGCGCCAAGTTCGGCCCCGAAGCCGCAGTCGGAGGGCTTTCGGCGCTCTTTTACTACAACCTAATTGAGCAGGTACCACAGCAGACGTGGGTTCTCGTTCCCCCAAGCACCGTTTCAAGGGAGCGGGGCTACCGCCTGATGAGAACAAAGACCGACCTAAACGCTTTTATTCTCTCCAAAGATAGCTACCGGATCGTCACCATTGAGCGCGCCATTGTCGAGGGCCTCAGATTTGCCACAAAGATCGGCGAACGAACCGCAATCGGAGCCGCCAAGCGCGCAATCTCCCAAAAACTTACGACGATGCAAAAAATTGGAAAAGCAGCCAAGGACCTTGGACTAACGGCGGCTGTTGATAATTTTTTTGAGGCGATAGTCGCATGAGTATGAAATCGAAAGGCGACTCCATCCGGCAACGACTCGCAAACCTTAGCGCACAAAGGAAGGTGCAGTTTTCAAATCTCGAAACCGCATTTCTGCTCGAACGCTTGGTTGCCCGCATCGTCGCAACGCCGTCACTCCAGTCTGCAATTGTTTTTAAAGGTGGCTTCGTAAGCCTCACGGTTTATGACTCTCCTAGATACACAATTGATCTCGATGCACTCCTCGTAAAGTCGAACCTCGAAAAAACTCTCACTGAAGTTAAGTCGGCGGCGGAGACTGACATTTCTGATGGCGTTTGGTTTCACTTTGAAAGTCAAATTGATCTCAAAACCCAAGGCGAATATGGCGGCGTCAGGCAGGTCTATCGCGCAGGACTTGGCGAAAAATTAAAGAATCTTTCCAAGGCTCAGGTTATCAACTTCGATTTAGGAATTGGCGATCCCGTTACGCCGGGACCGCGCAAATTGAAAATCAAGTCGCTACTTTCTGATGAGGAATTGAGCTGGAGTGTCTATCCAGTTGAGACAATCATTGCTGAGAAGATTCATGCTCTGATTGCAAACGGTGATTTCAATTCGCGCTCTAAAGATGTTTACGACCTGAGTATTTTTTTGGACGCCGCCGACCCGAAGATTTTGGCTGGCGCGATTCAAAAAACATTCAAATTTCGTGAGACACAAGTGCCAAAGTCCATTGCTGTAGACCTTCTTGCTTTGCGAACGGATCGCCTCGAAAAAGGCTGGAAGTCTGCGACAGCCTCGGTAGCCAATGCGCCAAGTTTCCTGGACGCCCTTCATTCTGTAATTTCAAAGATTCGTCAGATAGAAGCTAAGTTTTAAGCTGCATTCGAATCGGCGAAACGCGCCACAGCTCTGCGCGTTCCGCCGCACTTTTCTTCACGCAACAGCAGCGACTTGCATCTTGCTTTGCTCGGTCAAGAACTCCGCAAATTCAGCGGACATCATAAAACCCGTGAATTCATCTTTAGAGATTGCGCCACGAGCTGCGATGTACTTTTGGCGCAGAATCTCCTTTCGATCTTCGTTCGTTAGGGAGTCTTCCTGTAGCGTTCTGATTTGCTCTTGCTGAATGAGTGCGAGGCCCGCTTGCAGCACTTCGTCCAATTTAATTTTGCGTCCGGTCTCTTTGTCGTTAGCAGTTTTCAAAATTCCTTCTGCTAATTTTCTCGTTTCACTTGAGACACGAACGGAACACCAGAGTTTCACTTTTCGTTTTTCGGAATGTAACTTTTTGCTCGACATAACTTGCTCCTTCGGTTTTTGCGTTTGTCCCGAAGTTCAGTGGCAAAGTTAATACGGCTGTCTGTGCAAAACGCTGCTGGTTTTGGAACACCATAACCAGAGCTTGTTTGGTTCAAAGGAAGCCCCCGCACCGCCGTTTACCGATGTTGGCAGCCAAGCGAATTCTTGGAAGACAACTGGTAGCCAGAGCGGCAGCCACCATAGGTGACTGAGAGTGACTTAAAGTGACTGATGAAAGACCCAGATCAATTATAGGACCTGTAGGAGTCTTTAGTGTTTTCGTGATGTTGGAAAAGGCCTGGTCTTTTCTCAACTGAAGAATGGTTGCGGGGATAGGATTTGAACCTATGACCTTTGGGTTATGAGCCCAACGAGCTACCGGACTGCTCCACCCCGCGTCAATTTGTGTTCCGAATAGACCACGTTTCGTATCGTGAAGTCAACCGAGGAAACGCCCCGAGATTTTCCCTTGAGGAAAGCCAATGTTGCGCCGCGTCTTTTGCTCTATTGCCCGAATAGAAAAATCCGCTTAAGGTGATCCCATGAGCAAAGAAAAACTTTTGAAATGGATGATCGCTCCCTTTAGTGCCGGACTCCTCGGCATCGCCGCCGGCGTGACTGCGCCTGACTTTAGCGCGAAGAACCAAGAGGGAAAAACCATCAAGCTGTCCGACTATAAGGGAAAATTCGTGCTGATGTACTTCTATCCCAAAGACGATACGCCCGGCTGCACCAAGGAAGCCTGCGATTTTCGCGATAACTACGTGAAGATCAAAGAGCTCAATACCGTGGTGCTGGGCATTTCTCGTCAGGACGCCGCGAGCCACCAAAAATTCATCGCCAAGCATAAGCTGCCCTTCGATTTGCTTGTGGACCACGACGGCTCGATCGCGAAGCTCTATGGCGTGGGCACGATGCCGATCGTGGGCTTCCACCACCGCCAGAGCATCCTGATCGGTCCGGACGGAAAAGTGCTGCGCTTCTACGAGAGCGTGGATCCCGCCAAGCACGTGGAAGAAGTTTTGGCGGATATTAAGGCCGCGAAAAAATAGGCATGCAGTCTCTTCCCGATATCCTGCGCGAAATGGCCTTCTTGGCCGAGCTAAAGGACGAGAATCCCTTCAAGGTGCGCGCGCTGGAAAATGCGGCCGCTGCGCTCGAGGAAAACGGGAATTCCATCGAAGCGCTGGTAAGCTCCGGCGAAATTAAGAAAATAAAGGGCGTAGGCAAGGGCACGCAGGCGATCGCGCAGGAATTCGTCTCGAGCGGGAAAGTGGCCGAGCACGAAGCGCTGAAGAAGGATTTTCCTTCCACGATTTTTGAGTTACGCCAAATTTCGGGACTTGGCCCTAAAAAAGTAAAAGTGCTTTTCCAGGAGCTCGGCACCGCCAGCCTTTCCGAATTGGAATATGCCTGCCAAGAGAATCGCCTGGTGGATCTCAAGGGCTTCGGCGAAAAGACCCAGCAAAATATTTTGAAGAGCATCGCGCGGCTGAAGAATTACCAGGGGAAGGTGATCCTGCCGGTGGCAATGCAGGAAGCCGAGCTCGTGCGGGAAATGCTCGGCGAGGTGGAGGGCGTTAAGCGGGTGGCCGAGACGGGGGAGCTGCGCCGGCATACCGAGGTGATGGGCTCGATCGATTATCTGCTCGAGGGAGATTCCGCGAAAATTTCCGCCGGCCTGAAGAAACTAGGCTGGAAATCGCCGGATGATGCCGGCTATTTTACGTCTACTTCCGAAAACGGAATTCTTTTGCGGGTTTGGATTTCTTCTCCTGCCGAGTTCGGCTCGAAGTGGCTCGAGACCACCGGCCCGACCGAGTTCGTGGAGAAAATGGGAAAACTGGTGCCCGCCTCCGAAGAAGAGTCTTTGTTTCGCTCGCGGAAAATGGAATTCGTTCCACCCGAATGCCGCGAGCTCGGCCTGCACCCGAAATCGCTGCTCGAGGCGGAAGAGATCAAGGGCGTATTTCACCTGCATACCAATTGGAGCGATGGCAAGAATACCCTCGACGAGATGGTGGCCGCCGCGGTGGATCTTGGGTACGAATATATCGGCGTATCCGAGCATTCTCAGACGGCGTTCTACGCCCATGGGCTGGACGAGAAGCGCGTACGCGCGCAGCGGGAGGCCATCGATACATTGCAGGAGGCCTATCCCCAGATCCGGATCTTCCAGGGAATCGAGAGCGATATTTTACCCGATGGTTCGCTGGATTTTCCCGATTCTTTCCTGAAGAAATTCGATTTCGTGATTGCCTCGGTGCACGGGCGCATGAAGATGACCCGCGAAGAGATGACCAAGAGGATTTGCCGGGCGCTCGAGCATCCGGCCACCACCTGGCTGGGGCATTGGTCGGGGCGTTTGTTGCTGGGGCGGGATCCTTATGAGTTCGATATCGAGGCCGTGCTGAAAACGGCGGCGAAAGAGAGAAAATCGATCGAGCTGAATTCGAATCCCTACCGGCTGGATATCGACTGGCGCCACCTGCCACGGGCCGTAGACCTCGGCGTGCCGATCGGGATTTTTCCCGATGCCCATAGTACCGGTGGCCTCGCCGACGTGAAATACGGGGTATGGATGGCGCGCAAAGCCGGGCTGAACCGTGAGAATATCGTGAACACGAAATCGCGCCGGGAGATGGAAGTTTGGCTGGAAGAAAGAAAGTTTCGCTAGTTGCGCGCGAGGTGAGGGTGCAGGCGATCGCCTCGGCCCTGAGCCGCGAATTTCCCGAGGCCAAGTGCGCCTTGAATTTCAGCACGCCCGAGCAGTTGCTTTTCGCCACGATTCTCTCCGCCCAGTGCACCGACGTGCGCGTGAATCTCGTGACCCCCGCCTTGTTCAAGAAATTCCCGGGTTCCAAGCAAATGGCGAAAGCCAAGCTGGCGGAAGTGGAGGCCGTGATCAAATCAATTAACTTCTTCCGCAACAAGGCCAAGAGCCTCGTAAATGCCTCGAAGCTCATCCAGGAGAAATATGGCGGGGAGCTTCCGCGCACGATGGACGAGCTCGTGGAGCTGCCGGGCGTGGGGCGAAAGACGGCCAACGTGGTGCTCGGGGACGCCTTCGATATCCAGGTGGGCGTGGTGGTGGACACGCACGTAAGGCGGCTCGCCAATCTGCTCGGCCTCACCGAGGAACAGGATCCCGTAAAGATCGAACAGGATTTGATTCAGATCGTGCCGCAGGCGCTCTGGACAAAATTTTCCCATTGGCTCATCCTGCATGGAAGAAGAACTTGTATCGCCCGCCGCCCCAAATGCGGGGAATGCGTGATTCGCGCGCATTGCGATTTTGGCCAGAAGGAGATGTTTTCGTGAGATTTTTTTTGCTGCTCTCGCTTCTCTGGCTGGCCACGCCCGCGTTGGCCGAACCGATGAACGTGATCGGCTGCGGGATTTTCGATTCTGCGGGAAAAGAGCAGAAGGCTTACCTCGGCTGGATATGCGCTTTTCTTCCCAATGGAAAAATGATGATCGGAGATGGCTTCACGCTCACCTTTTACGATAAGGACATGAACGTGATTTGGGCGCGGGATGGCCATACCCACCATATGCTCACGTATTCTGCGGCCGACCAGACGGTGCTCGTGATATCGTCGCGCATTTTCGGTCCCCAGTCGCGCCTGCGCATCGACGTGCTGGAGGTTTTCGATATCGAGGGGAAGCAACTGAAGAAGTTTGAGTTCACCCGTGAGATGAGCCGGGCGTTTTTGCCGATGACGTACGATAATTTCGTGATGCCCACGGTGAAAATGGAGCTTACGCACGTGGGGTCTTTTTACCGTATCGGAAAGAACCGTTCGAAGAGCAAATTTTTCGCCGAAGGAAACTACCTCGTGAACGATAATTTTGGGGCTCTGTATGTGTTTAACAAAGAGCTCACGAAAGTGATTCATACCTTTGAGACCAATGGCTGGAACCTCGGGATGTTCGGCGACGTGCAGGTGACGCCTGCGGGCAATCTCTTGCTCTACAATAATGGGAATCCTCGTGACCCCGCCAGCCGCGCTTCGCTGGTGGAATTCGATCCGTTCACGAAGAGGGTGCTCTGGCGGTACCGGGGAGAGGCCCCCGATTTTTTGCGGGGGGCCTACGAGGGAAATGTGCAAATTCTTTCTAGCGGAAATATTCTTTTCAGCGAAGCCGTATTTCAGGAGACGGTAGAGCCGCACGAGCTATGGCAGCGCTCTACCGAGATTACGCGTGCGGGCAAAAAAGTGTGGCAGATGAAGAAAGATCGCTACGAGATTTATGGAATCCCCAACGTGGTGAAGCGCCTGGATCTATCGGCGTACCGCAAGGCTAAGGGCGCTTACTAGCGTAGAACTCCGGATCCGCTGCGGCGGTCTTCCCGCAGAATGGCCCGGTAGATATAGTCGAATTCGTCATGGGACTTACGGAGAATTTCCGAAGTTTTGTCCATGAAGGTGAACGTGGCTTCTAGCTCTTCCTGGGTAAGCTCTGTTATTTTTTTCTGGAGGGCAGTCTTTTCTTCCGGGGTGATGATTCCCGTTTTCCGTAGGTAAGCCCCTTTTCGCTGAAAGATTTTTTCCCGGATTACGGCGAGTTTTTTTGCCGTTTCTTGGTATAGCGCCTTCATGCTGCTTTTTTGCTCCGGCGATAGGCTATCGAGCTGGAGAATCATGTCTAGTTCCCGGATATTCGGATCTTGGGAAATATCCGGTGCGGGCGGCGAGGGTTGCTTGGTGCAGGCGAGAAGGAAAAATGCCAAGAGGAGAATTAGACGCATGCGGCTAGAGTACTAAAATTCTCCTTAAATCCCAGGCCAAACCGCTCCTCGCCCGAAGTTTTCGCCTTGCCCGCCGCTTCATGGTAGAGAATTATTTACGCTTTTAAACCGAGGTTTTCCTATGCAACGTTCCTTTGAGCGCACCCCTAACGACCTTCGCCCCGTTACCTTTGAGGTAGACGTGAACCGCTATGCCGAGGGCAGCTGTCTCGTTTCCTTCGGTTATACCAAAGTGCTGTGCACCGCTTCGGTGGAACGTTCCGTGCCGCCGTTCCTAAAGGGCAAGGGCGAAGGCTGGGTAACGGCGGAGTATTCGATGCTTCCCCGGTCTACGCACACGCGCTCCAAACGGGAGCGGGACAAGGTGGGCGGACGTACCGCCGAGATCCAGCGTTTGATCGGCCGCGCCCTGCGCGCCGCCGTGGATTTTAAAAAGCTCGGCGAGCAAAGCATCATGGTTGACTGCGATGTGATCCAGGCCGACGGAGGCACGCGCGTGGCCTCCATTTGCGGGGCCTACGTGGCGCTTGCGATTGCGATCGGGAAAATGAAGCGGGACGGGCTTTTGAAAGAGGATCCCCTGCTTTCGCCGGTGGCGGCCGTGAGCGTGGGTATGCATAACGGCATTCATCTCCTGGATTTGGATTACTCCGAAGATTCCACCTGCGAAGTAGACATGAACGTGGTGATGAACGCCGCGGGCGGGCTGGTGGAAGTGCAAGGCACCGGCGAGAAGAAAACCTTCGAGCGTAAAGACCTAGATGCATTGCTCGAAAGCGCTACTTTGGGAATTTCCAAGATCACGGCCCTGCAAAAATCGGCCGTAGAGCGTGGGCTGAAGGTTTAGCGATCTTTTTTTATCGTTTCGGGATGCACGCCCGCGGGAATCGGTAGAGGTGGAGCGGGCGCCGGCTCTGATTTTCGCTCTTCAAATGAAGTGCAGGTTTCCAAGTACTGTTTGATCAAATAGTTCGCGCAGGCCGTCTTGGCTTCCGAGGTGCCGAGGTCGGATTTCTTGATGGTGGCGAGGTCTATCTTGTCGAGATTTTTACCGTAGGTCTTATTTACGTTCGCCAGAATGCCCATCACGCGGGCTTTGGCTTGGTCGTATTTCTGTAGATCGTCGGCCCGTTCGTTAAAATCGGCCCCGAACATCGGAGATGGGCAACCTGCGCTCCCGGCGTAGTAGGTGGAGTGCTCGGTAGCGTCGATGGCGGAATATTGGTCTACGTGGATATTGGCGTCGCAGAGGTTTACTTCCAATTTTTCGCCTTTGCCGCCCATGGTCAAGAAGCGCATCACGCAGCCCGATTTCGTGAGTTTTAAGAAATTCAGGAAGCTGTCGCTCACGCTAAGCGTGAAGTCGGCGTTATCTAGGCAAACTTCCCAATTGGGGGCAGCCCGGGCAGAAGCGGAAGAAAAGGCGAGGGCGAGGACTAAAACTGAGAGTTTCATTTTACTAATACCTACGAACGTTTTATCTAAGAGTAGCAATCTTTGGCGTCGGGGTATAGCGCAGCCTGGCTAGCGCACCTGCTTTGGGAGCAGGGGGTCGACAGTTCGAATCTGTCTACCCCGACCAATTTTTTCGAAGGTTTCACGCAGAAATAGAAAATCGTTAGTCGTTCCAAGTTGTTGTTTTAACAAAGAGTCGAAAGTCCAAAATTCTGAATTGGCTTTCTTCGCCCGCAGATGTCTCTGTAGTTCCCTGACGAATCCCTGACCCCGCTGCCTCTCGCTTGGCAAATTTGCCTGACGTTCGGAAATCCGAGATCGCCCGGCAAATTTTCAGTCCGTTCATTTTTCAAAGCACAAACCATGAACAAGAGAGGTTTTTATGACCAACTATGGAGTCATTCTTCGCAAGCTACGCTTGCTAAACAAACTACAACTTAGAGCCGCCGCCGCTCGCATAGGGCGAAGCGCGGGGTGGCTGAGCGAGATCGAAAACGGCAAAGGATCGTCGCGTCTCCACACGCAGGAGTTCGACCGCATCGTTGCCGCCTACGGCGGCGAGGCGTATCGCAAGCAGTTCGGCATTTGGGTCGCCAAAGGCCTTCACCTAAACACGCCCCCGGTGGATAAATCGCAAGAGGGCGCGGTCCTCAAGTATCTGCGGAAGAAAGCCGGACTGAGCCTCGAATCCGCAGCCAGGCAGACCGGGCTTTCTGTGCCCTATCTCTCCCGCCTCGAAAACGGAGAGAGGCGGCTAACCCCCGAGCTGCGGAACAGGCTGATGCAGCTTTACGGCTACAGCCCGCAGAGCTTCAAGAATTTCACCACGGAGGACAGGCGGGCGAAGAACATCCCGAGCCGCTACAAGCTCGCCGTGGTGCTCAAGCAGATGGATGAGGGCGGCATCGAGAAGCTGCTGGCCTTCGCGCTCTCTCTGACCGATCAGGAGGCCGCATGAACATAGTGAGCGGAATTTTTGTCGCACTCGCCGTAGTCTTTGGCGGCGGGTACGCTCTCGAAAAAGTCTATGCTACCCTGAGGCAGGTAACTGTGGAGCGTATTTATCGAGGCCAGCCTTCGTTGGAGCGGTTCACGAATCAGCTCACCTGTGCAAAAATTTCCAAGAGCGGCAATCTCCGCCCGCTCAAATGCAAACGTCATTAGCCTCTCAAGGCCGCCCCTAGATCATTAGGGGCGGCTTTTTTTTCTGGAGACTGAAGTCGACGGCGCCGTCCTTCCTGCTTCGCTTCATCGAAGCTGCCTAAAAGGGTCTTTCGCAGAATTTTGCGTTATGCCGCCCCGCAAGGCACTTGCGCTTCTGATAATCTCTCTGCTCAGGAGGAGGGTGAGCTTGATGGATACCCCCATCGCAGAAGACCATGGGCTTGCGCTAAAAAAACTATCCGAAGCGGGCTTCGAGGGACAGTTTCGTTCGACCCAAGGAATGCTTCGAGGAGAGGCGCGCTCAGCGGAACTTGTGCTTCGGCTAACCTCGAATTTCCTAGAGTTTGGCTCCCGCACGATACATAAAATCATCGCGAAGACAAAGCCCGCCTGCAAAGCAGGGTGCTTCTTTTGTTGTCATGTCCCAGTATCCGCATCGGCGATAGAAGCTCTGGCGGTCGCCCGTTTTCTCAAGGCGGTCTGCACGCAGCACGAGCTTTTCGCTGTTCGCAGTCAGGTCGAGAGCTATGTCGCGCGGACCAGGCTACTTTCAGCGGACCAGCATATCGCTGCCAGGCTCAGGTGTCCGCTGCTGACCGCTGACGGAACCTGCAGGGTTCATCCGGCCCGGCCGATGAGCTGTCGGTGGACATACGCATTCTCGGCAGCTCAATGCGAGGCCGCACTCGATGGCCAGGGTGAAGGGATCATCGACGCAGACATTCAGTCACTCCTTTGGGGGCGAGCTGTGGTTCAGGGGCTAACCTGTGCGTTGGATGAAGCAGGCCTCGATAGCAAGCGCTACGAGCTATGTTCGGCCGTCATCCGCGCCCTAGACACCGATAAGGCAGAAGAGAGGTACATACAAGGGAAACCCCTATTCGAGGGATGTAAGACTCTTGAGAAGTGATAGGCAGGCCGCAGCTGATTCCAATGGTGTTCTTCCTGGTAGCTTCTTAATGGCGAGCGATCGAGTGCTGCTCAAGAATTTTCGTGCCACCCTGCTCGCGCAAAAAAACGGCCAAGACATCCCAGTACAAAGCCGTGACCTCAACGCCGAATCATTAAGAATGGGAAATCTATGCGCTTCCCACGCCCCCGAGAAAGGCAGAGGCTCGTTTTACAATCTCCGGAACTTTCTGTAGCTCCACCTCAAGATCACCCTCCGAAATTCCCAATACCTCCAGGGATGCTTGCGAATACTCGCTTAGCTCGGACGAGGGGCGTGTTCCGTCCGCCTGCTCAAGGCGCTCGGCCATTGCGGAAGCTAAGTTTAGCGCATGCGGCAACTTTTCCTGGGAGTCAGGCGCCGAGTAAGTGCGAACCGCGCGGACCATCTCTTCCGAAAACTTCCATCGATTCAAAAGATCGCCCCCCACGGAACAGTGATCCGTTCCAAAAAGATTTTTCTCGTCTGCGCGAGAAAGATTCCAATCATGTGGATGAGTATCCTGAAATGCCTGAATGAGAACGATTCTTCCGACAAAATGAAGAAGCCCGGCAATGAAAAATTCCTCCGCGATTTCAGGAGGGCATTTTGAGGCCTTTGCGAGACCACGGGCGCAGGCGGCGGTGGTCAAAGAGTGTGACCATGCAGGAAAAATCAATTCCTTGAGTTTGTCTTTTCCGCCAATGGACCTCATTACGGCGACGCTCAGCGCGAGATTCTTGATCGTATTTAGCCCCAGGTAGACGACAGCTCGATTGAGGCTCGTCACCCGTTCCGCGAGGCTAAAATAGGCAGAATTTACGAGTTCCAAAACACGTCCAGTGAGAACAGGGTCTAAGCGAATGGCGCCAACGATTTCGCTAGGTGATGCATTCAACGATCCCGAGAGCTGGACAATTTTTGCGGTAGCAGGGGAAAAAGCCGGTAGAGACTCGAAGTACTCTTTCAGCCTTTCCGATTGGTCGGAAAACGCGGGTCGCAAAAGGGAATCAAGTGAGTAATCGTCCATCGAAATTTTCCTCCTAAAAGCACGCCATCTCTTCAACCGTCTTTAGGTGCGAAGAACGGTTTCGTGGAAGACATTCTTGCGAGCGAACCAACCAGTCGCTTCAGCTCGAAGGGTTTTCGGAAAACCAGGTACCGGGATAGATCGCTTACATCCGCTTCCCCCGTAAAAATCATGACGGGAATAGTTCTATATTCTGGATCAGCCTCTTTCCGCCTAAGAAACTCCCTTCCATTCACGGGGGCCATAGAAAGGTCGGTGATTACCACATCAGGGCGAGGCATTCTTTGCAAAAGTTCCCAGCCGCTCTGGCCGTCGGTGGCCTCAAGTACAAGGTAGCCTTCGGGCTCTAGGGCTAAAGAGATCGCTTTGCGAAGGTCGTTATCGTCTTCAACTAGCAACACCACGGCCTGCACTTTTCGCCTCCATTGTCCATTCTCTCCCATTTCGCCACGGATCGGACAACCCGATTTGTCGAACTCAGGAATAGCGGCGCGTCGAGCGCCGCCATCAAATTCTATTATTTGCGGCTCAGTCCCACAAAGATCTAAGCTGAAGCGCGCCTAAAAGTTGCCCGGATTTCTCCAGGCGGCGTCTCGTCTTTCCGTTTCCGGTATTCGGATGGACACGTTTTCGCGAATTTCAACACGCTAGCGAGTGGCGGGGCCGTGCATTTTCCGTGTAAAGGAAAATTTCCTGTGTGTTCCCGGGACAATAGCGTAGCCCTGTGATTAAAATAAACCAATGGGAGGAAGGATTCTTCCCAAGAGGAGGCGCCGCGCAATGCGGGAAAAGTCAGGAAGACGCAAGCTCATCTACTTACAAATCATCAAAAATTCACTTGCATCTTCTATAAATATTTTTTCATATACTTTTTTAAAAAGATACCCCGCTCTTCGGATTGAGAGAAAAGCTAAAATTGGATTTGGAATCTACCGGTCGGGTTCGTGCCACCTTCGTTCGATAGTTACACATCGAGGACCATTTCTCGGCCGCCTACTGGGTGGTTTGAGCCTAGCTTTAGTCGCAGTATTTTTGCCGACAGGTACAGCAATGGCTGTGACCGAAAGCGTCCGGAGTTCAGCCATCATCGTTAAAGCCGAAGCATGTCTAAATCGCGGCGACTTTGTGAGCGCAGAGGGCCTGTTCCGCTCCGCACGCGAGCGGAAAGAGCTTCTTCGGGAGGCCACGATTGGCCTTGCTGCCGCCTTGGCCGGTCAGGGAAAGGTGAATCAAGGGATTGAGATACTGCGCGAAAATATTGCGAACTTTCCATCCGATGTACAGTCACACCTGAAGTTATCAGATCTATTTTTAGATTCTGGGCAGGCAGAGGCAGCTAAGAATGAGCTAGAAAAGGTGAAGTTTCTCCGGCCTGGCCATCCAGAATTGAGGGAGCGCGAAGGGCTCATAAGAGCGGCAATGGGGAAAAAATCTGAGGCCATTTCAATATTGGAAAGCTTGCGCGAAAAGGAGTCTCTTTCGGAGACCTCGTTCACAAAGCTTGCAAAGCTGCAGCTAGATCAAGGTAATAAGGCTGATGCATTGAGGGTGCTAGAAGATCGCGAGAGCCGATATGCGCCGTCGAAAGAGGCCTATCTACTTACGGCCGCTACTCTGAAAGCGCAGAAAAAATTTCCAAAAGCAGAAATCTATTACCGGCGTGCCGTTCAGCTCGAAAGTGATGATCCTGCGCTGTGGTTCTCCTATGGGGAGTTTTTGCTAGAGGCAGGGAGAGTGGAAGAGGGAAGGGAAACTCTGGAAAAAGGTTTGCGGCTAGATCCGAGCCCAGCCCATTTAACGAATGTTGCAAGCATTTTCGAAAGAACGGGGCTTCAGCAAGCGGCCGTGGATACTTACGCGCGTGTGTTGCAGCTTTCTCCAGGAAACGACAAGGCCATGTTCGGTATCGTGCGGATTGAGGAGAAGCGCGGGTATATTGATAGAGTCGGGAGCCACCTTCAGAACTGGAATGAAGAGTTTCCGAAAAAAGTTTGGGTAGCGCTTAGCTACAGTCGCCTCCTTTTGGCGGTTGGCCAGAAGACGAAGGCCCAGGAGATCGCGAAGAATGCCCTCGCGGTTTCACCGGACAACAGTGAGTTAGGTGAGTTCCTCGCTAGATTAAAGGGAGAACAGCCTATGAACTTACCGAGGGTCGAAATTGACTCTCCGAAGCCTGAAAGTATACGGAGGGAACCTGCAAAAGAAACTCGCAATACTTACATCGTAGGCCCGGGCGAGGTACTGGGCGTGATTTCTTCCAAGGTATATGGAACCTCAAAACTTTGGAGGAAAATCTTTGATGCGAATCGGCGCCTGCTGAGTTCTCCAGACTCTGTAGAGCCGGGCATGAAGCTTAAGATTCCCGAAGTTCGAGGGAGAAACATCCTACTTCCTGATGAGTCGTCTATCCCCCGTGCTCGGAAGCATTTTGTAAAAAAAGGCGAAAGCCTGCGCTCAATAGCCAAGAAGGTTTACGGTTCTTCGGGGCACTGGAGGGTGATTTATAAAGCAAATCGACAAAGGCTCAAGAAGGCGAATAATCTCCATGCTGGCATTAAGCTACTGATTCCTCAGTTATCAAAGGAGAGCGAAGGCAAAGAGGCGGCTGGCCCCCAAGTTTCCGCCTTCACAGATCATGTCCGCATTTTTCAAGCTGCGCCAGAACGCGGTAAGCGCCAAGAGAGTATTCTGGTGAGTCCTGATTCGGTGAAGTTGCCGGAGGTCCCTACCTACCCAGAGCAGCAGCCCGTCTCGAACCAGGAACGGGAGGCTCGCGATGAAGTGTTTGAGACCAGCGCATACGGCGGAGCCCAGCTCTCCTCCTACTCGCTTTCTGGCGAAAACGGATACTTCGCAAAGCTTCCATTAACCGTTGGTTCGTTACTTGGTGCCAGGGTCGCGGTTAGGCCACGGAACTGGCCAAGAATAGGATTATCTGCAGAAAGAGTCGCGACCGATTTCCCGATCGTGCCAGGAGTGACCACGGCAGCCATATCACTTTCCGAGCTGAATATCTCCCTGGATGGAGAGTTCACCTCGGGTCAGTTTAGCTTTCGGCCGGGGTACCGTATCCACAAGAGAAAGCTTGGTGCGCCCTATAGACTAGTTCCCGGCTCCGAGCAGCACGGGCCATTTGTGCGAGTAATTTATATCCCACTGCAATCGGCCGAGTGGAATGCGTCGGTGTTTGCGGACTTGTTCTTTCCTATTTCTTACTCTGAAAATGACGTTAGCTCGGGAAGTTCAAAGCTCCGGTACGCCGTCGTTGTGGGAGGCTCGCTCTTTTGCCGCTTGAGCAAGAGCTTCGAACTTGGAACGTCGCCCAAATTTTCTTACTTTTATACCTCCTTTTCTGGCACGGGCTCGCGATCGGTTTCCAACGTTAAGGAGAGTTGGATATCCGTCTCGGTTCCATTGGAGGTTCGATATGCGTTCTAAGGGCTTCAAGACCGTACTTCGAATATTCTGGCGAACTGCACTCGTCTTGGCTCTGGTTTCTTGTGGTGGGTCTTCAGCGAATCTGCCGAATTCTACGAGCACGACCCCAGGATCGTCTTCCTCATGTGGGGAGACAGTAGTGGACTATGGTCAGAAGGGGGTGGCTGCCGCAACCGTTAGAGGTATCTATACCGATATCGCCATGGTTCCGGGAACTACCAAGACGGCCATGGCCTACTTCGATACGGCCGCTCTCGGAGTGAAGTTCACGTATTGGAATGGATCGAGTTTTTCCACGGAGATGGTTTCCGCTGGGACAGCCACCTGGGTGCGCTTGGCATTTTTGTCGAATGGCAAGCCAGTGGTGTTTTGGTCTACTGGAAGCACTACAGTATTGGCTTCTTTTCGGTCGGCCGCTCCTGGGACAAGCGGAACTTGGAATACAGGTATCATTGATACTTTCACTGGAGGCCAAACGAGGGCGGTTTCCGTATCGGTGAGTCCGCTTGACGCGATCGCATTGATCTATATCAGCACTGCTGCCGCGACGGGGCGTCCACGCTTTCTCTATTGCGATGCGAACTGCTCTTCCCCCAGTACTTTTCAGGCAATGTCGTCTACCGAAACCATTGAAGCGGCAAACGTTACTGCAAACGAAATGGCGACGGGTATTGGCTGGTGCAAGGCAAGTTCCTCTCTTTATTATCCTGCCGTGACGTATGGTCTTTCCACTGCCAGTGGAACTCGTTATGCAATTTGCCAGCAGGCTAGCCTCTCAAGTTGCCTCGCAGCAGCGAATTGGACCAAACAGACAATCCAGGCCACGGCGAGTCTTGTCGGATCTCGGCTTTACTTAGATCCCACTGTAACTGGAGACGTTCCAAAGGCCATGGTCAAGACCGCAGCCGGGCTGGTGCTTTACCAAATGGGTGCTTCGACCGCCTGCACGGCCGCGCCCGTGGCCTTCGGCGCAGGCTCCACGTTGGGGGATGCCAATACTGGAACCGCCTGGGCAAGTCTTCTCGCTGATTCTTCCGGAAAGTGGCATGTTGTCGCGAATCAAAGCACTACGAATGTTCGCTACTACAATAGCCAAACCACTTCGATCACGGGTGCTTGGAATGCCGTAGGAACCGTTGTTACTAACACGCTCAACAGCGTGACTGCTTCGTCAGCCGGAGCCGCGATCTCTAATTCGGATGGTCGCCTTCACGCCGCATACGGAATTAACGCGGCTCCTTTCAATGTTCAGCTCAGTACCCTGGCGGATTATACTACTGCTTCGAGTAGTGCGACCTTTAGCACGCAAGCCCCGGATTCAACGGGAAACGTACTAATGACGGCGGCCCCGGTGCGAAACGTGGCAACGGCTATAACCTCAACGGGCCGGGCGGCGGCAGCGTATGTTGATTTCTCTGCCGGCACAGTTACGGCAGGAAAACTCAAATATGCTATTCGCTCCGGAACTGATGCCACTTCTACCTGGACCAGCTTGACCGTACCAGGCCCAACAAATCCGCAGTTCCCATCAATTGCTTTCGACGGCGATAATCATCCTTGGATCGGCTTCTTTGATCAAACGATAAATCGCTTTTATCTGGCCACGAACTCTAGCGTCGAGGGAACAGGGTCTTGGTCGATTTATACTTTTCCTGTAACGCCTAGTGGAACATATGCGTTGCCCGCCGCAAACGAAACCGCTGTCGCGATGTATAAGAGCGGCACCACCTATTATCCGGTGATGCTTGCCTTGGATGCGACCAATACGAATACAACTCCGGGGCTTAAATCAGCGATGTTTAATCCCTCTTCGTCTACTTGGTCAAATGTCAATGATGGTACGCCGGTGTATGCCTTTGGTGCCTCCGACGGGAATTCGCTCTCCGCAGATTTCGACTCTTCAGGCAATGTAGTGGCAGCGTACTGGGATATTACGACGACAAAGGTTCTCTACTTTCATTCCTCTAACGGCGGCCAAACCTGGACCTCCGGCTATGCTGTTACCTCCGCAGGCGACGGAGAGGGCGCCTCGGTTAGCCTTAGCGCTGCGACGGGCTATTCCGGCCTTTCTTATTTCGATAGAGCCAACAATCGAGTTTACTATGCCTATTGCAACAACTCACCGAGCACTTGCGCCTCCGGGGGGTGGGCTTCCACGAGGCTCGAATCTACAGCGGGTGTTAGTGGGCTTACCACTTCGACCGGCCAGGTGTTGGGAACTGGCGTAGGATTCGACTCAAGCGGCAATGCTTCGATTGCCTACGTTACTGGGCAGGCCGGACTTGGCAGCCTGAAGCTTTGCACGCAAAGTGGATCAAATTTCAGCTGCTCTACGGTTTCCGAGGGGGCCGGGGGAAATACAGTTGGCGCGGCAGCCGTAAACTACGGAATCAGTGGTTGGAACGTCAGGATGACGAGAAATTCTTCTGGCGGGCTGGCAGCAAACTATATTGGGCCGGCAGGCTGGCTATACAACTATTCTTGCCAGTAAAGCGAGTTAGTCGGTTGCCTGTGAAGAAATCAGCTAAAGCTGAGTGCTTTCGCTGCCGAAGCGTTTTCAGTGGAGCTTTGTATGACGGATCATACAACGAAAAATCGCCAGGGATGGGCACGAAGTGCCTTGATGGTGTTTTTCTGCGCTTTGATCGCCAGTGCGTGCGGCAAAGTTCTCCCTAAGAATGGCTTGCTCACCCCCCCAACGAGTACGTCTAACCCCACCTACTCCAATTACATTGTAGTCGGAAGCAGCACCAATCAATCTGTGGTGCTCCTCGATCCTGATGGAAGATTTGTTCGTGAGCTACTCGTCCTGGACGGAACTACAACGGACGCGCCCACTGGCATTGGGATCTTCGATGCTGACTACATTCTCGTGGCAGTAGACGGGGTAGACCGTGTGGTTAAGGTTAATCTCAATTCTGGAAATGATAGCGCCCAGAATCTAATCCTCAACGCGAACTTGACGGGGACACTAGGCAACGTGACCCGCTTAGTAAGCGGCGATATCTTGGTGGTAGAAACCAGCAACGTAGAGCGATTCACCGCCGCTGGCACTCGCGTGACGAGCGGAAGCTGGCCGAAGGCGCTTCAAACCACGATGAGCGGAATGGAAAAGCTGCCTGGGGGCGGGTTCGTGGCCTGCTCTACTGGTACGGACGTGATTCGGACCTATTCTGATGATGGCACCCAGACGGCCACGGCCTCCTCGGGCATTGGTGGAACTACCGACGTTCGGGATTGTGCCGCCGCCGCAGATGGGCGCGTTGCTGCCGCGTTCAATGGGACGACCGACACAATTCGAATTTACACAAGTTCCACATTGGGCGCCGTATCCTGCAACTTTTCAGATACATCTTTGCTCGGCGATCCGCGTGCGATCGCTTTTAGGCCAAATGGAAACCTATTGGCTACCGACGGAACCGCCAATACGATCATTGAAATCGACTCGTCCTGTAATTTCGTGAGAGCCATGTCGTCTTCCGCCTTGGCTACCCCAGTGGCGATGCGGGTGGTTCAATGACGGGCATGCGATTTGTCATCACACTGCTTCTGTTACTCCCATTGATGGCGAACCATGCAGCCGCGAGAGAGCGCAGCCAATCTGGAAACATGGCAGTCCGAATTGGTGTGGGCGGAGGATACGAAGCGACAAATTTTACCAGGCCTGCAGGCGGAGATGCCGTGTTTTCCGGTTCAGGTTTATCTACCTGGTCTGAGATGAAAGCAAACACAAATGGGTACGGGTTAGGGCTAAAGTTCTCGGTTGACTCGATGAAGCTAGGAAACACTTCGAACTCGGATCTCGCGGCAGAAAACTTAAAAGGAATGTACTTTTCCTTGGTACCAAGGCTCTATGCCCTTGACTTATATTTTGGTCTAGGACTGACCTATTCCTCCGTGGCATACATTCGAAACGTATCGTCAGTGGTCACGGAAGACTCCTATTCGGGCATCGGCGTTAGATTGGAACTAGGCTATGATTGGTATTTCGCGAGTCGAGCCTACCTGACCCCACTCTTGACCTACTCAGTTTCTAAAGTTCGCGCGGCATCAGCGACTGGATCATACTCATATATCCCGTTCAGTGCGGGATTGGGGCTGGCGATTGAGTTTTGAAAGCGATTAATGCCGAAAGGATACAATGAAACGGATTACCCTTAAGTTTAATGATCGGCAAGGAAACGAGAGCTTTGCTCAGATACAAAAAATTGCGAGTGCTTGTTTCCTAGCGATTCTGCAACGAACGGACTCGATTGAACATAGCGAGAAGTTCGTTACCATCGAATTAGAGGGTACAGGAGAAGCGATAGAAGCAGCCAAACAGCGCTTGGTTCGCTTTCCTGCAATTTCAGTTAAGCGAGAAGGAGCATCTGCGATAGGAAGCGATTTGATACTGAAGCAGATTGAACATAGTCGCCCTTCCATGCACTTCGACGTTTTCGCTCGCTCGCGGCGATATCGGAAAATTCAGTAAGCCGGCGGGTAGCGAAAGCACCAATGTCATCGTCGAAATGGGCGACATTTTCAAGCTGGTCAGGGGCGCTACCTGCGTTGAAGAAATTGCCCGAGTTTATCCGCTTCAGGGGCCGCAGCAGAATCTGTTTGCCTCGGGCTTTGCTTGTTGAAATAGCCACAACTAGTGGCTATCGGTAGGTTTGAGGTACTCTGCTGTCTCGGTTGAGCGGGGTGAGGGCGTCACCCTCGGTCTCTGTGCTTTCGTCCGCATGGGCTTTGACTTTGGCATTAGCGCATCGGCGATGAGAAGCCTTTTTCCCTCGATTACGAGAGCAATCAAGCGCCGTGTGCTCGCTCCATAAATGGCTTTCAGCTCCCAAAGTTTTTTGGTCGGCGGCGCGGCGATGCCGCGTTCGAAATTCGAGATGAACTGTGCGGAGGAATATCCTAGCCGTAGGCTGACCTCCCGTTGCGTAAGGTTCTTTTTTATCCGAAGTTCTTGTAGATAGGCTCCGAGCGCCGTGAATCTGCGAGCAATTAGGTACTCTCGTCCATGCATGTAGAGTCTTCCTTTCTTTCGGATGTTTCCACGATCGATGTAGCGCTAGTTTCGAATGGATGCCAACTTGAAGCCGCTTTTACCATGGCGGTGCCAAATTTCTTTGTAGATCTTTACAACCTGAACTTCCATTCCTCCCCGAATCCCTCCGGGATTTCGCGCCACGCGCACGGCTCTCCCCGCGCCCTCGGGTAACTTCGCCCTTGTCAATTTTCACTGATTGACGCCGTTTTCTCAAGAAATGTGGCCACGGCTACGTCTACCGCAGTAGACGCAGCCGTTTTTTATCATTCGTAAACTGGAGTAGACGATCCAGAGGCCGCCGATTTGAGTCAACTATCGAAAAAGAAAGCACAGGCGCAGTATCAACGCGCTTTCGGAAAACACCTCGCGCTGACGATTGAGCGCCGGGGCTATTCCTCGATCTACGACTTCTGGATTCGGAAGGCGGGCGACCACCTCTCGCGGGCCTCGATCAACTTTCTCGTTCTCGGCGAGAAAGACCCGAAGCTCTCGACCATCAGAATCCTCGCGCGCTTGCTGAACGTCGCCCCGAAAGACCTGCTCGACTTCGAGAAGTAGGGCACGGCGGCGCGATCGGGACGGCAAGCGCGAAGCCCCTGCATACCACACGAGGCGTGCGCCTGCGCCTGGGCAGCTTCTTAAATCAGTGGGGGGAAGGGGCGCTTAACCATTTGCCTGCTGTCAACTCCGTGAACGAAATGAACCGGGAAAGTCTTCCAATAGATCCGCGTGGCCGGCGCGCCGGTCAGCGCCAGATTCTCTTTAAATGACTATATATTCTATAGTTGTGTGTCTTATGCAGCGATAACTCTTCCCGGTGGCCGGAATCCTGGCCGGGTAGATAAACAAAAATCCTCTTTGTTTTCGGACTCGTTTCCAAAGCATCACCTGGGCCGTGGCCAGAAATCTGGCCACTTCGCTACCAGTTCGCGGCCATTGCCCAAAATAAAGGCAGCTCGAGGGTGGCACGCTCCTTGCCCTTAGCAGCACACGCAAGAGAGGTAAGAGCCTGTGAAGTATAGGATTTTGCTAGTTGACGATAACAAGCTAGACATCGAGACGACGCTCGGAGAGTTCGCGGGTGAGGGCGATATGGAGTTCTCCACCGCGCAGACCGCCGAGCATGCGTTGACGCTCGTGAAGCAATCCCCCGACGCCTTCGCCGTTGTCCTGCTCGACTACAATCTGGCGGGCACCACCGGCGACAAGGCAGCAAAAGACCTACTTGCCATCAACGCCCGGCTCAACATCGTGATTCTCTCGGGCGATAACACGCGCGCCGCCGCGATCAACACGCTCAAGGCCGGGGCGGTGGATTTCATCGACAAGACACTACCGCCGGAGGAGAAGATCGCGTCCGTCCGGGGCTACTGCCGCAAGTTCGACGAAGTGGCGCGCGTAGTGACTTTCGAGGCCGATGGGTCGGCCCGCGCCAAGATCATAGCCGACGCCGGGCTTATTATCGGCCGCTCGAAGGCCCTAGCCGAAGTGGCCCAACAAATCCTGCGGATCGGCGGCAGTAGCTCCACCGCGCTCGTGCGCGGGGAATCCGGTACGGGTAAGGAAGTCGTGGCGCGAGCCATACACGACCACTCCACGCGCAAGGGAAAGGCATTCGTGCCCATCAACTGCGGCGCGATCCCCGAGAACCTGATCGAAAGCGAGCTATTCGGCCACGAGAAAGGCACGTTTACCGGCGCTCTTACGAAAAAGGTCGGAAAATTCCAGCTCGCGCACGGAGGGACCATCTTCCTCGATGAGATCGGGGAAATGCCGCTCAATATGCAGGTGCGCCTCCTGCGGGTTTTGCAAGAGGGAACGATCGACATGATCGGCGGCCGGATGCCGATGCCGGTTGACGTTCGCGTGATCGCGGCCACGAATCGAGATCTCGAAGAAGCCGTAAAAAAAGGCCAGTTCCGCGAAGACCTCTACTACCGCCTCAACGTGATTCCGTTCTACGTGCCGCCGCTCCGAGAGCGCAAAGAAGACATTGAGCCGCTAATCTCTCATTTCGTGCGTAACCACCCAACGGGTTCCGGCAAAAAGTTCCTCTACAGCACACTAAGATACTTCCTTGATTATCCGTGGCGCGGGAACGTGCGCGAGCTGGAGAACACCATCGACCGCGTGCTTACCCTCACGCCGGATGAATACATTTCCCCTCGGCACCTGGAACCAAAGTTTTTCGGCAACGACGCCTCGGGCCTGGACTTCGATTGCGATTGGCAGACGTTTCTCGACCAGAAGAAAAAGCGCGAGGACGAGCTGGATCGGAAATTCATTTCCTACCATCTGACGAAGCACAAGTCGGTGCGCGATCTCGCCAAGTCGAAGCTCAAGATGCCGAAATCCACTCTCCAGACTCGTATCAACGAGCTTGAAATCGACGCCGAGGAACTTACGAAGTCGGAGGAGGAATATGCTTAAGCAGGTTTCCGAATCCTTGGAGCGCGCGGTGTTGGGTTGGATCAACGTGGACCGCTACCTCCCGCTCCAGATCGACATTACCAACGCGTGCAATTTACGCTGTAAACATTGCTACCACCCGCACCACAAAAACGCGGGAGCCCTTGAGCTAAGCGATTGGCTGGCGATCCTCGACCAATACGACGCCCTGACGAGAAAGCTCCGCTTCCGCCCGAACGTAGTCATCTGCGGAGGCGAGCCGTTCTTGAGCCAGCACTTCGAGACAATCCTGCAAAACCTGCTCTCTCGTGAGAGGCCGTACCGCCTATCCGTGCTCACTAACGGCACGATCGTTGACCCGGCGAAGCTCGCGCTCCTCAAACAGTTCCCCGAGCTGAGCGTGCAGGTCAGCCTAGACGGCCCGAATGCCGAGGCTCACGATTCCGTGCGCGGGGCCGGCAACTTCGCGCGGGCGCTGAATGGGATTCGTATTTTCCGCGAGCGCGGAATCAGGGTTCACCTCTCTGCGGTTCTCTCGAAGCGCACCTCCCGCTCGATCGGGGAGTTCTTCGACCTCGCCCGAGAGCTCAACGTGACCGGTATGGGCTTCGCCCGCCTGATCGTGCAGGGATACGCGCAGAAGCTCGTTACCGAAAACGAAGACCGCCCGCTCTCGCCGCTGGAGTTGCGGGACGCCTACCGCGCCCTCATCATGGATGCCGCCCGCACCGGGATAAAGACGAGCACTAACTCGCCGCTGTTCCACCTCGTGCAGCCGGGCCTCGGGCGTAACGGCCGCTTTTGGGAAGGAATCGTGATCGACTACCGGGGAAACTATCTTGCCAGTAGTCGCTCGCGCCTAATCCTGGGCCACGCCCTTACCGAAGGGATCGAAAATATTTTCCTGCGGCACCCGCTCTTGCAGCGCCTGCGTCGGCAGGATGTGAAAGTTTGCGGGGCTTGCCCGCACTACGCCGTGTGCGGCGGTGATCGGAATGCGGCTTACGCCGATTCCGGCGACTTCCTGGGGGCCGATCCCGGTTGCTGGCTTTTGACGAAACAAAATCAAACAGCTGAGGAGAAAATATGCGCTTCCTGAAAAAACTGACCCTGACCGTTCTTTCCGTCATGCCCATCGCCTCGATTTCCACCGTGGCCTACTGCCAGCTCAACGAGCTGGTCGGTGAGGAACAGAACGATCTGCTGCGTGGGCAAATCTCTTCGGCTCACGCGCTCCTGATGGCTCCCGGTACGGTTTCGACGACTGAGGAAGAATCGAAGGTCTATCTTTCTCAGCAAACCGGCATCACCGACCCCAAGGAGCTTGAAGACGAGTTCCAGCGGCAACTGCGTGTGCTGGTGGAAAAGGGATTGGTAGAGAAGAACGAGAGGAACATCACTTCTAAAATTCCAAGCGAATGGTAGAGTGAATGAGGCGCGTTTTCGTTCTCATCACTTTGGGTTTGGCGCTCGGAGGTTTTTGTATGCAGCAGCTCGAAGGACAGAAGAGAAGAATCCGCGTGGCGTTTGGAAGCCCCTGGAAGACGACTCATCCGGGACTCCAGCACACGCTCGTCGGCGATCTTGTCCTGAGCAACCAGTACGAGGCGCTGGTCGGCATGAATGAGTTCGGCGTCGCCGTACCTCTCGCCGCGAAGTCTTGGGACGCGAGCGAGGATTTCAAGACGTTCACCTTCCATATCGACACGAGTAAGACGTTCTCCGACGGTGAGCACCTTTCCGCGCGGGACTTCAAGCGGTCTTGGGAAGATGCCTTGGCGCTGGAGCCGAAGTCGAGCAATAGCAGCCTCCTCGACATTATGTATAAGATTCGGGGCTTCTCGGATTTCCCGAAAACGAAAACCATTTCTGGCATCGAGGTCGTGGACGACTCTACGCTCCGCATACACTTCGACTCCGCGTTCCGCATGGCCCTGAGCCATTTCATGGGAAACCGTTTCGCCGTCTATAAGGAGAAGGATGGTAAGTTCCTCGGGACGGGAAAGTTCGTGATCGACGAGCGGGCCGAGAATGATCTGCTGTTCGCGCCGAATCCCCGCGATCCCGACGCGAAAAATCTGCCTTCCATCGAGGTTTCAGTCGTGAGAACCGACGAGGCGACGGCGCGCCTGCTCGATGGTACGATCGATGTTTTCGCCTACGGGCGGGGCTCTTCCGTTTCGCCTACGATCAAAGAGAGCGGAAAGCTCTCCGTGGTCGTTGGTCAGGATGCCCTGCACGAGACGACGATCCTGAACCTTAAACATGGAAGGTTCTTTCACAACCGCCAGTATCGCCTGGCGATGCAATACCTCATCCACAAGAAGTTTTCCGCGGAGCCGGCGCTGCTCGGAAACACGGATTACTCGTCAGTGGACGCGCAGGTGTTTCTGCCGCTCCAGCCGGGCCGGATTCCAGATCAAGACGTAGAAAAAATCATCGACAGTGGCGAGCGTTTCGTGCTGGAAATGATCGCCGCGACCAAGAAGCACCCGCTGCTGGTCTACACTTCGGAAAGCGACGATTGGCTGCTCCCATTTCTCCGCGAGATCGGCGTGGCCGTGTCGCCCGCCTCAAAGAAAATTTCGCCGCAAGAGCGGGTCAATGTCATCTACAAGTCACACGAGCCCGACATGATCGTGACGGCGTTCGGCGTTGCAAGCGGCGATCCCGATGGGGTCTACCACCGTCTAGGAAAGTCAGGGGCGATTATGAGCCCCATGTGCTTTAGCGAGCGCGTTTCCGCGCTCTTGGAAGATGGGCGCAAGCTGGTCGCGCAAGATCAGCTCGATCCCTTCTACCAGGGGGTGAGCCGGGCGATCCTGGAGGAAGTTCCCTTCGTTCACTTGGGGTACAGCAAAGCCGTCGCCATCTACCGAAAGGATACGGTGGACTTCGACTCCAAGCTCCTGCGCCGAAACGAGGGGCATCTACACGGATTCAGGTTGAGGTAATGGGGCCTATCACGCTCAATCATTGGTTTCAGCGGAATGCGAGCCGGCCCTTTGCTTTGCTGGCCGTCTTTATCGCGCTCGTTTGGCTGGTCCATCTTTGGGCCTTCAACAGTGAGATTTCTACCCAACAGAGAGAGGCCGCCCGCCAGCTTGCCAACCTCCTGAGCCTTTCTTCGAGCCAGAAGAACCGCGTGCTCACGGAATCTCTGCTGGACTCCAGCCACTTGAGCTTTGCGGCAGAGGCCGCAGCCATGTGCAACGGCGGCGTGGTCGTCGCGTCGTCGAACGCCGATAACAGTTTTTGCGGCCGGCCCGGTTCTTTCTTCTATCCCAAAATGTCCTTTCCAATTCCTGGGAGCGGTGGCGCTCAGCTCGTGACGACTTATTCAAGGTTCGGGGAGCGCTCGAACATTTGGCGCTTTTTCCTGTTCGGCCTGGCTCTCACCTGGGGCTGCTACGTACTGCTATACAAGATCAGGGAACGATTCTGGCGCGATATTTTCCTCCCGTTCCAGGCCGGTATGATGGATGACCAGCCGCTGCCGATCGTAGAATTTGAGCAGGTTCGCCAGAAACGTAAGCTCATCGTGCAGGCCAAAGAGCGCGAAGCCGTGCTCCAGGCCGTGCTGGAGCACAAAAGCAAGGTTGCCCACAATATCAAATCCCCGCTCCGCACCCTGCAACTGCTTCTGCAATCGCTAAAAGGAAAAATTCCCGAGCGTGAGGAGCACCTGCTCGAAGGCGTGGCTGATTCCGTGAATGACATTCTTGGGGAGCAGCAGGCACCGTTTGCGAATGGTGGCGAAGTCTCCGATGCGCTCGCGGGGAATCCACAGCCCCAAGAGCCGGAGCTCGTGCTCGTGTCGGATTTTCTCGACGAGGTACTGGCGCAGAAGTCAGCCGAGTACGCGAGGCAGAAAGCCATTTCCCTCTCGGTGGATCAATCGGAGGTGCCCTTCGGCACGTTCGCCCGAGTGGTGAGGCACGAGTTCCTAGCGATCCTTTCCAACCTCGTGAACAACGGAGTTGAAGCCATTGGCCGCCGTGCGGGCCGCGTGGAGATCGTCGCCCGCGTGAAGGATGGCGCGATCCAGATCCAGGTGCGCGACACCGGCCCCGGCGTTCCCGAGGATCGGCGGGAAAAAATCTTCGAGAAGGGGGTTTCCTTCAAGCAAGGCGGTACGGGCTTCGGGCTCTTCCATGCCCGGCAATACCTGGCGCAGTGGCAAGGAACCATCCAATGCCTGCCGTCGCCGCAAGGCGCGATCTTCGAGATCGGGCTGCCGGAGGCCAAGGCCCCGCCCTGGTTCGCCGATCGCGTGGCGGCTCTCGCCAAGCGGAACGTCATCATACTGGACGACAACCGGCTGATCCATCGCGTTTGGAAAGAGCGGTTCCGCAATCTGCCAGGGATGGAGAGAGCGAGACTTCACTTTCTTTCGAGCGAGGAGGAGCTAGAAGCCTGCCTCGGCGAAATCGCGGCCGAGGTATCCGATACGATCATCCTCTGTGACTACGATTTGAACCTGGCGGGAAAGACGGGCCTCGACATTGTGCGCGCCTACGGCGTGGCCTCGCTCACTACGATGGTCACGAACAACTTTCAGAGCGGCGCGCTCATCGCGGAGTGCCTGCGCGAGAAAATCCGCATCCTGCCCAAGCCTTGCATCCATAGCGTACCGATCACCGCCTAGCTCGGATACTTCGCAATCTGATCGAGAAGCAAATTCTTTCCATCGACGCAGCGAAAACTGCACGCCAACCCGATTTTCAACCCCGCCTTACCGCTCAGCCGAGCGCCGGGAAGAACCGCCGGAGTGCCCATCACGAGCTTCATGGGAAAGGCGGTATAAAAGTGCTCGTTCTTCATAAGGCAGACGACGACGGCCACGTTTGCGGAAGGGTTTGCCTGGCAGTAGACGCTGAACTTGGTGTCGTACTTCCGTTCGATCCACTCCTCAATTTGATCTGGTACAGAGGCAACGGGTCCGTTCACGCGATTCGGCGTTACCGCGTCGAAGAGCAGGATAGGGTTACCGTTCGGATCGAGAATCGCTACGTCGGCATCCTTTGGCTGTTGGCCCTTCGTTCCTTGCCCCAGCGGATACTCGATTACGACCTTGTGCCCCGGCAGCCTGCTTAGGATACTCCGGGCCAGCAGCAGCTCGTTGAGCGTATCCCAAAACGAAGAGGAGCGCAGGTTGCAGAGCTTGTCGCCGAGTTTCCTTCGCTCGTCGGCCATCAAAGAAAACTCAGTGATGGCCGCCTCGATATTCAGGAGCGCGCCCTGTGGCGTGGCGGCGTTATTACCCTGCTGGGAAAGCCCCGCCTGCTCGGAAATCAGCAGCGCCGTAAAAAGGTCCGTAACCTCGTTATCGTTGACCTCCGGGCCGTACGGATACTTCTTCTGCGCCTGGGCGGTGAACTTCGCGCGGTCAACGCACGAGGATAGCACGGGGTACTTGTCCAAGACCTTGAAGGCGTCGGCTATAGAGCCTGGAATAGCTGCCATGGAGCCATTATTCCACGAGCCAGATAGTGGCTCCAGCCGCGTCGCCCCATGATGGGCGTATGAAACCAAAAGCGGCCGAGCTGCCATCTGCCCGCGCTTGGCGGCAGGAAAAGCCAGGTGCTTTCGCCCACTTTCCGTGTGGCCAAATCTCTGGCCGCATCCAATTCGGCGAAAATCAGCGGCTTACCTACGCTCGCGGCCATGAATCTGGCCATTTTCGATTTCACCCGCGCCATATAAATACGGTGAATTTATAAATTACGCGCACTTAGATTCCGCCGAGAGCCCGGCATGGTTTGTGTCTATAGGACTCCCAAGAACGGAGGTTCCTAGTATGTCGAACACGAAACAACAACGGAAAGAAAAGAAGTGGCGGCTCCCGCGCCGCGACTCCTGCCCGCTCTGCGGCTGCAAAGAGCTGCTGACGGAAGGGCCGGATCAGTTCTGCCTTTCCTGCCCTTGGGATACCTGCGCCGAGTACGTCGAACGCGGCCTGATGAACAATCTTTCTCTCGCCTACGCGGAGCATTTCGTGTGGGGCCGCGAGCCGCGCAAGCCGCAGCCCGAGGGCGAGCTGGCGAGCGTCTTCGTGGATCGTGCCGCCGGCCCCTTGCTCGCGGCGGAAGTCGGGAAGGTTGGTTGATTATGAGGACCATTGGCAAGGCATGGGGCCGCATCGCGGCCTCGCGGGCGTATCGAAAACTTTTCGTCGCCGAGATCGACCCCAAGAGGGTCGAGCAAATGAAAGAAGAGATGATGCAGAAATTCCGCAGAATGGGGTTCTTTTGATCCGGGAAGAAGAAGTGGGAGGGCATTTGTTTATGAGCTTCGCAAGGCAAGTGGACCATGTGGGCATGAGAAAGAAGCTGGCGACGATCGCCACGATCGGAGAATCGCAAATTTCGCGGGTCGAACGGGAGCGGCTGTTCGTGCATACGGCGCTTTCGTACCTGCCGACCAGGGCGCGCACGATCCTGTTTCTGCGCTTCTGGCAGGACTCCTCGTTCTGCGAAATCGCCGACGCGCTCAATCTGCCGATGCGGCTCGTGCGTGTGCTGTTCTTTCTCTCCCTCACGTATCTGGAGCGCGAACTTCGGCCGTACATCATCGAGCCCGAAGATTTCATCCGGGGGTACATCAAAGTTAGCTGAGTTCTAGGCGGTGCGTTTTGGGAGGGTGGCGTTAGTCGTAAGTGTGTTTGGGGATTTATGGAAAATCAGAAAGATCAAAAGCAGCAGAGCCCGAAGCTGGGCCTCTTCTGGATTGATACGGTAACCGGGAAGAGGTACGCCGCTGGCGTTGGCTTCTTCCTGCCGGAGTACGGGGAATTTCGGCTGAAAATCGACGGACCTTGGAACGAGGGCCAGGTGTTCGTCAAGCCGGTGAACGGCCAGAACGATCGCGTGAACTACCGCGTGGAAGTCGTCATCAAGAGCGGTGGCCGGTTCTCGCACCGGAGCGAGATCGGATCGGGATACATGGACAAGAACACGGGCGGTTTCATCTACATGGACCTCGGCCCGTTCAGCCGCTGCCTCGCGCTCGAAGTCGAAGGCTAGCTGTCTAAGACAATTTGGTTTGTGGCCATGACGTTGGCGTTTGCCGCCGTCATGGCGTTGGTGCCGGAAATTTCGTTCGCTGACTACTACGGAGGGGGCGACTTCCAAGCGAAGATCGGCAGCCTCACGAGCAACCTCGTGAACGTGCTGGCTCCCGCCGTGGCAATTTTGGGCCTGGTCTACGCGGCGATCCTCGCTGCAATGGGCGACGAGAGTAGCAAATCCAGGATGGTGCTTTGCATCGTCGCTAGCTGCGTCTCGTTTCTGGCGCCTCTATTCATCCGCTGGATTCAGTCTTTTATGGGCGGATAGATGGAGCTGCAATCGTCTAGCGTGCAACGAAGGCTAGACGCGAAGCTGAAGATCGCGGGGCTGGAGGCCCCCGATCTTCTCTTCGTGATGATCTTCGCTGCGGTGATGGATCTCTTTTTCGGCCGCACGAGCCTCGCGCTTCCGCTCGTGATCGTGCTGCCGGCCGCTCTCCTCGGCGTTCTCTACGTGGGGAAGCGCGATAAGCCCGAGGGGTTCCTGGTTCATTTAGCCCGTTTTTACCTGACGCCTGGATTTCTCAGCGCAGGGGAGGAGTCGAAACACGAAGAACAGATGAGAAAACCCATTTTTGGTAAGTAAGTCTCTTGGCCAAAGATTGCCATTCTGGCACCTCGATGACGACCTCGTTGTTTTCAACGACGGATCGCTCGGCGCGGGGTTCCGGCTCGGCGAGTATGACATTTCCTGTGCCAACGCTGACGAGATCAACCAGTTCAGCCGAAACCTTGAGCACCTGCTGATTTCGGCACCCGAAGGGGTCAGGCTTCAGCTCTTCTATAGGCTCACGCCCAACGTCGAGCCGATCCTACGGGAACACGAGCGCGTATCCGAGGATTGCCCACCTGCATACCATGAGGTACGCGATGCGCGACTAAGGTACCTTCGGGAAACAGCCGCGCGCGGTGGGTTCTTCGTACCGGAGATTTCCTTCTTCGTTCGCAGCGAGCCGCTGGCGTTGAAGAAGAAAAAGCTCTTCGAGAAGCAGGCACAGTACGAGCAAGTTACGCGTGGTCGTTACGATGAGCACCGAGAACGGTTCACTCGCGTTCTAGGCCAGCTCGAATCCTCGCTCCGGCAATGCAAGCTCGCTCCCGAGAGGATGGCAAGCGAAGAGTGGTTCCGGCTGGCCTTCACCTACCTGAACTTCTCGCGTTCCGAAAAGCACGGCGTGCCGGTATTGCAGGAGTCGGTCGGCCCGCTCGCGCAATCGCTCGTTAGCCAGCTCACGCTGACTGACATGGCGGTGGCCCGTGATGCCATTCGCATCGGGGATGACCATTTCCGCGTGCTGACGTTGAAAACGTTGCCAGAAGGGCGAACGGTGGCGGCGATGATCGACGAGTTCACGAAGCTGCCGTTCCACTTCTGGATCAGCCAGAACATTTCGATCCTCAATCAGAGGAAGGAAATTGAAAAGCTGGAGCTGGGACGGCGGCTCGCGCATTCGATGGCGAGCGGCGCGAAGAACGTCTCCGATCTGGAGAGCGAATCGAAGTTGGCCAGCATCGAGGAGCTACTGCGTGAGCTAATGGAGGGCTCCGAGCGTCTGGTTTCGATGGATTTCAACGTGATTCTTTGGGCGCGTGATCTATCGGAGCTTGAAGAGAAGACGGACGAGGTGCTGAAAGCGTTCCGCAACCTCGGCCAAGCCGAAGGCTTGGTGGAAACCCTGGCGGGGACCGACGCGTTCCTCTCGGCCATGCCGAGCGTGTGCGCCGGGTTCCGGCATAAGAAACTGAAATCGTCGAACGCGGCCCATCTCTTGCCGCTCTACTCCTGCTGGAAAGGGAACGAGCGGCCGGTTTGTGTGTTGCCAAACAGGGAAGGCGCGGTCTGCGCGATAGACCCGTTCGCGCCACAACTCCCGGCCTGGAATGGGCTGGTGTTCGGGCAAACGGGTTCAGGTAAGAGCTTCACGCTTTGTCAGCTCATGCTCCAGTTCTACGGCCAGAGTCCACGCCCGCGCATTATTTGGATCGACAATGGCGCGTCCTCCGAGCGGCTGTTGGAAGTCTTAGATGGCGAGTTCATCGACCTGACGCTCGAATCAGGGATCGCAATGAATATGTTTGATCTGGAACCGGGAGAGGTGAAGCCTTCTTCCGCGAAGATCAAGCTCATCCTTGCGGTGCTGGAGCTGATCCTGAAAGACCCCGAGCAAAAGGGGCTGCCCAAGCGCGAAAAGGCGTTGCTCGAAGAGGCCATTTTCGCGGTGTACGCGAACGCGGCCGGGACGGTGCCGCGCCTGAGCGATCTTCGGGCGCTGCTTGCGGCGCACGCAGAGCCGGAAATGCGGCAGTTCGCGCAAGTGCTCTTCTCTTGGACGGGTGAAGCCGCTTTCGGGAAGATGCTCGACCGCGAAACGAACATCAAGTTGACCCGCGATCTCGTCACCATAGAGGTCAAGGGCCTTACGAACCACTCCGAGCTGAAGGACATTCTGCTCCTTCTGCTCACCTCGCATATTCAGGATATGGCCGCGGCCGACATGACCCGACCATATCTCTTGATCTGCGATGAAGCGGAAAGATTCTTCAAGAGCGGCGAGCTGGCCAAGCAGTTCATTATCACCTGCTACCGCACTTGGAGAAAGTACCGGGCCTCGATCTATTGCCTATCGCAAAACTATCGAGACTTCCTATCGGACCCGGAGCTGGCCGATGCGCTTCTCCCGAACACGACGAGCGTAATCATCCTGCGGCAGAGAAAAATCGATTGGAAGGATTTCCAGGAGGCATTTGACTTCAACGACGCACAGCTCGCGGCGGTTAAGAGCCTGGAGATCGTGAAGGGAAAATACTCGGAGTTCTTCTACATGCAGGACGAGAACCAAACAATCCTGCGCCTGGTGCCTGAGCCGTTGAGCTACTGGGTTTGCACCACGGACGGCAACGACAAGGCGCGGATTCAGGAAATGGAACAACAGCACCCAGCACTATCGAAGATAGAGATTCTGAAAAAACTGGCATTCGGAGAGAAAGCGGTCGAGTGACAGGCGACCACTTGGAAAAGAAAAAGCCGTCGCGTGAAAAGCGCACGGTCCTATTGGTGCCTGCGATCTGCAGGGCCGTGATGGAGTAACCAAAATAGGAATACCTATCAACCCAAGAATTAAAACACTCGGTTTTTTGATACTATTTCTTATAGGTCCGCCCGCTAGGGCGGACCTATTCGGAGGCGACGTAGCGGTTTTGACCCAAATCCTTGTCGAAAATGTCCGACGTTACCATCAGCTCCAGCAAGTGATCGGCCAAGGGCGAGATCAAGCCGACTTTCTCCGGCAACTCAACTCCGGTATCGAAAACTCGATCGGGATTCTGCAATCCCTTCCCGTAAAAGACGAAAAAATCCTCGGCGATCTGCGCGAGTTCCAGGGCGCGATTCGCTCGGTGACGAGCGTTTACGGAATGATCCCCAAGAGCCAGGAATCCGTCATGCAGACCCTCCACGATCAGACGATCGCGGAGAGCCTTCGCATGGTCAACACGTTCAAGGACTACTCGGACTCACAGGAGAGAAATTCCATTATGATCGCGGCACAGAGCCGCGAGGCTTCTCCGAAGGGAGCGGCGCGGATGCAGGCGGAAACGAGCGCGCAGATTTTGCAGAGCCTCGCTCAACTTATCCGGCTCAACACGCAACTGCTGAAATTGCAGAGCGAGCAATTCGGCATGAGCAACAAAGCCGGAAAAGACAGCGTAGGAAACTTCCAGAAGGTCAACACCGATTTCGGAAAGAGCTTCCAGGGTTTCAAATCGGATATGGGGCTGCCGCAGTTCTAGGTGTTTGACTACTTACCCGATGTGGGAAGAGAGCTTCGCGGCGAGCTGGTCCAAGTTTATTGGGCGCTGCTCGTCCCGTTTGTTGCTCTTCTAATCATTCTGGAGTTCTTCAAAAAAGATCCCCCGAATGTAGCGGAAATTCTGCGGCGAGTGGTGATCTCGGTTCTGATGCTCTATTCGTTCGATTACGTCGTTAACGCCATCGCATTAGTCGGCGACGGAATCACGGAGCGGATCGACGGAATCCAGAAACTTTGGGATGTACTGAAAAACCTCGGGCCGAACTATAACAACGCCTCCGGGCAATGGTTCAATCTCCGAGAAACCGCGATCTACTTTTTCAATATCGCGGCGTACATCATTGCGTACCTCGGTTTCTTCGTGGCAACCGCCTTGATCCATTTCGTATGGACCATCCTCTACATTTGCTCGCCACTAATGATCCTGATGTACGTCTCGGAGGCCACGGCCTACGTGACGAAAAGCCTGTACTCGGGACTTTGTAGCGTTGTGGTCTGGAAGATTCTCTACTCGATATTGGGCGTCTTGCTTCTCAAGCTCGCCATGAGTCCGAGTTTTACCGGAATGGAAGACTACCTCATGTCGATCATCGTGAATCTCTGTATCGGGGTTTCGATGCTCTTCATCCCGTTCGCAACACAATCTCTGCTCAACGATGGAATGCAAGGTGCAGCGTCGGCGCTCGCGGCTGTGCCGACGATGGCGGCCGGTGTGGCTATCAAGGCGGCGGCCATGCAGGGAGCTAAGTCGCTGGCGGCTAGGGGAATGGCAGGGGCGAAATTCGCAGGCGCGCCGGTTAGGAATTGGGCCGGCGCTAGAATGGACCGCCTGCGCACTAAGATGGAACCCGCGATGAACAGCGCGAGAAAAGCGAAAGAGCAATGGAAAGATTTAGGGACAGAGAAAAAATATAACTACGCAACAGGAATGTACGAGAGGGCACCTGATAAGGAAAAGTCGGCCAAAATGAGCTGCCGAAGATAAAGCAGACAAAATGAGCCAGTCAAAATGGTGCAACGAATAAACGCTAGCCCATTTTAGCCGCCTAAATCTGTCCATCTAAGGCATGGCGAAAACTGAGCATTCAATAAGGAGAATCCATAGAATCTAAGCAAGAAGAGAGAAAGCCACTCGATCAGTGGCTCGCACTAAACCAAATGCTGCACCTCCACCGGACCATCAACTATGTGGCCGGTGGAGTTGTGGCCGTTTTGATTGTCGTGATTTTGGTCATGGCATTTCAAAGCCCGCTCGTCGTCGTCGTAGACGCGGGCGCAAAGCGATACGTGAGAAGCGAAAGGAAGGCCGACGAGATCACCGAGAAGGACGTAGAAAATTTCGTTCGGGATTTCCTGGGCCAAATGTTCACCTGGCCGAAACTCGTGCCGGAGACGATTCTCCAGCAAGTAGCGCCTCTCGCAACCTCGGGCCTCCTCGATCGGATCAAGGGGGCGCTGGTTCAGAGATCGGAAAAGGATTTCAAAGGAAAAACACTTTCTCAGGACGTTGCAAACGTGCGTGTAAGCGTGACGGAGAAAAACGTCATTGCTTCCTTCGACAAGGTGCTTCGGATTGATGGCGTGCCCTTGGTGATTCCCACAGAGCTTGCATTCAGCATCGTCCGAGGAAGTTCAAATCGGTGGAATCCGATGGGCCTTTACGTGAACGGCCTGGTCGAGCACGAAGGCGCGAAGAATTAGAGCGTGGATTCTCGGTGTGATGCTGGCGGCGGCTCCGGTCTTCGCCAGCAACGTGCGAACGCTCGCGGTAGACAATCAAGCGATGGCCCCGGTTTTCCTGCGAATGGGGAAATCGACGATTCTTCGCTTTTCCGAGAAGCCCAAAAAAGTGGTTGTCGGAAACCAGAACTACTATGGCCTGGAGTTCATCGACAATGATGTGGCGATCCAGCCGCTCGGCGCGGTGGCGACGAACCTATTTGTCTACACGGAGGGGCACACTTACGGTTTCCTGCTTACGCCAGGCGAACGCTACGACGATCTCATTTTCGTGCGCTGGAAGTACGGAGCTGAAACTCGTGGTGAGCGACGGCCCGTATCCGCAACTCGCAGCACCAACCCGAATGTCTCTTTCACGGCAGGGCGTGACCTCAAAATCACGATCGCCAAAGTGGAAGGGCCTTCGACGTTTGGGCTGCATCTAGTTGATTGCGTGATCGAGAACGTGGGTAAGGATGCGGCCGACCTCTCCGCGCTCTCGATCAAAGCCACACGCCAGGGGCGCGCGCTCGATCGGCAGCGCATGGTGGTTGAAGTCGAGAAGCTGAAAACGAAAGAGAAAACGCGAGCGCGGCTGATTCTCAAGCTCGGCGAAAGAAAGGACATATCAATCGAAGCCAAATGGAGCGGCGGCTCCGGTAAGGGCGTTGTACTACGAAAATTTCTCTAAAGGAAAAGTGCGCGAAGTGGCGGCAGAAGTGCAGCGATTTTTTCTTCGTCTCGGAGGGCGAAAAAAGAGTCGTTCGTACCTGGCGGTGGCTGCTCACGGCGGGCGGCGTGGTGCTCTTGGGAGCGGCTTTTGCGCTGTTCTCCGGCATCCACGAAGACACGAGCTTTCTGGGCCGGTCGGATCGCTCGCTCGCAGGGGGTGGTACGGCGAGCGCAAGCTCCCCACCCGGCGCGCCCGCGACAGGGAAGGTCAACATGATGTTCAGAAATTCCGAGGCAAATGGGCGGGACACTTCTAGCAGAAGTGTTCCCGTCCACGGCATGAAACTCAACTACAAGGCGCAGCAGGTACTCGTGAGTGATAGCGCCGATCCCGCTCGAACGCTGCCGATGGGAACGAACCTTATCGGCAAGACCCTGACGACGATCGACACGAGGTCTGCGGATCAGGTGGTCAAGGTGCTGCTTCCCTACGGGGGCCGCGCCAGCGCCGGGGGCGAGCTGCCGAAGAACACGACTCTCTTTGGCCAGATCACCTACGACGGCAAGGGCGAGAAAGTCTTCGTCAAGTTCACCAAAGGGCTACTCCCGAGCGGCCAGGAGTTCCCGGTCGAGGCACAAGCCTTGAATCCCGGCGACTACTCGTCGGGGCTCGTGGGCCACTTTCATGGGAACGCCGATACACGCGTGGCATCGAGCCTGGGACTAACGATGATCGCCGGAATGAGCGACGTACTGACGGAAAAGGAATCTTTGGGCGGGGGCGGCCTGCTTCCGGGCTCGGTAACGCCGAAATCCACGATGCGGAATGCGATCATGCACGGCGTTTCACAAGTCGCTCAGGATGAGGCCACAAGGCAAGCGCAGGCGATCGGCCAGGAGCCGCAGTACGTGACGGTGGACGCCGGAACGGATTTGATCGTGAGCCTTACGAAAGCATTTACAGCGAATTGAGTAGCAAAGAAAAGAAGAGTCCCACCCAAGGGAAGGCGCTTGAAACTTTCGCCTTGGGCTTCGGGAAGATCGGATTATTCACCTTAAAAGTAAGCTGGCATGGACTCCGGCGCTCTGTCTTCGGCGGCGTGGATCGTGTTTTGTGGCTCCTCCTGAGCTATGGCGCGATCTTCGTTCTCGTCTACTGGAACTGGCGTCATCTCGTCGTTCTACATTGGTTGTTCCCGCGAGTATTCACGGTGCGCGTGATGAGCTTTTTCGTCTATCATGTTTCGCAGTTCGCGCAATCGGTAATGCTCTCGGCGGGCGTGACCGTGGCGCTCGGCGTGATCTTCGGGATCGGCCATTTCGTTAAGATGGTGCGCTACCAGAAAGCATTTCGTCACCTTGGGCTTAAATCTGCCACGGGTGACGAGCCCAAGGTGATCGACGTAGAGGCGGCCGGAGATTTTCACCAGAAAATCACGGTGCTGAGCCTTGGCGTCGGGCTGGATCAGTACAAGGCCAAGAAGGCGGATATGGAAGCCACCTTCGGCTCGATCGTGGAGGACATTCGCGTTTCCGAGCGAAGCCGGAAGCTCGTGGAAATCCACCTTGTGGATAAGGAACTGCCGACGCACGTATCTTTTGAGAAGTGCGCGGGTGCTCTCACGGAACCTTATTCATTCCTAGTCGGTGAATCCTTGGGCGGCGTGATGGCGCAATCCATCCGAAGCCTGCCACATCTTCTGATCGCGGGCACGAGTGGCAACGGGAAATCAGTGTTCTTCAACCAGGCACTAATTTCCATGCTCAAGACCTCGCCGCACATTCAGCTCTACCTATTGGACCTCAAGCTCGGCGTAGAGGTGAAGGTTTACGGCGATCTTCCTAACGTGAAAATCGCCAAGGATGCGAACGAAGCCGTGCAGCTATTGAAGGCCGTCGTGGCCGAAATGAATGCGCGCTTCAAGCTACTGGAGAAGAACGGGAACAAGATCATTGACCCGGAGAAGGACAAGAAAGACCTAATCTTGGTTGGAGTGGACGAGGCTTCGGTACTCTACAAAAAGAAGGCTGGCGATAAGTCCGTCAATGAACTGGTCAACATGGCGAGGGATTTGACCGACGAGATCACGAAGCTAGGGCGCGCGGCCTGCATTCACCTGATCGCGGCGACGCAAAAAGTGACAACGAAGACGATCGACACCGATGTTCAAGAGAATATCGGCGGCCGAATCTGTTTTCGCGTGGGCACGCTCCAAGGCTCGAACGTGGTTCTCGGAAACAAGAAGGCGTTTGAACTCCCCGACATTAAGGGGCGCGCGATCTGGGGACGAGGCAACGACTTCACGGAAGTACAGACGCCTTTCGTCTCTGATAAGTTCATCGGTCAGCAAATTGCCGCCATCAAAGGCGACTTTGAGAGCGGAAAACGGAAATGCCTTCAGCCTCTTCTAGTGCCCACTATGGGCGGCGTTGAGGTGGACGGCGCGCTCAAGGGCCTGGGAAAAGAGGCGGCGGCTGAATGAGGCGCTATCCCGAGGGAGTCGTTATCACGCAGCGGGATCGCGCCATCTTTGGAGAGATTTTCGAGAACCGGGTCATGTACGGAACGCAACTCTCACACTTGCATTTTCGTGGCTTGGCCCGGCAGCGGGCCAGCAGACGGCTTTGTAAGCTCGAAAAGATCGGCTACCTCGATAGGCGGTATGTCTACGGGCCGCACGAGTCGGCCCACGCGGCGTACTCCCTGACGCCGAAGGCGCTCAAGGCAATCGCCGAAACCTACCGTCACAAAATCACGCGCGAGTTCATCAAGAGCGATTCCGTGGCACACGATCTTGTACTCGTGGAGGTGCGGCGGCGGTTAGAACGCCTCAAGCTCGTCACCCGCTACTACACGGAGAATATGCTTCAGGCTTGCGCGGAGTTCTCGGAGAATGAGGCTCTGTGGCCTTTCGTGCAGAATAACACGGACGCCGTACTCGAAGTTACGCGCCAAGGTACGAAAACCCTGGTCGCCCTGGAGTACGAGAATAGCGAAAAGGCGCAAGAGAGATACACCCGCAAGCTCGTAAGCTACTACTCGGATGCGAGGACGCCGGCCGTCTTCTACGTCTGCGGAAATGCGCGGATTCGGGCAGCGGTGGCGCAGGCCGAGGCCGCCGTTGGCGGAAGAGGCCCGGCCCGCTGCTTCTACGCTCTCCTAGAAGATGTGCTGGGAAAGTCCCCTAGCTGTACCTTCACGGATCGCAAGGGAGCCAAGATCGTCCTTTCGTGATGCTCCGATTTTGGGTGGTGCGAGGGTGGTGCGCGCGCACCAGGCAAGCAAGAGCTAAGTGGCTGGATTCAGAGGAACGGAAGATCGGTTTTTCAGAGGGAGTCAGGGATTTTATGCGGAATGGATTTGATGGACGGATGAACGGATTTTTGAAGGAGAAGTTATAGAGAAAATTATTCGGATGGTTTTGGCTTGTTCGATGGTTTGCGCTTCGGGTTGCGCGACCATGAAAGAGTCGATCTTTACGGGGGTCGGAGCTGGAGCCGTTACAGGCTTGCTTCTCGGCTCTGCTGTAGATCGTAACGCCTCAGATGCGAGGCTTGGGGGCGCGCTGATCGGCGCGGCCGTCGGCGGGATCGCGGCCTACTTCGTTCACAAGGGACTCGACGACCGCGATGCGAAAGTGCGGAAAGAAACGCTCTTCAACCTCGATAAGTACAACGTATCGCAGCCGAGCGGCGGCGGTGGCATGGATTACGAGTATGGGATCGCACCGGCCGGGGTCAGTACCGATTGTTTCCCCACCGAGATCAAGGGCGACAAGCTGATACAGGCGCACTGTGAATCGAAGATCACCGGCACCCCGGAATGGGTCAAGTCCGGCGGAAAGAAAAAGCAGGAGGCCGATGAGTGAGGAGCTTCGGATCGTTCTGGTCGACGCGGCGAAGGCCGCGCTCGACCGGGAGCTTGCGGAGCTTCAGAAGGACGAGCGAATCAGCATCAACTCCTCCAAGCTCGTAAACTGGATCGTTCTCGACTACTGCGAGCGGTACATCGCGGCCCGCAAGAAGAGCCTCGCTAAAGCCCACTTTAACGAGCGTAAATGCTTCGAGGCCGCGATGCGGATAGCTGACCCGGAGGAGCGCCGCTGTGCGCTTCGGGAGGCAGCCAAGAGCCTCGGGAGCACGGCAAACCCGAAGCCGAAAAAGACGCGCGAAGTCGCCTCTGAAATCGACGCAGAAAAACAAAAGTAGTTTATCTGCGAAACTCTCGAAAACTTGCCAAAAAGTTCATTTGGTAATAGAGTAGAAAGCACAAGTCAGGCCCTCAAAAAGCCTGACACGCTCTTTGAAAATTTCAGATGGTTAAACACGCGTGAAGCAGCGGTGTACCTGGGCACAACTCCGAAACAGATTCGGAATTGGGTCTATCAAGGAAAAATCAAAAGCTACAAACTTCTCGGGCGTAGTCTCCGATTCAGGGTTCAAGACCTCGACTCCTTACTCAAAGGAGTTTGGTAATGGGAGTTACGTCATACCGAAAGGAAGTTTCCCCCGGCGTCTTCAAGACTTTTTATCGAGTCACCGCCGAGGGCGTAAATAAGTACACCAGAAAAAGAATCCAGAAGAGACGCATCGGGATTACCTCTAAACCGAAGGCTGACGGTATTTTCCGCGAGCTGTGGGTTCAATGCCGAGAGGAGCGGCCGGACGGCCCCCGCATCGAAAGATGGGGTGAGCTGACGGACGCCTACCTCCGCTACGTCGAGAGCCAGGTGAGGAGCGAAACCAATAAAACGGGTTTCAGCCCCAAGACCCTGGAGAAGAAAAAAAGCCGCTTCGTCCATGTGAAGGAGTGGAACGATTCTCACCTCGACCTCATCACTCCGAAATGCGTGAAGGAAACGCTAGACGCCCTCGAAATGCGCGGCCTCGCTGGCCGCGCGTTGACGAGCGAAATCCAAAAGGAAGTGCGTTGTGTTTTCGGTTACGCGGTGGATTGCGGGTATCTCAAGGTCAACCCGTTGGCCGAGATGACGAAGCGGGAGGTTCCGAAGAGAAAGAAAAAGGCGCTCAACCCCGAGGAGGTTAAAATCCTTCTCTCGGAAGCGCGCCAGCGGAACCACCCTTACTTTTTCATCTGGCTGTTCTCGATAGCCTTGGGATTGCGGCGGAGCGAGCTGGCGGGCCTCAAGTGGTCAGACATTGATTTCGATAATGGGCTGATTACTGTGCAGCGCCAGAACCTTCCAAAAGAAGGCATCGTAGACCGTCCGAAGGATAAGGAAGAGCGAACCGTCGCTATTCCTGCATCCGTCGTCACGGCTCTCAAGGAATGCCGCCTCAGTTCGCAAAGCGAGTTCGTGGTGGACATTGACTGTAACCAGTGGAAAGGCGGCCACCAGGCCGCCGTGTTGCGGGAGTTCTGCCGAGAGATCGGCATTAAGGAAGTAACGCACCACCGGCTACGGGCGACCCATATAACGCTCGCGCTAATCAGCGGCATCCCCATCGGGATCGTGAAAGAGAACGTGGGGCACGCCAAGCTGAGCACGACGGATGAATACTTCAGCTCGTCGGGTATCCAGATGCGCGGTCAAATGGATGGATTGAAAATCAACGTGCCTACGGGACAGGAGGCCGAAGTCGTGCCGCTCATGGGGGCGGCGCGATGACCCCCTTCTCATCCCTGACAAAGCGTGATAACCCTTTGAAATTACTGGCCGGGAATTACCCCGACCATTTTTTGCCTGCCAAAACCTCACAGGTCTCATACTTCTTGGCTATTCTTTAAGCCCGTTTATCCGGCGGCAGGTAGCACAACGTAGGTCAAGCTTTCTGCCGCGAGTGTCGAAAAGTAGCCGTGCCCTACGGCTTTATTTTTACTCTTATTTTTTGGGTTTCGGCAGCCATGCCGGCGCATGCTGCGCGTCCGGATCCGAGCGTTTTGCCGGTGGTGAAGGAGCGTCGTCCTAGCCGTGCCACCTGCGACCGCCGCATCCGTTACCTACGCAATGCCTACGATGCGAAATTATCTCCCGGCGAGGTATTGGATAAGGCCGCCGCCTCGGGAAAGAAAATCGTGGTCATCGGGGAGTCGCACTACGAGCGAGTGAACAAATTTTACCACTGGGCCTTTGGTGAAATGAAAAAAAAGAACCCGGCTTTGGATTGCATCCTTGTGGAACAGCCGCTGGCGAAATACCAGGCCGCGCTCGATGCGTGCCATGCCCGCCGTGGCTGCAAGCGCGCCAGCCTCCCAAGCTTTTCCGGTGTGGCCGCCGGGCTTGCGCTGGGGCTGAAAGTGAAGGCGATAGATGCCGAGACTAATTTCATGAATTTACCCAGCGATTTGCTGGCGGATTTAAATCGCCGCGATCGCTTCATGGCGAACGCTACCGAGGATTTATTCAAAAGCGGAGAATGCAAGTTTGCGCTCATGATAATCGGCGCAAACCACGCTCGTGGCTACGACCGGGAAACTTCCGTGGTGGCGGAGCTAAAAGCCAAAAATTTTGATCCTTACAAAATCGAGCTGATCAGTCCCGGATTGAATAGAGACGGCTGCGCCGATTTCCGGTGGCGCTGGAAATCGATTGCGGGCAAAAAACTATGCGCCGCGGAGATGCCGGTTCTCAAGGAAAATTTCGGCTTTCTCAACTCGAAGGATGGGGAGATCGTGCCTTCGGAATACGGGGATATTCCGGGGAACGACGATACCCGGCGCAGCTACGGCTATTGGTCCGACTACGACGCCGTGATCGCTCTCGGCTGCAAAGATCCGGAAGCGTCTGCTTGCCCCCTGGAAATCTATCCGGACTGCCGTCGTTAAAAAAAGCCACACGTTTCCCGGCCGCAATTCCGACGATACGGTTTCCCTTCGCTAACAAATTCCTACTGGGCTTTTTGCCGCGCGCCCTTTCCCTTATCCTGAATTCATGAGCTCCCAACGGATTGGGAGAGAGTCCTCACGGAAGGGGAATGCGGATGCGGCGCTGGTTGCCAATGGTTGGCTTGGTTCTGGTTTTAAGTGCGTGCGGAAGTGACGAAAATGAAAATGCCCAGGTGGCGGCCGGTGGCTGCGAGACCGATGGGGCCCGGCAGGTGCGGAGCGAAAGCGCCCTGGCCGCGGTTCCCGGGAATCGTTTCATCATAAAATTTTCCCAGAGAGCGGGCGCCCGCTCTCTGGGAACCCGCAGGCAGCGTACGCAGCGGATGATGTCTGGCTTGAGGCAGGGCGGCCGCGTGGAAGAGGTTGGCGAGGATCTTTCCGTTTTGATTCTTCCCGAAGCCACTACTAAAAGCGAGTTGGCAAAACAATTACCCGCGGAAGAAATCGAGTATATCGAGCCGGACGCGAAGGTCTTCGCTTCTTTCATCCCCGACGACCCAAAGCTTTCCAGCCAATGGGCTCACGCGATGATTGGTTCGTCGGCGGCCTGGGATATCAGCCGCGGAAGCGCGAGCGTGGTGGTGGCGGTGCTGGATTCCGGCGTGGATTATACTCATCCCGATCTCGCCGCGAATATGTGGAAGAATCCCGGTGAGATCGCCGGTAACGGCATCGACGACGATGGCGACGGCTTCGTAGACGACTTGTACGGCTGGAACTTCGTGAGTAATAATAATTCCCCCATGGCCGACGACGGCTCCTTTCACGGCACGCACGTGGCGGGAACCGTGGGAGCGGTGGGTGATAATGGGATCGGGATATCTGGCCATTCACCGAAGGTGAAGCTAATGGCCCTGAAGTTCTTAGGCAGTGAGGGCGCGGGATATACCTCCGACGCGATCAAGGGCGTGAACTACGCCGTCGATCATGGGGCGAAGATCATTAATAATAGCTGGGGCGGAAGCTCGAAGTCCCAGGCGCTTTCGGCGGCGATCGACCACGCGCGCGCGGCCGGAGTTCTCTTCGTGGTGGCGGCCGGTAACGAGGGCCAAAATAACGATAAAGTAGACGCTTATCCCACGAACTATCCCCAAGACAATCTCGTGCGGGTGGCGGCTAGCAATAGCTCCGATAAACTGGTGAGCTGGAGCAACTACGGCGCGAAGAAGGTGGATCTGGCGGCTCCGGGCGTGAACATCTATTCCACCAAAAATGGAAATTCTTATCAAAATCTAAGCGGCACTTCGATGGCGACCCCGCTGGTCTCCGGGGTATTGGCAACCATGATCGCGGTGAGGCCAGATCTTTCTTACCAGCAGATCAAGGGGGCCTTGCTTGAGACGGTGGACGTGAAATCCGCCTACCGTGGAAAGGTGGCTTGGAACGGAAGGGTGAATGCAGCCAAAGCTTTGGCCGAGGTAGTTAGGCTCGACGTGAACTGGACACCGCCGGATCCGCCGGTTGGGCCGGGCTGCACGGAATAAGCCCGGCGTGCCATTTTTGACATTGGTGCGCCGCGCCTTTATGGTGATTTAATAAAATATACGTATATATATTTATAAGTAAGTAAAAATAGAGAATACTCCGATTTAGGCAGTGGAGCATTCCTATGGCAGTTGATCGAAAAAATCCGGCTGTTTTATTGGTGGACGCCGACGAGAGTTTTCTCCAAGAATGTAAGGCGGGGAATAAAAGCGCGGTGGACATCCGGATAGCTACCGAGAGGATAGCCGCGCAATTAAAACTAGCTAATAAAGACATTTTTTTTACCGCCGTATGCTTAAACGCCTCCGCGTGTGCGCCTTATGCACTCCCCTTAGTGCGCTTCACGAAAGCGCATCGCCCGGCCACGCCCATTTATCTTCTGAGCGATACGCCGGAAAACGCTCCGAAAGCGGAGATTTTGGATGAGTTGCGGATCGAGGGCGTGATTGCAAAACCGATAAAGCCCAAGGATTTAATTAATTCCATTTTTCCCTACACGCTTTTCGAAATGGAAAAGCTGGTGAATCTGAGCAAGAAAGACCAATCGGCGGCAGACACGGCTTTGGCTGCCGAGGATAAGGAAATGCACGCGATTTCCGCCAAGGATTTCCTTTGCGGATCAAAATCTTTTTTCGACGTCTACGTGCGTTTGGCCTCGGGAAAATACATCAAGCTTTTGAAGGCCGGAGATAAATTTGATCTGGAGCGAGTAAAATCTTATCTCGTTAAGGGAGTGACCCATTTTTATATGCGCAAAGAAGCGCAAGAGGTTTTCCTGCAGTACTGCGATAAGGTTACCGAAACCCTTCTTAAAGAAAAGTCGGTTCCGGTGGAGATGAAAATCGACCAGGTTTTGAATTTCGGCAAAGAAACCATGGACTTCATGAAAGATAAGGGTTTTAACGAGGCCACGCTGCAAACGGCCATGCAATTCGTAAAGCATGCCCATTCTCTCACGCGAGATTTGGCGCCGAGCGTGCTCGATACTTACTTAGAAAAAGTAGCGCACGCTGCTCATGGATCGGGCACCTTGATGGTGCTTTCGCTTTTCATGGAAACCCTTGGCTATAAGGACCGGAAAACAATTGAGGTGATCGCGCTGGGCGGCTTGTTTCACGATATCGGCCTAATGAATATGCCCGAAAAATTTCAGCATGAGAACGAAGACGAGCTCACCGAAGCGGAGCTTACTGAATTCCACAAACATCCGATTGTGGGAGAGGAGATGTTAAAGGGAATCCGCCGCCTGAATCCGCTCGTGCCGCAGGTAGTATTGCAGCATCATGAACGCCGAACACGCAACGGTTTTCCCTATAAGCTAGGAGCGGGAGCAATCTCTCCCGTTTCCGAAATGATCGGAATTGCGGATACGTTTAACCAATTGATCCGGCGTTCGGCCACGCAAAAGCGGATTGATCCCATCGCGGAAATGGAAAATAAATACTTTAATTCCTTTTCTTTCCCCGTTATCGAGGCCTTTCAGAAAATATTTTGTAAGAAATTATAAACGCAAAATGAAAACGCCGGGCCCCAGAGTGGGCCCGGCGTTTTTGTGGAGGGATCAGTGCTGGTCGGTAGAAGGGTTATCTGCCACGGTCAGCTTTTTTCCGGGCTCATTGGGGCCGGCGGTCCGTTTGCGGCCCACGCCTTTCTTGAGCCAGATATGAATAACCGATAGCAGTTTGTCGGGATCTACGGGCTTGGTGATATAGTCCGAAGCGCCGGCTTCGAGCGCTTTATCGCGGTCACCCTTCATGGCTTTCGCCGTGAGCGAGATGATCGGCAGGCGCTTGAACTTATTGTTCTTGCGGATCTCGGAGGTGGCCGTAAGACCGTCCATTTCGGGCATCATGGTATCCATGAGCACGATGTCCACGTCGGCATTCTCTTCCAGCAGTTTGATCCCGGCCTTGCCGTTCTCCGCGTGGAGAACCTTGATGCCACGAGACTCGAGGATCGAGTTAATGGCGAAAATATTGCGGATATCGTCGTCCATCAGCAGGATTTTCTTGCCGGAGAAATCCACGCCCTCGGGCAGGGCAGGGATATCAGCATTGTTCTCGGTGGAGGCTACGGTTTCGGTGCTCTCGCCTCTCGAGGCCTCAGGCCCCATATAGTTCTGCGGCATGTAGAGGGTGAAGGTGGAACCCGCGCCCGGAACGCTCTCCACGCGAATCCAGCCACCGAGCAAGCGCGCGATTTCGCGGCTGATCGTGAGGCCGAGGCCCGTGCCGCCGTATTTGCGGCTGGTGGTGCCATCGGCCTGCTGGAAGGCTTCGAAGATGAGGTTCTGTTTTTCGGCCGGAATCCCGATGCCCGTATCCCGCACCGCGAAGGCGATAATGGGCTGGGCCGGATTGGCCGTAGCGGCGACGCCTAGTTCTTTGGCGTCCGGCATGGAGATGGTGAGGTCCACTTTGCCGGTTTCCGTGAACTTGAACGCGTTCGAGAGCAGATTCTTCAGGATCTGATTCAAGCGGTTCGAATCCGTGAACATATCGGCCGGTAATCCAGGGCCCATCTTGATATCGAAATCGAGCCCTTTCTGCGCAGCCATATGGCGGAAGGTTTGCTCCACGTACTCTTGGATTTCGGGAACGCGGATCTTCTTGGGGTAGATCGGCATTTTGCCGGCTTCCACTTTGGATAGATCGAGGATCTCGTTGATGAGGCCGAGGAGATCGTTTCCGGAATCAAATACGGTTTTCGCAAACCGCACTTGCTCGCCGGTGAGGTTCCCGCCTTTGTTCTCCGAGAGCATTTTCGAGAGGATCAAGAGAGAGTTCAGTGGCGTTCTTAATTCATGGCTCATATTCGCCAAGAATTCGCTCTTATACTTCGAAATGAGCTGGAGCTGTTCGGCCTTCTCTTCCACGGAGCGGGAAGCGAGTTCCACCTCCTGGTTCTTGATCTCGAGCAGCTTGGCTTTCTCGTTCAGTTCTCCGGCTTGCGCCTCGAGCTCGGCGTTGGAACGCTTCAGCTCCTGGAGCAGCTCTTCCGTTCTCATGGAAGAGGAGATCATGTTCAAGATTACACCGATGGAGTCCATGAGCTGATCGAGGAAGCTCAGCTGGTTGGGGCTGAACTGCTTGAAGGAAGCGAGCTCGATCACGGCTTTGGTTTCACCCTCGAAGAGCACGGGCAGTACCACCACTTGCTTCGGCGGAGCCTCGCCCAAACCCGACTGGATCTGGATGAAGTTTTCCGGGATATCGGTGAGGAGAATGCGCTTCTTCTCGTAGGCGCACTGGCCGATGAGATTTTCCTTCAGCTTGTAGTGCGTCTGGAGGTTCTTGCGAACGGTGAAACCGTAGCTCGCGATCAGGTTCAGCATCGCGTCGCCTTTTTCGCTGTTCTCCATCATGAAGAACCCGCCATGGTGGGCATCAATGAGGGGAGTGAGTTCGCTCATGATCAGCTGAGCCACCGACACGATATTCCGCTGGCCTTGCATCATCCCGGAGAACTTTGCGAGGTTGGTCTTCAGCCAGTCTTGCTCTTGGTTTTTATTCGTCGTGTCCTTCAGGTTGGAGATCATCTGGTTGATGTTATCTTTCAACTGAAGTACTTCGCCCTGCGCTTCCACGTTGATCGAACGGGTAAGGTCACCCTTCGTTACGGCGGTGGATACGTCGGCGATGGCGCGCACCTGAGACGTCAGGTTACCGGCGAGCTGGTTCACGTTGTCGGTGAGCTCTCTCCAGGTACCGGCGGCGCCGGGTACTTTGGCCTGACCACCAAGTTTTCCTTCGATTCCTACTTCCCTGGCTACCGTCGTTACTTGGTCGGCGAAGGTACGAAGCGTATCGGTCATGGAGTTAATCGTCTCGGCCAAGGCGGCCACTTCCCCTTTGGCTTCGAGTACGAATTTCTGGTTCAGGTCTCCGTTGGCTACGGCCGTAACTACTTTCACGATCCCGCGCACCTGCGTGGTGAGGTTGGAGGCCATGAAGTTTACGTTGTCGGTGAGATCCTTCCAGGTTCCGGCTACCCCGGGTACCCGGGCCTGGGCTCCGAGTTTTCCTTCGATACCTACCTCGCGGGCAACCGTGGTTACCTGATCGGCGAAGATACGGAGCGTGTCGGTCATGGAGTTAATAGTTTCGGCGAGCGCCGCTACCTCTCCTTTGGCTTCGAGGGCGAACTTTTGGTTAAGGTCTCCGTTCGCTACGGCCGTTACTACTTTCACGATACCTCGCACTTGCTTGGTAAGGTTGGAGGCCATGAAGTTCACGTTATCGGTGAGATCCTTCCAGGTTCCGCTCACGCCTTTTACTTCGGCCTGGCCCCCGAGCTTTCCTTCAGTACCTACCTCTTTTGCTACCCTCGTTACCTCGGCGGCGAAGGAGTTGAGCTGGTCCACCATCGTATTGATGGTGTTTTTCAGTTCGGCGATTTCGCCCTTGGCATCTACCGTAATTTTTTGCGACAAGTCGCCCTTCGCTACGGCGGTCGTTACCTTCGCGATGTTACGCACTTGGTTGGTGAGGTTAGAGGCCAATTGGTTTACGTTATCGGTGAGATCCTTCCACGTACCGCTCACGCCTTTTACTTCGGCCTGGCCCCCGAGTTTTCCTTCGGTACCTACTTCTTTTGCTACCCTCGTTACCTCGGCGGCGAAGGAGTTGAGCTGGTCCACCATCGTATTGATCGTAGATTTCAACTCTGCGATCTCGCCTTTGGCGTCTACCGTGATCTTCTGAGACAAGTCGCCTTTCGCTACGGCGGTCGTCACCTTCGCGATGTTACGCACCTGAGTGGTTAAGTTGGCGGCGAGAACGTTCACGTTGTCGGTTAGATCTTTCCACGTACCGGATACGCCGCGTACGTCGGCCTGGCCTCCAAGTTTTCCTTCGGTACCTACCTCTTTTGCTACCCTGGTTACCTCGGCGGCAAAGGAGCGGAGTTGATCCACCATCACGTTAATCGTGGATTTTAATTCCAAGATCTCGCCCTTAGCTTCTACCGTAATCTTCTGCGATAAGTCTCCGTTCGCTACGGCCGTGGTTACGTTCGCAATGTTACGCACTTGGTTGGTCAAGTTGGAGGCGAGACCATTCACGTTGTCGGTGAGGTCTTTCCAGGTTCCGCTCACGCCTTTTACTTCGGCCTGGCCTCCGAGTTTTCCTTCGGTACCTACCTCTTTTGCCACCCGGGTTACCTCAGCGGCGAAGGAGTTCAGCGTGTCCACCATCGTGTTGATCGTATTCTTGAGGGCGAGAATCTCGCCTTCGGCGTCTACCGTAATTTTCTGCGACAAGTCGCCTTTCGCTACGGCGGTGGTTACTTTGGCGATGTTACGCACTTGGTTGGTCAAGTTGGAGGCGAGACCATTCACGTTGTCGGTGAGGTCTTTCCAGGTTCCGCTCACGCCTTTTACGTCGGCCTGGCCCCCGAGTTTCCCTTCGGTACCTACCTCTTTTGCTACCCGGGTTACCTCGGCAGCGAAACTTCTCAGCGTGTCCACCATCGTGTTGATCGTGTTTTTCAGCTCGTAGATCTCGCCTCGCGCATCTACGGTGATTTTCTGCGAAAGGTCTCCGTTAGCTACGGCGGTGGTTACCTTCGCGATGTTACGCACTTGGTTGGTCAAGTTGGATGCCAAGCCGTTTACGTTGTCGGTGAGGTCTTTCCAGGTTCCCGATACCCCTTTTACTTCGGCCTGACCCCCGAGCTTCCCTTCGTTACCTACCTCTTTTGCTACCCGGGTTACCTCGGCGGCGAAGGAGGAGAGCTGGTCCACCATTTTATTAATTACGTCTTTAATCTGAAGAAACTCACCTTTTACGTCTACGGTGATTTTTTGCGTTAAGTCTCCGTTCGCGATTGCCGAGGACACCTTCGATACGTCGCGTAGCTGTACGGTGAGGTTGGAGGCCATCGTGTTCACGTTGTCGGTGAGGTCTTTCCAGGTTCCCGTCACACCTTTTACGTCGGCCTGGCCCCCGAGTTTGCCTTCGGTACCTACCTCTTTTGCTACCCTCGTTACCTCGGCGGCGAAAGATCGAAGCGTGTCCACCATCGTATTGATCGTGTTCTTGAGCTCGTATACCTCGCCCCTCGCATCTACGGTAATTTTCTGCGACAAGTCTCCGTTTGCTACGGCGGTGGTTACTTTGGCGATATTACGTACTTGGTTCGTTAAGTTGGCGGCGAGAACGTTCACGTTGTCGGTTAGATCTTTCCACGTACCGGATACGCCGCGTACGTCGGCCTGACCCCCAAGGCGACCTTCGTTACCTACCTCTTTTGCTACCCTCGTTACCTCGGAGGCGAAAGAGTTGAGCTGGTCCACCATCGTATTGATCGTGGATTTCAGCTCGAGAATCTCGCCCTTGGCGTCTACGGTAATTTTCTGACTCAAGTCGCCTTTTGCTACGGCCGTCGTTACTTTGGCGATGTTACGCACTTGGTTGGTCAAGTTGGAGGCGAGACCATTCACGTTGTCGGTTAGATCTTTCCAGGTTCCCGATACCCCTTTTACCTCGGCCTGACCGCCGAGCTTTCCTTCGTTACCTACCTCTTTTGCTACCCTCGTTACCTCGGCGGCGAAGGAATTGAGCTGATCCACCATGGAATTTACCGTGGTACCGATCCGGAAGAATTCCCCCCTTACCGGGCGGCCTTCGATCTCGAGGGAGATTTTCTGACTCAAGTCGCCTTTAGCTACGGCCGTAATTACCCGCGCTACCTCATTCGTCGGAGCTACAAGGTCTCCGATCAGTTGGTTTACGGAGTTTACGGAAGAAGCCCAGGATCCTTTCGCGGGACCCACCGAGGCTCTCTCCGTCATCCTACCTTCCTGACCTACGATCTTACCTACGCGCACTAGTTCGTGGGCGGTATGTTCATTGAGGCCGATGATGTCGTTTAGCAATTCACCTGCGCGGCTGAGGATTCCGCCTTTTTCGTTGGAGAGACGAACCGAGAAGTCACCGCTCTTAACGGCTTTTAAAACTTCCACGAGGCTGTCGATTTCGTCCTTAGAGGAGTCGGACAATAAATCCCATTCGGTGGAAGATCCACGAGTTTGGCGCATACTCTTCAACCCGTGCCCGTTTCCGTCTCGCATCGGGACGGTGATAGGGGTGTCTTTCAATACGGGCTTTGCGCCGGCGATGGCGGCTTTGCCGCGGCCATTTTTCTTTTCATTCTTTTTTAAGGACGGATTCATCGGTTCCACGCAAATTCCCCCTCAGGAATTAAATTTTCATTCTTCAGTGATCGTAGATAGGACGTAAGAATGCCTCGAGAATAAGGGAGAAAACCTAGGAGCTTGTGGCAAAAAATGCAACTGCGACAAAGTTGTCGTTCCCGCAGCGGATGAGATTATTTTTCGTCATAAAATTTATTTTCTCCCCGTAGAAGCGCAAAAACTTTAAGGACAAGGAAAAAAGGTGCGGCATTTTTCCCTGGCCGCGGTTTTTGCGCGGGCGGCGCTTTTGTTGGGGGCTTACGCCAGTTTTTGGATTTTTCGCGGGTGGCCGAAAGAGAAACGGGAAAGTTTCGCTTGTCTGAGTTCTTACCTAACCTTATCAACAAATACAGGCCTTGGAATTTAGAGCCGTGGGGATTCCTACGCTCATTTTGAGAAAGCGACTAAACTTGAGCGCAAGTGTGCAAAATACGAGAATGAATCATCTCGAATCCTCGGCGATTCCGATCGAGATTTTACTCGTAGACGACCGGGAAGAAAATTTGCTCGCGCTCGAGGCGGTGCTGGAGTCTCCCGACTATCGCCTCGTGAAAGTGCAGTCGGGAGATTTGGCTCTACGCTATCTCCTGGAGCATGCTCCGGCTTTGATCGTGATGGATGTGCAAATGCCCGGCCTCGATGGATTCGAAACGGCGGCTATCATCAAGGGCGGCGCGCGCACTCGTGAAATTCCGATCATTTTTATCACCGCGCTCAATAAAGACGAGCGTTACCTATATAAAGGCTACGAGTTCGGAGCGGTAGATTATATCTATAAACCTTTCGACGCGCAGATCTTACGCTCGAAGGTAGCGGTATTCGCCGATCTCCATCGCAAAAACGAGCGGCTCCTCCGCACCGAGCGCTTGCTGCGCGAGAACGAGACCCGCGAGCGCGAAAGAAGAATTGCAGAATTGGAGCTGAAGAGCCTACGCCGGGAGCAAGTGGAGCAAAAGCGCTACCGCCAACTCGTAGACGGCATCAATCACGGGATTGTTTGGTCGGCTGATCCGGCGAACTTGGCCGTTTCCTTTGTCAGTGATGCCGCCGAGCGCCTTACCGGGTTTGCCCCGGCGGAATGGCTGACGCGTCCCGAATTTTTTCTCGAGCATGTGCATCCGGAAGATCGCGAGGCATTTCAAAATGCGGTGCGCATCGCGACGGAAGAGGGAACGGCGGGAGATTTGGAGCATCGCTTCCTGAATGCTTCAGGAGAAGTGATTTGGCTGCAGACCGGTTTGAGGGCTTCTCCTAATCCGATTACCATGGTCAACGAGCTCAGCGGGCTGTCGGTGGACATCACGAAATTGAAAGATGCCGAGCGCGCCGCCGGGCAAAATCGCCAGCGATCGGATTTGCTGGCGCAGGCGAGTTTGATCCTGGGCACGAGCTTCGACTACCGAAAAAATCTCGACAAGCTTGCCGCCTTTGCGGTGGAAACCTTCGCCGAATTTTGTGCCATCGATCTCACTCAGTTCGAAACGAATATGCGCGCGGTGAAGGTGGCGCCGGATATCTCCGCTGATCAGAAAAAAATCGCGGATGCATTCCTCGATAATCCTATTCCGATCACGGACGTTTCCGCGACCCAGGAAGGGCAGGCACGCGCCCATCTTTACCTCGATCTCGACGGCATGGCGTTTGAAGCGATCGGCGGAAATGCCGCTAGGGCGCAGGTGCTCGCGAAAGCCGGGTTTAACTCTGCAATCCGGATTGGACTTACCGCCCGCGGGAAACTCTTGGGCACGATGCTTTTTTGCGCCATCAGCCCGGAAAAACGATTTAATCAGGCCGACGCTTACTTCGTGGAAGATTTAGCTTACCGGGTGGCTTCCGCCATCGACAATTCTCTGCTCTTCCACGAGGCGGAAGCTGCCGTTCTGGTGCGCGACGAGTTTTTGGCAATTGCCTCCCATGAGCTCCGCACACCGCTCACGCCCCTGAAGCTTCACGCCCAGCAGCTCATGCGCTCTATCCAGAAAAAAGGCCTCGCCGGTCTAAGCCAGGAATCGCTGCTGCGCATGGTGAATACCACTAATCGGCAGGTGGAGCGGCTTTCGAAGCTAATCGACAGCTTGCTGGATATCACGCGCATTAGCCGCGGAAGGCTCACGCTCACGGCCAGCGAGTTCGTGCTCGGCGATATGGTGCACGAGGTGATCGCACGCCTGGCGGGTGAAATGGAGCTGGCTGGCTGCACGCTTTCCGCCGATATCGACAATACGATTCGCGTGCGCTGGGATAGCTTTCGCATGGACCAAGTGATGGAAAACCTTATCTCCAACGCGATCAAGTATGGGCGCGGTAAACCAATCGAGCTGAAGATCTGGCAGGATAAGGCGGAGGTGAAGATTTCCGTGCGGGACCACGGGATAGGTATTTCGACGGAAGACCAGAAAAGAATTTTTCGGCGTTTCGAGCGCGCGGTTTCGAGCAGCCACTTCGGCGGGCTGGGCTTGGGCCTTTACATCGTGAGTCAGATTTTGGAAGCGCACCGGGGCACGATCGTCGTGCAGAGCGAGCCCGGAAAAGGTTCTTTATTTACAGTTTCTTTGCCGGCGGAATTACCCGAGGCGGTAGAGTCCCAGGCGGGATCGGTGGCATCTTAAAATGGCAGCGGAAAACGACGTAATTTCATCCCGGGTTAAGGACTTCATCCACCGTTGCATCGATTCAGTGGAGCTCCTGCGGGTATTGCTGATGATCCAGGCGGATCGCAACCGTGACTGGACCTACGAAGAAATCAATAATGAGTTACGAAGCACCCAGGATTCCATCCGGAAACGCGTGGCCGATCTTGTGGCCAAAAAGGTGATCGCCCCAGGGGCCGTCCGGGACGGCAAGGTTCGTTTCATCCCATTTTCTTCGGAGATCGAAGAGCTCGTGATGGTTCTGGCGGGGCACTACCAGCTGCGTCCTTATAAGGTGATCGACGTAATTTTTTCCAGGCCAAGCTCGGCGATCCAGTCGTTTGCCGACTCTTTTCGGATTAAAAAGGAGGAAGAGTGAGTTTTGCTCTACCCATTTACCTACTATGTGCTTTTACCAGCGGCCTCGTTTCGGTGCTGCTTTATGCCAACTATCGTCGCAAGGGCGTGCGATTCTTGCTCTGGAGCGCGCTCTGCTTCGCCTGCTTCACGCTGAATAATATCCTGCTTTTCGTAGATATGATTATTTTCGTAAGTCAGGTGGATCTTTCCATTGCGCGCACTCTACCGGCGGTGGTGGGGGTAGGCATTCTCCTTTACGGCTTTATCTGGGATGTTACATGAGTCAGTTTTATCAGTTTTTAAATGGCGTAAGTATGATGGGGGCTTGGGCCTGCGGACTCTTCTTCTTCCGGTTTTGGAATAAAACCCGCGACCGGCTCTTTTTCATCTTCGGAATTTCTTTTTGGGTAATGGCTTTCGAGAGAATCCTGCTGATATTTCATCTGCCTACCGCCCAGCAGGCCGAAGAGTCGGCGCCTATTTACCTTTTGCGCCTTTGTGCATTCGTCATGATTCTTTTCGCAATTTGGGATAAAAATCGGCACCGTTAGCCGTTGGTTAACGGCTTTCTTAAGGGGGGAATGTATGAGACCAGGCAGGGAAATGGACACGCGCATCGCCCGCGAAGTTTTTGGGCACGAAGTATGGGCCACGAATAAGACTCTTCACGAAAAGACTCCCGACGGGAAACGCCCGCTGCGTAATTACACCAAGGAAATCGAATGGGCGTGGGAAGTGGCCCAACAGCTCCGCATTTCGGTGATGCCGGTGAACGAGGACCAGTGGTTTGCTTTCGTGGCCGGAAATAAGGGCTGGAAATCTCCTCAGGAATTCGCGGAATTCCTCAACGCCGGAAACTTCAAGGGTTGCGGCGCGGCCGTAGGTGAAAGCATTCCCGTGGTAATTTGTGAAGCGGCGCTACGCGCCCTCGACAAGAAAGTGACCGAAGTGGCGGAAGCCAGTCATCCCACGCAGTAGCTAGTTCGCCCGCATAATTACCAGCACGGTAGCTTTAGCGTTTCGCCGGCTACCTGGGACTAATCCGGCGGCCGAAAGGGAATACCGCATGCGCGCATCGGAGCTATTCATCAGGTCTCGGAGCGCCGACGGTTTTTCCACCATGTTATACGTTCGGATGGTGAGCGCATTTCCGCGGCTGGCGAGGTAGTTTTCTACCTCCCTCGCGCGGTTTCTGGCTAATTGGATTTGTTCGGCGGAAGCGCCCGCATTAGCGTCGCCCCAACTGATCACTTGAACCTCGTCGATCGTACCCCGCGCGTTCGCATCGCGCACCACTTGGTCGAGGCTCTGGCGGGCAAATGGATCCAGGTTACTTTGACCCTCGATAAAGCTAATTTCAGTGAAAGGCGATACTTGGGCCACCGCCGGGGTCTGCGGGGTTGTGCTTTCGGCCCATGTATGTAGGGGAAAGCTGTTTAGTAGTAGGCTGGTCAAGAGGTAAACAATTTTCATATTCGCACCTTTCATAAGATAGAAGTATCCGTGGCGATGGGGGCATTACGCTGTGGCCGCCCGGCCAGCCAATTTAGAAAACTGGGCTTAGACCGTGCCGGGTGGGCGAGGTGCCGGGTTTCGGTGAGAAAGCGGTAGCGAAGGGCCATGCGTTCGCTATCGTCCGCCGCCAGAACTCCCCGCAGCTCTGGAAAATATTCTACTTCCTCTTCGTCGAGATGGTGCTCGAGCATTTCGCAAAGCAGGTGCGTACGAGCGGCTTCCAGTTCCGGAGTGGCGGCACGTTTTAGTTTCCGTAACAGGAAATCGATGGTTTTATGTTCTTCATCGTCTACGACGGCAAAGGTGCGAAGGGCTCGTTTTTTCTTAGCGTAAGGGCTGAGAACCTTGCTTTCCCCTTCGCTATGGGCTTCTACGAGGGGCAAAAATTGCTTGAGAAGATTCCTGCGTCTTGCGGCGGTGATAGTATCCGCGCGCAATTGTTTGATTAGTTCCCGGATGTCCCAATGGTCCGAAATTAACTCGTTTACTAAGTCCATGCTCGTCTCCTTCTTCGCTCTGTGGGCTTTGGGGCCGCACGGGGAAGAAGGAGCAAAGTGAATGCCAAGTGCTGAGGCAAAAAATTACTTGGCGGCTTTTACGGGAGCAGCCGACGGAGGTACGGCGGGAGGCTGGAAATAATAGATCACCGCGATCGTAGGAGAAAGCGTGTGCACGTCGGGCTCGATGCCCTTATTCCGGAAAATGGAAAAATGATCTAGGTAGCCACCCACGTTAATCTGAGGATGTACCTCGTATTCCAGGCCTAGGCGAATGCGATAGACGGAAAGATCGCGGCTGCCGGAGGTAAAATAATTTTCCGTCATGGCCAAGCCGGCACCGAAGGCGAAAATCGGGTGGTAGACGCGTGCCGGGAGCATGCGCCAAAATATCGAAGCAATCACCGTGTTGGCCACGAGCTTGGACTTTGCAAAATCCAAGCGATCGGCGGAAAGCTCAAAGCTGCCTTCCGGTTGAGGCATATGGAAGCGCGCCCACATGCCGCCACGCAGACCGAAAAAAGAGACGGTGTCGGAAAATTTTTTGTTCGACCAGGGGGCGGCCGGAAGGGCGCCTAAACCGGCGCCGACGGAAAATTCATGACTACGCTCGGCGGCAAATGCGCTGCCTAAAAAGGAGTAGATCAATAGTACGGAAAAAAGAATTTTCATTAGGTCCCTCCAAGAAATTCATAGCATGGGGCCCTAAATCTAGGGAGCAAATTTCCGCACCTTAAAATCAATCCGCGTACTTGGAGTGAAGGGCCACGAACGCCGCTCCCAGCACGCCCGCTCGGTTCCCTAAACGAGAAATTCGAATTTTAGGCAGCAAAGGAAGGGTCTTTAGGCGCCTGGCCAAAAGCACCCTTAGGTGGGTTTCTGCCTGTGGGAGAAAGAGGGGGTGGGCATTGGCGAAAGATCCGGTGAGGATCACTTTTTCGGGATAGTAGAGCACTACTAGATTTTGCAGGTAGACGGCGAGTAGCTCGGAATACTCCTTTAAAAAGACCAAAACCTCAGGATTGCCGCTCTTGGCCATTTCTAGGATTTCGAGGGTAGAGAGCGCCGGTTTGCCGAGAGAGGAAGCCACGCGAGCCGTAAAGTTTTTGCCGGAGAGGTAGGCTTCCGCGCAGCCGAGATTTCCACAGCCGCAAGGCGCCGAGGTATCGCCCGGTCTGAGCAGGATATGGCCCCCTTCGGGATGAAGCTCTCGCCCGCCCCGCACAAGTTTTCCATTAGCTATCACGCCCATTCCAAGGCCGGTGCCTAAGGTGAGCACCACGCAGTTGTCTCCAGCCCCGCCGCGCCAGCGCTCGGCCAAAACGGCGGCGGCGGCATCGTTTTCTAGGCGCACGGGAAGGTTAAGAGACTGCTCGAGCTGTGAGGCAATCGCCACGGTAAGGGGCTTGGACCAGCCGAAATTCGTCGGGTCGAGCAAGCGCCCCGAGGGAGCATGCAGAGGGCCCGCCGACCCAATTCCGATAGCTTTAATGCCGGAATGGTTTTTCTGTAATTCGCGGCAAAGCGTAAGCAATTGCTTTTTTAGACGCGGCCAGCCGCCACCGAGCTCGGTACTGACCCGCTGCTCGAAAAATATTTTCCCCTCGCTGTCCACCACTCCCGCCGCCACCTTCGTGCCGCCGAGGTCGATGCCGATTACTTTCATGGAAGGCATCTTCGTTAGGAGGGGGATGAAAATCAAGGTTTTCTCAAACTGGCCTACATGATTGTTGTTTTCAGGGCCGCTCGTTTAGGGATTTCCCTGCTCTCAAACCAAGTTTTCGTTATGAAAATGCGCGTAGATCACGAGATGCGCATAAAGGCGGTCGGCTTGCTTG
>JBFWVL010000006.1:0-219742 GCA_050246755.1 Bacteriovoracia bacterium
AGACTTTGAGAGCACCACTGATTCAAGGCAGTTTTGTTGAAGCGCGACTTCGAGCACAAAGCATAATCCAGAACTCTCAAGTTGCTTGTGTAACGATCACGGCAAAAGATGTTCCTGTTACTAACTGTGAGTTGGATTCCGAAAGGCAAGCGGGCCTCTACTCCGTGAAGGACGAAGTATTTTACGACGAAGCGCAAAGTGTTAGCGCCGCGACGGTAACGCTCTACTTTGACAACTCGGACATCTACCAATCTCTTCGTCAAAAAATTCAATTTGCGGCCGTAGGAAACTCGGCCCTAGCACTTCTCGTTTTGGGCATTTTGTTGTTTGCTAGTCGAATTATCAAGCGTGACTTGAAGACCATCATACTCGAATGCGAGCGCCGCCCATCACAAGAAACGCCAATTTATCTTGCTGAGTTTTCGTACCTTCGAGAAAAGATCAATTATCACATGGACGCGGCAGAAGTGAATGCGGAAACGCGGGCTTCGGGCGAATTGGCAAGGCAAGTTAAACACGATATTCGCTCGCCACTTGCAGCCCTGAATAACACCATCAAATCACTTGTCCTGCCAGCCGATAAAAAGGCGCTAATTCAAAGTGCGATTACGAGGATCTCCTAAAGCTCCTCACGCCTCAACAGCATAGAATTATCCAGATGAATTTCTGGGAAGGCCGAAGCGAGCGTTTTATCGCCGAGGAGCTGCGAGTTTCCAGATCAACGATATATGTGCTTAAGAAACGAATTCTTCGCAAGCTGGCTCGTCAGCTAAAAGGGGTGTCCATGCAAAACGTCATTCGATTTTCCGTGGATAAGATCGTCGCGCAGCGAGCTTACCCTGTAGAAATTCGAGTTGATTTGAAGAAAGGCATTGCTGTCATCGAGGGAGATCGAATCACTTCCATTCAGGGCCTTAAAGCTGCTGGAGACTTACGCTTGGAACTGGGCTTTGAGTCCGGCCCACGCACGGAGCAGAATCCGTGGGGCGTGTATGTCTCGAAGGAGAAGGAGTTTCAGTAGTTCTCGACTAGACGGCCTACTTCATAGTCAATAAACTACTTTCATGACGACAAAGAAAACTCATGAAGTAACTCAAGCCCTTCTTCGGTTCTGGCAATCCAAGCATGATGGTCGTGATGGTTTTTGGGTCTTTGATATTGAACGACAAAACTTGAGGTTTGCGAGTGGTCAGCAAGCCTTATCATTTGCTGCTGAAAACTATCTGTATATCCCAAAAATTGAAGGAAAAAGACAAGAAGATGCAGAAAAGTGGTTAGCGGATATTGAAGCAGCAATGATTTCCCTTATTCGACGGATCGAAACTCAAGACTTTTTAAAAGGTGTTCACGGACAAGACTTGTTAAAAACACTAGAAGCTCTAGTGTCTTTAGCATATCGAAGCGGCTATCAAATAAAGACTTTGATAGCAGAAATGCTCAAAGATGATTTTCTTAAAGAACATTTCGGTGTTTCCACAGAAGATGATGCACATATATGCGAGATCAACCCCATCAAACTTGAGCCATCTCTATGCGCCGACCTACGGAAGCGGCGGCGGTTCTGCCTCTTCCGGTGATGAGCGTAACAGCTCGATGATTCTTGCCCGTGGCGGCCTAGATAGCAAAACCCAACTTCCCCCTGGAAGTCGGATTTCTGTCAGGCTCTATGAGCGAGCCATCGTTGCCAATCAAGGGATGCCCGTTATCGGAGTAGTCACCCGTGATTACATTCACGAGGATTCGTTGGCGATCCCCCAAGGTTCAAAACTCTTTGGGGATGTGACCTTTGATGATGGTGGAGATCGAGCCAATGTGAGCTGGAAGTCCGTTCAATTCCCTGATGGAAGAGAGCGAGAATTTGCGGCCATAGGCGTTGGTTCAGATGGACAGGTTGGAGTTTCTGGCCGGGTTCATTCTGAAGCCTTGAAGAATACTGTGGGGCAAACGCTCACGCGTTTTATCGGAGCATATGCGGAAGGCTCTATGCAACGCGGAGCATTGGGTGGAAACCCTGGGGGCGACGACAATGGATGGAAGAATGCCATTGCCGAGACTGCTAAAGATCGAGCCGAGAGTTGGGCTGGCGACCTCAAGAAAGAGAAACGATGGATTGAGATTTCAAATCAAACGGAATTTTATGCCGTTCTAACGGCAAATTTCGCTTTCCGCGACCCTGGAACCACTTATGGCAGATAAGAAAGAAAGTTCCCAAGTCAGCGAGCAAACGCTGCTTTGGGGAGCCGGAATTGTTTTTGGCCTGATGGTCTTGAATAAGGTCTTTAACTTTTTGAACGTCTGGATCAGAGAGCCTCAAAACCAAATCATTCTCATTGGAATTTGTGTGTTGCTCTTAACGCCCCTCTTTTACTGGGTGCTTCGGGCGCGCGAATCTAATTTGAAGAAAAGGGATCAAGAGAAAGCGGTCATAGGAAAATCCGAAGGCTCCGTTTTTTGCGGGGTCACGGATAAGAAGGAAGAAGTCCATATCAAAACTCGCCAGCGAGCGATGCACACTCAAGTGATCGGCACAACCAATGCCGGAAAAACCGAGAGCGTGATCTTGCCCTGGGCGATTCAAGATATTGAGCAAGGGCGCGGCCTGATTCTTATTGATGGAAAATCAGACCGAAGCCTTCTCGATAAACTTTGGGCGTATGCGGTGAAACACAAGCGGCAAAAGGATTTTCGCTTGTTTTCACTAAGTAGCCCAGATGAGTCTCACCAGTTCAACCCTCTTCTTGGCGGTAGCCCCGAAGAGGTGGCCGAACGCGTTTTCAATTCTTTTGAGTTTGAAAATGAGTATTACCGAAGTGTTCAGTTTGAAATCTTCGCTCAAGTGATGAGGATTTTTTCGGAGAGTCAGGAGCTTCCGACCTTCTTAAAGGTTTTTGAGGCCATTTCTACACCGAACAAGCTAAAGGCTCTGGCTGAGAAAACCGGAAACCAAGGATTGAAAAATTGGGCGAAGCACTACGCGAGCCTACCGCCGACAGAAACGGCGCAAAGGACAAGTGGCCTCACGGCAGCTCTTAGTCACTTTGCTTTCGGAAAAACCTCGGCTTTGTTCAATACGGATAAGCCAAGCATCGACCTGGATCGTGCCTTGAGCGAAAATCAGATCGTGTACTTCCAGCTTCCCGTGATGCTTTCGCCTTTCTTGGGGAAAGCCTCTGGGAAGATGATTCTGCAATGTCTTCAAAGTGCGGTCGCAAACCGTCACCGTGGAGAGAATCGGAATCACAAGTTTTACTCGGTGTTCCTCGATGACTTCTCTGAGTATCTTTATCCAGGCTTTGTCACGATCTTGAATAAATCAAGAAGTGCCAATGTCGGAATCGTCTTCGCGCATCAGGCTTTGGGCGACATTAAGACGATGGGTGATGCCATTGCCAATTCGATTTTGACCAATGCGAATCTCAAAGTGTTCATGCGAGGCAATGATCCTGAATCGGCAGAATACTTCTCGAAGGTGATCGGAACCGTCAAGAGCATGAAATACACCTCGCGCACGAAGCGAGGCGTATTCAGCCAAGAGGATACAGGAGACGCTTCGGTCCGTGAGGTGGACGAATTTATCATCCATCCTAACCGATTCAAAAATGAACTTGGTGTGGGTCAAGCCGTGATGGTCATTCCGCATGAAGCCGGAAGTAGAACCATTAACATCAAGTTCCAAAAATTTGACGATCTACCGCCTGAGCCATTTTTGAAAATTGAAAAAGCGGCGGCAGCCGGACTTGCGGATTTACCTGAGACTGAAACTCCTCAATTTCATGGAGGTAAAAATGCAGCGTAAAATGTATGTGACTTTTTGTACTTTGACTTTCGCACTTATCCTTAACGGATGCGCGACCCAAGGAAAGAGTGCCGGACTTGGAGGATTGATTGGAGCTACTGGTGGGGCCGCCCTGGGCGGCATTGCCGACCCTGGAAAAAAGGGAGAATATCGAACTCGCAATGTGGTGGTTGGTGCGACGATTGGTGGAATGGCGGGCCTGATAGCTGGCTCTGCTCTCCACGATGAAATCAAAACACGAGAGGCCAAAGCCTACGCGAACGGACGCGCATCGGCTCCTCGTCAAGCAACGGGAGCCATGCCGTCCTTGCGCGAAGCCCAGGTTGAGTCACGATGGATCGAGGGTCGCGTGGTGGGCAACCGCTACATCGAAGGCCATTTCGAGTACATTATCACGGAACCGACGCGCTGGAACCCGCAGTGAGTGTAAAGCACATTCCACTGAAAGAGATCAGCTTTGCGGCGAAGACGGGATTCTTGAGTAAAGCCCTTTGGCAAAGGTTTTTTACCACGCGGTCCTATAGCCGGAACTCACGGATTTGGCATCGCTTCGTTGAGGACGGATATTTCCGTCCTCACGAATCCAAAATGCTGCCGGATGTTCTGATCTTAGGGAATCGGTCTTTGGTAGAACTTGAGCGGCGCGGGATCGCGGCTGTTACTAAGCCTCATCTCGGTCAATTCGACCACGACGAGAAGGCCGCCAACATCATTCTAAGCCTTGAACAAGAGAAGGTGCTGGACGGCTTTACGACCGAAGCTGAGTTGAAACGCAAGAACTGGCTGTGGATGAAGACCACACGGGATGGCAAGGATGCCAAATTTCCCGACCTGACCTTGCAGCTTTCAGGCTCCGCGAAGTTCCGCACGGTGGCTCTTGAGATCGAGCAATCGAAGAAAAGCTTTGATCGGTATAAGAAGGTAATGAACAGCTACGCCACTGCCGACGAAATTAAGGTCGTCGTTTTCATTGCGAACCAACAGTATATCTTCAACAGCATTTCTCGTGCGATGAAGGAAGTCAGCTATCCCTCATGGGATCGGCCCGTTGGATTTGGAGAGATGGAGGCGTGGCTCAAAAACCCTCTGACGGCACCGATCTACATGAGCCGTGGAGTTGAGTCCATCGAACAATGGATGAACGAAAAATACGAACGCGCTGGCTAAGCACTAGCAACACCACTAGCAAATCGTTTGCTAGTTGAGAGCATTTTCTTGAGGTCAATTTTTTAGTGAAATTCAATTCAATACAAAGACTTACCCACCGCCTCGCTTTAAAGAATCTGCCCCTGATCGCTAGTGACCCCTCCCACCCAACGAGTACATTGGTTGGAAGGGGTCACTAGCTGGTGCAGAAAATAAATCTCGGCGGTGGGTAAGTCTGAAAGGATTTTTATGAATAATTTTAATAATGGGGAGAAGAGAGAAACGGCCTTGGGTGTCATCGAAGGTCGGGAGAACAAAACAAGTGAAGTGATAAATGAAGAAGCTCCGGTTTTCAATCGTAGGGGCCGTAAGGGTGCTGCTCAAAAGGCGCAGAGCCTTGATCCGAGGAACAGCAAAGTCAATCACTCGTCCCTGGGTGAGGTGTTTCGCGTGGTTATCTCGAAGGAGTCCAACGAGGCGTTGGAGTCGGCTGTACGCCGATGCGCGGAGGGCTTCGATGCTGGAGAGTTCACCAAGTCCGACATTGCCAACTATATCTTCCAGAACTTGAATAAGTTCTTTTCAGCAGCCGACGTAAAAAATCTTAGGGTCGCGCACTTTGACGAGAAGAAGATGCTTGGTTCCATTCTACGAACGGACGCCGATCTTCCTGAAGAATTGAGAAAAGCTATCCGCGCTCATTACGGCGTCGATGATAAGGAAAAGAAAAAGTCCTCTAAGAAGACCGATTCTCTTCCTTCCGTCGCCTAGCTACTGTGGGAACGAGGCCAGAGGCAAAAACAAGGTCATGGGTTCATCGACCAGTTCGATGAACCCATACTTCTTATAGAAGGACTTTGCAGGATCATCCTTGGCATCGACCAGAAGTGCGTAAACGCCGACCGAAGCCGAAGCGGATTGAACTCGCTTCATCGCATCGACTAAGAGGAGCTTTCCTAGGCCTTGCCCCTTGGTTGAATTATCAACTGCCAGTCGGCCCATTCGGGCGACGGGCACAGGATGCTTAGGGAGCTTCTTCTGCATTTCTTCGGGGAGCGAAGACAAATCCACTTCGCCCATGCTGAGACTGTAGAAACCAAGAACGCGTTTGGCTTTGTCACCTGATTGAATGGCTACAAAGGTTTTATTGAAATTTGCCGTTTGGTTCTGGCGGGCCTTTGCCTTAAGAAAATCATTCAGCTCACTTGATCCACAATCAAACGGCGCACGATCAAAAGATTTATCTAGGGCGTGAAATTCAAAGCTGCTCACAAATCTCGATTACTTTCTGGACTGCTTCGCGTAGTCCTTGAAAGCCTTCTTGAGCGCTTCGTTCGGAGCCGGAGGATTGGTCAATGCTGAGAAGAACACATGGGCGTCACGTTCCGTTAGGCTTGCGCGTTCAACTTCCGACAGCTCTTTACGAGCGGCGCGAATTGAGTTTTGCAGCATGAAGGAACTCACCGTAAGCCCCAAATGATCGGCGGCTTTCTCAATGAGAACTTTGTCCTGCGGGGCCGTGCGGATCATTACAACGCTTTCTTTCTTCAAAGAAACTTGTGGCTTTCTTTTTCTTGCGACTGACATGGTAAACCTCTTTCACCGCGCTTAAACGGTTATAGATACACCATATCATATTGTACTTCATTTGTCTATACGACGTTAATCTAATGATTTCAGTAAGTTGAGAGTTTTAACAGGACTTCTGGAAGGATTTGCCCTTGCTGGGCTGCCTACAAAGGAGTATTATGAACTCCAAGAATGTAGTTCTTGAGCTACCTAGCTCATCGCTCTTTGATAATCGAATAGAACGCGAGTGGCTTTCAACTGAAGAAGCAGCTCAATACTTGTCGATCACCGAAAACGCTTTACGCATCATGGTCTATCGAGGCCAGATTCAGTCGTACAAATTCGGAAGACGACTAAGGTTTAAGTTGAAGGATTGCAAGGCTCTTTTCCTAAAGAAAGGAGCCTGACATGGCAATCAAAACTTATATTGAGAACGGAAAGAAATTTTATGAAATTTACGTCAACGGATTCGACTCCAGAGGGATTCGGGTTCAACGGCGTAAAAAAGGATTGGACACTCTTAGAAAAGCGGAGATGGCCGAGTTCGAGCTAAAGCGAGAACTGGCTAAACTCAAAGAAGAGGCTGTACCTTTTCGCTGGTCGGAGTGGCTTTCCGAGTGCTTGAAGAGAATGAAGCTCGTTCACCGCCCTTCAACTGTCATCAACTACACTGCACAGATGGACAAATGGATTAGCCCGCATTGGGATAATCTCGATTTGCACAAGATCACGAAGCAGAAAGTTTACGACACCATTTTTACGGACATAGATTCAAAAATCACTCCGTGGACACGGAAAACAATCCTGAAAATGGTTCGGCGAATTTTCGAGATGGCCGTTGAAGAAGGCATTATAGACCGGAATCCCTGTGCAGGAATCCGGGTTAATGTGCCGGAGGTAGATCAGAAGGTTTTAACCAAAACTGAAGTTGGAATCTTCCTACAAGAAGCGAAACAAACGAATCATCGTTTTTATCCCATCTGGGCAATGGCCCTTATGACGGGCATGAGATCGGGAGAGTTGTTCGCTCTTAAATGGACAGACATCGACTTCGATGGAAAGACCATCTCTGTTTCTAAACAGTGGACGAGCAAAAATGGGTTTGGCCCTACTAAGACGCAAAGGAGCCGTGTGGTTCCGATTTCCAACGCGCTTTTGAAGTTCCTAAAGGAACTCAAAATCAAGTCTGGGAATCAGAGTGAGTTTGTCTTGCCGCAAATGCCCGAATGGGAGAACGGCGAACAGGCACGGATCACGCGAGAATTTTGCGCCGCAATAGGAATCACGCCCGTCAAGTTTCACGACCTCAGAGCAACCTTTATCACCAACCTACTAGCGCGTGGTGAGTCTCTGGCAAGAGTTATGGCAATCGTAGGCCATAGCCAGATCAAGACCACCAACGGCTATCTAAGAAAGGCTGGTGTGGATGTTCAGGGGGCTACGGAAAAACTTGGCTATGATCTTCCAGATGAGGTTGTAGGAGCCAAAGTCCTGTCTCTTAGATAGAGACAGGACGGCTTCTGTGAACTCAAAAAACCTTGCTACTTCATGCTACTCGCGGTATTCGATTTGCTGTAATTACAGCAACTTAGGTCGGGAAAAATCACCCCGACCAATTTTCCTTTCGGATAGTTGGCGGAGACCTAAAATTCCCGAGTTTCTAAATACTTAAAATCATTCGGAGCCGAGATCCCGAATTTTTTGAATGGCCTTCTGCGCCCGCTGAAGTCCTTGTAGTTCCCTTCCATTTCCCTGCCACCGCTGCCTCTCTCAAGTGAACTTTCACCAAAGTTCAGAATTTCTGTATTCGCGGTGAACATTCACCGCCGTTCAAATTTTTACCCCCAAAACCTAAGAAAGAGAGGCGTTCTATGAACCACTACGGAGTCATTTTGCGAAAGCTACGGGAGCTGAAACAGCTCCCGATCAAAGAGGCCGCCAAGCGCATCGAGAGAAGCGCGGGGTGGCTCAGTGAGATCGAAAACGGAAAAGGTGCCGCCCGCATCCACCCCCAAGAATTCGAGAGGATCGTGGCTGCCTACGATGGCGAGTCCTACCGTAAGCAGTTCGGGATCTGGGTGGCCCAAGCCCACAAGCCAGCCGCCGCCCCCAGAGAAGTCCAATTCACCGGCCCTGTGCTCAGGTATTTGCGCGAAAAGGCAAAGCTCTCCTTGAGGGCCGCAGCCCGCCAGGTGGAGCTTTCGAGCTGCTACCTGTCCTACCTAGAAACCGGCGTGAAACCCCTCTCCAATGAGCTTCGGGACCGCCTCATGCGGGTCTATGGATACAGCCCGGCCAGCTTCAAGAACTTCACGACCGAAGACAAGAGATCCAAGAACATCCCCACGCGGTACAAGCTCGGCGTTTTACTCCGGCACTTAGGCGAAGCGGAGATTGAAAAGGTCTTCGTCTTCGCTTTGGAGCAGAACCAGAGCCACGCCAAACCTTAACCAACGACAAGGAGATAAACCTATGAAAGAAATCCTCAGTGCAGTTCTTATGATCGTTTCGCTTTGGGGAGGCACCGCCGTCCTCAAAGGCATTCATGACAGCATCCGCAAGGCCGCTCTTGAAAAAGCCGCGCAGGGCCTTCCATCGCTTGAAGGGATGAGCCGGGCCTTACAGCAGCCGCCCAAACAGGCCCATAAGCCGAAACGATCTGGAAACTAAGGAGCGCGGCTCACCGGGGCTTATCGAATTTCGATCCCGGTGAGCTTTGCCAGCGGTACGCCAATCGTGATTGCGATGAGGGCCAGGGTGGAGATTTTCGGCTCCACTCGGCCACTCTCGATCTTGCTCAATGCCCCACGGGACAATCCCGCCTCCAGGCACACGCGGTCTTGCGAGTATCCCTTGGATTTTCGCACCTTGGCGATCTGTTTTCCCAAATCCTCCAAAAAACGGTCTTTGTTAAAGTCTTCTGCATCCATCAGATGACTCTAAAAATTCCGCAGACTTGCATGATGCTTGCCAGGCAGGTATTCTTCCGGCAGGCATATTTTAGGCAGGTTTATATGGGCGCGTTAAAGCCTTCGGACATCGCAGAAGCTCTTCAAATCAACCATCGGTTCGGCCTTCTCATGCGTGAGGAGCGCAAGGCCGCAGGCTACGCCTTGGATAAGGTTGCCCAAGATTTCGGCCTGACCCTGCGCGACCTCTACGATTGGGAACTCGGTCTTACGTCGCCGCCCGCCAAGCTATTCTATGCCCTTATGAAGCACTACGGCCCCGCCGCTTTCCATCGAGCCGCCGAATTGGACATGGAAATTCAGATGGAAAAATACGATATTCTGGTTGCGGCCAAGAACGGCTCCGCGCCGGTCCATGCTCCCGCCACCTCGCGCAGTTCCGCACTCACGGCCTAGTCGCCAGCCAACCCCTTCGATCCGAGTCTTTCCCACTCTCCCGTCTCATCCCTTTCATGTCTTCGCCGGGCATGGAGGGAGTCATGCACTCGAAGAAATGTTCAGCTTGCGGCCGCAAATTCAAAAAACAGTCGCCAGGTCGCCAAATCTACTGCTCAAACAGCAAATGCCAGAGGGAACGGCGGCGGCATTGGCAGAGGGAAAAGCGAAAGTCCGATCCCGACTACAAGGACAACCAGTTACGCGCTCAACAGGCTTGGGCGGAACGTAATCCGGATTATTGGCGGGAATATCGCCGACGCAATCCCGAATATACAGAGAAAAATCGGCGGCGTGAGAAAGAACGCCGCGTGAAACGCAAGGTCAAGCCCGTTGCAAAGATGGACTTGGCATCCGTGAATTCACTGGCGCCTTCTGGCACTTATCTGCTGATTCCGCTCTCTGAGGATGGCGTTGCAAAGATGGATGCGTGGACGGTGGAAATCCGATTTATCTCAAGAGCTTCCGGTAGCAAGAGCGGCAAGAGTCGATAATTGCAAAGAGAGGACTGCATAGTTGCCGCTCGTGCGCGGTGTTACATTCCGAGGCCAGGTATCTCTCGGCGGCAGGCGTGATTCGATGTTGGTCCTTTCGTATTTCACCGAAAAGGTGGACTCGGCGTTATCAAATAGGAACCGAACCTTCCCGAGAGGCGCTTCAAGAAATACGCCGGGAGACGGTAGATGCAGAATCAAGAAACAGGCAGCGGAGAGCAGAAATTTCTATATCGAGCGGTTGAGTATGTTCGGATGTCCACCGAGCACCAACAGTATTCGACGGAAAACCAATCAGAAAAAATCCGCGAATACGCGGCTCATCGAAAAATTGAGATCGTCAGAACCTACGCGGATGCGGGGAAAAGCGGCCTCAATATCGGAGGAAGACAGGCGCTTCAGCAGCTCATCAGCGACGTGGAAAGCGGAAGAGCGGACTTCCAGATCATCCTCGTCTATGACATAAGCCGATGGGGACGTTTTCAAGACGCCGATGAGAGTGCCTACTACGAGTACATATGCCGCCGCGCAGGAATCCAGGTCGCCTACTGTGCCGAGCAGTTCGAGAACGACGGTTCTCCTGTTTCCACCATCGTCAAAGGCGTTAAGCGAGCGATGGCTGGTGAATATAGCCGGGAGCTGTCCGCCAAGGTCTTCGCGGGCCAATGCCGCCTGATCGAGCTTGGATACAGACAAGGCGGCCCGGCGGGGTACGGCCTCCGCCGGACGCTGCTCGATCAAAACGGATCAGTGAAAGGAGAGCTTTCCCGAGGCGAGCACAAAAGCCTGCAAACCGACCGCGTGATTCTCATGCCCGGCCCCGACGATGAAATCCAGAACGTCAATCAAATCTATCACTGGTTCATCAACGAGGGGCTGGTGGAATCCGAGATCGCCGCCCGGCTGAACGAGAGCAATATCAAGACCGACCTTGATCGCCCGTGGACCCGCGCCACCGTCCATGAGGTTCTGACCAATGAGAAATACATCGGCAACAACATCTTCAACCGCGTCTCATTCAAACTAAAGAAGAAGCGCGTGGTGAACACCGAGAATATGTGGATTCGTAAAGTGGGCGCGTTCGAGGGAATCGTGTCGCCGGAGACGTTTTACAAAGTCCAAGGGATGATCCTTGCCCGTACCCGCCGCTACACCGATCAAGAACTTCTCGAACGGCTCAAGAAACTCTACTCGGAACGTGGATTTCTCTCGGGGCTTATCATCAACGAAGCCGAAGGGATGCCTTCTCCATCGGTCTATTCGCATCGCTTCGGCAGCCTGATCCGGGCATATCAGATGGTCGGGTTCACGCCCGAGCGCGATTACAAATATCTGGAGATCAACAAGTTCATCCGTCAGATGCACCCGGAAGTGGTGCGCGAGACGGAGCAGAAAATTGTCGATCTTGGTGGCGCGGTGACTCGTGACCCTCTCACGGACTTGCTTACGGTTAACGAAGAGTTTTCCGCCTCTCTGGTTCTGGCCCGTTGTCATCAACTGGAGAACGGTCGGAAGCGGTGGAAAGTTCGATTCGACACCAGCTTGCTCCCGGATATTACGGTTGCCGTTCGTCTTGATCCATCGAACAAGGCACCGCTGGACTATTACCTGCTGCCGCGCCTCGATTTTTCCCATCCCGGCATCAGCTTGAACGACCACAACCCCGCCGAGCTTGAAAGTTACCGCTTTGACAGCCTGGATTATCTCTACGGCATGGCCGAACGTGCGCGTATTCGGAGGATCGCATGAAGAATCGCACACGAGAAATCCGCATGATCCCGGTCGAAAAGATCGACGTGCTCAACCCCCGCGAGCGCAACAACCGGGTTTTCGAGGATGTCGTCAAAAATATCGGGTCGATTGGCCTCAAAAAACCGATTACGGTCACGCCGCGAAAGACAGATGGTGGCGGTGAGCGGTATCTCCTGGTCTGCGGCGAAGGAAGGCTCAAGGCGTTCAAGTCATTGGGCGAAGCAAAAATCCCGGCGCTCGTCATCGAAGTGAGCGATGATGATGCGTTCATTATGAGCCTCGCGGAAAATATAGCTCGGGTGAAACGCCGGCCGCTGGAGGTTCTGGCCGGGATCGAACAGCTCCGGGAGAAGGGCTACACCCCCAAGGAAATCGGCGAAAAAACGGGTCTGACGACGAGCTACGTTCAAGGCGTCCTGACTCTCCTTCGCCAAGGGGAAGAACGGCTTCTCATCGCGGTTGAAAAGGGAACGATCCCCCTCACGGCGGCGCTGACCATCGTTGGGGCCGGTGAAGACGATAAGGCCATCCAAACGGCTTTGCAGGAAGCCTATGAATCGGGAAAGCTGCGAGGCAAACGCCTGCACGACACCCGGAAAATCATCGAGAAGCGGAAAACGCACGGGCGCGGGATGGGCCGTAGCACTCCACGAGAAAAGAACAACAGCGTTTCAACCTCAAGCCTCGTTCGCACCTACCAGCGGGAGGTCGCTCGGCAAAGGATGATGGTCAAAAAAGCCGAATTTACCCAACAGCGTCTTTTGTTTGTCATCGGCGCACTTCGCCAACTCTACGCAGACGAAAACTTCAACACCCTCCTGCGGGCGGAAAAACTCGACAACCTGCCAAAATATCTGGCTGAACGTGTTTGGGAAGGCCACGCATGAGCGACGTTTCACTCGGGTTTGTTCCCGAAACCATATCCCTGCCATTCAACCAGATTCTTCCGTCGAGAAAAATGCCGATGGGGATTTTAAACTCGCGTAAGTTCAAGCAGATCAGAGCGTCCATCGAGGAAGTTGGCCTCATCGAGCCCCTGTCTGTATCGGCCACCACCAAGAAATCGGAAAACTATCTCTTGCTGGATGGTCATATCCGAATGCTCGTCCTGAAAGACCTTGGCTATGCGGAAGCGCCATGCCTCGTTGCCAAGGATGATGAGAGCTATACCTACAACACCCGCATCAACCGGCTTTCGACCATCCAAGAACACTACATGATTAGGCGAGCCATCGAGCGCGGGGTTTCCAAGGAGCGGCTGGCCCGCGCCTTGAGCGTGGACTTGAGCCATATGGAGAAGAAGATCACCCTGCTGGACGGCATCTGCCCCGAAGCCGCCGAGCTGCTGAAAGACCGCCAGTTCTCCGCCGATATTTCCCGCGTCATTCGAAAGATGAAACCGACCCGGCAGATCGAATGTGTGGAGCTGATGGTTTCCGCCGATAACGTCACGGTTTCCTACGCGGAAGCCTTGCTTGTTGCCACGCCTGTCGAACTACTCGTGGATGGCAAAAAACCGCAGAAGCTCCAGGGCGTGACCCAGGAGCAAATGGTCAAAATGGAACGCGAGATGGCGAATCTCCAGGGCCAATACAAAATGATCGAGCAAACCTATGGGCAGGACGTGCTCAACCTCGTATTGGCGCGGGGCTACTTGGTCAAACTCCTGGAGAACAAAACCATTGCGAAGCATCTGAAGCAACGCTACCCCGAGGTGCTAGAGCAGTTTCAGAACATCATCGAGACGACCACACTTGATGGAGCAGGCCAGCTTTCGCAGGCTTCCGGATGATTGGGGGCGAATCCGGCGGATGGAGAGGGCCACGCCTCTATTTGCACCAATTCCGCTTGAGCTTCTTCTCTCCGTGATACGGATACGCCAGCCCTCGCTTGATAAGCTCGTCGGCGATTGATCGGCCATCGGCGACGATGGTGCCAAGAATTCTGAAGTATTTGTCCTTCTGGACATTCACAATATCGACCCGTTCGGCCTTGCCCAAGAGAGCTGTCAAAACAGCCTTGGCCTCTTCCGCTTTTTTCTTTTCACAGGAATTTTTTGTTCGCAGCTCCGGAGTGTCGATGCCGAAAACCCTCACCCCCATTCTTTTACCAAAGAGCGGGTGTTGATTCGGCAGATCGACAAAAATGCTATCGCCGTCATAGACTTCGACAACCTTGACGCAGTTGAAAGCGGTTTCCGTCGGCAAGCACGGGTTTGTCGAGTCTGAGTCTGTGCGAGGCGCGGGCGCGAAAGATGCCTCTTTCACTTGGGGCGTGGAGCATCCCACCGCGAGTATCACGAGAACGAAGCAAATACAGCGGCTCACTTTTCCCCCGAATTGAATATGACCTCGAACTCGCCAATCGTTTTCAGGATCAACGTCCAATCCGGGCGTTCCCGGAAAAACATCGACGCCATCAACTCGTAGTCGTTTTCGAGAGCCGTAAGAATTTTGTCGGGCGGAGATAGCTTCAGCGAACCCTTGCGGGCCGTTCCGTAGTTCGCCCATCCCGAAGGAAAATAGACGCTTTTGTGAGTGGCGACGCGTTCGAGCAGCGAAATGTCGTTCAGGGCCTTCGCTTTGATGTCGGACCCCAGCAGACAGCAAAAGTCGTAGAAATGGCGGGAGATCCGGCGGGGAGCCGCCTTGCCCTCCGGGAAATGTGCGTACTGATGCAAGATCGTCGCTTTCTCCCAAAAGGTTCTTTCCGCGTTCAACACGCGAACCGTGACCTTTTCCTCCGTGACCTTCTCTTTCAGGGTGTCCTTCAGATAGCTATGGATTTTGTGCTCGCTGACCGGCCAATGTTCTGACCTTGCGCCCATTTCAATTTTCACTGAAGGCTCAATGTAGCCACCTTTTGCCGTCAGCGTCGGATAGTCAAAAAGAAGTGTCTGTCCATCTGGATCTTTGGTATCGACGGTCAGGCTCCAGCCTTCCGTGGCTCCGAGCTTGGCCGCGATACCTTGGCGTAGCGACGCAAGCATTTTCCCTTGAACATACTCCGAGCAAAGTTTGCCGAGAGAGTCTATCGCCGCCTTCTGTTTTTTCTTCGACGCAGCCTTTTCCGGATCGCTTTCTCCATCGAAGCCGAAGAACTCCTTCTCGATCGACAAATCAATGTCTTCGGAAAACCTGTGAATCAGTCCGTACACCTTGGAGAGCGAAGTACCGCCCTTGAACGTCAAGTGCTCTTGTAGCTCGGCAAGCTCGAACAGACGCTCCAGCGTCCAAACGACCCAAAAATCCTTCTCCAGAATCGCCAAGGAGATCCCGCTTTCGACAACTGCGGTATCGAAGAAGAGCTGTCGCTCCTCGGACGGTAGCAAATAAATCTCGCTCATAGCTCATCCTTCATCAGATTCAATAAAATCGAACGAATCCACTGAGGCGCGAACTTGATGTTCTTCTCGAATTCGCGCCGCTTGCTGGATTTCAAGAAACTCTTCACCGTTTTGAGCACCGTTTCGTCAATCTGATCCTTGCCCATGAATTTAAGGGCTTGGATCACGAGAGATTCCCGGCTTCCTGCCGCGAACATATTCTTCACGGTGGACTGCTTAAAGACGATTTCCAGCTTTCCGATCTTCAGTTTTTTAGGCGGACCGTCAGTCAGGAAAATCACTCGACCCGGCACTTGATCCGAAATGCCGATGAGGTTAGCCGCGTAAGCGCCCGTGGGCTGAATTTTCGCGCCATTCTTTTCCGCAATTGCCGTTGCGACCGCATCAATGCTCGGTGGGACTTTCCCGAGTACGTTGTGCTCTCTTGGGTAGTCGTAGAGCCCCTGAGCTATCCGTCGAATGACCCCTTGCTTTTGAAGAAGCGAAAGAAACTTTCGCACAGCCGTATCGGTGCCAAGGTCTAAAAAGTGCTTTGGGGTAAAGCACCATCCCTGGCCGTGGGAAAGGATTCTCTTTTTCATGCTCATCTCAACGCCTTGCACGTCAAATCTCCCTCAGATTCATTCACAAAAGATACCATATTTTGTGAATAAGAATCCAGGTCAATTCACAAAATATGGTATCTTTTGTGAATGAAAACAGAAATATCGGCGTTTTATCAAGTGGTTAGTGGCTGGCCTTGCGGAGCCCTGCCTAGACCTTCTTCATTCAGGCGGAAGGTCAGGCAGGATGACGACAATCGGGCGGCGGGAAAGCTGTCAGACCTACTTCCGACGGCCAATGACTTCCCCAAAGGGGAAGAAGAATAATGGCTGTGGCTGGTTCTTCGGAGTCAGATGCTTTCTGTACCGGCGGGGATTCTTGAGCTTGTACCCGTAGCAGTCATCTTCCTCGAAATACTTGCAGTCAACGATTTCCACCGAGCCGACAATCACGCCCGCTGGCAGGTCGCCTGGCTGCATTCGGAGCTTCTTCCAGTAGCTCTCGGCTCCCGAGCCAAGGGACGCGTATAGGTAAACTCGCCCGCGAATCTTCGTCGGGCGGCTGCGGTATTCGTACTTCTTGCCGCCGCGAAGAATATCTTCGACATAAGGCTGTCTGATGCTGATGGCGCGGCCTGATGGAACATCCGTCTTGCTGGCTTTCTTCGACTTCATAGCTTCCTTTCCTACCAATCGCCGTTAGCGTTTCTTGGCATCTGCCTGGATACGAGTGATTTTTCCATTGGAGTCCGCTTCCGCGATCACGCTCAAGCCTTTTTCTTCCACGCTATGAATGAAGACCCCAATTCGCTTTGTCGCCCCATGAACCATCCGGACCCGTTCAATGGAGTCTTCACAAGATGTAACAAGATTCTGCATCTCAGCCCGCAGGCTCTTCTTCTTCGTCTTGATACTCTCGTCGGATTCCCAGAATCGCCCGGAAAGCTGGCCCGCCTTCTTCTTCATGCGTTCCGCGTCTTCACGGATTTTTGCCAGCATCCTCTCGGCATCCTGGATGATGGAATCAATCCGCCGAAGCTCACGCCCTGGTTTCCTGTCGATGAATGCGCCCATGTACTCCGAATATGCGGCTACGAGGGTAAAGCGGATAGCGTAGCTCGCTGGAATAAAATAGGCGTCCATCGCTTTCCTGAACTCGACGGCTTTATCTTCGATGCTGCCGCTGAATTCCCTTGAGGCGAGGGCATCAGCGGCGGCATTCGCCCGCAAGATACTGGCCTCGATGGACTGCAAACTCTCGTGATAGATGCGTTCGACCTGATTTCTCATGATAAGGGATTCTTCGGCACTGAAAGACGTTCCCCGCGAAATATCCGCGAGATACTTCATGCTTCCCAAGAAACGTCCTTGCTCTTGGGTATCAAGCCAGCCTTCCAATTGTTTGACGCTCTCCTCGATGGAGGCGAGGCGTTCGTTGATGTCGGAAAGAAATTTCTGAGCCGTGACTATCGCTAGAATCTGCCACGCGGCTGAAACTGCGGCAATGGAGGAGGCCGCGCGATCCGGAGAGATTTTTCCCTGACCGATAATCTTGCCGCTACGGTCAACGGCTGTCGCTCTAAAAGTTCCGCCCGAGCGCATGAGAGAGTAGGTATTATCCGTCAGCCCTTTGGCGACCTCCGGACTGAATGTGATTCGATAAAGATTCCCCGAGCCCGTCGAGAGAATCGCAAGGGAGGGAATCGACTTGAGGATGGGAGCAATCGCATTTCCAATTTCGGACGGCAAATTCTCGCCGCCCTCAACGATGGGGGCATCAAATGGCGCAATTACGATGTCTGGCGGGAATTCATCAGCCACCGGAAGCGACTCTTCTAAGTCCGAATTTATCGCGTTGGTGGCAGCCGAGTTGACGGATACCGAATGTGGTCTGGCGAGCCGACGAACCGCCAGAGCTAGATATGCCAGAACGCCAGCTCCGATGAGCAACGCAGCCGCAACGATATATGATCCCAGCCCCTCAATCATTTGCATGGTTCGCGTCTTTCCGCCCAAGGCTAAGTCCTACTTGGACCAGTCTTGTCAGCTCATTCACCAGAGCGCCAAAGTCAGTTTGAAAATTCATGGACAAGTCGATGGTGGCGGAAAAGAAGGTCTGCTTTCCGCCGTTGACTCGGAATTCCCGCCAGAGACTTTTCTGGTACTTTGGATAGAGCAGCCCAACGGAAGGCAGGTCTTCTTCATTGGAGTGAATTTGCTTATAGGCAAGAACCTGATAGGCGTCCGCGTTTCCAATACCGTAATGAGAGCCGTCGCCCACGATTTTATACTTCGTATCGAGAATCATCATGGAGCCGCTATCGGAAGAGCGGATCTCTATGTCCGTATAGGTATCGAATAGGCTACGATCCACCCAATCAGATCCATCCAAGAGATTGCGCTCGGCAGTTACCAGGCGTTTCTTCTTCTGGGCTCGGACTTCAACCCGCAGATTCTTGGCGTTTCGCCGCAAGACCTCGAAAATGAACTCTTCGAACAATTCGTTCATATCGAACAACAGCGCGAAGACGCGTCGAGAATTGTCCCTTCCGAACTCCGGCCGCAACCTCTCAAGAAACATCTTCGTTAACTGGACAAGGGCCAAAAAATCGCGCTCGAGCCGGCCAGAGGCCATTCGCTCAAACTGACCTGGATCGACAAACGCGTTGCCCGCTCCTTCAAGAAGTCCGATGCACCTTTGCAGCTTTCTCTTGGATTCAACATTCCTAGTCTGCCGCTCCAGTGCGACAGCGACAAATTTGAGAGCCCTGGAAACAGGATTGTCTTCCGTAAACTCGGAGAATTCGCAAAATACCTTAGACTGGTTTACGGCGTTGAAAATGGAGTTGCGGGCGAAGTTGACCTTTCCTTTAAGGCAGTCCAGGTTTTCGCTTTGTTCCTCATATCGCTTTGGGACTCCAGAACGCGTCAACACACGGTTTAGCCGACTCGCAAAAATGGAGATATATGCTTCAATGAAACTTCCGAAGTCGTTGGATAAACCGGCGACCCCCGCATCTTGAACATCAAGAGCATTGGTGTAAGAAAGCATAAACATCAGATTACGAAGAATCTGATTGTTCTCGCCATGCCCCGACAACAGCTTCGGTAGGATTTCGATTTGCGTTCCATCGACATCAATGACCCCGACAAGGCTTCGCGCTCGAACCTTTGTCGGTGAAAAATCAAAGACGGTCTTACCGGGAACAATATTGGAGGAAGCCACCTGAAGCGCACGAAGGGTCGCGGGAGCAATGCCAAGATCGCCAAGTTCTTCCGAATAGCTTCCGTCGCTTCGCTTGAAGCCGGAATATTCGTGAAAGGTGATGTAGCTGCGGGCCGACACCATCTACTCCAACGTCTTCATCAATTCGATGAATTTCTCATCGGTGATGGATTCTTCAACAAAAGAGCCATACGACCTGGCAACGGCCACGTCATCAAGGCCCGAAACTTCGCTTTCCACAACGAAATCTCCGACTAGCGCCTTCAGCTTACTCCAATCATCGAAGAGATATTCTTGGAGCAACGGAAGAATGCTGCCAAACCATGTCGCCTTGAGCGCGGCGATCCCACTCGCTCTCTCACCCATGAAATAGCTGTGTCCGATCTGGTATTCGCTTCCAAGAAGCGCGGCGATTTTCTCGTTGAGCCGGGAGAACACGGTTCTTAGATCGAATCCAGAAATGGCGTCGGCGTTCACAAGGGATCTATCGGGCCGCACTGCCACGAATTGGAATCGACGGCGAAGGGCCATATCGACCAACGCGATGGAGCGGTCAACCGAATTCATCGTGCCGATGATATGCACATTTTCCGGCACTCCGAACTCGATGCCGGAATATGGCAAGGTGACGGTTACTTCGTGATTCGCGCCGATTCTTTTATCGGGCTCAATGAGAGTGATTAGCTCTCCAAATATCTTCGAGATGTTACCCCGGTTTATTTCGTCGATGAAGATGGCGTAGTGCTTTTCCGGATTCTCCAGGGCTCGTTGGCAGATCCGCCGAAAAACGCCGGGGCGGACCTCATACCGAATGCTGGAACCGTCCTCTGAGGATTCTGGCCTGATACCTTCGACAAATTCTTCGTAGGAGTAGCTTTGGTGAAAAGTCACCATTTCATATCTGCGGCTGGTTCCGATGGAGCTGTTGGCTCTTAACCGATTCACTTCTTCGACAAGATCCTCAAGCTGCTCCTCCCAATTGTTGGCAAGAAACCACTTCGAATCATCGGATTTATCAACAACAAGTGGTTCTTGGCGCTTCTCAAAATTCACGGTCTTCGATCCCGCCACCGCATGAGACTGGAGAGTTCCCCAAATCGTGTTTTTGGGGGTCTTTGTCGCCGATTGCTTCGACTTAATTTGAATGAACTCGTGTTCAAAAAGCTCCGGCACCGTCACGGATTTCCTCAGATCAATCATCGCGGCGGCGATCACTTCCCACCATGTCGCTTCTTGCACCCAGCGTACAATCTGATCGGACGAGCTGTTCTCGTCGCTATCTTCAAAATGCGATTGCAGTTGAATAATCTGATAGGTTTTCCCTGTTCCCGGCGGCCCCCAATAGATGATATTTCGCGGGCGGGACGTGTCGAACATGGGGCCTCCAGTTGGCTTGCGCTCTCGGGTGGATTTCGCACCCCCGCCAAGGATGGGAGAGAAAATCATCTTGATGATTTTCTCCAACCTGACAGGCTCGAAGGTTTTGCGATAGGTGATATTATCAACGTCGAAGCCAGGGCCTTTGTACTTCCAATCTACCTTGAGGTTGACCCCATCGCCCATATTCTCCGTGATGATGCCGAGGGCCTTCACCTTGAGGAAAGAAGTTTTCCTTCCTGGCCCCTTGGTGGATGAGCTTTTGATTGCGATGAAATCGCCCGGCTTGGCGGACTTGACGCTCTCGACGGATTTATCGCCCGAGTTCGCATCGTATCCATTTCTCCACACGCCGTCTTTGACGAACTCTGCGGTCTTGTCTTCCGGAGCGCTATCGTTGTTCCAAACTGCCCCAGCGACCCAATAGGTTATGCCGGGACTCTGTTCTTCAGAGTCTTCTTCGCCGCTTTCATCAACCAGGCCATCATCTTGGCTCTGCTCGTAGGCTGCCAGGCTGATTTCAGCAAAGGTCTTTCCTGGAATCGCTTTTCTGACCTTCTCCAAAAAGGACTCGTAGGCTGAATAGGGATTGTCCAGATTCCGCCATTTCTTCAGGACGCTTGTGATTGAAGGGTCTATAGAATCCAGATATTGCCTGGTGCGCCGGTCACGAGGAAGGTATTTGTCGGGCCAAACAATGAAGCAAATCGTAGAAAGATAGGTCAGCCCTGTGCCCGAGCTCTCCAAGGCCGCATTGAAATGCTTGGCTCTCATTTCGCCTGTGGCAAGATCGCGGGCGAAATTCCACAGCGCGCCGAACTCATGTCCTTTTCTGTCAGACTGGAATGGGAAAAACCAATAGGCCATGTTTTGAAAAATCGGAATCCCAGCGAAGTCCTTCGGAATCTCCGAGGAGAGATTGAGCACTTGTTTCGCCTTCTGGCAGTATGCGATGCGCTTTTCATCGCGTTCTTTGCGGTTGAAACGCGCCAGAAAAGTGCATGGCTCAAGCTCGTCAAGGCGGAATTCCTTCCCGGAAGAATCACGGTCCATCATCGCCTTCTCTGGAAATATCTCGTAGGCGACCTTGGCCAGTGACTTTGAGTCGTACTCCTTCACGACCTTCAAAAACAATTCGTTGTAGAACTTCACCCAACTGAACGACATACCAACCTCAAGCTGCTTTCCGAGCTGTTTTTTCGATTTCGTGCTTCCAATATTCCCAGATCATCACCATCGCGAATGTGTCCAGCTCACAGTATTTCAGGAGCGCCTTGGCGACGCGTTCGCATTCGGCCTCCGTCATTTCCGTGAACTGCATACGGGAGTATGCGGTCATCGCCGCGCCACCATCCGCGATGCTTCCATCCATAATCAGCGAATCCATTTCCTCAAGATCCAGATCGGAGAATACGGGCGGCAGACGCTTGTACGGGTCTTTCACGACTCCGCTTGCGTCGGCCTCGATCCATTTCCAATCTTCGAAATTCAGGCTTCGAACACCGTCGGCTGCTCCGTAAACCGGGCTCTGATATTTCTTCCTCAGAAAGTCCGAGGCGTTCAGGATGGCGGGAAGCACCTTTTTGATCGAATTCGAGCCCTTCATGTTTGGATGATAGAAATATTTCTTCACCAAATCGCAGAGGTCGATCATGCAGCGCGGTCCTGATACAGATTTTCCAGATCCACCGGAGTAGGAGGTGATTGATTCGATGAATCGAACCAAGTCATCACGATCCTTGATCGGCTCTTCCCAGGAGAGAAGTTGATCTTTGATTTGGTTCAAGACCGTGTTTTCGTGAGCTGCGTATCTGAAGATCGTTCCATTGTCTCCTTCAAGGGATTTTTTTAGCGCCCGGACAAAATCAAAGTTGGGGAATTTTCCCTTTTCGCGGTTGATGTACTCGCCGACATGAGCGATGGTGCCGTCCTTCTCGACCCGATGGTGAGAAAATTGGAATGCAATCTGCTCATACGGCCTGCGGCCCTTATGAAAAGGAATGGCAACCATCGTGGTTTCAAAGTCGATGAAGTGGAGAGGATAGCGCCAAGTAGAGAACTCCTTCGCCAGACCGTGTTTGTCTATGAACGGAGTCTGATCCTTGTTTTTGACTTTCTCCACCTGGAGCCACTGACGCTCTGAAGAGGAGAGGCCGATGCTATCGCCGGATTTGCTGGGGGCAATATCGACTTCGGACAACTGATCCATGAACAGCGTTCCACTTTCGATTAGATCGCCAGATTTCCTGAAGTTCCAGATGTCGAAGACAAACTCTTTTTCGAAATCGCCGGGTTTCAGATTTTGCGCGGCCTGCCAGCAGTGCTCGAACCCGCTTTTCTTTCCCTGGGATTTCAGTTCTTTTTCGATGCGGAATTCGCATGACTTGCACTGCGAACCGACCACCGGCCTGACAAAATTCCGGTTTACGCAGGTTTCGGCCAGGAAATCCACCAACTCAGGGAATGGCAGAGCTTGCTCCGCGATTTCGTAGGTGGAGTTCCATACAACGTCGATTTCATTGGATACGGGAACGCGCACAAGAAGGCGGTCACCAAGAGATTCCTCGCTAACGCCGTCTGCCGCGCGCGCGGAAGTGCGCCCATCGGCCGCCTTCTCCAAGAAAAATTTCTGGTTGATCCCATCAATAGAAGCCTTGGCCGACTTATCGGCGAGCATCAGAGAGCCGGAGACTTTCGCGGACGGAATGGCGCATTTCACAACGTAGCATTGGAAAGCCACGTCAATCAGGTACGGCTCCCAAGCCGAACTCAGCTTTTTCACGCCCTTCTTGAGCTGTGATTTATTGTAGAACTGATCTTCTTCGTGCGGATCGTAGCTCTTCGCCTTGACCTCAATGATCTCAATGGTGTCGCCGTTCTTAATGAGGATGTCGGCGCGGATGAATAGATTTTTGTGCTGGATCGCGGCCTCGAAGATGATGGCGGATTTTTGCTTTAACAGCTCGTTGGTTTGCTGGACTGCCTCGACTTTATCGAGCGTTTTGATTTCGACGCCGCCAGGGTGGTAGATTTTCGCCAGCTCGCCGACTTGGAAGCCGCCTTCCGCCAGGGCTTCGAGGAATGAGTTGTCGATATTCGAATTCCCATATGCGGGATCATCCAAGAAGAAGAGTTTGGTGGGGCATTCAAAACCGATTTTGAATCTCGATTTTGTCAGAAAGCGAACCGACATGATGCCCCCTCAAATTGAAATAACCCGAGGGCTTATCGGCACTTACGCATTAAAACTGAATCAGCCAAAGGTGTTGGCTCGGCCTTTGGTCGAGATAGCAGAAATTGGTCGGATCAACGGCGGCGTCTAAACGGTGCCGTTTACGACGTAACGATAGGTGCTCTTTGAGTGGTGCGTCTTTGGAAAAACGAACGCCACGGCAAAGGCATCGCCCGCCGCCCGAAGCGGCATGGTCTGAGAGGGCGAATCCAGGTGCGTTTTGATCTCCTCCTCCGTCATCTGGAGGTTGGGACTGAGTGCATAAAGCATGAGCAGGCCACGGTCCCGTGGGCGAAGGTTCTGGCGGAAATACACTTCCGTTAGCTCGGGCTCACTCTTGAAGATCTCCTCGGTGGTTCTCACGTCCGCGTTCAAGAGCTGGTCCTTGAGGTCGATCAGCTCGTCTCTGGGTGCGGTGATAACCTTGATATGATCCGCGCCTGGATCTCGCTCGGATCTGGTCTTTTTCATCACGGAACGATCCACCTTAAAGACGCTGCGGCCCGACCCAATATCAAGGGAAGTCCCTGTTTTGGGCGACATGACCGCCACGGACCATTTCGTAAGCTCTCCCGCTTTCGTCAAATCGTGAATGTAGTCCACAATCATTTTCGCGGTGAACCGGATATTCGCCGCGCTGAAGTTGTATCTTTCCATGAACTGAAGAATCAGCTCGGGGCTCACGTCCCGATACAGGAGGGACGCAGACAAGTCTTCGAAGCCCGACGCGACGGATTTTCCGTGGTACTTCTCGATGCCATCAAGAAGTTGAACAACGGCCTGAAAATTTGAGCGCAGGAGAGCGGCATCCTTCAGATTCATATACAACGCTTGAATCTTGGACGCCGAATAGGTCAGAGAAGCGGACTGCGCGCTTCTCATTTTGAGGTTCGATGTCACGGTCATTGTTGGGTGAGTTCGAATTCTCAGCCCTACGTCTTTAGGGCGTTCGCGGTTCGCAGCCATCGTTTTGATCTCGTCCCGAACCTCCTGCTCCACGGTTGCCAAGTGGTAGAACTTCGATTGAAGATCATCCGAGACGTAGATCCTCGTCAGATCAACATAGTCAGGTCTGTATCCGAACCATCGTCCCATTTGTAGAAGCGTGTCGTACCCCTTAGATCCGCGAACGAAGTAGCTGGTCGTCAGCCCTTCGAGAGTAAGACCCCGCGACAAGGTGTTCCCGCCGATGACGATTCCCCAAAACGGATCTGGCCGGTCGTAGGTCAGACGCTCCTCGGACTCATGATTCTCCATGATGATCTCAAGGCGCTCGATGAATTTCTCCGTATTTTTCCAGATCGTCGAAAACGGCGGCACGACGGCCGCGTTGAATGTCTTGGACGAGGATACAGGAAGGAAATCCTTTTCCCAAATCGCCTGAAGGCGCTCCATCAGCTCCGGAGATTCCTCTTTTCGATCCAGCTTCAGATTCAGAACGTAGTCGTCGAAGGCATCTTTCAAAGTCATGTGTTGAGCGACCAAATGGGACGTGTGCATCAGCATGGTCATATGCTGCTTCCACTGGTTTCGCGCCAACCGCGCCGAGCAGGCGACAATGAACGCGTCGAACGCTTCGATCATAGACGGCAGAATCGGATCTTCCGGCAGAGTTCCTTTGGCCTTTCTCTTTCCCGAAAGCCTGGCCGCTTCGTTATCTGGGATCGTGCGAATCACAGGAAGGCCAGTCAACGCGCCTCTGGGCTCAATCGTATCCCGCCCAAACAGCTCTTCCGTTCCGACATACCCAACTGGCTTTTCAAGGCTTACCAGAAAATCTTTCGGGAACAGATCGTCGTCAACGGAAGCGTCAATGAGGACGTTCGCAAACGGCGTCGCCGTGTATCCGACATAGCTGATAATCGGAAATCGTTTGATGATGTTCCGGATATGGTCATTGATGGCGGTGGGATCATCTTCAGGGCGATTGGTGTTCACGCTGGCCTGATCGGACTCATCGTCGATAACGAGGGTCGGGCAACACCTCAAGGTTTCCTCGGAGGCTTCACTTAGCCACGAGTTGAAGTTTCGCAACACCGCCGAATTTTTCTTCAACACGACCAGCGTGAAGCCGTCGCTTCCACCCAGAGCACGATTCGCGGTCACGAACTGCTTCTTTTGGAAATCGCCCTTTTCGTCCACCTTCGTCAGCGTCGTGCAGGCGGACTCCTTCGGAACAACGATTTCCTCATGTAAGCGGGCCTGGGTTTGCAGTCGAAGGATGTTGTGCATCCCCGCGAGCACCACGACGAGCTTGTAGCCGGCATCAACCGATTTGGAAATCACCGCCGAAAAGTTGGCGGTTTTCCCGCTTTGGACATAGCCGAGAACCAAGCCCTTCACGGCACGAGGAACCTGGGACTTCGGAGGAGCCAGATGCGCGACGACGGTTGAAGATGAATGATCGAGGCTTCGAACCATATCATCAGACCAGGGGCGCGATTTCTTGTGTCTTAAAACTTCTGTCAAGAGCTGCCAATGCGACTGAGGATCATCGGACGGCCCCTTGTACCAGCTCTCATACTCCTGATCGTCAACGAGGGTGTTGACGGTTTGGGCGGCCCGGATCGTCGCGCTTTGAGCCTTAAACGCAGCCATTGCCGCCTCGATCTCCTCATCCGAGGCGACAGCTCTCAGGCGGCGAGCGATGTCGCCCAGCGGACGCCCTAAAGCCAGGTGATCTTGGATCGAATCAATCAGGTATTGTTTGCGGTCTTCGCTCATGGGCCTTCCAAACTGAGGTGATTTTCAAATTGTAGGCATCTTTTACAAATGACGCATTACGCCATGCGAAATGCCGTCCAAATAAGCACGTTTTTTGTTGAACATTGTCGAACGCAATTATACGACGCCATCCAATCGTTACGAGGGAACCGTTATGAGTAAAGTGCGCGGCGTTCGCTTCTCAGAAAGCGAAGAGAAGCTGATCGAAGAATTTCTTCGAAAAAACACACTGCTAGATTTTTCTACTCTAGCAAAAGTCGCCATCCTGGAATTTATCAGGAAGCCGCAGATCAACCTCACACCTGTCGGAAGCCCCTCACGAAAGGAGAATCGAGATGTCAGACCAATTTCGTGAAGTCCTTCCTGGCCTGGAATCCAAAGTCATTCCGTTTCCGCTCAATAGCATTAGGGAAATCGCGGAGCCAAAAGAACAAGTCATCCTGCCGCCGACGCCCGTGTACGACAAGCTCTCTGCGGAAGCAGAAAAGCTAGATCGTCTATCGAAGTATCCCTGCTCATTGGATTATGGGATCTACCGTGACTTGGAGCTGCGATTCATGGATAAGCCGATCAACGGCGGCATCGCCATGAAGACCGCATTTCGATTGGTGAATTCGCACAACACCTGCCAGCAGTGTCTCTATGCTTTCGAGGTCGATACCTACGGACGAGGATGCGCCCACAATTGCGTGTACTGCTATGCAAAAGCAGAGCTGACGGTTCACGGCTACTGGAATAATCCGATTCCGGTTCCGATTGATTTTAATGTCATAAGGAAAGCATTTTACACCGTCTTCGAAACCGACAAGCGGAACAAGTGGCGTGAGCTTCTGAATCGAAGAATTCCTCTTCGCATTGGTTCCATGAGTGATTCCTTCATGTGGTCGGACACCAAATATAAGGTGACCCAGGAGCTGCTGAAGCTGCTCAAATTCTACGACTATCCCTATGTCATTTTCACCAGATCGGATTTGGTGGCGCATGATGACTATATCAAACTTCTCGATCCGAAGCTCGCCGCAGTTCAGTTCAGTATGTCTTCGACAAATGAAGAACTTATTCGGAAAATAGAGCCAGGCGCGCCTTCAGCAAAGCGGCGTCTCAAGGCTCTTCAGAAGCTCGCCGAGAGTGGCTACTGGACGACGGTTCGACTGAACCCGCTCTTCCCAATTTATCCAGATGGGTACTTCACCAATCCGGACTTCAAGTGGGATGGACCGGTGCCGAAATTTGAATACAGCTCCTTTGATATGGTGGACGAGTTGGCGGCCCATAAGGTTCCCGCTGTCCTGGCCGGATTTGTTCGGTTCAGCCGCCTCTCACTCAATGGAATAGAAAGGGCCACCGGAGCAAACCTCCGGCAGTTCTACAATCGGGGGGAGGTCAACAAGTCAGTGCGTGACTTCCATTTCTCCGATAGAGAAATTCGCTACTACTACGAGCAGATTAAAGCGAAATGCAGACAGCATGGAATTCAATTCACGACGTGCTATATCGGCAACGGCGACGGCCACTTCTGGAAGGACCAGGATCTATGGTCGAATAAAAAAGACTGTTGCAATGTGAAAGGGCGCGTGTCGGCATTTGGCCCTGATAGCCGTGAGATTCCGTTTTCGACTAGGTTGAAGTTTACCAACCATAAGTGCTCCGTACCAATGAGCGACCGGCTTCATGAGCCACTTGAAAAGCTAAAGGTTGCACGAGAAAGCACAGCGCAACAGCCAGAAAATTTCTTATGAGAAAGATCGCAGGTATCAACATTCAATTTCCTATTTCGCAACTCATATTGAAGGGCGAAAAAACAATTGAAACAAGAACCTATCCGATTCCAAGTCACTACGTTGGAAGGGAACTAGCAATTATCGAAACCCCCGGAGTTAACGGCGATTTCGAGGCGAGAATTGTTGGTACAATTATTTTTTCTGGCTGTTTTGCTTACGAAAATCAGCGGAGTTTCTACGCAGATCAATCCAGACATCGAGTTTCGAGCGCCTCTCCCTGGAGGTGGACTGATGAAAGGCCCAAATGGGGATGGGAGATCAGCAAAGTGGTTACTTTTGGAGCCCCCATCCCCGCACCAAAACGGCGAGGGATTGTTTACACGAAAGACGTTGAGATTTAGGCTGCGCGCCTGCTTCTTTTCTTTGATTTCACATCAGCGAAAAGTTTTTTATCAAGTGACTGTAGCTCCGATTTCAGAGTGGCCTCATCTTCGTCTTTTGCGAGTTTGGCAAGAGTTCTGAACGCATCGTCAAGCACCCCGCCAAAAGACAGCATTTCAAGCTCAATCGGGATTGTCTTGAGAACTGTCGGTTTTACGTTTACATCGTTATTCACTTGCTTGAACCAGCCATTGACGGAAGGCAAATTCAAATAGACCGACAAAGCCTTTGCTGAAACCTTTCGTTTGAACTCTTCTCTCGGCTTTAAAACCGACAAACCGACGGACGAAACAGAATCATCGTCAATGAACGCAGCAACCAATCTTTGTTCCAGCTTCGGATTGCGAATTCGCTGAACTACAACGCGGTCACCCTCATGGAATTTTGGGTCACGGGGAGCCGAAAGGTTGGGACCATACTGAATGAATTCTTCATTACGCCAACTCTTGTGCATCATCCGTATGTCATTTCCGTAAAGATAAGGACGATATTTCTTATTTAATTTCTTAGTAGAGTTATAGATTTTGTCCTCAAGCATGGACCTCGTCTGCTTCGGAGTTCCTTTTCCAACCTCATATGCTTGAGCGCCCGCCGTAGCCTCAAAAAAATCATCGACAGTAGATGAAAGGGCATTCAGAGGGCTATTGGAGCGGACAATAAACCTCGTCGTTTTGTCCGCACGGCTCTCATCAACATCAATCGGAGATAGCTCCACCGAAGCAAGATCGGATGGCGTCTGCGAAATTCCGATCTTTAGCGACGGTCTGGCGCCTCGGATTGAATTCGCAATAAGCAATAGGGTGCTGACATTAGCATCCTCAAAAACATCGTACTTATTGAGAATAAAATCCGCATCCACATTCGACTCGATGAAGGCTTCGCGCAATTTCTTGAAGCAATCTAACGAAAGAATTGTGTCCGGTATGATGAATCCAATTCTGTATTTTTCGATATTGCAGAACTTTAGCCACTCATCGTCCATCAACATCCGTTCAATGAAGACATGGAATGAATCATGCTTTTGGTGGAGTGTCTTGAAGCGCGCAAAAAGTTGACCAACTTGATCTTCTGAAAAATCAATCCCGTAGGGTGGATTTCCAACCACGGCCGTGACGCCATTTGGATCGAGAAGGTGGCGAACTTTTCCTAAAACATCTTTAGTAAAAATTGTGTCTGCGACGACGAGTTGATCGTCCAACTCTTCAAGGGGCTTGCCTGGCATTGCGCTTTCCAACCACAGGCTCAACTTTGCCAGCTTTGCAGCTCGTGGATTCACGTCGATTCCAACGAGACAAAGGGACAAAAGCCGTCGCTTTGCTTCTAGGACTGATAAAGAAATGTCGTCATTTTTTTCCTTCGAAAGAGCATCAACGTATTTCGTAGCCAAGTAGTTTAGAGCGCCACTCAGAAAGTGTCCCGAGCCCATTGCGGGGTCTACAACGCGCAGCTTCTCAATGGATTTTGCGGATTCACCACTGACTAGTGGCTCCAGCACTCTCCGCACAACCTCCTGAACGATATAGTCCGGCGTGTAGTAGCTTCCGGTCGCCTTCCGGTCTTTGTTGTCTGGGGAGAAAAATAGGTCTCCCTTTCTAACCTTGGGAACATCCAGCTTGCGAACTTTCTCGCTGGACAAGTTGGCTGACTGCCATTGTTTCTTTGCAAAGATCATGTCTTCTGAAGCGACATCGAGCTTAAACTCCAGGAAGCTCTCGTAGATTGATCCGAGCTGTCGAGGGGAAAAGAAGTTATAGGGAATTTGCTGGTACTTTTTCCCTTTGATGTCCGACTTGCTGTAGCCCAGCTCGAACAAAATGTTCACCATATCTCTGTTAGACAGCTTAAGTTCCTTCGCAAATTTCCATTCCTCTTTAGAAAAAATTGTTTCTCGAAACCCTTTTATCTCGAATCCAGAAAAGTCGCTGCCTGTGCCTTGTTGAACAATTTTTGTGAGGCCGAGAAGGCGATCATAGAGTTCGGTGCCATCCGTGGAAAACTGGAAGTCCTTGCTAAAGACTCTTTTTAGCATTGGGAGATTCAGGCCATCCGACTCCTTCTCAAGATCAAAATACTCCAACTTGTCAATTACGTTGGAGAGAGAAATCTTTCTGTATTCCGGTGACTGCTTCAGGGGCAAGACGTTCCTGGCCTCGCAATGCTTTATAAATAGTATGTTGAATAGATGGCTTTCTGCGATATTTCTGATTTTCGCAATATCGGAAGTGACCCCTGACTTCTTGGCGCATTTATAAAGTCCATTACAGGCAACCGACATCGCCTGCACAAACCGATCTTTTAGATCTTCTTCGACCCGTAAAACATACTTTTTGCTATACTCCAAAAGATCATCTACGAAGCGGCGATCACCGCTTTCGCTATAAAGGGCCTCTTTTGAAAAAATATGGAAGAAGTACTTGGCGTTCTCGATGAAAAGTTCGTAGTCGCTTGTTGTTCTGTCGAGCCCAGCGTTAACGTGCATGAGTAGCCGACCAAGGTTAAACTGAAAGTAGCGCTTATAGCTGCCAGATGACAGCTCAAGATTATACAGCCTCCACGTTTTTCCGTCGGTTAGAATTCCGAAATCCTTTTTCAATATCTCCATGTATTTCAAGCATTGCTCGTCGAAATCCATTCCTCGGTTTGCATCATCCTTGGAGGACTTATCCGAACGATTTTTGTCTTCACTCTGTGCCTGCCTCGCATCTTCGATTCGGTCCCAATACTTCGCTTCGATGGGCAGAATCACTAACTGCCTGGCTTCTTCAATTTTCGCATCGCCCCTTTTTCTCTCGATATATTTTAACTCTTTTGGGTCATTAACAATAATGAGATCCGGCTTATACGTTTTGCTTTGCCCACTTTCGCTAACGCTAAACGGCTCATCCTCGGCCCAAGGCTCCTGCGAGGGAGAGCAGTTGTCATTATATCCAAGCAACGCAAGGACTGGCTTGATAAAGCGATTAATGGTGTTTCGCTCGCTCCAACTGTCAAAATCTTCGCCCCGAAGCTCCTCGCATAGATTTCGAAACCCATTGCAGAACTGGTAGAATGGACCGGCTTCATCGAATTCCCATTTTTCTTTGTACTTAACGGGAACATCATTCAAAAGAAATACTTCGTTAAATAACGATGTCTGCCAAAATGGATTATTTCGATTGGCTGGAATCAACTCCAACTGCGCCGGAGTATCTTCAATTTTTTTCATTCGCTTTGTTGCCTGTGCCATGCCGATCAAACTTCCTTCACGCGAGAAACTTGAGCGAACGTCACGTCGTCAACGAGTTGAAATTTGACCTTCTTTTTATCCTTCAGCGATTTCCATTTTCTTCCGGAATCAATGGCAGAATAGTGGACGTAATACGACTGGCCACTGTCAGCCTTAATCATCCCTTCACCGGATTTTTCATCGAACCAATGAACGGTCCCGAGCTGCCAGGCTTGTGAAATGGTTTTTGAGCGTGCCATGAACTTCCTCCGCTGAAGTCTCTTGTTGCGTCGTCGCTGCGGACTCCTAGCGGTCGCCGGAGCCGCTGGCTACCTTGCCTGCGACGGTCAAAGAACTTTTCGGTCGTATTCGAAAAACCTAAAGAACGAAGCCCGTTTACACGGCGGAACTGGTCAAACGAAGGACTCCCCCGGAGGGCAAGGCCCAGCGGCAAAACAAAGCCCTATCCGGTGGCGGATATTTGCTGGACCAAGAAATGGGAAGACTATGACGGGAACCCGTTGGAGCCCTCGACTGACGGCCAATGTGGGCTAGGCCCTGGAGACTCCCAGCTCTCGCCGGTACTTGAAGAACGTCCGTCGCTTCAGGCCGGTGGACTCCTCGAAAATTCGAACCTGATCTTTGACGGCTAGGCCGCGCCGGGAAAGCTGGCGAACCAGTTTCTTCGGATCTTCAGGAGCGGCAACAACCATTCGCTCCAGCAAATCGCGCCACTGCTCCCCATTGTGCTGGGCCAGCTCGTACCCCATCTGCAAGGTTCGATAGCTGATTTGATGGACCGATGTGGCGCTGATCTTCTGACTGAGGAATCGCGCAACTTCCGTGGCCTTCTGCGTGTCCGAGTACAGATCCTGGTTCTCGGCAGCTTTCTCCAGCAACGCCTTTGCGCCTGTCGGATCAATATTGATTCTATATGGGAAGCTCCGCGACTTCACCGCCTCGGCATCCGCTGTCGCGGGAAATGAGTTGCACACTATGACCAGCTTGCCCTCGAAGGTGAACTCTTCGGCGGACGCCTTGCCGCTGGTAGAGCCCCAGCGAATCTTGCGCTGCTTTCCCTGCCCCCATGTGGCGGCTTTCAGAATCGCCATTGAACTTTGGTCGCTGAACAGTCCCGCGCAGTCGTCGATAACGACGGTGTTGCGGGCATTGTCGTGCAGGAAATTGAAGAGATGCAGCGGTGTTGAGTACGATCCGAGATGCACTCCGGTCACGCCCGCCGCTCGCAGAGCATCCTCGACAGCCGTAGTCTTGCCCCATCCGGGCGGCCCCTCGATAATCAGGGCGTGCATCCGCTCGCTGGCTCGGATCGTGAGGAGCAGCCGTTTGATGGCTTCAATGTGATTCAGCGACTCATTCTTCATAAAGCCTCACACATAGGGGGGAAGCGCACGGAAAGTGCAAGATGCACTAGCCTGAGAGCAAAAGTCCACGAAAAAGTGCGCCTTGCACTTCCTGCGCATTAGGCCCCGGTTCCTTGGCCGAGCTTCGCCGCCTTCGACTGATTCAGCAGGTATTGCAGGTGTTGGGGCGTCACGCCGAGCCTGCGGGCCGCTTCGATCTTGCTGCCGGAGGCTTCGATGGTTTCCAGGATGTAGGACATTTTGGCCTTGGACTTCTGCTCTTCCCATTCGGAAAGCCTCATGCTTCCGGGGGAAAATGAATCTTGATCCGAATAGAGCGCCAGGTCCAAGTCTTCAGGACGCACCAGGGGGCCTTCCGTTTGGACCAAATGCTTCTCAACGACCGCCGCCAGCTCACGGACATTGCCGGGCCAGGGGTACTTTTTTAACACGTCCACCGCTCGGCTCTGGAAATAGCGATTTGTCTGATACCGCTTGTTGTAAATTTCCGAGAAGAACGCCACAAGCGGCTCGATATCTTCTACGCGCTCACGCAGCGGCGGGATCTCAATTTCCGCCACCTTGATCCGGTACATGAGGTCTTCGCGGAAGAGCCCATGTTTCATGAGGTCGTCGATCTTTTTGTGGCTTGCGCAAACGATTCGCACGTCGATTTTCCGTGAGAGCCTTGCTCCAATCGGCTCGACCGTTCTTTCTTGCAGGACGCGCAGGAGCTTTGCCTGAAGATCCAAGGAAAGATCCCCGATCTCATCAAGAAAAATAGTCCCTTTGTCGGCCTGAATGAACTTGCCATCCTGATCCGCGATGGCTCCGGTGAACGAACCCTTTTTGTGTCCGAACAAGGTGGATTCAAGCAGCTCCTTAGCGATGGCCGCACAGTTGATGGCAACGAACGGCCCTTTTGCGCGTGGTGAAAGATCGTGGAGAGCGCGGGCGACAAGCTCTTTTCCGGTGCCGGACTCGCCGTGAATGAGCACGGAAACGTCGCGGGCCTCCGCGATTTTTTTGGTCTTGATAGCGACTTCCGCCATGACCTGGGACTGCCCCTCCATCTTGACGGCCGCCAAGTGGCGGCGATTCTCGTTCTTATTCGTCGTTGGGCGGATGGTTTTCAGCAACTCGTCATACCTGTTGCAGTACATCCGCACTTTGCTCAAAAGATCCTGCGGCTCCGAGCTTTTTTCGATGAACTCCACGGCTCCGGCCTGGTAGCTCAGTTTCAAAGCGTCACGGCTGTAATCGGCAGAGTACATGGCGACTTGCTGAACTGGATTGATCTCACGAATCAGCTTCGCCACAAAATCGCCAGAGGACTGCGGCATCTGAAAATCCAGCAACACGAGGGCAAATTCCTCTTTTTTGACCAGCATCAGCGCCTCATCGGAGGTTTGGGCCGTGCTGACCTCGTAGCCGTTGATTTCCAAATAGCCCTTAGTGGCTTTGATGTTCTTCAGGTCGTCATCGACCATGAGGATCTTATACGGCATGAGTGCTGCTCCTTTCCGTTCCCTCGGAGGGAACTGATACCGTGATCGTGGTCCCTTGACCCTGTCGGCTTTCGACATGGACCGAGCCATTTCTCTGCTCGCAGATATGCTTAACGATAAAGAGGCCAAGCCCTGTGCCGGTGGCGGGTTTGGACGTGAAATCCGGCTCGAAAATCCGATCATACAAATGCGCCGGGATGCCGCACCCCCGGTCGGCAACTGAGAGAACGGAGGATTCCCCCTGTTTTTCGACCTTGACGGAAATCTCCGCGCCCGTGTTTGAGGCATCCGCCGCATTTTCGACAAGGTTCTGAAGAATGCGAGCCACTTCCGAACGAGAAAGCGGAGCCAGGACACCGGCCGCGGCTGATATATTCAACCGGATATTTTTGTTCTTGATGGATTCATTTTTCTGAAGAGACTCAATCTCCAGTCGAGCGGCATCGGAAAGATCCAGGAGATTTTCTCTCTGATCGTTCTCGTTGAGAGTTTTCACCTGGGAGGCAATCATGGAAACTTTGCGAAGTGAGGTCTTAATTTCGTTAAGCGTGTCACTGGCCGAGGGATCGACTTTCATCTGCTGATCCAGCGTCGCAAGATATAGTTGAACCTGAGAAACGGGGCTCAATAAGTCGTGCGCGATCCCGCGAAGTACCAGCATCTTGGCCTTCTCGCTGGCCTGGCTTTCATAGCGTTCAATCTGGGCGGTCAGCCCCTCTATGGCATCTCGGAGCGGCGCAAGCTCTAAAAAAGGAGCCAGTGAAAGAGGGCTTTGGCTTTTGGGATTGATCCGCAGCCGCTTCGCCCATTCTTCGACTTCGGAAGCGAGCTTTTTTGACGAGACGCGGGCAACGCTTCCGAGGCCAAGCAACATGGCCGCATAGCCAAAAGAGAAAATGAAGAAAACGATGACGACAAAGAGCCAGTCAATTTGCACCGATTTTGAAAGATAGAGGTAGCCGAAGAGGTTTTCCTTCTTCTCGTCAAAATAGATCGGGAAGAAAATTCGCCCAGGGCCGGTATAGCCATCGAAGCAAGTGAATCCCACGGTGCCACATGGACGAATAGTGTTTGGTATGATCGAGGTGGAGCGGTAAATATGCTGACGGTCTTGATTGAGAATCAAAGCGTCTTCGCCTTCCCCCAATCCGAGAACATTGTGGATTTGGTTTTCCACCGCCTTGATGTCACCTTCCAAGATCCGCGAGCGAAAGGCTTCAGCGGCAGCAGTGGCCGATTTCTGAAGATCGGTCGCCATTTTGTAGCGAGACAGAAAGAACGTGGCCGTCACGGAAATCAGAGCCATCGCTGTAAACCCGATAACGGATTGACGGAGGATGCTCCTTTCCAGGTAAGACTTGATCGTGGTGACGGCCCTTTTCTTCACTTGAACCTGACTTTCGAGAAGGCAACGGTTTCATCCGTCGTCGGCACTTGGGAAAGATCAATTCCTTCCTTAGCGATGACGATGGTCGAGTAGTGGAAAATCGGTAGCAAAGATCCTTCTCGGGTGGCTTCCGTGAAGATGCGGCGATACTCTAGGTTTCGTCCCAGGTGATCGGGGTTCAAACGGGCTTTCTTAACTCTAGCCTGGAAGTCTTTCGATCCCTCGCCCGCGTTGGGAATGATCGGTGGGGTTAGGCCGAAGAAGAAACCCATCGCGCCTTCCACGTTCGGATCATTGACCGGCAGTGAACCAGCGACGAGATCATAGTTTCCTGCGGCTCGGGTCTTCTCAAAATCTGCAAGTGAAACGAGCTTAAACGTGGGCTCAATGCCGGTCAGCTCCTTGAGCGTGCTGCGGATATTCCGTTGAAGGATCTCACTCATTCGGGACTCGGCGGCGAGGATTTCCAGCGGCTTCTTGCGAAAGCCTTCCGGCAACTTTGCCTCCGATCCCGCTTTTTGAAACTCGGGATCGAAAAGGATATACCCTTGCGGGAAAAACTGTTCTGTCGAATTGAAGCCAGCGAGCCCTTTGGTGATCGCGGAGCGGTCGAGGCGCTGGTTCAGATATTGGAACAGCAATCGGCCATTTTCGTTGGTCAGCCGAGGGCCAGGCGCAAAGAAGAATACTTTGTCCAGATTGCGGTGCCAGACTTCATACTTTGCTTTCTTAAATCTCTCGCTCGTTTCCACGGGAAGCAATGAAGACGACCCCAGGAGGTTCGCCCAAGAATCTTTAAGAAAAGATTCTTGGATTTCCTCTCCGGCGGGTGGGCGGCGGATATGCACGGACTTCGGCATATTGGGCTGCGTGAAGATCCAGAACTTATTCAGCGATAGTTCGATCTCCGCGTTGGAAACGGATTTTAAGGCGAAGGGGCCGGTGGTTGTTGCCAGATCCAGCGAGTCGCCCTCTTTCACTCGAACGATACCGTACATCGGTTCCGTGAGCTTCTTCACGACTCCGCTTGTGGCCGCCGCGACATTCAACTTGAACACCAGCGTCTTGGCGTCCTTCGCTTCAATCGCGGTTACATAGTCGTAGAGGGTCTTCAGGGAATCGCCGTGGACTCGTTTGGCGCGGAGCAGGCTTTTTACAGCCTGCTCCGCCGTGACTGCGCTTCCGTCGGACCATTTGGAAGCCGCTCCGATCTTGAACGTGATCTCTTTTTCTCCGGTAACGCTCCATGATTCGGCAAGGCCGGAGACAAGCTCTCTCGTCTTGCTCCAGCCGACAAGTGTTGAGCCGAGGGCGTAAGATAAATCGAGATCCACCAAGGTTCGCACGTTCGCGGGATCAACCGGGAGTGTGAACGGCATATAGGTTTTTACGGTGTTCTGGTTCTCTTTTGACATGACATTCTCCCCCGGCAAGATACCGGCTACAACCAACAAGAGCGAAATGCAGAGAGGCTTCCAGGCTTTCATTTAGAAGGGAGCCGTCCAGCAACTCGGTTCGCTTACGGTTTCCAGTCCAGCGGAGTTTCTTCCCCGGAGAACCAGATTTCCATTTTCATCCACGCCAAGAATAACCGATTCCCAGTCGATACGCACGGTCCTCTCTAAGTCGCGGATCAATTGTTCGTAGCGAGCGCGCTCATCCGTGGAAAGTCGTTCCAAGGGAGTGAACTTCCCGTTCGGAATGATCGGGACTTGCGCTTTGGCCGCATGGCCCATCCCCAGCAAAGCAGCGGCGACCAAGAGCCCCAACTTAGGTTTTGCGTTCTTCATATACTTTCCCCCTTTCAGGAAACGATATGCGGTTGAGTATTTAGAGTCCGTTCCTTCATGGAGACAGAAAAATTCCTCTTCTCTGCCTGTTTCAAAACTTTTTGAATGTCGGTGCTTCCCCATGCCAGTTCAAAAGCTCTTTCGTGAGTGGCAAATCCAGCGATGACCGGATGCTCCAGGGCTTGGTGAAACTTGAAATCGGACGCTTCCGACCGGAGAAGGTCGAGTCGTTCGTTCCAGGATTGCTCTGCTTCAAGCCAGGATGTTGCTGGGCCAAACATCCATGCGGGAAATGGCTCATGATGGGCGTAGTAAACCGCGTGAGCACCCGGCTGCACTCGAACTCTTTCTTCACGCCGAAGAAGGATTTGCGAGTCATTCCAAAATGAGCGGCGCAGGGCATGGTGGGCGGCCCGGCAGGTTTCGGCGATGGCGGATTCGATGCTGTCCTGCAATTCCGTCTTCGTCGAGTGGCCGGATACTCCGTAACCGGCGGCATTCAGAAAGAGACAAGTCACCGAGGGGCCAAGACCCTCGGTGGAAATCAGGAGCTTCATTTCGGGAAACTCGGACTGCGACAACTCGTTCCGCACCCAATGCAAGATGGACTGCGGCCATTCGCTCGGTGTGATTTCGAGAAACGGAACCGACAGATACCATTGAGCAAGAACGGCGTCGCGTTCCACCAGCTCAAGAATCGCTCCGGTTCTTGCTTGCGGAAGGGTTTCGTGCGCCGCCCAGCCATTGCTCGTTCCTAGATTTTCGTGGTTGAGTCCCTTGTGCCAGCGCATCAGGCTCGCACGTTCGATCAACTCCATGATCGCTTTCGTCATGGCAAGATCCTCTGTCTTGGCCTCTCCGCAAGCCCGAACCTCCATGCCATCCAGGGAGGCTTCGATATTGATGATGAACTTGGAGAATCGGAAGCCTGCTGGCCGAGTGCCGCGAGAAACGCGCACGTCTCTAAACCCGAATGGAAGCGACTCCCACCAGGGAGCGGAGGCACCGCTTTGAGAATCTGGAATGGCGTTATCTAATCGCATGAAATACCAAGCCTTCTTGTTGATAGACCGCCTTGTTTCAGGCGCTCGGGTTTCCCTATGAGCAAGGACGGGGCCAAGTCGTAAAAGTGCTGAAAACCTGGGTTTTACGGCGAAATCCTGCATTTTTGTTGATCTGCGGGTGCAGTTGGTGGTGCGGAAATTCAGGATTTCTGAATCGGCCTGTGCGATGCGCGGTCGCCTGTAAACAATAACTGCGTGATATGTTTTACGTTTTCCACACGAAAGGCCCTGGTGCCACAAATTCAGGAACTCTGAATCGACATATAATTTTTATAGGCCGAGTGTCCGCGAGCGCACATGAGGCTGTTGTTTCGATGACAAATTCAGGATTTCTGAAGGGCTTCAGGTTTCCTGAATGTCATCGCAAGCCGTTGATTTCAAACTCGTAGTTTATTGTTTATCCAATCCGCTATTCAGATTTTCTGAACTGAATCGGCGCTTTTCGAGAGCGCGAAAAATCCGATTTGTCTTTTTGCTTCTGAGACTTAGGTCACTTCAGCATTTTTCTGGCATCGCCTTGCACTTTTAGAAGGTGAAAGGCCGCTCATTCCAGCGGGCCTGTTGGAAAGGAAAACGAAATGTCCAAGTCCTATCTCACCCAATGCCCTCGCTGCGGCACTCGAAGCTACGAACAGCTTCACACCCATGGTCACTGCATCGAATGCCTCTACTCAAACGACCTCGCTCCACAGAGCGACAAGCGCGACTTCCTCACTCTGCGGGAAGCTGAGGCGCTGATCGAGCCGTCCGAGATTCATCAAATGCGAAGAGATCAAAAAAAGATTTCGGGAGCGGCGTCGTGATCTGCCGAAGCACGAAATCCGCCATCAGAAATTTCTGGATCTGGCTCTGCCGCCAATGGGCCAAAGCCGAGGAAGTTCAGCAGCGAATTGATGCTGAACGCCTCAAGGCCCAAGAGCGTTACGGCTCCGATTTTCCGTCTCGCTGGATCTAAGGAGTCCAAACACAAACGAACGAATGGGGGTTCAATGAAAAATTCCGAAACGACTTTGCGAAAGAACGACTGCGGGCGCTGGGAGGTCGGCACCCACGAGCTGACTTCGGGAAGTGTCCTTGAAATTCAGATTGACGGCCACTGGATCAGCGGCGTCATCGAACACTGGCACGACAACTATTACTGGTTCAGCCGCCGCGACGGTGTTCCCGTCGTGCTTCACTCCGGCATTTATGCTCGTCTCCCAGACTCGAACGAAAGGAGGTTCTGAAAACGTAGTTGAGAATCAATGAGGGGCTTTGAGGGTTCATTGTTTCAAATACGGAGTTAAATTTGTCAGAAAATAAAATCGAACAAAAGCAGAAATCGGAAAGGCTGAATCTCTACTGGCTGTGCGGCCAGACGGGACGAAAGCATCCCGCCGGGGTCGCATTCTTCAACGAAGAACAAGGCGACTATCGGCTGAAGATCGACGTGATGCCCGACGATAAGACGTTTTTCCTGAAAACGATCTCGTCGAGCGATGACGTGACTTACTACCGCGTGGAGGCGGCCGTGAAAAAGGCCGGGCGCGTGGTCCACAGGGCGGAAGTCGGTTCCGGCTACGCCAAGAAGGAAGATCCCACCATCTACATGGACATCGGCCCGTTCTCGCGGACCCTTGTTCTTGAGCAACAACAGGCTTGAAGCAGGATCGTTTTCTGATGGTTCTCTTCGCGGGCTTTGCCGTTCTTATGGTGCTTTGCCCGGAACTCGCGCTCGCGCAGTTCTCGGGTGGTGCCCTGGAAAGCAAAGTCAACGGAGTGACGAGCGGGCTTATCAACTTTCTCTTGCCCGCCGCGAGCGTGATCGGACTGATTTACAGTGCGATCCTCGCCGCGACCGGCGACGCCTCGGCGAAAGCCAGGATGACCACCATCGCAATCTGTAGCGTGGTGGGAATGCTGGCTCCTCTCATCATTCGCTGGCTGCAAGGGATGGTGAACTGATGCTCAAGGCATCGACGGTTCACCGAAATCTGGATGCGAAGTTTAAGATCGGCGGCGTCGAAGCCGCCGATCTGTTGGCCGTTCTACTCACGGGTGCCGTGATGAATCTGATCTTTGGGCGGCTGTCCATTGGCCCCATTTTCATCTTCGGCATTCCGGGTCTTCTTTTCTGCGCTCTCTACTTTGGGAAGCGCGGAAAACCGGAGGGCTATCTTATGCACGCACTCAAGTTTTTTATTTCATCCGGCGAACTCAGAGCCGGTGAAATCGAGGATTCCGTCTGAAGAAATCTCCCATTGCGGGGAAAGTGCCGTTCTTCCGGTTCGACGATCATCTGATGGTCTATCAAGACGGCTCGATGGGCGTCGGTTTCAGGCTCGGCGGATTCGATAGCAGTTGCGCCTCGGTGGACTCGATCAATGCGTTTTGCCAGAAGATCGAAAACTTTCTCGCCGGGCTCTCCGAGGGCCTGCGAATCCAGGTTTTCTACCGGCTGACGAACAACGCCTATGACGTGGTGGAGCAACACCGGGCGGTTTCGAGTGACAGTGCGCTTATCTATCAACCGATCCGCAGCGCCCGCATCGCGTTTTTTGAAGAGAAGCTGGAATCTGGCCGGTTTTTTATGCCGGAAATCTATCTTTTCGTGCGCAGCCAGCCGCTTCAGCTCAAAAGGCGCAAGTTTTTCGAGAAGAAAGAGCGGTTTGAAGGGTTCCCGCCGGAGCAGTTTCGCGCCCATCAGGAACGGTTTGCCATTCTCGTCTCGCAGGTGGAGGCGGCGCTGCGCTCGGCGGCGATTGCGCCCAGCCGTCTGTTAAAGACGGATTGGTTCAATCTCTGCTTCTCGTACTTCAACATGGAGCGGGCCGAGATCATCGGTTGCCCCAGCTTGAGGGAGCCGACGGACGCGCTCGCTCCGAGCCTTGGTGCGCAACTGGCGCTCACGGACATTTCGGTTTCCGAGAAGCACCTGAAGATTGGTGGGCTGTTCTTCCGCGTCGTCACGATGGGGATTTTACCGGAGGGCCAGACGGTCGCCTCCATGATCGAAAGCCTGATGAAACTGCCATTCCACTTCTGGATGTCGCAGAACATTCACACGCTGGAACAGCGCAAAGAGATCGAAAAGCTCGAACTCATGCGCCGGATCGCAAGCTCGATGGCCTCGGGAAGCAAGAACGTCTCCGACATCGAAAGCGAATCGAAGCTGTCGAACCTCGAAGACCTGCTCCGCGAGGTCATGACCGGATCGGAGCGGCTGGTGTCTTCCGACCTGAACGTGATCTTTTGGGCGGAATCCCAAGAGGAGCTGGAGCAAAAGACGGAAGAAATCTTGCGGGCGTTCCGCGCCACCGGCCAGGCCGAAGGTCTGGTCGAGACGTTCGGCCTGGAGGACGCCTTTTTTAAGGCCGCGCCCAGCGTGTGCGAAGGGTTCCGCCATAAGCGCATGAAGACGAGCAATTGCGCTCATCTGATGCCCTTATACGCGGCCTGGATGGGCAATAAGCGGCCGGTGGTGCTGCTCACGAACCGCGAGGGAGCGCCCTTTGCCATCGACCCGTTCGCACCGGAATTACCCAACTGGAACGGTCTGATTTTCGGCGGTAGCGGCTCAGGGAAGTCTTACTCGATTTCCCAGATGATGCTCCAGTTTTCCGGCCAGAAGTATGGCGGCAAGCCGCCGAAGATCGTGTGGATCGACAACGGGGCCTCCAGCGAAAAGCTGATCGAGGTCATGGACGGCGAGTTCATCGACCTGAACCTCAATTCGGGCATCCGCCTGAATGTGTTCGACCTTGAGGCCGGAGAAGCGAAGCCCACCGCCACCAAGATCAAACTGATCCTGGGGTGCCTTGAGCTGATCCTGAAGGACGACGACAAGGTGGGGCTCCCGAAGCGGGACAAGGGCCTGCTCGAAGAGGCCATTTTTTCCTGCTACCGCAAAACCGGTGAGCGCATTCCGCAGCTCTCCGATCTGAGGGAGATCCTGCGCGAGCATCCGGTGACGGATATGCGCAAATACGCCGACATCCTGTTCTCGTGGACTGGAGAAACGGCGTTCGGTCGGATGCTCGATGGCCCCAGCAACGTGAAGCTCACCAAGGACTTGGTGTCCATCGAGATCAAGGGGCTGGAGAACTACCGGGATCTGAAGGACATCTTTCTGCTGCTGCTCACTTCGTACATCAAGGACGAAGCGGCCAGCGACTTGGCCCGCCCTTATCTGCTGATCGTGGATGAAGCACAACGGCTGTTCAAGTCGGGCTCTCCGATGGGAAGGGAGTTCGCCATAGATTCCTTTCGCGTTTTTCGTAAGTACAACGCCGGAATCTGGTGCATCTCGCAGAACTATAAAGATTTTTTGTCGGACCCGGATCTGGCAGATTCTCTCATGCCTAACACCACGTTCGTTTTCATCCTGCGGCAGCGGAAGATCGACTGGAACGACTTCAAGGAAACCTTCGACTTCGACGAAGCGGTTGTGGAGGCGGCGAAAAGTCTGGAGATCGTCAAGCGCAAGTTCTCCGAGTTTTTGCTGATCCAGGACGAAAATATCGCAGTTTTGCGTCTGGAATCTGACCCACTCAGTTACCGCATCTGTACCACCGACGGAAACGAAAAATCGGAGGAGAAGGCTCTTCGGGAAAGATATCCCGACCGCCCTCTCGTGGAAATTTTAAGTGAGCTTGCTCAAGGAGATTCGCATTAAACGAACGAAGACTTGCCTGGTGGCGGCCCTCATTATGGCCTGCGCGTTGCGCCCAGCGCCCGCGCTGGCGTTCACCGATGGTTCGGGATGGGCTGCGGTTGGATACCTCATTAAAATTCTGGAGGAAAACTACCGGCGGTATGTGCAGCTCAAGGCCATGATCGACACGGCGAACGGTCACTATGACTATATCCGGGCGCTCAATCGCGGCCTGGACAATTCCATCGGTCTTTTGGAGGCGCTGCCCATCAAGGACGAGAAGGTTCTGGCGGAACTGAAGAACTTCAAGGAAGCGGTCGCCCGCGTGGAACTGCTCTATGGAAAAATTCCGCAGAGCCCGGATGAAGCCCTGCATCTCCTGCACGATCAATCGGTGGCGGAAAGCCTGCGGATGGCAAACTCCTTCAAGGATTTCTCCGACACGCAGGAGAAAAATTCGCTGTTGATCGCCGCCCAAGCGCGGGAGGCATCGCCCAAGGGCGCAGCCCGTATGCAGGCCGAGACAAGCGCGGAGATCCTGCGCACTCTCTCGCAGTTGATTCGCCTTAACACGCAGATGCTCAAGCTCCAAAGCGAGCAGATCGCAATGGCGAATAAGTCCGCGAAAGACGAAGTGGCGGGATTTCAGAAGATCAACCAAGACCTTGGAAGCGGATTTTCCAAGTTCAAGCCGGACATGAAATTCATCGTTTTCTAAATGTTTGAATATCTAGGAAGCGTTGGCGCGGAACTCCACGCGCAGATGGTTCAAATGTACTGGATTCTTTTGGTTCCATTCGTCGTGTTCCTGTTCGTGTTGGAGGTCATCAAGGACGACAACCCGAATTTGCGCGATTTGTTCCGCCGGATCGTGTTTTCGGTGCTGCTGCTGCTCACCTTTGACTGGACCCTTCAGACGATTGCCGTGGTTGGCGACGCCGTGACGGAGAAAATCAACGGACTGCAACGACTCTCCGAGGTTCTTCAGAATCTCGGGCCGAACTACTCCGGCAAGGATAGCTGGTTCAATGTGCGGGAAACGATTCTCTATGTCTTCAGCGTCGCTGCCTACCTGATCGCCTATCTTGGCTTTTTCGTGGCAACGGCGTTGACCCATTTCGTCTGGACGATCTTGTATGTGGCGGCACCCTTGATGATTCTCATGTACGTCAGTCGCCATACGGAGCGCGTGACCATGAGTCTCTACAAGGGATTGGTGCAGGTCGTGATCTGGAAAATTTTGTGGTCGATTCTCGGCGTATTGCTGCTCAAGCTCGCCATGCAGCCGGAGGTCACGGGGCTTGAGGATTATATCATGTCCATCGTGGTGAATCTTTGCATCGGCTTCTCGATGCTGTTCATCCCGATTGCCACGAGATCCTTGATTTCGGATGGGATGTCGTCGGTTGCAAGCTCGCTTGCGGCGGTTCCGGCGATTGCCGCCGGGGGCGCGGTCAAGATGGCGGCGGCCAAGTACGGAGGAAAAATCGCGGGTGCCGCCGCGTTCGCGGCCAAGCCCGCCACGAACCCCATCGCGGGGCGCGTGGAGATGATGAAGGACCGACTGCAACCACGATTCGAGCAGGCAAAGAAGGCTTACGGAGCCATCGGGCTCCCGCAGGAAATTCTCAAAAAAAGAGCCAGAAAAGAAAAGAGGAATAAGTGAACGAAAAATCTAAGAACACGATCCCGAATATCTGGACCGCGCAAGAGAACCTGATCCATTTTTATCGGATTCTCTCTGCGGGTCTGGGCGGGCTCGCCGTCATTTTGCTGGTGGTGGCCGTCGCATTCGGTTTTCGAGATCCGATTGTCGTCGTGAAATCGGATGATGCGCAGGAGTTTTTTGTGAGCCGCCGAGCGCCGGTTTCCATTGAAAAGAAGGATGTCGAAAATATCACGCGGCGTTTTCTCGATGCGCTGTATGTCTGGCCGGAGTTTAACGGCCAGGCGCTCGCCAAAGAGATCGCGCCTTATGCTGAAGAAGCCTTGGTGGGAAAAATCGTCGAAACGCAGGTGCTCAAGTACGGAAAGGACTTCAAGGGCAAGAAGCTCGCTCAGGAGCTGTCCTTCGTCAATGTGACTGTTCAGGAGGATCGCGTGGTCTGTAACTTCGACCGCATCCTGAAGATCGAAGGGATACCGCTGGTCATTCCAACCGAAGTCACGCTGTCGATGCTGCGCGGAAGTAGCACACGGGAAAATCCGATGGGCGTCTTCGTCTCTGGTATTTTAGAAAATGAAGGCGCGAAGTAAGTTGTGGGGTTTTGTCGGACTGTTGATGCTGATTTCGATTGAAGTCGGAGCAATGGTCCCGCCGGGTGACAAACGAACTATCCTCACCTCCGGGGAGAAGGTTTACCCGATCCAATATCGGCTCGGCACGAGTACGATTTTGTATTTCGGACTGCGCCCCGAGACGGTGATCTGCGGGAACAAAAACTATTTCAACATCGAGAAGATCAAGGAGGGAATCACGATTCAACCTCTGTCGAATTTCTCCACTAACCTGACGGTTCTCGCTCAGGGTCGGCGCTATTTGTTTTTCCTGACCCCCGCGAGCGGTCGCCCCGATGGGTTCGTGGAAGTGAAATGGGTTCCACCCGGTCAGGCCAGATCCGTCAAAGCGTTGGCGAAGCATGACGGCGAAGTGACCCGAGAGCTCGGACAGAAGACCAAGATCGGCACCGCCGTTGAATTTTCCATTTTGCGCGAGAAGGCATTGGACAAAGGGAAGCGCCGGATCTTCGAGATCGAGATGAAAAACCTCGGCGGGAAAGCCATTCCCGCAAACCAGTTTGAGGTAGTGGCCTCTATCGCGGGCGTCCCTCTCGCCCGCCAGGTTGTCGTCTGGGAGGGCGACGACCTGAAGGAGAAAGGCAAGCTCCGGGGCCGCGTGATCGTCTCGGGCCACGATGGAAAGCCTCTGAGTCTCGTTGTCGGCTATCTCGGCAAGAGCACCAAGCTCATCATCAAGGGGGGCCGCAATTAAGTGGTGGGGAACGTGTCGGGAGTGGCTGAAGCGGATTTTTCTCCAGGCTAGCGGCGGCAAAACCATTGTCGCCCTTCAGCGCGTGGGTGTCGTGGCTGGCGGCGGGCTTTTGCTGCTCGCTGCTGGCATGGCCTGGTTCGGCCCCGCAGAGGATCGGACGTTCTATTTGCAGACGACGCAGACGCAGAATCGCGGCGAGGAAAATTCCCCAAGCAGCAGAACGGCGGTCAGCGGGCCTGTCGCGGCGCTTTTTGGCAATAGCGAGAGGAAAAAGGAATCAGAGGCGCGGGCCGCGATGGAGCAAAAACGAAAGCGCGTCGTTATCAAGTATTACGCGCCTCAACTCGTAGGCCAATCGAACAAGGTGCCGAAGGCCATTCGCTCGGGTGCCAAGCTGGTTGGCTTTCTCCTGAAAGCCATCGACACCCGTGCGCCTTCGCCGGTTCATGTACGCATCGCCCAGGGCGGCGAAGTGAATGGCGTCGAGATCGAGAAGGGCTCGGTTTTGACCGGCCAGTATTCCTACGCCGGTTCCGGCGAGCTGGTTTTCGTGTCGTTCTCGCGGCTGGATACGCCCGAGGGCGAGCCCAAGAAAATCCAGGCGCAGGCCCTTGATAGCGGCACCTACACCGCCGGGATTTCCGGCGAGGTGTATTCCGACGCCGGGCTCAAGACGGCCGCGAGCCTCGGGCTGACCATGTTCGGCGGTATGGCCGATGTCCTGACGGAGAAGGAATCGCTCGGATTCTCGCAAAACGGTGTGCAGGCCAAATCCACCATGCGGAATGCACTCTTGCAGGGGCTTTCCCGTTCAGCACAGGAGCAGACAGGCCGGATGCAGAACGAGATCAACTCGGCGAAGGACTATGTGCTCATTCCCGAGGGCAAGGAAATGATTATCGAACTGACTGAGGATTTCAAATAGAGAGCAAAAAGCATGATGGAAAATCAGACGGTTTTACGGCTTTAGGAAAAGTGATCGGCGGAACGGCCCGCTTTTTTGGTTCGGTGATCTGGACCGGGATTCGCTACGGCGTCCATTGGAAACCGAGAGTGTTTCTCTCTTGGGGCATTTACCTTGTGTGGATCGCCCTCGTCATCTTCGGGCCGAGGTGGAACTTGAGCGTTCTGCTTCAGCTCGCGGGCTCAATCGTAGGATGGGGCGGATTCGGCGCGTGGATGGGGGCGCACGTTCCGCGCCTGGTGCAGCTCTTTGTGTTTTTCGTTCTGCCCCTGTGCGGCTGGCTGTTCGCGCACGGAATCCGAACGTGGATCGGCTTGAAAAAGTATCAGCGGGCCATCGACCACTTGGGGCTGAAGACGCCCACGGGGGTCACGCCGAAAGTCGCTCGGGTCGTCGAACTTGAGAACAAGCAGCGCCGGGTTCTCGTTCACGCCGTTGGGCTCGATGTGGCTCAGTTTCGGGATAAGAAAGGCGTTTTGGAATCGAGCTTCAACGCCATCGTGCAGGAAGTTCGCGTGACACCAGCAAATCGCCAGATGGTCGAGATCCTGGTTTCCGACCGGGAGCTGCCGACGCTCGTGCGCTTCGACTCTCACGCGGAAGCCTTACGCAAGCCCTACACGTTCCTCGTGGGCGAAACGGTGGATGGTTTTATCACCGCCGATCTGTGTGAGATCCACCACCTACTGATCGGGGGCGCGACAGGAGGAGGAAAAAGCGTGTTCTTCAAGCAGGCGTTGGTTGGAATCCTGAAAAGCTCCGACCACGTTCAGCTCTATCTTTTGGACCTGAAACGCGGAGTTGAGTTTCGGGTTTTCGGCACACTCAAGAACGTGCGGGTTTCCAAGGACGAGGCCACGGCGATTTCCATGCTCCAGCGGGTTGTTGAGGAAATGGAGCGCCGGTTCCGCATTCTGGAGGAAAAGGGATTCACCGAGATCGTGCCGGAAAGGGATGGGTTGGATCGAATCGTGGTCGCGGTGGACGAGGCTTCCGTGCTGTTCACCGTCGGCAAGATGTCAAAGGAAAGCAAGGCCGCTGCCATAGGTGCCCGCGAGCTGACGGACAAGATCGCCAAGCTCGGCCGCGCCGCTGGCATTCACTTGATCCTGGCGACGCAAAAGGTTGTGAAGGAAACCATCGACACCCGTGTTCAGACGAACATCAACGCGAAAATGTGTTTTCGCGTGAACACCATCGCAAGCTCAATGACCGTGCTGGGTAATAAGAAGGCCGCAGACCTCCCCGACATCAAAGGGCGCGGCATTTGGTCCGTTGGAAGCAACGATCTGGTCGTTCAGGTTCCATATCTGGACGGCGACGAGATCAACGAGGAAGTCTTGGGCCTGGCTGCCAAGTTCAACGGTGAAGCATCGCCGCTGAAGCAAAAAATGCTTCAAACGATGGCGCCGAAGAAGAAGCGGTCCAAGAGCAACACCATGAGCCAGGAGGAGATCGAACAATTCGAGGCCGAGGAGAATCAGGATGTCGATTGATATTCAGCCACGGGACCGGCGGATCATGCGCCATGTGTTCGTTCATCGTGTTGCGACTTACGATCAGATTCGCAGGAAGTTTTTCACTAAGAACTTTGAAACGGTGGCGAGAAATCGCATTCGTAAGCTGGTTAAGCACGGATATTTCCGCTCGTTCGGCGCGGAACATGGTGGCGTCCTGATCCGCGCCTTGAGCCTTACGGAAAAATCGTGGCCGCTCATTTCGGAAGGATGGGGCTTTGACGTGGATAATCCGCACTTCCGCAGTGAATCCATCGAGCATGATTTTCGCTTGGCCGAGGTGGTCTTGAAGTTTGAAAGGCTCCAGTCCTTTGTGCGGTTCCTGTCGGAGAACCTTCTACAATCCTCATCGGCACTCGCGGCGGACCCGATTTTTCGGGATGCGGTCAACCTGCAAGCGGACGGCGTTCTCGCGCTCAAAGAAAAGGATGGCAGCTCTATTCTGTACGCGGTGGAGTATGAGATCAGCAAGAAAGCGCCGGATCGCTATATCCGAAAGCTCGAAGGCTACTATCAGGCCGGCGGCATTGATGGCGTTTTGTACGTCTGCGGGAATCAGGAGATCGCCGCCGCCGTTGCGCAGGCGGATCGTAAGATTCGCACGGGACACGAATCCATCGTGTTCCTCGCCGGGGAATCCAGTGTTCTCAAGTCGGAAGGCAAGATCATCTTCAAGGGAGTCAGTGGTGGCGGCATAGGGCTTATTTGAGGGGTCAGTCGGACGACTAAGTTGCCTCAGTTTTTTCTCAGTCGCTCGACTGAGGCATTTCAAGCGTAAGTGACTGATATGACGGAAATTCGGTTGCCGGTTTTTATGGGGGGTCACGGCCATACGGAAATTTGCTTCTGAGACGATTTTGCCGGGAGGCAAGGTCGTCGAAGGAGCAAGAAGTGACGAGGCCGTGACGGAGCGGCGGCGGGCCGGAGGAAGGATAGAGCGTATTAAATAACAAGAGGAGCTACATATAAGAGCAAAACTTTTTGTCGGATTTGTTGCAGTTCTAACGATGAATGGATGTTCTACGCTGCGCGAGTCGCTGATTCTCGGCGCAGGAACCGGTGCGGTCGTCGGCGGCATCGCTGGCGGTCAGCGGCCCGGTGATCGTGGCGAGAACGCGATCATGGGTGCTGTGATCGGCGGTGTTGCCGCCGGTCTTGCGAGCTACGCCATCCACGGGGCACTGGAGAGGCGCGACGCGAACGTGCGCCGCGAGACGCTGATGAACCTGGAGCATTACGATGTTCTTGGCTTCGAGGGCCTGAACGCCAACCCCGGCGGCGACCGTAGCGGCAAGTGCTTCACCACGCAGGAGGTTGACGGCCGGCTCATGTCGATTCCCTGCGACCTCGTGAATGGATCGGATGAGGCCAAGTGAGGAACGATCCCATGCAGCCGGGTGCGAATAAAGAATTCCTGCGCGTTGCCTTGGATAAACAAGCGGCTTTAGCTTTCGCGCAGATGGCAAACCGCCTGAAGGCCCAGAACCCGCACGTCCGGGTTCAGCCTTCGGCCTTCGTGAGTTTTCTGGTATCGGATTTCTTCACTACTTATTTTGAAAAGGATCTTGGGATTCTGGTGGCCGAGTTCTTCGACTCGAAGAGCTACCACGAGGCGCAGTTGCGGCAAGCTAAGGCCCAGGGCGATTTTGAAAGGGTCATGTCGGAATCCCTGGTCACGATTCGGAAGATCAAGGCCAGGGCGCGGCGTAAAAGCGGCCAGAAGCGGAAGGCCAAGCCGTCGCCCACCTCCACGAGCGCCGAGTGAAGCAATATAATCGTGCGCGGGAACGAAAAAATCTCTTGAATAGTCTTCTAAAAGAGACTATATTGGCAAGTGATGGATCTGGACGAGTTCACGCTGGCAGACAGATTGAAGGAACAGCTTCTGACCTCCATCGAGAAGACGATGGAGGATGCGAATATCAGCCAAGGGGAAGTTGCTCGGAGAATCGGCGCTCTCCGGCGGAACGTGAATCAGATCATGGGTCGGAAGAAAAACGCGTCCCTCGACTACATATTGAAAATGGCCGAGAGCATCGGCCTCGATGTGGAGATGAGGGTCAAGAAACCGAGGGCTTGAAGAAGGCCAGCGGTGACTTCGCCGATTGCGGCGGGTGATTCATCCGATCCAAAATTGATGATGGTTTTTCGACCCCACAAGGGTCATTGCTCTTTGACAATTCATGGTTAGATACGAAAGAGGCAGCGGTGTACTTGCGGACCTCTCCGAAGCAGATTCGGAGCTGGGTCTATCAAGGGAAAATCAGGGCCTACAAACTTCTCGGACGTAGTTACCGATTCAAAAAACAGGATCTCGACTCCTTGCTGAAAGGGGTCGGATAATGTCGATTACGTCATATAAGAAAGAAGTTTTGCCAGGAGTGACCAAGAGATTCTTTTTGGTTTTGGCCGAGGGAATCAACAAGTACACCGGAAAGAGAGTCCAAAAGAAACGCAGGGGCATCACGTCGGAGGTAAAAGCCGAACGTGTTTACCGCGAGTTGTGGAGTCTATGCCGGGAAGAGCGGCCCGATGGTCCCGCGATCAAAACGTGGGGCGAGTTGAAGGCCGCTTATCTCGACTACGTTCAGAAGAACATCCGAAGCGAAACCAATAAACATGGTTTTAGCCCGAAGACGTTCGAGAAGAAAAAGAGCCGGTTCAATCATTTGAATGACTGGCACGATCTCCACCTCGCCCTCATCAATCCGCAGCGGTTGCGGGAGCGGTTAGATACCCTGGAAGCCCAGGGTATCGCCACTCGTGAGTTGACCAGGGATATTCAGAAGGAAATCCGGTGCGTCTTCAGCTATGCGGTTGATCGAGGGGCACTCAGCGCGAACCCGCTGGCCGAGATGAAGAACAGGCCGGTTCCGAAAAAGCGAAAGCAGGCTTTGAATCACGAGGAGGCCAACAAGCTCCTCTCCGAAGCCCGCCACCGGAACCATCCCTATTTCTTCATCTGGTTGTTGTCGATTGCGCTGGGCCTCCGCCGGAGCGAGCTTGCCGGACTGAAATGGCTGGACATTGATTTTGAAAATCGTCTGGCCCATATCAGGCGGCAGGATATTCCGAGGGAGGGCATCGTCGATGATCTGAAGAACCATAAGGAGCGGGTCGTTGCGATCCCGGCCTTCGTTATCCCGACTCTCAAGGAGTACAAGCTACGGTCGAAGACGGATTTTGTGATTGAGGTGGACTGCAAGCAGTGGAAAAGCGGCAACCAAGCCGCCGTGTTACGGGAGTTTTGCCGGGAAATCGGCATCAAGGAAGTGACGCACCACCGACTGCGGGCCACGCATATCACGCTGGCTTTGGTCGATGGCATCCCCTTGGGGATCGTGAAAGAAAACGTGGGGCACTCGAAGCTGAGTACCACGGACGAATACTTCAGTTCGTCCGGTATCCAGATGCGAGGCCAAACGGATGGACTGCGAATCAAAGTGCCAACGGGAGTGGAAGCGGAAGTGATGCCGCTCAGGGCTGCAAAATGAACCCCTTCCATTCCCTGCCAGGTCGTGCTAACTATTTGAATTCATTGGCCGGGGATTACCCCGACCAATTTATTCTTCACGCAGTTAGCACAATCCCAAAATGGGCATCGTTCTAAGTAGTTAAATTCTCTCAGAGTCCATATTCGGTTTTTTGAGAATGTCACTCTACGTCCCCTGAGAACCCTGTAGTTCCCTGCCAAACCAATTGAGTAAAGTGCCGAAAAGAATGCTCCGCAAGGCAATCAATGGCGGAGGAAATCTAACCTGTGCGCTATCGACATCCACTTTAAAAAAATCATTTAGTTGCGGAGAGCCCACCAGCGCGAGGACGACTCAATCTAATTTGCTCAGCATCCGATCCACCGACCGACTCATCTGCTTTAAAATGAAATCAGGTGCAATTCGGCTCATCATTTTAAGCTGGTTGCTCTGGCCCGGCCGAATTTCGAATCGATCGTTCATCATGCCGTTGACCGCGACCTTCACCATATCTTCGACCTTCATGATCGAAATGCCCTTCCTATCTTCTTCAGACAAGTCTCCGAGAAGCTCGGTTTGAGTGGCCGGCGGTGCAAGTTCAAAGACTTTCACTTTGGTGTTTTTGAGCTGGACCCTCAGGGAAAGAGTATACGAGTGAAGTCCCGCTTTAGTGGCGCAGTAGACCGGAGAGACGGGGAGTGGAACAAACGCGAGACCTGAGGTCACGTTAACAATTGCCGCCGCAGCTTTTGCTTTAAGGTGCGGCAGGAACTGTTTCACCATCCGAATCGGGCCATTCAAATTGATTTCAATTTCTTGCGTAAGATCAGTCAATGTTCCGGTGGTGTCGTGAACGTTAATGGTCTTCATAATGCCGGCATTGTTGATCAGTATATTTAAATCAGGAAATTGTTTCGTGACTTGTTCGTACAATGCAACAACCGCTTTAGGATCGCTCACGTCACTTTGAATTGTATGAATTTTTGGGAAACTTTTTTTAGTGCGCTCGAGCTTTTGCAAATCACGTCCAGTGACAATGATGGTATTGTCGAGGTCACTCAGTTGCCTGATAAATTCAAAGCCAATTCCACTGGTGCCGCCTGTGATTAAAATCGTATTCTTTGTCATTTTCATAAAACACCTCCGAAAGATAATTTTGTCCGAGCTTGAGTCCGGGTTCAGCGGCCCAATCTTAACCTGAAAACGCCTCGGTCAACAGATCCTGTGCGGCCGTTGCGCCTGCCCACTGCCCAGTCGATAACGCGCCGACTACGGCATGTTGCATTGTCATACTGTCCCCACCGGCGTAGACTCCAGGAACACTTGTTCGATTCCATTCATCGACTTTGTAGAGGCCCTTTTCATTTTTTTCGCAGCCCAAACTCTCACCCACGTCAGACTTCATCTTAAAGGGCATTGGACCACCGCCCAACATGGCGTCGAGTTCAAATCGCTTACCCCCCGCAATCACCGCTTGCAGAGCATTCCCATCGTGGATCAGCTTTTCCACCGGATGCTCGATGATCCGCACTTTTCTGCACCGGAACATTTCCGTCTGCTCGGAGGTCAGCTCGCTTTTGCCGTGAGTGAACAGAGTGATGTCAGAAGTCACGCCCGAGATCATAGGAACGAAGCGCATGGCCGCAGCGCCATTGGCAAACACGCCCATTCTTTCACCTCGGTGTTCATAAGCATGACAAAACGGGCAGTGAAATAGGGATTTGCCCCAAAGCTCTTGCATGCCTGGGATCGGGGGTAATCGGTCTTCAACCCCGTAGGCAAGAATGACCTTCTTGACCTTCACCGCGCTCTTGGACGAAAGCGTGGCTTCAAATCCTCCATGTACCTTAACGACCGAGGCTACGGCTCCCTCGAAAAAATGGACAGTATCGTACCTCTCGATGTCGATCCTTGCTTTCTTGCGCCATTCAAGAGGCGATAGACCTTCATGGCTCGCGAAGTTATACATATGTGCGGCCGCTAGGTTGCGGGGACGATAGTCGTCGCAGACCAAGACTGACCGCCGCAACCGACCCAATGACATAGCTGCTCCTAATCCAGCGGGTCCGCCCCCGATGACTAGGACCTCGTGATCCCACTTCACTCTGTTTTCAGGGAAATTCATTTCATACTCCTTGGTTGATCGTTCTTTTGTGTGACGAACAAGCCGGACTGAACATTCCGCCATGCCGATTCAAGGGCCAAAAGGCTGTTGAATCCATCTTTTCCAATCAAAAAATTCAAACGACCTTCAATGAGGAGCATCGCCAGGCCATGGATCGACGACCACATCTGCACCGAGATGGCGTTGATGTCCTCTCTATTTTTATCCGGAAAAATTTCCGAAACCGACAAATGCAAATTTTCAAAGCATGCTTTGCTGGCTGATTTCAGCTCTGGATTGTCAGCATCCAATCTCGATCCAAACATGACTTTGTAGAGCGCCGGATTGCTTTTTGCGAATCGTAAATACTCAACAGAAGCAACTGAACATGGATTTTCGGCGTCTTTGGGCATGCTCAGAAATTTGGCCCGTAGCTTTGAAGACAAAGATTGAAATCCTTCAACGGCAAGACTGTTCAAGAGCCCATTGGCATCCTGAAAGTGATGGGCGGGAGCGCTGGGGGAAACCCCTGCACGGGCAGCGCACTTACGCAGCGTGAACCCCTCGTATCCAACTTCCTCAAGAAGCTCAGAAGCCGCGACCATCAGGGCGCGCTTTAAATCGCCGTGATGATAGTCCGTTGTGCGAGTCGTTGATTTCCTCTTTTTCTCTTTCTTTGCAACCATTTAGAGCTCCTTTCCCTGGTTTGGTTTGAGTCAGCCTAACATGCTATCTTGACACTGACAAGATTCCGATCTAGTAATCTAGACACCGTTAAGATTGGAGCCTAATGATGGATCACTTGTCAATGAATAAGAAAATCTATGTCCTAGCCCTCAGCTTACTTTTGATGCCACAGGGGGCGAGTGCCACCGATCATAGGGTCTCAATTATCAAAGCCGAGCCCGTCTCAGCGACCGTACCGCTGACATTGATTGCTGATGTTTCAGATTCGCCTGATAGCAAAGTCACTTCGCTGGCCGGGCGGAACTATCGTCTCTCGATTCTGGTTCCCAGGGGCACGGTCTTTAATTTGTCGCTCGGCTCAAGTGTGCCGGTGGCCTTACCAACGATCCATCACCGAAATGCTCGAGCAAAAGTGAGTTCGATTTCCAAAACCAAAATCGAGCTTATGCTCGCCAACCAAGTTCAGCTGCTCGAAGGTCAAAGGCTGCGGGTGACTCTTCCGGCAAAGCCGGTCCATCTTTATCGGATTCCTTTCCAGGCCGTTTACAGCCCAAGAGGCATAACAGCTGAGGTTTTTGTTCTATCAAGTGATCAACGAGTGAATCTTGTTCCCATCGTTCCTCTCCGTGTACTCTCAAACGGAAACGTCGTCGTTTTCTCCGATCAACTCAAAGGCGCCACTATCGTCGTGCAAGGAACAGACAATCTTGTCTCGGGAGATAAAGTTCAAGTCATCGAACAGAAAGAAGCTCATTTATGATCTCACTCAAAAACAAGATTGGGATCTTTGCTTGGCAAAGGCTATTGCTCACGATTGGTGCTTTGTTAGTTCTCAACGGAGTGCTGAGCTGGTTTTCCACTCCGCGCGAAGAAGACCCGCGTCTTCCTCCGCGCCAAGGAAATATCGTCGTGATTTTCCCCGGGTCAACTCCGGAAGAAGCGGAACGGTTGGTCGTTAAGCCTATTGAAGATGAACTGGCAAAAGTTGAGGAAATAAAAGAGATCCGGTCCCGGATTCATACCGATCTTAGCTTTTTTGAAGTCAAACTCAAGGACACGGTCGCTCATTCAGAATCCGAAATCGTGTGGGATAAAGTTCAAAGAGCGCTCGACAAAGCACAGCTCAAATTTCCGGATACGGTTTGGAAACCAGATCTCAACCGGGAAATATTCGATCAAGATGCCGTGTTCATCGCTCTTTATGGCGAAGTGGATCGTCTTAAGTTGTACGACCTGGCACGCGACTTAAAAGACAAAATACAACTGCATCCGATGGTCAAATTCGTGGATGAGGTAAGCTCTCCAGGCGAGCAACTGACCGTTCTCGTGGATTATAAAAAGCTCGGTCAGCAAGGTATTTCCATCGCCAATTTCTTGAGCCAACTCAAAGGCGGAAACGCCAATGTTCCGTCCGGATACGTTCGTCTGGAGGACCGAAAAATCAGTGTGGTAACGAACTCATTTTACAAGTCCGCCGAAGAGCTTCAGAAATTTCCAGTTGTCGTGAAGTCAGGGGAAACAATTCTCTTGTCAGAGGTCGCAAGCGTTTCAAGAACCACCGCGCTTCCCGTTCGAGAAAAGATGCTATTCAATGGGCATCAGGTCGTCGGAGTTGGAGTCGTCGCCCAAAAAAGAGTGAATCTTCAGGTTTTTGGCGAAGAGGTTCGAAAGATTATCGAAGAGTTCAAGAATACTGAGGAGTTCAAAAAGAGCGGTGTCAAGACAGAAGAAATCAGCTTCCAGCCCCGCTATGTTGAAGAACGAATTCACGAGATCGGACTCGATTTGCTGAAGGCCATAGTTCTGGTCGGTGGAATTCTCATGCTGATGCTGGGGGTTCGCGTGGGCTCAATTGTCGCCATTCAGGTTCCGCTCGTTACCGCGATCGCATTTGGACTGTTTTCGCAATTGGGCGGAACTATCAATCAAATTTCGGTCGCCGCATTCATTCTGGCGATCGGACTGCTGGTCGATAACGTGGTGGTGATCGTTGATGGGATTCAGTCAAAACTAGACCAAGGCTTGGACCCCATCGAAGCTGGCGAGAGAACTCGCAAAGAGTATCTTATTCCGCTCCTTGCCGGAACTTTGACGACGATCGCCGCATTTCTTCCGATGCTGATCGCACAAGGAAACGCGGCCGACTTCACGCGCGATATCGGTATTATCTCCACGATCGGTCTGGGCGGCAGTTATCTGTTCTGCATTTTTATCACTCCGCTACTGGCGGCAAAAATGCTTAAAAAAGGCAAATCCCGTCAATGGGTTTTCGTGACTCCGCTTGGTGAAAAACTGGGTGGACTCGTCCATGCTCATTCCAAATTAATTTCGATAACCGCGATGGTTGCCGTCGTAGTCGCAATGCTCGGTTTTGGTTTTGTAAAAAAGCAGTTTTTTCCTAATGCGGATCGCGACTTAGTGATTGTTGACGTTCAGTTACCGGAAGGAACGCATCTTAAAACGACAGAAGAGACGACCAGACGGCTGGAAGAAGAGATCCGCAAGGACAAGCGGGTTGTTTCCATCGCCAGCGTCATCGGTCGTGGAGTTCCACCGTTCTACTATAACCTTCCAAGAGAACCAAATGCTCCTCACGTAGCTCAAATGATCGTGAAAACGGTCGACGCCAAGAGTGCGGTAGCCTTTAAAAGAGACCGACAAAATGATCTCGCAAGGCTTGCACCTTTCGGCACATTGATCGTGAGAGAATTAGCGCAGGGGCCGCCCGTTAAAGCACCAATCGAAGTTCGCATCTTTTCCGAAGACCCTCTCAAGCTTCAACAAATGGCTCAAAAAACGTTCGCTTTGGTGCGCGCAGCGCCCGGAATTGCGAAAGTTCGATCCACGCTCGGTGTCGGATCCCTAAATTACAAGATTGACGTCAATGACGGTGCCGCAGGCCTTTACGGTCTCACCAGAGCTGATGTTTCTGCGGTTATTCTTTCGCGAACCACCGGAGTGCCCGCCACTACGTTTCGAGGTGGATCAGATCCTTACGCGGTCACCTTGCTGTCAACCCAAAATGAGAACTCCCAGTTCTCCGAACTGGAAGAAAGTTATCTTGGGTCGACCCGAACCGATGATCTGACTGTGCAGACTTTGGTTCACAGTGGGTTCAAATTCAGCCCATCGGTTCTCGAGCATATGAATCGAACCCCCGTGGTTTATATCTACGGCGAGCTAGCCGATGGATTTTCAGAAAATGACGTCGCGGCAAATACGGCTGATCAGCTCAAAAAACTGCAGCCAGAAGATGGAGTCCGCGTCGAGCTCGGCGGGGCAATGAAAGAAGCGCAGGACATGCAGCAGAGAATCTTCGCCGCACTTCCGTTCGCTATGTTTCTTCTTCTGATTTCTCTTTTATTTGAGTTCAATTCTTTTCGAAGAATTGGAATCATTCTTCTCACGATCCCTTTGTGCGTCGTTGGGTCAGTTCCTGGTTTGCTTCTGACCGGGAGCACATTTGGATTTATGACACTTCTTGGTCTCTTTGCATTGGCCGGAACCGTTATTCACAACGGAATTTTTCTCCTCGACTACATCGATCACAGGCGGCACGAAGGCATCCCACTCGATCAGGCGGTCACTGAAGGAATTCAACGCCGCATGCGTCCGATCATTTTGACGGCCGCCGCGACCATTGTGGAATTACTTCCAATGACGATGTCCTCGGCGACTCTGTGGCCGCCATTTGCATGGGTGATTATCTCAGGCCTCTTGGTATCAACTCTGATGACCCTTCTGGTAATCCCCGCGGTATATAAGCTTACATTTCAGAAAGAGGCTCACTTATGAATAAACATTTTTTTCAACTGCTCTTTTTATCGGCCCCGCTCGTTTTTCTTCTAGGGGCGGCTCACGCAGAGGATTCTCCTGTTTCAATTCCGGAACTCCTCGTTAAAGCTTCATCTGGTCCCGAAGTTAAAGCAGCTCAGTCGTCGGCGAATGAGATGAAAAACAAAGAGGCTGCGACATGGCGACAGATTTATGTACCTAAGCTAAGCGCAGGAGTGAGTTATTCACATTTACTGAGCGATCAGTCGTTACAGCTGCCACCTCTTGGCGGGATGGCAATTCCTCCGATGAAGTTAGGGCCGGACTTTGCCTCTGGTTCCCTGAGTTTGAGCCAAGTTTTGTTTGATCCAGCGAGCATGCTCTACAGCGCTCCGGCGACAAAACGTCTTGCAGAGGCAGCGGAATTAAGAGGCTCCCGGCAAGTGAAGGAAACTCAAAGCAAGGCCATCGAACTTTATCTCCGCGCACTTGAGCTGAGGGCCAAACGAAAAGCATTGGAGAAGTACGCCGCGAACTTAAGTAGCCGCTTGCGCGAAATCCGCCGAATCTACGAACTGGGAGGCCTCAGTGAGGGCGACCTTCTTAAAATCAAATTAGGTGTCGACGACGCCAATCAAGGAATCAGGGATTTGCAGAAAGGTGAGAGCTACCTTGCTCATATGATCGCGGCTATCGTCGATGCCAGCAAACCCGTTGTTCCCGCAGATCTGCCGGAAGAGCTCCCCACATCGGCTGCCTGTTCTGATGAAGCGAACGTCTCGAACCGAGAGGACATCCGGGCCATCGATCAGGAGGTTGAAGCTCTCAAGCTTTCTAAAAGCGGACAAAAGGCAGAGTATCTTCCGAAAGTTTATGGCTTCGTCCAGCACGGCTACACAAATACCGAACTTGTTTCCAAATCCAATTACGATTTGGTTGGCGTTCAGCTTTCATGGGCCCTTTTTGACGGCGGAGTCGCCCTCGCAAATTCAAAAACGGCGGTGGATCAGCTGTATGCCTTAGAGCAAAAAAAGAATTTGGCTCTTTCGACTTCTCGCGCCGCCCTTTCGGATTCGGTGGCGGCTTTGCAGATTAAAAGACGGGAATACGAAGAAAGACGACAAAACATTTCAGATGCTCGAGTGGTATCTGAACTAGAATTTAAAAGGCTCAAGAACGGAAAAACGACCATCAACAATTTAATTGATGCAGAAGACATGCTGAAAGATCGCACGGAAAAAGCGAACCTATCGAAGGTCAGTTGGTACCAGGCATGGTTCAGTTGTCAGCATGCATCTGGAGGAGCCTTGGCTGCGCCCTAAAAAAAACGGAGGAGATCGTAAAAATCATTACTTCTCATCTTTGAGAACGGCCGGAACGTTGAACATGACGAATTGTGCCTTTGCGGCAATTTCAGGGCCGTAGTGTGTAATCAACCGATAGACTTTGACGTTTCTGGGAAAACCGGTCCAAAACGGCAATCTAGGATACTACTGGGCGCTGTTGGCCCCCGTCTCGTCTGCAGGCTCTTCCGTCGTAGGATGCTCACCGCTGGCTCTACTAGTACGAATTGGCTTTAAATAGGCTCCAGATTCTTGAATAAACTGCACATCGCAATTCTTCCGGATAAGCACGTTCCCGAAAGCGGCGAGAAGCCCGGTATCAGTCACGGAAAAGAACGGAACCGCCATAAGGTTTTCATTACCCTTATAAATCTCCGCCGGCCTTACGTGCAAAAAGCACTTTTTTGCGCCGTCTCCCGGGAAGCAAGAAAGATCTTTTTTCATTAATGCCTTCTCGGCAATTTGCTTCGCCTTATATTCGTCACAGGCAAAGGCGTTCATGGGAGCAAAAGTAAACGCAAGCAATGCATAAAGAATTAATTTAGAAACGGTCATAGGCGCCTCCCGCGGTGAGCCCGCATAACTTTTAAAGTGTGTCCTTGTTTATATCGGCGCACTATGTGGGTTTCATTAATTTGGTTCTGCAGAAAACCGTGAGTTAAATTGGAATCGTGCCACCGCCCTCCGGTGGTTTAAGCCGCCTTTGATATTCTGGCCGATCCGGAAATCAGTTCGATTTTAAGCGCCACTTAGGTTTTTGAGATGGGGGTTCGCTTAAAATCCTAAAATAAATTAAAGGCTTAGCTTCATTATTGCGATAGTGACTCATGCGGCCATTTGCTTTGAGCGCACAATCCCTGTTCTCGCGTATCTTGCTGCTTTGGATTCTCTCGTTTCAGGCTGCTTTAGCGGTTGGAACCGTAGACGAACTCCCCGCGCCTTTGCAGGATTTTATTGCCGTGGAGCAAGGACGAATGTCTCGCGCGGTAGATACCAGCAAACTGGTGTCTCCTAACCTATCAAACCAAGACCCTCTGTTTGCGCCCGAATCCAGGGGCATATTTAAAGTGAAAACGTATTGGATCGACGAAAGCAAGTTTGATCATTTTCAAGCCGAAGCAATCAGCCCGGGCGTTCGCGATAGCGTCACCCGAAAAGGAGAAGACGGCAAACGGCAGATCCGCTTAATCGTTCACCCAGAATCTAAAGATTTTTACCAAGAGTTTCTCAAAAATGCTCAGCCCGGAGAGGATCTTTGGGCCACCGCAACCTCTTCCTCGCGCACCGTCGTTGTGTGGAATGAAAACACCAAACCATTTTTTGCAAAACTTAGTCTTGATCGCAAAATAGGAGGCGCAAAGCGCACTCTCCCATTGTCGGAGGTTCCGCGATCCCTAGGAACGATGGCCATTCTCGATGCTTCCCGCGATTCTTTGCCTTCAACGTTTCACTTTTTTCCGGAAACTTTTGGAATTCATCCGGCAGAGATGGCGAGAGGAGGAATGATTATTCGCGAAATTCCTGCTGAACTTCTATCTGGCGAAAAAAAATACATCCCGCTTTTCTCTCTTTACGCGGCCCCGCCCGAAGGCCCAAAGCCCTATCTCTTGGAAATGATCCAAAAAAGCGGACAAATGCCGAGCGAATTCATTCACGAGCGAATTATCGCGCCATTCGCGAAGCAATGGGTAGATCTAGCCCTTAACCAAGGGATAACGGTTGAGGCCCATGCGCAGAATACACTGATTGAATTAGGCCGCGATGGCTTGCCTAACGGAAACTATATGTTTAGAGACCTTGCCGGTTTCGACATAGATATAAATTACAGAAAAAAGCTTGGCCTGCCTCTCCCGGAAAAACTTCCGGTGATCGGCAGCTTTACGGACGAATACCACCAGAGGGAGATCTCGGGTGCTCTAAAGCGAAGCCTCTATAATCACTATGGCGGGGGCTTTCTCTATAACCTGGATAAAAGCATCATCGATTGGGAACGCGCGGGAATGCTGCCCGATGAATTTTTGGGTAAGGAATCGTTCACCCGGATGCTGATCCGTGAACTAAAAGTAAGCTACGAAAAAGAAACCGGAATTAAAATGGGGCCCATCTCTAGCTTAAAAAATTTTGGGCCCTATATCAAAAAAGCAAAAGCGAAGAAGATCTCGGCCTTAACGCCCGAGAAAGGCGGGATCTCCTTGGGCTGTTCCTCGATGTTCGGTCGGTTAAGAAGTTTTTTTACTGAAGGGCCCACCGGCATAAAAAACCTCTCGGAATAGCCATTGCTCCCAGCATACTTTTTGAAGCACTAGTCATAAAAATCCAGAGGAAGCATAGGGGGAGATCGATCCTGCCTTGGCAAATCAACTCTTCCGTCTCCGCCGGTATTCATTTAAACTAGCGGCAAGTACGGAGTGGCTCGATAGTATGGCACGCGTAGAATTCGATTATTTTTCTCCCAATGAGCTCGCCGAAAATCTCTGGGAAGTTCGCGGCAAATGGTCCAATAAACTCGGGCGGAGGATGACCGTGATTCGATTGAGCGGCAATCGCTTGGTTCTTCATAGCTCGATCCAGCTCGAAGAAAGCGAATTGGCCTGGCTGCAGTCTTTAGGCGCTCCCTCTTTTATCGTGGCCCCTAATATTTTTCACTGTTCGGATGCGGACTGGATGGCCAAAAAATTTCCCGCCGCCGAAGTGTTCGTGCCCGCTTCAAAATTAGCCGAATTTACAAAAAAGGGCTTCCAGCCTAAAGACGTGAATTCGCAATTTCCTGCGCTTCTTGCCAATGAGCTTAAGTGCATTCCGATGCGCGGAACGAGGATCGACGAAGCGGCGTTTCTTCACGTTCCTTCCAAGACCCTTATTCTGTGCGACCTGGCCTTCAATATGGACGACGTATTCTCTGGCCTGGAAAAGTGGGTGATGAAATGGAATAGGGTTGGCGGGCATTTCGGCCCGAGCCGCATTACAAAATGGCTATTCGCTAAAAACCAGCGAGCTCTCGTTGAGTCGTATGAGGAGCTTCTGAATCATGACTTCGATCGCGTGATCGTCAATCACGGGGAAGTGCTGGATTCCGGTGGGCGAGAGAAACTACGCAGTGGTGTAGAGCTCATTTTCGGGAAGATCTAGCTGGCGGTTGGCCGATCTATTCAGTCCGCACTCACTAATTCATAGATCACCGTAGAAATAGGATTTAGCGGCAGGCGCACGGCTTCGCGCATCGTGTAGCGAAGCTCCAACTGCTTACGCATTAGTTCGATTTCCTGGGCGGGTACTTCGGTGCCGGTATGAATCCAAAAAATCTTTCCGATCGCGCCCTGGGCTTTAAGCTCTCCCAGCTCTTGTTCGTGCTCCAGAAAAAAATCCAAATCCACGGCGGCTTTTCCTAAAGAGAGGAGGAATTCCGACGGGTGAAAAATATAGAGCGCTTTGGGTTCCTTCGCGCGGGGATCGGTGAGCATAAAATCGTGCAGGCTTGCGCCGGCTAAAGTGGCGAGAGATTCGGGCAAAATTTTCGCTTTCCAGGCGGATTTTGCCTGCATGGCAAAGGTAAGCAGCGCGATCGCCAGGAGGGCACCGGCAAGCTTTTTTCCCGGAAAACAATATAGCAAGAGCAGCGGCGCCAATGCCATAGCAAGCGAGGATAGCAAGAATAGGCGGGCACTCTCGAAGGCAATGGGGTTTCCGTTGAAGAAGGCCAAGGTAAGGGCTAAGGAAAAACTGGTGGCGATCGCGAGGAAGCCGGCGAATGCGTTCTTTTTTCGCTGGTAAAGCGTGAGGAGGATCGCGGCCGCGGCCAGAAGGTTAAGGGTGCCTTGATAAACGGAGGACGAGGGTAAAAAGAAGTTTTTCAGAAAGGTGATACCGTTTGTAAAAAAGTAAGAAGGATGAAAAACCGATTGATCCCCTGCTTCCACGAAAGATCCGGAAGCATTGATCACCACGAGGAGCAGGGGAAGGAGTAGGGTGGGAACGGGGGCGAGGTAGTTTAGTAGTGTGCGGATCGGAAGATCGGCTTTCGCCGCGCGCCACGCCGAAAAAGGAAGGAGAATGGCAAAAATTCCTATCACTTCGTACCTCGTGTAGGAGGCGATGAGGCCCATGAGGAGGAAGCTCGCGAAAGTTCTCGTGGAGGGTTGGCGCCAGTGAGAGGCTGCCGCCCAAGCCAGGGCCAGAACGGCGCAGCTCGCGAGTAAGTCCATGGAGCCGGAAGTACCTTGCCAAAAGAGCAGGGGCGCGCTCGATAGGAGCAGTAGGGAAGAAAAGGCTCCCGCGGCGCCGAGAGACGTAAAGACCAGGCAAAAAGTAGAATAGAGGAGGGTGGCGAGGAGGACGGTGTTCACGCGAGGCGGGTTTGCTTCAGAGGCCCCGAAGGCGATGTGAGACAAACTCACCGCGAAGGGATAGAGCGGGGGGCGGCGGCCGAGGCGAAAAAAAATCGGCATCACCTCTCCCGGATTAGGGCCGGGCAGAGCCATCGCGGGCGTGAGGGCGGTTTGGCGAAAACGCATGGAAAGGGAAGTATCGTAGAGCTCGGCTTCATCCCACTGCACACGCATTCCCGGTTCGAAAATTTGGTTGCTGAAGTAGGCGAGACCGATAGCGCAGAGAGCGCCGAGAAGATAGAGGGCCGCCGCTCGGGGAGATTCCGGAAAATTTTTGGGCGTCGTTAAAAATAGCCCCACGCAGGCAAGGGATAGAAGGGCCGCGATCCAATAGAGCGACATTCCTAAAAGTTCGAATTGAGTGTCGGGCGTGCAGCGTCGGAGGGCGCTCAGCAATACGAGCGGGGCGATAAGGCCCAGGAAAGGAATGACCCGGTGTTTCAGCGGCATAGCTAATCGTAAACGCGGTGCGGAAGCAAAGCAAAAAAACACGAAGTTTTATATGCAACTAAATGGTTGCCTTTTGGAGATTTGGTGTTTATCGTCGTTTTAAGAGGTGATTCATGAATGATCGCATCGAGAAAAAAATTGAACTGAACGCTCCCGTCGCCCGCGTATGGTGCGCGCTCACGAACCATATTGAGTTTGGCCAGTGGTTTCGGGTGCGGCTCGATCGCTCGTTCTCTCCGGGCCAGATCACCCGCGGGAATATCCTTTACCCGGGCTACGAACACTTAACGTGGGAGGTGAAGGTGTTAAAGATGGAGCGAGAAAAACTCTTTTCCTTTACCTGGCACCCCTATGCCGTGGATCCCAAGAAGGATTATTCCAAGGAGGAGCCTACCCTCGTGGAGTTTCACCTAGAGAAAAAGGGGGAAGGCACTTTGCTTACCGTAACGGAATCGGGATTTTCCAAAATTCCGCCGGAGCGAAGGGAAGAAGCGTTCCGCATGAACGAAGGCGGTTGGGCCGCGCAGGTGAAAAATGTGGAGCAGTACCTTGCGCAGAACTCGTAGTGGTGCGGCCCTTAAGCGTGACCCTTCCGGCTTGTTCGCGGCGCTCGGAGACTCGACTCGTCTTTCGCTCGTGGAGAAGTTGGCAGACGGAGAGAGCAAATCCATTTCGGAGCTCACCGAGGGAACGAAGCTCACCCGGCAGGCCGTTACTAAGCACCTGCGCGTGCTGGAGGGCGCGGGGGTGGTGCATAGCGTGAAGGCAGGGAGGGAAAACCATTTCGAATTCCGGCCGCAGCCGATTCTCGAGCTTTCCGCATACTTGGAAAAAGTCGCGGGCCAGTGGGATGAGGCCCTGCTGCGCCTCAAGGCGTTCGTAGAAAGTTAGTTTTTTTCGCGCGGAAAATATGCGCTTGATAAAATTTGCCGGAAGGATCGAGGCGGGATTCCAGGCAGGCATCGTATTCTTGGTTGGCTTGCAGTGAAGCGAAAACCGGTGAAGCCGCGTCCACGCAAACGGTCTCTACGTTTTGTAGCACCAATCCAGAAGGGCAGCCCAATTCTGCTCGAATACTAACGCGTATTTCGGTGCCTTCTTCGCAAGCCGAGGCAGGAGCTTGAGTGGACAAAAGGCCGGCAAGAAGACAAATAAGGTATTTCATGAATGGGCGAGTATAGCGCTACGCGTTACGACCCGCAAGGACTCAGGGCAAAGTAACTTGTCTCTAACTATTTGATTTTACTGATAATTAATAACCGAGCCTAGTGTCGGATTCCCATATTGAAGTCTGCGTCCCGTTTCGGCCTCTGGTTGAGCCGTTTCTCTAGTGTTCGAGCTCTCCAGCGAAAGGGAGCCGCCAGCCAAGATTTTTCCACGAGGTTGCGGCTCTCGGCTCCGGTTTTGCGCTCGTGAGACTGCCCAACCGGCATGAGGCCAGCCAGTGCTTGCATGATCCGCGCGAAGGTTTCGGGAAAGATGGCCGCCAAAATATTCCGCGCCCTCGCCGGAACAGAGGGCGTTAAATCCGTGCGGCGTTCCCGGGCGGCTTCCACGATTTTTTTCGCGGCGCTCTCGGCGGAAAGAGAAATTCCGGGAAATACGTCGGAAATGGCGAACCACGCGTATTCCTTTTCATGGTCTCCCTTGAATACGGCCTGAATCGGGGAGCCGGTACGCATCACCGTAGGATAGACCGTCGTTACCGAAATACCGTCGGCGGCGAGCTCCGCCATCAATCCCTGGGAGAATCCCGCCAAGGCAAACTTCGAGGCGTCGTAGGGCAGCATATGCGGCACGGCCACCTTTCCGCCCATGGAACAGATATTCACGATGCGTCTTCCTTCGCTTTGGTAGAGAGAGGGCAGTGCAAGCTGCACGGCTTCGATTACGGCGTAGAGATGGAGACGCATCTGCGCTTCAAAATCTTCGGTTACCATGCTCTCGAAAGGCCCGACGCTGATGGCGCCCGCGTTATTGATCAACATATCGATCCCGCCGTAGGTGGCCTCGATTTTATTGAAGGCCGTCAGCAGTGGGTCGGACTCTGTTACGTCGCAAGCGAGAATTAAAATTTCGGTGCCGGGGTAAGCATCCCGCACCATTTTAGCGGCCCGCTCGAGCTCTCCGAGATCGCGTGCGATCAGGGTAAGGCGCGCACCTTCGCTCGCGAGCTGTTTGGCCAGAGCGAGGCCCAGGCCGCGGGATCCGCCGGTGATCACCACCGATTGCCGGTAGAAAGAATCCTTGTTTTTGGCGCCGCCAAAATAAACGGCGCCGGCCGAGCAGGCCAAGCCGGCGGCGAGTTTTTTTCGCCCCAGCAGCGCCGCGAACGTGGCGCCGATTCCCAATGCTAAACTTAGTTCATTTCTCATCGCCTTATTCATGGAAAATCTCCCCGGGTTTATGTGCCGCAAATGGGAGTAGCAAGAAGAGGCCCGAATTGGAGAAGTGCGGCGAATTAACCTATTTTATTGGGACTGCCGGCACAACCAAAGCTCAACGCGCGTTTCACGGTCTGGCTTTGCTCGAGATGGATAGGATAGAAGCAGCAATGCCGAAGGCGCCGGCTAAAATTTTGGCGCGCGAGCCCATTTTTTATTCTTACCCGCCGCAGGTGGCTTCGCGTCTTGGTAGTCCAGGGCCGCGAAAAGCATTTCCTGGTTATCGGGATCTGGGCCTTGGGACACCGCCACGTTTGTGTCTATTTTATTCGGGTTGGTATCCGAGTTATCGTACACACCGGTAAGGCGCAATGTAGTTCCTGCTTTGATACGCACGAAAGGCTTGAGGATATAGGATTTATTCGAATTGTAGACGAACTTAGGAATCGAAAAAACTCTTGTTTCTTCGCCATCTGGATTGATTGCCGATAAGGTAATTTTCTGCCCGCGTTTATGCATGTGGAGCATCACGCGAACTAATTCGATATCGCGGGTGACTTTCTTTTCTTGGTGTAGCGTGAAGTTTTTCGCGCCAGGAGGAATAGTGAACCCGTTCTCGAAGATAAATAAGTGCTTTACCTCGGTTAAATTACGAGGGTCTCCCAGTTGTAGCTTGATCTTGGTCGTAATTTCCGAGTCTTTTCCGCTCGGGAGGAGGTGCTGCTCCATGTAGATGAAATGTCCCTTGGGTATTTTAAAGGCTGACCCAAGGGGAAGGTATTCCGGTTGGTAGCTGTTGGGACGTAAATAAATTACCGAGGAATCGTCTCCCTCGCCGACCTCCATATTAGCGAGACCATTTCCCGAAAGATCCTGATTTTTCTTCGTTACGATGAGCTTTAGGTGATGGATGAATGCCGTATTGCTGAACTCTCGCTCGTGGGCAGTGATCCAGAGGTCTTTCGGGGCCACGCCGAGAAATGAACGCACATAGGGGCCTTGGCCGGGCCGCGGAGATTTTACGGTGATTGGTCCGAGCACGTAGTCGGTGCGGATGGGAGGCAGGATCGTGTACTTGAGTGGGGGAAGCACGCGGCCTTTGCCTTCTTGCGCCCCAGAGTCGACCCATTTCACCAAAATTCCTTTTTCCTCGGTAGTGAGGGAGGAGTCGTAGAGAAAGCCGGCAAAATAGGGATCGGGGTGTTCCAGGGGCATGCGGTGGTTGCGGATCACTTCGCGGATCATGGCGGCCCAGCCCCGCGCGTCCTTGAAGGTGCCTAAATTTTGCGGCGGGCTCCCGCCAGGGCGGTGGCAGTTCAGGCACTTGGCCTGGAGGATGGGCGCCACGTGATCGTAGTAGGTAATGGTTTTGGGCCAGCCTAGCCGTGAAATCGCGCAGCCCATGGTCTCGGTTTTGGCTTGGCGGATATTTCTATTAGCCAAAAAATCATCGAGGGCATTTCCCAAATATTCATGCTTAGCGGCGAGCTTGGTATCGGTATAGCTCATCCGATCGTCGATCGCGCCGCGGTAGACGATTTGCCAATTTTTAGTTTCTACGATCACGGCTTCGGCCGTGCGATCAAAATTTAGAGCGTCCGCTACGATCTGGCTTTGGTCGAGGAGGATGGGAAGTTTAATCCCAAATTCTTTAGCGTGCTTTACGATATCGGCGCGTTCATCCTGCACGTTGCTGTTCACGAGCACGAACTGGATTTTTTTATCTTGGTATTTTTCGGCTAGGGATTGAACTTTCGGCAAGCTTTTCTCAACGATGGGGCACCCGATTCCGGTTGAGATGAAAACGATGGCCTTGGATTCGGCAAGTTTTGCGCCCCGGTAGAGCTCGAACATATCTCCGTGGTGATCGAGAAGCGAAAAATCTTCCAGGGGCTTGGGATGAACGGAACTAAGAGAGCCTCGATGGCTGGCAAAAAAGAAAGCGGCGGCAAGGCCGGCGCTAAGAAATAGGATCGCCGAGGCGCCAATGACTTTATTTCTGAAGTGCGAGGTCACCTTAGATTTTTACCAGAAGAGCTGGATTAGCGGTGCAAATTCCGCTTAAGAAAACGTCATTTTCGCAATGGCCGATTTGCGGAATCGGAAAATGGTTCGTACGTCATTTTTCACCAGTAAAGCGTGCCCCAAATCGCCAAGCACGCCGAAAGGGAGCTGGTAGACGACACGGTCGGTCATGAGCGTTCCGCCGGCAACTTTTTCAAAGCGGTGGGTATGGTGCCAGTCCCGGTAAGGGCCTTTTAATTGGCGGTCTACGAAATATTCTTGGGGTTGCCATTTTTCGATTCTCGTACGCCAGCGCACGGGCAATCCCTTGATCAGAAGCTTATAGTCGATAAGCGAGCCTTCCTCGATCGCGGCGGTGGACATTTTCTGAATGCGGAAGCGGAGCCAAGGGGGCGTGATCGTCTCGAGATTTTTCGCCGCGGCAAAGAAGGGGAAAACTTTTTCTCGTTCCTGGGGAAGCCAAATGGCGGCTTCGAATACGTACCCGCCTATTTTCCCAAGCGGCGCCAGAATATCGGCGAGGGCCGCGGGCAGGGCGGGAAAGCGAAATGTAAATCCAAGTTTTTGGGCGGCGTCGGGCAGGGCGCGCTGCGATCCCAGGACCACTACTCCCATTTCACCCAGCGCGAGTTTGAGGACGAAGGCGGGCACTGGAAATAGGGCGGGCCGATGCAGGATTTTCGCCAAAACTTTCGTGAGCTCGGAATTCGTGACGGGATTTGGCGCCACCGCATTCAGTGGTCCCCGCACTTTTTCATTTTCCAGCGCAAAGACATAAAGTTGCACGAGGTCCTCGAGATGAATCCAGCTAATCCATTGGCGCCCGCTGCCGATCTTTCCGCCAACACCGAAGCGGAAGGGCGGCAGCATTTTCTCCAAAGCACCGCCGTTCAGGCCCCAAACCACCCCGGTGCGTAGAATCACGATGCGCTCCGCGGAGCAGGCGTACGCTTTCTCCCAATCGAGGCAAACAGTGGCGAGGAAATCGGTTCCCGGCTGGCTGCTTTCCGTAAGCAGCTCGTCGTTGCGGTCTCCGTAATAGCCGGTGGCGGAGGCGCCTAGCAGAACTTTAGGTTTTACTTTCGTGCGGTCGATGGCTTCGGCGAGGCGGGCCGTGCTTACGCTGCGGGAATCGTGGATGGCTTGCTTAGTGGCCTCATCCCAGCGGTGGGCCGCCACCGATTCTCCGGCCAAATGAATCACCGCGTGCGCGCCCTCCATGATTTCGTCGGGGAGCGGGCTCGCGCCGTCCCACTTTACGAATTGGTAAGGAAGCGCGATTTTTTCCGACCCGCGTTTCGGATCGCGGGTAAGCAGGGTGAGGGAATATCCTAAGCGGAAGAGCTCAAGGCAGAGTTTTTCGCCCACGAAGCCAGTGCCGCCGGTGACCACGATTCTTTTCATACGTTTCACTCTATCCTAAAAGCCTAGTAAGTGCGCGGCCGGCCTTTTGCCTGTGGCGCCGCGGTTAGGGGATCGTCCGGCCAGCTGTGTTTGGGATAACGTGCCCGCATCTCTTTGCGCACCTCGGGATAGCCATTCTTCCAGAAGCTCGCTAGATCGCGCGTTACCTGTACGGGCCGATAGTTGGGCGCGAGCAGTACCAGCGTCAGCGGCTGGCCGCCTACCAAGGGTGCCGCTTTTAGGCCAAAAAGCTCTTGGAGCCGCACTTCCAGCTGGGGGCCCTGTTCTTCGGAATATTTGATGGGCAGGCGGTTGCCGGTGGGGACCACGAGGTGGGAGGGACACTCTCTCGCCAAGGCTTCTTTCTGCGCCTCAGGCAAAAGGTTCTCAAAAAATGGCACTAACTCTTTTGCGGAAACGCCCGCGAGCGAGCTTTCTCCGTAACTGGCTTGTTCGAGGGCTTCCCGAATTTGCTCTTCGCTCGGTAAGGCCCATTTCGCATCCATTCTATTCAAGTAACGCAGCCGTGAAAACCAAAGCGCGAGAGTTTCGTTGGCGGCGAGCAGACGGTCCCAGCGGGTAAAAAGCACGCCCCCGAGCTGTCCTTCGATCTCGGGAGCATTGGCCGGGCGCCGGTGTTCCCCCGCGATGGATAAACCATTCCATTCCTTGGTTTCTGTAACCCAAAAACGCTGCTTCTCTTCGTCCCATTCAAGGTGAGAAGTGGGGGTGGCAAGCGGCAATATTTTTTCTTGGATCAAAGATTCGGGAATGCCGACCGCCTGGAACACGAGGGTCTCCGCGGCGTCGCGTCCTTCGGAGAGATCGATCGCGACGAAAAACTCGGACGATTTTACCGTAGAGTCAGGATGGATTTTGACTCCACGGCCCCCGGCCATTTTTGCTTGGGCCTCGTGGGCGCGGCGGCGGCGGCAGAGGCGGTCGGTATAGGCTTCGAGCATGAGCGCGGGCATTTCGTGCTCGAGGTCTGCTCTCGATTTTGGGGTTTCACTGGGGTCCCTCAATAGTGTGCGTAGCTGCTCGGCGGAACGAGCCACGTTTCGGTTTCGCGGATTTGAGGGATTGCGTTTCCAGTCTTCCCAGCGCAGCCAAAGGTCGTTCTCGGCGTCTTGGTAGGAATCCGGCAGGCGCCCGCTTGGCTCGGAAAGCAAAGCGGCGAGGTCCGCGGCGAAACCGCCCATGCCGCGATTTTTTCCGAGGAGCAATAGCTTGGCGAGCCGGGGATGCACGGGCAGTTCGCGGAGAGCCTGGCCAATTTCCGTGAGCGTGCCGTTCGGATTTACCGCGCCGATCGACTGCAAAAACTGTTTGGCCTGCTCGAGCGAGCGGGCGGGCGGAGGTTCGAACCAACTGAAGCTCTCGAAGTTCGTCACGCCGAGGGCGGAGAGAAGGAGCAGGCTTTCGGAAAGATCCGTGCGGAATACTTCGGCGGGCTCAAAATCCTTCATGGATAGTTCGTCGTAGGGCATCCAGGCGCGGTAAACTGTTCCGGGCCCCAGCCGCGCGGCGCGGCCGGCCCTCTGGGTAGCCGAAGCCTTGGAGGCGCGCACTAGGTCCAGCGACTCAAATCCCGTGCGGGGATGGAGCTGAGAAATTCTGGCGAGTCCGCAGTCCACCACGATGCGCACTCCCTGCACCGTAAGCGAGCTTTCAGCCACGTTGGTGGCTAAGATAACTTTACGCGTACCGGGAATGGTTTGCAGCGCCGCTTTTTGTTCCTGCAGATCGAGACTGCCGTGGAGAGTGAAGAGCGCCACGCCCTTCGCGCCGGCCCAATCGCCGAGCTCGCCGCGCAGCCTTTCGATCTCTCCTCGCCCTGGCAGGAAGCAGAGTAAATCGCCCTCGCGGTTTTCGGCCATGGCCTTTTGCACCAGCTTGCGCATTCGCTCGGTGAAATCGGGGCCGGTGCGGATGAGCTGGGATTTCTCGTCGTAGCGAACTTCCAGGGGAAATAGCTGCCCCGGTACCTCGGCCACGGCCGCGTGTTCCAGGTAGTTCGCGAGCGGCGCGGCATTCAGCGTGGCGGACATCACCACGATCTTGAGATCGGGGCGAGAGAGTTCCTGGAGTTCTTTCAGTGCCGCGAGCGCGAGATCCACGTGCAGGCTGCGTTCGTGAAATTCGTCCAGTACCACGCAACCCACTTCCGAGAGCTCTGGGTCCTGGAGAAGTTTCCGCATCAAGAGGGCTTCGGTGAGGAATAATAAGCGTGTTTCGCGGGAGCTTTTATTGTCGAAGCGCACTTGGTAGCCCACTTCTTTGCCGAGCTTCCAGCCATTTTCTTCGGCGATGCGCTGGCTGGCGGCGATGGCGGCGATGCGGCGGGGCTCGAGCACCCAGACGGATTTATGCGTGAGCTTGAGGAGCTCCGGTGGAAGACGGGTGGTTTTTCCGGCTCCGGGCGCGGCGCTGAGCACGAGAGATTTTTTCTTCGCGAGCATCTCGAGAATCCCGGGAATCTCAGCATCGATCGGCAGGGCCGTTTTCATGGATCTCCCTAGCGGTACCCGAGAAGAAAACGAACCACCGCGCCAGAGCCATCGCGTTCCGCGGCGATCACGAAGCGGCCATTGGCCGAGCGGAAAATTTCTCCGGAAGGCATGGAAACAAACGTTTGGGCCATACGGGAGGCCTCGGCGGAGTCGGTGAGATCGTACGTCACCGTTTTATTGGGAAGATCGATCATCATGGCGGCGGCGGCATGAAGCACCACCGTGCAGGTCCCGCTGCCATGAACGATTTTAGAGAAAACGCAGACGACGCTGAAGGCCTTTACGCCCTGTTTATCCACGAAGGCCGCTTTTTTGGTCCACTTTCCCTGTTCGTCTTGCTGGCCTACGGCCAAGATTTCAAAAAGCCTCTGGGTATCAGAGTCGCCGCCACCGATGCCCGAGAGCATGAGGGTGGCTTGGTTGCCTTCGCGGTTAAAGATTGGGTAGATCCCGGCCTCGGCGGCGAGGGACGCGAACACGGCGCAGAAAATGAGGAGCAAATTAGCCATATAATTTCGTAACATTTATTTGGGAGAGGGTCGAATTTAACGCGCTCCGTCCCGCGGCGTCGTGGTTTCGCTAAGAATGGTTAAATTTCAGCGGCACTTTTTGCAGATGCCCAGCAGCTCGAAGCGGTGCGACGTAACCAAGAATCCCATTTCTTTGGCTTTTGCGATCATCGGGTCGATGCCGCAAAAATCGATGGGCGAGGCGGTTTGGCAGCTCGTGCAAAACACGTGGTGGTGATGGTGGGCCGAGGATTCCAAGCAAAAGTGGGTGGCGCCGGTGCCGAACTCGGTGGCTTGCAGCACACCGTCCTCCGAGAGGGTTTTCAGATTGCGGAAGACGGTAGCGCGGTCAAAGGCGAGTTTTTTGTATTTTTTTTTCTTCAGGCCGGCAAAAATTTGCTGGGCGTTTTGCGGTTGCTCGGCATGGAGCAAATACCGAACCAAAGCGAGCCGGAACTCTGTTTTTTTGAGTCCGTGTTTCTCTAAAAGCGCGCCGGCCCCGAGTAAATGCTCATGGGAGTGATCGTGCTTTGCTTTCATAGAGAATCTTTACCAGCAGCGCCAAGAAAAAACTAGCCGTAAGGGTTACCACCACGCTCGCCCCCGCGGGCAGATCGAGGCGGTAGGAGAGCAGAAAGGCTACCAGAATTTCGGATACGCCGATGGCCCAGGCGAGCAGTAGCTGCGCTCGTAAGCCTTGCACCAGGCGGCAGGCGAGGGCCGCAGGAACCACGAGGATCGAGAATACCACCAGCACGCCGGCGTGGGCGGTGGAAAAAGTGATCACGATGCCGAACAGTAAATAAAAAAGGAAATCCCATACCAGCGAGGTTAGCTCGCCGCGAGAGCAGGCCCAGAATTGCTTTCGGAATAGGTAGTGAATCGCACCCACCACCGAATATACGGCGAGCGTTTCCAGCACTTTCGGCCAAGTGACGAAGAGAATATTTCCCACGAGCGCCTCTTTGAGGTGCTCGGTGCCATGGGGCAAGCGATCCGCCACGAGAATGAGGGCGCCGCTGGCGAGGGCGTAGGTAATGCCGATGAGAACTTCCTGCGATATTTTCCTTTCGTAGTGCCGCAGCAAAGCGAGCAGGAAGGCCACGAAGAGGCAGAGAAAGAGAGAGCAGAGTAAATGCGCGGGACCGCCTTCTTCCGGCGTCAGGTAGAGGCTGAGCGTGCCACCGAGGGCGGCCACTTGAGCGAGACTGATGTCCACGAAAATCACGCCGCGCTCGAGCACGTGGAGGCCCAAGTAGGAATGGATGGCTACGAGCAATACGGCGAGCGCAATCGGCGCGGCGAGAAAGGAAAGAGTTTCCACTATTTCGCCGCCTCAACCGCTTGCACCAAGCGCTCCACAAGTTCTTCCGTGCTGTGGATGGAAGGTTCCCCGCCCACGGACACGGGAACGCGCGCGATATGTGCGTCCGGTACGCTAAGCTTGATTTTTTCGCCCGCGGCCGAGTCGAAAAAATTCTCGATCAGCACGAGGCGGATTTTCTTCGCTTTCATCCCGGCGATCACCTCGAGGAGGTGGGAAGCGGTGGGCGGGATGCCTGGTTTTGGTTCCAGCTGGTAGGAGTTTTTGATTCCGAAGCGTTCAAAAAAGTAGGAGAGCGTTTTGTGGTAGCTAACTGCTTCTTTGATCCCGGTTTTCGCGAGGCGTGCTTGCCAGGATTTGGTTTTGTCTTCGAGCTGCTTTTGCCAGGCGGCGGCATTCTTTCGGTAGAACTCTGCGTGAACACCATCCAGCTCTGCCAGGCGCTCGGCCACTATGACCGCGGCTTTTCCCATACGAACGGGATCCACCTGGAAGTGAGGATTTCCCCCTGGATGCACGTCGCCCTCAGCACGCGAAACCGTGCCGGTGGGCTTCTCGATCGGATCGAGGGATGGGCCAAGTTCGAGAAAGCCTTTGCTTCCCGGGTTCACGCCGGGATTACGTGCCCCACGGATGAGGGGGAGCAGCCACGCGGTTTCGAGCTCGAGGCCTTGCGCTACCACGAGGTTTGCGTTCCTTACTTGCACCATGAACGAAGGTTTCGCTTCGATCTCGTGCGGATCCTGGGTTCCCTTCGCAATCGAGGTAGCCGCTACTTCCTGGCCGCCCACCACGGAAACGAGCGCCGCCAGATCGGTGGTGGTCGTGACCACCGTTACTTTTGCTTCGGCAGGAGTAACTAGCGCCAGAAATACGAGAAAGAAAATTTTTTTCATGGGTTCTCTTTTCAATAGGAATGCGAAGGATGCGCGCCGATCGTGAAATTAGCCTGCACCAAAAATTTTCTTTCTTTGCGGTTTCCCTGCGCGTTGGGGGGAGTGATCGCGTGATCGTACTCCGCCCGGAAAGAAGAAAACTCACTCGGGCTGAAGCTGAGCCCGGTGGAATATTTATCGGTAATGCCATTGGTGAGGGCGCTCGAATTTACGGCGGAGTCGGAATCTTCCACGCGCAAATGGTCGTAGCGGGCCACGGCCGCCCAGCGCTTCGCGAATTGGAACTGCACCCAAACGTTTCCGCCATTGGCCCTCTCGTTTTTAAGCGCGCCCGGCTGATCGAGCTTTCTTTGCAGGAATTCGCCGGCGAAGATCCAGGAATGGTATTTTCCGCCTTCTACAGGGCGCCATTTGAAGGTGAGGTCGGCGCCGAGCAATTTCGTTTTCGTGCGTAAATAGTTATTTCCTTCCGCATAGCTTCCACCCACTTCAGCGGTGAGCGAATCCGAGAGGTCCCAGAGGTTTTTCCAGTGGCCCACGCCTGCGCCATCGTCGGGGGTGGGAGATTTGAATTCGGTATTTTCTCCTGCTCCGCGGAAGAATTGGCCGGTGATTTCGCTATACCAAGAGAAAGGTAAAAGTACGGCGGCGGAGGCGCCCACGTCGTTCAGTCCTTCTTCGCCGAGGAGGGCGGTATTAGCCACCGGTGCTTCCACCAATGGGAATACGTGAGTGTGCAGGGTATTGTGCTTGCCGAAGGCCGCTTTAAATTTTCCCACCCGCAGGGTGGTATAGGGCACGTGGTTGCTTTCGGCGAAGAGCTCTTCTGGCTCGACCTTCCAGGCTTGGTCCACCACGCCGGAGCTATTGAGAGTGTATTCCGGATGGATCGATAGCAGCATGGTAAGGCTGCTATAGGGGTCTACGTCGGAAAAAAAAGCGAGTTCGGCTTCTTGGAGATCGATCCCGTTCCGGGTCGTATTTGTTCCTTCCCGGCCCAAATTAGAGTGGCGATAGAGGAATAGCGTATTGGCGCTCACGTTCGGCGAATTTAGGGAGGACGGCTCCTGGGCAAAACTAATTTGGGTAAACGCTAGGGCCGCGGCGGCGAGTAGGAAAGGCTTCATCTGCACCTCGAAAGTTGATAATGCAACTTAGTCGCATTTGAGTTTTCCGAAAGCAAGCAGAAATTTCCGTGCCACCGCGTCAATGGCTAGGCGGCTCGGGAGCCGTTGCGATTTTCCGGTTTCTGTTCGCCAGCGTGAATGGGCTCGTGCGGCGCAGGCTCTTCCAGTTTTTCTTCGTGAGGCGCGCCGGGGCGCTGGTTTTTGGGATCGTAGCTAGCTTGGCGCCAGTCATCATGTTCGGTCATTCCCTCGGGGCCGAAATAGTAGTCGTGATGGTATTTTTTTGGACGTGGTGTCATCGGAAGCCTCCCTGGCGAGGGAGGTAGCAAGATAGGGCCCAACTAGGGCGAAACGGATGCGGCGGGTTGCCCGATCGGCACGATGGTAGGTGCCGGTGCGCCCGGTGGGCGAGGGCGAGGGCGAGGCATGGGAATGGGATGTTCTCCGTCGGCGGCAGGCATGGGGGAGGGGGGGACTCCGGGTTCTGCCAAGGTATTGGGCATCACCGAATCGGAAAGAGGAACTGGTCGAGGTGCTTCGGCAGGGCGCGGGCGCGGAAGAGGGATTTTGGGCTTTTCGGGGTCTGGGCATTTAGATATTTCGCCCTTAAAAACTTGGTCGCGCATAAATTCGTAGCCGGCGAGGCACTCGGCTTTCAAAAAGTTTGGCGCCGTAATATAGCCCGAAAAAACTTCGGCGAAAGTTTCGTTGAGGTCATTATTATGGGGCTGGCCATTGCGGCGATGAGTGCTATAGCCGTCGAAACCGCGGCAGGTGCGAAAAGCCGAGGCACGAAAAGCTTCGTACGCGGTTTTCCCCCGGATATCCATCGTGTGCCCAATCCAGTGGCCGATTTCGTGAGCCACCGTGCCGGTGCTTACCGGGCAGGCGTATAGAGTATTGTTTTGATCGAGGCAGCCCATGGAATACAAGATTCGGTTTCCGCCAAACTGATTGCTGCCATGGTTGGCTACGACGTAACTGAATTTGAGGGGGTCGAGAAAACGGCGCGCATCCATTTTCATTTCGCGCAGGCGCTTTAGGACGGCATCCGTACGCTCTTTAGAGATCGCTTCCACGGCGCCCTTGCGGCCTTTCGGAAGTCCAAGGCAGAGGCCCTGCTCGGAGCTTGGGATATCTCCGATCATATGCACGTTGGAGCGCGCGTGAGCCAAGCTGGTCATAAGGCAGAGCGCGATGGTGAGAAAAGACAGTGCTTTCATAGGGGACCAGCTAAATAGTATACTTAATTGGTCTGATATCCAATGAAAACCTATTAATAATTTCGTCAATTATATTAATGGGTTGGGGGACTGAAATCAGCCTTTCCCTGGGCGATCAGACTTTCGATTTCTATCGGGCCCGAGAGCCAGTATTATGAAGGCGCCTGAACAATCCATATTTAAATTCGACTGATTCTTCGCCCAGCGAGGCCTGCGATTTTTTTGATTTCGTCCTCTGCTTGATCCTCATTTTCGGAGCCTGGTTTCTATGGTTCGGCTGGAAACCGGGAATTATATTTTCGGCGGGAGATGGCCTGGATTATGCGTATCCCGCGATTCATTTTTTAAAAGAAAATGTAACAAAAAATATTTACTACGATCCTTCCTGGCTAGGCGGGGCGAAAGTGGAAGGGGTTTGGGCAAGCCCTTGGTTCCTTAGTTTGCCCCTGCGTCTCGGGCTAAGCACGCCTTCCCTATTTTTTCTCTGCTTTTTCGTGCCGCAGGTATTGCTCGCGTTTGCTTCCTTACGATTCTTGGAAAGCTTGGGCGCGGGTGTCTCCGATTTTCGCCCGGCGAATATCCTCAAGAAAATCTCCTGGATATTCCTAGTTGCCTTCCCGCCTTTTCTCGGCTGGTCGTTCCTGGAAGGGCGATTTTTCTTTCCCTCTCTGTTCGCGCTGGCGGTTTGCGCCTTGTTCGCGAGTATCTGCCGAAGACAACTCAGCGTTTTCTCGGCTTTGGTATTGGTGGCTACCTTGGTGAGCACGGCGCAAAGCGTATCGTACCAGCAGTTTATTTCGGCGGCCTACGTCAGCCTTCCATTCCTATCGATTTTGGCCTGGAAACTTAAGCCCGGGAAATTCGAGCTGGCGATTTTTTTTACCCTAGGTGCAGTGGCCGCGCTCTGGTGTCTCCGTCAGCAGCTAGAAATGCTCGCGCATTTTATGGGTGCCGACGCTTCCCGCTCGGAAAAGGGCGCGCAAATTGTCTTCTCCTTCGTGGTGATGAACTGGCGCGACTGGCTTGCCTCGATTTTCTGGCATAGAGAGCTGCTAACGCCGCGGCGGCCCATGATCGAGATTACCGAAACGAATATCGCTTTCGGTCCCTTGTTGATTTTTCTCCTGGCCGGCTGGAGCTCTAGCCGCTGGCGCAGCTTGGGTTGGGCGGCACTGGGGCTATTCGTGGTTTTAGCGGCATTCGCTTCGAATGTATTTCCTGTTCCGTCGCTCCTATTTTTTCTCGCGCCTCCGCTGGAATATTTTCGCGTGCCGGTGCGCACGATTTTTCCTCTCCTTTACTGTGCCCTGCCGATCGCGCTCTTTTTCCTCGAGGAGGCTAGGGCGCCCGGAACGGTAAAAAAATCATGGGCGGCGAGCTGGATCCTTCTTCTGAGTTTGGCCGTATACTTTAGCCCACCTCCGATCAGAGAGGGAATGGTTTGGATTTTAGTGGCGGCATTGGTGTGGAAAAAATCCGCTAAAAAATTCGGCAGTGAGGTTTTCCTTTTTCCGCTCGCGCTGGCGTCACTGCTGGCATTCGGCGCAAGACTAGCCTTTACTCACGACCTCAGTGAAACGGACGCGAATGCCCAGGCGCTCAGGGAGAAAATCCTGAGGGAGGCGCCCGAGCTTAAAAACCCTCTCGTGCGCGCCACGCTAGATTTTCAGGACAAAAAATTTCACGCCAACACGGCGCACGTATTAGGAATTTCTTCCCTCGACGGATACTGGCAGCCACTAAAATCTTTTAACTCTATCGCCAGCGACGCTTACCGCGTTCCGGCCAATCCTCTCGCGCTGAATTTTCGCATCCCAAATTCGGAGCCGGCCTCGGAAAAACTATTCAAGCTTTACAACGTGAAATATCGCCTTCGCCTGGAAGCCGACGGCACATTGCGGGTGAGGCCCGTGGATTCTAAAGGAACGAGTGCGTGGCTGCTCCAGAGCGGCGCAGATTTGCCCTGCGGAGATGGCCAGGTAAAAGCGCTCCGCATCCTCGACGCTTATTTTTCTTTGGAGACTGAGGTGCAGAACGCCGGCGGCTGCCGCCTCGTGTTTGCGAGCAACTTCGCCGAAAATATACTTGCCACCGATGAGGGAGGAAAAATTTTACCCACGCGGCCGGCGCTCGGCGGCCTCTTGGCCGTGCAATTACCTGAACATGTGGAACGCGTGAGCTTACGGGCCGTTTCCTCCGCGCCGGCTTGGACGAGGTTTTCTCAAATTTTAGGTGGGATATTATTCTTTCTGGCTATTGCGCTCTGGCGCCGCCGTTATCCTCGCCGCCTTCATCATCGGGCGGGATAATCGGCTCTCCCGGGGAAGAGCATTGCAGTAGTTCCGGCAGTGGGCTGAGCGTAGGGATGGCGCGCAGCTGCTCCGTGGACAAAGCCGGGGCTTCTCCGTTTTCTCCGCTCAAGTAAAAATCGCTGATTTCTTTGCCGGTGGCAGCAGAAATTTTTTCCAGGTAGCTGCGCTCTACTTCCAAAGGAGAATCGCCGGCAATCTTTGCGCCGACGCTACCCGTCCAGTCGTATACTTTCGTTTGTTCTATGAAAATAGGATTTTTTTCGCTTCCGCAGGGAACATCGTAACTCACAAAACGATTTGAAAATTCCAATTGCTGCGGCGATAGCCAGCGATACTCCAGACGGAGGCCCGATTCGCTTTGTGCCACCAACCGTTCCCGCGTATGTTCTTTAATCAAGTAGGTTTCGGTTGTGCCGTCGGTTTCAGTGAGCACGAGGGATTCGCAGCCGTTCTGGATGATGTTCAAATCGTCCTGGAGCTGGCTCACGTTCACCGGTGTGAACTGAAAAGCGCCAAAGGCGAAGAGCACTTCAAAATTGGCACGGATTTTTTTCTTCGAGCTGAATTGAATTTTTTTAGAAATTTCTAATCCGGTGATATCGGCGCTGATCTTTCGCAGGTTCTGTAGGTATTTAGGAATACTTAGGCAGCCTTGGGTATTAACGGATTCTTCTAAAGAAACAGATGTCCTGGCTGGAACGTGGTTTTGGGTATTTTCCGAGTCCCTATTCTTTCCGCAAGAGAGAACAGTGAGGGAGAAAATAAATAACCAGTTGGATCGGCGACACAGATTCGTGAGCGAAGGCATTGGCGAAACTCCATCTCCATAGAAAAAGGGAGGCGGCTTGCACCGCCCCCCTTCCTGCATTCTTGTTCTTATTTTAGCGGCTTATACTTTCGAGCCCTGATCCTGGCCTTTGTCTTCGCCTTTAGCAGGCTCTTCTACTTTGCCTTGGTCTTGGCCTTTATCTTGATCCTGGCCTTTGCCTTGGTCTTCGTCTTTAGGCTGAGCAATCTCGCGGAGATTCATGGTGAAGGAAACAAGCTTGCAAGATTGTACTTCGCCCTTGTCTTCGCCTTTATCTTGGTCCGACCCCAGCGCCACGATTTTGCCTTGGTCTTGGCCTTTATCTTGATCCTGGTCTTGGCCTTTGTCTTCTTCTTTCGGAGCCATGCACTCCTTAAGATTTACCGTTACGGTGCCCGTAGAGAGACCCTGATCGGCCGCTTCGTGAGTATACGAGAGGCTTTCCACGGTCATCCCCGATTTCGAAAATACGATCGAAGGGCTAGCTTCGTGAAGGTCGGCGGCCAAGATCAATTCTTCTCCCGACCAGAATTCGAGATTCTGCGCGCGAGTCTCCACGGCTTTAGAAATCGACGTCAACTCGGCCACGTTGGCGGCGAGGGTAGGGTAGCCTTCGAAGGTTGTGTCGTCGACCACGTCCACTGATTGCCCGTCGACCATCATCGAGCCTTTTTCTACGGTGAATGCATAGGCCGCAATGCCGCGCTCATAGGCTGGGTTGGAGTCGGCTAAGGCCGGTGCGGCTTTGGCGTTGCCGGAAGTGAGGGTATTGCTGTCGTTGCTGCCACTGCTGCAAGCGGCAAGAGAGCAGATGGCGAGAGCTCCGATAAATAGATTTCCTAATTTCATTTTCTTAATCCTCCAAATGAAGCCGAATAAATCGAGCCTCGTTAATTTTTAGTTCTTCGAGCCATTTGCAACTGCCGGACCAATTTTTTTTCCGCGGATCATCTAACGCTTTCTCTCGAGAGAACCGATGCGCGCAAATTTTGCGGATATTTTCTCCACGGGCGGCTTGGTACGTCGTAACGAAATCGCCCCGTGTTCCCGGGGCGGTCTTACTCTCTGATCTTATTTTTCTCTGACGAATTTCCGCTGTCTGCCCGGCACCGACTTTGCGTGAGCGGCAGTTTGGAAGAGGAAAAAAATTTTATTTTGAATCAACGTAGAAGCCCAAGGGGAAATTATGAAACCAGGAATGTTTATGAGTGTGGCGTTCATGCCGGTGGTGCTAGCGGTATTTTCTATTTCCGCAGTAGCCGAAACCGCGGCTGATTACTTAAAGGAGTTTCATGAAAATCCTGCGGCGGTAATGCAGCGTTTGCCCAGTTGGGTCGATGAAAAGGGCAATGCTCACCGCCGCGGAATTATTGATCAGCATGAGGTAGAAAGGAGATTTTCCGATCGTAAGGCGGCCCGTGCTCATATAACCGGACGCCGCGCGGATAGCTCAATTATTGGCGGAGACGTTCCCGACTCCAAGGACGTTCCCGAAAAATTGGTGGAACCAGGCTCGGCGATAGTTCGCAACTTACCGGAGATGGACGCCCGCGCCCTGACCCAGGGAGTAGTTCCGGTATTGCCTTGGACGGATTCTTATTGGCCCATGTATAGAGGAATCATCGGCTATCGCTACGCAGATAAATCTTTTCCCAAGTCGAAAGACTGGCAGACAAACTACCAGTACGTGCAGGCCAATCCGGCTAGCTCGATCGTGGCCACCGGCGATACCGCGCTCATCAACGCACTTTCTCCGGCGGAAAAATACGATTTCGCTCTTGGGGATCCCAATTTTACGCTTACCCATTTTTCGTGGGCTACGGGCGAAAAGCATTTTACCGAGACGGGATCGGTGGCCAGCTGGATGGGAATTTGCCACGGCTGGAGCGGGGCGGCGCACATGCAGAGCGTGATCACCGAAATTCCGGTGGAGGTGATCGCCAGCAGTGGCGTGAAGGTTACTTTCTTTCCCCAGGACGTGAAAGCCCTGCAATCGATGCTGTGGGCGAATGCTTCTCCACCGACCCGCTTCGTGGGGAATCGCTGCGATACACCAAAGCCGCCAAAGAACGCGTACGGACGCATCCTGGATCCCAACTGTTTTGATACCAATCCCGGTACCTGGCATACGGCGGTAGTAAACCAGCTGGGAATAAATCAGCGAAGCTTCGTGATGGATTCCACCTACGACGCGCAGGTCTGGAATTTTTCGCTTTCCAAATATAGGTATAAGTACATCAATCCCCAAACGTTCCAGGAAACCTCGAACCTCGCCAGGGCCGCCATTTCCATCGAGCGTTTTACCTTGGATAAATTCAAGGAGTTCCGTTCTCCCGGTGTGCGTTTCGTGGTGGGAGTGGCGATGGACGCCTCTTACGTGAGCGATATTGCTCCCACGCGGGCGAACAAAGTGGAGCCCTCGCTGAAGACTCTGCGCTTTATTTACGACCTTGAGCTCGACGAGAACTACAATATCATCGGCGGGGAATGGTATTCGAATGCGCACCCGGACTTTATGTGGACCTTCGATAAATCTGCGCAGGCCATGGCGCCAGGAGATGCCCAACTGGCGAATGCCGATTGGACACTCGCCAGCCCAGTGCCGGCGGACTGGGCCGCGCCGGCGCAAAGAGCAGCTAGCCGGGGGGCGCCTCTATTCGCTTTCATTCGCCGTTTGGTAGGTGCACCTTAGCCGAAATGGCCGGTGATATAATCTTCGGTCAGCTTCACGGTGGGGTTCGTGAAGATCTTGCCGGTTTCGTTAAACTCGATAAGCTCGCCCATATACATAAAGGCGGTGTACTCCGAGGTACGGGCGGCCTGCTGCATATTGTGGGTCACGATCACCACGCAATATTCGGTGCGGATCTCGCCGATTAGCTCTTCGATGCGGGCGGTGGAGATAGGGTCGAGCGCAGAGGTGGGCTCGTCGAGGAGCAGTACTTCCGGGCGCACTGCGATCGCGCGGGCAATGCACAAGCGCTGCTGCTGGCCGCCGGAAAGGCTCATGCCGTTTTGTTTCAACTTATCTTTTACTTCGTTCCAGAGGGCCGCTTTCTGCAAAGCCCACTGCACGCGCTCTTCTAGCTCGGCCCAGGAAAGAGTCTCGTAAAGCTTCACGCCGAAGGCCACGTTATCGAAGATCGACATGGGGAATGGAGTGGGTTTTTGGAATACCATGCCGATCTTGGCGCGGATTTTATTAATGTCTTCGCGGGAATCGAGAATATTAGTGCCGTTGAACCCGATCTCACCCGTGGCTTTCTGTTTCGGATACAGCTCGTACATGCGGTTGAACGTGCGAAGGAGCGTGGATTTCCCGCAGCCCGAAGGGCCGATGAAGGCGGTAACGGTTTTATCGGGGATGGTAAAATTCACGGATTTTACGGCGTGGAAACCACCGTAGAAAAAGTTGAGGTCTTTTACCTGCAATTTCGATATGCCTTTGGGGACCGCAATATTCGTCATCTGCTTCTCCAGTATTTAGCCACGGCGCGCCCGGAGCGCAAAGCGGGCGATAATATTTAAAAATAAAACGGCGAGTGTGATCAAGAGGGCGCCGGCCCAGGCCAGATGCTGCCAGTCGTCGTAGGGGCTCATGGCGAACTGAAAGATCACTACGGGCAGGTTCGCCATCGGTTTATTGAGATCTGTATTCCAGAACTGGTTATTGAGGGCCGTAAACAGCAGCGGGGCGGATTCGCCGCTGATGCGGGCGATCCCGAGAAGTATACCGGTGAAAATACCGTTCCTGGCCGCGCGATAGGTTACCGATACGGTGATCTTCCACTGGGGAGCCCCCAGCGCGGCCGCGGCTTCGCGCAAGTTATTCGGCACTAGCAGCAGCATATTCTCGGTATTGCTCACCACGAGGGGAATGAGAATCGTGGCGAGCGCGCAGGTGCCCGCCCAGCCGGAGAAATGCCCCATCCTGGCTACCACCACCGTGTAGATGAAAAATCCGATCACCACGGAGGGCGCAGAGAGCAAAATACTGTTCACGAAGCGAATCACCTCGGCGAGCTTATTGTTGCGGCCGAATTCGGCGAGGTAGGTTCCCGCCAAAATTCCGATCGGCGTTCCGATCAGGGTGCCGATGCCGGTGAGCATAAGACTGCCCACGATCGCGTTTAGCAAGCCACCTTTGTTTCCGGGCGGAGGGGTCATTTCGCGGAATACCGCCATCTGCAGGGCGGGGATTCCGTTGCGGAAAAGAGTAAATAAAATCGCGCCGAGAGCCAGGAGGCCGATCATCATCGCTAAGCAAGCCGCCCCGAGGCCAAGGCGGTTCACGATTTTTCGGCGTCGGTAAAGGGAAGCGTCCATTAGGTTTCCGCTCCGTCTCTGCGCTTCATGCGAATGAGTAATATTTTTGCGAGCGCCAACACGATGAAAGTGATCACGAAGAGGATGAGCCCGAGCTCGATCAGGGCGGAGGTGTAGAGCGTGCCCACAGCCTCGGTGAACTCATTGGCGAGCGCCGACGAAATCGTATTGCCCGGCATGAGCAAAGAGCCGGATAGCTCGTGCGCATTTCCGATCACGAAGGTAACCGCCATGGTTTCTCCGAGGGCGCGGCCGAGGCCGAGCATAATTCCGCCGATCACGCCCAGTTTGGTATGAGGAAGTACCACGCGCCAGGCCACTTCCCAGGTGGTGGCGCCCAGGCCGTAGGCGGATTCTTTGAGCATCGGCGGAACTACGTCGAACACATCGCGCATTACCGAAGAAATAAAAGGAATGATCATGATCGCCAGGATCATTCCCGCCGTGAACATACCGATGCCTAGGGGCGGGCCTTGGAATAAAGTGCCCACTATCGGCCAGGCGCCCAGATTGGCAACTAGCCAAGGGTGAATATTTTTCGCGAAGAAAGGGGCGAACACGAAAAGCCCCCACATGCCGTAAATAATGCTGGGAATGGCGGCGAGCAGTTCGATGGCGATGCCGAGTGGAATTCTCAGCACGCGGGGGGAGAGCTCGGTGAGAAAAAGGGCGATCCCGAAACTGATCGGAACTCCGATCAGCAGCGCAATCCCGGAAGTGACCAAGGTTCCGAAGATAGGAACACCGGCGCCGAATGCTTCGGCCACGGGATCCCAGTGCGTATTGAAGAAAAAGCCCCAGCCGAAAGCCTTGATCGCCGGAAGACTGCCGTGGACAAGGGCGGCGACGATGGCCAGGAGAAGAGCGAGCACGAATAGGGCAAAGAAAAGAGTCGACGCCCGAAAAATTCGATTGATCCAGCGCTGTTGTTTTAGGCGTAAATCGATGCGGGCCAAAGAGAGCGAACCATCCTTCTCCGTCACGAGGTTACTCTCGCGCGTATGATCCATGATAGTCCGCCCGCTCCGTATGACGCTGCACGAAAAAGCGTTTGATCACTAATTCTTCAGCTCGTCTTTCCAGGTTTTCTCGACGAGTTTCGATACCTTTGCCGGTACCGGTACATAATGGAGCTCTTCCGCCATGGTCTTTCCGTTGGCGAAAGCCCAACGGAAGAATTTCACGGCTTCCTTGGCTTGTTCCGCATTGCTAGGGTCCTTACGCATGAGCACGAAGGTAGAGCCGGCGATCGGCCAGCTACCGGCACCGGGGGCGTCGGTAAGGATGAGGTAATAGTTCTTTGCCTTAGCCCAGTCGGCGCCAGCCGCGGCGGCTTCGAAGGATTTGCTATTGGGCTCAACGAACTTTCCGGCCGCATTCTTCATCTGCGCGAAAGCTATTTTATTCTGAAGCGCGTACGCATATTCCACGTAACCGATCGAGCCTTCGATTTGCTTTACGTAGGAGGCCACGCCTTCGTTTCCTTTGCCTCCCACACCAGTAGGCCAGTTCACGGCGCTGCCTTCACCCACCTTGGATTTCCATTCTTCGCTGACTTTCGAGAGGTAGTTGGTGAAGATGAAAGAGCTGCCCGAACCGTCGGAGCGGTGAACGATGCTAACCGCGGTGGCGGGAAGCTTCACTCCCGGATTCAGTTTGGAGATCGCGGCGTCGTTCCAGGTTTTTACTTTGCCGAGGAAAATATCGGCGAGCACAGGCCCCGAAAGTTTTAACTGACCCGAAGCTACGCCGGGAACATTGATGATGGGAACGAGGGCGCCGTTGATGATGGGAAACTGCACGAGATGATCTTTTTCGAGATCTTCCGCCTTGAGAGGCATGTCGGTGGCGCCGAAATCCACGGTCTTGCCTTGAATTTGCTTGATGCCGCCGCCCGAACCGATGGACTGGTAATTCACCGAGCTTCCCGTTGCCTTTTTATAAGCGTCGGCCCATTTAGCGATCACGGGGTAAACGAAAGTAGAGCCGGCTCCGGTTACGTCAACGGCGAAGGCCGAAGGCATCGCTAGAAAGGCCGCGAGCGCGAGAGCAATAGAAAGGCGTGGAATGGGCATGGATTTCCTCCAGAGAAAGTAGAATTGTTTTGTCTATAATTTATAGGGTCATGGACCACTGCGTTCAATAGGAAATACCTTCCCAATCAATTCCTAATAATCGAATATTTGTGCGTGGCACGATGGTTGCTCTATGGGCCTTGGGGCAGTTAAGGGGGCAAAGTGGTGCGTGTGCAGCGAAAAAATGAAAATGATCACCTAAGGTTGGTGGCCAATCGGGAAAAGAAGCAGGCGTTTCAGCGTTCAGCCGTGGACCGCAACCGAGGTTCCGTGGTTTTGGGCTTCCGCCTTTTGCAATTCGCGCTGGCCATACTTTTGGCGGGAGCGGGGGCCGATAAAATTTTCCAGGCTTCTTTAACCTGGAACCAATACGTTCCCGCGATCTTGCCTTGGCTCTTCGGGATGGACGTTTCGTCTTTTCTCGCCGTGATTGGATTGTTCGAAGTAGCTCTGGCGCTCGGGCTGGTACTTGCCCCAGGGTATTTTGGCGGAGTGGTTTCTCTCTGGCTTTTATTGGCGAATTTCAACTTAGTGGCCAGCGGAAACTTCTTAGACCTTGGTTTACGAGATCTTTCGCTCGCGATCTGTGCCTTTGCGCTGGGCTCTCTTGGGCAAATCCCAGAAATTTCCACCTTGCATCGAATTAAGCCGAGGCGCTTTCGCCTTCTTGTATCGAAGAATCCGCGATTTCAAGCAGCCCAATAGTGGCCGGCCCATTGATCACGTTCCCCATTTTATCAAAGCGAGAGCCATGGCAAGGGCAGTCCCAGGTTTTCTCCGCTGAATTCCATCGCACTATTCCATTTAGGTGGGGGCAAACGGCCGAGTACCGGTGGATTCGCCCGAAGGAGTCTTTATAGACGGCGATCTTTTGTAGGCCTTCTCGAATTACGGCGCCCTCGCATTTAGGAATGTCTTGCGGGGAAGAAACGTCTCCGCCGTCGATCCAATCGGAATAGGGGACAGTGGACTGCATCGTTTCCTTCACGAAAGTATTCAGGCTTAGCAGTGAAACGCGAGAGGGATCATAGAGTTTCGCCCACGGGTTTGGCTTTCCTTTGATTAGATCCGTGAGCAAGATGCCGGCGATTGTACCGTGGGTCAGGCCGTGGCCGGAGTCTCCCGTCACGATAAACACATTTTCCTCGTCGTGAGGATTACGTCCGATGAAGGCCAAGCCGTCGTGAGGCTCCATCACCTGGCCTGACCAAGAATACGCAATCGGCGCATGCACGCCGAGGCGTTCGGCGGCCCAGCGGCGAAGCTTTTCGTAGTGGTCCACGGCTTCGCCGTCCTGGCCGGTGCGATGGTCCTCGCCTCCCACGATGAGGATCTCGCCTTCCGGATCTTTGGCCCAGCGCACGTAGTGGTAGGGATCCGAGTTGTCCCAGTAGAGGCCCAGCGCGGGAGATTTTCTGGAAGGTACCCGCAGGCCCACGCAGTAGGTTCGATATGCCGCCATTTTGGTGTGCATGGTTACGCGATCGTTGAAGGGAACGTTGGCGGCCACTACCACCGCTGCGCTCACTACTTGAAAGCCGCGGTCAGTAGTCACCCGCGCGGGCCGGCCCCCTTCCACGGATTTCACCTCTGTATGGGTGAAAATTTTTCCGCCTTTCGCCTGCACGGCGAGGGCGAGGGCGTTGAGGTAGCGCAGCGGATGAAACTGCGCCTGGCGCGGGAAGGCCACGCAGATCCCGGTTTCAAATATTTCTCCGGGCGCATTCTCGATCAGCTCGGCATCGCTCAAGGGAGTTTCTTTGGTGAGCTCGTATTCGCTGATGAGTTCCTGCCGGCTGGAATCGGCTCCAAGAAATAAATAGCCTTTCACGCGTTCGAAGGAGCAATCAATCTTTTCTTTTTTTACGATCCTTTCGATTTCGTCGATGGCCGCCGCGTGGCTTTCTATCGCAAGCGAGAGGCCTTTTTTTCCGTGCAGTCGTTTGAGGCGAGCGAAACCGTCGTCGAGGGCGCTCGCGAGGTGAGCGGAAGTAAGGCCGGTCTCTCCCTGCCCGATGCTTTCTCGATCGAGCACCACTACGCTTTTGCCGGCTTCGAGCAGGCGATACGCCGTGCTGAGGCCGGCGATTCCCGCCCCGATTATGCACACGTCGCAGTGGTGGTGAGCGTTCAAGGAAGGAAAGAGAGGATGCTCTATTTTTTGCCAGATGGATTGGCTGCCATGTTTATTTCTATCCATAATTCCCCTTTATTGACGAAGCATAGCTAGGACCGTCGAGGTGGATGCCGATTCCCGCTTTGCGAAACGTTTGCTTTGCACCGGCAGGCCGCTAAAATTTTCGCGGAGGAATTTACGGATTTCCTCATTTCGTAGTTCCGCCAAGGCGATGGCCTCCGCGCTGGGTTTTTCGAGCTCCGCCCAGTTCACCACTTCAAATTTTTCGATCTTTTCTTTTCCGCCGGCTTCTTCCACGAGCGCGAGAAGACGCTCCTTGTTTTCCGGGCTGAGCTTAATTTGTGCTGGCGCGAAAAAGAAATCGGTGGCCAGGGTATTTTCCGGATTCGCTGAGTAATTTTCCGTCTCCGAAACGGCACTTACTTTGGGCAGCTCCTTTTTTTGTGGGCAGGCGCTGAGCAGCAGGATGGGCGCCAGAGAAAGAAGAAAGGGTAAAAGATAGGCTACTAGCCTAGTGTGATTTTGTTTGATCATCCTTCCTCCTTTGGCTGGTAAACCAGTGAAGGAAGGTAGCAAAGCTCAGGCCAGCAGGAGGCGGGGAGTAATGTCCCAAAGAAAGGCCTAAGCGTGGCCTTTCTTTGGGGCTAAGAATCTAATTGGTGATGCGTACACGCGTATTCGCGCGTCCATATTTACTGACCAGGCGAAAAAGGCGGTCCGCATTCGTTGGGTGCTGGCGAATGCAGCCGCCGGAATCACGGCGTCCCAGCATCCGGATATGGTCGCCGTAGGTGGCGTGAAGGGCGATTCCGCCCACGATGAAAATCGCCCGGTCCATGCGCGCCTCCCAAGAGCGCGAGGTATAGGTATAGTGCAGGCTTTTAGGAGAAAAAACTCCACTGGGAGTATGGGCAGTATAGCAGCGGCCATTCGGGGGGCAGCGTACCGTTTCGGAGCCGGTGGAAACAGCCCAGTCGCCGAAGAGCTGGCCATTTTCCCAGACCCAGAGGTGCTGGCGGGATTTATCTACGAGTACGTAGACGGCGGCATCGCGGGGGTCTTTCAGGCCGATAGTGAAATCAATGTTGATGGAGTCGTCGAGGCGAACGCCTTCTCGGAGCATTTCTCCGTAGATTTCCGCGGGGCTGGCGATATCACCGAGCTCTGCTTCGCCGGAAGCAAAGGTCTCTGCAGCCAAGGCGGCGTGAATGGGCAACGCAAACAATAGAAACGCTAGAATCAGTTTCATGATTTTCTCCTCGGGTTTTTCCTTGCGGCTCTCAGCGCGCGGCCGAAACATAGCAAAGCCCGGGTACGCTTACAATAAAGCATCTGCCGCGAGGCGTTTTGGTAAATAGGCGCTCTGCGTCATTTTTTTTATTTGGGAAATACCGAACTAGATTTTGCGCGGAGGAGCGTGGCCCGCTTCACATCGCCTTTTTCCTCTAGCTCTACGTTGTCCCAGAGATCGCCGCGAGCGCATTCCAGTACAAACTCATTCTCGGCATGAGCCTTCGAGCGTTGCACGCGGGCGGCTCGTTTTCCGTCTGGAAGGCAAATTCGGCATTCTACTTGGCCTTTTCGCTCCATCCGCTGGCTCACGATTCGCCCCGTGCTTCGCGGGGGAGAAGGGGAAGCAGTTGCCGAAATGAGAACGTAAGAAAAAAGCAGGGCCTCTTTTCTTAGCCCTACGGAAGCCCCTACTTCGTTCACCCATTCCGGAAATTCGCAGCTCGCTTCTTCGTGGCACCAATCTCTGGCTTCTTTCAAGGCTCCGCAGGGCCGCGCATCTAAGCAAGGTAGGAGAACCCGCCCGAGCCCTTCGCTTTGTAAGGCATCCTTCAGCTCCGCCAATTCCCGCGAGCTTTCGCGGGACCCCGGCTCGATGAGGACCAAAAATCTTTCTTTTCCGTCGGCTTCGCTGAATGCGCGAAGAGCGTTGAGCGCATTCGCCATGGCTTTTTTCCGTGCACCAAAATCTGGATACACCTCCGCCAGAGAGTTCACGAAACTAAGGTGAGTGGGTTTATTTTTGCGCAATAAGCTCTCCCAGTTTTCCCCTTTCGCGGCGGGCGCCTGAAACCGCGCCGTGAATCCGAACGGTTTTGCGCGAGTGAGATTGGCGGCAATCTCGCTGAACAGGGGTGACTGATCCCAGCCATGAAAGGAAAACTTCTTACTCCGCTGGGCGCACCACCAGGCGGCGCCCCAGAATGCCGTGCCTGGACCCGTTCCCACGTCGAGCCACTGTGCTTCTTCCTGTGGCAGCGGATCCTGGCCAAGGAGAAACGCTTCCTCGAGCACCACCGCAACCTTTAAGGCATTGGCCGGTAAATAATAGGCGGCATAGGCCTCGGCTTCCTCACGGCGAAAAGAATAATGCGTCTCGTGTTCGGGAACAATCCCGCGGCCCTTCGCGAGTCTCGGCCAGAGGCTTTTCAAGCCCGCGCTGCGCTTGGCGATCGCCTGGGGGGTGGGGATGCCTTGCCAAAGTGCGCGGGTTAAAGCCTCTTCGAGGTCCGGCGGAAAACGAAAGGATTCCCGTAAAAAAAACATCTTAGCCTTCCTTGGGGAAGGAGCAGATAAATTCCGTGCCGTGCGGCGAAGCGGTTTGAACCCTCACTTTTCCGCCGTGTCTTTGCACGATGTGTTTCACGATGGCGAGGCCGAGGCCGGTGCCGCCTTGGTCGCGGGTACGCGCCGTATCGATCCGGTAGAAGCGCTCAAAAATCCGCGGTTGGTGCTCGGGAGCAATTCCGGGGCCGCTATCCACCACGTGTAGCCGAACTTCCTGGCTTTCATTTTCCCAGCGCACCAGAATTTTTCCTCCGCCGGGAACATACTTGATCGCGTTTTCCAGCAAATTGAACAGTACCTGTTCTAGGCGCTTCCGATCGGCGAATAATTCCTTGGCGCCAAATTGCGTTTCGATGCGGTGGCCCTTTTTTTCGCGCAGAGACTCCAGCTGCTGGAGCACCGAGGCGGTAAGCTGCTCGAGGCCAATTTTTTCCCGGGATAGCTCGGTGCCGCTTTCGAGGGCAGAGAGGCTGAGCAAATCGCGCACGAGCTCGATGAGGCGGTCGGCGTTCCGTTCGATCGTAGCCGCCGCTTTTTGTTCCTGCTCTCTTCCTGCTAAATCGCCTTTCAAGGTTTCGGCGTATCCTTTGATCGAGGTGAGAGGGGTACTGAGTTCGTGCGATACGTTCGCCACGAAATCGATTCTCACTTGGTCCATCTGCTTGAGCTCGGTTACATCATGGAAAACACCCACCACGCCGTATAGCTCTTCGCCCGACATCTTGAGCGGTGCGAGAGACACGGAAAAATTTCTCGCTAAATTCTCGCCCTTGGTACGCAGTTTCGTATCGAGGTAAAGAGGCGTGCCCCCGCTCAAGGTTTCGCGGAAAGAATCGAGCACGTCGGGATTGCGCAAAAAATCGGAGAGACGGCGGTTTTTCTGGCCGAGGTTGCCGAAGAGCACGGCGAAACGGGAATTATAAAAAAGCACGTTCCCGTTCCGGTCCACTGCCACCACCGCTTCGGTGATGGCGCTCATGATCGCCTGGATTTCGTCTCGTTCCTGACGGAGAATTTTTTCCTGGTTCTCGATACTGCGGCCGATCCGGTGGATGGCGCTCTCGAGGTGCGACCATTCATCTTCTTCGCCGTACTGGCGGCGGGGGGTTCCATCGCCCCGTTTCAGGATCAGGCGCGCTTTAATCAGGATCTTTCCTAAGGGCAGAACCAGCTGGTATCCGGTCCACAGGCTGATGGCCGTTACGATCAGCGCCACGATGCCAGCAAGAATCAAAAAGGCGCGGTCATAGGCGGAGATCACTTCTGCGGCGGTGTGCAGAGAGGAAAATTTCTGAGCGAGGTAAATCCGGGTGAGGAGGCCGGCCACGAGCATGGCGGGAAAAAATCCGAGCAGCTGCTGCAGCAAAAAGCGGCGAAATAAATGCCGGGGAAAATGCGGTCGAAAAAGCTGCATTAGCTCCTAGCCGAAACTCGGTAGCCCACGCCGCGCACGGTTTCGATCAATTCCCCGCATTCGCCCAGTTTTTTTCGCAGGCCAAATACATGGGTGTCGATCGCTCGCTCCACCACGGCCACATCGCCCTGAACTTCGGCGATGAGCTGATCGCGCGTGAGCACGCGGCCTTTATTTTGCACTAAAGCGGTAAGCAGTTTGAACTCATAGGGAGTGAGCGAAATGATCTGGCCTTCGAGGCGGGCCTCATGGGCAGATTCGTCGATCACCAGGGGGCCAAGCTCGAGGCGCTTGCTTGCTTCGCGGGTTTCTGTGCGGCGTAAAAGGGCGCGGGCGCGGGCGGTGAGCACGGAGAGCTCAAACGGTTTCACCAGGTAATCATCGGCGCCCGCTTCCAGGCCCAAAATTAAATCCGCGTTCGTGGCCTTCGCGGTAACCATCAGGATCGCCAGCGAATTATGATCGGAAATTTTTCTCAGCTCGCGAATCACTTCCAGGCCGCTCAGCTCGGGCAGCATCCAGTCCAGAACGGCGAGATTGAATTTCTCATTTTTCAGGAGATGGAGGGCTTCCCGGCCATTGGTGCAACTCTGCACTTCATGGCCCTCGCGGCTGAGGTGCATCACGATAAGATTGCGGATATCTTCTTCGTCTTCCACTACCAGCACACGGCTACGTCGCGCGTTGTTTGTCATAAGAGAATCCTAGGTTTCGGTCTTCGGCCTGCCGCCGTGGCGGATATCATCGCCGGTCACGGCGAAGATCACATCCTCGGCGATATTCGTGGCGTGGTCGCCCAGCCTTTCTAGGTTGCGGGCGATCAAAATCAAATCGAGCGCTTGCTTGGCGATATCCGGTTTGGCTTGAATACGCGTGATCAAGTCATGGAAAACTTTGTCCTTCAAATTATCCACGGTGTCGTCCATTAACAGAACTTTCTGCGCGAGCTCACGGTCCCGATTCACGAAAGAGTCGAGAGACTCGCGTACCATCGCCCGTACTTCGGTGGCCATCACGGGAATATCAATGAGATCTTTCACTGGCTCACCTTCCAGATAATCTTTGGTATTGTAGGCGATGTTCACCGCCTGATCGCCCATGCGCTCCAGGTCGGTCGAGATTTTCAGTACAGCAATTACAAGTCTTAAATCGGCGGCCAGTGGCGATTGCCGGGCGAGCAATTGCAGACAAGCTTCGTCCACTTCCATATGCTCCCGATTAATTTTTGCTTCGAGATCGTGCACCTGTTTGAGCAGTTCTGGCTGCCTTTGGATCAATGCTTGAGTGGCTGCTTCTACTGCCAGCTCCACATGACCACCCATGGCAAGAATTTGTTCTTTGAGATTTTTCAGTTCGTGTTCGAAATGCCTTTGCATGCATAATGCTTACCTTTTTCCCGCAAAAAATTCTCTTTATCTTTGCGTTAGGATAGTGCGAAAATTTTCTATTGCTGCGCGCCAAGTTTGAATAAATTTTTTTCTTGGGGCTTGGGCTAAGTGCACCCATACTATTTCTGACACGGAAATTTGTACGGGATTCGAACGCAGAGTGTCGTATGTTTCGTGAACTCGCTATTTGATTTCGGAACGCGTTATCGCTTAAAGTAACCGGCGTTCTTTGGTGGGTCGCTACCGTGTAAATAAAAGGTATCGACATTATGGGGGAAAAATAATGGCAACCAAAACGAATAAACCGAAAGCAGCCGCTGTGGTGGCTAAAGCTGCTGGACCTGAAACTGCAAAAACCGTCGAAGCAAAGTTGACTCGTTTGCTTCGCCTGCCGAACGAGGCAGAAGCTGAGAAGATCATCAGCGCGCTCAAAGGTCATGGTCTCACCAAAACTCAGGTAGTTGCTTTAGTAGAAGCGATTCGCCGGGAAGAACAAGAGATCATCTACGGTGACAAAGTAATCCGGGGCGAGCTCCAAACGAATCAAGAAGATTTAATGGACGAAGCCGACCTTGCGTCGAGCGATATCGATCAGGGCATGAAGATGCGCATGGCGAACCGCGAGAACTTCAAAGTGAAACGCTTGCACCGTGCCTTAGATAAAATCAAAGACGGCAGTTATGGGGAGTGTGACGGCTGTGGATCTGATATCGGATTCGCCCGCTTATCGGCTCGTACGATTGCCGAGCTTTGCATCGCCTGCAAAGAAGACGAAGAGCGGAAAGAGAACCTCTCCGCCGTTGGCCGCAAACCCAAGAGCATGGGACATACCCTCGGCTCCAAGCTTACGGTTAGCTAGTTTTTCGCACCAGAAAGAGAAGGCCGGTGCCCGTTTAGGGGATCGGCCTTTTTTATTTTTTAGAAAAGAGAGAGCGGAAAAACTTTTGGCAGCTTCCGCTCCACGACTGCAAGTGTTCCGGCAGTAACTTCCGCATCTCGCCCCAATCCATACCCATTTCCGTAACGTAGTTGCGGAAAGCGGCCACTATCTCCGCCCTGTTCTTGGGAATAGGGCGATTTAGGCGGTAGGGAATCAGTGTCTTCGCGTTACGGATAAAATCCAGCCGGCCCTCGATCAGCTCGAGCTCCAGTATAAATTCGGCGGCGTCTTTCTGTGGGCGAATCGCGCGGATTTCCACGGTGCGGTAGGCCTCATTCATGGGCTCGGTAACGCGGGTCAGGCAAACGGCCTGGTACTTCGCCTTCGCCGACCACTGGCAGGGGGCCCGTAGATAGACATCGTCTCGAACCCTCTCAGAAAAAGTACGCAGATCGGAAATTTTTCCCTCGTCGAAGTCTTTTACGATCTTCGCGAAGCGCTCGCGCGAATTCTTTCCATGTGAGGCGAGGGAGGGAGAGTTTGGATTGGGATCGGACAAGATTTCCATGGCCAATTCCGGATGGTTCGCCATATCCACCATAAAATTCCGGAAAAATTTGGCATCTTTCCCGAAGGCCGTTTCAAGACCGATGTGGATATGCCCGCCGCCCTCCCGGGAGTGGGGCTTCAAACCGGCATCGGCGGCGGCGTCGAAAAGATCCTGAAGCCGAGAGCGCATGGCTTTGTATTCTTCCTTCGTGGCCGGTTTTCCCTGAACCTCCACTACCGCCGGATCCACGCTGAGCTGGAGCCAATAGCCGTCGGAATAGTTCACGCGGTAGCCGGCCCCGGATTTCTCTACCACCCAATCCACCGTGCAGTCGCCTTTCAGCAGGCATTTCTTTTTCATAGCTTCGGCCAAGGCTTCGCGTCCCGCTTCGTTTTCTGGGGTATAGGTGGTGGTGCTCTGTCCTCGGCTGCCCCGGATGATGCCGGGGTTAGTAAAGGTGAACTCGAGCCCGTAGGTAGGCGGCCAGGCCCACGCGGGAGCGCAGAGAAATAGCAGGAATAAGAAAATAGAGTTCACCCCGGCGTATCGGCCTTCCAGGGAGAAAATCCTACCGGTTAGCGGGAGTAGGCGCGCCTAAGCTCGTTCACGTTCTCGGCCTTCACGTGGCCCTTGCGGCTGCACATGATATTTTCGATATCCAGCTGGTAGTTCACGATCGTTTGCTTCTCGCGCACGTAAAACTCCACGTAGCAATCAGGGAGGCCGAGCACGTGGCCGAACTCGTGGCGGATCGTCCACTGGGCGTCGTACTCGGTGAGGGGTTGGCTGGCATTCATCGTGATCGTATCGCCGCCGAGCCCGTTCACGTGAGGCGTGGCACCTTCTTCAAACTCGATATGGGCCAAGCTCGAATCGTTCACGAAGGGCATTTCCAGATGCCAGTCCCCGAATTTCCACTCGTCTTCGATATTGAAACGCAGGAAGTGGCGCACGTCCTCGGCCACGGGATCCTGAAACGGAGTGATGAACTGCGAGCCGCCGTTCGCGCCACGTTCCCAGCGGAATTCCGAGCGCGGGGCCGAAGAGGGAATCGTGAAGTAGCTATCGAAGGTTCTTTTTCCGGCCGCCTGCTTTTGCTGAAAGTAGGCTTCAAGGTCCTGCTTGGCGGAAATTTTTGCGTCCACCTCGCGCTCGCAATTGGCCAGCGAGCCGCCGCCGTTGAAACAGAGGCCTACGAGCCAGCCGCGGAGATTGGCTTTCTCCTGGGGATTCTGCACGTCGAAGTTTTTCAGTTTCTCGGCGCGGTTCGTGAGGCGGGAAAGAAAATAATAGCCGCGGATATCTTGGTTGCGGCGCCCTTCTAGCTGATAGAGGTAGGGAGCCATGGTGCGCCAGCGAGCCGCGGTTTGGTACACGCGGTCCACCTTCCAGCACCACTGGATATAGTCGTCCACGGGAATCGGCGTATCGTTCGTGAACGGCGCATTTTCGAAAATCACTTTGCGCAGTGGCTCGGGGAGGTCCGTTTTCAGTTTATTGTATTCCGCGAGGGTGAGCGTGGGATTGTATTCGTTCGGCGCCTCGATCGGATAGCCGCGCTGGGTTTCTTTGGAAGTGAGCGAGAGCTTATCGTTCGCCGGGCGGAAGGAATTGATGTGCTTGAGCCAATCGAGGTTGCGTGTTCCCATCGCCATCACCGGGCCAAGCCCATCGCTATCGCTGTCTTCGAATTGAAGGAAGAGCTTAGGGCCTTTTTCGCGGTATTCGATGCCCGCGGCATCGGGTGGAATATCCGGGATTTGCGGAGCGGCGAGGGTGGTGAAGGGTACTAGGGCGAGGAGTAAGAATTTCATGGAGGTAGACTATGGCGGGAAGGGGCGGAATGCTAGCGTGGTTTCGGGGTAAGCGGTTTTTTATTGCCGCCAATTATTATGATTTCGGCAAAGAGCCGTAAGTTGCTTATTTCGCTCGAATTTTTCTCGCATCCAAAATCCGAACGGTTTCCCTCGCCAGCGCCTCTGCCAATACCCGATTCCCTCTCGCATTCAGCTGCAGCATATTCAGCCGGTATGCGGAAAACGAAAATCGTGCCCGCGCAACGGGATCTATTTCCTCCACCCAATCCCCAATCTCGTCGGGCAATGGAGGATGTTTCGAAAAAACTTCCGCCGTGTCTACGAAGGAAACCGGCCCTTGCGCCAAGCGCACAAAGATTTCCTTCAGGTAAGGCTCCGTAGGAAAGGTTCTCACCAGAATCACCGGCACCTTATGCTGTTCGGCCAAATCCAGCATCGCGCCCATCACCTCCTCGAAGTTCTTGGAATGTTCTGCGCGTTTTCTCTGCGCGTAGCCCAGGCGAAACTGGGTCCATAAAAGCGAGCGCGCGGTGAGCGAAGCCAAGGGCCGAACCAACCAGCGCAAGAGTAAATAGGGCTTGGTGTCGGGGAAGCGCAGGGCTACCGGAAAAAAGTTATCGTCGAGAACTAAGGTGTCCACGAAGCCGTAGTCCAAAACCAAAGCATCCGGCTTATAGTCGAAAATTTCGAACCGCAGCCGCGCCAAGCCGATGATCGCGGAAGCCGCGTGCCGGCCTCCATTCCAAACCTCGTACTCACTACCCAAAAGCCGTTCGAGCTGAGCCGGATATGCTTCCTCATCTTCCACGCCGTGGCCGAACGCCTGGTAGCTGCCGAGCACGATCACGCGTTTCTTTCCTGCGGGTTTTTCCCGGCTATGTTCCCGGCCCCGAAATCCCAGTGCGTTGCTGTGGATCGAATAAGGTCCTATGCCTTCGCCCCGGATAAAATCGTAGCTCTTCCAGGAGCGACTGGAAGTAAGCCGCGTGGTCTCGAATATCTTCCGCAATCGCTCTCCCGAGCCAAAGTCCCGATTCGAGTACACCAAGAAAGGAGGAAGAAAGGGGTCGCTCGTTTCTTGACGCAGCCACTGGCCGTACAGGCGGGAGTAGACCGCTTGCTGATACTGCTCGGTCTTGGCCTCTACGGGATCTTTAAAAAACATCCCGATCCGTAGCAGCCCTTCCGCCGCGAGCAAAACCAAGACCAGGAAGGCCAAAGCGCGGACGAGAAAAAGAAAAGCCCGTTTCATTCAGGCAGTTTCGCGCAACCCACCAAGAGGCGCCACAAATAAAAAAGGCCCCCTTGCGGGAGCCTCTTCCAAAACATGCCCTAAGAACTTACTCGGCTTGTTTCTCTACAGTTAGGCGGAACGTGCGGTAGCCGGCCATGCCCGCGGTGAACATTACTTGGCGGATCAAGTCGTAGGAAGCTTCTTTGTCGGCTTGCACCAGCAAATCACCTTTCCACTTCTTGGCCGCTTCCACGGGGTCCGCCGCGCGGGAAGCAAGGGTATCGAATTCCTCTTTCTTGCGCTGGAGCACGTCGTAGACCGGCATGATCCCGCGATTAGCGGTGGTGCGGTCCACGGCGCCTTCGGGGATCTTGAACTTATTCTCTTTATAGTCACCCTCGAAGGTGAGCACGGGTTCGCTGTCTACCGTGATCTGGTCTTTCGAGATGATCAGTACGATTCCTTCGCCGAAGGTTTCCACTGCCTTGGAAACGGGCAATTCGAGCTTATCGGTTTGGGGAACCTGCATCTGCGACAGTCCGTAGCTTTTCAGGAGGAAGATCACGATGATGATCAGCACGTCCATCAAGCTCGTCATCTGCAGGCCGAAGGTCTTGTTCTTCCGGCGGCGGGCGTGCCCGCGGCGGTGGCCGGAGGCGCTAGATCCAGGAGAGGGTATTGATACACCGGACATAATTAATTCCCACTTATTACGTTGCCGAAAATTACGTTAGCGAAGAGATAAGTTTCGGGCTTATCCACGCCGTTTGCGTCTTTGGCATAAAACGGAGGATCCGTTTTCAGGAGCAAGCGAACCGTGTCCATGAGCTTCACGAGATCATTGTATTTCACTTCGCCAACCGGCATGAACACGATGTTCTGTTCTTTCTGGAACTGTTGCTTGATGGGGATCAGGGCTTCGTGGATTTTATCGAAGGCGTAGTCCTTCTCAATCTTCGGAAATACCTGAGCCTTGATTTTATTCGAGCCGCTCGAGAGCTTGATCTGCTCTTGCTCGATGGTGAGCGTGAGCGCCAAAGGCTTCTCTTTATTATCATCGGGCATGCTCGAAACCACCGGCACCGGAGTGTCGATGAGGGTTACGGCCAAGAGCGACGTAGCGAGGAGCAGGAATGCGATCAGGGTCACGAACGCATCCATAATCGGAACGAGCGGAAGATCGATCTCGCTTGTTCCTCGGCTACGGCGTCGGCTTGATGGGCGCTTTAACATCGCGTCCGCCGCCTATACTTCTTCAGTGGAATGTTTGTATTTGCGGGCGGAGAGCAGATCGATGAGTTTCACCGAGTATTCGTCGGCTTCTTCGATCAGCGTGGAGGCTTTGGCGCTCAGCCAGGAGTGGAAAATCATCGCCGTGATGGCCACGATCAAACCGAAGGCCGTGCAGTTCAGGGCTTCGGCGATACCGGCCGAGAGAACGTTTTGGCGTTCGGCGGCGGGGGCCACGGCGAGCTGACCGAAGGAGTAGATAAGGCCGGAGATCGTTCCGAGGAGTCCAAGCAGGGTAGACAAGTTCGCGATCAGGGCTAGGTAGTGCAAGCGCTTCTCGATTTTTGGAATCACTTCGAGGGAGGCAGCGTCTACGGCGTTCTGGATCTGGTGCTCGTCGCGGGAGGCGCGCTGCAGGCCCGCCTTGATGATACGCGGGAGAGCGGCGCGGCCGGCTCCGTTGCAAAGGCGAATGGCGCCGTCGATATCGTTGGCGAGCACGTACTTTTGTACTTCGAACATGAAGCTCGTGCCGTCGATATTAAATTGTAAAACGATCCGTACGAACCGCTCGAGAATGATAGCAATCGTAATCGCGAAGCAAATCGCGATCGCATGCATCATGTGTCCGCCAGCCTGATACTGCTCAATAATGGTGTTTAGAATGTTCATGACCCTCTCCTTGGGAAACGTGACTTCAATTGAACCGTACTAATTTTGGTTATTTTTCCAGCGCTTCCGGCGTCGGAAAAATGTCAGCACGGCATCTTCCTATGATTTTATTGTACTTTACTTCACAACTTTGTCGATAACACCTTTGATCGACTCGCGGGGCTGGTTGCCCACGAGTTGGTCAACGAGTTGCCCGTCTTTGAAAAAGATCATCGTGGGAATACCGCGTACCTTGTATTGCTGGGGAGCGTTTGGGCTTTCGTCCACGTTCACCTTCACGACCTTGATTTTTTCTTTGTACTCGGTGGCGAGGCCGTCGAGTACAGGGCCTAAAGCCTTACACGGTCCGCACCATTCCGCCCAGAAATCCACCAGTACTGGACCGGGGTGTTGTAAAACCTCTTTTTCAAAGTTTTCATCCGACGCTGTAAATACGAATTCGTTCATGCTTTCTCTTCCTTTTTCGCGGGTTTATCGCTAATTCTCATTGTAGCCTAGATAAGTAAATGGGTAAATGATCCACCCCGGTATTGCGCGGGATGTCATCATGGACTTAGGGGAGTTACACATGAGCGCAGAAGAAAAAGCCCTCCAAAGTTTGAAAAGCCAGGTTTCTGAAGGCCAGCGTGTACGCGAAGAATTTTTCGCGCGGCAAACCGCCGAAGTGATCGCGATCGCGAAGATCATGGGCGAATGCATTGGCCGCGGAAATAAACTTTTGATCTGCGGAAATGGTGGCTCGGCCGCCGACTCGATTCACTTCTCCGGCGAAATGGTGGGGCGCATGATGCGCGAACGCCGCCCGTTACCGGCCATCGCATTGGCCGCGGATCTTTCCGCACTTACGGCTATTGGTAATGACTATGGCTACGACCACGTTTTTTTGCGCGGCGTAGAAGCGTTCGGGAAGCGTGGTGATATTCTTTTTGCGCTCTCCACCAGCGGAAAATCCCCTAACGTGTTGAAGGCGGTGGAAGCCGCAAAAAAAATGGGACTCACCGTGATTGCCATGACCGGCGGCACGGGGGGGCCATTGGGAGAGGTGGCCGACCGTCATTTAAATGTCGCTCTCGGCAAGAACTCTCCCCGAATCCAAGAGGTCCATATTCAGGTGATTCATTTGCTCGTGGATTTAATGGACGAATTTTTTCTACCGGAGAAGCAGGCCTAGATGCTGCTTTGGAAAAATCCTTTATTCCTGAATCGCCTGATCGGAAAGGCCATCGACCTCATTATCGTGGTGGCTCTCGTTAGTGTTCTTTATCCTGCCGGCCCTTTAGCCGGGTTTCTCTATATCTTAATCTGCGACGGCCTGAAAAATGGCCGCAGTATTGGCAAGCGGGTGGTGGGGCTGCGCGTAGTTAACACGGTGACCGGTAAGCCAGCCGACTTCAAGGATTCGATCGTCAGAAATTCGACGGTGGCCATCCCGACCCTCTTTTCTATGGTGCCCATAGTCGGTTGGTTTCTTTGGATTGTTATTGGAATTCCAATACTTGCTATCGAGGTATACCTCATGACAAGATTAGATCAGCAAGCTCGACTGGGCGACACGATGGCTGATACGAAAGTTTCAGAGTGGGTGGAAGTCTAGGAGAGAGTGTAAAAGTTCGAGGTTAAGTTCAACGTTAAACGCTTCAAGGAAGGAGCAATTAAGATGAGTGCAGAGAAATTAGGACCCTGGGACGCAGAATCCATCAGACGTGCACGGAAGGCACGCAATTTGACTCAGGCAGAGTTGGCTGAGGGACTCGGCTGTCGTCAACAGACGATCAGCGAGTGGGAGCTTGGAATGTACGCACCGAAAAACGCGTACCAAAAGTTGCTCACGATGTTCTTCGGATCCGCTCCTGTAGTGGCCGAGGCTATGCCTACGCAAGCCGTGTGGAGCAACGATTCAGAAATTCTGAACGTAGCTATCCCATCCACTTCGAGTGAAGCTCTTCTCTCCGAGAAGAACTAAATTCCTTAGCGTTTGAGATTCGTAAGGGCAGCCGGTAACGGTTGCCCTTTTTTCTTTTGGTAGAGTGTAAAATTTAAAAAACAAAAAAAGCCTGAGCAACACTGCTCAGGCTTTTTTTTGTTTTATCCGGTGGAGTGAAGCGGGCTAGTCGGCGGAGCCGCTTTCCGATTTATCGGAAGAATCATCCGATGCGGATTCATTGTCGTGGGCTTCTTCGGCTTCTTCTTTCGACATCGGTGCATGAATATTCGTCGCGTCGGTGCAGATTCGGTTCATGCGTTCGGCGTCGTTGAACTGGTAATATTTATTCCAGAACAAGCGGCGCGCTACCGTGAGCTCGTAGTGTCCCATGTCCACGTGCTCTCCCGGCTCGCCGCAGCTCATGGCGCCCAAGCGGCATTCGCGGCTGTTAAAATCGGCAAAGATCGCTGCCGTGATGGAAGCCATTCGGTTGGCCGCCATTGCTTCTACGTAGTACTTGGTGGAAAAACCGTGTCCTTGCTCTCGCTCGAATTGTTCTTTTACTTCCTTGGAGGCCGAGCGAAGTAAGGCGGGGCTCAGGCGTTGGTCGATCGAGGCAAATGCTTTTTTCATCTGCGCTACTTGCGCCTCGCTGCTGGCATTGCTTCCGCAAATTTCTTTCGTGCGGGCGATGAATTTTTCCAGGCGGCCATCGATATCGGCCTTAGACAAGGTTCGGGCTTGGGATTTAATTTTCATGTCCCCGTCGATTTGGTCTTTCGTTTTGTAAGCGCTGGCTTCCAGGCCGATGCCAGTGAAGCCGAAGTCCAGGAGAGCCTGGCGTAGTTCCACTTGGCTGGGTTTCCATTGGCGCTGATTCATGAAGGCGATGAGCTGGTGCACTTTTTGATCGTCTTTATCCGGAAGCATCATCATCAGGGCTTCGTGGAAATAAAGTTTTCCGCGGGTTTCTTTTCCTTCGGCTTTTCCGAGAGCGGTATCGGAGGTGAGCTCTTTGCTCACGTACACTTCTCTCCCGCTTTGGCAGGCGCCTTTGGAGCCTACGAGACGGGTTTTCGGTTCGATCTTCGCGCAAGGATCTTTGCCGGGAAGGGCGAACCAAGAAATAGGTCTAATGCGCTCATTCACGTCGGGTTCAGAGCTGGGATCTACCACCTGGCGCAGAATGGCGCCGAATCTAGGAATGCGCTCTTCAAAAGCGCGGATATACGTATCCGTTACGTCGAAGTCGGGAAGATCTTTGGCGTGCACGGCGTGGTCTTCCGCGAGTTTTTTATTTATCAAAAGGCCGCCGCCGGTGCTGGCGCCGCCTTCGGCCCAGGCGCTAGAGGCGCAGGCAAAAGTGGTAAGGGTGAGGGCGATCACTTGTTTGAGCGTTAACTGTTTCATCACTAACTCCTGTATCGGTTTATTTTGATCAACTATTAAGATGATTATGCAGGAGAGGCAGAGGCGAAAATAGGTTTAATTAATTAAAAAGTACGCTATAATTTAATCAAATGGATAATTTATAAGTGCCTAATACTACTAAGCAAATCTCCTGTTTTGCCTATTTGGACTACCGGAACTACCTAAAAGACCGCCTCCCGGTGACCGGAACTACCCGAGGGCAGCGTTCTAAGCTCGCGGCCGCCCTTGGTCTCCAAACGGCTTTCGTTTCTCGCGTGCTCCACGGAGAAGCCGAGTTCAGTCTCGAGCACGCCATGACGATCAACCGCTTTCTCGGGCATACCGAGGGCGAAAGCGAGTTCTTCGTTTTGCTGATCCAGTGGGGCAGGGCGGGCACCGCCGAACTGAAGGCTTACTGGAAAAGGAAACTCGACGCGATCCTCGAGCAACGCCAAATCGTGGCCGAGAGAATCCAAATCAAAGAAACCTTAAATTCCGAAGACCAGATGACCTATTACAGCGCCTGGTACTTCTCCGCCGTCCACATCATGCTGATGGTCCCTCGCTGGCAAACGGCTTCCGCCCTCGCGGAGTATTTGCAGCTTCCTCTCGCGCAGGTGAATCGCGTGCTCGAGTTTCTGGTGGGGGTAAGCCTTGCCAAGGAGGAGGCTGGAAAATTTACGATCGGAAAAAATCGAATTCACCTTGGGAAAAATTCTCCTATTTTGCCTCGGCATCATAGTAATTGGCGCATGCGCGGGATGCAGAGCATGGAGAGATTTTCGGGGGAGGATCTTTTTTACTCCGGGCCGATATCGCTTTCGGAGGCCGACGCAAAAAAAATACGCGAGATGCTGCTCTCTTTCTTGGAGCAGAAGGAGAAGTTGATTGAGCCTTCGCCTGAGGAAACGGTGTTTTGCTTGGGGATCGATTACTTTCGGCTCTGATTGGTGTCTGACACCTTTTGGTGAGGCGTGCGTCAATTCGGGCCACCCGTTCGCTTGCCAGGCAGGGCACTCCCGGCTAAATTAACCGCCTCATGCCAGATAAAAAACCTCTCCTCTGCCTCATCGATGCTTCCGGATTTATTTTCCGCGCTTTCTACGCGGTTCGCCACTTGAGCAATAAATCGGGACTACCCACCAACGCCGTATTCGGTTTCGCGAATATGATCCTGAAGGTTTTAGAAGATGTTCGTCCCACCCACATCGCGGTGATCTACGATACGAAGCACCCGAGCTTCCGCAAAGAAATGTATACGGAGTACAAGGCGAACCGCTCGGCCGTGCCCGAAGATCTCGTGCCCCAATTTCCTTACATCAAAAAATTCGTGAAGACCCTCGGCTTGCCGGCCTTCGAGCAGGAGGGTTTCGAGGCCGATGATCTGATCGCCACCTTCGCGCACCAGGCGGCGGATCTTTCGCAGGAGCACCCCGACGTTTGCATCGTATCGAGCGACAAAGATTTGATGCAGTTGGTGACCGACAAAATCTACCTCTACGACACGATGAAGGACCAGCGTTACTATCCGCAGGAAGTGAAAGAAAAGCTCGGCGTGCTGCCGGAGCTCGTGCCGGATTACCTCGGTATCGTGGGCGATACCTCCGACAATATTCCTGGCGTAAAAGGCATCGGGCCCAAGGGCGCGGTGGCCCTGCTCGAACAATTCGGTTCGATGGAAGGCATCTACGAGAATATCGAAGCGGTAAAAAAGGAAGGCCAGCGCAAGACGCTGATCGATTGCAAAGACCAGGCGATTCTTTCCAAGCAGCTCGCCACCGTGAAGCGCGACATGAAAATCCCCACCGATTGGCATTCCCTGCGCTGCGAGCCCAAGGCCAGCGAAGAGTTTTTTACTCTTCTTCAGGAGCTGGATTTTCAGAATCTCGAAAAAAAGATGCGGGCCTGGGCCATGCCCGAAGGTTCCCGTTCTTCCCGCCACGAGCCGGGAAAAGCCAATAATGCCGTGATCGCGCCGGCTCCTCCCTTCGATCCGGAAATGGATTCCGCATCCGGCGATTCGGCCGTTTCCCATTCCGCTTCCACGAGCGACGAAGTGGCCGCCGCCAAAAAAGAGTACGTGGTGGTGAAAGACCTTACCGCGCTCGAAAAAATCTTCAAAAGCCTCGCTGCGGTGAAAGAAATCGCCATCGATACCGAAACCACCTCCTTGGAGGTGCACGACGCCGCCGTGGTGGGATTCTCTTTCTGCGCCGACGGCGCCACCGCTTACTACGTGCCCGTGGGCCACTTGGTGGCGGGCACCGACTACCGCTGCGAAGGCCAGTGCGACGCAGAGGACGCCCTCGCGCTCTTCGCGAAATTCCTCGAAGGCAAAAAGATCGTGGGCCAGAACCTGAAGTACGACCTGAACGTATTGCGCGCGGCTGGGATCCAGCTCAAGCCGGAGCAGATCGCCTTCGACACGATGATCGCTTCGTATATCTTAACCCCGGATGGCCGCCATAACTTGGACCTGCTTTCCGAAAAATACCTCGGCCACCGCAATATTAAATTTGAAGACGTGGTGGGCGAGGGCAAGGCGCAGATTCCCTTCGCCCAATCCGCGATTGAAACCGCCGGCGAATACGCTGCCGAGGACGCGCACGTGGCTTATTTGCTCACGCAGAAGCTGCGTGCCCAGCTAGCGGCCCTTCCCGCCCAGGAAAAAGTTTTCCGCGAAATCGATATGCCGCTCCTCTGCGTGCTGGCCGCGATGGAATGGGAGGGGGTGGCGATCGACGTTCCGCTCCTCAGGGAGCTTTCCGAGAAGTTTGCGGTTACGCTCAAGGAGCTTGAAAAAGAAGCGCATAAGCTGGCCGGCGGGGAATTCAATCTCGCGAGCCCTAAGCAATTGCAGAAAATTCTCTTCGAAGATTTGAAGCTGCCCGCCATGAGGAAAACCAAAACCGGTTTTTCTACCGACGTGGATGTGTTGCAAAAACTTAGCAGCCTCCATGCGTTGCCCGCTCTGATTCTCGAGGTTCGGGAGCTTTCAAAGCTCAAGGGAACTTACGTGGACGTATTGCCCACGCTGGTACATCCCAAGACTGGGCGTGTGCACGCGCACTTCAATCAAACCGTGGCCGCCACGGGGCGCCTCTCGAGCTCGGATCCCAACCTGCAAAATATTCCGATCCGTACCGAGAGCGGGAAGCTCGTGCGCAAGGCCTTCATCGCGAGGCCGGGATGGAGCTTGATCGGCGCCGACTATAGCCAGATTGAGCTGCGTATCCTGGCTTCCATGAGCGGGGACGAATTGCTCACCAAGGCTTTTAGCGAAGGACAAGACGTGCATGCGCTCACCGCTTCCCAGCTCTTTTCGGTGGACCTCAAAAAAGTGGATCCCGACCAGCGCCGGAAGGCGAAGGCGATCAACTTCGGCTTGCTCTATGGCAAGGGCGTCTTCGCGCTCGCCGAGGACTTGAATATTTCCCGCACCGAAGCTTCGGACATCATTAAGCGCTATTTCGAGCGCTACCCCACGATCCGTGGATTCCTCGACGGCCTCAAGGCGGAGGCCAAGCGCACCGGTTACGCCGAAACGCTCTTCGGCCGCCGCCGTTATATCGAGGGAATCAATTCCCAGAATAAAATGATCGCCGCGGGTGCTGAGCGCGTGGCGGTAAACGCTCCTATCCAGGGCACCGCCGCCGACATCGTGAAGATCGCCATGGACCATCTGGCCGCGGCCCTCACGAAGGAAAAACTGAGAACGCGGCTGACGCTGCAGGTGCACGACGAATTGGTGCTCGAGGCCCCGGCCGACGAGATCGACGAGGCCAAGCGCCTCATCAAGCTACATATGGAAAGCGCCGGCGAGGGCAAGATCAAGGTACCGCTCACCGTGGATATCGGCGTGGCTAAGAACTGGCTGGATCTCTAGCTTTTACTTTAAGCTAGCAGGGCTACCGATCGCCGGGCTTAGGCCTTTTAGCTGGCGATCCAGCTCTCTGAACATGAATTCCGTTGCGCGATAAGGCGTGGTGATCCGGCGATCCAGATTATCGTTGAGGGTGATATGCACGCCATCGCGGCCGGCCATCTGGTGGCACTGGGCGCAACTCACGCGGTGGAACGTGAGCGTGTTTGCATCGTGGCGGCGTGGATCGCGGTAGAATTCGGGCGTGAGGTCCTTGAGGATCTGCTCGAGCTCCGCCTTGCGCTTGCCCTTGCTGCGCTTGATTTCTTCCCGGAAGAGCACGGTATCGTAGGCCGTGGAATAAAAACCGAGATCGATACCCGCGCGCACCACCCGCATCGGTTCGAGGCGGCGCGCTTCGTTATAGGAGCGGGTGAGGGTGCCGAAAACCCAGATGCCGGTGAGCGAAGAAGAGAAGGCGATGGTTTGCACCGGGCGCTGGGTGAATTCGCGCACGAAGGCGATCGTGGCGGCTTCGGCATTGGCCGCGCTTTCCTTTTCGCGTACCTCGGTGAGCTTATCGAGGCGGGTTAAAAAATACCGGAGCTGTTCTTGGCGCTGCTCTGGTTTTGCGAGGCGATCCACGGCGTCGAACATCAGATGGATATAAAGCTGTTCGTAGGCGTGTTTGCCGGCCGGATCCATCAGTTGAAAAATGAAGCGGACCTGCGGGGTTTTCTCTTCGCCCGAAAAATGGATGTCGGTTTCTGGCTCATAAGGACGGGAGAGGATCGAGACCAATTTATAGCGGGCGGGATCCGAAACATCGGCGGCCACATTGGTGATGGGGAAGATATCCAGGCCCGAAGTGTAGAGGTTTTTCGTGGTTACGTCGGAGAGCTTGAGCGTGTCGTTGCCGGGTTCCGAGGCTTCATTGAAGTCGGGGGTCGGTTTTCCGTTTAGGAAACCAAGAAACTTTTCCCAGCCCTCGCTGCCCATGAGGTTAGTAAGGGGGAATTCTTTCGCCGTGGCGGGAGTGGCATCGAATACCAGCTGGCGGGGCTTATTTAGGAATTCCAGCCCAGGCTGGGGGCGGGGCTCCGAGATGCCATAGTCCGGCAGGAATCCATCCGGGTAGAACCACATGGAATTTTCGCGCAGGGAATACACATCGCCGTAGCGGGGCCACTTGGTGCGGCTGAACTCTTCCGTCACGAGCTTGAGAATTCCTACCTTGGCTTCATATTTTTCGAGGAGAGCCGGAGGAATATCCGCGAAGGTGCGGAAAGAGTCAGCATAGGGATCGATTTCTTTGAACGCGTCGAAATCGGAAGCCTCGTGGGCGAAGTGTTTTCCGCACTGAGCGTCGGGGCGGGTCTTCACATAGTAGTCGAAGCTGATGTCCACCAGCGTATAGCCGGCGGCTCTCTCTTCGGCGTACATGTCGGGGAATTCGTTGATATGCCGAACCCAGTAGGTGGATTTTACTTCGCAGCCTTCCGGCGTGGCCCCGATGGAAGCGTGGTCGATATGGCGATTTTCTCCGGAAACTCCCGATTTAATCAGCTGCGCCCAGCTCCGCTGGTAGCCGCTTTGGTAAACGGGATAGATCGGATCGGCGGCTCCGAGGCCGGTATCGTAGAAAAAATAATTGAATTGAGGGCGGGAAAAGCCGAAGTTTTCTTCGAAGTAAGTATTGATATCGTAGATCGAGCCCGGGCGAAGTGCCGCATGGTTACTTTCGGTGATCTTTTCTTGCCAGCGGTGACGCACCACCGACATCGGATATTTATTCTCGATGGCCATGGCCTCGGCCGCAAAGATAGACGTAAGTACCAGCGCCGCGATTATAAATTTCATTTTCGTCCCTCTAGTATTGCGAGGAAATTTACTACATTTACGCGATAAACGAAATATCTAGATGCGCCTAAGGAAGCGCGAGGGTGCGGGTGGCCTGTAGCTCTTTTCCGATCTCTTCGGCCCATATTCTCGAAGCCTGCGCGTTCAGGTGGCTATCCCAGCCTAAGCCGTAGCTTTGCAGCGCTTCATCCCAGGATTCCACATGGAGAGCGGCGTAGGCGTCCACGCAGGGGATATGCTGGCTCGCGCAAAGATCGCGGTAGGCTTTCAGGTATTCGGCCTTTCCTTCCAGATAAATGAGGAGGAAGGGCAACTTCTTTTTCCGCGCGGCTTCGATGGCGCGTCGAATGGGACGGATGGTAGAGGTATGCACGAACTCAGGGGATGCGGCGTCGGGAAGGTAGGGGACGTTTGTATTGTCTCCGCGATTAACGTCCACGCTGACTTTTCTCCAATGGCCCAGCAAGTAATTATAGGAGAGAACCATCGCGCTTACGGTTTTTGATCGCAGGAGCCACGCGGGCGAATTGCGAAGAGCGAAGGCGGCAAAATCGGGGGAGTGATGGGTAATACCGGTATTCTTATTTACCAGCCAGTGTTCGGGCGTGGCCGCGCGCGCCGCCTCGTCGTCGTTGCTGTTCGCAAAGTACACCACCAGGTTCGGTCGGTAGGCGAGGGCCAATTTTTCCAGGACCGCGGTTTTTTGTACGGCGTTATAGCCCAGAACCGCAAAGTTCAGCGTTTCGGCGTCTAGCCCGAACCTTAGCTTCAGGGGGGACCGCATTGCTTCGCCTAGAGAATCGACAAAAGGCAGGCCGAACCCCATCGCGTGCGAATCGCCCACCAGCGCCACGCGAAACTTCCCCGCCGGCGGCGTGGGCGCCCACTCGTCTCCCCGGAATCCAAGGGAATTTATTTTTAGAAAAGTTCCGGTGGCGAAACCGCGAAAATTAGGCACCAGGGTATAGCCGACTTCGGGATCGGAGTGCCGTGCGTATATGTTTTCGGGCGGCGAAAAAAAAGCGGGAGGCAAAATCATGCGGATGCTGATTTCCAGGAGGAGAAGGGTGCCCGTTAAGAGAAGAAGGCCGATGATGAGCCAGTGCGACCAACCGAAAACCTGGGGCCCGGCTTTCATTCAAAGCTTTCCGAGCTTCACTCTGGGCATGATTTCTTTGATTCGCTGTTTCAGCGCCGCACGGGAGTGGGTTGGCGCGGCTACCCAGGCCCAAACCTTTAAGTGACGGCTACCTTCGGGAGAAATAAAGGGTAGGAAGTTCACCACCAAGCCGCGACCAAACTCCGGCGAAAGCAGAGCTTCGTTGAGCTGGGTTCTCCAAAGAGCCACTTCATCAAGCAGGATTTCATCTTCCACCACGCAGTGGTTGAGATGGAGGAGATCCAGTTCTCTGGCCTTCTTGGTAACGAGCTCGCTCACGTGGAAAAGATGCAGGGGCACTCTTTTACGCCGTTCCTCGTGCGTTTCGTCTTCCGTATAGAGTTCCTTAAAGGAGTTCAGCCACTGGTGCAGGCTCGAGAGAGGAATTCTTTCCAGCTCGGTATCCAGCAGCTCGGCGAGTTTCATGAATGCCTGGCCCGCCTCTTTGGTGCGCCGACAGATGAATTTTCCCTGCAGGGCCAAATTGAGGGAATCATTTAGATCGACGATGAACTGCGCGAGCAGTTCCGGGCAGCTCAAGATTTTTAGCACGCCTTTTAGCGAATGCACGCTGGCGTAGAGGTCTTCCCAGTAGGGAAGGTAAGATTGGGTTTGACTGGCTTGGGCGAGATCGCGCCCGACTTGGCGCAGGGCCAAGATCAAATCGGGAAGGCGATCGGAAAATTTCGGGAGCTCAGGGCTCGCGGATAACTCTGCCATTGGCCATTCTGCTTTGGTGAGAGGCCCGCAATTTCTGCAGGGCACTCGTGAGGGCTTCGGCGCGGGCTTGGTCTTCGTAGTTTGCGCGGTTCATGCGGGAGGCAACCGAATAGGGGGCGGGAGGCGCTTCGGTTTTTTTGGCGGTGAGAGTTTCGGGTTCGCCGAAGGCGGCGCGAATCGTTTGCTCGAGGTCGAAAAAATTTTCCAATTTTTTTCGGCGATTAGCGCTGGGGGGGATATCGAGTAGAAATAGGGCCTGATCCGCAATGCTCATCAGTTACGACTCCAACTTTGTCCAACGACTGCCTTCTTTCATTAAAGTTTGCTTGAGTTTGCGGCAAAAGTCTTCGGGAAAAGTTGTCTCGGCCACGCTCACGTCTTTGACCGATAGTTTGCGCAAATAGTCCGCGGCGATTTTGGCGTCGGGCTGCGCGCCGAACTGAAACGCGAGGAAGCTGGGGCGCTGGCAGCTGGGATCACCAGGTATCACGCAGAAGCCATCAGCCGGGAAAAGACCGCGCGCGAGGAGGCGCGACACTTGGCCGTGTACGTTCCAGTCGATAAGCCCGGCAATTCCTTCCATGCGTTCCGCGAGCGAAATGCGTGAGGCATCGATGCCGAAAAGAACCCACGGAGCTTTCACCGCCGCCAAGGCCGCCGCGATCTCGCGTTTCTGTTCCGTGCTGAGATTCGCCAATTAGTCCTCCGTGCGCCCAAGCAAGGTACGTGCTTTATCTAGGATTCCGTTTATAAAAGCGGAAGAATCTTCGGTGCCGAATCGTTTTGCCAGCTCCACGCATTCATCGAGCGTAACTTTCGAGGGGATGTCTTTGAAATTTTTGAGCTCCTCCACGCCGATGCGGAGGATATTGCGGTCGATCTTCGTCATGCGGTAGAGCTTCCAGTGCTCGCTGTAACGTACGATCTCCTGGTCGATATTGTCGAGCTCCGCGCAGATGCCGGTTACCAGGCGTTGGAGGTAAGGAATATCGGTAACTTCTTCTGCATTTTTGGGGCCGAAATTGGTGATGTAGGAGGAAACGGCCAATGGAACCGAAGAAGGATCGGGAGCGAATTCGCCTTCGGATTGATTTTCGAGGGCGAATAATATTTGCAGGGCGAATTCACGCGATTTTCTTCTACGCATCTCAATAAACCTTTTAAAGAACGAACGGCCGCGCCTCAGGAGCTTCTAGGCTCTCTTTTTTCAATTCCGTGAGAAATTCTTCCACGTCCTTGAATTCACGATAAACGGAGGCAAAACGGATATAGGCCACTTTATCGCGCCTATGCAAGACCTCCATAACATATTGGCCAATCTCCCGGGAGGATAGCTCGCGTACCCCTAAGCTTTGGATACGGCGTTCTACGTCGCGGGTCATATCTTCGAAGTCGGAGGCGGTAAAATCGCGCTTGCGGCAGGCAATACGAATGCCTTCGCTGATTTTTTCGCGATCGAATTCTTCACGCCGGCCATCTTTCTTCACCACGAGGGGCATCAGCTCTTCCACCCGTTCGTAGGTAGTAAAGCGTCCATCGCATTCTAAGCACTCGCGCCTGCGCCGGGTGATGTCTCCACTTTGGCTAATCCGGGAGTCGACCACCTTATTTTCTATATGACCGCAGAAAGGACACTTCATTGTAATCCTCCTAACCATCCGAAAAAATTGGCTTTTTCTGCTTTCTTGAAAATTCTAGCACCTAGGAGGTAGCCGCGCCCGTGTTTTTTTTAAGGGTGGGCAATAAAGTGCCGATAGGGAGGTGGGAGAATTAGCCCTATGGCCGATATAAAAAAGTCGAGTATTCAGAAAAAAAGTGGCTGTTACCTGCTGAATATCAAGCAGCCGGAACGCACGTTCAAGCGGCTGAAACTCAGCTTCCAACGCATCTCGGTGACCATCAGCACGCTGAAGAGCGAGCGTAAGGTAGAGGCTGCCGTGGGTATCGTGGACCTCTCTGAGACCGGCGCCGGCTTCTTTACGGCCGAGCTATTGTCCAAGGGCTGCGGCGTGGAAGTTTGCTTTACGGATCCTATGATCCTCAAAGTAAGGGCGATCGTAGCTTGGTCGATCCCGATCGAATCGGGGCTGCAAGAAGCTCGTTTCCCCTGCCGCTCCGGTCTTCAGTTTATGTACGACAACGAGGCTCAGCGCCATGCCGTGGTCGACTTCATTGAAAAGATCTCGGCCAATCCGATGGACAATTACCGCCGTACTTTCTCGGCTCCCGCGACCGGTGTAGCGGAGCCTGCTCCGGCGGCTACGCCCACGACGGCGGCCCCCGTGGATCCTGCCGCCGCGGCTCCCGGCGAAGCTCCCGCACCCGTAGCAGCCGAGACCGCTCCCGCGGTGGCCGCTGTTCCTGAGCCAGCGCCGGCAGCAGAGGCTGCCCCGGCGCCTGCGGCCGAAGCTACTCCCGTGAAAACGGAAGGCGACGGCAGTGGCGAATCTCAGGCCGCTTAGCTAAGAATTATTAAGAACGATAGATTGGAAATCGCTCGCAGAGCGATTTCACTTCCGCGCGAATTTTTTCGGCCGTGGCTGGGGGCAGGTTTTTTGTTTCCGCGGTTTGCTCTTTGAGCGCTTTGCAGATCTGCGAAACCCAGCCCGAGATTTGCTTCATCTCGGGAATGCCCAGGCCGCGCGAAGTCACGGCCGGAGTGCCCAAGCGAATTCCGCTCGTCACGAACGGAGAGCGCGTCTCGAAGGGAATGGTATTCTTGTTCACCGTGATATGCGCGAGATCGAGGGCCGCTTCCACTTCCTTGCCGGTGAGTCCATAGGAGCCTACGTCGAGGAGCATGAGGTGGTTATCGGTTCCGCCCGAAACGATCCGTAAGCCCTCTTTGGCGAGCCCTTCGGCCAAAGCCTTTGCATTCTCCATCACCTTCTTCTGGTAAACGGCGAATTCCGGTTTCAGCGCTTCACCGAAGGCCACGGCTTTCGCGGCGATCACGTGCATGAGGGGACCGCCCTGCATGCCGGGAAACACGGCCGAGTTAATTTGCTTTGCGAATTCCGGGCGTGAAAGAACGAAGCCGCCGCGGGGGCCGCGCAAGGTTTTATGCGTAGTGCTCGTCACGAAATGCGCATGGGGAATCGGCGAAGGATGCAGGCCCGCCGCCACGAGACCCGCGATATGGGCCATGTCCACGAGCAGGTACGCACCCACTTCCTCGGCGATTTTTCCGAGGCGGGCGAAATCTAAGGTACGCGGATAAGCGCTGGCGCCGGCGATAATCAGTTTCGGCTGCACTTGCTGTGCTTTCGCCCGGATTAATTCGTAGTCAAGACGCTCGCTCTCTTTCTCCACCGTATAGTGATGGGCCTGGTAGAGCTTGCCGGAGAAATTCACGGGAGAGCCGTGAGTGAGGTGCCCGCCGTGGGAAAGGTCCATGCCGAGAATGGCATCGCCCGGTTTGAGCACGGCGAGAAATACTGCCATATTTGCCTGCGCGCCGGAATGCGGCTGCACGTTGGCGTGGTAGGGCGTGGGGGAGGAATCATCGCAGCCGAAGAGTTTGCGCAGGCGCGAAAGCGCGAGGTTCTCGGCTTCGTCCACGTAGGTGCAACCGCCGTAGTAGCGTTTGCCGGGGTAACCTTCGGCGTATTTATTGGTGAGCACGCTGCCCTGGGCGGCCATTACGGCGGCGGAAACGTAGTTCTCGGAAGCGATTAATTCCAGGCCGTCTTCCTGACGTTTCAATTCTCTGGAAATGGCGCCCTGGATCTCGGGATCAGCGGCTAAAACTTCGGGAACCCGGTACTGAAAACTTTGCATTACTTTCCTTCCAGCGCGGAAATTTTATCCACGCGTTTTTGGTGGCGGCTCTCAAATTTTGCATTTAGCCAGGCGCGGGCCATCGCGAGCGCATGGGTGGCGCCCGTGACGCGCTCGCCGAGGCAGAGCACGTTGGCATTATTGTGTTCGGTGGCGAACTGGGCGGTGAAGATGGATTCCACGTGAGCCGCGCGGATGCCCTTCAGCTTATTGGCGGAAATACTCATGCCGAGGCCGGTTCCGCAGATAAGAATGGCCTTTGCGCACTTTCCCGAGGTAACGGCGGCGCAGGCTTTCTCGGCGAAGTCGGGATAGTCCACCGAATCAGTGGTTTCGGGCCCGAAGTCGGTGAATTCCACTTCTTTCATTTCCTGAATTAAATATTTTTTGAGCTGGAGGCCGGCGTGATCAGACGCGATCGCTAGTTTCAGCATGAATCCCTCCCGGAAAAATGAATTGGAACAGGGAAAAGGTAGCCTTAGACCTTGCTGAAAACAAGGGTAGCGTTCGTGCCACCGAAGCCGAAGCTATTGCTCATTACGGACTGCATCGTTTTGCGGCTCGCGTGATGCGCAGAGTAATTCAGGCGGCAGTTTTCACTCGGATTATCGAGGTTGATGGTGGGAGGAATATCTCCGGTATTGAGCGCCATCAGCGAAATCGCGGCTTCTAGCGCACCCGCGCCGCCGAGGAGGTGGCCGGTCATGCTCTTGGTGGATCCCATGATTAGATTTTTCGCGTGGGAGCCGAATACGCGCTCTACCGCCATCGATTCGTTTTCGTCGCCGGCGGGCGTGGAGGTGCCGTGAGCGTTTACGTAGCCCACGGAGGTGGGATCGATTTTCCCGCGCTCCAGCGCGAGCTTCATGCTGCGCCCGGCGCCTTCGCCTTCGGGAGCGGGGGAAGTCATGTGAAACGCATCCGAGGTAGCGGCGTAGCCCGTTACTTCGCCGTAAATCTTGGCGCCGCGTTTTTTCGCGCGCTCGTAGTCTTCCAGGATCAAAGCGCCGCCGCCTTCACCGATCACGAAACCATCGCGGTCGCGGTCGAATGGCCGGGAAGCTTTCGTGGGGTCTTCATTACGCGTGGAGAGCGCCTTCATCGCATTGAAGCCGCCCACGCCGCTGGCGCAAACTACGCTCTCGGATCCGCCGGCGATCATCACGTCGGCATCACCGCGAGAAATCATCATCGCCGCTTCGCCCACGGAGTGCGCCGAAGAAGCGCAGGCCGTTACGGTGCAAAGGTTGGGGCCCTTTGCATTCAGCATGATGGAGAGGTGGCCGCTGATCATATTGGGGATCACGGAAGGAATGAAAAAAGGAGTGATGCGTCTCGGGCCTTTTCCACGGATCGTGTCCACGGTGTCTTCGATGTCCGAGAGGCTTCCCATACCGGCCGACATCAACGTGCCGAACGTTTCGGGGTCTACATTATTGCCGTTCTCATCGGCGCGGCCTTTGAAGCCGGCATCTTCCCAGGCGTGCATGGCTGCCACGAGCCCGAGGTGGATGAAGCGGCCCATCTTGCGCTGTTCTTTAACATTGATATACGCGTCGGCAGAAAAGCCCTTCACCTCGCAGGCGAAGTGGGTCGCGTATTCTTTCGCGTCGAATAGGGTAATAGGGGCGGCGCCAGATTTTCCTGCGAGCAGGGCGGGCCACGTCTCTTTAAGCGAAAGGCCGAGAGGTGAAACCACCCCTAGGCCCGTTACTACTACTCTGCGCTTTAGATTTGGCCAGTTGGCGAGGCTCATTCGGACCCCTTAGGGCTTACGCGCCCTTTTTGGTTTTAATATAATTAGTAACGTCGCCTACCGTTTTCATTTTTTCGGCGTCTTCATCAGGAATATCGAGTTCGAACTCTTCTTCCATGGTCATCACTAGCTCAACGATATCGAGACTGTCCGCGCCGAGATCATCAATGAAAGAAGCCGTGTCGGTTACTTTTTCCGCTTCGACAGCGAGCTGGTCACAAATGATGTTTTTTACGCGTTCTTGAATATTCATAAATCCTCTTTCGTTGGTGATGCCTCGATTTATACAGAAACCACCTATGGTTTACCACCGCTTTTTTCACCCGGCAACGGATGGAAGACGGAATTAGTTGGTGATGACGCTAAGCGCTGCTGCGGGGCTGCATTTTCGGAAAGTTGTCGACGAAGGATCGTTGAAAATAAAAAATATTTAGATAGGTTCTTTGCCTTGGTTTAGGCGTCCGGTTCAAGTCTCCTTCCGCCGCGGAAGTTACGCCGCGTTAATCGTCGAGACAAAAATCCCTCTGTCGGCATGACTCCCTTTGTGCTTTTCTTTGGTCGTGGAAACCCAAGTGATCATCGTCGGAGCAGGCCCAACCGGCCTCGTGCTTGCCCTCTATTTAACCAAGCTCGGCATTCGCGTGAGAATTTTCGACGCCGCGAAAGAAGCCGGCAGCACCTCCCGCGCCCTCGTGGTGCACGCGCGCACCTTGGAATTTTACCGCTGGCTCGGTATCGCAGACGAAGTGGTGAAGCGCGGCCACCCGGCGAAAGCCCTTCGCCTCTGGGCTAAAGGCAAGCAAGTAACGCAAGTGCCGGTGGGAGAAATCGGCCAAGGGCTAAGTCCCTATCCGTACCTTTTATTTTTTCCCCAGGACGAGCACGAGCGCTTGTTGATCGAGGCGCTTAGCGCGGCTGGCATAGTGGTGGAGCGGGAAAAAAATTTTTTGGATTTTCAGGAGAATGCGCAGGGAGTGAGTGCGCGTTTTCTCGCGGCGGGCGGAATAGAAGAAAGCTACCGTGCCGATTTTATCGCGGGCTGTGATGGCGCTCACTCCCGGATGCGGGAGCTTTTGCACACGGGCTTTCCTGGTTCTACCTATAATCAGCTTTTCTACGTGGCCGATGTGCAAGCTTCCGGTCCGGCGATCAATGGCGATCTCAATCTTGCGCTCGACAATGCGGACTTTCTCGCCGTTTTCCCGATGAAGGGCGAGGGGAGAGTGCGCCTGATCGGCACGGTGGAATCCTCCGCTGAAGGCAAGAAAATCGAATGGACCGACGTAAAGCACGCCGCGATCGATCACCTCAATGTGAAAGTAGAGCGCGTGAATTGGTTCTCGAGCTACCGCGTGCACCACCGCGTGACGGAGCATACCCGCAAAGGGCGCGCTTTTCTCCTCGGCGATGCCGCGCATATCCATAGCCCCGTGGGCGGGCAGGGGATGAATACCGGCATCGGCGACGCGATCAATTTGGGCTGGAAGCTCGCGATGGTGGTCAAGGGCCAAGCAAAAGATTCCTTGCTCGATACCTACGAAGTGGAGCGCATCGCCTTTGCTAAACAACTAGTGAATACCACCGACCGGGCATTTACTTTTATTACGAGAAACGGGCCGATCGCGCGCTATGTTCGGTTAAATATCGTGCCGGCCTTGGTGAAGGTATTGTTCCGCCTTCAAGGCCTCCGGGTTTTTATGTTCCGCACGGTTTCGCAGATCAATATTCATTACCGGATGAGTAGGCTCAGCGAAGGATCGGCCGGCACGGTAAATGCCGGAGACCGGATGCCCTGGGTGAAATTTGCGGATGGCACGGATAATTTTCAAGTGCTCGAGGGCATGAGGTGGCAGGTGCAGGTGTATGGCGAAGTAAGTGCCGAGCTCCTGAATTTTTGCGAAAAGACCGGCCTGGAATTGAGGGCCTTTCCCTGGAGCGCGGAAACGCAAAAAGTTGGCTTCATGCGGGATGTGGTTTATTTGCTGAGGCCGGATGGGTACTTAGCTTTTATTTGCGCGAATGCGAGCGCTGCAAGCTTGGAGAAATATGTGGCCCGATGGTTGGGGTAGAAGTTATACGTCTAGTTTTTAAATATTCGCCTATCGATAAGGTATTGTAATTTCGGTGGTTTCTTGAACGAAAAAACCTTTCCTGTGGCCGCTTTACTTTAGGTCTCCCGCGCTCTAATAAGACCCCATGAGAACGCTGCTCCTATTGGCGATGCATTTGGCGAGTCTCCCAGCCTTCGCGGATCCTGATATCCGTTTATTTCCCTATCGCCAGAAGATCGGTCTCTTTTCTTTTTCGCCATCGTCCTCCGATAAATTGCCCAAGCAAGCTTTGGATCTTTTGCGGAAGCACCCTGTTTGGCAAACGGTGGCGGGCCTGAGCATTCCGGGTTTTTCGCCCTTACTATCGGCGAATCGGCGTTGGATCGTGGATGGTTCGGGTTCCAGTTTGAAGCTTATCGAGCAAAGCGAGCTTTCTCTTTCGCAGGATTGCGCCACGAAAAAATACACAAGATGGGGATCCGCCAAGCTGGAACTCAGCGGCTCCGTGAGGCCGATGGACTTTATTATCGGCGGCCCAGATTTTTGCGCGCCCACGAAGCCCGCTGCCTTTACGGTAACTTTTCTTGGTGAAGATCGCTTCGTGATAAAGCCTGCCGAGGCCGGGATCGCCGTTCTTTTCTTTCCGGCGCAGAATCTTGCGGTTCGTGGCTCGAAGAAGATTCTCGATGCCGTTCACGTGTTTACGGCGCCGGTTGGCCCCACCACTCTCGGCAGCTCCACGGGCTTGGAGATTCCAAGGTCGGATTATTTTCACCACGACTTGAGTCGCCCCATGCCGGTCGTTTTGGATAAGAGCTTTCCGGATGCGTTCTTGGCGATTTTGGAGAGTTCATTGTCTAAGTGGAACGCGGCTCTGGGCACCAATTTCTTTCGGCTCCAAGCGCAGAAGGAAGAAGTGGATCCCTACGATTGCCTGTCTTCTAGGAAACTCTGCTTTTTGTGGAATGGGTCTACGGAAATTTCTTTTTTAGGGGCCGGTGGAATAACGGGAATGGTTTTCGATCCGATTTCCGGGCAGATCCAGGGCGGCTATATAGGAATAGATGCGGACTCCCGCGAAAATCTTCCCGCGGTGCCCCTAACTCCGGAAATTCTGAAATTTGAGAGCGAACAGGCCTCCGTAGAGGATGCGGCGGTGCTTTTTTCCAGGAGGGATGAGCTCGCGCAGTTCCGGCATCCAAAACCATCCTGGCAGCTTGGCTATGTTTTTACGCATGAGCTCGGGCATTTCAACGGCTTAGGCCATAATTTTCTCGGCAGCTACCGCGGAAGTTCTTTCCACAAAACGGATTCGGTTATGGATTATGCCGCGTTTTCGGCGGTGGATTCCAAAAGCAGTGAACTGGGCAAGTTTGATCTGGAGGCCGTGGCGCTCATCTATAAAAACGAGAAACCCGGGCTTGATTATTTATATTGCGGCGACGACGAATCCAACCTTGAGGGCGTTTCGAAAAATCCAAACTGCAATAAATTCGATCTGGGCCGCCCGGATCGCTGGTTCATTACGCTGGCGAAGATTGCTCCTGAAGGGGTATTTGCGAAGCACCCGCGCTTCGAAGGGATAAACTTGGATTACCTAGGTTCTTTCCTGGAAGCCAATAAGCCAGGGGTTATGGCGGGCCAAACGGATAACGTGCAGGGTTTTCTCTGCGCCAATTATTCCGCCGATCGGAGAGTTTACGAGTACCTCCAGGCGAATAATGCCATTCGGCTCGAGTGTAGATAAAAATATTTGATGCGACGCTACTTCCGCTGCGGAAGTAGCGGTGTTCGAATCTCGAGCGGGTAAGCATTATTTCCGACGTCGGAGGTAGCGCCCCATCAAGCGCTAAACGTACATCCCGCCGTTCACGGCGATCACTTGCCCCGTCACGTAGGAGCTGGCCGGAGAAGCGAGCCAGAGTACGGCTTCGGCGATTTCTTTGCCTGAGCCCATGCGTCCCATGGGAATATTCGCGAGCATCGCCGTCTTGGCGGCCTCGGGAAGGTCGGTAGTCATCTCGGTATCGATAAAGCCAGGGGCCACCACGTTCACGCGAATATTGCGAGAAGCGAGTTCTTTAGCGAGAGTCTTCGACAGGCCAATCAAGCCCGCCTTCGAAGCGGAGTAAGCGGCCTGGCCGGCATTGCCCATTTGGCCCACCACGGAGCTCATATTGATAATGGCGCCTTCGCGGGCCTTCATCATGGGGCGCACCACGGCGCGGGCGCAGAGGGCGGCGCCTTTCAAATTCGTATTGAGGGTATCGTCCCACTCTTCGTCCTTCATGCGCATAAAGAGGGAATCCTTGGCGATGCCGGCGTTATTCACGAGAATATGAATCGCGCCCTTGGCTTTGATCACTTCGTCTACGGCGGTATCCACCGCGGCGGAGTCGGAAACGGAAAAAGGCTTTACGAGGCCATCTCCGCCGGCCGATTTGATCTCGGCGAGCACGGCTTCAGCTTTTTCTACGCCGCGGGAAGTGCAGTTCAGCACCACGAAGGCGCCGGCAGAAGCCAAGCGAAGGGCCACTTCCCGGCCGATGCCGCGGGAGGCGCCGGTCACGAGGGCTACTTTTCCGTTGAGAGTGCTCATTTGAAATCTCCTAAAATTACCAGCGCATCACGCCGGCGGCCCAAGTGAGGCCTCCGCCAAAAGTGGTCATCAAAACGAGGTCGCCCTTTTTGATTTTTCCCGCTTTTACGTATTCGTCGAAGCAAGTGGGGATTGTGGCCGAAGAAGTATTGCCGTATTTCTGCAGGTTGAGGGCAACTTTTTCCATCGGGAAGCTCAGTCGCTTGCCAATGGTTTCGATGATGCGCAGATTGGCTTGGTGAGGCACGAACCAGTCGATATCGCTGACCTTGAGATTTTGCTTTTCCAGCACTTCCTCACAAGCGGCCACCATGTTTTTCACGGCGTGCTTATAGATTTCCTGGCCGTTCATGCGGATGAACTGCATGTTTTTGTCCACGGTTTCGTGGGTGGGAGGGAACTGGCTGCCCCCGCCCGGCATGTCGAGAAGATCGCCGAGGCGGCCGTCGGCATGCACGGCGAGTTCTAAGATCTCTCCGGGGTCTCCGGCTTTGCAGGGCTGCACGAGCGAAGCGCCGGCGCCGTCGCCGAAGAGCACGCAGGTAGTGCGGTCTTTCCAGTTCACGAAGCGAGAAAGCGCTTCGCTGCCGATCACGAGCACGTTCTTGTACTGCCCGGTGCGCACGAGGGCATCGGCCACCTGCAGGCCGGCCATCCAGCCCGCGCAGGCGCTAAAGAGATCGTAGGCGCCGCCGCCAGTATGGCAGCCGATTTTCGCCTGCACGGTGGCGGCAAGCGAGGGCATGAAGCGGTCGGGGGAGGTGGTGCAGCCGATAATGAGATCCACTTCTTCGGGTTTCACGCCGGCTTTTTTTAGGGCATCCAGGCAGGCGGTGGCGGCGATATCGCTGTTTTGCTCATCGGGGCCAAGCTTGCGGCGCTCACGGATACCCGTGCGCTCGGTGATCCACTGGTCGGAAGTGTCCACGATTTTTTCCATGTCGTGGTTAGTGACTATTTTTTCGGGGAAGCCGGTGCCGAAGGCGGCGATGCGGGCGCGAGTTGTTTTAGGCATATTGAATTCCTCAATCTTTTTCCAGAGCGCCAATCTTCGTGTCGGACTCCTGAATTACTTGGCGCAGCACGGAAGGCAGGTCAGTTTTAGCACTCTCCGCTGCGCGCAAGATACCATTTTTTATTGCTTTTGCCGTGGAGCGGCCATGGGAAATAAAGGCATGCCCGTCAATCCCAATAAGCGGCGCGGCCCCCACTTCCGCGTAGTCGGTGCGGCGTTTGAGTTTTTTTAGGGCACGCATGGCGAAGGCGGCCCCCACCACGGCCAGCCAGTCGCTTTTAATTTCTTTTTTGAGCAAATCGGTTACGGCGGTGGCGAGGCCCTCTAAACTCTTTAGTACGATATTTCCCGTGAACCCGTCGCAGACCACCACATCGCAGTTCCCATGAAACAGGCGCCCGCCCTCTACGTAGCCTTGGTACACCCCTTTACCAAACACTTTTTGTTCTTGGAGCTTCTTGAGCACGCTATTGGTTTCGCGGGTGAGATCGGTGCCCTTGGAATCCTCTCCGCCGTTGGAGAGCACGCCCACGCTTCCCTTAGTGCCGGGAAATAGGGAGCGAAAATATTCCGATCCCAGCAGCGCCCACTGCACGAGGTGAATGGGTTTGCAGACGGTATTGGCGCCGGCATCGAGCAAGAGCAGGAATCCACGGGTGGTGGGAAGGGGTACGGCGATCGCGGGCCGCTCCACGCCGGCAATGCGTTTCATGTAGAGCACGGCGGAAGCTAGGGCCGCACCCGAGTTGCCGGCACTGAGGAAGGCGGCGTGGGGCTCTTTTGCGGCGAGACGCATGGCCACATTGAGGGAGGCTTCTTTTTTTTGGCGCACGGCCGAAGCGGGGTGATCGTCCATCTCAATCCATTCGGGCGTATGGTGAATGGATATTTGGTGGAGGCGGGCTTTTTTTTCTTTTTTTGCCTCAGAATCGAGGAGGGGGCGAAGCTTGGTTTCATCGCCGACTAGCACAATACGAATATCATCACGCTCGATCGAAACCCAAAGCGCTCCCCGCACGTTTACCTTGGGGGCGAGGTCGCCGCCCATCGCATCAACGTATACGGTGGACAAGTGTCGCTTGGACTTCATCGAGAAAAACTATTTAGCTGTTTTAGCTAGTGGATCAGGCTTCTGCAGCTGCAGCGGCCATTACCTGTTTTCCGTTATAGTGCCCGCAGCTACCGCAAATACGGTGAGAAAGGGCGGGGGCATTGCAATTGGAGCAACGCATGGTGTTTGCGGCCTCCATGCGGTATGCGCTGGAAAATCTGCGTAGGTCGCGACGGGAGCGGGTCTGTCTCTTCTTTGGTACTGCCATAGTGGGGGAAACATAGTGGAAAAGATTTGGAAATTCCACTCCTTTTTCACTCTTTCCCGGGCGCCATATTGCAGTGAATCATTTCTTTGGGGAGGTTTTCTGAAATGCTCGCTTAAGGATGAAGCGTTTGAAATCTAAAAGGTTTTTATTCCAGTACTTGATTTCCTTTCCTTGCCCTCTCTGCGGCGTTTGCTACAATCTTAGATGAGAGAGGTTTTACACGGAGGTCCTCTTGTCTGATTTATCCTATTTTGTCTCCCACGCGGGAAAGCAGCAGGGACCCTTTTCCCAGCAAGACCTCAAGAAGAAGCTTAAGGGCGGCGATCTCACGTATACTGATTACCTTTGGCATCCCGACAATCAATCGTGGGTGATGCTGGCGAGCTTCTTCGCCACGGAATTTACTCCCCCGAAAGATCCTCCCACCGGCGTGAAAGTAGACGAGGCGAAGCTCAAGGAACGCGAATTCGCCTCCGAAACTTTTTCTCAGGATCTCGGCATTTCCAACGAGCCGATTTGGTTTCTCTACCGCGACAATACGAAGTTCGGCCCGTACCGCTACCTCGAGCTGGTGCGCCTGCTGCAAACGAATGCGTGCGCGCCCGACGATTTTATCTGGAAGCCGGGATTCGAAGACTGGACCAGGCTGCGGCATTGCCCGGAGTTTGAAGATCCCGTGCTCAAGAAGCTGGTGCACCTGCGGAATTTTGGCACCGAGAAAATTTTCGTGCAGCGCCGTTTCCCGCGCGTTCCCTACGAGAGCGAAGTTATTCTCCACGACGAAAAACGCGTGATCTTCGGCGCGGCCCGTTCCTTATCGGAAGGCGGCGCGTTCCTCGAGGTGAACAAGCTGACCCACGTGAAGGGCGATCGTATCAAGGTGCACTTTACGCCGGGTGGGGTGGGCGTGCCATTCAATTGCATCGCCGAAGTTACCCAGGTTTCTAAAGGGCCGCCGGCCGGCTATAACGTAAAATTCATTTACTTAGAGGAAGAGGATCGCAAGCGGATCGCGCAGTATACGGACTCAATAGTTTCGGCTACGGCGGGATGATAGGCAGTTGCAGCGATAAATGACGGAACAAATAAATTTTCTCCTACGTAAGGTTACAGGCGACCAAGCGGTGGGGACCGAACAAAATCTGCGCGATCTGCTTCAGAAGGGGCAATGCAAGCCTGCGGATCTTCTCTTTGATTTTTCCTCCGCACGCTGGTGCCGCGTGGGCGATCATAAAGCCCTGGCGGATCTTTTCCGCGTGAAGCCTTCGCAAATTCCCGACCGCAAGATCATTTACTATATGGGCCCTGGCTCTTCGGGCATCATGCAGGGGCCGCACAGCACCAAGGAAATTCAAGCGCGGATTCAGTCGCGGGAGATCTGTGAGTCCACCTGGATTTTCGTGGATGGCGATAAAGAGTGGCGCCAAGTGCGCAACGTGAAGATTCTCTTCGAGATGCTTCCGGCGCTTCCCAGTGAAGCTCCCGTCAAGCCGGCACCCGAGGCTCCCGAGCCGGCCGCTGTCCCGGACCTAGAGATTTCGTTTCCGGAACCTGGCGATGGAGACCGCGCCTCCCTTACGAACGCCTTGGAGGGGTTGGAGCTTTCTTCACTTTCCACCAAAGCGGATACGGGCACCGATTCCGGCTTTTCCCTTAGCCTCGGCGAAGATCCCGCCGTGGATCAGGAAGATCCCACGAAGGCATTTTCCACGCTCGGCTTGTCCGCCGAGCTTTCTGCGCCTCCGCCCATGAAGGCCACGCCGCCGGCGCCGCCTTCTTCGGCTCCCCCCGCGCCACCGCGGGCCCCCGCTGCTCCGGTGGCTACGGTCCAGCCTGAGCCCGAGAGGGACACGGGCAGTTTCGACGGCATCACCGCGCAGATCCCGATGGAACCTATCTGGCTCGTGAAGCGGGGGAACGTGGAAACGGTCGCCGGCCCCTTTCGCTTCCTCGAGGTGATAAAGCTGCTCGAAGAGGGCAAGCTGAATAAAAACGATAAAATTTCGCGCGAAGGCACGAACCGTTTCGTGAAAATCCAGCAACAGTACGAATTCAACGTGAAGTTCGTGGTGGAGACCGTGGTCGAGAGCGGCGTGGAGCGCCAGCGGATCGTGATCAAGCGGCGCCATCCTCGTGTGTCTTACATGACGGAAGTCCAGATCACCAGCAAGGCGGGCGTGCAAGTGGCGGCCTGCGTGAACGTGAGCGCGGGCGGTATCCTGATCGAGATGCCCAAGGGCGACTTCACGCTCGGCGAGGTTATTGATATCAAGATGCTGCCGAGCCTGATCAACAAGACGATTGTTTGCCAGGCGATGGTGATCGGCAAGATCCCGAAGATCCCTCCGGGCTTCGCCCTCAAATTCGAAAACCTAAAACAAGAAGACAAGGAGGCCATCGAGTTTTTCGTTACGGAATCGTTAAAGCGGGAAATGCAGATAAACAGCTGAAAGAGCCAGCCGCAGTTACTATAATTAATTGGCTCTTAGACCGGGAGTTAGCTTGGACAAAAGAAAAGTATTCGTCATCGACACCAACGTGGTTCTCTTCGATCCCCATTCAATTTATAAGTTCGCCGAGCACGACCTCATCATTCCCATCGTGGTGGTGGAAGAAATCGATAAATTCAAGCGCGATATGTCGGAAAACGGCCGGAACGCGCGCACCTTCTCCCGCTTTATCGATGAGCTAAGAGCGAAGGGCGCCCTTTCGAAAGGCGTTCCGCTGAAGAGCGGCGGCAAACTGTTCGTCGACGTTGGCATGAACGAAAAAATTCCGGAGCTTCCCGACCTTGACATGAGCAAGGCCGACAACCAGATGCTCGGGATGGCCAAGCGCTACGCGCGCATGAATAAGGATGCCGAGGTCCGCTTCATTTCCAAGGATATCAATCTCCGGATTAAAGCGGACGCCTGCGGAATCCGCGCCGAGGATTACGAGCCTTCGAAATACGAAGTGGACGACGAGTTTTATACGGGAACCTCTTCGATCACGGTGAAGGGCGAGCTGATCGACGAGTTCTACGCCAAGCGGAAGCTTTCTTACGAGAACCCGGAAAAAAAGCTCCACCCCAATCAGTTCATTTTCATTCGTGACGAAGCCAATCCTAACCATACGGCTATTGGCCGGTTCGATGGCCCGCAGAACTGCTTGGTGCCCGTGTTCAAGCCGGCCGAGGGGTTATGGGGAGTGTATCCCCGCAACGCGGAACAGGCGTTTGCCATCGATTTGCTTCTAAACGACGAGATCAAGCTCGTGAGCCTGGTGGGCAAAGCTGGAACCGGAAAAACCTTACTGGCGATCGCGGCGGGGCTTTCCAAGACGGTGGACGAGGGATTGTATTCCCGTCTGCTCGTGAGCCGGCCGGTGATGCCGATGGGCAATGATATCGGCTTCTTGCCGGGAACCGTGGAAGAGAAGCTGAATCCTTATATGCAGCCCATCTTCGACAATATCGATTTCCTCTTCGGCGTGAGCGCCGTAGCGAAAACGAACCGCCGGGGGGCCGGTAAAGGAACCCAGGAATTGATCAACCAGGGATTGCTCAGCATCGAGCCGCTCACCTATATCCGGGGCCGTTCGATTCCGAATCAGTTTATGATCGTGGATGAGGCGCAAAACCTCACCCCCCACGAGATCAAGACCATAATCACGCGCGCGGGCGAGGGCACAAAGATCGTGCTCACCGGGGATACGATGCAGATCGACCACCCCTACCTCGACAGCATGAACAACGGTTTGGCTTCGGTGGTGGAGTGCTTCAAAAATGAAGCCATCGCCGGCCACGTGACCATGGTAAAAGGGGAGAGATCGAAGCTCTCGGAGCTTGCCACGCAACTAATGCAATAGTTTTTGTCATCTTTGTGGTGAATAGGCCCGGAGCTTTGACAACCAATCGCTTCGGGCTTTTTTATGGAAAGAAAAAATCCTTACCTCAGCTTCGATCCCGGCTTCCTGCCTCCCAGCGGCGAGAAGCCGCTCGAGGTTTGCCTTCTGCGCGGCACCGCCGTGGAAAGCCGCCACCGCGTGCACGTGGTGGTACGCGAATCAAAGAAAGGCATCATAGATCGCTGGGGAGATGCAGAATTAAATTTATTCCCCCGTTCTTCCATCAAGCTAGTGCAAGCCCTCTCCTGGGTGGCGCCGCGTTTCCACGAGAAATGGAATCTCGGGCCGGAAGAGCTGGCGCTCGCCTGCGGATCTCACCAGGGCGAATCTTTTCACGTAAAAAAAGTGAAAGAATGGCTGGAGAAACTCGGCCTCGAAGAAAAGGTTTTGGACTGCGGCGCCCACGATCCCTACGATAAAGCGGCCACCCGGGCCTTGATCCTCGAGGGAAAGGCGCCTTCTCCTCTCCATAATAATTGCTCCGGCAAGCACGCTGGCCTCCTGACCTGCTGCCTCGCACAGGGCTGGCCTACCGAGGGGTATACCAACTACGATCATCCGGTGCAGGAAAAGATCCGCAAAGTACTCTCCCTATTTTGGGAAAAAGAAGCATCTTCTTTGGCGTGGGGGATCGACGGCTGCGGGATTCCTACCTATTCCGTCTCGCTGGATTTGCTGGCGCGCGCGATGTGCCTGGCCGCGAATCCCCGCGGGCTACCGGGGGAAATGCAAGATGCGGTGGAGTTGCTGAACGGCGCGATCGCGGCGAAGTCAGAATATATCGGTGGCACCGAGAGTTTCTGCACCAAGGTTGTGGCCGAAACGGAAGGAAGAGTTTTTGCGAAGGTGGGGGCCGAGGGAGTGTACGGAGCGTGGATTCCCGGCGCGAAGATCGGTATCGCGATCAAGTGCGAGGATGGTTCCTCGCGGGCGGCGGAGGCCGCGCTGGTGGCAGTATTGCGCGATCTTGGTTTTTCCCTGGGCTTCTATAGCCCCCTCGTGCGCCGCTGGGGCGGAGAGGTGGTTGGCCAATTCTTTTGCGCGTGATTTCATAAATTAATTTAAGCGGCGGCCGGGAGAGCCGGTCCACTCTTCGTGGAGGCGGCGGTAGACTTCTACTTTAAGGCGGCGCTCTTCGTTGACCGCGAACGATTTCAGTTCTTCGGTGAGGGAGCGTTCTTTGAGGGCGGCCATCAGGATTTCGCCTTTTACCACCGTGAGAAGATGGTGAGGGTAGTTCGCCGCTTCTTTGCGGTAGCGATCCAGCTCCTGGAGCAGGTCCACTTTTTCCATTTTGGCCAAGCGGGCGCGATAGCCTTGGAATAAGCGCTGGCATTCTTTTAGGGTGCGATAGGCTTTGAGGGAGACTACGTTTTCACTCATAGATAATTGGCCTGCTCGATTCGTTCAGAGACGTTTCCCTGGAGTTATCCCCAGGCCGTGCATTCTAATAAATATGACGCGTTAAGTCAAGAATGAAGGGCGTTTCGATAAGACATTGATTTTATGTAGATTTTCAGTGCTTTCACTCTATCATAGAGGAATGAAAACCCTATTATTTACGCTATTTTGCCTTCTTCCCCTCGCGCACGGGGCCGCTCCTCAACTTAGCCCCGGAGATCAGAAAATTGAGGATATCGCCCTTAGTGATACCGGGGATTTTCCCGTCCGCTCGGGAACGGTGAAGCTGCAGAGAATCTCGGCGGGCCTTCGCTACAAGAAAGTAGTGTTCGTAAAAGCGAAAGTATACGTGGCCCAGCTTTTCGGAAGTGATCCGGGAAAATTTAAGCGCAGTGAAACGGACGCGCTGCCTTCCCTGAAGGAGCAGAAGAATGTGGCCATCCATCTCACTTTCCTGCGCGGCGTGGATGCGGAAACCATCCAGAAAGCTTATCTGGATGGCGTGAGGGAAAATGGCTTTTCCGCCGAGGAGCCGGGAGTGAAAGAATTTTTGGCGGCTGCCGGCGCGGGTGGCGATGGGAAAGAGGGAAGCATCATCGCGATTTCGGCCGAGCGAATGAAAGACGGCACGGAACATATTTCTTACGTAGGCCCTAATGGAAAAACTTCCGAGATCGACGGACCCGCAGGCCTGATCGCGAAAGTTTTTTCCATTTTCCTCGGCAAGACCACGGATTCCGGGCTCGAAAGCCTGAAAAAAGACCTTACCGCCAACTAACTATTTCTTCAGCAGGTCGCGGATCTGGCGAAGCAGAAGAATATCTTCCGGTGTAGCGGCAGGGGCCGCCGCGGGGGCTTCGCGGCGCAGGCGATTGATTTGGCTTACCGCCAGAAAGATCGCGAAGGCCACGATAACGAAGTCCACCACGTTATTGATAAAGAGGCCGTAGTTGATCGTGGCGAGCCCGAGTTGCTTAGCTTCCGCGAGAGAAGCGGCCGGCGTGGCAGTGAGGTTGATAAATTTATTGGAGAAGTCCAGGCCGCCCGTGATGCGCCCCAAAGGCGGCATCAAGATATCCGCCACGAAAGACTGCACGATTTTTCCAAAAGCCGCTCCGATGATCACCCCGATGGCGAGATCGATCACGTTTCCCTTAATCGCGAAAGTTTTGAATTCCTGAAAAAATTTACCCATCGCCGTCTCCTGATTTTTAGTTTCGTTTCTCATAACAGGGGGACGATTGCCTCGACAAGGGGCTTTTTTTCCGGATTCACGCGGTTTGCGTTGGTTTTGGCGTGATTTACGCTGGCACAGGCGTTGCTCTTCTCCTTTGAGGTTGTGCCTAGCCGGCGAACCGAAAACACAATTTGAGGAGCGCAGCATATATGAAAGCAATGATCGTATTTTTGGTGGTGGGAATCTTAGCCAGCATTAGTCCGCACGCGATGGCCGCCGAATCGGGCGACGGAAGATTCGCTTTTGGTCCTCAGGGTGGGGCGGTTTGGCCGAATTTCTCGTTTAAGAATTCCAGCGTAAATAAAGACAACGTGAACGGCTACCTTGCCGGGGCGTTCGTGGAGCTCGGCATCTGGGCCATTACGCTGCGGCCGGAAGTGAACTACGTGGAAAAAGGCTATCGCCTGAACGGAGTGGCGGAAGTGAAGCACCACTACCTGGAGATTCCCGTGCTCCTGAAGTTTAATCCCTTCAACGACGCGGTGGTTTCTCCCTTCATCGTGGTGGGACCGTCTTGGTCGAAGCACCTAGATTCCAAGGTAACGCTCCTCGGCGCTACCACTACCTACAACGACACCGCCGATCGCTGGGACGTGGCCGGAGTGGGCGGCGCGGGGATTGAGTTCAATCTCTCGGAGCACGTAGGCATCAACCTGCAGGCTCGCTATAACTTCGGGTTCCGTGATCTGGATAGCTCCGCCACGGAGATCCGCTCCCGCGGCCTCTATGGAATGGGCGGTTTGGCGTTCACACTCTAATCCTTGGGCTTAAAATAGGACCGGGCAGCGAAGGAGTTACCTCGCTGCCCGGTCCTATTTAGTGAGAGCCGTTTCTATTGCGCGTAGTTTTTTAGGGCGCTCAGAAATGCCTGCTGCGCGGGGGTGCCGGAAGCTTCGGATACCACCCCGTCGCTGTCCTTGCTTGAAATCGACGGTAAATTCTCGATGCGCGCGTGGCTGTAGATGCTTTTAATCGAAGGATCGAGCTCTTCTGGCAGGCCTAACTGCGAGAGAAAGTCGCGGGCACGGCGGGCTTCCGAGAGACGGAACCTGGCGAGATTCAGTTCCGCTTCGTTTAGTTTGGTAAAGTCGATCGCCCATTGGCTACCTAAAAATTTATACTTAAATCCTTCGAGCTTATTCTGGCCGATCTTTGTGAGCTGGGTAAGCACTACCAGCCCGAGCATCTGGTGCCGCGCGCGCAGGAGGCGGATCGCATTTTTCTCGTGGGCGAGGATCATCTCCACGTAGGCCGGATAGTCGCGAAGCTGGCTTTTGCCTTCACGCATATCTTTTCCCGCGAGCAGCGCCGTTTCGATCATGCTAAGCATATTGATCGCATTTTTTCCCGTAATGGCATTCATGTGCAGCTGTTTGCGGTTCATTTCTTCCAGCACGATCGATAGCGCATTAAACGACATTTCCTCGTTCGCCGAAGCGCTTGGGCTGAATAGGCCTTTGCCGGCGAAGGGATTCACCTCGTCGGTATGGGAAATATCCAAGAGGTGGCAAAAAAATTCTTTCGCGGCGTCGTACATGAAAACTTCGCGTTGGCTCGTGAGCTTATCGAGGCCGAGATTATTCCAGAGCTGAAATTCGAAGGCCTGAAAGTAGAGGCCGGCGTTGGTGCTTTTTTGCTCGAGAGATTTGCCGTTTACCACGTCGTCCCAGCGCTTGCTGCGGAGATCGAGGGCGGCGCCTTGGCGGCCGGAATCCATCACTTCGTTCATCGTGTTCGCCATGTCCTCGGTAATCTTGGCCATTCTCGCGGTAGTGGCGTTCATTTCCGAAGTGGTTCCATTCATCGATAGGGTGGCGTCGTGCATATCGTCCACTTTCGAACAGGACGATATGGCCAGGAGAGTGCAGAGGAGGGGAAAGTATTTTATTGGTGCCACGGGAACCTCGAGTGATTTTTCCGAGGGCCTATTTTGCTTCAGGGAAACCAGGGTGGCAAGAAGTATTTGATCAAATTAGTTTATTATTAATTTTATAATAAAAATAACTAGTTAGTGGCGTAAGGGTCTCGGGGTAGGCCGATGGCTAAGGTGCTTGTTTCCGCGATCGTGCCGTCAAAATCATTCATCCCGCAGTAGGGCATGCGGAAATGTTTGTCGGCGAGATAGATAGGGGCTTGGTTCTCGTTTAAATTTGGAATGTAGGGAAAGCCACGGAGCGCGCACCCCGCGAGATCTTCCCCCGGGCGGCATTCTACCAAAGAGAATAAAAGATTAGCTTCCGGATTTCCTTTTTTAGGAATGGAAAAGGCCGCCGAGCCGGACGAAAAATCCAGAAATTGATAGTGAAGAAAGTTTTTGTTTAATTGTTCCCGGGAGATTTTTTCCTGGAAGAAAGAAGCATTTTCTTGATTCTCTTCCCACACGGAGAAGGCGATTTTTAGCTTGCGCCAATCTTTTTTCGAACCGGCCGCGGGAGTAAATTTTCCCGACACCAGATTTTTAGCGGAGGCGCAGCTGGGGGATGGCCGCTCGTGATAAACTCTAAAAAACGATACACTTCCCGCCTCGATTTGTGGCGGAATCTTTGCTTCCCCGGACGAGTCGATGGGAACGGAAATACGCTGGGAAGCCAGGGTGATTCGCTGCTTAGAATCGAGGGGATTAGAGATTGGGGGCACCGGAGACTGGTAATAGTGCGCGGTTACGGTGACGTATTTTTGGTCCTTTTGGGCCAAAAATGCTTCTCGGTTCACTTGCACCGAGAATTTGAGCGGGAAAATTGGATTGGGAAAAATCTTTATTTCGGAAGCGTTAGAGTTAAAGGCCTGTTCGGTGCCGGGGTTTATCCCGAAGGCCGCAATTTGCACGAAGCCGGCTCCATTTTTTACGGTGGAAGCAAGGGCCGGAGGCACGATTAAGGTTCCCGAAACGGTAAACATATTCTCGTTTGCCGCAGTGGGAGAGGTCCCTTCTTGGGTAGAAACGGCGCTGTCTTGGCCGAATAAATAAAAGAGGACGCCTACCGCCACCAAGATCGCCGCTAAAATTCCGCCTAAAAGCACCATGAAGGTTTTCATGTTAGGAAGACTAAAATTTTTTTTTGGAGATAACAAGGGGCGAGGCTGCGCCGGCTACGGCTTGAAAATTGGCGAGCCTCAGACGCCATTGTCCGAACGCCTGTATCCTATTGATACTAAAGCGTTTATTTTGAAAGAGTCAAATAGAATTTCCCCTGAAATTGTCGATCTATACAAAAAAGGCTGGTCTTTGCGTGACATCGCTCGGGAATACGGGTGCTCAAGACACAAGGTCTACTCCCAGGTAAAAAAAGCTGGAGTAAAGCTCCGAGAAAATTCCGCTCAAGCAACGCCCAATCGAAAAAACGGCGTTAAGCAGAATGTCTTGCCCTACTATGGGTTTTGCTACTTCGAGGGACGCATTACTCCTGATCCCCGAGAGTTCCCTGCTTTGAAACTCATTCATCGTTTATGGAAGGATCAACGCACTATCCATCAAATTACCCTTGAGCTAAACCGAGTTAAAATTCCGTCCCGTCAACGGAAGCAATGGAGTTGGGCGGCGGTGAAGAATATCGTGCAGAGGTTTGAACAGGGCATCGTTACCCTTCATGGCGGAAGCCGTTATAAACTAAACAGCTTTTCAAAAAAATAGACATTGAGGAGAAAACACGATGAACGCAGTTAATGGAATCTTTGTTGCTCTCGCTTTGGTCTTTGGTGGTGGCTACGCCCTGGATAAAATCTATGTTTCTGTGAAAGCGGCGGCAATCGAACGCATTCACAGAGGTCAACCCTCTTTAGGGCAATTTACAAATCGGCTGACTTGCTCGAAGTTCACGCCGTCCGGCGAATATGTCGCAACGAAATGCGGGCGTACAAAAATAAAGCGGGAAATTCATTAGGAGCATGTATCTGCTTGAACATTGACCGCCTCGGTTTATGCGATAGAATTTTTCAAGGAGTTGTGTATGCAAATAATACGAAGAGCGAAGCCTGATGATTCTTTTGGAATCCACGAGGCACACATGCGTTCAATTTGTGAAGTTTGCTCGAAAGATCATTCGCCGGACGAGATTCGAGGCTGGGGGCATCGGCCCTCTCGTGAAGATCAAAGGCTTAATGCTATACAGAATCAGTTCGTGTGGGTCGTCGATAACGGTGGGAAAATTGAAGGCTATGGACACTTAGCTTTGATTTCAGAAAACGGTCATACTCGCGGTCACATCATGGGCCTCTATTTGGTTCCCGAAGCCAATGGCAAGGGGCTGGGTACAGCAATCGCTCGTGAAATGCTTGCTGAAGCCAAAAGACAAAACGCTATTGCAGTTAGCCTTGAATCAACACTCACTGCTCATAGCTTTTATGAGAAAATGGGATTCACGGATTCGGGGGACCAAGCAACTATCGAACTTGGCGGGTCGAAGATTCGATACATTCCGATGAAACTGGTTTTGTAATGGCTACAAGCAGTGAGTTGGGATCACTTACCGAGCGAGGCTTTTAGAGGCCGGATTCGGAGAACTTGATCGACCGCTAGCCCCTTTCAGGGTCCAAAAGGCTGCATTGGGAATGATCGCACCCATGACAGAACGATTCCTTTCTGAGGCGCTTGTTCCGCTAAGTTTATCGGATCTCAGCCGACGATTCGTTAACGTATTGAACCATAGCTAAATGCTACCGAGGAGCGGGGAGTCAAGATCCGACCTCCCGCGACTGCTTTTTACGTATATCGACGATCCGGAAGAACCACTTTAGTTTTTTCTCTAACTCCGCCTTAAGCCGGAACGGGTTGAGATGCTGGCGACGGGCGAGGAGTGCTTGCTTTTGCTCTTGAGAGACATGCTCGCAGTTGATGATCCGTGCAAACGGGGTCTGAGGTTCATCGTGCACTTTTACGATCCTTCCTCCAACTCGGGTTTTGGATTTTAATTTCATAACCGGCGTAAAGAAGTTCCACAGCGGAAGCCAGTAGTTCACGTACATGTCGTTAATGTAGTCGACGTCCCACTGGAGATCCAAGCGATCGTAGCCGAGCAGTTGTCTCACATGCGTCCAGTTCTTTTGTTCGACGTGCGCGTTGTCGTTTTTCTTGTAAGGACGACGTCTGACGAAGTGGACTTTCTCTGGGCGTTTGTCGAAGTACGTGAACAGATCGTTATTCAAGAACTCATTGCCATTGTCTGACGCAAAACCTTTGACCTTGAACGGTAGCGTTGTCTCGATCCCTTTGACGGCATCTAGCACCGCCTCTGCTCGCTTGCCCCACACGGCCCTGAGCTCGGTCCAACCCGAGAAGATGTCGGTTACTGTGAGCGTGTTGACGAACTCTCCCGCCATCGAGGTGCCGCAGTGGGCGACCGTGTCGGCTTCAACGAACCCAGGCTCGACAATACCGGCTTCGAGTAACTTGATTGGGATCTTGTTTTTGATCAGCGAGGGACTTGTAAGCGATCGACCCTTCGCTACCAGCTCCCGATGTCCTCGCAATATCCGATCGATCGTGGAGCTTGAGACTTTCGTTAATAAAAATCTCGTCTCGTCCGAGATGCCCTCGTAATACGGCAGCCAAAGCTTGATTGCGCCGACCATTTTCTTCGAGCAAAGCCTACCGCAAGACTCCCACAAAATGACGACATGCCTTCGAACATCCTCGCCATATTTGTACTTCGGCCCAGGGTGCTCTCGGTGCGATTTTATCTCGTTGTTTAGAAGTCTTATCGCGTGCTTACGTGACAACTCCGTGGTGGCGCAAAACTCGTCCAAAATCAAAGTTTTCTGCCGTCTTGAACCTTTCAGATACCTAAGCTTCAACTTCTGCAATAAGATGCGCTTAACCCCGTTAGGCATGGTCCCCCTCCTGAATTTGTTTCCGCAAAAACAATCTTAGAGTGTGGTCGGACCATGACTCAACGGGGGGTCTAGTGTGCCCCTCGTGATTCAACTGCCCCCGTCGGTATCATTTAATGTGATTCAATTCGTTAATGTGGAACCTGGCATGGTATTAGCTTAGCTAGTAGGTTTGGAGGCTCTTATGCAATACGTGCGAAGCATGACGCTCTTTTTGGCGTTATCCGGGACATTAATTGGCTCTTTGGCCGAAGCCGCCGAATCCGGATTCGATACCAATCAGCGTATTCACATATACGAGTCCGTTTTGGCGAAGCATGGATATCTCATTAACAATGTTGAGCGCGAATCCAGCATCGGCGTGAGCACGATCTTATATCCGCTGACATCAACGGTAGCTTACTTTTTCGCCCCCAAGGGATGGTATCAAAATTCGCCTGAGCGAATCTCATTTGTGACCGACAAGACTGAGCGAGTCGTTTGCGATTGGGCACTCATTACCGTTCAGGCAGCCGGAAGTAAGCCCACTGTTCAAATTGGTAACTGCACGGGAGCCGCCGGTTTTCAGAAACTCACTACTGAACAGAAAATTGGAAACGTCCTACGCATGGACGGCCCGAGTATCGATATTCTTATTGATGAGGCCGTGGATACCTCTAATGATTAACCTCTCGGCCGCTTGAGCACTGGCTCGGTGCGAAGTTTCTGATTTGGCAGCAAGGGCAAAATATGATTCGAAGTTTGGCGTTGATGTTTATTAGCCTGAGTTTTTGCGGCCCTGCCTTGGCAGCGGGTGTTCGTACCTTTAATACAGCGGGCGTTTGCCTTTCTACCCCAGAAGTTCCTCGCGACCCGGTTGATGCGAAGGCGCTGCTGTCTTGCGTTTTGCCCAATCCTCAGAAACTCCCGAAAATAATCATTGCGGGTGAGATTCACGCTTATGCCATAGCCGCTCCAAGCATAGCGGGACAAGCCTATGTCAAATCAGCCAAAAACTCGGAAGACTATTTCAAAAAAGTTTTGAGTCGTGCCCTAAAGTCAGAAGTCCTTTTCGCTAGCGAAGGATTCAGTGCCACGCTGGATGCCAAGCCTTTTCAGATAAAAACTTTCAAAGACCTGGATGCGGCCGGGTATGGTCGTTTACCCCTCGAGGGCGAACTTGAGTTGGCTCTGGGTGGAATGATTCACTTCTCAACTTTCAATCTTTACCAATCCATGAGCAAAGACGACCCGGATTACGGCATCTACCTTGACGGTCGTGTCGATAATCTGCTGCTGACATTTGCGCGCAACAATTATCTCCAAATGGCATTTAAAAAAATCCCTCGACCCTATAAAGAAGACTCTCGTGAGTTTATTGCGCAGCTTTTTGATAAGCTTGAGTGCTTCGAAGATCCTCGCGTCTTAATCGAATATCTGCGCAAAAATTTATATCCTCAATGGGGGCCTGAGCTTCAGCCTCGCATTCGTCAGGCCTTTATCGACGTCTTTGGTGACATTTACCAAAACTTAGCCGCAATCGCTGAACAGCGACTAACCGATAAAGAACTGGGACAACAGATGCACGGTCTTATTTCAGGAAAAGGCTTTGAAAAAGACAGCAATAAATTCCAAGACCAATTCATGCCGCTAGTGAACCAAGTCCGTAACGAGCGCATGAGTGACAATCTAGAAATGCTCTACTGCGCGCTAGCGCAGAAATCGAAAGACATTTATGTTCAAGTGGGTGCCGTACACGCACTTCCTTTGGCCGCGAAAATGCGTGAGCTTTTTACCCAGCGCGGACTCGACCCTAAACTGGTTGAGGTTGTCGACACCACCCAGGCGCCTTAATTACTCCGTTACTGGATAAAACCACTGGTCATTGGGTCGGGCGATCATCAACAAAGTTCAGGAAAATAATCATTTTTCTAGAGAGAAAAAGCTCGGAGGCTGCCGAGCTTTTTATTTTTTGAGGCCGTCAATTCGCCAGGGCTACTGGCACACCTTGGGGTAGAGCCTAACATTGCTCTCTACAATCAGAGCGCTCATTGTGCAGCCGCCCGAGGTGACAATTTGATAGCCAAATCTATCACCCGATTGGATTCTGTGAATTGTCCAAAGGTCGCCAGCCTTTTCTAATTCTTGCTTCACTTGTGAATCCGATAAGATGGCCGCAAGTTCCTGAGCTGTGGATTTAAAATCTGCGTGCACAGTCGTAGCTCCGAAAACCGCAAGAAAAACGAATACAAGTTTTATCATTTTATGCCTCAAAATAAAATTTGGATTGATGGGCTTGGTTGTGATCAGCGGCTCAATTTTCCCTTGGAAGACATGTGCCACATTTGATTTTGCGAGTCGTAGCAATTCACGCCCCAAAATTCAAAACGCGAGCATCCTCCTCCATCGCAATCGACGTTCGGAATGAGGGCTTCGCAGGCAAGTCCGTTGTTCGTGCTGAAGTGAACTAAGTTTGCATTCAACATCGAGGCGGAAAAGGTCAAGTTCGAGACATAGGATATATGGGCAACGCCCCCGTGGGGGCGGGCCATTCGGCTGACGAGAACATTTACGCGAGCTTTGATTTGGGGTTTCATATTGGCCCAGTAGACTTGCGCTTGACGATCACTCTGCGCACGGGCGGCATCCTCCCGATTCGTGAAGAGATCAGCCTTCGCAACGGTTCCACAAAGCAACGACACCATAATAAAAAGCATACTTTTATTCATTTGATTCTCCTTTTCACTTATTTAAATTAGCGGAGCAGTCCCCAATGAGTCTCTCGCATTGGGTAGCGAAGTTTTTCCCCTCGCAGGAACTTAGAAGCTGCCAGCTCGTTTGTGTCTGTTCGGTGAGGCTGCGCTTACAGAAAAAGTCTCCAAAGTCGAACACACGACCGCCATTGGGCGCATAACTGATCGTTGTCGAGATTGTTCGCATGGCATTACCGGGTGAAGTGATCCACAAGGTCGGCTGCGCGCCCATGCGGCGTCCATTATCAATGGAAAACTCACGGAATTGAATTTTCGTACCCTGGCAGTCCAAAGTTACCATCGGCATGCCCATGCCCCCGCCGCTGTTGTCCACTCCAGTACGCGCCCATGCTGTGGGCGCGAGCGATAAAAGAACTGTTAAAAGCAAAGTCATTTTCATAAAACACCTCGTAAAACTAATAAAAAAGTTCATCTAGCTAAAGTTCCGTAGCAATAGCGGTAGCCCATTGCTTCTGTCGCAGAACGGCGATCCTTCTCAATAGACAGCTCGACACGTCGGTAAGAGCCGGGGCCGATCCCAACTTCTCCAACAATGAGGTCGAACGTGAAAGCCGTTACCCCTTCAGCATCACCTTGTTTATTTTTAAATACCAAAACGGAATTGCGATCTTCGCAGCTTAAGCGGCCACCCGCCGCCCAAACACAGCTTGTTTCTGGGACATTGAGTTCCAAGACGGAATAAATTTTCTCTTTAGGAAGTCCCAGTTTTTCGGCAATCACTAGCCGGTCTACATAACCCAAGGCTTCAAATCGCAGAAAAATTTTTCCGTCTTTGATTCGAGCTGAAAATGAGCTGGTATATGTGTCCGTGCAATCCATCAGGTCCGTTCCCGTTGCTTTCGGCTTAATGGCGAGCTTCGTGACTACGGTTTGTTCCAGAAATTCCGTAAGCTGATTGGAAATTTCATAATGGGAAACTTCTCCTTCGCTGACTTCCAATCCCGCCAGGCTTGCGTATTCGTGATGAATAAGGACGTATTGATCCGCGAAACTAGAAGAGGACATTCTTGAGGCATTGCACCGAATCCTAGTTTCTCCCTGTTCGGTTGAATTGATGCATGTTTTTTCCGAGCTGCCGATACGCAAAGTTTCATCTACGCAAGAAACCTTCGCGCTTCCCAATGCGCTTTGCATGGCCGAGAGATACCGCTCTTCGGAGATGCCTGAAGGGAGAAGCAGCTCTTTGTATCCGCCGCCGCTAACCCATGCCGAAATATCGTTTCGTATGTCGTAAATCCGAGACTCGCAAAGATCGCCACCGCCGCTATTATCCACGCCGATTCTGGCCCAAGCCGATGCGCTAACACTGAAGATCCCAAGTAGAAGTAAGACCGTTTTCATAAAGAAATTCCCCTAATTGGCGGCACCTTATAAGTATGTTGTGCGTTGCGCAACGTAAAATTAATTAGCAAATAGAATTTTCACTAACTATAAGTATGCAAATGCGAACCCTCTATTCGTTTACGAACTACAAGGACTATCTCAACGCCAAACTCGATGAACTCGACGATGGAGGGCGAGGTGCCCGGGCGCAAATGTCTCGCTCTATAGGCTGCCAAACGGCCTATACAGCCCGCGTACTGCGGGGAGACGCCCACTTTAGCTTGGAACAAGCGGAGGCTATCAACGACTTCCTGGGGCATCCTGAAGAGCAAGGGCATTACTTCCTGCTTCTCGTCCAGCACACCAAAGCGGGGTCGCCCAAGCTGCGCGCGCGATTTCAGAAAATGATTCAGCAAGTGCAAGATGGGCAAAGTCTTCTCAAAAACCGCTTAGGAACCAAAGAAAATCTGGATGAGCGAGATAGAATCATGTTCTACAGCTCTTGGATTTATCCAGCGATCCATGCACTGATTTCGATTCCTGGACACGAAACTCCCGAAAAAATTGCTCATCGCCTCAAGCTCGGGACCAAACAAGCTGTTTCCGGCGTTGAGTTTCTACTGGAAACGGGCCTTGTTGAGCGAAGCAAAAATGGAGCCCTAAGCGTGGGCAAAAGACAGACGCACCTGGGGGCGGATTCGCCACTCATAGCTAAATACCATACTAGCTGGCGGGTGCAGGCGCTCAGGGCAATCGAGGAAGACCCCCAGCAAGGACTTCATTATTCTTCTGTCGTGTCCATTTCTCGCCTGGATTTTGAATCTTTAAAGGAAGAGTTCATCGACTCCATTAGGCGAGCTAAAGAAGTCATTCGCAAATCTCCCGAAGAAGAACTTTGCGGGCTCTCTTTAGACTTCTACAAAATTTAAAGCGCTTGACCTGAAAAAGTGTAGGCATTCAGCTTGTCGAGAAAGTCCTGAACCTCTTGTTGGCGTGGAGCCGCCAGCTTTTCGCAAGTCTTCAAACTACATTTACCCGCCATGATTTGCGCAAAGGAGTTTATTTTCCCACTTACAGGCTGGCGATAAAGCAACAAGACAGATTCAGATTTTGGCGCAAACTTTCGACAGCCAGGATTCAAGTTGAGAGGCTCTCTGTCTGGCGCGAATTGAGTTTCGTTGCCACCAGAGGCAAACATTCCGATCCATTTTTGTCCGATGCTCAATCTCGATAAGGGAGCCGTTTTCAATTTCCTCTTTCACCAAGAGAGTCGGGACAAAGCTCCAACCTGCTCCATGAATCAGGGCGGACCTTACGCCAATCAGGTTGTCCATCGAAGCGAAGAACATATTGGGAGGAGGCGATTCGAGCGATAAGGTGGCAGCAGAGTTCATTCCATGATGTTGAATGAACGGAAGCTGTAGGAAGTCTTGTAAAGTAACGCCTTTGCGGCCGGAAAAGTTCTTTTTGAAAAGAGGTTCCGAAATGACGAGGGACCATTTTTCTTGGCAGATTCTTTTATGGGCGATGGCTGGATTTTCTGGTGGATGACAGACAACAACAAAATCACAATCTCCTTCGAGAAGGGCGCTCTCAAAACCAGAGTCTGGGATGCTGAACTGAATGTCAGTCGTTTTCAGTTGGCGATGGAGAGTGAGGACTTCAGGGATCAAAAGACGTTCGGCGAACCAAGTGGTAGCGGCGATTCGTATAGTGGTTTCGGATAGAAGAAGTCGTTTTTGTCCTAAGATATTCTCTTGGGTCCAGCTCACTAAGGCCAGCCCCTTATTTGTCAACTCCCAGCGACCTTGGTTCTTCCTCAAAACGTCATGTTCTGACGCGATTTTCTGCACTTTGCGCAAGAGCCCTCCAGGATCACAATCCAAGTTCCTTGCCGCCTCTCTTAATGATGAGGAGTTGTGGAGGGCAAGCAAGATCAGGCAATCATCTGAGGAAATAAGATATTTATCCATGTTGATAAATTTATAGATTGTCTGTTGCTTTATATCAACAGACATCTTTATCAACATCGCATAAAAAATAAAAAGCGGAGGACGACTCGTTCTTCTGCTTATTTTTAAGGGGAGGAAGAAATGTTTCGTGCCGCAATTTTTATGCTTTTCACATTTTCAGGGGTGAATACGTTTGCCGGAGCTATGCCATCTCCGGAGAAGCTATGTTTTGATGCCTGCATTGGAGAGTCCCCCAATAATGTCAATGCGTGTTTAGATAAATGCTATGGAGAAAACCATATTTATCGCAACGATTCCAGCGGCATTTTTATCGTGGAAGCCAGAGGAAAATGCTCGTTTGTATTTGATCCCGATTGTCAGCGGCTGGTGGAAAATCTCAAAACTCAAAATTACTCGGTGGCTCAGTCCGAGTGTCGCAGATCACGGGTCCACCAACTCAGCGACTTTGTCATGCGCCATAGGGTTACTATGAGAGACGACAACAGCGAAGTGCTGTGGATCTCTGTAAAGTATCAGTGCGGCCTCTAGTGGTAACGGGTAGAAACAAGATCGGAATATCACGTCTTTTTATTTAAATCGCTCGTTTGGATATTGCTGACGAAAAGTTAATTTTATCGCTCCAAATTAATTACTAAAATCTGGACCGAATAATTAGCCGCTTCTATAAAAAGGCTCGGGCAAGTCCCGGCGAAGTTGAGATAACAAAGGGGGAACACATGAAAACAATTTTATTTATTTTTTCAGCCATGCTTATGCAACCGGCTCTCAGTTGGGCGGGATGCAATCCTTGCGTTTGCGGACCAGGCAATGGACAGCCCATTGACGAGGTTGGCTGTAAGGGAGTTCAGCCCAGCCAAGTGCTCTACTGCCAAGGCGGGCCGGGCGCTGCATCTGCTATTTTGGAACTCTATCCGGCTTCGGGAAATCAGAGAATCGCTAAAATGACTCTAAAAAACGCCGCCTTTCCGCGAGGAATCAGAGGCACCTATGAATTATATCAAGGAAGCTCAAAGAGCTCTTACGGTAACGGGGTGTTGGGAGCATTGGATAGCAACATTATTTTTACTCCGCCAAATCATCTGAGTGTATATGCCCAAGGAAATTACGATATTGAATTTGGCTATGGAGTCCATTTTATCTGTCAGTAGGAGTTTCAAATTAAAAAAGGCCAACTGAGGCTCGACTCTTAAGAGCGAGCCCCTGTGGTTTTTTCTATAACGATAGGCTGCGGGTGACATGGTTTGTGAAATTCAACGAGCGTCTAAAACAATTTCGAGTTCTAGCAAAGCTTTCACAAAGAGAGGCCGCTCATCGTATCGGGGTTCCTGAATCCACCTATCGAGAATGGGAATATGGCAACGCCATACTTGGAGAACCATATCCTCGTGTTGCCAAAGTTTTCAACGTCACACTAAACGAACTATTTGGCGTAAGCGACAGCATGGAAAGGTCAGCTACGGAAGAAATTGATAAAATCATCATGGAGCTTCAATTTTTGAAATCCAAGCTGCCTAAATAGCGGTCCTCCGTTTTTAAAAACGTAAGTCCATTATCACATTTAAATTGTTTACGATCTGCGATAGTCATTCGGCAGCGAAACTTCTGCCGGGATGAAAGACACCTAAAACACTCAGCGCCGACACCAAGGAGAGAATAGTCCCGCAATTTTGGAGGCTTCCGTGCAACATACATTACTCCTCGTAGATGACAAGAGCGAAAATCTCGACTTCCTACGCTCGATCCTGAAGCCCCAAGGTTACAATATCTTCCCCGCTGATAGCGTGGATTATGGTGCAAGCCTCCTCAAAAGATATAAAGGAAAAGTCTCTCTCGCGCTGATCGACCACAGTATGCCAGGAAAAAACGGCGATGAGGCGATTCGGCTTTTCAAGAGCATCGACCCTGACCTTCAGTGCCTCACGATCACCGGCGAGCCCACGGAAGAAACGATCCAAAAGCACATGGAAGCAGGCTCTTACTCCGTATTGAGTCGCACGTTACAGGCCGAAACTCTGAAATCTGTGGTCAGTAGCTATTGCCGAAAGTTCGAGACGAAAACAGCTCTTTCCGTCATCGCCACGCCCGACGGCGCCAAAGAAAGCATTATTGCGGCCCATGATTTTGTTGGGGCTTCAGACCATCTTGCGGAGCTTTGCCAGTTGATCGACCGTTATGCGAAGACGGAGGAATCCGTGCTCATTCGCGGAGAGAACGGTACCGGCAAAGAGCGCGTGGCGCGGGCCATCCACTCACATTCCACGGTAGAATCCGGCCCCTTCATCGCCGTCAACTGCGCCGCCATCAGCGAGGGCGTCATCGAAAGTGAACTCTTCGGACACGTCAAAGGCTCGTTTACGGGAGCCATGCGCGACCGCAACGGATATTTTCGGGATGCGAACGGCGGGACACTTTTCTTGGATGAGATCGGCGACATGCCATTATCGGCCCAGGCGAAGCTTCTGCGGGCCTTGCAGGAAAAAGAAGTCGTGCCGGTCGGTGCTACGAAGCCCATCAAGATTCGGACCCGCATTATCGCGGCCACCAACACGAAGTTGGAAGACGCCGTAAAAGCGGGCCGCTTCCGCGAGGATCTTTATTACCGTCTCAACGTCATGCCGATTCAAATTCTACCGCTCAAGGATCGACCCGAAGACATTGAGCCGTTGGTGCATTTTTCTCTTACTCGATGGAACAAAAAGACCGGACAGAGAAAAGAAGTCCGCGCCCGCACCATTTCGGCCCTCAAAGCCTACTCGTGGCCTGGCAACATTCGAGAACTTGAGGCGGTCATGGCTCGGGTGCTCGCGCGAACGGAAGCATCCATTATCGAGCCCGAACACTTGGACGAAAATATCCGCTTCTTAGTCTCAGAGACGGACACCGATTTTTCGGAAAGCTATCGGTGCTTGAAAGAGCGGCACGATACGGAGGAGCGAAAATTTTTGTCGGAGCTTTTGAAAAAATTCGGATCACTCGGCAAGGCGGCGCTCGCCTTGAACGTGGCGAAGGCAACACTTCACGGACGAATAAAAAAATTAGGAATCCAAACCAAGTAAACCAAAGAAGAAGGGGGTCAAATATGAAAATGAAAACTGTCATGCTCGTTGCGCTTTTTACCGCTCTCAGCCAAGGCGCGTTGGCGGAGCCGCTAACCGTTGGTCAAATTCAAATGCCTGCGGAGATTCAGCCGCTCACTCAGGAACAGACTCAACAGGCCATTGCGACTTTGCTCCAAGAAGGTATCATTGAATGGGTGGATGGACATTTTGTGGTCAAAGACCAAAATGCGCTTGAGCAGCTTCGGCAGCGCGGTCGCGTGGATCTACAAGCCGCCGCCTATTCGGTTATCTGTTACTGAGGCGACAGACCAAGGTGAAATCACTTGTCTGGATCATGGCCCCACTGCTGCTTACAATAGCAGCAGTGGGATTTTTAAAATGGGGAAAGGAAAAAGTCATGCCGTCAGAAATTAGGGTCGCTTTCCCTTACAATAAGCCAGCTAAATTTTATGAGCCCACCCGCATCCATCTTGCGCCCGAATATATTTTTTTGGAGAACACCTATAGCCCGTTGGTTGAAGTATCGCCAAAGGACGCAAGTCTTCTCCCCGGCGTCGCGGAAAGTTGGAAATGGGACGGCGAAGTGCTGACCCTCAAAATCAGAGACAACCTCAAGACCGTTGACGGCATTCCGATCACCGCCAAGGACGCCGAGTTTTCTTTAAAGCGCGTCCTGGTTCGTACCGGCAACACACACGGGAACTTTCAAAGCCTTGTCTGCGGAGCGGCCCAGCTCAAAAGCATTGACGATAAGTGCGCGGGGCTTTGGACCGAGGGCAATCGGCTCTTTATCAAAGTCATGGGAAAATCGGCCTTCATTCTTCCCATGCTCTCGGGAATTGATTTTGCCATCATTCCGAAAAACTCAGTCGATCCTAAAACACTCGACATTGTGGACTATCGCAATACCTCGGGGCCGTATTTTGTCGAAACTGATAGCGAACAGGGCCGCATCGTCTTGAGGGAGAATCCAAACCACTATCACGCGAGCAAAGAAATTCCAGAAACTATCCGCCTCGTCCCGGTCGAGAAGTCTAACAAGACCGCCTCACTTGATCTTTTTGAAAAAGGCGGTGTGGACTTTATCACAACCATCGACGGAGCAAAGCCCGAAGACGTGATCGCCTACTCAAGAAATCACTCGGATTCTGTGCTGCATACGACGGCGAACATTCGCACGATCGTTCTTGTCTTTACCGAGCGAGGCTTGAAAGAGCTTTCCGAACACGAGCGCCTCTTGATCGGAAAGAGAGTGAAAGAGGCTCTTTGGCCGTACTTCTCAAAACTTCCCGGCTATGAATCCATGGATCAGTATTTCCCGTCCTTCAGCTATGGCGCTTTGGATGAATCCACGATTGAGAAAATCAAGTCAGAGCTACCTTCGGGAAATCTTGACTTGAAAGGGAAAACCTTGAAGCTCACGACCGTTCGCGTGGGCGACGTGACAGCTCTTCGCCCGCTTATTGAGGGCGCGATCCCAGGCAGCCAAGTGGAGGAAGGCGCGAACGTCCCGGCCTTTTCCAAGTACGAAAAGACGGAGGACATGCCTTACGCCTTTATCGGCGGGCCGGATACCGGCTATCACGAAGACATCAGCCTTATTTCCTATATGCTGGTATCGGGAACCTTTGGAATGACGAAGGAGGAGCGGGCCTCATGGCTTGCAAAGTACATGGCGGTCCCAGAACAGGCCGACCGCCTCAAGCTGCTAAAATCCATTCACGAAGAATCACTCCGAAAAGGCGTGCTCATGCCGCTTGCGTCGTGCCCTTATGTGGCACTTGCCAAGAAGGGGTGGAAAATTGAGCTGTCGCAGCTCTTTGCGAATAATCCGATATGGCTCATCAAGCGCAACTGACGGAGTGGATTCTCCGAAACGACGAGCGTTTGAATCTTCAGGTGCAAGAGCTTTCCTGGATCAAGTCTATTTTTCCGAACTGGTATGATCTTCAGGCTTCAATCTCCGTCTTTGGCGAGCGGTTCATCGGGCGCGGCTCCGATTCCGATGCGCACACGGCGCTTGGAAAAGCCGTGTGCGAAGCCGTGGAACGGGCCACTTGCTTTCGTCACGGCATTTCTTCGCTCGGTGTTGCGGGCCATCTGAGCTTGGAGCTTGCACAAGCAAACGCAAGACTCGAATACATCGAGCGGTTTTGCATGAGCCGTCAGGTCGAGGAAAGGATTTTTCTTGCGAAACTTTCAGACTCCAAAGCGATCTGCGAGCGAAACGAAAAACGCGGGGTCGCGGTTCGTTTTTACCGTTTAGCCTCGCCAGAAAAAACACCAGTTGTTCTTTGCCTTGCCAACGGTGAGAACGCCGATCCACCTTTTGGCGGCATCCTGGGTCTTGGGGCCGCGTTGAGCGAAGGGGCGGCTTACGAAAAGGCCCTCCTAGAGTGTCTGAGAAACCTAGAGTTTTACTTTCACGCGAAACCCGCATCCTTAGCGTCTGCGGATTTTCAAAAAATTGCAAAACCAAAAGCCCAAGACCGGCAAGCTCTTCTGCGGGATCTGACTTATTTTCGACAGCTCATGGCATCCTTGGACCAACCGGCCCCAGTGGGCTTGACGGTCCCTGAAGGAAAATTTGAGGGCCTTTCGTTAGACGCCGCCTTCGGGGATTGCCCGCTTGTTTTCACCCGCTATTCGGCCTCAGTACCGCTCGCGCAACCGGAGTTTCTTGCATGAGCCGGATACTCACTGACTTTGACCACGCCTTTCGCCGCCTGATGCGCCGTTATCTCTTGTCCGCGACACTCTTGCTTTTTGCGAGCATCGGCACCTCCGTCATTTGGAATCGCTCGATCAAGCAAGAGCTTGCGGATCAAGCGACCCTCTCGATACGAAGGAATCTCCAAGCCGGAGATACGCGGGGCGAGTTGCAAGTCTTAAGCGGCATCCGTTTTAACGCCTTCCAGAGCCTCACGCAGTATGATCGCCAAGGCCGAAGGATCGTCACTCTTCCGCCCACGGTCGCGCCCATCGAGTACAAAGACCGAAGCCTTTGGGATCAAATTTTTTTAGGCGAAGTCCGATCCGCTATTCGCTTTGACGACGAAAAAGAAACGCCCATCGGTGAAGTCTCGTTCATCTATTCGCGCTTTGAATTGGCCGGATATGCGGCGCTGGCCTGGTTTGCACTTGTCGCCTTAGTCGCCATGACATTTTCTGGTGCAAAGACAAAGCTCCGCAAGGAAATGGAAAAGGAAATCGCGGTGCAAAACGCGAAGGTCTTAAAAGACCTCGTGGGGAAGGTTCGCCACAATATCCGCGCCCCGCTTGCAGTGCTCAATGCTTATTTTACGGCCTCCACGGAGGAGTCGGCGGCGCTGAAAAGTCAGGGACATCGTGCTGCCGGACGTATTGAAGAAATCCTTGCGGAGATGGAAGACGAAAGAGGAGTGCAGGCGCGCCCGGAAGAGCAAAAGCCCGTTGCGATCTTCGATGCTGTGGCCCTGGCCCGCCAGATCGTTGAAGAGAAGTCTCTTTTTCAATCCAGAGTCAGGCTTACGATCAAGAGCAACGGACCTTGCGCTTTTTCCCGCATTGACGGCGCGGAATTGAAGGCGACCTTTTCAAACCTCTTAGACAACGCCCTGCAAGCCGTGGGCGAAAACGGCCAGATCCTCTTAGAAATCGAATCGGACGGTCATCTTGTTGCGGCGTCGATCCAGGACAACGGCAAAGGCATTGCGCCGGAGTTATTATCCAAAGTCCGTGAAAAGGGCTTTAGCTCAGGGAAGGAAAACGGTTCGGGTCTTGGCCTCTACTACGCGGAAAAACTCATGGACGACGCTAAAGGGAGTCTAACCATCGAGTCCGCGCTGGGCCAAGGAACCAAGATCACGCTTTTATTTCCGCAAGTGCCCACGCCGATCTGGTTTTGTAATGGGCTCGCGGTGCCGCCGAAAGGGACGCTTTATATCTGTGACGATCAAGAGTACATCTTACAAGCCTGGAAGCTTAAGCTTCCCGAAAATCTGCTTAAGCGTGTGAAACTCTGCGCGGCCACGGAGCTACTGCCCGAAGCCGTTGACCCGAGCGACCGCTTTCTTATCGACTATGACTTCGGCAAAGGTAAACGCACGGGCCTGGAGGCGATTAGAGAGCTTCCAAGCCCCGCCCATGCGGTTTTGGTGACAGGCATGGCGTTTGAGGCTAGCGTGCAGGCCGAGTGCGCGGTGGTGGGCTGTAAGCTCCTCTCAAAAGACTTGCTCGCCTCGTTCCCTGTCACGACGGCCTAGATCATCGTTCGGATTTCCGAACACCCTTCTTTTTCTTGAACGACAAGCTAACTCCTTATCTCACCGTGATTTTTCAAAAAAAACCGTTCGGATTCCCGAACGATTTTGAAATTCCGCGGTTGGAGTTGAAAACAGAAATTTCCATTCTGAATTAACTACTTAAGCCCATTTTTTCGCCGTCAAAAATCTCTGGCATTCTTCATGCCCTATAGGAAGGCAGGAGGACCGAAAAATGATGAGTCTACAACTGCAACAGAGACAAGAAAAAGTCCCGCGCAAGTCGCTAGCGAAGCGGACCCAGTGCCCGAAGTGCAGATCCGCGAATCTGCTGAATGAAGGGCCGGACCAATTTTGCTGTGACTGTGATTGGGATACCTGCGCCGAGTACGTCGAGCGCGGCTTGATGAACAACCTAGACCTTGCTTTCCGTGAGCATTTTCCGAAGCAGGGCATCCAAAACCAGGAGCAAGAGCGCAAGCTCCAAAAATTAGAAAGGACCGCATGATTATGAAAGCCATTAGCAAGGCGTTAGGCCGCGTAAGGTCTTCGCGTATTTATCACAAACTCTTTATCGCCCAGATCGACCATCAGCAGGTCGAGGAGCGAAAAACAGAAATGATGCTGAAATACCATGACAGGAGGTTTTTTTGAAAGTCATCGACCTAGAGCTGCGTAGAAGAATTTTGCGGTTTTCATCTGAAGTGGATGAAAAGGCGCTAGGCCGCGAGCTGGAGGCTGTCGCCGCGATTCCGCAAGGAGAGATTACGAGACGCGAGCGGGAGCGTCTGCTCGTGAGAAAAGCCGTTATGCGTTTGCCGCAAAATGCCCGCGTGATTGTTTTTCTAAAATTTTGGGAAGGCGAAACGCTCGAAGAAATCGCTAGGCTGCTCGCCCTGCCACTTGAAGAGGCGCGTATCGAATACGTCTCGGCGCTTTCGTATCTTGAAAAAGTGCTGAAGCCCTATGTTTTGGAACCTAGCTTTTTTGTGAGGGGAAACGCTGGCGCAGTTTAAGCGAATCCTTGGAATGAATCGGAATGTGTTTCGCTGTTTCAAAGGATTTTTATGAATACTCAAACAAGTCAAAAACTAAATCTTCATTGGATTGATACGCAGACGGGAAAGAAATATCCCGCAGGCGTTGGATTTTTTCTCGCCGAATACGGAGAGTTTCGGCTCAAGCTCGATGGCCTTGGTGGTGAGCAGTATTTTGCCAAGCCCGTGAGCGGAAATGACGACCGCGTGAATTACCGCGTGGAAGTCGTCGTGAAGAACAAAGGCAAGTTCGCCCGCCGCGCCGAGATCGGCACGGGCTACATGGATAAGAACACGGGCGGCATTCTCTACATGGACATTGGCCCGTTCTCGCGCTGCCTGGCCTTGGAAGTCGAAGCCTAGCCATTTGAATAAAAAAACAACTTGGTTTGTGGTCATGGTGGTGGCGTTTGCCCTCGTCATGACTTTGGTGCCGGAGCTTGCCTTTGCCGACTACGGCGGGGGCGAGTTTCAGAGCCGCATGAGCGGCCTTACACGGAACCTTGTAAACGTCCTTCTGCCCGCCGCTTCGATTTTGGGCCTCGTTTGGGCCGCAATCTTGGCTGCGATGGGAGACGAAAGTAGCAAGGGCCGGATGGTACTCGTGGCGGTGGCTTCCGTGGTGGGCTTCCTGGCCCCGATCCTGATTCGCTGGCTTCAGTCGATTGCGGGCGGATAATGGAAATTCAAACTTCGAGCATCCACCGCAAGCTCGATGCAAAGCTGAAGATCGCGGGGCTTGAAGCCCCCGATCTTCTCTTTGTTCTCATCTTTGCGGCGGTGATGAACCTGTTTTTCGGGAGAACAAGCCTCGCCCTTCCGCTCGTGTTTGCTCTCCCGGCTGTCATGCTGGTTACGCTCTATATTGGCAAACGGGATAAGCCGGATGGTTTCTTAGTCCACTTGGCGCGGTTTTACTTAACACCTGGATTTTTTAGCGCAGGAGAAGAGTCCAAATTTGAAGAAAAAATGAGGAAAACCATTTTTGGTAAGTAAGTCCTTGAGCGAGCGGCTTCCGTTCTGGCACTTGGACGAGGATTTGACCGTTTTCAATGATGGCTCGCTTGGAGCGGGCTTTCGCCTTGGGGGTTACGACATATCGTGCGCAAGCCCCGAGGAGATTAACCGATTCAGCCGGAACGTGGAGCACTTGCTTGTATCCTGCCCGGAAGGGGTTAGGCTTCAGCTCTTTTACCGCCTAAGCCCGAACGTCGAAGGCGTTTTAAAAAAACATGAAGAGGTTTCCGCAGAGTGTCCCCCCGTTTACCAGGAGGTGCGCGGGGCAAGGCTCAATTTCTTGCGCGAAACGGCTAGGAATAGCGGCTTTTTCGTTCCTGAAATTTACCTGTTCGTGAGGAGCGAAGCCCTACTCTTAAAGAAAAAGAAGCTGTTTGAGAAACAAGCGCAGTATGAGCAGGTCACGCGCGGGCGCTATGAGGAACATAAAGAAAAGTTCTCAAGGCTCCTCAATCAGCTCGAATCGTCCTTGAAGGCTTGCAGGGTTGAACCCTCAAGGATCGGTAAAGAAGAGTGGTTCGCCCTCGTGTTTTCCTATCTCAATTTTTCGAGAGCGGAATCCCTTGGGGTGCCGGAGCTGAAAGTGTCAACGGGGCCGCTCGCGCAATCGGTGGCAAGCCAGCTTGTGCTTACCGATGCGGAAGTGAAGCGAAACGCGGTTCAGATCGGAGAGCATTTCTTTCGGGTGCTCACGCTTAAAACCCTGCCCGAAGGCCAAACGATGGCCGCAATGGTGGATGAGTTCACAAAATTGCCGTTTCATTTTTGGGTTAGCCAAAACATTTCCGTTTTGAACCAGCGAAAGGAAATCGAAAAGCTAGAAATGAGTCGCCGTGTGGCGCACTCGATGGCAAGCGGCGCGAAGAATGTTTCCGACTTAGAGAGCGAATCAAAGCTATCGCAGATCGAGGAATTATTGCGCGAGCTTTTGGAGGGCTCGGAGCGCCTGGTTTCGATGGATTTTAACGTCGTTCTTTGGGCAAATGACGCCTCCGAATTGGAAGAAAAAACGGACGAGGTGCTAAAAGCCTTTCGGAGCATGGGGCAAGCGGAAGGGCTTGTGGAGACGCTTGCGGGTTTTGACGCGTTTTTGGCTGCGGCCCCGAGTGTTTGCGCGGGGTTTCGGCATAAAAAACTCAAATCCTCGAACGCGGCCCACTTGATGCCGCTTTATTCCTGTTGGAACGGGAACGAGCGGCCCGTCTGTGTGCTGCCAAACCGCGAGGGCTCGATCTGCTCGATTGATCCCTTCGCGCCCGAGCTTCCGGCTTGGAACGGTTTGGTGTTCGGTCAAACGGGCTCAGGGAAAAGCTTTACCCTCTGCCAGCTCATGCTCCAGTTCTACGGGCAAAACCCGCGCCCGCGCATCGTATGGATCGACAACGGAGCCTCTTCCGAGCGGCTGCTGGAAGTGCTGGGCGGCGAGTTCATCGACCTAACGCTGGAGTCTGGAATAACGATGAATATGTTTGACCTTGAGCCGGGGGAAAAAGAGCCCTCCTCAAGTAAGATCAAGCTCATTCTCGCCGTTCTCGAATTGATCTTGAAGGACCAAGAGCAAAAGGGTCTGCCCAAGCGAGAGAAGGCACTTTTAGAGGAGGCGATTTTCGAGGTTTACAAACGAACCGGAGAAAGAATCCCGACTTTAAGTGATTTGAAACTGCTGCTTGAAAACCATGCGGCTATAGAGATGAAGCGTTATGCGCAGATTCTCTTTTCTTGGACCGGAAACACGGCATACGGAAAGATGCTGGATCGGCCTACGAACATCCGTTTGACCCGCGATCTTGTCACCATCGAGATCAAGGGGCTTACGAACCACAGCGAGCTAAAGGATATTCTGCTCTTGCTTCTCACCTCGTTTATTCAGGACGCGGCGGCAAGCGATATGACCCGGCCATATCTCATGATTTGCGACGAAGCGGAACGCTTCTTTAAGAGTGGCGAGCTTTCAAAGCAGTTTATTATCACCTGCTACCGAACTTGGAGGAAGTACCGGGCGAGCATCTACTGTTTGAGCCAAAATTATAGGGACTTCTTGGCTGACCCGGAGCTGGCCGACGCGCTTTTGCCGAACACCACGAGCGTCATCATCTTGCGCCAGCGGAAAATCGACTGGAAGGACTTTCAAGAGGCGTTTGACTTCAACGATGCGCAAGTGGAAGCGGTGAAAAGCCTTGAAATCGTCAAAGGGAAATACTCAGAGTTTTTCTATATGCAAGACGAGAATCAGGCAATCTTGCGCCTCGTGCCCGAGCCTTTGAGCTATTGGATTTGCACGACGGATGGAAACGACAAAGCGCGTATTCAAGAAATGGAACAAAAATATCCGGGCCTTCCCAAAATCGAGATTTTAAAAAAACTCGCCTTTGGGGATACGGAAGAAAGGAGGGCTGCATAGCCTTTCACTTAGGAAAAATAGGGCTTGTTCTTGCGCTATTCATCGGAGGCCAGCCCGCGAGGGCCGACCTCTTTGGTGGTGACGGCGTGCCAAGAAACGCACGCGTGTAGGTGGTTGAAATGTACCACCCTCAGAAATTGGCCATTTATCTGAGTAGCTACCATGACGGCGTAGGCCGCAAGGCGGGGAAAACCCCTTCTACGTCGAAGCTCATGGGAAAATGGAGTGTTCAGGTGGCTTCGGTTTTGCTCGAAAGAGTGAGCCGTTGTCCGTCTCTGTCAGGAACACCCGCAAGTATCCAGGCCGCAACGAAAGTGAACCGCTGTCTAAGCGTCGTAACCAAAGCCAACGATCGTACAGAGTTTGTTGGTGATAGAGAGGTCGAGCCGGTCGTCTCCTGGCGAAGACTAAAATCAGTGTGGAAGCAATGGTCGAATGCACACACTGGCTCTCTCGGCGTTAAGGCGGGCGGCATGGATACATACACGCATGCGCAAACTTGGGATCTCCCTAGCGGTCCTAGTAGCACAATCCAGTGCGACTGGGAAGTCCGACGTATAAGCACACAGTGCGAAAGCGAAGGAAACGCCGTTTTAGGGAAGTCGGATGAGGCAATAGTAGTGATGATGCCGAGGACATTACAACCTCGGCGGAGCGAAGTGCCTCTGCTTTTGAATACGTTTCCTCAAAGAAAGGGGGATGCATGATTGTCCAAAAGACTGAAAACGTGCGTGAGCGAAAGCTCACCAAGTCCCGCCTTCTGCAAAGGAAACTTTATTGTGCGGCCAAGGCCGACGGAAATCGTCGCTTTGGCATTCTGTTCGATAAGGTCTACCGCTGGGACATCCTGGAAGTGGCTTGGAAAATGATCCGAGCCAACCGGGGTGCATCCGGCATAGACCGGCAGTCCTTCGATGACATCGAAACGTATGGTGTCGAGAAGTTCTTGCGGGAACTCCAAGAAGAGTTGCAATCGGGGAAATACCGTCCACAGCCAGTGCGACGAGTGATGATCCCGAAGGCCAATGGCAAATCGCGTCCGCTGGGAATCCCCACGATCAAAGATCGTGTGGCCCAAATGGCTGTGAAACTTGTCATTGAGCCGCTCTTCGAAGCAGACTTTCAAGACTTCTCGTATGGGTTCCGTCCTCAACGGAGCGCCCACCAAGCAATCAAAGAGGTACGCAAGTACATCAACTTTGGTTGCGAACATGTCATCGAAGTGGATCTTAAGTCCTTCTTCGACAGCATACCGCAGGACAAGCTGATGGATTTAGTTGCGCGTCGGATCTCTGATCCGCGCGTGCTGAAGATCATCAAGAGCTGGTTAACTGCGGGTGTTGCGACAGAAGCCGGAATTACTCGCTCGGTGATTGGGACTCCGCAGGGAGGTGTGATCTCGCCGTTACTGGCCAACATCTTCTTGAATGAGTTGGATCGTGAGTGGAGCAAACGGGATTATGCAACTCGCAAGTGCGATGCGCATTTAGTCCGCTACGCCGACGACATGGTCGTCGCGTGTAAGTGGCGCCCGGAGTTCTACTACAAACAACTCATCGAGATCTTGAACACTCTTGGGGTGGAGGTCAACGCGGAGAAAACCCGCGTTGTACACGCGAGCGAGGGATTTGACTTTCTCGGCATTCATTTCAGGTTGGCCCCGTCTTATGCGGGCAAGATGAATTGCTATTACTGGCCATCACACAAGTCGGTTACGAACTTCAAGAAAACGATTCGCGAAATGGTGAACAACCGTTGCGCCGTCGATTTTGAGAAGATCATCGTGGCCGTCAATCCTGTGATCAGAGGCTGGGGCAATTACTTCGCCATCACGAATGCCGGAAAGTGCATGTGGGACTTAGATCGTTTTATCTGTGAGCGGTTTAACCGCGTTATCGCACGGGCCCGTAAGGTCCGTGGAGCTCATCAATCCGTTATGAGTGCAAAAGTTTTGTACGAACAATTTGGATTGATTGATCTTTACGGCCTAGCGAAGAAGGAGGCTGAATGCCGCACAATGAATTTCAATCGGTAAGCCGTATGAAGGAAAACTTCACGTACGGTTTGACGGGAAGGGATTGGAAATCTGTCTACGATTTGGTTAATAAGTCACTCCGCAACCGAAAGGGCGGAGCAACAGGATACCAAGTCTACGAGATAAGGCGCCAATTCTTTACCCTACTGGCGGTGCTCACTCAGATTCTCGCCGAGAGCATCAAGCAGTATTACCAGCTTAAAGAAATCATCGGCCAGGGCCGCGATCAGGCGGATTTTTTGCGAAACCTCAATTCCGGTATTGAAAATTCAATCGGCCTTTTGCAATCGCTCCCCGTAAGGGATGAAAAAATCCTCGCCGAGCTGCGGGAATTTCAAGGGGCACTGAAAACCATTTCGGACGTTTATGGGATTATCCCTAAGAGCCGCGAGGCGACCATGCAGGCCCTTCACGATCAAACGATTGCGGAGAGCCTTCGCATGATTACTTCGTTTAAGGAGTATTCAGAAAAGCAGGAGGAAAACTCCATCATGATCGCGGTGCAGAGCCGGGAGGCGTCGCCCAAGGGAGCGGCCCGGATGCAGGCCGAGACAAGCGCGGAGATTCTGCGCAGCCTCTCGCAGCTCATTCGGCTAAATACGCAGATGCTCAAGATGCAAAGTGAGCAATTTGCCATGCACAACAAAATGGGTAAAGACAGCGTGGGGAATTTTCAGCGTGTGAATCAAGACCTGGGCCGCAGCTTCCAGGGCTTCAAGTCGGAAATGGGACTCGTTAAATTCTAGGTGTTCGACTACCTCCCCGAAGTGGGAAGGCAGCTCCGGGGCGAGCTGATCGGGGTATATTGGACCTTGCTCGTCCCGTTTGTTGTACTTCTGATTATCCTGGAATTTTTCAAAGAAGAACCGCCAAACGTAAGAGAGATTTTTCGCAGAGTCGTTATTTCGATTATCATGCTCTATTCGTTTGATTACGTTATCAGCGCGATTGCCTTGGTTGGTGACGGGATCACGGAACGGATCGACGGGATTCAAAAGCTCTGGGACGTGATGAAAAATCTAGGGCCGAATTACAACAATTCAACCGGCGACTGGTTTAGCCTAAGAGAAACTGCCATCTACTTTTTCGGTATCGCGGCCTATATCATTTCCTACCTTGGATTTTTTGTGGCCACGGCGTTGATTCATTTCGTGTGGACGGTTCTCTATATTTGCTCGCCCTTGATGATTCTTATGTACGTCTCGAAGGGCACGGCCTACGTCACAAAAAGCCTTTACACAGGGTTGATCCAAGTCGTGACCTGGAAAGTGCTCTACTCGATTCTTGGGGTCTTGCTTTTGAAGCTCGCTATGAATCCGCAAGTGACCGGCATGGAGGATTACCTTATGTCGATCATCATAAACTTGTGCATTGGGGTTTCAATGCTCTTTATCCCGTTCGCTACAAAATCGTTCCTCAATGATGGATTGCAAGGCGCGGCCTCCGCACTTGCGGCAGTGCCGACAATGGCGGCGGGTGTAGCAATCAAGGGTGCGGCATTGGCTGCGAGTAAGAAGCTCGCCGCGAAAGGCATGGCAGCAGGCAATTTCTTAAGCCTTCCTGCGCAGAACTGGACCGGAGCCAAGATCGACAAGATGCGAGCGCGGTTTAGCCCTGCTATCGCAAAAGCACAGAACATGAAGCAGCAATGGAAAGATTTGGGACTAGCGACAAGAACAAATGCCTTTGGGCATAGTGAAAAAATAAGGAGAAATAGAGATAGAAGCAAAAAATGAGGAAAGAAAGCCCGTTGACCAGTGGCTTGCACTCAATCAAATGCTGCACCTTCACCGCGCCTTGAATTTCGTGGCGGGTGGCGTGGTCGCGGTGTTGATTGGAGTGATCGTAATGATGGCTTTCCAATCGCCGCTGGTGATTTTGACGAGCAGCCAGGAAAAGCATTACTACCAAACGGAAAGAAAGCCCGACACCATCACGGAAAAGGACGTGGAGAATTTTGTCCGTGATTTTTTGGAACAGCTTTTTACCTGGGACGATCTTGCGCCGGAGGTGATTCTAAAGCGGGTTACGCCGCTTGTGACCTCCGGCCTGCTTGATCGCATACGGCAAGAGCTGATCCAGAAAACGCAGAAGGACTTTAAGGGAAAAACCCTTTCGCAAGAGATCGTGGGCGTGAAAATCCAAGTCACGCCCAAGGAGGTGATTGCTTCCTTTGACAAGGTTTTGAAGATTAACGGCGTGTCGCTCGTGATCCCCACGCAAATGGCGTTTAACATCATTGGCGGCGGCTCTACCCGGTGGAATCCGATGGGCCTTTACGTCAACGGCCTCACCGAGCACGAAGGTCGGAATTAGTGCCCTAATTCTGGCTTTGGCCTGTCTGCTTCCTTTCAAGGCGCAGGCAGGCACGGTGCGAACGATTGGCGTAAGCGATAGCGCCATGACGCCGATTTATCTAAAACGTGGGAAATCAACCGTGCTGCGGTTTACCGACAAACCTAGAAAGGTCGTCGTTGGGAATCAGAACTATTACAGCATCGAGTTTATTGAGAACGATCTGGCAATCCAGCCGCTAGGCAGTGTGGCAACGAATCTCTTTGTCTATACGGAGAGCCGCACCTATGGGTTTTTGCTGACACCGGGGGAACGCTACGACGATTTGGTTTTTGTGCGCTGGAAGTTTTCGGGCGAAAGGATCAAGGGAAGCGAGAAGGCCCTGCCCGAAAAGGAGAGCCACCCCCATCTTTCCTTTAAGATCGGAAAGGCCTTTAAGGTCACGGTTGAGAGAGTGAAAACCCAAAGCGCCCTTGGGCTTCACCTGATTGACTGCATAGTGGAAAACACCGGAAAAGCGGAAATTGCGCTTTCAAAGGCCGCGCTTCAGGCGATGCGCCGAGGGGCCAGGCTCGATAAGCAGGAAGTGGTTTTTGAGAAGGACAAGCTAAAGCCAAAAGAAAAATCAAAGGCTCGGCTTGTCCTGAAGCTCGATAAAAAGGCCGACTTCACTCTCGAAGGAAAATTCGGGAGTGAAAGCGGCAAGGTCATCTTGGGCCGCAAATTCCTGTGAATAAGATAAAGCAGGCTTTGCGGTTCGGTTCGATCAAGAAATCCTTTCGCAAATTCTTTCTCGTCAAGGATGGCGGGAAAGAGGTTTTGCGCATCAAGCGTACGATGCTCGTTGTGGCGCTAGTCGTGCTCATTGGCGTGGGCGTAACGCATATCTTTAGCGACCAAGACGATACGAGTTTTTTTGGAAAGACGGATAAGCCAATCGTGGCAAATGAGGAAGCGCCGGCCACTGATCCCAAGGCGGCGGGCACGGTCGGAAGTCTACTTAAAAACTCGGAATCAAAGGGCACAAGGAGCCGAGCGCCCCGCCGTGAAGGCGGCGGCATGAAAATCAACTATCGCGCCAAGCAAGTTCTCGTAAGCGAGGGTGCATTTGATTCGGCTAGAACGATCCCAATGGGAACGAACCTCATCGGAAAGACGCTTACCACGATTGACACGAGAGACGCCAATCAACTGGTTAAGGTTCTTTTGCCTTATGGCGGCCGGTTTTCTGGCGGAGGTGAGATCCCAAAAAACTCGATTGTCTTTGGACAAGTGAGCTATGGAGGAAAAGGCAAAAAGGTCTTTATCAAGTTTAGCAAAGGCATTCTCCCAAGCGGAGAGGAATTTCCTATAGAGGCGCAAGCCTTAAGCTCCGGTGATTACTCGCCCGGCGTCTCTGGCCGTTTTCACGGCAATGCGGATTTGCGGATCGCCTCTACCTTGGGGCTTACGATGGTGGCCGGTATGAGCGACGTTTTGACCGAAAAGGAATCTCTTGGCGGGAGCGCCCTGCAATCGGGATCGGTCACGCCGAAAGCGACCATGAAGAACGCCATCATGCACGGTGTTTCTCAAGTTGCGCAATCGGAAGCGCAAAGACAGGCCGAAGAGATCGGCAACGAGCAGGAATATGTCACGGTGGATGCTGGGACGGATTTGATCGTGAGCCTTTTGAGGGCTTTTGTTGAGCAGTGAACGCCCCAAGAATAGCGGAAACAAGAATTTAGAAAATCTGGTGATTGGCCTGGGCAAGATCGCCTGGGGCATTTCGCGGATTTGCTGGCACGGGTTTAGCCGGACGATGTTTAAGAAAGTAGAGGGATGCCTTTCCTTCCTGCTCCTTGCCCTGGTGCCTCTTGTGCTCGTGTATTGGGATTGGGCGCATCTTCACCTTCTCCATTGGATATTCCCTTCGGTCTTTTCCCTTGGCGTGGTTCGGTTTTTTGTCGTTCATGTACCTCAGTTCGTTCAGTTCTTGCTCTTGGCCGGGGCCTTGATTGTGCCCCTCGGTGTGGCGCTTGGGTTTGTTCACTTCTTTCAGGTGTTGAGGTTTCAGCGGGATTTGCGGCTGATCGACCTTAAATCCGCGACAGGAACCGAGCCGAAGGTGGTTGATGTGGAAACGCCCGAGCCATTTAAGAAGAAAATCACCCTGGCAAGCCAGGGGATCGGTCTTGACCGCTACTTGAGCAAGAAATCGGATTTGGAATCAAGTTTCGGCGCTATCGTTGAAGAAATCCATGTCTCTCCCAAAAGCCGAAAGCTCATCGAGATTAGGCTGGCCGAGAAGGAGTTGCCAAAACTCGTTAGCTACCAAGATTGTGTTTCTGCGCTCACGGAGCCCCATTCCTTCCTCATTGGGGAATCCTTGGGTGGCGTGATCGCGCAGACTATTCGCTCGCTTCCCCATCTTTTGATCGCGGGAACGAGCGGAAACGGGAAAAGCGTGTTCTTCAATCAGACCTTGATTAGCTTGATAAGAACCTCGCCGCATATCCAGCTCTATCTCTTGGATCTGAAGTTGGGCGTTGAAGTGAAGGCTTATAGCGGTCTTCCTAACGTGCGGATCGCAAAAGACGCTGACGAGGCGGTTACGCTTTTGCAAGCTGTGGTGAAAGAGATGATGGCGCGGTTTACCTATTTGGAAAAATCGGGGCGCAAGCTCATTGACCCCGTTCGTGATGGCCGGGATTTGATCGTGGTCGGCGTGGATGAGGCATCCGTGCTCTACAAGAAAAAGAATGGTGATCGGGAGGCGAACGAAGCGACCAATCGCGCCCGAGAGCTGACCGATGAAATCACGAAGCTGGGCCGAGCTGCCGGGATTCACCTGATCGCGGCCACGCAAAAGGTGACGACGAAGACCATCGAAACCGACGTGCAAGAAAACATTGGTGGTCGCATTTGCTTTCGCGTGGGGACACTCCAGGGATCAAACACGGTGCTGGGGAATAAAATGGCTTACGAGCTTCCCGATATTAAAGGGCGAGCCATTTGGAACTGCGGGAACGACTTTATCGAAGTGCAAACGCCCTTCCTCTCTGAATCCATGATCGAAAAGGAAATTTCTTCGATTCAGGCGGATTTTTCTTCGGGCGCACGGAAATGCCTTCAGGCAATGGTGGCGGATAAGAAAAAGGAAAGCGCGAAGGCCGATGAAGTGCAGGATCAGGTTATTGATAGTGCCACGTAATCCGTGAGGCGAAGCAAAAAGCGGATCGTGCTAGTCGAGCGGGATAGGCTGCTTTTTACCAGGATTTTCGAGAATCGGGTCATGTCTGCCGCGCAGATCGAGACGGAGTTTTTTTCTAGTGTGGCACGGCAGACTTTCGCCGCTCGCCTATTAAAGCTCACCCGTTATGGATTTCTGGATAGGAAAGTTGTGTCGCCTTTAGATGCCAAGAGCTATGCGGTGTATTCCATAACGCCGAAGGCGCTTGCGGTCGTAAAGGCGCGGTATCCTTTTCGGATCGTAAAGGACTATTGCAAGAGTGATTCCGTGGAGCATGACGTGGAGTTGGTAAACGTGCGAAATCGCCTTCGGGCGCTCCGCTCGGTAGCCGCCCACTATACAGAGAATATGCTTCAGGCTTGCGAGGATTTCACTAACACGGATTCCTTGGCGGCGTTTAAGAAACAAAACACGGATGCGGCTCTGGCGATTAGGAAGAACGGAAAAATTACGGTTGTGGGTCTTGAATTTGAGAGAAGCGAAAAGGCTTTCGGTCGTTATACCAAAAAGCTCTTTAGCTATTACGCCGATTCAAGCACGGCGGTCGTTTTCTACGTTTGCCGAAGTCTTGCCATTCAACGGGTGGTCGCCCGCGCTGAGGCTTCCATTATGGGATCAAACCGCCCGCGCTGCTTCTATGCTCTTTTGGAGAATGTGCTGAAGCAGAGCGAGAAATGTACATTCAAGAATCTTAAAGGAGACACCATTACACTCGATTAAATGCTGTAAGTGGCCGCTTGCAAGTCTCCTGCTGGGCTCCTGCAACGGCAGGAGCCCTAAACTTGTAAGTGGTTGGAATCAGGGGGTCGAAAAATGAATTTTAAAATGGAGTATAGGGTTATGAGGATTTTGGTTTTTGTGACGAATGACGATGGAAAAACGAGGGAGAACGTATAGAAAAAATCGTAAGGATAGTGCTCGTCTGTGCGATGGGCATGGCGGCGGGATGCGCAACAATGAAGCAATCCCTGGTTACGGGTATTGGAGCGGGAGCCGTGACGGGATTGGTATTAGGTCCGGCTGTAAACCATTCGGGATCAAACGCAAGGCTTGGCGGCGCTTTGATCGGCGCTGCTTTTGGCGGGCTCGCTGCGTATTTCATCCATGACGGGATCGAGGCCCGCGACGCTCGCATAAGGAAAGAAACGCTGTTCAATCTGGACAAGTTCAACGTGTCGCGCCCGAGTAGTGGCGGCATGGAATCCGAATACGGACTTGCGACCCCGAATATCGAAACACAGTGTTTTGATACTGAAGTGCGCGGAAACAGGTTGGTTCAGGCGCATTGTGAATCGCGGATCATCGGAAGCCCCGAGTGGGTGAAAGGGCGAAAGAAAAAGGCCAGTGAGTAACGAGCTGCGGATTGTGCTTACCGGCCCGGCCAAGGAAGCCCACGACAAAATGTTGGAGGAAGCACGGAATGGAAAGACCAGCATTAACTCGTCAAGGCTGATTAACTGGATCGTGGCCGACTACTTCGCCCGGTATTTCCTGAAGCGCAAGGAGGCCCTTTGCAAAGCCCATTTTAACGAGCGTAAACACCTCCTGGAAGCCATGAAGATTGAAGACCCGGAGCAACGGCGGCGTGCGATTCAGGAGGCAGCGCGAAATCTTGGTCGAAGTCGTCTGCGACGAAAAAATGCGCCGCTCACCGCACAGGAAAACGGTGCGACGAATGACGAAATTTCTTGATTAGTAACAAATTTGTTACTATATTGAAATGCAATGAAGGAATCGGAACGAACAGTAAAAAAAATTAGGGATGGGCTCCTCGATGAGCTGAATCAGGAAGTCGAAAACCGTTTCGGTAGCAATAAAGCTAAAGCCGCCGAAGCGGTTGCCATGAACCGGATTCAGTTTACGAATCTTTGTAACGAGAAGGTGGGAGCCACGATAGATAAGTTAATTCAGATTGGCGCAACACTCGGTTGGAAGATTGAGCTAACCGTCAATCGAAAGCCAGGAGACAAAAAGTAGTTAGATTAAAAAAAACTGAACATTACTCCGTGGGAGTGATGAGTGCCAGGCTCTAAGAGAGCTTCGAGGAAACGGGCCAAGCGGAAGCCGCCACGCGAATCGAAAACATTGCGAAATGCAAAGGTTATCGAGGTTGTGTTTTTGAGAGATGAATCTGTTTCGAGTGAAATTAGGATCACAGAGGCAAAAAATCTTATTGCCCAAATGATCGAGTTATCCCATCGGCGCGGAAGACCCCGCAAGGTGGAAGAGGAGAGCGAAGATGCAGCGTAAAATTGGCGCATATATTCGAGTGAGTACGGACGAGCAAGCGGCTGCCTTTGAGGGCTCCCTTGATAACCAACGCTACCGAGCTAAGAGCTATGTTGACCTGAAAAATTCGCAAGAAAAAGGCTGGGGCTCGATTGTCGAGTTTTACGTTGACGATGGCTATTCGGCTAAAGATACGAACCGGCCCGCATATCGGCGCATGATCTCTGATCTGAAAAGAAAGAAGATCGACTTTATTCTTGTGTCGGACCTGTCTCGTCTGTCGCGGAATCTTTTGGATTTTTGTGAACTGCTTAATTTTCTGGAAAAGCACAAGGCCAACTTTCTTTCGATTAAAGAGCAGTTCGACACAAGCACCTCTGTCGGGCGTTTGATGGTTTATCTGGTGATTACGCTTGCGCAGTTCGAGCGTGAGCAGACTTCGGAGAGGGTTTCGCTTGGAGTTTACGCCAGAGGTATGCGCGGTCTATTAAATGGTGCCCGTCCGATTCTTGGATTTGATAAGCATCCGGATAAGCCCGGTTCGTATGTTATTAACCGGAAGGAAGCTGAATCCGTCAAAAAAATCTTCCGATTCTTTATGAATACGGGCTCTAGGGCGAAAACGATTCAAGAGTTGGAACGAGAAGGAATCAAGCCTAAGTTGAGCGGCAAATATGGTTCCCTCAAAATCGAAGAAAAATGGAGTGCTCAAACTTTGGGGAATCTTCTGAAATCCGCCGCATATGTGGGGTTTCATGAGGTTAATAAGGCCAACAAAAATGCAGATCAAGAGAAGCTAAAGGCACACCAGCGGTATCAACTCGTCAAAGCCACTTGGCCCGCGATCATTTCAGAGGCCGAGTTTTACGAAGCACAACGGCTGCTCCAAGAGGCGCAGAAATTGGAGCGTGTCAGGTTAGAGGGGGCGGAAAACCGTTTTTATATCCTGTCGGGTATCCTTCGCTGTTGTGATTGCGGGCATCCCTTGGTTGGGCAAGCGGCCCACGGTGAAAATTCGGTCCACCGATACTATGGACATACTCGTGCAGGCTCGAAGCTCGATTGCAAGCACAAGCGGATTCCGGCTGAAGAGGTCGAAGCAGCAGTGCTTGAATACCTATGGAATGGAACTCGGCAAGCGGGCTATCTGAGCCAGATTGAGGAAAATATCAAGGCGATGGGTAATGTCCATTCTATCGACGTTGCTCGGGAGAAACGGACTCTGAAGGACAGCATTAACAGCGTGAAAATTCAGCGCGACAATCTGTTAAAGATGCAAGGCCGGTCAACTGACGAGGAGGCCCTTGAGGAAATGGCTAAGATGTTCGAGGTCAAAACCAAGGAACTCGTGGGGCTGGAACGGCAGTTAAAGGAGCTGGAAGATAAGCCGGAGCAGACCCAGCTCGTTTCCGAATCCAAACAGGAGATCGAGGAGCGGCTGAAGGAGTTTGAGCGAGGATTTAAGAAGGCCAATGGTGCGATGAAAAAACGCCTGATCCGCCGGGTGCTCAAGCAGGTGCTTGTGACCCCGGAGGGGTTGAAAATATATATGCTTTTGGCCGGTCAAGAGGACATTCCGAATCACCAGCTTAAGTTAGTGCGAGAGGAGAGCGTGGGGGGCGATAAAACGCCCCTATACGCCTTAACCAAACGGGCCTCCGGGGATGATTCTAAGTTGTCGGTCCTCCGTTCGGACATTAGAAAGGTTGGTGACTCCAGCAGGATTCGAACCTGCGGCCCCCTGCTTAGAAGGCAGGTGCTCTATCCAACTGAGCTATGGAGTCATGGACAAATTTTCTTGAACGTCTATAAAGGGTTGTATGAAAAAAGCATCCAGGAGGCAAGCAAAGGGCCTGCCTTTTTATAAACTTCAGGGCGCGGGCAACGATGTGGTCGTTTTTTTTCGTAAGCACCTACCGCGCCCTCGGCTAGCCAAAGCGGCCTTCTTGCGCCGGATGGCGCACCGGCAGCTTGGAATTGGTACCGACCAATTCGTGGAGGTGATCTCATTGCGCCCGCTCGCGGTGCAAATTTGGAACGCGGACGGTTCCACGGCCGAGATGTGCGCCAATGGAACACGTTCTTTTCTGTTTCTGGCGGCGGCCGAAAAATGGGTTAACGCACGGAGCGCGGAACTATCTCTACTTGTGTCCGGCAAAGGCTACCATGCGAACCGTTTAGGAGCGGGGTACGAGTTATGCCTGGGTAAGCCGCAGATTGGGGAGCTCGAAAGCATCATTCTCGGGGAAGAAAGAATCCCCTTTCGGGCCGTTTCCACCGGAAACCCTCACGCCGTTATTTTTCACGGCGCGAAGGAGGGGGAATGGAAAGAGCCTTTAGATTTTTCCTATGTAGCTTATGGTCCCCGCATCGAAACGCATGCCCGATTTCCTAAGAAAACGAACGTGGAGTTTGTGCGTCGCCTGGAGAAAATAGGAACCCGAACGCAGATCCACGTGCAGGCCTGGGAGCGTGGAGCCGGCGCCACGCTTTCTTGCGGTAGCGGAGCGGTGGCGGTGGCTGCAGCCGTGCGTCGTTTGCAAGGCGGTGATTCGTTTGTGGTGAAAATGACGGACTTTGAGCTGCAGGTACGATTCGAGGGCGATCAGGCGTTCCTAAGCGGACCCTGCGCCCTCGTTGCTAAGGGTGAGTATTATACCTAGTTGGCCCGCGCTAAAAGCGGGTTCATGTAGAGCCGGAAGGTTTTATCCTTGTTGCGGCGGATAGCGATATTGTCGTTCTCTTTCTCATGAACGAGTTGCTGGTATAGATCAGGGTCCGTGTTTTTCACGTCCTGTACGGACTGGCCACTATATTGGCCGAAGTCTACGATGACTTCGCTTTCTTCAATGACGCCGGTTAACGGGCTCATGTTACTCATACGGTTCGAAAATTCTCCTTGGTTCTGACATCTGTTTCTCTACCACAATCCGTTTGCGGTAGCCTGAGTCAGTTAAGGTAACGATACCGCAGCTGCGAATCACTGCACAAGGTCGCAGAAAACGTGATTAGAATCAGGCCCTTACAACGCATAACCCGAGTTAAATAATCGGGATATCTGTTAAAATAAGTATTGGATCCCGCCAAGGAATTGGTATTGGCCGGAACCGGTTAGAGCATCGTCAGCCTTGGTGAGCCGGCTTTCGTTGGCGTTCGGGTAGATTCCGTAGCCGCCGCTATTCGATTGCGCCTGCTCGATTTTAGATTCTTGGCGCAGCAAGGGGAGGAAGTAGCGGAAGGTGGCGCCGAAGTTAATCGCGCGGCTGATACGGAATTTCACTCCCGCCGAACCGATACCGCCTAAAGTGCTTTGGCTAAGTGAACCACCACCGGTAGCGTAGGAGCCGTAGGTATTGGCCGCGCCATTTTCTTCTACGGTGCTCGCTTTCCAGCCAAGGCCCACGCCCAGATAGGGACGGAGGCGCTTGTAAGAATCCGTAAAATGGCCCTGAAACTCTCCGGAGATAAGGTGGCTACGAAGGGTGGCATCGTTCGCCGTGGCGTAGCCGTTATTCAGCGCGGGTGCCAGAGGGTCGGCCGAAGAGCGGGAGTCGAGATTGAGATTAAGGTCTTGGCTGCTATAGGAATAGCCAAGCTCGAATCCGAAATTGTCGTCGATATTCGTGCCCACGTTGAGGCCGAGTCCGAGGGCCGAGCCCGCGCTTACGGAGCTCATGGTGCTGGCGCCGAGAAAGGCCCCTACATAAGTGGAATCGATCAATTCTTGGTGCTGGCGCGAACGCTCGCTTTCCCAATTGTCTTCGCGCTGGATGAGCCGGTTTTGCGGAGTGGCGATCTGTACCGTCATGGTCTCGGGAGGGGAGGGCATCTGCTGAACGGAAGGGTGGGGGGCGGAAGGCTCATAGCGCATTGGGACGGCGCCGTAGCTGGTGGGGATAGGGGCGGCGGCCACGCTGGCCACTTGCACTGGATCACTCGCCTTGGTTTTGCCGCAGGTGGTGAGGTATTGCCCGTTAATAATTTGGTAGGAGCAGCCATCCGCGGTTTTTCCGCTCGCCGCTAACGCGGGAGAAAGCGCTGCCGTTAAACCCAAGCCCATCGATAAGAAGAATATTTTTTTCATTACGCAGCGCAACATATCCGATGTTGATTATATAAGTCAACTAAACCCTAGGCTTTTTTCGTTGGCCCGCGTTGCCGGGGAACACTTGACCTGCGCCCGGCCGGGCCGTATTTCTGGAACAGATGAAAAAGACTGGGAAAAAAGCGGAAGACAACCTCCCGCAAATCGTGTCTCCTAAGCTCCCAGCGGTACGCCCCAAGGGCGAACTGGTGGCAAAGGATCCGCTCCAGCGCTACCTCCACGATCTCCGTAAATACGAAGTGATGAGTCCGGAAGAGCAGCAGGAGCTCGCGGTGAAGTTCCGCGAGACGGGGGACCTGGAGCTTGCCAAACGCCTGGTCACCACGAATCTTCGGCTCGTGGTGAAAATCGCCCTCGAGTACCGCAGCGCCTACAACAACGTTTTGGATTTGATCCAAGAGGGAAATGTGGGGCTAATGAAGGCGGTATCGAACTACGATCCCTATAAGGGAACGCGGCTTTCCTACTATGCTTCCTGGTGGATTCGTTCCTATATCTTGAAATTTCTCCTCGATAATTTCCGCTTGGTGAAAGTGGGCACCACCCAGGCCCAGAAGAAACTTTTCTATAATTTGATGCGCGAAAAAGAGCGGCTGGAATCCCAGGGCATCACCGCCGGATCCAAGCTTTTGGCGTCTAATCTCAACGTGAAAGAGAAGGACGTGAATGAGATGAGCCTCCGCCTTTCGAGCAAAGGTGGAGAATACTCTCTAGACCAGCCTTTTGGCGACGGTGATAAGCGGAGCCCGATGGATGCGCTCGAGGATACGGCCGAGGCGGTAGATGCCTCGCTGGCCCAGGAACAGCTGAAAAATATATTATCGGACCACATCGCGGAGTTCGTGCAAACGCTCAACGAAAAGGAGCGGATTGTGTTTAAGGAGCGTCTCATGAACGATGAGCCGCAAACCCTCCAGGAAGTAGCGGATCAGTTTGGAATCACTCGCGAACGCGCGCGACAGATCGAGTCAAAAGTAGTGGAAAAGCTTCGAAAACATATGAGTTTGCACATGGATGGGATCGAAATCGCGCCGCCGCGAAAATAGGCGAGGCCGATGGTCTTGGGCGGTTCGCGCTTAGCGGTTATTGCCGCTGATTTTGTTGATAAAACCATCTTGCACCCTGTTTTGGGGCGTGTTACGAAATCCAACAAATAAATAGCTGAAAGAAATAGGAATTCGAAAATGATCGCCAAACAAGAAACCATCCAAAAACACGCTCGCGGTGCCAAAGATACCGGTTCTCCAGAAGTTCAGGTTGCCCTGCTCACTGGCCGTATCAACCACCTCACCGACCACTTCAAAACCCATAAAAAAGATCACCACGGCCGCCGTGGCCTTCTCAATATGGTGAGCAAGCGCCGCCGCCTGCTCGACTACCTCAAGGGCAAAGACGAAAGTCGCTATACCGCTCTTCTCTCCAAGCTCGACCTACGTAAGTAAGCGCGACGCTCTTAACCTAACCAAAAATAATTTGGGAAGCGGGGCCGCAGTGTGTTCAGAAACACCCGCGGCCAGCCTCCAGACAGGACTCCATGCTCAATAAGAAAATTACCGTAAGCTGTGATTTCGGCGGACGCCCAATCACGATCGAAACCGGCCGTATGGCCAAGCAAGCCAACGGCTCCGTAGTGGTGACGTACGGCGAAACCGTAGTGCTCGTGACCGCCACGGGCTCCAAAAAACCCAAGCCGGGACAAAGTTTCTTTCCCCTCACCGTAGACTATATCGAGAAATACTACGCGGCCGGTAAATTCCCCGGCGGCTTTTTCAAGCGCGAAACCCGGCCCAGCAATGATGCCGTGCTCACTTCCCGTATCATTGACCGCCCGATCCGCCCTCTTTTCCCGGAAGGTTACTTGAACGATGTGCACGTGGTGGCCACCGTCCTCTCGGTGGACACTGAGAACGATCCCGATATCGCCGCTTCGCTTGGCGCTTCAGCCGCGCTTTCGCTCTCCGATATTCCTTTCGCCGGCCCTACGGCCGCCGTGCGCGTAGGCCGCGTAAAGGGCAGAATCGTGATCAACCCCACGATGGCGCAGCAGAAAGAGTCCGATATCGAAGTGGTGGTTACCGGCACTGAAAAAGCCATCATGATGGTGGAGGGCGGCGCCCAGGAAGTTTCCGAAGCCGATTTGCTCGAGGCCATCCTCGAAGGCCATCGCGCCATCCAGCCCCTGATCGCCATGCAGCGGAAGCTGCAAGCCGAACACGGCAAAGCCAAAATTGAATTCGTTCCCGCCGCGATCGACGAAAGCCTCAAGAAGGCAATCGGCGCTTTTTCGGGCCAGGTTACCGAGGCGTTCGCGATTCGCGAAAAAGCGCTTCGCTACGGTGCGCTCAGCAAAGTGGGCGAAGAGGCCATGCTGAAGGCCCTCGCGGGCGTTCCTGAGGCGGAATTGGCCGCGAAGAAAAAAGAAGCCGAAGGCCACTTTGAGAACCTGAAGTACAGCGTAATGCGCGAGATGGTGCTCACGGGCAAGCGTCTCGATGGCCGCCCCCTTACCCAAGTTCGTGAGATCGAATGTGAAGCCGGCGTTCTGCCTAAGGTTCACGGCTCGAGCTTGTTTACCCGCGGTGAAACCCAGGTTCTCTGCGTGGTTACCCTCGGTACCAAAGACGACGAACAGCTCTACGATCCTCTCCGCGCTCCCCAGAGCTCGAAGAAGTTCATGCTGCACTATAACTTCCCTCCCTTCTCGGTGGGTGAAGCTGGTTTCATGCGTGCCCCCGGCCGCCGCGAAGTAGGTCACGGGGCTCTCGCCGAACGCGCTATCGAAGCGATGATTCCGGACGCCACGAAGTTCCCGTATACCACTCGCTTGGTATGCGAAACGCTCGAGTCGAACGGTTCCTCCTCCATGGGCTCGGTTTGCTCCGCTTCCATGGCGCTGATGGATGCCGGCGTTCCTTTCCCGAAACCAGTAGCGGGTATCGCCATGGGTCTCGTGAAAGAGGGCAGCCGCGTGGCGGTTCTCTCCGATATCTTGGGCGACGAAGATCACTTGGGCGATATGGACTTCAAGGTAGCCGGAACCAAAGACGGCGTAACCGCGATCCAGATGGATATTAAGATTGAAGGCGTGGACGAGAACATCATGCGTACCGCCCTCAAGCAGGCGTTCGATGGACGTATTCATATCCTCGGCGAAATGGCCAAGGCGATCAATACTCCTCGTTCCGACATCAACAAGAACGCTCCCCGCATTATCACCATGACCATCAAGCAGGATAAGATTCGCGAAGTAATCGGCTCGGGTGGTAAAGTAATCCGCGGAATCATCGAGAGCACCGGCGCGAAGATCGACATCAACGACGACGGCGTGATCAATATCGCTTCCTCCGATCTCGAGGCGGCTCGCAAGGCCGTGGCGATGATCGAATCCATCGTGGAAGAAGTGGAAATCGGCAAGGTTTATACCGGTAAAGTTCGCAAGATCATGGATTTCGGCGCTTTCGTGGAAGTAACTCCCGGAAACGACGGCCTCCTTCACATTTCCGAGATTTCGAACGAGCGCGTGATGAAAGTTACCGACGTTCTGAAAGAAGGCGACGTGATCGACGTGAAGGTTCTCGATATCGACCGTCAGGGCAAAATGCGCTTATCCCGTAAAGTGCTCCTCGGCGCTCCCAAAACCTAGTTCGGGTCCTTGACGAAAATAAGGGCGTGGTCACCTCGGTGACTGCGCCTTTTTCTTTTTAAGTTCACTACTTAGCAGCTTTATAAATGATTTCAATTTCTATCCGCCGTGATGTATACCAGTCCGGCCCTGGGAGGGATCATCATGAAATTCATCGTTTTATCGTTGTTCACAATCGCAATATTTTCCGTTCCGGCCTTCGCCGAAACTGGAAGCTTCATTAAACTACTCGACGGGAAATTCGCGGTTTGCGAAGGCGAAAAGAATCTGGGCCGCGGAGCTTACCTTCCTAACGGCTTATCCACCAAGGCAGACGGTGGCGCTCTTTCCATAGTATTCGTGCTTCAGCATTTAAGGTGCGAGCAGCTCGGTAACGCATTCGTTTGGATGCCCTCCGCGCACCCTCTTGATCCCGTGGCCGACAAAGATATTTACGATCGCCCGATTTTAGTGAAGCGTGCCAATTCCGAAGCGGTACTGTCGCGCGGAGCCGACGCCGCAATCTTGAGCACGGTTGCGCTCGAAGATTCCGCGGAGCAATCGATCGATTTTGGATTCAGTCTCGAGCAGCTGCTCAGCCCGGCGGAACTCGGTGCCCTGGATTCCGGCGACGCCGTCGACGCCAAGGCCACGTTTTTCGTGCGCGGAGATATCTCGGTGCAGACCCATACGGGCGAAACCGTGGTGCTCGGGCGCCGGGCCGGCGGGGCCTATACGATCCTCCTTACGATGAAAAAGGCCGATTCCGGCCAAGTTCAGGTGACGAACCTGCAACTGAAATAGCCAAGCTTCTCCGGTTACCAGGTATTGGCGCTCGCGCATTGCTCAGTGCTTTGCGCATCCGCTACAATATTCCATGGCGAAGAAGAATTTTTACCAGCGAAGCGTGCTTCAGAACGGTGTGGTGCTGCTTACCGAGCGGGCCGCTAATTTCAAAAGTCTATCGATCGGCGTGTGGGTAAAGGGAGGCTCGCGGCACGAGTCGCCTTCCCAGGCGGGCATGGCGCATTTTCTAGAGCACATGATGTTCAAGGGCACCGGCAAGCGCACCGCGCTCGATATTGCCCGCGACGTGGATCTGGTAGGCGGTGATTTCAACGCCATGACCACGCGGGAATATACTTGTTTCCATCTTACCTTGCCTCATAAAGAAGCCGATTTCGCCCTCGATTTACTTACGGATATTTTGAAGGATTCGCGTTTTGATCCGGTGGAGCTCGAGCGCGAGCGCCTCGTGGTGCTCCAGGAATTCGCGATGGTGGAAGAGAGCCCGGAGGAATGGGTGCACGAAGTGCTGTTCGATAAAGCTTTCGGCCGCCACCCGCTGGGTCGCCCGATCCTTGGCACCGAGGCCGTGCTGAAGTCCTTCACGCGCGAAGACGTAAAGAAGTATTTCGAGCAGCATTACTTCAGTAAAAATATCGTGATCACAATGGCGGGAGACCTGCGCCACGATGTGGTGGAGCGCAAGCTCAATAAGTTGCTGGGAAAATTTCGCGGCAAGAAACGCCCGATTCCCTCGGGCAGCATGCGGAAGCCTAAGTTCCATCCCGGCGTTCACCTTATCCGCCGCGATACCGATCAGGCCCACATCACGCTGGCCTGCGAAAGCTATCCTATCGACCATAAAAATCGTTTAGCCGCGTTTTTGCTCAACGCCTACCTTGGCGGGAACATGAGCTCGGTGCTTTGGCAGGAGATCCGCGAGAAGCGCGGGTTCGCCTACACCGTCTATTCTTCGCTCGCCCATTTCAGTGATACGGGCCTTCTCGGTATGTACGTGGCTACCAGCCCCAAGCAAGTGCCCGAGTGCTTGCAGCTGATTCGCGAGCAGCTGCAAAAGTTAGTGAGCGCGCCGATCGACGAGCGCGATCTCCAGATCGCCAAAAACAGCGTAAAGAGCGCCGTGTTGATGGGCAGTGATTCGATGGAAGCGCGGATGTATACGCTGGCCAAGAGCGAGCTGTTTTATCCAAATCAGGTGAGCGACGAGGAGATCTGCAGGATGATCGACCAAGTTACCGCACTCGACCTGTGGCGTGTTGCCCGTGAGCTGTTTGGTCGGGATCGTTGGTTGATCGTGGCTCTCGGAAAACTGAACAAGAGCGTACTTACTAAGAATTTTCTGAAGAGTAAGTGACGCAACCGGATTCGTTGATCGTCTTACAGAACAAATGCAAAAGCTGACACCGTTTTTAGTTGCAGGGAAGTGGGAAGCCTTTAGCATTAGAACTATGAAAAGGACTTTCTGTCTCTTGGCCACGATGGCCTTTTTCGCCATCCCCGAGCAAGGCCACGCGAAAGCCTCTCCCCTCAAGCAAGTACGCCTGGAATATATCCAAACTTATGTGGAAGAAGCCGCGGCCAAAGAAAGGCTGGAGCCCACTTTGCTGAGCGCGATTATCCGCGTGGAGTCGAATTTCAATCATAAGGCCGTCTCGCCGGTGGGAGCGAAGGGGCTGATGCAGCTCATGCCTTTTACCGCTAAGGGCTTAGGAAAAGATAAGGCCCTGGATTCGCGGAATCCGCGCGCGAATATTTTGGCCGGGGCCCACTACTTGCGGGGCCTGATCAACCAGTTTCAGGGTGACCTGCGCTTGGCTGTGGCGGCCTATAACGCCGGCCCCAATGCCGTGCTCCGGCATGGCGGGATTCCTCCTTACCGTGAGACCCAAAACTACGTAACGAAGGTAATGGGGGAATGGGAGAAGTTAAGGCTGGCTCAGTAAGGAACTACTTTCGTTTCGCACCAATAAAAAAGCTCGCTGGGAAACCAGCGAGCTTTTTTATTTTAGGCAGGAGGCTTACTTCTTCTGCTGCTTTTTCTTCCAGATAAAGAAACCACCGCCGCCCACGACCGCGATGATCAGGAGGATCAGCATGCCGGCATCGCCGCCGCCGCCGGTGGCTTTCTTGGGTTTCCCTTCAGCCCCGCCAGCATTAAATACTACATCGCCGGCATTCGGGGTATCGCCCCCCGTGGTGGCGTTGGGCTCACCAGGCTTGCGGAATGCGCGCATGCTCTTGGTCATGTTCTCGATATCGGGCGCATACTCGTCGAACTTATCTTTGCGCACGCTGAACGTAACGAGAATACCGAGGTCGGATTCTACGGTGGCCAAGTAGCGGGTGTAGAAGTCGGGAATCTCGGAGGCGAGGTGCAAGGAGTCCACCCAGGGCTTGCCGGAGATATCGAGTTCTTTTACGTAACGGGGCTCGGAAACGATTTTTTCGCCATTCAGTGAATCGTACTGGGCCGGCTTCTCTAAATGAGCTTTATATACGGCTAGTTCGTCCATTCCGGCTTTTTTTATCTTGGCCGCGAGCACGATGATCGCATCACGCTTCTTTTGCTCATCCGTGCTTTGGCAAACCCACTCCGTGCCATCGAGCTGGCATTCCCATTTTTCGGGAAGTTGAAACTCGATGAACTGGTTAGCGAAGGTTTTCGCCCAGGAATTAACGGGGAGGAGAACGGCCACCACTAAAAGCGCGTAAATCTTTTTCATATTAGTAGGTTATGGTCCGATTAAATGCTTAGCAAGCCGAAAATTATTGGAAGGAAAAGAGTTACGGAAGCGTTTGAGCTTTTTCTATTCTTCGATGATAACGCGGCGCGCTTCCTGGCCGGGTTGAATGATAATTTCTTCGTTTAATTTTTGTTCTACACGCAAAAAGGATTCGTTGGGCCGGGCCACCACGATACGCGAAATGGCGATTGGTTTACGCGGTTCTCCGTCGAGCTGATCCTGAGGAAAGATCTGAAAGTTATCTCCGGCTTTGAGGCCCTCCGCCGAACCGATGGCGATCTTGAAAAAATTTCCTTGGCCCGAAACCTTAATGATCGTGGCGGAGGCGCCGTAATGCAGAACGGGTTTCTTTTTATATCGTTCCGGTTCTTGCTGGAGCTTCGCGATTTGCTGCTTGCGGTATTCCTCGTAGCGAATTTCGGGAACTTGGTAGGGCCGCCATACTAGGCCGAGCCCACCGCCCACGCCCTTGGCCGCGGCCACCCCGGAGGTAGTGAAGATTCCGCCGGCCACCATTTCCCATTGCTTGGAAAGAAGGAAGCCCGTGCCGAGAGTGACGGTGCGCAGGGTGGGGGAGTCGCTCTTGAAGAGGAGGCTACCGTCGGCAAAGGCGTCGAGCTGCGTGGGATTCGTGTTGTAGGGAGATTTGGTAAATCCTTCCCAGGATTGCATGTCGGCCCAAAAGCGCATTCCGCTTTGATTGGTGAGGGACACGTCGGCGCGGATATTCCAAGGGAGAGCGGCCGAATAACCGGCCGTGCGATAGGTATAGCCAAGCGATCCGCTAAGGGCGAGCCAGTCGTTGGCGTACCAGGCGAGGCGGCCGAGACCGGTGAAGTCGTTGCTTTGTTCGCCGAGCGGCGGCTTTCCCTGCATGGCTTGGTCGTAGAGAGGGAAATTCCAAGTTCCTTCGGCCACCAGCATCCAGGAGTTAGGGGCCCACTCGGTAGGATACACCCGGTCGGAAACGCGGCTGCGATAGAGAAGCCAGCGCATGCCGAGCATCACGTCTCCCAGGCCGTAGTTATCGGCGTCGGAAACGTTGCTAGCGTTCGAGTTCACCACGAACAGGCCCCGCGCGTCGAACTGTGCAAACAAGCTTACTTTAGGGGCGAATCCGTACCCCACGTGGAAGCGCGCGTTGGTATAGCGGACGTGTTCGAGGTTGGGCGGGGAAACTACTTGCCCGGCTTTATCGTAGTTTTCCTTGGTGAGGAAATAGGTGCCGTCCAAACTTACGTGCGTGGCCCCTTCTCCGAGGAGCCAGAATCGCGGCACGTCGGTAATGGGCCATGGTTGACCCAAGGCGAAGCCCGATAGGGGAAAGAAAAAGAGGGCAATGATCAGCAGGTGCTTGCACATTTGCCCTAATCATAATGGAAAGACGGGTTTGCGTCGACAGCGGCGATTAGATTCGGCCGCTTCCGTTCAGGGTCCGGTACCGCGAGTTCACCTGCTCGAAGATCGTGAGCTCGGTGGCCATTACACCGCCGGTCTCGCCTTGCTCATCCTCGTAGACCGCGGCGGATTCCGAAGCCACTTCGCGGGCATCCACCACCGGTTTTCCGGCCTCGTTCGGCGGAAAAAGTTTATTCATCATTTCGGCCAGAGGATTTGCGCCTGCCGCCGGGGCGCCGTCTTTACCGCCGCCTTTGAACCCGCCGGGGCCCGCCCCGCTATTGGAGTATTCGCCGGCCGTAGTATTACCCTTGCGGCCTTTTCTGCTGGCGCCGCTGCTCCCGCCGCGGCCACCACCGCCACCACCACCACCACCGCCACCGCCACTCACGCCGGATTTTTCTGGTTTATACGAGTTGAACGTCACGGGGCGGCCGCCGATGAGCCCGCCCTTGATTTGGCCACCGTCTCCACCGCCGAGGCCGCCGAGGTCGCCACCTGAATCTCCGATCGGAAGTGCCGGAGCAGCCGCGCCGATTCCGGAACCATTGGAGGCACCGCTCATGGTCCCAAGCTGCATATTCGTGCCGGGAATCATCGGGGGAGGCGCAAAGTTGGCGGCATTCTGCGCCGTTTGCCGCGACATATACAAAGCTTGCATGCCCACCAGCGCATCTGCCGCGCCGGTTACCATCGCTGTTTTCGCGAGCGCGTTGGCTTTGTCGGCTTGCTCCTGGCTTTGGTCGGCCGCGCTTTTCATGCGCTCAAAGGTGGCGTAATTTTTTTGGTCGGGCTGCACGCCTTTAGAAGCGGCATTTTTATAGAAGCATTGCTCGGGGGTCATCTGCGCGACCATTCCAGATTGGTAGCAGAAGTCTACGAGGTCTTTATGCGCGCCGCTGATATTATTGCTCGCTTCTTCGGCTCCGCTCGCCGCAGATTTCAGCGTGGCCGCGCCAGAGAGGGCGAGCATACCGGTGGCGATCTTCATGGCGGCGAGGCCTTGCAGCACTTGCTGCTGGCGCGTTTGGGCATCGGCCTGGGCGCCGGTGGCCTGCATCGCTTGCATGCTGGAATAAGCTTGGGTGGCCACGAGGGCCGTTCCGTTCACCGCTTCTTGGCGGGCGGAAATATCTTTCACGGCTTCGGCGGCCACTTTACAGTTTTGACCCTGGAGCCCGCCCTTCATCAACTCAGCGTTATTGCAATCGCCGCTGTTGGAATTAGGCTTCTCGTTTTTGGCCACTAAGTCTTCGCAAACTTTCTTCGAAGAATTCCATTTATAGAGATCGGGATTTTTTGCCGCTTTCTTATCGCAGCGAGCTTGCTCTTTCGCGAGGCGGTCTACTTTCCTTTTGCAGGCATCTTGAGCGCTGCGAAACCTGGTTTCCAATCCTTCTTTTTTCTGCGTAAGGCGTTCGGTATTGGCGGCGGTTAAGGAGCTGCTCAAAGATTTGTCGGTGGCGTCGATTTCTTTCTGAATGGATTCGGCAGCGGGGCATCCTTCATCTTCGTCGTCTTCGTCACGGGCCGACAAGGCTTCGGGAAGGCTGAAGGAGAAAAGCAGGGCGCAGATCACGGCGGCGCTGCAGCTTTTTTGGAGCCAGTTTTTACGCTTCAGGGGGTGAAACAAACGAAGTGCCTTCATGGCTATCTTATCGGCCGAATTTCGTTAGGGATTTAGTTTTTCAGCGCTTAATTTCGTACCTCTACCGAGGCAGGGCCTTGTACGTTACCGGACTGTAAGGCCTTGGTATGCTTGAACTTTATCGTCTCGAATAGCGACTTATCGCGGTTCCCGCTTACCCCCACCATGGAACCTTGCTCGTTCCCGTCGATTCCGGCCGTGGCCTCATCGTACATCTGGTTGGGGTTGATCCGGCTCGCCACGCTTGGTGCCGGATCTCCGCTAAGGCCCGCCACCAGCCCGTTGAGGGCCGCTGGCACGTCTTCTCCGGCCGCCGCGCTTCCGCTTCCGCCGGAAAAAGTTCCGCCGCCGCCGCCCCGGGAAAATTCTCCAAAACCAAAAGCAGATTTGGCCACTTCGGCCTGCGCCGCTTTTTCTTCTTCTTCCTTCGCCACCGCCGCAGCATCTGGGCCCGAATTTCCAAAAGATAATCCTCCCGCCGGAGCGCCCGCGCCGCTGCCCGTGTCTGCCGGGGTGCGATTAGAAATCCCAGAGCGGAGCTCGGAGTTGCCAAATAGCGACGAGGATCCGGTGCTGGAGCCATTGCTTTCCGCGTTCGTGGCGGTTGCCGTGGCGGTAGAGGTTCCGGTATCGGTGGCGAGAGAGAAGCTCGGCTGGCCCGTCTGAAAAGTGCCCGCGGTTCCGCCCGACGATCCGGCCACCGGCCCGGTGGTAACTCCGGAAGAAACCTGCAAGCTTTGCGCAAGCTCGATCGAGGCCATCGATTCCGCCTGTTTCTTACTGCGCTCGGCGAGCTTCATGCTAGCGTAGCCGGCGGCCACTTTTCCCGCGCCGTAAAGCATGTGCTTATAAGCTGCTTCTTTGGTTTTTTCGATGGCGGCAGCAAGACGTGAATCGAGCGTAGAGTTTCCCGATTTTCCCGAAATCCCGCTGTTCTTTCCGTTCAGTGTTTCTTGCATGGCCTCGAGCTTACGTTTCTGCTGCACGTAGGCCCAAGCACCCATGGAGACGTCGGCGGCACCGGTGGTATAGGCCACGATGCCCGCCTTTTCCTGGAGATTGGCGGCACTGGTGTAGGTGCTCGATTGATTATTTTTTTTCTGGCCAAGCTCGGCATATGCCACCGCGCCCACGGCACCCACCGCCGCGATATCGGATACGCGGCTTACCTCGGCGAAAATTCTTTGCTGTTTCTTGATGCTCGCCACGTCGCCGCGGAAATTTCGCGCGGCCTTCTGGCGCTGATCGCACTGGGCCGCCAGCTCCGGGCTCGCTGCGTATTTTTTTCCGTCTTTTTCAAAGACGCTGCGGTACTGGTCGCAGTTGTAATTGATATTTCCCTTGAGGGAATTTTCTAAATTTTGATTTGCGTCGCCGGCTTTATCGAAACTATTTTCGAAGGTCCATTCGCGCATAAATGATTTTGAGTTATCTTCAGATTCTTTCGCTCCACCGCCTTTTTCCTGAGAAGCGGGACCGAGGGTGGGGGTGATCTCTTCGGCCGCGCGGGCGAAGGGGGAAGAAAATACGAGTAGAGACGCCGCCGTTAGCGGAAGCAGGAGCTGTTTATTTCGTACCCATCTCGTCATAAAAGGCCCTTCCAGGCCATAAAGCATACTATTATAGTATACTACTGTTCGGCTTTTCGAACAAAAGCCTTGAGAGGCGAATTGGGTGTAATGTATTGAATTTTCAGTATTTTTTTATATTAACGGATTTTTGCCGTGAGGCCGCTGATCACGAGGCCCTTCTTCACGGAGCGATGAATGCAGGACTTCACGCGCACGAACAGCACCTCACTGTTTTCGCCTTCTAATACTTCCTCCGTACCACTCTGTACGTTGCCGGCGCTGGCTTCCATTGCATTGTCGTCCACGGCGGCCGCCATATCGTGCAGCGTTTCTTTCAGGGGATCTTCCGTATGCGTATCCGAGGAGCTTGAAGAGGAACCGCCGAAGTTGAGGCCTCCACCTCCACCACCACCTCCGCTATACACGCCGGCGCCATCGTCGAGAAGTTTTGGCACATTCGCCAAAGCCGCGCTTCCGGGTTCCCGGTGGCTATCGCCGGATCCACCTGGCGCGCCTAAGCCACCGCCAGCTTCGCCGGAATTTGGCCGGTTGCTATTGGTGGAGGACGCCGCCGTTTTCGCGCTCACGTCGCTCTCGGGGCCGGTATAGCCGGTGCCGGCGAACGAAGGACTAGAGGGAGCGGGAATTTCCGCGGGCTTTTCGGTGGAGAGATTCACTTTTTGGCTGCTGCTCGACGAATCTTTTCCGCCACCCAGATTGGCCGCAGCCAAGGGGGCGATCGGTTCGGGGGTGAGCGGACTGCCGGGCGTGGAAACATCGCTATTTTTTTTCATCGCGCTCATGAGACCCATGCCGGCCGAGGCCAGGCCCATCAAGGCGCTCGGGTTGGCTAGACTGTCGAGAAAACTTCCCGATTTTTTATCGCCGGTTTCGGTGCGGAGCTCACCTTCGCGTTCGGTGGCTCCATCGATCCCGGCCTGGGCATTGAGAGAAAATGCTTCCCGATTTTTTTTATCGCTCGCGAGCGCTTTAATTAAATCGGTACCGATAGCGGGGGCTTGCAGCTGACCGCTTATATCGGTAGGAAGCGACGATTTTAAGTCTTTCAATTTACTTCTGCCGAACTCGGTGTCCTCGAGAGAGCTTTTATTTTTAGCTTCGCGCAATTGGCTCAGCATTCCCGAAATGCCCGACATTTGCGGGTCGGCCGATTTAGCTTTGGCGGTGGTATTGGCCTTTTCGATATCGGGGCCAATCAGCGTATGCGCTTGTTTCGAGATTTGGCTGTTCAGCTTCACGAGCTCATCGTTTTTGCTTTTTACAGCCGAATAGATTTCTTTGAGATTCGTGTTCCCGCCCTTGGTGATTTCCGCGGCGCTGGGAAGAGCTTGGTTGATGCTGCCACAAATAGCTTTCGCTTCTTTGTCGTAACGAATGGCGAGGTCGGCCAGCTTGCCTGCCACGGCGGCGCAGCTTTGGTCGCCGCTGCAATCGCGCTGCAATTTGGATTTCTCGGTGAATTCACCGAGGCCCTGTGGATCGGCGCAAGAGGTGGCCGCCGCGAACGCATGGGCGGAGAACAAGCAAAGTGAGAGCAGTGCCCCGGGGATCTTCAAATTTTGCGTTCGCTTCTTCATCAATGTCCTTAAATCTTACCGTTAACTCCGTTCACAACTCTACCTTTCTTGAGGTAGCGCACGATCGTTCCACGAACCCGCGTAAAAATTGGAGTATTCTCGGTGCCTTCCAGGCTGGAGAGGCCTCCATGCTCTATATCGGCCAGGTCGCGGCCGTTCTCCAGTCCGGCATTTCCGGGCTGAGTGAATTCGTTGAGTAAATGGCTCACGGCTTCTTCGGTCTCGGAGCGAGCCATGCTGAAATCCCCGGCGTCGCCAGAGCCTCCGCCGCCGGCATCCCCGTTACCGAAGTGGGGCATGGCGAGGGGAGCAAGGTCGGGGGTTTTCCCTTTAGCCGCCGAACCGCCGCCGCCGAAGGGCATGCCACCGAGGGCCTCACCGCTGCCGGCTTCGGCTTGTTGGCCGAGTAGCTTTTTCTTCAGCGAATCGCGGAGGCTGGTGTCCGAAATCGACGAAGCACCGCTCGAGGTATTGGGTTTGATCACGCCAACCTCTTCCGTGCTGCCCGTGTTGCCGGGAGTGGCATTGAGAGTAGGATCGCTTTTCGATTTTCCGGTGGCGAGCTCATTAGTGCCAATTAGGCCGGGGGTCGCGGTATCGCCCAGGTCATTTTTCGTTCCAGAAGTATCTCCGGTCATTTCGTTGCCGCCTTTATCGCCGCCGCCGGGAGGAGACGGCATCGAAGGCATACCTCCGCCTGCCCCCGCCGATTTTTCTTCGGGCTTCGCGGCCGCCTGGGAGCCGGTTTCACTTTCTTTTCCGGTAGGCGTGGATTTCATGTTGTCGCCGTCTTTGCCCGTGGTCTTCGACATTTTATCGAGCTGGCTCTGGGCAATAGTATTTTCTTTCGCTTTAGCTTGGAGAACCGTCTTTACTTCGCTAGCGTGAGACATCGCTTTTTCCTGCTCTTTGATAAGATCTCCCGTTACTCGGCTAACGGTATCTTTCATCGATTCGGCAGTTACTGCTTTTTGGTCTTGGCGAATGGCTTTCGTATTCGGGTCCACTTTGGTGGGCACGTCTGCGCTTTTAGAGCCAAGCTTGCTGTCGTACTGGGCTTGTTCCTTGATCTTACCGCCAAGCTTCGCGGTTTCTTCCTTAGCTTTTTTGGCTTGCTTCTCTTTTTCGTCGATCCATTTTATTAACCCGTCCGCAGCCGCTTTCTGTTGTTTTTGGGCAGCAGCGGCTTCTTTCTGGAGTTTAGAAATCTCGTTTTGGCAGGCGCTCTGATTGGTCTTTCCACTTTGAAGGCAAGACATTGCGTTTTTCAGCTTATTCGCTACTTCGCAGCTTGCGACTTGCTTTTTTATATAGTCATCGAGAGCTTCCGCCGTCGATTTATATACTGCTTCGCAGGCGCCATTTTTTCCGTCACCATGCTTTATATTTACTTCTACGCCCACATTGTTAGCGCAGTCCATTTCGGTTTCTTTGAGTTTCACCAGAGCGGGGTCAGGCGAGCATGTCGCATCTCCGGTGGCCAATGCGAGTCTGGAGAAAGATAATAGGATGAACGTAAAGGCGCCGCCCTTAGCAAAGAATTTCTGGAAATGAATTTTCCCTAAATTTCCCATACCCGTATCCTCCCAAGTCCCAGAAACAGTTCCCCGAACAAATCCCCTAGATCTTACTATTGCTGAGCCCGTGCACTACGCAGCCTTTTTTCAGACAGCGTGAAACGGTGGAGCGCACGCGCGTGAAAAGATTGCTGCTGTTTTTGCCTTCGATGCCGGCGGCGGAATCCTGCACGCTGGCGAGCTTACGCGAACCCGCGCCGCTGTCTTCGTTATAGTTTCCGTTCGGCGTGTATTCATTTTTATCGGCGTCTTTGAAGCCGGCGAGTAAATCGTTCACGGCTTCGTCGGTTTCCGAGCGGCTCATATTGAACTCGTTCGAGCTTCCGCTACCTGAAGCAAACGTTAGGGGCTCGAGGGTAGCACCTTCGCGTAAGAGCGCGTTCCCTTTGCCTTCTTCTTTAGTATTCGCGTGGCTTACGGCAGAGGCCGCGGGCATATCATCGTCCTCGCCGCCCGCGCCGGCGCTCAAGAGCTTTTTCTTGAGCGAGTCGCGCAGGGAGGTATCGGCTGCGCGGGATGCGGAGCTCGAAACTTCCACGTCGGATTCTTTTCCGCCCGGAAGGATATTTCCGGTGGAAGCGAATTTGGAGCGCTCGCTATTGCTGGTATCGGAGCCGTTTGCCTTCATGGGCTCTAAATTGTTGGCGGCGCCGGGCGCATTGAGGTCCGTGCCATTAGTGGCCACTTCGGAGATCGAGCCGCTGGTATCTACGGGCGTAGGAGTAGAAGTGCCTTGGGTGAGGCCGCTAACGGCGGTGGCTGCTTGGGCGGCCTGGGTGAGGGTGCCTAAGGTATTGCCGCCCTTGCTATCGCTCTTCGTTTCTCCGAAATTGAAGGTGTTTTTGTCGTTGGTCGCCGCTTTGGCCGTCAGCGAAGTGGATGCCGCGGACATCTGATTCTTTTGGTACGCCGAACCCAGGCGCACTTCTTCGGCGTTTAGGTAGGTGGCCGTGGCGTCGTAGGCATCGGCGTACTGGTCATTGCCCATATCGGCATTGCTCTGAAGGCTTTTCCAGGCCTCATCGATTTTTTTCATCGCCTGCAGATATTGCTGGGCGGAACTTACGCCCGAATAGCTGGAGTTGGCGAAGTCGGAGAGAATTTTTTTCAAAATCGGACGTTTCTCTGGTTTCACTTTTTTGTCGTCGTCGAGCACGAGCTTGATGGCCTCTTCGCTGCGGTTCTTTCCCTTGGTAGCCAGTTTATTGGTGGCCTCTAGCTCGGAGGCAGCGGTGAGGGTGGCGGTGTTCCCAGTGGTATTCGCATTTTTCGCGCTCTTGAAGTCTGCGGTTTGTTCTGCAAGGTGATCGCTGTTCTTTACGCTGATGGCGCAAGTGGCGCGCACCGATTTTCGGTGCTGTTCCACGGCTTTTCTTACGTCGGCGACCGCGGCTTTGCACTCATCGTAGTTTTCCCAAGTGTTTTCGCAACGATCGCTTAATTCCTGGCGCTTGGATCTTTCGGAGCCGCGAGTAATGGTTTTATCTACACATTCTTCTATGGTTTCGGCCTGAGCGAAGCTGGGCAGAAACGCGGCGAGCGCTAAGCTTGCTAGGAATAGGGTTACGAAGCCATTCGTTTCACGGATTTGAGTTTTCATTACCGGATCCCTCCCAAGTTCACTACCAAGAGTCCCAGCTCTTGGCAGCGTTTGTGCCGCTTGTGCACGCGTACAAATAGAGATTCCGGCAATATCGCAAGGTCGGCGCTTTGAAGGAGGGCCGCATCGCCTTCGGGATCATTGGAAGTGTATTGGTAGTCGGAAGGAGCCACGGTGGCCGCTTCGGCGTATTCACCGAGAGCTTCGGAAGCGGGAGCCACCGCGCCGCCTATATTGGGAGCACCGCCGCCAAAAGCCGCTTCGGGGCCGCCGGTGCCCGCGCCTTCGCCGCCGAAATCGAAAAGGGATTTCATCTGGCCTAGCAGATTTGTTACCTCGCCGGCCGCGGAAGTGGTGGAGCGGGAAGAGGGCGCACGGCTCGGCATGGAGCCAAAATCGCCGCCGGTATTCGCGTAGCTTTCGCCAGGGGAGGATGTGGTAGGCGCCGCGGTGCCAGCATTCGCGGCACCGCGTTTCAGGGTGCCGGTGCGCGAGGAGCCGTCGGCGCCGAAAGAGCTGGTGAGGCCGGCAGTCAGGGGAGCAGGATCGGATTTCTTTTCTTCCTTAGTGGCCTCCGCGGCCTTCACGGTGTTTTTGTCTGCGGACGTTTCACTACCGCCAAAGGCGGTGGCGGCGAGCGGGGGAGGGGCTGCTTTGAGAGAAGGCAGGGTGGGCGGCGGCATCGAGCCGGAACTAGAAGCGCCGCTATTCTTGGCGGCGGCCCCGGCGAGACCGAGCGCAGCCACCACTGGCAGGGCCGATGATCCGGAGCTGGAAACACCGGGAGAAACCGTGGGAGTTTTATTGGTTATCGCGGCCGTGGCGGCGGTGGCGAAGGGAGCGGCGGCCAAGGCCTTACCGGTGAGGTCGGGGCTCGCTTCGGTTTTGAGTCTCTCTTCTCTTCTTTTGAGTTCCGCGGATAGGGCGTCTAACTTACGTGAAGTATCAATCGATTGGCCCTTGAGGGAGCTCAGCTGGGCCAAGTATTTTTCCACGTTATCGGCGGCGAGATTTTGCTCGTCGATCAGCTTTCCTTCGGAGGGAGAGTTATTGCGTTTCAGGATCGTGGGGGGCGTATCGCGCGAAACGAACTGCTTATATTCGCTGATCTCGAATCCTCCGGCGTTTTCGAGCTGATCGGCAGTGAGGAGAGGATTGGCGGCAAGTTTATAGCGATCGCTCTTGAAGGCGTCGCTCGCCCTCACGTTCTGTGCGCGGCGGGCCTTTATTTGATCGAGCAATTTTTTATCGTCGATTAGGTCTTTGGCGATCGCGCTGAACTTATCTTCTGCTTCTTTTTGTTTGCTATGGAAGGTATCGATGCATTGCTTAACGGAATCGCCGGTGCTTTTCCTGCAGTCTTCCACCGATTTGGTGACGGCGTCTATTTTTTCGCAATAGCCCGTGTATTCTTTTTTGAGGCGGTTGAAGTGTTCCTTGATCACGCCGTAGGAATATTCGCAAGCTCCGATCGAGGAGCTGGCGGTGGACAAATCATCGTCGTCGTTTTCAGCGGTGGCTTTCAGGTCGGCTAAATGCTGATTCAGCAGTGAGCGCTGGCTTACCGTGCAGCTCTGCTTCAGCTGGTTGGTATAGTCACTGTCGGAAATAGCGGGCGAGAATTTACTCGCGCTATCGTTCCTTTCCAAGACGTTGAAGTGGGCCGTGAGCTTGCCTTCACATTCGTTTTTCGAAGGCAGCGATTGGGCATAGGAATAGGAACTAGCGGCTAGGCATAGCAGTCCGGCGCGTAAAGAGTTCCGCGCGAGCGAGTTCACGATTTTAACCCCAATAGTCATCCTAGGGTTCTTATCGGACAAAACTGCTCGGATATTTACTGTTAATTTTGGCCAGAGTTACAAGCGTTTAGGCGCCTAAGCTGGCAATTTTAGGGGGGTTTGCTATTCTCCGGCCATGTTTGATTCCCTTCGCGAGCGTATCCTTACTCCCATCCGAAATCTCGGTAAGGGGGGGCGTATCACCGAGGAGAGCCTGCAGGAGGCGATGAAAGAAATCCGCCGGGCCCTGCTGGAGGCCGATGTCCACTTCAAGGTGGTGAAGGAATTCCTCGATCAAGTGCAAAAAGAGGCCGTGGGCCAGGAGCTGATCAAGAGCGTTTCGCCCGGCCAGCAGTTCGTAAAAATTGTTTATGATGCCCTGGTAAAGTTTCTCGGGGGCACGGAGCAGCTCGGCGGGCTCGAGCTCCGCGCGGCTCCGCCAGTTCCTATTTTGTTGGTGGGCTTGCAGGGATCGGGAAAGACCACCACGGCCGCCAAGCTCGGCCTACACTATAAGAAAAAAGAAAAAAAGAAGGCTCTGCTCGTGCCCTGCGATCCGCGGCGTCCGGCGGCCAAAGAGCAGCTCCGTATCCTCGCCAAACAGGCCGATCTGGAATTTTTCGATAGCGATCTTACCCAGCCTCTCAAAAAAATCGTGGAATCCGCGATGGAAGAAGCCAAGAAGCGCGTGGTGGACATCGTGATCGTAGACACGGCCGGCCGCCTCGCCATCGACGAGGAACTAATGGCCGAGGTGGCGGAAGTGAAATCCGCGCTCAAGCCCTTCGCCACGATTTTCGTGGCCGATTCCATGACCGGCCAGGATGCCGTGAACGTTGCTCAAGCCTTTAACCAGCGCACCCCTCTTTCCGGCGTGGTGCTCACCAAGCTCGACGGCGATGCCCGCGGAGGCGCGGCCCTTTCGATTAAGTTTCTCACCGGCCTACCCATTCTTTTCATGGGAATGGGAGAGGGAATCTCGGCGCTCGAGCCCTTCCATCCTGATAGGCTCGCCAGCCGCATTCTCGACATGGGCGACGTGCTCACCCTCGTGGAAAAGGCCCAGGAAGTGATCTCGGAGGAGGATGCCCGCGACAGCATGGCCAAGGTTTCCAAGGGCCAGTTCAGCCTCGAAGATTTTCTCGGGCAAATGAAGATGATGAAGAAGCTCGGTTCCATGGAAGGCATCATGAAGATGATGCCCGGCGGGAATAAAATGATGGAGCAGCTCAAGGGGGTAGACACGGAGGGGGAGATGAAGAAAACCGAAGCCATCATCCTTTCGATGACCAAGGTGGAACGCAAAAACCATAAAGTTCTCAATGGAAATCGACGCTTACGCATCGCCAAGGGCAGCGGTACCAGCGTAGCCGAAGTGAACCGATTGGTCTCTAAATTCGAGGATGCTCAGCGAATGATGCAGCAGATGGCGAAGATGGGCATCTTCAAGAAAATGATGAAGTTCTAGCCGTTTCTCGGCGATACTAGAGCGGTGAGGCCGCTTTTTTTCAGCCTGATCTTTCTTTCTCTGGGTGGTACCTACGCGCGGGCGCTTCCGCCCGTGACGACGGACATCGATGGGCGCGAGCTGGAAAATTCTCTCCAGGCGATCACGAAGGCCATCGTCGCGATTCCCATGGCTGGCAACCCACCTCCGCTCTATAAAGCTCGTGTATTCCGTAAAGGCCGATTTGCCCCGAGATTGCAGGCCGCGAGCTGCGCCACCGTCGATTTCCACGAAAAGCTCGGGGAGCCGAGAAACCAGGACGGGCTCAACTGGTGCTTCGGTTCCGTTGCGGCCGATGCCCTTTCGGCGGAAATCGGCCTGCGGGTTTCGGATTTTGATTTGTCTCTCCGAACCTTCGCGAGCTTTGGTAAGCCATTGGGAAAAAATGAATCGATCACCAAGCTCGCCACCGCTTCCATTAATAAGGCGGTTACCGTGGCGAGGCGCGATGGGATCTGCACCGAAGAGAGCCTTCCTTCCAACGACCGGGTGCTAGGCTACTTAGCGGCGGAGATGGAAAGAAATCACAATCCGCTTTCCAGCGTGGAAATGGAAGAGTGGGCCGCCACTACTCTCGGCAAAGCCATTCGGTCCCTGGAAGACGTGCGTGGATGGAGCCTGAATCGCTTGGGCGCGGCCGAAGCCACCACCTGCGATGTGTATAAATATGCCAGCAGCATGTTCCCAAATTTGGACGAGGCGCAGGTATTCCAGGGAATAACCTCCGCCCAGAGCAACGAGGCGCTGTTTCAGTGGCTGGTCTCCCTTTCCTGCCGCCGCCAGCCGGTGGTCTTGCCGAAAGGAACCCGCCTGAAGCAATTGCTTCCGCCCGACAACGCTCTCCAGGGGGCCAAAGGCTTTCATTTACTGGCGTCGATGGACAAGCGGCTCGACAAGAGAAAGCCGGTGATCGTGGGCCTCAACGCGAATCGTTTCGTGCGCGACGAAGGCAGCGCGCAGCACGCGGCCATCATCGTTGGTCGTGAATTCCGCGACGGCAAATGCAAATATCTCGTACGCAACTCGGCCGGTCCCGGCTGCGGGCAATACAAAGATCCTTACGGCGATAAGTATAATTGCTCGCGGGGGCATTTTTGGATCACCGAGGAAGATTTTCACCAGACCGCGGATTTCCTCGAGTTCTTCGAATGATCTTTCTGCTCCTGGTGTTTTTTCATGCCGGAGTTTCCCTCGCCGCCGAAAGCGCGCCGCTCTTTCCCGAAAGCCTTACTTGCCTCTCCGAGGGAAAAATCCGTTATCTGGAGATGGGAAAATCTAAAGCCGAAATTGGAAAATTCTGTTTCAGCGAAGACCGGTCCTATTTTTTGTCGGAATCTTGCCGCGAAAAAAAGTGCGCGGCGTTGAAGGCCAGTCTTTCGGAGGTCAAGCACCTCGCCTTAGCGGGCCAAGTGGGCAGCCCGGGTTTCAAGCTTTGCCGGCGCGCCGGGGGTGTTCCCGAGCTGCTTGATTTCTTCGACGGCAAAAAATGGTGGAGCATGGACCGCTGCCGTTTCGAAGTCGACGGTTCCTTCGTGGATACCGGGATATTGCTGCGTCTTTGGGGGCAGGCCAAGAAGCCCTAGGCCGCAAAGGCTCCAAAATGGCCTAAACCGACAAAAAACCTCTAAGAACGGCCTGCTTTTCCCCTTGCTCTTAGCCAGCTGGAGTTTTATACCCAATGTTCTAGTTTTCTGAACCAAACCCGGGCTTTAGGTAGGCAGTGCCATCCATACCGGGAGGCATCTTTTAGGAGTATCTGTTCGATGGTAACGATTCGTTTGTCCCGCAAAGGTAAGAGAAATTCTCCTTTTTTCCACATCGTAGCTGTGGACCAGAACAAAAAGCGTGACGGTGCCGTGTTAGATAAAATCGGTACCTATGATCCCGCTATTGAAAAGGACTCCGAGAAGGTAAAATACAACTCCGAGCTCTACAAAGCCTGGATCGCCAAGGGCGCCCAACCCTCAGAAACCGTTGTACAAATCCTGAAATCCACTGCAAACTAAAAGCAATTAGTAGCTTTTAACGCGTTGTTTATCGTTGGCGAGGATTGCCGGCGCAGTTGTGTGGATGTTCAGGGAGGACTAATGAAGTCTGCTTCGGAAGAATTAAGAGAACTCATAGAATTCATGGGCCGCGCGCTCGTGGATCTTCCCGATCAAGTTCAGGTTAAAAATATCGAAGGCGAACAAACCACCGTTATCGAGCTGAAGGTAGCCAAAGAAGACCTCGGTAAGGTGATCGGCAAACAAGGCCGCACTGCCCGCGCTATCCGCACCATCCTCAATGGCGCCTCCACGAAACTCAAAAAGCGCACCGTTCTCGAAATCATCGAGTAGAAATCCCAATTTCCTTGCTTCCGCCGCGCCGCTCCCTTACCTAAGCTGGTATGCGGATCGACGTGCTAACCCTATTTCCCCAGATGTTTGCCGGCGTGCTCGGAGAGAGCATCCTCGGCCGCGCCATCGCTTCGGGCGTACTGGAAGTGAATCTGGTGCAGATCCGCGATTTCGCCAAGGATAAGCACCGCACCGTGGATGACGTGCCCTACGGGGGCGGCCCGGGAATGGTGATGAAATACGAGCCTCTCTACGAGGCCTGGCTTTCGGCGATGGAAAAAGACCCCAATAAATCTTCCCAAACCATCCTCCTTTCTCCCCAGGGGACGCCCCTCAGCCAGCCCCTCCTCGAAGGCTGGGCTAAGGACCTTCCGGGCAGGGAGCGCTTAATCCTCGTCTGTGGGCGCTACGAGGGGATCGACGAACGTTTTATCGAGGAATGCGTGGACCATGAGGTTTCCCTCGGGGATTTCGTGCTTAGTGGGGGGGAGATCGCGGCCATGGCCCTAATCGATGGCCTGATGCGTCTTTTGCCTGGTGCGCTGGGAAATAGCGAAAGCGCTAGCGGGGAAAGCTTTTCTTCGGGTAATGAGGGCCTCCTAGAGTTCCCTCAATATACTCGTCCGTCTGAAGTGAACGGCAAAAAGGTGCCCGATATCCTGCTTTCGGGCGATCACGCCAAAATCGCCAAATGGCGCCGGGAGCAGAGCCTAGAGCGCACCCGAAAAAGGCGGCCGGATCTGTTGCCGGGCGGAAAGAAATGATAAGTCTGCCCCCTCTCGAAAAAGCTGAATCATTATGCTAGATATGAACCCTTCCGGTTGCAGTGTGTACGTGGCTTTGTTACACCATTCCATGCGCGATAAGAATGGGTTGGTGGTAACCACGGCGGTTACTAACCTCGATATCCACGATATCGCACGCTCCTCCCGTACCTACGGGGTGAAGAATTATTTCCTGGTGAATCCGCTCGCGGAGCAACAGGAAGTAGTGAAGCGCATCATGGGCCATTGGCAGGGCTCGGGGGGAAGGGATTATAATCCCGATCGCGCCGATGCTTTCGAGCGAGTGAAAGTTGTTTCCTGGTATCAGGATGCGATTCGCGAAATCGAAGCGATGGAAGGCGAGAAGCCGGAAGTGCTGATGACGAGCGCCCGACGTTCCGAAGGAATGAAATGGCTAAGCTGGTCAGACGCGAGACCTGGGTTCCATAGGCCGGGGAGAGCGAAGCTCCTGGTATTCGGAACGGGCTACGGAATGACGGACGAGCTTCTCCGCGATGCGGATTTTGTTCTCGACCCGATCGTGCCGGAACAAGAGAGTGGGTATAACCACCTCTCGGTGAGATCCGCGGTGGCGATCTCGCTGGATAGATTGCTCGGGCAACGATAACCGCTGAGCAGCTATTCGGTCAGTAATGGCCGAAAGATTTTTTGAACTGATTTTGTTTATTAGGAGTAAGAAATGCACGCATCTAAAGAAGTTTTGGCCGTAGAAAAGCAATATACCCGCACCAACCTCCCCGAGTTCCGCGCCGGTGATACCATCCGCGTTCACGCTCGTATCAAAGAGGGTGCCGGTAAAGAGCGTATTCAATACGTAGAAGGCGTTGTGATCCGCAAAGCCGGCAAAGGCGCTACGAAAACCTTTACCCTCCGCAAAATCTCGGGCGGTATCGGCGTAGAAATCATCTACCCCATTAATTCCAAGAACGTGGCCAATATCGAGCTGTTGAGCAGCGGTGACGTACGCCGTGCCCGCTTGTTTTACCTCCGCGGCCTCACCGGCAAAGCGGCCAAGCTGAAGAGCAAAGACACGCTCATTGGCACCCCGGAATCTATGGCCGCCGCCGCCGCATTGTCGAAGGCTCACGCCACCGACAAAGACAAAACGCAGCTCAATTAGGCTGGACTTAGATTGGGCAAGGAAGCCAAATTTCCTGACCTGAAAGAAGAAGCACTACTCTGGAACGAGGGTAGTGCTTTTGTTTTTGGGGTAGACGAAGCCGGCCGAGGCTGTCTTGCCGGGCCCGTTTGCGCCGCCGTTTCTTGCTGGGCTCCTTTTTCCGCGGCCTTGGGCCTGCCGGTTCCCGTGCGCGACTCTAAAGTGATGACCCACGAGCAGCGCGAAGCGGCCTTCGAGCCCGTACGCCGTTTTTCGCTCGCCTACGGAGTGGGATTCGCTTCGGCCCAGGAAATCGACCGCTGGAATATCCTGCGCGCGAACCACCTGGCCGTAGCGCGGGCCCTCGAGGGCGCGCTGCAGATGTTGGCGGATCGTAGCGGCTTTGACTTCAGCCAGCTGAAGGAATCCCATTTTGCTTTTCTCAGCGATGGCTCGCACCCTTTGGTGGGCCTCTGTGATTTTTTTGTAGCCTCCCCGCAATACGCCCCAGAATTTCCACTGCTGGCCCAGCTTTGTGAAAAGAAAATTCGCGAGATCTGCATCGTGAAAGGGGATTCCAAGGTGTTCTCGATTGCTAGCGCCTCGGTGCTTGCGAAAGTGAGCCGGGATCGTTATATGCTGAAGTTGCACGAGCAATACCCGGCCTATGAGTTTGCCAGCCATAAGGGCTACTCCACGGCGATGCATGTCGAGCGCCTGAAGAAAGTGGGGCCTTGCCCGGAGCATCGTCACTCTTTTGCGCCGGTGCGGGAAACCGCGGAGCTTTTTCCGTAAGCGCTGAATACCGAACGAGCCGTTGTCCGGATTTCTCTCTCCGGGATGAAAAAACTAATTCTTTACCAGGCCTTTTCGAAATTTTTTTTCCCCGCCATTTGCTTCCTTTGTTCCATGAGCACAAAAGAGCTGGGGCGGAAATCGGAGCTGGTGGCGGAAAAATATCTGATTGCCGAAGGCTATTCGATTTTGGAGAGGAACTATCGCACGCGCCGGGCCGAAATTGATCTGATCTGCCGCAAAGGGCGCCACCTTTTGTTCGTGGAAGTAAAAGGACGCACCACCTTCAATCCGGACGAAGCCTGGCTGCCGTTCTGGCGCAAAAAGAAGTGGAAAATATATGCGGCCGCCAGGGTCTACCTCCGGATGCATCCCGAAATAGGGGAGGAGAGCGATGGTTTTGGCCTGGAAATCCTCTATGTAACACAAGGCCGTGTAATCGAGCGGTACGATGAGGGGGGATTTTTCTGAGATTGCTGCGCCAACTCGGCTCCGCTACAATAAGACGAGGTGGTAACGTGCAAAAGGTATTGAGTTTAATCTTAGTCGCCGCAATCTTTCTGTCGAGCCAGGTAAACGCCTTTGCGGCACCCGCGGCGGGAACGGCCGCGCCGGCTGAGCCGCAATCGATCGGCACCAAGCGAGCGAAAGTGGTCGCGAAGGCGGCAATTTTCGGATTCGGCGGGGGCTTGGTGGTAGGGCTTGCGAGCCAAGTATTTAAGAAAAAATCCAAGAACGTTTTCCTGTTCGGCTCGCTCGGCATGTACGCCGGTATTTTACTCGGTCTCTACGTGATCAGCACTTCGAAGGCGCCGAGTCCCTACGAGGGGCCCGACACGTACGAGGATTTTAGCCGCTTAAACCTGCAGCCCGTTACCGGAGCGACCGTAATGGCCAAGCGCGATCGTTTCGCGCCCACGGCGGACCGCCTGGAAATAAACTTCTTAAAAATTACTTTTTAGTTCTCGTCTTGCCGGCGATCCAGAGGGAGATCAGGAGCGCGGCTTTCTTCGATGCTTTGGGATTTTCGAGGATATGTGACTGAATCTTGTCGCGCAGTTGCTCGGCCGCCGCTTTGTCTACGCGCAGCCGAGACTGGGGATCCGTTGCCCCGGGAAATACTTTGTAGTCGTTAGATTTCTTCTTCGCAACGGACATAAAAATTATTTAGGCCGCGCGGCGCTTGCCGGAGCGAGGCGCCTGATCGTCGGACTGCATTTCTTCGATTTTTGCTTTGGCCTGCGAAGGGTCCACTTTGGAGGCGAAGCATTCGCCGCTTACTTCGGTGAAGGCGTACCAATCGTTTCCTAGTTTTTGGTAGAGAACGTGGTTAAGGCTGTAGTCACCGGTTTTGAATTTTGATTTTCTTTTCATAAGTACTCCTCCTGAGTGCCGTTGGTTGTTCTCGAGATGTCTAACTCTTCGACACTTGGCAGAGGAAATTGAGGAAAAAAATGGCAGGTAAGAAAAAAAATTGGGCGGGAGAGGAGGCTCTCCCACCCAATTTTTTACTGGGCTAATGCCGGGGTTTCGGAGACGTTCGATACCGAATCGTTAACCTCGGTTTTTTCCCGGCGTCCCATGGTTAGGAATCGGATATCGTCCACTAGGATCTCGGCCGATTTCCTGGGCTTTCCCTCCTTGTCTACCCAATCCTTGAGCTCCAGCTGGCCTTCTACATAAACGCTCGCACCTTTGCCCAAGTATTTAGCGCAGCTTTCGGCCCTCTTCCCCCATACCGTGGCCCGGTGCCAATAGGTTTTCTCCTCTTTCTCCCCGGCCGCGTTTTTCATTCCGCGGCTGGTGGCGAGAGAGAAAGTGGTGACGGCGTTCCCTTTTGCCGTGTAGCGCAGCTCGGGGTCATGCCCCAAATTTCCTACTACGATCACTTTGCTTACGTTTCCTTTACTCATACTTTTCATTCTCCAGGTTCGCGGTTTAGCCCGCGCTGTCCTCTAGCAGGAAAACGGCCCACCTCCACCCGGGATAAATGGGGGAACTAACTACGCTAAATCTCAGGGAGTCCGGAAAGCGAATCCTTTCAAGGCGGATTCCGGACTTGTCGATAGATGGGCATGATGATGCAAGTTTTAGCCCTCCTTTTCGCTCTCGCGCCCACGCTCGCTTTAGCCGAAGCCGGCCGGCGCTGTGAAAAACCCGCCAAAGAAGAGCCGGTAGTTTATTCCAATGAGTTTCACTGGGGGCAAAACCGCAGCGATATGCAGAAAAATTTTGAGATGATTTACGAAAGCGGTAAGCGCCTGCTCGGCCGTGCTTACTACAACGAAGCGAGCCATGGTTACGAAATGAGCGCGCCTTACGGGGTGGTGAAGGTGGATCCAAAATTCATCGCCAGCGTTACCCGCCACCTCGAAATTTCCCTCCAGCGTGGCTACGCCGAGCAGATTTTTTTCCCCGACATGGGCCATTCGCATTTTTATATTCCGGAAAAAGAGTGGCCCGCCCTCGCCGCCGAACAGAGCCGCAGCAAGCTCTATGAAAAGCTCTTCGCCCTGCGTTCCCTGAAAATCCTCTACCATACCGCCGAGCAGCTCCAGGTGAAGCCGGGAGAGCGCAGCGAAGGGCCTTTCCCCCAGGATCCTGTTTTGCTATGGCGCTACTTCAGCCGTAACGTTTTCGCCGACAATAACGGCGGAGAAAACGTGGGCATTCTATTTCGCGGCCCCCAAGGCTATAACTCGGTGGGTGAAGTGGAAGGCTATAACCTGTACAGCGCGGGATTCTACGTGAGCGCCAGCAAAGATGGTTGCTTCCCTTATTCCTTCAAGGGCAAAACCTACTATTTCGACCTCGCGATCGAGGAAATGCCCTACGATAATTCCAAAGGCGAAGAGGGATCGAGGAAGAGCATCTTTGCCGAAAAGAAAAGCGCGCGCGTTCCCGCTTCCACGAAAAAGAAATAACTAGCGAACGCTGCCTTGGCTAGGCTGCGCGATCATCGGCCCGATCGAGCCCACGTTTAATCCAAAGGTAAACATTGCCTCGCCCCCGTAGCGCTTTGTGAATCCGTAGTGCAGCCCGGTCGCGAGCGACACCGGAATATGGTAGAGCATCGATCCCTGCACGAGGAAATCCGTGCCTACGCCCGCGATTCCCGTTCGCAGGTATTTTTTGGCCTCGTAGTATCGGAAAATCCCGTCGCGGTAGCGCGCGGTATAGTTGGCGGTGCCGGCGTCGGCAAGAAAGCGGAAGCCGAGCGTCTCGAAAAATACCGGTCCGGTGCCGAGCCCGCGGTAGAGATGCGCTACGGGAAACGAGTAGGCGAGATTTACCGTGGCGATTCTTTGGCCGAACAAAACATCGGTGGGATAGCCGCGCACCACGAAACCGGAGCTCGAGAGCGCGGAAGGCCCGCCGCCCTGGTAGTAGTTGGAGGCCAGGATCGAATTCGTGGTGATTCCCGCCATGGCCACGAAACCCACGCTATGCGAAGGATGAAAGCCCTTCATGTAGAGTGCCAGGGAAGGGCGCAGATCAGCGAAGAAATTCTCGTTGCGTGCGCTGGGGTAGAGCCCCGTATATAAATTAATCGCGTGGCCAAAATTAGGCGCGATGGCCGACGCTGTTTTTCCCAGCTCCGTGTGATTGAAGTTCTGGTACACGAGCGTATTTTGCCCGCGCAAACCGAAGAGCGTTCTCTCCTGAAAAGCCGCGCCGAAGGAAAACGCGGACTCGCCGATCGGTACCGTGGCCTGAGCCGAATAGCTGGCGGAGCGATTGGAGGTGCGTGTTCCCGAGAAGTAATCGTTGATCTGGTTTGCCTGCACGAACAGATTCACCACGTTGGAGCGGTTCTGATAATAGGCCAGGTAGGTGGGAAAACGCGCGCGTGTATCGTACTGCGCAGTGAGCCCGTAACGATGGTATTCGAGGGGGTCATTTCCCGAGGTGGAAGCGCCGATCAAGGTACCATCGCGCGCGGCGATGATGTTCGGCAGCCAGTACTGGGGCCAGAGGGAAGTTGCCGGAGTAGACATGGCGTTGTAGGGGACCACGGGCGAATTGTCCAGTGGGGCTTCCACCGGCTGGGGCTTGGTGCCGCTTAGAAACTCATGTAGATCTTCTTTTTCCCGGCGCAGGGTGGCCGGAAAATCTTTCGCCTCGGCGCGCGCTAGGTCCAGTCCATTGAGTCCGTAGCTTGCGTAGACCAGGGTTTTTCCGTCGGCGAGCAGAACCGGGCGATCCAAGAATCCCGAATCGCCTTCCGCTACTTTGCGGGTCCGTTTGGCTTTCGGATCGTACCGGTATAAATCCTGGGTACTGCGGTCATAGGCGGCGGCAAAGTAGATGCTGCCGTCTTCGGCGAGAAAAGGATTTCTTTCGAACACGTGCTTGGAATCCATTCCGGGAAAAGCACGTTCCGTTTTCCCATTCGCCAGCGAGAGCGACTGAATTCTTTCTTGGCCGTTATTCGTGTGCAGGGAAAACAGGGCTCGGTCTCCCCGCGCGTAAAGGCCCGCGATGCGCTCGAGTGGCTTCCCGGCAAACAGTTCCTCTTCCTTATCGGTATCCAAATAGCGGCGTACCACCGCCATGCTGGTATCGGGGCGCGTCTTAACGTAAAGCAATTCCTGATCGTTCACGAAGGCGGGATCACGAAGCCGGGCTCCATCCGTGAGCTGGCGCGTGGATTTTTTCTCGCTGTCCCACAAATAAATATCGCTGAAAAAATAGTCGAGGCCATAACGATCAAAGGCGGCGAACGCCACCAGCTTTCCGCTTGGGGAAACTGCCACTTGCGTGGGGCCGGTTTCATTCTTTTGCCACAAGCGCTCCACTTTGCCTTCGCCGCAGGGTGCGTCGGCGCGCACGCGCGCGAGGTGCTGGCCGTAATTCCAGTCGAGCTCGGAGAAATAAATCCAGCCGTCGGCAGAAATCGCGTGGCCGCCGGTGAAGGCGCCCGATTTGGTGAGCAAGCATTGCGATGCCAGCGGCGCGGGCTTGCCATATCTTTCCTGCAAGCGATAGGGGGCGTTCGCCCAGATTGAAAACCAGCTCCGCCCGATTAATTCTTCCACCGATTGGTTGGGCGAGAAGGGAAAATTTTCCGCGTTCGCGCGGGCCACGCTGCCGGGAAGCCCCGGCGTCTCTTTGCTCGGTAAAGCCTGAATCGTATACCCCATCAGGTACGCCATATTTCCCGTGGGCCACCAGGGATTCCCGTCGTTGAAGCGATCAATCGACGTATAGCTCTTGCTCGTGAGCATCTCCTCCCGCACTGCCGTGCGCAGCATTGCCTCGAGCATCGGAGAGCGCCCGCGCCCGCCGTCGGTATGCTCCGTTTCTTCGAATACCGCCAAGCCTTCGGCCAGCCACGAAGGCTCGAGCCCATTCGGTTTTACCCACGAGCCGAAGATCGACCGGAAGAACGAATAAATTCCCGGCGACTCATCGTTCGAAACGATATGCGTGAGTTCATGCGTTGCCAGTTCGTTCACCCAATTTACGTAATGGGAAAGCAGGGAATCGGATTCGAAGGCCATCGAGTACACTTCGATATGCGTGTTTGGGAAGTTTACCGCCATGCCGTTCGCCGAATCCGAAGGATCCATGATCACGATATCGATCGGCTTATGCTTCACTTCCCAGTGCATGTCCTTTTCCAGCAACGGCAATCCGCGCTCCAGCGCCCTCGTGAAAGCGCGCGCGTAAATTTCCAGCGGCGCCGTATGATGCACCCGGAAATTGGGACTCATCAGCGTGAACCAAGTTTCCCCGGAAGGAGCGCCAGCCTGCGCGAAAATAGGCCATAGAATAGATAGCAAAAAGATTGGCAAAAATCGGATGAGGAGCATAGCATTCAACTCTAACGTTATGATTCCTTATCCGCAAATCGATCCCGTGATCTTCCACCTCGGACCAATCGCTCCCCGCTGGTACGGGATGATGTATTTGCTGGGCTTCCTCTATATCTTTCACCTCCTGAAAAAGAATGCACGCTGGCTGGGCTTCGAGCCAGAGAAGGCCGATTCCATTCTCGCTACCATGGTGCTCGGCCTCATCGTTTGCGCCCGTCTTGTGTACGTAATTTTTTATAATCTGGAAGGCACCCTCGAGGGCCCTTGGTGGGAAGTATTCGCGGTGTGGCACGGCGGGTTAGCCTTTCATGGCGGCTTCGCTGGAACCATGCTGGCCGGGATCTACGTTTCGAAGAAATATAATATCCGCTGGTTGAAGCTCTGCGACGTAGTTTCTATGGGCGCCCCGGTGGGTCTCGGCCTTGGCCGCATCGCCAATTTCATTAATTCCGAGCTCTGGGGGCGCACCACCGATGTGCCTTGGGCTATGATTTTCCCCAATGGCGGCCCTCATCCTCGTCATCCTTCGCAGCTCTACGAATCTTTTCTGGAGGGCCTCGTGCTCTTTGTGATTCTTCAGCTCATCTGGCGCACCAAACCCAGGGTAGGGGTGATCTCCGGCGCCTTTATGTTCCTCTATGCCTGCTTCCGCATCGCGATGGAATTTTTCCGCGAGCCCGACGCCCAAGTGGGCTACCTCTGGTTCGGAATCACCATGGGACAAATACTCAGCAGCGTGATGTTCATCGGGGGCGCCATTCTTCTCTGGCATTCTCTGACGCGCGGCGCACCTCACGATGCTTCGCCGCAGCAGAATCTTTCCAAAAAGAAACGCGCCTAATACCGACCAAAAGGATTTCAATTTCTCCGTTGCTCTGGTAATTCTAGTGGCTCTTCAGGGAGCACCGTTCCCTGAATATCTTGTGTGCCCAGATAGCTCAGTCGGTAGAGCAACGCCCTGAAAAGGCGTGTGTCGGCAGTTCGATTCTGTCTCTGGGCACCATTATCAAACTTTAATCCCAAAAATTTAAATAGTTAGCTTGGCGACCGCCGACATTTTATGTCGGTGGTGTCGGCAGGCTAGCCTTTGCTGTTTTTCAAGTGAAGAAAAACACCTGACGATTTCCACTATAGGTAAGGGCCCCTCGTTTTCTAATCCGTAGAAAATGTACTCTTTCCTTTCCTTTCTACGTCGATTTATCAGCCTCAATAAATTCTTCTTCCTTAGGTGCCAGATATGCCCGAACGTTCTAAAGAGTCCGAATTGGGGGTAATCGCAGTTGTTTGCATCTTAATTGCAGCAAACTTCGAGAAGATTTTACCGCTACTAGAGAAACTCCTTCTCTATATAATTTATCTAAGCGCTACTTTAGTTAGCGTTTGGCTACTTTTCCTGACTGTAAGGAGATTTGTCGGATTTCTCTCTCGCAAATGGAAGGAGCTTTGGGCATGGGTGGAAAAAGTTAACTCTTCCTTAGCCGCCCTAGAGGATTCCGCTAAGAAGACTAGTACCGATTTCACGGCAATGCGGAATTGGAGGCAGCACGCAAATGCAAATTTCCAAGAACTGAATGCCAATTTAAAGAAACTCCAAGATTACGTGGCAACGTTAAAGGCAGAGAATCGACTCTCGTACTCTAGCGACAAAAAGAATCAGGCAGAAGATCCTACTGCCGCCGCCGTTGAATCCATTTCAGAGTGACCAATGAAGCTAGAACTTACGAAAAGAGATTTTTTTCTTTTTGAGCAACTATGTTCCTACGGACTGCTCAGTACTAATCAAATAAAGAGGCTGACCTTTTCAGGCATAGATGAGTCAATTGCGCTCAGGCGCCTTAGGCGGCTGCGCACTGCCGGCTATCTTTGTGCTCATTCAGGATTGGGCAGGGGACTCTTGGTCTGGACGGTAGCGAAGAAGGCTTTAGACCGGATTTGCAGCGATTCGGGTGCGATCACCATCAATCGGCATACCCTAGAGCACGACCTACTACTTTCCGAAATACGAATGCGAATGGAAAAAAATGGAATGGGAGCGCATTGGAAGAATAGTTTTTTCTTGAAACAAAAGGCTGCCAAAAGCAAATCGACCCATGCCAAGCAGATTCCCGATTTGTTGTTTGCCATTCAAGCTGTTCAGAAGCCTAAAGTAGTCGCAGTTGAGCTGGAAAACGTACAGAAGTCGAAGCGCAGATATAAGGCAATTCTGGAAAACTATGCGTCCCGGCCTGAACTCCACATTCTTTGGTACATCGTTCCGTCGAGACGCTTAGGGGAATTTCTTATAAATGAATATACCGGCGATCTGGTCCATTCGCCAAAGCTCTACTATAGCTTGCTAAGCGATGTGATTGACGAAGCTAAGGCCATCATACTGAGGGGAGCTGGGGGCAACCTAGAACTTAGTAGGCCGAAGAGGACGGGTGCCCTGGGTGCTGACCAGGAAGAGGGCAGGGCTGCACCTTCCGAACCAGAAATACTTACCTTAGATTCGCAATAAGAAAGCGCTTTTCGCTCTGTTTAGCTAGCGATCAGAATAAAAGCGATTGACTACTATCATGCGTATTTTTAATACGCGCCAGATATCTAAGCTTGGCCACTCACGTCTATTTCTTTGATTGCGCAAATGCACATAAGTTTTCCTCAATAGGCTCTGGACTTCTTTTCAAAAGGAAGGGTTCCTTTCTGTATGGGATATCGAATTCTGCAAATGAAAAGCGTTAGAGGAATGCAATGGCGGGTGATTCACGAATCTTGGGAGAACGGGAAGCGGCACGATCGGCACATTGCTAAAAACCAGCTACTCGCCCATGGTTTCGTTCCCGATATGTCCGTCGAAATCGCAAAGGAGCGAGCTAAACAGCTGAATGCGGTTGATAGCATTAAGAAAGAAGAGGAGCGAAGGAAAGTCGCGGCTATTAAAGCGATCAAAGGTAGGCAACGCGTACATTCGGCCTATCTCCCGGCGCTACTGTGCGAAGAATTCGAAAATAAAGTGCTAAAGCGAAAGTTTTCTATTGGGCGCGATGCGGAAAAAAAGATGAAGAAGGTGCTGAGCCGATGGGGCCTTGCCCAAAAAGTAATACTGGAGGTGAAGCGAGATCCTTCCGAGTGGTCGGAAGAGCCAGAGGACTTCTACAGGTACTTTATCGAACGCGAGTTCTCCTTGGATTATACCTGCAAGGTATTAGGCATCATCAATTTCTGGAGACATTATGCTTCTCGGATTCAGGGAAAGGCATTCCTGCCAGTACCTTCCCCACGCGGCCATATTCGAGAACAAATTGCCGACGTCTACTCCGAGTCGAGTAAGAAGAAGAAAGATTCGGCCCCACTAACTCCTTTGCTTCTGGCCAGGGGAACAGGACGAATTTCCGAGGCGGGGATCAATTGGTTGAAGGTCTCCCTTTGGTTTGGCTTGAGGCCTATAGAAATCGATAATCTTAAAAATAGCTCAGGCGCTTGGCGAATTGAAGAGCGGGTAAATAGTTTCGACGGCTCTAAGATTCAGATATTGGCAATTTATCAAAGTAAACTAACCTCTATTGCCAAAGAACGGCGATGGAAGTTCATTCCAATTATCTTGGTTGAACAGGCTGAGTGCGTTCGGTTGATTCAATCAGGGAGCTTCAAGCGCCCATTGGTGCAAACCGTGAAGAAGCATATTGATCCGATGCTCACCCTCTATGGAGGGCGGAAAGGGTTTACGGACTTCATGCTAGACCGAGGCCAAAGGCTCGAGGACATCTCTGAATGGCTTGGCCATAAATCGATCGATATGACGTTTCGAGTTTATAAAAATAAGAATAGTGTGCGGTATACGCCGATGGCCACCATGAGTTCCGCGGTTTGCTTGGCTCGGTAAATGTGATCACCCACCGATAGCAGACGTTCAAAACGCTGCCAGCACATTTCTGCTTATGCACCGAGCAGTTATAATTCCGCCCAGCAATATTTTGCCATCAAGAGCGTGCCCTAAGCTTTTTTTCGCATGCGAATGTCCCTTTCTACCTGCGAACCTCAACCAAAGGAGCCCTATGACAAGACGTGTAGCCTGCTACGCCCGCGTGAGTACTTCCGACCAATCTACCGGCCTAGAATCTCAAATTCGGGTTCTGAGGCTCTACTGTGAGCAGAACCAGATTCATAATGTCGATTTCTATACCGGCGAGGGCATCAGTGGCACAAAGTCGAGCAGACCGGCACTAGATCGAATGATGGATGCAGTCGAAAAGGATGAGGTTTCTTCAGTTGTCGTCTACTCCTTCTCCCGCTTCGCCAGAAGCACCACGCATCTTTTAAACGCTCTCCAAACCTTCAAAAGGAAGGGTGTGCATTTCGTTAGCCTTACGGAAAAGATCGACACAAACTCCCCTGTGGGCATTGCTATCTTCTCGATCCTTGCCTCTATTTCGCAGCTAGAGCGTGACCTTATCGCGGATCGGGTGAAAATCGGACTCGCCAATGCACGAGCTAAGGGAAAACTCATTGGTCGGAAGAAGCTGCGTGATTCAGATCTAATCCGCAAACTCCTAAAGGCTGGAATGTCCTATAGGAATATCTCGACCGTTGCCAAGTGCAGTCACGGCTCCGTCAGCGCCGAAAGGGCAACCATGAAAAGAGAGGAGGCAGAAGCGAAAAGAAAAGCAGCGGAGCTTATAGTAGCGGAAAGCGCCTTCAGTGAGCCAACCATAAGCTTTCCAATAATTGAACGGGGGAGTAGCGTAGGCGTTACAAAAAGCAGCACCTAAAATCAGCCAGCTCGAAATATTACCTAGTTTTAAAGCAGAGATGCATAGCCCTAAAAGCAGAAGCCCGGCATTTTCGTGCTGGGCTTCTGCTTTTAGGGCTAGGAATTATTGAGACCATGCAACAAGGAAAAGTTTTCCTACAATAGCCGTGAGAAGAGTTCCAAGAATAAAAAAGCTGAAGAATTCGCTCCTCCCGTACTTTATCAAAGATCCTCTCTTGAGTCTGATGCCGACGAGAAAAGCATTTGCGATCACGACTATCATGGCCGGCATCCAAGCAATGTAGATCAGCGCAATTCCACTAACCACTGTCCTTAATTGATCCGCGCAAAATGCGAAAAGAACTGGTACCGCAAAAACAACCGCGGCAAAGGCGGCGACATCTAAAACGAACTGAAGCCAGCGGGCTCTCAAGCGAAGCGTGTTTGCAAGGGCGTTTGTAGAAAGCATCGCCAGAGATGAGCCCAATGTGATTGATAGAATTGCGAAGCCAACTAGGAGGTAAAGCACCTTTGCATTCTAAAGGCGTCTACTCTTAGCGTCCACAAAAGTAATCCTTCTCACTTGTGGGACCTCTTCTTTTGCGTAGCCCTTTAGATTAAACGGACTTCTAAAGACCCGATACTCCCAAGCTACCCTTTTGGAGGCCCTGCTACCGGCTCGGTTAAGGACTTTTCCTGCCAATAACCACGCCACCTGGGCTCTGTAGCCTAAATCCGCTATAGGTCAGTTTTAGGAGCCTTCTGAAGCCCCGGTAATACAGGCTTCACAGGTCCGCCTTAACTCAACTCCAGACTAGGCTAGAAGGATTGGATTTCTGATCGACCAGATATCAATTTCCAGTGGGGGCAAAGAAAGCACACGCCAACGATGCAACTGAAGTCCCTTCAGGGACCTCTCTTTCTTCTACGAATCTGCCTAATAGCTCACGTAACTCGGCTTTGAATTGAGGCATGCTTTCTTTTGAAATCGAAAAAGTACTTTCCAAGAACAAATTCTGATTGGATTCAAACTGGGTTTCGGCCTTCCGAATCGCCGCCTTAAGCCGCTCTACGTATATCTTTTGAAAATCACCATTTTGTTTCATGCTTTCAAACGCGACATGATTCGAGAGGGCAAAGAATCTATTACGATCTTCGCGGGCCAGCCCAATTTCAACCAGCTTTGTGATTACAAGCCGCACTTTATCGAGCTTAAGATGGCACTTTTGAGCGACCTCTTCTAACGTCGCACCTTTTTCGGGCGCGCCAAGAGACGCGTATACAATCGAGGAGTCTGCGATCGAGTAAACCTCGTTTCCATTGATGGAACTGGCCACTAGCTTCCGGCGGATTCGACGAGCGATAGTCTGAAGCTGTTTTTCGGCTTTCTCTTGGCCGACCCCGGCTTTGGTTCGCAAAAGATTATCTTTCTCGACCAGTAAGATGAAATACTGCGCTAAATCCGCATTCAATTTCAATGCTCTGGCGAAAGAGGAGGCTGATTCGGCCGTAAGGTGCTTCTTACCAAGGAGCACATCTCGAGGATAGCTTCGCGAAGCGAAGCCTGCCATTCTCGCCAAATTAGCAAAGCTCAACTTGCGCCCGTCGCGCTCTTTTTCGTCCATAATAAATTTCAAGAAAGCCCGCGGATCTCGCGCTTCAAGAAATTTTTCGATTTGCTCGGTTGTCCAACTCTTCTGCATCAGTTGCTGCCCGTGATCACTGGCTTGGGAACAAGAAATACAACTTTGGCTCCAGGCACGGTTCGGATCTTCTCGTAGAGAACCAACGAAGCCGTTAAGCAAGATGACTCCATGGACACACTGTAATCAGTGATGCGGTTGGGATTTTCCGGATTATTGCGTTTCGTAAAAAACACTCTGGCCGTGGCGTAGCAATCATTGGTTAGTGCGACCGACTTGTTAAGCAATGCTGATAGATCTTCGTCTCCCTCAGAGCCTTCAACCTTGACTTCGAAAATGGCCTTCAGATCATCTTCATTTACAATGATTCGTTTCCCTGCATAAGCATTAACCGTCGAGGCGAGAGCGATACCGATCGAGAGGGAAAGCACAAAATATTTTTTCATCTGGCCAACCTCAATAGGGTCCGGTCATGTTGCTTTGGAAGATCGAGTTCGGGTCGATATTGTTATCGAGAATGATTTCATCCGCTTTTTTTCGTAGTTCCTTTGCGGAAGCGATAGCCTTGAATGTGAACTCAAACTCACGATCCAGCATCGTACTTTTTCCCTGAGCGTCCTGGACGATCAAGGAAAGCCAGAGGTGGTACTTTCCTTCAACAGGAAGTGGGGCCTGGCAAGAAACGGGAAAACCTTTTACAAAGGTCTGATCGCCAGCAGATAAGACAATCCCCATCTCGGTGCGCTCTGCGGAGTACGCGGGCGAAGCAAAACTAAGGGCCAGCGAAAAAATTAAAATCTTTGAATTCATATACTTACATCCTTTAGTGAGTGAATGTGACGGGCTTATTTATAATGCTGCAATGCATAAAAGTCAATGTGCTAAACGCGATTTTGTACTCTATAGAGTGCGTTTTATGTGTGCTCAAGACGCTTTACCTAGCCCCACTTACTCAAACCCCACTATAGAAGCTTCTAAATATTATCTGTCGAAGGAGCTTCCATGAATTTCCGCAAAACATTAGTTCTATCCTTAGCATTACTTGTGAAGGCCACTGAGCGCCTCAGCGCTCTCCTTGGAGGTGCCATCTGAGGCCTCGATTCTCTCATTTCGAGTGATGGCGCTCGCCAGGTGCAATTATACAGGAGTTGAGGCTAACGAGCGGGAGACGAAAAATGCCATTGAAGTGACAATTCGCGTGCTTGAGTTTGGCCGCGTGGGATGCGCGGAAAAGCTCGCGGTGGCCGGGCAAGCGCCCCTGCGACTACCTTACGGACAAATTCACTCTGGGAAAGCGATAGTCGTCAAAACTCAAGACGTGTCCACCAAAGTGACCGGTGTCGATTTTTACTGATTTTCAAACAAAACAAAATTCCGAATCGAGGAAAAGCCATGAATAGCAAAATAAGAATACTCTTGGTCGTAGGATCAATTTCCATTGGGATGAATGCTTATGCCCACTCGAATCAACGGCCGACTTGCAATGAGAGCGTGAAGTGCTTGAAACGGGTTTCATCTTGTCTCGGCGGAGCCTTTAGTTACCGTTGGGTAAGGTCTATCATCTGCATCACATGCAATGGTCAAAAGGTTGAATATGAAACGGAAGATTCAGATTCTTGGACTCATCCTTTAGGCGACAATAGCGCATGCCGAGATGCGCGGAGCATTCTTCTGCAGACCTATGATGTATGTGAGCCTAAGTAACTCGCTTCACAATCCCTTGATTGCTATGAAATTTGCAGATTGAAGTTCATGCAACTGCTGACCCCCTAGCGGACGAGATTTTCGGATTAAAAATGGTGGCTATGGAGGCACTCATTAGTGGCCATCGCCACTACCATCACATACAAAAATTCCAGAGGGTCTCCAGACATCAAAAAAGCGCGATCCCAACTGTAGATAAAATAGACATTTGCCCAGCTTTAAGCTGGCACGCGGCAAATATATTTAAGAAATTCAATGCCTTTGGCAGGTATGGAAGTTGCTAATTCGATTGGATGAGCTTTTGTGCTTCATATTTGATCGCCGTAATTTTTCTGTTAGGACCATCTTACTCCATCGCTGCCAGCGGCGATTGCGTAGTCTGTAGTTCATCTCCTCACGTCCAAGCTTTAGGGCAGGATTGGCCCGACCAGGTCTATCAATTCCTTGCTCAACAAATTCGGAGTGAGCCCGGCTTTGCACCAATTGAGATGCGTAAAGCACCCGCCGGAGTCCTCGAATCGGCAAAATCCGTTTTCCAAATCATTGTAATTTCCGCCCCAAGCGATGGGCAAGAGACCGTACTAGATCTTACAGCTGATCCTGATCGGGCTCAGTGGCTCGAAATGAAAAGGGCCGCGGAGCAAGGCTCAAAAAATCCTCTAGTTAAAGTATTGCTGTCGCAAATCGAGAACTGCGAAAAGGTTCAAAACCTTCGAGCCTGCGTGATCCACGACAGCGTTACCAAAGGAACGGCTTTCGTGGCACAAAGCGGTGATTCCTTATGGACAAACTATCATGTCATAAGCCCGAATTTGGATTTACTCAGAAAGAATGAAAATCTCACACCCGAACAAATTAAGACGAAGGGTAGAGCCCTGGGCTTCTATCTCTTAGACTCGCAAGGTAATATTATTTTTGATGGTCTTCGTGAAAAGGCAACCCTTGTGCTATTGCCCCCAGCGGGCCTAGCCGCGAGCGAAAGCGACTATGTGAAAATAAAAATATCGAGAGAAATCGCTGCGCCCCTTAAAATCTCTAATGACCTTCAGCCGGATCGTGCCACCTTCACTGTAGGTTTCCCGGCCTGTACCGGCTGTAAAGATGAGGAAAATAATCCAGAAGATCCCACAATGTTTTTAGACCGTGGATCGAACAAGAATTCTTCAGGGGTCGGTATGTACGTTTCGACAGGTCGCATTTTACCTCTAAATCAGGCGACTGGTTTTCTAGGCCCTGCCGCCTTTGAAGTCAGTCAGCAACCCGGCTTTGCTCAGGGAACGCGGAATTTCTATTCATCTGGCGATGCGGTGCAGGGAAACAGCGGCGGTCCTATATTCGACGAGAGTGGAAAAGTCTTGATGATCGCAGATGGTGGTGCGGGGAGAATGATCTCTGGAAAATTACACCGCATCACTCAAGGCGTGCGCCCCAAAGAACTCTTCGGCCCCTAAATTTCTGGAATCCTAGGTTTCTGGAGCCCAGAAGCCACCGCTCAACTGGACAAAATATTTACTCTCTCGCTGGACATCTTGCCACCGCGATTATGAAAAAATTGGCTTCAGATGTCAGAGGAGTCGAGCGGATTTTATCGCGGCCCAAGAAAATTTGGCGAAAATAATTCGCTCAGATCTCATTAAACACAAAGGGAAATCCTAAAAAATTATCTCAACAACTGTATTGATGACACTTCGTTCCTGCTCGCCAAGTCTTTTAAATCCTAAAGACTTGGCGATTTTCTTCTATTACCTAGGCTAATAATTTTACCTTCCTGCTTTTCGCGCTCGGCTCGAATTGCGCTCGCAAAGCTGTTTTGATTTTCTAAAGGGCCGGCCTTACTTGTCTGCATGTCTACGCTATTTCATTCGATAGTATTCGGCGCAAAGCTTCCTTCTAAAATTTGCCATTTAGTTCAGATACTTAAGAGCTTTCTGTCGGCTGCATTATCCCGTCTCTGGGCACCATTTATTTTTCTCTCTCAAATGAATACAGATACTTAGCAAGATGAACACCGACACTTTACGTCAGTGTTGTCGGTTCGATGTTTCGTGGATCAATAATTATAAATGCGATCTATAGGAGTGGCCAAGTAACCCTGGTTTCTCGAATCACTCCAACTAACGGATTTAGCGTTAACTACGAAAGAAGTGTTGTCAGCCTTCACGCTGGCTGTTTTCTTCTGGTGGTCGATCGCAAGTAGCTCGCCATGGAGATTGGACTTTCACAACCTGCCTTAGCACTAGATAAAAGCGCAACTCGTGCGCCGTCATCGTTGTCGCTGGCAACGGCGTTAAATCAAGTGGAGGCTGGAAAGTATATCCATATTTCCTTGAGTCAGCCTGGCGCTTCGGAATTTGCAGGCCGCGATAACATCGCATATCCGACGTATGTCCAGTTAAGCACTTCGCGGTTTCCCAAGGGGACCCTTATTAAGGATGCAAAAGACAATATTCTTTTAGTTGTAGAAAGTCTTTGCGAACCTAATTCCGTGCAATTGTCTGAGGGCTCTTTTTATTGCTTCACCAAGCAATCTAAATAGCATTAAGTATCGCTTGCATACCAAAGTCCCTTCACTCTCGATCGGCGCCCTAAATAGAGCCTTAGTTGTCGAATTGTCGGCTGTATCATCCCGCCTCTGAGCATCATTTATCCCGCCTTAATAACTCTCTGAAAACGAAAAGGAAATCTGGTGACGTTTATCCACTATCGAGCCGGTTCATTAATTGGGTAGATTTAAATGGGAGGATGAATTTCGGCGGAGAGATGCTCGAGAGATTTGCCCTCGGCCGCCACCCCGAGGAATAGCGCTACCACGGAAGCGATGATCATGAGCAGGGCGCCGAGCAGGTACCCATAGAAAACATTCTCCCGGCTGCCAGTTTGAATAAGCATTCCGAAAATCCAGGGCGCGGCTATCCCTCCTACTCCGGTACCGATAGAGTAGAAAATTGCAATGGCGAGCCCCCGCATGTCCACCGGAAATAATTCGCTTACTGTAAGGTAGGCAGAACTCGCCGCCGCTGAAGCCACGAAGAATACCACGCACCAGAGCGCCGTTTGCGTTTCCGCGGAAAGCCACCCTTGGGCGAAACTATAGCCGGTTAAGAAGAGCAAGATTCCAGAGAAAAAGTAGGTTCCGGCAATCATCGCGCGGCGCCCCAAGGAATCAAAAAGATGCCCTAACGCCATGGGCCCAAGAAAGTTTCCCACCGCGAAGGGGATAATATAGAAACCAATTCGCTCGGCAGGAACTCCATAAAACTTGCTGAGAATTAGCGCGTAGGTAAAAAAAATAGCGTTATAGGCAAAAGCTTGAGCGGTCATGAGGGAAATGCCAAGCACGGTTCGGGAGAGATACTTCCCGAAGAGGAGCTTGGCCACTTCCATGAGTGGGGCGGATTTCTTTACTTCGAGGCGCACGCTGGTAGTAACCGGAGCGAGGGGGGTGGACGTGCCCTTTTGAACTTGGGCCTCAATTTCTCGCACTACGGCGGAGGCTTCGTCTAAATATCCATGAAGTATAAGCCAGCGCGGACTCTCGGGAATATATCGACGAATCAGGACAATGGAAACGCTTAGCAGCGCACCGAGGAGAAAGCAGATCCGCCAGCCAATGCTATGGGGAATAATTTGGGGGTCGAGAAGAAAGATGGTGGAAGCGGCTCCTAGGGCGGTGCCGATCCAAAACGTGCTATTGATGGCTAAATCCACACGGCCGCGAACCCTGGCCGGTATCAGTTCGTCAATGGCCGAATTAATCGCGGAATATTCTCCCCCAATAGCCGCGCCAGTGAGCGCGCGGAAAATAGCAAAGCTCAAGAAGTTCCAGGAAAATGCGGTGAGCACGGTGGCCGCGAGATATACAGCCAGGCTCACCAGAAAAAGGCGCTTACGGCCGAGGGCATCGGTTAGGCGGCCAAAGAGCAGGGAGCCGATTACCGCTCCTGCGAGGTACGCGCTAGCTGAGCTGCCAATTTGGACCTCACTTAGGTTCAACGTTTCTTTCTCGGCTAGCACGCTGGCCAGGGAGCCCACAATCGTTACCTCTAGGCCATCAAGAACCCAGGTAATTCCAAGTGCAATAACTACTCGCCAATGCCAGTTCGACCAAGGTAAACGATCCAGCCTCTCCGTTAGATCAGTTTCGATGAAGGTTCCGGGTTTAAGTTGTGTTCCTAATTTATTTTTCATTTTTCACAAAAATAGTTTGAGTGGGAAAGGCAAATTCAATTTCTTCGGCGGCAAACTTTTCGCCAATCTCGAAGAGCACGGTTTGCTGGAGGTCCATGAAAATATTATAGTCCGCATCCGAAACCCAGAATACGAACTCATACAGCAAGGAAGAGTCAGCGTATTTAGCGAAATGGCTGCGATCAAAGCGAAGCTTTGGCTGTTTCTCGATCACCTCTTTGATCCAACCCGGAATCAGCTTCATTTTCAGCAATGGAGTTGAGTAAGTGACGCCGATGGACTGAACTACACGACGCTCCCACATGCGTTTAAAGTTTTGTACCCGGCTTTCCAGCAAGTCTTTGTTGGAAAAAACTAACTCTTCTCCGGAAAGGCTGCGCAGGCGAGTGGTTTTTATTCCCACGTATTCGACGGTGCCTTTTTGCTCACCTACCACAATGAAGTCACCAATTACGAACGGTCTATCGAGCACGATGGAAAGTGAAGCCAGCAAATCACCAAGGACGTTCTGTGCGGCCAACGCCACCGCTATTCCTCCCACGCCCAGGCCAGCCAGCAGGGCAGCGATATCAACTCCCATATTGCTGAGCCCAAGCAATATTATGGTGAGAAAAAAAGTGCCTTGAATGGCCCCATATAAGAGCCCGATCGCCGCGGCAGAAGAGTTATCTTTTGAGAATTTTTCCTTAAGAAAAGACTCCTTCCAATTTTTAATCCCGTAGTAGCCCCAGATACAGGCCTGCACCAGCGTGGCGATTAATACAACTAAGTGTCCGGCATAAACTGCTCGTTCATTGGTTTCAAATATTTTTATGGCCAAATAAAATAGCCAAACGAAAATTACGAATCCCTGGGTACGAGCAAGAAGATCTACGGCTAGATCATCCCAGGGGCTAACGGTTCTTGCTGTTACTTTACGAAGGCGAAGCACGAGGGCTTTCAGGGTGATTTTCACGAGGATCGTGATAAAAAAAGCGAGGCCTGCGGCTAAAAGCCACCCCATGGGACCACCTTGTAGCGCTATCTCTTTTAATTTTTGAAATTTCTCAGTCAATTTTCCTCCGAATTTTTATTATGCCGGAGAACTGGCGGAGATCCAATACGTGCCGCAGGCGGATCATCGTCGAAGAGTTAACTAAGTTAATAATAAAGAGTTAAAATGTTTCGTCGGGGGAAAAATTTTTGCAATGTACACGGAGTCGGTTCATTGTCCGCGTTTAGCGCTTAACCAAAAATTATAGGTTAGCCGTCCATTTCTCGGATTGGTTCCCCAGGCCGAGGCGTTTTGATGCAGAAGTTCCCCGGGGAAAAGGATTAGGCGATTGAACGCGGCATCGAGCGTAGCCACTCGTATCCATTTTTTTGTATTGAATCTATCCCGGTCTAGTAGGTCTTCTGCGCTTCTGTGCGCCGCCTTATTCGGGAAGGTTTGCCGGATCCACTCTTTATCTTCCCACTTAAAGTGGTCCAGCCCGGTTTCCTTGTGGCGAAAAAAACTAGTTCCCGGGTACGTGCCAGTTTTTTCCCCTAAAAAAACGATTCCAGCATAACCGGCCATGGGATCCGAATGGATATAGCTCTTACGCTGGCCCTTACCCAAAAACTGAAAACATGGCGACTGAATTTTGAGCGCGCCACTCTTGGCTAAGAGCGGACTGGCCTTACGGCAAAACTCGCGAAGTTCGGGGAAGTGAAACTCGTTCACGCTTCGTGCGCCAGGAAAGTGCCCCGTTTTATTCGTAAAGGGCTTAGCGAGCGCCTTTTCCCGCGTGGCGAAAGGATCTTTAAAAAAATTATCCAATACCAAGAAATTCATAGGGTAAGGCTAATTAAATCTGGAGCCTGAATTGTGACTTGGCCTTCGGGCGTGAGCGGGTTTTGGCCGAGAGAAATTGCCGCCAGAACTGCCACCTCTAAATCCACCAGAGCCGCGCGTTTTACGCTGGCCCTCTATCAAAGCCTTGGCTTTCCCGACGCTCATCACGGTTGCCCTGGCGGCGCTATCCGAATGAAAGGGCTGGTTAACGTTTACGGCGATCGTCTGATTGGTGGTTCGTTCAATGTTGGCAAGATAAGATTTTTCATCGCCCGTTACCAAAGAGATCGCCACGCCGGTTGCGCCAGCCCGCGCCGTGCGGCCGATGCGGTGAACGTAGCTCTCGGCAATATTGGAAAGCTCGAAGTTGATCACGTGGGTGATGCCATCGATATCAATGCCGCGAGACGCGATATCGGTGGCCACCAGCACTTTCATCTGGCCGTTGGCGAATTGCTGGATCGCGGCTTGGCGATGGTTCTGAGATTTATTGCCGTGAATGGCCACCGCCTTAATTCCGGACGCCAGCAGCGTTTCCGTAACTCGGTTCGCGATATGTTTCATTTCCACAAAAACAAGCGTTTTACTGAATTGTTCTTGCTTGAGCAGGTGCACCAGCAAATCCAGCTTTTGGGCTTTAGTCACGTACATCGCGGATTGCTCGATTAACTTTACGGTAGTAGCGGGGGGAGTGACCTCCACCTTTTGGGGATTGCGCAAAATGGTATTGGCTAGGGCCTGAATTTCTTTGGGCATGGTGGCCGAGAAGAATAAGTTGTGGCGCTTTGGGGGCAGCAAGGGAACGATTTTTTTAATGTCGCGCAGAAAGCCCATATCAAGCATGCGATCGGCTTCATCCAAAACAAAAATTCCCACGTTGCTTAAGCGTACATGCCTTTGTTGAATCAAATCCAAAAGCCTTCCTGGGGTAGCGACTAGAACATCCACGCCGGCTTGGAGCGCGTTCACCTGCCTGTTTTGGCTCACGCCGCCAAAAATTACGGCGTGCTTGAGCTTAAGATGGCGCCCGTAGGCTTGTAAGTTTTGGTGAATTTGTATGGCCAATTCCCGCGTGGGCGTGAGGATCAAAACTCGTGGGCTGCGCGGATCGGGGCGCGCGGGGTTGGCCAAAAGCAGATTTAAAATCGGTAGGCAAAAGGCGGCGGTTTTCCCGGTGCCCGTTTGCGCGATACCTAAGAGATCGTGGCCTTGCAGTACGAGCGGAATGGCCTGTTGCTGAATGGGCGTGGGGGTTTCGTACCCCGCTTCTTTAAGAGCCTGTTGGATGCCAGGGTGGAGACCAAAATCAGCGAATTGTTTCATACGGTCCTGTATCCCGAGGCTGGCTCCAGAGTCCAGTAATAACGACGATATGCGTCATTGTTTTTCGGTATAGGTCATGGCGACCGTGAGCGAAAGTGACCCGGCATGTATTTTTTAAAAAATGCCACTAACTTCAATGCCTTGCCTACAATTGGTTCTAGCGAATTCTTTCAAATTAACCCCGGATGAAAAAGATTTCCCGGCTATTGTGCGATAGCGATTTATGCGGACGAAAACTCTGATCGTCGTGTTTCTGTTCTCTAAGAGCGTGTTCGCAGAGGAAAGCGGAGAGCAGCCTCGAAACTACTGCGCAATGGTTGAAGGAAGCTTTGGTTTTTCCCGCGCATTTCACCCGGCCTTGCGGAATCTCTCGGACTCTTCCCATTTATCGGTATCGTAGAAATCGATTGTCTCGCTACCGTCGGATTCCGAGGATTTTTCCGCCGGTCGTAAACCTGAGCGCCTGGTGAGGCCGAAGAACGAAAAAGGAACGAGCGCCACTAGGCCAAATCCGAAAACAAATGCGGGCACGATGAGCAGCGTAGTGATGGCGCCTAGGGTTCCGCTTAACCAAGAAGAGAATGCTAACTGAGTCATATGAATCATCCTCCGTGAGACGCGATGTCTTCCTCCATTATAAGGCTGGATGGCTTGAATAGAATCGTCGGGGCTAAATTGCCGCTAAACAATACAAAACAACTTCTGTATATGAAGAGATCGGGTGAAGAGAATTCATCTATACTAATGGTAGGAGAGGAGCAGCTTGTTTCCATCGCTAAGCATTTTGCTCTCGTATCCTAGCCAGTCCGGGTAAGTAACCGGAGCGAGAGTGAATAGAAATTGAAAAAAGCACCATCCGACGCAGGCTGCGTAAAACATGCGGATCTGCTGCCCTTTGCTGGATCGGCTAAGCAACAGAAACCCCAGGGCCAGCAGCAGTGAGACCAACGGGCCTAAAAGCAGAGTGAGTGTTTCATTTTCAGATTTTTCCCAATTGGTGTGGCCGTACCAGGGTTTTAGGCTGCCCAGCTGCAGCGACAGTTTTTCTGATTGGATAGACAGAGACGGCTCGGATCCCACCTTCACCTGGACGGAATGCCCGAAAGTCAGGGGTATGAGAGCGTGCCCAAGTTCATGGCAAAGCGTGAAAAATGGCGCGGCCACAAAGAGAAAAGCAAAGGCAAAAAATATGCTTCTTAACTTGTCACTACGTTTCAATTTTTCGTACCAATCTTCCGCGCCGCAAATAAATGCACGGAGTAGAGCTCGATTTGCCGGAAGTGTTTTAGGAAGAGCCAAGGGATATGCTCCACCTTCTTAAAAACCTGGAAGCCGGATTTTTCGTAGAGAAATTCCACGGCGGCCGAGGACGATTTAATTTTTTTCGGCAGAGAATTCCTCAGGTACCTCGCCACGCCTTCGTGCCAGATATAAGGACTGCTTTGGATCGCGACGCCATTCTTCTTCAGGAGATCGAACTGGATTCTCGGTAGATCGCTTGGGTCTTCGATCATGTCGATCACGTTCAAGGCCACGGCGAGATCGAACGCACCGAAAGCCACCGGCAGGTTTTCCACTTCACCCACCACGAAATCCACGTGTCCGCCCTTTAGGGGGTTTGGGGGAGCCACCTTGCCGGTAAGCGGGCCATTATAAAGATCTTGGGGGATTTGAATCGAGTTAGCGTAGGGGGCGCCGAGGTTGATGTGGCGGGCGAGGGCGATGCCGGTGAAAGCGCTGTCGATGCCGAGATAGGAATCCACGGATTTCGCGATGGCTTGGGCCAGGCCACCGGATCCACAGCCGAGCTCGATGGCGTTTTGGTTTTTGAAGGATTTGGTCCACGCGGCGATCTGGGAGAAAGGGCCGTTGTCCCAGAAATTTTTCACCAGGCGATCGATCTCGGGGCTGAAGTCCTTTGCCGGGCGCCACCAGGGATTCTTTTTCGCTTTGGCGGCGCTCACGTAGTGATTCATGTAGTAAAGCGCATTCACGCGCTGGCTTTCTAGATCTTCCTCGGTGAAGCCGGTTTCGATCTCGGATTTCGCTTGCAAGTAAGTTTCACGGTAGCTTTCGGGAATTTCCGAATCGTCTACGAGGGCAGAAATACCTTTCACGTGAAACTGAAGGTAGCGTTCCACGTCGTTCACCAGGATGGCGATCCCGCCGAGGATGGGATAGGTGGAACCACAATCGTTGCAGGACAAGGTGCCGAAGAGTACATCGTTGGCCTTCTTCTTTTTGATTTCTAGAGAGAGCGCGCCGGATTTTCCGTCCAGGCAATTGAGGCAGCGAAGGCGGGGTAGGGTGGAGATAAGCATTCGCTAGTATTAAAGTTATAGAAATCAAAAAGCCAGCTGCGAAAGCGGCATTTGCCTATTTTTAGAAAATCGAGCTTTTTTCCAAATACCTGTTCGTCATAGGTTTTCCGTGAATTCCGCAATGTAGTCGCGGCGCGTCTTTGCCTATTGCCGTTACCTCTAAAAATTAGTAAAACACTCCTCACCGATTCTCGAACTGAGGTTAGATTTTTTCCATGAAAAAGCAGCTGTTTTTCTTGTCCTTCGCGCTCTCCACGTTCCTTCCTCTTCCATCCTCGGCCAACAGCGCCGATCTCGATTGGACGAAGGTGCCTGTCGCGCGCCGGGTGCATGCGTACTACGAAATTGAAACCCGCGTGATGGAAGCTAAGAACCGTCACTTCTGGTATACGCTGCCCGCCGAGCTTCCTTACCAAACCGAGATCTCCTCCCCGAACTTTTCGATTCAGCCTTCGGGAATTTTCACGGACGTCACTTTTGGCAACCGCGTTTTGTACTGGAATCACGAGGAGAGCGAGAGGTTTTCTTTCCGCATGGACTGGGAAGCCACGATCCACAACGTGCTCACGAATTTAGATCCAGCCAAAATCGGCGCCTACGATCCGAACGACAAGATGGTTCAGCTCTATACCCGCAGCGAGCGCCTCATGCATATCGATGCCAAGGTGCTGGCGATTAAGGCCGAGCTGGAAGCGGAGCTAAGGGGAGATGCCCGCCCTTTATCGGTGAGCAAGGCGGCTTTCCGGTGGGTGCTCGACCATATGGCCTACGCTTCACTGGATGATCTCGACCGCGACCGCGGCACTGATGAATTGCTGAAGCGGGCTTTCGTGCACAAGGGACTCACGTACTATAAGGGCGATTGCGGGGAGTATACCTTGCTCTATAACGCCATCCTTCGCTCTTTCGGCATTCCCGCCCGTACGGTTACGGGCGGATGGTCCATGGGAAAAGACCAGTGGCACGTATGGTCCGAAGTATTTTTCCCTGGCTACGGCTGGGTTCCGGTAGATACCTCCGCCGCCGACGTTTTTGTTTACGACGAGGGCGCGGAGCTGAACGCGCTCGGAGAAAAGCAGTTCGGTACGTTCCCGCAGGTGACGAGCCCGGATTTTTATTTCGGAAACTTGGATCCGTATCGGTTCGTGATGTCGGTGGGGAACGATATTCCGCTACGACCGGTGATGGATTGGGATTTTACCCGCGAAAAAGCCGGCTGGTTCTACGACCGCGGCAACGCGGGGTATATGCAGGTGGGAGTTTTCCACCCGCTCTCGCTCAAAGACGTGAAGATTCGTTTTGAGAATTTACCTTAGAGCTCGATACTAAGATCTGACTTAAAATCTTAATTTTTTGTTAGGGTGGCGCGGGCGAACGCGAAGGCCTTGGCTTCGTTGATTTCGTCGCCACCGCCGGCGAACTGACGGCTGGATCCCTTTTCGAGGGAGCTGCGGATGATCACAAGCCGGTCTACATGATTGTTGATTTTTCGTTGGCCAGGAACTTGCTTTTGCCGGGCGCATGCATCGCCCAGAGTGCCCTAAATGTGAGATAGAGCGGCTTCCCCGTAGTGGAATCGTACGCTACGG
>JBFWVL010000007.1:0-103154 GCA_050246755.1 Bacteriovoracia bacterium
AGTTCTTCCCTAAAGCCCGGCATGTGACGTTTAAGGGAAAGCGAGGGGCCAATACCGGACAGGGGGAGTTAAAGAAGGTGGTCTTTGATCCGCTCTTTAGCCTTAACCATACCTGCGCGATGTTTCGGGCCAATGTGAATCGCTTAATCCGCAAAACCTGGTGCACAACCAAGCAAGCCGACCGCCTTTATGCGCATCTCGTGATCTACGCGCATTTTCATAACGAAAACTTGGTTTAAGGGCGGCAACTTCCTAAACAACCGCCCCTAAAAACAACAATCATGTAGGCCAGTTTGAGAATAGCGCCAGCACGAGCAGCAGTATCCCCCCCGTAGCCACGATCCAAACCAAAGTGCGCACGTAGTTGATGCCGAACGCATAGACGGGTAAGTAAGCCACGCGTCCCCAGAAATAAAGATGCACGCCGAGGACGGTGAGCATGCTCCAGCGCTGGCTGGCTTGCACGGCGAGCACGGCCGCCGCGAAGAAGGGAAACGTCTCCTTAAAATTTTCAAAGGCTTGGTCGAGGCGGAACGCGGTGCCGGTGAGTGGCGCCGTAGGACCTTCGCGCGTACCGATATTCCAAGCCTTGCCGCGTTGTTTCGTGGCGGCCGTAGCCGCCAAAAATAAGTGAACAAAACCTAATAGGATGCTGGCGCCTAGCATTTGGATTTCGATGGTGGTCATGGATGCTCCTTTTAGGCACTATGCCCCGGCCGCGGTGCAAAATCAAAGTCACATCTGCTCCATGCTATACTCTGGCCATGGCCGAAATCACCCAGCGTATTCCTTCGCGGAAAATTATCCATCTTGATATGGATTGTTTCTATGCGGCCGTAGAGGTGAAGCATCGCCCCGAGCTAAAGGGCAAGGCGATTGGAATCGGCGGCCCGCCGGACTCCCGATCGGTTCTTTGTACGGCTAGCTACGAGGCGCGGAAGTTTAAGGTTCGTTCCGCGATGCCTTCTTCGCAGGCGGTGCGGCTTTGCCCGCATTTGATCTTGATCCCTCCTAATTTTGAGCTCTACAAAAAAGAGAGCCAGGCGGTGCAGGAAGTTTTTTATCACTATACTAATTTAGTAGAGCCTTTATCGCTCGACGAAGCGTACCTCGACGTTACGAATTCTTCGCATTGCAACGGGAGCGCCACGCTGATCGCGAAAGAAATTCGCGGGATCATCGAGCACGATTTGAAGTTAACGGCGTCGGCCGGAATTGCGCCTAATAAATTTCTAGCAAAAGTGGCGAGTGACTGGAACAAACCGAATGGGCAGTTCGTGATTCGTCCCCGGGATGTGGCGGCATTCGTGAAGACGCTCGAGGTGGAAAAAATCCATGGCGTAGGAAAGGTGACGAGCAAGCGGATGCATGAGCTTGGCCTTCATACCTGTGCCGATATCCAGGCCCAGCCTTTGGCGAAGCTCAAGGAATGGTTCGGCTCGAGGGGAGAATATCTAGCGGAGGTGGCGCACGGAATCGACGACCGGGCGGTGGAGCCGCATTCGGAGCGGAAGTCCCTCACTGTGGAGGAAACGTTTAACCGCGATATCGCCACGTTGGAGGGGTGCCTGGCGGCGTTGCCGGGGCTTTACCGTGATTGGCAGCGTAGGATGGCGTCTGGGGATTACCGCGATCGTATCCGGGGATTCGTGGTGAAAATTAAATTCTCCGATTTTAAGGGTACTACACACGAGCTTTCCTCGCGGCGCTGGCCCACCGAGCAGGATTTTAACGAATTGCTTCGGAAGGCATGGGAGCGGGGCGCGCGGCCGGTACGGTTGGTGGGCATCGGGGTGCGTTTAGCGGGGGAATTGAGTCCGGTGCGGGAGATTCCCGAAGAAGAGAAGCGCCCCTACCAGCTGAAGTTGAAAATTTAACCGGCTTTCTTTTCGAAATACTGAAGGTCTACGAAAACGCTCGCGACGAGCACGAGCCATCGTTCGTTGGTTTGCAGGAGCGGAGAGAATTTTACGAAAAAATTATCGCCGTCGGTGAATACTTCGGTTAAAAATCCCGACCAGCGCTTCTGGATCGCGGCCACTTCCTGATGGCCTCGGAAGATGGGGAAAGTCCAGAAAGAGAAAAAACCCGATTCCATATGCAGAATCACTTGGCCGGATTCGTTTTCCAGATCGAAGCGCTTGCGGAAAATCCCGAACTTTTGCTGAATGGCTCCAAGGTATTGGCCGTCGGGCAGACAAACTTCGAGGCGTTGAAAGAAAATGCGGAACGGATGCTTCGCTTGCAGCATGAGCTGGCGACGGGCGTCGAAAAAATGCAATTCGAAGCTGCGCCAATGGCCGAGAAAATAGCGCATTAGAGCCCCAAAGAGCCCGGCGCGCTGTTCGGCGCAGAATCCGATCGAGCGGCCTTCGGGATCTCGTATCTCGTATTTGTTGCGAGTTTCAAAGCCGATGAGTTCGGCCAGCTCTCTGCGTTGCGTGAGAATCACAGAAGCAAGGCCTTCGAGCGGGTTCATTGCGTTGTCTCTTCCCATGCGTTGCCTTTTAAGGTGAGTCCTGCCTTCCTTTCCTTCATTACGGAGGCCGCCGGTAAAACTTCTTCCGCGGAATCTTCGGCTGGATCAGGGAAGCGCAGATAAATCTCGGTGCCTTGGGCGCTAGAGGAGATATCAATTTTCCAGGCATAAAGCTTACAGACTGAGTGAACGTAGGCCAGCCCCAGGCCATGGCCTTTGGTACGAGTGCTGCGCACGGAATCATCGCGGTTGAAAGGTTCTCCGATTCGTTCCAAAACCTGACGGGGCATTCCCGGCCCGCGATCGGCGATGCGGATCATTTGGGGCGCGGGGGAACTTATCTCCACCGGTGTTCCTAAGGGGGAATAGAGGAGCGCATTGGTAACCAGATTCATGAGCAAGTGTTCGAAGTGCTGAAGGTTACTAAGCACGTAGAAATCATTTTCCACGTTCACGACTAAGCGGCCGTTGAACTTATTGGCAAGGCGGCGCTGGATATCGCACAGGATAGTTCTGGCAGAAACGGCGTAGAGGTTTTTTTGTGTCGAAGCGCCCTCGAGCTCAGCCCAGGTGAGAAACTCGGTCACGGTTTCGGAAGCTTCCATCAATTCCTTGAGTAAGGCCTGCGCCAACTCCGGCTTGATCTCGCCAGTTTTGCGGGCGTTCGCGATTTCTCCTTCCATAATGGCCAGCGGAGTCTTCAGTTCATGGGCCATTTGATAAGACCAGACGCGGGAGAGCTTATATCCGCGATTTACTTTTTCCATCAGCGAGGAAAAGCTGTCCACGAGCCGGCGTAGCTCGTCGCGCTTTTTGGGAACGTGCTTGAACCGGGCCAGTTCTTTCGGGAGGGGGGGCAAGGCAAGGGCCGACTCGGGGGATATACTCGAGATAAAATTCACGAGCTGCGAGATCGGGCGCAGGAGAGTGGAAGTAAGGGCCCAGGCGGTGATCCATCCCAGCAAAAAAATACTGCCCACGAAAAATAAGTTTCCGGGCGAGAAATACGCCGGAGAAATCAGGGAATTATCCACCACGAGTCCCACCTGCAGGGTGCGGTCGGGGATATTGGGCAAAGGGATATTCAGCACGCGGATCAATTTTTCGCGGTTATAGAGCGTGATCCACTCGGAGTCGTAGGGGATGTTCTTGATCGGCAGGAGCTTTGCGCCCACGCTCTGAAAGATTATTTTTCCCGATAGGTCGCGAATCACGAAGAGCTTACCGATGCGCGATTCCCCGAGCTCGTCGGAGAGAATCTTATCCACTTTTTCGAACTCCACCTCCCGGTAGCGGTTGAGGTCGGAGGCGAGAAGGATATTCGCGGCTTCGCGAACCTGGTTATCGACGCGCGCCAGGCGATCATTGCGGAGCAGGCGGCCGTGCAGGAGCGTGGCGAATAGGGCCACTATGGTGAGAACCGAGAAGATGATCCAGAAAAATCTAGCCCTCAATCCAGTAACCGATGTTGCGCTGATTTTTAATCTCGAACCCGCAATCCAGGGCCGCGATTCGTTTTCGTAAATTCGTTACGGTAGCTTCCACGAGATTCGTTTCCGAGTGGTTGATGTTTCCCCAAACGGATTCCAGCAGTTCTGGGCGACTCAGGACTTTGCCTTGCTCGTTGGAAAGCGCATTCAAAACCATGAACTCTCTCGCGGGCAGATTTTCAAATTTCGCGCCTTTGGAGATCCGGCGGTTGGTGAGGTCGAGCAGGGCCCCGCCAATTTTGCGGGTATCGCCCTGGGTGCTTGATCCGCGGCGGCTGAGGGAGCGAACGCGCGCGATCAGCTCCTCGGTCAAGAAGGGCTTTCCTAAATAATCGTCGGCCCCTTGATTGATCAGATCGGCGCGCTCGAGGGGTGTGCTGATAGTGGAAATAATTAGGATGGGGGTCTGTGGCCAGTGCGCACGTAACTCGGAAAGCTTGTCCTTGGAATCCGTCGCTCCCAGTAGCCGGTCCAAAATCACCAGTCCGAATTTTTTAGTTTGAAGAAATTGGTACAGTTCCTCGGTGGTGGCGGCGCATTCCACCATAAATCCTTCGCCTTCGAGGGAGCGGGCGATTAGGGAGGAAAGTTTCAAATCGTCTTCGACGAGTAGGACACGCTTCATTTTGGGCAGCATAGCAAACTGCACAGAGTACGGAAATTATTGGTTTCCCCAAAATGAGAGATTTTTTAGTGATTTATGACCCAACGCCGCTTCACGATCCATTAAGATGAAATCTGGGCCAATTATGGCTGGAAAAGGCATTCTAGGAAGGGATGCGGCGCGGCGCGCTCTATCAAAATTATGCAAAATCATCAGCTCTTGGCCTCTTTCTACTCCCCAGAATTTCTGGGCAGTCCCGATTTCTCGCTCGTTATTCCCTGTTATTGCGAGGCCCCATTTTTGCGCGCTAGTGTTTTGCGCCTGGTAGATCTTCTTTCCGTGGGAAAATTCCAGTACGAAATGGTGTTCGTGGAGGACAATTCCCCGGATCAAACCCTCAGTATTCTATCCGATCTCGTCGTGGAGTTGAGAAATCGCGGGGTATCCCACTCTATTATCGCGCACAAAAAGAACATGGGCCGCGGAGCCGCGGTGAAGACCGGCATCCACGCGGCTAAGGGGAAGATCGCGGGTTTCATTGATATCGATCTTGAAAACTCCCCCGACGCTATTTTTCCGATGTACGCGTTGATCGATAGCCAGGAATTAGACTTAGTGGTGGGCGCGCGGGTGCAGTTCGGTGCCGAGTTACGTCCCATCCGCCGTCTTACGCATTTAATATATAAATGGCTGGTTCATTCTTTGGTTTCGTTGCCTGTGTCCGATACGGAAACCGGCCTAAAATTATTCCGCCGCGAAGCGATTGCCGCCCTGCTGGAGCTTACCGAAAATAATCATTGGTTTTGGGATACCGAAGTGGTGCTCGTGGCGCACGCTTGTGGGCTAAAAGTAGGTCAGCACCCCGTGCTCTTTTACCGCGACGCCACCAAGCAAAGCACGGTACGTATCGTAAGGGATTCCTTCCTCTATCTCAAGGCACTCGTGGAGTATCGTCGCTGGCCGATCAAAACGCGGGTTTTGCTGGAAGCCAATCGCAAAGAAACGGCCGAAGAATCATTAGGCTATTCTTCTGCCCGTCCGGAAGTTCCCGACGCTTGAGATTTGTGATAATCGTGGGCAATGAAGCTCATTCGATTTCTGCTCGGAAAGATCATCCTTTTACTCAACGCGCTCTTTCCGCCAAAAGCCGTGGTGCGCACGTTAGCGGAACAAGAGCGCATTAATGCGGGACTCGCTAGCCTCTCGCTCTACCAGTACGAGGCCTGCCCTTTTTGCGTGAAGGTGAGAAGGTTTTTACGCGCGCAGGCGATCACTATAGAATTGCGTGACGCAAAGAAGGATCCGGCGCGGCAGGAGTTGCTCGAGGGTGGCGGTAAGCTGCAGGTGCCCTGCCTGAGAATTCCTCAGGGAAATGGCCGAGACCACTGGCTCTATGAGTCGAGCGACATTATTTCTTACCTAAAAACGGAGCTGAAACTCTGAGTCTCCAGAATTAGCCGGTTCTTCTTGGGGGCAGGGGCAGGAATATCGATACCCTTTTTTTATATTCGCCCCATCCGGTTCGTTTCTCCATGATTTCTTCCAGCATCGGCACCCCGGATACTTTCAGCAGCAGGAAAGTGATCATCAGCGGGGAAATCACCGTGATCCAGCCAAATGGCAAAGGCAAAGCAAACAGAAAGAGTCCCCACCACTGCGTGGCCTCGCCGAAATAATTAGGGTGCCGGGTCCAGCTCCAGAGGCCGGTGGTCATCAGCTTTCCCTGATTCGCCGGCTGCCGCATAAAATTTTTCAGCTGTTGATCGCCCACGGCTTCGAAGAAAAATCCCAACAGCCAAAGCGCCAGGCCCGCGTAGGCGCAGGCTTCCATGCCTTCGGAGGAGTAAGCGATCACCCACACGATCGGCGCGCCGATAACCAGCATGACGACGCTTTGGAGCAGGTACACTTTCAGGTACGACCATAGTATTTGGTGCTTACCCCAATTTTTGCGCCATCCGTTATAGCGAGGGTCTTCCCGGAGCGGCATTTTCAGGTTGCGCTTGCCCACGTGGTAGGCGAGGCGTATGGCCCACGTAGATACGAGCAGGAATACCAACAGTGAGCGAGCATCGAAGGGGCTGGCCCCCGTGAGATGGCTTTTCCAGGAAAGCGCGGCGGCGGCGGAAAGAGGAAAGACGGGTCCCCAAAGAACATCCGCGAAATCGTTTTTTTTAAAAATGGCGGCGGGAATAAAGACCAGGTGAAAGAGACTGACGCCGGCGAAGGTGAACGCGAACCAGGCTTGCGCGAACATAGAAGTCTCCAGGAAAGCTTCATAGTAGCGTGAATGGGTAAAAAGAAGGTGAACCGAGGCAAAAAAAAACCCAGGCGGTTAAGCCCGGGTTTTTTCTGTGGGTCCCTAAGGACTACCAGCGATTTCCGCCGCCGCCACCGCCGCCGCCGAAGCCACGGTTCTCACGGGGAGCCATTGGCTTAGCTTCGTTAACGGTAAGGGCACGGCCTTCCCAGTCAGTGCCGTTCAGTTTGCTGATAGCAGTTTGAGCTTCTGCTTCCGTGGACATTTCCACGAAGCCGAAACCTTTGCTGCGACCAGTGTCACGGTCGGTGATGATTTTCGAGCTCTCCACGGTGCCGCATTGTGCGAATGCGTCCGAAAGAGAAGCGTCAGTTGCAGAATAGGGCAGGTTGCCCACGTATAGTTTCTTTCCCATATAACCTCCAAAAGGCCGGGTGCCACTAAGAGGATATGGACACTATGTCCGCAGACTCACTAGAAGGCGAATGATGAGGCCGCAAAGTAGCATAGGGTTTTTAGGGGAGCAATGGCTCATTCAGTCAAAGTGGCTCCTTTTTCAAAGATTTCGGCCAAGTAAGGGCCTTCCCGAAACGGCCTTTAGGGTTGGGTTTTATTTACGGGCCGAGAAAACTAACCTAGAATTCGGCTATGGATATCAATTTAGTCGCCACCTTTTTCGTACTCGTGGGCCTTGAGATCGTACTTGGGATCGACAATATATTGCTCATCGCCATCCTGACCGACCGTTTGCCGCCCGAGAAGCGGAGTATGGCCCGTTTCGTGGGATTGAGCCTGGCCTTGGTCGCCCGTTGCGTCCTCCTCCTCGGAGCCGCCTATGTAGTGAAGCTGAGCGAACCCGTTTTCCTGAACCTGAGCTGGAAGAGCGTTATTTTGGTCGGCGGAGGGGGCTTTCTTCTCTTTAAGGCGGTGAAGGAAATCCATCATGTGGTGGAGAAACGCCACGATCACGATCAGGTGGGGGCGGCATACTCCACTTTTAGCGCCGTGATTGGGCAAATGATTGCGCTCGATCTGGTGTTCTCGATCGATTCCGTGATCACGGCGGTAGGGCTAACGGATCACTTGGGAGTGATCTACGCCGCCGTGGTGGCTTCTTTCGTGTTGGTACTGCTCTTTTCGGGCGCCATTGCGAGCTTCGTGCAGCGAAACGTAACGCTGAAGATCCTCGCGCTTTCTTTCCTCGTCACCATCGGAGTCACCCTGGTAATCGAGGGCCTTGGAGGACACGTGCCCAAGGGCTATATTTATTTGCCGATGGCGTTCGCCTTAGGGGTGGAGCTTTTGCAGATGCGCTTTCTGAGCAATCAAGGCAGGAAATGAATTCTAGCTGGTCTACTTGATTGTTGTTTTTACGGCGATTCGCGCGTGCATTCGCGAACCTACGTCCACCCGGTATAATTCAGAAACCATTTTAAAAATTGTCGAATGACTGCGTGTGGTTAGCGGCTTCCATCAACAATTAAGTAGACCAGGTCTTAATGTATTTGCGCTCGGATCCAATTGCGCGCAGGCCATACCAGTTCGGAGGAGGCACCGGTGCTGGGACCGGAGCCGCAGCCGTTTCCTAGGCTATGTATGGCCACGAGAGCCCTTGAGCTTTCACTGCCCAGCAGCACAGCGCCGCCCGAGTCGCCGGGACATACGTTTTGTTGGTGGGAATTTTTTTGTTCGAGGCCTACGCGGCCGTCAAATTGTTCGATCGCCTGTAGCTGTCCCAGCATTTTTCCCCAGCGCAGGGTCATGCCTCCCGTGTGTCCGTTATGGAAACCGTAGCCTACGTCGGTCACGGGGATCCACTTCCCGGAATCCAACTGGGGAAAGGCCGAGAGAGCTACCGGCCGCACCGGTGCGGGAAAGGGGGTGCTGAGCTGAATGATGGCCAGATCGTTGCGGATGATGGTGATCCCATATTGATCACGGCGGTTTGAATATTCGGGGTGCACGGCGAGGCTTACTGCCTTGGCTTTATAATAGCCTCCGCGTGGGTTCATCACGCTCACGGTCATGCTGCCGGGGCGCACGCCTGCCGCGCAGTGGCCGGCGGTGATCAGGGTCTGTGGCGAGAGAAAGCTCGCCGAGCAAAAGCTGCCGTTACCATAGGTAAGCATAGCTACCGTGGAAGCGAGCGCGCCGCCGCGGGGCACGCCATTCCCATTCTCGATTAGGGACCGAAAATCGCTGGCGTCGGCGCTGGCGGCGGAGATGAATAAAAAAAGGCAAAGGAGCTGGGAGAGCGCAAAGCGCAGGAAGTGGGGCATTCGTCCTCCATGGCGAATTAGGGGCATGTCGATTATTTTCTAACCGCGGCGTAAATTCATTATTGCGAAGCGCCAAGCGGATTTCAAGCGAAGAGCGGCGAGAAGAGAAATTTTTAGACGAGTAAAATCCTCGAGTCCAAAAATACCCCACGGCAAATAAACAATAAATATTTTCACATGAACGCGCAGAGAATTACGCGAAAAAAAGAGCGGCTTGGGGGCCGCCCTTTTAAGATCGACGATTTCCCCTGGCTAATGCAGGTAAGCGGAATTTTCCGCTTTTGCTTCCAGGCTTTCCGGTTCTTCTTTCCAGCCGGGAATGGCTTCGGAAATTTTCGCGATCAAGCCCTGGGTGCTTTCCTTCCAGCCACGAGCGGTTTGTTCCGCGAGGCGGGAAGCATCGTTCTTCCACGCTATCCCGCGCTGGCGGATTTGCGTCCGCCGCTTTTTCCCCTCGGAGGGATCCAAGAGGTACATTGCGGCCGAGCCCACCACGGCACCAGCCACAAACCACCCGAGCAGAGCTAGTCCGCTTTTGCGGCGCCCAAGCTGGGGAAGACTATCTATTGCGTCCGCTACCAGCGAACGCGTATCGCGGAAAGATTTGTTCATGGTTCCACTCCTTTGCGGGTTGGTTAAGCGGACTTGCGATTTTGCTGTTCGCTCTGGCGGCTGTTGCTACGAGTGTCTCCTAGGTCCGCCTCCATATCTTCTGATTTGATGGAAGATCGAGACGTGTCGCGGTCCGAGTTCATCGACGGCTTTTGCTGACGGAACTGTTGAGTCTTCGCCGAGTCCGAGCTTGTGCCCGATTGCGACTTGCTGGTTTGGCTATTGGGCATTTGGTTTTGCGAGTTATTCTGATTATTTTGATTTTTATTGTTTTGCATTTTTCCTCCTATTGGAAATGGCGCAAACAATATTGCAAGAGGGGTACCTAAAGCCGAAATTACGCGAAATCGCCGCGATGAGAAAGGAAAGCGATTTAGTACTAAAAGAAAGAGGCGGCCACAGGGATGCGCACCGCCTCTCACACACATCTCTAATTGGCAGGCTTCTTATTGCGAGAAGCCTGTGGGGAAAACAGCATTGCCTCCATAGGGGTCAGGAATCTTCTATGGATTAGTAAAAGCGAAAAGAAAAGATCTGTCAAGAAAATGAGAATCATTCTCAATTTAGGATAGCCGCGCAGGGCCAAAGTGGGCTTCGTACCTATGTGGGCCATTAAAACTAGGCAAAAATTATCCGATTCGGGCGAGGTCCATCTAAGGCGGGAAAATACTAACGTAGCGAAACTCCTGCGCTTCTTTGTGTGGCGCGACATATGGCACGCGTTCTGCTTTGGAGGTGGGGTCTGGCCCCACTGCCCGACGCATCTTAATGGATTTAGATGGAGGGGATATGGAATTCGCTTTCAGCTCCGTACGCGGAGCGCTTCTCGCTTTTTCTCTCTCGGCCCCGGCATTCGGAGCCGCCACCTACGACAGCCAATGGGCGCTCGCTAATACCGGGCAAAGAGTTTGCCGCTTCGATGGCAAGAATTGCCTCGACGGAAAAGAGGGGGCCGACACCAAGGCCCAGGAAGCTTGGAAGTGGAATCGGGACTGCTCTGCCATTGTGGTGGCGGTTTTAGATTCAGGCGTGGACCAGCGCCACCCCGACCTCGAGCAAAATCTCATTCCCGGAAAAAGCTTCGTGGATGATGTAGTGAGCAGCGACCCCCAAGACGACAATCTCCACGGAACCCACGTTTCGGGAATCATCGCCGGAGCCGGCAGCGAAAGCCAGGGCGTGGTGGGCGTATGCCGGAAGGCACGCTTGCTTCCCGTGAAAGTGGGAGACAAAGAAGGATTCCTTACCGACGCCGATATTCTCGAGGGAATCGCGTTCGCCGTTTCCAAGCGTGCGAAGGTGATCAACGCTTCGTTCGGAGGAAATACTCCCAATCAATTGGTGAAGGATGCTATGGCCAAAGCGAACGGCACCTTATTCGTGGTGGCCGCGGGGAACGGGGATATGTTCGGGCGCGGCTTTAGCATCGACGCGAAGCCTGTGTACCCCGCCGCCTACGATCTTCCCAATATGGTGGTGGTGGCGGCCACGAATAGCCGGGACGAGCTCGGAACGTTTTCTAACTTCGGCGCGGGCCGCGTGCAGATCGCAGCGCCGGGCGTGAATATCGTGAGTGCTTTCCCGATGCGTACTACCGAGGAGATGGCGGCGAACGGAATTCCTGTCGAATCGGGAGCGCTCGACGGCACGTCTATGGCCACACCCTACGTGGCCGGCGCAGCCGCGCTTTTATGGTCTACGATTCCGGGCACCGCTGCGCTGGAGATCAAGCGCCGTCTTTTGCTATCGGTGGATAAGATCCCCGCGCTTGAAGGGAAAGTGCAAAGCGGGGGCCGGTTGAATATGGCCAAGCTATTCGTTCACGGGATTTGATCCCGGTTTCCAGGAGGGAGAAAAACATGAAGAGAAAAATTATCTTGCTGGCCATGGCGCTGGCCCTTGGATTGGTGTTTTGGGATATGCCCCGGGAGCGTCAGCTCGCCTCCGGGCCCAAGGTGGAGGCGCAGGACCAAATCACTAGCGTGGCTCATGGCCCTAAGGCGGAACCGGTGGAGGCCGCGGTGGCCGAGGCGGAGGAGCACGGAGCTCTACCGGCGATTGCTCCCCGGCTTTTATTTCCCGCGGCTAGGGTGCTTTCGCGCTTGGAATCCGCGGCCGATTCGGCGGGCAGAGTGCGGGTGATCAAAACCGTAGAGACCGCCATGAGGCAGAAATTCGTGCGCGTGGAGGAAGTTTACGTAGAGGGGAAAGCCGAAAGTGCCAACCTGGTAGAACAGAATGCCATGGTAGCCAATCAGCTGCTGGCCCAGAAGCCCGCGGCGATGGACGAAGAGCGTTTTCGCCGAATTCTCGAAGGCACCGGAGCTTCCGAGATCAAAAAAGTGGGGGAGGGCTTCCTGGTAACCTTTCAGGCTGAACCCGAAAATCCTTTGGCCCTCGATTCTTTCCTATCCCGCGTAAAGTCCGCGGTGGCCGGGCTTGTAGTGGAACCCAATTATATTCGCCGCTTGTTTTGACGCCCGTTGCTAGGCGATCCTAGAGGCCAGACCAATTTCCGGAGTGGGCCTTTGGCGCTTAGAAATAATAAATATTTACCTTTTATCGCCGCGTTGCTGTTGTCGGTGCTCGCTGGCTCCGTGGCCGGTGGGCTCTATTTTTTCCGCGAACAGTATTTCGATACCGGAAAAAGCAGGGCGCACGGTAAGTTCGAACCCCTCGTGGAAGAGAAGCTCCTCGGAGCCGCTACGGCCTACGCGGAGAAAAAACTTCGGCAGCCCGAACAAGTCTGCGTCACCCGCTCCTTGGGAAGAGACGAGCGTTACGTCTACCTCGCTTTTGGCTGCGCCAAGTTTGCTATGCAGTACGGAGAACCCCGCGCTTATGGAGACCAGGGTTTCCGCGCCTTGCGTCTGCGTTACTGGGGTAATTGGATAGTGGCCATGGACCAAGGCAATCCCGAGCGGCTCCCGGAAACCCTGCGTCGGCTCTACCCGCCCGAGCTCCAGGATCTTTGGTGGAAGAAAACCTCGGTGTTGGAATTTATCCGCGAGGGCGCCAAAGGCTCAGCCCCCTAACATCGCATTGCGTTGATGGCCGAATCGCCACGTCTGCTCGCGGAGGCTTGGGATTTTGCCGATTTGGGGTATAGTTCTGGCACGCATATTTCTACAGGAGGAAATCCCATGGCGTTCGCACTTCCCAAATTACCTTACGAGCAAAGCAGTCTGGCCCCGAATCTCTCCAAGGAAACTTTCGAGTTCCATTACGGCAAACACCACAAAGCCTATATCGACAATATGAACAAGCTTCTCGACGACTCTCCGTTCAAGGATGCTTCGCTCGAAGAGATCGTGCGCAAATCCTCCGGTGGCATGTTCAATAATTCCGCCCAGGCCTGGAACCATACCTTTTATTGGTACTGCATGAGCCCTAACGCCGGCGCACCTGGTGCCGGCTTAGCGAAAGCCGTGGACACCGCGTTCGGTTCGAAAGAGAAAATGATCGAGCAGTTCATCGCCCAAGGCCTCGCGAACTTCGGTTCAGGCTGGACTTGGCTGGTGAAAGATAAGGCCGGTAAGGTTTCCATCGTAAACACCTCCAACGCCGACACGCCGATCACCAAGGACCTCGTGCCCCTCTTCGTGGCCGACGTTTGGGAGCATGCGTATTATATCGACTATCGTAACGCGCGGAAATCCTACCTCGAGAACTTCCCCAAGATCCTCAACTGGAAATTCGCTTCCGAGCAGTTTGATAGCAGTGAAGTATTCAACGCCACCAAGCTGATGCGCGCGTAAGTTCGAGATTTTGGAAAAACAAAAAGAGCGGTTTCCGGAAGGAGATCACTCTTTTTGTTTTTGCGGACGAGCTTAGAACTTCATCGGCCTCACGAAGTGGCAGGTATAGCCGTTCGGATGCTTCTGTAAATAATCCTGGTGATAATCCTCGGCCGAGTAAAACGGAGTGGCCGCCGTAATCTCGGTAACGATGGGTTTTTTCCAGGCCCCACTGGCTTCCACGAGGGCCTTCACTTTTTCAGCTACGCGCCGCTGTTCTTCGTCGTGCACGAAGATGGCGGAACGATAGGAGTCGCCCACGTCATTTCCCTGGCGGTCCACGGTGGTAGGATCATGGGCCTTAAAGAAAAACTTCAGGATTTCTTCGTACGAAGTTTGGGCCGGATCGAAGGTGATATCGATGGCCTCGGCGTGGCGGGTATCTCCCTGTTTTACGTGCTCATACGTGGGGTTCACCATTTTCCCGCCGGTATAGCCTACTTGCGTGTCGAGCACGCCGGGTAGCTGGCGGAATAATTCTTCCATTCCCCAGAAGCAGCCGCCGGCGAGCGTGGCGTGTTCTTTTTTCATGGCTTCTTCCCTTCGAAGAGCCGCAAATACTTTCCGTACCCTTCGGCTTCGAGCTTCTCTTTGGGGACAAACCGGAGCGAGGCGGAGTTCATGCAGTAACGCATGCCCGTGGGCTGCGGGCCGTCGTCGAAGAGGTGGCCGAGGTGGGAGTTTCCTTGGCGGGAGCGTACTTCGGTGCGCGTGGCAAAAAGCTTATTGTCGGTCTTGGTGGTGATATTTTTTTCTTCCAGCGGGCGCGTGAAGCTCGGCCAGCCGGTGCCGGAATCGAATTTATCCAGGGAGCTGAAAAGGGGCTCTCCCGAAACCACGTCCACGTAAATGCCTTCGGCCTTATTGTCCCAATACGTGTTTTGGAAAGGCCGTTCCGTGCCTTCTTCCTGCGTTACCTGGTACTGCAGGGGGGTGAGCTTTTTCTTCAATTCTTCGGCGTCAGGCTTTTTGAATTTTTCGTTCATGGCTACCTCGCTTGCTATTGGTTCTTCCACGCGCTAACGCAACTCGCGCTCTTTCCTGTTTACCACACTGCAAATCCCCTGCCTATGTGGCCAAATGGGGCAGTGGAAAAATGCAGCCGCCGGGGATAGAATTTAGCCCATGAGCGCTCCGAAAAAGAAGCCGGCGAAAAAAGCCGCAAAGGCGAAATCTTGGGCTTTTCAGTACAAGAGTTTTACGCTGCCCACTTTCCGCTCCCCGCTGGAAGGAGAGCAAGAAATCCGGTTTAAGGATGAAGTGGACCACGCCTTCTTCCTGCGTTGCTGTGAGCTGTACCGCGTGCTGGATCTGGTGGAGAGAACCACCGAGAAGCTGGTGGAAGTGTATTCGAAGTACCGCAATCGCGACCCTTTCAAAGAAGCCCTTACCTTCCGCTATTTCGATTCAGAAGAAGCCTTGGTGGCTAAATTCGATCCTCGGCTAGCGGCGAATATGTTCGCGCTGTTCAATCTTCTGTATGAACTCAGAATTTCCCTGACCTATACCGATCTCCTGCCCCTTACGGTGAAGAAGGAAATCGACGATTCCATGCTCACGCTCCGAGAATCCTGGAACGACCTTCGCGATGGCGTGGAAGAGCGCTACGGTTGGCAGTTCAAAAAAATGGTATTGCCCGAAGGGCTCTAGGCGGCCTTGAGAAAATCGGCCTCGAGGTATTCGATCAATTGATCCCAGTTTTGATCCCGGCTGCGCAGGCTGAGGCCTGCGATTTGGCTTTGCTTGTCGATCCAGATGGTGGAAGCGATCACCTCGGACTGTTTGGTTACGCCCACCGAAACGGTGAGGGCGTATACTTTCCCATTCTCCAGCGGCTCTTCCGCCCGTATTTTCAGGCCTTCCCGGGAAACATCGAGCACGAGCAAGTGGATGCGTTCGCCCTTGCCGTCGCAAAGGTAGCCGTCGCAATTCATCGGGAAGCGGCGGAAGCGCGGGAATTTTTCAAAGGGCAGGTTTAGGGCGCGTTCCGGGAGGGCTTTGGCGTATTCACCGTAGTCGTAGATGCTTTTTAGCACGCGCAGTTCTAGATCGCTCAGCTCGCGGAACAGTTTCGTGCGTTCGGTAAATAGGTAGCGCAGGACTTCCGCCGACATATTTTGGTGCGCCACCAGGAAGAATTTTTGTTCCGGAAAGTTATAGCTCACCTCGATGCCCTCGGGCACGGATTTACGGTGGTCGGGGGAGAGGCGCGCATCGAGCCAGAGGGCAACGCTATCCTCGCGGCTATCGAGTTTGCGGTAGCCGAGCTTTCCGGCTTCGGCGCTCCAGCTTTCCGAGCTCTCGGTAACGAAAGCATCGTAGTGGCAATAGCTGGCGCCGAAGCAGATGGCGAAATGGTAGAGGGCCGGCTGCAATTCGGCATGACTTCTCCAATTGGGGTGAAGGCCCACGGCGGAAACTTCCGCCACGCGTCCTTCAAGATCGGTTCGCAGCTCCTCGAGACTGAAGCGCTCTTCGATCGGCAGCCGGAATGGATTTTCTCCAAATAGAGTGAGTGCGCCCACCACGCGGCCCTCATTTAAGGCCACGATCATATTCGTAGAAGGCAGGGCGTGCTGCTTCAGGAGCCAGAGGCCGTCGGTGCCCGTGGTAGGTTTTCCTCCGCGGGCCAAATGAGCCTGTTCCAGTAGTGCGAACGCCTCTGCAAATTCTTCTTTTGTGCGCGCGAGCTGAATTCGAATGCTAGACACGGCTCACCCCCAGCTATCTTTCAGTATAGCGTGTTTTATGCGGTGCGTCTATTTAATTGTTAATAATATTAACAATTGGGCCAGCATGGTTAAAATTACTAGCTATTTTTTCTAAGAGACGCAGCCATCGTTAGCCTCAGGAGGTTCTTCCTGGGGACTGCAATTGGGGCTCTTTAGGGGGCAGGTGAGGCGGATATGAAAGTGGTCCATATGGCCTTCATAGGAGCGGAGGCGAAACAGAACTTCACGGGCAGATTCCGTTTCCCCAGTCAGTCTCGCATACCGGCAAAACTCTTGCTTGATCACATCATTCACGAACACGCGCTGCACGCGCCCCGAGTTCACGAAAAGTTTTGCAAGTTCCCAGTTTCGGCTGACGTCGAAATTAGCGGTAACTCTTCCATCCTTCACGAAAGATTCACTATAGCCGTCCGTAGAATTAGGGTCTTGCTCCGTTTGGTTTAAGCGGAGGAAAGCGATGTCGGCATCAAGGCCGTTCTGATGGCTTGCGTGGCCGTCCGCAGTTCCGCCGCCTTTCTTCGACATATCACCCACCTGGATGCGATCCCGGCTAGGCCGCAGCCGTTTCAGGCTCTTCGCGGATTCGGTGATCACGTAGAGCAGATCTTTGCTGCCATAGCGGCGGTTCCGTGGCCTCAAAATCTTGGTAAACCCCGTGCCGCTCCAGGCGAGGTGGCTATCATGCAGGATTTTTCCGTTCGAATAGAATCCCCTGGCTTGCTCTTTCGTGCCCTGGGAGGGATGGCCGGCGTGATCGCCAGGAAGGGAGGGGAGCACGATGGGCTGTTCACCTCCACCTATACCGGTATTTCCCCCGGAGATTTCGTCTTTGTTATCTTTCGCGCAAGCCGCCAATAGAATACAGAAAATCAGCAGGTAACGAGATTTCATCCGTGAATCCTCTTTAACCGGAACAAGGCGTGTGTCTATTTAGGATATCGCGGAAAAGAAAATAGGCCAGCGGCAACGCCACACGGAAAGAGAATATCACGGCATAAACGGAAACACTTTGATCAAAATTCTACCGGTAAACGGAAAAAAAAGGCCCCCAGCTGTTCTTTGCTGAGTGCCTCTTTTATGTAGCAATGAGCTGGGTTTTAACCGGCTTTTTCGTCGGATCCGGAATCGTCGTAGTAATCCTCTTCCACTTCTTCGGCACGTCCACCATTGGCGGCGGCGGCTTGGGCGGCGTAGATCTTACGTTTATCGAGGCCGTATTTCTCCACTTTCATGATCAGCCCCGCCCGCGAGATACCGAGCTCTTTAGCGAGGCGGCTCTTGTTCCAGTTGGTGCGTTTGAGGCCTTCTTTAATCATGGTGCGCTCGAGCTCTTCGAGGGCGTCCTTCAGCTTGCCGGCCACGCGCACGCCTTGCACTTTGGTGTGCTCGCCGAACTCGCGGATGCGGGGGGAAAGGATTTCCACCGGGATTATTTGTTCATCGCCGGTGAGCACGAGCAGGCGCTCCATTTCGTTCTGGAGCTCGCGCACGTTTCCTGGCCAAGCGTAGTCGAATACTTTTTCCATGGCGCGTTTGGCTAGGCGTTTAAGGGGGATGCCTTTTTCTTCGCAGCCTTTAGCGATGAAGTGCTCGATCAGAACCGGGATATCTTCCTTGCGGTCGCGAAGCGCGGGCACGTGCACGTTGATCACGTTGATGCGGTAGTAAAGATCTTCCCGGAACTCGCCGCTTTCCACCATGGCCTTGAGGTCCTTGTTGGTGGCGGTGAGCACTCGCACGTCTACTTTGCGGGCTTCGGTGGCGCCCACGGGCAGGATCGTGCCTTCCTGGAGAACGCGGAGAAGCTTCACCTGCATGGTGCCGGTCATGTCCCCGATTTCGTCGAGGAAGATGGTGCCTTTATCGGAAGCCTCGAACACGCCTTTTTTATCTTTCACGGCGCCGGTGAAGGCACCTTTCACGTGGCCGAAGAGCTCGCTGTCGAGAAGGTTCTCGTTGAAAGCAGCGCAGTTGATGGTGAGAAATACTTTATCTTTGCGCGGGCTATTGTAGTGAACGGCGCGAGCGATCAATTCTTTACCGGTTCCGTTCTCGCCTGAGATCATCACGGTGGAATCGGAGTTCTTGATCTTATCGAGCAGGGTGTAAACGTCCTGCATCGGTTTCGACTTACCGATGATATTGTCGTAGCGGTAACGCACGCCCAGCTCTTTGTTCAGGGCATTGATGCGTTCTTCGCGGCTCGAGATCTCTTGGTGGAGGGTTTCGATCTCTTGGGCCACGAGCTGCACGAGCTCTTGCATATAGTGAAGATTGGAATCGGTTACGGCTTTGAGGCCTTCCACGGCTTTTTCCACGTCGTTGGCGTTGAGGCCGAAGGCGATCGCGGCTTTTTTGAGGGAATCTTTATCGGCGCTGGTGAGCTCGGCCGGGAGGAAGGGCCAGGCGAATACGGTGCCGAGGAATTCATTGTCGATCTTCACCTTGGTGAACATTGCTTTCGTATTTGGGAAAGGGCCATCTACGATTTCGAACGGTTTTTCGGAGCTAGCGAGTTTCGCGCAAATTTTAGTAGAGTAGGCTTCGAGGAACTCTTGTCCGTTAGGTGCCTGCAGGATCAGCTGCACGAGCATGTTATTGCAGCTCGGCTTTTCGCCCCGCATGTGGTTGTGAATCGTGCCTTGTCCGTCGGCGATGAGAATGGCGGTATTGAACCAAGAGCTCAAAATTTCGTCGAGTTTCTTGATCACGTGAATGTGTTTTAGTTCTTCCCAATTAATCATAGTGCCCCTCACGTTTTGAATGTCCGAAAGCTTACGTCTAACTATTCGACACTTGTGCTGAGGAACTTGACGATTTTTTTAAATGAGCTGGAAATACCGTTAGTTAAACACCACCGGAAAGCGGTTAATTAGAGCTTAGGCGGAACCGGCGTGTTCTCGAGTGGCTCGAATTTCAGCCACAGTTCCTGCATGCCGGGCTTCTGGGTTTGGGTGAGCACTTTAATTTCTTTATGGCCCCGACGCACGAAGCGGAGATCGAATTCTTGGTTCAGCGGCAGAGAAATTTTTCCGCTGATTACGGGCATATCCTTGCCGTTCACCAGCACGCTGAAATTGTCGGAATCGGATTTCAGCACAAAGATCGCCATGGTGCTTTCCTCGGCTACCTCCGGTTTCACGGGCACCATAAATGAGCTCACCGGAGATTTATGCACGCCGGGATCGGTTAGCGGCTCCGGAGCTGGAATTATGGTGAGTGAAGCCGGTGCGCGCTCGGCCGCCGGAACGGCGGTACGCTTGTGGTAGAAATAGAGTCCGGCGCCCACGGCTAATGCCATGAGGCCCACCGGCCAAAAAGGTTTACGCTCCGGAGTGGGAGGCATGGCGGCGGCTAGGGTGCGATTGAAGGCGGGAGTGACCGGAGCTTCGATTTCGGGCGCAGCAAGTACCGGCGCGCTTTCACTTTTTTTCGGGGCCAGGCTCCCGGTGTCCAGCTGTAGGTGGATGGTCTTTTCCTTGGTGGCGAATTCTTTTTCGTTATACGAAGTGGGGGCGTCGATGCTCACGCAAGTTTGTAGTTCGGGCTCTACCGCTGCTTCCACCGACGCCTTATCGATCTGCTTTTTCTTTACGTTTGCCATCAGCACTCCCGGCCCGCATGGGGGCTACCGCTTTTCGGCAGAAGGAGTGACTTAGCTTAACGGCCTTTTTCTTTTTTCTCGGCTTCGCGTACCGCTTGGCGGTAGCGAGAATCCAGCTTCTGGTAGGTGGTTTCTTGGGTATCGAGGGCTTTTCGCCATTTATTGAGAGCTTGCTGGTTTTCAAGCCGAAGCTTCTCTTGGCTTTCCTTTTGGCGCTCTACATCCATGATGTCTTTGTCTAGGCCGGTAAGCTCGGACTGCAAGTGATCTCGGTTTTTCTGCCAACTGCCGGAGCGATCGTTCATCTTCGAGAGATTGTCTTCGGAAATGTCGATGCTCTCTTGGAGAGCCTTACGGGCTTCTTTCAAAGACTCAAGCTTGCGCTCCACCAGCTTGATATCTCTCACCACGAGCTCCAGCTCTTGGCGGTCTTTCAGTAGGCCCCGGTCGAACTCTTTGCGGGCCGAGCCCGTGGCGGCGAGCTTTTGGCTATAATCGTTGAAGGTTTCCTTGGCCTGCTTTTGCTCTTCGAGTTTTTTATTGAGAGCGCTTTCAAGTGCCCCGATATTCTTCTTCAGTTTACCGTCGTTTTCTTCGAGTTCGCCGATTTGCTTCTTCGCCTGCTCCACCTTCTTTTGCGCGTCGTCTAGGTTGGTTTTAATTTCCTCTAAAAGAACGTCGGCCGAGTGGGCGGTGAGGGCTGCTACTAGAACTAGGATTTTGAATATCATTTGGATTCCTCACTTCGGTTTGCCGAGCCGCGCAAATTCTCTAGGTAAGGCAACATACGAGGGTCGCTCCAGGGCTGCGCGCCGATAAACTTATTATCTATCACCATCTCTCGGTTGATAAGAAAAGTTTCGGGAAATCGGCTTGAACCGAAGGAATTCGCGATCTTAGAGTCGGGGTCGAGCACTAAAATCATCCGGTCCCGGATAGAGCCAAGCGTGGGATTGCGCAAAAAAAACTCTTCTATCACGGCCCAGTCTTGGTCGATGGCCACGGCCACAAAGCTATAACCTTGGGGGCGTAGCTGATCGGAGAGCTTCAATATTTCCGGAAGTTCCTGGAGGCAGGGGCCGCACCACGTGGCCCAAAAGTGAACAATCACGGGGTAGCCTTTGAGTTGGTGTAGGTGAAATTTCTTATTCGAGGCAATGAGTTCGGCGGGCACCGAGAAGTCCGGGGCATGAGTACCTAACCGAATTGCCTCTATATTGGAGGGGGGGTGAACAGCGTTCGTGATTGCTTCCGGACCTAAATAATTGAATCCGAAATAGACTAAACCCACCACCGCTACGAACCCAGCAAGTTTAAGCCATTGAAATAAAGCGCGATTTTCTGTTTTCATAAAGTGCGGAGAACCCTACCTACGTGCTTCCTGTTTTGTCCGTTATGGTATACTTTTTAAGTACGGACGAGGATGTTTTTGCACCGAACGCAAACGGTTGCCTATGTCTGTCTCTAGGTGAGCTCAGCTTTCGCCGAAGAGTAGTAACAGGATGGAAGCGAATGGTGGAGAAGCTTAGAAATGCCGTAGGCGGCCGGGTTCAAAAGAACCGGGAAGCCTTGTTGCAGCGCCTCGAAGGCGAGCTCGATGGCGTTTACGATTTCATCTATCAGGTATTTGCCGAAGAAGAGACGGCCGTAAAGATACTTCGTAACACGTTGCGCAGTGCCGTTCGCCGCGCCAAGAACGAACAGTACGAGCGTTACCTGCGTCTCTGGGCCTTCCGTATTGCTGTGGAAAATATTCGTCCTGCTTATCGTCGTTTTCTTTCGGAACGTCTCCCCAACCAAAAGGTTCCTCTCGAATGCTTAGCCCTGGAAGAGAAGCTTGCGCTTTTCTTGCACGATCGTGCCGGACTCACCGGGGAAGAGATTTCGGGAGTGCTGCAAGTTCAGGTAGGAAAAGTAGGACGCCTTCTCACCTACGCTCGAGAGAAGGCCGCCCGTGAGCTTCTCGGGATTGCTTGGCCAGCCAGTGAAATTTTAGCTCTGCGTGAACGCGTGGCTTTGAACCAGGCCCTAGATTTAGGCGCCGAGAAAGGCACGCCCAAAACCTATTTCTCCGTGATGCGCCAAGTGCAGGAGATGGTACGCGGCCTTCCAGCCCGTCGTTTTGCCGAAATCGAAAGCTCGGTTCGTAGCCAGCAATTAAATCCAATTTTGGGCCGCAGTGCTGGCGTGCGCTGGCAAGATCTTTCTTGGCAGTACAAACTAGGCCTCGAGGCCTCTTTTCTTGGCTTCGTGGGCCTCTTCGCCGTGGTGGTTTTACCCTGGGCGCTGAGCCGGGTGAATGTGAATGCTTTCGTGGAAGGCCGCTTTGCCCAAGTGCTCGAGGTGGAATCCCAGGCCCGGAACGGCCCGGACCTCCGCGGCATCACCACCGATCGTTTGCTGGCTTCCGAGGGAGAGAATGATTCTTCGGCCGCCACGGAAAAAGACGAATTCGCCGAAATGGATTTTCCTTCGGGCGACGGGTACGAGGCTGGAGCCTCGCCGGTGGCTCCTTCGAAACAGAATGCGGCTGTTTATCGCTTGATCGTGCAGAGCCCAAGCCCGCAGGATTTGATCCCGCACGTGCGCAGCGTGTTCGCTCAGAAGAACGTGAGAGAGCGTGATAACTCCGGCCGCAGCATGCCAGGTGGCGTTTACTTCGACGGTATCACGAGCGTGGGGGCCTATCCCCAAATCTTGCAGCAGATCCAAGGCATGGGGCAGACGAAGACCTATTCCAATCCCGGCGCCAGCCGCAACCCGAACGAGCGCGCGCGCGTGATCGTTTGGGTACAGCAGATCTAATCTACTTCTCTCTCGATTGTATTTTGTATTTGTAGCCGGTTTCCGGCCAGATCTTATCTAGGTATTTATCGAAATCATCAATATTGATCTGCACGCTGGGCACCTTTTTAGGGCCCGCGCTCGCTAGCTCCCGTTTGGAAGCCTGGTCGATCTGCTTGTTGATATTGCTCGCGATGCCCGCAGCGATTTTCTCCGGGTCGTAGGTTTTCTTCCCATTTTCTTCAAATACGCCCACGGTGGGCATCCCGAGCCCCACGGCCGCAAATTGTAGGTCTTCGCGGAGGTCGGTTTTAGAAACGAGTTTCGTTGAATTGTCCTGGCCGGCCTTCACCGGAGTTTTATCGTTCTTGCCCGGTTCCTGCACTTCGAAAGTGGGATCGCTGAGTTTTGCCTTATAGGCGGCTACTTGTTTCTTCACCACGTCCTGGTTTTGGCTGAGCTCGTCGGCGAGGAAGCGCTCTTTTTTTAATCGCGGCGCCTTGGTTTCGGGGTCTAACTCCCAAACCATATGCTGCGTTCCTGGGCCGGTCCTGGAGCCGCGATGGGCAAAGTTCCAGCGCTTCTTCTCTTCGTTCGTGCTGGAGTACATGTCGATGAAATCTTCGTATTTCTTTTTGAAGTCTTGGCCGAGCTTGTCTCGTTCCGAAGCTGTTTTCGCGTCGATCTGGTAGCTCACCCCTTCGGCGAGATCCCGCCCCGTAAGCTTGAAGCTGTCGGTATAGGAAAAGCCGGTTTGCCGGGCCAACTGTTTTTTCCCGCTGAGCAGCTGCCGATTGTCCATCGACTTCATGTTCAGCTGCGCGGTATTACTTTGCAGAATCATGGATTTCACGCCCTTGCCCAAGTTGTACTGGATCAGGGCCTGCATCATGCGGGATTTATCGTGATCGTCGCACTTCTTGCCCTGCAGGCAGTTCACCACGGATTCCTGCATCTGCTGCAATTTATCGGGATCACCCATTCTTGCCCTGGCAAATAAACTTTGTGTGCGCATGTAGTGGGCGAGGTAACTGTAACCCTGGGCCGCGCGGCCGAACGCATCTTTTTGCGCTACGCAGGTGGCGGCATCGTCTCTCCCGCCGGTGCAGCGGACCTGGGTGCGCTTGTATTCATTGTTAGCCACGTTATTGGGGGCGTCGAAGGTTTCTTCGGGAGTGCGCTCCACTTCCATCTTCTTGGGCGGAGCGCGGCTCGTGGCGGGCGCGGCGAGGCTGGCGCTGGTTAGCGAGAGAGCCGTTCCGGCGAAGAGAAAAATCTTAAAAATGTGGGCCTTTGGCGCCATTTTTCTATTGTACCTCGCGGAAAAGAGAAGCAAAACCGGCGCCAGCGCCAAATCGCTCCTAAGGCGAAATAGGCTGTTTTAACGGTGGGATAGCTGTCTAAGGGATAGTCATAGCCTGGTGGTTAGGCAGGGCTAAAGCGCCTTGGGATCGAGCTTGCGCCGGAGGCCTTCGCCGAGGAGGTGGAATCCCAGTACGGTGGCCATAATGGCAAGCCCGGGAAAGGTGGAAACGTGGGGCGCTTCGAGGAGAACGTCGCGGCCGAAATTCAGGAGAGATCCCCAGCTGGGGGTACCGGGAGGAACACCGATACCGAGAAATGAGAGTCCGGCTTCGGCGAGAATGGTGCCGGCGATCCCGAAGGTAGCGGTTACTACGAGGGGAGAAAATATATTCGGCCAGAGATGAAATAGAAAGATCCGCGTATTCCCGAGGCCAAGCGCGCGGGCGGCTTCCACGTATTCGAGATCCCGGATCGCGCGCACTTCCCCGCGCACGAGGCGGGCGTAACCGGCCCAGCTCGTGAGGCTAAGGCACAAAATGAGATTTCCTTTGCTCGGGCCGAGCATGCTGGCGAGGGCGATCGCGAGGATGGTGCCGGGAAAGGCGAAGATCACGTCGAGGAAGCGCATCAACAGAGTATCGCGCCAGCCGCCGAAATAACCGGCGAGGCTGCCGAGAATAAGTCCTACCAGCACGGAGATAAACGTAACGATGAATCCCACTTCGATCGAGATGCGCGCGCCGTGAATGAGAATGGATAAAATATCGGTGCCGTTGGAATCGCAGCCGAGGAGATGGTGGCGCCCCGGCTGACAGAGCTCTTCCGTGAGGGAGATCTGCAGGGGATCGTAGGGCGAAAGCAACGGCGCCAGAATCCCCAGGAGAGAAACGAGGCCCACGATCGCTGCGCCGAAATAAAGATTCCAGTTGCGCGATTTCATTTGAGCTCGATTCTGGGATTAGCCAGCGAGTAGGCGAGATCGGCGAGCGTGTTGGCAAATACGTAGGTGGCCGCGATCACGAGCACGCTCCCTTGCACCAAAGGAAAATCCCGCGATTGGATCGCGCGGTACACGAGTTCTCCCAGGCCGGGCCAATCGAAAATGGTTTCGGTGATCACGGCGCCGGCAAGCAGCGCGCCGAGCTGGAGACCAAGCAGGGTGATCACCGGGATAAGTGCATTTTTCAACGCGTGTTTGAAATAGACTTTCGGCCAGGAAAGGCCCTTCGATTTCGCGGTGGTGATATATTCCTGGCTCAATACCTCGGCCATCGTGGCACGGGTCATGCGCGTGAGTACCGCAGAGAGGCCGAAACCGAGAGTGAGCGAAGGCAATACGTAGCTAGCCCAGCCTTCCCTTTCCGAAACTGGAAACCAACCCAGCTTTACGGCGAAAAAAAGCATCAAAAGGGGCCCGAACCAGAAGCTCGGCATCGAAACTCCGAGGATGGAATAAAAAAGCACGAGCCGGTCAAAGATGGATTTTTTGAACATTGCGCCAAGCACGCCGAGCGGGATGGCGATCAGCACCGCCCAGGCCATCGCGGCGAGAGCCAGCGAAAGGGTGGCGGGAAAGCGCTCGGCAATCAGGGTGAAAACCGGTTTTTTCGAGAGAAAAGATTCGCCCAGGTCGCCCTTGAGTGCGGATCGCCAAAAAATCCCGTATTGCTCGAGGAGGGGGCGATCCAAGTGAAGGCTCGCGCGCAGTGCTTCTTTACTGGAGGCCTGGGCGTTTTCCCCGAGCATGATTTCTACGGGATCGCCTGGCACGAGGTGGAGCAGCAAAAAAACCAGCGTGCCCACGCCCCAGAGCACCGGGATGAGCTGTAGGAGTCTTTTGCCGAAAAATAGCAGCATCCTATTTTAGCCCTAGCGCCTTCTTGGCATCTTTCTCGGTGCTGAGCGCAATCTTAGTCCCATTCGCGGGCGCCGAGATCTCACAGACTTTTCCGCTCGGCGCGATCCACCACTCGGCCTGGCCGTTGAATTCCACCGTCACTTTGCGGCAATCGAGGCCGTTTATTTTTTTGGTGGCTTCCGAAATGAGGGCCGCGCCTTCCATGGGATCGTAGTTTCCGTCGCGCACGTCTTCCACGATGGCCTGAAAAGTGAATGGCTCTTTGCCTGGTTTCTTCGAAGCGAGCACGAGCGAAAGCAAGTTGGAAAGGTACATGCCCGGCTTCATCAGCACCGATTTTCGCTCTTTCCCGCCGTTAGCGGCCTTCACGGTGATCTCGAGCGACTTGCCCTTCACACGGCCGTCCACCTTGTTCGTTTTTCCGCCCTGTTTTCGTTCACGGAAAAAGGCCACGGGAGTGAAATTTCCATCATCGGCGGCTACCGCGCCGATGTAGGTTTCGGTGAGCGCGCCTTCGCGTTCCACCCAGCGCTGGGTAACGGCGATTTGTTTGTCGCCTGCGCGTTTTTCGGCGGTTTCCTCGAAGAATCCGGCGGCGCGGCCGTTCGCGGTGTAAAGGTACCATTCTTTCCACAGGGTTTCGGTCTTGGCGAATGCGTTGGCATGGGCGGCCAAAAACACGAAGAGCGCGAGAGCGCTAGGCGGGCAGTTTGCTTTTTTCTTCTTTCTCATCGTGAGATCCTTTTCGCAGCAGGCTTTTGTAATGTTGTAGCATGAAACAAAACAGGGCACCGGCGAGAAAAATCGTCCAGTTCACGTAGATCCAAACGAGGAATAGCGGGAGCACCGCCAAGCCGCCATAAACTTTATTGTAGAAGAGCGCCTTCGTGTTGTAGGAGGCGTAGAGAAACTTCGCTAGTTCCAGCATCAACGCTACGAGCGTGCCCGAAATAATCGCGGCCCGCCAATGAACTTTCTTATTGGGGAAAATTTTGTAGGTGAGCGTCACGCAAACGGCACTGAGAGCCATGGCTCCGAGATTCGCGCGCAGCAGAAATTGGGGGAAGTATTTGCTCACCACGGTGGTGGTGGCGATCGAAAGCGACACGGAAACGGGTCCCAAGAACAAAATTAAATTGTAAGTAAGAAATCTTTTCCAAAGTTTTTTCTTTTTCCGGATCGACCAAATCCGGTTGATCGACTCCTCGATGCTCGAAAGCATGAGCAGCGCCGTGAGTAGAACGGCGGCCACGCCGATGTAGCCGATGGTCTTGAATTGCACTTTTGCCAGTAAGGTATCGATCAAATTGGCTACCTGGTTTCCGGCGCTCGGGAGCAAATATTTCAGCAGGAAGGCCTTAAACCCCACGCTGAGCTGCTGAATGCCTACCACTAGGGACAAAGCCGAAAGGCAAACCGCAAGCAAGGGAATGAGCCCGAGAATGAGAGTGTAGGTTAGAGCGGCGGCGCGCACCGGGATTTGGTGATGCTGCCAGAGGCGAAAGTAGAGTCGGAGAAACTTGAGCAAAGAGACCTTCCCGGGGCGATTACACGATTTGCTGTTCAAGGTAATGCGATTGCCAGATTGAATCCATTGTAGCCTCGAATTAAAATTATTCTATGATAAATTTCGCCTACATAGCGCTCGGTTTTGCCATCTACTTTCTGGTGCGCACGGTTTTCAGCGACGAAGAAAAACGCAGCGCCGGAAAAGCGCTCGGCAACTACCGCGACAATGCGCCCGACGCGGGAAATATAATTTTACGATATTCGCGGCCGTTCTTTTCGCGCTACCTCGTGCCCATCGTGGAAGATCTGAAAATCGAGGACCAGCGGAAAATTCTGAAAAAAAAACTGGCTTCCGCCGGCCTCAGCGAGGCGCTCACACCCAATGAGCTTTATAGTTTTAAACTATTTTTAATTATCGGATTCCCGTTTCTGTTGGGCTTCATGAAGCTGGCCTGGGAAGTGGAAGTTCCCTTCTACGCTTTCCCGATCTCGATGGTGATCGGCTACTACTATCCCGATAAGATCTGGCTCAGCTCCGTGATCAAAAACCGTCAGCAGGAAGTGCGGCGGGCCATGCCCTTCGTGGTCGATCTTCTGGCGCTTTCCACCGAGGCCGGCCTCGATTTCATGGGCGCCATCGGCAAAGTGGTGCAGAAGGCCAAGCCGAGCCCGCTCATCCAGGAGCTGGATACGATGCTTAAGGAAATCAAGGTGGGATCCTCGCGGGCCGAGGCCATGCGCAATTTCGCTTGGCGGATCGACATGATGGAAATTAATTCTTTCGTGGCCGTGCTCGTGAGCGCCGATGAAATGGGCGCCAGCATCGGTAAGATTCTGCGCCAGCAGAGCGAGCAGGTTCGCCTCGACCGCTTCATCCGGGCGGAAAAGGCCGGGGCGGGGGCCACGCAGGCGATCCTGCTGCCGATGATCATGTTCATCATCCCGGCGGTATTCATCATCATCTTCGGTCCGTTCATTTTGGGTATGAAAAATTCCGGAGCCGGCGATCTCTAAGTTTGGCCGATACGGTTAGTAGGGGGCTTTTACGAAAAAGATAAGGATTCAGCGTGAAGACGGTTCGGTTCTGTTGGCGAACTGCCGCGAGACCGAGAGCGCCTGGGAGCGGATGTGCGGCTTATTGCCGAAAAGTTCGCTCGGCCCCGGCGAAGGGCTTTGGCTGAGTCCCTGCACTTCGGTGCATACGTTTTTTATGCGCTTCGCGATCGACGTAGCTTTTCTCGATCGCGAGCTCCGGGTGATTAAAATCTATTCGGCCATGAAGCCCTGGCGCCTCAGTTTCATTCACCTGACGGCGGCTGGAGCGCTCGAGGCTTCGGCGGGCGCCCTGGCGGGAGTGCGGAAAGGCGAGGTATTAGAAGTATGCCATTCTTCCTGAAAATATTAGCCGGCCCCACCGAGGAAAAAGTGGGGATCAAGATTCCGCTGGCCGAGGGAGAGCATTTGGTTGGCCGCGCCTCGCCTCCCTGCGAAATTCACTTTGAGGGCAGCAAAGTTTCCAAGAAGCACTGCGTGTTCCGCGTGAACGGTAGCCAGCTCACAGTGGAAGATTTAAACAGCGCGAACGGGTTGTTCGTGAACGGAAAAAGGGCCGACAAGGTGACTCTCCAGGAAAAGGACCGCATGGTAATCGGCGATTTTGTTTTAGAAGTGACGGTGAAATAAATGAACGTAAAACTACTCGTAATTGCCGGCCCCAACCGCGGCGCCACTTATTTTCTGCACGACGGGGAAAACGTGCTCGGCCGCGGCACCGAGGCCAGCATCGTGCTGGCCAGCACGCAAGTTTCAAAAAAGCATTGCGCCATCGTGTGCAACGGGGCCCGGGCGGAGATCGCCGACGTGGGTTCCAGCAACGGCACTTTCGTGAACGGCGTGCAGGTGAAGAAGCGTTTGCTGGCGAATCACGACCGCATTTCCGTGGGCCCGTTTGTGCTCGAAGCACTTTTGCCCGAGATGCCCGTGCGTGCGGGGGCAGGGGGCTTGGACGCATTTTCGGCCGGGGCAACCCCGGGGATCGGAGTAGTGCCGCCGGTTACGATCGACGCCGGGCACTTCAAGATGGAGGAGGAGCAGCCTACCAGCCTCATCGGAAAATATAAGAAGAAGTTCGATGATGTGTTCCTGCCCGTGATCTACGATTTTTATGAGCGCACGGATTACGCCACGATGCTCGTGGTGATGTTCGCCATCTACGCGATTCTTTCGCTGGGATTCTCTGTATACCCCGTGCTGCAGCGTAGCCGGGAGGAAGTGCTGCGCCAGGCGGAGCATCAGGCCAAGTATATCGCCGATCAGGTGGCTTACCTGAACCGGCAGGCGATTCTCGAGGGCCGGGAGAGCGCGCTCGTGACCGATTTCGCGGAAGCCGAGCAGTACGTGCAGGAAGTGGTGGTGGCGAACCTCGAGGGGCGTATCATGGCTCCTGGATCTCGCCTGAACGAGATTTTTCAGAACCCGTTCTTTCTCAAGTATCGGGATAAGCTGCAAAAGCAGCAGAGTCTGTGGGGGAAGTCGGGAGTGATCCGGATTCCCGACCAGGATTTACTGATTGCGTTCACGCCGATCATGGTGCTCTCGAAAACCAAAGGCATCAACGTGCCCGGGGCGATCGCCACGGTTATCTATTCTACCGCTTCGATCGCCCTCGATTCGGGAACCATCGGCACCGTCTATCTTGAAGCGCTTTTTTGGTCCATCATCCTCGGAGTGGTATTTCTTTACCTCGTGTATCATATGACCTACCGGCCCATTCACGAGCTCATGGACAACATGAACAACGTGCTGAAGGGTGAAGGCACTTCGGTGGAAAAGAAATACAAAAACGAGATCATCGATCAATTGGTGGACATCATCAATTCGGCTCTCGGCCGAATTCCGCGGGCCGATGGATCAAAGGAAGACGTAGCCGCCGGCGACCAGGAGCAGCTTATCATCACGAATATGATGCGCTCGGTGGAATTCCTGGCCCAGCGGGCGAGAGGGGGGATGCTGCTCCTTGATCTCGAGATGCGTATCCAGGCGGTGAATCCCGGATTTGAGGAGCTCACCGGGATTCGCGATGCGCAAGGAGAGCTGATCGATACGGCCTGCCGGGATGAATCGCTGCCGAGTATGCTGAAGGAGATGGCGGGCAAGGCGGCGGAAGCCGGTAACGAGGGCGTGCAGGAGGAATACGATTTTTCCAGCGGCACCAATAAAATAACCGCTCTGGCGATATCGAGCATCCCGGGCAAGGTAGAATCCTACCTATTTCTTTTCGAATTGCAGGGGGGGTAGATGGCCGGTAGCCCAGCCGTATTGAAATTTCCTCGAGGTTTGCCTCCGACGAAACAATTCGGTGAACGGCTGCGTCTGCTCGTGGTGCAAGGGAACGATTCGGGGACCTGCTTTTCTGTGCTGGGCGATCTTGTTTTTATCGGCCGCGAAGATTGCCAGATCCTGATCAACGACGACAATCTCTCGCGCAAGCACGCCGAGATTGGCTGGCAGGGAGACCATTACCTCATCCGTGATCTCGGGAGCTCGAACGGAATCGTGCACAACGGCCAGAAGGTTTCGGAAGCCAAGCTCGCGCCGGGCGATCTGGTGATGATCGGCCTCACCGTGCTCGAAGTATATCCCGCTGGGCAAAATCGTAAGCGCGAGAAGCCGATGCTCTTGCCGGGCACCGCGGGGAAGCTACGGGCCGTGCCCACGCCCGACGTGGTGGTCACCAAGCCGGGAATCGATCCTAAGAAAAAAGCAGTGCAGAGCAAGCGTACGCTGATCCTCGCCGCCGTGGGCTTGCTGATCGTGATCGCTTACCTTACCGACGACAATAAGACAATCCGGCAGAACGCGCATTTGCCCATCGACGAGCCGGAAACCAACGTGCCTAAAAAGAAGCTCAAGAAAGACGAGCTCGCTCAGGCCCTCGCCGAGTACGTGCCCAACTATGCGCTCGATACGCAGCAGCGCCGCGATTCCCAGGTTTTTTTCCGTAACGGCGTGCGTGAGCTGCAGAATAAAAATTACCGCCGGGCCTTCACGGCCTTCGATACCGCCCTCACCGTGGATCCTTCCCATGAGCTGGCGAAAATTTACCTAAAAACGGCGAAGAAAGAGCTACTGGCGGAGCTAAAGAACACCACCACGGCCGGAATCATCGCGCGCAAATCGCTTCGCAATAAAGAAGCGCGTATGCATTTCGCTAACGTGATCCGCTACCTCGAGGGAGAGACGGGCGATACGCGCGCGATGGAAAATGAACAGAATAAAGAGATGCGTGAGCTTTACGATAAAGCCAAAGACGCATTGAAAGAGCTCGATAAGGAAGAGAGCGGTGCCCGATGATTAAAGTATCGGTCTACCGCAACGACGAGCTAGTCACCGAGTTCGAGCAACCTGGCCACGACAAGGAAATTACCATCGGCCGAGCGGCGGGCTGCTCCATCCAGCTCGACGAGCCAAGCGTGAGCCGCCTCCACGCCCTCCTGCAATTCACCGGTAATTCCTGGGTGGTGGTGAGAAAGGCCAATTTCGGCGCAGTGCTCCTGAATGGGCAGGAAATCGAGAATGCCCCTATCGAAGGCGGCGAAGAGCTGATCATCGGCGCCTTCAGTCTGCGGGTTAATATCGAGGAGCGTTCATCGCGCACTGGATCTGCATCCCGGCCGATGTCTTCGATGAGTCATAACGACGACGACGAGGGCGGCGGCACCAAGATCATGACCACCGGGGTAAACGGGCTCTTCCGGTTCGAACCTGGCACCGCCAATCTTTCCGAGTTTCTGATGCAAAATGACCTGGCCGTATTCGGCCGGGGCAGCAATTGCGACGTGGTGCTCACCGAGAAAAAAGCTTCGCGCAAGCACCTGGAAATTCGCAAGCAGGGCCTTTCCTTCATCCTCAAGGATCTCAACAGCGCAAACGGAACCTTGGTGAACGGGAAGACGATCACCGAAACGGAGCTGGTTTCGGGGGATTTGATCGAGATCGGCGAAGCCAAGATCCAGTTCAGCGTAGAAAATAAGAATTTCTTTTCGCAGCAAGATCAGTTTTTGCCGGTGCCGGCGCATTTAGAGCAGGCCATGATGGCGGGCGACGTTTCCGCCCAAGGAGGAATTCCCGACTACGGTGGCGCGGACCCAGGGCTGGGCATACCGGGAATCGACGCTGCTGCGCCCGCGCAGGAAGCACCCAAGAGCTTGGTGGGCAAGGTAAAGCTTTGGTATTCCTCCATGCCCAAAGAGCGGAGGATGCGGATCATCGGCTTGCTCACCGCGATTGCTTTGCTGGGCGCGATTTTCGGGAGCGGTGAAGACGCGCCGAAAAGACCTACCGGGAAAGCTGGTCCGGGCGGACGTACCTACGAGCGTTTGACGGCGGAGAAGAAAAAATACGTGCGCGACAACTACGCCGAGCTACTCAAATCCCACGAGAAGCGCGATTACCAGAAGGTAACCGATTACGCGCGCAATATTCTTACTTACGTGGACGACTATAACGATACTAAATCCTACGAGATGCTTGCTAAGAAGGGGATCGAGCAGGCCGAAGAGGAAAAGCGGCGGAAAATACTCGAAGAGAAACAGGCCGCGGTGAGGAAAGAGGTGGCGGCGCTGGAAGAAAAAGGGCGCGCCCTGCTGGCCAAAGCCCTCGACGACCCTAAGTTTCGCCCGGAGCTCGAGACCTTGATCCAGGAAATCTATTCGAAAGATCCCAATAACCGGGCCGCGGTAGATTGGAAGAATCAAATCAAGGCGAAGGACGATGAAGAGAAGCGTCTTGCCGAAGAGGCAAAGCAGAAAGAAGAAATTAAGGCTCAGGCCGAAGTTGCTTTCGGAGAAGTGGAAAAAATGTTCAAGGAGGAGAAGTATATCCCTGCGCTCGCGCAGGCCGAGACGCTCTACGATCTACGATATAAGGAGCAGGCTTTTCTCGATAGAATCGAAAAGCTTAAGGACGAGATCCGCACCAAGCTATCGACGATTATTTCGCCTTATATGCGTGAAGCCGAGACTCAGCGCCAGGAAGGCGGCGATCTAGTGAAGGCGAAGGAAGCTTACCTCCAGGTGCTGAAGGTGGACGCCACGAATAAGGAAGCCAAGAAAGGCCTCGAAGATATTCGCGATACGCTGCATTTGCGCGCAAAACGTCTCTATACCGAAGCGATTCTGGCCGATTCGATGAGCGATCTGGTGGAGGCCCGTGAAAAGTACGAAAAATGCTTGCGCGTGGCGCCCGACGAAAAAGACATCTATCGCCAGCGCTGCCGCTCTAAACTTTCGCGATTTGAGGCCTTTACTCCCGAATCGTCTTCTACCGGGAGCGGGCAATGAAACAAACCATCGCATTCGGCGTGGCCGCGCAGCAGGGAAATTGGCCGGTGCAAGAGGATGGGTATTTCGTGGATCCCCAGGAGAGAATCTTCGCCTTGGCCGATGGATTCGGTGGGCGGGGCAACGGGGATATTGCGGCCAAAATGGCATTGCGTGAGCTGCGTGCACGTCTGCCTCGCGGCGAGGCCTCTAAACCGGCCTCGGTGGCCTCGCAGCGGCAGCTATTTTTAGATATAAATAAAATTATTTTAGAATGGAATGCCAAACGCCCGGCGGCGGGCCGGGGGGGCTGCTCCCTCGCCCTCGTGCAGGTAGGCCTTACGGGTCTGGTCACGGTCACGAACTGCGGTGGCTCCGTGGTGGGCCTCGTGCGAAATGGAGCCTGCCAGGCCCTGCTTTCTCCCCAGGCGGCCCCGCGGGCCCGTCCGGGGGGGGCGATTTTACCTGAGCAGGCCCTCGGGCTCGGTGCGGATATTTCTCCCGAGACGCGCGTATTTCCTTCGCTCCGGGGCGATTTAGTTTTTCTCGCGTCGAGTGGGTTCGAATGGGAAAGCGCCGCCTTCCAGGGAGAGTTGCTGGCCCAGTGGGGGATTCACCTTCCGGGCAGCGGAATGGCTCCTTTGGCTGAAAATTTGGTGCGGGTAGTGTCTCCCGAATGGAACGCTACTTTCCTAGGTCTCGAAATCCCTTAGCCTATAAGCGATTTAATGCTGGGCTCCTTAACAATAGTTATGCTTAATGAAATCAGCTATTTAGGGTCAAATTTCCCTTTAGCTATTCTTGACAATATTTGTCAAGAGATTATACTTATAAGTAGGACAAAAAAAGGGTTAAAGCACCCCGGATTTTGTACCGAAGGGAATGTAAGGCTTTTGAACAGGTTCTAGAAAAAATATGATGGTCACTAAGTTTAAAAACTTTCTGCAGGATGAATCGGGTCAAACGACTACCGAGTACATTCTCATTCTCGCCGTGATCGTTACGATCTTCATGCAATTCCGTAAGAAGCTTCTCACTATCATCAATAAGCTCTTTGCGGGTCTCGACCAGGCTTCCGACGATGCCCTCAGCGGCATCAACGGCGGCGAGTAACCGAATAAACCACGCACGCGTGTAATCCTCCCAAACGAATTTCCTCGTTCCGCGCTTCGCTCGTAAAATGGGTCATTTTCCCTTATCCTGAGAGGGAAAGTGGTGCCTCATGGATGAAGCCTCTTCCACGTGTCAGCGTGGCCGTACCGGCCTATTACAACGAATACGCAATGCCCGCCCCCGCCTGGGCTCTCAGGGCGGCCAGGCGATCATCGAATATATTCTGGTGATCTTGATATCGCTCACGTTCACCCGCTTTGTTTTTTTTAATAAAGAATTCGGGTTCAAGTCGGCGATCGATAAGACGATGCTGCGGCTGGGATCTTTTCTCGAGCAGAATCTAAAGACCGGCACCAAGCCAGGCGAAGACGGCGTGAAATCCCTGGAAGCGTTCGGAGGCACGAGCCGATGGACCAACTAGGAGCCTTCGCGTTCGCGGTGAGCTTAGTGGGTGGAGTGCATGATCTCCTCACCCGGCGTATTCCTAATTGGCTCACTTTCCCGGCGCTCCTACTCGGCGTGGCCGCGCAATGCTGGCTGTTCGGTTGGGCGGGCGGGGCCGATGCGCTGCTCGGCGCGCTGCTGGCATTTGCGCTGTACTTTCCCATTCACTTCTTCGGTTACATGGGCGCGGGCGACGTAAAGCTCCTGATGGCCATCGGTGCTTGCCTCGGCTGGCGTCTTTGTCTGGAGGTGGCGGTGGTGGCCGTGGCCTGCGGTGCCGTCTATGCCTTCTTCGAAATTCTGTACCGTGGCCGCCTCAAGGCGGTGGCGCTGAGTACGTATTCTTTTCTGCGCGCGCTTCTGGTGCCGGGCCTCGTGGCCGAGCCGCTGAAACTGGATAAAGAGCGGCATTTCGCATTCGGCATTTGTCTCACGCTCGCGGTGGGCGGCGTGATCTACCTTCATCATCGCGGGATGCTGGGATGAGGTTTAATTTTCTTCAAAAAATTGAAAAACATCTTTCGGTCGGCACGAAGCTGCCGCTGATCCGCAACCAGCGCGGACAGTCGATCATGGAATATATCCTCGTGATGTTCCTCGTGGTGAGCATCGTCATGTTCCTCTTCGGCTCAATGAAGAAGAGCAATTTCTTTTTCAACCGCTTCACCAAGCCGCTCGTGCAGCACATCGTTTACAACTACAAATATGGAGACCCCGCCGCGCAGGGCTGGGATGAGGGTAGCCCGCGCCTGCATATCCAGATTTCTCAGCCCAACGCGAATGCCACCTTCCGCTTATTCCAGCCGGAGAAGAAATGAAACCTCGCGCACGCCGCAAAATTAAAGATGAGTCCGGGCAAGCCATCGTAGAATTTCTCGTGGTCTGCGCCGTAATTTTCACCATGATGTTTCTTTTCGTGCAGATTGCATGGGGGATCGCTTACGGGCACTACGTGCAGTACGCGACGTTCATGGCTTCGCGGGCCTATCTCTCGGCCGGTATCGTAAAGGAAGCGCAAACCAGTGCGGCCGGCGACGTGCTTTCCCAGATGCTCAAGGGAGGAGTGGGCAAAGATATTCTCCCGTTCGTGGGTAAGGCGCGCGAAGGGGGCGATCGCGACACGCAGGGCCCAGAACCCGTGGCCGGCGCCATGGTGGGCACGCATCCCGAGGCCCAGGCGCGCGAGCATTCCCGCGCTTATTCCTGGGCCGAGGGCGTGCAGTATAACTACGAGCTCAATCTCTTCTTGTTGCCGATTGCTTCCTTCATGAGCAAGGATGGGGAAGGAAAAACAATTGAGGGCGGCCCCTCGGATAATCCCACTAAGGGAATAACGTGGAAGGGAAAAATCCCGATGGCCAGCGATTCTTTCCTCGGCCGCGAGCCCACCACCGACGAATGCTTCCAGGAAATGACCCTGATGAGCACGCGCAATGGGATCGGCCGGCAAGACGGCAACGATTTCATCGAGGACAACGGATGCTGATGCACCGTCGGAAAAAAACGCGCGAGGGCGGGCAGGCCCTTATCGAGTTCATCATGATCATTCCCATCGTGATGACTTTCGTTTGGTATCTGCTCCACGTGGGAGTGGTGATCAATAAATCGATCGTGGGCCAGAAGGCGGCGCGTAGCCAGCTCTTCCTCAAGCTTTATAATCATCGCTCGGGCCCGGTGAAAAGCGAGTTCGGCTACGCCGAGCGCTCCCACTTTTATATCGGAGTTTCTTCCGAGGTCACGAGGGGCGTCACTAAGCCCAAAGCTCCCACCGAGATGCTCGGCGTGGGCTCAAGTCCGAAATTATTGCCCGAGGCGAACGACGAGCCGGGAGAACCAGAATCAAATGCCATGCGCCAGCGAATACGCGTGCGTACTATTTTCGGAATCTGCACCCACCGCAAGAAAAACAAGGACGGGGTGGGGCTAACCGACTTTTGCGGTGCCGATCCTAGTAACGACGGTACCGCCGGTACGCCGCCGCCGGCCCCTCCCGGAACTCCTTGAGGGCTACACTGTGGAGTGTGGGCAGCGGTTTTTCGTCGCTTTGCACTGCAGGATCAAACGGTTCGCGCCGATAAGAACACTAGGATGAATAATCGCGCGTTTACAATTTCCTTCATCGTGGCCGTACTGGCGGTGTCCATGGTGTATTCCTACGTGAGCTCCACGGAGGAGTCCTATAAGCAGCTCTATGGAACGGAACGTTCGGTGGTGGTGGCCAAGCGCGATATTAAAGAGCTCGATATTCTCGACGAGACGAACCTCTCCACGATTTCTTTGCCGGCGAAATTCGTGCAGCCGGGAACCAGCCCCAATCCCAAGGAGTTCGCTGGTGCCCTCGCGATTGCCCCCATCATGAAAGACGAGCAAGTTACGCGCTCGAAAGTGACGCAGCTGGGATCCCGCACCGGCCTTGCGCGCCAAGTGGCGGTGGGTAAGCGTGCCGTTACGATTCGTGTAAGCGACGAGCAAGCCGTAGCGAAATTACTTAAGCCCGGCGACCGCGTGGACATCATCGCCCAAGTGGATCCAACCGGATCAGGCAATAAGCTGCTCGTGGAAACCCGCACGATCCTGCAAGACGTGCTCGTGCTCGCCACGGGAAAATATGTAACCAACACGCTACCGGGAATTATGGAAACCGATCCTTACCGCGCCGGCGATAAATCTAAGGTGAGATTGTCGGAATATACCGCGTTTCCCAACGTTACCCTGGAAGTGGATCCTTTCCAGGCTCAGGTGTTGATTTTTGCCGAGAAGAACCTCAACGGAGTCTATCTTTCTCTGCGCAATAACGACGATAATATGAAAGACGATCTGCCCAAAATCCGCATGCAAGATCTTATGGGCAAAGATGGCGCAGCCGCCGGCGCCACCCCCAAGCGCTAAGAAAACGCCTACTGCCCCTACCAAATCCTACGCGTTTTCTGGTACTCTCTATCCAATGGAACTTTGGCTGAGAAGGATCTCTCCAATTTGGCTAGCGCTCACGCTGGCAATTTCTCCGCTCGCGCGTGCCGAGGAGCTGAGCGATTCCGTGGAAGAGTCTCGCACCTTGGCCGTGGGCGGAATTGATTCCATTGATTTTCCCTTCACGCCTAGAACTCCCGCCATCGGAAATCCCAGCCTCGTGAAAGTGGAGCAAGGCTCCACGGAGCGGCAAGTGCGCGTGGTGCCGCAGAAAAAAGGCACCACCACGATCCAGTTCGATGGGCCCGACGGCAAAGTTTTCAAAAAGATCAACTACAGCTTCATCCCCAATAGCCTCTCCGACAAAGTAAACGTGATCCGCAAACTGCTCCAGGATGTGGAAGGCATCACGATCGAATCCGTCGACGATAAAATCGTGATCGACGGTGAGCTCATCGTGCCGAAAGATTTCGATCGTATCCTGCAAGTACAGGAAGCCTATAAAGACGTAGTGTTTAATCTCGTGAGCCTCAGCAAGATTTCCCGTGACGCGATTGCCCGCCGGATGCAGAAGGAAATCAACGATGATCCGGGTGGCGTGAACGTGCAGGTGGCAATCAAGAACGACACCTTCTTCCTCACCGGCAAGGTAGACAATGCCGGCGATAAGGACCGGGCCGATTGGATCGCGCAAACCTTCATGCCTGAATACCAGGGCAGCCTCTCGATCAATAACCAAGTGCTCAAGGACACGGTAAAGCGATTTTCCATTCGCAACATGATCGTGGTGGAAGAGGCCCCGCCCGCGCCACCGAAAAAAATGGTGCGCATTACCTATCACTTCGTGGAGATCGGCAAAGAATTCCTCAAGGCTTCGTTCTTCAAGTGGGTGCCCTTCCTTCAGGAGGGAGCTGGTCTCACGATTGGCCAGTCCACCACGGGCGGCACCGCGGCCACCGGCGGCGGCTCTTTCGTGGGCACGATCACGAACCTGATTCCGCGCCTGCAGTCGGGAGCCAGCGGAGGATTTGCGCGCATTCTATTCTCCACGGTTGGCTTGGGCGAAGATGGAACTACGATCGATATGGTTCGCCAGGAGCAAATTCCCTTCGTGGAAGCGGTGGTGAACGGAGTGCCGGTGCCAGGTAACGCATCGGTGGGCGTGAAGGTGAAAGTGACTCCTACCATTTCTGGCGACCAGCGTCTGAACCTCAATACGGATCTCTCCTTCGAAGTTCCCACGGGCAATGGCGCCGGCGGCAAGCCGCGCACCGTGCGCACGGCTATTACGAATACCGTGGGCCTTAAATCGGGTGACAGCTGCGCCCTCGGCGGATTAATTCAGAGCAGTACTTCGAAAGATATCGATAAGGATCCGGAAACTTCATCCGGCGCCGCCGGTAGCGCACTTTTCACACTGCTCCGGTCGAAATCCTTCCGTAATAGCAAGACTCAGTTCGTGGTTTTCGTGACGCCGAAAATAGTTGATGATGCAGCGGAAGGAACCGCTGACATTAAGGCGAAAATCCTCAATAATAGTCAGAAGAAACGCCGTCGCATCGTTAACTAAAAAAGCGGCGGCTGGGAGCCAAGGATGGCAGGACACGTCATTTCGGTTATTGGGGGCAAGGGCGGGGTGGGCAAAAGCGTATTTGCCTCCAACCTCGCGCTCGCATTTCTGAAAGAATTTAATATGAAGCCGCTCCTAGTAGACCAGGACTTTGCGGCCTGCGGCGATCAAAACCTGATTCTCGGCATTCGTCCGCCCAAGGGTTTGTTCGAGGCTTTACAAAATCCCGGCGCCTTCGATCAGGCCGCGATGATCAAGCTAGTGGCCCAGCATCCGAGCGGGCTGCATTATCTTTCCGCGCCCGCCACCACCGCGCAAGCGCGTTCGATGAATCCAGATTTGCTGGGTAAGCTCTATAAGGCGATGCCCAATGTGTATCCCCTCACCGTGATCGACTGCGGCTCCACGATGGATGCCTTTACGATTAAGGCGATGGAATTTTCCACGCTGATCCTGCTCGTAACGAACCCCGATATCCTCGTGATGCACCAAACCCGGCGCATGCTCACCGAGATCGTGGAGTCTCTTTTTCCCCTGGATATGATCGAGATCGTGCTCAATCGCTATACGCAGAATGCAGCCGTGCTTCCCGCCACGATCCAAAAAAATCTCGGCAAAGCGGTATACGCCGCGATTCCCGAAGACGCCGCCTCGCATGCGGCCGCGCTTTCTTCGGGGAAGCCGCTGATTCTCGCTGCGCCGAACGCGCCTAGCACGCGCGCCATCCACGAAATGGTGCGCAAGATGCAGCAGACGCAGCTGCTGCAGAAGCTTTCCGGTCTCAAGAAGCCTTCGCGCGCCCAAATTGCGGCCGCCAACAAGCCCATCGCGGGCACGAGCGCCGCCGCGAGCGCCAATGCGAAGAAAGCGGAAGAATCTTCCGCTCCGAGAATTCCCGGCCAGCACGTGCAGGCCACTGATCCTTGGAGCTCGCTGAAGCTCCGCGTGCACAAAGAGCTCGTGGAGAAGATTGATTTCAAGAAGGAAGGGAATAATCCCGGCAACCTAAAGGCTCTTCGGGAAAAATGCCGGGCGGCGGTGGTGGAGATCCTCAATACCGAAGATACGAACTCGGTAGCGCCCACGCGGGAAGACCTCCAGCAGCTCGTGAAGGAAATCCTCGACGAAGCGCTCGGGTTCGGCCCGCTCGAAGATCTCCTTGCCGACGATGCCGTGACCGAGATCATGGTGAACTCGGCCAGCCAGATCTACATGGAGAAGGCGGGTAAGCCCGCGCTCTCCAAAGTTACTTTTTCTTCGAACCAGCAGCTCATGAATGTGATCGAGCGGATCGTGATGCCCCTCGGCCGCCGCATCGACGAGAAAAGCCCTTACGTGGACGCTCGCTTGCCCGATGGCTCCCGGGTGCACGCGATCATCCCTCCGCTCGCGATCCGCGGCCCCACCGTAACGATCCGGAAGTTTCCTAAGAAACGCTTTATCTGGCAGGATCTCGTGAACTACGGATCGATCACCGCCGAGATCGCGGATTTTTTACGGCTATGCGTGGAGAGCCGGCTGAACATTGTGGTGTCCGGGGGCACGGGCTCCGGAAAGACTACGCTGCTGAACGTGCTCTCCAGCTTCATTCCCGCCACCGAGCGGATCATCACGGTGGAGGATTCCGCCGAGCTTTCCCTCGCGCAGGAGCACGTGGTTCGTCTCGAGACCCGCCCCGCGAATATCGAGGGGGAAGGGGAAGTTTCCATCCGCGATCTCGTGAAGCAAACGCTGCGGATGCGGCCCGATCGGATCATCGTAGGGGAGTGCCGCGCAGGGGAAGCCCTCGACATGCTCCAGGCCATGAATACCGGGCACGACGGCTCGCTCACTACGATTCACTCCAATACCCCGCGCGATTGTATCGCGCGTCTCGAAACTCTCGTGATGATGGCCGGCATGAGCTTGCCGGCTAAAGCGATTCGCGAGCAAGTGGCGGCGGCGGTGCACTTGATTGTGCAGCAGAGCCGGATGTCGGATGGTTCGAGGAAAATTACCTATATAACCGAGGTAGTGGGAATTCAGGGTGATACCGTGAGCTTGCAGGATATTTTCACCTACAAACAGGAAGGGCTCGATAAGCGCCGCAAAGTGCAAGGCCGCTTTGTGGCTTCCGGTTTCATTCCTAAGTTCGTCGAGCAGATCGAAGCGAAGGGGCTGAAAATCCCCCGTTCGCTCTTCACCACGAAGTAAAAGGAGGCGGATCTGTGAAGGAGATATTTAATTCGCTAACCATTTCTCTTTTCGTGGGCGCGATGGTTTTTTTCGTGGCCTACTCGAACGCGGCGCGTTTCCTCGAATGGATGCGCTGGCAGTCCATCGGCACCCGCGACTATATCGTAGAAAAATTAGCGATGATGTTCATCGACGTGACTCCCAATCAGGTGCTGGGCGGAATGATCGCCACCTCCGTGATTCCCGCGCTAATCGTTTTTATCGTGATCTTGCCCCAGCTCATTCCGGCCACGCTCCTCGCTTTTCTGGTTGGCGTAGGGTTATGGTTCGTGCCCCGAATGGTAGTGGATTCGATGTTCAATAAACGCGTAGAAACCTTCAACTACCAGATGATCGACGGCCTCGGCCTCATGGCGAACGGGATGAAATCGGGGCTTTCGATCGTGCAGGCGCTCGGCATGGTGAAGAATGAAATGCCCAACCCTCTCGGGCAGGAATTCGACTACGTGCTCAAGCAGCAGCTGCTAGGGGTTTCGGTGGAAGACGCATTTCAAAACTTGGCCAAACGAATTCCGTCGGAAGACGTGAACATGTTTGTTACCTCGGTGGTGATCCTGAAGGAAACCGGCGGTAACTTGGCCGAAACCTTCGAGACCATCGTGATGGTGATCCGGGAGCGGGTAAAGATTGAAAAGAAAATTTCCGCGATGATGCGGCAAAACTTGGCCCAGGGGGCGATCGTATTCATGATGCCCTACGCAATGGTGGCGATGTTCTATTTTTCCGATCCTGATTTTTTAACGCCGATGTTCCAGGAGCCGATCGGATGGGCGATGCTTTTCGTCGCCACGGCGCTTCAGTGGACGGGTGGTTTTATGATTTATAAGCTAGTGCAAATTAAGGTATGATTTTGGGTAATTCTTTTAGGAGTAAGCAAATGATGAAACGGCAAAAATATTTTTTCTCGGGTTTGGCTGCGGCCGCCGTTTTAGGTTTTTCCGCTCCTGCCGAAGCGATGGTGGCCATTGGTAACGGAAACTACTTCATCGGCTTCACCGACCTCGAGCACGAAGCGCCGGTAAATTCTTTTCAGCTGAAGATCCAGCGCACGAATAACTCCCGCTCCCAGTTCGATGGCCTTTTCGGCTACGGTTGGGGCTCCGACTACGAAGCTTTTCTTCTTCCTTCTTCCGACGGCAGTGTGGTGATTCAAGAAAGCGGCGGTGGAGATAAGACGCGCTTTTCCCCGAAAGAGTTTTCCAAGGCCGCGCTCGAGAAGCAGGTGGACCGCCTGCTGGAGGCTTACGGGAAAAAAAATAGGGCTACCGGCACCGTCCTTAAAGCCAAGCGTGAGAAATGGATCGGCGATGCGAATGAGCGCGACGAAGAGAGCCGCAACTTAGGTATTTTTCCGGAATTGCCCGTGGGCACGAAGCTCTATAGTACGCAACGCGGCGACAAGCAGACCCTTACCGTGATCAAGGGCGGCTACGTGCGTGAATACGGCGACGGAAAACAAGAGTTATTTAACGTGAAGGTGGATGTGGCCGATCAGGGCGTGGATCCAGCCAAGCGCCGTGTCCTTAAGGGCGTGCTGAAAGTAAGCCGTCTCGTGGACCCCGTGCGCAAAGCCCAGGTTTTTTATGAGTACGACCCTAGCGGTCGCCTCACCACCGTTACCGACAAGAAAACCCAGACCGTGCGTGTTCGCTACGGCGTTAACGGCAAGATCTCGGAAGTAGCCGATTCCCGCGGAAATAAAGCCACCTATGAGTATTGCGACTCTGCCGCGGCCTATAATACCGCCAAGAAATGCGGCAAAGGCGATCTTGTGCGCTCTAAGGATACGTCGGGTTCCGTCTATAGCTACCAATACGATGCTTTGCATAACCTGATCCGCGTGGGCTATCCACGTGATGGCAAACCCGATCAGGAATTCGAGGAGATCGCTTATTGGCCGATGGGGGGCGATGGGCAGGGTGGAGTGAAGTCCGTGAAAAACCAGAACGGCGCCCTTTCGGAATACAGCTACTGGCAAGACCCTAAAGACAAAGAAGGCCACTATAAGACCGAGGTGAAGACCACGTACCAGAGCGGTAAGTCTTCCACTTCGTCCTACGAATACTACGAGAAAAAACGGGCCGACGGCTCGCGCTATCGATATAAGTTAGTGGCTGTCACCGACGGTGATAAAACGGAAACTATCTATAACGAATGTTGCGGCCAGCCCCTGCAGATCGTAAACGGTGGCGGTACCACCAAGTTCGAATACTATGCTGGCACCGGCCTTCCCCGCGAGAAGGATACTCCTTCCGAAAATATCCAATGGCAGTACCATCCGAAATTTCACGGCAAGATCACCAAAGTGACCGTAAGCGATAAGGCCGCCAAATCGGCGAAGAGCAGCGAGTTCCAGTACGACGACAAGAACGGCCAGCTCACGAAAGCACGTACTTCGGATGGTAAGGGAATCGTGTTGATGTACGACGGACAGGGCCGCATCGCCCAAATGATCGATCAGGATAAGCGTAAAATCGTGTTCAAGTACACGAGCTCCTCTAAGCCCGCCGAAATCATGCAGGACGGCGTGGGCTCGATTCAGGTGAGCTACGACAAAGGCGGCAATATTAAGGACGTAAAATCCAAGGGCGGCCGCCAAATCGCCATCTCCGTGGCGGCGGCTTTTCAAAATTTGCTGGAAATCATTAAGCCGGCGGGAATTCAGCCGATATAGCTAAGGTAGGGGCTTAGTTTTCGAGCGCTGCACTGTTGAAAGTTTAGGCAGGCTGTCTAAACTTTAGGCAGGGGCTAGGGGAAAACTGAAAAAAACCTACGGGATATCAAGGGTTAGGTCCCCCGTCTTCGTGGCATGGCCCTTGCTCTGTCGGTAGTAGGTAGTTTTTAAAGGAGAGAGAATTTATGAAAAAGATTTTGATGTTAGTGATCGCGTCTTCTTTGGTTGGCGCATCCGCTATGGCAGTAGGTCCCAATAAGGAAATCAACTGCAAAGACGTAGTGAAAAAAGTTAAGGAAATGCAGGACAAAAAGGCTGCCGCCAACGGCCAAGCCGACGAGTCCGCACCCGCCGCTAAAGGCAACAGCAAAGACGCTAACTAATTTTCAGTTAGTTTAGTTTCTCGAATCGGCCAGGCCCTCACGGGTGCTGGCCTTTTCTTTTTTCCGTTTCCAAAATCCCCTTCGGGCTCCTCCCATTTCCGGTGTTACAGCCCCGATTCCCTCGGCCTCTAAGGCCTCCAGGCGGCCCCCAGCGCCCTTCCATACCCCCGCCTGGTCTTCTCTTCCTCTTCCTCTTTTTGCCCCTATGCCCCTTATCCTTTCCCAGTTGCCGTTCTTTCGTTCTCCATCGTCTAGTTTCTAGGCGCCTATTCCGACCGTGCCCAAGTCCTGGAATTGAGCTGGGTTTACGTTTCATGTTCGCGCGGAGACGGGGTGTACTACGCGCATACTAGTGTAAAAAAACTAGACGCTCTCGTGGCCTAAATGAGGCGGGTCGGAATGGAGTCATAAACGATATCTCTTTGATTCTACTTGGTAAAAGTAAGTTTTGAGCAGGTTGGCAAGCTGGTTGCAATACCTGTTCGCGTAGGAATAGTTTTCCATTTGCACCTCTGGTTCCCAGGAGCCGGCGGCCGCAACTGGTGATGTTGTGTAGAGAGGTATAAAAGATGAAGTCGTTAAAAGTTGTATTCGTAGCCGCTGCGCTCTTAGTTTCTGGTTCTGCCATGGCGTCCGTAGGTGACTTCCGTAGCACCGGAGAAGAACTCCGCAATGGCCAATTGATTTGCCCTAAACTGGCTGATTCCGCTTACAAAAAAGCGAATATCAATGCCCAGTCTTCCGGCGAAGTAGCCCGCGACGTTGCTAGCAGCTCGCACAGCGCGAACTAAGTAGCTTACGGCACCACTGCTTTACGGCATGGTGCCTGGCTTAACCATTAGTTCGAGCCGGTGAGCCAGCGTTTGGCGCAGTGAATCCGTGGTAAAGGGGTAGACCAAGACGTCTTGTGCCCCGAAGCGGAACGCTTTGTCGATCGCGGATCGCGTGCTCAGGCGCGTGATCAGCAGGAAAGTCGCGCTCTCATTCACCTTCTTCAGTATTTTCATGATCTCGAGCCCGTTGGTTCCGGGAATGAACAAGTCTACTATCACCAGCGGAGCGGCGCTTTCCATCATCGCTTCAGTCACACCCTTGGCTCCGAATACTTCCTTCGTGATTTTTAGCGGCAATTCATCTACCGCCGCGCGTATCACTTTCCGCAGCTCCGCATCGTTGCAGACTACTAGCAGATTCGTCATTCACCGCCTCCTGCTTCGTCTTCGTCGGTTCGGTGTACCGTTACGATAACGGTCTCGATGGCTTTCTCCGAAGCGCGGTGTACCCGAATCTTGAAGTTGGCGAAGTAGAGTTCGTCTCCTACCGAAGGAATTCGATTAAATTGCTGGAGTAAAAAACCAGAAAGGGTTTCGTATTCTCCCTTGGGCACGTGAATCTTCAGACGTTCATTGAGCTCATTTACGGGCATATTCACCTGCACTAGGTAGGAATTGGTGCCGATCTCCATGATGCCGAGGTTGTTTTCATCCCATTCGTCGGAGATATCTCCCACGATTTCCTCGAGTACGTCTTCCTTGGTCACGATGCCCACGGCGCCACCGTATTCGTCTACCACCACCGCCAGCTCCGCTTCTTGCAGTTCTTTCGTGAGGGTTTCCAGCTGCTGCACCTCGGGCACAAAGAGCGCGGGGCGCATAAAGCGGCTGACTTTTTCCTGATCGGGATCGCGGCAGCCGAATACATCGGGGAAGTAGAGGATGCCCACGATATTATCGATCCTTTCCTCGTATACCGGGAGCCGCGAATGGCGCAGGGTCTCGAACATGTCGATCGCTTCCTGAACGGTGGAGTCTCTCTCGATTGCATCTACGTTCACGAACGGCAGCATCACCTTTTTCACGTTTTGCTGGGAGAACTCGAGAATCCTGCGGATCATCCGCTTGTGTCCGAGTTGAATTTCGCTTTCTTCGTCGGATTCGGACAGCAGGGCCTGAAGCTCTTCCCGGGTGCGCTTGCGCCGGCTAAGGGCATCTTGGCCGCCTAGGCCCACCATTCGCGTAAGACGAACCGTATAAAGGGAGATCAGAAACAACGCGGGACTAGCCATCTTGGAGAAGAAAAATAGGGGAGCGGCGAACCAAAGACTGATGCGCTCCGGGAAGGTGCGGGCGATCACTTTCGGCATGCTATCGGAGAATATGAGAATAAGAGGGGCGCAGATCGCAAACATGAGCCATTCCCGCTCCACGCCGATCCGGTGCATGAGCAGAGTGGCTAAGGTGGTAGCGGCCGCGATGCCAAGGTTGGCGCCGAATTGCGTGGTGGAAAGCAGGTAGTCGAGATTTTCGAGTTGTTTGAGCGCCAATGCCGCATTGCGGTTGCCTTCTTTTTTCCTTTTATTCAGAAAAATGCGGTCCGCGCTGATCAACGCGGTTTCGGCCCCCGTAAAAAAAGCGGTAGCGAATACGCCTAGCACCACGCCGATACCGAGGAAAACTACGCCGGTCATCGCTTCTGCTCCCATAGCTCGCCGAACATTTGCTCGAGAATATCCTCCATCGTGATCACCGCGATGGAGATGCCGGCTTTATTTTCAATCACGGCGATGTGGCGTTTTAACTGGCGAAAACGGCGGAAAAGCGTTTCTGCCTTCATCTGCGGCTCCACCGTGAGCGGCTCCTTCATCAGATCGCGCACGGTCATTTCCTGTTCGTCGCGGCTGATATAGTTCAGCAAGTCTTTGGCGTAGAGGATTCCCACCACTTTCGATTTTTCTTCGCCGATCACGGGTATGCGCGCGTAGAAATTCTTCCCGAGCTTGTCGATCACCCGTTTGGGGCTATCGTCCTGGAGCACGGTAAAGCACTCCTGCAGGGGAGTGGCAAGGTCGATCACCTTATCGTCGTCGATCTCGAAGAGGTTTTCGATGATGTCCTGCTCCACGCTGTGGATGGCGCCTTTTCGTTTTCCATCTTCGAGCAGGGTCCGGATATCGTCTTCATTTATGGGCTCATCGTTCTTAGGGTGACGTTTACGCAGCCGCCGGGTAAGAAACTCTACGGCGTGCTCGAGGAAAAAGCGCACGGGAAAAGCCGCGCGGTAGAACCACCAGAAAGGGGTGATGAAGAGAGTGGCAACGGTGGTATTGGCTTTGGCCCCGATCACCTTTGGGGTGATTTCGCCGAAGATCAAGATGATCGGCATGACGGTGACCAGGTTCACTACCGTGATCCAAAAGGGAGTGAATTGCTGTCGCTGGTAAAAGGAGGCGAGCAAATTGGAAATGAAAACGTTGGTGAGTTCATTGCCGAGCAGCACGGTGGCCACGAACGCGCTCGGATGGTCGAGGAGGTGGCGAATCCGGGAAAAAACGTCGGGATTTTTTTGCTTTAGCTGACGAAGCTGAAAGCGCGAAAGGCTGAAGAACGCCGTTTCCGACGCGGAAAAAAATGCACAAAGAGTGATAAGGAAAACAGCTGGAAGTAGAGGAAAACTGTCAGGGAGCGCGTTCACGGTGCCTTAACTATAGCATTAGCCTCGAGGGCAAGCTATCCGGCACCGTGTTCAGGCCCATTACTAGACTAGGCTACGCGGTCGGAAGCAGAGAGGCGTTCACGCGAGCGGCCACCGCCGCCCGAGCTCTTCTTCTCTTTTTTCACCGCCGCCGTAGGCGATTTCGCCAGGGCGAACTGTAAAGCTTCGTCTACGTGCTTCACCGGGAGGAACTCGATCTTCTCGCGGTACTCTTCCGGGATCTCTTCCACGTCTTTGAGGTTCTTGTACGGGATGATGATCTTGGTAATGCCGTGGCGCATTGCTGCAAGGGCCTTCTCCTTGAGACCGCCGATCGGCAGAGCCTTTCCAGTGAGAGAGATCTCGCCCGTCATTGCCACGTCTTTCCGAACTTGGATGCCGGTAAGGCGGGAAACAATTGCGGTTGCCATCGCTAGGCCGGCCGAGGGGCCGTCCTTCGGGATCGCTCCGGCGGGGATGTGAATATGCACATCGTGCTCGCCGTACGTTTTCTCGTCGATGCCGTAGCGATCCGCGTTGCCGCGGATATAGCTCATGGCGGTCGAAGCGCTTTCTTTCATCACGTCGCCCATCTGGCCGGTGAGCATTACGCCACCCTTGCCGCGATTCATCGAAGTTTCGATATAGAGAATTTCTCCTCCGGCTTGGGTCCAGGCGAGGCCGGTGGAAATTCCCACTTCGTCGCGGTCTTGGCGTTCTTCGCGGGAGTACACGGGAGCACCCAAGAACTTGCAAACCATGTCGGGAGTAACTTTTACGCGTTCCTTCTCGCCTTCGGCAACCTTGCGGGCCACTTTACGGCAGAGGGTACCTACTAAGCGCTCAAGATTACGGAGACCGGCTTCGCGGGTATAGTTCTCGATCGTGAATTTCAGGGCGTCGTCGCCGAGATCGATGAACTTATCGGTGATGCCGTTCTCTTTGATCTGCTTGGGCACTAGATACTGCTTCGCGATCTTAAGCTTCTCGTCTTCGGTATAGCCGGAGAGCTGAATGATCTCCATGCGGTCGCGGAGGGCGGCCGGAATGGTCTCGAGCACGTTGGCGGTGGCCAAGAACATCACGTTCGAGAGATCGAACGGGATATTGAGGTAGTGGTCGCGGAAAGTATTATTCTGTTCCGGATCCAAAACTTCGAGCAGGGCGGAGGCGGGATCGCCGCGGAAATCGTTACCAAGCTTATCGATCTCATCGAGCATAATGATCGGGTTTTTGCTCTTCACTTGCTTAAGGCCCTGGATAATTTTTCCCGGCATCGCACCCACGTAGGTGCGGCGGTGGCCGCGGATTTCGGCTTCATCTTTCACGCCGCCGAGGGAAATCCGGAGAAATTCGCGCCCTAGGGCTCTAGCCACCGAGCGGCCGAGCGAGGTTTTTCCTACGCCGGGAGGTCCCGAGAAGCAAAGGATAGGGCCTTTCATGGACTTATTCAGCTTTTTTACGGCCAGATATTCGAGGCAGCGCTCTTTGATCTTCTGGAGATCGAAGTGATCTTCATCGAGAACTTTTTTCGCGTGCTTGATGTCCAAATTGTCTTCGGTTTGCTTCGCCCAGGGGAGATCCACCACGAGCTCCAGGTAGGAGCGGAGGATAGAGGCTTCCGAGGAGTCGGGATGCATACGCTCGAGGCGGCCAAGCTGCTTGAGCACTTCGGATTCCGCTTCTTCGCCCATCTTCGCTTCGAGAACTTTTTGGCGCAGGTCGGCGATTTCTTCGCCTTTATTGTCGCCGTCGCCGAGCTCATTCTTAATGGCGCGGATTTGCTCACGGAGGAAGTATTCTTTTTGACTCTTGGTCATCTCATCTTTAGCTTGCGAGCGGATCTTCGCCTGCATGGTGAGCACTTCGAGTTCGCGGATCAAGATTTCGTTTACGGTCTTGATGCGCACGAGGGAATCGTTCATCTCGAGGAGAGACTGGGCTTCCGCCATTTTGAGACCGAGGTTAGAGGCCACGAGATCGGCGAGGCGCCCTGGATCGGCCACGTCGTCGAGAACCATCAGAATGTCGGGGGAAAGCACTTTACCCAGGGAGATTACCTTTTCCAGATTCTCCCGAACATTTCTCATGAGGGCTTCGGCTTCCACGGTGTCTTTTTCGTCGAGCTGGCGCTCTTCTACTTTTTCGATGCTTACGCGGTAGAAGGGTTCGCTCTGGGTGAATTCTAAAGTTTTGGCTTTGGTGAGGCCCTGGGCCAGGATCTTGATGCGGCCGTCGGGCAGCTTGCGCATGCGCATGATCATGGCGATCGTCCCTACGGGATAAATTCCGTCCGGCTGGGGGAATTCGTCGGCGGTATTCTTCTGCGAAGAGAGAAAGATAAGGCGATCGTTACGGGCGAGAGCTTCCTCCACCGCTTTGATCGAGCTATCTCGACCCACAAACAAAGGAAGGATCATGAAGGGGAAGATGACAATATCGCGAACCGGAAGCATCGGAAGATTTTCCGGGATCTGGATTTGTTCGCCTTCGTAATTCGTTACCATATTCTCTCCAACAGGTTTCAGAAACTAAATTTATGCCGCTACAACTGGTTGCTACTAAGCTACGTAGAACTTCTTCTGCTTCTCTTCTTGTTCTTCCTGATGCGTTATGCAGAGACGAGCGGTAGGATAGATCTCCAACCGTTTGGCCCCGATTTCATCTTCACAGTCTTCACAGAGCCCGTAAGTGCCTTCTTCCATTCTCTGGAGAGCAGCGTCGATCGCGGCGAGGGTACGTTGCTCTTTCTCGCGGAGGGTGAATACCACGCCCTGAGAAAGCTCTACGCTCGTTAGATCGGTTTCGTCCGCCAGGTCATCGGTGGCGATCGTAAACTCTGCTTTGCGGGAAATCGCGGCGCTAGCTAGCAACCGTTCTTTTTCCGCTAACATTTTTTTCTTCAGCTTCGCCAAATCTTTGCTATTCATTTTCTGCTCCTACAAGCTCGTGTGCTTGAGAACTCTTCGGAGCTGAATGCAAGAGGCTTGAGAACTAATTACTTGAGCGGGATCGCGAGCTTAACCATCGCTCTTACCTGCCACTAGTTAGACGAACACACCTGTTCCCGACACCCCGTTCGCCACATGTAGGCGTGTGTGTTCACTTCGTTCTGCGAGCGGTTTATTTCGCCGGAAATGAAATCGTTCAAGCGGGAGAGTGAGCTGATTTCACTTTCTATTTCGCTTTGCTGGAGAGTAAACTTCTGGCTAGAAATCGTTAGCGCAGATTCTTGAGTTTTTAGTTTTTGTCGCCGCTCCACCAGGTAGCGCTCGTCCCATTCCGTACTAAGTTGGTCGAGTAGAAAAATATTTTCCAGCGAGGGAGAACCCACAAAAAGTTCGGGAGAATTTTCTTTTTTTTGCCCGAGATCGTCGAGAAAACGCATTTCGGCGCGCGCGGATGCCAGCTGCGCCTCAACTCCGGCAAGCGCGGTGGAAACGGTCACGTTCTGCTGCCGGCGCGCCGCGAGATCTTTTGCGGCCTCCGCTCCCTGATGCTTATATTCGTTCGTTTTCCCCTGGCAAATTGCTTCGGCAGCGCGAGCGTTTTGCAGGCAGGCGCTTAGAGCAGCGCTATTGCAGGGGCGGCTGCCGGGGCCAGGCTCTCCGCCGTTTTCGGCTCGCCCGGAGAATGCGCTTACGCTCACCATAATCTGTAATAAAATAATAATCATTTATTTTTCCTAGTTGGTTTTTAAGTTTGGCGGTCTTCTAGTTTGCGTAACGGGTGAGCAGCCGGGCACGTGCGGGCAGCGCAACGCGCATAAGCTGCCAGGCCCTTTCGCCGCTGGGAAGCCAGGGATCAAATTCGGCCGGTAGTTCTGCGCCGGAAGTCGGATCCGCGAAGGCGGAGAGAAAACGCCAGCAGCGAAGGCGGAGATCATCGGTCACGAGTGGATTGCAGTGATCCATCAGCAGCGCGGCGGCGGCACTGGGATCCATGGTTCGGAGCGCAAGGTAGGTGAAGCGGTAGTCGGCGGGTGACCGAGCGCCACCGCCCTGCAGGAGCTGGCCGATCTCTTCTGCGTCCAGCAGGCCTATGCTAGGGTGAGAGCGCTCCCATATAAGTACGGCCTTGGCACGCAACCACACGGGATCGTGCTTCAGCAGCTTTAATATTTCCTTCAGCGCTCCTGTATTCAGCCGATCCAGCGCATTTTCGCTGCGAATCGCCGCGATTGCGAAGCTGCGGTTATAAGTTGCCTGGTGTACCGCGGTGTCTTCCAGCACCGCCGAGCGTTCTTTTCCCATGCTCCAGGCGAGCAGGCACGCCGGCCCAAGGTCCGGCCGCGCCGTTTCTATTTTTAGGCAGCGCTCGGCGTCCGCGGAGCTAAGGGGAAGGCCGGCTCTCATGGTGGCGGCCAGCGCGGCTAGTACGGATTCGGAATCGAAGCGTTCGGTGCTTTCGAGGATTAGCTTTATTTGACGGCTGATTCCTATGCCTTTTGCCGCTGGCATGGCCGTTTGAGAATTTTCTTTGCTACAGCCCAAGAGAGCGGTGAGAAGAACTAGGCTAAAGATGGTTTTATTCATACGGCCTCCGCACGTGAGTTGGAGCGTAGGTGAGCCTGGTATTTGATCTTGGGAATATCAATTTCGTAGCGGCGGATTTTTTCAATCAGCGTAACCTTGGAAAGGCCCGTGCGTTTTGCCGTAAGATTTATCCTCCCCTCGAAACGTAGTAAAATTTCTGACAGGTAAGTCTTCTCGAAAAGCGATTTCGCTTCACGGTAATCAGCCGGGAGATTTTCGCAGGGAATAGATCCGGCGGTGGATTTGGTTTTTTCTCTTACCTGGGGAGGCAAGTTTTCCGGCAAGAGCACTTCTCCAGCGCACATCGCCACCGCGTAGTCCACGCAGTTCTTGAGCTCGCGCACATTTCCCGGCCAGGAATGAGATTCGAGGGCCGCGATAAATTCAGGCGCGACAAGCGGCACCTCGCGGTTCGACTTTTCGGCCGAATTCGCCACGAATCCCACTGTGAGGGCACGGATGCGCTCCGGCTCGGAGGCCAGGCAGGCGAGGCGCACTTCAAAAGTATTGAGGCGGAAGTAGAGATCTTCGCGGAATTGCCCGGATTGGACGAGGGTGGGCAGGTCGCGGTTAGTGGCCGCCACGATGCGGATATCGAGCCGAATTTCCCGGTTCGATCCTACCGGAGAAATTGTCTGGCTATTGAGGGCCTCCAGCAATTTAGTTTGCAGGCGGGGAGGGAGCTCCCCGATCTCGTCGAGAAATATGGTTCCGCCGTTTCCGCTCTCTAGTTTACCCACCCGCTTACAATCGGCTCCCGAGAACGCTCCCTTTTCATGACCGAAAAGCTCGCTTTCGATCAGGTTTTCACTGAGCGTAGCGAGATTCACCGCCACGAAGCGGGCCGTGCTCCGGTTGCTCCACTCGTGAATTTTTTTTGCTAAGTGTGATTTTCCGGTGCCGGTGCGGCCCGTAATCAATACCGTGTGCGCCGTGGCGGCGATTTTTTTTAATTGAGCGGGATTCACGCTTGGCCGCCTTCCCAGTCGCCGAGCCAGCTATCCACGCCTTGCCACAAATATTCTCCGGCGGGAGCTACTTCGTTGATCTCGACGTATTCGTTCAGTGCCTCGGCGGTAAAGTCATCTTCAAATAGTTTGCTTATCATTGGGTATTCTCCTGAATTGCGAACCGCTAGAGCAAATGCCGTACCAGGTAAAAATTTGCACTAGATCATCCGGAAAGGGGTGATTACGCGTTTCTGCCGTATGGGCGTTGTGGGGAGCACCCAACAATTGTAGGAATTTACCTTAGGCCCGGAGTAAAATCTCACCATGCGGATCTCTCTTTTACTCGCGGAAGACGAAGCGGCTACGCGCTCCCTAATGACCGAGCTCCTGCGGGATTGGCCCGGAGGGGAGTTGAGCCTAGTGGCGGCGGCGAGCCCTGAGGAAGCCCTGGCGGCCGCTGAGGAGCGCGCCTTTACGATCGCCCTCGTAGATCTTCATTACGAAACCAGCAAAAGTGACGGTTTCGCGCTGCTAGAGGCACTCAGGAAAAAAGATTCTAGGATGGAGCTGATAGTACTCAGCAGCGCAAATACTTTCGCGGCGGTTCAGCAGGCGCTCCGCGCAGGCGCCAACGATTATTTAGCCAAAGGGTTCGGGCGAGGAGAGCTCTACCATGTGCTGGATCGCGCCCTGGAGCGCCGCCGCTGGCGGCAAATGGAAGGCCGGCTGAAACAGGAGAATGGACCGGTGCTAGCGATGGCCGGCACCTCTTCCGCCATGAAATCAATGGCCGTAAATCTCCGTAAATTCGGCCCGAGCGCGGCCCCCGTGCTTATTTTCGGAGAAACGGGCACCGGTAAAGAGCTCGCCGCCCGCGGGCTTCACGCATATGGCGCCGACCCCGCTGCTTCTTTCGTGGCGGTGAATTGCGCGGCTATCCCGGCCTCCACCGTAGACTCTTTTTTCTTCGGGCACGAGCGAGGAGCCTTTACCGGCGCTGATCGCGCCCGCGCCGGAGTCTTCGAAGAGGCGGAAGGTGGAACGCTTTTTCTCGACGAGGTAAATAGCCTTCCACCCGAAATGCAAGGGCGGCTTCTGCGCGTGCTCGAACAAAAAGAGATCCGCCGCCTCGGCGGAAGCCGGGTAGTACCCGTGCATTTTCGCCTGCTGGCGGCCACGAACGGAGACCTCGATGAGCTCGTGAAAAGCGGAAGCTTCCGGGAGGATTTGCTGTATCGCCTGAACACGCTTCAGCTCAAATTGCCTCCTCTGAGGGAAAGGCTCGAGGATCTTCCCGATCTGGCTAAACTCTTTCAGCCGGACAGAAAAATTTCGCGGGAGCTTTGGGATCTCTGGAATTCCTATGCCTGGCCGGGAAATGTTCGTGAGTTCCGCAATTTGCTCCTCGCCATGGACGCAATGGCCGAGCCTGGCGAGATGCTGAGCGCCGAGCATATTCCTGAGCACTTACTACGCAAATTTTCGGATCCCCCTAACGACCAAAGCGAGATTCCGGATGATCTTTCCAGCTTCGCGGGCGCGCAGGCGGAGAGGGAGACGGATTCCTACGGCGGGCCTACCGGAGCGCAGGTGGAAATATAAGCCGTATGGCGAGGGTACTAGGAGCGGACCGCTCGCACCTGCACCAAAAGCTCGTGAAGCTCCATATTCATCGTGCGAAGTAGGCTTTTTTAGCCAAGCTTAAGGCTTCAAGAACGAAGCGCTCCACATGGCGAATTCTTTGGCAAAGGCGCCGGGGTTCGCGCCCAGAAGTCCCAGTTTTACGGCTTCCTGCACGCCTTTGCCATCGATACCTTGCCAGGTAACGAAGTTTGGTAGGCGATTGAAGGTGCGGTTCGCGGCTAGTCGTTTAAAGAAAATGGCATCCTGGAGCGCGAAGGGAGTTTTTACTTCCTTCAGATCGATCCCCACCGCGGCGAGGCCGGGGGTTTCGATGAGGTCGAGAATATTATCGGGATTCTGGGCTACCAGCACCTTCACGTAACGGGAATTGAGCTGGGTCTGCATTTTTTCCACCAGGGCCTTGTCCCAGCTATGCAGCAATACCACCTTGGGGGTAATTCCCTCGAGGGCGATCTCTAGGTTCAGCATCGTTTCGTAGAGGGAGCGGGGGAGCAGGAGGGTGAGTTTCTGGGTGCCGTAGCTGGGGACGGTAACGGGGCAAAGCAGAACCACGTATTCTTCCCGGTTAATGAAGCTCGAGATATGGATCGATTCGTCGGGATAAACTTTTTTATTAAAATCCATCCGCAGGTGAATGTCCTTCGCCGTGAGGGTACGGAAGGCACGGTCGAGTATTCCGCAAAGCTGGTTGCCTACTTCGCCGAAGCTGTCTTGATCGGTAGCGTCGAACAACTCGTCCTTAAGCTTCTGTTCGAACGCGGACGGAGCCATCATGCGCATCAGCGCGCCCAGCACGATCGCGGTACGCAGCTCGAAGAACCAGTAGAGCTCGCCCACAAAATCCTTTTCGGCGTGAATCTTCACGAGCACGGATTTTTTTTTGTAAGCGGATATATAAGTTTCTACGGGCATCAAAAAAGGCTCGAAATTTCCGATTTGGATCTTGTTTTCACCTTCGGCGGCCAGCATGAAATTCAGGGCGTGCTCGAGCCCGTTCCTCACCTTGTCGTTGAAGGTGCGGATTTTTTCGTTGGTGATGATGCGAACCGGTTTTTCCATCTGGTTATTTCTTAATGAGGGGGCCTAAAACTTTTTTCAGTTCTTCGGGAGGAAATGGTTTGGTGATGATTCCATTCGCGCCGGCCGCGAGCATCTGTTGCTTCAGATCCGGACTGGATTCCGTGGTTACCATCACCACCGGCAGGTTAGGCATTTTTAGCTTCACTACTTTTACCATCTCGATTCCCGTAATGTCTGGCATATTCACGTCGGACAAAACGAGATCGATTCCGCCGGCGGCGAGCTTTTGCAGGGCTTCTTTGGCTCCGCTGGCCTCAATCACGGTAGCGGCTTCGAATCCGGCTTGCCGGAGCGATTTAATCACGATCATGCGCATGGTAGCAGAATCGTCTACAACCAGAATGTTCATAAAATTCAACCTCGTGGCCAGATTTAACCTAATCAGAGAACACTGCATCAGGCGTATCGGGACGCTCAATTCTTAACTTTAGCATTAGAATCTTTAAACTTTGTTCCTATTCGTGCCGAAATATCGTGTGGAGGAACAAGTGCAACCAAACGGCGAACTACCCCATTTGAAGATCTACTTCTGGGAAAAAATCGCGTTTCGTATTTCGATCGGTTTTCTTTTGCCGATCGCGGTGAGTGCTTATGCCCTCTATTCTGTATCCACGGTTTTTACCGAGCTTTCCGAGCATCGCGAGCGGGTACAAAGGGTTTGGAATTCCATCCATCTCACCGAAAGCAAAGCGGTGCTCGCCATCACCAAGCTGCGCATGAGGGCCCAGAGCTTTTTGATCGAACCAAATCCCAATTTCATGCTCCAGGGCCAGAATGAGGCTCGCAGTTTCCGTTTGGACATGGATCAGGCAAAGAAGCAGACCCAGCGGCTAGCGGCGGAAAGCGCCATTTCCATGGACCTGCAAATTGAAAAGTTCTACGGACAGCTCTTTGATCTGCAAAAAGAGTTTACCATCGAGATGGAACGGCTTGGTTCTATCCCTAGGGGTAGCGCAGACGCTTTCGCTTCGCGCCGCCGCATTGACGCCGCCGCTGAAAATATCGAGATGGTGCTAGGTAAGCTTCGGGCCGCCAATGAATTGCTCGAGCTGAAGATTTTAGAAAAACTTCAGGAGCAGGAAGAGCAATCGGGCCGAACGCTCGCTTTTTTTCTCCTTGCGGTAGCGGTGTTCGGGGTTGGTGCCGCTGCCGTAGTTACCGTGAGCATTACCGGCCCGGTGAAACGGGTCTTGTTCCGTATCGTGGATATCGCTACCGGCGACGGAGATCTCACCAAGCGGATCACCACGCGTGGCGGGGGCGAGATGGGCGAGCTCGCCGCCTGGGTAAATAATTTTCTGGAAAAAACGCATACCATCATCGCCACTATCTCGAATGGCAGCCAGACGGTGCGGCATACCACCGATCAAGTGAGCATTCATATCCGTAAGACTACCTTGGCGGCGGCGGGCATTACCCGCACTACCATGGAGCAGTCGATGAACATCGATGAGTGCACGAACTCTCTGGGCAGCATCGATGATTTGATCCAGACCGCCGGCGAAAGCACGCGCCAAGCCGCCAGTTTATCAAAAGTGGCGATGGATCGTGCGCTGCAGGGGGGGGCTTCGGTGCATGAGACGATCGAAGCGATGGAGAAGATCGAAGAATCCTCCCGTAAGATCGATGAGCTCGTGAGCTCTATCAACGAAATCGCTTCGCAGACCAACCTTTTGGCCATCAACGCCGCGATCGAGGCTACTAAGGCCGGTGAGCATGGTAAGGGTTTCGCGGTGGTAGCCGAAGAAGTGCGTAAGCTCGCCGAGCGCGCCCGCAAGCTTACGGGCGAAGTGACTTCTTTGATGTCGGAATCGGGTTCCCGCGTGAAGGCCGGGGTTACCCTGGCGAAGAACGCCGGTGTTTCCTTGGACGGAATTATTAAAGACGTAGAAGCCGTTTCCTCCCTCATCCAGCGCATCGCGGCCTCCTCGGTGAAGCAAACCGAAAGCTCCGCTTTGGTACTCGAGTTCATGCAAAAAGTTTCCGATTCCGTGCGCTCCAACCTTCGGGAGATGAAGGAAGTTTCTAGAGCTACGGAGCTCACTTCGATGGAAGTGCAGAAGCTGGATAGTCTCGTGGGGCAGCTCAATCAGATCGTGGGCCAATTCCGCCTGGACCCTGATGCCGTGAACGCCGTGGACCATTTCCGTGAAAGCAAAGCGGCCGAGCACGAAGATTCTTCTCTGCCTCGCGGTTTGCTGCCGATGCCGGAGGCGGCCCTCAGCGCACACCATGCCGAAGAAAGCGGACAGCCTGAGTCGCCTAAATTCCCGCCATTGCCGCCGAAGATTTCCGGAACCGAGGGCGGAGGGGAAGAGGACGCCGCATGAACACCCAGGAGCTCTTGGTGTTTGAGCTGGCCGGCGCCGAATTCGCGGTTTCCCTCTCGCTGGTGGAAGAAGTGATTCCCGCCAGCCAGATCACGCCCATTCCCAATTCTCCCAATTTTTTGCTAGGCCTCGCCGCCGTGCGCGGCCGCGCCATGGGCGTGATCGATGCCGCCAAACGATACGGTATTGGGCCGGCCTTCAACGCCTATTTCTTGGTTTGCCAGGTACGCGGAAATTCCACGGCCGTGGCCATCGACCGTCCGGTGGTGGCCGGCGCGGTGCCCACCCGAGTTTTATCACCGGAGCAGGTGGCGGAATTGATCAAGCGTGCTCGCATCGATCAAAAATTCGTAAAGGGTGGCTACGAGCTTTTCGAAGCCGGTGCCGATGGAGCGCCCGCCACTTCCACCGGGGTGCATTTCCTCGAGGTAGACGCGGATTTATTCGTGAGCAACGAAATGGCCAGCCGTCTGGGAGAAAATTAATGAGCTCCGTGGATGATATCGAGCTGAGAAAGGCGTTTTTCGGCGAAGCCGTGGACATTCTCGATCGCCTGGATACCGATATCGCTGCACTCGACGGAAATCTTACCGACAAGAACATCATCAACGCCATTTTCCGCGGTCTCCACACCATCAAAGGAAATTCCAGCTTTTTGAATCTCGAGAAAATTACCCGCCTGGGGCACGTCGCCGAGACCGTCCTCGATAAGGTGCGTAACGGCGAAGTTTCCATTTCGCTGGAACTGGTAGAGCTGGTACGCCAGGTTTCCGCGAGTTTACGCGTAATGATCGAGCAGCAGGATTTCAGCGCCGATACTTCCAGGCTGACCATTGCCCTCGAGGAAATTTCTTCGGGCCAGAAAGTAAAAGCGACCACCAAACCGGTTTCCGCGGCCAGCCCGGAGAAAGCTAGCCTGGCCGCATCCGAGAAGAAGGTTCTTCTCGCCGGCGTGGTGCGCGTGGACGAGGCGAAGATCAACCGTATCCTCGGCCTCGTGAGCGAACTGGAGCTCCTTCGTTATTCTCTTGAGCAGATGCCAGAAAAGATGGATCTCCTCGGCGCTCCCGCCGAAGACCTGCGTTTCGAGCTCGACCTTCAGCTTTCCAAACTTTCCCGCCTCACGCGTTCTCTGAGCGGGATCGTGTTCGGGGTGCGCCTTCTTCCCGTGAACCAAGTTTTCCAGCGCTTTCCCCGCGTGGTGCAAGATTTGGCCAAGAAGTTGGGAAAAGAAATCAACCTCCAGGTGGTGCGCGGCGATGCCGAGCTCGATAAAACCATCGTGGAGGCGATTGCCGATCCCATGACCCATTTGATCCGCAATTCCTGCGATCACGGGATCGAGCCTTCGGAAGAGCGCAAGAATAAAGGCAAGCGGCCCGGCGGTACGATCCGCCTAAACAGCTACGTGAAGGGCAATTTCGTGTACATTGAGATCGCCGACGACGGGCGCGGCATCGACGGGGACAAAGTTTTAAAGAAGGCCGTGGAAAAGGGAATCGTGCCCGCCGAGCGCGCCGCCTCTTTCACCGAACAGCAGAAGCTGGGTTTGATCTTCGCTCCGGGATTTTCTATGGCCGCCGCCGTTACCGATATCTCGGGTCGTGGAGTGGGCATGGACGTGGTGAAAAGTAATATCAACCGCCTCAAGGGAACGGTGATCATCGATTCCAAGGTGGGGCGCGGCACCGTGATTCAGCTGCGCTTTCCGATGAGCATGGCCGTTCTCTTCTCGCTCTTCTTTGACGTGGAACAGACCGGTTGCGCCATTCCCGTTTCCGAAATCGAGGAATCCATCAACTACCGCCCCGCCGAGCTTTTCGAGAGAATTCCGGAAGGAGAGGATCCCGCCAATTTTCACGCGCTCTATTCTTTGCGATCTTTGCTCTGGGGGCGGCCCGAAATGAGCGGCCATAAACCTGTGTATCATGTGCTTCGTTTCCGCGAGAAGAGCGGGCGGCATATGGCTTTCATCGTGGACGACTTCTCTTCGATCGAAGAGGCCATCGTACAGTCGGTGGATTCCTATATCGCGGCGCTGCCCGGGTTACAGGGCGCGACCGTAAGAAAAGACGGTAGCGTGGCGCTAGTCTTGAATCCCCAGAGCATCATCGCCCGCGCTTTGAAGGCGCCGCCCTTCGCCTACGCGCGCATTCAAATCAAAGAAAAGTCGGATGCTTCCACGCTTTCGGATTTCCTAGGGGTAACGGGAGCGGCTTAGGAATCAGAAAGCGGACTGGGATCGGATGCTGCAATCCGCCTTCCGAATGGAAATCAGAAGACTGATTCAGATCCGAGACGGAATCAGGTCAGAGCCAGAGATCCGATATCTATTCCGATTACTGAAGACCGAATCCGATCCGCTTTCCGAATTACTTCTCGAACTTGCTCGTGCTATGCCCCGGGAACGCCTTCGCGGTGGGGTCGATCCTTACTTTCGCGAAATTGGCGGCGATGGCGGCTTCGCCCACGCCGGTAGCGATGAGCTTTAATTTTCCGCCGTGGGTGGCCACGTCGCCGACCGCGAAAATTCCGGGAATATTCGTTTCCATCTTATCGTTCACCTTGATGGAATTGCCCTGCATCTCGAGGCCGGATTCTTTCACGAAATCGAGCTTCGCGATGTAGCCCGCACACACGATGATATCGTCCACGATCCGCGTATGGGTTTCCTTGGTGAGATTCTGGATCAGCGTCACGCTCAGGCGCTGGCGGCCCTGGTGTTCCACGTCGGCAATGCCCTGAAGTTCCATATGCGTCTGAACTTTGCCGTGGGAAAGATTCTTGATGAGGTCGATGGTGGCTTCATGGGCCGAGAATTTATCCGTGCGGTGGATCATGGTCACCGAATTCGAAAGGGGCTTGCCGTGGGCGTCGGGGGCGGCGAGGGCGAGGGTCCAGTCCGCGGCGGAATCTCCGCCGCCGATCACCAGCACATCTTTGTCTTTATAATGGCTCAGCGTTTTCACTACGTAGTGAATGGATTTTCCTTCGCGTTCTTCGAGGCCGGCGAGTTCTAATTTGCGGGGCTTGAATGCGCCCATGCCGAGGGCGAGCACCACCGTTTTGGTGTGAAAGTTTTCGCCGCTCTCGCAATGCAGAACGAAGTGGCGATTGTCTTTTTCTTCGACCGTTACGATCCGGGTGATTTTCCGGCCGAAATGCACATCGGGCTTGCCGAGCTGGGCTTGTTCCCAGAGTTGGCGCACTAAGTCTTTGGCCATCACCTTCGGGAAGCCGGGCATATCGTAGATATATTTTTCGGGATAGAGCGCGTTAAGCTGGCCGCCCGCCATCTCGAGGCTATCGATGAGGTTGATCGACATTTGCCTCATACCGGCATAAAAAACGCCGAATAAGCCAACGGGCCCAGCGCCAACCACGGTGATATCGTAGAGCTTCTTTTCCATTTTCCTCGTATAGCATTTGGGCTAGAGTTTGCCCATGAAAAGCCGGATTCAACGCAAAGCGAAAAAAACTTCCACCAAAGAAAAATCAAAGAAATCCAGAGGAATCTTCCTCACTTTCGAAGGGGGAGAAGGCGTGGGCAAAACCACCCAGATCGCCAAGCTCGCGCATGCTTTTGAGGCGGCGGGGCATCGCGTGGTGGTAACGAGGGAGCCGGGGGGAACAAAGATCGCTAACCGCATTCGTTCGCTGCTGTTGGATCCCGAAATGAAGGGCCTTATTCCTCTTGCTGAACTTTTGCTCTATGAAGCTAGCCGTGCTCAACATGTGGCCGAAGTAATTAAGCCCGCGCTCGCCGCCGGAAAAGTAGTGATCTGCGATCGCTTCGCGGACTCTTCGCTAGTATACCAAGGTGCGGCCCGTGGGGTGGCGGGGGCTTTAGTGAAGCAGCTCAACGAGGTAGCTACCGGCGGCCTCAAACCGAAGCTTACCTTTATTTTTGACCTCGATCCCCGGATCGGGCTCGCCCGCGTGGGTGCCAGAGGAATTTTAGACAGAGTGGAAAAGGAAGCCCTTTCCTTTCATAAAGCCGTGCGCCGCGGGTACTTGAACTTAGTGAAATCCGATCCGCGCCGCTGCCGGCGCATCGATGCGAGTCAGAGCCGCGATGCGATCCACGAACAGCTGCTCGAGGAGTTAGCCGCTTGGTTGCGTTAAGCCGAAATACCGCTATTTTGGAAGGGCTACGCCGCTCGCGTGCGGAGAACCGCTTGCACCACGCCTATATCCTGAGCGGCCCCGAAGGCGGCGCTAAGCTCGATTGCGTGGAGAGGTTTGCTGCCGAAATTTTTGCCGAAGGCAGCGGTGGCGGATTATTTGGCGGATCGGCGCCCGCCGGGGATCTCTCTCAAAGCTTCCGCCGGATCCAGCAGCGCAACCATCCGGACTTCACCGTGCTGCAGCCGGTGAACGAAGTCTTGGGCGTGAATGAAGTGAGAGAACTCCCGCGGCTACTTGCCTTTCCGCCCCTGGAATCCACGCAGCGAGTGGTGCTGATCGCGGGGGCCGGGTGCATGAACAATCAGGCTGCCAACGCGCTCCTGAAAATATTGGAGGAGCCGCCGGGGCATACGATGTTTTTCCTCCTTTGCCGCGATCCGTCCGAGCTCTTGCCCACGATCATTTCGCGTTGCCAGGTACTGCGTTTCGCGCCCATGGCGGAGCCGGAGCTGATGCGGTCGATTGGGGAAAGCGCGGCCGATCCGGCGGCGCTTTCTTCGGTAGTGGCGTTTGCCGAAGGCTCGCTTGATCGGGCGAAAATTTTACTGGCCCAGGAAGATGGCCTGGAGCTCCGGCGGGCTGCCGGTGAAAACTTGCTGGCGCTTTGGGAGGCTTCACCGCGTGTTCCTTCCGCGGTAGCCCACTGGGCGGAGACCTTGCAAGACGAGGAAAGCTGCCGCGTGGCCATCGACTCTTGGACCCAGCTGCTGCGCGATCTCCTTTTCACGCTATCAGGTGCGCAGGCTAAGGATCTTTTGTTTAAGGACCTGTACCCTCGACTGCAGGCACTAGGAAAAGCCCCCAACGACAAATTGTGGGAGGAAGCGGCCTCTAAATCCTCGACGATAAACCGCTTTCGTGTGTACCGGGAGTTCAACGGGAATCTCCGGCTGGATCTGACCTCACTTCTCGCCGACCTCCAGCTGATTTCTGTGGGGAAACGCGGCTAAACTGATTAAAATAGATCGATGGCCAATTTCTCCAGGAAGGAGCATTTAGACCGTCTGACGGAGCGCGAGTTTGATTTACTCGTGATCGGCGGCGGCATCACGGGAGCGGGCATCGCGCGCGACGCGGCGATGCGTGGGCTTAGCGTTGCCCTCGTGGAGGCCCGGGATTTTTGCTCCGGCACCAGCTCTAAGAGCTCGAAAATGCTTCATGGCGGAATCCGCTACCTCGAGCAATTTCATTTAGGATTGGTCTTCGAGGCCAGCCAGGAACGCCGCCTTCATACCGACCTGCTCGCCCCTCATCTCGCCTCCGCCGTGCCTTTTCTTATCCCCGTTTATCCCTGGAGCCCGCACGGCATGATGGCAATCTCCGCGGGCGTATTCCTCTACGACACCCTCGCGCTCTTCCGCAACCACGGCACCCGCGTGCTCGGCCGAGAAAAGGCGCTGCAGGAAGAGTCCCGCATCGAGGGCAAGGGGCTTAAGGGGGGAGTGGTCTACCACGACGTGGTGATGGACGATGCACGGATCGGCTTCGAGAACGTGCGTTCGGCGGCCCACCACGGGGCCGTGACAGTAAATTATGTTTATGTGCGTGGGTTCGAGAAGGACGGTACCGGGAAAATCCGCGGCGTGTGGGTGAAGGACGCCACCAATTCCCAGAAGCAGGATTTCCTGGTGAAGGCGAAGACTTACGTGAACGCCTCCGGCCCCTGGTGCGACTATATCCGCCGCCTCGCCAGCCCCGAGCTGAAATCTATGCTCCGCCCGACCAAGGGCACGCATATCGTGCTGCCGAATGATCGCTTAGGGAAAAAACACGCCTTCGTGCTCACCGCCAAAACCGACGACCGCGTCTTTTTCAGTATTCCCTGGTTCGACCGTACCCTCGTGGGCACCACGGACACCGACTACGATCCCGCTACGGACGGCCCGCTCGAAGACATTCATGCGACCCAGAACGACGTAGATTATTTAATGGAAAGCGTGAAGCGCACTTTTCCGGGATCCACCGTGGGCGAAAGCGATATCCAGTCTTCGTTCGCGGGTTTGCGTCCGCTCGTTTCCGAAGGAGACGCGAACAACCCTTCGGCCGTATCGCGCGAGCACAAAATTTGGCAGGAGCCTTCCGGGCTATTTTCGATTGCCGGTGGAAAATACACTACCTACCGCGTGATGGCCCAGCAGATGGTGGATAGGGTAGTAAAGTTCCTCGTGCAAGAGGGCCTGGTGCCCGACATGAACCGGCGCTGCGTAACCCATCTCGAGCCGATTGTGCTGCCTCCGACGATGACCGAGGTTAAGAGTTTTGTGCGTCTGATGGATGAATACAGCTCGGCCCTCGATCCCCAAGCCGTGCAACACCTGCAGCAGCGCTACGGCGCGCGCTGGCAGCGCGTGGCCGATTTAGCCGTGCAGAATCCGGAGTTGCGGGAACGCGTGATCAGCAGCGAGCCGGATATTTTGGCCGAAGTGGTTTACTCTCGCGAATTCGAAATGGCCGTGAGCTTCGAGGATTTCCTGCGCCGCCGCACCATGCTCGCCCTAAAAGCTCCGCTCGCCATGCAATTTGAGCGCCTGCAAAAAGCTGCTAAATTATTTGGCGGCCCGGCGATCACGGCCGCGCAAGTAGCCCATTGGCAAGGACGTGATTTAAAATGAGCGCCCAGAATTTCGAAAAAATCGCGCATGATTTACGTGGGCCGCTGGCCCGCGCAAAAACTCTTCTTAAGCTTCTGCGTGACGCGCGCGGCGTGGAGAGTGCCCGTTATTGCGGTATGCTAGAGGAGGCGCTCAACGAGCTGGACCTTCGCCTCGTGCATTTCGTGGAAAAAGTGGACGAAACGGGCGCCGGCTGAGCGCGGGAACCTCCTTTTTTTCCCCATTTTTCGCCCTGATCACCGTGTACTGGCTATTAGCGATAGCAGAGCGATGCGCTTCCGCTGGCATCTCCGTTGCAAATAACTCGCTTCATAAACCAATTATTTTCAAGGAGAAACCATGCAATTTATCAAATCTCTAATTTTAGCTGCCGTACTCATCGCTTCTACCGCTCTTCCCTCTTTCGCGAGCGAAGAATTCTCGCTTGGTGGTGATGAAGGCATGGCTGCCGCTTCAGATGCCGCCATTGCTTCCGATGATGGTTTTTCTGCCGATGCGCGCCGTGATTGCGGCCGTGACTGGCGCCGTCCTCGCCGTCCCGTAACTTGCTATGCCCGTAACATTACCGGCCGCACTTTCGCGGCTCGGGACTGGAACGCCCGCCGCGCTCAATACAATGCCGTACGCGCTTGCCGCTCGCGCAGCTTCGGCCCAATCGGCCAGTCTTGCCGCGCTGTTGGCTGCCGTTAGTATTTAGCCATTGAGTGAGGGAAAGGTGCAGGTCTTAATCAGCCTGCACCTTTTCGTTTTTCTTGAGCACGGAGATTGAAAGCTCCGCGAGCTGTTCCGGCACTACGGGGCTGGGGCATTCGCTCATTAGGCAGGTGGCTTTCTGCGTTTTCGGAAAGGCCATTACTTCACGGATCGCATCGGTACCTACGAGTAGCATCACCATACGATCCACGCCGAAAGCCATGCCGCCATGGGGAGGAGTGCCGTATTCCAGGGCTTCCACGAAGAAACCGAACTTCTCTTTGGCTTCCGCTTCAGAAAATCCGAGGGCGCGGAACATGGCTTTTTGCACTTCGTTGCGGAAAATTCGGATCGATCCGCCGGCCACTTCGAAGCCGTTGAGCACGAGGTCGTAGGCCGCGGCGTTGATTTTCGCCAGATCTTCTCCGGCCAGTAATTTACGTTCGTCTTCTGGAGTGGGGGAAGTGAAAGGGTGGTGGCAAGCCACATAACGTTTCCCCTCGGGGTCGTACTGCAAGAGAGGGAAATCAGTTACCCAGATAAAATTAAACAGGCTTTCGTCGATGAGGCCGAGCTTCTTGGCCAGGTGCGTACGCAGGTTGCCGAGCGCGGCGCACATGGTATCGAAATTCGTGTCGGCCACGAACAGCAGAAGATCGCCGCTCTGGAGCTGCCATTCCTTAACGAGCGCGTCTTGCTCGGTTTCCGAGAGAAATTTGGTGATCGGTGAATTGAGCACGAAGCGCGGGCCATCCTTATTGGTTTCCACTTTCATCCACGCAAGGCCGCGGGCGCCGTGCTGCTGGGCCAGCTTGGCAAGATCGTCGAGGTCTTTGCGGGAAAAAGCCGTATCGCCCTGGAGGCCGAGGGTAAGGTGAAGGCCACGCACAAAGCCTCCGCCCTCGAGCACGGTGCGGAATGCCTGGAATCCACTGCTGCGGAAAATAGTAGAAGCGTCCTTGATCTTCAGCTCGTAACGGGTGTCGGGCTTGTCTACGCCGTAGTCGTCCATCGCTTGCTGGTAGGTCATGCGCGGAAAGGGGGCCGAAATTTCCATGCCTTTCACTTGGCGGAAAAGATCCACCACCAGGCCTTCCATAAGCTGGTACATGTACTCGCGGTTGGTGAAGCTCATCTCGATATCCACCTGTGAGAATTCGGGTTGGCGATCGGCGCGAAGGTCTTCATCGCGGAAGCAGCGGGCGATCTGAAAGTAACGATCCATTCCGCCCACCATCAGCAGCTGTTTCATGATCTGCGGGCTTTGCACGAGGGCGTAGAAGCTTCCGGGATTCACGCGCGAGGGCACGAGGTAGTCGCGTGCGCCTTCGGGCGTGCTCTTGAAGAGAATCGGAGTTTCGATCTCGAGGAAATTATTGTCGGACAGGTATTTGCGTACCACTTGGTAGAATTGGTGGCGCACGATCAGATTTCTCTGAATCACGGGCCGGCGCAAATCAAGATAGCGGTATTTCAGGCGAAGGGCCTCGCCGGCGTCGGTATGATCGTCGAGCACGAACGGAGGAGTTTTCGCCTCGGACAATACGTTCAGCTCCTGCACGGCGATTTCGATCTCGCCGGTGGCGATCTTTGGGTTCACCATTTCGCCCGGGCGGCCGCGAACCATCCCCTTCACGCTGATCACGTATTCGGAGCGAATCCCTTCGGCCGCTTCCTTCGTAGCGCTATCGCCCGAGAGGGCGGGATCGAATACGAGTTGCGTGATGCCGTAGCGGTCACGCAAATCGATGAAAATCAGACCACCATGATCTCGGCGCTTGGCCACCCAGCCGGCTAATACCACTTCTTTGCCCGCAAACTCTCCGTTGAGCTCGCCGCAGGTATGGGTCCGGATCCAGGGGGTTTCGATGGTGTTTTCTACTTTTTGCATAAATCCAAAAGTTCCTTTACGAAATTTTCTAGGGGATCGAGGGAAATTATTTTTTCGGTGCGCGCGTTCATGTCTTTGAGCTTAATTTCTTTTTTCTGCCATTCGTCGGCGCCGAGGGAGGCCACGAAGGGAATTTTGCGGTCGTCGGCGTATTTGAACTGGTTCTTTAGCTTTGCGGCATCGGGAAAAACATCGGCGCGGACTCCGTGCTTACGTAGCTCCCCGGCGATCTCCAGAACCGGGCCGCGTAGGGAAGCATCGAAGAGCGGGAAAAAAACCTGGGGCGCGGCCGCATTGGTTTCCGTTTTTCCCATTTCCTGGAGAAGGAGATCTAAGCGCTCGAAACCGATACTGCCGCCGAAAGCGGGCGTGTCGGGACTGCCAAAAATTTCTAGGAGCCGGTTATAGCGACCTCCGCCGCCAAGGGAGCCGGAGATTTTTTCGTGGCGTAGCTCGAAAATGGTGCCAGTATAATAATCTTGCCCGCGAATCAGCGTGGGGCTGATGGTGATTTTCGCTTCGGCGCCTAAAGTTTGGCGCAGGAGCTTTTGGATCTCTCCCAGAGATTCGTGGCTGGCGGGATCTATGGCCGCCATGATCATTCCGTCTCCCACGAATAAAGCACTCAAAAGTGGCTCAGCCGCCGCGAGATCCACTTGGCCCGCGATCAATTCTTGGTGAAGCTGCTCGCGCACTTTGCTGGGCTCTATTTTATCGAGCTTGTCCAGAATGACGAGGCACTTACTCCAGGTGGTAGGGGGGGCGCCGATTTTTTCGCCGAGGGCCGTGAGGAAGCGGCGGTCGTTCAAGACGATCTCCACTCCCGGGATCTTTAACTCGCTGAAAACCTGGTAGATGGCGTTGATGCAGTCCACCTCGGCCCCGATTTCTTTGGCGCCAACAATGTCTACATCGCACTGGAAAAATTCGCGGTAGCGGCCCTTCTGCGGGCGGTCGGCGCGCCAGACCGGACCAATTTGAAAAACCTTAAAGGGCTTGGGTAACTGCTCGCGGAAACGCGCGCAGTATCTCGCGAGGGGAAGCGTGAGATCGAAGCGCAGGCCCATATCGGCGAATTCGTTCTTTCCTGCGTCCACCGCCCGAGACAGCTCTTCTCCGCGTTTGAGGATTTTAAAAATTAGTTTTTCGTTGTCGGTTCCCCCACCTTTGCCCTGCAGGGTATCCAGGCTCTCCAGCATCGAGATTCCGATCGGCTGGAAACCATGAGCCATATAAGTGCGCGTGATGGCGGCGATGAGCGCGAGCCGGCCGGCCGCTTCGCCGGGCAGAAAATCGCGAAAACCTGAGGGTGGGAGTACGGGCACTTTACTCATCCCGTCTATACTACCCGGTTTCCCCGTGGAGAAAAGCGTGAAACTCCTTTAGACTCAATAGCAATGGCTCGTTCACTCTCGTTCCTATTTTTGGCCTTTTTTCTGCTTGGCGGAATGCCGTTCGTCCCCACGGCGTTCGCCGGCGATGAAGACGCGAAGAAGGAAAAAGTGAAGCAGGAGCCGGTGGAGCCCGAATCCACCGAGGCGCCTTCGGAGCCGGAGGCGCCCGATCTCAGTATGGGTGAGGAACCTAGCCCGGTTTTCGAGGAAGCGAAGCCCGACGCTCCGCCTCCGCCGCGTCGTGCACGAGCCATGCGTAAACCTTGGGATGCCGATGCAAATGTGGATTACTCCGAACTTTTGGGAAGAGTGGAAGCCAGTGAAGCGGGGCGCGGAATTTTGCCTCCGGCGCTGGGTTTTCGAGGGTATTTGCCGAATATGGTGGCTCTTTCGGCGGGGGACCGTACTCCGGGCTACGGAGCGATCGTGGAGTATAGCCGTAACCGCCTAGGGTTGGGAGCCTACTACTCCTATCGTTACTTGCATGATGCTGACCTTTACGCCTTTTCCCAAAGTTTTTTTGGCGCGTACGGAACCTACCGCTGGCTGCCTTTTGCCATTTCTCCGCTTTTTCTTCTTGGTCTTGAGGTGGGAACCGGCACGTCGGAAGCTTTTGGCGGTATTGCGGGCCTGGGAATAGATGCCCGTATCTATTCCGGCTGGACGGCCTTAATCGGCTATACCTACCATAGTACGGTGCATCGAGGTTTTCTCGGGGGGGGCTTAGGGTGGTCGTTTTGAAAATACCAAAGAAAATTTGGTCTTTACTGGGATTATTTTTGTTTCTAGGAACGAGCTGCACCAGCACCACGCGAATGCTGCTCACGGCCGATCTTCCCTCTACCCAAACCAACTATAAAAAAGTGCATGTTTATTTCCAGGAGCCACCTAAAAAATCCCGGCCCCTGGCTCTGATCGCGGTGGCGCGAGACGGAGAAAACGCCGCCTGGGCGGTGGAGATCCTGAAAATGGAAGCGGCCGTGATCGGCGCCGATGCGCTCTCCAATTTGGAAGTTACTTATACGACCGGATTTTTTCCTAATCTGCGCGTGCAAGGATTGGCGGTGAAGTATGTGGAATAAATTTCTATGGCCACTGCTGCCTTTTCTGCTTTGTGCCTGCTCATATTCTACTTTTTATGTGCCGGTGGAGCGCCTAGTCTATACGCCCAGCAACCCGGCGAGTATCGCGGTTTCTTCCCAGAAAACGGTAAAAACCCCCCATAAAATCCTCGGCCGCGTGGCTGCCATCACTTGGGGCGGCGGCGACAGCGCACGGGCGCAAATCCAAGAAGAAGCCGCGCGTCTGGGCGCGAACCTGATCATCGACCTGCGCCTAGAAAAAGGATTTGCGCGCACCTCAGCCAGCGGCATCGCGGTGCTGGTTCTGCCGGAATCGGAACCAACTTCCCTCTAGAAATTAAGGTTCAGGGAAAAGGCGGCGTAGGGGGTTTCATGATGAAACTTTTTTACCAGCCCCGAGTCGGCCTTCACGACCGTTTCTCCCTGGCTGCGGGATTTTCCGGTGAGGTCGCCTTCGGTGCCGTAAGTAAATTTATCCACCGTATATTTGCGGTATCCAAGCTCGAACTGCATGCTATAGTTCTGCACGAAAAAAAACTCATACCCCGCGCCGGCGATATATTCCTGTCCGCTCCCCTTGGCTTTTTCGGTATAGGTAGTGGAGCCGGCCGTGTAGGTGCGGGAGTTTTTAAGGCTCGTAGACACATTACTTCCGCCGAGCACGATATAAGTGCGGTGGAGAAAATTTTCGGAATAGAAAGGCACGAGGAGCAGCTGAATTCCGTAGGCAAAGGAGCTCGCATCGCTGGTTTCGCTGAAGGCGCCGCTACCGTCGTTTCCGTCGGCACTGAACAGGGGATAGTTGTGAATGGCGCCGCTCACGCGCAGGATGAAATTTCCGAAATCAAGGAAGGGTTCAAAAGCAAAAAATTTTCCGTAGGTACCGTCCACCTTCTGCGGATCCACGAGAAAATCAGTGCGGGGGCTTTTTTCTAAGCCCGCTTTGAAGCCGAGGCCCAGCGGAGTGCCCGTAAAAAAGTTTTGGGTGCGCGCAAAAGCCGAGGGGGCACAGCATAACGCCAGGGAAAAAAGGGCGGCTAATTTAGCGCTTCGCCCGGACATCAATCACGATTCTAGGAGGATTGACGAGGTAGAAAGACTCCACGTCCACCGCGGCGCGGGTACGAAACTCCATGGCGGCTAAATCGCCTTCAAGGCCAGGAGCCAAATAGGCCTGGGAAATAAGCGAGCTCTTTGCTACCGCGCGCTCCAGGGCCGAGCTGCTGAGGTCGCGGCGGGAGACGCCGCGGATGCTCAAGTTAATCGAGCCGGAACGGCTGTCTTGGCCAACTTGAAAGTAAGGAGGGGCTTTCGCTTGCCAGCCGGCACCTTCGCCCGCGAGATCCACCACGATCCTTTCATAGCCAGCCGGATTTTTTGCCCAGCGCACACCGGAGAGATTCATGGGATCGGCCAGCGCATCACCTCCGCAGATCATGGAATCACTCACGTACACGTTCCGTTTCACTTGTTCAGCCGAAACGACCTCGTTGGGAGAAAAAGCGAAGGCGGAGGGCAGGAAAAATAGGGGTACTAAATAAATGAGTTTCATCCCCTAAAGTGTAACTTTAGCGGCGGATTCTTACAAGTATGCTCGCGCGGCGGCGCAGCAATATGCAGGCCTGGATAAGGGCTGTGCCCACGAGGAGCTGCATTAGGCCGCCGGAAAATGGATTGTCATCAATGGGGCCGAGCGTACCGCAGCCGGAAGATTTTTTCTCGTCCTCTGTTTTGCTGGAGGCCGGTGCCCGCCAAGTGGCGGACTGAGCACGATTATTCAGCGTTACGCAAGCCGACATATCGCCGCTGGCAAGAGCCCCGTAGCTTCCGTTTACTCCCAGCGCGAGGAGATAGTGCCCGTCGCGATCCAGCAAGTCGTAGCCGGCCGAAAAACTAGAAGAGGGAACCCGGGTAGAGCTCGCGCTCACGGCGATCACGTAGTCTCCCTGAAGATTATTTCCCTGGGCCAGGGAATCATAGTTGGTATAGCCACCGGGCATCGGCGCCTCGATATTGTCGGTGGAAGAGGCGCCGGCCACGGAGTTTCCGCCGCTGGTGAGAATACGCACGCTCAGGTCCAGCGGAGAATAGATGGAGTAAGCAATGGCTCGGGCCACTAGGTCGCCATTTACGCCCGTCACGCGGTAGTAGTGTGTCTCTCCGGGACGGAGAGTGCCGAAAACAGAGGCCCCGTCGCCGCCGAGGTCGCGGGCCGAAGCGAGCGAGAGCGGTGAGCCCTGTGGATTTCCGATCTGGGCGCAGGACGGAGAAAGGGTGCCGATATTCGTTGTGGAACCGTTGGCGACTTCCACCACCCCCGCCTGGGCCGATCCGCAGGTGCCGAAGAAGCGGCGGCGGAAATTTGCGCCCGAGCAAAAATGATGGTCTACGTTCTGGAAATACGAAGAAATGGAAGAAGTGTCGGCGGCGTAGGGCTCGATCAGGACAGAGTATTTTCCGGGCGGAAGATCTCCAATGCGCACACTGCCGTCCGAATTGGAAAGTGCGCCGGCCTCTACCTTACCGGTGGCTAGATTGATCGCCTCGATGTGGGCGCCGAAAATCCCGCCGTTCGTACCCTGCACGCTTGCTTCGATGGCGCCGCGCGCGCCACCGCCCGGATACAGGCTGCTGATCGCGCTCTGGTCGTCGCCACCGAGAAAGAATTGCCCGCTGAAGGCCGTATAGATCATGCTGCTGAGGTTTACCGAGCTATGGTCGATGCCGAACACGTGCCCTGCTTCGTGGGTGGCCACGTCGCGCAGGTAAATGGCGGTGCGGCCGCCGATCGTTTTGCCGGTGTCGCCGGCGTTAGCCGTAAATAAAAATTGATTGTCGTTGAACGACATATCGGTTTCGGCGATCCGCCCGTCGCTTAGGTAGTAGAAAACTTCGGTGAGGGCGATCACGCCATAGTCCATGCGGCGGCCGGAGCGAGAGGCGAAATAAATCGTATTCAGGCCGTCGACGGCGGTATTGGCCGCAAAGTTGACGGAAACGGCCACGCTAGGATTTATCTGCGTGCCCGGTACGCTTTTCCAGGCGGTAAATGCCTGGTTCAGCATCGTGGTAACGGAGGCCTCACTGAGGCCGCTGGAATTGCTGGGGTTCACGCGCAGGCCGACGCTGGAATTCGCCCAGTAGAGCGGGCGTCCCGTTTCCGAGATGGTGCGTACGTAGGCCTGAGCGGCAAGCGGAAGAAAAAATAGAACGGCGGCCAGCTTTACGATCATGAAGAGTGCCCCTCGCGTATCGGCGACGGGTCACTCGGGGGAGGCGGCTACCTTCGCAGCACCGCCGCGAGGGCCAACAAAATGGCCAAGGCGATGATCGCGAAAATCCAGAAACCCCGGGAATTTCCCGTTAATTTCTTTTCGGGCTCTTCGGAGGCTGCCTTGAATGGATTCGCGCCCGGATCGGATTTACCGGGAAGAATACCTGCTTTGTTTTGGGTGTCGGCGCTTACCCTGGCCGCCCTCATTTGGGCTACTTCCTGCTCGGCACGCGCTAGGGCAGGGTTTTCGTGGTGATCGTGGTCAATGGCACTACCGGAAACGGGAGCGCGATTGACGAAAATAGTTTTATCGCTCTGGGTTTCGCGGCCGGAAGCGGCTCTTCTTAGTACTTGGCCGAATTGATCGGCGGTAATTGGATTTCCATCGGCCGCGGTCACCACCGGGCCTAGCCCACTTTTCACGGTTTTGCCGCCATCCTCCACCGTGTATTTCCCGCTGGAAAGGCCTACTACCTCCTTTACGGCGCGCTCGTTGGTATCCCGCAGAGCCACGAATACTTCCTCATCATCACGAAAGCTGGCGGAGCTCGCCACGTGGTAGCCCACGGGACCGATCTCTCCACCCGGTGAGCGAATCTCGATTTGCGCGCCGAGGGGGGCACCCAGGGGCTGATCGATCACGGAAAGTTTCCAGTAAGTATAGGGTTGCTTCACGTTCGGCTCCATGGCGATGGAGGCATTGCCCACGATTTTCCCGTGCACGAAGTACTGCGCGTTGCGGACTTGTTCGGTGAGGGGAATGGGGCCAAAAGAAGTGGCGGACGCCGAGGGAGAAACTAAACTAGAGAAGAATAAGAGCGAGGAAAAAAAAAGGGAGGCGATCGATTCCATGATCAAAAGACGCTTCCTCCATGAAAGCCCCCTCCACATAAAAATCGTAACGACTGAATCCAAGTAGGTCAATAACCTTCGCAAATATCTTTTCATAATTCGCACTTTTTTTTCGTACGGAGAAAAAGCGGGGGAGGGGGCACGAAATTTTCGAGTTGGCGGTTTGCGTACGCGTTAATGAGCCGGGAAAAGAGACTAATGGAGCATCCGTTGCAGAATAGGGGCGAGATTTTCGGCGATTTTTCGGTACCCCAGGCTATTCAGCTGCAAAATATCGCCCCGATACCACGACGAGCGGTCGAACTTGAGGATAAAAGCACGGGTACGCGGAGAGAACTCTTCCAGCCAGTGAACTTGGCGCGAAAAAAAATCACGCTCGGCCTGGTTCGGAGAAGTCGAAAGCAGGGCCCGCACGGAGAGGTATTCGGTGCCGGGGTAGGCCTGCTTTAGCCGCAGGTATTCCTCCTCGGGCATGAGGTTACTGGCCTGGTCGAGCAGGAGCACGGGAATACCGTGCGCGCGCAGAGAGTTCATTAGCTCGCGGGTCACTTGCTGCCAGGCCACGATATTTTCTCGTAAATTGCGGGCGGTTAAATAGTTGGTAAATAGAGAAAAAAGATAAGAACGATTCAATCGGCTGGCGAGCAGTCTTACGTTCCACTTCGCCACCGTACGCTCCACTTTGCCGCCGGGGGAAAAGAAAATTTCCGGCCAGCTGAGCAGAGGATTCTTGGTGGTTAAAACTGCATCCATCAGCCCGTAGTCGAGCACCACGAGGTCCGGCGCGATGGTCTCCAGATCTCGGTGTAGTAATGCTAGGCCCTTGATCGCCGTGCTGGTCAATAGTCCCGCGTTCCACACTTCGTAGCGGTATTTTCCTTTGGGGCCGTTCAGTATTTTTTCGGTCACGCGGGGGAAAGCGTCGTCGTCATTTACGCCGAACCCAAAGGTTTGGTAAGCCCCGAGCACCAGAATGCGCCGGGTATTTTTATTGCGCGCGGGCCGTTCGGGGTCGCGGAAGCCGAGGGAATTTGTGGAGACGGAGAAAGCCCTTAGGCGCCCCAATTCGGGGGAGAGGAGAAAGTTCTCCGTTTGTATCCGGATCGAGGGAGGAAGCTTCGCGTACGGATAAATTTCCGTCAGGATATTTGGCTCTTGCCAGCGGTTATTCACGTAGTTTCGCTGGCCATTGAGCAAAAGGTAATCCGCGGGCGGATTTCCCGGAAAAACCGACAGCAGGCGGTGATTCATCCCCGCCGATAGTTCCAGCATGCCCGGCCGAGCCTGCTCTGGGCCGATCCAATCCCGCAGGAATAACTCCTGCCTGGCCCAAGAGTTCAGGCGTAGAAGTCCTTCGGCGGCCACCAAGAAAAGCGGGATCGCGGCAAAGGCGATGAGGAAAATCCGCGCACGGCTCATTTTTTATGAGCCGCCAGAACTTCGGCCAAATAGGGCGCCGTTACCGATTTTTTCGCCTTGGCCACCGTCTCCGGAGTTCCTTCGGCCACGATGAATCCGCCATTAGCGCCGCCGCCGGGACCGAGATCGATCAGCCAATCCGCCTGGGCGGCGAGGTCCATATTGTGCTCAATGAATAGTACGGTATGGCCTTTTCCCACGAGCTTCTGGAAAACGTCCATCAAGCGCTTTACGTCATGGATGTGCAGGCCGGTGGTAGGCTCGTCGAAAATATAAAGGCTATGGCTGGCCTTGCCGCTCTGCTCGTCGAGCGTAGACGCGATCTTTAGACGCTGGCACTCGCCGCCGGAAAGGGACGATACCGACTGCCCGAGCTGCAGGTAACCGAGGCCTACGTCTTCTAGGAGCGTGCACTTGTCCACGATGATCCGTGATTCGGCGAAGAGCGATTTGGCCTCCTTCACCGTAGTGTGGAGGATATCGTCGATGTTCTTGTCTTTGAAGCGCACTTCGAGAATATGCTTCTTGAAGCGCTTGCCTTCACACTCGTCGCAGACGAGGCGCATGTCGGCCATGAAGTGCATGTCCACTTCCACGTACCCATCCCCTTTGCAAACGGGGCAGCGGCCCCCGTCTACGTTGAAAGAAAAGTCCGTGGGGGTGAGGTGACGGCGCGCGGAAGCCGCCTGGCTGGCCATGATCCGGCGAATCTCGTCGTACATCTTGAGGTAAGTGGCGGTATTCGAGCGGGAGCTGCGGCCGATCGGGGTTTGGTCGAGCAGGAGCAGCTGCCCGATATTTTCCCAACCTTTGATCGAATCGCATTTTCCTATCTCGTGGGAAGGAATCGCTTCGTGGAGAACCAGGCGGGCCAATTGTTTGTAGAGCGTATCGCAGATGAGCGTGCTTTTCCCCGAACCGGACACGCCGGTAACACCGATGAGCGAACCAAGGGGAATAGTAAGGTCCACGTTCTGCAGGTTATTTTCCCGGCAGCCCAGCAGCTGCAGGGTCTTGCCATTACCCTTGCGGCGCGCGCCGGGAGGCTGGATATAGAGCTCGCCGCTGAGGTAGCGCGCGGTAAGCGAAACGCGGTTGCGCAGGAATTCCGCTTTGGTGCCGAAAGCCACGATCGTGCCCCCGTCGGTACCGGCGAGAGGGCCCACTTCCACGAGGTAGTCCGCCGAGCGCATCATGCTCGCATCGTGCTCTACCACCACGAGGGTGTTTCCGTGATCGCGGAGAGCGTGCACTACCTGAATGAGCTTATCGGTATCCAGGGGGTGCAGGCCGATCGACGGCTCGTCGAGTACGTAGAGCGTATTGGAAAGTTTGGAACCAAGCTGCGAAGCGAGGGAAATCCGCTGGTATTCGCCGCCGGAGAGGGTATTGCCCTTGCGGTTCAGCTTCAAGTAGCCCACGCCCACGAGGCTCAAAAACTCGAGCCGCTCTTTTACCTGGCGAAGCACTTCCTTGATCTGCTTCTTCACGCCTTCCGGGATCTCGATCTGCTTGATCCAGGCGAGCGAATCGTCCACCGTGAGCTCTAAAAATTCCGCCACGTTTTTCCCGCTCACGCGGAAGCGCAACGGGGCCTCGGCGAGGCGGGAGCCTCGGCAATCAGGGCAAGTGCGCAGCGATTGAAAGCGGCGGATGAAAACCCGAACGTGCAGCTTGTATTTCCAGGGCTTGAGCTGCTCGAAGTAACCGTTGATGCCAGGAAAGGTATCGTCACCTTCCCACAAGTATTTTTTCTGGTCGGCCTTGAGCTCCTTATAGCGCGTGTAGCCGGGAACGCCCTTCTTCTCCATCGCCCGGAGCATTTCCTTTTCCCAGTCTTTATAGGAGGGTTTGGAGAGCGGATCCACGGCGCCGTCGCGCAGGCTTTTCTCGCGGTCGGGCACGATCAGTTCTTCGTCGAGCTCGAGGATCTCACCGAATCCGCTGCAAGTTTGGCAGGCGCCGAGAGGAGAGTTGCTGGAAAAAAGTGCCGCGTTGGGCGGCATATGCAGCTCACCGCAATTGGAGCAGGCGTATCCCTGCGAAGCCTTGATGCGAATGGTTCCGTCGGGAGAGCGAAACTCCACTTTTCCTTCGCCGATCAGCAGGCCTTGTTCCACTGAGTCCACGAGCCGCGTGCTGTCTTCCCGACTGGAGGCCGTGATCGCCAGGCGATCCACGAGCACGAAGGCTTCTTCCTGGTCAGGAATATAGATTTGTCCTTCGGCGGTGGAAAGGTCCACCACTTCGCCGTTCACGAGCAATCGCTGGTAGCCGCGCTTGAAGAGCTCTTGGCCGGCGAACGAAGAAATGCCTTCCTTCTTTTTCGCTTTCCCTTTTTTCTTCTTCGCGCCGCTTTCTTCCTCCTCGGGCGGAACGAGCGAAGGAAGCTTGGCGAGCAGGTAGAGGCGGGTGCCGTCGGGAAGCGCCAGGATACGTGCCGCGATCGAATCGGCGTCGTGCATTTTGACTTCGGGAAATCCACAGGCCTTGCAGCTCGTGCGCCCGGCCGCCGCGAAGAGCAGGCGGAGGTAATCGTAAATTTCGGTCATGGTGGCCATCGTGGTGCGATTGTTCACGATGGAGTTGCGCTGCTCGAGCGCGATGGCCGGAGGCACGTTGTAGATGGCTTCCACCTCGGGGCGCGGGAGCTTTTCCAGGAATTGGCGCGCGTACGTGGAAAGGCTCTCCATGTAGCGTCGGGATCCTTCCGCATAGAGAGTATCGAAGGCGAGCGAGCTTTTTCCCGAACCGGACACGCCGGTGACCACGGTGAGTTTTCCGAGCGGAATATCGATAGTAATATTTTTGAGGTTATTCTGCCGTACGCCCAGAAGGCGAATCGGAGGACGCTCTTTGTTCACTTCCATCAGTCAGTCAGTGTACTTGGAGATACCGCTTTAGGGGAAGTTTGATCGGTTATAATGAGGCGGAAATGCAGCATGTCTTGCTTCGATTTCGGTTCGCAGCCTACCGCGTAGACGGCGATGCGTTTTTTCCCCACCGGCTTCCATAAGGCCGAAGCGGTGCGGGCGCAGCTGGTTGCGGCAATCTCCGGCTGGCCGGGACCGGGGCGGATCACATCGACGGTTACTTTGGCAGAATCCGGCAGCTCGGACGGTAGGTCTACCGTCACGAACGCGTAGGGAAATACCCAGCCATCGATATTGGCTGGGAAGGCGGAAATGGTTTTGTAGCTGGCGATGGGCGGTACGGAAATGCCGATCTTAGACGGGCGATCCCAGGAAAGGGGCAACGACCAGCCGTAGTTGGCGGAATTGAACAGATAGGAGACGAAGCTACTATAAATAGCGTCGAAGCTATGGGGATTGCCGGTTCGCTGCGAAAAGAGGGATTCCACTGCGTCGCGTCCTTTGAGGGGCATCCGGGAAAGCTCCGAGAGGTTCCATATTCCCCCTGGATTGGAATCCAGAAGGAAGGAAGCGAACAGGAGCTGGATGCCGTAGGTAACGTAAGTGGTAGAAACCAAGGGCGCGGTACCACTGCTTTTGGCCATTTGGTTCACGTGTAACTGATCGGAGAAATGCCCGGTGGCCAGCATTGCGCCTTCGGCGAGGGTCTCGGAAAGCCAGGTGTCTTTCGTGGTATCGCCGGACGGATCGTAGGTGAGGAGGTGCTGGAGCTCGTGGGCAATCACACCATTGGTATAGGCCTCATCGCGCCGGAAGCCGTTGATATAAATTATGTTGGCTTCATTCGAATGCTGTTCTTCTTTTTGCGCTTCTGCTTCGCTGAGCTGGTCGTAGGCATTGAAAAAGCCGTCGAACTCGTGGTCCTTATATTTGCCTAAATTGGCAAAAAGTACGATCAGGCGCTCTTCGCCGGCTTTTTTTGGCAAAGCCCCAAAATACGTTTCTTCAAACGGAACCACGCCAGTGCCCGAAATTAATGCGCCGGCAGGGCTGGAGGTTTCCAACATATTATTGAGGCCGCGGAGGTAATCGGAATTCAGTTCCTTGGAGGCAAAATTCTTCTCTACGTAAATCAGACTACGGCTGCCGCTGAGCTGAAGAACAGCGGTGGCGCGCCGAAAGCCAGGGGGCATCACGTTTAAGTCCCAAACCCAGAATTCTCTTTCGCTTCCAATTTCTGGAACCGAGGAGGCCGCGAACACCGTGAGGCAGGCGCTCAGCAGCAATAGCCAGCAGAAGGCGAGAACACGCCAGTACCGAGTGATGGGTCGTAAAGAAATAACGCGCATAGTATTTTGGTAGATTTTTGTACCCGCTCAGGCACCCTTTGTCGAGAATAAGGCGGGCTAGAAATCACTATAAATGCATTGCGTCATTGGCATTAAAGAAAAACCACTTATATTTCAATGGTCGAAAAAAGAAATTCCTTAGGGGGCTTTTACGAAGCTCAAATAGTGATTCAATTCGGCGATGGACTCGTGAATATCGTCGAGAGCGCGGTGCGAGCCCTTTTTGTCGTAGTGGACCTTATATTTTTCCTGGAACACTACTTTATAGCTCGTAACGTCGAGCATGCGGTAGTGGAGGCGCTTGGCGAGCGTGGGCATATAGGCATCAATAAATTTTCTATCTTGGCCGATGGAATTTCCGCAAAGAAGGGGGCGCTCGCTCGAGCCAAAGTGGCGATCAATGAGCGCCACTAGCTCTTTTTCCACCTGGGCTTCCGGTTTACCGGTGGCAACGGCGGCGGTGAGCCCGCTCTTGCCATGATTTTCCGTGCACCATGCGTCCATCGCCGCCAGCACCGAAGGTGGTTGAAAAACGGCCGTATGATATTGCTCCAGGGGCTTGAAGTTTTCGTCGGTAACTACGGCGGCCACTTCGAGAATCCGGCAGGATTCCACGCTGAGGCCGCTCATTTCCATGTCTACCCAGAGGTAATTCACTATTTCGCTTTCGCCGATTCCAGCATCAGCTGCATGGCTTTGCGGCGCTGAAGCTCGCTGGCCAGCTCTTCCCTGCGGTTCTTATTGTCGTTGTAGAATTTTTCCACGGCGTCGGCCTTCTGGCCGCTCTGTTTAATGATTTCCTGGAAGTAGTTTTTAAAATCTTCTTCGGACGCGGTGATTTTTTCTGCCTCCACCACTTTGGGAAGGAGCAGTGCAAGCTTCACTTCGCGCTCGGCGCGCGATTTGAAATCCTCGCTGTGCTTGCGCAAGTAATCCTGGATCAAATTATCGCCGAAGCGCTGCTTGCGGAGTAGGTCCGCCACGTCGGACAGGATCGCCTGTAACTGGCGTTGCACGAGACTGGGGGGAACGTCGGCCGGGTTGGCTTCGAGGAACGCGAGTAGGACCTCTTCCTGGGTTTGCTGCTTCTGTTCGGCCGTCAGCTCGTCCTCGAGGGATTTACGGATTTTCGCGCGCAGGTCGGCGGCGCTTTCGGCCTGTAGTTCTTTCGCGATCTCATCTGTGAGCTCGGGGAAGTTTTTTTGCTTAATTTCGTGGAGGGTCACGGCGTAGACAACTTTTTTGCCGGCCACCTCTGGGTTTTTATAATCGGCCGGATAATTCACGTCGATTTCTTTGCTTTCGCCGGCCTTCATGCCGATCAGGCCGTTCTGGAAATCTTCCACGGAATTTTGTTCGCCCACTTCGAGAAGAAAATTTTTCGCGGTCGCATCGGCCACGCTTTTTCCATCGAGCTTGCCTTCGAAATCGATGATCACGGAATTGCCTTTAGCTACTTTGGCCTTGGCGTCGAGGTTCACGAGCTCGGCTTTGGGCTCGAGCAGATTTTTCACCACGAGCTCTACGTCCTCCTCTTGGATCTTGCCTTCCTTCTTGGTTACCGGCAGGCCTTTGTATTTTTTCACCGTTACTTCGGGGATCAAATCCACCTGGGCGGTATACTTCAGCGTCTCGCCTTCTTTCCATTCGTTCAGGTTGGTTTGGGTGATGTAGGGATCGCTGGCCACGCGAACTTTATGCTCGGTAGCGCCTTTGCGGTAGGTTTCGTTCACCACCTGGTTGAACACATCGTGCAAAACGTCTTCGTGGTATTTTTTCTTCACGAGATCGAGCGGAACTTTTCCCTCGCGGAAGCCGGGCAGCTTCGCTTTTTTCTGCAAACGTCCAAAGGCTTCCTGCATCTTCGATTGGATGAGGCTGGCGTGCACGTTCACTTCGAATTCTCCCAAGATAGGGGTCTTCTGCGTGTATTTGATTTCGGGAACAGGTAAAAAGCTCTGGGTATTATTCATAGACCGGTAGGATTAGCATAATTCGTTTGTCTTCAAAACTCGTTTTGCTAGACTTTAACTCTATGACATCCTTCCGATTTTCAGCATTTTTTTGCGGTGCTTCGTTTCTTTTGCTCCTGCTAGCGGGAGGACCGGCTTTTTCCGCCGACGATTTGCCTCCTCCTAGCGACGGTAGCCTCGACGAGCTTCCCTCTTCTCCGGAACCGCAAACTCCCTTGGCGGATGAAGGCGAAATGCCGGCCCCATCTTTGGGTGAAGATAGCCTGCCGGCCCCCACGGGAGGCTCGCTGGAAAGTAGTAAAAATCAGGTAAACGTTTCTGACGCTCCGGATAATATTTATCTGCCTACTCCCGGCGGCAATAGCGAGATTAACTACGCTCCGATTAGTTCCTACGCCGGAAATTCCAGCTCCACCTACACGGGCAACCCCGACGAATGGAAGTCCGGGATGCAGAACCGCCCGGTATTCAGCCTGGGCGCTGGCTATGCGATGAGAAACTACGCCACCACCCTCGTTCCCGGCACCACTTCGGGCTTCGGCGTGAACGCTTCCTTGCGTTTGTTCGACCTCGGCCAGACTATTTTTCTCCACGCCCTGGGTGGAGCTTCTTTCTTTCAGGTGGGCGACGTGGGCAAGGGTGAAGCGGCCGTCTCCTACAGCGGGGTGAGCGATAAAACCTACCATGCCGGAGCAATGCTCGAGATCGGTATCGGCCGCCGCCTTTCTCTCTTTGGAACCGTGATGCGCCGCTGGAACGATATTGGCTTTAATCCCGCAAGCGGGTTGGCTCTCGCGCAGCGCGATCCAGCCCAGCTGCAATATATCGGGGAAGAGCCTTCGATTAAGCTGGGCATCGGTGGGCAGTATGATTTCTACGTGATTCCTCACGGGAGCATCGGCGTGCAAGCCCGGCTGGAACAGGACTATTTTTATCTAGGTCTCTCGATGGCGCTCGAGCCGGCGCCCCGTAAAAAAATGAACATGAACTTCGAGTCGCTCCGCTAGTAACCCACATTATCCAAAAATAGGCCGTTGGCCGGTGCCGTCATTCCGCCGGCTTTTCTATTTTTTTCCTGCAAAATAGCGCTCATTTGTTCGGGAGCGATTCTTCCGCGTCCCACTTCCACCACCGTGCCCACGATGGCACGCACCATCTGCTTTAGGAAACCACTGCCCGTCACGCGAATTTCTATAAGCCGCGCCTCTAAATCCGGCCCCGGCATCCAGGGCGGGCTATCCAGGCCCTTTTCATTTCCGTGCACGATCAAGCGCGCTTCGTGAATTTCCCTCACCGTTGATTTCACCGGCGTGCCGCGATTTTGAAACGAACTGAAATCATGCTCGCCTTCGAGTTCTTTCAGCGCGAGCTTCATCGCTTCGAGATCGAGAGCATGCGTGATGAACCAGGTATAAGGCCGTAGGAAAGGCCAATGGACGGGATCTCCGCCCCGGTTCGTATTGAGGATGAAATAACGATAGGTTTTTTGTTCGGCATCCAGCTGTGAATGAAAGTCTTCAGCGCAGGGTTCGAGGCGCAGGATGCGGATGTCTTCGGGCAAATGGGCGTTTATCGCTTTGATCAGCACGCTGGCGGGCAGATCCACGGCGGCTCGCAGGTGGGCTATTTGTGCCCGCGCGTGCACGCCCGCGTCGGTGCGGCCGCTGCCGTGAATGATCACGCGCTTAGCCTTCATCACTTTGCCCGCCGCCTTCTCTAGCATTTCCTGCACTGTGGCCGGGCCATCGGCTCTGGCCTGTTTTTGCCAGCCCTGGTAGTTCGTGCCCACGTAGGCAATGGCGAGCCGAAAGCTTTTCATTTCGGTTTCTTCGGCGCGCGGGGTTTTGGCGGGTGCTCGCTTTAGGCGGCGCGGTTTTTCCATTGCGCTTTCCAAGTGCGGGCGAGATCGAATCCGAGCGAAATCACGATATAGCCAATGAGCAGTAAAAAGGCCGTGGTTTCAAACCAGCTAATCAGCACAAAGAGGGCCGCGAAAGAAAATGCGATCGGGGTAAAGGGCCGGCGGTGACGCAAATGAATGTCCTTGAAGCTAGGAAAGCGGAAAGTGGAAACCATCAAGAGGCCCAGCGCCGCCGTTAGCGCCAAGAAAGCGGGATTATGGAGGATCTCGATAGAAAATTCGCGGGCAAAAAAAATCGAAGTGCATACTGCTCCCGCCGCCATGGGAATCGGTAGCCCCTGAAAATAACTTTTGGGCAATACCTCGGCCATCACGTTAAAGCGCGCCAAGCGCAGCGCACCGCAAAGCGCGAATACTAGGGCGGCCACCATTCCGATCCGTCCAAAAGGTTTCAGGGCGGCGTAGTACATGAGAATAGAGGGTGCCACGCCGAACGAGACGAGGTCGCAGAGGGAATCGTATTCTACGCCGAATCGTGAGGTAGTATTCGTGAGCCGCGCCACCCGCCCGTCGAGGGTATCGAAAACGGAGGCCAGGAGAATCGCCCAAGCACTGCGCTCGAAGCGGCCATCCACGGCGGCGATGATCGAAAGGTAGCCGAGCACCAGGTTCATCGACGTGAATAGATTGGGGAGGGCGTATACGTACATGCCTCGCTTGCGCATGCGCACGAGGGCGCGCAGCTCATCGCGCTGTGCCGGTGGTTTTTCGAAGGGAGGAACCATGCTTTTGGTTAACACAGCCTGGAGATTGGGGCTAGGGGCAATGGGCCTTAGCGGATGAGCTGGCTGAAGGCGGCCGAATCTATTTGCAAACCCTCGAGGGACGCGCCGGGCTGTACTTCGGGGTACATCACGTCGGAGCTATTGGAATTATGCTGCAGGCCAAGAAAGTGCCCGAGCTCATGTGCAAAGACTTTTCTTTCGCTTGCTCCGAAATTTCCCACGCAATTTCCCACGCAGAGCCCGGCGCCTGAATTGATCATGATCACCGAAGAAAGCAGGTCGCTTCTTTGGGAAAACACGATCGTCTGAGCCGCGATGTTCTGGGAAAAAGGCCAGCTGCGCTCGAAGTAAATTACGTTTCCGAATAGGGCATCCGGGCGGTTCGGATCCCCATTGAACGGCGGGAGCTGGCCGGTCCAGGCACCGCGGAAATCGAATAGTTTTTTTCCCGCCCTATTTTCCCAGAAGGCCATCGCTTCATTGAAATCGTTGTGGGTAGCGGCGCTGGAGACGATGGCGGGATCGGCGTAAATCGCCACGGGCAGAGAGGTCCAGCGGGGAGGTCCGCTATTCTCCTTTTTTTTCGAACCGCAGCTTGTGAGCGCTATTGTGCAGAGAAATAGAACTAGTAAACGGCTTGGCCTATCCATGGCAGCCCCCCATCTCTATAGCGTATCGCAAACGAAGGGCCAGCGAGAAGGCTTCAAAATCCGTCTTTTCGGGAAAAATCTTCAGCAGATCCAAAGGGTTTACGAAAGGCGGCGAGCCAATATTTTGACGCTGCCTAAAATGGTATCGGAATGGCCCGGGTAAATTTGATTCTAGCTGGTCTACTTGATTGTTGTTTTTGCAGTGATTCGCGCATGAGTTCACGGGAATGCCTTCAGGTGGTATGGATCCGAAACCATTTTAAAAATTTTCGAACGACTACATGCGGTTAGCCGCTTCCAACAACAATTAAGTGGGCCAGGTCGAATTGGATTAGATGCTGGGACGGCCGAGAATTTTTTCCAGCTGAGCTAGCAAGTCTTTTTGCTCGAAGGGTTTCACGATCGCTCCCTGAATTTGCGAGGCGATTTTCAGGACTAGGTGTCTATCCAGGTGTCCGCTTACCACGAGCACGGGCGTGCTGGTATTGGAGCTGTCTTTGCGGTGACGCACGAATTCTATCAAATCTTCGCCGGTTTCTTCTCCGAGGCGCATATCGAGCAGGATGCACGCATACTTCTGGTTTTTTAGTTTGAACATGGCCTCGCGGGCGGAGGTTACGCCGGTAGGGCGGTAGCCTTGGCGCGAGAGCGCGGTAAGGATCGCGTTGCACACCTCTACGTCGTCCTCTACTACTAGTATTTGCTTTGCTTCGTTCTTGGACATCTTTCTGCCTACTTCAAGGGGATAAAGGATTTTGTCTTTAGTACGTTAAGGAGCTCGACGAAGGGCTTACGGCACTCCTCATCAAGGGCTACGAATTCCACGCCGCAGCCACGAGGTTCGGTCGGGCCTTTCGCCGGTTCCCGTCTCCAGCGGACGATGCCGCGGCCGGAAACGATCATCCGGGGATCTTGCTCTACGGTGATGGCGAAGTCTATTTGGTCTCCCACGGCCGGCAGCTTACCGCTAAACTCCGCGAAGAATCCGCCTCGGCCGAGATTATGTATTCTCGAAATCGAATGCTCCGAGCCCGTAACGGGCCGAAGCGCGGCGTCCATTTTTACCTCCACCCGCATGGCCTTGCGGTTGAAGCGGTTTTCGGGTGGTTGAAGGCAGCGCTCCACGGCTTCTTGGAGAGCTTTTCGGTCAAAGGGCTTGGGAAAAACGGCGTCGGCGCCGCGGTCGTAGGCCTCTTCGAGAGTGATGTCGGCAAAACCCGTAATGAACATCACTACCGGAGAAAACACATTTTTCTTTTTTATCGCTTCGAGCAGCTCGAGTCCGTTTCCGTTGGGCATGCGCACATCGGAAATCACAACGTCTACGTTGGCCGAATCGAGAACGGTTAGGGCATCGCGTCCGCAGCCCGCGCTCAGGACGTTATAGCCCTTACGGCGAAAATCGAAGCATACGGCATCGCGGAGGAGTTCTTCGTCGTCCACGACGAGGATCGTAAAATGTTGCGGGGTCCTGAGCGTTCCGTTCACGTGGGGGCTCTTTCGATGAGAAGCTGGCGGCGCGCTTGCACCATGAGGCCGGCTCTTTTGGTCTGCTCTAGGCAGCGCTGCAATAGCTGCAGCGCTTCGGCTTGCTCCTCGGGCTTCTTATCTTCCAGCATCATGATGGCATTATCGAGGTTGAGCTGAATGGTGGTGAGGGGGGAGGCAATGTCGTGGAGAAATTTTCGTTCTTCGTTCATTTCCGTGCCTCGCCTCGATGGTGGGTAGGAAATAAGCATAACATTTTTGGAAAGGGGGGGCGATCCGGCAGCAGGTGAACCGAAGAAACCTAGATAAAATTACGTGACCAAGAAAAGCAGATGGTTAGGTAAATAGCCAAATATGTCTAGGCTATCACCTAATGAGGTAGGTCGCTTGCCGAAGGCTAGGCCTGGACGGCCTCTTGAGCCGGCCCGCAGAACTTCGTGACCGTGGCCCACAACTCTTCCAGGCGGATCGGTTTTTTGATCGTTCCGTCGGTGTCCAGGGGAGTGGGGTCTTCCAAGCTTTGGTTCGCGGCCACGGCCGAGACGGTCACGAATTTATGATCCAGAGACGTTTTGATCTTGTCTTTTTCATCGAGAAATTCCCAGCCGTTCATCGCGGGCATCATTAGGTCTACGAGCACTAGCGTAGGGGTCGTAGATTCTTTCAGCTTCGTAAGTCCCACTTGGCCATCTTCGGCAAACTCGGTTTCGTATCCTTCGTCTGCCAGGGCACTTGTGATGGCCTCACGAATATCTTCATTGTCTTCAATTACCAGGATTTTTTTGCACAAGCTCATGGGGACCTTCTTATTACCTATTTTGGTAGACGTTTTCGGTTTGTCGCTAAAATTTCAAAAAAATCGGCAAGGCACGTGAGCGCCTTGCCGATTCGCTTTCCAGCCTATCGTGGGGCCGAAAAAACTAATGGCCGCGCAGCAAGAAAATGAAGAAGAGCACGCTGGCCGGAACGCCGAGCATCCAAGCCACGAGGTATCCCACGCGGCCTTCTTGATTTTTTAGTTGGGCACCAAATTTATTTAAGTGTTTCATGTTCTCTCCTTGAATTTCGTCGTCAAAATTCTGCCGAACCTAAGCTAAGGAATATTTCTTGGGCCACCGCGGCCAGAAACTAAGCTCACTACAAAGCTGATTACGGCGAGTACCAAGAATACGAATAACAGCATGCGCCCGATTTCCATGGAAATGCCCGCGATATTGCCGGCTCCCAGGACGATCGCAACCAAGGCTAGAACGAAAAAGGCAATTGCGGCTCTCAACATGATCAGTCCCTCTCAAATGTTTTATCGCTCATTGCGATACTTTCTTTATTGCAAGGGAAGGCCCACTTTTTAAAGCTCGTGGAATCGGGGGGTTACACGGGAAGGAGTTTTATTTGGGGCAAAAAAACACGCGAACGGGGCTTAAACGGACTGAAGGGAAAGAGCGGGGAGAGGAAGATTCACCACGAAGGTAGATCCTTTGCCTAGCTCGCTTTCCACGCGAATTTTTCCACCGTGGCTTTCTACGATTTGCTTACAGATATAAAGCCCTAGTCCCAGTCCGTCGATATTTCTCGAGTTGGCGGCACGCTCAAAGCGGCGGAATATTTTTTCCTGATTCTCGGGAGCGATTCCATGGCCTTGGTCGCGCACCTCAAGCACGGCGTATGCGCCCTCACGTCGGGCCGCGATTGATATGGGTTTTCCCGCGGCGTAGCGAATGGCATTGGTAAGCAGGTTAATAATCACCTGCTCAATACGGTAACGATCCCAGTTTCCGACAAGGCCCGGGCAAGAATGTACGCTGAGCTCGCAGCCCGCCGCGGCAAGCTGGGGGGAAATACGGTCTACGATTTCGTCTACTAGGTCACTTAAGTCTACTGAACTCATCTCAAGTTTCAGTTTGCCGGTATTAATGCGGGATACGTCGAGCATATCCTCTACGAGCCGGGCTAACCGATCCACTTGGCGGCTAGTATTTTCTACAAGTTTGTATACGAATTCCGTATTAGGAATACCGCCTGATTTTTTGAGCATGCGCTGGTTTAGCTGCGTTTGTAGTTTTAGGGAAGTGAGTGGGGTCTTCAATTCGTGGCTGGCCACCGAGATAAATTCGTCTCGCATCTCGGTAGCGGCCTGCTGCTTTTTTAAAAGCTCTCTTACCTGGTATTGCCGCCGGCGAGCACGGATGGCCACTTGTACGGTGCTCACGAGCGTAATGGGACGGAAGGGGCGCTCGAGCAGGGTTACGTTTCCCGCCGTGCTCAGCTCCTTGGAAATCCGTAAACTAGCGAGAGTGGTTTCTCCTCCGGTAGTCATGAGGATGAGAGGGATATCCGACCACGCGCCCTGCGCCGAAAGAATTTCATTAAGGCGCTGCAGGGAAAGCCGGTTCAAGGCTTCTTCGGCGATGACCATCGCCCCAAAATCGTTTTTTGCGTATTCGGCCAGGGCATCGATGTTCGCGAACACATCGGCATCGAGATTTTCCTTGCGCAAAACTTGAGAAATTAGCGTCGCATCTTGCCCCGTGGGAGCCAAAACCAGGATGGTTTCTGATCTTTCTTTGGCGATGAACTGGGGCAAAGCCATTTTACTCCTCTAGTACCTTATCTAGCGCATTCTTACGCAGAGTGGGAACGCCGGTGAGCACGCCTTGAAACTGTTCGAGTGGCTGCCCGACATTAATGCCATTTTTACTCACGGAAAATTCCCGGATGGTGGATTCGTGGGCGCCGCCACGCTTTTTGATAATCGAAACCGCTTTTTTTACGGCGCCGCTGGCCTCAAAGTAGCGAGTGATCAGCACCGTATCGGCCAGGTAGGTGAGGTCGATGGGCGTGCTCATCATGGCGCCCATTAGCCCTTGCTGGGCTAGCACCATGATCGTCGTTACCCCTTGGTTTCCTAAAAAAGAAAGCAGCTCATGGAGCTGGAGAATCAAAAATTGCTCCTGGGGCATCGCGTGCATATAACCGTTGAGGCTATCGATGATCACCATCTGGGTTTTCTTTTTGATCACGGAATTCCGGATTAAATCGGCGAACTCTCCGGGAGAGAGCTCCGCGGGGTCGATTTTCTGGATCGAGAGCATTCCGCTAGCGAGGTGCTTTTCCAGATTCATTCCTAAAGAATTGGTGCGCGCAAGAAGAGTTTTGATGCTTTCTTCGAAGGCATAGATAGAAACATGCTCCCCGCGATTGCAGGCGGCCATCGCGTACTGCATCGCGAGGGTGGACTTGCCTGTTCCGGCGGGACCCATAAATAAATTACTGGTGCCGCGGTCGAGTCCTCCGCCCACAAGCTTATCCAATTCCAGCAGTTCGCTTTTTATCGCGGTTCTCTCGTAGGGGAGCGGGTTCATTTCGGCCACCATGCGGGGAAATACCTTCACGCCGCCGTGCTCGATGATGTAGTCGTGGTGGCCGCCGGAGAAATGCACGCCCCGGATTTTAACGATATTCAGGCGACGCCGTTCATCGCCGAACTCAGGGTGCAGTTTCTGCAGGTTGATTACCCCATGCACGATGCTTTGAACCTGAAGGTCCTTAGGGGAGGCGGTGAGGTCGTCGAGCAAAAGAACCGTGCAGTTTTTGGTGGCAAAAAATTGCTTCAGGGCCAGCATCTGGCGGCGGTAACGCAGCGAGGTTTCGGCCAGCATTCTCATTTCGGAAACGGAATCGAAAACCACGCGCGTGGGTTTCACTCGGTCCACTTCGTCCATCAGGAGCCGCGCGGTTTCATTCATCTCTACCTCGGCGGGATGGAATACGGTATTTTGCGATTCCGGCTTTAATTGCTGCTCAATCGCCGATAGTTCCAGCAGAGAAATAGAGTCTAAGTTCCACCCATGAGAGCGAGCCACCGCCTGCAGTTCCTCCTTGGTTTCGGAAAAGGTGATATAGAGGCATTTTTCCCCTTTTCGGGCTCCCTCAAAAAGAAACTGGAGAGAAAGCGTGGTTTTGCCGGTGCCCGGCTCGCCCTGCAGCAAATAGAGGCGATTGCGCGGAAGTCCGCCCTTTAGAATTTGATCGAATCCGGGAATTCCAGTTTCGCAAATAGTTGGTTTAGTGGCTTCAAGTGTTTTCATTTTGGGTCTCCGATCTCTTTTTTTAAGGAGGGGCGAAATGGCAAACTCTATAAAGGCAAGTTCGGGGCCAAAGTGGATTGAAATGATAATAAACTAGGCCAGCTAGATTTAAATGACGCTAGGTTTGAAGTCAATTTTGAGACGGCGGGAATAGCGAAAACTGGCGTGGCAATATAGCGCGCTTCCGTTTTGACTTTTTCGAAAGAGGATCCATCTTAGATAAATGCAATCACCTATCTCGTTATGCTTTAAGCGCTGGGCTTTTTTGTAATACGGGAGTGCCTTATCGAACTCCTGCATCTTCGCGTACGCGGTGGCAATAAAAAATGCCTGCGTTCCGTCGGTGTCCGCCGAGGTCATGGCTTCGGCTTCCGCTACCGCGCGTGCGTAGTCTCCTTTTTGAAACGCTTCAAACGCGCTGGCTGGCGGGGCATCGGATGCGCGTGCATTTCCGTGGAAAGCAAAACAAAGCGCGAGGCAGGCAAATTGTAGGATGGAATTTTTTATAAGCCGTCCACCTTGATTTGAATGTTCACGGCCGAGGTATTGATATTGTCCAATACCTTATCCGGGCGGCACGTGATGCACGTGGGATCGTCCGTGGGCTCTTTGGGCGGGGGAGGAAGAGTATTGGGTGGCGGCATCGTACCGGGCAGGGGTGGCATCTGCATATTGGGCGGCGGCGCGAAGGTATTTCCGGAAGCCGAGGGTGTGAATAATTTTTCGAAGGAAGTTTGCTGGCCCGCGAGCTCGGGGCGCATGGCGAAGTTCAGGAGGTTCGTCATCGAATTTCCCGGCTGGGATCTCGCCTCCGGCACAAATCCCTTCACCGCGTCGAGCGCCACGCCTTTGGGCGGAACATACATTCCGGATTTTGCGTCGAACTGGCCCATCGCCCGGGGAGGCAGGTAAACTCCGGTATTAGGATCAAAACTCGATCCTGGCGGTGGTGGTACGTAGAGTCCCGTGGCGAGATCGATGAATCCGCCCGCTCGCGGGGCGTAGGCGCCGGTCTTAGCATCGAAGAATCCTTCGGGGGGAATATCGGAAGGCGCTGCATTTTCCATGGGCTTTCCCGCCGAGTCCGCCATGGCTTGCTCAGCTCCGGAGGAGAAGAGCCTGGGGTCCACGCCGGGCGGCATGGGAGAGGCGAGCGCATCCGCTTTTGCCGCCGCTTTATCCATGCCTTCGTAATTTTCGTTCCGGCGCAGTGTTTCGAGCTGGGCGGGAGAAATCTTCACCGGCACCGAGGCCTGAGCCTGGCCGGGATTGGTCCCTGAAAATTGACCGGGTCCCACCGACTGAACCTGGGAAGAATCCGCCAGCGCTTGGGCTGCCGATTCGTTGCCTTCGATTTTTGCCATGGCCACATTTCCTTCAAAGGTCACGAGGGCGGTGGAATTATTGGCCTGGTTAAAGCTCACGTTGAAGTCGGTGCCGCGGATCCCCATCGCTGCGGTTTTGGTCTTGATCTGGAGTTTGTCCGCGGAGGAGCCGCCTCCTTCCTGCAATAGATCTTTCGTAACTTTGGCGCGGATCTGCCCGCCCACCAGATTTACCAGGCTGGGTTCTCCCGCCTGAGTGGTCTCCAGTTTCAGGGTTGTGTCGGGCCCCACGTTCACCTGTGACTTATCCTGGAAAAGCAGCTTCACGAAAGAGCGCGCGCTCGTTTTCACGGTGTTTCCGGGAGAAACCTCATCCTTTAGTTGAAGGGGTTTGCCGCCATTGAGCGAGGCGGTGCCGCGCAACAATATTACCGTGGCCGCGCCGCTATTGGCGCCCGCGCTGAGCGGCAAAGCCAGCAAACCGGCGGCGAGCAAACAAAAGACATTCATGATTTTCCCCTGCAAAAATTCTATGCAGTGGCGCGCCTCCCGGCAAGGAGAAAGCGGCGGATCGCGCTAAGCGTTAAAAGAATTGCAAGGGTTAAAAAGGTTGAGGCCCGATTTCCAGTGGGGGGGGAACTGGAGTCGGGCCTCGGGGGGCTTATGGGAGATGACAGTAACTAGGGCGTAAGCGAAGGGATCATATAGCGGTTCGATAAATCTAAAAGGTAGATTGAAGGAGCGCTGAGGCCGAAGGCCAGCGACTCGGTTTCCACCGACGATAATCCGAGGAGAATCGTGAGCGTGAGGGTGAGCGTCCAGCGAATTTTGCGTAGTTTCGTTTTGTTCATCTCACCCTCCTTATACTCCTACTATTGCGAGGAGGATGCCAAGGCCGGCTCTTTGTGAAATCAACGCCCTGGCCCGGTGTTTCCGCTGGGATACACGAGGCGGCCCTTCAACAGCCGTCCACCTCTTAGTCAGTGGGAATTGACAGGGGCTTCCTCCGGGCCTAGCGTAGATCCAGACCATCTTTTAGGAGATCTTATGAAAATCAATTTTTCTCTACTCGTGCTATCAGCCCTCATTACCGCCCTTCCCGCGTTCGCGGAAAAAGAAGAGGCCGATCATCCCTGCGTGAAGGTAAAGGCCGCCTGCGAAGCCGCCGGCTTTAAAAAGGGCGCCCATAAAGAAGGCAAGGGCCTGATCAAGGATTGCATCAAGAAGGTGATGGACGGCGAGACCGTGGTGGGCGTGACCGTTCCGGCCGAAGAAGTGACCGCCTGCAAAGAGAAACGCGTGGAGCGCCAGCAAAAACGCGAAGTGAAGAGAATGGAAAATGCGGGAAAAGCAGGCCCTGGAAAAATGCATCCTACCAAGTAGAATTTATTTTCGGCGCAGCTTCCGCACTACGTCTCCGCGCTCGAGGCTGCGCTTATGCGCTGAATGCACCCGCACGAAGAGGCCTTCACCGGCCGGCGCTTCACTCACGGCGCTCTCTCCGCCCATGCTCGCCAGCAAGCGCCCAACCGCCATTTGATTCTCTTCGTCGTTCAGATTAAGCGAGCCGTCTTTTTCGCGCGTCTTGGGTGCGGCCACCACCGTCTCCACCGGTTTTTTGTCCAAGGTGGTGGCAACGGGGCTCGCGGACACATCAGAGTCGGCAGCGGCTAAAGCGGCCGCGAGCGCAAGGATCTCGGGATCCTGGCTGCCTTCATTTTCCGCGAGGAAATTTTCCAGTTTTTCGCGTAGGCTCGCGTCTTTCACCAGCTGCGCGATTTTTTCATTGCCCGACGCCTTCAGCAGGGCCTTGATATCCGTATCTGCTACCGCACCTATTTTTTCATTGCCGGATTTTCCCGCGCGGTCGATGGCCTTATCCTTATCGCCGGCGAGCAAGTTTTTATTTTTGCTCACGTCCGACGCATCGCCGTTTCTGGTGGAGGATGTATCCCATTTTTCCTTCAGTCCGTACTCGGGAGAATCAGCGTAGGAGAAAAACTTTGCGGCCATCAGCGGATCTTTTTTTCCGGGAGCCTTATAATATTCCACGGCTTCCGCGTGGCGCTGCTGCCGCTCCGCCATCATGGTCTGCAGCTTCACCGCCTCGGCAAAGGCCACCTGATTTTCGGCGGCGGCTTTGGCTTGCAGCGAATCTAACGAGGCGGAACGTATCGGCTCTACCGGTGCGGGCGCTTCTTCCTGGGCGGCTATTTCTGGCTCCGTTTCGGTGGCGGTAGACGTAGCGGTCTGAGTGGAAGTAAGGACGGGCGTCGTGGAAGAGCTGGTTTGCGTAGTGGTGCTTGTCGGCGTAAAGCTGCTGGTATAAGTGGAAGTACTGGGGTGAGTAGGGCTGCTCGTGTGAGTACTAGAAGAAGTACTGCCATGCGAGCTGGTACTCGTATGGGGACTGCTACTGGTCTGAGTGCTCGTCGCGTTACTGCTGCTTGAGGACGATACGAGCTGGAAATTAGGCGAAATGCAATAACTTGGTTCGTCGCCGGTGCTCATGCATTTCGGGTAGTACTGCTGGCAGGCGGACGAGCTCGAAGATGAATACGTCTTGCCCGTAAGGTCGGTACAGGTCCACGCCGAGAAAGCCGTGAGCGGAAACAGCGCGTTCGCCGCGGCCGCTACCAGCACGATTCTTCGGCGCAGGATATTTGGCAGTTCGTGCATCATTTGAATTATTGTCCCACCGCTTTAGCCATATCGTCCCTGGAAGGAATACTGCCTTGAGAAGGAGCATATACCTTGCAGCCAATCGCATTAGCTGCGCATGCGACGGGTGAAATAGTCGGGTCGTCGGATCCGATTTGGTTACCTGAGGCGGGAGCTCTTCCGTTCATGGTGCTATCTGAATGATTGCTTTCTCCTTGGTTCGCGGCAAACGCGGCGGGAGGAGGCGCTATGGTCTGATCACCGGTTCTCGGCGACGCTATCGTTTCTTCGTCATTGCCGAGCAGCACCTTATTGCCCGTAATAGAGCTGAGCGCCACTTGGCCTTCGCCGGCCGCATTCATCATGCTTTCGTGGGCACTGAGCGCCTTTTGGTCGATCGTATTTCCCGCGCCCACGCAATTCGCCTGGGTCGTGCAATCGATCTGGCTTACGCTCATGATCTCGTTGCGGGCCGTTTGCTCGGCCGCATCGTAACTCTGCGCAACCGCGCGCATGTTTTCGTAAGTGGTCACGCAACGGGGGGCCTTGCCAGGTAAACCGTTTTCATTTGGCCGATCCACCATGTCGATTTTGCCGGCGATCGAAGCCGCGCAGCGCTGGCTGATCTCTTCGTCCGTAAGAGCGTAGGCTCCCACCACCGCATCACCCTCCGCTCCGTGCGCGGGCTGAGCCGTGCCGGCGTAAACGCAGATGGTAGCGATTAAAATACGTTGAAACGCAGAAGCTGGCTGTGAGCGTACGTACCGCATAGAACCCCCTAGTCCCAGAGGCTATATCGGATATCTTGAGTAAAATATTCAGGATTTAGAAAATAAGGGTTATGTTTCGGGGGGTTACGGGGAAAATACCTTTGCCCCACAGGCCAGCCAAAGGGTCCAATTTCATGTATAGTAAAGCCTCGGGGGTGACCTGGTTTCGACAGGGTCAAGAAGCCCGTTCGTGCACGTCGTGGTGCCATCAGGCCACGTTAAACCGGTGGCATTTGTTATTCGGCAACGAATACGCACTTGCAGCTTAATTAGTTAAGCAGCACGAGTACCCTGGGTTTGCCCATGCATCCGGGAGTGCTCGTTATGTTCATGGGATAGGGTAGTGTTGCTGGCATGCCGGCATTACTCGAAACTTTAGTAGGCTTCGCTCGGGAGTAATTTGTGCGTAGATGCCTCCCGAGTAAGAAAAAATACGTACTAAACGTGTAGTTCGGCGGCGTAGACAGACTTTGGACGTGGGTTCGATTCCCACCACCTCCACCAACTTAAGACTTGGAAGAACCCCCGTCCGGGGCTCTTCCAGGTTGATTTCCCCTTTTTTCCCGCCTTTAGATTCTGAGCCCTTTCGGTCAAAAAGATCGGCGTCGGCCTGCCCATAATATTGGGCATGTATCTTATTCTTGCCGACGGTTATGCGGTGAACGAAGCCGTCGATTAGTTCCCTTTGCTCAAGCGGGGTTAGCCTATCGAATTCGTTCCGGTTGAAGATTTGGAGATATTTAAACACGAATTGCATATCTACCAATTGGTTCGCGCTCTGAGCTTCGGCTTCAAGGGCTTTGAGTCCAGCGATAGCAGCCTCTTTTTTTGATTCAAGCTTTTGCAAGCTTTCAAGAAGGCCGTCTGTGGGGAAATCTTTAGGTAGGCTTGCGATCCGTTCTGCTAAATTACTGATCTTCGACTTGGTGTCCGAGATCTCCGCCTTTTTAAGCTCTATGAGCCTTTCGTTGTTTTGTGTGCCATGGCCCATTGTCCGTTGGCTATCCTTGGCAATTTGAGCCGCGAGCTTCGGATCTTTGGCAAGAAGGCGTATCCTCGCAAGCATGGTTGATTCCAGCTCTAAGGCAGGGATGCGCTCAAGAGGGCAGCGCTTGGTGTGGGCGTCGTTCTTGTTGGTGAATTTTCGATTGTGCCCGTAGTAGTAATGTACTTTGTTGCGGCCAGTAGCAGACTTTCCAACTAGGCTTTCTCCGCACAGCTCGCAAAATGCTTTCGTAGAGTAGGCATAAACGTGCCGGTATTTGCGGAGAGTTTTCGCATTTTTCTCTAAGCGCTCCTGGACGGTACGGAAAACTTCGGATTGTACTAAGGCAGGCCAAACGGCTTTGGCAACCCGATATCGTTCATGGGGCTCAAGATCCTCCTGATGAGCTGAGCGTTTGGCTTTATTGAATTCGCGGAGGCCCAGGTATGTCTTATTGGTAAGTAAAGACAGTAGCGACGAATGAGTAAACTCTTTACCTCCATGATGTTCACCTTTCTTAGAAACATATGCTTTGGTGCGATAGCCTTTGTTATTTAGCCATGTCCTCGTTTTTTCCACGGTCCCAAGTTCAAGGAACTTTTCGAAAATCAGTTTAACCACAGGGCGCTCGGCGTCGTTCACCACAAGATAGTTTTTGCGATGAGGGTCAATATCGTATCCTAGGCAGCGCTGGCTTCCCTGAGAAAGCCCACGCTCAGCCCGGGCGCGCGCTCCGTAACGAATCCGCTCAACGATGGAATTTCTCTCAAATTGCGCGAAGCTCACGCTTTGAATGACCATCATTTCACCGATGGCAGTAGACGTATCAAAGTTCTCTTTAAGGGAGAAAAATTTTCCATTGTAGCGCTTAAGGAATTCCCAAAACTGCAAAAAGTCCTTCACGTTACGATTTAGCCGGGAAAGTTCCGTGACGATCACGCCATTGATGTGGCCTGATTTTATGTCGGCGAGCATACTTAAATATGCGGGGCGGTTCATGTTCTTTCCTGACATGTCTTTGTCTTCGTACTTTTCTACAATCGTTCCCCAGTCGGGCGTCTGGAGATTTTTGTGTTTAACGTACTCCTGAATGCGCTGGGGATGGGAAATCAAAGAACCCTCATCGCGGACTTCGTCGCTTGGCGAGAGACGAATGTACATACCGAGGCGGTACTGAAACTTATTTTCTGAGGCGCTTTTCAAGGTCTTCCGAGATTTCTTCGAAGATCGCCCCGCTTTCATCCACTCCTCGATTTGAAATGTCTTTTCCATCTGGTCGGCCTCGTCTTGAGGTGAGATCGCGGTAGATCCTGATGATGCTTTCCGAGAGTTTTTGGATTCGTTCATTATTTTCTTCCTCAGTTAGAACAAATAGGGATTCTTCTAATTCGATAGACCGGCACTTTTCTGCATGGGTTCGCAATCGTCGGATTGCACCCATTTTGCCTCCACGTATCTAGGGCGTTTTCATTTCCTGGCTCCGTAGGCTTGCAGCTTGGCTAAAAATTTCTTTGCATCTCTTTCGGGCAAGCTGTTCAGAAATAAAACTAATCGGCGAATTGTCTCGGAAGGCATCCTAGCTCCAGCCTCCCACCTATACACCGTTAGTCTCCCTTGAACACCGAGCGCCTTCGCTAAGTCTTCTTGGCTTAGGCCGAGTCTTTCTCGTAGTCGTAAAAATGCCTTTTCGCTCATCCCTTATGTATTCCATTGGACTACTTTAGGCTGCAAGAGAAATCGCTGAAAACAGTGCTGGGTGTTTGAGCGCAGCACCGCACATGTCCGCTACTCCTTGTCTTTGGTGCGCAAGACCGGCCCCGAAGGGGCCGACCGCTGCCGCTGTAGAACGGGGGTAAGAAGGTCTTGGACGATCAGGGGCGCGTTGGTTTTCTTCGCTTCCTTGAGCTGCCTAACCACTGACTCTAGGTGGGCGATCTCGTCAAAGTGGTCCCCCCGGATTTTTTCGATTTGCTTGGGGGTCATGGACACGCAAGAGTTTATGAGCAGCCAAGAGGCGATCTGCCCTTTAGTGATTCGGCCCGGAATTCCATCGTTCACCTTTCTATACAGGCTATCCACGGATTGGTCAGCGGCGAGGGTTATAGCGATTTTCGGAAGTTGCTCCATATGTTTCCTTTTAAAATGAGGGGCGGCGCAAGCCGCCCCGAAGGGTTAGCAGTTGGAAAACACGTAGACCTGACTGTTGTGAGGTACGAAAGTATAAGCTTTTATCCGCAAGAGCCGCAGGGAATTGAAAATCACCAGAAGCGAAGCACCGGTGTCGGCGCCGACGGCTAGCCAGAGATTTGCGAATCCCAGAAAAGTAAGCACCAGGAAGGCCGCTTTTAGTAAAATGGCAAAACCGATATTGAATCGGATCACGGAGAGCGCCCGGCGGCCTTGCTTGATCGCAACTACTACTTGCTTCAGATCATCTCGCATCAGAGCCACATCGGCCGTTTCGATCGCCGTATCGGTACCGATACCGCCCATGGCAATTCCCACGGAGGCTTCTGCTAGCGCTGGCGCATCGTTGATTCCGTCCCCGATCATTGCCACCACGCCATATTTTTGAACGAGGCGCTTCATTTCCGAAACTTTTCCTTCGGGAAGTAGATCTCCGATGGCTTCCGATATACCGGCCGAGCTAGCTATCGCTGTTGCCGTTCGTTGATTATCGCCACTCAGCATAATCATGGATTCAATCCCGGCGTCTCTTAGTTCCTGAACCGCTTGCTTTGCGTCCTTCCGTATCACGTCACCCACTGCCAGGATGCCCAGTACCTCACCTTTGCAGCCAGAATGGGGGCGATGACCGACCACAATTACCGATAGAGATTTCTCTTCTAAGCCCGCGAGTTGCTTTTCGAGCTCGGGAGTACAAACCCCAAGCTCATGGGCAAAGCGATGGTTTCCGAGAAAGTATTCGTGTCCTTCAATTTTGGCTTCTGCGCCTTTCCCCAGGATATTTTTGAAATCCGTGGCGGGCTTCAATGGGATCGATAACCCCTCGGAATAGCGCACCACCGCCACGGCCAAAGGATGCGAAGAGAGTTTTTCCACCGAGGCCGCTACTTGAACCACATTCTGCTCCGTAGCGTCGCCGATAAGAATTACCTGGTGGACAGTAGGGGTGCCTTCCGTGATCGTGCCGGTTTTATCTACGGCGATTGCTCTTACTTTGCCCAAAATCTCCAAAAATGCGCCGCCTTTTACCAGAACACCCTTCCTCGCAAGAGCGGTCAACGCCGAAACGATGGATACTGGAGTGGAAATCACCAGAGCACAAGGGCAAGCAACAACAAGCAGCACCAACGCTTTATAAAACCACACGCTCCACTCCTGATGAAAAGCGAGTGGGGGAACTGCAAGAGTTAGAATGGCTAGTACGAAAACTGCGGGGGTATAAATTTTCGCAAAGGAATCTACGAAACGCTCAGAGGGAGCCTTTTGTCCCTGCGCTTCCTCCACCATGCGGATGATCTGCGCAACCTTGGAATTTTCGGAAGAAGAGGACACGAGAATTTCCAAAACACTCGACTCGTTAATTGTTCCAGCGAATACGTTATCGCCGACCTTTTTTTCAACCGGTGCCGATTCACCAGTGAGTGCCGCCTGATTTACGTAGGACGTTCCATTTTTGACCACTCCATCCATAGGAATTCGCTCGCCGGATTTTACGAGAATCAGAGATCCGATCACGATGCTTTCGGTCGCGATCTCGCTATGCTTTCCCCTAGAATCAATCAAGGTGGCTGTTTCGGGAGTGATGGTGAGCACTTCCCCAATGGCTTTCCGGGCTCTAGCCACGCTAAGAGCTTCCAGCAGTTCTGAGAGGGAAAACAAAAATACAACCGTTGCAGCTTCCGTCCATTGGCGGATTCCAACCGCGCCTAAAACCGCGACACTCATCAGAACGTTCATGTCCAAGCTTCGTTGTACAAGGGAGCGCCACGCTTTTGGAAAAACTAGTGAACCACCAAAAAGCACTGAGGCCCCGCTGAGAGCGGCGGTAACACCCAGGCTGCTCCCCATGCTTTCGGCCCCGAACGCAAGACCGGCGAAGACTCCTGATAAAAGTACGAGAGCAACTCGTCGCTTATCTGTCGTCTGAACGCCCTTGTCCGGATTTGCTACTCTCACTCCAGTTGACTCGATCTTTTTGCGGATTATATCGCTGGAGATTTCCCTGGAGTGCTGAACCTTTACGGTAGAAGCCATCAAGTTAGCCTGAATTTGGCCCACTCCGGGAATAGCTAATGCCTGTTCAATTGCTTTGATTTCGTCGCCGCAATCCATGCCTGCCACGAGAAATGAACTTATCAGAGTGTTCGGATCACTCTTGAATTCCCGAGGTGGAAGAGTGGCAGCCGGGTGAATATGGTCATGCCCGCAGCAGTCATCCTTGTGGCCTGGTTTATTCATATCAATTTGCCTCGCCTTGTATAATCACACGACATTATCTGGTTCCAGATGGCAGCCAGAGGCGTCTTTTGCCGTTTCAATTTGAACAGTAGAGTGGTGAATCTTAAAGTCGTGATCCAGTTGCTTGGATAAATTTTTTAAAAACTCGTCGCCCGGATGACCGGACGGCATGTGCAAGTGCGCAGTAAGTGCGTTTTCAGTCGTGCTCATTGGCCACACGTGCAAATCATGAACGGATGAAACCCCTGGCTGGGTCTCTAGAAAAGTTTTCAGTTTTTCCAATTCAATTCCTTCCGGGACTCCCAAGGTAATTAGATGCAATGAATCTTTGAGCAAGCGCCAAGTGCCAAAAAGGATTACCAAACTAATGGCCAGGCTAATTGCAGGATCAAGCCAAATCCATCCAGTTTTTAGGATAAGAAAACCAGCTATCACCACGCCAAGAGATACTGCCGCATCAGCTGCCATATGAAGGTAGGCTCCCCGAATATTAATATCGCCCTTACGGCCCGACATAAAAAGGAGAGCAGTGGCAGAATTAATTACGATACCAATTCCCGCCACGACTATTACGGTTCCGCCAGCAACCGGCTCTGGGTGAGAAAGCCGACCAATTGCTTCCCAGGCGATCCCGCCGATAGCAACCAGAAGGAGCAGGGCGTTCGCGAGCGCCGCAAGAATGGAAGTGCTTCGAAACCCGTAGGTGTAGTGCTTTGAGGGTTTTTTATTGGAAAGCCAAATTGCTCCCCAGGCCAAGGCTAGCCCCAGAACGTCGCTCAGATTGTGCCCGGCATCTGCCATAAGCGCCAGTGAGTGAGAGAGGTACCCGTAAATGCCTTCCACCAAAACAAAACCAAAATTCAGCGCGATCCCCACGGCAAAGGCAAAATTATAGTTTGCGGGCCCGTGCGAGTGCCCGTGAGGATGGCCGGCATGATCGTGGTGATCGCTCATAATTTTCTGCTCCAAATGTCGTTAGGACTTTAAGGAGTATACCCCCATACCCCTTATTGACAAGTGCTCGGCAGGGGAATAGTTTGAATGAAATGGCCCACAAAAAACACGCTCATGAAGACAAGCAGGCGCTCAAAGTAAGGGTTCGAAAGATTGCAGGCCAGCTCAAGGCCATTGAACAAATGATTGAGGAAGATAGTGAGTGCCCCGATATTCTCACGCAGGTGGTTTCTGCTAGGAGAGGCTTAAAATCATTTGCGGAAAAGTTGATGCAGGAGCACATGCATCATTGCATTTTTGAAGCAGAAAAAGATCAAAGCAAAAAGGGACTAAAGAGCCTTTTGGAAGTGCTAGAGCGGTACGTGGAATAAGCGCTTCGAAAAAACACAATCGCATGAACGTGTGTATACGTATAAAAATTCTGAAGTATCGGTTTGCCTACGCGGTAGACTGTCCCATTCCGGAGACATGTTAAAATCGGTTGCAGTATCTAGCGAAACAAAACACTCAATTGCGCCTTTCAAATGCCGATGGTATTCTAAGATGGTGAAAAGACTTTTAGCATTCTTCCTCGTTATTGCAGCACTGCT
>JBFWVL010000008.1:0-65483 GCA_050246755.1 Bacteriovoracia bacterium
CGTAAAAAGAATCATCGGAGTTTCCGCAGTAGGTAGTTTAAGTGAGGATATCCATCCTGGTGACCTTGTTCTACCCAATCAGTATTTAGATTGGACGAAGGGGAAGCGCGACAGTACTTTTTTTGGCTCCGGTATCGCGGCCCACATCTCAACGGCAAATCCGACCTGCCCCGCCCTTCGCCATTTCATGCGCACGTTTGTGGAGGAGAGTGGCGGAAAGATCCATTCGGACAAGACCTACGCGTGCGTCGAGGGACCTAGGCTCGGCACAAGAGCCGAAAGCCAATTTTTGAGAAAAATGGGTTGCGATGTCGTTGGGATGACGAATGTTCCCGAGGTATTTTTGGCTAGAGAGGCACAGCTTTGCTACGCCACGATCGCGATTGCGACCGACTACGATTGTTGGCTCGATGACCCGAGCCAACATGCGAGCGTTGAAAAAGTGATCGAGCTATACAAGACGAACATCGGAAGGGTTCAAAAGCTGCTGAGATTTTTCACTGTCATTAGATGTAAATCGACGCCATGTGAATGTAGATCGTCGCTTAAACACGCGGTGCTCACCGATGTCAGCCAGCTCTCTGGGGATCAGAAAAACATTTTGGGATTTCTAAAGGAGTAGGATTGGCAATTTCCGTGATTGTCCCCGTTGCGAAAGAAGATGAAACCTGGCGGCAATTGCTTCCGGATTTATCTGTGTTGGCGAAGGATGATGAAGTCATTATTGTTTCGAGTGATGTTCCTCCTGAACATTATCACGGAGATCCGGCACTTCGTTCTCTCACGTGCTCGGTTCACTGTATTAAGTCGGAAAACGGACGCGCCAAGCAACTGAATGCTGGAATCCGTTCCTCCTCCCGCGAAACTCTATGGTTCCTCCATTGCGATTCCCGCGTTTCTAAGGAGTCTTATTACTCGTTGGTAAGTGCGCTGGAGCAGGCGCCCGACGCGCTTCACTTCTTTGATCTCAGGTTCCTAGATGACGGCCCCGCCCTGATGTTTCTCAATGATTTTGGAGTCTGGATTCGATCCAGGATTTTTCGTCTACCGTTCGGAGATCAAGGGTTTTGCATTTCACGCTCTGTTCTCGAGCGCCTAGGTGGATTTTGCGAGAAGGCTCCATACGGAGAGGATCATCTTCTCGTGTGGCGAGCGCATCAAAGGGCCGTCAAAGTCCGCTGCGTAGGTGCACCGATTTATACCAGCGCTAGGCGATATGATTCCTTCGGTTGGGCGCACACCACAGTGAATCATCTAAAAATGACTGTAAGGCAGGCGGCTCCCGAGATCTTTCGCTTGCTTCGAAGGAGGATCGCCTTATGAGTATGACGGGGGCACTAGCCATTTTCGTGAAAACTCCCGGTTTGTCTCCAATCAAAACTCGACTCGCCGATTCGATTGGTCCCGAGATATCCGAAAAGTTTTATAAGGCAAGCGTGCGGGCGACGGCAGCATGCGCAAGCGAAGTCCAACGTCAATACGGGAACCTTCAAGTCTATTGGGCGGTTGCCGAAAGCGATGGTCTTGCCTCTCCAATGTGGGCCGAATTTCCCAAGATCTATCAAGGTGAAGGGTCATTGGGTTTGCGGCTTTCAAATGTTTATAAGGAACTCTTAAATCGACATCAGTTTGTCTGCTTTATTGGAGCGGATTCTCCTCACATATGCGTGAGTCAGCTCCTCGCGGGCATATTCGAAACCGCGCGAAACGCACAGAAAAAATTTATCCTTGGGGAAACGCACGACGGGGGCTTTTATTTCTTCGGCGGAAGTCTTCCAATACCTGAAATAGTATGGACCTCCGTCGCATATAGCAGAAATCAAACATCGAATGAATTGTCTACGCGCCTATTCCACATCGCTGGCGTCACCAACATTCGAAGAGACTTCGACGTTGATACTGTGGATGACTTGCAAAAGTACAAGGAAGACGGCTTTGCAGGTTCGAACCTGCTTCCCGAGCAATTGAGTCTCATTCAGTGGGTGAAGTCGCTTCCACTCGCAAGTGAGTTGTGAGGAAACTCCTTTGATTCATCGCGCTTTTCAATCGATTTCGAAGAGTCTGGAAATTCCAAAACATGCTCTCATGGCTACGCTCGCGATACCGGTGGGCCTGGCGGCCCCCTGGAAACAGGCTGAGTACTCTCACGTCCCAAAGAATGAAGTTTCCTTCTCGAAGCCAGGGCTATTGATTCAAGTCAATAAGTCCGCAAGTCCCCTTATCTATCCTCTGAATTCGCCGTTAAAAATCATCGGGTTTAAAGTGCGCGGAGAGTTCAAGGGGCTGCCTATCTTTAAGGATGTTTCCAAGCAGGGAGAAAAGGGGGCCGACGATTATCCTTTTCGGATCGGCTTTATCGTTCCCGGCGAAAAGCGTTTGACGGTCTTTAAGAAGATGTTTGCATCCGCCTGGGTAAAGCATCTCTACAGCGCCGTGCCGCCGGGCACGGGCCTGGATCATATTCAGTTCTTTGACGTCAGTCAGAATCTGGCTCAGGTTGGTCAGGGCCGAATTCATCCCTCATCTGATCTAGTGAGAGAAGAATTTTTCTCTTTCGTCAAGGGTCCTGGGCCGTTTGAGCTGGAGTATATGCTCAGGCAGCCACTTGAGACCGTGGCTCTATGGATCAGTATCGACGGTGACGACACGAAGTCTAAATTTGATGTACTGATTTCGGAGCTTGAACTGAAATCCGAGGACCTTACCAGCCGAAATGGGAAGTGATGAGGCATGATCTTGCATGCGATCTTCTCGATTATTGAGCCGGAACAGCGCGCTTCTGAAGTTCCTTTACCAGCTCGTCGATACTTACTGTATCGGGCGCCAAAATTCCCTTGGCCTGATAGTAGGACTTAGAGAATGTATCTCCCATCGAACGAATCAAAGTCTCGACGAATGCTTTGCTGTTAGGAATGTTTTTTACGAGATCCTTGTTAATGTCGATCTTCACGCCAAGACCCTCACTGAAAACTTTCACGAGGTAGTCAGCTTCATCGCCATAGTTACAGCTAAGACCGTGCTTAAATTCTTCTTTGATAAATTGGTACTCGTCTTTTTGTGAGAGCTCGTTGAACAGTCGCGCGTTTTCCAGTCGCTTCCACATCTGAAAGCGGAGTTCGTCCTGTGCCTTTTTTAGATCAGATGCTTTTTCGAAAGGGAGCCCAGCTAATTTTTCCCGAGTCACTGCCGCTGTAGATCCCGAAGCCTTTTTCTTTTGATCCATCTTCTTCATTCCACTAGCGTATAGAGAAACATTAGTCATTTCAACGACTTCAATATAAAGCCCCCAATCCCACACTACATCTACTACGTATTTCTTCTTGATTCTACGTAAAACTACGCATATTTTCTCATTTCTTCTGTATTCTACGGGAGTTTCGCACAGGTGGAGGATTGAAATATGGCTGCCGCAGTAGGACGAGTCCTCGTTGTCGATGACGAACGGGATAATCGCTTTGTCATCGGTAAGCTCATGGAGAATAGGCTTCACTGCGAGGTCGTTACTGTGGGCTCAGTAAGTGAAGCGCTTGAGCACATCAATCACACACGATTCGACGTAATTGTATCCGACTACGAAATGCCAATCAGAAGTGGAATGGATTTGGCGGCTGAATTGAGCGCCCGCAATTGCGAGACACCGTTCCTGATCTATACCGCACATAGCGTTTCCAAACACGTTCTACGGAATTTGAACCTTGTGGTGGATGTCGTGCAGAAGCCGCACATAGAGGATTTGTTTTCAATAATTAGCACGCTCATGGACTGGCCACTCGAGGTGCAAGTTTATCACCGTGCTAAAGATTCGAGGCATCAATGAATTCCAAAGCGGCAGTCGCAAAGGTTCTGAACGAGCGGCTTGGCGGATTCCTTGTTCAATCGCGAATGCAATCGCGACGAAATCTCTCCTTGATTTCAGATTCTGTGGGATTGACGGAATCGCGAATCCTAGAAATCGAAGAAAAACCCGCCCAAGTCCCAATGTGCGAGCTCGCTAAAGTCATTTCTTACTACGGCTCGAAAAAGACCTGGGAGGCACAGCTCCTGATTACGGATGTACAGATTGAAGCGCTGCAATTCAACAAAGTCGGACCTGCGATCCCAGCATTGAAGTCGATGCGGCTACCAGATTTCAGGGAGGCCTTTCGTAAAGTCGCAGCACTCATCGCTGGCTTTCTGATTTGGGAGGCACTGAAACATACCTTTCGTAGCCTTGTCAGCGGAAGGTTTGGCTGAACTCCGGAATTCCGTATTCACTCTGAAATTCCGGAGTCGAGCTAAGTTGCGATCTCTATTTTCATCGAATGCTGACGTTCGCGGTGCTGATCTCAGTTTCGCTGACGTGAGATGAGCGGAGTTCTGAGGCGCCATATTCAACGGTACGCCCCGATTCGCAGGGCTCATTTTGAAGGCCAAGGGCTAGAGGGCATCGTCTTCGATAAATTACCTATCTCGAAATTCGAGATATCGGCGGTTTCCTTTTGCTCCCACCCCCAACGATAGCTATGGAAATCTTATAGACTTCGACTCAGGTCTTCGACAGCTCCGAAAATTCGGAGTGGGAACAAAAAACGGCTAATTAACTGAATTCGTTATTATTTTAGCAATGCTTTAGAGTCTCAACTCCGAGTTTCCGGAGTGAGTTCAAGCCTAGGTAAATAAACAATAGTTCTACTATTTCAGAGACTTACTGCGAGTGACACCAGTTTAGACTCCGGATTTCCGGAGCTGGCGACCTTCCTCAAAGATCCCGGCTCTCCTGAAACCGAGGTTTTGAGCGCTTAGGCCCCCAATTTAGGTGTTTAACAACGAGAGGCAAGTTGGCTCCGTCTTTGCTTAATGAACACGTCAACGCAACCTAAGCGTAAGGAAGGTCAATGAAATCCTTAATTTTGGCGGTCGATAACGATCCACTTGTACTTCGATCTTTGAGTCGAGTTTTTGAAGATGCGGACATCGAAGTCACGACTGCCTCTAGCGGCCAGCAAGCCATCGCTCTCTTCAAGGAAAGTCCCGACAAGTTTCCCATTGTCCTTCTCGACTACGACATGAAAGGAAAAAACGTCGAAGGCATGAATGGCGATGAGGTCGCGATAGCTCTCAAAGGAATCCGTGAATCCGTTCGGATCGTAATGCTTTCCGGAATGTCCGACGCCCAAGAAGTAGTTCAGGCATGTCTGGCGGCCGGCGCCGAGAAGTTCATTTGCAAGAGTAGCGAGCCCTCTCACTTGCTCACCACGGTTAGCTCGATGATCCTTGAGGGCCAGGACTCGGACACACAAGAGACAGACGAGGATCGCAAGGTAAAGATTCGGCGAGTACTGAATATGGTAGGCCGCTCCCGCGAAATGGCAAAACTGGCCGACCTGATTGCAAAGTTCTCTGCCTATGACGAGCCCGTTTTGATTCTCGGGGAATCCGGAGTCGGAAAAGAAGGGATTGCTCGCGCAGTACACGAAAATTCCAAGCGCGCCTCGAAGAATTTTGTCGCCATCAATTGCGCGGCTTTTGGAAGAGACATCCTTGAAAGTGAACTATTCGGGCATGAGAAAGGTTCCTTTACGGGCGCACTCAACCGAAAGATCGGTCTTTTTGAGCACGCCAATGGCGGGACTATCTTTCTAGATGAAATTGGCGACATGCCACTTGAACTGCAAGTAAAGCCCATGCCAGCTTCTAGCGAGATGTTCCAGGTCAGCGAGAAAGTTTACTTTGATGAAGCCAAATCGCAGCTAGCTGGCGATGTTCGTATCGTATTCGACAACTCCGACATTTATAAGGCAGTCCAGGCAAAGATCGCGGCGGCCATCGCATTGAACTTGGTGTTGGCGCTGTTGGTACTCGTCGTTCTTTACTACGCAGGAAGAGTTATTACGGGCCAGCTCCGAACCATTTTGAATGAATGCTCCACCGACGGAGAAGCGAAGGATCGCGCCGAAAAAGGCCTAGTAATTTCTGAGTTCGAGTTTTTGCGCCAACAAATGGCGACCCACATGGCCGCCGCACGAGTAAACGCGGAAACGAGAGCCGCCGGAGAAATTGCACGCCAGGTGAAGCATGACATTCGTTCCCCCTTGGCAGCCCTCAATATGCTGGTCAAGTCGATTGGAACGATCAGCGAGGATCGTCGTGCCGAACTCTTTACAGCCATTCAACGAATCAATGATATTTCGAACGATCTTACTCAAAAGCGACACGACCTCGGCCGAGGGAAGCTTAAGGCTGTCGAAGAAATCTCAAGTAATCTTAGACCCGAAAATGTTGCCGAACTGGTCGCTGAACTCGTGTCGGAGAAGGAACTTCGTTTTAAAGATCGAAGTGGCGTCTACTTTGACTTCAATGTTGATTTGGACGGCGATGCTGTTTTCGCCAAAGTCTGTTCAGCCAAATTCAAGCGTTCACTTTCAAACGTGCTGGACAACTCCGTAGAGGCGATTTCAGAAGGCGGCTGCGTTTCAATTAAAGTATCTCAGACAAGCGATAGTGTTCTCGTATCGGTGATTGATACTGGAAGTGGTATCCCTCCCGAGATGATTCCAAAGCTCGGGGAAAAGGGCATGACGTTCAACAAAAACGGCGGCACTGGCCTAGGGCTATACTACGCCGTCAAAACCCTCAGCGAGTTTCGAGGCAATCTCACCGTGAATTCCGATGGAATCAGCGGCACTTCCGTGCTCTTGGAAATTCCAAAATGCCGAATACACCTACAAGAAACTCAAGCGCCGATATGTGGCGGGGAACTATCTCGAAGCAGACGGAAAGCTAGTCTTGGGCGACTTCATGGAGATCAACGCACGCGAGGTCGAAAAGCGCGTCGTCGCAAACATTCTTTATAAAAAGAATGTTGTGAGCCAGGGCCTTGCGGATCACTCCGTAATGGGCCACATGGTCTGGTCGTCGGCCGCGATCAAGTCAGAGCGCGAAACTTGCCCGAGTCAAGAAGACATGCTGGGAGATTTTGCGAAGTTTCAAGCTCGTGCTGACCGCTCAAAAATTGAACTTAATGCCCTTTACTCGGATCAACAGATTTACGCCAACGGGTTCTACATCAAGAACATGCGCCTAATTTTGGAGAGCGACGGGCACTATGCGATCGTCGCCCAAGGCGCGGCTCCTGGTGAGGGCTTCGTGTCGACGTTCATCATCGACTCCGGTATTTGGCAGCAGGTCGCAGGCCAGCTGAAACTCTATCACGGTGCTCTCAGTCTCGGCTTTGCGAACAACGAGGCGACTCTGCGGTTCACGCGCGATCTCATTGTCTTCGTGCGCGACAAGGCCTATTCAGTGCCGATGATGGGCAAGAGCGTTTCTATGCGAATCGGGCCTTCCGACCTCGTTACTGATGATCTGACTGACACTTATCGCTGATTGCTCCCTTTGTAATAGCGGTGCCGCCTCGGGGGTTCCTCCCCCGAGCGCCCGAGGCGGTTTTTTATTCTTAAAGGAGACTTGCTTGAACCAGGCCAAAGCACAAAACGACGTTTCTCTACCGGTTGCGGCGCTTGCTCTGATTGCGGTTGGATGCGCATACGCGTATCTCAATTACTTCCGCTTTGAGCCGGAAAAGCTCGAGCTCCTCCGAATCCTAAGTGAGAAGCACTCTGCGTTTTTGTGGCTCTCCTTCATTGGTTTCGCTGTGAACCTCACGTTTCTGGCGATTTTCCTGAGCCGATCGGTCGGATTGGAGCGCCAGGGAAGTAAGCTCGAAGTTCTTCAAGGGAAAAGAAAATCTTGGAGATTGGGAAGGGCCGAGCTCCTCGCATCGCTCTTTGCGCTTTGTGCCTACTTCATAGCCCGTCGCCAGATGGTCACTGAAATACTGCCTATCCTCCAGCGAATCGTCAGAGTTCCCGTAGCGTCTTGGATTGATCTCTCGCTTTCAATAAACGTCGCTGCATTCTGCTTCTTGTTTTCGCGTCTCGTACTCCGTCTCTTGGGAGGAATTCATCTTAACCTTGGAGATGCGCACCGCTTGGAAGAACCTGAAAGGGAAAGTGGAGATCTTGTTCTTGGCACGACTCCGGGAGAGCTCAGTCACAATGCTCAGGGGGATAGCGAAGAGTGGGTCAAGATTCCTGGGCGCGGAGTCAACGGTGGAGTTTTCATCTCCGGCAGCATTGGCAGCGGAAAAACCCAAGGAACGATCCTTCAGTATTTGCGACAGCTCTTAAACGAACCCAAAGGTTCGCCGTCGATCCTCGCCGTCGACCCGAAGGGCACGTTTCTAAAAGCTGCCGAAGAGACTATCGAGCGTGCGGGGCTCAAAGATCGAATCGTTCGCATCTCGCTAAAAGGAAGCGTGAGCTTCAATCCGGTCTACATGGACAATCCACTCAAAGACTCAAAATTTGCGGGACTGGCCGAGATGGTGCGCTCGGCGGCTGTAAATTTCATGGGAAAATCCTCAGATTCACCTTTTTGGGACGTCTCCTCGTCCCATCTGATCCGCAATACGATTGCCTACTGCGCGGCCGTCCACGGCTATTTTACGCTCCTTGATCTTTACCGCGCCATTGTGCGGGCCTCGAAGCACAACCTCGCAGATGACCTTCGAGCGGAGCTCGCTAAGGGAAAGTTCAGCGAGGAAGAAGCCTTCAACGTTACTTGCGCGATAGAGTATTTCGAAAACGAATACTCGCAGCTTGAAGATCGGGTGAGGACCGGAATCGTTGCGACCAGCACGGCATTCGTAAACCAGTTCCAGGAGTTCGCCGCGAACCGTGTTTTCTGTCCGAAGGCAGAACATCTCTCGATTCGTTCCATGGAGGATTTCGTTAGGGAGGGAAAAATTTTGCTCTTCGATGTGCAGCAGCCAGGACTTGCGCGATCCATGGGGACATTTATCAAACTTCACTACGAGCAAGCGGTCCTGAACCTAGTTGCGGAGCTAAAAGAAAAGGATATGCCCTTTACCTCGGCTCTCATCATAGACGAGTACCAGGACGTCGTGACCTGCGGAGGTGGCGGAACCATCGGCGACGATACGTTCATGGCAAAGGCACGAGAATCAAAGCCCGCTGTGATTGTCGCTACGCAATCGTTGTCTAGCCTAATGAACACGGTCGGAAGCCAGCGGCCGGCTCTGGAACTCGTGCAAAACTTCCGCACGCGAATTGCGTGTCACTCCTCAGATATTGAAACGATCAAAATGTTTCAGGAACTGGCCGGAAAGGAAGACCTCGAATCCGAAACCCATTCGATGTCCGAAACTGCGCAGGGTGCGAAACTCAATCTTCTAGCTGGGGGATTTGATTCGAAGTCCTCCAGCCTCAATGAAGCAGTAAGCCGCGTAAAGCGCCGGGAGGATTTGGTTACGGGTAAGGAGTTCTCACGCCTCAGAACATTCGAGGCGTTTGCGCAGGTTTTCGACGGAATCGAAACACGATTCTTAAAGCTCTACCTGAAGCCCGACTTCTTGAATTCAATCAATACGAAACACGAAACGGTACTCGAAATGCTCCGAGTATCCGGCAAGGGAGGCTTTGTCGAGAGAGCGAAGCGTTTATTCAGAAATGCGAGAGCCGTTGCTGCATCTTTTCTTCTCGCTGGAAATGTCCATGCGGCGGGAATTCCAAACGTCTGCTCAGTCGCAAAAACCCCGGCCTTCACGTCCTGTCTTGAACTCATGGTCGGTCCTTGTATGTGCGGGTATCCTCCTCATCCGTGCGCTTTAATTTCCTACTATGTTCCGCAGACATACATCGAAGTCTGGCCGGAGGCCAAAACCAGTTACTTTATGGCGATTCCAGGGGCCGCGGCTCAGCTCGCGAAAGTAGTTCCGCAGCCCTTCGGGGCAGAGGGAGACGACGATACGCAAAGCTTTCAAGCTAGGGCGATTGCTGTGCCGTTGGCCTCGCTTGTTTTTAAAACGATGCCTGCGGGCGGAACGAGAAACGAAAAAATGTGTTTCGATGGAATGAGTGAGGACTTTGGCGAGCACTGGAGAACAGGGAGTGGCGATCTCCTTCAGCCGCTTTTCCTCGCTTGGAGTGCCTCTCCGAAGGCTTGTCTTCTTAAGGGAGCAGCTACGTCTATCTCTGGGGAAGGCGGATCCGGGTCCAATGGGGATTCGCCGGTGTGCGGGTTTCCAATGTCAAAGATTGGAAATCTTCAGCCGAGCAGCCACTCAGCGTGCAACGGATGCTCGTGCCGCAGGAACGCCCCCGCGTTCGCGCCACTAATAATGCCGGCCCCGTAGACTTTAAGCGCATGATCGTGATCGGATCTTCCACCGGGGGCACCGAAGCGCTCAAAGAGGTATTTGTCCGCCTCCCCGACCAGATTCCGCCAATTCTGGTGGTACAGCATATTCCCTCGGTATTCTCAAAAGCTTTGGCGGAGCGCCTAAATTCGCTTTGTTCCTTTTCCATCGTGGAAGGCAAAGAAGGCGAAACGGTAGAGCCGAACAAAATCATCATCGCTCCGGGCGGGAAGCAAATGCGGATCAAAAAAAGCGGCACTGGTTTCGTGGTTGCCATCGACGACGCCGAGCCCGTGAATCGCCATAAGCCTTCGGTAGATTATCTATTCGATTCGGTGGCGAAGCTTTGCGGACCCGAAGTAGTTGGGGTGATTTTAACGGGAATGGGTAGCGACGGCGCGAAGGGACTTTTGGATTTAAAGCTGAAAGGCTGCGTAACGATCGCGCAGGACGAAGCTAGCTGCGTGGTTTATGGAATGCCCCAAGCTGCCTTTAAGCTGGGAGCCACCCAGAAAATGGTGCCCCTATTGGAAATTCCCGAGTTTTTGATGCGCGAAGTGAGCGCGAAGAAAAAAGACCGCAAAGCCGGATGAACCGCTACTTCCGGGCCACGATCCTTAGCAGCGGCGAAAACCCACGCACTTGCCAGAACGGCGCAAACGGCAATAATCCCTTCCAGTGATACGTAACCCGAACTTCACTGAAGCCGATTTGTGTCAACGCCGCCGCCAAAGCCTCGCCGTCTAGGCCGTTTGCGCCGTGAAACTCCGTAAGCAAATAATCCTCACTCGTCAGTGATGGGCAGGACGCTAAATACTCATGCTCATGATCGAAAAAATAACGGTACCAGCGCAGAGGCCAGCGGAACCGGTGCACGAATTTTTTTTCGATATCGTGGTCGGTATACAACAATCCGCCGGCACGCAAAATCCGGAAAGCTTCCCGAAAAGCATCCACTGGATCGAAGAGATGGTGGAGCGTGGCGAAGGCGGCCACTACGTGGACGCTGTCGGATTCGACGGGCAGTTTCTCGCAGGGCGCGCAAATTTTCCTAATTCGCGTATCGGAAATCTGGGACAAGACCGCGGGTGAGATATCGACGGCGGTTACCGAAGAAAATTCTTGGAGCGCGAGCTTCGATAAAAAAGCCGTGCCCGCCCCGAGGTCAAGAAAAGAAGCCTGCTTGCCGGGGAAAAAACCGCGCAAATCACGCAAGATAGATTTCAGCCAGGCGTGATCGCGCGCTCCGCCACGGCGACGGTCCACTTTCTCGTACACGCCGGCCACTGCATCGTAGAAACGCCGGTTGGCTTCCAGCACCGAGGCATGCAGATCATTTTTTTGGCCGGGTAGATCGAGCTTCATGGAGGGATTGTACGTCCCTTTTCGGATTTCACCAATCCGGCTCAATAGGGATGCAAAGGAATATCGTGTTTCATCAGCGCTGCGCGCAGGCCGGATAAATCAATCACTTTTGAGTTTTCATTCCCAAATACCACCGTCTCGCGGAAGCGGCCCCAGGTGGCCTCGAGGGCATCCAATATTTCTTTGCGAAAATAACGGTCCCAGTCGAGCCGGGTGAATAAAAGGAAATCGATTCCCGCGCCCCGCATCGCGTCCACCGCTTCGAGCAGGGAACGAGAGCGACGCATTTTTTGGTCAAGATCAACATTATCCCAGATCCGGTAGGCCTTCCGCGGGGAGAGATAATAGAGGCGAAATTCATTCGCCGAAGCCACCACTTTATTCTCGGGTACATTGAGCCGCACCCACGCCAGGGCAGTTCCCCCAAAATGGCGCCGGATCATTTCTGGAGGACTGGCCTGCGAAAAAACCGCCACGGGTGCGATCCACGGATAAGACGTACTGTAGGCAGCTAACGCGAATATTCCCAACGTGAGCAAAGTGCGGGCGCGGCTTCCGATCCGGAATAGAGCACGCTCTTGGGCGAAAGACAGCGCCAGCGCCAGGCCAAGCCCGGCGGCCAGCAAACACCCTAGGCCGAAGACGCGGTATTCCGCCTGCGAGCCGACCTTCAATAGAAAAAAAGCCGCCGCGGCCGTCACGATGGCGCTAACCCGAAACTGTGCCTGGAAACGGCGCGGCGCGGCCCAGAAAAAAACGGCACACAAAAGCGTAAGCAAAATAAAAGGAGAATCCTGCCAGACAAGCCTCACCAGATTCTCTTTGCCGGCGACCGAGAAGAAAAGCCCGCCGTCGTACTCACCGGTACGCCGCCAGATCTCTTCCAGGTCCGCACGCCGGAAAAAGCGACCGAGCACGGGGAAAAAAGGATTTCCAAGGAGCAGAAAGTTACGTAATAGAAGTGGCCCAGCGCCGACGATTATTCCCGGCAGAAAATCCCAGATCCGCTTCCGGCCGCCAGCGAAGAAGGTCAGTGCAAGCAAAGGAAGTCCGATAAAAATTATCGTGAACTTAGCGGAGAAGGCCAAGCCGGCGAAAAAACCGGAGAGAAAAAAACGCCCCCGCTCTCCCTTTGTATCGCTCAGCGCCAGCAGGGCGAGCAGAAGAAAAAAAGTGGCGCCCCAATCGTTTTTGGCCAGAAAGATAGTGCTCTGCTGGGAGGCACTGAGCGCCGAGACTAGAGTGACGAGCCAGATCCAGTCCGCACTTAAGTCCGGAAATAGAAACTTATAGAAGCGGCGAAGGGCCCATATCGATCCCAGTCCGCCGCAAACGAAATGCATCCATTGTCCGCAAATTTGACCGGCAATCAAGCCGCCGCCGGCGGGACCGCCGAGCAGATAACTCGACCACAGATAAAGGGCATCCCAACTTCCCGTGGCCAGGATCGCGATATTCTCGCGCGGAAAATATATTTTTCCTGCATCCAGCCACCAACGGGCGGCAGTGAGGTTATACCAAAGTGGATCCGGCATCGGATCCGGGATCCAGGTAAGCAAAAAAACAAGAAAGCAGGTAATCAGGGTCAGCGCCTGCGCGAGGCCGATGGCCCGCCAAGAAAATGCAGGCCGGAAATTTCTACCGTCGCCCAAGAACGCCTGGATGGCTACCGGTAGCCATAGGCAGGCCGTCATCCACACGCTGGGTAGGTAGCCGATCAGTCCGGCAAGCCCCAGCAACTGCCCCGCGAGAATGAAAAGCCCAAGCCCGGCGCCGAAATCCATTAAAAAGTCGGCCGGCCTTCGCAGTATGCGAACGTTCAGCAAGCGCCCCGCGGTATAGGAAGAAAAACAAAACGCCAGGAATAAGCAAAAGGCTCCGCCCACCTGCCACCAGGATTGGGCTTCGTCGGGGCCCCTGGGCGGCCCGTATAGAAAGAAGCCCAATGCCGCGAATAAACAAAAAAAGTAGAATAAAATTCGCTTCACCGGAAAATAGTACCTTCCCACTTTGTTATAGACGATCTACTTTCGGGCAGCGTGTACGGTCACGGATCGCCTTGACAATTTTTGTCACTACGCCCTACGATCATATATAATATAGAGATCGTATTTCATTCCAGGATGGAATGCCCAGCCCGGAAGGAGAATCAGGGAAGATTCTATGTCAAAAGCGTTCGTCGACCTTCTCGCAAAAGAAAATCTCATCACGCAGGGCGATTACAACGCCGCCGAAGAAGCATTTCAAAAGCAGAAAATTCCCCACCTGAAGTTCCTGCAGCAGCAGAACATGATCGTGGAGCAAAAGCTCGTAGAGCACTTCTCTAAAAAATACTCGATCCCCTCTTTTGATTTGAGCAAATACACGATCGCGCCGGAAATCATCAAGATAATGGGCGCCGAAGACGTGCGCCGCTTCCGCCTCATTCCGCTGCAAAAAGCCAAAGGCACCCTGGTGGTGGCCCTCGCCGATCCCACTGCGCTTTCCAATCTCGACGACATCAAGTTCCGTACCCAGCTCCGCATCGAAGCCGTGATCACTTCGATTTCCGCCTTCGACGGCGCAATGGAAAAATACTACGGCGCCCTAAACTTGATCGAGAAGCAAGTGAAGGTGGGTGAAGCCGATAAGGTGGAAGACCTCGGCCTGAACGACGACTCGGCCCACGAGATTAAGGACGCGAACGATATCGATGCGCCCGTGATCCAGCTGGTGAACCAAATCCTCGTGGACGCGATCAAAAAGAAGGCCTCCGATATTCATATCGAGCCCTACGAACACTCCTTTCGCGTGCGCATCCGCATCGATGGCGCACTCTACGAAACTATGCGCCCGCCCAACCAGGTGAAAAGCGCCATCATCGCCCGCGTGAAAATCATGGCGAAAATGGATATCGCCGAGAAACGCTTGCCGCAGGACGGGCGCATCAAGATCCGCACCCCGTTCGGCGAAATGGATTTCAGGGTAAGCTCCATGCCCACCGTCTTCGGCGAGAAGATGGTGCTGCGTCTCTTGAACAAGAGCGGGCTGCAGACCGACCTTATGAAGCTCGGGTTCGAAAAAAATGCCCTCGAGGCATTCACGAAATCCATTCACGAATCCTACGGCATGGTGCTCGTGACGGGCCCAACCGGCTCCGGTAAAACCACCACGCTTTACTCCGCGCTGCAGGAGCTCAATAAGGTCAGCGACAATATTTCCACCGCGGAAGATCCAGTGGAGTATAACCTCGAAGGAATCAACCAGGTGCAGATGCACTCGGACATCGGGCTCACTTTCGCCACCGCGCTCCGCACCTTTATGCGCCAAGACCCCGACATCATTCTTGTGGGCGAGATCCGCGATTATGAAACGGCCGAAGTAGGCGTGCAGGCCGCCCTCACCGGCCACTTGGTTCTTTCCACTTTGCACACCAACGACGCCCCCTCCTCCATCACGCGGATGCTGAACATGGGCGTGGAACCCTTCCTCGTAACCGCCGCGGTGAACCTGATCTGCGCGCAGCGCCTCCTCCGCCGCATCTGCAATAACTGCAAAGTGGAAGCCCAGGCGAATATTCCGCGGCTAATGGAACTAGGCATCGACCCTGCCGCCGCCAAGCAGATGAAGATCTTCAGAGGCGCGGGCTGCGCATCCTGCGCTAATACTGGCTACTCCGGGCGCTTTGGCATCTACGAGATCATGCCCTTCACTTCCACGCTGAAAGAAGCCGTGCTCGCGGGCTCCAACTCCCTAGAGCTGAAGCGTAAAGCGATGGCGGAAGGAATGAGGACGCTGCGCATGGCGTCTCTCACGAAGGTAGCCGAAGGAATGACCACGCTCGAAGAAGCGCTCACCAATACGGCCGCGGATTTTTAACGTTTAGGGGAATTAAATGGCACAGGTAACACTTCAGCAACTGCTTAAGGCAATGGTGGAGCAAGACGCGTCTGACTTGCACGTAACCGTGGGCTCCCCGCCGCAGCTGCGCATCAGCGGATTGATGTCGAAAGTAAAAACGGATCCCTTCACCTCCACCGACACGAAAAATCTCTGCTACGGCGTGCTCACCGACGCCCAAAAAGCCGAATTCGAGGAGAAGCTCGAGATCGACGTGTCCTTCGGGATCAAAGGCATGGCGCGATTCCGGGGAAATATCTTCATGCAGCGAGGATCCGTAGCGGGCGTATTCCGCCGCATTCCCTTCGACATCCCTGACATGAACGCCCTGGGCTTGCCTAATATCATCCGCGAGATGGTAAAGGCACCTAACGGGCTCATCCTGGTAACCGGCCCCACCGGCTCGGGTAAATCCACCACCCTCGCCTCGATTATCGACTACCTAAACACCAATGAACGCGGCCACATCATCACGCTCGAGGATCCGATCGAATTCATCCATCCTCATAAAAACTGCGTGATCAACCAGCGGGAAGTGGGCACCGACACGTTCTCTTTCACCAATGCGCTCCGGCGCGTTCTACGCCAAGATCCCGATTTCATTCTGGTGGGGGAATTACGCGATATGGAAACGATCGAGATGGCGCTTTCCGCCGCCGAAACCGGGCACTTGGTTTTCGGCACGCTGCATACCAACTCCGCCATCCAAACGATCAACCGCCTGGTGGACGTATTTCCTCCCGACAAGCAAAATTCGGTACGCCATCTTCTGAGCTTCGTGCTCATCGGAGTGGTATCGCAGCAGCTTCTGCCCCGGCGCACAGGCCGCGGACGCTGCTTGTCGATGGAAATCATGCGCACTAATAACGCTATCCGTAACTTGATTCGCGAGGAGAAACTCGAACAGGTTTACTCGTCGATGCAAACCGGACAATCCGAGAGCGGAATGCAAACGATGAATCAATCGCTGGTAAAATTAGTGGCTGACGGCACGATCACCGAAGAAGTGGCGATTGAATCTTCCAACGTGCCGGACGAGCTAGTGCGGCTACTCACCGGTTTGGGAACCTCGAAAAAACGCTAATAAGGAATTCCATCCATGGCTAACTTCAAATACGAAGGCCAGAAAAGAGACGGAGAAAAGGTCAAGGGGACGGTCAACCTTCCCAACGAGACCGAAGTCCGCGTCTATCTCCGCCAACAAGGTATTCGTCCCAATAAAATTGAGCAGGAAAGTGCGCTTAATCGCGACATCCAACTATTCTCCGCGAAAGTTAAAGACGCCGACATCGCCATCATGACCCGTCAGCTCGCGGTAATGGTCAGCTCGGGCGTGCCGCTTCTCCAGGCCTTCGATATTTTGCAGCAAGGCGAGAAGAATCCCAAGCTGCGCAAAGCGCTCCAGGAAATCCAGGAGGCCATCTCTTCGGGTAGCCCATTGTGGGAAGCCATGTCGAAGCAGCGCCATATCTTCAGTCATCTTTTCATATACCTCGTGCGTGCCGGCGAAACATCCGGCGCCCTCGACACCATCCTTGCCCGCTTGGCGAAATACCTCGATGATAACGTGCGCCTCGTGCGCATGGTAAAAGGCGCGATGGTCTACCCCGGTATCGTAATGGTCGTGGGCATTGGCGTAACGTTCGGCCTTCTCACTTTCGTAGTACCGATGTTCGAGCAGATGATTACCGCCTCCGGGGGCGAGCTCCCCTACCTCACCAAGCTCGTGATAAAGATCTCGCACTTCTGCTCCAACTACGCCCTCTATATGATCGGTGGCGCCGTCGTGGGCGGGACGCTCTTCCTGCGTTTTATTCAAAGTCCCGATGGGAAAAAAATATGGGACCGCTTTCTCCTGCGCTTGCCACTCTTTGGGGATTTGCTCACCAAAGGCTCCACCGCGCGTTTTACCCGCACCCTTGGCACGATGCTCACCTCCGGCGTGAACCTCATCGACGCCATCGAGATCTGTAAGATGACGATCGACAATTCCGTGATCGAAGATGCTCTGAGCGTAGTGAAGGATGAAATCTCTTCCGGTAAGACGATCGCCCTTCCGCTAGCCCAAGCGAAGATTTTTCCCGCGATGGTGATCCAGATGATCAACGTGGGTGAAAATACCGGCACGCTCGATCAGATGCTGATCAAGATCGCCGAATTCTATGAAGCCGAAGTGGAAGTGGTGGTGATGGGATTATCGAAACTCATCGAGCCCATCGTGCTCGTGGTGCTCGGGGGCCTCGTCGCCTTCATCCTTATCGCCATGTACCTGCCCGTGTTCAATATCGCGGACACGCAGAACCAAGGCGAATAATGTCTAAAATAACCAAGAGAACGCAATTCGACCTGAATACGCAGAACAAGCTGTCCATTTTCAGCTTTGCCCGCCTGGTTCTGATGTCGATAGTTCTCTTCACCACGATTTTCCTGCGTCAGGAAGTATTGGGCGAAGCCGCCATCGTGCAGATCTACGCCACGCTGGCACTCTCCTTCCTCCTCTCCTTCGTTACGATTCTTTATTGGGAAGAAACGCTCAAGATCCGCTACTTCATGGCCTCGCAGCTCCTCTACGATCTCCTGCTCACCAGCTACCTCGTGTACCTCACGGGCGTGAATGACTCGATCTTTCTCTTCCTTTATTTGCTCAACATCGTGTTCGCGTCCGTAGCCTACCAGCTCAACGGCGCCCTCCTCGTAGCTGGGCTTTCCGGGGCGGTATACGCGTTTATTTACTCGGCAAATACCGATATCGAAAACGCCACCGTTCTCTATAACTTGGCCTATAATGAATTACTCTTCCTGCTCACCGCGCTTTTGTGCGGACAGCTCATGGACGAACTGAAACGGCAAAAATCCATGCTCGAGTTTCAACGCGTGAATATTGCGCGCCTCGAACTACTCAACGATCGCCTCCTCAATTCCATTCCCGTGGGCATCGTGCTCGTAGACCAGAACGAATACGTACTCAATATCAACCATACCGCCCTGAACCTGCTGAAGCTGGATCACGCGCCCTCGCTGCGGATGAAATATTTCGAGCTCCTGCCGGATTTGAAGAACGTGCTGGCGGCCTGGGAGAAAATGAGCGAAACGCAGCGCCTTCGCTTCACCTTCAGCGGTGTGGGCGAAAAAAAGCCCCGTTTTTCTCTTCAGGTGGTGCGCCTCAAGGCCCTCGATTCCTCTCCGGCCGCCGCCGAAGACGTACAGCATATCCTGGCCTTCGAAGACGTTTCAAAAATGCTCGAACTAGAAAAGAAATTAGAGTTTGAATCCAAACTCGCCGCCACCGGGCAGTTGGCCGCGGGCATTGCCCACGAAATTCGCAATCCATTGGCTTCGATTTCTGGATCGATCGAAATGCTCGCCAGCCACCTCGAGCTGCAGGACGAGCAAGATAAAAAGCTCATGGCGATTTCTTTGCGGGAAACTCGCCGCTTGAACACCCTGATCACCGATTTCCTGGAATTCGCCAAGCCACGCGACGATCACGCCGGCGATTTCAACCTCAAAGAAATCGTCTCGGAAGTGGCCGAGGCACTTCAGAGCCAGTCGAAGATGGCTTCGCACGTGGAAAATAAAGTGCCACCCGCAATTTCTATTTTTGCCAACCGCGAACGCATAAAGCAGGTGCTCTTCAATTTATTCCTCAACTCCATGGACGCCGCCGAAAAGCCTCCCGTTGAAATTTCGGTCGAAGCTTATCCTCAAGACGGGGTATTCGTGGTGGACATCAAGGACAACGGTCCCGGCATCGCCCCGGAAAACATGGGCCGGATATTTGATCCCTTTTTTACCACGAAAGCGAATGGTACCGGGCTCGGCCTAGCCACCGTGGCGCAGATTATCAAGGCCGCCAAGGGTGAGGTTCGCGTTTTGCCCGCGGCTAGCGGAGCACATTTCCGCTTACAGCTGCCCGCCGCCGAGAAAGCGTAAGGAGAGTACGTGGATAATAAGTCGGAAGCGAAAAATATTCTGGTGGTAGACGACGAAGCCTCGATCCGAGAATTTCTCGAGATCATGCTCAAGCGGGAAGGCTATAAGGTAGATGTAGTGGGATCGGCAAAAGAAGCCTTGGCCGCCATTGAGAAAAAGCGTTATTCCGCGATCGTGACCGATATTTCCATGCCCGAAATGAACGGGATCGAATTGCTCACCAAGGTGAAGCAGGTCCAACACGAGCTGGCGGTGGTGATTATGACCGCGCATGGCTCCGCCGAAAGCGCGGTGGAAGCCATGAAGCTCGGCGCCGACGATTACTTAACCAAGCCCTTTCAAATCGAGGAAATGAAAATTGCCCTCCGTGGTGCCCTCAAGGCGAAAGCGCTGGAAAGAGAAAACCGTCAGCTCCGTTCCGAACTCGGAAAGGCCTTCTCGGTCGAAAATATCGTGGGCAACGCGCCGGTGATGCAGGCCGTTTTCGATTTGATCAAACGGGTATCGAGCACCAAAACCAATATCATGATCCTCGGTGAAAGCGGCACCGGTAAAGAGCTGGTGGCCCACGCCATTCACCGCAGCGGCGCCGATCAATCCGCACCCTTCGTGGTTATCAATTGCGCCGCCATTCCCGAAACTCTTTTCGAAAGCGAGCTTTTTGGTCACCGCAAAGGCTCCTATACGGGGGCCATCAGCGACAAGCAGGGTTTGTTTGAGCTAGCCCATGGCGGAACTCTTTTTCTCGACGAGGTGGGAGACATTCCGCTTTCCGTACAGGTAAAAATTCTCCGCGCCATCCAGCAGAAAAACTTCCGCGCAGTGGGCGGCACCGAAGACGTCCAGGTAGACGTGCGCATTATCTGTGCCACCAACAAAGATCTCGAGCAGGCCGTGGCCAACGGGCAGTTCCGCGAAGACCTTTTTTACCGCCTAAACGTAATTCAGATCCGCATGCCGGCACTCCGCGAGCGAAAAGAAGATATTCCGGTGCTCGCCGAACACTTTTTGCGCAAGTTCAATTTGGCCATGGGTAAAACCATAAAGGGCATCAGCAAGGAAGCCATGCGCATGTTAATGTCGTACAGCTTTCCCGGCAACGTGCGCGAGCTCGAAAATATTATCGAACGCGCCCTGGCCCTGGAAACCCAAACGGTGATTTTACCCGAGAGCCTCCCCCAAAAGCTTTTCATGGTAGGCACCGCGGCGCCTGTATCTCTTCCGGCGGCCGGCCCCGCTCTCGCCGCCACGTTGGCCACACCGGCGGCCGCGTCCTTTGATTTGGAGAAAGGCGTGGAAGACTTCGAGCGCGCTCATATTTTACAGGCCCTAGAAAAAGCCCAGGGCGTAAAAAAACGCGCGGCCACCCTGCTCGGGATCAGCTTCCGCAGCCTTCGCTACCGCATCGAAAAATACGGAATCAGCGACCCCAACCCGGAAGAAAACGAGTGAACCAAACCCTTCATCTCGCCTTGATACCATTTATATTTTGCGCCGGCCTCTGCGTGGGCAGCTTTCTCAACGTAGTGATCCACCGCCTCCCCCTGGGAGAAAGCGTGATCACTCCGCGTAGCCGATGCCCACACTGCCGGACCGCGATCACCTGGTACCAAAATATCCCGCTTTTTAGCTTTCTTTTCCTGCGCGGAAAATGCGCGAGCTGCCACGCGAAAATTTCGTGGCGTTACCCATTTGTGGAGCTTCTCACTGCGCTTCTTTTCACCGCCGCGGCCGGCACTAATCCCACGTGGTACGAATGGCCGTGGCAATTTTATTTTCTCGGCGCGCTCGTGGCCTGCACCTTCATCGATCTCGACCATTGGATTTTGCCGGATAAAATCACTTTGCCGGGCATCGTGATCGGCTTGGCCGGCGCTGCGCTGATTCCGTCCGTGTCCTTTCTTAACAGCACAATCGGATTTCTCTTCGGGGGCGGGCTGCTTTACCTCGTGGCGTGGGCCTACCAGCTGGCTACCAAGAAAGACGGCTTGGGCGGCGGCGACATTAAATTCCTCGCCATGGTGGGCGCCTTCCTCGGCCTCGAAGGCGCCGTGATGACCATCGTTATCGCCTCCATGGTGGGATCCGTGCTCGGAATATTCCTGATGCTCATAAAGGGCCGTAAAGGCAGCTCGGCTATTCCTTTTGGCCCGTTCTTATCCGCCGGCGCCGCGGTGGCATTTTTCTTTGGTCCCGCCCTCTGGCAATGGTATTTTCATCTACATAGCTCATGAGAATTTTTCGCCCACGCACGATTTTTCACGTCGAAGACAGTCTCCCCGATCCCGAGGAGCTTAAGCTGCGTTTTCGGCGCCGCATCCTCCTCCTCACTTTTTTGGGATTTCTCATCGTGCTCGGCATTCCGGTATTTCGCGATCTAAAGGGAAATCTGGAGGCTCGCTCCGAAGCCCGTAAATTTGCCGAGTGGCTCATGGAGACTCGTACCCAAGCGGCGGTTGGCCGTTTGCCGATTTCCGTAGACTACGATTCCGCCACGCATACTTGGAGCCGCATTCATCATGCGCCCGCAGACAACTGCGCTTTGGAAGCCATGGGGCCACCCGAGCAAAAAATTTCCGGAGCCGTAACCTGGAAGCTGCAAATACAGCAGGAATCTGGCGAAACCCTCCCGGCCAAACATATCTGCATGCATCCGCTTCTCGGCCTCATCCTCGACGGCCAGCCCATGAAAGAGGGGAAACTCTTGATTACCGCCTCTCCAGAACTCGAAGCAGGTGAGCTGGAGAGCAAACCCGCTTATTTATTAGTAACCTCTGCCGGTGCGGATCTTCAGGTGTTAAGTCGTTAGACCTGGACTACTTGATTGTTGTTAGAAGCCGCTAATCCTACACAGTCATTCGACAATTTTTAAAATGGTTCGTATTTTCTACTAGGTAGAGGTATGTCCGCGAGATCACGTGGGCATCGCCAAAAAAACAACAATCAAGTAGACCAGTTAGTAAGTGACTAATATTACTAGCCGATAGCTCATTTCCGATCATTTATCTCAACATTATCCGAATACCTGCCGAGAGGTATTCATGGTTGGCAAAGCGCGTCTATTTCTCCTACTTTTCTTCGTGCCGCTCCTCGTGCATGCCGAAGATGACTGCTACCGCGACTTCCTCGTGGTGGACAAGACCGTGCTCTGGGATTTCGATAAATCGCCGAAAACGAATATTGCGCTTCCCTCGTGGAATGGCAGCTCGCCCCCCTTCTATACCAAAGCGACGGGCCATTTTTCTTTGCAGGACGGAAACCTACGAGCCCTGTTCGACTTTAATTCCGATCTCCTCAGCCTTCCTTACAATGTGTACCGGCTGGATCTGATTGTGGGCGGAGAAGAGGACGGCGATCGTTTCGTGAGTTCCCGCGATTTCACCAACGGCTGCACCCGGTCGGGATTGTCCTTCTATCCCCGCTCGGTGGTGGAGCTTCCCGCGGTGAAAGTTCCCGATTCCGCCACGGGAGAAAACCGGGGACTCCGGCGCGTGCGGATCCGTATCTGGGGCGTTCTCCGCTAGTGCTCACCGCATTTTTCTGTGCTACTCCTTGGGCATGGAACAAAAACCGCATACCGTCGAAATCTTTACGGAAGTAGCCCCTAAATACGAATTCCTCAATGCCGTTATGACCGGCGGAATGGATCGCAGCTGGAGAAAGTCCATGCTCACCATCGCCGAGTCCGCGCTCGGCCATAAGCCGCAAACGGCCCTCGACCTCGCTACCGGCACCGGCGACGTGGCCCGTATGATGGCGCAGCGTTGGCCGACCGCCAAAGTAATTGGCACCGATCCCACGCCCGCTATGCTCCAAGTAGCGCGCGAAAAAAGTACCGCCACGAAACTTCCCCCTGCCCTTAAGAAGATTGAATGGCGCGAAGGCGTAGCTGAAAGAATCGAGGCCGAACCCGAAAGCCTCGATGTGCTCACGATCGCTTTCGGTTTCCGCAACGTGGCCGACGGCCTCCGTCAACGTGCAGCCGAAGAGGCTTTTCGCGTGCTGAAGCCCGGAGGCGTATTCGCCATCCTTGAGCTCGGCCTTCCCCGCGCCAAGATTTGGCGCGCGATCTATAAGGTTTTGCTTCGCTACGGAATGCCGCGATTCGCCGGCCTCTTCGCTCCCAAAGATCCTTACGAATACCTGGCGCAGTCGGTAATCGATTTCCCTCCGCCCGAAAACGTAAAGAGAATGCTCGCGAAAGCCGGCTTCCTTGCCTTCGCTCCCCGCCCCCTTACCTCGGGTATGACGTGGCTCTACGTGGGCAAGAAGCCAAATCTAGAAAATTAAATCCGGATATTCGGGAACGCTTATTCTAGTGCGATACCGGCTGGAGAATCGCGCGGCCCGCACGCTGGGGCCGTAGGTGTTTCTGCGCGATCGCGGCGAAATCTTCCGGCGTGAGCGCCTGCAAAGAATCGGAACGTGCTTCCATCGGGCGGGGGTGCGTCTCTAGCATTACCCCCGCAAAACCCATCGCGAGCGCGCCGGCTGTGCAGGCATCTAAAATTTGTTTAATGCCGGTGGCGTGAGAAGGATCCACCACGATCGGCAGTGAGTACCGCTGCTGCATAAAAGCGGCTCCGGCAAGGTCCATCGTGTAGCGCAGCTCGCGCTCGAGGCCACGCACTCCGCGCTCACAGAGAATCACATTGCGGTTACCGGCCGAGAGGAGGTACTCCGCGGCGAGCGCCCACTCTTTCAGCGTGGCGCCGGGGCCACGCTTGAGCAAAATCGCGCGGCCCGAGCGCCCGAGTTTTTTCAGCAGAGAAAAATTCTGCATATTGCGGGCGCCTACCTGAATGATGTCGATATGCTCGGCGGCTTCGTCCACATCTTCTTCACTCATCGCTTCCGAAACGGCGGCCATGCCGAATGCGTGCGCCGCTTCAGCGAGGAGAGCGTAGCCACGGCGGCCTACTCCCTGAAACTCGTGGGGGGAAGTACGGGGTTTTACGGCACCGCCGCGCAGGGCCTGCACGCCAAGGCTCGAAAGGCGGCGCGCATTTTCCATGAGATCGTTGCTTTCATCGAGCGAGCAAGGACCAGCGATCCAGATCGCCTGCTTCGGGTGATTGCGGAATCGCAACGGCTCCGCCGCTCCCTGCACGCGCACGATTACTTCGTGGTCTACCGGCAAGGTATCGAGCAGGGGCGTTTTGGTGGGCATCGCCTCCACGCGGCCAAAATCGCTGATGCGCGAAATTAAAATGGAAGGCGGATAAATACTGAGCTCGGCGGAGATTTCGAAAACGAGAGATTCGGGGAGAAAATTATGCTCTACGCCAAGCGCGGTAAGGCGCTCTTTAGCGGGCTGAAAATCTTCTTTGGAGCGAAGGTAAAGTAGCATCTCTTTTAGCTCTCCGATGCTCGAAATCAGCTGAAGTTACGGCTGCTTAACGAGCTCTTTTAGTATTGCGAGGGTGTCCGTTATAACGCGATTCTCCGCCCGAAAGGTAGCGATTTTCTCGTAATGAACGCGGCGCTTTTCGAGCAGGGCTTCAAAACGCTCGAAGGTATGTAAATCGCCGATATCCTTACGTTCCGGGCTATTCTCCAGGCGAGCCCAGAGTTCCTCCGGAGGCACTTCTAGATAGATTTTCTGCCGAGGACTAGCCTCCAGCAGAGCGCGCGAGGGAGGCCAGTCCACCACGCCGCCGCCGGTAGCGATCACCAAAGGGACGTCGTTCGTCTCCATTTCCCGCAGTAATTTTTCTTCCTCACGTCGAAAAGCGTCCAACCCGTTAGCGGCCACGAATTCGATTATCTCGGTTCCGCTTTTTTTTTCCCAATATTCATCGAGATCCAAAAAATCGAGCTCGAGCTCCTTCGCTAGCGCCCGCCCTACCGTAGTCTTGCCGGCGCCGCGAAATCCTATCAGATAAAAAGCTTTCATCCCGGCAAAGCCTCTTCCAGCAAAGCAAGGGCCTGCCAGAATTGCGGAAAGCTTTTGCGCACGCAATCACGGCGATCGGGGGCCAACTGAGGATAATCGGTGGCAACCAAGCCAAACGCCATCGCGAGGCGGTGATCTCCCTCGGTACGCAGAAATGTCTCCCGCGCGGGCGGTACGAACTGGGAAAAATCCGCGTAGAAACCGTCGGCCTTTTCTTCCGCGGGAGCACCTAGCGCCCGGGCGGCCAATACCAATAATTTTGCCCGGTCGCTCTCCTTCAGGTGCAGCTGCGGACAATCACGGATCAGGAGCGGCTTGCGCAGCAAGGCGGCCCCCGCCCAAAGTGCGGGCGCAAGATCAGGATGATGCCGCAGGGATACTTCGCCCGTTTCGAGCGCCTGCGCCAGTAGTTCTGGAAAAGCGGCATCGCCCTGGCGCGAAGACTCTTCGGAGAAAAATGATTTCAACCGCCAGCGCCGGGCGTACACCTCAAGGAGCGCCACGGCCGACGCGTCCCGCTCAATGGCGAACTGAAGGCGCGCCTTTGGATTTCCGCGGCGAATTTCCACCACATTCTCCTCAGAAAAAATCTCCAGGCCCGTTTCGCGCAGGAAAGCCAGGGTAAGGTGGAGGTAGGTTTCAGACCTGCGCTCGCCGGTGAACCTAAGGCGATAGCCGTCCCGGAGCCCGCGAAAAACTTGCGCCGCGCCCGCGATCAAAAATCCGCTCGCAAACTGGCTGCTCCGCTCGAGCGAGACCGTTTCCGGCAAATGCGTACCACTGGGAATCGTCATCGGCCAATCACCGGAGTTGGGCAGCCCAAGGCCATCGTATATTTCGTCCATCGGCCGCGCACGCAGGGAAGGCGCGGCATCGATCCGCAAAGCGCTTTCTCCGAAGAGCGGGCTTAGCGCGGCGAGCATTCTCAGCCCGGTAGCCCCTTCCCCCATCATGATGGGAGCCGCCGGTGCCGAAAGCTTCGCCGCGGGAAAAATGCGCCAGACATCATTGTTGCGGTCGATGGATCCGCCGAGGTTTTCGATCGCGGCGGCGAAAAATTCCGTATCGTCGTTTATTCCCGGAGAGCGGATTTCTGTGGGCACGCCGAACGCAAGGGCGATCGCGAGCGCACGCAGCGTCTCGCTTTTAGAAGAAGGAACGGTACGAAGCACCGCCGCGTGCGCGGCACCTAGGCGATCGGCGCCGAACCAAAAAACGTCTTGGAGCCGCGCCTGCTCTTTCCACCAAACCGTGCCCGGCACGTAGGAGATCCCGCGCTCCTGAGCCCAGCGCGCGAGTGGCGCTTGTGTTACCGGCCGTGAAAACTGCGCGTCGATCACGAGGCGAAAATTTGCGTTCGGCCCGAGCGCATCCACGAGCGCCTCTTGGTATTCTCCCGGCCATGTAGAAACAAAAACGTCGCCCTCCGGCCTCGCGGCGAGCCTTCCCTCGCGGCGTACCCAGAGCTGGGGCTCAAATCCATGTTCCCGCAAACCCTGCGCCACCGCCTGCGCGGCGCCGCCACCGCCGGCGATCACCACTACGCTGCCTTTTTTAATCGCGTAGCGCGCAAGAATTTCTACCACGGCTGCGCCATCAAAATTTGCCCGGCTCCAGCCCGCCTCGGCGCGCTTCAGCGTGTTCGTGGGCTCGGGAAACGAAAGCTTATATGGCTTCGTGACGCTCGCGCCTTTTACGCCGGCGGCCGAGAGCCAGTGTTCGACATTAGCGGCCCATTCGGGGCCGGGCCTATCTAAACTAAAACTATTAATATAGCGATTCCGGGCGCCGCGCTGAAGAAAGGCGCGATTCCAGCGCTCTTCGCCGTATTTATTATCGGGATTATCGCCAAGCAATAGATACACATCGGGCCTTTGCTTGGAAGAAAGATACGGCAATACCGCCGCAAAAGGCTCTTGCCCAGGCGCCGTGGCCCGCCCGCCTTCGGCCGCAAAATAAGTAACATTTCCCGCCAGCCCCGACCACCGCCAGGCGCGGCCCGCTTCTCCCATGGCCACCACGATCCGGAAGGGAAGATTCTTCAGCTCGGCCGCGATATTGGCCAAGCGCGCCAGATCCGCCGCGCTTTCCACCGGCGCCGCGAGCTTCACTCCAGCCTGATGTTCGCGGGCGGTGGCGGTAATATTAGGGAGCATCTGCTCAAGTTCGCCGATGGATGCGTGCAGGGAAAAAAAGGCGTGCTTGGCGCGAAATTTTCCGCCGTGCCAAGCCAGGCTCTCTCCGGTGAGGCTATCTAGCACCAGCCAATCTAAATCCACTCCGTACCAGGGCCGGAAAGCCATCACATCCTGCCACCAGGACTGCCAGGTAAGGGCATCCCAACCGCAATTGCCGCTAGCCAAGGCTCCGGAGGCCTTTAACCGTTGGGTAAGAATGAGACGCGTCGTCATTTCCACGGGGATGCGCGCGAGAAAGCCAAAGGCCGCGGCGGGCGTAAGATCTAAAAAATCCAGCCTCAGCTCGCATAGGACACGCGGATGCGAGCTGAGCACGCGCTCCAGCCGCTGCTCGAGGGCGGCTGGGCTTTGCTCATTTCCGGTGACGCAGACGTATGTCATTCTGCGAGAGTTTAGCGTATAAAGTGCGAGGGAGCGAGCCGTGAACGGTAACCGAATCGGAACAATTTTCCAGCTAACGACCTGGGGCGAAAGCCACGGTACTTCCGTGGGGGCGTTGATCGACGGCTGCCCCTCCAACCTAACGCTCAAGGCCGAAGATTTCCTGGAAGACATGGGCCTTCGTCAGGGAGGCGCGGCCGATTTCACCACTCCGCGAAAAGAAGCGGACAGGGTAGAAATTGAGAGCGGTGTTTTTGAAGGAATTACCACCGGCACCCCGATCGCGCTGCGCATCCTAAATTCCGCCCAGCACTCCGCCGACTACGACGCCTACCGCGATATTCCCCGTCCCGGGCACGCCGACCTTACCACCCACCTGAAGCACGGCCACCGCGATCACCGCGGCGGCGGCCGCAGCAGCGCCCGGGAAACCACCGCGCGCGTAGCCGCCGGCGTGGTGGCAAAGAAAATCCTGCGCTGCCAAGGCATCGAACTCTTGGCCTGGCTGGAAAAGATTGGGCCCCATTCTCTGCCGGATTCGGTTACCCCGGAAGATTTTTCCCTGACTGAAATCAGAGAGGCTCGCGCCCAATCTCCGCTACGCCTTCCCTTTCTCGGCCCTGAGGCGGAAGAGCTCCGAAGAATGGTGGACACTCTGCGGAACGCCGGCGATAGCTGGGGAGGAACCCTGCGCTGCCGCGTGGAAGGACTGCCGGCGGGAATCGGTGAGCCCATTTTCGACAAGCTGAATGCCCTGCTGGCGCATGCTCTCATGAGCCTCCCGGCGGCGGTGGCCTTCGAGTGCGGCGGCGGAAAAAACATGAGCGAGCTGCCCGGCTCCGCCATCCGCGATCCCATCGGCAAAAGTTTAGTCCCTGAAGGAAACCGCCATGGGGGTCTCCTCGGCGGGATGACCACCGGTGCGCCCCTTTCCCTGGCCGTCTCGTTCCACGCGCCCACCAGCATTCCCCGCAAAATCGGCTCGGTGGATCTACGAACCAAGGACAGCGAAGAAATTATCGTAGGTGGACGTCATGACGCTTTTCCTTTGCCCCGGGCGGTGCCCATGGTGGAAGCGATGGTCGCGATCACATTAGTAGACGCGATGATGCGCGCCGGTAGAATTCCGGAAAAGCTTTGATCGCCGCCGCGATCTTCGCCGGCGCAATCCTCAATTTTTCGATTTTTCCCGGTTTCGCCAAGAGGGAAAGCTCGATCTTTCCACCCTTTGCTTTTTTATCGCCCAGAAGAAACGCGCCGTAATCTTTTTCCGCGAAAAAAGCCGGCGGAATATTTAACTTCAGCTCCAATAGAACCCGCAAAATTTCTTTTTGCATGGCCTCGCCTTTTTTCCCGAGGAGCGTAGCCTCCACCGCCATTCCCCAAAGCACCGCTTCGCCGTGGGAGATGCCCTCGCCCGACTCCAGCACGTGCCCCACGGTGTGGCCGAAATTTAAAATCTCCCGAATACGCTTCGTATCCAGCGGATCTCTCTGGACCACGCGGATCTTCGCAGCGAGGCATCTACGCACGATCCCCCTAAGGCCCGCGCTCACCTTACCGGAAAGAATAAACTCGAAGAGGGCACCGTCCTTCCCCGAAATTCCCTCGATCCAGAGAGTCTTCCAGCATTCACCGGCGCCGCTGATCCGCTCGGCGCGGGTCAAGCTCGCCAGAAAATGGGGCGCAATCCAAACTTCTCCGGCGGGATAAAAGGTTCCGGCAAAATTTTTCAACAGCCCGGAACCGGTGGCTGAATCCACCGCCGTTTTTCCTCCTACCGAGGCATCCACCATTCCAAGCAAAGTGGTGGGCACCATCACCAGCGGAGTTCCCCGGCGGTATAGCGAGGCCACGAGTGCGCCGAGATCCAGCAGCGCCCCGCCGCCAACCACCAGGAGCGCTTGCGAGCGCTCCTGGTGCATCGACGCGAGCATTTCTAAAATTTTTCCGGCTTCGCTCCAGCGTTTACAGCTTTCCCCACCCGGTAAAAAATGTATACCCACCCTCTTTGTGTCCGTAGAAATCGGCGCCCCTTCGTCCCAAAGACAAAGCCCCTTTCGCTTCACAAACGCCTTGGAAAAGGCTGCTTCACTGGGGAAAAAGCGGACTCGAGTAGAGCGCGCCGGGATGGAAAATTTGAGGTCCATCTCTCTTTGCTAGCCCGAATCCTTCGCGATTTCAAGCGCTTATGCCGCACCACGAAGCATTAAGTTTCTCTCCCGCTCCACCCGATAAGAATGGGTAAACCTATGAAGATCTTAGCGCTTTTACTCCTGCTGCTTCCCTGCCTAAGCATGGCCACCGAAAAGTTTCGGGAGCCCACGCCTTTGCTCTCCGCCGACGAAAATCCGGCTCCTGCCGCCGACCGCCGCCTAGCTTCGGTGGGCAAATCCAGCAGCAACGAAGAAGTGTTCGGAAAACTTACCGTAGGCACCCGCGCCATCACGCAGAACTCCTTCGGCTCCTGGAATAACGAAGTAGTGAAAGTGATCGAAGTTTTCGACGACAACAGCGTTCGGCTAAAATTTGATAACGGCCGCACGCCGATCGTGAAATTCAAAAACCTCAGCAAAAATCTTTCTCCGGCCGCTCCGTGCGGACACTCCCACGGTGCCGAAATCTGCAAAGGCGATCGCGTGCTTTATCCCCTCGCCTCCGCTTCGCTGATGATTCCGGAAGCCGAAGTGATCGAGGTTTTCGAGAACAACCAAGCTCTCCTGCGCGACGGCACCGACTTCCAGGCCAACCTCGAGCAAGTAGGCAAAGCCACCGACTGCAGCCCGCAGAAACCCTCTATCTGCCAGGGGAGCTACGTGCTCGCCGAAGGATTTAATAACGGTGCCCGCCACGTTTTCGAAGGCACCGTGGAAAAAGCCTATACTCACGGGCCCGTGTTGGTCCGCGTGTCTCCCACTCTGCTGATTCCCATCGACGCCACCGCGGTAAAAAAGCGCGTGGCCGCCGAGGCCAGCGTGGAAGATCCCGCCGTATTGTCGAATCACGGCTTCCACGGTAAGCCGAGCTATACCGTGATGCCCGAGCTCGAGCCCCTCGATCCCGCTAAAGCCGACTCCGTAAAAGAAGCGCGCTAAAAAGCCCTAACGAAAATTCGCCGCCAATAAAATGACAAATGTCATTGGGCGAAATCTCGCATACAATTCTGGAGATCTTCTACGCAAGGAGCTTTTATGAAATTTTCCATGATTGCCGCGGCCGCCCTTCTGCTCTCCGCCTCTTTCGCTCACGCGAAAACCCCGGAAGAACTGAATGCCAGCCGCATGACCCGCATTCCCTCGAGCGACCTTTACAATTCCGACAAGTACGCCGTGGGCGTGGCCGAAGCTACCGACGCGATCAAGGCGCTGAAAGCAAAATACAAAAATTGCAAAATGACCGGCGTAGACGTGGGCGAGAAACAAGAACACCTCACCCCCAAAACAGTTAACTACCTCTGCAGAGGGAAAACGGACGGCGAAGTGAAAATCATGGCGTCGATGCAAGTGGCTGGCTGGGGCGAAACTACCGACGTTACCATCACGCTGCTCGGCGTGGCCGGCGCTACGAACAACTAGAGAGATCAGTCCCATAAAAAAACTAAAGGCCGTAGTTTTCTATCTATTGATCGCTTTGGCTCCTAGCTTACTCGTCCTCGCCGCGCTGGAAATATATTTTGGCATTCAGTTAAAAAAGCATGGGCCTTATTCTTACGAATACCCGAGGATCCTGCCTAACGCCCAAAACAAAATCGGCGCCAAGCAATTGCCCACGAACTTACCGCCCCTGGCGCCCCTCCCAATCGGTACCCACTCCCCGAGCGACTATCGACCCTCCGCTGCATTTCCGATCGTGAACTCCGGAGCGCTCGCTCTGCTTAAACCCGACTGGCACATGGAACATTTCCGCGCATCCGTGAATGGAACTGCCCCCATTAAAGTATCCGCCAACACGGACGGTTTCTCCCGGCGTATTTCAAAAAATGCCTCGCCAAATACGCGCTCATTTTTTATCGCTCTTTGGGGCTGCTCCTTCACGTTCGGCACCAACGTGGACGATAGCGAAACTCTCTCCAGCCAAATAGCCGAAGCCCTGCCGGATACCGCCACCTATAACTATGGGATGCACGGCGGAGGGCCGAACGATGCTCTGCTTCGCTTCACCCTGAAGCCACCAAAGCTAGAAATCAAAGAGACCAAGGGTATAGGAATCTACATTTTTATGGATGATCAGCTCAAAAGGCTTGTGGGCACCATGAGCTATGTCGGTTCCTGGCACCGGCATACTCCTTTGTACGAAGAGTCGGGTGGCGCGCTCGTTTACCGAGGCACGTTTTCGCAAGCGCACCCGGCACTTTATTTGCTTTATAGATTTCTCGCGCGCTCTAATATCCTGGAATATTTTGCCGTGGACTTCCCTTTCGTTTACCACAAAAAGTACGCCGCCCTCGCCGCGCTTCATTTCAAAGCGATCGCCCAGAAATTCGCCGAAAATTTTCTCGGCCAGAAATTCGTGGTCGTATTCTTTCCCGGCTACGAACACTACGCGGAGATTTTAAAGCCCCAGCTGGATAAAGAGAACATTTCCTACCTCGACTACAGTGCGCTTCCCCTCGATCGCTTGGTGAAAGGCCCCCTGAAACAGCCCGATGGGCATCCCATGCCGGAAGTATATAAATTTGTGGCCCGACAAATAGTGCGCGATCTTTCGCAAGCGGGCTGGATCGACAATAAATAAAAAGGCCAATTTCGCGAGAGAAAGGCCTTTTTGCCTTTACTCGTTGCCTTCCAAGTAAGTATAGCCATCCAATCCCTGCTCGTAGAACTGCAGGAACTTGCGGCCTTCGAGGATGGTCATGCGTTTCGTTTTGAGCGCGTTCTCCACGGAATAGCGCATGCGCTCCATCATCGCGGGCTTGAAGTATTCCACGTACTCCAATACTTGGGTAACGGTATCGCCCTCCACGAGGTGATCGATCTCGTAGTCGCCATCCTTCACCGAAACGTATACCGCGTCCGTGTCACCGAAGAGGTTATGCATATCGCCCAGGATCTCCTGGTACGCGCCGAGGAGAAATACGCCGATATAATATTCTTTGCCCGGCTCGAGCGGGTGCACTTCGAGCGCGTGCTTCACGTCTTTCACGTCGATGAAGCGGTCCATCTTCCCGTCAGAATCACAGGTAAGATCCACGAGCGTGGCCTTGCGCGTAGGCTCTTCGGCGAGACGATGGATCGGCATCACGGGAAAGAGCTGGCGCACGGCCCAGTGATCGGGCGCGCTCTGGAATACCGAGAAGTTACAGAAGTAGGTATCGTGCAATTCTTTGTCGAGGTTCTCGAGCTCTTCGGGACGCTCCACCATGTCTTTCGACAGTTTCTGGATCTTGCCGATGATGGCCCAAAACAGCAAATCGATCTCGGCGCGATCTTTCAAAGTCAGGTAACCGAGATTGAAGAGCTTGATCGAGTCTTCCTTGTCCTGAATCGTATCGTGGTAGAGCTCGGTCATGTTTTTCTGGGAAAGCTTATTATAGATCTCCCAGAGCTCCTGCACCTTCTCGTGGGCCTCCGGGCCGGGGGCCGAAGGCGAACCCGGTTTCACGATCTCGTGCGTGCCGAGCACATTGAAAACCAGTACCGCGTGATGCGCCGTGAGGGCCCGGCCGCTTTCGGTGATGATCGCCGGGTGCGGCAGCTCGCGCTCTTCGCAGATCGACTGGATCGCCGAGACTACGTCGTTGGCGTATTCCTGCTCCGAGTAGTTCACGGAATTTTCCCAGTTGGTCTTGGAGCCATCGTAGTCCACGCCCAAGCCGCCCCCCACGTCCATATACTGGAGCTTCGCGCCCATGGCGCAGAGATCCGCAAACACGCGGCAAGCTTCCTGGAGAGAATCCTTGATCGGGCGGATCGAGGTGATCTGCGAGCCGATGTGGAAGTGCATCAGCTGGAGGCAGTCCATCATGTTTTCTTTTTTCAAAAATTCTACGCCCTCCACCATCTCGAGGGCGGTGAGGCCGAACTTCGAGCGGGGGCCGGAGCTGTCGACCCACTTACCCGCGCCTTTATTTTCCAATTTGGCGCGGAAGCCGATCACCGGCTTGATATCGAGGCTTTTCGCGATCGAAACCAATAGCGGCAACTCTTGGTAGCGGTCGATTACCACGATGATATTGCGGCCGAGGCGGGTGGCGAGCAGCGCGGTCTCGATATATTCTTTGTCCTTAAAGCCGTTGCAAATCAGAAGCGCGTCCGGATTATCGAGCTGCGCGAGGGCCACGAGCAATTCTGGCTTAGAGCCCGCTTCGAGGCCGAGGCCGGTTTCAAAACCACAGCGAACCATGGCTTCCACGAGGTGGCGCTGCTGGTTCACCTTGATGGGATAAACGCCGCGGTATTTCCCCTTATAATTGAAAGTCTGGAAGGCGTTGTGGAAGCTCTCCGCGATCATCTTCACGCGGGTTTCCACGATTTCGGGAAAACGTATCCAGAGCGGAGCGCGCAGCCCGCGGTCCACGAGATCGTTCACTAATTCGTTGAGGTCGAGCGAGGGGCCGGTGGGGCCTTTGGGCGTGATGCAAACGTTACCCACTTCATTGATGGTGAAAAAGCCGGCGCTCCAGCCATTCACGTTATAAAGACCGGAACTTTTTTTGACGCTCCAAGGTTCCAGCGAGTTAGGGGTATTGCCCATCGATTTTCATTCTCCCAAATGGGCTCTATTGCCCTGCAGCGATTGGCGAATTTGTCTCATAAAGCCCAAAAAAAGACAAAAAAGTTCGAGTAAGGACTGGATTTTCCGTGAGAATAAGCCATGATTTCTCTGTTCCCCGGATACCGCGCCTATTGCGCCATTACCGATCCGGGCCTAAAGGAGAAACGTAAATGAGCGAAATCTTGGTTGTAGCGTCGAAAATTAAAAGCTTCGTAAAAGACAAAGGCGGAATGAACACCAGCGGTGCCGTTCCCGAAGAACTTTCCAAGCGCGTAGCCCTGCTGCTCGAAAAAGCCGTAGAGAATGCTAAGAATGACGGCCGCAAGACCGTTATGGACCGCGATATCCCAACCAGCTTCTAAGCTTTAGGGAATCTAGAATGAAAAGGGAGCCTCGCAGGGGCTCCTTTTTTTTGGCCTAACTCCGAACAGTAAATTTTACCTCCGACGTCGGAACCGGCCTACTACCGACAAAAAATCCCGAGGATCTCTCCTCGGGATTTTTTGTTTGGGGCGAACAGCTTCTAGTCGTCTTCGCGATCGCTCATGGAGTTGCCGCACATGGTGGGATTGAAACCTTCGACTTCGCACTGGAGAGTGATGGTTTCACTTTTAGCGCCCAGGCCTTCCACGCTTACCTTGAGCTTGGTGCTGATATGCGTTTCAATGCTGCAGTCGCCTTCTTTGGAATTATCCGAAACCGTTTTTGCGGAAAGAACGGTGAACCTCACGGCCTTCTTCTTTTCGTTCGTGAAGGTAACGGCATCGCCCTTATTCATGCTGCCGAATTCGCTGGCTCCGGTGGATTCGGAAATAATCGTTTCCTTCTTCGATTTTTTATTCACTAGCTTCAGGCCATCGAAACCGAGGCCTTCGTGATTTTGGCGTTCGCTCAGAGCCACTTTGTAGCCTTGGGTTTCGCCTTCACAGCCGTTGTAGCCGTGGTAGATGGCGAAGGAAGGAGCCGAGCTAAGGAGCAGTGCAGAGATGGCGCAGAGAGAGATTTTCATAAATGATCCTTTGGTTACGTTGCGTTTCAGTGAGCAGATGATGCGCCGAATCAATTTAAATGAAAATTAGAATGATTTAATACTTACTATCCATTTATTAGATAGATAAGCTAAACTACTAGAATCATGGAAATAAACTACCTACGAGTGTTCTACGAGGTGGCCAAAGTAGGCCGCTTTTCCGAGGCGGCCAAGAAAATGGGCATCAGCCAGAGCGCACTTAGCCGCTCGGTGGCGCTTTTAGAAGAAGGCGAAGGGGTGCAGCTCTTTGAAAGATCGAAGAAGGGCGTCACCCTCACGCCAGTAGGCAAGGAAGTATTCCAGCGCTGCGAGCAGCTCTTTCACGCGTTCCGCGATATTGAAAATCTTTGCCAGGGCAAACGCGAGGTATGCGAGGGCACCCTGAGCTTCGCCACCTCCGATCACGTCACCAACGATCTGCTGGTGGAGCCTATCCAAAGCTTCCGAAAAAAATTCCCCAAAGTGGTGCCGAGTATTTTCACCGGAAGCCCCGATGATATCGTGCAAGCCCTGCTCACTACGGATTGTGAATTCGGTCTCCTCTTCTCCAAGATCCCCCTGCCCCAGATCGAGTACAAATCCCTGCGCATGGAAAAAATGGCGCTAGTTTGCCAGCCTCAGCTTTGGAAAAAGAATAAGGCCGCGAATGATTTGGAAACGTTGAGAAAAGTTCTGGAAGAAGCGGGCTATATCGCCTCCTTCGGCAGCCTGCTCCACAGCCGGCAAACCCGGGTGCTTCTGGAATTATTTGGCGAAATGCCCAGGATCGGGCTCGAGACGAACAGCCAGGAAGCGCAGAAGCGCTTTTGCCTCGCGGGCGGAGGCGTGGCTTACTTGGCGCGATTCATCGTGGAAAAGGAGATCAGGGAAGGAACTCTGTTCGAGATTCCGGTGGGCACTCCCCACGAGTTTTATTTCTGGGCCGCCACCCGCAAGGGAAAGCAACTGAGCTTAGCGGCGAGAACATTTCTCGAACACCTAGAAACGGCCAACCGCTAACGGCGAACCGACTCCTACAGCGCCACCACTTCGTTCACTTCGGGGATCGCGGCCTTGATACGAGTTTCGATTCCCATCTTCAACGTGGCGGTAGAGCTGGGGCAGCCGGCGCAAGAACCCTGCATATAGAGGTATACGGTTCCATTCTCGAATTTTTCGAACACGATATCTCCGCCGTCCATCGCCACGGCCGGGCGAATATCACGATCGAGGATTTCGCGGATCTTCATCTCGATCGGATCGCCGCTGCCTTCCGTTTTCGGGATCGCATTTTTATCCAGGGTCAGCTGATTCACGGCCGGCTCACCCGAAGCCAGATGGGACTTTAGGGCTTCGCGGGTTTTTAAATCGAGCACTTCCCAATCGCCCTGATCGGATTTGGTAACCGAAACGAAATTATAGCCGATCATGCAGCTCGAAACGCCGGGGATGCTCATGAGGCGCTTGGCCAGCGGAGAACTTTCAGCCGATGCCGTGTCGATAAAGCTAGCGCTACCGCGAGGAAGCAAAATGGCTTCGTCCACCACGTACTTGAGGGCATTCGGATTAGGGGTAAACTCGAGGCGGATTTCGAAATTTTTTGCGTCCATAAGATCTCCTAAGGGTAGCGGGTAAGAGGATATACCATGCCGCAGAGCGAATTTCCAAAATGCATGGCTAAGTTCCTATCCAGCGCCTTCCATCGACGATACAATTTTTCTCTCAATCAGGAGGATACCCATGAAACGTTTTGCCGCCCTATTCCTGGCCTTATTGGCCATTAGCCCCCTAGCCTGGGCGAAAACCGAAAAAGTTCGCAGCACGAAGCTGCCTAACGGCCTTCAAGTGCAAGAATACCGCATGGAAAACGGCATGCAGGTGCTCTTGGTACAAGACCATTCGGCTCCCGTATTTACCTACCAAGTATGGTTTAAAGTGGGCTCGGCCACTGAAAAGATGGACCCTAAGCTCCAGAAGACGGGCTTAGCGCATCTCTTTGAACATATGATGTTCCGCGGAACTCCCACCGTTCCGGATGGCATGTTCACCAAAAAAATGAGCGCGGCGGGAGAAGTGGGCCTGAACGCGTCCACCTGGCTGGATCGCACCAATTATTTTGAATCGCTTCCCAAAGAACAGCTGGAGCTCGCTTTCCAGCTCGAGAGCGATCGCATGGCCAATCTCGCCATCGATGATAAACTATTCAAGACTGAGCTCGGCGCGGTTTTCGGCGAGCGAAAAATGCGGGCGGATAAACCTTCCAGTATTGCCAACGATGCGCTGTGGGAACTCTCCTACGACAAGCACCCCTACAAGTGGACCACGATGGGAACGGCCGCGGAGCTGAATTCGTTCACGGTAGACGAAGCTAATTATTTCTACCGCACCTACTATGCTCCCAATAATGCCACGCTGATCCTGATCGGCGATTTCGAAACGGCGAAAGCTTTGCGCTTGGCCGAAAAGTATTACGGAAAATTTAAGGCCCAGGAAATTCCGCGCCGCGAACCACCGGTGGAACCCGCGCAGACCGAAGCGCGCAAAAAAGAAGTGACCCATCCTTTGGCCACCTCCGATTTGCTGATGATCGGGTATCATATCCCTGATTGCCGCCATTCCGACATGCCGGCCCTGCAAGTACTAGGCGCGGTGCTCTCCACGGGCAATGGTTCGATCATGGAGCAAGAATTAGTACAGGAAGGAATTGCCAGCTCGGTAGGAGCCGGAGCCTATAACCTTCGCTACCCGGGAATGTTTCAGTTCTCGATCAATATGGTGCAGGGAAAATCCGCCGATAAGGCCGTTAAGATCTTGAAGGACGCCCTCGCCAGAATCGCGAAAGGCGAGCTAAGCGCGGCGGAGCTGGAACGCGGAAGAAACCAATACCTTCTTTCGGCCTATTCCGATCTCGGCGGCCAAAGCTCGATCGGGCAATACCTAGGCGAAGCCCTGGTTTCTTCGGATAACTACCTGAACGAATTCGAGATCCTTCAGGCCACCAAAAAAGTGACCATCGCCGATCTGCAGCGCGTGGTGAAAACTTACTTCAAAGACGAAAATTCCAACTTCATTCACCTTAAGCCGGGCGCCGATAAAGGAGATGCTCAATGAGAAACTTATTTTTAACCCTCGCACTTTTTTCCGCGGTAAACGCTCAAGCCGCGATCGAACTGAAAACTTCGGGCCCGAAGACGAACTTCATCTACGAGCAGGATTCAAAAGATCTCGCCGCCACCGTGGAGCTCGTGTTTCGCACCGGCAGCATCTCCGATCCTAAGGGCAAGGAAGGCATCACGGAGCTTTCCTTCCAGAGCCTTTTTCGCGGCACCAAGGATAAAGACCGTAAAGAATTCTACGCGGCCCTCGAACGCCTCGGCGCGAGCATCAGTGCCGATACCGGCACCAATCGCTCGATCGTAACCCTCACGGTAGTAAGCGAAAATCTCGCCCCGGCCCTCGAGCTCCTCGCGGAAGCGGTATTGAGCCCCGGCTTGAAAGACGATGAAATTCACTCGCTCGCCGAGGAAAAACTGGCCCAACTCCAGCAGGAACTAGCCAGTAACCGCTCGGTAATGAAGCGCATCTTCCGTCAGGCAGTCTACCAGGGCACCCCCCTGGCATTTCCCGCCGACGGCACCATCGAAGGCGTAAAGGCCGTGCACGGCGACGACGTACGCGCCTTTCTCTCCCAGCACGTGAAAAGCGAGAACGTGATCTTCGCGATCGCTTCAAACCGTCCGGAGAAAGAAGTGCGCCGGATGATCACGAAACTGTTCGCGGCATTGCCAGAGGGCGAAGCCCCCGCGGCGCCTAAGTTCGACCTCAGCCGGAAAAAAGGCCGCATCCTCTACGTGGCAGAACGCAAAGGCTCGAGCACTACGGAGCTAGCCATCGGCGGGTTGGGTATCAAGGCGGATCGCCCGGATCGCCTCACCCTCGAAGCCGGCGAGTTCGTGTTCGGCGAAGGCGGCATGGGAGCACGTTTATTCAAAACGCTGCGTTCCGCAAACGGCTGGACCTACGGCGCCTCTTCGGGCTTCGATCTCTTGGATTTACCGAGACGCTTCGGGGGCGCGTATATGTTCTACGCCTTCCCGCAAGCCCAGCATACCGAGAAGCTGACGCTCAAGGCCCTCGAGATGTACGGGGACTACGTGAAGAAGGGCGTCACGGCCGAGGAGCTCGATTTCACCAAAAAATCGATGTCGAATTCCTACGCCTTTAAATTCGCCACTTCGCGTTCGCGTCTCAATAGCCGGCTCTACCAGGTGCTCGACAATGGGCCCCTGCTTTCGGTGAACGAATACCGCGCCCAAATGACGGCCCTCACGCCGTTCGCGATCCTGAAAGCGCTGCAAAAGGCGCATGAACCGGAAAATCTCGCGATCGTGACCGTGGGGGATCCGGAACAAATTGAAGGCCTCAAGAAGTCGATCCCGAACCTAAAAGCCGTGGTGAAAATTACGGATCCGATGAAACCGCTCTAAAAGAGACGGATAAAAATAAAAAAGCCGCCGGCATTACCGGCGGCTTTTTTATTTGTCCTGTTCGCGGAAAAGATTTTTTAAAATATAGCGACGCAGATCAGACACTTCTTCGCGGGGATCAATGGTGTGGTCCTTGGAATACTCTTTCCAGTTGATACTGAGGCCCATTCCCTGCAGCGCCTGAATCTGGGCGCGGGTTTCGTGATAAGGCAGCATCGAGTCCAGGGTGCCGTGGGTGACCATAATTTTCTGCTCACGGGCCACGGGTGAAAACTTTTCTGGATATTCTTCTAAAAATTCCACGAAGCCGCTTACGCCGATCACACAGCCGAATTTTTTCGGGTAACGGCAGGCGAGGTCTAGCGCCATCAAACATCCCTGGGAAAAACCAAAAATCCCGATTTGATCAGTCCGCCAGCCCTGTGCCTCGAGCTCGCCCAATGCGGCGAAGAGCAATTCACGGCTCCGCTTAATACCTGCTTTCCTGTTGCCGAATAAATCGAACCAGGAAAAGCCCGTAAAGTATGGATCGGGGGCGTTGACCAAGAGATACTCGAGACCAGGTATCTTGAGAAAATCAGGCAAGAATCTATAGCCTTCTAGGCTGTCGCCTAATCCATGCATAACGATTAATAGCCGCTTGGGACCGTGTGAAATGGCCGGCAACGTTAAGAAATCTAGACCCGACAATTGTGCCGAATTCGCCATGAAACCCTCAAAATTCTTACGCTTTTCTCCGAATAGTTCTTACAGGGAGAAGCGAAAAAATGCCAACCAAAATTCTTATCGTACAAACGGGCGCCTTTAAAGTTCCCGCTAATTCTTGGGCCGGAGCCGAAGTAATCGAACTAAACCAAATTAAAGATAGCTTAGCAAAGAATACCGCTAGCCCGATTCTCCTGGTTGGAGGACTCGAACTAAGAAACGATATCCAGTTCTGCGCCCTACTCGATGAGTCACCCCAGCCGTTTGGCTTTCTTCAATTTTGTCGCGGCGAGGACTTAACCCGCTTCGCCTCCCAAATCACTTTTCTGCAGTCCGACTCTCGCTCCATCGGCATCAAGGGCGTACTCAGTTCCGGCAGCACGATTTATACGGAAAGCTTTTTCAGCGCCGCCGGCACCGGCATAAAAGTAGATGCCTGCCAAGAGCTCGCAGCCAAAAGGCTAAAACCAGAAGCGGCGCTCAATGCCTGGGCTGCCATCCAATCGATGATTTTCTTCGGCCTGCGCTCGCTACCCAACCAAGGTTCCGGAGGTACTGGCGAGAAGGTAGACATGCAAATCGGTACCGACACCAGCAAGCTGGCCTGCTCGATTCAGTTTCCCATTCCCCGCGAGAAACTCAGCGATTTCCGCAAACATCCCATGCTCGAAACCCTTCGTGCCTCCGCCGCCTTTTTCGAGCTCCGCTTTCATAAGGAAGGCAGCCGTCTCGAAATTCTCGTCGTATTTTTCTCCGGCGAAAATCCCGACTGGCCGATGGAATGCAATTCCTTCACCCCCGTAACGCCCCTCGAAGACGCCGCGACCGTAAAAGACTACTCTTTCCGCCTACTGGGCTCGCTCGGCGCAGCCAAAGACGCAAAGCCCGCCGCGGCCTCTCCTTTCAAGAAAAAATTCTCTGACCGCATGAAAGACTCGGTTCCGCCGCCCGCCGCGGCGCCGGAAACGGCGGCCCCGGCCACCGCTCCCGCTGGCCCTCCGCCTGAATTTGCGGCCAAGCTGGAAGCGCTGGAAACGAAAATCCGCGAGAAAGACCAGATGATCACCAAGCTCGGCAAAGAACTCGCCGAGGCTCACGTAGCCAGTCAAGGGGCCAAAGCGCCGGTCAACGGTAAAGAAGCGCAGCTTATCCAGGCCCTGAAATCCCAAGTGACTAAACTGGAAGATGAGCTAGCCGAGGCCCTGGAGCGCGAGCAGGAGTCCGCCGGGCAGGAGACCCTGGCCCCCGGAATGAAGGATCAGCTGCTCCGCAAAATCAAGGACCTCGACGTGAAGCTGAAAGCCGCTACCGATGAGCGCAGCTCGAAGATCATGGGCCTCGAGAAACAGCTGGAGGAAGCCAAAAAGAAAGCGAAGGAAATGTCGAAACGAATTACCGAGCTCACCGAGCAATTGAAAGACGCCGCGTAAGCAAGGCTTAAGAAGAGAAAATGGCCGAAGAGAAGAAGAAAAATCAGATCATAGTGATCGAACCCGTTACCAAAACGGTGAACGAGCTATTGGAGGCGATCCTGGAAAAGGATCAGGCCGAGGTTTCTCCTTTTCAGAATTCCGACGAGGCCGTTCAGTTTACGCGCCAGGTAGTGCCCTGCATGCTCGTGATCTGCATCCAGAATAATAATGATATTCCGGCGGTGCTGAATACCCTCAAAAAACTCAAGCCCGACATCAAGCAAGGCCTCGTGAAAACCCTGCTTGTTTCCAAAATTAAGAATCCCCAGCTGCAGAAGCTGATCGGGGAATTCGGCGTTACCGACTATATCGAAGAGCCCATTCCCGCCCGCACCCTTCAGTTCAAGGCCAACCTACAGCTAAAAGCCGTAGACACCACGCGGCGGCGAATCGAACTGCAAAAGCAGTCGGAAGAAAAAATCGTATTTAAAACCTCGAAAAAAGAGGAAGAAGAAACGCATACCACGGGCGCCGACGTAAAAACGCGGAATAAACCCGCCCTGCAGCTGGCCAACGATACCTTCCTCATCAAGAATGGCTCCGTTAAGAAGCAGGGTAAGAAATATACCGTGGAACTCGATGGTCCAGACCCCTCTACCGGCGAATGGGTATCCGAAGAAAGCCCCGATCCAGAAAATCCGAATTGGCGCTGGCAGCCCCACGACAAGGAAGACGAACCGGGAAGCGAAGAAGGTGACGGCTGGGTTTGTAGCGGAGAAAAGCCTCAGTTTAAATTGGCTTCGAAGAAGTGGCAGCTTTCGGCCGAAAAGCCCTCCCTCTTCTTTAAGAAGAAAAAGCTCAAAGTAGCGGAGAAAATCGCCACCGACGCCGACGGCGAAGTGGTGGTGGCCGACGATTCCGAGGCCGCCGAGGAGAATCTCCGTAAAAATTTAAAGAAGGCCCAACGCCAGAAGAAAAAGCGCCAGGCGGAAGCGGCCGGACTGCCCTTCCTCGATGAGGAAGAAGAAACTCCCCCTCCCGCGCCGAAACCCTCCGAAGAAGAGGAAGAAGACGATTCCGATACGTCCGATCCCATCGTGAAAGCGCAAAGAAAAGCGAAGCGCGCCAAAGCGAACACGGGCGTCGCGGGCGCCGAAGGCGAGATCACGGAAGAATCCGAAAGTGAAGAAACGCCCGAGGAAACCGCCAAACCGGAGTCCGAAGCGCGGAAAAAACTGGAAAAGCTCCGCAAAGCGCGCAAACAAAAAAAGGAAGCCGCCCTGGCGGCCGGCATTCCCGAAGAGGAAACTGCAGAAGACGCATTCGAAGAAGCCATGGCTGAAGCCGCGGTGGAGGAAGAAGATGCCGTTGAGCGCGTAAAAATCAAGAAACGCCCTAAAGGTAAAAAGGAAAAAGGCGACGGGCAGCTCCTGGATTTTTTGAAAAAGAAAAAAGAAGGCACGGCCAAGGCCCAGGCTAACGGCGAAGGCCCGGAAGGTGATTCCGCTGCCGGCTCCACGGGCGGCGAGGAAGAAAATGGCACCGCCGTGCGTGCGGGCCTCAAGAAAAAGAAACGCACCAAAAAAGTTAAATCCATAGGCACCAACGGCGAAGAGATCATCACCGAAGAGGAAGTGGAAGGCGAAGAAGAAGAAATCACCGCGGCAGAGATCCCCGAAGAGGAAATTACGGCCATAGCACCCGCGAGCGATCCAGAAACTGCTCCGGAAGAAAGTGATATCCTGGTTAAGGCGCGCGCGCGCAAAAAGAGCCGCCAGGACCGCAAAAAGGCATTGCTCGAAGAGATTCAGGCCGAGGTTGAGCCGGAAGCGGCCGACCTCGAGGCCGAAGAACGCACGCGCAAGGCCAAAGAAGCCGGGGAAGAAATAGAAGAAGCCCCCGAGGAAGAAGCCGTCCGCAACGACCGGCTCGAAAAGCTGCGGCGCAAGCGCGAAGAGCTAGCCAAGCTGGAGCGCGAAGAGGAAGCGGAAGAAAACGGCGTAGCCCTGCACACCACGATGGCCGAAGAGCTGCGCGGCCTGAACGTTTGGGATACCGAGGAAGAGCCCGCGGGCGACGAAGGCCCTACCGAAAAATTACTGAAAAAACTAAAGAAAGACCGCAAAGAGAAAGCCGACGCCGAGAAAAAATCCGCCGAAAATCCAGAAGATGCGTTCGACCGCGAGGAGAGCTCGATTGATTCCGGTCCGGCGAAAAAGAAAAAACAAAAAGGCGGAGCATCCACCCAGGCCGATGGTCTCGAAGATATTTTCTCCGACCAGGATGAGCACGGCGATTCACCGGAAGACCGGAAAAATACCGAAAACGGGGATTCCGATTCGGAGGATGCCGCCGCCGAGTCCAAAAATGACCGCCTGGATCGTCTGCGCAAAAAGCGGGATCAGGCCAAGGCCGCGGCGGAAACGCTAAGCGGAATCGGTGAGGAAACCACCATTGCGGTAGAACAGGAAAAAGAACGCAAAGAATCTGAACCCGAGGATTTTTCCGCGGAGAAAAAATCAAGCAAGGCCGCCAGCGACGCTTTCGAGAGCGACGCGGAGGGCGGCGCTCTTTCCGCCACTCGCAAGAATTCCGATGACGGCTCCGAAGATCTGCTGGCCGCCAAAGAAGCCGAAACCCCCAAAGAATCAAAATTCGATGCCCTCGATGCGGCCGCGGGAAAGCAAAAGACCGCCGCCCTTTCCGCCACCGAAAAACTGAAGAAAAAAAGCGAAAGCTCGGAAAGCATGAAACGCTTTCTCGAGCGCCGCAAGCAGCGCAAAGAGAGCGAATCACTCGATCTCTCCACCGAAGCGAAAAAAACCGGGGAAGATCTTTCCGCCGATCCCGCCGGCCAGAAGCGCTCCTTCCTCGGAATTTTCGTGGCAATCAGTGATTCCTTCGGCTTGGCTTCCGATAAAAAAATGATCAATATTTTCCGCGCCTTCGAAATATCGATCGAGGGCTGCGTGGTAGCCCTGGTTGAACCCACCGAAGGCAACGCCCCGCTCAAGGTACTCTTTGCCGCTTCGCTGGAGCGAGGATCCCAAATTTCCGCGGAAAATTGCCGGATCGATGCCTTCACGAACGCGGAGGAGAAAACGGTAGCGCACCTCGCGCTCCAGATGCTGGCGCCCCGCACGAATTTTGGTGAAGACGAAAACGACGCAATCACGCGAGCAGTACGCGCCCTTCGCCCTTTGGTGCTACAATGGCTAACGAATAACGATGGAAACAAGAAAGTTGCCGCATGAAGGCCGATAAGAGCAAAATGTTCTCCGTAGATTTGAAGAAGCTGAAAGCGGAAGACGGCGCCCCCTTCCCTCTTTTTCTTTTTCTGCGCCGGAACGACCGCTTCGTGCCGATTCGCCTGCCGGGCGATCCGATCGGGCTAGCTAAGTACGAAAGATTTCTCAAAGCCCAGCACGCCGAGCTATGGGTACCCGACACCTTTAAGGACATTTTTCAGTCCTACCTGGAGTACCTTGATCGCAACGGTAAACCCGTGGCGACCCTCGATGAAACCGTCGCCAAGATCGAAAGTGAGAATAAACCGGAATCGGTGGAAGAGGAAAAGTCCGCCGAAGCCGAGCTCGTGCGTGACGTCTTGGAAGACAAAGAGCTTAGCGGAGAAGAAAAGGCCGAAGTGCTTTCCGCCGTGAGCCAGGATTTGATGCGGGCTATGAACCAAATCACCACCCGTGGGGAAGAGGCACGCACCAAGGGCATGAAGGCCTGCCGGGAAGTAGCGGACGAAATCCTGAACGTAGCTTCGCAGGACAGCAATATTTACGAAGAGATTCTCGCGCTCCGCGGCTCGCAAGAGGAAATCGAGCACAGCGTGATCACCGGCACCATGTGCGCGATGTTCGGGATGGCCCTCGGCTACTCGAACGAGCAGCTGCTCGCCGATCTTATCGTGGCCTCGATCTTCCACGATGTGGGCCTTGTGCGCGTGAAGCCGGAAATCAGCGCCAAGCAGGAATCTACCTGGTCGAACGACGAGCGCAAAGAATACGAAAAGCACGTGGCGGGCAGCGTGGAGATCCTAAAGGAAAGCGGCGCGCAGCTGCATCCTCGCGTGCTGCGCATGATTCAGGAGCACCACGAGAACTACGACGGCTCGGGATTCCCGGCCGGCCTCCGCGGAAACGAAATCGACGAAACTTCGCAACTGCTGCATTTCGCCAATCTCTTTGACCGCCTTTGCACCGGAAAGCAAACCGGCTCCGAACTCTCGCCCGCCGAAGCCTTCGACTATATCCACGAGCTAGCCGGAAATCCCAAAGCCGTGCAGGAACTGCAGCCGGAACTAGTGCAGCGGGTATTTCAGTTCATGCTTAGCGAACAGGAAGCCACCGCGGAGATGCGGGAAAAAGCCGCCGAAAAAGCGCGCGGGGCCGCGGCTAAGGCCTAGAGTAATTTCGCCAATTCGCCGGACTGATCGAGCGCGGCCAGTTCGGTATAGCCGCCGATGCACTTATCTTCCACGAAGATCTGCGGAACGGTTTTCATCCCCGAGCGAGCCGACATTTCTTTCCACTTAGCCTCATCGTCCCAAGAAACGAGCACTTCCTCAAACGCGATATTCCTGCGCTTGAGAAGGTCTTTCGCGCGGGAGCAGTAAGGACAAGGAGAGGCGGTGTAGACCGTGACTTTTTTCATCGCCCCAGCCTATCACAGTTTAGAAAGAAAATGGGACGGCCGAATTGTCGTAGTCTACCCCGATGTTTTTCGGGTCTTTTTTCTCCGCGCCCGTCGGTGCAGCAGCGCCGGGAGCGCTGTTCGGCGTAACAGGAGTGGAAGCCACGCCGCGAGAGGCGGGATCGGGGCGATTCGAGGCGAATTCGTCGGTGCAGGGAGCGTACTCGGGCATCTTATACTCCACGAGTTTCTTGTCTTTCATCGGAAAAGAGCTCACGTAGAAATTGTCGTAATCGGGCTCGCTGGTGTCTTTGTAAGTATAGGTCTTCATTCCCTCGGTGAAATGGAACGGGGCTAGCACGTGACGGCAGATTCTCTCTCCGCGAAAGCGCAGGTCGTATACGATCCAGAGAACTTTTTTACCGTTCTTCTCGCCGGGTACGGCCGTAAGTTCAATTTGTTTATCTTTTTGGTGGATATGAAATTCGATGTGCGGGGGCTCGCCGCTAGCCTCGCCCCACTCGATGATATCGACCATCGGGTAGTAGAGGCCGTTATAGAATTGCCCGTCGAATATTTCGAAGGTTTTGGCTTGGGCAGAAATCGTAAAGGCGAGGAACAATAGAAGAGTATTCATGTCTTCTTATCGTCAAAAGCCTTACCTGGCTTAATAGCCGTTTTTTAGGCAAAAAAAATGGCCACCCTCAAGGAGGGCAGCCATTTTATTAAATAAAATCAGCTAATTATTGCATTTCAATTAACTGGCCTGCACCAGTAATGAAATAATCCTGGGTACCGTTCTTCTGCGTGAAGAGGCTGGTTACCTTGTAGCGGATATCGAAGCCGAGACCAGCTACCGGCATGGCGGTGGTGCCCATGTTTACGGCAGGACGGTTTTCCGACCAAACGTCGAGGCTGAAACCCCATTGAACCACGATCTCCGTGGGAACGATGGTCACGTTAGCTACGTATTGGCCCCTGCCTTCTACGCCGCCGCCAGTCATGGCAGAAACTTTCAAACGTACTTTTACTACGTCGGATCCCCAACCATTGGTGGCTTTTACTTCGTATACTTTGGTGAGGGGAACTTGCCAGTTGGAAAGCTGCTCCCAGCTGGTGATTCCTTGGGGAACCACGGAGATAACATCGCGCTTGATGTTTACTACGGGGGCGCCGGCTTTGATGATCTCGATGAGCTTCTCACCGATGGTCACGAGAGTGCTCCACTCGATACCGCCGATTTCGAACATCTGCAGGCGGGGCTGAACACGGGGTTCAACGGCAGCCGAATAGAGCTCAGCGGCAGTAGGAACCACTTCGTTAATTTGTACGCTGGAAATCTGGAACGCTTCGTCGTTCGCCGAGATCTCGTTTGCAGCCATTGCTTGTTGTGCAACTAAAGTAGCCAAGAATAGAGACAAAAATAGAGTTTTCATGCGTTCACCCACCTCCCCGCGGGTCTGATTAAGATTGCGATGGGGGTCTTACCGAACTAGGCAGGGGGCGTCAACAGAAAGCCTTGCGGCGCATAAGATTGGCATTAGAAGAACCGTTTGTGAGAACAAATCCTTGGGCGTATCCTTAGAGAATGACTAGATTTTTTAGATTCCTACTGGCCACCACCCTACTTCTATCTTTTTCTTTTTCCGCAGCGGCTCGAGCCGATGAAGAAGGGTTAAATTGTGGCTTAATACCCACTCTCACTACTTATTTCCTGCGCTACCACGTGTCGATTCACTCGGCCACGGATGAGATCAACCACCGCACGGTAGAGCAAATGATCAAACGCATCGATCCTTCTAAGGTGATCCTGCTCGCGAGCGACGTGGAAATGCTGAAACCGAAAATTCTCGGCGTGCTTAAAAACATGCAAAACAAAATCGATTGCGCTCCGATCGATGAAATCAAGGCGCTGATGGTAAGCCGGACTAAAGAGCAGTTGGCTTTCGCCAAAGAATCAATGGGCCCTAAATATAAGCTGGACGAAAGCGTGGAGCTCCAGCTCGAAGCCGATAAACGGGAATTCCCCAAAGACATCGAGGAATCGCATAAACGCCAAGTGATCCAGATGCACTTCCAGATTTCCAATTACCTTATGACCGACATGAAGCTACCCAAAGCCAAGGAGCAGCTCATTCACCGCTACGAGCTCAACGTGAAGCGCATGGAAGAACTAAAGCCTTCCGATCTCTATAATTACTTGGTGAACTCCTTCGCTTCTGCCCTGGATCCCCACTCCAACTACCTAAGCCCCGAAGACACCGAAGATTTCCGCATCAATATGCAGCTCTCCCTCGAAGGAATCGGCGCCTCGCTCTCTCCCGAAGACGGCTATACGGTGATCCAGGAACTGATCAAAGGCGGAGCCGCCGAGAAATCCAAGCTCCTACTACCTAAAGACAAGATCATCGCGGTAGGCCAAGGCAAGGATTCGCCTATGGAAAACGTGATCGATATGGACCTCAAAGACGTGGTTCGCAAGATCCGCGGGAAGGCCGGAACCACGGTGCGCTTGACCATTCTGCGCGAAAAACCCGATGTTCAGCGCTTCAATCTCTCTCTCGTGCGCTCCAAAGTGGAGCTCGAAGACGATGCCGCCAAAATCGATTTCCAGGACCGTACCGTGAACGGGAAGAAATTCCGCCTGGCCCGGATCGAGCTGCCTAGCTTCTACGGAGGCCAGCGCCGCGGCGACCGCTCCTGCTCCCGCGATATGCAGATCGCGGTGGAAAAAGCCGCGAAGGGAAAGGCAGACGGTATCCTCATCGATCTCTCCTCCAATAGCGGCGGCTTACTCGATGAAGCCGTAAAAATCGGCGGCCTCTTTATCAACCGCGGGAATATCGTGGCCACGAAAGATTCCACGGCCGAGATTCAAATGCTCGACGACGTAGACTCCCGCGTGCAGTTCGATGGTCCCGTGGTGGTGCTGATCAGCCGCCTCTCGGCTTCGGCCGCGGAGATCGTGGCCGGCGCCCTGCAAGACTATAAGCGCGCGGTGATCGTAGGCGGAGACCATACCTACGGCAAAGGCTCCGTGCAGGCTGTGCTTCCCCTCAAGCCCGAATACGGCGTGATCAAGGTAACCACCGGCCTCTTTTTCATTCCGGGCGGAAATTCCACTCAATGGAAAGGCGTAGCCTCGGACGTTCCCTTCCCCAACCCCTTCTCCACCGACGATTTCGGCGAAAAGCACCTCGATTATTCACTTAAACCCGAATCGATCCCCACTTTCCTCTCCCCGGAATCCAACGAGGCCCACCTCTGGACTCCGGTGGCGAAATCGGAAATCGACGAGCTCAAGAAGCTTTCCGCCGAGCGGGTGGCCAAGAGCAAGGACTTCGCCGAAATTGTTAAGGACAACAAAGAGATCGACGACCGCAAGGGCGTGATCAAGCTCTCCGACATGCGCAAAAAAGAGGGCGAGCAGAAGAAGAAGAATAAAGACAAAGCCCCGAAACAAATCGCGAAAGAGCGCAACAAAGTGCAGATCGATGAAGCCCTCAATATCCTGGGCGACTTCGTGAGCCTTCGGAAGAACGGATCGGGTAAGCTAATTACCACCGAGAAACCGCATTAGATTTAAACCTCTCTCTTCCAAGAGCGAATTCTCCCCGAGAGTTCGCTCTTTTTTTATTCCCCAAACTGCGTTATCAATCGCCCATGCATTCCGCGCCCCGCTGCAAATTCATCGTGCTCACCGGAGGCCCCGGTGCCGGCAAAACCGCGGTAATGGAAGCCGCCCGCCAGATCTTCGCCCAGAAAAAAGTATCTATTCTTCCCGAAGCCGCGAGCATCGTTTATTCAGGCGGATTCCCCCGTTTCGCCACCGGCGTTTCTATCCGTGCCGCCCAACGCGCGATCGCGGCCGTCCAGCATGAGCTCGAGGCATTCACTTTTGAAGAGGGTTCCACTACCCTCGCCCTCTGCGATCGTGGCATCGTGGACGGCGCCGCTTATTGGCCCGAAGGCCCCGAAGCATTCTACGAAGCGATCGGCTGGCCTAAAGAGAGCGTTTACGCTCGTTACGATACCGTGATCCACTTGCGAACCCCCACAATTCACCTCGGCTACAATAATAGTAATCCGATGCGCACGGAATCTCCGCAGCAGGCAGCCGTGCTCGATGCCCGGATCGAAAAAGTATGGGACGGGCACCCTAACCGCTTCATCGTACCCGCCACCGAAACCTTCACCGAAAAGCTCGAACACGTTACCGATCTAATCCGCGCGGCGCTCACCGAATCCCATGCCGTGCCTTCGGAGCATTTCGCCCGGCCACGCTTTCTCAACTGATCCGCCCTTGTTTTTGTCTTCCACCATCCGTAAAATTTAGGAAAGTATTCAACCGGAGACGTTTCCATGCTCGCACTAAAATTTCTTGGTAAATTCCGTGATCTCGGCCTGCTGATCCTGCGTTTCGGCCTCGGCGTGAGCTTCATCCTACACGGCTCACAAAAAATGTTTGGCGGCCCGGAAATGTGGACCCAAATCGGTGGCGCGATGGGCAACTGGGGCATGACAATGTACCCCGTATTCTGGGGGTTTATGGCGGCCTTCGCGGAATTTGCGGGAGGGTTTCTTTTTATCCTGGGCTTCCTATTCCGTCCGGCTGCAATTTTGCTGACCATCACGATGGCTTGCGCACTCACCATGCACGTAAAGGGCGGCGACGGATTTAAGACCTATTCTCATGCCCTGGAAGTAGGGGTGGTATTCCTCGGCCTGATCTTCGTGGGTCCCGGTAAGTTCAGCATCGACCGCGAATAAGCCTATAGCTGGCCTACTTGATTGTTGTTGGAAACCGCTAACCACACGCAGTCATTCGGCAATTCTTAGGATGGTTTCGGATTTATACCGCCTGGAGAGCTAGGTCGGCGAACTCACACGCGAATCGCCATAAAAACAACAATCAAGTAGACCAGCTACGTTAAGTTTTCCCGGTAAATACCGATACTTCTGGGTATGCCAGCTAATAACCAACAGGATGATTTCTTCTTTGATCCCGAGCACGACGAGTCTGAGGGACCTTCCAGTCCCCCGGCTTTCGCCTCCTCTCCCGATCATTTAGCGAAACAGCGGGACTTCCTCGAGCGCTTGCTCAAGGCTTGGCAAGCAGCGCACTCCCCCAAGAAAAAAGCCGCCTAGGCACTCCGCCCGCAATGCATCGGGCAAAAAATCGGCAATATGATAAAGATATCCCATGTGCGGCTTCCTCGGCGTATTCAGAGCGAACGGAAAAAGCCCTTTCGGGACTGGGGAGATCTCCCCTTTCCGGGCCGCATTCTCCACGCTAGCCCACCGGGGCAATACTAGCTCCGGCGAATCCATTTCTTCCCAGGCAGCGCTTTTCCATTATCGCCTCGCCTTCCGTGACCTGGCGCTCGGAAAGCAACCCCTCACCGATACGAGGGGACGAGCCACGATCATTTTTAACGGCGAGCTATACGGCTTTCGCCCTCTCCGCGACGAACTGGCGAAGCGCTACGACTTTCAGACGCATTCCGATACCGAGGTAATCCTCGCGGCCTACCTCGAATTGGGAGAAAACTTCCTTGATTATCTCGACGGCGAATATGCCTTCGTGATCCATGATCACCGCGACGGGCGCGTGGTGGCCGCCCGCGACCCCTTCGGCGTGAAACCGCTTTTTCTGGCTAACCCGCAAGGAAGAGGCAGCGATTTATTCCGCGCCTATAAGCCTTTCTATGAATTTAACCTCGGGGAAGATTTTGCGTTCGCTTCGGAAATCAAGGGCCTGCCCTTTCCCCTTGCCTGGGACAAACGGGGCCACGAACGCGCGATGCTCTCCCTCTACGAAGAAATGGGCACCGCCTACCAGAACGTGATCGCCCTCGCTCCCGGTTCTTTATTTAGCGCCACCTCCGAGCGCGGCGCCTGGCGCTGCCGGATCGACAGAAAAATCGCCAAGCGCCGCGCGCAAAAGGCCACGCGCTTGGTGTCCTTCGCGGATCGTGCGGCGGAACTAAAAAAGATCATCGGGCAAAATGTGCGGAACAAACTCGATGCCGAGGTTCCTCTCGGTGCCTACCTCAGTGGCGGGATCGACAGTCGCATCGCCGCTCTCGAGATGAGCCGCGCGGGTGCCACTATCGAAACGTTCACGGTAGGCTTCGAGGGCGCCGACTACGATGAGACCCAAGAAGTTTCTCGTTTCCTCAAGGCCTACCCAAATTTACGGGGCCGCGCCCTGCGCACAAATAATGAGATGCTCGAATACGCTTACCCCCACGCGATCTACGCCTCGGAGTTGGTGCAGCCCTACACGAATGGCGCCGCCAAGTGGTGGCTCTCGCGGTTTGCGCGAAAATACGTGCGCGGCGTGCTCACCGGCGACGGGGCCGACGAGCTTTTTTGCGGCTACCCCAGCTATCGCTACCTGGCTTGGTGGAACTTTTATCGCCGCCAACCCACGGCGGCGCGCGCCTCTCTCTACGAAGCACGCGTGGTGGGCAAGAGCGAGAAATACTGGGAAAAAGGCTTGAGCTCTTTGCCCGACGGAACCGACCTCGAGGCTTCGGTAAAAAGCCTCGGCTGGGCCCATCCGCTGTTTTCCCAAGTGCAATCCCTGGGAAACCTGCTTGGCAACGGGCCGGAAATCCTGACCAGAGAGAGATCCGACATATATTCCTACGTGCAAGCCGATGCCGGCGCCTCTCCCCTCACTCTCTGGCAAAATTATTTTCTCCACACCCACTTCCCTACCCACGTGCTGAACTGGGTGGGAGACCGCATGGAAATGGCCAATACTCTGGAGGGCCGCCCGATCTACCTTTCGCGGACCTGCCTTGATTTCTTCGATCAGCTTCCCGATAGCTATTTAGTCCGCGGGCTCACCGACAAGGCGATTCTGCGGAAAGCCTATGCCGCCGAGCTCGGGGCATTTGCCGCTACTCCTAAAAAACAATTCAATGCCCCATTCTTACTCGACGGCCCTCTCGGAAAAGAGTTTTTGCAAACCGCCGCCTTGCGTGAAACCGGTTTGATCGATCCAGGCCTCGTGGCCGCCGCGCTAAAGCGGCGCGATGAAACGAATAATGCTCTCGAGCGGAGCTTCGTGGAGATATTCCTGCAAAATTGCCTTGTGACCCAAATGCTGGACCGCTATCTTGTGCGCCGGAATCCCCCGGACCGTAACCTGCCATACGAAGAAAGCCGGCTCACCGAAAGGACCGTAGATTTATGAATTTCCTCATCGTCGGCGACCCCATCCGCAACTTGAAGCCGAAAACCGACACCAGCCTCGCCCTCGTACGCGAAGCTCTACTGCGGGCTCACACGATTCACTGGGCCACTCCCCAGGATCTCTTTCTCTGGGAAGGCCGCGTGATGGCCCGGGTGGAAACAATCACGGGCTGCGCAGTAAGCTCCCTTCCCGCCACCGAGCCAGTGGAAGAGCCCCAGTCGATTAATGGCTACGATGGCGTATGGATCCGCAAAGATCCTCCCTTCGACGTCAGCTACCTTTCGCTCTGCTGGCTCCTCGCTCTCGAGGAAAATAACGTGCCGATGCTTAACAAGCCTTCGCTCTTGCTGCGCTATCACGAAAAAATGCTTCCCTGGGAGGCACTCGAAAAAGGTTTCCTACAGCCCAACGAAGTGATTCCCACCTTTATGCCCACCGGTAAGCGCATCAATATCCCCGCGAACTTTCCTAAAGGTGAATGCATCACCAAGCCCTGGCTGGGCCACGGCGGAAAAGACGTAGAGCTCTTACCCGCTCCCCGGTCTCCCGAACCCTATTCGTTTCTCCAGCCCCTGCAAAAAGAAATCTACAAGGGCGGGGACCGCCGTATTTTCGTACTCAACGGCGAAGTGATCGGTTCCTTCGTGCGGATTCCCGCGGCGGGCGAAGTAAAATCCAATATCGCCGCCGGCGGAACGGGCGTGCTCCGCGATATGACCCGCAAAGAAAGCGAGATCGCCGATCGTACCGCAACCTTCCTGCAGGAAATTGGCGTCATGTTCGCGGGTCTGGATATGATCGGAGAAAAAATTTCCGAGATTAATATCACTTCGCCCACCGGCTTCTTAACTTTCCGGGACATTGGCGGGCGGAATTTGTCTTCCGCCTACCTCGAATACGTCGAGTCTTTGGACTAGGTGAGTCAGGTTTTCTCCTTGCAAAGGCTTTCCTATGCGATAGCCTGGGAACTGAACCTAACAGGGAGGATCGAATGAAATTTGTCTTGCTAGCATTGGCACTATTCGCCACCAACGCCCAGGCCGAAAACTTTTGGGGCACCTACCGAGATGCTCCGATTCAAGCCGTTCCACCCGGCGTTACCCTGCAAAAAATGATGAACCTAGCCAATGATCGTGATGCGAAGGTTTATCACCGCCTCAGCCTCATGCTCGATGCCAATACCATGGTGGCTGGTCTCTATAACGAAGAGATCAAAGCTTCGGAACTTTCCCCCTTTTCCGCCGCCGATGGAATCCACTGGCTCCGCGACGTGGAGAGTTCGGAAGGCGCCGTGCTGTTCGAAGGCCAAGGCCGCAAAGTGATCCTCATTCAGGGCAAACTGAATCGCCAAACCCAAGAAGGCCGCTTCCAGATCCGCTACCTCGCGAACGGGCTTTCGAATAGCTACGAAGTCTGCGATCTGCTCCTAAAAAAAGACGATTCTGGATGGTTTATCCAGAACGCCTATACCAACAGGAAGGTTACTTCGGCCAAAATCATTACCTGGTCCCTCGGCGTAACCACGATTCAAGGCATCTGCCCTAAATAATAAATAGGCGTTTTACCAGATCCGCGAAGGCCAGGCCGCGCTCCTCGAAGTTCTTGAACTCATCGAGGCTCGTGCCCCCGGGCGACAACAATACGGTGTCCCCGGCCCTCGCGATTTCTTTTACGTGCTTCACGGCCGCCGCCAAATTCGGATAGACCGGTCCCTCAAGCGCTGAAAGCTCTTGCGCGTGTCTGCCAACGGCACCGAAAAATACTGGCCTTAGTTTCTGGATTTTTTTCAGCGCTACTAGCTCCTGCCAAGGTAAATCCTTATCTTTCCCGCCCAAAAGTAAAATCAGCTGCTGCTTTTTGTCCATCTGCTCGTAAATTCCCATCGCCGCCGTTTTTACGCTCTCCATCGTGGTCGCTTTCGAATCGTTCACGAACCGGATTTGCGCGCGCAACCCGAGGTTCTCCATCCGATGAGGCAACCCGGAAAATTCTTTCATTCCTTCGAAAGCAGAGATGGGCCAGCCCGCTTCGCGGGCTAATTTCGCCGCCACCGCGAGATTGTCTTGATTATGAGACCCGAGCAGCTGGGCGCGCTCGAGCTCGAGGTAGGTAAGCTCTTCGTCGTTTTGATCGGTCCAAAGCAACTGCGCGGACTCTTTTTTTCCGCGCGCGTACTTAGCGAGCTCCCCCCCCTGCAGGTTAAGCACCACGGCCTTTTGGGTACGTCTCACTAGCTCCCACTTGATATCGTAGTATTCCGACAGGCCGGCGTAGCGTTCCATATGGTTCGGCGTAAGGTAGGTAAGCGCGGCAAATTCGCAATGCAGATTTCCACAATTTTCCAGCTGGTAGCTCGAGAGCTCGAGCACCACCCATGGCGCCGGCGGTCGCTTGCGCGCGGTGAGATCGGCAGCGTAGTCGGCGAGCGGGCGGCCGATATTTCCGCCCACGAAAGAATCGGGCGAAAACTTTTTCAGGCCCGCCTCCAGCAACGAAACGACGGTAGATTTTCCTACCGCGCCGGTTACCCCGATGATGCGCTCCTCGGTGATATAATGAAGGGCCAATGCAAGCTCGCTGGTCACGATGCCACCATGTTCTTTAAAATCTTTTATCCAGGGTTTGCTGAGCGGATATCCCGGCGAGACTACCAGGGTGCGAGGTTCCCGCTCGGCCAGCATTTTTTGGGGATCGCTATAATCGGCGGGAGCTTTCTCGTCGAAGGTACAAATATCTTTGGGGCGTACCCCGTTAGCGTGTAGCAGCCTTAGGGCGGCATTGCCGGAAAGGCCCAAGCCCACCACGGCGATCGGGCGTTTCACGAAATCCATTGGGTTTTCCATCATTTAGCTACTATCCCGGGCCCCTATGCCGCGCCCCATTTTCGTCCTACAATAGAAGTATGAAGTGTAACTCCAAAATTCAGAATCTTCTATTGGCCTCGGTTCTGGCTTTCGGCATTAGCTCTTCGGCGATGGCTGGTCCACCGCGATGTTTTTTGCACGGGATCATTCAGCCCATCACCGACAATAAGGAAAAGACCTCTTTGTCGGACATGATCCGCATGAATTTCGATATTAAGAATAGCGAAGACAAAGCCAAATGCGAGCAGATGATTTCGGCCTACTGCCAGTACAACGTGAAAGATAAAGACTACTCGCCCACCCGCCTCAAGGCGTCGTTCACGCCGGACATCGACAAGAGCGAAACGTTTAATTATAAGTTCAGCGAACGCTGCAAACTCGTTAGCGAAGATTAAAAAATCCCGCCCCACCCAAATGCAGGCCGCCGCCTAACTAAATCCCTTTGTCGAATTTATCTTTGTCGGCGCGCGTGGCCGCGAACACTTTTGCCAAAGGCACATCCGCGCCCAGGCCCATCGCCGCTCGCAAATGCTCTGGCCGCAAGAAAGGATTCGCGGCCTTCTCCGCGCCCAGCAGAGTGGGCACGGTGCTTTTACCCGTCGCCCGCAAAGCGCGCGCTTCCATCGCCATCGCCACGAGCTGGGGATTATTTGGATCCACGGTGAGGGCGTAGGCAGCATTGTCGAGCGTATATTCGTGTGAGCCGTACACGAGAGTATCGTCGGGTAGCGCGCGCAGACGGGAAATGGTTTCCCACATCTGTTCCGGGCTGCCTTCGAATAACTTCCCGCAGCCGAGGGAGAAAATTACGTCTCCGCTGAAGAGCGCTTTGCTCGCGGGCATCCAGTAGGCGATATGCCCGATGGTATGTCCGTCGGCAGCGAAAACTTTCACCTGCTCGGCGCCAAAAAAAAACTCCTCGCCGCCGGAAACCAGCCGGGAAATTCCTGGGATGCGTGCTTGATCGCGGGCATTTCCGATAATTTCGCAGCCGAAGCGCGCCTTCAATTCGAGGTTTCCCCCGATATGATCGGGATGGTGGTGGGCATTGAGAATAGAATGTAAGCCCCAGCCGCGGGCCCCGAGAAAATCGATCACGATCCGGGCCAACGTGGGATCCACCACCGCTACCAGTCCCGAGGTAGGCTCGCGTAAGATATAAATATAGTTATCGCTGAGCGCGGGGAGCTGATGAACCTCGATCACCTGCCCTCCCGCGAGTCCAGCAGGATGGTTACGGGACCGTCATTGACGAGCGCCACTTGCATGTCGGCGCCGAATACCCCGCACTCTACCTTCAACCCGGTGGCTCGCATACGCGTGAGAAACTCTTCGTAGACCGGAATCGCTCGCGCCGGGCGGGCAGCCCCGATGAAAGAAGGCCGGTTGCCCTTGGCGGTTTCGGCGATCAACGTGAACTGCGAAACCACGAGTAGGGCTCCGCCGGCGTCGACCACCGAGAGATTCATCTTACCGGCTTCATCGGCGAAGATTCGCAGCGCAGGAATTTTCCTGGCCAGGTACTCCAAGTCCTCGGAAGTATCGGTCTCGGCAATGCCCAATAGCACCAGTAATCCAGCACCGATTTCCCCTTGCACGGCTCCTTCGATGGAGACTGAGGCCGACTTTACTCTTTGAACCAATGAGCGCATCTAACTCTCCGGGCTAACCGCCCAAAGAAGCCAATGTCTGCTTGGCATTCATGGGAGGCAAGCAAGTCTTATCCTTGCAGAGGTAGCCCACGCAATCCGCCTGACTATCTTTTCCCGCCAAAATTGGTATCGCCCGCCCATCGGCCAGGCCTAAGCTGAGCCGCGGATGAAAATGAGAGCGGAGCGTGCGCACCAAATTATTCCTTTGCGCCTCATTTTTCCCTGAAACCACGAGGACGGCCGGGGCGTGATGCAGGAATAGCGCCTGAGCCGCCGCGGCCAGCCCAAAAGGAGACTTTTCTAAAAGAGGACGCTGGAAAGCCAGCAGTTCCGCAGCACGGGCGCTCAACGCCGATTCCATAAAATATTCTCCCAGCCGGATCAGGTTCCGGCAGGCCACAGAATTTGGAGAAGGCAACGCGCCGTCGGCCTTATCTTTTATACGCATCACCAGATTTTTTTCTTCGCGAGAAGCGGTGAAATAGCCGCCCTTTTCGTCATCCCAAAACTGCGCATCGAAAACACGCTGCAGTTCCCGCGCCCACGTGAGCCACTGCGTATCGAAGGTAGCCTGGTAAAGGTGCAAAAGCCCTTCTACCAAATAGACGTAGTCGGCGGCCGTGCCGGCATAGCGGGCCTCCCCGCCGGCGTAGCGGCGCAAGAGAGTTCCGTCTTTCCACAACGTAGCTTGCAGCCAGGTGGCGGCGTGCACGGCGGCGGCGGTATAGCGCGCATCGCCCAACACGGAACCTGCGTGAGCAAACGCGGAAATAGCGAGGCCGTTCCAGGCGGTGAGAATTTTTTCGTCGCGGTGAGGACGCTTCCGGGAATTCCGAAGGGCTACAAGCTTTTCCCGCATAGCCTCAAAGCGTGGAGAGCGCGATTCCGCCCAGTCCGCGGCGCTCGCGAGGTGCAGGATATTCGTGCCGTGTTCGAAATTTCCCGCCTGGGAAACCGGGTAAATGCGCCGGAACTCCTCGAAGTCCTCACCCAGAGCGGATTTCAACTCCCCAAAAGAAAAAACGTAGAAGTCCCCTTCCCTTTTTACGTCGCCGGCATCCTCCGCACTAAAAAATGCGCCCTCGGGGGAGAGCATGTCGCGCAACAAATAGTCTAAGGTCGCGCGCGCGACGTCGCTAAAAATTTTCTTGCCGGTGCACTGAAAAGCCTCCAAGTAGGAAAATGCCAAAAGGGAATTATCGTACAGCATTTTCTCGAAGTGCGGAACCAGCCATCGCTCATCGGTGGAATAGCGGTGGAAACCTCCGCCGAGCTGATCAAAGATTCCCCCGCAAGCCATGGCCTCGAAAGATCTTTCCGCAATCGCCATATTTTTCTCGCCGCCAAGGCGCAGGAGCAGCCGGAGATTCATCGATAAAGGAAATTTAGGCGCGCTTCCAAAGCCGCCGTGGGCTTCGTCGAAGCTAGCGGAGCAATGCTGCTCGAAACGCGCGAAAATTTGCTCGTCAGAAATTTTCTCACCGCGAATGGTCTCTCGCTGTTCTCGCTCAGTTAAAGTCGCGAGCACGCTCTTCCCCCCTGCGACCAGCTGCGCACGCTGGTCGCGCCAAAAGGAAGAAATTTTTTCGAGAAGCTGCAAAAAATTTGGATACGGAATATAAGTTCCGCCCCAGAAAGGCTGAAGGTCAGGCGTAAGAAACACGCTCATGGGCCAGCCACCATGCCCGGTCATGGCTACCACCGCGTCCATGTAGATTTCGTCCACTTCGGGATGCTCTTCCCGGTCTACTTTTACGGCAACGAAGCCACTCAGGGCCGCCGCCACTTCTTCGCGCTCGAAGCACTCCTTCTCCATCACGTGGCACCAGTAACAAGTGGAATAGCCGATCGAGAGAAAAATAGGTTTATGCTCAGTGCGGGCTTTAGCGAAGGCTTCTTCTCCCCAGGGATACCAGTCCACCGGATTCTCCGCGTGCTGCAGAAGGTACGGGCTTTTTTCTTTCCCGAGGCGATTCTTCATAGCACTTCCTCCCAAGGCTTCGACACGGCAAAGGCCGCTAGGATCTGGCCCACGTGGGAATAAGCCTGGGGAAAGTTTCCAAGCTGCTGCTTCCGGGAGGGGTCGAAGTGCTCGGCCAAAAGTCCTAGGTTATTTTTCGCCACCAGTAATTTGTCCATGAGCTTACGGGCTCTTTCCTTTTCACCCACCCGCACCAATGCTTGTACCAGCCAATAAGAACAAATGAGAAACGCCGAGGCCGGCCGGCCGAAATCGTCTTTGCGGATATAGCGGTACAAAAACCCTTCTCCGGTTTGGGGATCCTGGAACGTGAGCTCCCTCTCGAGCCGCAGCACGGTTTCCCGGCATAAGTCTACGTCGGGGAATCTAAGAAGCGGCATCAACAATAAAGACGCGTCAGGCGTAGCATCGGTTGGGCCGTTGCCCACGTAACCATCCACGGAGGCCTTGCGCAGGGCCGCTTCCGCGCGCGCCAGCTCGGCCTTTAGGTCGAGCCCCAGTTCGGCAAGATAGCCGGCCTTCTGAATGGAGAACGCGCGCTCGATTCCCGCCCAGCAAAGCAGGTTTGAAAAGGAATGCTCTTGCCAGCCGTCCCGGATTTCCCAAAGGCCGGCATCGGGCCGAGAAATATTCTTCACACAAAAGCGCGTGAGGCTCGCGATCAGCTCCTCATGTTCGGGCGTGCGCAGGTGGTAAAAACGCTCGTCGAAATAAATCGGCGCGACGGCCGTGAGCATTTCCCCGTATACGTCGTTCTGGGTATGCTCCGCGGCCTGATTTTTTGAGCGCACCGGCTGGGAATTTCCGAAGCCGGCCCAGTTATCATGTTCCTTTTCCGGCAGGGGAACTTGGCGGTCCAGCGCATAAACGGGACGCAGCCGATCGGTAGAATCTTCATGTGCCTTGGCCACGGAGAGTAGGAATTTGAGAAAGCCTTCCATCTCCTCGAAATGCCCAAGCTGGTGAAATGCATTGAGCACGAAAGAGGCGTCCCTTAACCAGCAGAAACGGTAGTCCCAATTCCGGGTATGACCGGACTCTTCGGGTAACGAAGTGGTAAGCGCGGCGAGAATGGCACCCGTATCTTCGTAGCAATGGAGTTTGAGCGCGAGGGCGGAACGAATGGTGTCGGCCTGGTATTCGGAGGGAATATTGCAGTGTCGAACCCAGATGCGCCAGTAGTCGATTGTCTGGTGAAGGAAATTTTCCGTCACTTGCACGAGGTCGTCTTCGAGCGCGAAATTCCAGGTGAGGCCGAAATACGTTTTTTCCATCAGCGAAAACGACTGCCCTTCGGCAAGGTACGTCATGGGCATAGTAGTCCAAAGACGTAGAACATCTCCCCGGATATCGAAGCGAAGGTGACTGCTTCCTCGCGCGGCCACCACGGCCTCCTTCTCCCAGCCAGACACCGGTTTGCATTCGACCTGCACCGTGGGGTGGCCACTCAGCGGTTCCAAGATACGAAACGCGCCGAAGGGACGAAACGTGCGCCCGAACTGCATAAAACGGGGACAAAAATCGGTAATGCGATAGGAATCACCATTCTTCAGCCGAACGGTCGTCACCAGCACGTTAGTATTACGAATATATTCCTGCGTCGAAGTTTCTACGTCGGGAGAATAGACGGAGAAGTGTCCTCCATTTTCATCGAGTAAACGCCCAAAAACCGGTGGACTATCGGGGCGGGGAAGGCATAGCCATTCCATGGAACCGGTCTGACTAACAAGTGCGGCGATTTGGCAATTTCCTATTAATCCATATGGATACATAACTACGTATTCTACACCGTTTCCCTACCGTAAAGATGCGAGAGCGGCTTTCTTGCACTAAAATAAACTTATGAGTCTATCGCTCCGCTTCATATTACCGCTTTTAATTGCGCTTTCCGTCATAACATACGGAACCATGACCCTTACCGACCGCTTGGTAATGAATTGGTTCATACGGGACGTGGAAATCCGCTCAAAACTTATTACGCACACCCTAAGCGACGCGATTGATGCGGCCCTTAAAGAGAAAAAGCAGGCGGAGCTCCAGCGCCGTATCGCCTATATTTTTCGCAACGCCACGATCGATGACCGCCTCTACGCCATCGCCTTTTGCGACCGGTCGGGGAAAATGATTTCCGCCTCGGAATTATTTCCCCAGTCGCTTACCTGCGTGGGAGCACTGAACCTCCCTACCCTAAGATCCTCGGTGGTCCAAATTGGCAAAGCTCCAGTGCATGTGACCTACGCGAGCGTAGATTCCGAAATTGGAAATATCGGCTCCTTGATTCTCGTGCACGACCTCAGCTTTATTTCGCGGCGAACCACTGAAACTAAACAGTATCTTTTTTACTTTTTCGCCATCCTTTCGGTGATCACCTCGCTGGTAACGGTGGTGGTGGCGCAGCTTTCCTGGCGTGGCTGGGTGAATGGGATGCGTTCCGTGCTCAGCGGCGAGGGAATTTTCCGCCGTCCCTTTAGTCCCACGCTTTCCCCGGAGCTCAAACCCCTCGTGAAGGACTTGCGGGCACTAGTCAGGGAAATTGAATCCGACAAGGCCATTCGCGATGAAGGCAGTATTTCCTGGAGCGCGGAAACCCTTCGGGAAATCCTCCGTAAAGATCTGGCCGGCGAAGAAGTGCTCACCGTTTCCAATCGCGAGCCGTATATCCACGTGAAGCGCGGAGATAAAATTGAGACCCAGTTTCCGGCTTCCGGCCTAGTGAGCGCCCTCGAGCCGGTGATGCGGGCATGTTCCGGCACTTGGATCGCCCACGGCAGCGGAAATGCCGATAAGGAAGCGGTGGACGCCCACGATCGCGTGCGAGTTCCCCCGAATAATCCTTCTTACCAAATCCGCCGGGTTTGGCTGACACCGGAAGAAGAAAAGGGCTATTACTACGGTTTCTCCAACGAAGGCCTGTGGCCTCTTTGTCACGTGGCTCATACGCGCCCGATTTTCCGCACGAGCGATTGGGAAGCCTATATCGCGGTGAATAAGAAATTCGCGCAGGCCGTGATCGAAGAAAGCCGTACCGAAGATCCGGTGGTGCTAGTTCAGGATTATCACTTCGCTCTACTCCCCCGCATGATCAAGGAAAGACTTCCGCGCGCCACCGTGATTACTTTCTGGCATATCCCATGGCCGAACCCGGAAGTGTTCGGCATCTGTCCCTGGCGAGAAGAAATTCTTCAGGGAATGCTCGGCTCCAGTATTTTGGGATTCCATACTCGCTTTCATTGCAATAATTTCATCGACACCGTAGATCGTTTCCTCGAGGCTAGGATCGACCGCGAAACGAATACCATTGCCTCGGGTGGGCAGCTCACGGCCGTGCGCAACTATCCCATTTCTATCGAGTGGCCTTCGCAGTGGAGTGAAAACCAAGAAGCCATCTCCACCTGCCGCCGCCTGGTGCGCGAAAAAATAGGAATCGCGGCCGACATAAAAATAGGAATCGGCGTGGACCGCCTCGACTATACCAAAGGAATTCTCGAGCGCTTCATGGCCGTGGAACGGCTGCTCGAATTAAGCCCCTCCTGGCGTGGCCGGTTTTCGTTCGTACAGATCGCTTCGCCCAGCCGCGGAATCATCGAACACTATAAACATTTCGACGAGGCCGTAAGGGCCGAAGCCACGCGTATCAACCAGCGGTTTGGCAAGGATAATTACCAGCCCATCCACTTGCTTGTGGAGCACCACACCCCGTTCGACGTGTTCCAGCATTTCCGCGCGGCGGATCTCTGCTTCGTGAGCAGCCTCCACGACGGAATGAATTTGGTGGCGAAAGAATTCGTGGCCGCCCGTGACGATGAACAAGGAGTACTCATTCTTAGCCAGTTCACCGGCGCATCACGGGAATTGCCCGAAGCGCTGATCGTGAATCCCTACAATATCGACGAATGTGCGGCCGCGCTCCACGTGGCGCTCGAAATGAGCGCACGCGATCAGCGAGAACGCATGCGCAGTATGAGAAATTTTATCCGTGAGTTTAACGTCTTCCGCTGGGCCGGCCGAATGCTCATCGATGCCGCGCGGATGCGCCAGCGAAATCGTTTCCAGGCCAGATTCCGCCCTAAAGATTTTTTCGGCGCATGAGATACCTTTTCTCCAGCGCCGGGAAGCAAAGCCTCGAAGGCACCGTAGCGGGTAAATGTTTACTCGCCTTCGATTTCGATGGCACGCTCGCGCCCATAACTGGCAAACCCAGCCAAGCACGGCTGAGAAAAAATACCGAAACGCTGCTGGATCAACTGGCCCACCTTTATCCCGTGGCCGTGCTGTCTGGGCGCGGGGTAGCAGATCTCACGGGCCGCCTTCCCGCCGGGTTGCACTCCTATATCGGCAATCACGGATTCGAGGGCCTACTGAGTGCCCAACGAAAATACGCCGGCGCGGAAAAAATATGTGCCGCTTGGCATTTTGTGCTCACCGGGCTTTTTTCGAGCCATGGATTCGACGACGTATTCCTGGAAAACAAGCGCTACTCATTAGCGGTCCACTATCGCAATAGTCGGCAACCACTGCGAAGGCGCCGGGAACTCCTCGCATTTTGTTCCATCCTTTCCCCGGCCCCACGCATTCTCCCCGGAAAATTCGTGGTGAATTTGATTCCCCCAAAGCTTCCCAATAAGGGAGATGCCCTGAAAGAACTGCTGCGCCTGGTGAAAGCACCCAAGGCAATCTACGTGGGCGATGATGATACCGACGAAGATGTTTTCCGGCTCCGACTGCCGAACGTGCTCTCGGTTTCGGTGGGTCGGCGGAAAGGGTCTAACGCTAATTTTTATCTTCGCGATCAGTCTGAGACGCTGCGCCTTTTGCGGGAGATTCTCCGCTTAAGCCGGTCTACATGATTGTTGATTTTTCGTTGGCCAGGAACTTGCTTTTGCCGGGCGCATGCATCGCCCAGAGTGCCCTAAATGTGAGATAGAGCGGCTTCCCCGTAGTGGAATCGTACGCTACGG
>JBFWVL010000009.1:0-7460 GCA_050246755.1 Bacteriovoracia bacterium
ATCAATTCAGGTCCGGGTTACCGGATTTATTCAAACTACCTATATAAAGGAAAATTAAAATGCCAAACGAAAACGAAGAAAAATTGCCAAAGGCAACGATATCCGACTTAGAAAAAAGGCTGGCAGCCGCCGAATCCGCTCTTAAGGATTTAATGCTCGCCATGAAAGATATAATTAAATTCAACGGGCGCGAACACATGCCCGATGGAAAACACTACGGACAGGAGTTTTAAATGGAAAATTCGGCAGAAAATACTGAAAATAAGGAAATTACTCCCGCTACTGAGGGCCAGGATACAGGCTCGTCTTTCGAGGAGGCAGTTAAAGAAAGCCAGGAGGCAATTTCTTCTGCCGAACCCGTCAAGTCTCAGCGTGGGCGGAAAAAATTACCCCGTGATGAACACGGCAATATTATCCATCCCACGCCGAAATCCAAAAAAGAGGGGGCGAAAGTTGAGGCAGCTAAAACAGCCGAAATCACGCCCCCGCCTATCGACTATCTAAAACCTGTAATTAATTTCCCGTTTCAGGCTTTAGCTCTTAGAACGGGCTGGCAGGGCTGGCAGCTATCCGAAGAGGAAAAAACTTCCAACGCGGTGCTCTTAGACCTTTGCATGAAACGCTACCTCCCTCAACTCCAGAATGAACACGCCGAATTGGTAGGGCTCGCTCTGGGATTGGGATTCGCGGCGGCATCCCGCTACATGGCGTTTAAAGCAATCATGCAAGCCCACTTAGCCGCGCAAACTGCTAATAATACCGGTGATGTAGTGAACACGGCACCGCCGCCCCCGGCAGCTCCGACGCTTAAAACGAAACCCAAAAAAACTGAAACCAAGGAAACGGATTCAGGTGTACGCCCCGGCAGCGGGCTGGCATCATTCCTAGATAATGGCCAAAGCAACCCGCTCCAAAGTTAAACCGCTTTTCGATGCCACAACCGTGACTTCCATTCTAGGGATGCGCGGTTGTGGCAAAACTTATTTATCCCGGAAAATTCAGGAAATGTATCCGCGCGTGATAATTATCGACGTTACGGGCGAATACCGCGATGGCACCGAATGCTATGATTTCGAGGAATTTGTAGACGCTCTAAGGCTTTCACTAAAACAGGAAAAGTTTAGAATTATTTTCCATTCCCACATGGATGCCGGGGCTGAGGAAAAATCCGTAATTGAACAATGCATCCGTTTGGCAATGATTCGCAGCTCCGCGAAAGAGGCAGACTATAATAACCTGCTTTTAGTATTAGAAGAGGTGCAGAATTATTCTACCGCTCATGCGCTTCCTCACTATTTGCGCTATGCGTATCTTACCGGCAGACATGAAGGCGTGGCCCTCCTGGCCACTTCACAGCGTCCTGCTGAGGTGCATAAAACCATTCTATCTCAATCACACAATTTATTCGTGGGAATGTGTCAAGACGCCAATGATGTGAAGTGGTTATCCTCTCGCCTCAAGGGCCACGCGGAGCGACTTTACACGCTGCCCGAAAGAAAATTCTTTTTGCAGCGCGGAAAGGAGGAAATAAAAATATTAAACAATGATCTTGTTTTGACCGAAAATGTAGTTGACACTAAACAAGTTGACCAAAAACCATAATTTTCGGAGCTATTAAAAATGAAAATCCTTCCTTCCAAAGAAGCCATTATCCCCACTCTTCTTCTCGTTTTCGTGGGCATCATGATTTACAACCGCGTGCCTTACGTTGGAAATCTCCTCGGCAATCCTAATAAGCCCGCCGCCTAATTTAATTTTTTAAAAGGAGAATTTCCGATGAGACAAAATCTTTCTAACGTGGTGGCAATTGATTCCGAATCGACTCGGAAACTCGCCTCGCAAGCTTTCGTTCCCTCTTCTGTAATGACTTTCCGTTTACCGGAAGATACCACGCTTCGCGCGCTGGTACTTCGCCTAAGCGGCTCGATCGTTACCACTTTCGCCAGCGGTACTCCCGTTGCCGATGATTTCGGTCCTTTCGATGATCTCGTTTCCACTATCCAAGTGCGTGTTGGTGGTTCCGATTCGATCAAAACCGTTACTCCTCGCATGGCAGCGTTCCACCAGCTCCTCGACGCCGGTATTCGCGGTGAAAGAAAATCCAGCTCCGCGGCGGCTGCCGTTACCGGCGGCGATGTAACGGCTGATAGCTCCGCTTTCACTTACGGAACTACCACGCAAGTTACTTCGGTAGCTGAATCCCTGGTTATCTTTTTCGAGTGCCCGCTCGTAAAGTTTGGCCGTCAACAAACGTGGTTGAATTTGCGCGGTATCGTGGGTTCGGAATTGATTCTGAATACGAAAGCTTATTCCGCCCTCCTCGGTTTCGGAAATACTGCCCCCGTGGTTTATTCCTCCTCGACGCTGCAAATTGACGTTAAGTTGATTGAAGCCCGCACGGTAGAACAAAACCGCAAATTCCAGGTTTATAAAGAAACCTTCCAAACTGAACCGTTTTCCGCTGCCGCCGCGAACCGCGTGATTAACCTTAACAAAGGTCAAAAAATCATCGGTCTTTCGATGCTGGCGCGCGATGGTGCTTCGGGTTCTACCACTACCGCAACGGGCTTGCTCGCTTCGGATATCCTGGTAGATCAAATTAAGCTTACCTTGAACGGTAGCTTTACTCCCCGCAATGAAACCTGGTTTGAATTGCAGGCCGATAATAAAGCCCGTTTCAATATCAATGCCCCGTATTCGAGTAATAAATCCATTCTGCAAGGTTTTGCATATATGGATCTTACCCAATTCGGCGTGATTGATTCGGCGCTTGACGCTCGTTTCCTGGATAACGTGCAGCTTGAAATCAGCACGAAATCCGCAGCTACCTATACCTCGGTAGCTACCCTCCTCGTGCATCAACACGAATTGGTTGAAGCGAAGTAATTTGAAAAAAGCGGCGTTTCGGATTTTCCGAACGCCGCTACACTTTCGCGGGGTATCATGGGATTTTTTAAATCAATCGGAAATGTTATCGGAAAAGCGGCAGAGATTGCCACTCTCCCAGTGACCGCGCCGCTGCAAGTTTTGCAGAGCGCAAATATTCCGATTGTATCGAACGCGGCGGGCGGGGTAGCTAGTCTCACGAATCTGCCGGGTTCAATTCTGCAAGGGCAATCAGGCGCGGGCATTATTCGGGATTCTCTCGGAAACGTGCTACCGGCAGCTTCCGCTCTGGCCACGGGCGGCGCGAGTTTGGGTTTTTCCTCTTCGGGTTTAGGGTTTGACCCTTCCATGATTTCGGGATTGACCGATATTTTCGGAAATAACAGTGGGGCTAAACAAAATCCGTTGCCGGGAGGAAATACCTTCCAAACAGCGGCGCCGGCCACACCGCTACCGGTGACGGGCGGCACGCCCTCATGGATAGTTCCGGCGGCGGTAGTCGGCGGAGTGGGAATTTTGGCATATCTTTACTTTAAGGGGCGAAAATGAGCTTAGGTGATTTTTTCAAAAACAATGCTGATGTAATCGGAAATTCTTTCCTAGATCAACTTTCGGAAAAAGTGGGATTGCCCACTCTGCCCCCGTTGCAGTTTTCTACCCCGAATCAAAATCCGAATAACTATGTGGAAGCCCGCCCAGCTCCGGCGGCAATCCAGCCTGAAACGGCGGCTCCCGCAAAAACAAATTATATGCTTTACGGCGGCATTGCCGTGGGCGTGATTCTAGTGGTTTTCCTCCTCACGAAAAAGAGGTAAGTAATGCAGCCGAATTTGCCCGTTGATATCGCCGCCGGTTTAGAGAAAATTGCCGAAGCTTCGCGCGTTCTCTCTTCGCTCCTCAATAATGGCGATGCTTCCATTTTTTCGAGCTCGCGCGGAGATTTTGAACCGTTCCGCGTTTGGCGCATGGATATGCTGAACAACCTGACGATTAATAAACCGTTCAAGGTTGGTCCACATAAATCAATTTTATATCGCGGCATCGTTACCGGTGATGCGGGCAATGAAACGCCGCAAGCTTATACCTCGAATGATGTGGCCTATTATAAGGCAGGCCGCAGGGATTCGGATGCAAGTAATTGGATTGTTCTGCAAGCCGGAAAATCAATGGAATTCGATTTTCCTGTAAATGAGGGTTGGTTATATATTCCGAACCCGGACCGCAATCCGACTTTCGCTGTATTTGAAACTTCGGTAGTGGGCTATATTCGGAGCTATACGCAAAATTCCGGTGCTTCCATTACTTCCATTCAAGACGGTAGTTTGATTGACCCGAACGCTGCCGTGGCAGTTTCCACTACCGCCGTGCAAGTGGTTCCGGCGGGCGCGAATCCACGCACCGTGACCATGTATAACGCTGGCCCTGATACCGCTTGGATAGGAGGCGCTTTAGGCGGCGGAGCTGGCCCGTTCATCGCGCAAGTAAATTGGGGCGTGCCCATTGCTTCGGGTGAAAAAGTTGTAATTAAAAATACTTCGGAAATTTCGGCAATTTGCGATACTGCAAAATCTGCCTCAATTTCCTATACCGTCGAGGAATAAATGGATTTTAAAAGCCCTGGGGGCGGCGGCTTATCTCAGCTTTTTACCAGCGGAACAACCGGGGCAAATAGCTTTACCGTGCCCGCTGGTAAATACAGCTTATTTGTAAGAATGGCTGGCGGCGGCGGCGGCGGCGGCGGCGCGGCGGCTGGCGTGAATACGGCTGGTTCCGGCGGCGGCGGTTCATTTATTGAACAATGGTTAAGAGTACGCCCCGGAGCTACCCTTACGATAACTATCGGAACGGGCGGCGCGGCGGGCTCATCCGGCGGTAACGGAACTGCGGGCGGAACTAGCAAAATTACTATGGATAGCGTCGATATCCTTACTCTGCCGGGAGGCGCGGGCGGTGCGGGCGGCGGCGCGGGCGGTTCCGCTGCCGGAAAAGGCATGGCGGGTTCGGGCGGCGCGTGCGGTTCGGGCGGTGCGGCGGGTTCATCCGGCGGTACCGTAACAACCCCTGTGCAAAACGGAGTAACGGCTGGTTTTCTCTCCGCCTATGATGGCACCGGCACCGCTCTTTCGGCGGGCGCGGGCGGCCCAGGCGGCGGGCTTTCAACTTCGGGCGGCGGCGGCGGCGGCATGAGCGGTTTTGGTTCCGGCGGTAACGGCGGGCAGGGTAACGGTTCAGGTCAAACGGCGGGCGTAAAGGGCGGCGGCGGCGGCGGAACGGGCGCGGGTTCTCTCGCGGCGGGCGGCGCGGGCGGAAACGGTTATATTGAAATTTACGGGTGATTTATGCAAATAACTATCGCGGCTAAACAATCAGCGGCAAATGAGGCTTTGAGGCCCTGGCATAATATTGCCATTCAATACCCGGAAAATTATTCGCTTACCTTTACTCAGCTCATTCAATGGATTGACCGCACGAATCCGACCTGGCGCGAAAATTTCGGTGCTTCGGTTATCGACACGCAAGAATTCCTCGGAATGCAAGCCGTGACGAATGCGATGGAATCCCTCGCGGAACAGAGTAAAGGCCGCGTTACCACATATCCCAACGGTGATATGAAAGGCAGCGAATTTAATCAAGCCCTCCTCGGAAAAGTCTCGACGCTGAATTGGGATAGAATCCAAGCCGATGCGGTTTCCGTGGCGAAAGATACCGCCGAAGCAATTAATACCTCGGCTTCGTGGTTTTTGGGCGGCAGCATGGCTTACATTGCAATCGCCGGAATTATCGGAATTCTAGTTTTTGCAAATGCGGCTGGAAAAAGCGTTAAGGTATAAAATGCCCTACGTTTTTCTCCTCATTGTGGCGATAGGTGTTTTGACCTATACGAAGGGAGATGAAATCATGGATTCTACCGCGCCCTATACGCCCGCTTGGAATAAATATGATGCTTGGTTTAAATACTACGCTTCCGTAAATGGTTTGCCCTCCGCTGGTTGGAAGTGGCTGAAAGCGCTTGCCCTCAATGAATCGAGTTTAGGCCAAAATCCGCTCGTGATTGCTGGAAAGTGGAGTAGTGATGGGCTTTCGCGCGGGCTTATGCAGCTCACCGTGACAACCGCGAACGACTATGAAAAATGGGTTCCTTCCGTGGCGAATTTGCGAAATGTGAATTCCGCCGATTATGACCCGGACCAATACGCGGAATTAGGCTACCTCCTCGACGACGACGAAACTTCTATTCGAATTGCCGCTAAACATTTTGCGCGAATCTACCGAAAGTTTAATAACCTGGAATATGGCGTGAAAGCATATAACCAAGGGGAAGGAAACCAAGCTAAGGAAATTGCCTATCGCGCGGCTGGCGGCGTGGGAAAATACGAAGCAGCCCAAACTTACTGGGAACGGTTCCAAAGAAATCTCGCCAGCGTGGAGGCAAAACCATGAATCCGATGTTAATTTTATCCGCCCTTGGGCTGGTGAAAGATATAGCCGTTGCGCTGAAAGGAACGCCGAAAGCTAAACGAAAAGCGGTTAAGAAAAAAATAGCAGAATCGGCAAAAAAACATGCTGCCGAAGCTCTCACCGACGAAGCGTAAAACCCTCAAGGGCGCGGCGGCGGGCGGCGGAATTATTATCTGGTGGCTTTTAAACCAGGTGATAGAATTTAAAGATGAACTCAACGTGATGAAAACAAAAATCGCGGTAATCGAAACCAAAATAGAAAAGGAAAAGTAGTTATGAAAATGAAGCCCTATATCGCTCACTATATGAACAAATACCCCGGCGGCAGCGTGGATTCGGATGGTGAAAACTATTTGAAAGCAATAGATGCCGAAGGAAAACTTCGCGTTTCCCTCATTTGCGGCGCGGGTTCGGTGCGCGATAACTCCAAAATGGTTGGGGCTTCCGATTGTCATGATCTTGGCCCTATCCCGAAAGATTGCCGCGTTTACTGTGACCGCGCTGATGGGCTCGAAAAGCATAAAGATGCCGAAGCCCGCTCGGAAGTTGCAGCCGCCGTGGCTGAAAAATTTGAAGGCCGCGTGCCCTCGGTTGAGGAAATGTGTGGCGAGGATTTCGGTGGTTCGCATAAATTCGTAGAAGAATTTTCCGCCCAGAAATGGATGGAAAATGGCAGCGTCCCCGCTGAAAAAGCTGCTAAAAAAGTAGGCAAAAATAAAAATAAAAAGTAATTCCTGATACTCCTGTTGAGGGCGGCTTAGGTTTCGTGGTCTAAGCCGCCCGATTTTAAAAGATGAAAAAACAAAACTGGAAATATTTAGGTTACGGACTCCTCGCCCTGGGCGTGTACGTCTACCTCACGAAGAAAAAGCCCGCACCGATTGGCTATACCGTTCTGGAAAAGCCGGATGCCAGCGGGTTCGGAAAAGTTCTCTCTATCCCGACTGAATTCGCGGAAGCAAAACGCGCTGAAATGCTGGCGCAAAATAGTTTCACTCCGGCAGAGCTGCAAATGCGCGCCGAATATAACCCCCTCGTCTAAATCCAACTTTTCGCTTGCTAAATGTGTCTTGTTTAGCTGAAAAAACTCGCGCGCGTGCCGCCGCCCGGACCCC
>JBFWVL010000010.1:0-2634 GCA_050246755.1 Bacteriovoracia bacterium
TAACAAATACACTTTTCTCCCGCTCAATAGCGCTCATCAAATCCCAAAAATCGCCCTCGCGATCACAAATATAGGTTAAGCGAGCCCCCTCTTCCGTAAATCGTCGACCTAGCCCGTCTTGACTGGGAATTATTGGAGTTTGAATTCGGCCGGGGTATAGGGAGCCTTGCCTTGGTGGAGATCCCGCACCAGAGCCTTGAAGTATTCGCGAGGATTAATACCCAGGAGCTTGCAGCTCTCCACCAAGGTGAAGAGGATGGCGGCTGTTTTAGCTCCCCGCTCGGAGTGCGTGCCGTACCAAGTTTTCCTGCCCACAACAGGATTACGCAGGAGCCGTTCCTGTTGGTTGTTATCGATGGGCAGCTCGGCAGCTCCGAGGAAGAGAGTGAAGGCCTCGTAGTTCTCCAGGAAGTAAGCCAGGGCTTTTCCCATTAGGCTTTTCGAGGAATAGCCCGCCACCAAGGCCAGGGCCTTATCCTTCATCGCCCTAAAGAGCGGAGTCATTCGGGAGCGGTACCAAAGGATTTTATCGGGCTGTTTCTCCCTGCTCTGTTGGGCCTTCTTCTCTAAGAAGTAAATTCTCTTATAGAGCACTATAAAGAAGTTCCGATCTTCTTCCGTGGCCGCGGCTTCTTTAAACTTCCTGCGCGCGTGGGCATTGCAGTAGATATTTTTTATCGGTGGCAGCCCAAGCCCGAGCTCTTCTCGTTTTTTATTGGCCTTCCGCACAGCACAGCCATACCCCGAGTAAATATCGCTCATCAGGTATTCGCATTTGGACTCCACCAGGATGTCGCTCGTCACATCGGCGCTTCTTGTATCGTGGATTTCAAAAAAGCTGGCCTTGTCGCTTGAGAAGCCCCAGAGGTGCCAAGCGCTTTTATCGCTTCCCTCCAGCATCCGGTGCGGCGTCTCGTCGGCGTGGAGCACACGGGCGGCCTTCACTTCTATTTTCGATTTCTCGTACGCTGGCTTTACAAAATCGGCCAGCTGGTGCGTGGCTTCGATTAAGCTATTGTGCGGGAGGTCTTCAAGCCCGGCGCGGCCAGCGATAGAAGCATAGCGCTCGATGGGGATGAGGTCGCAGTACTTGGATAAAGCCACATCCACCTTCATCTCGTCGCTATAGGAGGATCCCGGCGTAATAGAAGGCGGCGCCGGGGCCGTCTGGATATCACCGTAGCATTTGCTGCAGGAGTACTTATGCCGCCGCTGCAAGATTACCAGGTACTGCGCGGGGATTACAGTCAAGAATTGGCTATCTTCCGTGAGGCCGCTATCGCGCATCGGGGAGGAGCAGCAGCGGCACTTGGGCGGGTTCGCCAGCTCTACGTGGCGCTCGATGATGGGGGCATCGGGGTAGCGCTCCGAGGGTAGCTGAACCTTGCGCTTCGATTCCTTATTGCCCTTGGCCCGCCTCTTCCGCGGCGCCTTCTCCGATCTCCGCCCATAGAACTTGTTCTTTATATGGATGTACTTCTCTTCCACGAGAAAGGTTTTCTGCTTGAGCTCTTCATTAAGGGCAGAGAGGCGCTTTACCTCCCGCTGGAACTGCAGGCGCAGCTTCTGCTCCCCCTTGGCGAAGGCAATAAGCTCTTCCCTCGAGAGGAGGTCGAATTTCTCGACTGATACTTCTGCAAATAATTCTTCTTGAGTCACTGCCCAGCAACTATCGCCTAGGCAGTGGCTGCCGCCAACTCTTGTTTTACTTTGATGGATTTTTTTATTTCAGATGGGCTGTCGATGAATCGCTTCTCTAAATTCGCCCCTTCGAAGAACAAGGCAAACTCAGCTTGGGTTAATACGACATCGCCAGGAAAGAGCGGATTTATCCGGCTAAAGAGACCCTTCTCTAATCTCTTGCAGATGAGCACCAGCCCCGTACCGTCGTAATAAAGGCATTTTACCGCCGTGCGATGGCGGTTCATAAACAGGAACAAATGCCCAGAGAAGGGATCCTGCTTGAGGATTTCCTTGGCCCGCAGAAAAAGTGAATCGTAGGAAGAGCGCATATCGGTTGGCTCCTTGCAAACAAACACTCTCGTCCTACGATTCAGCGCAAACATCTACTTAGGCCGATTTCTTCAGAAAATCGATTAACGGCTCTACGCCAGGGAAACGGATGATCTTGCCACCATCGAGCTGCAACTCAATCCCGCTGCATGGGCCGCCGGCGCCGCCCATTCCAGAGGCAAGCTGAACCTCCTTGAACTCCTCGGCCGGAAAACCGCCCTCTCTAGCCATCTTCTTGGCTTTACCGAGCAAGAAAGCCATCTGCTTTTGGCCTACTCCAATGGATCGATAAAAATCCTTGGATCTGCCAGTCCATCCTTCCCAGGCCCGCAGCAGTTCCTGCAGAACATCCGCACTAACTCCGACTAGGTAGCCCTCCTTCGATCGAAACGTACTGAGTTTTTTCTTTAATACTGTGTTTTCCATAGATGACCTCCTGGCTTCTCTACGGCAAACATGGCTGCCCGCACAATGCGGGGCAGGTCGACGATTTACGAACAAGGGACACATCACCAAACAAAACCTCAAGATCCAGGGGCTCCACCTCTGGCTCTCTGGGGTAGGAAGGCCAACCGGAAATGCCAGAACGGAGCGCACCATCGGTACGTTGAAGTGGGAGGA